>CP051244.1:3747681-3755467 GCA_017795045.1 Allomuricauda sp. | reverse complement strand
GCATGGAAGGGCCATCGCTCAAAGGATAAAAGGTACGCCGGGGATAACAGGCTGATCTCCCCCAAGAGCTCACATCGACGGGGGGGTTTGGCACCTCGATGTCGGCTCGTCACATCCTGGGGCTGGAGAAGGTCCCAAGGGTTGGGCTGTTCGCCCATTAAAGTGGCACGCGAGCTGGGTTCAGAACGTCGTGAGACAGTTCGGTCTCTATCTACTGCGGGCGTGAGAGATTTGAGTGGATCTGGTTCTAGTACGAGAGGACCGAACTGGACCGACCGCTGGTGCGCCGGTTGTCCCGCCAGGGGCATCGCCGGGTAGCTAAGTCGGGATGGGATAAGCGCTGAAAGCATATAAGCGCGAAACCCGCCACAAGATGAGATCTCTTTAAAGGGCCGTGGGAGATGACCACGTCGATAGGCCGTAGGTGGAAGTGCAGCGATGCATGCAGCCGAGCGGTACTAATTGCCCGTAAGCTTGCGCTGCCCTCTCGGGGCTTCCTTGTAAAAACAATACTTCGTTGACTCTTTTTTGGGCCTTGCCAAAGGTCCGTCCCATAATATGTCATATTAAAAAACTGTTCTTTTTGCATGAACACCGGCAATGTCCGATGTCATTGCGAAGAGATGCCAAATCAAGTTTGGCATAAAGATCTAGGTGGCCATGGCGACGGGGCCCACCCCTTTCCATTCCGAACAGGGAAGTTAAGCCCGTTTGCGCCGATGGTACTGCCACACCAGGTGGGAGAGTAGGTCGCCGCCTTCCTCAAAGCCCTTTACGTATGTAGAGGGCTTTTTTGTTCCTGGAAGTTTATTCTATATTATTGGATAGAGAAGGGGTGCATCAACTTTTTCTTATCGGCTTCCGGTACTTCGGATATAAACACATAATTACCGGGCGCTAAATCAACTTCAAAATAACCTTTGTCCCCCGCAGATAGATTGTTCATGCCTCCCAAGAAGGTAAAGCCTTCAGGAGAGGGGGAGCGTAATCCCCTTGGATTCATCCAATTCATCCACAAAAGCAAGGAATCCATAGAAGCGTTGGTTTCATATTTCACCAAATTTATATCATGTCCCACAAAATGTTCATAGGCTTTTTGGTCTAGAAAATTGGTCTCTATAATCTGTTTTCCAGCAGATAGGCTGTCTTTAAGGATAATGCCATTGGTGCTGGAGATGTCTATGGTAGCCGTGGGAGTAGGTTGTGATAGCGTTGTGGCTTTGTCCGTTACCATGAACTCCTTTATCATACCATGGGAAGTATGCCATTCCCCATTGAACATTTTAACGTAACATTCCATGGCATAACGACCGGGTTCTAGATATACAGTACTACGGGCAATGTGCTTGGGTGATATAAATCCTGTGCCACCACAGAACTTTATCTGATGAAACCACTCCGGTAGTTTGCCGAAAGCTGCTACAGCATTGTCCATATCTCCTTCCATGATAAGTTTCATGCCTTCATCAAAAGGGGGTATTACCTCGGCTTTGGTGTTGGCAATGCCTTTTCCTTCTGGATATCGGTCAAGCAAAATAAAGTGTACCTCGGTAGACTTGTTGTCATATACAAAGGTATTCCAGCCAGACATTAAGGTGTCTGCGGTAATAAATTCCATGCTTTGGGTGAGGACATGTACTTCACCTTTTTCCAAAGGGGATTCCATTAAGATCATCTTTTCTTGTTCGGAGGTTTCTTTCTTATTTTGATTTTTACAAGCCAAGACGCTGATTAAAATAATGAGTAATGTAAACGAGATTCTCATGACAGGTATTTTTAGGTTTCTACAAATACCATGGCAAACGGCAATAACATGCCTTGAGATTGGTTGAATCTTGGTCGGAAGGGACTGTACTAAAGATATGAATGTTTTTTTACCGTTGTTTTTTGAAATGTATATCTGGGAGGATAATGTGTATGGTCGATATGTTGCAATATCCTGTGCAAAGGAAAAATTTGGGAATTCAACCTAACCCCAAAAAGTAAAACTCCCTGAGAATAAATTTTCTCAGGGAGTCTCCATAAAAATGGTTTGGTTGGGTATTTACTTGTTATATCAAACCCTTGGCAGGTCGCCTTCTCCTTTTAAAGGAAGATTTGATTGTCCCATTAAATAGGTATCTACGTGGTGGGCTGCCTGTCTACCTTCAGATATGGCCCAAACAATCAAGGATTGCCCCCTTCTTTGGTCACCGGCCGCAAATACGCCAGGGACATTGGTTTTATAATTGACAGCTGAAGCATTAATATTGGTCCGTGGGTCCATTTCAAGGCCCAATTGATCGGCAATGGTAGTTTCGGAGCCTGTGAACCCTAGGGCCAAAAGGGCCAAGTCACATTCCCATTCTTTTTCAGTACCCTCTACTTCTTTCAGAATTGGACGCTGTCCGGGTGCTTTTTCCCACACCACTTCAGTGGTTACCAATCCTTTTAAATTGCCATTGTCGTCACCAACAAATCTTTTGGTTGAAATGCTAAAAACACGTTCAGCTCCTTCTTTGTGCGATGTGCTGGTTCTCAAACGCATGGGCCAAAACGGCCAAGGTTGTCCCTCTGGACGGTCAGGCGTACCTTTTGGCATAATCTCAAAATTCACCACAGAATTAGCCCCATGGCGTATGGAAGTCCCAATACAGTCCGAACCGGTATCCCCTCCACCAATTACAATCACTTTCTTGCCTTTGGCGGAAAGATCTTCGCCTTTAAACGGAATGCCATCTACCTTTCTGTTGTTCTGGGGAAGAAAATCCATGGCTTGTACCACCCCTTTCAAATCTGAACCGGGGATAGGAAGATTTCTTCGTACCGTGGCACCTCCACAGAGTACAATGGCATCGAACTCATTTTTAAGCTCTTCCGCAGAAACATCCACACCAACATGTACGCCGGTCTTGAATTGAATGCCTTCTTGCTCCATCACCTCCAAACGTCTGTCAATGACATTCTTCTCCATTTTAAAATCAGGGATACCATATCGCAATAGTCCTCCAACTTTCTCATCACGTTCAAAAACGGTCACGGTGTGCCCAGCGCGGTTCAATTGTTGGGCCGCGGCAAGTCCTGCTGGTCCGGAGCCTATCACGGCAACGGTTTTTTCAGTTCTTTTAAGGGGAGGTTCAGGGGTGATCCATCCGTTCTTAAAAGCCGTCTCCACAATATTTTTCTCAATATTTTCTATGGAAACCGGGTCTTCGTTGATGCCCAATACACATGCTTCCTCGCATGGGGCAGGACACAATCTGCCTGTGAATTCTGGAAAATTATTGGTGGAATGCAATATCTTGGTCGCTTTCTCCCATTTTCCTTGATATACGGCATCGTTAAAATCAGGAATCAGGTTTCCAAGGGGGCATCCACTATGGCAGAACGGAATACCACAATCCATACAGCGGGCGCCTTGATTTTTAAGTTCAGCCTCTTTTAACGGGTTGGTGAATTCCTTATAGTTTTTGATGCGTTCTTTGACAGGGGCGTAACCTTCATCCTTTCTGTCAAATTCCATAAATCCTGTAATCTTTCCCATATCTCAAATTATAAGGTTTCCATTTTTTCTTGTTCCAAACGAATGAGTGCTTGTCTGTATTCTTCAGGGAATACTTTGATAAACTTGGGAAGGTTTTCTTCCCACTTCTCCAAAATCCTTTGGGCCAATGGGCTCAAGGTGGCATTATAGTGGTTTTCAATCAACTCCCTAAGTTGTTTAATGTCATTGTCCTCTTCCACGGGAAGTAGGTTTAGATCCTCACCGTTGCATTTTCTTTCAAAAGCGCCATCTGCATTGTACACATAGGCGATTCCACCGCTCATTCCTGCACCGAAGTTTCGACCTACAGACCCTAGGATCACGGCGACACCACCGGTCATGTATTCACAGCCATGGTCACCGATACCTTCAACTACTGCTTTGGCTCCCGAGTTTCTAACACAGAAACGTTCCCCGGCCTTTCCGTTGATATACGCCTCTCCGGAAGTAGCCCCATATAGGGTCACGTTTCCGGTGATGATGTTGTCTTCCGGTTTTAGGGTAGACTTGTATGGCACTTTTATGATCAGCTTGGCGCCAGAAAGACCCTTGCCCAAATAGTCGTTGGTGTTTCCATTTACGACCATAGTCAATCCTTTGGTGGCAAATGCACCAAAACTTTGTCCGGCCGAACCGGTGAAGTTCAGTTTCAATGTATTGTCAGGTAGACCATCTGCACCATAAATTTTGGAAATTTCGTTGCTGATGATGGCGCCCACGGCCCTATCGGTATTGTAAATAGGGAAATCCAATGACGTTCTTTCCTTTCTGAACAATGCAGGGTGTGCTTGAGCAATGATGTCAAACTCTATGGACTTGTCTATATCGTGGTGCTGTTTTTCGGTATTAAATAGTTTGGTCCCTTCCGGTACATCTATTTGGTACAGGATAGGACTTAGGTCAATTCCAGCTGCCTTGTAATGCTCAATGGCCTTGTTCCTATCGAGTTTTTGTACTTGGCCAACCATTTCATTAACGGTTCGGAAGCCAAGCTTGGCCATGATTTCCCGAAGTTCTTGCGCCACGAAGTACATGTAGTTGACCACATGCTCTGGTTTACCCTTGAATTTTTTGCGCAGCTCCGGATTTTGGGTTGCGATTCCCACGGGGCAGGTGTTCAGATGGCAAACACGCATCATGATACAACCTGAGGCCACCAAAGGTGCCGTTGCGAATCCGAATTCCTCTGCTCCCAAAAGACAGGCTATGGCCACATCCCTTCCGGTTTTCAATTGTCCGTCGCACTCCAGAACAACCCGGTTTCTCAAATCGTTGAGTACCAAGGTTTGTTGCGCTTCGGCAATACCCAACTCCCAAGGAAGTCCGGCATGCTTCAAAGAGGTTAGGGGCGAAGCTCCCGTACCCCCATCAAAACCTGAAACAAGGATAACATCGGCCTTTGCTTTGGAAACCCCTGCGGCTACCGTACCCACACCTACTTCCGAAACCAATTTTACGTTGACTCTCGCATCTCGGTTTGCCGATTTCAGGTCGTAAATCAATTGGGACAAATCCTCAATGGAATAAATGTCGTGGTGGGGCGGTGGTGAAATCAATCCCACGTATGGAGTGGAATTTCTTGTTTTGGCAATGGCGGGGTTCACCTTTGGACCGGGAAGTTGTCCTCCTTCACCTGGCTTGGCACCCTGCGCCATTTTAATTTGGATTTCCTGGGCACTGGTCAGGTAGTTGGAAGTAACGCCAAACCTACCCGAAGCTACCTGCTTGATGGCACTGTTTTTCCAATCCCCGGTTTGATTTTTATAAAAACGAGCCGAATCCTCTCCACCTTCACCTGAATTACTCTTACCACCAATACGGTTCATGGCAATCGCAAGATTTTCATGGGCCTCCTTACTGATACTTCCGTAGGACATGGCCCCAGTCTTGAACCGCTTTACGATCTCGGTCCAAGGCTCAACTTCTTCAATTGGAATGGGGTCGTAGTTTGAAAATTCAAACAGTCCACGGATGGTCATTAGGTTTTTGGATTGCTCATTGACCAATTGGGAGTACTCTTTATAAGTCTCCGGCTCGTTATTGCGTACCGACTTTTGAAGTTTGGCAATTGTCAATGGATTGAACATGTGCTTTTCACCATTTCTTCTCCAGCGGTACTCACCACCAATCTCAATATCCAGATTGGCCGCTAATTCCTGTGTCCTGAATGCCTTTTTGTGGCGTTTGGCTATTTCCTTCTCTATTTCGTACAAGCCAATTCCCTGAATACGCGTTGGCGTATTGGGGAAGTATTTGTCCACAACCTTGGTATTGATACCAATGCATTCGAATAGCTGGGACCCCCTGTACGAGTTCAAGGTGGAAATCCCAATTTTGTTCATCACCTTCAAGATGCCCTTGCCAATGGCTTTGTTGTAATTTTTTATGGCTTCATCAAAGGTGTATTCAGTAATATTGTTCTCTTTCATCTGTTCCCCAATGATCTCGTTGACCAAATAGGGGTTGATGGCACTAGCGCCGAAACCAAAAAGGAGTGCAAAATGGTGTACTTCCCTTGGTTCTGCAGATTCCACGATGATGCTCAGTTTGGAGCGACGGCCCATTTTCTGAAGGCCACTGTTTACATAGGAACAGGCCAATAGCGCAGGAATGGCGGCCATTTCAGCGCTCACCATTCTATCGGAAAGGATGATGATGTTGGCACCCTCGTCAATGGCGTTGAAGGCCTGTTGTAAGATGGAATCCAGTGCTTCCTCCAATCCGTTATGGCCTTTGGCCACTTCGTACAGTGCGGAAATGGATACCACCTTGTAATCGGGGCTGGAATCGTAATTTTTGATTTTATCCAAATCCTCTTTGGAAATCACCGGATTTTGGATCTTCAATTTTCTGCAGTGCAGTTCATTGATGTTGAAAATATTTTGGTCACTCCCCAGTGTTAGACTGATATCGGTGATCAGTTCTTCGCGAATCCCATCCAAAGGTGGGTTGGTAACCTGGGCGAACAACTGTTTAAAATAGTTGTAGATCAATTGGGGGCGTTCGGACAGTACGGCAATAGGGGTATCCGACCCCATGGAACCGATGGGCTCTTTGCCGTTTTGTGCCATCGGCATAATAATGGTGTTGATGTCCTCCAAGGTATATCCAAAGGCGGTTCTTCGGGTTTCCAAAGGAAATTCCCCAAAGAAAACGGGACAGTCATTATAAGGGATGTCCTTTAAATGCACCAAATTATTGTCCAACCATTTTTTGTAGGGATGTTTTTTGGCGATGGATTCCTTGATTTCCTCATCATTGATGATGCGTCCTTCCTCCATGTTCACCAAGAACATTTTTCCAGGTTCCAATCTTCCATGGAATTCAATATCTTCAGGTTCCAATCCCACAACACCCGTTTCAGAGGACATGATCACGTAGCCTTGCTTGGTCACGGAATATCTTGATGGGCGAAGTCCGTTCCTGTCCAATACGGCACCAATGTAGTTTCCGTCGGTAAAAGGAATGGAGGCGGGGCCGTCCCAAGGTTCCATCAAACAGGAATTGTATTCGTAGAATGCCCTTTTGGATTCTGACATATCCGCGTTCTTTTCCCAAGCTTCGGGTACGAGCATCATCATTACCTCGGGAAGGGAACGACCCGTCATCAACAGAAGTTCCACGACCATGTCCATGCTTGCCGAATCTGATTTTCCGGGCAATACGATGGGTAATATTGTTTTGATATCCTCGCCGAACCAATCACTTTCCATCAATTCTTCACGGGAACGCATACGGGAAACGTTTCCGCGCAAGGTGTTTATTTCCCCGTTATGACACATGTATCGGAATGGTTGGGCCAAATCCCAAGTAGGGAAGGTGTTGGTTGAAAATCGTTGGTGGACCAAGGATAGTCTGGTGACCACTCTTGGGTCCAATAGGTCTTCGTAATATCTGCTGATGTCCTTTGGGACCAGCAATCCTTTGAAAATGATGATCTTAGTGGAAAGACTGGGTAGGTAAAAGAATTGGCTCTGTGACAATTTACTTTTGATGACCGCATGCTCCGTGACCTTGCGGGCAATAAAGAGTTTCAAATTGAATTGAAAATCATCCAAATCCTCTCCTTTGTCAATAAAAACCTGCTTTACAAAAGGCTCGGTCTCCGAAGCAATACGTCCGGGTACGGAACGGTTCACGGGAACATCACGCCAACCGAGTAACTTTAGACCCTGCTTTTCAATATTTTCCTCAAGGACGGAAATACAGAAATCCCTTTGGTTTTCCTTCTGGGGAAGGAACACATTGCCCACGGCATAGGCT
>CP051244.1:3653114-3741726 GCA_017795045.1 Allomuricauda sp. | reverse complement strand
GAATAGTGGTAAAATGAGAAAGACTTAAGGTTTTATACTTTTTTTAGGGAATGGGTTTTCCTGATTTCACAATAATTTATTGGAAGAAGATTATGCCAAAAAAGTCATTTTGAATATCTTTAGCGCAGTTGAGAACTACTTCAAAAAATAAATACCTTAATTAAACCAAACTTTATATGGAGACCCTTTTAGTAGTCATTTTTGTCGTTGGATATTTGGCCATTACCCTTGAGCATAATTTAAAGATAGATAAACTTATTCCCGCATTGGCAATGATGGCCATTATGTGGGCGCTCATGACCTTTGGTCTGGACAGCTTTACCACCTGGTTTGATTCAGGGAACCATGCCCTGTTGGAAAACTTTGGAGCTTTTGGACATGAGGAGAAAATGCACCTTTTGGAAGAAACCTTGCTCCATCACTTAGGAAAGACCTCGGAAATATTGGTCTTTCTGTTGGGGGCTATGACCATTGTGGAAATCATTGATTATTTTGATGGGTTTGCCACAATCAAAACCTTTATAAAAACCAGGAGCAAGAAGAAAATCCTTTGGATTTTTTCTTTCTTGGCCTTTATTCTTTCTGCGATCATTGATAACCTTACCGCAACTATCGTATTGATATCCATCCTTCAGAAAATCATCAAGGATAGGGAAACAAGATTGTGGTTTGCAGGTCTAATTGTTATTGCGGCCAACGCTGGAGGTGCCTGGTCCCCCATTGGAGACGTTACCACTACCATGTTGTGGATCGGTAATAAGGTTACCACGGCCCTATTGATAGAACATTTGTTGCTACCTTCTTTGGTGTGTATGGTCATCCCATCATTTATTGCTTCGTTCCTTCCGATATTCAAAGGGGAAATTGATGTTGAGGATGAGGAACCTTCCAAGTCCAAGTTTGGTTCCACTATGCTGTATTTGGGATTGGGAGCGATTATTTTTGTACCCATTTTCAAGACCATAACCCATTTGCCTCCTTATGTGGGGATGATGTTGTCCTTGGCCATTGTGGCCACGTTTGCTGAGATTTACAGTAGTTCCAAGTTTTCCATTTCCAATGTGGATGGGGAAAGCGATGCGGCATCACACCATAGTCCGGTGCACAGTGCCCTTACCAAGATTGAGTTGCCCAGTATCCTATTTTTCTTGGGAATCTTGATGGCCGTTGCGGCATTGGAGTCTTTGGGGATGTTGTTCAACTTCGCAGAAGGTTTGAAACAGGGAATGCCTTTGATGGGTACTGAAATGGCCGGTACCAAAGTTTCCGATTTGGTGATACTTTTGTTGGGTATCGGTTCTGCCGTTATTGATAACGTACCCTTGGTGGCGGCGAGTTTGGGGATGTTCTCTGAGCCAACAAACGATCAGTTGTGGCACTTCATTGCCTACTCTGCAGGAACAGGCGGTAGTATGCTCATTATTGGTTCTGCGGCCGGTGTTGTGGCCATGGGAATGGAGAAAATAGACTTCTTTTGGTATTTGAAAAAGATTTCGTGGTTGGCACTTGTTGGATTTATTGGAGGAGCCATATGCTACATGCTCATGCGAAATTTGTTCTAGAAAAATACTTTAGCTCGAAAATCTCCGTTATTATTGCAACTTAAATTGGGGATTTTATATGATTATTTTTCAAGATTTAGCGGAAGGGGCTGAAGCAACCGCTTCTATTTCGGAAGAAAAGACCCTTTCCGTCATCGATTTGATTGTTAACGGAGGAACGGGTAGCATTGTTATCATCATAGTGCTATTTATACTTCTATTTACCGCACTCTACATTTATTTTGAACGAATCTTTGCTATAAAGGCGGCGTCCAAGATCGACAAAAACTTTATGAACCAGATTCGTGACCACATCATGAATGGCAAAGTGGATGCAGCCAAAATTCTATGCGCCCAGACAGATTCGCCAGTGGCACGTTTAACGGAAAAAGGGGTTTCCAGGATTGGTAAGCCTTTGGACGATATCAATACGGCCATTGAGAACGCGGGCACCCTTGAGGTGTACAAGTTGGAAAAGAACGTGAGCGTTTTGGCCACTGTGGCCGGTGCTGCGCCCATGATCGGGTTTTTGGGAACCGTAATCGGTATGATTTTGGCTTTCCATGAAATGGCAAGTAGCGGCGGACAGGCCGAGATGGGCTCGTTGGCATCAGGAATCTACACGGCCATGACCACAACCGTGGCCGGATTGGTGGTGGGTATCATTGCCTATATCGGGTACAACCACCTAGTGAACCGGACGGATAAAGTGGTCCATCAAATGGAAGCTACTGCCGTTGAGTTTTTGGATTTGTTGAACGAACCCATTTAAGATTTCAATATGAAACTGAAGGGGAGAAACAAAATAAGCCCGGAGTTTAGCATGTCATCCATGACGGACATTGTGTTCTTGTTGTTGGTGTTCTTCATGCTAACGTCCAATGCACCAAACGCCTTGGATTTGCTTTTGCCAAAGGCAAAGGGGAAATCCACCAATACACAAAATGTCTCGGTGACCATCAACAAGAATCTGGAGTATTTTGTGAACAACGAGAGAATCAACAAAGAATACATTGAAATTGAACTAAAAAAAGCACTTGAAGGTCAAGAAAAGCCGACAATCATCTTAAGGGCAGAGGAAAGCGTTGCCATCAAGGAGGCGGTCAACGTTATGGATGTTGCCAATAGGAACAGCTACAAGGTCATCTTGGCGGTGCGGCCAAAATAATGCCGTTTTTAGATACGAGACACAAGAAAAAATCATTTACGCTCACAACCCTCATTTTGAGCGTATTCCTGTTATTGCTTTTTTACATAGGTCTTACCTATATGGATCCACCCATTGAAAATGGGATTGCCGTGAATTTTGGCACCATGGATTTTGGGAGTGGACAGGTGCAGCCTATGGAAAGGGTTCGTTCTGAACCCAGAAATGTAGAGCGACCACCCGCAGAGCCTGTGCAACAGCAACAACAGCCCCAAGAACAGGAAGTGCAGGAAGAGCCTGTGGAAGAAGTCCTGACCAGTGAAACCGAGGAAACCATACGGATAAGACAGCAGCAAGAAGCCAAGCGAAAAGCGGATGAAGCTGCTAAAAAGGCCCAAGCCGAAGCGGAACGGATAGAAAGGGAGAAAAGGGAGGCCGAAGAGCAGAAAAGACAGGAACAGGAAGCCAAGAAAAAGAGCTTGGACGCCTTGATAGGCGGTATTGGTAAATCAGATGGTACTGCCACCGGAAGTGAAGGTGATGACAATAGAGCAGGTGACAAGGGACAACCTGATGGTGATCCCTATGCCACATCGTATTACGGAGCTCCTGGAAGCGGAAGCGGCGGTGGTGGATATGGCCTTAACGGAAGAGCGTTGGTCAATAGCGGTAAAGTACGTCAAGAATGTAATGAGGAAGGCAGGGTTGTGGTGCGGATTACCGTAGATAGGACGGGTAAGGTAATCAAGGCCGAGCCTGGTGTAAAAGGAACCACGAATACGGCCCAATGCCTTTTGGAGCCTGCTAGACGAACTGCACTTCTTCATAAATGGAACACCGATTCCAATGCCCCATCCCAACAAATTGGATTTGTGGTGGTCAACTTTAAACTGGGACAATAGTGACCTATAAGGAAACGCTGGATTGGATGTTTTCCCAACTTCCCATGTACCAGCAGAAAGGGATAGCGGCGCTCAATGCCAAAATGGACAATATCATCCATTTTTCGGACTTTTTGGGAAACCCCGAGAAGAGATTCAAAAGCATCCACGTAGCCGGTACCAATGGAAAAGGTTCCAGTAGCCATATGTTGGCTTCCATATTGCAGGAAGCCGGTTATAAGGTAGGTCTTTATACTTCCCCTCATTTAAAGGATTTTAGGGAGCGCATAAAAATCAATGGCCAAGTGGTCAGCAAGAAGTTCGTCAAGGATTTTGTGCGAGATCATAAAGCCTATATGGAAGGACATGAGCTGTCGTTTTTTGAAATGACCGTTGGGATGGCCTTTACCTATTTTGCGAACGAGAAGGTTGATGTCGCCATCATTGAGGTTGGCTTGGGTGGTCGACTGGATTCCACCAACATCATTGTTCCGGAAGTGTCCTTGATTACCAATATTGGATTGGACCATACCCATATTTTGGGGGATACCTTGGAGAAAATTGCTTTGGAAAAAGCAGGGATCATTAAAAGAGGGGTTCCAGTGGTCATCAGCGAAAAACAGCCTGAGACAGAAGCAATATTTACCTTGATAGCACATCAATTGGGTTCAGATATCGGTTTTGCAGATGATATGGATTTTCCGGACTACGGGACCGATTTGCTTGGGGACTATCAGAAACGAAACATGAGAGGGGTGGTGGGTACCATTAGATCTTTGAAAGGCTTTGAAGTATCCGAGAAAAATATTGTTGAGGGGCTGAAGAACATTGTCAAGAACACCGGGCTCATGGGCAGGTGGCAAATTTTACGGGAAAAGCCCTTGGTGGTCTGTGATACGGCACATAATAAAGAAGGACTTCAGTGGGTCGTTAGACAAATAAGTAGGCAGAAATACAATAAACTGCACTTGGTGCTCGGGTTTGTGAATGACAAGGATGTAAAAGGAGTGCTGTCCCTTTTTCCCAAAGAGGCCACTTTCTACTTTGTTAAACCCAACATGCCTAGGGGAATGGGGGTTGAACAATTAAAAGAGATTGCTGGCGAACAAGGTATTTTTGGAAATACGTATGGCACAGTAAAAAAGGGTGTAAAAGCAGCAAAATTGAATGCTAAACCTGATGATTTGATCTTTATTGGTGGCAGTACTTTTGTGGTTGCTGAAGTAGTGTAATTTTTTTTCTGATTATTCTTGTTTGTATAAAAAAAATGGTGCTATATTTGCACTCCCAATTAGGGAAATGAGTGGGGCTCTTAGCTCAGTTGGTTCAGAGCACCTGCCTTACAAGCAGGGGGTCACTGGTTCGAATCCAGTAGGGCCCACATCAAAACAGAAAGGTTGTATCTTAAAAAGGTGCAACCTTTTTTTATGTCTTTACATTAATGTCCTTATCAAATAGGGATACTCCACCTTTAACCCCAAAATCCAAAGTGGTTACGGGATAGGCTATTGAAATGTTCTCTTGTTCAAATCGATTTTTTATTCTCATGATGACATCACTCATTCCTCGACAGAAATCATCATTGGATTCAAATTTTACCCAATACCGAAGCATAAAGTTGTAGGTAGAGCTGTCTATTTTGGTAAAATAGAAATCAATGCCTTCTTCCGGAAGTAGTTCATCAATTTTTTTTACTTCATCCAAGGCTACAGTCCTAACATGGTTCAAATCATCCCCATAAGAAACACCGCTTTCCAGAATGATCCGTCTTTTTCCCCAGGTTGAGAAATTTGTAAAGGTGCCATTATATATAATCTGATTGGGAACGAAAACCTCTTGTCCCGGTACTGTTTTAATTTTTGTGGTCAGCCAACTGATATCCATGACCACACCATATTTCCCATCTATTTCTACCCAATCCCCCACTTTATAGGGGCGCTGGACATCCACTAAAAGTCCAGAGAACATGTTGGAAGCAATGTCCTTAAGTGCAAACCCAGCAATGATTCCAATAATTCCGGCTCCAGCCAGCATTTTTTCAAGAGGCTTATCAAGTCCCAGAATGTGGAGTGCCAAAAAAATACCAATTGCAAAAAAAAGCGCATAGAACATTGATGCAATTATGCGTTCTATGTTCAGATAGTTTTTTCTGAAGACCCTTTTATAAATTTTAACGCACAGGTTTTTAATGATGTTGGCTATAAGGGCAAAAAGAAGAATCACTATGATGGCCAAGACCACTTTGGGAATATGGTCAATTACGCTTTGGTGGAACTCAAGCCAGACTTGTTGTACGTTTTCTGTTATTTTTTCCATACTCGACTTGTGTTTAATGGTCGTCTTTCCTTCTTTTTTTATAGATCCATTCCACTAAAAAGCAAAAGAGCATAATGGCCACGGAAACCAATACTCCTGTTAGGTTGGATTGCAGCTGTTGATGGATAAGAATGATCAAGGCCACAATGCAAAGCACAAAGCCCGATATGGGTATTATTTTGTTTGCCTGCACTTCATTGGATAGTTTAAACCCTACAAAATTCACAATGCCGAAAATGAGTATGAACCCTACGCTCCCTGCAGTGGAGATACTTTCAAGTTGAAGGACGTTCACAAGGATCAACGTAGTGACTGCGGTAATCAACAGACCAATGGGCTGTCCCCAGAGTTTGGCCAAAAAGTGATGCGGCAATTCATCATCTTCCGCAATCTCATAATTTACCTTGCTTCCCCCGTACAGTGAAGCGTTAATGGCGGAAAATGTGGAAATTAGGGCGGCAATGGTGATTATGGTAAACCCAAGCTGTCCCAACATGGGTTTGGCCGCTTCGGCCAATACATAGTCTTCTGCTTTTGCAATCTGTTTAAAAGGTAATGACCCCACGGTGACCACGGCTATCACAATATAGAGCAGTATCACAAAAATTACGGAGAAGTAATAGGCCCTTGGGATGTTCTTTTCTGGTTTTTCTATGTCCGGGGCGGCATTCGCAATCAATTCAAACCCCTCATAAGCCACAAATATGACCATTCCCCCTGCGAACAATTTTATGGGGGTTTCCCAATTTTCCAAAGCCAATTGATCTAGATTGGGATTTCCCATAAGTCCATAGGCGCCAACGCCAATGAACCCAAGAAGAATGATGAGTTTAATGATCACGGCATATGATTCAATCTTGCCCACCACTGCAATACTATAATAGTTGATGCCTGTTGCCAAAAGAATGATGGCACTTGCATAGATATGGAAATCTACGGTTTTGTTTGAGGTAATTTCCCATAGATTGGGGGCGTAGGAACCAAAAGCTGAGGTGTACAAGGAGAGCATTACAATATAACTTACCCATAATAGATTGTTTATGGCTCCACTAAAGACGGTTTTCCCGAACCCTTGGTTGATGAATTTTACGGTTCCGCCACGATCGGGATATTTTTTGGATAGCTTCACGTAGCTGTATGACGTAAGTAGGGCTAGAATTCCGGCAAATAGAAAGGCTACAGGTGTACCACCTTTGGCGAGGGAAGCGGCCAAACCCAGTACCGCGAATATACCGCCCCCAACCATTCCGCCAATTCCTATGGAGATGGCATCCTTGAGACTTATTTTCGAGGTATCTTTCATTTTTTTGGTGTTAATCCGTCCTAATTGGAATCTGTACGTTGAACGATGAGCCATCCTTTCTTGGCCCTACGTTTATAAGGGAACAGGCCCCGTACAGGACCAACGGGTTCCCTATATCATCCAATAAAAGCTGTGGTCGCTCCAGGTGATGTACCTTAATGGTATCGGAATTCTTTAAGATGACTTCCTTGGCCATAAAAAAGGAGGATTCCGGTTTGGTCCAATCCATGCCATCCAAGGATTCAAGTACGGCCAATCCAGGTTCTTTGCCGGTAATGTTTCCGGTAAAATCCTTAAAGACAGCATAGAACCTTTTATGTTTTTGGTGATACCAGACGTAAGGGTCCTCCGCAGAGCTTATTTTGCCATTTTTATCCTTAATATCAAAAACAAAATCATCGGAAGGAACAAAAGGACCCGTTGGGGAGTCGGAGATGGCAACACCGTGGACCCCTTTCCAATGGGGTTCGTAGAGATTTCCTTTGAAAAACAACAGAAATTTTCCGTCTGAAGGTCGTTGGACCACAGCCGGATTGACAACAATAATATTGTCGGGCTTGGCTTGGGTACCTTCGGGGGAAGGGTCTACAATGTCGTTGCTTTTTACCCGTGTTCTGGGTGACAATAGAGGTTGGTCCGGTCTTTTAAAGTTGCCCGACATCAAATCTTGAAAATTATTGAATGCAATGACCCCGATTTTTTGGGACTGCTGTACCCTATTTCTCTTGTTTACATTTTCTCCCTTTGAACCTTGTGGCTGTGGGCCGGGATCTTTGGAGCCGATATAATACAGGTAATAGGTTCCATTGAATCTTTTTAGGTGCGGATTGTGTACCATTTGAGCGTCCCAGGCCAATGAGTCGCCTTCAAGGGCCTTTCCTTGTAATACCACTTTTTGGAATTTAAAATCCCTATCAGGATGGTCAGAGACCGCATAAGCAATTTTGGAATGGAGCACCCATGAATCCCCAAATTTGGGAAGGGAATCCCCAGACTCCCAAGTACTGTATAGCATGTGGTATTTTCCATCGTCTCCTTTGAGGGCACTTCCACCCCAAACAAACCTATCAGGGTCGTTCAATACGGATGCCCCTTCAAGAATATCCGCCTGTATAGTGGCATTAATGGGTAAGGGGTGAATAGTAAGTGTAGGGGATTTGTCTTCATGGCAGCTCCATAGAAACGCATTTGCCAGTAGGAGCAGTAATATGTTGGTGGTCGGGGTTATCTTTTTGTTCATATGGTTTTTCGTCGGTTGGTCTTTTTTTAAGATGAGCTCTATTTTTTTTCCTCTATTGACTTGAGGGTGTATTTGTCGTAGGCCATTACATCAAATATTTTTGATTGCCCTGTGTTCAGCCATTTTTTGTAAATGAGCTTCCCGTTCATGTAGACGTACAACTCATTGTCTTTTGTTTCTTCTGTATAAACCATAATATCTGTTTATCCGTCCCAAACCGAAAAGTCGGAGACTCTGTTATTATCATCAAAGAGAATGGTAAGTCTGCCTGTGTTGATTCCCCTTTTTGAAGCTCCCAAATAATAATCAAACTTGTTTTTTGTCTTGGATTCAGGCTCACCCAATAGGTCAAGGATCTCTGTTTTTGTCATTCCTTTTAACAGGTGCTTCTCTAGCAAACTGCTCATCATGTTCCAGCGCAAAGAAGGTTCAGATTCAGACTCAACCCAATTTTTCCATCTATCCGGTTCAAAGGATTCGTGGTCAACATTTCCCCTTAGAGCCAGTCCAATCATGATGGTCGCTCCGAAAACCAACAGGCCATATGTAAAAACCTTTCTCAATAGTTATCGCTTGGGTGCTTCGCATTTATTTCCATCTAAATGCCTCTGTATCCAACAAGATAGTAATCTTTTGGAAAGCGTCCAATGGGGATCTACGCTTTGATGAAATGGGTGCGGGGCAGTTTGCGGAGAATATCTGCCGCTTGTTCTGCGGTAATATCGCGTTGGGGATTCGCAAACATTTCGTAGCCTACCATGAATTTCTTTACCGTGGCCGACCGCAATAAAGGGGGATAAAAAGACATATGGAAGTGCCACTCTGGGTGATCTTGCCCATCGGTTGGCGATTGATTGATCCCAGCCGAATAGGGAAAACTGGTTTCAAAAAGGTTGTCATAGAGGGTAGTCACCTCCTTGATGACTTGGGCAAAGGAGTTTCTTTGCGCATCATCCAATAGGGATATGTGGGCCAAAGGTTCCAAAGGAACAATCATGATTTCATATGGCCAGACCGCCCAATACGGTACCAAGGCAACAAAGTGGTTGTTCTGTACAACGATACGTTCCCCTACTTCAATTTCTTGGGATATGTAGTCGGACAGTATGGTTTTTTGATGTTGTTCCCAATAGGAAGCAAAGGCATTGTTTTTTTTCTGAACCTCTGTCGGAATGGATTGTTGCGCCCATATTTGGCCATGGGGGTGGGGATTGCTGCAGCCCATAAGCTCCCCTTTGTTTTCAAAGATCAGTACATGGTTGATATTGGGGAGTTTTCCCAGTTCATCATACTCCTTTTGCCACAGGGTGATGACCTTCTCAATGTCTTCCACTGTCATCAAGGGTAAGGTAAGGGAGTGGTCAGGGGAAAAACATACCACCTTACAAATACCGCTTTCACTCTTGGCCTGGGTCAATCCTTCTTTGAATACCTCATGGGGCACATCGGGCAACAAAGCGGCATAATCATTTACAAAAGAATACGGCTCGGTGTATTCCGGATTGGCGGCACCACTGGCCCTAACATTTCCCGGACACAGGTAACAAGAAGGGTCGTAAGGCTTTTGCGGCGCAGCAACGGTCTTTTCATTCTTGCCCTGCCAAGGACGTTTGGTGCGTTGCGGCGATACCAAGACCCATTCATTGGTAAGGATATTCAACCTATAATGGGGCTGTTCATAGAGCTGCATCGGAAAGTTTTCTTAGGGTTGTGCCATTGCTTGTGCGTACCGGGATGGCACCTAGGTCTATGCCAAACTCCTTTTTGTAGACCTCCGAAATTTCTTTGATATAGCGCTCCATGTGGTCTCCGTGCACCAAATGGATGGTGCAGCCTCCAAATCCGCCGCCCACCATCCGGGCTCCCGCCACATAATCTTGTTCTTTGGCGAAGTCTACCAGAAAGTTCAGTTCGGGACAGCTGATATCATAAAGGTCCCTGAGCCCTTCATGGCAGGTATATAATAAACTGCCCAATTGCTCAATATTTTTCGATTTTAAGGCTTCGGCAGCATCCAGTACACGTTGGTTTTCCTGGACAATGAATAAGGCCCTTTGGTATTGGATATCGGTCAACAAAGCTTTGGATGAAGTCAATAGGTCCAAGTCAACATCCCTGAGGGATGTGATGTGGGGATGTTGCTTTTGTATTCGTGCAACGGCCTCAAAACATTCATCCTGTCTAGAATTGTACTGTCCGTCCGAAAGCTGGTGCGATATATTGGTGTTCAACAGGAGCAACTCATATGGGCCCATGGATGCAGGTACGTACGCATGATGTAAGTTGGAGCAATCCAAAAAAATAAAATGGCCGGATTTTCCATAGACCGATGAAAACTGGTCCATGATACCACACTTGGTCCCCACAAACTCATGCTCTGCCTGTCTGGAAAGGGTAATGATCTCCAATTTTGAAAGTCCAAGCTCGAATAATGCATTGAGTCCGGAAGCAAGCCCACATTCCAAAGCGGCCGAAGAACTCAACCCCGATCCAATGGGAAGGTCGCTCTCTATCTCGCAATCGAACCCTTCAAGGGAATGTCCGAGTTTTTGTATTCCCGCAATCACTCCCAACAGATAATTTTCCCATTCAATGGAGCTTTTTTCAACCTTTTGTAGGTTAAGGCGTAGAGGTGTCCCATACCCCTTGCTATGGATATGGCACATTTGGGCAGAACCATTTTTCTTGAGTCTGAAAGCGATTTTTTTATCTATCGCAGCCGGAAGGACGTAGCCATTGTTATAATCGGTATGACCACCAATTAAATTGATTCTGCCGGGAGAATCAACCGCTATTTCATCCAAGGTATGGGCCATTATACTATCCATAGTGCAATGATACAAAATAAAAGTAAAAAAAACTTTTATTTTTCTGGGCCAATGGAAGAAAAAATTGGATGCCGCAGATGGAACAAAGTGCTTATATTTAAAAAAGGTAAATGATTCATTTTGGTATATTTGGGAACATTTTTATCAACCTATCCACACATATCTTGACCGTACATAAGTATAGACCCGAACAAAGTATTGCAATCGCTGTGGATTGTATCATATTTGGTTTTGATTCCAAAGACTTGAAACTTTTGTTGTTTCGGCGTAAAACAGACCCCCTCAAAGGGTCTTGGTCCTTGATAGGGGAATTGATAGATAATGATGTGTCTCTGGACCAGAGTGCCAAAGATATATTGTACAGGTTGTCTGGTCTGAAGAATGTTTTCCTGAAACAGCTCAGAACCTATGGTTTGGTAGATAGGGACCCCTTGGAGCGAGTGGTTTCCGTGGCCTATTACAGTTTGATTCGGATAGATGAGTTCAACCTTCAATCTTTGGAAAACCATGATGCCAAATGGTTTGATTTTGACCAGATACCCGATTTGATATTGGACCATGGCCAAATGGTGGATGATGCCATCAAAAGCCTACGATCCAGTGCACGATACAATCCGCTGGGCTTTGAGCTTCTCCCTGAATATTTTACCATCCAACAGTTGCAAACGCTTTACGAAAGCATATACCGGACCGCTTTTGACCCGGGCAACTTCAGAAAAAAGATGCTTTCCCTTGATATTTTGGAAAGAACGGGCGAAAAGGACAAATCAGCGTCCAAGAAAGGAGCTTACCTGTATCGTTTCAAAAAAGAAAATCTGAAACAGTTTCCAACCCATACGGGGGATTTTGAAAGTATAAAGGAGGTGATAAAGTTCTAAATATCAATGAATTGAGATAATAAAAGTTTGTTTTACATTTATTATTTCTATATTGGAACCCAAACGTCCCCTTCGGAGATAATTTGAAATTATGGATTTTGCCAAACTGGATTTCATTGTTTTTATTGGATACTTGGTCATTTTGGCCAGTATAGGTATATGGATTTCGGTCAAGAATAGAAACCGGAACGAACAAGAATATTTTTTGGCGGGGAAATCCCTTCCATGGTGGGCCATTGGGGGCTCGTTGATTGCCTCCAATATTTCTGCGGAGCAATTTATAGGGATGTCTGGATCAGGCTATGTAGTGGGCATGGCAATTGCCTCTTATGAATTGATGGCGGCCCTGACCCTTATCATTGTGGCCAAGTTCTTCCTGCCCATCTTCTTAAAAAACAACATATACACCATGCCGCAGTTTTTGGAGCGACGCTTCGATAAGCGTGTCAAAAGTACCATGGCGGTGTTTTGGGTGTTGCTCTTTGTGTTCGTGAACATTACCTCGGTACTCTACTTGGGCAGTTTGGCCCTGAAGACCATATTGGATATCGATATGCTGTATGGGGTGATAGGGTTGGCATTGTTCGCGGCTACATTCTCCATTTTTGGGGGCTTAAAAGCGGTAGTATGGACCGATGTGATACAAGTGGTCGTGTTGGTATTTGGAGGCTTGGTTTCCAGTATTTTGGTCCTTGAGGCCTTGGGAGGGGATTTTCTCAACGGATTTATAACCTTGATCGAGAAGGCCCCGGAGAAATTCGATATGATTTTGGACAAAGGCCATCCCGAGTATAAAAACCTGCCTGGAATCAGTGTTTTGGTTGGCGGGTTATGGGTGGCGAACTTGTATTACTGGGGAACCAATCAGTACATCATTCAACGTTCCTTGGGGGCCAAGAACATCAAGGAGGCGCAGAAAGGAACCATTTTTGCTGCCTTTCTCAAAATTTTATTGCCCATTATCGTGGTGGTACCCGGAATAGCGGCCTATGTCTTGGGTGCTGATTTGGATTTGCCGGACGAGGCCTATCCATGGGTGTTGAAAAATTATGTGGGAACCGGACTCAAAGGATTGGCGTTTGCTGCATTGATTTCGGCTATTGGATCTTCCCTTAGTTCCATGGTCAACAGTGCCACCACCATTTTTACCTTGGATATCTACAAACCGTTGTTCAAGGAAGAGTCGAGTAAAAGACTTGTTTTCATCGGAAAAGCGTTTGCAGGGCTATCATTGCTCTTGGGTGTGATCGTTGCCCCGATGTTGGGCGGATTGGACCAAGCGTTTCAATACATACAGGAATATACCGGTTTTATCAGTCCCGGGGTCGTGGTGGTATTCTTGTTTGGGATGTTTTGGAAGAAAGCCTCCGCCAATGGCGCCTTTTGGACCATAGTATTCTCCATTCCCCTTTCGATTGTTATCAAGTATGCGTTTCCCGACTTCCCTTTCATGGATCGTATGGGAGTGAGCTTTCTGGTACTTACAGCGGTATTGGTGATTATTTCACTGGTGGAGAATAAGGAAGGGGATCAAAAAGCGATTTACATCAATCCGGAACTCTTTAAGACTTCAAGGGCCTTCAACATATCCACCTTCATCATTATTGGAATCCTTGCCTTCCTGTACGCCATCTGGTGGTAGCATTCAAAGATTGATCACAGCATCGGTAGAAAATTCTGGAACGCAGCATTGTCATTGGTTTTGTTCCAGACCGCAAAGAGATTGGTTTTTTGTTTGATGTTGTTCAGTTCTATAAATCGGATGTTGTAATTGTGCTCGTCGCGCAATGAATTGGGCACAATGGAAACGCCCATGCCATTTTCTACCAACATAAAGATGGTAGGGCCATGAATGGAACGGTGGGAAATCTGCGGAACAAACCCATGGAAGGCACACATATTTAAGATCTGCTGGTAGTAGAGGGGGCTTTTTTCATTAGGAAAAAGGATGAAGCGCTCTTGGGCCAACTGCCCCAGATTTTTAAAATTTTCTTGGGTGATGGGATGCTCACTTGGCAATACCAAGGAAAAATTTTCTTCATAAACGGATTTGATGTTCATGCTGTGAGCTATCTGGTTGGATCGCATAAAACCAATGTCCAAATCCCCACTCTTAAGGGCTTCGAGTTGTTCCTCGTTGGTAAGTTCCTCAAGGTGGAGCTGTATGTGGGCGTGGCTGCGTCCGAACTCTTTTAATAAGGGAGGCAGATAACATTGCATGGCGGAACCCACAAAGCCAATGTGGATTTCACCCTGATTTCCTTGGTGTTCGGATTGCCAACGCGCAATGGATTTTTTCAATTGGGCCTCCACCAACTGGGCTTCCCGTAAGAAAAGTTGTCCGGCCCTATTAAGCGCTACGCTCCGATTGGTCCGATCAAACAAGGTGGTGCCCAGTATCGCCTCGAGCTGTTTAATTTGTTGACTTAATGCAGATTGCGAAATATGTAAGGCTTCTGCGGCTTTCCCAAAGTGTAAGGTTTCCGCCAAGGCCAGAAAACTACGCAGATGATGAAACTCCAATTGATTAATTATTCTTATCATTTTATTAAAAATAAGAATTGTTTAGAATCAAAGGTACAGCTAATTTTGATATCCTGATTATTGATCATACGCTATGAAAACAACAGATACAAAAGATTTGCAGCAAATTCTCAAAGCCCTGATGGATCCTTACAAGCAAAGGGTGCCCGATGTGGAAAAGATCACTTCCGCCATGGTGAAGAACGCCATGATAGGGGACACGGATGATATCGTAAACGACCATATCGCCTTTCGGACCTTGGGGGTGCCCCATTTGGGAATCGCTTCTTTTGAAAAAATCTTCTTGCATTATGGATACTCCAAAAAGGACTACTACTATTTTGAAGGGAAAAAATTGAATGCCTATTGGTATGCGCCGCCCAATCCCGATTTTCCAAGAATCTTTATCAGTGAATTACGAGTGGGTGACATGTCCGAAGAAGTTCAGGGCATCATCCATAAGTATGCAGGGAGTCTTAAAGGAGACCCTGTGGATCAACTGGACTTGGATAATCCCCAAGAGGTGGGAGATTTCTTTTACAAACCCCTTTGGCAATTGCCCACCTTGTCCGATTTTAATACACTTGCCCAAGAAAGCGAATATGCGGCTTGGGTCATCTACAACCGCTATTACCTGAACCACTACACCATAAGCGTCCACGATTTACCGGAAACGTACAACACCATTGAAAAGTTCAATATGTTTTTGGAATCCATAGGCGTACAACTGAATTCCTCCGGGGGAAAGATCAAAACAAGTGAGGATGGATTGTTGAAACAGAGCAGTTCCATAGCACAGATGATCGATGCGGAATTTGCAGATGGTGAGACTTCCAAAATTGCGGGGAGCTATGTGGAATTTGCCGAACGCTTGCCGTTACCGGGCCATGTAAAACAATCAGGATTGGTGGACCGTGCCCAACGGAGGGATGGCTTTGAATCTGCCAATGCCGACAAGATTTTCGAAAGCACCTATAGTGAGCAGACCAACACGCTCAAATAAACGGTTTGGTTTAGAGAGATTTACCACTAAAAAATACTCTGCCCATCATCAGTGATGATTTAATAAAAGTTTTTTGTACTTTTATTCTGCACGTAAAAAGGGTCGATGTCAGTTTTGCTCGACCCCTCAAAACAAAACAGATATGATTCGTACAAAGACCATGGTCAGAGGCATTTTAATTCTTTGCTTTTTGGCCCTTTCCCAATTTGTGGATGCCCAAGAGAGTTCTTCGGATTTGAAGACCCAGTGGGCCAGTCAGCTAAATGTTGATGAGCCTTTGCCAGAGTACCCACGGCCCCAATTAAAAAGGGTTAAATGGGAAAACCTCAATGGACAATGGGACTATGGTATCACGAATCAGGCTGGAGAACGACCCACCACCTTCGATGGGAAGATTACGGTTCCCTTTGCGGTTGAATCTTCATTATCTGGCGTCAAAAAAAGGGTAGGGGATGATGAAGTGGTCTGGTACCGTACAAAATTCCAAGTGCCGGCCTCATGGAAGAATCAAAATGTGGTATTGCACTTTGGAGCAGTGGATTGGGAAGCCACGGTGTATGTGAACGGCAAGTTGGTGGGGATGCACCAAGGCGGGTATGACCCCTTTTCATTTGATGTCACCGCTACCTTGAACCGTTCAGGTTGGCAAGAACTGGTGGTTAAAGTATGGGATCCTTCCAGCGACGGTACCCAGCCCAGGGGCAAGCAGGTGACAAAGCCCAGCGGCATATGGTATACCCCGGTAACGGGAATATGGCAAACCGTTTGGATGGAACCCGTTCCCAAAAAATCCATCCAACATATAAAAATCACCCCCGATATTGATCAGGGCAGATTGATGGTCAAGACCGTAGGCAACGGACATCTTGGAGACGAATATTCGGTACAGCTTACGGCACTTGATGGAAGCACAACGGTAGCTTCGGCCAAGGGTTCCGTTGGACAAGATGTGGCACTGAATATCAAGGACGCCAAACTATGGTCGCCAGACAATCCATTTTTGTATGACTTGAAGGTGGCCTTGTTGCGAAATGGCAAAAAAGTGGACGAGGTGGAAAGCTATTTTGGCATGCGAAAGATTTCCGCGGTAAAGGATGCCAACGGCCACATGCGAATGGCGCTGAACAATCAAATACTTTTTCAATACGGTACTTTGGACCAAGGCTGGTGGCCCGATGGTCTGTACACGGCCCCATCGGACGAAGCCTTGGCCTACGACATTGAGGTGACCAAAAAACTGGGGTTCAATACCATCAGAAAACATGTGAAGGTGGAACCTGCCAGATGGTACTACCATTGCGACCGATTGGGCATGTTGGTATGGCAGGATATGCCCAACGGCGATAAAAGTGCCGATTGGAGAGGGCCATCCGGCTATGATGGAAGGGAAATGGAGCGAAGCGCACAATCGGCCCATCAATTTTATAAGGAATGGAAGGCGATTATGGACGCCAATCATAACAAACCCTCCATAGTTATGTGGGTGCCCTTCAATGAGGCATGGGGGCAGTTCAATACCGTTGAGGTCATCAATTGGACTATGGAATACGATCCTTCCCGCTTGGTCAATGGACCCAGTGGAGGGAATTTCTTAGCGGCCGGCCATACGGTGGATGAGCACAGATACCCAGGACCCTCCATGCCCCAAAGAAATCTTCACGCCCCGGACATCATCAACGGAAGGATCCTTTTGTTGGGTGAATTTGGCGGACTGGGATTGCCATTGGAAGGACATTTGTGGCAAAAGGACAAAAACTGGGGGTATAGAAACCTTACCGGAAGGGACGAATTACTGAGTTCGTACAAAGAGCTGTTGGTCAAAATCCCAGCATTGATCAAGGACGGACTTTCTGCGGCTATCTATACCCAGACCACGGATGTTGAAGGCGAGGTAAATGGTCTCATGACCTATGACAGGGCCATCATCAAAATGGATGTGGATGAAGTGCACAAAGCCAATTCAGCCTTGTACAAGAACTAGGGGCCATGAAAAGAATATTTCATTTAATAGTAGTTTCTTTACTCCTTTTTAGCTGCGTGAAACCTCAAGAAAAGACCATAAAACGGATAGACAAGAAAAATTTCGAGAAGATTGTAGATGGCAAGCAAGTTAGCCTTTACGTTCTTGAAAATGAACAAGGCACAGTGACCGAGATTACCAATTATGGCGGCAAGGTCGTTTCCTTGTGGCTGCCCGATAAATCGGGCAATTATGAGGATGTGGTCCTTGGGCATGAAAATATCGATGATTTCCTTAACGCCAAGGAGAAATATTTTGGTGCCCTTATTGGGCGTTATGGCAATCGGATTGCCCATGGAAAATTTACCTTGGATGACAAGGAGTACACCTTGGCCACCAATAATGGAGCCAATTCCCTTCATGGAGGAAACAAGGGTTTTGATGCCGTGGTATGGGATGCCAAACAAGTGGATGCACAGACCTTGGAGCTGACTTATCTCTCCAAAGATGGGGAAGAAGGATATCCGGGGAATCTAGTGGTACGGGTGTTGTACCAATTGACGGATGAAAATGAACTCAAAATAGAGTATTGGGCCACTACGGACCAAAGTACCGTGGTGAACCTTACCCACCATTCGTTCTTTAACCTGCATGGTGCCGGCAATGGCACGATCAATGACCATCTCCTTCAGATACATGCTGCGCACTATACGCCTGTGGATGCCGGATTGATTCCGACTGGGGAGATCGCAGCCGTGGAAGGCACTCCGTTCGATTTTCAGGAATTAAAACCCATCGGAGCGGAATTGGAGGTGAAAAACCAACAGTTGGACTACGGCATGGGATACGACCATAATTTTGTGCTTGAGCAAAACGGCGAAGGCCTCAACTATGCGGCCAAGGTGGTGGAACCCACTTCTGGTAGGGCCATGGAAGTATACACCAATGAGCCCGGACTACAGTTTTACGGAGGTAATTTTTTGGATGGTTCCATTGTGGGCAAGGAGGGTAAGGCCTATGAATTTAGGACGGCATTTTGTTTGGAGACCCAACATTTTCCGGATAGCCCCAACCAGCCCAATTTTCCATCCACCCGATTGGATCCCGGCGAGGAATATTATTCCATTTGCGTGTATAAGTTCTCCGTGGAATAATACGCCCTATTCGGTTATCAAAAAGGTATAGTCGCCTGCAGTAAGGGGAATCTCGTATACCCCTTCTTGGGTCGGTTCCATGGATTTTCCGTTCATGGTGATGTGCCCCCCGTGCAGTACCACGGTGGCGGTGCTGTTCGGTGGGATTGTACAGGAATATGCTATCGGTTCGCCCTTTCTTTCCCATTGGGAAACGATCAATCCATAGCTACTTTGAAATTCCGCTTCAAAATTGGTGAGGCCCTCCACAAAGTTGGGTTTTAGGGTAAAGTCCTTGAATCCGGGAGAGTCTTCATTGGGCAAAATGCCCCCGATTCCCTTGTAGAACCAAGCACTGATGGCTCCGAACATGATATGGTTCCGAGAAAGGTCCGAAGACGCATCAATGTCCCAGTTTTCATAGAGGGTGGTGGCCCCGTTCTTGATCCACCATCCCCATGAGGGATAGGTTTCCTGAGAGGCGAGCACATAGGCCAGGTCTGCATGGCCATTTTGGCTCAAGGCCCCTAAAATGGTCTTTGTGCCCAACAGGCCCACATCAATATGATTGGTTTTTTTGACTTCCCGGGCCAGTTGGTCCGCCACTTTTTGTTTCAATGAATCTGGTACAATGCCCCAATACAAGGGGGCACTCAATTCCGTTTGAAAACCACTGCCGTACAGACCCGTCTCTGGGTTTAAATATTTGGTATTGATGGCATTTTTGATATTTTCGGCCAGCGTTGCATACGTTTTATAATCCTCTTCCTTACCAAAATGTTGGGCCGTTTTGGCCAAGATGGTGGCATCCACATAATAGTAAATGGATGAGGTGAATTCCTTGGGCGTAACCGATTTTACGGGAACCCAATCCCCAAGACCCCAATCCGTGAGTCCGCCTTCATAACTCAGCGAAGTGATATGGTCCACATATTTTTTTAAGGGTCCGTACATCTCGTGCAAAGCACGGTCATCGCCATAAAACTGGTACAGCTCCCACGGGATGATGGCAATGGTACTGGTCCAATCCGGGCCGTTGCCCCAATCGTAGCCCCATCCGCCCCACGTGGGAATAATGGAGGGGAGCACCCCGTTTTCCTGCTGCTCGTCCCGGTGGTCGTCCATCCATTTTTCATAAACACCCAGGGCATCAAAATTATAGAGCCCCGTTTCTATGTTGATGTGTGCATCGCCCGTCCAACCGTTCTTTTCCCGTTGCGGGCAGTCCGTGGGGTAGCCCACCAGATTGGATAGGTAACTGGCATTGGTGGCTTCCCAGATTTTGTTGATGGTCTCGTTGGAGGCGTGGATCTTTCCAATGGGTTTCACATCGCTGTGGATAAAATGGGCCGTGATGTCCTCTAGGGAGAGGTCAATGGGCCTGTTGCTTTGGACCTCCACATATTGGAACCCTTTGTAATTGAAGCGTGGCCTGAACATTTCCTCATCGCCACCCTTAAGGGTGTAGATATCCGTTTGGAAAGGGTCCAAGCTGTCTTTGGGGCGGTAATGCACAATGATGTTGGATAGGTCCAGATTGCCCAGACTGTCCAGTTGTTCGGCATGCGTGACCCTAATTTCTGTGCCTTTTTCCCCTTTCAGTGCCAGTTCGGTGACCCCGGAGATATTTCGGCCCAAATCAAAAATATAGCGTTGGTCGCTCCGTTTGTCCATGCTGGCGAAGGGCAGTTTTTTTCCGGTGATGGCAGGGAGGGACTGTGCCGTAATCTGCTCCGAGGGCGCTTTGGTCTCCAAGGCATTTTTCCATTGGGAATCGTCAAATCCAGCGGTGTTCCAGCCCGGGAGTTCCAAACGGGCGTCGTAGTGTTCTGCCGTGTAGATGCTGTTGAACACTACCGGGCCCAAGGCGGTTTTCCATGTGTCGTCCGTGCCCAATACTTCGGTGGTGCCATCTGCATACCACACTTGGAGGTCCATCAGAAAACGGGGACGGTTACGCCATCCTGCTTCGTGAAAGTTCCAGACCGCGGTGGATTGATGGTTGTACCACCCATTCCCCAACAACACCCCAATGGCCACTTCGCCTTCCTGAAAATAGGAAGTGACATCATGGGTCACGTACAGGTTGCGACGATCAAAGCGGGTGTAAATGGGGTTCAACCAATGGTCGTCCACTTTTTGTCCGTTCAGGTAGAGTTCGTACAGTCCGGCGGCGGTGATGTAGGCCCGTGCCTTCACCACTTTCTTTTCGGGTGCGAATTCCTTTCTAAAATAGGGGGCAGGTTTTAGGTCCATGTCCTCCACATCGGTGATCCAAGTGCCTTTCCAGTCGGAAGTTGCCATCAGCCCCGTTTCAAAAGAGGAAACGGTGATATCGCTCTGGCGGCCATCGTCCGCAGTGATCTGCACGCCCCAATAGTATTTGGTATGCGCTTGGAGCGGTTTTCCGTCGTAGGTCAACAACATACTGTCCGATGTACTGTGCTTTTCCCATAGGCCGCCCTTGCCTTGGGCCACGGCTGCAGAATCCACATCCACATACATATGGAATTCCTGCTGATGTTTCACGGGCTGGTCCCCCGCGGCAATCCGCCATGAAAACCGGGGATGCTCGGTATCCAATCCCAAAGGCTCTTCCATATGTTCGGTGCGAAGGTCCGTTAAAGCAATGGGGCTCTTTTTTGGGGTACAGTGGATAAGGATGGTGGTGGAAATCAGGGTAAGCAACAGCAATCTAAGCATGGTCGGGTTTTTGGTCTGTGCTAAAATTACGGGAACCAATCGGTAAAACGGCAGCTTGCCCGCTTTTTTCATAAAAACGAGGGTTTCTTAAAAAACCTGATTAATTTTGCAGCCTCGGAGGGATTTTGATGCATCCCTTTGTTAAAATGATCTGCGGTATGATTGCGACAATATGTAGAAAGGCCCATTTCAATGCAGCGCACCGGCTCCACAATCCCAAATGGAGCCAAGAGAAGAACATTGCCATGTTTGGCAAGTGCAACAGCCCCAACTATCACGGGCACAATTTTGACCTTGAGGTGCGGATCAGGGGAGAGGTGGACCCGGACACGGGCTTTGTGATGGACCTGGCCGTACTGGGCGAATTGATCCGGGCGGAAGTGGAGGAACGCTTTGACCATAAGAACCTGAACGAGGACTGCCCCGAGTTTGCGGACCTGCTGCCCACCACGGAGTATTTTGTGAAGGTGATCTACGATATTTTAAAGCCCAAACTGGCCCAAGGCCAATTGTTGCACATTACCCTGCACGAAACGCAAAAGAATTCTGCGGAATATGGGGATTGGTAACAATTTTTCCGATATTGCACCGCTTTTTAATCGAAAAGAATTCCTCGCGGCTTGCTGCGGGGTTTCCGATAAAATTGTCATTCCCGTGCAAACGGGAATCTAAATAACAGAAATTAGGTTTTTGACCTTTAGGTCAAAATAAGAACCGGCCAAATACCCATTAGCTTGCTATGGGGATAGTTGGTTCCAAAAAGTCTTTATTGGGATATTAGCTCAGTTGGTTTAGAGCGCTGCCTTGACAGGGCAGAGGTCACTGGTTCGAATCCAGTATATCCCACTTTCTTTGTCCCCTTGGCCGTTACCGCCCGATGTTCTTCGGGTATTTTTTTACTCGTATTCCGCGATCTTGTCCCGTAATTTTAGGTTGTCCCGTACCAAACGCTCGTTGCGCAGTTGTAGGCGGTCCATTGCTTTTTGAAGGATCTGGAGGCTCTCCAACTGTAGGCCTATGATCTGTTCCAGGTCGGATTTTTTGAATTCTTTTGCCATATCACGTATTGATTGTATTTGAATGGAAACTAATTTTTATCAAAATACAATAAATTATTGTTTCATGAAAAATAAATTTCACTGTAAAGAAAGAAATTTGCATCAAACCGCAAGTTGATAAAGGTGAAATGATTTTTAGTCTAATTATATTAGTACAGCACGGCAATTTAATTGCATTATGGATAAAGTAAATTACAACAGAATCAAAGCGGTTTTAGCGGAAGTTAATGTGGCGTCCAAAGAATTGGCCAAACATCTTGATAGGACAGAGTCTACAGTTTCTAGATGGTGCACCAATGATGTGCAACCTTCGGTGGAAGTGTTGTATCAAATCGCAAAATTTCTAGATGTGGATATTAGGGAGCTTCTGGTCTCGACCAAATAAAGTTTGGATAAATGATTTTTGAAGCTATTGTTGAGTTCTTTTCGGAAGTAATTCTTCGAAAATTTTGGAAAGCAGTAGGTAATGTTCTAAATTTTGTAGACAGCATAATTTTCAAAAGAAAGAAGAAGTAAAGTTGAATAAAACCGTGTCAAATACATCGATTGTATTCCGTTTTGGGGGTGTATGGATGTGTTTTATATTTATATGAGCAAGTTGGCATACATTATGAAAAAACTTTTTGTTTTAGTACTATTCATTTGCTCATTCGCCAATGGTCAGGATATACGGGAACTTTACAAAGAAAAATTTAATGACGATTGGAAAGTTTATGAAGATCAAGATTATGTGAAAAAATATATCGACACGACAATTGTATATAAGCTTGAAAGTGGAAGAAGTCCTGAAGAAGAATTACTCTTTCAAGCAAAGGAAAACCATAAAAAAAGAGCAGAAAAACTTTCCCAAATTTTTTCAAGTTTAAAAGTGAACTTAAAAGAATTTGACTCACTTGTTTTTATTGAACAACGATCGACAAATTTAAATCTTGAATATGACTTTGTGAAAAAAGGAGCAATAATCACAAAGGATAGTATTTATGGATTTAAGTATGATCTAGAAAAAGAAAACAACGGAATTGAAAACTACAATTACTTTGGAAATGCAGAAAATGAAACGTTAAGTCAAGCCAAATTAATAATTGGAAATTTAATTTTGTCGGCCAAAACAAATTATTTGGATTCACTTGCTAAAGTGGAATCGGAAATGTTACAAGGACCATTACAAAATTTAAGACCTGAAACTGAATTCGAAATTCTTGTTTATAATAAAAACAAGAACGAATTAAGACGAATCTATCTACACGAAACATTTGTCCGAATAATAAATCAAAAATAACGAATGCTAACAAAGGCTATAATTCATTGCAAGAATACAGAAGCCCATAGTCGAACCGTTAGGCAACATTTGACAATGACATTAATCTAAATGGAATTAAAACGAATATCTGGACAACAAGAAAGAACATTACTTGAGTTTTATGACCCAAAGGAATGGCCTTCTCAATGGAAAAAGATGCCAGAAATGATGTGCACATTGATTAAATCATTGGAATCAATTGACCACGAACCTATTTGGGTATTCACTTCTCACGCTGAACTACTATTTACGAACAAAGATGACTACCAAGATTGGCAAGTTTTAGTGAAAATAATTGAAATGGATAATATGCAATACTATAAAATAACAGCAGCCCAGGACAGTCCGTGGCATCATTTGACTGGATTTGCAGATAATCACAATGAAGCAGCGGAATTAGTGTTATCTGGATTATCCGTTTCTGTAATTGGGAAAAATCGGAATATATTTTTGGACTCAAACTGACAAAAACGTTGCCTAACAATGGCTTTAAGCAATTGCAAGTACACAAAAACCCATAGCCGAGAGCGTTAGGCTTTATTTGAGAAAAATATGAACACCCCTAAATTTTTATTCCATTATTACGAACGTGACAATGGACCATTTAGAAATATCACGGAGCATGGGTTGGAAAAAGCGGAAAGCATTCAAAATAAAATATCCAAAGGATTTAACAGTAAAAGGCCGGACAACTATATGGATCTGAGGTTTTCACTGGAGGAGAGAATTAAAAAACAATTTATCTCTAAAGGTGGAAAACCAAATAGGGACGACCCATTCTATTTCACTTTAGGGGAATGTGATTGGGCAAAATCTTGGTATGAAAACCCTGGAGTAATTAAAATACCATTGACCGACTTTAAATCTGACCACATCAGTTTTACCTATCCAGACAGTATGGTTTCATTTCAATTTTATGACCAACCAAAACTGGCAACGTATAGAAAGAATTGTAATGGACAGGTTTTTTTGTTAAGTGAAATAAATGATTTAATCAATGCGTATGGACTTCCGACAGAAGAAAAATCCCAAACCCACGAAAGTTTAAGATTCGATAAATACATAGAAGCTCAAGTGTGGGATGATGAAATAATAAATGAATATAAAAAAAACAAGGCCTAACCATGTATAACCGCAATTACTGTAGCTGACGGTTATACGAGAGTGTTGGCATTAATTTGATTTAAAAATGGATTTCAATCCTCCGATAAAAGAAAGAAGTGATAAAGAGCTTTTCGAGATAATCGAAAATAAGGATGGATGGAAACCGGAAGCTTTCAATCAAGCACAGGCAGAATTGATAAATAGAGGTGTTTCAATCGACACACAAAATAATCGACGAAAAAGTAAGAAAAAATATAAGTCGAGAATAAAAGAGATAAAATCTTCCGCTTTTTACTCACGTTGGGAAATTGCGTTGTTAGTAGTTTTGGGATGGCCGCTTTGTCTAATTTTTATGGACCTAGGAATCTTTTACTCCGGGGAGGGTTTCGAAAGAAAAAATAGACAGGGAATTTTAGCTGCTTTTCTTGGGCTTTTGTTTTGGGTAAGTGTAGTTTATGTAATTGTACAATTCTCTTGAAAGTATATCTAGACAGACAGAAGAAATAAAACTAATCCCAATAAGAATATTACCAAGTTCAACCAACGATAGGTTTACAGCAACTCCAACACCCGTTCCAAGGCCATTCCCCGTGATCCCTTGATCAGCAAGGTGCCCTTGGGCAAGGGGTTTTTGGCTAGATGCTGCTTTAGATCATCAAACGATCGATAGGTGTTCAAAGTGGTTGTGGTCCCAAAGAAGTTTTCGCCCACCAGATACACGGAGCCGAAATCCAACCCGGCGGCCAGATCGGCAATGGCTTGGTGTTCTTCCGCGGCCGTTTGGCCCAACTCGAACATATCCCCAATGATCAGCACCTTATTTTTGGCCTCCATCAGGTTAAAATTCTCCAAGGCTGCCCGCATGCTGGTAGGGTTGGCGTTGTAGGCATCCAAAATAATGTGGTAGCCGTTCTTTTCCATGATCTGCGAACGGTTGTTCTGCGGGGCGTAGGCTTCCAAGGCCGCCTTGATGTCCTCCAACGGCACATTAAAGTATTTGCCCATCACAATGGCGGCACAGCAGTTGGGAAAATTATATTTTCCAATGAGTTGGGTCTCCATTCGGGTGCCTTCGGCCTCCAAGACCACATAGGGGTTGGCCCCCACATATTGGATGTTGTAGTACTGGTGGTCCTCGGTGCTAAAGCCCATTTTTTTTACGTAGCTGCCCAGTTTTTCCGCCTGTATGGGGTCATCGGCATTCATGAAAATGTACTTGTCGTGGGACATTAAATGGTCGTACAGCTCACTTTTTCCCTCGATCACGCCTTCTACGCTGCCAAAACCCTCAAGGTGGGCCTTTCCAAAATTGGTGATATAGCCAAAATTTGGCTGGGCAATGTTGCTCAAAAAAGCGATTTCTTTTTTGTGGTTGGCCCCCATTTCCACAATGGCAATCTCTGTATCCTCCGTAATGGACAAGAGGGTGAGGGGCACGCCAATATGGTTGTTCAGGTTGCCTTGGGTGGCAATGGTCCTATACGTTTTGGAGAGCACGGCATTGATGAGCTCCTTGGTCGTGGTCTTGCCATTGCTCCCGGTAAGCCCAATGATGCGGGCCTTGCTCTGCTTTCGGTGGTACAGGGCCAGTTCTTGGAGGGTTTCCAGTACGTTTTGGCAGAGGATATATTGGCCGGAGGCATTGTATTCCTCTTCATCGATCACGGCGTAGGCGGCTCCTTTTTCCAAGGCATCCTTGGCAAAGGCATTGCCATTGAAGTTGGGTCCCTTGAGTGCGAAGAACAGGCAGTCTTTGGTGATCTTTCGCGTATCGGTACAGATAACGGGATGCTCCAAAAAGAGCTCGTGAAGCTGTTTCATTGTCATAAATCGAAGATAAAAAAAAGCCCCAACTAAACGTCAGGGCCTTTTAAAAATACTCTAGCTATTATTATTTTGCTTTCTTGTGCCTCACACTCTTGTTCTTGGACTTGGATTTAGATCCAACCCTAGACATGGCACATCTGAATCCGATGTCGTCCGTGGCCATATATTGAGGCAAATATCTTCGTTGTGCGGGATCCAACCAGAAAGCGCGGTCTCTCCACGAACCTCCTTTGTATACCCGTACCTCATCATTGATCAATGAAGTCCTGTAGTTGGAGGTGTCGTACTGACGGATAAGGTTTCCGGTGGAATCACGCTCTACCTTATGCTTTGGTGAATCGTACATTTTTCTGTTATCGGATTCATCGCTGAACCTTTGGAAGAATCTTGAAGAACCTGGGTCACCATCACGATAACCACGGTTGTCGCTATGGTCAAAGTTGGTCCTTAGATACGTTTCTTCCTCGCCGACCGGTACTTCCTTGATCTCTCCGGGAAGGTTTACGGCTACGATTTTACCATTAGGTAAGGTGTCATATACGATTTGGTCCTCAAGGATCTCCACTTTTCCATCCTCACCAATGGCCTTTTTCATGAACACGTTTCCACGGTAGTAGTTAAAGTCGCTGATCTCGTCATCCACAATGGGACGGTATACATCGGCAACCCACTCGCTTACGTTACCGGCCATGTCATAAAGACCAAAATCGTTGGGTTTGTATGATTTTACTTGGGCGGTGATATCGGCACCGTCATCGGACCATCCGGCAATACCGCCGTAATCCCCTTTACCTTGCTTAAAGTTGGCCAACTGGTCTCCACGACCTACACGCTGACCGTTACGGGTGTAGTCTCCTTCCCAAGGATATTTTTTTCTACCTCTGTAGTTATTGTACTCTCTGGTCCCAACAAGGGCCTGTGCGGCATATTCCCATTCGGTTTCGGTGGGAAGCCTGTACTCGGGCATGATCACACCGCTACTTCTTTTGGCGAAGGCGTTGATAGAATCACGTTTTTGTTTTCCTTGCAAGGAGTCTATTTCGCCACCGTACACGGATTCAGGATTGTTCAAGTAAGCCTCTGTGCTGAACGTACCGCCTATATCACCGTTCAATACCTTGTACTTGGCATCTTCGGCCAGATAGCCTTCTCGTTCCAACATGACCTCGTTGACCCTATCGGTCCTCCACTCGGCATATTGGGAAGCCTGTACCCAGTTTACCCCAACCACAGGATACTCGGCATAGGCCGGGTGCCTTAGGTAGTTGTTGGTCATGGTCTCGTTAAAGCCCAATCGGTTTCTCCAGACCAAGGTATCGGGCAATGCCCCTTTATAGATGTTGGCGTAGTTGGGATTGTCCGGCGGGTATACCGCTTTCAGATAATCCAAGTACTCGAGGTACATTACATTGGTCACCTCGGTTTCATCCATGTAGAACGATTGCACGTGCTGTTGCGTGGGTGTATTGTTCCAATCATGCATGATATCGTCCTGTACCTTTCCTTTGGTAAAGGTTCCACCTTCTACGAATACGGTTCCCGGAGGAGTTTCCTGCTCCTTGAAGTCCGAATTGTATTGAAAACCTCCTTCCTTGGCATTTATTTTCCATCCCGTGGCTCTGGATACATTCTTTGAAGAGGATGAGGAGTTTTTACAACTTGAAAAACTTGCCATCACAACGGCGGAAGAAAGTACAACTTTGATAAAGTGTTTTTTCATAATTTGGGCTTGAGTACTTTAAAAATTAAGGCTTTTTGCCTTCAGCTACTTCAACTGGTTTTGATTATTTTAATCCTTACAATGGCTTAAAACGATGTTTTTGCCATAATATTTTGCGCTCTTAAAATAATTGTGACAAAGGCGTTGTTCACCTTTGCTACACTTTTTTAACGCATGCACTGCCAAAATAGTATGGATACCACCGAGTTTTAACGGTTTTGTCCAATCATAGACCTTTAATAATACTTTAATGTATACTTTTAGTGGAACGTTCAAGTAAAAAAAGCGGGTACGATCACACGAATTTGGTCAAAAACCCGTTTACACATGTAATATGTTAATAGCTGGAAATCTCAAATCTTTTCTAAGCATTAAAAGACAAGAATGAAAAAGTTACTTATAGTGGTAGTGTTGCTTGCTATGGCCCCATGTGTGAAAGCACAGCAAGAAAGGGTAATCACTACGGCCGTTCCATTTTTGACCATAGCTGCGGATGCTCGCGCATCGGGTATGGGAGATATGGGTGTGGCCACATCAGTAGATGCCTATTCACAACAATGGAACCCTGCCAAGTACGCATTTGCGACCCAAAAAACAGGTGTGGGAATCAGTTATACCCCTTATTTGGAAAGCATCGTCAACGACGTATCCCTTTTGAACGCCAATTTATACAATAAACTTAATGAGCGAAGTGCCTTTGCCTTCAGTATAAGATATTTTGGATTGGGGGAAATAGAGCTCAGGCAAACCATAGATGAGAACCCAACCTTGGTAAAGCCCAATGAATTTGCCATTGATGGGTCCTATTCCCTGAAACTCAGTCAGACGTTTTCCATGGCCGTGGGGGGGAGGTTCATAAGCTCCAATCTCAGGTTTCAGGATGGTACGCAAGATTCCCGGGCGGCCAATGCCTTTGCAGTCGATGTTTCCGGTTTTTTCCGTTCCAGGGAAATTGCCTATGAAAGTTTCGATGGACGCTGGAGAGGTGGATTCAATATATCCAATATAGGAGGTTCCCTTCAATATGATGAAGGCGGTCAGGAAAACTTTTTGCCCACCAATCTTAAATTCGGGGGAGGGTTCGATTTTATTTTCGACCAGGACAATGTATTGGCATTGAACACAGAGTTCAACAAACTGTTGGTGCCCACTCCTAGGGATTTCAATGGGGACGGTGTCATTACCGCAGAGGATAATGACGAATATCAGAATATTAGTTTCTTCAGTGGGATTTTTGAATCCTTTGGGGATGCTCCTGATGGTTTTAGCGAAGAGCTCAAGGAAATTACCTGGGCACTGGGGGCTGAGTACCGATTTAGAGAAACTTTTATGCTCCGAAGTGGATATTTTAATGAAAGCCAAGAAAAGGGCTCCAGAAAGTTTTTTACGTTGGGGGCCGGATTCAAGTTTAAAACAGCACAAATAGATTTATCATATTTGTTCTCCACCTCCCAAGTGAAGAACCCTTTGGAAAACACATTGCGGTTCTCGCTTACCTTTAATTTTGGGGAAGAGTTTTATAATGATTGATCAACAATACATAACATAGAAGAAAAACCTGTCCATGGACAGGTTTTCTTATTTTTGGGAAACACCTATGGATCAATATGAAAAAAGCACAGATAGGATTTGAACTTTTGGTTTTTGAGGACACTGCCGAGTTGTCACAAAACGAACAAAAATTGTTGCACATGGCTGAACAGGCCCGAGAAAATGCCTATGCGCCGTACTCAAGGTTTAAAGTGGGAGCGGCTGTTTTGTTGGAAAACGGGGAAGTGGTCATAGGGAACAACCAGGAAAATGCTTCCTATCCATCAGGTCTGTGTGCAGAGCGTGTGGCGGTGTTCCAGGCTGGGGCTAGATATCCCGGAGTGGCCCTTAAAGCAGTGGCCATCAGTGCTGCATCCCAAGACCATGTACTTCAAATGCCTGCTGCCCCATGTGGCAATTGCAGACAGTCCATCATGGAATACGAACAAAAACAAAAATCGCCCATAACCCTTTTGATGAAGGCGGAAAAAGGCCCAGTTTATAAATGTACTTCCATGGCAGATATTTTGCCGTTGGCCTTCAATAGCTCATTTTTGAGCGATTCTTAAACCAATACTTTTTCCAAAACAGATATATATGTATTTTTGCTCCTCCCCACCACAGGGGAATTTCACATAATTGTATCGTTGATGAAAAAAATCACCAAAGAAGTTTACTTGAAATGGTATGAGGACATGTTGTTCTGGAGAAAGTTCGAGGACAAATTGGCCGCTGTATATATCCAGCAAAAAGTTCGCGGATTCCTTCATTTGTACAATGGGCAGGAAGCCGTTTTGGCTGGGTCCTTACACGCTATGGACCTTACCAAGGACAGAATGATCACCGCGTATCGTAACCACGTTCAACCCATAGGTATGGGCGTAGATCCAAGACGTGTTATGGCGGAGCTATACGGAAAAGTAACCGGAACCTCCAAAGGTATGGGGGGGTCCATGCACATTTTCTCCAAGGAACACCGGTTCTATGGTGGGCATGGAATTGTTGGTGGTCAGATTCCTTTGGGAGCTGGATTGGCCTTTGGCGATAAATATTTTAATAGGGACTCCGTCACTTTGTGTTACATGGGGGATGGTGCTGTACGTCAAGGTTCCTTGCACGAAGCATTCAACTTGGCCATGTTATGGCAGTTGCCCGTAGTTTTCATCTGTGAAAACAATGGTTATGCCATGGGAACTTCTGTGGCCAGAACCTCGCATTCCACTGAAATCTGGAAACTGGGATTGGGCTATGAAATGCCCTGCGGTCCTGTAGACGGAATGGATCCTTCCATTGTGGCCAAGGAAGTGGACAAAGCAGTGGAACGTGCCAGGACAGGAGGAGGCCCTACTTTCTTGGAAATGAAAACGTATCGTTATCGTGGACATTCCATGTCGGATGCACAACATTACAGAACCAAGGAAGAGGTAGAAGAATACAAAAAAATTGATCCCATAACCCAGGTAAAGGACGTTATTCTTGAAAAAGGATATGCCACTGAGGATGAGATCAAGGCAATTGACAAGAGAGTGAAGAATTTGGTTTCCGAATGTGAGAAATTCGCGGAGGAATCAGATTTCCCACCCAAAGAGCAATTGTACGATATGGTTTACGAACAAGAAGACTATCCATTTTTACAACATAAATTATAAGTAGATGGCAGAAGTAATCAACATGCCCAGATTGAGTGATACCATGGAGGAAGGTACTGTGGCAAAGTGGCTCAAGAAAGTAGGCGACAAAGTGGAAGAAGGCGATATTTTGGCCGAAATAGAAACAGATAAGGCCACCATGGAATTTGAATCCTTTCATGAAGGAACCCTGCTCCATATTGGGATTGAAGAAGGGGATGGTGCACCGGTTGATTCACTTTTGGCCATTATTGGAGAAGAGGGTGAGGACATTTCTGCCCTGCTCAATGGAGGTGCCGCTCCACAAGAAGAAAAAGCAGCTCCTGAAGCCCAAGCTGAGGCATCTGCACCTGCTCAAACGGTAAGCGAGCCTGCGGCCCTGCCAGAAGGCGTTGAGATCATTACCATGCCTCGATTGAGTGATACCATGGAGGAAGGAACCGTGGCCAGTTGGTTGAAGAAGGTGGGCGACACCGTGGAAGAAGGTGATATCTTGGCCGAAATCGAAACCGATAAGGCTACCATGGAGTTTGAGTCTTTTTACTCTGGAACTCTGTTGCATATTGGTATCCAAGAAGGGGAAGGAGCCCCGGTTGATTCACTTTTGGCCGTTATAGGTCCAGAAGGAACCGATGTGGATGCGGTATTGAAAGCACAATCCGGTGGAGGTACCACTGCCAGTGCCCCAAAAGCTGAAGCCCAACAAGAACAACCAAAAGCAGAGGAAGCCACAAAAGAAGAGGTGGTTGCCACGCCAAACGGACAGCGTATTTTTGCTTCTCCATTGGCCAAGAAAATAGCAGGGGACAAAGGAATTGATCTAGCCCAGGTAAAAGGTTCCGGTGATGGCGGAAGAATTGTGAAGAAGGATGTGGAAAACTATCAACCTTCAAAAACAGCCGCGCCTGCTGTTGAAAAAGCAGCTGAAACATCCACACCTGTTGCACCCATAAGTTTGCCCGTTGGCGAGGAAAGTATGGAGGAAGTGAAAAATTCAACCATGCGTAAGGTAATAGCCAAGCGTTTGGGCGAGTCCAAATTCTCTGCACCACATTACTACCTTACCATTGAGGTGGATATGGACAATGCCAAGGCATCACGTGCACAAATCAACAATCTACCCGACACCAAAGTGTCGTTCAACGATATGGTATTAAAAGCCTGTGCCATGGCCTTGAAAAAACATCCCCAGGTAAATACCTCATGGAATGGGGATACCACGGTTTACAAACACCATGTACATATGGGGGTAGCCGTAGCGGTGGATGAAGGTCTTGTAGTGCCCGTGATCAAGTTTGCCGATCAGCTTTCATTGACCCAATTGGGGGTTGCCGTAAAAGATTTGGCAGGAAGGGCCCGTAACAAGAAGATCAAGCCCGATGAAATGGAAGGGAGCACCTTTACCGTTTCCAACTTGGGAATGTTCGGAATATTGGAATTTACCTCTATCATCAACCAGCCCAATTCGGCCATCTTATCCGTTGGGGCCATTGTGGACAAACCCGTCGTGAAGAATGGGGAGATTGTAGCGGGAAGTACCATGAAGATCACTTTGGCCTGCGACCACAGAACCGTGGACGGAGCTACTGGGGCCCAATTCCTTCAAACCTTGAGGGCTTATTTGGAAAACCCTGTGACCATGTTGGCATAGTGCCTTTTTGGAGCAATAAAAAGCATACCTATGATAAGAAGCATCCTTTTAAGGATGCTTTTTTTATCTTTAGAAAATTCAAAAAACGAAAACAATGAAATCCATTTTATACACTTTTACTTCCTTATTGGTGCTCAGCTGTGGTTCTACCCAGATACAGGAAACCACCACTTTGGTATCCCCTACCTCGCAGGCAAGCACAGTGGCATCCGCAGAACCATTGACTACTTCGCCAAAAAAAGGCTCGGATACCTTTTCCAATGTCGATAGGATTGGGTCCATCATGAACTATCTGGCCTCAGATGAGTTGAAAGGACGTGATTCTGGAAGTGAAGGGATAGAGATGGCCGCAAAGTATATCGAAGATTATTTTGGTTCGTATGGAGTGGCTCCCTATTTTGAATCGTATCGCGATACCTTGGCCAATTTTGAGGCTCCAGCCTATAATATTGTTGGAGTTGTGGAGGGCAATGACCCTACATTGAAGAACGAATATATTGTCATCGGTGCCCATTATGATCACATAGGGACCGTTGCGCCGGAAAATGGCGATGGGATTGCCAACGGGGCCAATGACAATGCTTCGGGAACGGCTACCGTGATGGAATTGGCCCGATATTTCGGGACCAAGAAAAGAAACAAGCGAAGCCTGATTTTTGCACTCTTCAGTGCAGAGGAAAAAGGACTGTTGGGATCTGAACATCTAGCCAAGAAATTGAAGGAACAGAATCTGAACCTGTATGCCATGCTCAATTTTGAAATGACCGGTGTGCCTTTGGTGGACAAGGATTATTTCATGTATATCACGGGCTATGACAACTCCAATCTTGCTGAGGTGTGCAATACCCATGCCAAGGAAAAACTCATTGGGTTTTTGCCAACGGCCAAGGAATACAATCTCTTTCAGCGCTCGGACAATTATCCGTTCCACAAAGAGTTTGGAGTGCCTTCGCACACGTTTTGCACCTTTGATTTCACCAACTTTGACCATTATCACAAAGTAGGGGATGAGGTAGATATCATGGATTTTGAACATATGGCAACCTTGGTGAACAAGTCCATCCCTGTTTTGGAGGGGATTGCCAATGCACCCACCCAAGAAATACAAGTAGCAGAATAGAATGTCATTTCGAACCCCCTTTTAGGGGTGAGAAATCTATTTTTTTTTGGATTCCCGTTTTTGAGGGAATAATGAATCATGAAATTTATGGCAAACATTATCATTACAGGAACAAGCAGGGGAATTGGGTTTGAATTGGTCAAATTGTTTGCCCAAGAAGGACATCAGGTATTGGCATTGTCCAGAAACGCCCAACCCATAACCGATTTAAAACTTTCCAATGTCCATGCATTCCCTTTTGATTTGGGAAACCCTTCGGATTTTGATAAAGTGGATGAATTCCTGAAACAGTGGGGGTCCGTGGACGTCCTAATCAACAATGCCGGACGTCTGTTGAACAAACCTTTTTTGGACATCACTCCGGAAGAATTTGAGGCCGTTTACAAAGTAAACGTGTTCGGCGTGGCCGAGATGACCAAAAGAGTGCTTCCCAATATGGGCAAAACAGGCCATGTGGTCACCATCAGTTCAATGGGTGGGGTACAGGGCAGTGTGAAGTTTCCCGGATTGTCTGCCTATAGTTCCAGTAAAGGAGCGGTCATTACCCTGACCGAACTTTGGGCCGAGGAATTTAAGGAAACGGGACCAAGTTTTAATGTGCTGGCCTTGGGGGCCGTACAGACCGAGATGTTGGAAGAAGCCTTTCCGGGCTACCAAGCCCCAGTGACCGCATTGGGCATGGCTTCGTACATCAAGGATTTTTCCCTCAACGGACAAAAAATGTACAATGGGAAGTTGTTGCAGGTAAGCAATAGCACCCCTTGATTTTTTAATGCTCCAATGTTTTTTTCAGCAGACTGGACCCCAAAAAACATTTTCCAAGATAAAATTTATAAAAGACACTTTCTTTGGTCTATCATTTTTTGATTTTATTTCGAACCTTCCCTTTTCTTTATTCCATCTCATTAGTACGGACATGAAGTCTAATTGTGAATAGATATCGTAGGCGTTTTTTATGATCCTTAGTTTTTCGGATAGTTCGTCAAATGATTTAAAATGGCCCCATGAATCACTTGCAATGATATTTTGTTCAATATACTTTTTGTCATCTTTGTTGATATGGTCATATTCTTTCTTCAATAAGAAGGTAAGTGTGCTCTTGTTTACAATATTATTTGCTAGAAGCTTTAATTTATAAAAGGAATCCGTTATGGTATTTTGACTGTCTTCTCCTGAACCATTCTGTGAATAATTGAAGGTGATCAAAGCATTCTTTTGCTCTTTTAAAATCCCGAAAGGAATAAGGTCTAAAGTTAGCTTAGTGTCCGTTCCTATTCTTGGAATATCAATGTCCAAGAAGAACACAGCATGGTCGGATTCGGGTATTGGTTTATTTGTAGAGAAAATATTGATATTGAAATTTTCAGGCAATACTTCATATAGACTTTTATTTGAAGAGATTGATTTTTCCCACTTACATGAGAATTCTTCTTTTTGTAACAGAGTATAGTTCCCATTAATATCTTTATATGCTCCAACTGTTGAACTACACGTACAGCCACATGCGGGATATTCACCAAAAACCTTAAGGTATCCATTTCTGGTATCATCGATCTTGTTGTATTCTGGAATGTCATTTTCATCAATATTTTGAAGTAAAGAAGAACAATTTTGGACTCTTTGCCAAAGCATTTGATTTAGATTATCGTTCTTTTGAGCAAAGAAAATGAGAGGTAGGATATTTATTAGTAGGTAGGTAACGGTTTTCATTGGTTTTAATTTTATGAAAATGTAAAAAAGACTTTTGATAAAAAATGCCATTAATTGACGAATGCCTATTTTCGTTTGACGAATGATGGAAACCACCCTCCAAAAATATTTACCGGAACGAGCTGTGACTCCTTGTTTTGAGTTGATCAAGACCCACGGGGTACATCTTAAAATTGTAAGCCACAGGGTTACCCGTCATGGAGATTATCGAAGAATGCCCAACGGACTCCACCAGATTACCGTAAATGCCTCACTGAACAAATACCGGTTTCTGATCACACTCGTCCACGAGATAGCGCATTTGGTCGCCTTTGAAACGTATGGTCGCCGAATAAAACCCCATGGCGAGGAATGGAAACGTACCTTTCAGCATTTGATGGTCCCTTTTATTAGGCCTGAGGTGTTTCCATCACAGTTGTTGCCCATTATTGCCAACCACTTTAAAAACCCAAAGGCCAGTAGCAGTACAGATGCCCGTTTGTCCATTGCCCTTAAGACTTTTGATGCGGAAGAACGAGAACATAGCTATGTGTATGAACTGCCCATAGGTAGTGTTTTTAGACTGTACAATGGCAAACTGTATAAAAAGGGAAAGAAAAAAGTAAAGCGGTACGAGTGTGTGGAATTAGCCACGGGCAGATTATATTTGTTTCAGCCTAATGCTGAGGTGGAATTGGTAGAATAATTGTCACCTTGAGTGGAGTTGAGAGGTAAACAATAATTCCAAATTGAGTTTTTTATATAAAAGAAAGTAACGTCATTTCGAAATGAGCAAAGCGATTGAGAAATCTCGATTTGATTGTTTCTTAGATTTCTCACATACGTTCGAAATGACAACGCTAAATAAATTAAAATGAACCAGAACTATTACGCAATTTTAATGGCAGGAGGTGTAGGGTCACGGTTTTGGCCCGTGAGTACTACGGACCACCCCAAACAGTTTCATGATATGTTGGGCTCTGGAAAGACCTTGATCCAGAAAACCTTTGATCGTTTGAATCGGTTTATACCTACCGAAAATATTCTAATCTTGACCAACGAGCGATACAACGACTTGGTTTTGGAGCAGTTGCCAAAGGTTAAACCAGAACAGGTGGTTTTGGAACCTGCCATGCGAAATACCGCTCCCTGCATACTCTATGCTTCCTTGAAAATCCAAAAGATGGACCCCAATGCGGTGATGATCGTGGCGCCCAGTGACCATTGGATTGAGGATGAAGAGGCCTTTGAACAGGATGTCATTACCTGCTTTCAGAAATGTGAAAAGGAGCAAGTACTCTGTACTTTGGGGATTCAACCTACATTTCCAAACACCGGTTTTGGATATATCGAGTTTGAAAAGGGAAGTGACCAAAATCTGAAAAAAGTGTCCCAATTCAGGGAAAAACCGGATTATGAAACGGCCAAGGAATTTTTGGCCCAGGGCAATTTCTTGTGGAACGCCGGTATTTTTATGTGGAGTGTGCAAACCATTGTGGATGCCTTTAAGGAATATCAGCCTAACCAGTATAAACTGTTCGCTGACGGAGTTTCTGCTTACAATACCAATTTAGAGCGGGATTTTATACAAGAAAACTACGCCAAGGCAGAAAACATATCCATAGATTATGCTATCTTGGAACAATCCAAATCCATATATACTTTACCGGCCACTTTTGATTGGAACGACCTAGGTACTTGGGGTGCGCTCTATGATAAATTGGATAAGGATGATGCTGACAATGCCGTGGTCAATGCCAAGACCCTTTTGGACAATGCCAAAGGAAATATGATTCGCTCTCCCAAGGGAAAGATTGTTGTGGTTGATGGATTGGAGGATTATATCATAGTGGATAAGGAAGAAGTACTGTTGATTTATCCCAAAGAGAAACAACAGGACATCAAAAAAGTACTGGAACAAGTCAAGAACAAGTTTGGAGATCAGTTTGCATAATTTATGGACGAAAATCAATTTGCAGGGGCTACACCCCCACAACATGACAGTGGGGAGGATGTAAAAAAGGATTTTAAGGGATTGTTGGGAAGTGTCCGAAAGTTTCTGTCTGAACTTTTGGAGATTCGGACCAATACGGATGCCGTGGCCACCAAGGAATCCATTATTGCGGATATCCCCTTTAAGGGGCATACATCATGGATTTTGATCTGTTCCATTTTTATAGCTTCCATTGGGTTGAATGCCAACTCAACAGCTGTGGTAATCGGAGCCATGTTGATTTCTCCCTTGATGGGTCCCATCTTGGGGATGGGCATGTCCTTGGCCATCAACGATATTGATACCCTGCGAAGATCACTTAAAAATTTCACCGTAATGGTGGTGTTGAGTGTGATTACCGCTTTCCTATTTTTCTATCTCTTCCCGCTACGGGACGAATCCTCTGAGCTGTTGGCCCGTACCAAACCAGATATTCGCGATGTGCTGATTGCCTTCTTTGGTGGATTGGCCTTGGTCATCGCACGGGCCAAAAAAGGCACCATAGCCAGTGTGATATTTGGGGTCGCGATTGCAACCGCTCTTATGCCGCCTTTATGCACCGTAGGTTTTGGTTTGGCCATCGGTAAGCCTTGGTATGCCGCAGGGGCCATGTACCTTTTTATCATCAATACCATATTTATAGGGCTGGCCACTTTTCTGGTCATCAAATTTTTGAGGTTTCCAATGGTGCGTTATGCCAATTCCCAAAGACGGAGGTTTATTGCTAGAGTGGCTTCCATAACGGGTATTTTGGTGATGATTCCAGCAGGATTTACCTTTTATCAAGTATTTCAGGAATCCCTTTTTACCAAACAGGCCCAAGAGTTTTTGCGGGAGACCATTGAGGTGTATCAATTTAATGGTGCAGGAAGGTATGTGGACAATTTAACCAAATTGGAGTATAATGACGGGGAGGCGCCGTTGATAGAGTTGGTCTGTATGGGTGATGAGCTTATTCCAGAAAATGTGGTGAACACATGGAGGACCCAAAAAAGCCAATATTCCAGACTAAAGGATGCCGAGTTGCACATTATTCAAGGAGGTAAGGACGATTCCCAGGAAAAGTTCAATTATGTAAGTGAACTCTACGAAAAAAACAAGGCCGAACTGTTGAACAAGGATGAGCAAATCCGATTGTTGGAGGAAGAAGTGGCCAGTCTGACCCGAAATGTTGGAAAACAGATTCCCTTTAAAGAAATCAGTGCCGAGGCCAAAGCCAACTACGAAAACATAGCAGGGCTTGGTTTTTCATACCAGATACAGACAGATTTCAACAAATTGGATACCATCCCCGTGTTTGAGGTGCAATGGAAAAAGGCGGTGGCAAACTCCCAAAAGGAGGCGGACACCAAGAAAATATTGACCTGGTTGAAGCTGAGACTCCAAGATTCGACCTTGGTGATCAAAGAGGTAGACTAAAAACTACTCTTTGAACAGCATGCCCGATCCAGGGACATCATTTTTACCATTCCATGCAGGAAACCAATAGTGGGTAGTGGCTCCTTCGTCATCCGAGTCAAAATCATAATAGCCCACACCCAAACGTAAGGATGACCATTCCCCTCCATACATCTTATTTAAATACGCTATTGGGATGGCCACTTCCATTTGGGCACCTGTTTCGGTCTTTTTTACGACTGATTTGACACCCTCTGGGAGTAAATCTTCACGATAGATAGGGTCATTTTCCTTGAAGGTTCTTAATAAGGCAAACCAATCCTTTCCTCTCCCTGAACCGCCATTAAAGGCACTTGCTTGGAGAGGTCTTGCATCCAGGCCAATCACAATGGCATCTTGGGCCGAATGGGAGGCTTCTTCATCAATATAAAGGTCGTTGTCCTTGAGGTCGACCGCCACATAAAAGTGGTCATCGTCGTAAGCTGTGGCAAATTTCATTTCAAAGTCCGATGGACCATCAAAATCAAAAGGAGCGCCATCCATTTGTTTCACCGAGTTCCAATCTGCTTTGGACCACTCCTTTAAATTACCATCCAGCTTCACTTTTTTGGTTTCCCCAACAGCATATTTGTAGAAAGGCAGATAATTTAAAGTGGATGAAAATTCCACATTGGGTTTTTCCTCGAATAAGTAGGTGATATCCACTTCAATCTGCATGGTGGATAGGTCCTCCAATGTTTTTTGGTCAACATTCTGAATGGTCAAATCCAAAACGGTAACATCGTTGGGTTCCACGATGATGTCAGTCTGTTCAAACTGATACAATAGATCATCATTGGAAATGCCTTTGAAGCGTACCCGCATCCGAGTATCGGAATGGTTGGTGGCCCTAACCTTGCCAACCATATTTTCCGCATGTTGGTCATCAACATAAACCGGCTCTATTTTAACGGGGAAGGGTTGGTTCCGGACGAGGTCCACCAATTCTTCGGTAACCACATCTTCGTCCCAGATACCATCCAAGAACAAGTTGGCCAGAATAGGGCCTTCCTCGGTCATGGTGACCCAGACCACATGGTCAAATTCACCATAGGCCTTGCCCCTTAAGGCACTGCCTCCACCTGTTGTGGCCAAAGCTATATATTTTCCATTGTTTCTTTGTGTTTTCCAGTATCGGTGGTAGTGCCCTGCAAATACGTTATGGGGTCTGCCCTGAAGCAATTCTTCCACATCGTTCCATCTCTTGGTATCTTCTTGGACCCACAAAGGTTGGTGTAAAAAAGCAAGGGTCCATTTTACATCCTTGTTCTCTTCCAGCACTTTTTTAATGTATTCGTACTGTTCATCATCTATGGTGCCTCTGCCAGCTCCACGAATATTATCTTCTGAATTCAGGCAGAGAAAGAGGACATCCTTGTACACGAAATGATAGTAGGATACCCCGAACATTTCTTTCCATTTCTTTTCCATGACCTCGTTGGTGATGTCATGGTTGCCCGGCACATAAAAGAAAGGAGCTTCCAATTGGGAGATAAAACCATTGAATTCCTTCCACTCTTGGTTCAACCGTACCGTATCTCGAGTATAGCCTTCAATCAAATCGCCAACGCTCATCACAAACTCGGGCTGTAAGAGGTTGAGCTTTTTTACGCCTGTTGGGAAAACTCCCGGCCTATGTCCCCCAGTGCGGTCCGTAACGATGGCAAATTGAAATTGTTCCGGCGAAGCGTTCCAATCAATATGGTTCCAAGGTTTTTGTTGGGTGGGAATATCAATATAGATGGTGGGCTTGTCTTGGGCCACAGAAATTGAAACGGATAAAAAGACTAGAAAAAAGAGTGTAAAACGAGGCATGGTTGGTTTTTTTTGAAAGTTGGTAATTTTCAGTCAATAAAAACCACCTGCACAAATTAAGGTTAGGTTAAGATTGTGGGAGTCAGATATCCGATACCAGATGTCTGACATCCGAAGAACTAGTTGCGTTCTTCCAAATACATCTGTCGCACTTTTTTAAAGAGTTCCGAGGAGTAGACAAAGTCGGTGACCGCCTTGTTGTCCGTTTTGAAGATTTCCTTGTTGGTGCCTTCCCACTCTTTGTAACCGTCCTTCAAAAAAAGGATTTTTTCCCCTATTTCCATGACCGAGTTCATATCATGGGTATTTATGATAGTGGTGATGTTGTATTCTTGGGTGATTTCCTGGATCAGATTGTCTATTAGGATGGCCGTTTTAGGGTCCAACCCTGAGTTGGGCTCATCACAGAACAAGTATTTGGGGTTCATGACGATGGCCCTGGCAATGGCCACCCTTTTTTGCATCCCCCCGGATATTTCCGATGGATATCTTGTATGGGCGTCAATGAGGTTTACCCGTTTCAATACAAAATCCACACGCTCCTGCATTTCGGCCTTGGACTGTTTGGTGAACATTTCCAAGGGGAACATCACATTACCTTCCACGGTCATGGAATCGAACAGGGCGCTTCCTTGGAACACCATGCCCATTTCCTGTCTAAGGTCCCGTTTCTCATTCATGGTAAGGTCAGAATAGACACGCCCATTATAGCAGATTTTCCCCTCTTCAGGTTCAAAAAGGCCTAAAAGGCATTTCAGGAAAACCGTTTTTCCCGAACCACTTTGCCCAATGATCAGATTGGTCTTGCCCTGTTCAAAACGGGTGGTTATCCCTTTTAGAACGTGGTTGTCGCCAAACGATTTGTGGATGTTGTCTACTTCGATCATCAGCCTAGGAGCAATTGTGTTAGAACATAATTCAGGATAATAATGACCACACTGGTCCAAACAAACGAGGTGGTACTGGCCTTGCCCACTTCCAAGGCACCACCCTTCATATAAAAACCATGGTAGGATGGTAATGTGGCAATGACAAAGGAGAACACAATGGTCTTTATAAAGGCATAGGTAACATGGAACGAATCAAAATCCAGTTGTAGGCCTTTTATGAACTCACCACTGGGGGCATACCCGCCAAAAACCGCGGCAACCCATCCGCCCAAGATACCCACAAACATGGAAATGGCCACGGCAAAGGGGTACATGAGCATGGCAATGATCTTTGGAAAAACCAAGTAGTTCAAGGAATTGACCCCCATAACATCCAAAGCATCTATTTGCTCCGTGACCCGCATGGTTCCAATACTCGAAGTAATGTAGGAACCCACTTTACCGGCCATAATAATGGAGGTGAAGGTCGGGGCAAACTCCAAGATCACAGATTGCCGGGTCGCAAATCCAATAAGGCTTTTAGGTAAAAACGGACTGTTCAGGTTCAAAGCGGTTTGTATGGTGACCACCCCTCCAATAAAGAAGGAAATAAAAATGATGATGCCCATGGAACCATAGATGAGTTCATCGATTTCCTTTAGGATCAGGGTCCTCATGATGGGCCACTTGGTAGGCTTTTTAAATACTTCACGTATCATGATGAAGTATTTCCCAATCGCTTCAAGGTAGTTCATGTGCTAAAAAAATAGACTTGCGGCCATAAAAATAAGAATATTGTAACGCTTTTAACCTTGAATTAAAATTTTAAAGAATATAAATGAATAGTTTTGTATCCGTTTGAAACAAATTCCATGAAAAAAACCAACCTAGTCCTAGTACTGCTAATGCTATGCATTGGTGGCGTATCCTTCGGTCAACGAAAAAAGAAAAACAAAGATAAAGTGGTTGCTGTAATGCAGCCAGCCCCGATTGCCCAATCGCCAAAATTGGTGGTGGGGATTGTGGTGGACCAAATGCGGTACGACTATCTTACCCGATTTTGGGACCAATATGGTGAAGGAGGTTTTAAACGCTTGGTAAACGAAGGGTTTAATTGCAAAAACCATCATTTTAATTATGCGCCCACCAGTACAGGCCCGGGGCATGCTTCTGTTTATACGGGAACAACACCAGCCACTCATGGTGTCATTGGAAATAATTGGTACGATAAAGTTACAGGGGAAGAGGTTTATTGTGCGGGTGATGACAACTACCAATCGGTGGGTACCACCTCGGATGCCGGTCAAATGTCGCCCCACAGAATGCTCACCACTACGGTAACCGACCAATTGCGATTGCATACCCAACAAAGGGGCAAGGTGATTGCCGTGGCCTTGAAAGATAGGGGAGCAGTGCTTCCTGGAGGCCATATGGCCAATGCGGCCTATTGGTTTGAAGGAGGGGAGCAGGGAAACTGGATTACAAGTTCGTACTACATGGATGCCCTACCACAGTGGGTGAACGATTTTAATGCCTCGGATGTGGTTGAATCGTACAAAAAACCATGGGAAACCTTAAAACCCATTGAAACCTATGTGCAGAGCGGAACAGATGACAGCGTCTACGAAGGAAAGATTGATGGAGAAACCAGTACCGCGTTTCCCCACGATCTTCCAAAACTTTGGGAAGACAATGGAAAGTTCGGTTTGTTAAGGGTAACCCCCTATGGCAATAGCATTACAGCAGATTTTGCGTTGGCAGCCTTGGAAGGTGAAAATCTGGGTGCGGATGCCATTACGGATTTCTTGGCCATCAGTTTTTCCAGTACGGATTATGTAGGACATTTTTTTGGGGTGAATTCCAAGGAAATTCAAGATACCTACCTAAGATTGGATAGGGATTTGGCCCGTTTGTTCGCTACTTTGGATGAAAAGGTGGGGGCAGGCGAATACACCGTTTTCTTGACTGCGGACCATGCTGCCATACATGTGCCAGTCTATTTGGAAGATCAAAAGATTCCAGCAGGTTATTTGGATATGGGAGGTATGCGCGAACAGCTCATGGAATTTTTAAAATATAGGTTTGGAACCACGGATGTGGTAAAGAACATCTCCAACTACCAATTGTTTTTGGATCATAAGGTGTTGAACAATCTGGATATAGACTTGGACGATGCGGAAGAGATCATTGCCCAAGAAGTGTTGGGGTACGACGGTATTTTCAGGGTATATACGGGCCACCAGATGTGGGAGGGCGATTATACCCACGGTATTCCTTACATTTTACAGAACGGCTACAATCAGAAACGCTCAGGAGATGTGCTCATGGTACCCAGACCTGGTTTTGCTTCCTACGGAAGAACGGGTTCTACCCATGGATCGCCCCATATTTATGATACCCATGCTCCTTTATTGCTCTACGGAAAGGGCATTAAACAGGGCAGTACCGTAAACCGTACCGAAATACCGGATATAGCCCCTACCATTGCATCTCTTTTGGGCATTGCGTTCCCCAACGGGACCACGGGCAAGCCGATTGGGGAGGTGTTGGAGTAGTTCTTTGGATTAGGAATCTGTTTTATTGTTGGTAAAAAAGTAAACCTTTACCCCAAAGGAGAATTCGAACTCTGTTAAGGGAAAATCGGAATCATAATATGGAGGAGAATGGACTTCATCGTAATAAGGATCCAAGGTTGGGTTGCTAAAAGATCTATAACTGTTCTCTCTCCTTCGTAAACCGCCACCAATGTAAACGTTAAGACCCATTGAACGGGCCATGGGGAATATAAAACCATAATTTAAGGTGAGGCCGTACTTGTTTCTCTGATAGGTCACACTATCAAAAGACACTTGTCCAATTTCTTGAATGAATACTGATCTATTAATGAGTGTTTCGGTGTGGATAAGATAAAAGGGTTGTGCGGAGAAATATACACGTGTTCGTTGCCCCAATTGAAGTAGATAGTGAAGTTCAGGTCTTAACTCGTACAGGGCATAATCGTCACCTTCCATAACAATGGCAATAGAGTTGTTGCCGTACCCAAAGTCGGCTCCTATGGCCCATCTTTTATTAAGCTGGTGCCGATACCCCAACCGCCATCGGCTTAAATTGGATGGTCCCCAAGAATGATACATAGGGGACAGTAAATCAAAAGTTAAGGCGTTTAATGGCCGTTCCACAAGTGGAGCCGTTTTTTGTTCTTGTGCCACGGTGCTATGCCAAAGCAGTATGCAGATAAACAAAGGAAAGAACCATTTTTTCATAAGTAGGGTTTGTTTTACTGTGGCAACTCAAAAGCGCTTTCCAAAAGATCAGGAGTAAGCACATACTCATAAGTACGTGTTTTGGTTTCCGTAAAAATGGTGCCTTCGGAGATGGTGAAAAGTAAATCATCCTCAACAAAACATAGGTTCTCTGAAGGCTTGGGTCTCCCAATACAACGATATCCTGTATTAGTACTTGGAATGCGAATTTCTAATTCTCCCGAACAAAGTCCACCCAAATAGCCTTCTGAAGAAATGGTTTCACATATAAACTCACTATTATTGGGGGTTAACTGTTCCCTTCCAAAATCACTAATTATGGTTAGTTCAGAACCAGTTTGGTTTTTTATGATATAGGTGTATGTCAAGGTTGGTTCTGAAGTATCTTCAATAATACCGCAGGAATAGAGTGTGAGAAACAGAGATATTAAAAAATAGTTTTTCATCAGTTAAAGATCGTTTTACAATTATCATACATATACACTGAGAACAATTCATCCACATAGACCTCGGTAGAGTTATAATGTTGGCTTTTTAAACGCTCTTTCCAACCATGGGGTCCACGGGCATGATTCAATGAGGTTTGTATTTGTTTCAAAGTATAACCTTTGACTCTGTCTATTGGTAGAGCTGAATTGTTAAGCTTATCTCTTTGATTGAAATCGTCTACAAGATCAATAACTATAGGGGTATATTCATTATTACTCCTATGCCTTATTTCTCTAGCCTGCCTTTCGGAGTTAAATAAATTTAAAGGACGATAATTTCTATAACTTCCAGTTGCAATATAGTTTGATTTCAGTCCTAAATATCTATCATTGGTCACTACAGTTTCCACACCAGTGGCCCAACTTTCGGCCATGGTCTGTAGTGTGCATCCGGCTCCTTTAATATTGATAAAAAAGGTTCTGTCCATTCTATAATGGCTTGCATGGGTCATTTCATGGGTTGCCAATGCATAAATTTCATCACTTGCCATTGGTTTGCCATTGTCCATTCTTCCCACCCGTATTTCTGAATGAGGTACGAGGCTATACTTGCCTCCCGGGTTTAGATCTAAATGGTCTCCAGACTCTTTGGTATATTGGGCATTAATACGCAACCAACTTTGGTTGGGGTGATTCAATCCAAACTTGCCTACGGCCCTATTGTAAAAATCGTAGACGGCATTATGGACCAACGCATAAAACTTTCCCCTACCGTAGGAGAAATGCTGGTGCCAGCCCCCATTTTTATAAGTACGGGTACCGCGGTGGCGCGCATCCCAGAATATGGTTCCTGCCTTAACCACAAATTTACGATGATTACTATTAAAATATACCGCATATTTTACCCGTTTGGTCTTGGTACTGCTGGTCCTAAACTCCCCTTTGGCATTGGTGCGTGTTCGTTTGATTACCACCAATCCCCATTTGCGTACGCGTACTTCGGCGCCCACTACGCCCACGTTCCGGCCAATGGCATCTTCACGCACGGTTATGCGGCCATGGGGGTTCCATTTTTTGCGTTTCCACCAGCGGGCAGCGGAGTCCGTGCCCTCCTTTTGCTGTTGGGCCATAATGTGGGCATAGTCTATATGGAGCTGGGGCAGGGCATACCCTAGGGCAAGGGCCTCGCTATGGGTGTAGTGCTTTCCGCTGGGGTCGTTGGGCAAAAAGAACCGCAAGGTCTCCAGTTCATCTTCTTCCAAGTTGTTGGTGAGCTTTAGGGCCTCCAGTTCCAAAAACTCAAAAAGTTCCCCGTTCTCGTCCAGTTTGGCCAGTGCCTTGCTGGTTTTGGATTGGGGTTGTTGTACGGTTATTTCCCCTTTTTCCATAGTGCCGGTTTCCTCTTCCGGGGCAAAATACAGATCGTTTAGCTTTTGGTGGGTAATATCCTGTGGGAAGGCATGGTCTGCCGGAAAAACGGTGTACTGGTAACCAAAGCTATTGTCCTCCTCTGTACCCTCGTCATCAAAATAGTCCCCATCCGTGGCAATCTCATAATCCAGCGGGGCATTGGAGGTCAGCAGCACGGTGTCCGTGGCCAAACGTTCGTACTCCAAACTGTCCTTGGGCAAAAAACGGTAGTAGAAATGGGAGGGTTGTATCTCCACGGTTTTCCCCACTTTGGCCAATTTGGATTGGGGCAGTTGGTGCTTAAAGGAGGTCATGACCTCTTTTAGGGCCTTTTGCATATTGCCCACGGTATAGGGGATGTCCAGTTTCTTCTCCAACACCCCATGGGCATTATCCGCCGCCTTGGTGGTTTGTGAGGGCATGGTTGGGGTATGGGGCTCTTCCTTTTGGCAGGACAAAAGCACAGTGGCCAAAAGGAACCATAGGTAAGCATTCAATGGGATTGATTTTTTCATGGTATAGTGTTTTAGGTTTTGGGGCCTGCTGCTTTTTATGGGGTACACCTCTAAAGGGTTGTTGTAATGGTTTATACTATGGATAAGAAAATACGCTCAAAATTGATAAAAGGATAAGCTGAATTGACGGATGGCCGTTTTGAATTGACGGATGCCATTAATACTGCATTTTGGAAGAAAAAGTATTGGGGAATAAGTCTTAGAGCTTGGACCAGATGCCTTGCCAGCGATATGCTCGGATAAAGCCGCCTTCTTCTTGGGAGACATAACGCTTTTGCCGTTGGAAGCATGCTTTTAGATAGCCCAACACGGTTTGCAGGTACAATTGTGGGCTTTTGGACTGCCAAGCCATTTTTAGGGCAGCGATCTTGGTGAGTACGAGACCGTAACGCATTCTGTATAGGGCTTCGCCCTTAGCCTGATAATTTTTGATGCTGTACCCATGCCCTGTTGGGCGGAGGTGCTTTACCTTCAGTTGGGGTAGGGTTTGGGTATCAAAACCATGGTATTTGGCCAGAAGGGTGTCCACAGTGTCCCAACCCACACCGGGACGGAGACCACCCATTTTATCAAAACAAGCCTTGTGGTACAGTTTTATGGGGCCGCGGATATGGGATTTGTCCGCAATGTTCTCATAGACCCATTCGTTCCCTTTTTTAATGTAGAGCAACCCAGAGCACATGCCCAATTTCCAGTTGGACTGGAATGCATTCAAAACGGATTCAAAATAGGTAGGGGGCAAGATGATGTCGGCATCGAACTTGCCTATTAAATTATAGTTGGAAGCATGCTGGAGTCCAAAATTGAACGTATCCACCACCTTTTTTCCAGGGATGTGTTCGTCCACGGATTGTCGTTGCACCACTTTGATCCAAGGTTGCTTTTTTGCATAGTCCGAAGCAATGGTATAGGTGCTGTCCGATGAATTGTCATCCACCACAATAATCTCGTCCGGAACATGGGTCTGCGCCACAAAGGAATCCAAACAGTCCTTTAGGTAAGCTGCTTCGTTGTGTGCGGGAATGATAATGCTGATCTGCATGTGCTAAAATTCCAAAAAACAAACCATAATTCCCAATATAGTTTTGTGGTTTCTGTCATTCTGAAGGAACGTAGTGACTGAAGAATCTCCTTAGGAATGGATATTGAAACTCCATACAGATATTTCTCGACTGCGCTCGAAATGACAATACCGAATTCAACATTGATAATTGTCTATTGTAAATTGATGAGAATCACCGTTCGGCATAGACAATATAGTACCTCGGTGTGAAAAGACGCAAAAGGGGGCGTATCCCAACTTTTTTGGTGGGGTTGGTCCATTTGGCAGAATCTTTAATGGTCCACCCGGCTTTTTCCAGCAACCAATCAAATTGCCAATCCTCAAATTCGTGGTAATGTCGGTCCCACGGATCTGTCTTGCTCTTATAAGCCGATGCAAACCAGAGCCGCATGGGGATACTGGCCACCAATTTTTGGGCCTTGATTTCCTTTAGTACATTGAACGGGGCCACCAAATGCTCAAATATCTCAAAGGCAGTGACCACTTCAGCACTTGATTGGGAAACCACGCCAAAATTCACGTCCAAATCCTCTCCTTGGGTATTTTCTACATGGAATCCTTGGGATTTCATGATTTCGGAAAAGGGATTTTCAACGCCCAGATCCAAAATGGATTCCGAAGTGTTCACGTGTTTTTGCAGAAACGCCAAGGTATGTTTGTAGCGTTTGTTGGGAAAGTTGTTCTCGTACATTCAGTATCTATAAGCAATGGCATTGATGTTCATTCCGGCACCAACGCTTGCAAAGATAACAACATCTCCCTTTTTTAATCGATGTTGTGGCAGTTCGCCTTTCAATACCATATCATAAAGTGTGGGAACTGTGGCCACAGAGCTGTTTCCAAGTTTTTGGATGCTCATGGGCATGATGTTTTCAGGGACCTCTTTACCATAAAGCCTGTAGAAGCGCTTTACAATGGCTTCATCCATTTTTTCATTGGCCTGATGGATGAATATCTTTTTCAACTCATCAATCCCAATACCGCTTTGGTCCAAACAATCTTTCATGGCCTTGGGGACTTGGGTGCAGGCAAACTCATAGATTTTTCGCCCTTGCATTTTAATATACCGGGTATCGGTACAACCTTGGGCCGAGTTGGTCTTATCAAAATAGAGATAATAGGCCTCCTCATTGGCATAAGTAGCCGATACATGGGAAAGTATTTCTCCGGAATTTGGGTTGGCTTCAATGATGGTGGCACCGGCACCGTCGGAAAAAATCATACTGTCCCTATCATGCTGATCTACAACGCGGGAAAGGGTTTCCCCTCCAATGACCAAACACTTTTTGGCCATTCCACTTTTGATGAAGGCATGGGCCTGTATGGTACCTTCTATCCAGCCAGGACAGCCAAAGATGAGGTCGTAGGCCACGCATTTCGGATTTTTGATCTGTAACAAATGCTTTACACGGGTGGCCAAGCTGGGTAAGGTGTCGCCTTGGATTTTTCCATAGGTCATGTCCCCAAAATTGTGCGCAAAGATGATGTAGTCCAGACTTTCCTTGTCCACTTTGGCATCCACAAGAGCCTTTTCGGCAGCAATGAACCCTAAATCTGAAGTCTTTAGTTCAGGGTCTGCGTAACGCCGTTCCTGAATACCGGTAATAGCCTTGAATTTTTCTATGGTCACAGCGTTGTCCTGACCAAAGGAAGAACCGTCCGCTTCCAAAAACTCATGTTCCAAAAAGTCTTCGTTCTTGGTGACCAAGGAAGGGATATGGCTTCCGGTACCAGTGATGCCTATTTTCATGTTGAGGTTTTAATCTGTATAAGGTACTACTACCTATCTGTTTTTACTATGCATGCATAGCAAGGAATATGATGTCCAAGATGCGGTTTTAAAAATGGGGTAAAATGAAAAACCCTGATTCTCAAATTGAAACAGGGCTTTTTATCAATGTGTGCAGCGGTTCAACTATGCTTCTGCGTAGGCCTCCATAGGCGCGCAGGTGCACATTAAATTACGATCCCCAAAAGCTTCATCCGTTCTTCGGATGCTGGGCCAAAACTTGTTTTCGGCCACATAGGGCAACGGGAATGCTGCTTGTTGTCTGCTATACGGAAACTCCCAAACGTCATGGGTGATCATGCCCAAGGTATGTGGGGCATTCTTCAAAACATTGTTGGGATTATCCGCGCTGGCCTCATCAATCTCATTTCTGATGGATAGCAAGGCATCGCAGAAACGATCCAGTTCGGCCAAGCTTTCACTCTCGGTTGGCTCGATCATAAGTGTTCCGGCCACAGGGAATGAAACGGTAGGGGCATGGAATCCATAGTCAATCAACCTTTTGGCAATATCGGTAACTTCAATGCCATTGGCTTTAAAAGGTCTACAGTCGATGATCATTTCGTGTGCGGCCCTACCACGTTCCCCGGTATAGAGCACGTCAAACTTGCCTTTGAGGCGATCTTTGATATAGTTGGCGTTGAGGATGGCTGCTATGGTGGCATTGGTAAGGCCACCTGTTCCCAACATTTTGATATACCCATATGAAATCAAGCACACCAAGGCACTTCCCCAAGGAGCGGCAGAAATTGCTGATATAGGTGTATCGCCCCCTGTTTCGATCACAGGGTTGGTTGGTAAAAACGGTTTTAACTGTTCCGCCACACAAATAGGACCTACTCCGGGTCCACCACCTCCATGTGGAATGGCAAAGGTTTTGTGAAGGTTCAAATGGCATACATCGGCGCCAATGGTAGCCGGGTTGGTGAGTCCAACCTGTGCATTCATATTGGCACCATCCATATACACTTGTCCACCATTTTCGTGGATCAATCTTGTAATTTGTTTTATGGAAGATTCAAAGACCCCGTGAGTAGATGGGTAAGTGACCATCAAAGCAGCCAAGTTTTCGGAATGCAATTGTACCTTTTCTTCCAAATCGGCCACATCAATGTTTCCTTTTTCATCGGTCTTGGTCACTACCACCTTCATGCCTGCCATGACCGCCGAAGCAGGGTTGGTTCCGTGCGCCGAAGCGGGGATAAGGCATATGTTCCGATGCCCTTCACCACGCGATTCGTGATAGGCCCTGATTACCATAAGCCCGGCATATTCTCCCTGAGCTCCTGAATTGGGTTGTAGGGAGGTAGCGGCAAAGCCGGTGATCGTGTTCAATTGGGATTCCAAAGCCTTGAGCATTTCTTGATATCCTTGAGCCTGGTTTAGGGGTACAAACGGGTGGATGTTTCCCCAGTGCGCCCAACTCAAGGGTAGCATTTCAGAAGCGGCATTCAGCTTCATGGTACAGCTTCCCAAGGAAATCATGGAGTGGTTCAGCGCCAAATCCTTGCGCTCCAATTTTTTGACATAGCGCATCAACTCCGTTTCGGAATGGTAGGCGTTGAACACCTCATGTTCCAAGAAGGGGGTTTTGCGCTGTAATGCATTTGGAATGATCCCTTCTGAAGCAAGGGGAACTGCGTCGTGTGTTTTTATATCGTGGGCCTCTGCAAAGCAGAGCACAATGGTCTTAAGGTCTTCCTCGGAAACGGCTTCGTTGAGGGATATGGAAACCGTATCGGCATCAATATAATTAAGATTAATGCCATGTCCTTCGGTGATTTCCCGCAGCGCGATGCTATTTTTCACTTTTACCCTAATGGTGTCAAAGTAGAAGGAATTCAATTGTTCAAAACCAAAGGACTCCAATGTTTTGGCCAATTGTGCGGCTTGGCCATGTACTTTGTTCGCAATATATCTTAATCCGTTGGGGCCATGGTAAACGGCATACATTCCTGCCATTACGGCCAAGAGTACCTGGGCTGTACAGATATTGGATGTGGCCTTGTCCCTTTTAATATGCTGTTCCCTGGTTTGGAGGGCCATACGTAGGGCTCGGTTCCCATCCGTGTCCTTGGTGACTCCTATGATTCTGCCGGGTATATTTCTTTTGTATGCTTCCTTGGTGGCAAAAAATGCGGCATGGGGTCCACCGTATCCCAGTGGAATACCAAAGCGTTGGGTGGTGCCAACGACCACATCAACACCCCATTCACCTGGAGGGGTAAGAAGTACCAAGCTAAGGATATCGGCAGCAACGGCCACTTTAATTTCATTGGCCTTGGCTTTTTGGACAAAGCCGGCATAGTCGTTCACTTGACCAAATTTCCCGGGGTATTGGAGGATGGCCCCATAAAAATCATCAGAGAAACCAAAGGTTTCGTGATTCCCGACCACCAATTCTATGCCCAACGGAATGGCGCGAGTCTGGAGCAAGCTCAAGGTTTGGGGAAGAATTTCTTCCGAAACAAAGAATTTTACGACTCCATTTTTTTTCTGTTCCCTTGACCGAAGCTCAAACAGCATGGTCATGGCCTCTGCCGCTGCGGTACTTTCATCCAAAAGGGAAGCATTGGCCAATTCCATCCCAGTGAGGTCAGTGACCATGGTCTGGAAGTTCAGGAGAGCTTCCAGCCTTCCTTGGGCTATCTCCGCTTGATAGGGGGTGTATGCCGTATACCATCCTGGATTCTCCAAGATGTTTCTTTTGATTACGGATGGGGTCAGGGATTCGTGATACCCCAATCCAATATAACTTTTGAAAATCTGGTTTTTTTCCGATAACTTTTGGATATGGGCCAAAAATTCATGTTCACTTATCCCTTTTGGAAGATTTAAGGGCTCCTTAAGTCTAATATCATCGGGAATGGTTTCATAAATCAATTGCTCCATATTGTCGACCCCAATGGTCCCAAACATTTTGGAGAGGTCTTTTTCAGCAATGCCAATGTGTCTGGCGGCAAATGTTTCTGTGTTCATGTTCAATCCAATAAAGTGCACAAAATTAGGGATTAATTCAATGAAAATAAGCAATTTTGGTAGTCTCCAAACCAAAGTTGTTAACCACTGGTTAACCTTGGGTGGGGGGTGTTCCTATTTTGTATAATGAGAAGCCTAAAATTCATCTTTGATTTCTATCTGGATGCCAGTGTGCATGTGGCCCTTGCCGTGGTTTCACTTATGGGGGTCACGTTTGATCTTTTGGAAGCTCCTTGGGATTTTTCCTTGATGGGCTTCACCTTTTTTGGGGTGATAGTATGCTATAATTTTATCAAGTATGGGGTAGAGGCCTATAAATACCTGATTGTGTCCAATGTGTACCATAAATACATACAGGTTTTCAGTTTTCTGTGCTTTGGACTTGCTGTTTATTTCTTGTTTCAATTGGATCGTGACATGTGGATGGTCATTGCGATTTTAGGTCTTATATCCACATTGTACGCGGTGCCCTTGCTGCCAGAAGCCAAAAACCTGAGAAATCTGGGAGGATTTAAAATTTATATTGTGGCCTTGGTCTGGGTTGGTTTTACGGTGCTCTTACCTGTTTTGGATGCCAAAGCTCCTGTAGGGTGGGATGTGTGGATATGGTTCCTGCAACGTTTTATTTTGGTGGTGGTCCTCATATTGCCCTTTGAAATACGAGATCTTGAATGGGATGATGAAAACCTCAGGACCCTGCCTCAGGTTTTGGGCGTAAAAAGTACGCAACAGTTGGGAATGGTATTGGTGGTCCTTTTCTTTGTACTGACTTTTTTCAAGGATGAAATCCATCCCTATGAAATAGTAATGCGATTAATTTTGGGTGTTGTATTGGTTGTTGTGCTAAGGTCACACAAGAAGATGCAAGAACGCTATTTTGCTTCGTTTTGGGTAGAAGGACTTCCCATTTTGTGGCTATTGCTTTTTTGGGTGTTGAAGGGACTTTTTTAAAGTCTTTTTTCCAAGTCTTTTTTCATGCATTCCTTGTCCTCTTTGGAAAGGACGTTCAGTCCCGCCTTATCGCACAAAGAAGTAAGGGTGCCGTTACGCTTGGAGTAATGTGCACAAGTCTTGCAATACAGTATATGCAAGCGAAGCTTTAGGATTTCCCAAAAGCTGGCTTCCTTGTACTGTGATTTGGTGCAGATATGTGATGCCTCTTCACATGAAATCTTCATAACTAAAACCAATTATCATTTAAACAACCCATAAGTGCCGTTCTTGCCCTGTGGATCATTACCCATAGGTTGGACGGATTAATCCCCAATTCATTACAGATATCCTCAGTGCTCATGCCTTGAATCGTTTTCATTTGAAAGACCATGGCCTGCTTACGGGGCAATTTGGAGATACATTCCTGTATGGCCGACCCCAGTTCTTCGTTCTCAAGTGCATTGTCGCCATCCTGGCTGAAAGGGTCCGCCACCTGTTCCTCGATCCAATCTCCTTCCGAATCGGAACTGGCCGCATAGTTCACCCTAACTTCAGCTTTTCCTTTTTTGGAATTAATTTTTCGGTAGTGGTCAATGACCTTTCGCTTTAAGATAGCGATCAACCATGTTCGCTCCGCCGCATCACCTTTGTAATTTTTGGCGGAATTCAGTCCGGCAAAAAATGTTTCCTGTACCAAGTCTTTGGCAATTTCGGCATCGCTGACACGTGCCACTGCATAATTGAACAGATAATCTGCGTACTGGTCTACCCAATTGTCCGGATGAAGTTGATGTTCGGCCATAGTTGTTAGAAGTGTCAAAAGTAATGATTTTACCGAATGATCTTATACCCAATTTGTTGTAAAACATTCAAAGGAAAGGTATTGGAGACAATTACGCTATTCCTTTAATCCAAGATTAACACGGATTCAATTTTTGGTCGTTGGACAAAGTAGTGGACCGCAGGTGTGGTTTTTATTTGTAAATTTATGAAAATCAGCAAGTAACCATTTATTAGACGCTTCGGTTATGGTCAAAATTGCATGTGTATTGTCCATTTTGATGTTGTTCAACAGTTGTTATACCTATCAGCAACTCAATACCGCTGATTCCGACTATGTGGTCGGGAAGCGATATGAAATCAGGATGGGGGACCGCGAGATGGAGAAAGTGCTTATCAAAGCGGTGACCGATTCGACCTTGGTGGTGGTGCAGGACAAAACGGAAATGACCATTCAGAAATCCATGATCACCGAAAGCCGGATGCGAAAATATTCCGTAGGAAAAACCATTGTGGCCTCGGCACTGGGAGCGTTTGTGGTCATTGCCACCATTGGAATCATTTCCTGGTCCAGTGGAAGCAACAAGTCGTTTATTGAATGTTGCTAGTCTTTTGTTTCCAGTAGTCCGGCCCGTTCCAATAAAGCATCGATTTTAGGCTCGGAGCCCCTAAAACGTTTGTACAGTTCCATGGGATTTTCCGTGCCTCCTTTGGAAAGTACATGTTCCTTGAACCTATCCGCAATTTCCTTGTTGAAAATCCCTTTTTCCTTGAAATAAGCAAAAGCATCCGCATCCAAAACCTCGGCCCATTTGTAACTGTAATACCCGGAGGAATATCCACCTTGAAAAATATGGGAGAAAGAAGTGCTCATGCAGGTTTCGGGGGTGTCTGGGAACAAAGCAGTGCTTTCAAAGGCTCTGGTTTCGTAATCTTTTACATCTTTTATATTGGATGGGTCCGAACCGTGCCAGGCCATATCCAAAAAGCCAAAACTCAATTGTCGGATGGTGGCCATGCCCTCTTGAAAAGTGGCGGATTCCTTTATCTTTTCCACCAATTCCATGGGAATAAGCTCCCCCGTTTCATAGTGAAAGGCAAAAAGTTCCAAGGCTTCTTTTTCATAGCACCAGTTTTCCATTACCTGACTGGGCAGTTCCACAAAATCCCAATACACCGAAGTTCCAGAAAGACCTGGATAGACCGTGTTGGCCAACATCCCATGAAGGGCGTGCCCAAACTCATGGAACAAAGTGGTTACCTCATTGAAGGTAAGCAACGAAGGTTTTGAAGCAGTTGGCTTCGTGAAATTGCATACGTTGGAGACATGGGGCCGACTATTTTTGCCGTTACGGGTATACTGTGGTTTGTACGAGGTCATCCAAGCCCCACCACGTTTCCCGGGACGGGGATGGAAATCGGCATAAAAAAGGGAAACAAAGTTGCCCGAGTCCCCATAGACTTCATAAGTTTTTACCTCATCATGGTATTTGTCCACATTAAAAACCTCCTTGAAGGTAAGGCCGAACAATTTTTCAGCGACTTGGAAAACTCCGTTGATGACATTCTCCAGTTTAAAATAAGGTTTCAATTTTTCATCGTCCAAATTGAACAGTTTCTGCTTTAATTTTTCAGAGTAGTAGGCACTGTCCCATTTTTCCAAATGATCAATACCATCCAATTCTTTTGCATAGGCCTCCAACTCCGCAAATTCCCTCTCGGCGGCAGGCTTGGCCTTCTCCAAAAGTTCGTTCAAAAACTCAAGCACTTTTTCAGGGGTTTCGGCCATGCGTTCTTCCAGGACAAAATGGGCATGGGTAGCGTAACCCAATAGGTTGGCGCGTTCATGGCGAAGGGCGACAATTTGCAGTACATTTTCTTGATTGTCCAATGCATCATTATGGAATCCCTTACTGCCAAAGGCCAAGGACAATTCTTTGCGCAACACCCTATTTTCAGCATATTTCATAAAAGGAATATAGCTGGGGTAGTCCAAGGTGATCAGCCAACCTTCCTTGTTTTTGGATTGCGCCAATTGGGCGGCCGCTTCTTTGGCGCCTTCGGGAAGACCTTTTAAATCTTCTTCATTGGACAACAACATTTCGTATTTGTTGGTTTCGGCAAGTACATTTTCACCGAATTTCAGTTTTAGTTTGGACAGTTCGGCATCAATTTCCCTAAGTCTTTTTTTATCCGCTTCGTTTAGGTTTGCCCCGTTTCTGCTAAAGCTTTTATAGCGCTTTTCCAACAAAGTCTTCTGCTCAGGAGTGAGGGAGAGGTTTTCTCTTTGTCCGTAAACCGTTTTGATGCGTTCAAAAAGCGGTTGGTTCAGGGTAATGTCATTGCTGAATTCTGATAGTAAAGGAGAGACTTCCTGCGCAATTTTTTGGATTTCCTCATTGGTTTCTGCGGAGTTCAGATTGAAAAAAACACTGGAGACCCTGTCCAACTGCTGTCCTGAAAAATCCAAAGCCTCCAAAGTGTTTTCAAAGGTGGGCGCTTCAGGGTTTTCCACAATGGCGTCAATTTCTTTTTTGGCACTTTCAATGGCCTCCAAGAAGGCAGGCTTAAAATGTTCGTTCTTGATTTTTGAAAATGGAGCTTGATCAAAGGGCTCCAAGAGAGGATTATTATTGGGCATTTCTGCGTAGGTTTATTTTATGTTACGAACTTCTTCTGCTCCTTTGATTACTTTTTCTTTGAGGCCTTGTTTGTAGTCCACCATTTTCGATAAAATTTCTTGGTCTGAACTCCCAATGATCTGAGCGGCCAAAATCCCAGCATTTTTTGCGCCATTTAAGGCCACAGTGGCTACAGGAACGCCTCCGGGCATCTGTAAAATGGAGAGAACAGAGTCCCACCCGTCTATGGAGTTGCTGCTTTTCACAGGGACTCCGATTACTGGCAAAGGGGACAAGGATGCCACCATTCCCGGAAGGTGTGCGGCTCCGCCGGCCCCGGCTATGATGACCGAATATCCATTTTTATGGGCGTTTTTGCCAAAATCAAAAAGTTTTTCTGGAGTTCTGTGTGCGGAGATAATGTCCACATCCACTTCAATATTGAACTCTTTTAAAATATCGATGGCGTCCTGCATAACAGGCAGGTCGCTGGTACTTCCCATGATTACGGCTACTTTGCTCATATTCTTATTTGCTTACAACGTTGATGGTTTCTTTTACTTTTTGGGCCACTTCACGGGCTCTGGCCATATCTTCGTCCACAATGGTCACATGTCCCATTTTGCGGAACGGACGGGTCTGTTTTTTGCCGTAGATATGTGGTGTTACCCCATCCATCTCCAAAATGGCGTCCATATGTTCATAGACCACATCCCCGGTATGGCCTTCGGCACCGACCAAATTTACCATGATTCCTGCCACTTTGCTATCCGTTTTTCCCAAAGGCAGGCCCAAAATGGCCCGGATGTGCTGTTCAAATTGGTTGGTGTAACTGGCCTCAATGCTATAATGTCCGCTGTTGTGTGGTCTTGGAGCCACTTCGTTGACCAGAATTTGGTCATCCTGCGTTTGAAACAATTCCACGGCCAATAATCCTACGGGTTGCAGATGTTCAGCTACTTTGAGGGCCACTTCAGTAGCTTTTTGTGCTACGGAAGCGTCAATTCTGGCTGGACAGATAACATATTCAACTTGGTTGGCCTCTGGGTGAAACTCCATTTCCACTACAGGGTATGTTTTTACTTCACCTTTGGTGTTCCGTGCTACGATAACGGCCAATTCATTTTTAAAATCAACCATTTTTTCGGCAATGCACTCCACATTGGGAAGACCGTTTAAATCTTCTATTTTCCGAACGACTTTCACACCTTGGCCGTCATATCCAAATTGGGCACTCTTCCAAACAAAAGGAAGTTGGAGGCCTCCGTTGGAAATACTGTCCTCTATCTCGGATGTATAGGCAAAACGCATGAACGGGGCAGTTGGAATATTGTGGTCCGTATAGAACAGTTTCTGGGTTGCCTTGTTCTGTATAGTCCGCAAGGCTTTGGTCGGAGGATAGACTTTTTTACCCTCATGTTCCAATTTCTCTAGGGCGTCCACATTCACATTTTCAATTTCAATGGTAAGGACATCCACATCCTTTCCAAAATTGTAAACGGCGTCAAAATCCATAAGACTGTCTTCCACAAATTCATTGCAGGCAATTTTGCAGGGCGCTTCGGGTGAAGCATCCATGACCTTGGTATGAATGTCCCATTTTCGGGTTTCGTAGAGCATCATTTTGCCTAATTGCCCACCCCCTAAAATACCGAGTTTAAAATTGGAAGAGAAAAAATCCATGGATCATTAAATTGGAATGATTGCAAAAATACATGAATTCCTTGAAGGGATGAAAGATGCTGGGCATACCACCCCCAAAAAATGCTATCTTTGCCAACCTGACCAAAATACTGATACGTTGATCAAGCTAAACAACAAGTTGTTTAAACCTTACTTAAAGGAAGAGCAAATCCTTGCGGCCATAGAAAAAATGGCGGTGGAAATCGCTGAAGATTATAAGGATGAGACCCCCCTTTTTGTAGGTGTGCTCAACGGAGCCTTCATGTTTGTGGCCGACTTTTTAAAGGCGTATCAGCATCCTTGCCAAGTTTCTTTTGTACGGTTGAGTTCCTACCAAGGTTTGACTTCCACGGGGATTGTGGAGACCTTGTTGGATGTGCAGGAAGATATGGAAGGAAAGAGCGTTATTATTTTGGAGGATGTGGTCGACACGGGAAGAACATTGAAACAATTGGTACACCTGTTCTCCCAGACCAATGTGAAGGAATTTAAAATTGCTGCCCTTTTTTACAAGTCCGAAATCTACAATGGTGAATACGCCATTGATTATGTGGGGTTGGAAATCCCGGATAATTTTATTGTGGGTTACGGTCTGGACTATAATGAAATGGGCAGAAATTTGAGGGAAGTATACCAATTAAACCAAGCAGATATGATCAACCTAGTGCTTTTTGGAAAGCCAGGAGCAGGAAAAGGGACCCAAGCCGGGTTCTTGAAAGAGAAGTACAATTTGAAACACATTTCCACAGGGGATGTGTTCCGATACAACATTAAAAACGGAACGGAATTGGGCAAGTTGGCCAAATCCTATATCGATAAGGGCGACTTGGTCCCCGATGAGGTTACCATCGATATGCTAAAGGACGAAGTGGAGAAAAATCCAGAGGCGTCAGGCTTTATTTTTGATGGTTTCCCAAGAACAGCGGCACAAGCGGAGGCTTTGGACAATTTTTTAGAATCCAAGGACATGAAGGTGAACGCCACCATCGCTTTGGAAGCCGATGATGAGGTGTTGATTGCCCGTTTGTTGGAACGCGGGAAGAGCAGTGGACGTTCCGATGATCAAGATGAGAGCAAAATCCGTAATCGTTTTGATGAATACAATGAAAAAACAGCCCCTTTGAAAGCGTATTACGAGAAGCAGGGGAAATTCCATTCCGTAAACGGAATTGGGGACATTGCAGAAATCACCGAGCGTTTGGGCAAGGTAATAGATGCTTTGGACTAAGACGGAGGTAGCATTTTACCCTTCACCTTTCTGCTAACAAAACCATTGACATGACCGAAGGCAATTTTGTGGATTATGTGAAAGTGCACGTATCTTCCGGGAACGGAGGCAAGGGTTCTGCGCATTTACATCGGGAAAAGTATGTTGCCAAGGGAGGTCCGGATGGTGGTGATGGTGGCCGTGGAGGTCACGTGATCGTGAAGGGGAACAAAAATCTGTGGACCTTGGTCCATTACAAGTTCAAAAAGCATTTTAAGGCGGGTCATGGGGAGCATGGCAGCAAAAATAGGAGTACCGGTGCCGATGGGGCCGATACCTATTTGGAAGTTCCCCTCGGGACCGTGATACGGGATACCGAGACCAATGCCGTTCTTTTTGAGATTACCGAGGACCAGGAAGAGAAGATTGTCCTGGAAGGCGGAATGGGAGGTCGCGGCAATTGGCATTTTAAAAGCCCTACCAACCAGACTCCTAGATATGCACAACCCGGAATCCCGGGGCAGGATGCCCAGATAACCTTGGAACTTAAGGTTTTGGCCGATGTGGGTCTTGTGGGATTCCCCAATGCCGGGAAATCTACCTTGCTGTCCGTGATGACCTCGGCTAAACCCAAGATCGCCAATTACGAGTTTACCACTCTAAAACCAAATTTGGGCATTGTGGAACATCGAGATTTCCAGAGTTTTGTAATGGCCGATATCCCCGGAATTATTGAAGGGGCTGCAGAAGGCAAAGGTCTGGGCCATTATTTTCTGCGTCATATTGAACGCAACGCCACCTTACTTTTTCTAATCCCTACCGACAGTAAGGACATCAGTCAGGAATACGCCATTCTTTTGGATGAGCTGAGACGGTACAATCCGGAGTTGTTGGACAAACAGCGCATCGTGGCCATTTCCAAATGCGATATGTTGGATGAGGAGCTCATTGAGGAAATGCGACAGGAAATGAAGCCCGATTTTAAGGATGTTGATTATCTATTTATCTCATCGGTAAGCCAATTGGGCATTCAGCAGCTCAAGGATAAGCTCTGGGCGCTATTGAACGAATAAAGGCGCCTGTTCTCCCACCTAAGCCAAATAATCCTTAATTTTAAGCTAATCCAGATTTATCTGCCATGCGAAACCTATGGATTATTGCACTGTGTTGCCTATTGGCCTCTTGTGTCTCCATTCGGGTCAATTACGATTACGATAAGGGAACGGACTTTAGTAGCTATACCACCTACAATTATTTCTCCGATTTGGATTCGGGTCTGACCCAATTGGACGAAAAGCGCCTCATTCGGATTTTGGATTCCACCCTGCAGATAAAAGGATATCGTTTGGCAGAGGAACCCGATTTTTTCATCAACATTCAAAGCAGTGAATTTCGTAGTCCGTCTAATAGCGCTGTAGGTGTTGGTATTGGTGGTACGGGCAGAAATGTGGGCGGCGGAGTTTCCGTTGGATTGCCCATTGGAAATTCTGGAATACAACGTCATATTCTATTTGATTTTGTGGATGCCCAACGTGATGCGCTGTTCTGGCAAGCCTCCACTGAAAGTGGCTATCGCGATAACGCTTCCCCAAGTGTTCGTGAAGAAAGGTTGAGGGCCTTGGTTAAAAAAACATTGTCAAAGTTTCCCCCAGAAACAAAATAAAGACAAGAATGAAATCAACCTTGGGGTTGTATGTTGGTGGTTGATTATCAGTTTTTTGCTGGTTTTTGTAACAAAGACAGATACGGACAGTCTAATTTGTTATAACATCATTTTTTTCAAAAGAAACACTTAATTCAACACGTATGAAAACAACACAAAGGATCAAATGGGTCTGTGGGGTTTCCCTATTCATGTTTTTGGGAGTTGCCCTTCATGCCCAAGAAAAACCTGGCGATACCACTTTGGCCAGTTCCCATGACGAATTGGTTTCCTTGGCCGCATTGGATCAAGGGGATTACCGGTACACCGTGGAAGATTATTTTGGAAATCCCAAGGGGTTCACGTTCCGATTTTCCCCGGATGGAAAATACTTGTCCTACAGGGAAAGCGATGAGAATGGCAAACGTCATATTTATGTGAAGAACCTGGAGACCAACGAGGTTAAAAAAGCCATTGAGGAAAAGGATGAGTTGGTCAGGATTTATGGCTGGTTAAACAATACCAGACTATACTTTTCCATGGATAAGGGAGGCAATGAAAACTATCATATTTATGCAGTGGATTTGGATGGGAGCAACTTGAAGGACCTCACTCCCTTTGATGGTGTGCGGGCAGATTTCACAGAGTTGTTGCGTGATGATAAGGAGCATATCATTGTTTCCATGAACAAGAACAATGCCCAGGTCTTTGAGCCCTTCAAGCTGAATGTGGTCACAGGGGAATTGACCCAACTATATACCAATGATGACCCGGCCAACCCTATCTTGGGGTACGATTTTGATAGAAACGGGAAACTGAAAGGATTTACACGTCTTCGGGATGGAGTGGAGCAGGATACCTATTATGAGGATGGCAAAGGAGGTTTCCAAGTCTTGAAACAGCTGAATTGGAAGGATAACTTTTTTATCACCAGCTTTAACTATGCAACGGAATATCCGCATGATGCCTATGTGGTCTCCAATCTGGACAATGATAAGGCGGAAGTGCAGCTGTTCGATCTTAAGGAGAACAAAACCATAAAGAAGGTCTTTTCCAATGATCAATACGATGTGCAGAACATGGGGCTCTCCAGAACCAGAAACCATGAAGTGGATTATTTTACCTACGAGGGTGAAAAAAGTATGGTGGTTCCGGTGAGTGAGGTCTTTAAAAAATTGGATGCCAAGGTGAAGAGTGAACTTCCCGGAATGCAGTACAGTATATTGGATAGCACTGAAGATGAAAATCTGTACATGCTCTATGTGGACAGTGACCGGGTGTATGGCATGTACTATGCGTACAATGTGGCCAAGGATGAACTTACCGAGTTGTACAATACCATGCCGCAGTTGAAAAAGGAGGATATGGCCGAAATGCGCCCCATAACCTTTACCAGTAGGGACGGTATTACCCTACATGGGTATATTACCTTGCCCAAAGCAGCTTTGGCCGGCCAAAAGGTGCCCGTAATTGTAAACCCACATGGAGGTCCGCAGGGTATCCGGGATTCTTGGGGCTTTAACCCGGAAGCGCAATTGTTTGCCAGTAGGGGCTATGCCACACTTCAAGTAAATTTTAGGATTTCCGGGGGGTATGGTAGGGAATTCTTGGAATCTGGCTTTAAACAGATTGGAAGAAAGGCCATGGATGATGTGGAGGATGGTCTGCAATATGTAGTGGAACAAGGTTGGGTTGATCCAGACAAAGCCGCTATTTATGGAGGTAGCCATGGTGGGTATGCCGTATTGAGAGGCTTGACCAAAACTCCTGACCTGTATGCCTGTGGAGTGGATTATGTGGGGGTATCCAATTTGTTCACCTTCATGAAGACCATACCACCATATTGGAAACCGTACCTAAAAATCATCAAGGAAATATGGTATGATGAGGACGTTCCAGAGGAAAAGAAGATTATGGAAGAAGTTTCCCCGGTATATCAGATTGATAAAATCAATAAACCTTTATTTGTAGTGCAAGGAGCGAACGACCCAAGGGTCAATATAGATGAATCGGACCAAATTGTGAGTGCGTTGAGAGGGAAGGGCTATGATGTGCCGTATATGGTAAAATATGATGAAGGCCACGGATTTGGCAAGGAAGAGAACCGTATTGAACTCTATAAGGCCATGATGGGCTTTTATGCCAAACATTTGGGACAACAGGAAATCCCCCAGCCATTGAAAGATTGATTATAGAACTGATTTTCAATTTAAAAGGAGCTTTTTTTAGCTCCTTTTTTATTTATTGCCTCTTTTGGGAAATTACGATTACCGTTCACTAGGTCTTTTTTACCACTGCCCATAATTCAGGTGTGCATGAATGGAAAGCCCTGTAATTTAGTGCTGTACAAAACCCTAAAACCGAAAACAATGATAGCACTTGTACGATTGATGATAGCCTTATTGGTAGATATCTTCCTGTGAAAAATAATCGTGAACCTTTTAAAAAATCAAACAATGAGAAAATTGAGTACAACGCAGAAAGCTATTTTGGTCATGGGAATCATCGGGACTTCAATAGGGCTTTTTGGAAAATTCAATGGGTGGGAATATGATTCGTACTTTGTATTCTTTTATACAGGGATGACGTTAATGTGGGTGGCATTTTTAAATAGCGGCAAATCATACTGTAGACCTTTCTGGAAAAAGCAACCACAAAATCAGTAAGGGCCATTCCCATAGGTTGAACTGCTTAAAGTATATTTGGAATACCGTAGCCCATATTCATGGAATTGAGCAATAAAAAACGCGAGTACGCTTTTTGGATCCTACAGATTTTCGGATGGGGTTTCATTAACCTGGTTTCTGTTTTTGTGGTAAAGCAGATCAGTATATCCCTGCTTATCTATTCGGTGATTATGGGTACAGTACTTGGTATTGCGGTGACTTTTTTGTTGCGACTGTACCTAAAAAGAGCTATACAGTTTGATGGCTTCGGGATCAAGGAGTTTATAAAGGTTTTACTTTCCTTTCTAGTCGCATCCTTTTTGTTCGCTGTCCTGAACTTTATTTTTGGATATGTATATGTTGAGTTTGGCCCGGCATTGACCCCTTCAGAGCTCCAAATGTTCAAGTATCACGACAATGTTGGGATACAGGTGCTCAATTCCCTGTTTCTTATTGGAGCTTGGACGGTAACCTATTTGGTGATCAAGTTGCTTCTTAAGCTTAATCGGGACCGAATAGAACGCTTGGAACTCAATACCCACCTTAAACAAGCACAGCTAAATACCTTAAAGGGTCAGATAAATCCGCATTTCATGTTCAATAGCCTCAATAATATCAGGGGATTGATGTTGGAAGATGTGGAAAAATCCCGGGAAATGCTCACCAAACTTTCGGAAATCTTGCGGTTCTCACTGACCAAGAACAGCAACAATGCCATTTCGGTCCGGGAAGAATTGGAAATGGTGGACAATTATATAGCGCTATCCAAAATCCAGTTTGAAGATCGTTTGGAATTTGTCAAGAATGTGGATAAGGATACCTTAGATCTACAAATCCCACCCATGATCATACAGCTATTGGTGGAAAATGCTACCAAACACGGTATCTCTAACCTCAAAAATGGAGGGACCATTGTATTGAACATCAAGAAAGAACAAGAACTCTTGATATTGGAAGTCCGCAATACGGGCAAACTCCAAATAGCCAAGGATTCTACCCAATTGGGGTTGCAAAACATACAACAGCGGTTAAAACTGCTTTATACCAATAGGGCATCCTTCAATTTGGAAGAAGTTGCCGATGAGGTGGTGGCCAATATTAAAATCCCACTGGTATGAACATCAAAGCTGTCATTGTGGAAGACTCCAGATTGGCCCGGAACGAGTTGAAGGAGTTGATCAAAAAGTATGATGATATTGAAATCCTGGGAGAGGCTGAAAATGTGGACGCTGGGTTTGAGCTGATCCAGAGTACCTCGCCAGACCTCTTATTTTTGGATATCAACATGCCCGAAAAAGATGGTTTTGAGCTTTTGGAAATGTTGGATGAAGTGCCCATTACCATATTTACAACGGCTTTTGACGAGTATGCTATAAAATCCTTCGAGTACAATGCCTTGGATTATTTGTTGAAGCCTGTAAGTGAAAAGCGTTTTGATATGGCCATGGAAAAGGTGCGGACAAAATTGGAATCCGCTCGCACAGGAGCCGATATGTCAAAAAAACTTAAGGAGAGCAGTCAGATTTTTATCAAGGACGGGGAATCATGCTGGTTGGTAAAAATTGGGGATATTTCCCATTTTGAGATTGTGGGCAACTATACCCGCGTATTTTTTGGGGATAAAAAGCCATTGCTGTACAAATCATTGAACCTGATAGAGGAAAAACTTCCCGAAGCATCCTTTTTTAGGGCCAACCGTCAGCAGATCGTGAATACCCATTTTATTGAAAGTGTGGTGCCTTGGTTCAACGGAAAACTCAAACTTATCATGCAAAATGGGGAAGAAATAGAGGTTTCACGAAGACAATCCTACATTTTTAAGGACCGTATGAGTCTATAATCAAAAAGCGAAGAGGAAAGATGTTGTTTAATGTCAGTTCGAGCGGAGTCGGGAGTTTATTCAATACATCCCGACTTCGTTCGATATGATAAAATCACCAATACATCAAGGGCGCAAAAGGTCCTTGTATCTATCCTTATAGCCGATTAAGGCCAAAATATTCAAGACTAATAGACCTAGTCCGGGGCCTATACCGGCTGGAGCTAAGGTGGCATGGAACAGTACGGCATTGACCGATACACTCATCAGTATCACAGCCATAAGTGCTCCATATTTGTTCAGGATAAAGGCAAGTCCTGCCAAAATTTATACAACTGCAACTAATTTAAGGGTGTAGGTTGATGAAACTGCGCCGAAATAGCTAATGGCCGCATCCGGCATGTCACCTGGAGGAGGTAAGAAGTTCAGGAACTTGTTGAGCCCAAAAATCAGAACAAAAAGCCCCAATAGGATTCGAACTGCCAAAAAAACTTTTGAATTCATGGGTATGATTTTTATTGTTTGAACAATAAAAATACCTAAAAATTGAATATATGATAATTTAACCCTAAAAATATTTTGTTATAAATAAAAAATTTCTCATAAAGATTTTAGGAGCCCTCCGTCAATGGGGATGTTGGTCCCAGTAATGTACGCTGCCCTGTCAGAGGCCAGAAATGCGACTAGATATCCATATTCCTCGGGTTTTCCAATCCGTTTCATGGGTACCTGTTCCTCCATGTTGGAACGTACTTCTTCTGGGGTGACTCCCATTTTTTCTGCCTTTTTTGTATTGAGCTGGGCAATGCGGTCCGTATCAAAATATCCGGTCAGGATACTGTTGGCCGTAATGTCATCTTGGGCAATATCGTAGGCCAAACTTTTGGACCAAGTGACCACCGCTGCACGGATGGAATTGGATAACGCCAAGTAATTCAAGGGTTCCTTGACCGAGATGGAGGCCACATTGATAATGCGTCCCCACTTTTTCTTTTGCATTTGTTTTAAGGCCAGTTCGGTGGTCAGTACAACCGATTTAAAGAGCAGGTCAAAGGCCTGCTGGTAGTCCTCAATGGATTTTTCCAGTGCACCTCCGGCAGAAGGCCCTTGCGTATTGTTGACCAGAATATCTACCTCGTTTTGATCAAAAAATGAAGATATAGTCCGTTTAAAAGCTTCAAAATTGGAGAAATCAACAATCAAAAATTGGTGTTCTTGTCCAAAGGAAGTGTCCATTTCCTTGATGATGGCCTTCATTTTTTCCTCATTTCTGGCCATTAGGGTGACGCTTGCACCACTCGCGGCCAATTGTCTGGCTATGGCCTCGCCAATTCCTTTGCTACTGCCGCCTACAAGAGCGGTCTTTCCTTTAAGGGATATATTCATAACTTATTTATATTCTTCCCGAACGGGGCTAAAAACATCCATCAATCTGCAGGCTGTCAAGGCTTTTCCACTATGAGGGGTGTTGGAGGGAATTACGACCACATCTCCGGGATGGTAGATGGCCGTATTCCCATCAAGGGTAAATTCAAAATCCCCTTCCACCACGTGCATGATCTGTTCATGGTGATGGGAATGTTCCGGTACCTCGGCATCTTGTTTCACACTCCAAAAGGCCCAGGAGATGGTATCTCCATGCACCAATTTCCCATGATAACCCGGCATAATTTCCTTGGATTGAATTTGTGATAGATTCATCGTGTTCAATTTTTTCTCAAGATAGAAATTAATAAGATTGGGTGTTTGTTTGGATTGGTTTTGTCAATACCTATTTTTGAAAGATAAATCAATTTGATGCAAGTACACTTTATAGGTATAGGGGAGGCTATCCTGAGTGATTTGGCCCTGACGCTTCGCGACAAAGGGCACATCATTACTGGGAGCGATAGCGGTGCGGAAGAATCCTTGAAAAATAGATTGGAGCCTCTTGGGCTTCTTCCTGAAACCATGGGATGGAATCCTGAAACAGTCCACGATCAATTGGATGCTGTAATTTTGGGATCTACTATACCATTGGATAACCCGGAACTGTGTAAAGCGCAGGAATTGGGATTGCAGATTTTTTCGTATCCGGCATTTGTGTTTGAGCAATCCAAATACAAGACCCGGGTGGTGGTGGCAGGGCATGGAAAAGCCGATATAATCCCCATGATCTTACACGTATTGCACTATCATAATGTTGAGGTGGATTATATGATGGAAACCCCTCTGGAAGGATTTGAACGTCGCGTGCACCTGACCGAGGAGAATGACTTTGTAATATTGGAGGGGGACGAGCATTTTTCTTCTATACTGGACCCAAGGCCAAAATTTCATATATATCAGCCCAACATTGCCTTATTGAGTGGGATAGCAGATGAAACTCCAACTTTGGAAAACCGGGTGGGGCAGTTCCAAATTTTTGTGGATGGTATTATCAAGGGAGGTAGCATTACCTATAATGAAGAAGACCCTGAAGTGAAAAAAGTGGTTGAGGCCACAGAAAACCCTATCCGAAAATTTGCATACCAATCGCCGGATTACCAAATTGAAAACGGTATGGTCCTTTTGGATACCCCTGAAGGTGAAATGCCTTTGGAAATTTCAGAAAACAGGGCCTTGGACAATTTGATCGGGGCCAAATGGATTTGCCAACAAATGGGGGTGGATGAAGATGATTTCTATGAGGCCGTAGCCTCTTTCACAATGCCAGCCCAGCTACCATAATGGGTTAAACCCCAAATTGCCGTAAATGATGGTCCAAATGCTTGTACTGTATTTGTCCCCACTGATCATAAGTGAGATCGCCAAAAGCAGGGTGGGGTCCCCGGTCTTTAATATGCCTCTCCTCATGAAAATCATTGATAAGGGTAACCAAGGCTTGTTTTTCCTTTGGAAAATCTTTCCTGTCCTTGACCCGAAACCCCGGTGCAGTGGGTAAATTGTGTTTCCAAGGGATGTCATTATACATGCTCTTTTTAAAAACTTTGAACATGAGCTTCATAAAAGGATTGGGTTTTTTTATTGTAAGTTTGCCCAAAGCCACCTTTAGGGGAAACTGACAATGGTACAGCATTTGTCCAACCTCCATTTTGCCCCATTGCCTCTGGGTGGATTCCGAAAGTTTATCGATTCGGGAAAGGATTTCAGCATGGGCCTCAGTGTTGAACAATGATTTCATAGGATAAGATTTACATTGAAAATTACATAAATTTAATCTCCTATCTTTAGAGGATGCAAGAAAAATTGGTTTCCTTTTCAATCAAAAATTGGGCGGATGACGACAAGCCTAGGGAAAAACTGCGGCATAAAGGTAGTTTTGTCCTGTCCGATGCGGAATTGATCGCCATTCTCATTGGTTCAGGGAACCGGGACGAGAGTGCCGTGGAACTGTCCAAGCGGATTTTGGCCTCGGTGGGCCACAATTTAAGTGAGATGGGGAAACTTTCGGTAAACCAATTGATGAAGTTCAAGGGAATTGGGGAGGCCAAGGCCGTTACCATTGCTGCCGCGTTGGAGGTGGGAAGGCGAAGACGAATGCAGGATACCGGAAAGATTACCAAGATATCCGGCAGCAGGGATGCTTTTGAACTTTTGTACCCGATTATGGGAGAGTTGCAACATGAGGAATTCTGGATTGTATATCTCAACAATTCCAACAAGGTAATCCATAAGTCACAATTGAGCAAAGGAGGTATTACGGGAACCCTGGTAGATGTAAGACTGGTTTTAAAAGAGGCCCTTGAGCTTGGTGCCGTGGGGATTATCCTGGCCCATAACCACCCTTCCGGAACATTGAAACCCAGTGCCTCGGACAAGCATATTACCGAGAAGCTGAAAAATGCTTCAGAGGCGTTGGACATAAAAGTATTGGACCATTTGATTTTGACACGACACCATTATTTGAGTTTTGCCGATCAAGGCATGTTATGATTATCGCCATTTATGCTATTGATATTTACCCATAAGATCACCAATCGACTCACGTACACCGCCCGTCAGCTTTTCGAGAAGATATTGGGTGTGGAAATTTCGTTCACCACAAGGGTAGAGGACTTTATCAAACATTCAGGTCCCAAAATGACCTATTCCAAGCAGCCTCTACAGAACGAATTTTTTATTAGGAGCAACGACCTTTTGTTTGAACAGGGTATCAACGACTTGGAAATTAAAGTGGGTGATTGGGACGGTATCCCCTGTTTTTTTATGAGCGGAGAGAAAAGCTCCATCCCTTATGATATTTTTTCGGCAAGCTTTTTCCTTTTGAGTAGGTATGAAGAATATCTCCCCCATGTGAAGGATAGCGTAGGAAGGTTTCCGGTAAAGGAAAGCTTGGCATACCAGAACAATTTTCTGCAACTTCCCGTGGTGGATATATGGGCTTATAAACTTTTGGATACCCTTAAGGAACGATTTCCGGATATGGAAGTTGGGCAGAGGGAGTACAGTTTTACATCGATTATAAACGTGACCGCCTCGCACTGTTATGCCATGCGGGGCTTTATGAGAAGTCTGGGAGGTTTTTTGATTGACTTGGGCAATTTTAAATTAAGGGATATCGCAAAGCGGTTTTCGGTTTTGTTGGGCTTCAGCAAAGACCCTTATGACAACTTTTACGAATTGGTGGAAATCCACAAAAAAATGCCCATTAAGACCATGTTCTTTTTTCAGTTTGCCAAGCATTCGGCCCATGATAAGAACATATCCCCCAACAACAATAAGTTTCGATATCTTATAAAATCGGTGGCGGATTATAGTACGGTCTCTTTGAGTACTTCGTTTTTATCCTCCACGGACAAGTCGGTCTTGAAAGAGGAGAAAAAACAATTGGGCAATCTCATTAATAGGCCCATCAATTATGCAAGACTTCGGTATAACAGGGTAAGTGTGCCCACTACGTATCGGAATTTGGTGGAGACGGAATTTACGGATGATTTTTCCATGGGATATACCCATCAAATAGGGTTCAGGGCTGGTACATGCACCCCTTTCCATTTTTATGATATCAACATGGAGGTGCGACAACCCTTAAAGGTGCACCCTTTTACGGTGCATGATTATGCGTTGACAAATTATAGGAATAAAGAGGAGATATTCGAAAAAATGGACAGCGTATATAGATGGATAAAGCAAGTAAATGGGAATATGACCATTGTTTTCTCCAATGAACTTTTGGGGAGTGGTCATATGGTTGATTGGATGGAGCTATATCAATCGTTTCTGAAGAGATATTATGTTTGAGCACAGGATCACCGATATTTTTTTTGACTTGGACCACACGCTGTGGGATTTTGAAAGGAATTCTGCCCTTACTTTTGAGAAGATTTTCAAAGCGAACGGGGTTTCTGTTGTGTTGGAAGACTTTTTGAGGATATATGCCCCCATCAATCTTGAATATTGGAAACTCTACAGGGAAAATAGGATTGATAAGTCAGAACTGCGTTTTCAAAGATTAAGGCGTACGTTTGACGCTATGGAGGCTGCGGTGCCAGATAAACTAATCCATGAACTGGCCCATGAATACATAGCGTATCTGTCTTCTTTTACCCATCTGATGCCCAATGCCCTGAAGGTGTTGGAGTATCTTGAGCCCAAGTATAGGTTGCATATCATTACCAATGGTTTTCACGAGGTGCAGGAAAAAAAGCTCAAAGGAAGTAACATCCATCATTTTTTTGATCATGTGGTCAATTCTGAAATGGCTGGGGTAAAAAAGCCAGACCCCCACATTTTTAAGTTGGCATTGACCAAGGCCAAAGTAGAAGCTAAAAACACCCTGATGATCGGTGATAGCCTTGAAGCGGACATCATTGGCGCCAAAACGGTTAAGATGCAGGTACTTCACTTTAATTCCAACAAAGAACCTGGGCACGATCATTGCAAAACAATTAACGATCTCATTGAAATAAAAAACATTTTATAGAGTTAACATAGGGTACGGCATGCCCCATTGTTTCACTTGAAAATGAATTTTAGTCTATGAAAGGATCACGTTGCCGTTTGCTAGTGGTACTCATATTTTTCCTGTTCCTGTTCAATTCATGTTCCGAAAAGCAGGATTTTGATCAGTTTGAAGACCTTTCCATAACTCCTACCTTGGCTTCGGGTATTTTTTATCTGGAATCGGACGAAGCAACTATTAACGCTGCGGGTGATGTTGGGGTTTTTTATGTACAGACGATAAATTTTGATGCCTTCAATGAAGAGTTTGTTGCCGAACGACTTTTGGAAGGGACCATCCAGTATGAGCTTGAGAATACCACCACTAAACGAATAGGGATTGCCATTGAGTTTTTGGATGAAAATGGAGATGTATTGGATGTTGAGTCCTTTATCGTGGAACCCAATATGCCTGAAGTTTTTACCCGGGACGTATTTTATGGGCCAGGTGGGAGAAGCATAGATATATTGACAACAACTTCAAGTCTTCGGATAGCTGTGGGGAATTTAAGCGACAGTACCAGTGTTTCTACAACATCAGACCCTAAGATAAAGCTAAGCTCTGGAGCTGAATTTTTATTCCGATTGAAATGAGGAAAGGGATTAAGCTCATTTTTGTCATTTGGTTTGGAATGCATGCGCTCTACGCGCAAAACAAACAGTTGCTGTACGATTTTAATGAGATTCCACAGTCACTTATGCTAAACCCAGGGGTAAAGACTTCAGAAAAGTGGCATGTGGGAATACCTGTATTGTCGGGCCTCTCTTTTCAGGCAGGTACAAGCGGTGTTACCGTGAACGATTTGTTTGCAGATGACGGAATTGACTTCACCACGAAGGTTCGGGAACGCGTATTGGATGCAATGACACGTAAAGACGATTTTAGCACCACCAACCAGATAGAAGGATTTTATGTTGGATTTAGGGGGAGAAACAGACCTGATGACTATTATTCCTTTGGAATGTACGGAGAGACGGACATCATTGTCTATTGGCCTAAAGATTTGGTGTTACTTGCTTTTGAAGGGAACGGAGGCGCCAATATTGGGAGGAGCTTTGACCTTGGTGATCTTAATCTAAGAGGGGAAATGGTGAACGTATTCCATTTTGGGGTCAACAGGAAACTAAGCAACGACCTTACCGTAGGGGCACGGGCCAAACTGTATTCCAGTATTTTTCAATTTCAATCCATACACAACTCGGGTTCTTTTAGGACCAGCCCGGGGCAGAACAATGTCTATGTGAGTAGTATTGTTGCCGATATGCAATTGCAAACTGCCGGGGTCAAGGGCTTTTATGATATTTTGGACGAAGATACGTCCACCACTACCAAAGACTTGACCAGTCTTTTTACCAAAAGGGTCTTATTGGGAGGCAATCTGGGTTTAGGCTTCGATGCCGGTTTCAGCTATAACCTAAATCCCCAAACCACCATTACTGCGAGTATCCTTGATGTTGGGTTCATCTACAATTCGAAAGACATCCAGAACTATACGCTTCGCGGAAACGCCAGCACAGAAGGAATTACGGTATTCTTGCCCGAGGATATCAATGATGTCAACAATGATCTTTGGCAGGAATTGGTGGACGATATAGAAGAAACCCTGCCTTATGAAGAAAACAATTCCGGGTATATATCCCTGAGACCCGTAAAGGTTTATGGGTCCATTCGTTATGACTTTGGTGAAGCTAATGGACGTTCCATGGAAAACTGTGGTTGCGGGGTCAATATGGAAAGGGGAGGAGGAAAGTCCGGTATCTATAGAAACAGTCTAGGAGGGCAGCTGTTCTTAATGAAAAGGCCGAGGGGTATTCAACCTGCCTTGACCGGGTTTTATCAAAAAAGATTGGGAAGAACCTTGTCTTTGAAGACCACCTATACCGTTGACAAATATTCATGGACCAATGTAGGGTTGGGGCTTAACCTTCAAGCTGGCCCGGTAAACTTTTATATATTGGGAGACAATCTCTTGAGTTATAGGAATGTTGCCGATAGCCACTATGCTTCTTTACAGTTCGGATTTAATATCATATCTTGGAACGATAATTGAGCATACACACTATATGAAATCTAAACTATTGTACATATTGGTGTTTGTCCTTGGGGCAAGCAACTTGGTGAACGGACAATTGAACGACTATAAATACATTATAGTTCCAAAGAGATTTGAGGGATTTAAGTCCGAGAATCAGTACCAGACCAGTACCATTGTAAAATATCTTTTCACGAAAAAAGGATTTACTGCGGTATATGATGATGCATTGCCGGAAGACTTGGCCAACAACAGATGCCTGGGACTAACGGCCAGCTTGGTGGATGAATCTCCCATGTTTTCCACCAAAGTAAGTATAGCTTTGATAGATTGCCAGTCCAAGGAAGTCTACAGGACCATGCAAGGCGTAAGCAGGATCAAGGAATACCAGCCAGCTTATAGGGAGGCATTGGAAAAGGCCTTTGTTTCATTTGATGGGATGGACTATAAGTATGTTCCCAAAAAAGAAGCCCCAAAGGAGCAGGTGCAAGAAAAGCCTATTACGGTAAGTTATAGGAACGATGTTCAAACTTTGGATGAACCCGCTCAATCCAAAGTAGTTCAGCAAGAAGCCACGCCAGACAACCAGAGCTATAAAAGTTTGGAGCCTAAACCCTCGGGTATGGTAAAGGCAGAGGAAAAAGTGAGGGAGCAACCACTCACCTTTGAGATGTTGTATGCCCAACCCACTGGTAATGGGTATCAACTGGTGGACAGCACCCCAAAAGTGGTATTAAAACTTGAAGAAACATCCATTGAGAATGTCTTTTTAACCGATTATGCCGGGAATGCCGTGGTCTTTCAAAAGGACGGAAAATGGTTTCTGGAATACTCGGAAAATGGGGAAAAGAAACTTCAGGAACTCAATATCAAGTTTTAAAACCCGTATTTGTCCTTCCAACGCTTTTTTAAAAACTCCCTCATAGCATTTTCCCTTGGATTATTGCCGGGTTGGTAGAAGGGAGTTCCCTTGATTTCGTCGGGTAGAAACTCATGGTCCACAAAGTTGTTTTCATGATTGTGGGCATAATCGTATCCCTTTCCGTATCCTAGATCCTTCATCAGTTTGGTAGGGGCGTTCCGTATGGCCATGGGAACAGACAGGTCGCCGGTCTCCCGCACTTTTTGTTGTGCAAGGTTGATGGCCATATAGCTGGAGTTGCTCTTTGGGGAACTGGCCAGATAAGTGGCACACTGGCTCAAGATGATTCGAGCTTCTGGATGCCCAATGGTGTTTACCGCCTGAAAAGTGGTATTGGCCATAACAAGGGCGGTAGGATTGGCATTTCCGATATCTTCCGAAGCTAAAATGACCATCCTTCGGGCAATGAACTTTACATCCTCGCCCCCCTCGATCATACGGGCCAACCAATAAACTGCAGCATTGGGGTCGCTCCCCCGGATAGACTTGATGAATGCGGAAATGATATCGTAATGCTGTTCCCCGGTTTTATCGTAAAGAACCGTGTTCTTTTGGACCTTGTTCAATACAGATTCGTTGGTAATGGTCACTTCCTTTCCCATTTCCGAATTGACGATCAGCTCAAAAATGTTCAAAAGTTTTCTGCCATCACCCCCTGAAAGCCGTAACAGGGCCTCGGTCTCTTCTAGTTGTATTTTTTTGTTCTTTAGAGAGGTGTCGGTTTTAATGGCACGTTCCAAAAGAGCTTCCAAATCTTCTTTGCCAAAAGGGTTCAATACATAGACCTGACACCGGGACAAAAGGGCGGGGATTACTTCAAAACTTGGGTTTTCCGTTGTGGCGCCAATCAGGGTGACCCAACCCTTTTCAACGGCACCCAACAAGGAATCCTGTTGCGATTTGCTAAAGCGATGGATTTCATCAATGAACAAAATAGGGTTTTTGGAAGTGAACAATCCACCACTTTGTTTGGCTTTTTCAATGACTTCCCGTACATCCTTGACACCACTGCTTATCGCACTTAGAGTGTAAAAAGGTCTTTGGCTTTCATGGGCAATGATGTTGGCTAGCGTGGTCTTTCCCGTTCCCGGTGGACCCCAAAAGATCAATGAGGGGATAACACCGTTCTTGATTTGGTTGGTCAATGAGCCATGGGGGCCTATCAAATGCTGTTGACTGATGTAGTCCTCTAGGGTTTTTGGACGTATGCGTTCTGCCAAGGGTTCGTTCATAAGGGTAAAAATAAAACAAATTTGGAGGGAAGCGAAGCTTCTTTGAGGTAGTACTTTTTTTGGAAACATGACAATTTGTGTAATTTCAATGATATGGTCAGAAATTTGATTTTAGCATTTGCATGAAAACAAGCGAACATTTCAGGTTTTCGGATGGGGTCCTGTTGGCTCCATTGGTGGCAGTGCTCTCCATTTGGATCGTTTTTTGGGTTGAAGTCCAATACGGGGTCAATTTTAATGGCTATGGCATATACCCTAGAAAACTGGAAGGGTTAAGGGGAGTTTTGTTCAGCCCCTTTATCCATGGTTCGGTGGAACATCTCTATAACAATACCTTGCCTTTGGCCATCCTAACGGCATTTCTCTTTTATTTTTACAATAGGGCCGCTTTGAAGGTATTGGTATTGGGAACCCTTATCTCAGGGTTGCTGACGTGGGTCATGGCAAGGCCATCGTACCATATTGGGGCAAGTGGGGTCATCTATGTTTTGGCAAGTTTTATCTTCTTCAAGGGAATTTTGGCCAAACATTTTAGATTGGTGGCGCTTTCCCTGGTGGTGGTTTTTATCTATGGGAGTATGATCTGGTACATTTTCCCGGTCAAGGACAATATTTCTTGGGAAGGGCACTTGGCAGGATTTCTAACGGGACTTTTATTGGCATTGACCATACGGGTAAAGGTTCCCCTTGAAAAAAAATACGATTGGGAAAGGGAAGATTATCGTGAAGAGAACGACCCGTTCCTACAGCATTTTGATGAAGACGGGAATTTCATCGAACAGAAGGAGGAAACCGATGAGCCCATCAAAATAAAGTATCACTACAAAAAGGGCGGGGAAGCGTAAGGTTACGATCTTCTTTGCCTGACCACTTCGTACAAAAACACCCCACAGGCCACGGAAACATTCAAGGAACCAATGTTCCCCAAAAGAGGCAGTTTTGCTTTATGGTCCACCATGCTGAGAATGGAGGGGGAAATACCCTTGTCCTCGGAGCCCATAATGATGGCGGTGGGTTGGTCAAAATCAACGGCATAGATTTCATCCTCGGTCTTCTCTGTAGCGGCCACTATCTGTATGTTGGAGGATTGCAGATAGAACAACGCATCCTTTAAATGGTCCACTTTGGCAATGGGCACGGTGAAAGCGGCTCCGGCCGAAGTTTTTACCGTGTCGTCCGTGATGGGTGCCGCTCCATTTTTGGGTACAATAATGCCATGTACCCCGCAGCATTCCGCGGTTCGGATGATGGCCCCAAAATTCCGCACATCGGAGACTTGGTCCAAAAGGAGGAAAAAAGGTTTTTCTTCTTGGGCAAGGATATTTTCGACCAAGGTTTCAAATACATGGAACTTGACCGGGGAAATCTGGGCGACCACTCCCTGGTGATTGTTCCGGGTAAGGCGGTTGAGTTTCTCAATAGGAACATAGGAGGTGCTGATGCCATTTTTTCGAATGGTCGTCTCCAATTCCTTGAAAAGTTCACCTTTAAGTCCTTTCTGGAGAAATATCTTGTTTATGGGCTGTTCGGCGCCTATGGCTTCCAGAACTGCCCTTATGCCGTAAATTTGGTCACTCATGTTATTGTCTCAAAGTGCAAATATATCAAGAAGAGACCTTGTGAATGCCCATGGGACCATTATTTGTTGTGTTCAATAGGAAAGTTCCCTGGTTTGTGCCGATCCATTCAATGCTTTTTACATTACCGTTCATGAAAAGTCCGGAGTTTTGGTAGGGAACACTGATGTACCCATCTTTGCCATTTGAAAGGAGGATTACCCCGGAGAGGGCATCCAGTCTAGGGGTTTCAACCTCGGTCTCATAAATGTTGCCTGCGGCAATGATGTCCTCAAAACCGTCATGGTTTACATCGGCCACCACAGCATCCAATATGGGAAAGGTCTGTGAGGCCACAGGTAAGGCATGTTTTTCAAATACGAGGTCACCTTTATTGATCAGCACCATGGACCTAAGTTCGGTGACGCTGTTTTCATAGGAAGTTTTTAGCTTATCACCGTAAATGTCGACTAAGCTGGCGTTGGCAAACTCGGAATAGGTTTCAAACTTTTCCTTGATAAAGGGCATTTGCTGCGAAGAACATTCCCTTCCCCGCACAGGGACGTATGTGCCGTGGTATTTTTTGCTGAGAACAATATCGTTGGTACCGTTCTCATCAAAATCCGTGGCATACACTTTAAAGGGCTTCTCTTCCGATGCCTTGAACTTGATGTTCAACCCTACATTTCCCAAAATATAGTCCTTGAGTCCATCATGGTTTACATCGGTTTCGGTCACTGAGAACCACCATCCTTTTTCGCCCAAGATGGCATCTTCTTTTCCAATGTTCTTGAAAGTTCCTTTTTGATTCACGAATACCCCGATTCCAGTCCATTCACCCACGGCGATGAAATCTGGCCAGCCATCATTGTTGATGTCCGTAGTCTGTAAATCGTTGACAATGCCAAAATCCAAAAACTCGGGAGCCACTTTTTCAGTAACATCTATAAGTTTACCGCCAATGTTTTCGTAAAGCACGGAGGTCTGGGGTTTTGGATATTGTTTGGGAACCACACGGTTCCCTACCAAAATATCATTGTCCCCATCCTTGTCAAAATCTATGATGGCAACCGATTTGCCATTTTTGGGAAGCTGGGACAGTACATCGCTTTGCGACCGGGAAAATTGACCCTCACCATTGTTAAGGTAGATACGGTCTGTATGGTACGAGGAGTTTTCAGCAAATTCGTTGCCTCCGCTCACCACATAAAGGTCCAAGTCCCCATCGCCATCAAAATCAAAGAAAACGGACTCCATATCCTCAAATTGGGCATCGTTGGCGAGGGCAGGGGAGCTGATTTTGGAAAATCCACCGTTGGATTGCACATACAACTGCCCAGATTGTCCAGAAGCGCCCCCTACGAAGACATCTTCCAAACCGTCACCGTTGATATCACCCTTTGCGATAAAGGGTCCCATATTGGATTGTTTGTACGGCAATAGGATTTCTTCCTCAAAATCGTCGTAAACATTTTCTTGGTGCACGAAATCCAATCCTCTGATTTCACTTGGGGCAAAATGTTTTATTTTTCCTTTCGCCGGTTGGATGCGTTGCGTGGCATCTGCTTTGGTGAAGGTTAGTGTGGTATTGGCCGGGACATTGAGTTTTTGTTCCATCATGCCCGATTTCCAGTATATGGTAACGGTGTCCACCGTTTGATTCTGGCCCAGACCAAAGAGTGCACTGTTCTCTTGGGCCGAACGGTACCCACGCACCCTCTTTATTTCTATTATTTGGGACTGGTTGCCCACGTTGATTTTTACCTTGGCAAATTCCTCGGAAGTATCCCCTTTGGTGATTACCTTTAAAAAATTGCCCAATTCTTTTTCCACGGAGAGATTTTGATATACAAAGGCTTCTTGATCCATATTGTTGATGATGATATCCAGGTCACCATCATTGTCCAAGTCTCCGGAGGCTGCCCCGTTACTGAAAGAGAAATCGGCCAAGCCCCAATCTTTGGCCACATCGTCATAAATGAGTTCCGAGGTTTTTTTGTACATGATATTGGGCAGTTTTTCGGAAGGCATGGACTCATAGAGTTGCTGTTTGACTTCCAAGGGCACATTTTGCCCGTATTTTTGTCGAGCTTCAAAGACTTTCATTTGTAGGTCATTGTCCAATGCATAACGCCGATAGCCATTGGTAACGTGGATTTCCTTGTTTCCGTCAAGGTCAAAATCGTTCATGAGCACGGACCAGCTCCAATCCGTGTTGGCCACTCCGGATAGTTGCGAAATATTGCTGAACTTGTTTTGGCCCATGTTCTTTTGTAAAGAGTTGTACATGTATTGATAGTGGTACCCCGCCTTGTTGACCAAATAATCAAACCGTTTGGTGTTCATGGATGCCATCAATGTTTTGGAACGGACATGGTCGTTGGCGGCCATATCCAACACAAAAATGTCTTGCAGGTCGTCATTGTCCAGGTCGGCAATATCTATTCCCATACCGTAAAAGGAAATCTGGTCGGTTGCTTCCTTTATTTGATCGGAAAAGGTGCCGTCATGATTGTTAATGTATAGTGCGTCAGGTAAATAATAGTCGCTTGCCATATAAATGTCCATCCACCCATCTTCATTGATATCGGTAACGGCAAGGCCCAATCCAAAGATGGGTTTGTCCAGTCCTGCGGCTTTGGTGATGTCGGAAAAAATTCCGCCATCGTTTCTATACAGATGTGAGGAGTTAAAATAGGCGGTCTCCTCATTTGAATTGACATATTGGTTAAAAGAAATGGGGTCCATGCCATAAAGCTCGTTCTCGTTCATGACAAGGCAATCAAGGTCACCATCTTTATCCAGGTCAAAAAAAACAGATTGGGTACTGATACCCATATCTGCGAGGCCATATTCTTCCGCTTTTTCTTGGAAGGTCCCGTTTTGTTGGTTGATGAACAGCAGATTTTTGCGTTTGTCCCTTGTGTTTGGTCCACCTTGGGACACATAAATATCCATCCATCCATCAGTATTTATATCAACGAAGGTTACTCCGTTTGACCATACTTTCCCTGCATTGATGTTTGCGGGTTCCGAGACATCTTTGAACGTTAGGTCGCCTTGATTTAGGTACAGCGTATTGTTGACTTGGTTTCCGGAAAAGAATATGTCCAGAAGACCATCATTATTTAAATCTTCCACACCAACACCGGCACCATTGTAGAAGTAATCGTAGTCAAAAAGATTGCTTAGACTGCCCACATCATGGGTAATGTTGTTGGCAAATGAAATGTGACTGGTATTGGGGTCGACTTTTTGAAATATGGCAATACTTTCTTCTGAGGTATCCTTGGTCGATGATGTGGAATCATCTTTTTTTTGATTGTTGCAAGCAATCATTAGAATACTCAGAAGGGCAGGTATTAAGGCTTTATTCATTTTAAGAAAATTTTAAGGTAATATATCATAAAATTCTCTTAAAAGCCAATGTTGTTCCTTTGGATTGCTCACTAATATGATATGAGTGAAAATTATGGAAGTTGTTTTTGTACCTCCTAAAAGAACAACTATCATTTTACGCTTTTAAAAATGGGTAATCTGCCAAGTGGAATAGAATAACAGCTACGAAGAACCATTGTGGTATAACAGAGTAGTATCTCAATTAAAATAAAAAAGGGCATCGTTAGATGCCCTTTTACATATGATAATGAATTTGCTATAAATTATTCACAAACCAATAGTTCAATTGGTGTGTCTGCCACTGCACTTTCAACAGCGACACTAGCAGCTGGTTTATCATTTGGATCATAGATAGTGAAACCACATTCTATGTCATAATCACCACCTCTAAAGAATAGTTCCAAAGTAGTAGTTCCTTCAGGAACAGTGAAATTGGCTAGTCCTTCTTCACCATTTTCAAGGGTGTAGTTTTGAGGCTCACCACCATCAATGATCACTTCAATTGACGCTCCATTCCATCCATCTCCCCAATCATCTATAAAGGCAATGGTGTACTCGCCTGGATAAGGCTCATCGGCATTCAATTGGATACATTCAAATACATCGTAAGTGAAATAGTATTCAGTATCTGCTTCTGTAGTTGTAATGATACGTCCATCCGTGGTCATGATTTCATAACGCAGACGGAACTGGTCATTGGGCAACAAATCTTCGAATGCAAGATCTGGACCATACAGTTCAGATTGTGTAAAACCATACTCCATGGTCAAAACACCTTCTGTATCGGTGAAATCGGTTAAAACAAATTCATCAAAAACAGTTTCTTCTTCTGACATATCTTCTTCACCTTCCAAAATGTTTCTGTCCGAAAATGAACGATATACGGTAACAGACTCTAGATAATCAGCTTCAGCAAAGGCTGGGTCGCTCATATCTATACTAATAGTGAACAAGAAGTCATCGTTAGTGGCGCCTTCGGTAACATCAACTATGTTTCTGTTTTCGTCGGCTACTTCAAATTCAATACCGTCATCCAAAGACTCTGAATACTGGAACGGCGAAGTAAAGAATGAACCACCGGATACGGTACCATTGGCATCGTTTGTGAATACTCTACCGTCGGTCAATTCAGCTTCCACTCTGTAAAAGAAGGTATCCCCGGGTAGCACATCGGCAACAGTGATCCCTGCAGTGGACAATGCCTCTGCATACGACAAGGAAAGTACTCCGGTTGGCAATCCAAACTCACCTGGTGTTGAAAAGTGTGAAGCAGGGTAGGTTGCCACCAAAGCCTCTGTTGAAGTATCATCAGAAGGTTCATCATTGTTGTCAATGAAGGTAAAATACAATCTAACTTCAGATAGTGTGGATCCATTTTCCTTATCCTGTATTTCAACTTCCATGTCCCAAGTGGGTGAAGTATCAAAAATGTCAAATGAAATGGTATCTGGATCGGTCAACGTTCTGACCACAATACCAGATGTGGTATCGTTGTAGATCTTGTCTATAAGTTTTTCTTCGCTACACGAAAAGGCAATGCAAACGAAAAAAAGCAATGTGATATGTTTTTTTAATTTTTTCATGATTTAATTTTTTTACGTTCTGTGCCTATTAGTTAGAGAAAGGGAATCCACTTGCTGGATTGGTATCCCAGAACACAGGTACTGTCTGATCGGACTTCTGTGTAATGTTCGGATTACTGGTAACAGCTTGGTTAGGGTAGTACATGGAACGGATGTATGCTCCGGGTTCTGGTTCCCTGTTAGGCTGCATGGTACTTGGATACCCTGTTCTTCTATAGAAATTGTATGTCTCAATACCATTGCCATAGTGGCTCACCATATACTGTTCTCCAAATACATCCCATTTCTCACTTCCGGTTGCATCGTTGAATGCGGTAATGGTAGCAAGAACGAAATCATTGATCTGTCCTGTTGTTGGCTCAAAAGATAGGTCTGCATTTCCATCGTTGGCCACATAGGATTGAACCTTAGCGATTTGCTTTACAAGGGCATTCTCAAAATGAGTGGCCGCTACTCCTGGGTTATTGGCTGCCAAAGCCATTTCGGCTCTCCAGAAATCAACCATGTAGGCATCCAAAATAGGAGTGATTCCTTTACCTCCAGCTCCAAATGAAGCAGGATTGATTGCTTGTGCAATGGCTTGGAAGCTATCATCATCGAAACGTCCACCGGCAGGATATACACCAAAAGTGGTTTTCAACAAACCGTCTGGTGGGCCACCTTCGTCATCACCATGGTCTCTACCCCAGTATCCGTTAGGCAAGGCGCAGAAAGTAAATCCTCCTGTAACATAGTGTGCTGGTGCGGTTTGCAATGAACAGGTCAAAAGTTCCTCGTTTGCAGGGAACCCTGACTGTCCTGGTACATTGATGGTCTGACGATAGAAGTAGTACCGTAACCTTGGATCATCTGAGGTGTCCATTATATTGGCCAACCAGTTGGATATGTAATGCGCGGCACCGGCCGAAGCGTAGTTGATACCATAGTTAGGGTGTCTTGTGTCTGGTTGGGAAGCACTAGTTCCAGGCCAATTCCAATCGAAATCCTCAGAAGTGTCCGTAATGTAGTTTCCTGAAGCAATGATAGCATTGAAGCTAGCTGCTGCAGAAGCATCCACTAAACGGGTCTGAACATAAATCTTCAATTTCAAAGTATTGGCTGCCTTTACCCACATTTCGAAGTCACCTCCATAAAAGTAATCGGTTGTTGGGGGAGAAGCCGTTTCATTGGTGAAATTTACAATGGCTTGATCTAATAGGGACAATGCCGCTGCGTAAACAGATTCACCGCTATCCAAATTAGGATTCACGATTTCTGGAGCTTGCAAAGCCTCGGAGTAAGGTACATCCCCGAAGAAATCCACCAAGGTTACCAAAGTATAAGCTTCAAAGAATTGGGCCATTCCCAAATGTCTGGATAAACCAGCTTCTTCGGCAAGGGGGGTCATGGAGCGAATGTCGAACAATATTCCTCGATAGGCATTGTCCCACTCATCGTCTGTATCAATATCTTGATAACCACCTCTATAATCCCGTGAACCGAAAGGCATCAAACGGGTCAATTCGCTTCCCAAGATGGAGAATCCATCACCGGTTACGTTACCACCTGTGGTAAAGTTGTCGTTGGGATCACCAGTGGCCTCCCCATCAATCTGTCTTGCGAAATCCTCCTGAATGGAATTCAGAAAGAAATCGGGGCTTGCCTGTTCAGGAGTCAGAAAGTTAGGGTCCTGAGTAAGATCCAGCTCGGTGGATTCACAGGATACCATCAATGACCCAACAAACAAGACCGATGCTATATATGTGCTTATGTTTTTCATTTTTATAACTATTTTTTTCATCTTAGAATGTTGCTTTAACACTAAATCCATATCTCCTGGAGCTAGGTCCGTTCAAGAAATCAAATCCGAATCCGTTACCAACACCAGTACCAGATGTGTTAGGATCAAAGTTGGCACCGTCTGGAGTGTTTATGGCATCATACCATAGGTTGAATCCAGAAACTGTGAAAGAAAGACTTCCAAATGGAGTTTTGTCCAAGAACTTCTTAGGTACTGAGTAACCCAAGGAAACTTCCTGAAGTCTTAGCAAGGTTGCATCGTAAACTTGCAGTTCACTAGGACCGAAAAGAACGTTTGTGAAGTAGTAGTCAGAGTTGTTTATCTGCACATCGTTCACCCGTCCATCGCTCTGTTGAACACCAGGAAGAATAAATGTGTTTTCCCTATCAACGGTTTCTTCGATCAAACCTCTACCCAACAAAGTTGCGATTGTACCGGAGTAGATGTCACCACCTTGCGTCCAGTTGAACTGGAACCCAAAGTTGAAATTCTTGTATGAGAACTGGTTGTTAAAGTTCATCACGAAATCCGGGTTGGGATCACCAATGATACCATCTTGGGAATCGAACACGTAGTCACCAGCAGAGTTAACCACAAGGTTTCCTGCGTCATCCCTCAATACCCGGCTACTGTAGATTACCCCAAGAGGCTCACCTTCGATAGCTGCGTTACCCAAGTTTGAATAACCGGAGTATACGATCAAATCGGTATCGGCACCTAAATCTTCAACTGTAGTTTCGGTGGCACTGAAGTTTATGTTGGAGTTCCAGTTAAATCCATCGCTATCGCTACGTATTAGATTCAGACCCAAGTCAACCTCTACTCCTTCACCTTTAATTTCACCCACGTTGGTGGTGGTTCTATAATATCCGGATGATGGATCCAATGGTTGTGTTACAATAAGGTCTGTAGTGGTTCTTTGATAGATGGAAGCATCCAAAGTAACTCTTCCGTCCCACCATCTGGATTCGACCCCTAGTTCAATTTCTGAAACCTGCTCAGGTTTAAGTTCAGGGTTACCCAAGTTTAGAGGGGTTGTATTGGTCACGATGTTTCTTCCGGTATTATCTTGGAAATCCTGTGTATCCAAAACCAATCTACTGGCTACAGGGTAAGAATCAGAGTTTTGATCAGGGAAACCGGCGGAGGTTCCGTAACCAGCTCTAATTTTCAAATAGTTCAACACATCGCCTTTCAATCCGTCAAAAGCAGTTGTTGGAACGAATGACAAACTCGCACTGGGATAGAACAAAGAGCGGTTGGCTTTATCCAAGTTGGATACCCAGTCGTTTCTTCCTGCCAAAGTGACGAAGACAAAATTATCATAATCAAATTCCACCTGTCCATACAGACCGATTACATTACGTTCTGAGGTTTGTTGGATTTCATTATTGTTCAAGAAGTTGAAGTGGCGAAGTACACCAAACACTTGCTGACCATCACTGGAAACACCGGTTTGGTTAAATACTTCCCTTCTACCATTGAAACCTAGGTTGAAAGTACTTCCAACGGTTTCGGTCAAATCAAAATCACCGTTGAACGCCAAGTTGTGGTCCCAAATGGTATTGGTGTTGTTCCAAGTTTCGTAGACACCACTCTGAAGTCTAATGTCATTACTGTTACTGTTTACGCCACCTTTGTTCTGGTAGTTAACGTTGTTCTCGCTATAGTTGTCAATACCAACGCGGTAAGAAAGGTTTAGGTTCTCACTTAGGTCATATTGTATGGCCATATTACCGAACACCCTGTTGGTCTGTTGTTGTGTACCAGAGTTGTTTACGGTCCACAATGGGTGCTGGATGGAGTTGTTTTGACGATAGTAAACACTTCCTCCTGTAATGGGGTCTTGGTAAGGTAATCCAAGAACGTCAACCGAACGAGGTGTAAAGTAAAGGTCTCCAAATACTGAGGAACCGCTACCCGTGGCACCGTTACCCAAACTCAAGGCAACTGGTGGGGAGATAAACTTGGTCCTTGCGTAGTTTAAAGTACCTGAAACCGTGAACTTGTTGCTCAATACGGCTCTACCACCTACACCAAAGTTGTTCCTGTTAAGGCTGTTCCCAGGGGTAAACCCTTGGTCTTTCAAATAACCGTAGTTAACATTATAGGAAATCTTTCCATCTGAAGAGGCTCCCGCAACATTGATGGAAGTATTGGTAACCGTACCGGTCTTAAAGAAGTTTTCAAAACTTTTATATGGTCTCCACACATATCTGGCACCTTGATACTCCGGAAAGGCTGCCTGAATGGCATCAGTGGAAGTTGAATAAGGGTGAGGTAGTGTTCCATTGGCATCAAAAGCGGAGCTGTTACCCCAGCCAGAAAGACCTTCCCTTCTAAAGCTTGGCCCCCAGTTACTGAAGAACCAACCAAAAGCTTGGTCAAAACCGTTACCGTATTCGTTTTGGTATTTTGGTGTAGAGGCTATTTCATTGAAGAACATGGAGGATGTGACCGTAATCTCGGTCTTTTTGGCTCCTTCCCCTCCAGATCCAGCTTTGGTGGTGATCAAGATCACACCGTTTCTACCTAGGGACCCGTATAGGGTGGAGGCAGCAAGACCTTTCAATACGTTCACGCTTTCAATACTGTTTGGATCCAAATCCAAGAACCTACTGGAACCGTTGTTACCGTTGATGAAATCGTTACGGCTACCTTGTCTACCAGATGGGTTGGTGTCACCGTTGAACGGCACACCATCCACAATGAACAAGGGTTGGTTACTTTGGCTAAAGGAGTTGAAACCCCGTATAATGATGTTGGTACCAGATCCGGAAAGACCACTCTGTTGGGTAATGTTAACCCCGGAGGCCTTACCCATAAGTACACGTCCCAAATCACCTTCGGCTTTTTCCTCCAGTTGTTCGGAACTTACTTCGGCAACCGCATATCCCAAGGCTTGTTTCTCCCTCTTGATACCAAGGGCTGTAACAATTACCTCTTCAAGGGCTTGGGTGTCCTCTTCCATCTGAACGTTGACCACGCTTCCTGCACCAACAACCCTACTTGTGGCTCTTTGCCCTATATAAGTGAAAAGTAGTGTTTGACCTTGACTTGCACTGATTGAATAGTTTCCATCAAAATCCGTTTGGGTACCGGTGGTGGTCCCTTCGACGACAATGTTGACCCCAGGTAGCGGAAGCCCATCGGCATCCGTGACAGTACCTGTAATCGTCTTGTCTTGTGC
>CP051244.1:3631481-3651184 GCA_017795045.1 Allomuricauda sp. | reverse complement strand
ATATATGTACTGCCAATAGTTTCTTTGGAACGGGCTGAGTTAATCCAAGGTTTGGCTTAAAATGGCGTTAGGGAAGGATGATGGCTTTTGGTTTTTTGGTACGTAAATAGATTGGGTTTGGGGTTGCCTTTTAAATAGATCTAAGGATTCCTATGTTTAACTCCTTAATTTTTATATATTTAACTTGAATCAAAAACCATAGAAGTAAGATGAAAACTTGTTATGCCAAGAAAGTCCGCACCTTTTTCTTTGCGCTATTTGCATTGATGGCTTCATTTGCAAGTGCCCAAGGAAACATCCATGCTCCTGGTGAGGGTGGTGTATTTACCCAAAATAGGTTGGCCTTGATGAAAACTTATGCCGAAGAAGCGGATATTGGCAACAATCCTTGGATGATGGACCTCTATAATGATATGCGGACCAAAATGGGCCGTTTGGGAGAGGATGTCAACCTTACCTTGGAAGATATAGACGGAACCATATATCTGGATGAATCCTTTCAGCTTGGAGGGCTTTATCAAAATGGGGTTGCCTTTAAGAGAATGTATATGCGTTTTGATGCGTATAATGATGAGGTGGAATTAAAGGAAAGTCCTGATTCCGAGGTCACCAGGTCCATGGTCAAGAACGAGGAATATTCCTGTTCCATCAATGGGGATGAATTTTTATATATGCAATATACGGATGATAAAGGCGCTACTGCCAAGGGGTATCTTTCTCCCTTGGTAAAAGGAGGTGGGGAGTATGTGCTCTATGAGAAACGTATAAAAGTCTTCAAGGAAGGTAAGCCAGCGAAAACCTCCTTGGATAAAGGATTTCCCCATAGGTTCTTGGATAAAGTGGAGTACTATGTATCTGTAAACGGAGGTGTGCCAGTATACATGAGGGCCAAAAAGTCTGAAGTGCTTGAAGTGTTTTCCGACGAGGATCAAAAAAAGGTCAAACAGTTCATAAAGGATAGGCATATCAATTTGGGGGATAACATGGGTCTTATGAACTTGTTTGCTTACGCGAATACGCTCTAAACAACTAAAGAAGCGATTATGGGAAAGATATTTGTCACTGCAGGATGTATTTTGTTTGTAGCAATGGCTGCTGTGGGTCAGGTCAAGGTTCAGTCCTATAGTGTCATATCCGGAGTTACCTGGAATAAGGAACAGTCGTTCGGGAACAATCCTTCCATGGAAAACCTGTACAATGATATGCGGGTTAAATTTGGGAGAATGGGGGAAGAGGTCAACCTTACTCTTGAGGACATCGATGGGACCATCTATCTCAATGAAAACTTCACCTTGGGTACGCTTTATGATGAAGGTGTGGCCTTCAAAAAACTCTACATGCGCTATGATGCCTACAATGATGAAGTGGAGTTGAAGGAAAGCTTAGGTGCTGATGTGGTGAGGTCCATGTTAAAGCATCCGGTATATTCCTGTTCCATGAATGGCAATGACTATTATTATACCATATACACTGATGAGGATGGGAATTCCCAAAAAGGATATCTGACGCCCGTGGTGACCGGAGAGGGGTACAATCTTTTTGTAAAGCATAAAAAAGTGTTCAAAGAAGGTAAGGAGGCCAGAAACTCCTTGGAGAAATCATTTCCACATCGATTTTTGGACCGGACGGAGTACTATGTTTCCCGTACAGGTGAGGTGCCGGTTTTTATGAAGACCAAAAAATCCGATGTACTTTCCATATTCTCAGAAGGGGATCAAAAGGCTATCAAGGGCTATATGAAAGAAAAGCGTCCCAATGTGAACGACAGTGCTGATTTGCAGAATCTGTTCACGTACGCCAATACCTTATAGTGGAAAATCAATAAACATCATTCAGGATCGGTGTCCATCGGTTTTTGGACAAAGCTGAATATTACGTAAAACCGAATCCTCCCCTTTTTTCTTGAAGACCAAAAAATCCGTGGTCATTTCCATATTCCCCGAACCGCACTGAAGTACGGTTAAAGATGTATCAATGAAAAGTTTATGAGTGTAGGGCCCCCATGACAGGTTGCTTGATCTATTCCGCAAATGGGAATCTATTACAATGGGGATTGTATTTACAGAATAAGAATTGTGATATTTGGCAATGGCCGGATGCGAACGTTTCATGGAGATTGAAACGTGGATTTTTTTAGTGAACATAAAATAAAGAAGAATGAAAAAGCAACTGATTTCTTGTGTTCTTTTCATGTTTGGGATGTCGGTTTTTGGTCAATACCAATTGATGAACCCTGCCTTTGCTCCAGGAGGCGATAAGGCAGGCAGGGCCGGACTGGGTCTCTGTTGTACATCCCAGGCCTCAATGGGAAACAACCCTACGGTGATGAACTTCTTCTCTGACTTGAAGAACAAGTTTGGTGATGTTAGTTTTACTAAGGCGGATGGTTATGCCAAGGTGCAGGGAAGTGCATATTATGTAAAGGAGTTTAAAAAGGCCGCCATTTATGACAATGGGGAGGAAGTGGCAGAATTTTATGTGCGATATGATGCTTTTAATGATGACTTGGAGGTAAAGCGCAACAAGTACAGCATTACTACGGAATCACTTATTCGGGATGAGGATGTCTCTTGTGTGGTGGATGGACGGGAATATAAATATATCTCCTTTAAGGACGATAAAAATAATATAAGGAGGGGTTATGTGGTCTCTATCTATACCGGAAATACATATACCGTCTATGAGAGATTGCGCAAAACCTATCGCGATGGGAAATATGCAAAGACATCCCACGGGACTGATTTTCCGCCACGCTTTTCGGACAAGACGGAGTACTATGTTGCAGTTTCCAATGATACGCCCATGTTTGTTAAGCTAAACAAGAAAAAAGTATTGGATTTTTTTAATGACCCTTCTAAAAAGGAGTTGGCCAGGTATATCAAGAAAAAAGGTATAGACTTTAAAGGCGCGGGAGACTTAGTTTCCGTTTTTAGAAAAGCGGACTTGATGGGAAGTCTTGTTGCTGTGGCCAGTAATTGAAAGGATTAAACTATTGGGAAAAGCACCTTAAAGGGTGCTTTTTTTATGCCTAAAATGTCTGCTTACACCATTTTTTGGGTGTCGGTAAATGTCTTAAATGCTATAAAATCCAATGAACAATAAAAAATATTTGAAATTAATCTATAAGGGATTTGATTACTAATGAAATATCACTACATTTGCAGCCCTCAAAATGGGGGTTATTTAGTTTTTAATAGGAATTTTAATGCCAACAATTTCACAATTAGTACGAAAAGGAAGGGCCACAATTACCAAGAAGAGTAAATCGGCTGCTTTGGATTCGTGTCCTCAAAGAAGAGGGGTTTGTACGCGGGTTTACACCACTACGCCAAAGAAACCAAACTCTGCAATGCGTAAAGTTGCAAGGGTAAGGTTGACCAACGGTAAAGAGGTGAATGCATACATCCCTGGAGAAGGTCACAACCTCCAAGAGCACTCGATAGTATTGGTTAGAGGCGGAAGAGTAAAGGATTTGCCTGGTGTGCGATACCACATCGTTCGCGGGGCGTTGGATACTGCCGGTGTGGCGGGAAGAACGCAGCGAAGATCAAAGTATGGTGCTAAGCGTCCCAAAAAGTAATCAACTTTAAGAAGAAGCAATGAGAAAAAAGCAGGCAAAGAAAAGACCACTTTTACCAGACCCAAGATTTAACGATCAGCTTGTTACACGTTTCGTGAACATGATGATGTGGGATGGTAAAAAGTCAATTGCATTCAAGATTTTCTACGATGCAATTGATATCGTTGATGAAAAGAACACAGACGAGGAAAAAACCGCTTTGGAGCTATGGAAAGACGCGCTTTCCAATGTTATGCCACACGTAGAAGTAAGGAGTAGAAGAGTGGGTGGTGCAACATTCCAGATTCCAATGCAGATTCGTCCAGATAGAAAGATATCCACTGCCATGAAATGGTTGATTCTTTACGCAAGAAAGCGTAACGAAAAATCCATGGCGCAAAAACTGGCCTCTGAGATTTTGGCAGCTGCCAAGGAAGAAGGTGCGGCAGTGAAGAAAAGAGTAGATACACATAAAATGGCCGAGGCCAATAAAGCATTCTCACACTTTAGATTCTAATCATTACAATGGGAAGAGATTTAAAATATACAAGGAATATAGGTATTGCAGCTCACATTGATGCTGGTAAAACAACTACTACAGAGCGTATTCTTTTTTATACAGGTGTGAGTCACAAGATTGGTGAGGTGCATGATGGTGCAGCTACCATGGACTGGATGGAGCARGAGCAGGAGCGTGGTATTACCATTACTTCTGCGGCTACCACTTGTACATGGAAGTTCCCTATGGAGAATGCACAGCCATTGCCTGATACCAAAGATTACCACTTCAATATTATTGACACTCCCGGACACGTGGATTTTACCGTTGAGGTAAACCGTTCGTTGCGTGTTTTGGATGGTTTGGTATTCTTGTTCAGTGCAGTAGACGGTGTTGAGCCACAATCCGAAACCAACTGGAGATTGGCCGATAACTACAAGGTGCCTAGAATTGGATTCGTGAACAAAATGGACCGTCAAGGTTCCAACTTCTTGAACGTGTGTAAGCAAGTTCGTGAGATGTTGGGTTCCAATGCGGTGCCAATTGTATTGCCAATAGGTGAAGAGGCAGACTTTAAAGGGATTGTTGATTTGGCCAAGAACAGGGCAATCGTATGGCACGATGATAACTTCGGGTCTACGTTTGATGTTGTGGATATTCCTGCTGATATGTTGGATGAGGTGAAGGAGTACAGAGCTGCCTTGATTGAAGCTGTTGCGGAATATGATGAAAATTTGATGGAGAAATTCTTCGAGGATGAAGATTCCATCACAGAAGAAGAAGTGCATGCTGCATTGCGTGCTGCGGTAATGGACAGGGCTATCATTCCTATGGTTTGTGGTTCTTCCTTTAAGAACAAAGGGGTTCAGTTCCTTTTGGATGCCGTTTGTCGCTACTTGCCTTCTCCTTTGGATAAAGATGATATTGTAGGAACCAATCCTGATACTGGTGAAGAAGTTACCAGAAAGCCAGATCCCAAAGAGCCCTTTGCTGCTCTTGCCTTTAAAATCGCTACCGATCCTTTCGTAGGTCGTTTGGCTTTCTTTAGAGCGTACTCTGGTCGTTTGGATGCAGGTTCTTACATCTTGAACAACCGTTCAGGTAAAAAAGAGCGTATCTCCCGAATCTATCAGATGCACTCCAATAAACAAAACGCCATCGATTATATTGAGGCTGGTGATATTGGTGCAGCTGTAGGATTTAAAGATATCAAGACTGGTGATACCATGTCTGCTGAAAATGCGCCTATCGTATTGGAAAGTATGAACTTCCCCGATCCCGTTATTGGTATCGCGGTTGAGCCAAAAACCAAGGCGGATGTGGATAAATTGGGTATGGCTTTGGCCAAATTGGCCGAAGAGGATCCAACGTTCCAGGTAAAAACAGACGAAGCTTCAGGACAGACCATTATTTCTGGTATGGGTGAGCTTCACTTGGATATCATCGTGGACCGTTTAAGGCGTGAGTTTAAGGTAGAGGTAAACCAAGGTCAGCCACAGGTTGAGTACAAGGAAGCCCTTACTGCTACAGCGGATCACAGAGAAACATATAAGAAACAAACCGGTGGTCGTGGTAAATTTGCGGATATCGTATTTACGATGCAACCTGCAAGTGACGAGACCAAGGCCGGATTGGAATTTGTCAACGAAATTAAAGGTGGTAACATTCCAAAGGAATATATCCCATCTGTAGAAAAAGGTTTCAAGGAAGCTATGAAAAACGGGCCATTGGCTGGTTTTGAAATGGATAGTATGAAAATTATCCTTAAGGATGGATCTTTCCACCCTGTGGATTCTGATTCCTTGTCCTTTGAGTTGGCTGCGAAGCTTGGTTACAAAGTAGCTGCCAAGAAAGCCCGTGCCGTTCTAATGGAGCCCATCATGAAATTGGAGGTGCTTACACCAGAAGAGAACATGGGTGATATTGTAGGTGATTTGAACCGAAGAAGAGGTCAGGTGAACAACATGGATGATAGGGCTGGTGCCAAAGTGGTAAAAGCAGAGGTTCCACTATCGGAAATGTTCGGGTATGTAACTTCCTTGAGGACATTGTCTTCAGGTAGGGCTACTTCCACCATGGAATTTTCACACTATGCCGAAACTCCTTCCAATATTGCGGAAGAGGTGATTAAAGCAGCTAAAGGAGTAACCGCTTAATTTCAGCAAGATGAGTCAAAAAATTAGAATAAAATTGAAATCTTACGATCACAATTTGGTGGACAAATCTGCTGAGAAGATCGTGAAAACAGTAAAAACGACCGGTGCTGTGGTAACTGGACCCATTCCATTGCCTACGCACAAGAAGATATTCACGGTTTTGCGTTCACCCCACGTGAACAAAAAATCAAGGGAGCAGTTCCAATTGAGCTCTTACAAGAGACTTTTGGACATTTACAGCTCTTCTTCAAAAACCATCGATGCCCTTATGAAGCTTGAGCTTCCCAGTGGTGTTGAGGTTGAGATCAAGGTCTGATAAAAGTGATAGGTGTTAAGTTGAAAGTTTTGAATTTCGTTATAGGTCATTTATAACTTTCAACTTAGCACTTAAGACTAAAAAAGTACATGTCTCGAACGATGGTTCGGGAAAAACGGTGAAAGAAAAAAATCTGGGTCAGAGCAGAATGTTTTTCTTGACCCAATTTTTTTGCCAAGAAATTGGCGTAAATAAAGAAAAGTAAACAATTAATAATTAGTTAAATATGTCTGGGTTAATAGGAAGAAAAATCGGTATGACCAGCATCTTCGACGAGAATGGAAAGAACGTTCCATGTACCGTCATCGAAGCTGGACCATGCGTGGTTACCCAAGTCAGAACCGAAGAGGTTGACGGGTACAGTGCCCTTCAGCTTGGTTTCGATGACAAGGCAGAAAAACGTGCTAACAAGGCCGAAACAGGTCACTTTAAGAAAGCAGGTACTTCTCCAAAGAAACAAGTCGTTGAATTCCAAGATTTTGAAGGTGAATACAAATTAGGGGACGTCGTAGGTGCGGACCTATTTGTGGAAGGTGAATTTGTTGATGTAATTGGTACATCAAAAGGAAAAGGATTTCAAGGGGTTGTTAAGCGTCATGGTTTTGGTGGAGTTGGTCAAGCGACCCACGGTCAGCACAACCGATTGAGAGCTCCTGGTTCCATTGGTGCTGCATCATATCCTGCCCGAGTTTTCAAAGGAATGAAAATGGCCGGTAGAATGGGTGGCGAGAGAGTAACAGTCCAAAACTTGAGAGTATTGAAAGTGGTTCCTGAGAAAAACCTTATCGTAGTGAAAGGATGTGTTCCAGGACACAAGAATGCTTACGTAACAATTGAGAAGTAATGAAGGTTGCAGTTTTAGATATCAAAGGAAAAGAGACCGGAAGAAAGGTAGACCTTTCTGACGATGTTTTCGCCATAGAGCCCAATGAGCATGCCATCTATTTGGATGTAAAGCAGTATTTGGCGCATCAAAGACAAGGGACCCACAAAGCTAAAGAGAGAGCTGAGATTGCCGGGAGTACCCGTAAGATCAAAAAGCAAAAGGGAACTGGTACCGCAAGGGCCGGTAGTATTAAATCCCCTGTTTTTAGAGGTGGAGGTAGAATCTTCGGTCCAAGACCAAAGGACTATACCCAAAAATTGAACAAAAACGTAAAGCGATTGGCCCGTAGGTCGGCCTTGAGCCTTAAAACCAAGGAGAAATCCGTATTGGTTGTGGAAGATTTCAATTTTGAAACTCCAAAGACCAAGGATTTTGTGGCTTTCCTAACCTCTTTGGGTCTGGAAAATAAAAAGTCCCTTATAGTGTTGGGCGATACAAATAATAACGTATATTTGTCGTCGCGTAATTTGGAACGCTCCGAAGTTGTAACTGTCTCAGAATTAAATACTTACAAAATAGTTAACGCTAATAGTTTAGTATTGACCGAAAGCGCTTTGGAAGGAATTGAATCGAACCTAAAGAAATAAAAGTATCATGAGTGTGTTGATAAGACCGATAATTACGGAAAAGATGACCGCTGACAGCGAGCTTTTCAACCGTTATGGTTTCTACGTTCAGCCTGGGGCTAACAAGTTGGAAATCAAAAAAGCGGTAGAGGCTACTTATGGTGTTTCTGTGGAAAAGGTGAGAACCATGAACTATGGTCCAACGCGTAAGAGTCGTTATACAAAAACCGGAATCCAGCACGGAAAGACAAATGCCATGAAGAAGGCAATTGTTGATGTGGCTGAAGGTGATATTATTGATTTTTACAGTAATCTATAAAGACGAGAAATGTCAGTTAGAAAATTAAAACCGATAACCCCTGGACAGCGTTTTAGAGTAGTAAACGGATTTGACGCGATTACTACTGATAAGCCGGAAAAAAGCTTGCTTGCTCCGTTAAAAAAGTCAGGTGGTAGGAACAGTCAAGGAAAAATGACCATGCGCCATAGAGGTGGGGGTCATAAGAGAAGATATCGAATCATCGATTTCAAAAGGGATAAACAAGGAGTTGAGGCCACTGTGGTTTCAATCCAATACGATCCCAACAGAACTGCATTTATCGCCTTGGTAGAGTACAAGGATGGTGAAAAAAGATATGTGGTTGCCCAAAATGGTTTGCAGGTAGGACAAAAAATCCAATCCGGAACAGGTTCTGCTCCTGAAATTGGAAATGCACTTCCATTGAGCGAGGTTCCATTGGGTACCATTATCTCTTGCATAGAATTGAGACCTGGTCAAGGAGCGATCATGGCAAGAAGTGCCGGTACATTTGCCCAGTTGATGGCAAAGGACGGTAAGTTCGTTACCATTAAATTGCCTTCTGGTGAGACCCGTATGATATTGGCCACTTGTTTGGCTACCATCGGTGCGGTTTCCAACTCCGATCACCAATTGTTGGTGTCCGGTAAGGCTGGTAGAAGCAGATGGTTGGGTAGAAGACCAAGAACTAGGCCAGTAGCCATGAACCCTGTTGATCACCCAATGGGTGGTGGTGAAGGAAGGGCTTCCGGAGGTCACCCAAGATCTAAGAACGGTATTCCTGCAAAAGGATTCAGAACCCGTTCCAAGACCAAGGATACCAATAGATACATCATAGAACGTAGAAAGAAATAAAAGAAAAAGTAAATGGCACGTTCGTTAAAAAAAGGACCATTCGTTCATCATAGTCTGGAGAAGAAAGTCCAAACCAATATAGAATCAGGAAAGAAAACGGTTATCAAAACATGGTCTAGAGCCTCAATGATAACGCCGGATTTCGTAGGACAGACCATCGCGGTCCACAACGGTAAGCAATTTGTTCCCGTTTATGTTACCGAGAACATGGTAGGTCACAAACTTGGAGAATTTTCACCTACACGATCTTTTAGGGGTCATGCAGGAGCCAAAAACAAAGGTAAAAAGTAAGTAAGCTATGGGAGTTCGTAAAAGACAAATGGCCGAAAGGTTAAAGGAAGAGAAAAAGCAACTTGCTATTGCAAAGCTTAACAACTGCCCAACATCTCCAAGAAAGATGCGTTTGGTGGCAGATTTGGTAAGAGGAAAACAAATCGAAATGGCTTTGGCCATCTTGAGGTTCAACTCAAAGGAAGCTTCCAGAAAAATGGAGAAACTATTGCTTTCTGCCATTGCCAACTGGGAGGCCAAGAATGAAGATGCCAGCATTGAGGATGCGGATCTTTATATCAAGGAAATCCGTGTTGATGGTGGAACCATGTTGAAACGTTTGCGTCCCGCTCCTCAAGGAAGGGCCCACAGAATCAGAAAGCGTTCCAACCATGTGACCATGATTTTGGAATCCAATAACAACGTTCAAAGCTAGAAAATAGAATATGGGACAGAAGACCAATCCAATAGGAAATCGCTTGGGAATTATCAGAGGATGGGAATCCAACTGGTACGGAGGAAACGATTACGGCGATAAGCTGGCTGAGGATGATAAAATTAGAAAGTACGTGCATGCACGTTTGGCCAAGGCCAGTGTATCACGTGTTATCATAGAGAGAACCTTGAAATTGATCACCATCACCATTACCACGGCTCGTCCAGGTATCATTATTGGTAAGGGAGGTCAGGAAGTTGATAAACTTAAGGAAGAGCTTAAGAAGATTACCAACAAAGAGGTTCAGATCAATATTCACGAAATCAAGAGACCTGAGCTTGATGCCAATTTGGTCGCTGCCAGTGTGGCAAGACAGATTGAGAGCAGGATTTCATACAGAAGAGCCATTAAAATGGCCATTGCCGCGGCAATCCGTATGAATGCCGAAGGAATCAAGATCCAGATTTCTGGACGTTTGAACGGAGCTGAAATGGCGCGTTCTGAATCTTACAAGGAAGGAAGAATTCCATTGTCCACTTTCCGTGCCGATGTAGATTATGCATTGCACGAAGCTCACACTACCTATGGTAGATTGGGTATCAAAGTTTGGATCATGAAGGGTGAGGTCTATGGAAAAAGAGAACTTTCCCCATTGGTAGGATTGAGCAAGAGTCAAGGAGGAAAAGGCGGTAAACAAGATGGTGGTAAAAAACCACGCCGTAGAAAGTAATAAGATAAAGTAAGGTAAGATGTTACAGCCAAAAAGAACAAAATTTCGTAAGGCCCAGAAGGGGCGTATGAAGGGTAACTCACAAAGAGGGCACCAACTTTCCAATGGAATGTTCGGTATCAAGTCCATGGATTCCCACTTCATTACTTCCCGTCAGATCGAGGCTGCGCGTATTGCTGCGACAAGGTACATGAAAAGACAAGGCCAGTTGTGGATCAAAATATTCCCGGACAAACCCATCACCAAAAAACCTCTTGAGGTACGTATGGGTAAAGGTAAGGGTGCTCCAGAATATTGGGTAGCTGTTGTGAAGCCTGGAAGAATCATGTTCGAAATTGCTGGGGTGCCAATGGATGTGGCCAAAGAGGCCCTTAGGTTAGCCGCCCAGAAATTGCCGGTCAAAACCAAGTTTATCGTAGCTAGGGATTATTCCGCTTAATTTTTAATTGAGAAGAAAGATGAGACAATCAGAAGTAAAAGAACTTTCAATTGAAGAGCTAAAGGAGAAGTTGGCCGAGTTCAAGAAACAACATGCCGACTTGAAAATGGCTCATGCCGTTACTCCTTTGGAAAATCCTTTACAGATCAGAAAGGCAAGAAGGACGGTAGCTAGACTTGCAACAGAATTAACTAAAAGGGAATTACAATAATTGGTTCTGCCTTATGGAAAACAGAAATTTAAGAAAAGAAAGAATAGGCGTTGTTACCAGCAACAAAATGGAGAAATCAATTGTGGTTTCTGAGGTAAAGCGAGTAAAACACCCTATGTACGGTAAATTCGTTTTGAAGACCAAGAAGTATGTTGCCCACGACGAAAAGAACGATTGCAACGAAGGTGATACCGTTAAGATAATGGAAACCAGGCCCTTGAGTAAGACCAAGTGCTGGAGGTTGGTAGAAATCCTTGAAAGAGCTAAATAATTATGGTACAGCAAGAATCACGATTAAAGGTTGCGGACAATACTGGTGCAAAAGAAGTTTTGACCATCCGCGTACTTGGAGGAACAAAGAGAAGGTATGCTTCATTGGGTGACAAGATTGTTGTCACTGTTAAGGAAGCTACTCCTAACGGTACTGTAAAGAAAGGTTCTGTTTCCACTGCAGTGGTTGTTCGAACCAAAAAAGAGGTCAGAAGACCCGACGGTTCTTACATCCGTTTTGATGACAATGCCTGCGTATTGTTGAACCCTACTGGTGAAATGAGAGGAACCCGTGTCTTTGGACCGGTTGCAAGGGAGCTTAGGGACAAGCAGTTTATGAAGATTGTTTCATTGGCACCCGAAGTGCTGTAAAAGAATACAGAGAGATGAAGTTGAAAATAAAAACAGGGGATACAGTAAGAGTCATTGCGGGAGACCACAAAGGCAGTGAAGGTAAAGTGCTTCGCGTATTCCGTGAAAAGAACAAAGCTATCGTAGAGGGTGTCAATGAGGTATCCAAGCACGAAAAGCCTAGCGCACAGAACCCTCAGGGAGGTATAACCAAAAAGGAGGCGCCAATACATGTTTCCAATCTTTCCTTGATCGATCCAAAATCTGGTGATGCAACCCGAGTTGGGTACGAAGAAAGAGATGGAAAAAAAGTAAGGGTTTCCAAAAAATCCAATGAAGTAATTTAGTCATGAGTTATATACCAAGATTAAAGCAGGAATATAAAGAGCGTGTAATAAAGGCGCTTACCGAAGAATTCGGTTACAGTAACGTAATGCAGGTTCCCAAGTTGGAAAAGATTGTGGTAAGCCGTGGTGTTGGAGCAGCAGTTTCCGACAAGAAGCTTATTGATCATGCCGTGGACGAGTTGACCAACATTACAGGTCAGAAAGCAGTTGCCACTCTTTCCAAAAAGGACGTTGCTACCTTTAAATTGAGAAAGGGAATGCCCATCGGAGCCAAAGTTACCTTGAGAGGTGAGCGTATGTACGAATTCTTGGATAGATTGATTACATCTGCCCTACCAAGGGTAAGGGATTTCCAAGGAGTTAAAGCTACTGGTTTTGACGGTAGGGGTAACTACAACTTGGGTATCACTGAGCAGATCATCTTCCCAGAGATCAATATAGACAGGATCAATAGGATCAACGGGATGGACATCACGTTTGTTACATCGGCACAAACCGATAAAGAAGCAAAATCATTGTTAACCGAAATGGGAGTACCCTTTAAAAAGAACTAGTATGGCCAAGGAATCAATGAAAGCCCGTGAGAGAAAAAGGGCAAAAATGGTTGCAAAATATGCCGAGAAAAGAAAGGCGCTAAAGGAGGCTGGAGATTACGAAGCTCTTCAGAAGTTGCCTAAGAATGCATCTCCGGTACGTATGCGTAACCGTTGTAAATTGACAGGAAGACCAAGAGGTTATATGAGAACTTTTGGAATATCAAGGGTTACTTTCAGGGAGATGGCCAATCAAGGTTTGATACCAGGAGTTAAAAAGGCAAGTTGGTAATTTAGATAAAGAAAAGAAATGCTTACAGATCCAATTTCAGATTATTTGACCAGAATCAGAAATGCCAACATGGCAGGTCATAGGGTAGTGGACGTTCCCGCTTCCAATCTAAAGAAACAAATTACCAAAATATTGTTTGATCAAGGCTATATTTTGAGTTACAAGTTCGAGGATGACGGTGCACAAGGGAACATTAAAATAGCCCTTAAGTACGATAAGTTTTCCAAAGAGCCCATTATAAAGAAACTGCAACGGGTAAGTAAGCCTGGTCTGCGCAAGTATTCAAACTCTAACGATTTGCCTAGAGTATTGAACGGTTTGGGAATAGCCATTGTGTCTACATCCCACGGTGTAATGACCAGCAAGCAAGCCAAGCAGGAGAATGTAGGTGGTGAAGTATTGTGCTACGTATATTAATCGAGAAAAGAGAAGAAAATGTCAAGAATAGGTAACAGTCCAGTTGCAATTCCAGAAGGGGTCACCGTAGAGGTGAAAGATACCTTGGTTACCGTAAAAGGTAAAATGGGAGAGCTTTCCCAAGAATTCTCTGGAGTTGATGTAAAGGTTGAGGATGGGAACGTATTGGTAGAAAGACCCTCTGATTCCAAAGAACACAAAGCAAAGCATGGGTTATATCGTGCCCTTTTTGCCAATATGGTAAAAGGAGTCTCTCAAGGATGGAGCAAGGAATTGGAGCTTGTGGGTGTTGGATACAGAGCCAGCAACCAAGGTCAGAAATTGGACTTGGCCCTAGGATTCTCTCATAACATCGTTATGGACATTGCTCCAGAAGTGAAAGTTGAGACCGTCTCCGAAAAAGGGAAGAACCCTATCATAAAACTAACATCCCACGATAAGCAATTGGTAGGTCAGGTGGCCGCCAAGATACGATCCTTCCGTAAGCCAGAGCCTTACAAAGGAAAAGGTATCAAGTTTGTGGGTGAACAATTGAGAAGAAAAGCAGGTAAATCAGCTTAATAATTAAGACTATGGGATTATCTAAGACTGAAAGAAAATTACGCATCCGAAGAAGAATACGAAAGGTATCCTTCGGAACTGAGGCAAGACCAAGATTGTCTGTCTTCAGAAGCAATAAGGAAATATATGCCCAGTTGATCGACGACAACAAGGGAGTAACTTTGGCGGCAGCCTCATCACGAGATAAGGAAGTGGAAGCCAAAGGAACCAAGAGTGAGGTTGCAACCAATGTGGGTAAGGCCATAGCGGAAAAAGCCCTTAAGCTAGGTGTTGAGACCGTGTCTTTTGATCGAGGTGGAAACCTTTATCACGGAAGAGTTAAATCATTGGCTGAAGGAGCTAGGGAAGCAGGACTAAAATTCTAATAAGACTATGTACCAGAATTACAAGAACGTAGAAATAGTAAAGCCAGGAGGACTTGAGTTGAAAGACCGTTTGGTTGGTGTACAACGGGTTACCAAAGTAACCAAGGGTGGTAGAGCTTTTGGTTTTTCAGCCATAGTTGTTGTTGGTGATGAAAACGGTGTTGTTGGACATGGTTTGGGAAAATCAAAGGAAGTAGCCACTGCAATTGCAAAAGCTATCGAGGATGCCAAAAAGAATTTGGTTCGTATTCCTTTGACCAAAGCTACACTTCCCCATGAACAAAAAGGTAAATATGGCGGTGCAAGGGTTTTCATTAAGCCTGCATCACATGGTACCGGGGTAATCGCCGGTGGAGCTGTAAGGGCCGTATTGGAAGCTGTTGGGGTACAAGACGTATTGTCCAAGTCCCAAGGTTCATCCAACCCACACAACGTGGTAAAAGCTACCTTTGATGCCTTGTTGCAGTTAAGGAGTGCCGATACCGTGGCCAAGCAGAGAGGAGTTTCTTTGGAAAAAGTCTTTAAAGGATAAACACGAGGATATTATGTCAAAGATTAAGGTTACACAAGTAAGGAGCGCTATCAAAAGGACACAAGACCAAAAAAGGACTTTGGAAGCCCTTGGACTGCGCAAGATCGGGCATGTTGTTGAGCATGAAGCAACACCTAGTATCCTTGGAATGGTAAATAAGGTAAAACACTTGGTTTCCACAGAGGAAGCTTAAAATATAACGGAACATGGATTTACACAATCTTAAACCAGCGGAAGGCGCTGTTCACAAAGAGGGAAAACGCTTAGGTAGAGGAGAAGGCTCCGGTAAGGGAGGTACTGCCGCCCGTGGACACAAAGGTGCCAAGTCCAGATCAGGATATTCCAAAAAGATTGGTTTTGAAGGAGGTCAAATGCCTTTGCAAAGACGTGTCCCCAAGTTTGGGTTCAAAAACATCAACAGAAAGGAATACAGAGGAATCAATCTTGGTAAACTACAAGAATTGGTGGACAATGGAACTGTGAAAAAAGAAGTTACTTTGGACACTCTTGTGGAAAACGGATTGGCCCACAAAAATGACTTGGTTAAGATTTTGGGCGATGGCGAATTGAAAGCCGGCCTAAAAGTATCTGTACATAAATTTACGGCTTCCGCCAAAGCTGCCATTGAAGCTGCAGGAGGCGAAGCAATAAGTTTATAAGGAATTCGTATAGCATGAAGAAATTTATAGATACCATATCAAATATCTGGAAGATTGAGGAACTGAGACAACGTATCATCCTTACCCTAGGGTTGTTGTTGGTATACCGTTTTGGTACCCGAATTGTCCTTCCTGGTATTGATACTACGCAATTGACCCAATTGAATACGGCCGCCGAGGATGGTATTTTGGGATTGCTTAATGCGTTCACTGGAGGAGCTTTTGCCAATGCATCTGTATTTGCACTGGGAATTATGCCTTATATCTCCGCATCCATTGTGGTACAGTTGATGGGAATTGCCATTCCTTATCTGCAAAAATTGCAGAAAGAAGGTGAAAGTGGTAGAAAGACCATCAACCAGATTACACGATGGTTGACCATTGGTATCTGTATTGTCCAAGCTCCTGCATATTTGTACGGACTTGGAGCACTTGGAGTTCCAGATAGTGCCTTTGTATTGGGCAAAGGGTTGGACTTTATTGTTCCAGCAGTGATTATTTTGGTGACCGGATGTGTTTTTGCTATGTGGTTGGGTGAAAAAATCACGGATAAAGGTATCGGAAACGGTATCTCCCTATTGATCATGATCGGTATTATTGCCACCATGCCACAGTCCTTTGTTCAGGAATTTGTTTCAAGGACTACCAACAACACAGGAGGTATCATGTTTATGTTGATTGAGGTCATTGTATGGTTCTTGGTCATCTTGGCCAGTGTACTTTTGGTGATGGCCGTAAGACAGATTCCGGTACAATACGCCAGAAGAACAGCTTCAGGTGGATACGAAAAGAACGTAATGGGAGCACGCCAGTACATTCCATTAAAATTGAATGCATCTGGGGTAATGCCTATCATTTTTGCACAAGCTATTATGTTTGCACCAAGTTTGTTGGGAAGAACATTCAACAATACAGCGGTAGGACAATGGATGGAAGTTCAGTTTGCCGATATATTCGGATTGGCCTACAACATCTTGTTTGGAGTATTGATCATCATTTTCACATACTTCTATACAGCCATCACCGTGCCTACCAATAAAATGGCCGATGATTTGAAGAGAAGTGGAGGTTTTATTCCTGGTATCAGACCTGGAAAGGAAACTGGTGATTATTTGGACAAGATCATGTCATTGATCACCCTTCCCGGTTCCGTGTTCTTGGCACTATTGGCCGTTTTGCCGGCCATTGTGGTAAAGTTGATGGATGTACAGGCCGGATGGGCACTGTTCTACGGAGGAACATCATTGTTGATCATGGTTGGTGTAGCAATAGATACCGTACAACAAGTGAACTCGTATTTGTTGAACAGACATTACGACGGTTTGATGAAAACCGGAAAGAATAGAAAAGTAGCATAATTTATGGCAAAGCAGCCAGCAATAGAACAAGACGGATCTATCATTGAAGCATTGTCCAATGCAATGTTCAGGGTAGAATTGGAAAACGGACACGTGGTAACGGCACACATCTCCGGAAAAATGAGGATGCACTACATCAAGTTGCTCCCCGGGGATAAGGTAAAGTTGGAAATGAGTCCATACGATTTAACGAAAGCAAGAATTACTTATAGATACTAATTACGATGAAAGTAAGAGCATCAATAAAGAAGAGGAGTGCCGAATGCAAAATAGTTCGCAGAAAAGGCAGATTGTACGTAATCAACAAAAAGAATCCTAGATTTAAACAAAGACAAGGGTAATTATGGCAAGAATTGCAGGTGTAGATATACCTAAACAAAAGCGTGGCGTTATTGCACTTACCTACATCTTCGGAGTAGGTAAAAGTAGGGCGCAAGAGATTTTGAAGACCGCCCAAGTAAGTGAGGATACAAAAGTTTCTGAATGGAACGATGATGAGATCGGTCGTATCAGGGAAGCTGTTTCCGCTTATACCATTGAAGGTGAACTTCGCTCAGAGACCCAATTGAACATCAAACGATTGATGGACATCGGTTGTTACCGTGGAATTCGCCACAGAGCAGGATTGCCGCTTAGGGGTCAGCGTACCAAGAACAACTCTAGGACCAGAAAAGGAAAAAGAAAGACAGTTGCCAACAAGAAAAAAGCAACTAAATAATAAGCAGTAACAGTCATTAGTTAGTATTTAGACGTTAGAAGAATCTGTTTGAAATGTAAAAGTCTAGGATTCCAATAACTAAGAGCTAACACTAGAAACTAAAAAATATGGCAAAGGCAAATACCAAGACAACGAAAAAACGTAAAGTGATCGTCGAATCTACTGGCGAGGCACACGTTGTTGCATCTTTTAATAACATCATCATATCGCTTACCAACAAAAAAGGTGATGTGATTTCATGGTCTTCCGCAGGAAAAATGGGATTCCGTGGTTCCAAGAAAAATACCCCTTATGCGGCTCAGATAGCAGCAGAGGATTGTGCAAAAATTGCCCACGAAGCAGGTTTGCGCAAAGTTAAGGTATATGTAAAAGGACCAGGAAACGGTAGGGAATCTGCCATCCGTTCCATCCACAACTCAGGTATTGAAGTTACCGAGATTGTAGATGTAACACCACTTCCACACAATGGTTGTAGACCACCCAAAAGAAGAAGAGTTTAATTTTAGTATATTCAACGGCCCAATAGGGTCTTCACCGAAGGTGCAGTTAGATTATCGAAGGATAAGCCTTAATTCATAATCGCACTTTCCAATTTTTAAAGAAGATGGCAAGATACACAGGACCAAAAACTAAGATCGCTAGAAAGTTTGGAGAAGCGATTTTCGGGGACGACAAGTCTTTTGAAAAGAAAAATTATCCTCCAGGACAACACGGTAACAACAGACGTCGCGGAAAAAAATCCGAATATGCCGTCCAGTTGATGGAAAAGCAAAAAGCCAAATATACCTATGGTATTTTGGAGCGTCAGTTCCGTAACCTTTTTGCCGAAGCCAAAAGAAAAGAAGGAGTAACCGGTGAGGTGTTGCTTCAATTGTGCGAATCCCGTTTGGACAATGTGGTCTACAGAATGGGAATTTCTCCTTCCAGAAGGGGAGCGCGCCAGTTGGTATCGCACCGTCACATTACCGTTAACGGTGATGTAGTGAACATTCCTTCCTATAAATTGAAGCCTGGTGATGTAGTAGGTGTTAGGGAAAAATCCAAATCCGTTCAAGCTATCGAAGATTCATTGGCAAACAATAGTAGTGTTTACGAATGGATTACTTGGAACTCGGCTACAAAAGAAGGAACTTTTGTGACTGTTCCAGAAAGACTTCAGATTCCTGAAAACATCAAGGAACAACTGATTGTCGAATTGTACTCTAAATAAGAATTCAACAYTAATCCAATTATGGCATTACTTAATTTTCAGAAGCCCGATAAAGTTATAATGATAGATTCAACAGATTTCGAAGGGAAATTTGAATTTCGCCCTTTGGAACCTGGCTATGGATTAACAGTTGGGAATGCGTTGAGAAGGGTATTGCTTTCCTCTTTGGAAGGTTTTGCCATCACTTCTGTGCGCATAGATGGAGTTGAACATGAGTTTTCTGTTATCCCAGGCGTTGTTGAAGACGTAACTGAGATCATTTTGAACCTAAAGCAGGTTCGTTTTAAAAGACAGATTGATGATGTTGAGAGCGAGACTGTTTCCATTTCCGTTAGCGGAAAGGAACAGTTGACCGCCGGTGATTTCCAAAAATTCATCTCAGGATACCAAGTGCTCAACCCAGAGTTGGTGATCTGTAACATGGATCCCAAAGTGAGCATCAACCTTGAGATCGTTATAGAAAAAGGACGTGGATACGTTCCTGCCGAGGAAAACAAAAAATCCAATGCACCTTTGGGAAGCATTGCCGTGGATTCCGTTTACACTCCGGTGAAAAACGTAAAATACAGCATTGAGAACTTTAGGGTAGAGCAAAAGACCGATTACGAAAAATTGGTTTTCGAGATTCTTACCGATGGTTCCATCCACCCAAAAGATGCTTTGACCGAAGCTGCCAAAGTTTTGATCCATCACTTTATGTTGTTCTCTGATGAGCGCATCACCCTTGAGGCCGATGAAATCGCACAAACAGAGACCTATGATGAGGAATCTTTGCACATGCGTCAGTTGTTGAAGACCAAATTGGTGGACATGGACCTTTCCGTAAGAGCCTTGAACTGCCTTAAAGCTGCCGAAGTGGATACTTTGGG
>CP051244.1:3618412-3631223 GCA_017795045.1 Allomuricauda sp. | reverse complement strand
AGAAAGGCCATGTTGGCCAATATGGCATGTTCCCTTATTGAGCATAAGAGAATCAACACCACAGTTGCCAAGGCCAAGGCTTTGAAACAATTTGTGGAGCCCTTGATCACCAAGGCCAAGACAGAGAACAACCAAACTGCCGAAAAAGGCATGCACAACAGAAGGATTGTTTTCAGCAGCCTAAGAAACAAGGAGGCCATTACAGAACTTTTTGGAAGCGTAGCTGAAAAAGTTGCTGATAGACCAGGAGGATATACCCGAATCATCAAGTTGGGTAACCGACTAGGGGATAATGCCGATATGGCCATGATAGAATTGGTAGACTTCAATGAACTGTACAACGCAGGTCAGCCCAAGAAGAAAACCACAAGAAGAAGTAGAAGGGGAGGAGCTAAGAAAGCTGAGCCGGTTGCGCCAGTGGCCGAAACCAAAACCGACGATTCTGAAGAATAAGAACAATGTTATTAACTATTGTATTAGTGGAAAAAGGATAAGTGAGAACTTATCCTTTTTTTATGTTTTTTTGTCAAAACTGAAATTAGAGCACACAAATGAAGTATCACGCGAAAAAAAGAGCATTACTATTGTTGGCCGATGGAACCATTTTTTATGGTAAGGCCGTGGAAGGAAAAGAAGGCACCGCTGTAGGAGAGGTTTGTTTTAATACCGGGATGACCGGTTATCAGGAAATTTTTACCGACCCCTCTTATTTTGGGCAACTTATGGTGACCACCAATGCCCATATAGGAAACTATGGCACACACGCCGATGAGATTGAGTCCGACTCCGTAAAGATTGCAGGTCTTATCTGTAAAAATTTCAGTTATGAATACTCTAGGCCCAGCGCCAATATGAGCCTATTGGAGTTCTTGGACAAGAACAATCTGTTGGCCATTTCGGATGTCGATACTAGAGCCTTGGTAAGTTACATCAGGGACCATGGGGCCATGAACGCTTTGATCTCTACCCGTGTGGATGAAATAGACGCCCTAAAGGAAGAGTTGAAGAGCGTTCCAAGTATGGAAGGTTTGGAGCTTTCCTCCAAAGTATCCACCAAAGAGCCTTATTACTATGGTGATGAAAATTCAACATACAAAATATCCGCTTTGGATATCGGGATCAAAAAGAACATCCTGCGAAACTTGGCGAAAAGAGGAGCTTACATCAAAGTCTTCCCTTACAATGCTTCTTTTGAAGAAATGAAGGAATGGAACCCGGATGGGTATTTCATCTCCAATGGACCTGGTGATCCAGAACCGTTGACGGATGCCATTGCCGCAGCCAAGAAAATGATTAATTCAGATAAACCACTCTTTGGGATTTGTTTGGGGCACCAAGTATTGGCCTTGGCCAATGGGGTTTCCACCTATAAAATGTACAACGGGCACAGGGGAATCAATCATCCAATCCTCAATTTGGTGACTGGGAAAGGGGAAATCACTTCGCAAAACCACGGTTTTGCCATCAACAGGGAAGAGACCGAGGCCCATCCGGATTTGGAGATTACCCATACCCATTTGAACGATCAAACGGTAGCTGGGATTCGGATGAAGGATAAAGAGGTGTTCTCGGTACAATATCACCCAGAGGCAAGTCCTGGACCACATGATGCCGATTACCTTTTCGACCAGTTTTTTGATGCGATCAAGACTGGGAAAAACTAAAACGTTATAGTTTATTTTTAGGTTATTTAGCACGTTTTATGGGCGGTAAGATGGCGTAAAAAGAGACACCTTTCGTATCTTAGCCCAATTAATAAAAACCACAAACATTTAGTTAAAAATGAGCATTATTATCAACATTCATGCAAGACAGATATTGGATTCAAGAGGTAATCCTACGGTAGAGGTAGATGTAGTTACCGAAAATGGAATTTTGGGAAGGGCTGCCGTACCTTCAGGCGCCTCAACAGGAGAGCATGAAGCTGTTGAACTTAGGGATGGAGGAAATACCTATATGGGTAAAGGTGTCGCCAAGGCTGTGGACAATGTCAATTCTATCATTGCCGAAGAATTGGTGGGTACCTCTGTGTTTGAGCAGAACCTTATAGACCAGACCATGATAGAATTGGACGGAACCGCCAACAAATCCAAACTTGGTGCCAACGCCATTCTTGGAGTTTCCTTGGCTGTGGCCAAAGCTGCTGCCAATGAGTTGGGTATGCCACTATATCGTTATGTAGGTGGGGTAAGCGCCAACACGCTTCCTGTACCCATGATGAATATTATCAATGGTGGGTCGCACTCAGATGCACCTATCGCATTCCAAGAGTTTATGGTAATGCCGGTCAAGGCCAAAAACTTCACCCACGCCATGCAAATGGGTACTGAGATTTTCCACAACCTGAAAAAAGTATTGCACGACCGTGGTTTGAGTACCGCTGTTGGTGATGAAGGTGGTTTTGCCCCTACTTTGGAAGGTGGTACCGAAGATGCTTTGGACACCATTGCAAAAGCGGTTGAAAAGGCTGGATACAAATTGGGTGATGATGTCATGATCGCTTTGGACTGTGCTTCTGCGGAGTTTTATGTGGATGGAAAGTACGACTACACCAAGTTTGAAGGTGATAAAGGAATGGTAAGGACTTCTGAAGAGCAAGCCCAATACTTGGCCGATCTTTGTGAAAAATATCCAATCATCTCCATCGAGGACGGAATGGATGAAAACGACTGGGATGGCTGGAAGATGCTTACTGATAAGGTAGGTGACAAGGTACAGTTGGTTGGGGACGATTTGTTCGTGACCAATGTAGAGCGTTTGTCCAGAGGTATCGAAAACGGTATTGCCAATTCCATCTTGATTAAGGTAAACCAAATAGGTACGCTTACAGAGACCATTGCTGCCGTGAACATGGCCAAAAATGCCGGGTATACTTCAGTAATGTCGCACCGCTCCGGGGAGACCGAGGACAATACCATTGCCGATTTGGCCGTGGCCTTGAACACGGGTCAGATCAAGACCGGTTCAGCTTCAAGAAGTGACCGTATGGCAAAATACAACCAATTGCTCCGCATAGAGGAGGAGTTGGGAAGTGTAGCCTACTACCCTAAGGAAAAAGCCTTCAAGGTAAAATAAATCATAATGTTTTTTTAGCATAGAAAAGCCTTTCTCAACAGAGAAAGGCTTTTTATTTGTAACCGTGGCAAACTTTATATAAATTAATGTTTGTAACTGAACAAACTAAAACGTACCTATGAACAATTTCCTTTTTGTTGCTGCGGAAAATGATGGACTGGCCAATTGCAAGGCCGGAGGAATGGGTGATGTGGTCCGGGATGTGCCCCGGATGATTTCCGAACGTGGAGACAAGGTACACGTTGTAGTACCTTCCTACGGAAGGTTACATCATGGAGAGCTACTCAGGACCAACCTGAATTTTAGCCTAAGGGGTCTGGGATACATGGCAGAACTTTATGAGGTAAAGCCCAAAAAGGAGTACCCAAATATTGTACACTATGTGTTGCACCACCCAGAGATTGAGTCTGGGGATATCGCCCATATTTACCATAATGACCCCGAAGAACCTTTTTATACCGATGCCATTAAGTATTTCATTTTCTGTACCGCAGTGGCCGAGGCGATTAAAAAAGGAGCTTTTGGGGATTTGGATGTGGTCCATTTGCACGATTGGCATTCCAGTCTCTTACTGTTTTTAAGGCAATATCATCCCGAATACAAAAACCTAAAGGATCTTCGGTTTGTATATAGTATCCATAATCTGGCAATTCAGGGGATACGACCCTTTGATGACAACTATTCATCCGTGAAAAATTGGTTTCCCAATGCCCCCATTGATTATAAGGCACTCATGGATTACAGATATAAGGACTGCATCAACCTTATGGCCGTGGGAATCCGTTTTGCCGATGCGGTACACACTGTTTCCCCCTCTTACAAGGAAGATATTTTATTGCCGAGCTCACCTCCTGAATTTATAGGGGGAGAAGGGTTGGAAAGAGATTTACAAAAGGCCGATGATGAAGGAAGGCTCTTCGGGATACTCAACGGCTGTAATTACAAGAATATCAATAAAGAGTCAAAGGGATTCATTTATAGGAATACGGTCAAAGCCCTCTTTAGATGGCTGCAAGAAGAATCCAAAAAATACAAGGCAGATTTTCTGGCCCATACGGGTGAGAAGATTATGGAATTTGTGGATAATAGGCCTAAGTTCATTGCCTCCAGTGTGGCCCGGTTAACGGAGCAAAAGTTCTATTTTTTTATGCGTTCCCCGGAAGCCTTTGTGGAAATCCTGAAGAAGCTCGAAAAAGTGGACGGTATTTTTATGCTGTTGGGTACCGGTGCCCCGGAATATGAGGAGCTCTTCCGAAAGTTGAGCTACGAGCACAAAAACTTCATTTTTACCAACGGGCAATCAGAGAATTTAATAGACTCCATTTATCTGGAATCCGACCTCTATTTTATGCCCAGCCTTTTTGAGCCTTGTGGCATTAGCCAGATGTTGGCCATGCGCAATGGAAACCCTTGTTTGGTGCACAATACAGGTGGACTGAAAGATACCGTGAAACACATGAAGACCGGTTTCAGTTTTGACGGCGAGAACTATGAGGAAAAGATAAAGAACATGTTGGAAACCCTGGATGAAGCGTTGGATGTGTATCAAAACGATAAACCCACTTGGAAGAAAATCCAGACAGCGGCCAAGCGCATGCGCTTTACCTGGAAGAAGTCGGTGGATGAGTATTACAAGGTCCTATACCGATTAGAATCATAACAATTTTTTTGCAATTGGTATTTTACTGTTAATACCAACACAAATAGCGATTGTAAATTGTTAATGGTTCTGCTTTTTCGTATTTTTCCGCCTCTATTTTTACTAATCTATTAAAACATAAAATGTCGGATACAGCTATACTCGAATATGGAGGGAAACGGTATGAATTTCCCGTGGTGAAAGGTACTGAAGATGAATTGGCAATTGATATAAAAAGCTTGAGGGCGGAAAGTGGGATAGTGACCTTAGATCCAGGGTACAAGAACACCGGTTCTTGCGAAAGTGCCATTACCTTTTTGGACGGCGAAAAGGGGATTTTACGGTATCGAGGGTACTCCATTGAAGAGCTTGCAGAGAAAGCCGACTTTTTGGAAGTGGCATATTTGCTGATTTTTGGCGAATTGCCCAATAAAGAACAATTGGAAAAATTCCACAGCGATATCAAAGAGGAGTCGCAAGTGGATGAAGAGATGAAAAAAATCTTGGACGGTTTTCCAAAGTCGGCACACCCCATGGGTGTCCTGTCTTCCTTGACGAGTGCCTTGGTGGCTTTTAACCCAAGTTCTGTGGATGTTTCTTCGGAAAGTGCCATGTACAATTCCATTGTACGCATTTTGGCCAAGTTTCCAGTTTTAGTGGCTTGGACACAGCGTAAGAAAAAGGGGTTGCCACTGGATTATGGTGATGATAGTTTGGGCTATGTGGAGAATATCCACAAAATGATGTTCAAAAGGCCTAACCAAGAATACAAGAAAGACCCTATTGCCATCAATGCATTGGACAAACTATTGATTTTGCATGCAGACCATGAGCAAAACTGTTCCACATCAACCGTACGTATTGTGGGCTCATCCCATGCAGGGTTGTTCGCTTCGCTATCGGCGGGAATCTCTGCGCTATGGGGACCATTGCACGGTGGGGCCAACCAAGCGGTTTTGGAAATGTTGGAAGCCATACAGGAAGATGGCGGCGATACCAAAAAATATATGGCCAAGGCCAAGGATAAGAACGATCCTTTTAGATTGATGGGCTTTGGACACCGCGTGTACAAAAACTTTGACCCAAGGGCAAGGATCATTAAAAAAGCTGCTGACGAAGTATTGGGCAACTTGGGGATAGAGGACCCTATTCTGGATATCGCCAAAGGTTTGGAAAAAGAAGCTTTGGAAGATAAGTACTTTGTAGATCGTAAATTATATCCCAACGTGGATTTCTATTCCGGAATCATTTATAGGGCGTTGGGCATCCCAACCGAAATGTTCACCGTGATGTTTGCTTTGGGTAGATTGCCCGGGTGGATTGCACAATGGAGAGAGATGCGCTTGCGTAAAGAACCTATCGGAAGACCACGTCAGGTCTATATTGGCGAAAACTTGAGGTCTTTTGTTCCCTTGGAGAAAAGATAGTCAACAAAATAAAAAGGCGATTGAATTTTCAATCGCCTTTTTTATTGGACCTTTAATGGAAATTACCTGAATCAAGATTTAGGAGCCGGTCATGGTCATAGCTTATCCGCATGATTTCGCGGTGGTAGTATTCTTGTGTTTTGGAGATATCATCATGATTCAATATAAACGCTTCGGATTGTTGAAACCGTGTGTGTAAAAATTCGTGCGCGTCTATATAGCTCAAGTTTTTTAAAGTAGAGTCAAGAGAAACCTTGAATTTTTTAAGGGAAGCTTGGACCATCTCCATATCCCTGCCACTTTCTTCAAAAGCAGCTTCATATTTTGAGGGTTTCTTTTTGGGGAAATCCTTGATATCGATACATTCCTTGAATTTTGCAGAATACACCACAGGCTCTTTATGTTCAGCCTTGGTGTCGTCTGAAAAGAGACCTCCGTAATGCTTGGCATTGATTTGACCAAGGATGGCAACCAGCCCTACAACCAATATGGAAGAAAAAAACACTTTTTTCATTTGTAAGAAAAATCTTAGTACAAATGTAATGATTAAAAAAGTAGTCTTCACATTTATAGGGTAAAAAAACGCATGAAGTGGTTGTTTTTAATGACATGATAATCAAAATATTAAGATTTTGTCCAATTGCTAATTTCAACTAAGGGAAACCCGTAAAAAGACTATGGTTTTTTCTTTTCCTACAAATGGAAAATAGATGGTAAAACACTAGATTTGCCTTAAAATTTTATGGGAAACCCCATGTATCTTGATGCTCATGTATCAATAATAGCATAACCCGGTATGATGCAATTGAATATTGTGGATGAAACCAGCCCCTTGAAGGCTGTAATTTTGGGTACGGCCAAAAGCTGTGGTCCCATACCCAGTCCTGATGAAGCCTATGATCCCAAATCCTTGGAACATATTTTGGCGGGAACCTACCCCAAGGAAGCTGATATGATATTGGAAATGGATGCCTTTGCCCAAGTGTTCCAGAAACATGGAGTGGAGGTATATCGCCCAGAAGTGTTGCATGACTGCAATCAGATTTTTGCCCGTGATATTGCTTTTGTGATTGAGGACAAGCTTTTTCACGCCAACATTCTCCCGGATCGCGAACGGGAGTTCGTGGCCATTCGTGAGGTGTTGGACAAAATAGACCCCAACAAGATCATTCGACCTCCGGAAGAAGTTCATATTGAGGGCGGGGACGTAATGCCCTGGAACGACCATATCTTTATCGGAACCTATACCGGCCCGGATTACCCGGATTATATCACGGCCCGTACCAATAAGGAAGCCGTGGAGTACATCCGACAGATGTTTCCCCACAAAACCGTAAAGTCTTTTGAACTACGTAAATCCAACACAGACCCCAAGGAAAATGCCCTGCATTTGGACTGTTGTTTTCAACCTGTGGGGAAGGATAAGGCCATTTTGCACAGAAATGGATTTCTGTTGGAAGAGGAATACCAATGGTTGGTGGACTATTTTGGAAAAGACAATGTTTTTGAGATCAACAAAGACGAAATGTATCAAATGTTCAGCAACGTATTTTCAATTTCCCCTGACGTGGTGGTGTCCGAAAAAGGATTTACCCGACTCAATAACTGGTTACGGGAACAAGGTTTTACCGTAGAGGAAATCCCCTATGCCGAAATTGCCAAACAGGAGGGATTACTTCGGTGCAGTACCATGCCCTTGATTCGGGAATAATACTCACCTTTGTCTAGAAAACTTAACAAAACAAACATTGAGGACACAGATTACCAATACCATTCTCATGATTCGTCCGGTGGCTTTCCGGATGAACGAACAAACAGCCGTCAACAATTATTTTCAGGAAGACCTTGACCTAAAGAACACGGAGATCAACCAGAAGGCACAACAGGAGTTTGACGCTTTTGTACAGGAGCTTCGGGATCACGGGGTTCAAGTGGTCGTGGTGGACGATATCAAGGAACAGGACACCCCGGATTCCATTTTTCCGAACAACTGGGTCTCCTTTCATGAAGACGGGACGGTTTGCGTATACCCTATGTTTGCCGAAAACCGAAGAAAGGAACGCCGTGAGGATATTTTGGACATTTTGGAACGGCAAGGTTTTGCCATCAACAATGTCATGGACTATACCGAAGCTGAGGAAGAAGGCGTGTTTTTGGAGGGAACGGGAAGCATTCTTTTGGACCGTGTCCATCAAAAGGCGTATTGTGCGCTGTCCGAACGGGCCCATGAGGAACTTTTCATTGAGTTCTGTGAGGATTTCGACTGTTTCCCCGTCATTTTTACGGCCAACCAGACCGTGGACGGGCAGCGTTTGCCCATTTACCACACCAATGTGATGATGGCCATGGCCGAGACCTTTGCGGTGATTTGTTTGGCCACTATTGATGATAAGAAAGAACGCAAGAATGTAGTGGACCATCTTAAGATGGATGGTAAGGAAATCATCGACATTACCGAGGAGCAGATGTACCACTTTGCTGGGAACATGCTCCAAGTGATCGGGGCCAACGACCAACGCTTTATGGTGATGAGTTCAGCCGCATACAACAGTCTCAGAAATGATCAGATCAAGGCTATTGAGAAACATTGCACCATCATCCACAGCCCGTTGGATACCATTGAGACCTGTGGGGGTGGTAGTGCCCGTTGTATGATGGCGGAAGTTTTCCTCCCAAAGGCTTAATACCAAGTCATTTCGAACCTTGTCCTGAGCATAAGGCGAAGGAGCTGTGAGAAATCTATGGGTTGGTTGAGATTTCTCAATCGATGCTTTACATCTCATATCGAAATGACCATTCTCTTGTTGGACACAAATTGCACGAATTATCTCGAATACCTTTTGTCATTTCGAACGAATGTGAGAAATCTCTTTTTTGTTGCACACAAATGGCACCAATTTTCTCGAATGCTCTTTGTCATTCCTGCGAAAGCAGGAATCCATTTTGTTTTTGGGGTGGTGGATTCCCGCCTGTGCGGGAATGATATTGATTGTTCTAGGTCATTTATAACCCTGTCCTGAGCATAAGGCGAAGGAGCTGTGAGAAATCTGTTGATTGAGATTTCTCAATCGATGCTTTACATCTCATGTCGAAATGACAAGATAGGCATTGGTCATTGCCCATTGTTAATTGATTATTGAGTATTGCCTTTGAATCCACTTAAGAACACCGCGGCCATAAATACCATAAAAAAAGCGAAGGGCAGGGAAGTGATGATGAGCAGTTTCTGAACGGCAGTGAGCACATCAATGTCCGGTTTGGCATTGCCCAACAGAATGAGCGCCAAGGTGGCCAACAAAATAAAGATGGACCAGATGAGCCGATGTTTCTTCTGCGGATCGGGATTGCCCTTGTCCGTGAACATGCTCAACACAAATACGGCGGAATCCACGGAAGTGACCAAAAAACTCACCAACAATAAAATGGTGATATCATTGAGCAGTCCTGAGAGCGGATATTCCCCAAAAAAGATAAAAATGGACGAGAACACACTGCCAAATTCATTATGGTAGCTGCCCCAACCTTCTATGATCTCAAAGGCCGAAGTGCCAAAGACAGAAAACCAAAAGAAGGTCCCCAGCGAAGGGATGATCAATACCCCCAACAACATTTGCCGCAAGGTACGCCCTCGGGAAATTCGGGCGATGAAAATACCGGTAAAGGGAGCCCAGGCCAACCAGAAAGCCCAATAGTAAAACGTCCAATCGGTAAGGAAGTCGATGCCGGGGTCGTAGCGCCCCACGGCGATGCTCATCGGAACAAAATCCATGAGGTAGTGCCAAGACGCCTTTCCGAAGGAAAGCAGGATATCCCCCATATTGCTATTGACGAACACAAAGGCCAACAACAGCAGTGTTACCAAAATATTGAATTTGGAAATCCGTTTGATGCCCTTGTCCACCCCCAACCATACCGAGACAAAAGCAATGGTAGAAATCAACAATGCCAGCAGTAGGGTAACCGTCACCCCAAATTCAGACTGGAACACATGGTTGAGCCCTCCCGTAATCTGGGCGGTGCCCAGACCTATGGCGGCGATTAACCCGAAAACAGTGGTGATGATGGCCAGGATATCCACCGCATTGGCGCGTTTGGTGCCTTTGAATTTTTGAGGGATGGAACTGCTTACCAGTACTTTTTGGTGTTTGGCAAAGAGCGCATGGCCAATGATCAGGGCAAACAATCCGTAAAAGGCCCAAGCGGTAAAGCCCCATTGGTAAAAGGTGAACTCCAGCGCCAAGATTTCTGGGGTGGTGTTGGAGGCAAAAGGCGGGTTTTGCTGCATAAAAACGGGTTCCTGCACCGCCCTGAGCAAAATTCCGGCTCCCATGCCTGTGCTGTAGAGCATACTGGCCCATGCCCAAGTGGAATGTTCCGGTTTTTCGTTGGGTTTTCCCAGTTTGAGCTTGCCCCAGGGCGATACGGCAATGCCCAAGAGTAGCAGTACGCAGCCGAGGCCCAGATACAGGTAAAAATACCCAAAGTGGCTCCGCACCCAGAGCGATAGCACCTCAATGGATTGGTAGCTCCACTCCGTAAACAGGAACACCACTGCCGAAAACAGCAACAGCAGCCCGGTGGAGACCGCCAATAGTGGGTTATGTTTTAAGAAGTTGTAAATACGTCTTAATTAGTCATTCCCGCGCAGGCGGGAATCCATTTGTTTTTTCGAAGATAATAGGAAATCTGCACTTGTCATTTCGAACCTTGTCCTGAGACTATGGCGAAGGAGCTGTGAAGAATCTCTTCTGTAGTGGGATTTCTCAATCGTCCCGAGGGCTATCGGGACTCATATCGAAATGACGACTGGCTGGCATGCGAGAAATCTATTTTGGCTTGACACGAATGGCATCTCTTGACCATTATCAATCTGTGGCGATATTATTACATGATTTTGTAAGATGATTTGGTGAAAAATATTATATTGGTTTGATTTTTAACAAATTCCCCAAAACCTTTTTTTTGAAATGCCGTCCTAGGAATGGGACATGGCCAAGGATGTTCTACCGCCCCAAATCGGAGACTGGAAATACCCATGCAGAATGGCAAGCTTTTTTTTGACGTTCTGTTCCAAAAGGAACAGAACGTAACGTAGAAAAATAGAGTAACGTTTTAAAGCATTGAAGTATGAAACCAAAACCAAAACGCGTTGTAGCGGTCTGCACCCTGATCTTTGCTGTGTGTACCTTTGGGCAATCCATTAAAAAGGACTCCATATTGGACTCCGTGCCCCAAGCGGCCCAAGAGGTCTTGCCCCCGGAAGAGCCCAACGAGGTCCCGGAAACCAAAACCACCAATGCCCCAAGCAGCATAAGTTGGTACAACAGCCTTGACGAACCTTTGGACACAACCTTGGCGGCCACAATGGCTGCATTGGCCATTGCCGTAGTAAGTTTTCTCATTTCATTTACACATGCCGAAATGGGTAGGATAAACACCATTCTTACCAATGGAGGTCTTCTCACTGAAGACGACATACATTTTGCGAAGATTGTGAAAAGGGGCATAGAGCAGATCATGCTCTCATTTTATTTTTTCTTGGTGTTCTTGGTTGAATCCTTGACGTTGGACGAATGGGAAGAGCCATATGGGTGGCTTGGCCAATACGATTGGGCCAATGGATTGGACTTGGCCATAGCAGGCGGAGCCTTTGTCATTGGATTGACATTGTTGACCAAGGGTGTACATACAATGCGATCCATGATATAGTTGAAGGTGTGGTAAGAACACCCAAAGGCAAGGGCAAACCCTGAACCTTGGTATTTTTTTAAAAAGCGTACCTATTGAAGCCGATGTAGGCTTTCTCGCTATGCCTTGTAAGATAATTTGGTAAAAAATACTATATTAGGTTGATATTTAGATACTTCCCTCCCTTGGATTTAAATTGATAAGCTCCATTCTTTTATTTTGACCAGAGAATAATAAAAGGTATAACAAGTAGCGGATTTTTAATCCGAAAAAGTAATCTTAAATGAAAATATATTTTAGCGATTTTTTTGATATCGAGCCTGATATACTTGATGTTTATGGAGCATTTAATATTTCTTTGATAAACGACTTACCTCTCTTTATAGACCCATTTTTGCTATTTGGCAGCTCGAATACAAAATATCAAAATGAGCATAAAAAGGTTCTCAAATACCTTACTTTTTTAAAAGAAAAAGCGGAATCAGGGGTAAACAATATTGCAACGATTCAGGCATGGTATGTGTTCAAAGAAGTAAAACAAAATTGGTTTGGATATAGCAAAGTAGGTAATTCTGGAAGTGGATTAGGTAAGAAGTTTGGCAAGGCATTTTCTTCAAACATTCATGTTGTATTTGATGATTTGGGCAAAGAAAAAATTACACAATCTTCCCATCTTGAAAAAGCAGGTTTGTTTCAAATTGGAGTCGGAAAGGATAATATTAGTGATTTTGCAACCAATCTTTTGAAAGAATTTTTGCTTGAGTATACGGAAGCCTTTGCAAAGCAAGAAATCGATAATAAATATCTAAAAAAGTTTAATGTTGATAGAGTATATTTTGATTATGACTTAGAGAGATGGATGCCTAAAGAGTTTGAATTACCTTGTATTCATAATGATTATGTTTTACTTACACCAAAGGATATCCTAACTAAGGATGAGAACTGGATAAATAGTAATGATTTAAGAGGAGACTTCACAAGA
>CP051244.1:3411526-3604842 GCA_017795045.1 Allomuricauda sp. | reverse complement strand
TGATTATACAGTTTCAAAAGGATCTTTAGATAAAACCGTGGTTGAATTTAAATTAGCTTCCAATTCTAAAATAAGGCAAAACCTTGAAAATCAAGTTGAAGTTTATAAAGAAGCAAACAATACCAAAAAGGGAATAACAGTGATTCTTTATTTTAATACTGTTGAATACAATAAAGTAAAGAAGATAATAAAAGATTTGGGTATAAAGGAACCCGAAGAGTTCATAATTCTAATAGATGGAAGACCAAAAATTTCCGCTTCAAATGTAAAGCAAATGCAGTTACTATGATATTTTTAAACGCTTCTCAACCCCACCACAATTCCCTTGATTGCTTCCGCCACATCTTGCATCTCCCTTCGGGAGAAGGTGTCTTCTTCCAAAAAGAACAACATAAAAATCCCTAACTCTAAAATTTGGGCCAATTTTTCAGGAGAACCGTAGCTGTCTTCAATCCATTCGCTAAAAGTTTCATCTTTATCCATATGAGGAGCAAGAAAAAGCTTTTTCTATGGATGTTTAATGTCATAAATGGCAAGTGGAAAGGAAAATTGCATCAGCCAAGCATTGGACGTTCCCTTATCGGAACTCTGTAATCTGGCACCTGAGAACTAAAAACTCAACACTTAAAACTTAATCCTATTCTTCCACAGTAAATTCCCGTATGGCTTGGTTGGGCTCCATAATGGTATGGCCTTGCCAAAACCCGGGGTCGTAGGTGGGCATATAGGTGGCGCGCGCGGTCTTGTCCTCTTTAAAGTTGGTAAACCGGGCTTCGGGCACCACTTCTTGGTCAAACACCACCAGTTCCCATTTTTGGGTGGGGCTCATCCTAAAATCTATGTTCAGCGAGAGTTCGTTCTGCTTGCGGCGGCCCTTTACGTGCTTGTTCTTTTCAATCACTTTTAGTGGGCGGTCCACGGCAAAGTAGCGGCCAAAGGTAAAGTCCATAAAGCGGAGGTCGTACTTGCCATTGGGCAGTTGGGCAAAGCGCATGGTGCCCTTGTAGAGCACTTCGCGGTAGGTAATGCCCAGCAGCCTAAAATTGCGCAGGCGCTCGGTGTTCTGTACATCCAACCGCATAATGGCAAAGTCGGAGATGTTGATGTAGAGGCGGCCCTTGAACTCGGCACTGCCCCGTTTGGGCTCGTAGTCGATCACGTAGACCCCGGCATCGTCCATTTCGGCATAGCTGGCCAGGGTAAAGGCGTATTTTCGGGTCTTTCGGGTAAGGTCCAGTTTGCTGTCCTCTTGGTAGTAGAGTTCGTTCAGCAGTTCCTTGAACGCCCGGCGTTGGGCATCCACCAGACCGGAGATGGTGTCCTTTTCCACTTCGTCCTGTAGCTTTTGGGCCTCTTCCTCCGCCATTTCACTGAGGATGGAATCTACCTGCACCTTTTGGCTAAAAATGCCCGATTTGATCTTCAGGTAGGAGTCCGGTTTTATGTTCTGCGTAAAAATGGTCTGCATGCGTTCGCCCAGTTCCTCAAAGGAACCCACTTGGTTCTTATCGTACAGGTCGGCCGCCTTGATGATGTCCAGTTTGTATTTGCCGTTGTGTTTGTAGAGGTCGCCCAGACTTTCGGTATAGGTTTTGGCATTTTTGGGGATACTTGCCGCAATGCTGTCCATAAGCCCCTTATTGAGCTCCGCAATGCTGGATTCCTCAAACCCGAAGTCCACCTTGGTGATGGTGGCCAACTCGGACTGCCGTAAAAAGAAACGCTGTTTCACGGGTTCTTTGTTGATGTTCTGCGGAAGGCGCTCCACCATTTTCTCGATGATCTCGTCCACGGTAAGCTCCTTGTCAAACACGTACACGCCACTGAGTTCTATGGCCTTGGGTTGAAGGAGTACCACACTGTCCTGCATTTGGGCAAGGGCAAAGCCCTGTTTGGCATACCCCATGGAGGAGATGTGGATGGAGTCGGGTGCGGAGGCGGCTTCCAAAGTAAAGCTGAAACGGCCTTCATCGTTAGTGATCGTGCCCTGATGCTCACCGTACTGCACTGTGGCATACGGAATGCCTTTTTGGGTCTTGGCATCCACCAGTCGGGAGTTGATGGTCTGGGCGGTCATGGGCAGGGCCATGAGGAAAAGTAACACTGGGAAGATCTTGGTGTTGGGCAAGGTCATCTGTTCGTTTTTGATGTGTTTTCTATAAAGACAGGGCAACTGCTAAAAGGTTGCATATGGGTTAGACGATTTAAGAGGGGATTTGTAACAGGGTATTTGGGTTTTGACACGAATTTTCCCGAATGCCCAATGTCATTTCGAACGAATGTGAGAAATCTATGGGTGGTTGGGATTTCTCAATCGTCCCGACCGCTTTCGGGACTCATTTCGAAATGACGATTTGCCTGTTGTTGTCATTTCGAGCGCAGTCGAGAAATCTCTTTTTTGTTTGACACGAATGACACGAATGACACGAATGCCACGAATTTACTCGAATTGAACCTAGACCTCTTTTCTTGCCACTACAACCATTCTATAGGCGTAGTAAAGCGGTAGAAATCCATTGAACACCCATAGGGCGATCAGAAGCTTTACCTCCAAAGTGTCTACCCAGCCCTTGAGTTTTAGAAGGATAATCCCGGTAGTGATCAAAAAACCTATCACAAAACAGAAGTTCATCACTGCAAGCATGCGAAGGGCCAACGGATATAATTTGGGGGCATTTTCCTCGGTGACCTTGACCGGGTAGTTCATGAGCCACGGTTTCAGTTTCATGACAACAAGTCCCATAAACAGGTGTAGCACGGCACTGAGAATAGGTATCACCCAAAGGGTGGATTTATGCCCGTACCCGTCCACTTCGCCCTGAAAGTTGAAATGGGTGGGGATGGTCTCCGGTAGGTCCATGTAGACCGCAAGGACCAAAACCGTATTGAAGGCCACGACCATCCATCCCGCACGGTGCAACTTTTGGTCAATGTGCGAGGGCTTTATGTCGACTCTTGGATTTTTTTTAAAGAAACTCATAGGTCTTCAATAGAGGTTGGTGCATTGTTTGCTTTATGGTCCAGCAACTTTTTGAAGAACTTTTGAACGGCCTTGGTGTCGGACATGACCTTGATGAAATGATGGTCCATATGGATGGAGTGTACGGCCATTTCGCCTTTGTACAGGGTCAGTTTGTAGTAGGGGATAATGAGTCCGTAGGTTTCCAACAGCGAACGGAACCGCACAATGATGCCCTTGGGCCGCAGTTCTATGTTGCAGGAGTTGAGGTTGTTGTCCAAAATGAGGAGGTTGTGGATTTCCATGCTGGTCTCAGTGATAAAGAGTTTTGGGGAGCCAATACCGCCCATGGAGAACCTTTCCCTTAAGGGAAAAGGCTTGCCTACCGACTCGTCAATTTTTCGGGTGATGTCCTTGTTGGAGTAAGAGACGTTCAGAAGCATGCTTAAAAATACTCAAAATTGTGTGTATGTGTTACGCTTGGGGAAAGGAATCCTGTGACAAAAGCGCAAAAAATGTGTAGTTTTGCGGGCTGAAATGCTTTAGAGATGAGTTTGCAGAACGATTTGAGCCTGAAGGTCATTGCGGCCGTAAAAGAACTGTACCAAGTGGAACTTCCCACAGTGGAGTTTCAACCTACCCGAAAGGACTTTGAGGGGGATATTACCGTAGTGGTGTTTCCCATGTTGCGCCATATCAAAGGGAATCCTGTACAGATTGGCACCCAAATCGGGGATTATCTGCAGGAGCATGTGGACGAGGTGGCCAAGTGCAACGTGGTGCAAGGCTTTTTGAACGTCGTTATCGAAGATGGCTACTATCTCGATTTTTTCAACAACATCAAGGATGTAAAGGATTATGGTTATGCCGAAGCGGGGTCCAAGGATGCCGTGATGGTGGAATATTCCTCACCCAATACCAACAAACCGTTGCATTTGGGGCATATCCGAAACAACCTATTGGGATATTCCGTGGCCGAAATCTTAAAAGCTTCCGGAAAGAAAGTATACAAGACCCAGATTATCAATGACCGAGGCATCCACATCTGCAAGAGTATGTTGGCCTGGCAACAATTTGGTGATGGGGAAACCCCGGAATCCTCTGGACTGAAAGGGGACCATTTGGTGGGGAAATACTATGTGGCATTCGACAAAGCCTATAAAGAACAGATTGCCGGATTGGTTGCTGATGGAATTGCCAAGGACCAAGCAGAGAAAGAAGCGCCCATTTTGTTGGAAGCCCAAGAAATGCTCCGTAAATGGGAAGCGGGTGATGCCGAGGTGGTTTCCCTTTGGAAAAAGATGAACAGTTGGGTATATGCCGGTTTTGATACCACCTATAAAAACCTTGGGGTGGATTTTGATCAACTTTACTACGAAAGCGATACCTATCTGTTGGGTCGTGATGTAGTCAAGGAGGGTCTGGAGAAGGGAGTCTTCTTTAAAAAAGAAGATGGCAGTGTGTGGATTGACCTTACCGATGAGGGACTGGATGAGAAGATTGTACTGCGCTCCGATGGTACCGCGGTCTACATGACCCAAGATATCGGTACCGCCATTCAGCGGGTCACGGATTTTCCCGATATCAACGGGATGGTCTATACCGTTGGAAATGAGCAGGACTACCACTTTAAAGTGTTGTTCCTCATCCTGAAGAAATTGGGATATACTTGGGCGGAACAATTGTACCATTTGAGCTATGGTATGGTGGACCTTCCCAGTGGCAAGATGAAGAGTAGAGAAGGTACCGTGGTGGATGCGGATGACCTCATCACCAACATGGAGGAGACCGCAGGGGCCATTTCGGCAGAGTTGGGTAAACTGGAAGGTTATTCCGAAGAAGAAAAGCAGCAACTGTACCGAACCATTGGGTTGGGTGCCCTAAAATATTACATCCTGAAAGTGGATCCCAAAAAACGGATTTTGTTCAATCCGGAAGAGTCTGTGGACTTTCAGGGCAACACGGGACCGTTCATTCAATATACGTATGCCAGGATTCAATCCATTTTGCGAAAAGCAGAAAATGTCAGGTCGAGCGCAGTCGAGACCTCTTTGGAACTGCACGAAAAGGAAAAGGAGTTGTTGAAAGGCATTCAGCAGTTTCCTGAAACCGTGCAGTTGGCCGCGGAAAACTTTAGTCCGGCCTTGATTGCCAATTACACCTATGATTTGGTGAAGGAGTTCAACTCCTTTTATCAGCAGGTGTCCATTTTGGGCGAACCTGATGAAACCAAAAAACAGTTCCGGGTACAGTTGTCCCAAAAAGTAGGAGAGGTGATCCAGTCCGCTTTTAGACTTTTGGGGATTGATGTTCCTGAGCGGATGTAGTTTTGGGAGTCACTGGGGTTGACATATTTGCCATAGCCTGTATTCTCTTTATACTTTCCTATTTGGTTTATATCGTCAATTATGCCATTGACCTCTATGAGCTAAATCCTTTTAATAGACCAAAGCCACTTACCCCAAAGGAAATTTTTATCATTCAGTCCAAAATCCCCTCGATCAATAGGTTGGATTTGGAACAGCGTGAAAATTTATTCACAAGGGTTTCTTGGTTCAGGACAAGAAAACATTTTACTTTTAGAGGTCCTGTTGCTCATAAACAGGAATTAAAACTTTTGGTCAGTGCTGCTGCATGTTTATTGACACTGGGGATGAGAAATTATAAATTTCGAAGGTCCGTGCACCGTATAGTGATCTATCCCTCGGAATATTATTCCTTGATCAATAGAAAGCATCATCTAGGGGAGTATAACGTTGGTCTTAAAACTGTTGTTTTTGCTGCGGATAACTTACAAAAAGGTTTTGAGCGATCGGATGACAATGTTAATCTTGCAATTCATGAGTTTTCACATGCCTTGTACCATGAAACAAAAGGCAGGAATTCATGGGAGTCTTTGAAATTTCAAGCTGGATTTCGAAGGATGCAAAGGATGTTCTCGGATGAAAGTTTTATATCACGGATGGAGTCCACAGATTATTTTAGGGACTATGCCAAGGTGAACATACTGGAGTTTTTTGCGGTGGCCTGTGAAAATTTTATAGAAACCCCGGAACTTTTCAAAAAGGATTTTCCAACACTATTTGAAACATTCAAGAAGATGTTCAACCTTGATTTGGACCATCTGGCCTAGAAATTCACCCTGAAACTTACATTGGGGGTAATACCTAGAGAAACGCTTTCCACAGCTTCAATCTGGTTTTCATCATTGACACGGTAATACCGGTTCAGGCTATTTTTTCGGTTGGTCATATTTAAGAGGGATACCCCTGCATTGGCACGTATCCTTCGGGAGAGATCAAAACTGTAGATGGCAGAGGCATCGGCCCTGAAATATTCGGGAAGACGACTGCTGTTGGGGGATCTATAATTGATTCTGGCCGGGAAAAAAGAGTTGTCCAATGCCTCATCCCCATCCAAGGGTTCGGTATAGGGTTTTCCGGTCCGGTAATTGATCCCCAGACTCAATTTTAGGTTTTGGTAGTTGTAGGTTCCCGCAAAGGAGACGGTATGCCGGATGTCCAGATTGTTGGGGAAGCTATGGGGCACAATGGAGTCAAAAGTGTAATCATTTTTGTTGTAGGTATAGCTCAGCCATGTGCTATAATGGTCGCCTCTTTTGTTGATGAGGAACTCAATCCCCTTTACATCATAGCTACCTATTTCCCCACTGAATTGATTTTGGTTCTGGAAACCTTGGGTGCGGGTGCTGATCCCATCCACATTCTTATAAAACCCTTCAAGGCCCAGATAAAAATTGTTCTTTTCGTAATTGATGCCCACCGAACCTTGCATACTCTGTGTCACAGGAAGGGTGTCATCGTTGGATAAGGTCCATCGGCGTTTTTCAATCCCCAAAAAGTTTTGTTCCAAATCGATGATCTGGTTGGTGGTCTGACTTTTAAATTCCCCCAGTACTTGGGCACGCAGATAATTGGCCAATTTGAAGTTAAGGTTGATGCGGGGTTCCACCAAGAGTTTATTGAACGTATACAAGTTTTCAATAAGATTGATACGGGCACCAAATTTTCCAATGAATTTGTTTTCATAAGAGCGGTATCCAATTTCTGAATAGGGCGAATGAATACGGATGACCCCCTTGATATTGGTGTCAAAACTGGGTTGGGTCACAAAAGCCCGATTGATAACCCCTGTTTCAATATATTGAAAGCCGTTGGTCCATTCTAGCTGGTCCGAGAACTGATATTCCGTGTTAAGCTTAATGGCCCTTTCGTCCACAATGTTTTTTTGTTCCAATTGTTGTATCTGGTTGGCATAGATGCTTTGGGCATCCAAATTGTACCTGGAATAATACAGGTTGAGGTGAGTGGAAAACCTATCGGACCACTGACTTAGCAATTGCCCACCAACGGAAATATTGGTCTGTTCCAAAATACTCTGGGTGGTTTCGTCATTGGTTTCATCAGTTTCCACATATTCCAGATTGTTGTTGATGTGGATGGCACTGAACCTTACTTTGTGATAATCATTGATGTCATAGAGCAATTTTCCGGTGAAATCATAGAAAAAGAAATTCTCGTTCCGGGAAATGTTGTCGTCCACCGTAACATTATTCTCGTCGATGACTTTACTGTCCTGAAAGGCCCTGTCAAAGAATTTGCTGTAAGTGGGGGTATTCAGAAAATCTGTAGTGGAGCGTCTCGCGGAAAACTGAAGCCCGATTTTATCGTTCAACGGAAATTGGCCAAAAATATCCCCACTGATAAAGTTGAAACCTGCACCACCTTCAAAACCGTCGGTGATGTGGTTGTTGGTCTCCATTTGAATGACGCTGCTCACCCCATCACCAAAGGCAGCGGGCGTCCCATTTTTTATAACGGAGACCTTATCGGTCAGATAAGGGTTAAAGGCAGATATCAACCCAAAAAAATGCCCAAACTGATACATTTTTATGCCGTTCCACAGTACGAGGTTCTGGTCGTTGGTGCCACCCCTCACATTGATGTCGGATACGGTCTCATCAATACTTTTTATTCCGGGCAGCGCCTGAACGGTCTGTAACACATCGGGTTCTATAAGTCCTGGCAGGATTCCAAATTCAGCGGTGTTCAAGGTAATACTCCCATCTTGTTCTTTGAGGATTCCCGTGGTCAAATACTTGTATACAATGACCTCATCCAATTGTTCGTAGTGCGGGGCCATCAGGATTTTTGTACAAGGCCCTTGGCGGATCAAATCTTCAATGGGAATGTACTTGGTGAGATAGCCCAAATATCGAATTTTAAGAGAGGCATCCCTAGGTATGTTGTTCATGGAAAAACTGCCATTGGTATCCGTGGTCTGGGCAATCTTGGTTCCTAAAACCTCCAAGGAAGCACCGGGAATGGTATTTTCGGCAAAGTTGTCCAGTACCGTTCCGCAAAGGGATACATGGGAACTCTTGGTCAGGGTATAGTAGCGTTCATCAAGTTTTTCTGCCCGTATCTGAAATTTGGACTCGATATAGTTTAGAATGTCCTCCAAACTGACTCTGTTCTCCGGAACGGAGAGCTTGAAATCGTCCAAATCCTCATTGAGATATGAAAATTTGATATTGAACCGATCTTCCAAGGTTTTTATATAAGAAATAAGGTCAACAGGGGTTTGCTGTTTTTCCTGGGCGGGTAGGGTGAGGAAGAACAGTAAAAAGCCCAACAAAAGGCAGAACTGGCTATTGCGGAGTGTTCCCAGCATAGAAAAGTACATTATCACCCTCAAGTTTGTAATGGATTTGGGAGGGGGTACTTATACTTTTTAACGCCATATTGAGGTCTGTGTTGTTGAAAGTGCCTGTAAAAAGTAATGCTGTGTTTATATTCTCAGTTTTTACATGGACATTGAACTGTCTTTCCAGCTCGGCGAATACATATTCCAGGGGAATGCCCTCAAAGCTACTTTCATTGTTCATCCAAGAAGGTTGGGCTTCCTTGGGTTGGGATGTGTCCACCAATTTTCCATTGATAACCAAAAACGAAGAACCGGCGGGCAGTTTGGTCTCTTGGTTGTTGAACGCAACACTTACCAATCCTTCATAACAGGTGACCTCAAAAAAACTCTTGCGGTTTTCCACATTGAACTGGGTGCCCAATACAGCTACGGTTCCATGGTCTGTTGCCACAGTGAATTTTTTTCCTTTGGCCACCTTAAAGAAGGCTTCTCCATTCAAGGAGACGTTTCGTTCCTTGTCCCAATTCTTTTTACTGTAGGAAATCTGGGAATCGGCATTGAGGAAAATCTCGGAGTTGTCGGGAAGAGTCACCTCTGTGCGTTCTGCAAATTGCGTACTGATGGATTCATCCAAGGTGTTGAGGTAGAAATAGGAACCGGCAAGCATAATGGCAATGACGGCAGCCACCTTAAGGAATTTCTTGAACGGGTTAAGGGTAATGACCTTCGGGGTTTGGCCCATACGCTCCTCGTTGATGCGCTCAAAAGCTTGGTCCATATCAAAATCAGGAGCTTTCAATGTGCTTGAAACCTCCTTGAGTTTCTGATAGGAAGCATACTCGTCGGACTTTTTAAATTCCGCGAGTTCTTCCTCGGAAAGCTCTCCGTTGAGCCATTTTGCCAAGTAATTTTCTTGCATGGTTTCTATGCTTTACCTTATTATAACAACACTCTTCTAAAAAACCCTACTTTTTCAATTTACAATCTTGCAATGAGCAATGTTCAATAATAGTTAACCGCAATTGATTATTGCTAATTGTGAATTGTCCATTGTATCATATCCCATCAATCTGTTCCCTCAGACTTTTTAGGGCCAAATGCATTCGTTTTTCAATAGCTTTTATACTTACGCCTTCCATTTCGGCAATTTCTGCATATTTTTTCCCATCGATCCTATTCAATAAAAAAGTGGTGCGTTGGTTTTCGGGAAGTTCGTTCAGCGCATTTTCCAGTTTTTCCCTGTATTGCTTTTCCTCCATCAAAAATTCCGGGGAGAGATTAGAGGAATGGTCATCCACGGAGTTCGCATACTTCAACCGCACTTTTTCGGCCTTGATTACATTTAAATATAGATTGTTGGCCACTGTATAGACGTAGGATTTCGCCTTTTCCGGGCTTACCTTGGCGCAATTCTCCCAAAGCTTTACAAAAGCTTCCTGCACGGCATCATTTGCTTTTTCGGCATTGCCAAACTTATAATAGATGTAATTGAATACCGTTTTGGAATGGGCCTTGAATATGGAACTGAAGATCTGATCTTCGCAAACATTGCTCATAGGAAGGAGTTTGTTTCCTTCTCAAAGATATTTTAAAAAATTTAAGAAAGGGTAGGGTTTTTTTTTTGAGAGTTGTTTTAGGAATGAATTCTAACCCCAAAATTCAAATTGTTATGAAAAAGTTGATAAGCAACTTCTTTTACACCGGCCTTTTTCTTTTGGCCCTTAATTTTACCGCCTGCCAAGATGAGTTCGAAGAAGTTGGAGGCCCCCAAGAACAAGAAACTATCATCGCCAATTCCAATACGGCCCAATTGATCCAAAAAACATCAGCGAAAGATGGCTCGTATGACAATATCGTTGATCGCGCCAGTTGTTTCGCCGTTAACTTCCCCTATACCGTTGAAGTAAATGGTATTCAAATCACCATTGATTCCAAGGAAGATCTGCATACCATTGAAGAAATCTTTGATGAGTTGGAAGATGATGACGATATTTTGGATATCATTTTTCCCATTACCATTACCCTTTCCGATTTTAGTGAAATTGTAATCCAAAGCAAGGATCAACTGGAAGAAATGGCCAGGGATTGCCTTGAAGGAGGTGACGATGACGACATTGAATGTATCGATTTTGTCTACCCCATCACGCTCTTCACTTTTGATGTGAACAACCAATTGTCCGGTGAGGTCCAGATTGAAAGCGATGAGCAAATGAGAAAGTTTTTTGCCGAACTTGAGGATAATGCCTTGGTGAGCATAGATTTTCCCATTACCCTAAAAAAATATGACGGTACCGAAATTGTTGTCGAGAACAATACGTCACTGGCCGCTGCCTTGAGCAATGCCAAGGACGATTGTGACGAGGACGATGACGATGACTACAACGATGACGATTTTACCGAAGAGCGATTGGATGCCTATTTGGTGGAATGTCCTTGGGAAGTACGTGAAGTGATTCGTGATGATGTGGACCAAACCGGTCAATATTTTGAATATTTGATGACGTTTGCCGAAGATGGTACCGTAGCAGTAAAAGTGGCCAGCGGAAATACCATTAATGGTACATGGAGTACTAGCCAGTCCGATCATGGGCCCTTGTTGACCTTGGAATTTGATACCCTTGTTGATTTTAATTTGGAATGGGTGGTCTATGAAATTGGTGAAGGCAAGATCAAGCTTTATGCTGAAGGCGGCAATAGAATTGTCCTAAAACAACGATGTGACATCAATTCTGGGGAAGAACCAGACCCTGATACGTTGAGAGCTATCCTAAGTGAGTGCGAGTGGATCATTAAAAAGGTGAAAAACCAAGGGGAAGAGATTGAAAGATTGTTGGGCTATGAATTCAAGTTTATGGCAGAAGGTGTGGTTACCTTGAGCAATGGCGTATCAACTTCTGAAGGTACTTGGGAAATAGGCCTTAACAGCCAGTTGGTGTTGTCGCTTATGATCACTATGGGTGATGAACCTGGAGTAAGCTTTGAATGGCCTTTGAGGGACCTTGCCAATGATAGGCTTAAGTTCGATGTAGAGGATATCGGATATGAATTGATCCTACAACGGGTCTGTAATGATAATGCCGATGATGAGGACGTGGCCGAAATCAGAAACATCATGATGGGTGGACCATGGATGGTTGCGCAGTATAAAGAAAACAATGAAGACCTTACCAGTGAATACGCTACTATGGAATTCAATTTCGATACCATGCACCAAGTAGGGGTATCCATAAATGATGATCCAATTGCCGAAGGACTTTGGAGAGTATTGAGAAACCATGACGGGGTACTCAAATTCTACCTAAATCTGGGCGCAGAAGGCTCTTTGGGAGAGCTTACCGAGGACTGGTACATCAACATGGTTGAGGCCAACAGAATTGAATTGGTACACGAACAAGAGAACTCAACGGAGATATTGGTCTTCGAAAAACCATAAAATTACCCCAATCTGTTAGTTTGAAAAGGACGGCTCTCCCCAAAGCCGTCCTTTTCTTTTTAATTATTCTTAAATTTGTCCCTCTTTTAAACTGAAGTAAGAACATGTTCGACAATTTAAGCGATAAACTGGATAAGGCGCTCCACGTCCTCAAAGGACATGGACAGATTACGGAGATCAATGTGGCGGAGACCCTTAAGGAAGTTCGTAGGGCCCTTTTGGATGCCGATGTCAACTTTAAGATAGCCAAGGAATTTACCAATACCGTAAAAGAAAAGGCATTGGGTCAGAATGTACTGACCACCCTGCAGCCTGGCCAGCTTATGGTAAAGATTGTCAAGGACGAACTTACCCAGCTAATGGGTGGCGATGCCGAGGATATAGACCTGTCAGGAAATCCATCGGTGATTTTAATGTCCGGTCTGCAAGGTTCCGGTAAGACCACGTTTTCTGGAAAATTGGCCAATTACCTCAAAAATAAGAAGACCAAAAAGCCATTGTTGGTGGCCTGTGATGTGTACCGTCCCGCTGCGATTGACCAGTTGCATGTGGTCGGGGAGCAAATAGGGGTAGAGGTATATTCCGATCGGGAGAACAATGATCCCGTGGCCATTGCCAAGGCCGGTATAAAACACGCCAAAAGTTTAGGTTGCAATGTGGTGATCGTGGATACTGCAGGTCGATTGGCCGTGGATGAACAGATGATGACCGAGATTGCCAACATCCATAAAGCCATTGAGCCTCAGGAAACCCTTTTTGTGGTGGATTCCATGACCGGTCAGGATGCGGTGAATACCGCCAAGGCCTTTAACGATGTGCTCAACTTTGATGGGGTTATCTTGACCAAATTGGATGGTGATACCCGTGGGGGTGCAGCCATTTCCATTAAATCTGTGGTGGACAAGCCCATCAAGTTCATCGGTACCGGTGAAAAAATGGAGGCCATAGACGTTTTCCACCCTTCAAGGATGGCCGATCGTATTTTGGGGATGGGAGATGTGGTTTCCTTGGTGGAACGTGCCCAAGAGCAGTTCGATGAGGAACAGGCCCGCAAGATCCAAAAGAAAATTGCCAAGAACAAGTTTGGTTTTGACGATTTCCTAAGTCAGATTCAGCAGATCAAGCGGATGGGGAACATGAAAGACCTTATGGGGATGATTCCCGGTGCAGGAAAGGCCCTGAAAGGTTTGGATATCGATGATGATGCCTTTAAGCATATTGAGGCCATTATCCATTCCATGACCCCAGATGAACGCTCTACACCATCCAAACTCAATGCCAGTCGTAAAAAGCGTATTGCTGCAGGTAGTGGTACTTCCATCCAAGAAGTGAATCAATTGCTGAAACAGTTCGACCAAATGAGCAAAATGATGAAGATGATGCAAGGCGGAGGCGGCAAAAAGATGATGCAGATGATGCAGAACATGCGATAATTTTATCAGACATCAGACATCAGACATCAGACATCAGACATCAGACATCAGACATCAGATAAAAGAGCCATTATTTAATTACCCAACAAAACCAAAACCAGACCATGGAAATCCTTGACGGAAAGAAAATATCAAACCAAATCAAAGAAGAGATCGCCGTTGAGGTGGCCCAAATGAAAGAAAGAGGGGAAAAAGTGCCCCATTTGGCCGCTGTTTTGGTAGGGAACGATGGTGCTAGCCTAACCTATGTGGGCAGTAAAGTACGTTCCTGTAAAAAAATAGGTTTCGAATCCACCTTGGTCCACCTTCCCGAAGACACCACGGAAGATGCCCTATTAAAGCAGGTAGCGGAACTTAATGCCAATCCTGATATTGACGGATATATTGTACAGCTGCCCCTGCCCAAACATATTGATGAGGAAAAGGTATTGTTGGCCGTTGACCCCAACAAGGATGTGGACGGTTTTCATCCCACCAATTTTGGTAGAATGGCGCTTGATATGGAGTCGTTTATTCCCGCTACTCCCTTTGGTATTATGGAGCTGCTGCGCCGATACGATGTGGATACCTCTGGAAAACATGCCGTAGTGATCGGGAGGAGCCATATTGTGGGAAGGCCCATCAGTATTTTGATGAGTCAGAAAGGAAAAGCGGCCGATGCCACGGTCACCTTGACCCATAGTAGGACCAAGGACCTTAAATCGATTACCTTACAGGCCGATATTGTGGTCTCGGCGTTGGGAGTCCCCAATTTCCTTAAGGCCGATATGGTGAAGGACGGCGTAGTGGTCATTGATGTGGGCATTACCCGTGTTCCTGATGAAACCAAGGAAAAAGGGTATTACATCACCGGTGATGTCGATTTTGAAAATGTAAGCAAAAAAGCATCGTACATTACCCCGGTTCCCGGAGGAGTGGGCCCCATGACCATTGCCATGTTGTTGAAAAACACCCTTTTGGCCAGGGAAAGGCACAAGACCAAAGAAGCCTAATTCACATTTTCGGCCTCCATACTTTTCAGTAAGGTCTGTTGCTCCTCATCAGGAGTGATACGATCAAATTCGGTTTCGCCCTCTTCATTGGTGCAACTGGTTACCGCCATAGATGAAAAAAGGACGGTGATCAAGAGTAATATTATTTTCATGATGATAGATTTGGGAGGCACAATGGCCGGTTCATCACTGTATATAACGATTTAGGTTTTTGATTCTTGTTTTTTCAACCAAATATTCGATAACTTACCTGTCTGAAAATCAAAAGGTATGGCCGCTATGGTTAGAAACAGGGTAGCTTGGATAGTATTCGCTTTATTGGCCATCGGTATTGGACTATACCCTTTGGCCTATGTGTTCTCATCTGGGGATTTTGGTCTATTGGCAGGGAAAACCAAGGAACTTTTGGCCAATCAAATATGGCGTACCGCCTTCTACGGGCATATTTCCTTTGGTGGGTTGGCCCTTTTGATGGGTTGGTCGCAGTTTAGCAAAAGCTTGCGATCCAAACACCTGAAGCTTCATCGAACCTTGGGAAAGATTTATGTGGGTTCAGCCTTCATTAGCGGAACCTGCGGAGTATATCTGGGCTTTTTCGCAACAGGAGGTATTGTTCCAGCACTTGGATTTATAGGGCTGGGATTGATATGGTTGTACACCACGGGACGGGCATACGTGGCCATTAGAAAAAAAGACCTGTCCTTGCACCAGGGAATGATGATATACAGTTACGCGGCCTGTTTTGCAGCAGTAACCCTTCGAATTTGGCTGCCGATACTGACATTGATTTTTGGTGAGTTCTTGATTGCCTACAAGATTGTGGCCTGGCTTTGCTGGGTGCCCAATATGGTATTTGCCCATTTGTGGGTAAGGAGAAAAGGGCTCACTTTGGAATGAGTTCTTACTCCTCAAGAATCTTTAACTCCACTTTCCTAAAATCTATGGCTTGGCCTTCACTTTGAAGCGCAATGAATCCTTCTTTTAGAGGGGTCCCATCAATTTTAATGGATTCGTCATAGCGATTGGCCACACCACCGCCAATCTGGGGTTTGCTATATTCCAGCACCTTTTTGCCATTGATGGTGTGGGTAATCAAAGAATCGGCATGTACAATCAGCTCTGCACGTACCCATTCCCCAACGGGATAGGTGTCGCTGGAAGAACTAATGCAGTGCCTCGGATCAATCTGTCCTTCATAAACCACATCTGTGCCCGGGGAACACATGTTTCCGGTTGGTCTGGATTCTCCTTTGTTTACTTCCGCAAGAAACTGCATCTCCACGGAAATGGGCCAATCTTGCTCCTTGGGCATGGTTCTGGGGTCTTGGGAGTGGAACATGACCCCACTGTTTAGCAATGTATAATCTGGTGCTGTCCCGTACCATCCCTTCACAAACCGATATTCCACAACCAAATGATAGTTGGAAAAAGGCTGGTCGTAATACAAATGACCATAGCGTTCATTGAAATGGCCTTTATAGTTATCATACCTCACCTGAAGAATACTATCTTTTACCCTAAAGGTATCCCCAAAATTATCCCCAACCTCATAGTGGTGAATTTTTGCAGTCCAATTGTCCAAATTTGCCCCATTGAATAGTTGAATCCATTCACTTTGGTCTTTTCCAGTTTCCTTGTTTTTTTGCTTGCAGCCGAGGGTGAATACTGTTATTGCCAGTGTTGAAGCTAGCAGAAAAATGGGCTTTACGTTTTTCATGGTTGGCTTCTATTTGGCGAACAATTGTCCCATATCTTTAAAAGCCTTGAACTCTAGGGCATTTCCTGCAGGATCCAAAAAGAACATGGTGGCTTGTTCCCCAACCTCTCCCTTAAAACGGATATAGGGCTCAATGATGAATTCAATCCCTTTGTTCTTTAATTTTTCAGAAAAGGATTCAAAGGTTTCCCAAGGCAATACCACTCCATAATGGGGCACGGGAACATTTTTGCCGTCTACCGGATTGGTATGGAGGTCTTCTTCCGATTTGGGCTTGTAATGGATGACCAACTGATGACCAAAAAGATTAAAATCTACCCAATGGTCACTGCTGCGGCCTTCTTCACACTCTAGAACATCCCTATAAAAAGTCCGGCAATCATCCAGATTGTGGACGGGAATGGCAACATGGAAAGGGGTAATTTGCTGCATGGTGATTTTTTCTGAAAATTAGGATTTCTTCCCTAGGCTTGCAAAAATTCTATGATTTGATTGTTCACATCATCTTGGTGCATGGAATGGCCCAGTCCTTCGGTACTTACCAAAGTGCTTCCGGTCCATTGCTCATGTACCGCTGCCGAGGCATGGTACGGGGCAACGGCATCCAGCACATCATGGAAGAGCAACCCTTTTTTTTGGTTGGATTGGGCAAATTTGGATGTGGAGAATTCCTCTATACGGAACCCAAACCGGTCTAGGATATAGCTATCCAAGGATTTCATGACACGGTCGTTGAACTTCAATATATTTTGAAAGTGATCCATGATTTCATGGAATTCGGAAGGCGATCCAATGGTGATGATCTTTTCAACTTTTGGATTGGGGTTTTTGTATTCATTGTACATCAAGGTCATACCCCCAACCGAATGTCCGATAAGGTGTTTGGGGTCGTGTTTTTTGACCATATGGTGCACAGCTTGTTCATAAAGGGGTACATAAAGAAGGTTGCCGGTGGAGTGACCGTGCGAAGGAGCATCAAAGGCAATGATATTAAAATTGGCCTCCCGGAGTTTCTTGATGAGGTTTCGCCAGCGAAACGTATTGCTCTCCCATCCATGGACCAATAATACCGTTTCCTTTTCACCGGGCCAGTGATAGGACTGTATTTGATGTCCTGCCACTTCTTCGACCGTATGCTTGGCCTCTTCCAGATATTGGGCCTGTTGGGGCTGTACGCGTCCTTTTCGAACCGTACAGAACAAGCAAAAGGCCTTATGTGCTGCTTTTTTAGGGGCTACAAGGGTATAGACATTGAAATATTGTCCGTAGGCCAAGGGAACTATTTTGTTCAGCAGTTTTTTCATTCTGGTTACTTTTTGTAACTTACTCTTTAATGGAAACTAAAATTACAGATTCATTTCCAAAGAAAAAAGAAGTCACTCAACCCCAACTAAGTATGGAAACAGAAACTATTGCTGAAAATCAGAAAGTTAGGATGTCAAAAAAGTTGGAAAAAATGTTCGGGCACATCGATTATAAGAATCCGCCCGAGCTATGCCCGGTGCGGGATGTGATGTCCGTGGCCTCAGACCAATGGAGTACATTGATCATTCTATGGCTGGGCTATTTTCCGGAACTGCGTTTCAATAAGCTCAAAAAATATGTATACGGGATTTCCAATAAAGTCTTGAGCCAACGCTTGAAGGTGCTGGAGGCCGATGGTTATATTTCCCGAAAGGCCTATGCCGAAGTACCCATCAGGGTAGAGTACAGACTCACAGAATTTGGACAATCCTACGTGGAAAAATTACTGGAACTTACCGAATGGATGCAGGCCAACAGTCCAAAAGTATTGGCCAACCGCGAACGCTATGGATTGATTTGACGCATAAGGCTATTCCCAACCGAGCATCAAATATTTTATTTTGGCCTCGTTGGGTATTTGAACGGCCTCGATATCTGTTGTGGTAAAGCGTAAGTCGGATGGCAACTCTTCTTTCCCAAGGGTGAAATACAGGTTGCTTTGCTTTGGAAAGATCACGATACTGTTCAACGTGGTCACGATCTTTTTAATAGGATATTTCTTCTGAATCTCCCCAAACGTACTCTGCAAGCCAATGCCCTTGTCCGAAAGGTATCTGGGATCCATGATCCTTACATTGGAAATGGTGGGAATGCTATCGGTATTTGGGGTGAGTGTCAGCAAATGCTGTCCCCCTTTTTCAAAGACCTCTATCTTTTTGTTACTGGAACCCAGCTGTGCCAATGCAGTGTCCCTTACAATGGAATCCCCGGCAAATAGGGTTTCCAGTTCAGAAACGGGGGAGCTTTTCTCCAGTGGCCCCACACTGTTTTCCGTGATAAGGAATGTGGTGTTTTTTTCACAGGATAATATCAACAAGGTGCCCAAAATGGTCAGGGCCTGTAATGTTCTTTTCATAAGTTGTTATCGGATTACTTTTTTCAATACGCCCATGACCCCCCTAATAAAGGTGGCACTGGTCAATACTTTGACCACGGGGTTCATCCGTGTGCTCCTTCGGGTAGAGGATCTACTGGAGGTAGTTCTTTGTTCTTTTTCCTTTTCGGCCTCTTTTTCGGCTTTTTCAATTTTTTCATTGAGGATTTCGTAGGCACTTTCCCTATCGATTTCCTCATTGTATTTTTTGATCAATTTGGATTGGCCCAAAGCTTCTTTGAGCTCGGCATCCGTTAAAATATCCATTCGGCTCATGGGTGCCCGCATCATGGTGGCCGCCAAAGGGGTGGGTCGTCCCTTTTCGTCCAATGCAGAAACCAAGGCTTCCCCGGTTCCCAATGAGGTGAGCACTTCCGCAGTATCGTAAAACTCTGAAATGGGGTAGTTTTGTGCGGTGAGCTTTATGGCTTTTCGATCCTTGGCGGTAAAGGCGCGGAGCGCATGCTGTACCTTGAGGCCCAATTGAGCCAGCACATCGTCCGGTACATCGGTGGGATTTTGGGTGACAAAATAGAGTCCAATCCCCTTGGAGCGAATCAACTTTACAATACTTTCTATCTGGTCCAACAGTGCTTTGGAGGCATTGTCGAAAATTAAATGGGCCTCATCGATAAAGAGGACCAATTCGGGGCGTTCACTATCGCCCTGTTCCGGAAAAGTGGAATAGATCTCGGCCAATAGGCTCAACATGAATGTTGAGAACAATTTGGGTCGGTCTTGGATATCGGTCAATCGAATAATGTTCACATAGCCCCTTCCATTTTCATCGATACGCACCAAATCTTCCACATCAAAGGATTTTTCCCCAAAGAAAATATCGGCCCCTTGTTGTTCCAATTCAATGATTTTCCGCAGAATGGTGCCCGTAGAGCTAGTGGAGATACGGCCATAGGCTTTCTGGAATTCCTCTTTGCCCTCTCCGGTGGCATATTGGAGTACTTTCTTAAAATCCTTTAGGTCCAACAGCGGAAGCTTGTTGTCATCACAATATTTGAAGACTACGGCCACAATACCTTCCTGGGTTACCGAAAGGTCCAAAATCCGGGACAGTAGCACGGGTCCAAACTCGGAGACCGTGGCCCGTAGACGTACCCCATCCTGTTCGGAAAGGGACAGGATTTCAACAGGAAACCCCTTGGCCTCAAAAGGGAGCCCAATTTTTTCATGTCGTTCATCAATTTTGGGATGTCCGGGACTGGGTTGGGCAATTCCACTAAGATCTCCTTTGAGGTCCATCAGCAGTACTGGGATGCCCTTATCGGATAGATTTTCAGCAAGTACCTGTAGCGTTTTTGTCTTTCCTGTACCCGTGGCACCTGCAATAAGGCCATGACGGTTAAGGGTTTTCAAGGGAATCTTTATAAAAGCGTTGGTAATGGTTTCCCCCTCCAACATACCCGCTCCAACAGTAATATAGTCACCCTTTGTGGTATAGCCCTGCTCTATTTGTTCAAAGAATTTTTCTCTGTTGTCCATTGCGATGAATTTGCGATAAAAATAGGGGAATTTATGGGAAAGAGAAAAGATGCGGTGAACAAGACTATGCCTATCTTTGCACTATGGTTGAAGACAATGTTATGGATTTGGTGGACAAGGGCTTGATGCTTCCCTTGATGGAAGAGTTTTATACCATTCAGGGTGAAGGCTTTCATAAAGGAACCGCAGCATATTTTATAAGGGTAGGTGGTTGCGATGTGGGATGCCATTGGTGCGATGTGAAGGAAAGCTGGAACGCCGAGACCCATCCTCCAACGGCCGTGGACCATATTGTGGACCATGCCGCAAAATATTCCAATACCATAGTGGTCACGGGAGGCGAACCTTTGACTTGGGATATGGGTCCCTTGACCGAGGGATTGAAAGCAAAGAACCTTCAAACCCATATTGAAACTTCTGGGGCCTATCCCTTGACCGGGATTTGGGACTGGATTTGTCTTTCCCCAAAAAAGAACAAATTACCTGAAGGTGAAATCTACGCAAAGGCAGATGAGCTAAAGGTCATTGTCTACAATAAACATGATTTTATTTTTGCCGAGGAACAGGCTGCGAAGGTCAAAGAGGATTGTATCCTTTATTTACAGCCAGAATGGAGTGTTCGCGAAAAAATAGTCCCCATGATCGTGGAGTATGTAATGCAACACCCCAAATGGAAAGTTTCCTTGCAGACCCACAAGTATTTGAATATCCCTTAATTATTGGTTGTCAGCGTCCCCCGTTGGATTGAAGGTCCAAGATGCATTCCGCGTCCAGTTCCGGTATTGCGGCCAAGCCTTTGGAAACATTGCTACGCATCATTTTTGCCAAGGAACCGCCAAATTGTAGTTCGGCGCGCATAAGGCATCCCTCCACATTGCAATGGTTGTTTCCAATTTCACCTTGGGTTTCATCCACCTCAGTATCTTCGTGGTCAGGATTTACTGGATCGCTACCCAGATTAACAAGCCCCAATAAATGGCCAAATTCGTGATTTAGGGTAGCGGCCTCAACATCGGCGACACTGATGGTTACACTGTTTCCGACCAATTCGCGTATAGTGGCTTCATAGATGACCATGGAGGTATTTCGGTAAACCGCGCCAAGGGTCACCAGACCTTCACTTTTGTCATCGTTTTCAGAGGGTGCGTCTGCAAAGTAAATATATAGGGCCATAGTATTGCCTGTATTGTAGGCGGTCCTGTTTTCGCTTTCCATTTCAGCGATTTCCTCGTTGGTCAGCGACTCTTGGTTGGGGGAGGAAAGTTCCTTGTACGTAAACTCAACGGATTCCTTAAAGGTTCTGGCCCTCAGAAACGTTTCAAAGGTGGCAATGGCCTCCGCGGTTGGTCTAAACCCGGACACATAGCCTATCTCAATCAATAAATTGCTGTAGTTGGTATTGGCCAACAAGTCATTGGCCGATGCTCCCGTGGCCAATAGGTTGGCCGATTTGTTCACCCCGTTGGAACTAGGGTCGTTGTTTTCTGCATCTTTTGAGCAGCCCAAAAATAAGGTCAAAGCCCAAAAAAAATAAAGAGTGATTTTCTTTTTCATAACGGTGAATATAAGATAAAACGCTGCATTACAGAATCTAGTATCATTTTTTGGTGATTCGGGCCAGATAATCATAGTGCTTTCCTGAACTCACCAGCTCGCAATTGAGATTGTTGGACAGGCATGCATTGGACAAGGTATTATAATCCAAATAAAGCCATGTAAAAGAATCACTTTTGTGTCCTTTGTAGGTCATGGTAAATTCAACCTCCCCATAATATTGACCAGTATTGGGAATCCAATATCCCCCATCCTCATCTTGGTCGAACATATAAATGATGTCGCTGGAATCCAACAATATCTGTCCATTGGGCAGCAATAATGAAGCCAAATGTTGTAAAAACTTGTCCAAATGGTTCAGTTTTCCCGTCAAACCTATGCCGTTCATGAGTAAGAGCAAGGTATCGAACCTTTCATCTGCATAATCGAGGATGGTACTGTTCACTGTTGATTTTACCCCACGCTCTTCACAAACCGTAATCGCCCCGGCAGAGTAATCCAAGGCAGTGACCTCCAAGCCCTTTTTTTGAAGGTATAAGGAATGACTGCCCGCTCCACAACCAATATCGAGCACTTTTCCTTTGGCCAAGGCAAGTGCTTTTTTTTCCAATGGGGGCATTTCTCTATAATCCCGGAACAAATAGGGAAGGGGAATGGTGTCTTCCTCATCCAAGGAAGAATGGGTGATAATGTCCTCTGTGTAGTTTCCTTGATGGTAATCCATCAAGGCCATTCCAAAAACATCTGCCATGGTTGGGATTTATCTGTTACAAAGGTGTGACTTTAATTGCAGAGTAAGGTTTAAAATGGATAAGTTTGTTTGTTATGGATGAAAATCTTGAAGAACTGCCCAAGCGGGCCAAGGAAAAACATGCCGAAAACAAGAAATTCTTCGCCAAACTAAAAAAACGACCTCCCAAGGATTTGGACTACACTATGCAACAACTGCATGCTGAGGAGTTTGAGCGAATGGACTGTCTTACTTGTGCCAATTGTTGCAAGACCACAGGACCACTTTTTACCAATGCCGATGTTGAACGCATTGCCAAACATTTTAGATTGCGACCGTCGCAGTTCATTGACCAATATCTTAGGGTAGATGAGGAGAACGACTATGTTTTGCAGGAAGTGCCCTGTGCTTTTTTGGGAGCGGACAATTATTGTTCGATCTATGATGTCCGGCCCAAGGCATGCCGCGAATTTCCACATACGGACCGGAAGAAGTTTCAGCAGATCAGTAACCTTACCTTAAAGAATGTGGCCATTTGCCCAGCAGCTTTTCATATTGTGGAAGAAATGAAAAGGCGTATCAAGCTTTGATGATTTTTCATATCTTGGGAATATGGAACAGCTAATGGCCTATTTTGAAACCATTCCCTCTTGGCATCGAAGCCTTATTTTGGTGGGTGGAATTACTTTTTTCTGGATTTTGGAAGGCATCATGCCTCTTTTTAGCGTACCGTATAAAAAATGGAGGCACTCCGTTCCCAATTTTTTCTTTACCATGACCACCATTTTGGTGAACTTTCCTTTGGCCTTTTTACTGTTGAAAACTTCGGATTGGGCCGTGACCAATGATTTTGGGATCATCAATTGGCTCCCGGAAATGCCCTTATGGCTCTATGTAGTCCTTGGGGTCATGTTTTTGGATTTAATCGGTGCCTATACCGCCCATTGGGTGGAGCATAAGGTAAAACCATTGTGGATGGTTCATTTGGTGCACCATTCGGACCATAATGTAGATACCACTACGGCCAACAGACACCATCCTTTGGAAAGTTTGATTCGGTATACGTTTACCTTGATTGGAGTTTTCGTGGTTGGCGCTCCCATTGGCATCATCATGTTGTACCAAAGCTTGTCGGTGGTGCTTTCGCAGTTCAACCATGCCAATATTAGACTGCCCAAAAAAATGGATATGGCCATAAGTTGGGTCATTGTAAGCCCGGATATGCACAAAGTGCACCATCACTACCAATTGCCCTATACCGATTCCAACTACGGCAATATTTTCTCCATTTGGGACCGTCTGTTCGGCACCTATATGACCATGGACACTGACCAAATTGTGTATGGCGTGGATACCTTTCCGGATGAAAAGGAGAACAGTAGCATTAAAGGATTGCTAAAGCAACCCTTTCATAAATACAGACGACCGACCACTGAGGATTAGTCGTAAATCAGATATTTTTCCCGGATTTTTTTGAAAGCGGTAAGGTCATCTTGCCATGTGGCCTTGATCTCAGATTCGGAGAGCCCTTGCTCTATTTGCTGCTGAAGCAAAGGTGTGCCGGCATGTTTGGTGAAGCCACTGGTGCGGAAAAACTTGGACTTGTCCAAGGTATTGTTGTACGCATCCATGACCCATTTCACGGAAACCTCGTTCATCCGTTCCATTTTGGATAGGTCTTTTCCATAACAGGTTTTCCCGTCTTCCTTAGGGGTTTTGGACCCAAAGTTGGGAGCTGGAACATAGCTGAAATCATATTGGGTACTGTCCATAAAAGAAGCCCCATACCGTTGAAACTGAAACTCCGTTCCCCTACCGGCATTGACGTGGGTGCCCTCAAAAAGCCCTAAACTGGGGTATAGGGTAATGGCCACATCACTGGGTAGATTGGGGGAAGGCCGTATAGGAAGGTGGTAATCGGACTCGTGGGTGTAGTTTTCAAGGGTGATAACGGTTAAATCGGCCTTTCTTCCATCTTCCAACCAATTTTCCCCATTCAACATTTGGGCATATTCACCAATGGTCATCCCATAGACCAGCGGAATGGGATTAAGGCCCAGATAGCTTTTGTGCTCCTCCATCATCGTAGGTCCATCCACATAATGTCCGTTGGGATTGGGCCTGTCCAGTACAATAATAGGAGTATTGTGTTCGGCACAGGCTTCCATCACCAGTTGTAGGGTGGCAATATAGGTGTAGAACCTAACCCCAACATCCTGGATGTCAAAAATCATTACATCCAATTGGTCCAACTGTTCTTTGGAAGGCTTTCTGTTTTTTCCGTAGAGGGAAATTATGGGAAGCCCGGTCTTGGCATCAACCCCGTCCGTGACGTGTTCACCGGCATCGGCTTCACCTCTAAATCCGTGTTCGGGGGCAAAGGCCTGTTTTACATCAACCCCAAGTGAAAGTAAGGAATCCACCAAATGGGTATGCCCTTTATCATTGAAGACCACACTGGTTTGGTTGGCCACGACCCCTACCTTTTTGCCTTGGAGCAAAGGGAGGTAAACTTCCGTTCTATTGGCAGCCACCTTGATTTCGGGAACAGGCTCCGTTTGAACCGTTGCAACTTCTGGATTCTCCTTTTTTTGCTGTTCCCTACAGGAGGAAAGCACCAAAACCAACAATAAAACTGTACTTTTGAAAATAGATAAAATGGGCATTCGTTGAATTTAGAATTGTTTATTACTAAGCGCCTGATCACAGGGAAAGAAGATAAAATTAGCATTTCTGCCCCTATAATAAAAATTGCCATTGCCGCAATTGCCATTGGCGTGGTCATGATGCTCATTGCTTTGGCTACCGGCATTGGACTGAAACGCAAGATACGGGAAAAGGTGGCGGCATTCAACGGTCATATCCAAATTTCCAATTACGACAATAACATTTCCGAGGTTTCCCTATCGCCCATACCGCTCCAGCAGGATTTTTATCCCGAGTTCAAGAATGTGGAAGGCGTAAGGCATGTGCAGGCCGTGGCCACCAAAGGGGGCATTATCCGTACCGAGGACACCTTTGAGGGGATGTTGGCCAAGGGTGTGGGCAAGGATTACGATTGGTCGGTCTTTGCCGAATACATCGTTGATGGCAAATTACCGGATTTTACCGGAAAACTCAATGAAGAAGCGCTGGTTTCAAGAACTATGGCCAATCGCTTGCAATTGAAAGTGGGCGACTCCTTCTTTTCCTTTTTCTTAAAGGATGGGGATGCCAATCAAGTACCCAATAACCGAAAGTTTGAAGTCGTTGGAATTTACGATAGTGGTTTTGAAGAGTTCGATGCTACCTACGTTTTTGTGGATATCCGGCATATCCAGCGCATGAACAAATGGGATGGGGACCAAGTGGGCAATTTTGAGGTTTTTCTGGACGATTTTGACCAGTTGGAGGACAAAAGCAATGAGATTTATGGCAAAACCATTTCCAATTTGGACACCCAGAACATCAAGTCCAAATACTACCGCATTTTTGAATGGATTGGTCTGTTCGATTTTAACATCGCCCTGATCATTGGTATCATGATCATAGTGGGTGGAATAAACATGATCACGGCCCTTTTGGTGTTGATTTTGGAACGTACCCAAATGATCGGGATCCTAAAGGCATTGGGGTCCGCCAACTGGAGCATTCGTAAAGTGTTCTTGTACAATGCCGCCTATTTGATCACCATTGGATTGTTGTGGGGCAATGTCATCGGACTCGGTGTTTTGTTCCTTCAGAACAAATACCGCATGTTCAAGTTCCCCAATCCGGAAGAGTACTACATCGACTACATTCCCGTGTATTTGGACGCACCCATGGTCCTGCTATTGAATCTGGGCGTTATGGCATTATGCCTATTGATGCTGTTGGTTCCCTCGTACATCATCACTAAAATTACCCCGGTAAAAGCCATCAAGTTCGAGTAAGGCAATCCTCTTTTTTACAACTAAATAGCGCAAAGTATAGCGGATTATCCAAAAAACTATCTTTGTAAGGACTATGGATTATGCAAACAACATTCTCGAGACCATCGGAAACACTCCAATGGTGAAAATCAACACATTAGTGTCCGAACTACCCTGTCTGGTTCTGGCCAAATACGAGACCTTTAACCCCGGAAACTCGGTCAAGGACCGTATGGCCCTTCAAATGGTGGAGGATGCCGAAGCTGCTGGAATCCTAAAGCCTGGCGGGACCATCATCGAAGGAACTTCCGGGAATACGGGGATGGGGTTGGCCCTAGCTGCAGTGGTAAAAGGGTATCAAATGATCTGTGTGATCAGTGACAAGCAATCCAAGGAAAAGATAGATATCCTCAAAGCCATGGGGAGCAAGGTGTATGTTTGTCCTACCGATGTGGCCCCAGACGACCCCCGAAGCTATTATTCCACAGCAAAACGCCTGTCCACTGAAATTCCCAATTCGTGGTATGTGAATCAATACGATAACCCAGGCAATACTAAGGCACATTATTTGACCACCGGACCTGAAATCTGGAAACAGACCGATGGCAAGATCACCCATTTTGTGGTGGGTGTGGGAACAGGGGGCACCATTTCAGGAGTGGGGAAATACCTCAAGGAACAAAACCCAGATATCAAGGTTTGGGGAGTGGATACCTATGGCTCGGTCTTCAAAAAATATCATGAAACTGGCATTTTTGACCAGAACGAAATCTATCCATACATCACAGAAGGGATAGGGGAGGATATCCTTCCCAAGAATGTGGATTTTGACATTATTGACGGTTTCACCAAGGTAACGGACAAGGATGCCGCCATTTACACCCGCCGCTTGGCAAGAGAAGAAGGGATGTTCTTGGGCAATTCTGCCGGAGCGGCCATTAAAGGGGTACTGCAGTTAAGGGAGCACTTCACCAAGGACGATGTGGTCGTGGTACTCTTCCATGATCATGGCAGTAGGTATGTGGGTAAAATGTTCAATGACGATTGGATGCGCGAAAAAGGGTTTATCGAGTAAAATTTGATAAATTCGGGGCAAAACATCGTATTATGAGCCTCAAGCACTTGGCAACCTTCATTGCCCTTATCGCAACATGTTCCATCACTGCACAAAAACTTTCCCGGACCGAAAAGAAGATCATCGCTTCCATAGAAAAGAACAATACGGAAGCCATTCAGTTTTTGGAGAAAGTGGTGAATATCAATAGTGGTACCCTGAATGCCGAAGGGGTCAGGGAAGTGGGTATGGTTTTCAAGGATGCCTTCGATGCCATCGATTTTAATACCCAATGGATAGAAATGCCCGATGACATGGACAGGGGCGGTCATCTATTTGCCGAAACCTCGGGCCAAAAGGGCAAAAAACTGCTCCTTATTGGGCATTTGGACACCGTTTTTGAGGAAGATAGTCCTTTTCAGACCTTTGAAATGGTGAACGATAGCATTGCCCATGCACCGGGCGGAAACGATATGAAAGGAGGCGATGTGATTATGCTATATGCCCTCAAAGCCTTGCAGGAAAACGGACTGTTGAAAGATGCCCAAATCATTGCAGCCTTCACAGGGGATGAGGAAAGTACCGGAAAACCGCTGTCCATTAGCAGAAAGGATTTGATTGAAGCGGCCCAACGAAGTGATATTGCCCTTGGATTTGAGACTTCAACAGGATTCAACAATGCCACCGTGGCCCGAAGGGGCGCCTCGGGATGGGCATTGGAAGTAGAGGGGAAACGGGCCCATTCCTCCGGGATTTTCAATGAGGATGTGGGGGCTGGGGCCATTTTTGAAATCTCACGTATTCTGCATCAATTTTATACCGAGGTCAAAGGAGAGGACCTGTTGACCTTCAACCCCGGAACCCTTTTGGGTGGAACCTTTGTCAATTTTGATGCGTCTACAAGTAAAGGTGATGTGTTTGGAAAGACCAATGTAGTGGCACAAAAGGCCATGGTGAGGGGTGGACTTCGCTTTATTTCGGAAGAACAGAAAGAACGCGCCCGGAACAAAATGCGCGAAATTGTGGGGCAGAACCTGCCACATACTTCGGCCACCATCAGTTTTACAGATAGTTACCCCGCCATGAAGCCCACCGAGGGCAATCTTCAATTGCTGAATACCCTGAACCAAGTTAGCTTGGATCTAAAGCAAGGTGAAGTATTGGCCTATGACCCGGGAAAACGAGGCGCGGCCGATGTTTCCTTCGTGGCCCAATATGTGGATTGCTTGGATGGTCTGGGTACCATGGGTACAGGGGCGCACACCCCCGAGGAAACCGTCAATTTGAATACCATTGAGGCCTTGACCAAACGTATGGCCATTCTTATTTACCGATTGATAAACCAATAATCCATGGTCCAGTTAAAAAGTAAAAGTGCCGCCGTAGGCATAGATGCCGGTGAATTGGTGAGTTTTGTAGTGGACGGCCATGAGTTCATCCATCAAAAAGGAAGTCCGGGATGGCGAAGTTCGGATACCGAAATGTTTCCCATCATTGGTCCCATGAACGAAGCAGGTTATCGTGTTCAAGTACCAAAAGGAAATGCCGTTCAGGATCAGCATGGATTGCTTCGGGAATTGGAATACCAGTTGCTTTCCCTGACCGAAGACTCGGCGGTTTTTATAAAGGAATATAAGGCGGACACTCCTGTAAAAAATTCCAAATACCCAGAAAAGTCCCCCGAACCGCAACAGGTATGGCCCTATAGTTTTGGGTTTAAAAAATCTTTTTTGTTGAAGGGAGATACTTTGGAAATTACCTTCACAGTTTCCGGGGAAAGGGATATGCCCTTTATGCTGGGTTACCATCCCGCTTTTAAACTTCATACAAATTCCCCTGTCATTCTCGCCAATGGCAAGGAAATTTCATTGGATGATGTATTAGAGGTAGGGAACCGAGCCTTTCATGTGGAAGATTGTAGCAAAATCATGCTCAAAGATGAAAAGGAAATCACTATTGAAACAGAAGGCTTTGGTCAGTTCATGTGCTGGACCGAGGTACGCAACATGCTCTGTATTGAGCCCATCTCGTTTTACCCGTATTCGGTAGATCAACGGGAACTGTATTTGGGATTTCAATACTTAAAAGATACAGACACTGTTTTTAAGGTCCGCATAACAGCTTGAGGTTACCTACGTTGTCATTTCGAGGGAGCTTCGACTGAGAAATCTCTCTTTAATTTCAGATTTCTCACCCCCGATACATCGAGAGGTTCGAAATGACGGTAAGAGCATTCAGGCTAATTTGTGCAAGCCGTTTCAAAACCATAAAAGCCTAAAGAACAAGTTCAATGATTTGGTCCTAATAGGAAGATATTGGTCATTGTTGATTGTCCATTGAACATTGAAACCCCCATCCGTCAATCCAAACAGGGCATCCGTCAGATCAGGACCAGTATTCCTAAAAATAAGTACCTACTTGCCGTACAATAGTAATTAAAAAAGAGCATTTATGGACTTGAAAAGTTTTTTCACGATGATTTTGATGATGGCCCTTGTGTGGTCGTGTGGCAAGAATGACGATTCGGGAGCCCCGGAGGAAGAGAATACGCCTCCAATGGTCAATGCCAAAATTTTTAGTGTCAGTGAAGCTATTGGGCCAGAATACGCAATCGGTATTGTCGATGCCTCGGATGACGATGGCGACGACTTGGTCTTCAGTACGGCACATGAGCTGTTCGAAATCGGAAACGTATCCGGGGTTTTGAGCCTAAGAAATGGCAAGAGCCTGGATTTTGACCTTAAAAATCAACACATTTTGGAAGTCAATGTCAGTGATGGAAAAGCTACTTCCAGTGCCAATATGACCATCAATGTGATGGAAGTAGGTGGCACTAATCAACCTCCTACCATAACTGCGCAGGTATTTGAGGTGTCTGAGGACATCACGGATGCAGATGAAATTGGAGTGGTGACCGCATTGGATGAGGAAGGGGACGATTTGGAGTTCTTCATTACGGAAGATCTATTGGGTCTCTTTGGAATTACACCGGAAGGTGGACTTACGTTATTGCAAGATAAAAAGTTGGATTACGATTTAGCTACGGAACATGTCATCACCGTTAGTGTGTTTGATGGGAATAGTATGGCAAGTGCCATCATCACCATCAAGGTTACGCAAGGAAATCAGCCCCCGGTTGCGGAAGCCCAAATATTTGAAGCTTCGGAAGATATCACGGATGCAAATGAAATTGGAGTGGTGACTGCATTGGATGAGGAAGGGGACGACTTGGAGTTCTCCATAGTTGAGGATGAATCCGGTCTGTTTGTGATGAGTACTTCCGGGGAGCTCCATTTAGCGGAAGGCCAACAGTTGGATTATGAGACGGCTACCGAACATACCATTACCGTTGGGGTGGACGATGGCATTCATACCATACAAGTAGATGTGACCGTGAATGTGCTCAACGTAATCGAGAGCATGCAGGAAGAAGACACTTCTTTTGTCACCACATGGAAAACCATGAACAATGCAGAGACCATCTCCATTGGCACAAACGCTGCTTATACCTATGATTATACTATAGATTGGGGCGATGGCACTGCAGTGGAGCACATTACCTCATCAGAAGATGCAGAGCATATATATGCCACTGCTGGCACCTATACCGTGGCCATACAGGGGGAGTTCCCAAAAATCAGTATGTCATTAAATTCAAGTGCTCCTAAATTAATGTCCATAGAGCAATGGGGCAGTATTGTATGGAAATCATTTTCCCACTCCTTTTCGGGTTGTACTTTCATGATGTACAATGCCAAGGATGACCCCATTTTGTCCAATGTTACCTCCATGACCAGTATGTTCAGGGATGCCAGTTCTTTTACAGGCGAAAATTTTGAAGATTGGGATGTTAGCACTATAGAGAGCATGGATCTCATGTTTGCTGGGGCCACCAACTTTAATGGAGATATTAGCGGATGGAATGTTACGGTTGTGGAGTTTATCAGCAGTATGTTTGAGGATGCCACCTACTTTAACCGTGATCTTAATGGTTGGGATGTAAGTAATGTAACGAACATGAATCGGGTTTTTAGAGGAGCCACCAGTTTCAATGGAAAAATCGATGAATGGGATGTCAGTAATGTTGATGATATGGAAAACATGTTTCAAGGGGCAACTTCCTTTAACCAAAGTCTTAAGGGTTGGGATGTGTCCGGAGTGTATCTAATGGGGAATATGTTTGAAAATGCAACGGCTTTTAATGGGGATGTAAGTGATTGGAAACCAATCCAAGCAGCTGATATGGGAGATATGTTCCATGGGGCCAGTAGCTTTAATGGCGATGTCAGTGGTTGGGAAACCCCAAAAGTTGAAAATATGGTAGGTATGTTCGAAGGGGCGAGCAGCTTTAATAGTCCTATGGGAGAATGGGATGTAAGTAATGTAAGTGATATGCGAAGGATGTTCGAAGGGGCCACCAGCTTTGATCAAGACTTAACAGGATGGGATGTAGGCAAGGTGAACAACATGGGGCGTATGTTCAAAGGGGCCACAAGCTTTAATGGGGATGTTAGTGGATGGAATTTGACAGAATTCGGGTTAGAGGTTCAAATGTATAGAATGTTCGAGGGAGCTACCAGCTTTGATCAGGACTTGGGGGGATGGAATATTGAAAAGGTGAGTACCATGAACTATATTTTTGACAATTCAGGGATGTCCAAGGAGAACTATAGCGACACCTTGGTGGGCTGGTCAACACAAAATAATGCATTTGGTGGAAACAATATAGGTGCCTTGAACATAGCATATTGCAATACCGCTGCGGTTATGACCGCAAGAACAACATTGGAAAGCAATGGCTGGGAGATAGTGGGTGATACCCCTGTAAACTGCAATTGATCATGATTCATTTTTGTTCATTTAAGTAGGTTAAGTGGGAGGCTTTACAGTCTCCCTTTTTTTATACACATCGGTTTCATGCCACATCGAGTTGATATCCAGAGCGTACGAAGGTGCAATCAAGATGTGCTTACTGGTACTGTCATTTCGAAATGAGCGTAGCGATTGAGAAATCTCTTTCCCATTTTAGATTTCTCACGTCACCCTTCGACTGCGCTCAGGATGACCGTTCTAAATGACCCAGAAAAACGAGCTGTCATTCCGCACTTGATGCGGAATCCACCGTAGTGCCTTGTCATCTCGAGGGAGCTTGCTACCGAGAAGTCCCTTTTCCTTCATAGATTTCTCCCATGCGGTCGAAATGACCAAGGAAAACAAGCTGTCATTTCGAAATGAGCGTAGCGACCGAGAAATCTCTTTCCCATTTTGGATTTCTCACTTTACCCTTCGACTGCGCTCAGGATGACCGTTCGAAATGACCAAGGGCATATTCGTGTCAATCTGTGTGATTCGTGTCTGTGAAGAGATTCTTCCCTCTGCTCAGAATGACAGTAAAAGTGTCATGAATATTTGTGGAATTCGTGCAATTCGTGTCAATCACTTACAACACAAAAGACTCCAACTTGGGTAACAAGGCCTCCACAATACGTTGCGTTTCCAAAGTGTGTTTCTGTGGAATGATGTGCGCCTCAATATCCTTCAAAGAAGACACCTCCAGCTCTTGATCAATAAAACCATACCCTTTGTACACCCCTTCAGCAATGAGGACTACGGCACTTTCCTCTGGGTTTCTACCTTTCTCCTTGATGACCCTGACCTCTGTTTCCAAGGATTTGGTTTCTAGAATGGCGTTTTTCACTTTTTGGTTGTAATCATCGATGGATTCCTCACCCCGGCATATCCCCTCGCAACTGGTAATCTCATGATGGGAACAGGCAGATTGCGTTTGTTGCAGATGGCAATACTTGGGGCATAGCGCAAAATTTTTGCACATTTCATGCAAGTAGGCCCTACAATCGGTTTGGTTGTAAAAAATCTTTATGGGGTTGGGAGCCCCTTTCATGGAATTATAGGCCAAATGGGTGATTCCATTTCTATCCTCATACTGAAAAATAGCGTATTGCCGTACCGTTCGCTTTTGGGCCCGGTTGTATAAGGGAAATAAACGTTTAATTTCCGCCGATTCCATGAGCAGCGCCACCAATTCACTGCCCGACAGTTTAAAATCGATATCGGCCGTTTCGCTACAGAGCTGGATTTCCTTGGCGCTCTTGTCGTAAAAATGGCCAAGCACCCTTTTTTTCAGGTTAATGGCCTTTCCCACATAAATGATTTCCCCATTTTGGTTCTTAAAATAGTAGATGCCCGGTTGGGCCGGGATTTTATTGAAAACCGATTTGGGCAAGTGAGGCGGCAAAGTGGCTTCTTGGCTTCGGGCATTGAGGAATTTTTGGAACACCGGTTCCGAATTGGGGGTGTTCAACAATTTTTGGAACAGCAGGGTAGTGGCATGGGCATCGCCCCGGGCCCGGTGTCGGTCTGTTAACGGAATTTGAACCGCAGAGCAGAGCTTTCCCAAGCTATAAGATCGCAATCCGGGAATGAGTTTTCGGGACAAGCGAACCGTGCACAGTTTTTTTCGGGTAAAGTCCATCCCTATGCTCCGAAACTCCTCTTTGATTACCCCGTAATCAAAATTCACGGCATGGGCGACAAAGATGCAGTCTTGCGTTAGGGCCAGAACCTTTTCTGCAATTTCAGGGAAAGTGGGGGCATTTTGCACCATCTGGTCATCAATTCCCGTAAGTCCGGTAATAAAATACGGAATGGGACATTGCGGGTTCACCAAGGAAGTGAATTCCTCCACAATCTGGGTACCATCAAACTTAAAAATGGCAATTTCGGTGATTTTGTTCCCCTTGATTCCGTTCCCAGTGGTCTCTATGTCGATGATGGTATACAACTTCGCAAAAGTTCGAGCATTAAAGTTAGAACTTTTTTAAAGTAAACCCCAAGCAGAAATTTATGGTTACCCTTCGTTTTGTTGTCGTGCCCGGTCCATTTCCTGTTGGATTTCGGACTGCCTTCTACGAACCGGCTGTACCGACTGTTTTCCAAATCGCCAAGAAATGGAAAGGGTGGCGTAACGGGTGTCCCGGTAGCTGGTGAAGGAATCGTCCAGATTGCCAAAAGCGGTTCTTCCAGTGGGGTATTGGTTCCAGAAAATGTCATTGATATTGAACCGTAGCGTCATGGCATCCTTGAACAAGTTTTTCTGGAGTCCCACGGAAAAGGACGAAATGGTCTCGGCCCGGGTAATGCTTCCATAGTGGGGGAAGAGATAAAACGCCCCGGCCTGTAATCGGTAACCGTTCCCCAATCCAAAACTGTGGTTGGTGTTGAGACTTACCACAGGATTGCTGCGGTCAAAATTGAACCCATTGATCTCTCCATCAAAATCATTGATGGATGCGTTGAGGTTCCAATTGCTCTGCCACCAATTGCTGAACTGTATGGGAAGACTGGCCACAAAGGAATAGCTTTTCAGTCTGTCGATGTTGATGGGACGCACGATGACCACCTCTTCATCCCCGTCACGAATGATGGCCATGGTCAAATGGTCTTCTGTAATCCCTAAATTAAATGCAAAATAGTAACGCTGTTTGAAGGTGTAATTGACCTCACTTACCCACGTGAACTGGGGTTGCAGATAGGGATTTCCCTCACGGTAGGTATTGGTGTTCACAAAGGTGCGAAAGGGATTGAGCTGGCCATAACCGGGACGGTCAATACGCCTGCCCGCCGATACACCCAAGGTATGCTTTTCGTTAAACGTATAGTTGTAGGAAGCTGTGGGAAACAGGTTCAAATAATCCATTGTATTGACCGTGTTGGTGGTAATCTGGTTGCCAATAACAGAAGTGTTTTCGGCCCGTAGCCCCACTTGCGCATTCCATTTTTCACGGTTGATGTTATAGCTCACATAGCCCGCATATATATCTTCATCATAGATGAAATGGTTGCTGAGGTTGGTGTTTGGGGTGGTGACCCCGTTGTTCTCATTCACATAGGCCAAGTCGTTATCCGATTTCACCCAAGTGTTTTTCCAACCGGCCTCAAAACGATCTCCATTTTTAAAGGGCAGTTCATAATCCACAGTGATTCCGGTGAGGTTCAGGAAACCGTCCACATCCCCCAAAAGAATGTCTTGGGCAGTGGTATTGCTTTCAAAAAAGTCGAAATTGGAAACAAACCTTTGGTCGGACCAATTGCTGTAACGGGCATGGTCAAAATTGAAGTTCAGGGCACTTTTGTTCACAAAGTTGTGTCTGGCGTTAAGGTTGGCTGTAAACTGGTTCCATTCGGAGGCGATGTCCGTAGAGGTGTTCTCCTCCGAAATTAGATCCCAGTCCGTGTTGTACCCTAATACGTTGCTGGTGGAAATATTTTTGGTGTTGTTGTTGAGTCCGGTGAACAGAACCCCGAGTGTGGTCTTCTCGCTTACCGTATAGTCCAACCCTAACCTTCCGGTATGGGTTTTTAAAGGCAATTCAAAATCATTTTGAAGGTCGTAATAGCCTTGGGGCTCGTCTCCATTCAAGAATATCCTATCAATGACAATTTCTTGGTATTGATTGCGGTCGGTATAGGAATACTGACCGTAGAGATTCAATTTTTCGGTTCTGTGGTTAAAGTCCATGGCGCTGTTCCATCTGAAATAACGCCCGTATCCCGGGCTCAGGGTAATACTTCCATTGGTACCATACAGTTTCCCTTTTTTGGTGACAATATTGATGATACCCGCATTGCCCTGTGCCTCATAACGAACTGAGGGATTGGTAATGATCTCTATTTTCTCGATATTGGAAGAAGGCAGGCTACGCAGTAAATTGGCCAATTGTTCCCCTTGTAATCGGGTGTCCTTGCCATCCATATAGATTCGTACCCCGGTGCGACCACTGAGGGATATAACATCATCTTGATCTATGATGACCCCTGGGGCTTTTTCCAACAACTCCATGGTGGAGTTTCCCGTGTTCACGATACTGTTCTCTACATTGAGTACCAGCTTGTCCTGTTCTTTTTGGATAAAGGGTTTTTGACCTACCACGGCAACTTCTTCAAGCGCTTGGGTCTGGTCTTCCAAAGTAATGTTGCCCAAGCTTGTGTTGGATAGGTCGGTCACGGTTTTGGTCTGAAAACCTACATAGGAAATGGATAAATAGCTGTTTTGTGGTTGTTTTACATCAATGTTGAACAACCCGTCCATATCGGTGATGGCACCTTTTAATAAGGTCGAATCGGACTTGCTCATGGCCACCACATTGGCAAAGGCGATGGCGGCATTATTGGAATCCACTATTTTTCCCTTGAACGAAGTTTGTGCAAACGCTTGACCTACGACTGCAAGAAATAGCAGTACCCCTATTTTTTTAACCATACCTGTGTAGCTATAAGAACTAAAGCCAACTTAAATAGTTGGCTTTAGCATAAATCATCAAACAAAACCATTGTTTTGAAAACTGTTGCTAAACTCGGATTTTCTAAACGTAATTGGATAAAATAGAATCTGTTGACCATGTATTTGATGTGAATGACTTTTAAGGTGCATTGAATGTTCTAGGCCATGGGAATGGTGATCACTGTCTTTACCCCATGGGGCATATTTTCAAAATGAAAATTGGATTTTCCATGATATAGTGCCTGTAACCGTTCCTTGATGTTGATGATGCCAATACCACTGTTGGAGTAAATGGGGTATTTGGGGATTTTTTTGCCGTTGTTTTCCACGGACAGTAAAATGGAGCCTTCCTTTTCCTGAATGGACAGATGTATGTTCAATTTTTTGTTTTCCTGAGAGAATCCATGCTTGATGGAATTTTCAATGATGGGCTGTATCAACAGTCGGGGAATCTGTTTATGCAGAATGGACTCCTCTACTTCCTGTGTGATGACCAGGTCTTCTTGAAAACGCTGCTTTAAAATATTGGTGTAATACTCCAAGATTTCCAGTTCTTCGCGAATGGTGATGAAATTCTTGTCATCGATACTCAGGAACTTTCGCAATAGAAAACTGATATCGGCCACCATATCCTGGGCGGTATCCGGATTTTTGGGGATTAGGCTGGAAATACTGTTCAAGGTATTGAACAGAAAGTGGGGGTTGAGCTGGCTTTCCAAGGTTTTGAGCTTGAACTTGATCAGGCTGTTCTCAAGGACCTTGTTCCGTATCTCCTGATTTTTTACCTGTTGCAGATAGAAATAGGCATAGATAATCAAGATCATGGAGCTGTAGAGCAAGATATTGGTGGTGACATTGAACAAAAAGGTATGGGTGACCTTTTCAAAAAAGCCAAGTTCAATGGTTATCAGTTCGTAAGTGAGCAACAAAGGTGAGATAAACCCAACAAGGTAGCTCTGCAAAATGCTCAGCACAATATGCAATGGGATGATCTTTGTCCAGGATACCCTTTTTATCAGAAGGTATTTGGTCAGCAAGGAAACGGAGCACATAAAAAGGATTACAAATGCCCAATCAACAACACTTACCAAAACCAGCCCGGTAAAATCGTTGGTGACCCGTCTTGGGCCACTGTACAAAAAGTAAAAGTTCCGCAGAAAATCCACAAAGGCAATAAAGGTGTAAAAGACCACCAAATAGATGATCAAAGGTCTTTCCCCGTATTTCTTCAAAAGCTTCTTCATGGTGCCAACCCCAATTTTTTAAGAAAATCCTTTTTGTATGATTTACTGATCCGGAACAGTTCCTGATCTTGCATCCGAACATCCATTTCGTTGTAATCCGAATGCACCAACTCCAACATATGGTCCACATTGATGATCGTGGATCGGTGGATCCGTACAAAATTGGAGGTATTCAACTGTACCATTAAGTTCTTGAGCGAATCCCTTACCGTATATTTCTTCTCAATACTGTGGATATCCGAATAATAGCTGGAAGCACAGATATATTTGATGCGGTCCTTGTTCAAAAAAACCGTTCGGTTGTTCTCTCTAATGGGAAACCGGGAAGCCATGGTGTTTGGAGGATTTCCAAGATTTCCTTGGATATCCAACAAAAATTGCCTCATATCGGTCCCGTAGTTATTGAGTTTCATTCGTTCCTCTATACGGTCCAAGGTTTCAAAAAAGCGGTGGTTCTTAAAGGGCTTTAGCAGAAAATCCAGCGCATAGTTGTTAAAAGCCTGGATGGCATAACTATCATAAGCGGTAATGAAAACAATGAGTGGGATGCTTTGGAGGGATAGGCTTTGGAGCACATCAAAACCGGTGAGGTCTTTCAGTTCCACATCCAAAAAAAGCACATCAGGGGCCAAGGTGTTGATCTGTTCAATGGCTTCCTCCCCATTGGCGCATTCTGCCTCAATCAGGAACTCCTTTCTTGTGCCCAACAGTTCGGTAATCCGTTTACGGGCCAACAATTCGTCATCTACAATGATTACCCTATATGCCATCGATGCAATTTAGGCGAAAATAGGAAACAATTGGGGTACGCAAACTGAAAATTGATTTTTCCATTTCAGGATAAGGGCATTTCAAATCAGATACTTGTGCGCTCATATCAAAATAATAGGCATCCAATTCTTTTTGGAAAGTTGGAAGGGGGCATCGGTTAAATTTAGCCGGAAATGTCAATCAAATCAATCAAAAAACGACAGTCATCACCTATATCAAAAACAATCCATCCGGATTGAAGTCAATGCAGGCTGGTGCGTAAAACAATCACATGGGAAAGATTTTTTTGTGGCCAGCTGTTTTGCTGGCTTCTATCCAGGTCTTGGATGCCCAGATCATTGAAAAAAAGAAGTATACCACCATGGCCATTGAAGATGGACGAACACCAATCATTGATGGGGCCATGGACGATCCAGTATGGGATATCGTGGAGTGGGGCGGTGATTTTATCGAGGTCCGACCAGATGAAAATACCCCACCTAGCTTTCAGACCAAGTTCAAGATCATTTACGATGCCAAATACATCTATTTTGGCATACGGGCCTTTGATGCGGCGCCGGACAGTATTGTTCGGCGCATGGGCCGTAGGGATACCTTTGATGGCGATTGGGTGGAAGTGGAAATTGACAGCTACCACGACCTACGAACTGCATTTTCCTTTACGGCAACGGTGGCTGGGGTGCGGGGGGATGAATTTATCTCTAACAACGGAGATGATTGGGACAGTAGTTGGAACCCCATTTGGGTAACCAAAACCCAGATTGATGATGAGGGTTGGATCGCCGAAATAAGAATTCCATTGAGCCAACTGAGGTTTAATGCTGATAAGGAACAGGTGTGGGGGCTTCAGGTGCTACGGCGTTATTTTAGAAATGAGGAGCGCTCCGTTTGGCAGCGCATTCCCCAAGATGCTCCGGGCTGGGTCAGTGAGTTTGGGGAACTCCATGGATTAAAAAACCTTACCCCTCAAAATCAGTTGGAAATACAGCCTTTTACGGTAACGCAGCTAAAAACCTATGAAAAAGAGGAGGGAAATCCCTTTAGGGATGGCAATGATTTTAAGTTGAACGGGGGAGTGGATGCCAAGATTGGGGTGACCAATGACCTTACGTTGGATCTCACCGTGAACCCCGATTTTGGACAGGTGGAGGCCGACCCTTCGGCCATTGCCTTGGATGGCTTCCAGATATTTTTTCAGGAACGGCGTCCCTTTTTTGTAGAGAACAAGAACATTTTTGATTACAGATTTTCGCATGCCTCGGACAATCTATTTTATTCGAGGCGCATAGGAAGGACCCCGCAAGGATACCCCAGTGTGTCTGGTGACCAATATGTGGACCGACCGGGAAACACTACTATTCTTGGTGCGGCCAAATTTTCGGGAAAGACCAAGAATGGGTGGTCCATAGGGGTTATGGAGAGTTTAACGGCCAAGGAGTATGCCGAAATCGACACCAATGGGGAGCGAAGCGAGGAATTGGTGGAACCGCTTACCAATTATTTTGTGGGGCGATTACAGAAAGACTTTAATAACAACAATTCATACGTAGGGGGTATCGTAACGGCCACCAATCGGTTTGATGTACCCGACCAACTCAATTTTTTGCATACCGATGCCTATTCGGGTGGGTTGGACTTTAAACACCAATGGAGCAACCGGAACTACTACCTCATGGGCTATTCCATTTTTAGCAAGGTAAAGGGAAGTAGGGAGGCCATTGCGGCGACCCAAAATACCTTGACCCATTTGTTCCAACGTACGGATGCGGGTCATGTGGAGGTGGATTCCACCCGAACCTCCTTGGCGGGAACCGGAGGGAAATTGGAGTATGGAAAAGTGGGCGGTGGTAATTTGCGATATACCATTGGCGCTTTTTGGAAATCCCCGGAGCTCGAGGTCAACGATATTGGATTTTTGAGGCAGACCGATGAGTTTCGCCAATACAATACGGTGGCCTACGAATCTACCCGCCAAATGGGAAAATTTAGGAGAGTAGGGGCCAATTTTAATTACTTCAACAGTTTTGATTTTGAAGGGAACCGCAACCGCATGCAATACCAATTTGGGGCCGATGGCACTTTTTTGAACAATTGGGGCTTTGATGTGGGCGGGGGGCATATCCCCATAAATTATCGTACGGCGCACTTGCAGGGAGGTCCACGATTCAAGCTCTCACGGGAAAATTTTGTCTGGTTCATTGCCAATACCGATTTGCGGAAAAAACTACGGTTTAGTGCCGATCTGCTCTATTCGGAAGCCAAGCAAGGCCACTTCACCATTTTTGAATTTACAGGCGGGATTACCTATCAGCCCTCCAATGCGTTGAGCGTATCCTTTAGTCCACAGTATGCCAGATACCCCCATAGAACCCAATATGTCACGGAGACCCAATTCAATGGGATGCCCAGATACATTACTTCGGAAATAGACAATAAAACATTGAGCGCGGCCATTCGGGTGAACTACACTATAAATCCCAACCTCACCATTCAATACTATGGGCAGCCTTTTATTGCTCGGGGGCGGTATTCCCATTTCAACTACATCACCAATCCAGTGGCGGAAAATCTTTTTGATCGCTATGAATTGTTGGAAGAAGGGCAGATAGTTAGGCAGTCCGATACGGAAATGTATGTGGTGGATGAAAATTTGGACGGCACTGTGGATTACAGTTTCGATGATCCAGATTTTTCCTTGGTGGAGTTTCGGTCCAATTTGGTGGTACGTTGGGAATACATCCCGGGGTCGGAGCTGTTTTTGGTCTGGTCGCAGGGGATATCCAACTTCATGGACCCATCAGCCAGTTTGACCCGCGGATTGGAGTCGGGCATTTTTGGGCAAAAACCGGAGAATATTTTCTTGATGAAACTCACCTATCGATTGACTTTATGATCATATCAAACCAGAAAAAAAGAGCTGAATGAGAAAGACAATAAACATAATCTGGGCAGTACTGATGCTGCTAAGTTGTGGATTGAAAGTAAAGGCACAGCACACCCAATATGCCATGGGTATTGTGTTCCGGGAAACCCCTTTTGCCGATATCAGAGGAGCCAAGATGGTGGCCAGGGAGGATGCGGGCAACAAAAAACATTTTGAATTGGATTATGATGAAAAGGGAAGGTTGGTGGAGTGCCGCTATGTACTCAATGATCAACTGGTTTCGTTTTCGGACCGATTTGTACGAGCGCCCAAAATTAAGGTCAGCTATCAGGAAAATAAAGAAATACGCACATTTTACAACGAGTTTGGTCATCGAACCTTGGTCTCCGGGGATGTGTATGAAGCACGGTTTGTTATTAATGAGAAAGAAGAGAGAACAGGTCTGACCTTCCACAATATTGCAGGGGACATCATTGATAATGATTTTGGCATCGCCAAATACGTTTGGGAGACTTTGCCCAATGGCGATGTTATGGAATGGCGTTACAATACCAAAGATGAGCTTGTCCGAAATCGGCCGGAATTTCAATACTTCGTAACCCTGTTCTCCTACAATACACATGGTCTACTGGCCCAAATGACCAATTTTGGAAAAGAAGGCAAGACCCCCACGCCCGATGAGGCAAATGTGGTCACTACCAAAGTTGGATACAACGCTCACGGACAGTTTACGGAATGGTCCAACTATGATGGGGAGGGCAGATTGACTCGGGGTATGACCAACATTGCCAAAATAGCCTATATCCCTTCCGATTTTTTTTCGGAACAGGAAGCTGCTTTCATTGATGAAAACAATGGGCCACAACTCACCAATTGGGGAGTTCATAAAGTAGTGTATCGTTTTGATGAACACGGCAATGAAGTAGGACGGGCTTTTTTGGATACGGAAGACAGGCCCACCAATTCCAATAGTGGTATTGGAATCATCAGAGCCACGTATAGTTCTGATGGAAGGTTTTTGGCTACAAGGTCCTTTTTTGATAAGGATGGAAACCCTATTGGATTGGGTGCGAACAAGATTCACGAATATAAGACCCAATTTGACGCAGAGGGGCGACCTATCCGCGGGTTTTACCATGATCTGGAAGGAAAGCTTGTCAATGGGTCGGGAGGTTATGCCATAGAAGAAAACCATTATGATGAAAGAGGAAGGTTGGCGGAGCGTAGCTATTTGGATGCTGATGAAAACCCGGTCAACAATACCCAAATAGGGGTTCATAGATTTGAATATCAATATAAAAATGGAACCGATTTGGAGGCGGTCAATACGTTTTCCGTAAATGGGAAAAGGACCCAGCCCAATTGGAACCCCAACCACTAAAAATTGAAGTCATGAAAATAGTCAATGTATGTAGTGTATTGGTCATGGTACTGCTCATGGCATGTGGCCAGACCCAAGAACCACTTCCCCAAGTTTTGGAGACGTGGAAACAACAAATTGCCGATTCCGAGACCGCTTTTGCACAAATGGCCAAGGAAGAAGGGATGAACAAGGCCTTTCTGGCCTACGCCGCCGAAGATGCCGTTCTCATGAGGAACAATCAACTCATTGAGGGCAAGCAGGGTATTGCCGATTTTATGCAGAACCAAACCTCAAAAGGATTGGCTTGGAAACCGGAATTTATCGAAGTCTCCAAATCCGGGGACCTGGGCTACACCTATGGGTACTATACATTTTCCTATGAAGATGCCGAAGGCAATCCAGCAGAGGCCAAAGGCGTGTTCCATACCGTTTGGAAGCGCCAAGAGGATGGTTCATGGAAATTTGTCTGGGATTGACATTGGAAAGAAAACACAGCAACAACTCAAAAAACGAACATATGAAAAACAGGATGATGGCAGTTTTGGCCCTAACGGCCACAACCATGGCCTTTGCACAGGGGAAACAACAGCTCCAGGACGATTTTTATACCTATGTGAACCACCAATGGTTGGACAGCACGGAAATTCCAGCGGCCTATGGCTCTTGGGGTAGCTTTCATGAGGTCTATTTTGCAAATCAGGACCGAATCAAGGGCATTTTTAAGGAGCTTACGGAGAGCAATACAACCTACGAAAAGGGTTCAACGGAGCAAATGGTGACCGATTTCTATGCCAGTTGTATGGATACGGTACGATTGGAGAATCTGGGGTTGAAACCCCTTAAAGCGTACTTGGACAAAGTGGAACAAATCACCACCAAAGAGGATTATTTAGCACTGACCGCACAGCTATATACCAAAGGTATTCAGGCGCCCATTGGAACCTACACCGTTCTGGATGCCAAGAACAGTTCCGTGTATGCCCTCTATCTAAGTCAGTCTGGCTTGAGTCTGGGCAACAGGGCCTACTACTTGGAAGACAACCCACAGTATCAAGAGTTTCGGGACAAATACCTGGAATTGATGACGGATATCTTCAAAATGCTCCAATTGCACCAAGGCAAGGAGCGGGAAGCGGCCCAAAAAATCTTCGAAATGGAAACCCGGATGGCTCAAATCCATAGAAGTCCGGTCCAACTTCGGGATTCTGAAAGAAACTATAACAAAAAGACCATGGCCGAGCTCAACCAACTCACATTCAATGTGGATTGGCCCAAGTATTTTAAGGATTTGGGGTTGAACAAGGAAGTGGACTATGTTATCGTGAACCAACCCGAGTTTTTGGCCATGTTCGACCGAATGTTGGATGATTTCTCCATTGCCGATTGGAAGACCTATATGCAATGGAAGGTGATTCGGGGAACAACCCCCATGTTGAACAATGCCATCCGAGATCGAAGCTTTGCTTTTTACCAAACCACATTGAATGGGGTGGAAGAGGAGTTTCCGCGTTGGCAATTGGCACAAAACTCTACAGACATAAATTTGGGTCAACCTTTGGGCAAGCTCTTCGTGGAAAAATACTTTCCCAAGCGGAACAAGGACAAAATGATTGGCCTCATCGATAATTTAAAGCAAGCGTTCCATCAACGGATAAATCGGTATACATGGATGACCGAAGAGACCAAAATCCAGGCCCGCCATAAACTGGATAAAATGGGAGTAAAAGTAGGGTACCCCGATAAATGGTTGGATTATACTGCGGTGGACATCAAGGCCAATGATTACTTTGGCAACGTAATCAGGTTAAGGGAGCATGACTATTTGCGGCAATTGAACCGTTTGGGAGACTCAATTGACCCCAATGCGTGGGGCATGACCCCGCCCACGGTCAATGCGTATTTTTCTGCCTATCGGAATGAAATTGTCTTCCCCGCAGGCATTCTTAACCCCCCATTTTTTGATTATGATGCCGATGATGCCACCAATTATGGTTCTGCAGGGGTTATCATTGGGCATGAGATCACCCATGGATTTGATGACAATGGCAGTCTGTACGACGCCGATGGAAACCTGAAGTCCTGGTGGACCCCGGAGGATAGGGAACGGTTTGAGGCAAGGGCCAAAAAGATAGAGGAACAGTTTGATGCCTACGTGGTACTGGATTCCATTCATGTGAACGGCAAGCTCACTTTGGGAGAAAATATTGGCGACTTGGGAGGCTTGGCCATTGCCTTTGAAGCCATGAAAATCAATCAGGCTGAAAAAGGTGCCCAAGTCATCAACGGACTAACGGATGAGCAGCGATTTTTTCTCGCTTATGCCAAAATGTGGCGAGGTAAGTATCGGGATAAGTCCTTGGAAAACCTTGTGAAAACAGATACGCATTCCCCTAGTTTTTATCGGGCCAATGGAGCACTGTCCAATTTTGAGGAATTCATCAAAGCTTTTGATATTCCCAAAGGCAGCAAAATGCGGCGTGAGGAAATCATAACTATTTGGTAGGGTTGTTATTTATGTTCATGGAAAGGGCCCGGTCATTTTGGTTTGGGTCCTTTCCTATTGAAATTGCCCCCTGTATCGGGTGGGAGTGCACCCTTTCAGTTCCTTGAATTTTCTATTGAAATTGGCCAAGTTGCTAAAACCACACAGTTCAGAAACCAAGGAAATGGGAAGTTCGGGTTGGTAGATGATTCGTTTTCCGGCATTCTCTATCCGTATTTCAATCAAAAACTGAAAGAAGGTCTTGTTGGTACGCTTTTTAAAATACCTACAAAAGGCATTTTTGCTCATATGGGCTATTTCCGAAACCTCTTGCAAGGTAATTTGCTCGTGGTAGTGATCCATGACGTGATCGAATACCTTATTCAAGCGTTTTCCCTCATCGTCCGAAAAAGCCTTGTTGTATACAAATGAAGAAAGAGGTTGGGTTTCGGATTTCGTTATTTGGTTGATGATTAAAAGTAGGGAGGCAATCTGTTCCAATTTGTTCTGTTGCCGTAACTGCTTAAAAAGAGCGATGGTATTTTCCTTATGGGAAACCACTTTCATCCCGTATACCGATTGTTGAAAGAAGGGGTGGGTGGCCGCGAGGTCGGGAAGAGCGAAAAAATCTTTTCCAAAGGAATCCTGGTCAAAAAACAATGTGCGCATGACGGATTTATTCGTGGTGTTGGTATCACTCCGGAAAACATGGGGGACATAACTCCCAATCACTAAAATGTCGTTGGTCTTATATTCATTGAAGGAATCCCCAACAATAAGGGTGCCTGCTCCCTTTTCAATGTAGCTTATCTGGATTTCGGCATGTTGATGGAGTTGATCATAGAAAACCTTTTCCCGGTCCTCTTGGTACACCAAGGCTTCATCTTTGGGTTTGGGTATTTTAAAGGGTAGTATTTTCATAAGAATGATACAAAAATCATCATAAAATACATAAAAAATATGTTTATAGGATAATATAATATTGGAACTGGGTAATTTTCAGACCGAAGATTGGGCTTGTCTCTTCTAATTTTGTGATTAAAACATATCGTTATGCTACAATGGAAAGGCGTAATGCCAGCAGTTACCACAAAGTTCACCACCAATGATCAGTTGGATCTTGCCATGTTTGAAAAAAACATCAAGGCGCAGATGGAGGCAGGGGTCCATGGAATTATCCTGGGAGGTACCCTAGGGGAAGCCAGTACCCTTGAACCGGATGAGAAAGAAACCCTGGTCAAAACCTCATTGGCCATAGCGGATGGAAAAATACCTGTGGTCATGAATGTTGCGGAGCAAAGCACCAAGGATGCCATTGCCATGGCGCAACAAGCAGAAAAAGCCGGTGCAGACGGACTCATGGTATTACCTCCCATGAGGTACAGGGCCACCGATTTTGAAACCGTGACCTACTTCAAGGCCATTGCCAACAATACTTCACTGCCCATAATGCTCTACAATAACCCTGTGGATTATAAAATTGAGGTAACTTTGGATATGTTGGAAGATTTGCTGGAATGCAACAACATTCAAGCGATAAAGGAATCAACAAGGGATATTACCAATATCATCCGATTGCAGAACCGTTTTGGGGACCGTGTAAAAGTGTTCACAGGTGTGGATACCTTGGGTCTGGAAAGTTTGGCCATAGGGGCCGATGGCTGGGTAGCCGGCCTGGTCTGTGCCTTTCCAGCCGAAACGGTGGCCATTTATGAATTGGTAAAGGCGGGAAGAATCAACGAGGCGCTTGAAATTTATAGATGGTTCATGCCCTTATTGGAACTGGACATCAGCCCACAATTGGTGCAGAACATTAAATTGGCCGAAGTGGCCACGGGCATAGGTACGGAAAATGTGAGGCCACCTAGATTGCCCTTGCAGGGTGGAGAAAGACAAAGGGTATTGAAAATCATCGAAACAGGCCTAAAGAATAGACCCACATTACCCGATTATAAAAAACTCAGTAGCAACGCATAATGATTACAGGTAAAAACTACATTGGAAACAACTTGAGTGGGAAAGGGGATGTGAAATTCACCACCTTGAACCCAAAATTGAATACGGAGAATCCTTCCACTTTTGTGGAAGCCATCCCAGAGGAAGTGGATAGGGCCGCTGAATTGGCTTGGAACGCTTTCAAGACCTACAGAAAAATTCCCGGAAAACAACGAGCGGCGTTCTTGAATGCCATAGCGGATCATATTTTGGAGTTGGATGAAGAGCTGGTAGACAGATATACTTCAGAAACCGGACTTCCCGAAGGAAGAGCCAAAGGCGAGCGCGGACGGACCGTTTTTCAATTGCGGTCTTTTGCCGAATTGGTTGCCAAGGAAGATTGGCGGGAAAATACATTTGATGCGGCCGAACCGGACCGAAAGCCCATTCCCAAAGTGGATTTAAGAAAAACCTTGATTCCCATGGGACCTGTGGCGGTATTTGGGGCGAGCAACTTTCCGTTGGCCTATTCCACGGCAGGCGGGGATACGGCAAGTGCTTTGGCAGCAGGGTGCCCTGTGATTGTGAAGTCGCATCCCATGCATGCGGGTACCTCGGAATTGGTGGCTTCGGCCATTGTCAAGGCGGCCCAAGAGACAGGAATGCCCAATGGGGTATTTTCTTGTGTCAACGGAGGTGTGGACGTGGGAGTGAACTTGGTGAAACATCCCAAGATAAAGGCAGTAGGATTTACCGGAAGTATCACGGGCGGTCGGGCCCTGTTCGATTTGGCCTCACAACGGGAGGAACCCATCCCGGTATTTGCGGAAATGGGGAGTATCAATCCAGTGATTATCACGCCCAAGGCCATTTCCAGAAGGGCCGATGAAATCGCGCAAACCTATGCAGATTCCATAACATTGGGAACAGGGCAGTTTTGTACCAATCCGGGATTGCTGTTGACTATCAAGGATGCCAATACGAAAAATTTTGTCGAAGTGTTGGCCGAAAAAACTGTGGCCATTGCACCACAGTGCATGTTACACCCCAATATAAAAAGGGGTTATGAGAGAAATGGTGAGGAGGTGACATCGCAAAAAGGTGTGGAAAGTATAGCCAAAAGAAGTAAAGATGTGCAGGTCAATGATGCCCCAGCTGAAGTTGCCACGGTTTCAGGGGCCGATTTTTTGAACAACCCCAAAATGCACAAAGAGGTTTTTGGGCCTTTTTCTTTGGTGGTACAGTGCAAGGATGAAGAAGAACTCTTTCAGGTCATTGAAAACTTGGAAGGCCAGTTGACCGGAACCTTGATTGCTGAAAAAGATGATGATTTGGATTTGGAAACCTTGGTGGATGTGCTCCAAAACAGGGTAGGGCGTATCATTTACAACGGTGTTCCCACTGGGGTTGAGGTGTGCCCGTCCATGCAGCATGGCGGACCTTATCCGGCATCTACGGATTCGAGGTTCACTGCGGTGGGCATCCATTCCATCAAAAGATGGGCAAGGCCGATCAGTTACCAATCCTTTCCAGAAGAATTGTTGCCCACTTACTTGAAGTAAGGTTGTATTTTTAAGCACGATATAATTTAGTTGAAGCGCTAGCCGTGGCAAGAAAGACGTTTTTTTGTGTGGATGCCCACACCTGTGGAAACCCTGTGCGTTTGGTAGCAGGAGGAGGTCCCATCCTTTTGGGACGGAATATGAGTGAAAAACGACAGCATTTCCTCAAGGAATTTGACTGGATTCGAAAAGGGCTTATGTTTGAGCCAAGGGGCCATGATATGATGAGTGGCAGTATCCTCTTTCCGCCACACGAGCCCGAAAATGACATCGCGATTCTTTTTATTGAAACCTCAGGCTGTTTGCCCATGTGCGGTCATGGGACTATTGGGACCATCACCATTGCTTTGGAGGAAGGATTAATTCAGCCTAAAATCCCTGGAAAAGTTAGAATGGAAGCCCCTGCAGGTTTGGTCGAGATCGAATACCAACAGACGGGCATGAAAGTGGATTGGGTGAAATTGGTAAATGTGAAATCCTATTTGGCGGCCGAAAACCTGACCGTGGAATGCCCGGAGTTGGGAGAGATTACCTTTGATGTGGCCTATGGCGGGAACTACTACGCCATTGTGGACCCGCAGGATAATTTTAGCGGAGTACATGATTTTTCAGCATCCAAGATCATTCAGTATTCCAAGGTGGTCCGGGAACGAATCAATGCAAAATATCCCGATAGATTCATCCATCCTGAGAATACGACGATTCGGGATGTCAGTCACATGATGTGGACAGGAAACCCTTTAGATCCAACCTCGTCAGGGAGAAATGCCGTGTTTTATGGAGACAAGGCCATTGATCGTTCGCCTTGCGGCACGGGAACATCGGCCCGTTTGGCGCAGTTGTACGCCAAGGGCAAGTTGAAGGTAGGGGAAGACTTTATCCATGAAAGTTTTATTGGGAGTAAGTTTATTGGGAGGGTTGAAAAAGAGACTACTTTGGCCAATACCCATGCCATTGTGCCCAGCATCCAAGGATGGGCACAAATAACAGGGTATAACACCATCATTATAGATGATGACGATCCCTATGCCCATGGATTTCAGGTTTTGTAGGGTCTGTTACGTTGATTAAGATTTGATTTTCTTGTCCAATAGTATCTGAAGCTCACTTTTTTTCAATTGACTGTTGAAGTTGTTGACTTCAACGTTCATAAAGGTTTTGAATTTGTCATCAACGTCTTTGAGTCTTTTGTTGAAAATGGAGTAGACCTCCCCTTGTTGGTCGGTGGGTCTAAAGTCCACACCGTTTCCGGTGATATCGCTGGCAAGGGCACTTAAACGACCGTATAGTTTCATCGGGGACCGAAATGCATCTTCCCGGGCACCGGTTAAATGGATGTCGTACAGGGAAGCAGCAATGGCTTCGGCCATGGATTGGAGCTGTTCTGCCTTTTTCTTATCGTTTTTGTTTCGCAACTGTGGAATGATCTCATTCAGTTCGGCCCGAATGGATTCAATATCATTGATCATGGTCACCGCCAAGTTTATGGCATCGCGAAGCTCTAGGGAGAAGGCCACTTGTTTTTTGATGTCTTCCAGGGTCCCTTCGGTGGAAGGGTCTTTCAGGACTTCCACTTCCCGGACATATTCTGTTTCCCCAACAATCAGTTTTACTTTATAGGTATCTGGCACCACTCTGGGACCGTATTGTCCCCGCATCAAATCCAAGTCCCAGGTGACCAAGGGACGCCAACCCTCACCGTTCAGTTGTACCCAAGGTCGGCCAGGGGGAGTGGATTGCAATTTGGGTTTGTAAGTGGGTTCGTATCTAAGGTCCCACATCACCCTATGGATGCCGGCGTCATTCTTTCCTTGGAGTGTGCGCACGATTTCATCATTGGAGGTAAGAATCTGGATTTCCACTTTTTGGTCGGTACTGTCTTTTAAGAAGTAGTTGATGTCTGCCCCATAGGCAGGATTGGTACCGGAGTTAAGACTGGGTCCGTCGGTCTTTATGCTCTGTTTTTCCTGAAACCGATAGGAGGGACGTATGCTGAACAGATGGGCATCCTTGCCTTGGGCATTCATGTCGTATTCGCGTAGAGGCGAAATATTGTCCAGAATGTAATACCCTCTTCCGTAGGTTCCCACGACCAAATCATCAAACCGCTCCTGGATTTCCAACCAATATACCGGTGCTGGGGGGAGATTGTTTCGCAGGCGCATCCAACTTTGCCCATCATTGGTGCTCACATAGATACCATTGTCCACACCCAAATAGAGCATGCCCTCCCTTTTGGGGTCTTCCTTGATGACATGGGCGAAACTATGGACGGATTTAGGCACTGTGCCGCTGACCAGCTTCCAGCTTTCGCCATAATCCGAAGTTTTGTACACATAAGGGTCAAAATCGCCCATTTGGTGAAGGTCCACGGAAATGTACGCCGTTCCCTTCTTGAATCGGGAAGGCTCTATATTGGCAATGGTCCCCCATTGGGGAAGGTCTGGAATGTTTTGGGTTACATTGGTCCAAGTTTCCCCTCCGTTTTGGGTTAAATGTACCTGCCCGTCATTGCTTCCGGTCCAGATGTGTCCCGGTTCCAATTTGGATTCTGCAATACTAAAGAGCGTGGCGCCATCAAAAGTCATTAGGTTATCAATGGCCACCCCGCCTGAATTTTGTTGGTGTGTCTTGTCGTTTAAGGTCAAATCGGGACTAATGACCTGCCAACTTTGTCCGTCATCATCACTTTTATGCACAAACTGGCTCCCTACATACACCCGATGTGGGGTATGGGGCGAAAAAGCCAACGGAAAGTTCCAATGCCATCGGTACTTTAATTTGCCAGGTTCCCATCCATATCCGGCTTCGGGCCAAACGCGCACATCACGAGCATGGCCGGTTCGGGCATTGTAGCGTTGAAGTCCACCATCATAGCAACCGGACCAAACTATATCATTGTCAAAGGGGTCAGGTTGGGCAAATCCACTTTCACAACCTCCCACACCTTCCCAGAGACCTAGGGGAATATAACCTTGAAGACTGTTGCTGGGCCCTTTGTACGAATACCCATCCTGACGGTTTCCATATACATTATACGGGATTTTGTCATCAACCGCGGCGTGGTACATTTGGGCAATGGGCAGGACGATTCGCTGAAAGCTTACCCCGTGGTTTAGGGTGATGCTCGCGCAACCGTCATGGGCGACCATCATACGGTCTGCATTGGTGGGGTCCAGCCAAATATCGTGATTGTCCCCGCCTGCGGCATATCCTCCGGATATGGTTTTTCCGGCATCTGTTGAGGTGCTGAATTTTACACTGGCAAAATAGATTTCGTCCGGGTCTGCCGGGGAAACGGCCATACGGGTGTAGTACGGTGCCCTTTCGGCAATATCATGGTTTCGGGTTTGAAGGGTCCATGTATTACCAAAGTCCTCGGAACGATATAGGGCCGGGCTGTCAATTTCAAAAAGGGCATAGACTACATCAGGTTGGGAAGGGGCAATGGCCACGGCTGTTTTCCCAACGGGTTGGTCTTTTCCTCCGGGCAAGCCGTATTTGGATAGCGCTTCCCAAGAATTGCCGCCATCGGTGGTGCGGTACACACCGCCTCCCGGTCCACCACTGTTCAGACCCCAGGTATTGATGTGAATCGACCACATGCCTACGAGCAGTCGGTCTGGATTTTTTGGGTCGATGGCCAGTTCTGCCGCTCCTGTATGCTCATCGATGAACAAAATCTGTTTCCAAGTTTTTCCGCCATCAGTGGTTTTGTAAACCCCACGTTCCTGTTGGGGGCCATAAGTATGGCCCAGTGCAGCGGCATAGACAATGTCCGGATTAGTGGGGTGAACGATTACCCTCCCGATACGTCCAGTTTTTTCAAGACCCATTCTTTTCCAGTTTTTTCCTGCATCTTCAGACTTGTAGATGCCATCACCCATGGCGTGGGCTGGACGGATGACAAAAGTCTCGCCCGTTCCTACCCATACGATGTTGGGGTTTGATGGAGCCAAAGCCACCGATCCAATGGAGGAAACCTCTTGACCGTCAAAAATAGGATTCCAGTTGATGCCTCCATCCATGGTTTTCCAAAGGCCACCTGATGCTGCACCAATATAATTGACCATGGGGTCGCCCGGCACCCCTGCTATGGCAATGGCCCTATTGCCTTCGGGCCCTATAAACCGAAATGTAAGATTTTCAAAAAGCGTTGAATCTACTTGGGACCACGAAGTGGTGGTCTGTAGACAGAAATAGGATAACAACAGGAATAGGATTCTCATAAAGGTCTGTTTAGATGGGTCGTGCGAACTAAGATAACTAAAAAGGATGGTGCCGGGGAGGTATAGGCCACAAGAACATTTTTAGTGCAAAGGACTTTATATAAATCCATTGACTAAATATGCGCGTTTAATGCAGTTATTGAATTTAAAAGAAAATAAAAATGCACAAAAACAGCATAAAATGAATTACAAAAGTACATTGAATGTATTTTTTGCTTAAATTGTGCACGTTGTTAAAGAAATCAAGAGGTATGGAGGACGATAAGAAGGTGGTGATCGGCATTGATCTAGGGGGGACCAAAGCGGCTGGAGGGCTTTTCCGGCTTGAGGGTGCTCTATTGACCAAAAGAGTAAAGAAGCTTGAGGGAAGAACGGGTGAGGCTGTTGGGGTCTTGATCGTGGATTTGATAAATGGGCTTTTGCGAATTGCAAAGGAGGAAGGATTGCAGGTGACCGCTATTGGAATTTGTGTTCCCGGAATATACAACGAAATAGACAACACGGTTTGGGCTCCAAATATTCCCGGATGGGAAGAATTTAGATTGAAGGAAGTCATTGAACAAGGTATGAGTGCTGCCAGAATACCGGTGGCTATCGACAATGACCGTTCCTGTTCCATTCTTGCTGAAGTTTGGAAAGGAAAGGCCAAAGGTTGTAGACATGCGTTGTTTGTTACTGTGGGTACGGGGATAGGCGTTGGTATCTGGGCCAATGGTATGGTCTTGAACGGTGCCCATGGAATTGCTGGTTCCATTGGATGGATGGGAATGGACGTAGCGCTCTCTTCCACCGACCGTCAAAGAGGGAATTTGGAACAATATGCGTCGGGAAGTGGAATTTCGAGTCATGCCGCCAAACTTCTCGAAGAATCCCCTGGGGTTGAGAGCAGTCTGCGAAGAATCCCCAAAAAGGCCCTTTCCGCAGAAGATGTATTCAAAGCTTATCAGGCAAATGACCCGATTGCAGTTTCTGCTTTGGAAACGGCCATTGCCTATTGGGGTGTCTTTACGGCCAATTTGATAAGCACATTCAACCCGGAGAAAATCATTTTTGGAGGAGGTGTTTTTGGTCCCGCTTCCCAATTTATGGATAAGATCGTATCGGTGTCCGAACAATGGGCCCAACCCATCAGTTTTGGCAAAGTGTCCATAGAGGCTTCTACCTTGGAAGGTGATGCAGGACTGGTGGGAGCGGGCTATTTGGCACTTAAGTCATTGAAGAATAAAGTTTAATTGTGGTAATGGAAGGCTCAAAATACAATTACAAAGTGGTTTTTGTGGCAGCATGTCTGGGCATGTTGCTGTTTGGGGTCGTGATGATTTCCTTGGGGTCATTGTTGCCTTCCATTTCAAAAAGAATCTATCTCAGCAAGCTAGAAACAGGGGCTACCCTGTCTTTGTTGCCCTTTGGTATATTGCTGGGGTCCATGGTCTTTGGTCCCTTGGTAGATCGGTTTGGGTACAAGTTTATATTGATTATTGGAGGGCTACTTTCATTTTTTGGATTTGAAGGCCTTGGTATTGCGGCTCAGTCTAATCATTTGAATTGGGCCATTGTTGTGATCGGACTGGGAGGTGGAATTTTGAACGGTGCCACCAATGCCTTGGTTTCCGATATCAGCAAGGACAAGCACAGTGCAAATTTAAGCCTGTTGGGCGTCTTCTACGGTGTGGGTGCTTTGGGTGTTCCTGCCATGGTGGGCTTTCTGCAAAAATATTTGGAACTGGATGTGCTCATTTTTTGGATGGGTATGGGGATGTTATTGCCCGTGATTCTTTTTGTCATAACCGCTTTTCCTAAACCAAAAAATGCCCAAGGGTTTCCTATTGCCCAAGGTTTTGGAATGTTGAAGGATCCTATTCTGTTGCTATTGGGCTTTGTCTTGTTTTTTCAAAGTGGACTGGAAGGGATAGCCAATAATTGGACCACAACATTTTTGGAATCCGAAAGACAGTTTGAGGCAACGGATGCTTTGTTTACCCTGTCCCTTTTTGTGGCCGGACTTTGTGTTGCCCGATTGCTGTTGGGGAAAATATTACGGGTGATGAACCCATATACAGTATTGCTTTTAAGTGTCTGCGTTCTTATGGCAAGTGCATCCGTCATCTGGATTTTTCAAACCCATTTACTTTCCTTGATTGGCCTTGTGGGCTTCGGATTTGGTCTTGCAGCTGGTTTTCCGGTGGTGTTGGGCTACGTAGGAAAAATGTACAAAGAATTAACGGGTACCGCCTTTAGTCTGGTCATTACCATAGCGTTGATCGGAAATGTATTGAGCAACCATCTTATGGGGTGGGTTTCCCAATACTTCGGCATAGGGTTTTATCCGGTGCTTCTGATGCTACTGGTATTGGTCATGGGTGGACTTATACTCGGATTGCGAAGAAAATTAAATCAATTTTAATATTAAATATATCAGTAATGTTAGCAAAACAGTGGCTTAACAATGCCAGGAATGTAATGTCCGAAATCGAGGAAACCCAAATGGAGAACATTCAAAAAGCGGCCGAGATCATGGCCGATTCAATAGAAAAGGGGAAATGGGTGCATACCTTTGGGTGTGGCCACGCCACGCTGCCCATTGAGGAAATGTATCCCAGAATTGGTGGGTTTGTGGGCTTTCATCCCATTGTGGAGCTACCCCTTACCTTTTTCACCAACATTGTTGGGCAGATGGGGGTGGACCAATTCATCTTCTTGGAGCGGGTGGAAGGCTATGGCCGTGAGATCATGAAAGGGCACAACTTTGACAAGGAAGATACCATGTGGCTGTTCTCCCATACCGGGGTCAATGCCGTAAACATCGATATTGCTTTGGATGCCAGGGAAAAAGGCATGAAGGTCATCGTGTTCGGTTCCGCGGCCGAAGCCAAGGACAAGACCACCAAACATTCCTGTGGAAAAACATTGTTTGAACTTGCCGATTTGGTGGTAGATACCTGTGCGCCAGGTGAAGATGCGTCGGTGCCGTTGAAGAACCATGTGGACAAAGTGGGCCCCGTTTCCACTATGGCATTTATCACGGCGGTGTGGATGACCGTTACCACAGTGGCTGAAATATTGGCCGACAGAGGGGTCAAACTCCATATCCATCCATCGCACAATGTCCCCGGGGATTCAACCTCCAAGCAGCGGTTGGCAGATGCGTTGAGTGAATACAAGAGAAGGATTGCAGGGGTTTAAGATTGAAACATGGCGTACTTGATAATCAACGCGGATGATTTTGGAATGAGCGATCATTTCAATGGGAGTATCATCCAACTTCTGTTGGAAAAGAAAATCACTTCCACAACGGTGATGGTAAACCGAATTTCGGATAGCCAGGCTGCAACGGTGAAGGAGCTAAAATATCTAAATGGATACAGTGATATCAGCGTTGGTCTGCATGTTGAATTCACGTATGACAAACATAAGGAACAAGTGGAGGGGCAATACCAGAAATTCATCGATATTTTTGGTATAGCTCCTAGCCATTTGGATGTGCACAAAGAGCATTTGCACACCAAGTACCACTCCATTGTGGCAAAGTTTTGTCGCGAGAAAGGATTACCGTTCCGGAATCATGGTAAGGCTTTTAGGGGAGTGGTGATGCCGGACAAAAAATATTTTTATGGTTCCGTGGAGGATTTTTCGGAAATAGATGATTGGCTAAAGGGACTGAAAAAGGGAAAGACCTATGAGTTGGTCTTTCACCCCGGTACCTATGACCCCAGTTGCTATTCCAGTCTTAATAGGGATAGACAATGGGATATTGACCATATTGGGAGAATCCATAGGGACTATTTGAATTATAATTTTGATTTGATCAACTTCAATGACCTTAAAAAGGATTGATTGGATCGTTAAACTACTTTTTGATATGAAAAACAGGCTGCTGTTGGTTCTTTTTCTTTTTTGCTTGACCTTGGGTAGTGCCCAAGAGGAAAAATCTTGGATACGGATAAATAATTTGGGGTATTTGCCCCAATCCGTAAAAGTGGCGGTATTGGGGTCCAAAGCAAATATGGACGTAACATCATTTTCCTTGGTGGATGCGGTTACGGGAAAACAGGTGTATTCATCCAAAAAAGTGACGCCCAAGGGTGCTTACGGCCCTTTTGAGTCTTCCTATCGATTGGATTTTAGTGACTTTGAGGGAACTGGAAAGTATTTTGTTCAGGCCAATGGCATTACCTCCCTAGAGTTTGATATCAATGCCGATGTTTATGACAACACGGCGGATTTTCTTTTAAAGTATATGCGGCAACAGCGCTGCGGATACAATCCATTTTTAACGGATTCCTGTCATTTGGATGATGGGTATATCATCTATAATCCCAAAAGGGAAGGGGAGCGTATTGATGTCACCGGCGGATGGCATGATGCTACGGATTATCTGCAATACACGGCCACTTCGGCCAATGCGGTATACCAATTGTTGTTGGCCTATCGGGAAAACCCGGAAGCGTTCGAGGATAGGTTCCAAGCCAACGGACTCCCAGGTAAGAATGGCATCCCAGATGTGATTGATGAAGCCAAGTTTGGAATGGATTGGCTCAAAAAAATGAACCCTTCCCCAGAAGAGTACTACAACCAAATTGCGGATGATAGGGACCATGCTGGGTACCGTTTGCCCAACAAGGACACTGTGGTTTACGACGAGAACAGAAAGGGTAGGCCAGTCTATTTGGCCTCTGCTGAAAAGCAAGGACTTAAAAAATACCAAAACCGCTCCACTGGGGTGGCTTCCACGGCAGGCAAGTTTGCCTCTTCTTTTGCCATGGGGGGGATGGTATTGAAAGAATTCTACCCAGATTATACCGAGGATCTTCTTTCCCGGGCTGAGGATGCATATCAATATGGCAAAAAGAATCCAGGGGTCAGTCAGACGGCACCGTGCAAGGGTCCTTATTTTTATGAAGAGGAAAACTGGTATGATGATATGGAACTGGCTGCCGGGGCCCTGTACAATCTTACAGGGGATGATGAGTATAAAAGGGAAGGGATGGATTTTGCCAATCAAGAACAGGTTTCCCCATGGATGGGGAGGGATACCGTTCGGCATTACCAATATTACCCTTTTTTGAATGCTGGACATTTTGAGCTAGGTGTTTCAGGAAAAAAAGAAAAGGCCAAGGATATGGCCGCACTCTACAAAAAAGGTCTGGAGGCCATTCGGCAACGGGGAAAAGACAATGCTTTCCTCATAGGAACGCCCTTTGTGTGGTGTTCCAATAACTTTGTCACCGCCGCGGTAACACAATCGCATATGTACCATGAACTTACCGGGGATGACACTTATTTGGAAATGGAAACAGCGCTCAGGGATTGGTTGTTCGGGTGTAATCCATGGGGAACAAGTATGATCGTTGGGTTGCCAGAGCACGCCGATTCGCCTGTAAAACCCCATTCATCCTTGACCGTGCTGGAGGGATATGCTACCTATGGAGGGTTGGTGGATGGACCTGTGTATGGTTCCATTTTCAATAGCCTTATCGGTATCAAGTTGGAAGAGGATGATAGTTATGCAGAGTTTCAGTCCGATTTGGTAGTCTATCATGATGATGTTGGGGATTATTCCACCAACGAGCCCACCATGGATGGGACAGCCTCTTTGGTATATTATTTATCTTCCATGGAATCCAAAAGCCAAAAAACTGGGCATCAAAAAGCGAATTTCACCTATGATGATAGCGGAGCTTTGATACGTGGGAACACTTCCGAAAAGAAAATCAACCTAACATTTACCGGAGATCAATATGCCGATGGGTTGCCCACTATATTGACGGTGTTGGACAAACATCAAATCAAGGGATCGTTCTTTTTTACAGGGAATTTTTATCGAAATCCAAAGTATGCCGGCTTGATCAAGAAACTAAAGGACGGAGGGCATTACTTGGGTGCACATTCGGATAAGCACTTGCTGTACAATGACTGGTCTAGGCAAAAGAAGCTGTTGGTAAGTCAGGAAGAATTTCAGCAAGATTTGTTGGACAATTATAAAATCATGGCGCAACATGGGGTGCAAAAAGAGGATGCTCCCTTTTTCTTGCCCCCTTACGAATGGAACAGTAGCGAAATTACGCAATGGACCAACCAGTTGGACCTGAGTTTGATCAATTACACGCCCGGGACCATTTCCCATGCGGATTACACCACTCCCGATATGAAAAACTACCGGAGCAGTGATGAGATTATGGAATCCATTTTAGCTTATGAAGCAAAGGAGGGGTTGAATGGTTTCTTGCTTTTGACGCATGTGGGCACGGACCCCAAGCGCACGGATAAACTGTATGCCAAGCTGGATGGGCTTATAATTGCCTTGAACGGTAAGGGCTACGATTTTGTGTCCTTGGCCGAGGTATTGGATAAAAAGAATCCGTGACGACGGAAAGTGTTTTTATGGTTCTAGAGTAGTGTAACGCCTGTGGCCCGGTACTCGTCCAACCTCTTGTCCGTAGGGTCCAAATCGGTGATCAGGGTGGAGATTTCATCGATATCACATACAATATGACTCTGTTTTCGGTCGAGTTTGTCCGAGGTGACCAAGGAGATGGTCTGGTCCGAAGCGGCCACAAACTCCCGTTTAATGCTGGCCACCTCATAAGAACCTTCGGTAATGCCGGATGGGGTGATACTCCCTGTTCCCAGAAAGGCGTAATCGACCTTGAGTCTGGAGATTTTTTGTATAACGTCCAAACTAATGGTGACCAAGGAATTTTTGTTGATTTTTCCGCCCAAAAAGAAAAGTTCAATATTGGGGCGATTGGCCAATTCCATGGCAATGGGCAAACAATAGGTGTAAACGGTGGCCCGGATATCGTTGGGCAGAAAACGTGCCATGGTCAGGTTGGTTGTGCCGTCGCTTATGATCATGGAAGCACCATCATCAATAAGGGTCACCGCCTTTTTGGCAATCGATTCCTTTTTGTCGTTGTTGATGATAAGGTTGTGATTGTAGCTGTAATATTTTTGGGTCTTGCTGATGGCCCCGCCATGCACCTTATTAATGAGACCTTCGGCCGAAAGGCTGTTCAAGTCCCTTCGTATGGTGTCTTCGGAAACATTCAGCTCCATGGCCAATTCATTGGAATACACTTTTCTTTTGGAATTGACCAGATTGAGAATGATGTCTTGTCTTTTGTCCTTGTTCATTGTGTGGAATAAAATGCTAAACTAAGGATTTGCAGGACTATTTACATGGAATACGTGCATTTTGATGCGATTTTGATGGTCATTGCATATGATTTTAGGGAAAAGATATCAATATTGCGCAGATGATGCGGGTTTTGGGTATTGTCAACAATTCAAATAGATCTATTAAATGGATTCTTTTATGGCGGACCATGTGTGGGGTGAATTGTATATTTTAGTGACTCGGATTATTTGGAGTCGCCTTGATGCCACATTTCTCCCGACCTTATAAATAACTCATTTAAACTTGATTGAAGAATACTAAAAACTTTTTATGGGAAAACAAGATTCAAAGCGTAGACAATTTATGAAGAATGCCGTGCTCGGTGGAACGGCTTTATTTGCAGAACCGTATTTAAATGCCTCAGAGCCTGGGGTTGTCCATGAAGAATCAAATTTGATAGTTGCGAAGCAACAGGGGCTACAGATAACGGGCACTTTCTTGGATGAAATATCCCATGATATTCCCCATCAGAATTGGGGTGAAAAGGAATGGGAAAAGGATTTTCAGCATATGAAGGCAATTGGGATAGATACGGTGATCATGATCAGGTCCGGTTATAGGAAGTTTATCACCTATCCCTCGGAATATCTTCTTTCAAAAGGGTGTTATAGGCCTTCGGTAGACTTATTGGAGTTATTTCTTCAGCTTGCGGAAAAGTATAAAATGAAGTTCTATTTCGGTTTATACGACTCAGGAGAATATTGGGATACTGGGGATCTGACCAAGGAAATAGATTCCAATCTGTATGTAATCGATGAGGTTTGGAAGAACTATGGTAGTCGGTACAAAAGTTTTCAGGGCTGGTACTTAAGTGGTGAGATCAGTAGAAGGACCAAGGGCGCCATTACATCTTTTCACAAGTTGGGCAAACAGTGTAAAGAGGTCTCAGGGGGATTGCCCACATTGATTTCCCCTTGGATTGATGGAAAAAAGGCCGTGGCCGCGGCTTCGGGAACCTTGACCAAATCCGAAGCGGTGTCCGTTGTGGAGCATGAAAAAGAGTGGGACGAAATATTTTCCGGAATCCATGAAGTCGTGGATGCCTGTGCCTTTCAAGACGGGCATATTGATTATGACGAATTGGACGCGTTTTTTGGAGTGAACAAAAAATTGGCCGATCGTTATGGAATTGAGTGTTGGACCAACGCTGAATCCTTTAGTAGGGATATGCCCATAAAATTTTTCCCCATAAAATTCGATAAACTAAGAATGAAGCTCGAAGCGGCGCAACGAGCAAACTATCATAAGGCCATTACCTTCGAGTTTTCGCATTTCATGAGCCCGCAATCGGCATATCTCCAAGCGGGTCATCTATATAACCGATATAGGGAGTATTTTGGGATATAAACTTTGGGAAGACGAGTGTTGCGGTTTTGCGCATATGAATTTGTAAAAAAAATTATTAATAAGGATTATTATAAAAATAAATATCATTAAGTTGCGACTCATTAAGCATTTATTATGAATCTTGATCAAATCGGCAAAGAAGGCAATCTGGGGTATGTGGTTTTTATTTCGGCTGTGGCGGCCCTTGGGGGTTTCCTTTTTGGCTACGACACTGCGGTGATTTCGGGAACCATAACCATGGTGGCTTCGCAATTTGAACTGGATTCCGTTTTACAGGGATGGTATGTGAGTTCAGCTTTGATAGGTTCTATTGGGGGTGTGTTGGTAGCCGGTTACATCAGTGATTTGATCGGTAGAAAAAAGGCTATGTTGATTTCCTCAGTTTTCTTCTTCGTATCGGCCGTGGGTTGCGCGTTGGCAACGGATATGCTCCAGCTTGTCTCGTTTCGGATATGTGGTGGGATTGGTATTGGGATGATATCGATCATTTCCCCAATGTATATTTCGGAGATAGCTTTTGCAAAATACAGGGGGGCAATGGTCACCTTGTACCAATTGGCGATTACCGTCGGTTTTTTGGCGGCATATCTTGTAAATTTCGAGTTGCTCGATTTTTCGGATAGCGTTGGACAACTTGAGGGAGCTCAATGGAATAAATTGCTTGTGGAGGAGGTATGGAGGGGAATGTTGGGCATGGAAGCGTTTCCTGCGCTGCTCTTTTTGTTGATGGTGTTCCTTTTACCGGAAAGTCCCAGATGGTTGTTCTTTAGGGGTGACGAAAATAAATCGACAATGGTACTGGGTAAGATTTACAGTTCTCCTTCGAAAATTCAGGAAGAAGTACATGAGATGAAGGTTTCTTTGGGTGAGGCGGATAAAGGAAATTGGAGGCTGTTGTTGAAGCCCAATTTCTTGAAGGCGATACTCATTGGTGCCGCAGTGGCCATATTGGGACAGTTCATGGGAGTGAATGCCGTACTGTATTATGGTCCCACCATTTTCGAACAAAGTGGAATGTCTGGTGGGGATGCTCTGTTTTATCAGGTATTCGTTGGGGGTGTCAATGTACTTACCACTATTCTCGCGTTGTACATCATTGACAAGGTGGGGAGAAAGAAACTGGTGTATTTTGGTGTGACCGGGATGATACTTACGTTACTGCTGATCTCGGGCTACTTTGTTAAAGCTTCTGAATGGAATATCCCATCCTATGTGTTGTTGATCTTGTTCTTGGCATATGTTTTCTTTACGGCCATTTCCATATCCGCTGTAATTTTTGTGCTGCTTTCCGAGATGTACCCAACCAAGATTCGCGGTATGGCCATGTCCATTGCGGGATTTTCACTTTGGACGGGAACCTTTATCGTAGGGCAGTTGACACCATGGCTTTTGGAGGTGTTGAGCCCCCAGGGAACCTTTGTGTTATTTGCGGTAATGTGTTTCCCTTACATGTACATCATATGGAAACTGGTTCCTGAGACAACGGGCAAGACCCTTGAGGAGATAGAGCGGTTTTGGGAACAATAAAGTTAGGAGGGGTTTGGATTCAAAACCTTGTGTTTTGCCAAATAACAGGCACCCAGTACTCCGGCTCCCTCGTCACCTTTTGATAGCTCCAATTGCGTGTCGGCCCTAACAATGCTTAGGGAGTATTTGTTGACGGTCATTTGGAGGGGTAGAAAGAAATGGTCTTTGGATTTCGCCAAGGCACCTCCAAAAATGATGAGTTCCGGATTGTATAAATGTATCAGGGTAGTTATTCCCTTTCCGAGTTTTTCGGCCATGATTCCAATAAGTTCAATGCTTAGGGTGTCATCATTGTTGGCTGCTTTGATAATGTCGTCCATTCTGATATTATCAAGATCCTCAAAGCTATGCTGCAGGGATGAGGATTGCCCTTCCTTGAGTTTGTCCTTGAACTGTTTTTCAAGGGCCCTTCCTGAAACTTCGGTTTCCAGACAGCCTTTTTTACCGCATATGCAGATAATTTCGTTATCGAAAAAAGGGATATGCCCAAACTCTCCTGCATAGCCCGATTTTCCATACAAAAGCTTTCCTTGGGCAAGTACGCCCAGTCCCAGACCATAATCTGCATTTATGTAAAGGATGTTTCCGCTGTCCTTGGATTTGTGGCTGTAAAATTCATAAAATGCCCTGGCCCGGGTGTCGTTTTCAATAAAACAGGGGATTCCAATTTTTTCTTCAAGGATGCTGCTTAATGGGGTTTTTGTGAAGTTGAAAAAATTGTGGCTATATCCGCTTAAATGGTTTACACGGCCGGAAAGGTTGACGCCAATGCGTACAATTTTGTTCCTCCAATCGGCATTTTTGTCTATAAAATGGTTGATGATGTCGTACAATTGAAGCAAGGACTTTTCTGAGTTTTCCAAGTTGAATTCAATGTCCTTGGAAAAATGGATGGGATTCTCATTGAAGTCCATTAGTCCAATTTCTATGGAGTTGTGTCCTAAATCAACCCCCAAAAAATACATGGAATCACCAATGAGTCCATAAAGGTGGGGGCGTCTGCCTACGTCGGTCTCTGCCTTGCCAAGATCTTCAATGAGCCCTTCATCTATGAGCTCTTGGATGAGTTTGTTTACCTTGGGGGAGCTGGAATTGAATTTTTTTGAGATGTCGTTGATCGTGGCTGCTCCTTTTTTGTCCAGCAGTTGAATGATCTTTTTTTTAAGCTGATGGTTTTTAAAAACGACACCGCTTTTTTGCTCGTCCGGAATATCGTTGAAAATACTATGCTTGTTTTGTTTCATTCTTTCTTTTTTGGACCGGGAGCGATGATAAAAATAGTAAGAAAACTATAATGACAATAAAAACGGACTATCTAAACAGGGCGGTTTTGTTGGTGGGTTTTCATGGGTGGTTGCTAAGATGTTAGTGGGTAGTGTTTTAAATGGATTGTCAAACGAATTTGATTTCATCTCACACAATTATATTAATAAAATAATTTATTAACTATTGGATAATTAAGATTAAAAATTTAATATTGTTTGATGTCGCTCAAGAAATACAAGAAAAATAGAATTAAAGGCTACAGGTTTTGGGTATAGGAAAAGAAGATTTTGGAAAGTACAAGGAGATTTACAAGGAAAATTTATTGGGGCATGTCCTGCCTTTTTGGGAGAAACATTCCATTGACAAAGAGGATGGAGGATTTTACACCTGTTTGGGTGTGGATGGGAGTGTGTATGATACGGATAAGTTTGTATGGCTTCAATGTAGGCAGATGTGGATGTTTGCCAAACTTTACAATGAGGTTGAACCTAGGGGGAGTTGGCTTGATATAGCGGTCCATGGTGCCGACTTTTTGCAGAAATTCGGTAGAAGCGATTCTGGACGATGGTACTTTTCCCTGGATAAAAAAGGAAGTCCTTTGGTGCAGCCCTATAATATCTTTTCGGATTGTTTTGCATCCATGGCATTTGGCCAGCTGGGGAAAATCACTGGCAAAGCGGAACACACTGCCATAGCAACCCAAACTTTTTATAACATACTTGATGCACAGGATAATCCAAAAGGAAAATACGAAAAGACATATCCAGGTACCAGGGAGCTGCAAAGTTTAAGCTTGCCCATGATCCTGAGTAATTTAGTATTGGAACTCAGCCATATTCTGGATGCCAAGGTGGTGGACGATCAGCTTAACAGTGTCAAAAATAAGATCCTATCCTATTTTTATAAGCCGGAATACGGCCTGATCATGGAGAATGTGGGTAGGGACGGTAGTTTCAGCGATACATTTCAAGGCAGACTTGTCAATCCGGGGCATGGACTGGAAACCCTATGGTTTTTAATGGACATTGCCGAGCGGCAAAATGATAGGGAACTCATTCAAAAGTGCACGGATGCCGTGATATCCACCTTGGAGTACGGTTGGGATTCAGAATACGGGGGGCTGTTTTATTTTATGGACCTCAAAGGCCACCCTTCCGAGCAATTGGAATGGGACCATAAACTTTGGTGGCCCCATATCGAGGCCATGATAGCCTGTGCAAAAGGGTATTATTTGACCGGTGATGTGCGTTGTTGGAAATGGTTGATGACACTACATGAATATACATGGGCACATTTTGTGGATGAAGATCAAGGGGAATGGCTTGGTTATTTGTCCAGGGAAGGTAAAGTGACACATCACCTGAAGGGAGGGAAATGGAAAGGGTGTTTCCATGTGCCAAGAGGGGTATTGTATTTGTGGGAATTGATGGCCAAACTGGAAAACCAAATAAAATAAAAAACCTGCAAATCAGCGATTTACAGGTTTAATGTTTTGTGGAGCCGGAGGGATTCGAACCCTCGTCCAAACAAGCAATAACTAGGCTTTCTACATGCTTAGTCCAAGTTCAATTTTCGATGCACGACCGACCAAGGACCGCCTATCGTACACTTAGCTTCTTTAGTTTAGGATTCTTGCCGAAGCCACAAAAATCCGGTGTTGACTTTTATGGTGCCCCAAAAAAGGTCGCCATCAACAAGGGCTACCAAGGGACATTCAGCTTTCCCGCCTTGCGGGACTAGGCTTGGACTTACTATAATTCAGTCAATTAAGCAGCTAAAGCGTAGTTAGACTCGCCATTTAAAAAAGTTGAGACATTGAATTAACGAGCATCATTCCCATAGCTCGACATGCTTACATAGCCATTGGTCTCGCTGTCAAAACCAGTCGGCCCCGTAATGAGATTTCATTCCTGCGTAGGCAGGAATCTTTCTCATTTTTTTTCAAAGAACTAATACTAGCGTTTCCACCTTTCGCTTCGCTCTAGGCGGTCGGGCTATCGGCTATACTTGGTATTTGCCTCTATCCCTAACGCGGTTGGCAAAGGTAACTTATATCTTCAAAAGATAAAAAGTTTGCTTACCCTGTCCAATACTCTTATTTTGGTCAACAATTATACCAAAGCGTAGTATGAAGTTCGGAATTATACGTGAGCGGAAAAACCCGCCAGATCGCAGGGTAGTCTTGTCACCTGCGGAATGTCAAAAAGTCCTGGATAGCTTTCCTGATGCCCAAATTGAGGTGGAAACCTCCCCCATACGGGTCTTTTCCGATGAAGAATATCAAGAAAGGAACATTCCCGTAACCGATTCCATGCAAGACTGCGATGTATTGCTTGGTGTAAAGGAAGTGCCCATTGAAGCCCTTCTTCCCCATAAAAAGTATTTCTTCTTTTCGCACACCATAAAAAAGCAACCCTATAATCGGGATTTGCTGCGTGCCGTTCTGGAAAAAAATATTGAACTCTACGATCACGAAGTGATCACCAATGCCAAAGAGCAACGTTTGGTGGCTTTCGGCCGGTATGCGGGTATCGTGGGGGCCTATAATGGTATAAGGGCCTATGGACTAAAGCTTGGTCTGTTCAACTTGCCCAAGGCTGAGAACTTGGAGGACCAACAAGCATTGATCAAGGCATTGAAAGGAATTAAATTGCCTGCCATCAAAATTGTTTTGACCGGCAGGGGAAGGGTAGGTAATGGTGCCCGGGAAATGTTGGATGCCATGGAAATAAAGCGGGTCAATGTTTCCGATTACCTGAACAAAACCTATCAAGAGCCCGTATACTGCCAGATTGATGCATCTGAATACAACAAACGAAAGGACGGGGTGCGTGGCAATAAGGTCGATTTCTTTCAAAATCCTCAGGAATATCAATCCAACTTCTTCCGTTTTGCCAAAGTGACCGACTTCTATATTGCAGGACATTTTTATGGGGATGGCGCCCCATATCTCTATACAAGGGAAGATGCAAGGCATCCTGATTTCAAGATTAAGGTGGTGGCCGATATCAGTTGTGATATAGATGGTCCCGTGGCTTCCACTATACGACCATCAACCATTGCCGATCCCATATATGGCTATGACCCCATTTCGGAAACGGAAATTGACTTTATGGATGCCAAAGCCATAGCGGTCATGGCGGTGGACAACCTTCCTTGCGAATTGCCAAGGGATGCCAGTAATGGTTTTGGGGAGGCGTTCTCCAAATATGTGATCCCAGCTTTTTTCAATGGGGATGAGGATGGTATTTTGGAACGGGCCCGGATGACCCAAAATGGAAAATTGACGCCCCGATTCGCCTATCTCCAAAAATATGTGGAAGGGGTGGAATAGCCCATTTCATCGGTATACGGAACACGTTGTGGAACATAGTGTATTTTTTAGTATATTGATTCTCTTATTCTGCTGAAAATGAAGTTCAATTGGATATTGTCAGACCATGCCGATTCCTCCGCTAAACGGGCATGCATAGACATGGAATATAGGCTTAGGCCCAGAATTACCAAGTTTCTGCTATCCAAGTTCGATGGAGATTGCTGTACCGATTTTTCCTGTTTTCATTTTGATGTGGATATGAAAAACCAATGGGTGTGGATTTCGGACAAGACCCCAGCGGACCACATTGAAAAAATCCGTATCGATTTTGATACGGAAATCAACGGACACGAACTCTTTTCCGTGGCTTAATCCTTGTTTTCAACGGTAATGTCCCACTGAACGGTAGGATGCTGTTTGGGTGCTACATAGGCTCCCAACGCCTTTAGGTTTAAGGATAGGGAATCCAGTTTTTCCAAGGTTTTTATTTGAATCACTTTAGTGCCCTCTGCTGGAACGGTGAACACTGCAGGACTGGAGTAAAAGGTATACGGCATCTGGTTCTCAAAGATCAAATCACTGCTTGATAAATTCTTTAGGGTAACCTTTAAAATGGAGGTTTTGTTGATGTATGTGGCTTCCTCAATGGAAATGCATGCTTTGAGCAGGGGCAATAGGTTCTCTTCCTTCCCGACCAAAAGGGAGTTGTATACGGCAACGGTACGTCCTGCAAACAACGCTTCTCTAACCGATTCCGCTGTTTTTTCTTTTGCAAAAACCAAAGTAATGGGGCGATTATGGCCTTTTTCAGTATAGTCCCAATCAATTAAACCATGGATGTCACTGGTGCCCATAATGGTAAGATTGTTCTCTAGGGCCAAGGCCAAGGATTCTTCCGCGTAGTCTCCCATATTGATGACCTCTATACCCTGCAATTCCCCGTTTTTGATACGTTCTTTTTGGAAATCGCTTAAAATGGGATTTCCTTTTGGAGATTGCGGATACCATGCCGGGTGGTTCCAAAATACAAAGGCCCCTTGTTTTTTGGCTTCCCCAAAAACAGTTTCCGCCTTGTCATGCAACAACTTATTGGCATCTTGGATAAAAATGGCATTGTTGTGACCCATGGGGGCGCCGCGGGTGATTTCAGAACCATTGATGATCAAAAGGTCATGGTCCTTTGCTTCGGCCAAGGCCAACTCAAAAGAACGGTTTCTATCGGGATGGGGAATATCCTCCTTATGCGGTTGATACTCCAAATGCTCGGTTAAGGAAATCACGTCCAAATTTTCCCGTAGGGCTTCCGATACCCTAATGGTGGGCCAAACATTTCCATCCGAGAAAACCGTGTGCTGATGGAAATCTGTTTTTAGGGTTTTATAATTGGGAACATCTGGGAAGGTCATCGCTTTTGAGCTGGTGTGCGAATGCTCTTGGGCAAAAATCACAACGGAGGCAAAGAGGAGCAAAAAGAGAGGTTGGAGTTTCATGGTGGTCGGTTTTTTCCAAATGTATGAAACGTTCTTGCATTATTGCTTTACAAGAAAAATAATTTGGATTAAGAAATGGTAAAATGGAATCAATTTCTGATTTTTGATACATGAACCCCGCCGAAGCTTATATCCTAGATCAACCCGAACCTTTTAAAAGCATTCTTTTGCAATTACAGGTCTTAGTAGAGAGCAAGGTACCTGATGTGGAACTCAAATACAAGTATCGCATTCCTTTCTATTATCTGAAGGGGAAACCATTTTGTTACCTAAATGTGTCCCCTAAAAAAGGCTATGTGGATGTAGGCTTTTGGAGTTCGGCACACCTTAGCGTTCATTTAGATAAAATGGTCACCGAGGGTAGAAAAGTAATGCGTTCACTTCGGTACCATACTCTGGAGGATCTTGATGCTGAAGTCTTTGTAGCCGTTATCAAAGATGCAGAAACCGTAAACCATAAGGGTTTTTGGAAATGATCAACCTTTGGTTGGCGTCAGTTCGGCCCTTTCTGTACTTAGTTTGAAGAAAGCGATCCAAAGTGAGGCAATACCCAAAACCAGCCAAAGCAAATCCACCAAAAGGATATGTTGATATCCATTTTGATAGGCTATCCACATCCAATTGCCTGTTGTGATTCCATTGGCAATCGGAACCAACAAGCCCAAAATGCCACCAGAGATCAAAGTCCATTTATTGGTAAAGGCAATATCCTTTTTAAGGATAAAGAACACGCTTGCGACCAACCAAATTGGAAAATAGGTTTGGTAGAGGAAACCCATATTTACTGTGGGTGCAAACTTTACGATGATAAATTCCAAAGCGGTAACGGGCAACAAGGTAAGGCAGATGGCCATATACCAATTCGCCACTTGTTGGTTAAACTTTCGGCGTTTTTCCGGGATGTTCTTTTTATCTCGTGCCACCAACCAAATCATAATCCCAGAGAGGATGACAAAGCAAGAGACCAGTCCAAGGATAAAGGAGATCACTCGTAAGCCATAGCCTGCATAATCACCAAAATGGAGACGGAACATCATATTTTTTACCCCATCCAAATAAGAAGTTTGGGTAATCGGTACTTTCTCTTGCTCAATGGAACCGTCAGCAATTTTATAAATACGGTATCCCAGACCGTTCAGTTTGGTGTCATACCCAAGATATCCGCTAATGGCGGCGTGCATGTTTTGGTCGCCATAGTTGAAAATATGGGTCTCCGTAACCCTAAAATCACCCCATTCTTCTTTCATCTCGGCAATATATTGGTCCAAGTTGATGGTTTGGTCCAGTTTTTCGTTCTGGAATTCGTAAACCGGGTGGTTGTATTCCAGATCTTCAAACAATTGGTTTTGGTCACCATCGTAGAGCCCCGCTACAAGAGGAAGCATCAATATGCCCTTCAACAGGAAAAAGGCCCCGGTAACGGCATATACAAACTGGAATGGAAATCCTATCACCCCAAGGGCAGTATGGGCATCGGTCCACATTGCTTTTATTTTGGCCCAAGGGCGAAACACATAAAAGTTGGAGACAATTTTGTTCCAATGTACCAGTATGCCCGTAATGATCGCAAACAGAAAAAAGAAAGCCACCAATCCGGCCAAGTAACGGCCATAGGGGTACGGAATCTGATCGAGAAAATGGAGTCGGTATAAGAACTCCCCCAAATGGTAATTGCTCGCGTAATTATTGGTCTTGGTCTTGGCCTCGGGGTCCAAATAGAAAAATACGGGAGTTTTTTCCTCTTCTGATGCCAATGAATCCTTGGAAGCCCCCAAGTTTACGGAAATACTTCTTTCGTTGTAATAATGTCGCAGTTCCACATCCCGACCGTACAAATTGTACTCTTTGGAAAGGTCGTTAAGATGCCCATCCATGCTGCCGGGCAATGCATCTTCCTGACTTACGGAATGTCCACGTTGCCAATTGGCAATTTCATCCCTGAAAAAAGAGAAAGATCCCGTAAAAAAAATGACATAGAGTGCCACACTGATCACAATACCACTCACGGTATGCGTATGGAACAAAATATTGTAAATGCGGTTTCCCATAGTTTTAAACAAGAGGGTTGGTTTGGTTTCCAAAATAAAATATGACAAAGAGCACTAAACTGGCCAAGAGATACATGCCCCAGACCTTCCATCCGTTCTTGCCCAAAAAAGCCAAGACCATCAGTACGGCCCAAAGGATGAAAGCGGAAAATGTACTGGTAATAATAACAGCTACGTGGTTGAACCAACTGGCCAAGGCCATATGGAACATAATGGCCACCATAAGACCTCCCAAAATGGCAGCGGTTATTTTGGCAAATCGTTGCGAGGGGGATGGGGTCAAATATTTTTTGTTGGCTGGCATAGGTTAAAACAATAAAGTTTCAAAAAGGATGGAACATAAAAAAAGGATACCCAAAAAGCGATAGTTCAACAAGCGTAAGGGGGCCAGGAGAATCACCAAACTGGCAACGGTCATCAAAAGGATGAAAAAAGTGAAGGTTCCGGAACCAAGACCCCATAAAAAACAGCTAAGCCCCAATGAAAAAATCATTAGGGCCAAACTGGCTGATTGAGCTATTTTTTTATGTTCACCTGTCCATTTTTCAGTGCCCAGTTCACCTATGGCGGCCATCTTTTTAGAGGTACCGTAAAGCAGATAAAAGGCCATAAAAGTGAGCAATGAAATAAGGGTCACCATAGCTTATGGTTTTATGCAATAGGTGGCGCAATGCCAAATAAACTCATAGTCATCCCCTTTGTATGTGCCAGGAACTTCTTCTTTGGTCGTGGTCTCCACAATGTACTTGGTGTTCCAAGGCAGGGCAAAGGATACTTCGCCATTGTCATCGGTGTGCAAGGTCTTTGACCAAAGGTCCGCCACATAGACTTGCAATTCGTTTTTTGCCAAAGGTTGGTCTTTGTACAGTACTTGAAGTTTGACTTCATTCCCATTATTGGCCAATTGCTTTACCACAATACCGTTGGGATTTGCTGTTTTGGTATCGGCATCTGTACTGCCTATCCGGACCTTGGCGGTTGAGTGATAATGGGTTTTGAAGATGCCAAAATCATACTGGGTGTAATCAATGACATCAATCTCATCATTGTTCATTACCACTGTGTACACACCATTCTTGTTTGGAGTGAAATGGGCCAGATAATGGTCTTTCTTGGGAGTGGTGTTCAGTTGGGTTTTAGTGCCATCGGGAGCAATTACCCAAAGGGTAAACTTTGAAACGGCTGGGAAAGCTTCCCCTTCCACCTCTTCAATAACCCCATAGGTGTATTCCCCAAAGTGCACACGGACTTCATGGGGCTGGCCCAAGGTTCCGTTGCCCTCGGTCTCTATCCATAGGTAATGGGCGTTGGCAGAAGCCAGTCCAAAAAGGAAGAGCAATAACGCAATGCAATTTGTTTTCATGATATCAGGTTTTTAAAGGCCCATATATGCAATGGGCCCAATGTTATGGTTGCTTAAAAGGTGTATGCTACGGTTACCCTACCGTTGATTCCCGGTTCTGATTGCCAGTACAGATAGGTTCCATAATCAGACCCGGAATACAGGTATTCATCAAGGATATTGTTGATGTTCAATTGAACCCTGAAATGGTCATTTCTCCATGATAGGGCCCCATCTAACCTGAAATAGTTGGGTAGGTCGGATTGGTTGTCAGCGGCCCAAGCCCATGTGGAACGGTCCAATTGGTATTGATATCCCAAGGATGCCCCAAATCCGCTCAATGCCGATGTCTCGGAAAAATTGTAGTTCAACCATCCATTGGTCACATGTTTGGAGTGGCCGGCCACAAGGCTGCCCGATTTATCTTTTACATTGGTGTTGGCATAGTTGAGAATGATGTTCAATTCTGGGGTAATCTGCCCTTGTGCATCAAATTCAATTCCCTTGGATTCGATTTCACCGGAGTAGATGGAGAAATTATCGTTGGGATAGGCTGGGTCGCCCACCAAGATTTTGTTTTTGTTGATTTTATAAACACCCAATGACGTCCGCAGTCTCCCATCAAAGAAGTTGGCCTTGATACCTCCTTCAATGTCTTTTCCTTCCACAGGGTCATTAAGCAATTCGCCTGAGCTGTTCACGCCACTTTGTGGTAAAAAGGATTGGTCGTACAATGCGTAGGCGGTCAAGGTGGGAACAATATCCACACTTAAACCTACCCGCGGGGTAAAAACATCATCTGTTTCTGTTTTGCCAAGGGTATAGAGATTGGTGTATCTACCAGCCAATGTAAATCGGATATGGTTATCGAGGAACCCAATCTCATCTTGGGCATAATAGGCTCTTACAGTATTCGCACCATAAGGAGTGCCACCATTACGATATTGAACAGAGGCAGAACGGTCAAAAACAGGCTCTGGACTGGTACCATAAACCGGATTGAAAATATTGAACGGGGTAGTGGTATCCACTACGGAAGATTCAAACCAATCGGCCCAGTACGACTTGTCACTATAGTCAAAGCCTCCCATGACCTTATGGGAAACACCACCCGTATTGAAATTTCCATAAAGATATACTTGTGCATACTTGCCCAAGGAAAGCGCATCCCATTTGGATACATAGCGATAGGCATCCCCATTTTCCTGAAGGGAAAGCAACCAGGTTGAATTACCTACTTGATCATAGCGCAAATACCCCAATTGTCCTTCCATACTCCAATTATCGGAAAACTCATGCTTTAGGTTGGCAAAGAAGGTCACCTCTTGGATGTCCGTTACTGGGTAATCGTTATTGGTGAATTTAAAATCCCTGTCCAAACTGGCATATCCGGCACTGGAGGGTGCAAAAACATAGGCAGAACCAATGTAAGATTCGGCTTGTTGTAGGTTCATTTCCGCGGTAACGGAAGTCCGGTCTGAAAATTTGTAGGTAAGAGAGGGGGCTATACCGTATCGGGTAACATCCTCATTGCCCCTATGGCTATCGCTGGTTTGCAACATGGCATTGAACCGTCCCAATAGTTTTCCATTTTCGGAGAGTTTTCCGCTAACATCAACGGTACCACGGTGAAAATCGAAACTTCCGACACTGAAAGAAGCATTGGCAATAAATTGCTCGGTAGGCTTTTTGGTGACTACGTTATAGAAACCGCCAGGTTCACCGGCAGACATCATAAATCCGGCAGGACCTTTGACAAATTCAATGCGTTCCACGGTGTTCATATCTTCAGACAATGGTCCCCAGCTATCTTGAACATTGATACCATTTCTGAAGGCAGGCAAACGAAAACCGCGCATGTTGATGCGGGCAAAATGTCCCCAGTGTTCCAACATGGTCACTCCACTGACATTACGGATAACGCCATCCATGATGCTTGTGGCCTGTTGGTCTTGAAGGATTTCAGAACTGATGACCTGTACATTTTGGGGCAGCTCCACCAATTTGGTCTTTAACCGTAAAGAAGTGGAAGGCTCATTTTCCACGTACTTGTTTTGATGGCCTTCAACAATCACCTCGTTCAATTGTTCGTTCTTTTCAATCAAGGCTATGGTGGTTACAGAAGTTGTTCTGTTGGCCAAAACATTTGCTGAAATGGTCTGGCTTTCATACCCTATCATTGAAAAGGTAAGGGTATAGGAGCCAGGGGACAGATCCTGAATCAGGTAACTACCGGAATCATCCGTAGTGGTACCCAGACTGGTATGTGAAATGGCAATGTTTACGTTGGATAGTGGATTGTTTCTTGAATCGATCACTTTGCCTTTAAGGCTTCCAGTTTGTGCGTGCGAAGCAAAACATACCGCAAAACTGAGGAGGAGAAATATATTCTTCATGAGGTTATTTATAATTGGTCTAAATAAATTTTGATTGCAAATGTATAAGCCGATGCCTACTTACGCAAGGAATATTTAGACTAATTAAAAATAAAGTTGAAAAAAAATTCTAATCACATGATTAACAATGGGTTAATCATTGAACTTTACTTAATGTGTATGTTAGAGGGAGTTAATGGTACGTCGGATGGCCGTTAAATCGGTGAGTAATTTTTCCAATAAGCTTAGATCCAGCATGTTTGCACCATCACTTTTGGCATTGGCTGGGTCAAAATGGGTTTCCATAAAAAGACCGTCCACACCAGCTGCGATACCCGCGCGGGCCATGGTGCCGATCAGTGCTGGTCTACCCCCGGTAACCCCAGAGGATTGGTTGGGCTGTTGTAGGGAGTGGGTCACATCCAATACCACAGGTGCGTACTGCTTCATAGTGGGAATGCCCCTAAAGTCAACAATCATGTCCTGATAGCCGAACATGGTACCTCTATCTGTAATAATGGCCTGTTCGTTGCCTGTTTCCGTAACCTTGGTAACGGCATGTTTCATGCTTTCAGGGCTCATAAACTGCCCTTTCTTTAGATTGACCACCTTTCCGGTTTCTGCAGCGGCGACCACCAAATCGGTCTGGCGTACCAAAAATGCAGGTATTTGAAGCACATCCACATACTCGGCGGCCATCGAGGCATCCGAAATTTCATGGATGTCGGTAACCGTGGGCACCTTGAAGGTCTCGGAGACTTTTCTCAGGATTTTCAATGCCTTTTCATCCCCGATTCCGGTAAAGGAATCAATGCGACTTCGATTGGCCTTCTTAAAACTTCCTTTGAACACATAGGGAATTTGCAGTTTATCCGTGATGGCCACTGCCTTTTCCGCTATTCGCATGGCCATTTCCTCGCCTTCAATGGCGCAGGGACCGGCCAATAGAAAAAAGTTGTTGCTATCGGCATGTTTTATTTGGGAAATGGCATCTAATCGCATGGGCATATATTTTCAACAAAAATACTATTTTGAAAAAGTAAATGTTATAAGAATACCAAATTAACCTACCATGCGTCGTTTTCTTTATATGGTATTCTTGTTTTCCGGTATTTCTTCCTTTGCCCAATACGGTATGAATTGCGAGATTCGGCAAATCAAAATCAACATTTTTAACCCAGGGGTGGAGTACGAAATGGGTTTGGGAGTGAACAGTACATTGGATGTGCGGGTAGCTTGGCAGATGGCTTTGGAGCCCGCCAGTACAGCACCTATGGAAAATCTTGATTTTTTCCCCGCCATCACGGTCCAGAACCGATATTATCACAATTTCAATGGGAGACAGCGAAGAAGAAAACCCATCTATGGGAATTCCGGGAATTACTTGGCCCCTTCGGCAGCGATATTTTCACCCGGGAGTCGTGTGGTGGAGAACAGGGTTGTGGATGGGGTTCATGGCTATGGAGGTCTGGTATATGGGGTACAGCGCAGCTATGATTCCGGAATAAGTTTCTCCATTGATGCCGGAGCAGGGTACTATGTGGGGCCTTTTAAAGGGGGCATTTATCCCGTGGTAAATTTGAGCTTGGGCTGGATTGTGAGTGAAAAAAGATGGTGTGTGGGGCGTTGACAGCATCAATAAATATGTTTTTTGGCGTGATGTTTGAGGAACCAAACCATACTCAATCCAACATCCATGAAAAACATTGCTTCCTTACTTTTTGTAGTATTCTTTGGAAACTTTGTTGTGGCCCAATCCACAAAGTATACTGAAGACCATCAATTGACCCTGAATTTCTTGCTTCCAGGAGTTGTGTATGAATATGGGGTTTCCAATAACTCTTCTTTGGCGGCAGAAGCAACTATTGGGTTTGCATATCGGGAATCCACCTTTTTTGATAGTGGGATCGGTATTTATCCAATTGGGCGATTACAATATCGGTACTACTATAATTTTGACAGACGTTTGAATAAGGAAAAGCGTATTGCGGGCAATACGGGAAATTATATTGCCCCCACCTTTGCCATTCAAGGGGGAAAGGCCGTAATCGGAGATTTGGACTACGTTTCTGACTTTTTTGGTGGCGTAGGCGCGGTGTATGGTCTTCAGCGGACTGGACAGAAAGGACTACAGTTTCGATTTGAGGTTGGCCCCGCCCTTTTTTTTGATGAATTTGACACTGGTCCCGGAATGTTGATGGCTCTAAAGCTCGGTTGGGTGATTCCAAAGAGATAAGGTTTTTGAAACTTTCTCAAAATCAATAAGATAAAAATAACACTTTAGCGTATTGACAAGTAGAAAATAGCAGTATCTTTGCGGGCTTAAAAAATAGGTTATGTCCAAAATCAAGAACATCGCAATCATTGCCCACGTAGACCACGGTAAGACTACTTTGGTTGATAAAATTATGTATCACTGCCAGTTGTTTCGGGATAATGAGAACAAGGGCGATTTAATTTTGGACAACAACGACCTGGAGCGGGAGCGCGGAATCACCATTGTTTCCAAGAATGTTTCCGTTCAATACAAAGACACCAAGATCAATATTATAGATACCCCTGGGCACGCCGATTTCGGTGGGGAAGTGGAACGTGTCCTCAACATGGCCGATGGGGTATTGTTGCTGGTGGATGCCTTTGAAGGCCCTATGCCACAGACCCGTTTTGTATTGCAAAAGGCCATTGACCTTGGATTGAAACCCTGCGTGGTGGTCAACAAGGTGGATAAAGAAAACTGTACGCCCGAAGAGGTGCATGAAAAGGTATTTGACCTTATGTTTGAATTGGGTGCCGAGGAATGGCAATTGGATTTCCCAGTGGTATATGGCTCTGCCAAGAACAACTGGATGAGTACCGATTGGCAAAAACCTACCGAAAATATTGAACCACTTTTGGACATGGTGGTGGAACATATCCCGGAATTTAAACCAGAGCAAGGTTCCACTCAGTTGCTGATCACATCCTTGGATTTTTCATCCTTTACCGGGCGAATCGCCATTGGTAGGTTGCAACGTGGTACTTTAAAGGAGGGACAACAAATTTCTTTGGTGAAGCGGGACGGCAGCATTGTAAAGACGCGCATCAAGGAGCTGTTCACCTTTGAAGGTCTGGGCAGACAAAAAGTTTCGGAAGTAACTGCTGGCGATATTTGTGCCATTGTAGGTATGGAAGGTTTTGAAATAGGGGATACCGTAGCGGATTTTGAAAATCCTGAAAAGTTGAAGACCATCGCCATTGATGAACCCACCATGAGTATGTTGTTCACCATCAATGACAGTCCATTTTTTGGAAAGGATGGGAAGTTTGTTACCTCAAGGCATATCAAGGAAAGATTGGAAAAGGAGTTGGAGAAGAACTTGGCCCTTAGGGTACAGGAGACCAACAGTGCCGATAAATTCATGGTGTTTGGCCGTGGGGTATTGCACCTTTCCGTTTTGATCGAGACCATGCGTAGGGAAGGTTACGAACTTCAGATTGGACAGCCGCAGGTAATCATCAAGGAAGTGGATGGTGTAAAATGTGAGCCCGTGGAGCACCTCACCATAGATTTGCCAGAAGAGGTTTCCGGAAAGGCTGTGGAAATGGTTTCCGTAAGAAAAGGGGAAATGATTAGTATGGAGGCCAAAGGCTCCAGAATGGTATGTGAATTCATGATTCCTTCCAGGGGGATCATTGGATTGCGAAACCAATTGTTGACCGCTACTGCCGGTGAGGCCATTATGGCCCACCGATTTAAGGAATACCAACCCTTGAAAGGGGACATTGCACAGCGATTGAACGGTTCCTTGATTTCCATGGAAAATGGAACCGCTATTCCTTATTCCATTGATAAATTGCAGGAAAGAGGTAAGTTTTTCATTGATCCGGGAGAGGAAATCTATGAAGGTCAGGTAATTGGTGAAAACTCCAGGGGAGATGACATGACCATAAACGTGACCAAGACCAAGAAACTTTCCAATGTTCGTTCCGCCGGTGCGGATGACAAGGCCAAAATTGTACCGGCCATCAAGTTTTCATTGGAAGAAGCCTTGGAATACATCCAAAAAGATGAGTATGTTGAGGTAACTCCCAACCATCTTAGACTTCGAAAAATTTATTTGAAGGAAGTAGACCGTAAGCGAAACAAGGCAAGCTAAGGAGTCAAGACGTTTTTAGCGTCCCTTACTGGAGATTGCCAACGGAATTGTCCACTGGCGGTGGGTTTGTACTTGAACTTGATTCTTACTGGATCAATGCAAGTGCCCGTGATGCTGTTCGCGCAAACAACCTACGGCAGCCCCAATGATTCCGGCATGGTTCATCAGTTCCGCTTTTACCACTTTGGTTTCAACATCGATCAGATGTTTAAACTGATCCCAGTCCTTTGACGTACCTCCGCCAACAATGATCAGGTCGGGGTTTACGATCAATTCCACCAAATTCAGGAATTTATTGAAACGCTTGCCCCACTTTTTGTAGCTGAGCCCTTCGCGCTCCTTGGCAGAGGCCGCGGCCCACTTTTCAATCTTCTTGTATTTTTTATAGGGAATCTGTCCCAATTCAAAATTGGGAAGTAGAACGCCATTGTAGAAAGCTCCACTGCCCAACCCGGTACCAATGGTGATCATGATCACAAGGCCATCCTGACCCTTTCCGGCACCGTAGTTCATGGAGGCATAACCAGCGGCATCGGCATCGTTCAAAACGGTAACCTCGTGCCCGGTGGCTTCGGTGAACAATTCATCAATGTTGACGCCTACCCAGCTAGGGTCCAAATTACCAGGGGATATACAGACTCCGTTTTTTACAATGGTAGGAAAGCCACAGCCCACAGGTCCACTATAATTGAAGTGTTCCACAATTTCGGCTACAACTTTGGCCATGTCCTTCGGTTTTCTGGACTTTGGAGTGGGAATGCGATACCTTTCGGTTAACATTTCGCCAGTTTCTGCATTCACCAAGGCTCCTTTAATGCCCGATCCACCAATATCAATACCAAGAATTTCCATAAATGGAAGGAATTTTTGTTTGGGCAAAGAAACAAAAAAGTTTTTGGGAATGATAATAATGTGTTTTGAAGACTATATGGTTTAATAGCAAAAAGACCAGAACAGTTACTTTTGGTAACGGTCTGGCCTTTGGGATCAAAAACAAAACCAAGTCAACATGAATTATTTTCTTCCACTATCAAAACAATGGCATTTTCTGAAAGAGCTTCCAACTCCAACAGTCTTGTACGGCTTAATATCAAGCTATCCCTAGATTCCAACAACCGATTTTGTACCTCAAAAGCACCATTGATCACAAAGGTCAGAAGTGTGTTTTCTTGTTCAGTGGTGGTAAAGAAGCCTTCCTTTCTTCCATCAAAAACCCCAAATAGGATATTAACGGGCTTCTTTCCATAAATGATGTTCAGTTGGTTATGGGAATAGGTATCAAAAGTTATTTTTTCCGGGACCAAGTCCATTTTCACCCAAATCTGAAGATAGTTGACCAGAACATCTTCGTTTTTATTGGTAATGCGGAAAGCGTTTCCCTTTTTAAGGTTAATGACCTGGAATTCCTCTGGAAATGTGTGCAATTCATTTGAACCATTGGAACAATAGGTAATGCTACCTACCAATGGGATCAAAATAAGGGAAATGTCTTCCTCGGTAGTAAAAGATCTGGATGCTCTTGGAGCCAAGGTCTCATCGGAAAGCCGTACAACTTTTTTAAGCTTTTTATTGTTTTGTAGTGGTACGGAGAGGCATCTGTATTGTTCGGATCGATCACATGCTCTTTTGTGGCTCACAAATAGTTGGGCAGGGTGCTGGACAATCATCTTCAAAATGGTTTAGGCATTGACGTATATATCGTGGGTAAGAGTAAATCCTTCAGAAACACTGCCTCCAACACTGGCCAATTCTTCATCTACGCCATCGCTAAAAACGTTGTCTTGGGAATGGTAGGTGTACCCGTTCATACCCTTGGTATATCCATATTCACTGGCGGCATTTACGCGTACCACTGCACTGTTCTCTCCTTCCGGAAAAGCAATCTGGGTAACCAACAGAGAATTGCCATCCGCATCATAGATGTGAACGTGTATGTGTTTTGATCGTCCGTTGTACCATCCGGGAAAGATAGTCGCGAATTCTACAGTTCCACTGGAATTGCTTACCTGTCTGCCACGTAAAAAGCTGGTATTGGTATAATTGGTGGACTGCATGCCACTGCCTCCATATTCTGAATAATTTCCATCCTTATCGCAATGCCATACATCCACTATGGCGCCTTCGAGCGCATTACAGCTATCATTGACGTTGCGAATGGTGATGTTCATGTCCAAATCAATTCCAGTACGGTCCCCAACAATGTCAACGCGTTCCAAATCTTCCGGGTCGTGGGTTGGGAACGGTCCTTCGGTCTCACTCGGGGTTACTTCACAGTCTTCAGAGGAAGTAGACCCTGTATCACTTTCTGAAGTAGTGTCGGTATCACTTTCTGAAGTAGTATCAGTGCTTGATTCATCATCTATGTAAAGGGAGTCTTCATTGTCTTTTGAACAGGAGGTCAAAAGCGATAAACTGGTCACGGACAAGCCGGCCAACCCCATGCCTTTTAGAAATTCCTTTCGTTTCATATCACAATATTTTAATGATTATGGGGTAAATCTATATCGGCACCAAAGCTGATGGTAATTATTGCGGTCAATGCCTTGAAAGGTGAGGTGAAAGGAGTAGGATTGTTAAAGGTTTTCTAAAATATTGGCTTTGTATGATTTACCCAATGGAATGGCGAATTCACCAATTTTGGCCACATCTTTATAGATACCATTTATTTTTTTTGTTGGCACGATGAAGGAACGATGTGCTCTTAGAAACATGGGTTTGGGGAGTTTTTCATAGATGTCCTTCATGGTGGACCTGGCCACAATTTTAGTATCGTCCTCCAAGATAATCTTCACATAATCGTCAAAGGCTTCGATCAGTATAATATCCTCAAGGGAAATATGGTGCAGTTTATAGTCGGCCCGGATAGATAGGTGCGTTTGGACATTGGGGTTGGCCCGTTCCAGCTCCAGTTGTCTTTTGGTTTTCTCCACGGCGGTCAGAAAGCGTTGGAAGGAAAATGGTTTTAATAGATAATCAATGGCGTTTACATTGAAACCTTCCAAGGCGTAATGGTCATAAGCAGTGGCAAATATAACCTTGGTCTGCTGTTTCAAGGATTTATAAAGTTCCAGTCCATTCAACCCTGGCATTCGAATATCCAGAAAGAGTAGGTCTACATCGAATTTGTTGAGATAGCGGATGGCCTTGCCTTGTTCGGTAAAAGTGTGTGCCAAATCCAAATATTCGATTTGGTCACAGTAGGCTTGGATGATTTCCAGTGCCAATACTTCATCGTCCAATGCCACAGCTTTTATCATGAAAGGTCGATTGAAAGGTTCACCATATAAAAATTGTCTCTTTGGTCTATGTGCAATTGGTATTTTTCGGGATAAAAGTAATCCAGTCGCTTCCTGGTGTTTTTATTGCCCTCTGTTGTTGGTTCCATAAAGCTGCTATTCTTTACGGTGATTTTATTCTCAACGATTAGCTCAACATTATGGAATCCAATATTGATAAAAATACGGATATTGGAAAGTTCGTCCGGGTTTACTCCATATTTGAAAGCATTTTCAACATAGTTGATCAGTATGATAGGAGCGATTTTTTGGCCTTTGGGGTTTCCTTGTATCTCATAAACCAAGTTGGCATGTTTGCCCATTCGAAGCTTCTGCAGGTCTATGTAATCCGTTATGTACTGAATTTCACGTTCCAAGGATACTTTTTCGGCATGGCTTTCCGTAACCACATAACGCATCATTTCCGATAGCTTTAATACCGCCCATGGCGCCTCATCCGATTTCTTTAAGGTAAGGGCATAAACACTGTTCAGTGTATTGAACAAAAAGTGGGGATTGATCTGGGCTTTTAGATAGTTCACCTCGGCTTTCAATTTCTCATTTTGAATGGCATTGAGCCTATTGTCCAATCGAAGCAAAATTGAAAGGAAGGCAATCATGGAGAACTGGACAATGAACGTGTCCCTGAAACCAAAAAGGTCAATGGGAGCCGTTTTGTGGGGTGGAGTATTCGGAAAGGGGAGTGTAGATGGAGGTTTTGGGTTGTTTATAATGAGATTGGGGGTGAAGGAAACAACTATAAAGCAAGCCAACAGAAGAAATGCGTAGATCCATCTTTTTTCCTTTGAATAAAATTTGGGTATCAAAATATAGTAGTTCAGATAGAAGAAGGCAAATAGCAGAAAATATGCCAAAAGACTGCGTTGGAAACCAGGTGCCTTGGCCATATTCTGGAATGAGCCAAAATCCGGAGAGGTCAGTATGGGGACACTCAGTAATCCCATACCGATTAGGAAGTTGATCCAAAGGTTGCGATTTTTCAAATGTTTACGTTTAGGTTAACGATTAAACCTAGTCCAATGAGAATCAAAGATTAAAAAAATGAGGTGAACACCTTCCAGTGCAGGGTTAATGTCATTTTTTGGTCCTCAAAGAACTCAAACTGCCTTCTGTACAACCTCAAAAACCTTGCTTCCGTCACATTTCAAGGTTTTATGCGGGTATTTCAAGATCAATGCGTAGTCATGGGTGGCCATGATTATGGTGCGACCATTCTGGTTGATTTCCTGAAGCACTTTCATGACCTCCACGCTGGTCTGTGGATCCAGGTTTCCAGTGGGCTCGTCTGCCAAGATAAGTTCTGGGTCGTTCAAAAGGGCGCGGGCAATGGCAATGCGTTGCTGTTCCCCGCCGGAAAGTTCATGGGGATACTTGAATCCTTTGGATTTCATGCCGACCTTGTCCAGAACCTCTTCGATTTTGGCATTCATTTTTGACGGGTCTGTCCAACCGGTGGCTTTGAGCACAAAAAGAAGATTGTTGTTCACGTTGCGATCAGGGAGCAATTTAAAATCCTGAAAAACAATGCCCAGTTTTCTACGTAGGTAGGGGATGTTCTTTTCCTCGAGCTTTCTTAGGTCAAAATCTGCCACTTGGCCATTGCCTTGTTTCAGGGGAATATCGGCATAAAGTGTTTTCATAAAACTACTTTTACCGCTGCCCGTTTTTCCAATGATGTATACAAACTCACCTTTTTTTACTTCAAGATCAATGTTCTGCAGGACAAGGTTCTCATTTTGGAATACGGCTACGTCCTCTAATTTTACAATGGTTTCAGGCATAATATCTCTTCAGGAAACTATACAAAAGTATTTGAATTTACTGTAATAGTATCAAAATAAATCGTTAATGCAAGTTTTGGTGGGCAAACAAGGTCATTGTTTCCAGATTTTGGTATTCAGGTTCAAATCCTCCACAATGCCCATGGCGGCGCTGATATCTTCATAAAAGAGCTCAATGGCGTTGGACGTGGTCAAGTTCTTGCTGTCGTTCAAACTGAAAAAGCCATAGGGATGATGTACTCCCATATACAGCTTGTTTTCTTTGAATGAAAGCATGATCGGTTTGTTCACCTTTCTTTTTAGGTTGGTTATTCGTTCCATTAGGGAAGGGGTCAAAATATAGCGTGCCTCCACCTGATCGGTACTGTAGACCACAAACTCTTTTTCAAACTCAGGGTTTTCAAGGTTGACCAAAGGGTCTCGGTTCAGGTTCAATTGTTGGATGGTCTTTGCAAGGTACCCCACTCTTTTTTCAAGCTGATCGGGAAGGACAATGGTGGTACCATTGAATTTTTTGTTGAAGTCCATGATGGCAAACATGCCTAGGAAACTGCTTCCGGTCTGTTCAAAGCTATGCTTTTTGGAAAGCCATGGTCTCAGGTAGGTGGAGAACAACATGAAATGGGTGAAAAAGGGAATATACATAAGATAGGAGCCATAAAGGCTTTGATTGAGGATCTTTACATCACCCATCTTTATGGAAGTCTCCCGTATTTTTCCCGATAAGAGACCAAAGTTGAGATTGTGGACTTTAGGTCGTGTGTGATGTTTTGGTGAATTCACCTGGAGATAGCTTGGGATGAGTTTACTGGCCTCTATTTCCTTGGAGGTGATCTGTAGGTTTTCATTGAATGCAAACTCAGGAGCTGTTTTCTTGAGAACGGTTTTTAGAATTTCCCTTTCCGCCCCTTTATACTTGTTTTTCAGGTTTTGTGATGCTGTCAAGAACACAAAAAATGGAATCCAGTACAACACCATGATGGTTTGGAAGGAAAACCATGAATGGGCTTGGGACAATTGATTCATCCATTTGAGATAACTGGCACTGCTGGTATACATGAAGATGGGCAAAGAGGTAAAGCCAACGAGTATGATGGCAATGAAGAATGCATTGCCAACCTTAAAGAAACGATAGCGCTTGCGTAGTTTCTCAGCCTTTGTCAGTAATGGCAGGAGTTCCTTTTTTAGGGTTGTAAAATCCATCATCCTAAAACTTTAGTCAAAGGAGATTGATGGGAGTTCCGCTTCCAAGGGGTCGATGATAAAAAAGGTTTTTGGGGAATACCCCATGATTTTGCCCACAAGATTGGAAGGAAACATTTCCAAGGCATTGTTAAAGGAGTTTACGGATGCATTATAAGCCCTTCTTGCGGCAGAAATTTGTTCTTCCACCTCGTTTAAACTGGATTGGAGTAGTAGAAAATTTTCACTCGATTTCAGATCAGGATAAGCTTCAACGGCTATCTGGAGTTTCCCCAACATTTGGTTCATTTGGTTTTCTAGGTTCAACCGCTCTTCGTTGGTATGGTCTTGGGTCACGATTTTCTCTCGCAATTTGGTGATTTCGGTCAGGGTTTCCCGTTCATGGACCATATATCCCTTGACCGTTTTTACCAATTGGGGAATCAGGTCTGTTCTCTTTTTCAGCATAACATCTATACTGCTGTAGGCTTCGAGGGTCTTGTTTTTTTTGGCGATTAAATTGTTGAACAAAAAAATGATCAATAAAAGAAGTACAATAAAAAGAATAATGGCATAAGTCATGGCTCTGCATATTGGATTAAACATCAGATGAACAATGTGTTTGATCAAAGGCAAAAGAGGTTGTGGCCCTTGATCGGTACTGTGAGGTTGAACTGTGAAAACAAAAAAATGCCACAGATTGTCCTTGAACTTGGACAAGATGTTGATGACATTGTTATTTTTGAGGTATGAAAGCTCTAGAGGTAATCGAGCTTTGAAACCAAAAGTAGTAATTCTTGAAAAACCACCAAGGAATACCCAATGTAAATTCGACATATTACGATCTAAATATACTTTGGCTCAAATTTTGACGTTATGGTAAAAGTTAGTCGAGAACAGCGTAGAACACTATGAATCGAAAAAACCTCCTCCTTATTCCCATGGTATTGGGAACTTTTTTTGTGCTTTCGGCACAGGAAACCAAAGTATATACCCACGAAAACAAAGCATACCAAGACGCTCTGGCCTTGTACAATAACCAACAGTACCAAGCGGCACAGACCATCTTTGAAGAGGTGAAGGCCAGCACCAAGGACCAAGAGACCGAGGCCAATAGCGCTTACTACGCTGCCAATGCCGCCATTCGTTTGAACCAGCGCGGAGCCGATAAAATGATGGAGGATTTTGTGGAGCGCTATCCCACCTCCACCAAACGGAACTCTGCATTTTTGGATGTGGCCGATTACTATTTTGAGACTGGAAAATACCCCTACGCCCTAAAATGGTACAAGAAAGTGGATGAATCCGCCATGGCCTATTCAGATAGGGAACGGTTCAATTTCAATAACGGATATGCCCTTTACGCTTCCAAAAGACCACAAGAGGCCGAACGCTATCTGAACAAGGTGAGCACTTCCCAAAAATATGGGTCGCAGGCCAAGTACTATTTAGGTTACATCGCCTATGAGCAAGATGACTATGATCAGGCCACCGCTCGCTTCGACCAAATCACCGACCAAGATGTGCTAAACGAAAAATTATCGTATTACCAAGCGGACTTGAATTTTAAACTGGGCAAGTTCGAGGAGGCCATTGCCATGGCCAAAAAGCAATTGCCCAAATCCAATAGGCAGGAAGTTTCCGAACTCAACAAAATTATAGGAGAAAGCTATTTTAACTTGAAGCAATATGCCGAAGCTATTCCCTATTTGGAAGAATACAAGGGAAAGCGGGGAAAATGGAGCAACACGGATTACTATCTGTTGGGTTACAGTCATTACAAGCAAGGTGACTATGAAAATGCAATCCAACAGTTCAATAAAATTATAGGGGGTAACAACAACGTGTCGCAGAATGCCTATTACCATTTAGCGGAATGCTATCTGAAGCTGGACAAAAAATCGGAGGCCCTCAATGCCTTTCGGAATGCTTCCCAGATGGACTTCAGCCCAGAAATCCAAAAAGATGCTTTTCTCAACTACGCACGGCTCAGTTATGAGATAGGCAATGCCTACGAACCCGTTCCACAAGTATTGACCTCTTATCTTGAAAAATATCCAAAGGATAAGTACCAATTGGAAATTCAAGAGCTTTTGGTGGATTCTTATATCACCTCCAAAAATTTTGAAGGAGCGATGCAACTGTTGGAAGAGAATAAAAACTACGCCAGTAAAGAGACGTATCAGAAAGTGGCCTTTTACCGTGGGGTGGAACTCTTTATTGATGGGGATTACGAAGCTGCATTGGAACGATTTTCCAAATCGTTGAGGAGTGCGGAAAATAAAGGATTTGAAGCTAGGACCCTTTACTGGAAGGCAGAATCGGCCTATAGATTGAACCGTTTTGAGGAAGCCTTGGTGGATTTTGTGAAATTACAAAGTCTTCCAGCAGCCCGTTCTATGCCGGAATATCCAGAACTGGATTACAATCTGGGATACTGCTATTTTAAGTTGAAGGATTACAACAATGCCATTGCCTATTTCAAAAATGTGGTGAATTCCAATACACTTGATGACCAACGGAAGAACGATGGCTATTTGCGATTAGGGGACAGCTATTTTGTGACCAGCAAATACCAATTGGCCATGAGGGCCTATGATGAATCCTCCAAAATGAATGGCCCGGAACGGGATTATGCTGCTTTTCAGAAAACACTCAGCAGCGGATTTTTGGGGAACAATTCGGCCAAAATTGAAGGTTTGAACGAATTTTTGACCCGATATCCTACCTCTACCTTACGGGACGATGCCCTTTTTGAACTGGGGAACTCCTTGATTAAAAATGGTCAGGAAAGTGAAGGGTTGAGGACCTATGACCGATTGGTCGCGGAGTATTCACAGAGCAAATTCGCTCCTCGTGGAATGCTAAGGCAGGGATTGGTGCACTACAACGCTAGTAGAAACCAACAGGCATTGGACAAGCTCAAGGAAGTGGTCCAGAAGTATCCCAACACCCCAGAGGCCAAACAGGCGGTGGCCACGGCCAAATTGGTTTATGTGGACGAAGGAAGGGTAAGTGAGTATGCCGCTTGGGCCCGTAATCTGGATTTCGTGGAAGTTACCGATGCCGAACTGGACAATGCCAGTTTTGAATCGGCCGACCGGAAATATGTGGAAGGGAAAACCGATGCCGCCATTCGGGGCTACGAAGATTATTTAAAGGAATTTCCAAATGGGCTCCATGCCCAAAACGCCAATTTTTCATTGGCCCAATTGTACTTCTCCAAAGGAGAAAAGGACAAGGCCCTGCCCAAATATCAAACAGTGACCAACAACGGAAATGGCGAATATACCGAACAGGCCCTTACCCGGGTCTGTGAGATCTATGTGGAAAAACAGGATTACAAAAGTGCCATTCCCTATCTAAAACGATTGGAAAGCAGTGCGGACATTGTGGAAAACCGAACCTTTGCCCAATCCAATTTAATGAAAGGGTATTACGGACAAGAGGATTACCGTCAGACCATTGCTTATGCAGAAAAAGTGTTGAAAGCACCCAAAATTGATGACCGCATCAAGAGCGATGCCCAAATCATGATAGCGCGATCTGCCATCGCAACAAACAATGAGGCCCTGGCCAAGACCGCATATCAGGATGTGAAGAAAATTGCCACGGGTGAGTTGGCGGCCGAAGCTTGGTATTACGACGCCTATTTCAAGAACCAAGAACAGGATTTTGAAGGCTCGAATGTAGCCGTTCAAAAATTGGCAAAAGACTATTCGGCCTACAAGAAATGGGGAGGCAAAGGACTGGTGATCATGGCCAAGAACTTTTACAATTTGGGTGATGCTTTTCAGGCCACCTATATCTTGGAAAGTGTGATCAGCAACTTTGCCGAGTTTGATGATATCGTCGCCGAAGCCAAAGGGGAGCTCACCGTGATCAAGGCCAAACAGGCCGAAAGCAATTCTTCAGTAGACCCCAACGGAAACTAAATCCAGACACAGCATGCAAAAGAGAACCTATATATTTTCACTGATATTTTTGAGCCTTTATGGAATCGTTGTCGCCCAAGAAACCGATGACATTGGTACGGAAACGGTAACGGTGGTAAAACCGTATTCCCCCACCGTTTCGGATGCCTTCAAAATAAAGTCGGCACCCAACCTCAATGATTCCATAGTACTGCAAAAGAAGAAAATCGATTACAGTATTTTTTCGGTCCCTGTGGCCTCAACCTTTACCCCGGCCAAAGGAAAAGCCTCTGGAGTGGAGCGGACGCCGCCCCCCACCTTGTACAATTCCTATGCTTCGGTAGGATTGGGCAATTACAATAATGCCCTTGTGGATGTATACACCAGTCGGGAATTTAATCGGGGGGAGGATTTGTTGGATTTTGGATTGACCCACCAATCTTCCCGTGGAGATTTGGATTCGACCCCCTTGGAAACCGATTTCTACAACACCAAATTGAACGCCTCCTACGCCAAAAAGGATCGGTACATGGATTGGGGTGCCAGCATCGGATTGCAACATCAATTGTACAATTGGTACGGTATTGAGAATGATGCGTTCGATGAAACTACCGTGGCTGCCATGGACGAACAGCAAAACTATTTCAATGCCGAGGCCAAGGCGCATCTCAACATGGAGGATTCGTTCTTTAAAACCGGAAATATCTTGTTGCGCCGCTTTTGGGATGCCACCGAGTCCGGGGAGAACCGTGTGGTCATCAATCCTACTTTGGAATTGCCCATTACCGAAGAATTGGTGACGATTGGGGCCAAGGTGGACTTTGTGAACGGGAATTTTAAGAATGCCTCGCTGAACAATACGGCCAATGACGGCGAAATCAACTACAGCCAATTGCAAGCAGGGGTCACACCCAGCCTTTTGATTTTAAGGGATGACCTTACCGTGAACCTCGGGGCCAGTTTTGTGTATGGATTGGATACGGAGAACAGCGACAGTAATTTCTATATCTACCCTGCGGTTACTGCTTCTTATAGGGTATTGGACGAAAACGTGATTGCCTACGGAGGGATCGAGGGCGAACTGAAACAGAATTCCTATCACGATTTTGTAATGGATAATCCCTATGTGTCACCCACATTGAATATAATGCCCACCGACCAACAGTACGAGGGCTATGTGGGACTCAAAGGACAGTTGACTTCCAATATCGGCTATAACATCAAGGGGTCTTACACGGCAGAGAACGGGAAACCGCTTTTCTTTTTGAATCCACAGAACCTGCTTCGGGATGATGAAAAAAGCTACTACTACGGCAATTCCTTCCAGGTTTTTTATGATGATGTAAAAACCTTGGGCATTTTTGGGGAGTTGAACGTGGATGTGAATCGTAACTTTAGCTTGGGCGTCAATGCGGAATTTTATGATTATGATACCGAAACGGATAATCCCGCTTGGAACCTGCCTACCATCAAGGGGTCTCTGTTCATGGATTACCAAATCAATGATCAATGGTATTTTGGGGCCAATCTCTTCTACGTAGGCGAACGCGATGACTTGGTATCGCAGGCAACTGTGGGAGCGGAACCGTTCGAGTTTCCTTCGGCCATAGTTACTTTGGACAGCTTTTTCGATGCCAATGCCCATGCCGGGTATCACATCAATGAGCAGCTTTCAGTATTCGTAAAGGCATCCAATATCGCCAACAGCGATTACCAGCGATGGGCCAATTTTAGGGTACAGGGCTTTCAGGCCTTGGCAGGGGTGTCTTACAAGTTTGACTTCTGATTTGTAGGTAAATACGCAATAATTTGTTAAAAATGGCGTTGTAAACCTTGCGCCAGTCCCAAATGTGTACCATGATTGGTTGCTCCAATTCAATTGGAAACCATGCAGCTACGACGCTTTCACATAGTGCTTTCCATTGGCTTTGTGCTAATGTTTTCTTCAACAAAGGCCCAGAACTTAGTTCGTAATGGGGGTTTTGAGGATTACAAGACCTGCCCCGTTAAAATGAGCAACCTGAACAAGGATGCGGAACATTGGAGTGCACCTACCTTGGGAACCACGGACTATTTCAACGAATGTAGCAGGACCAAATTGGGTATTCCCATGAACTTTAAAGGGAAACAAGAGGCCTTTGAGGGTACTGCTTATGCAGGAATGTATCTGTATGCCCCAAAGGATTACAGGGAATATATTCAGATACACTTGACCGAAACCTTGCAAAGAGGACATCGATATCGCTTGCGACTGGTTATGAGCCTTTCCGAAAAATCGGATGGGGCCGTAATGGATATGGGGGCCGTATTTGCGGAAAAACCTTTGTCCATTCACACGAAAAGACAACTTTCCCACAGGGCTTTGACGTCTCAGATTGTACAGACCACCCATATTAAACAGTTCTCTGCGCCCCATTTTTATGATGACAAGCAAAATTGGACGGAACTCACCATGGATATTGTGGCCAAAGGATTTGAAACGCACCTCATTCTGGGTAATTTCATGAGCAATGCCGCTACGCGTTATCTCCATTTTAAAAACAACAATCCCAATGCGGAAGGCTATGCCTATTACTATTTGGATGATATTTCGTTAACCTATCTGGGTCCCGAATACCAGCCCAATGAAGTTTATGTATTGGATCATGTCAATTTTAAATTTGACCGATTTGATCTTCAGCCCAAGGCCAAGCAAAGCCTTCAAGATGTGTTTGAATACCTGGAAAAACATCCCAACCTCAAAGTGTCCATCAGTGGGCATACGGACGATTTGGGTTCCGATTCCTATAACGATGTCCTATCCAAGGAACGGGCCAGTAGCGTTGCCAAATATCTTATGGGCCTCGGCCTCGAAAAGAACAGGATTACCTACAAAGGATATGGGGACAAAGTCCCCTTGGATACTACCCTTACGGATAAAGCCCGAAGAAAAAACCGCAGGGTGGAATTCGTGATGACTGAGTTTGTGGATGAGTAACCCCTGAATATTCCCTACATTTTCTATTTTTGGAGGAAACCATCCGTTCCATGAAAAAGTATATCCTCCTGTTCTCCATAGGTTTATTCCTGGCCTGCAATCCAAAAGAAGAAGTAGATTTAATCGTTTACAATGCCAATATTTATACGGTTGATGACGATTTTTCCAAGGCCTGTTGCATGGCCATCAAAGATGGGAAATTTGTGGCCGTGACTGAAACTGCCGATATCTATCAAAAATATACCGCAAAGGAAGAACTGGATGCCAAAGGGAAGACCATAGTTCCCGGTTTCATTGACGCCCATTGTCATTTTTATGCACTGGGACTGAACCAACAGGTAGTGGATTTGGTGGGGACCACCAGTTTTGAAGAAATCTTGGATAAGGTTGTGGCCTTTCAGGAAGAACGCCCGTCCGATTTTGTTTTTGGCAGGGGATGGGACCAGAACGATTGGGAAGTGAAGGAGTTTCCCACCAAGGGCAAATTGGACGAAATATTTCCGGATACGCCTGTTGTACTGAGTAGAATCGATGGACATGCAATTTTGGTCAACCAAAAGGCTTTGGATTTGGCCGGAATCACTGTGGATACCAAGGCCGTAGGGGGTGATATCATCAAAAAGGATGGAAAATTGACAGGAGTTTTGGTGGATGGCCCCATGGGAATGGTCTACGCCATTATGCCCCAACCCGATAAACAAGCACAGGTACAGGCACTAAAAGATGCCGAAAAACTATGTTTCGATTATGGATTGACCACAGTGGATGACGCCGGTTTGGACCGGGAAACCATTGAGCTTATAGACAGTCTGCAGCAAGCTGGGGATTTGTCCATTCGGGTATACGCCATGGTAAGCAGTTCTCCTTCGAACCTGGATTATTTCCTGAACAAGGGAATCATTAAAACCGAGAAGTTGAATGTGCGCTCCGTAAAAGTATATGGGGATGGTGCATTGGGATCTAGAGGGGCAGCGTTAAGAGCGCCTTATTCCGATCAGCCCGGTCATTTTGGGGCCATGGTCACTCCGGTGGATCAAATTGGGGCGTTGGCAGAGCGTATTGCCGCATCGGACTATCAAATGAATACCCATGCCATTGGGGATTCTGCCAATGTAGTGGTATTGCGAGCCTACGAAAAAGCTTTGGAAGGAAAACAAGACCGTCGTTGGAAGGTGGAACACGCACAGGTAATCTCTCCCGCGGATTTCGATTATTTTGAGAAAGGAATCATTCCATCCATACAACCCACCCATGCCACTAGCGATATGTATTGGGCCGAAGACCGTTTGGGGCCGGATCGCGTAAAAGGGGCCTATGCCTTCAAAAAACTATTGGACAAAGCGGGAACTGTAGCTTTGGGAACCGATTTTCCTGTGGAGCAAGTGAGTCCGTTCTTAACCTTTTATGCTGCGGTGGCCCGAAAGGATGTCAATAACTACCCTGAGGAAGGATTTCAAATGGAAAACGCCCTGTCCCGCGAAGAAACCCTGAAAGGAATGACCATTTGGGCGGCCCATTCCAATTTTGAGGAGCAAGAGAAAGGAAGCATAGAACCCGGTAAACTTGCCGATTTTGTGATTCTGAGCGAGGATATTATGAACGTTCCCATAGAGCAGGTTCCCCAGCTGACGGCAGATCAAGTTTATGTTGCGGGGGTCCAAGTAAAATAAAAAAAAAGGAGGCTTATGCCTCCCTTTCCTTTTTCATAGCAATAAATTTTAGAAACTGATGGGTAGGAAAACACGGGTGGTTCCCCATCCTAAGACCATATCACCTTCATCTTCAAAGGTGATGGAAAATGCCTCCAACTCCTCATCATCGGTACCGGCCTTTGCCGTAACCCTTGCAACATCGGCGGCACTATCATACGAGTAAGCGCCCCATTGGTTCAAATTACTGTTTAGGATAACTGTCCATTCGTTGTCACCGGGAATAGTGAAAAGTGAATAAGTGCCCGCTTTAACGGCTTTTCCACCAATGTTGGCGTCCTTATACAGAATGATTTCCGTGCATTCATTGGCTCCGGTCCGCCATACCTTTCCGGCCGGGGCAAGCTCTGAAATGCTACGTCCTTTCAATTGCGGACGGCTGTAAATAACTTTTATGGCTTTGTCGGATTCCCTATAGCTGGTAGGGTAGGTGGCAATATCGGCCGGACTTTTGTCCAATCCGCTGAAGTTCTGTGCCGTTAGCTCAGAAGTAAAGACCAACGCCAAGGTTAAAAAAGTAAATAAGAATACATTTTTCATGATTGCGATTTTAGTTGTTTTCAAAACTAGGATGTAAAAAGATGCTGTTTTAATAAAGAGACGTTAAAATTTATGAACCTTACAAAGTGTTCAATATTTTAATGAAAACACATTTTATACTTTCAATACGTTTTATAAATCCATATAAATATGTTATAATGAAATTAAAAATGTATTATTTGTTTTATTTAAAAACATATAAGGTCATATTTGCATAGAAATTGTTACTAATACTCGATTTATGTGTGGAATTGTATGCGCATTTGATGTGAAGGAAAGTACAGAGGTACTTAGACCACAATTACTGGAGATGTCAAAAAAGATAAGGCACAGAGGTCCGGATTGGAGTGGAATTTATGCAGATGACAAAGCTATTTTGGCCCATGAGCGATTGGCCATTGTAGATCCGGCTTCAGGAAAACAGCCTTTATTCAGTGCCGATGGCAAGCTGGTTTTGGCTGCCAATGGCGAAATATATAATCACAGGGAACTCAGAAAGCAGTTTGAAGGGGAGTACGAGTTCAAGACGCAGTCCGACTGTGAGGTGATTTTGGCACTCTATCAGAAAAAAGGAGTGGACTTCATTGATGAAATGAACGGCATTTTTGGCTTTGCCATCTATGATAGTGAGAAAGATGAATATTTCATCGCCAGAGATCACATGGGAATCATTCCCCTATATATTGGATGGGACAAGAACGGGACCTTTTATGCGGCTTCGGAATTGAAAGCCTTGGAGGGAACCTGTTCCAAAATAGAACTTTTTCCTCCCGGACATTATATGCACAGTTCGGATGGGGAGTTTAAAAGATGGTACAAGAGGGATTGGATGGAGTACGAGGCCGTCAAGGAAAACGAGACCAGTATTGCCGAGGTGAAAAAAGCTTTGGAAGACGCCGTGCATCGTCAGTTGATGTCCGATGTGCCCTATGGGGTTCTGTTGTCCGGGGGATTGGATTCCTCGGTTACCTCGGCCATTGCCAAAAGATATTCCCAAAAACGTATTGAGTCCGGGGATACTGCCGATGCATGGTGGCCCCAGTTGCACTCCTTTTCGGTAGGCTTGGAAGGTTCGCCGGATTTAGCCGCCGCACAAAAAGTGGCCGATCATATTGGGACCGTACATCACGAGATAAAATTCACCATTCAAGAAGGCTTGGATGCCATCAAGGATGTGATCTATAACCTGGAAACCTACGACATTACCACGATCAGGGCTTCCACGCCCATGTACCTTATGGCCAGGGTCATTAAGTCCATGGGGATAAAAATGGTCCTTTCGGGAGAAGGTGCCGATGAGCTTTTTGGAGGATACCTATATTTCCACAAGGCGCCAAGTCCAAAGGATTTCCATGAAGAGACCGTACGGAAATTGGATAAGCTCCACATGTACGATTGTCTTCGTGCCAACAAATCCTTGGCGGCATGGGGTATAGAGGGCAGGGTTCCGTTTTTGGACAAGGAGTTCATGGATGTAGCCATGCGAATCAACCCAAAGGATAAGATGATCAATGGAGAGCGTATGGAGAAGTGGGTAGTCCGTAAAGCATTTGAATCCTACTTGCCCGAAAGTGTGGCCTGGAGGCAAAAAGAGCAGTTTTCGGATGGTGTGGGATATAGCTGGATAGATACGTTGAAGAGTTTGGTGCAGGAAGAGGTGAGCGATGAGCAATTGGCCAATGCCCACTTTAAGTTCCCTATCCAGACCCCAACGTCCAAGGAAGAATACTATTACCGTTCCATTTTTGAAAGTCACTTCCCTTCCGATGCAGCAGCGTTGAGTGTGCCACAAGAACCATCAGTGGCCTGTAGCACCAAGATTGCACTGGAGTGGGACGAAGCCTTCAAGAACATGAACGACCCATCAGGTAGGGCTGTGGCCAATGTACACACCGATGCCTATGTTAAATAAGAATTTTAAGATTATGTAGAAGGAAGATGTTGTTTTGTTTCATTTTCAATTAGTCGGAAAAGCCCCTTGGAGAAGGGGCTTTTTGTTTTTGTTACGCTTTGGATGCCCAGAGCGGGAAGTTGTTGGTTTTCCACATTTTTTTGTTGATAACTTAGGGGGTTCAGGGGGCTTCTAGGGCCTATTTCATGGGGGTATTACTTATATTTGTAGGATTTGAAAATTTGAAGGCAAACACAAGAATATATGAGCGAAGAAGCGAATAAAAAACAGTACTCGGCGGATAGTATCCAGGCCCTTGAGGGTATGGAGCACGTACGTATGAGACCTTCCATGTATATTGGCGATGTAGGGGTCAGAGGGTTGCACCATTTGGTATATGAAGTAGTGGACAACTCCATCGATGAGGCCATGGCTGGATATTGTGATACCATTGATGTGATCATCAACGAGGACAATTCCATCACTACCAAGGACAACGGTAGGGGTATCCCTGTGGGCTTGCATAAAAAAGAAGGTGTTTCTGCCTTGGAAGTGGTCATGACCAAGATCGGTGCCGGGGGTAAGTTCGACAAGGACTCGTACAAGGTATCCGGGGGTCTTCACGGGGTCGGGGTATCCTGTGTGAACGCACTTTCAAAACACTTAAAGGCAACCGTCTACCGTGAAGGTAAGATTTGGGAACAGGAATATGAAAGGGGAAAAACACTGTACCCGGTCAAAAGTGTTGGGGATAGCAATGAAACCGGTACCATCGTCACTTTTGTGCCAGATGATACCATTTTCTCCCAAACCACGGAGTATAGCTATGAAACCCTATCCAATAGAATGCGTGAACTGGCCTATCTGAACAAGGGCATCACCATTACATTGACGGATAAACGGAATAAGGACGATAAAGGAGAGTTTATTTCCGAAACCTTCCATTCCGAAGAAGGATTGAAGGAATTCATCAAATTCTTGGATGGCAACCGTGAACCATTGATTCAAAGTGTCATCTCCATGGAAGGAGAGAAAAATGGCATTCCTGTTGAAGTGGCCATGGTCTACAATACAGGATATACCGAGAACCTGCATTCCTATGTGAACAACATCAATACCCACGAAGGAGGTACGCACTTGTCCGGTTTTAGAAGGGGTCTTACCACCACACTAAAGAAATATGCCGATAATTCCGGTATGTTGGACAAATTGAAGTTTGAAATATCCGGGGACGATTTTAGGGAAGGACTTACGGCCATTGTGTCCGTAAAGGTAGCAGAACCCCAATTTGAAGGTCAGACCAAGACCAAACTGGGTAACCGTGAGGTAACCAGTGCCGTTAGTCAGGCCGTTTCTGAAATGTTGACCGATTATCTGGAAGAGCATCCTGAAGATGCCAAACAGATTGTAGAGAAAGTAAAGCTGGCCGCGCAGGCAAGGCATGCGGCTGCCAAGGCCCGTGAGTTGGTACAGCGCAAAAACCCCATGAGTGTGGGGGGGTTGCCTGGAAAACTTTCAGATTGCTCGGAACAGGATCCTACCAAGTGCGAAGTGTTCTTGGTGGAGGGAGATTCCGCGGGAGGTACGGCCAAACAAGGTAGGGATAGGAACTTTCAGGCCATCCTGCCGCTTCGGGGTAAAATCCTGAATGTTGAAAAAGCCATGCAACACAAGGTCTTCGAAAATGAGGAAATCAAGAATATTTATACCGCCCTTGGGGTAACCATCGGTACCGAAGAAGATAGCAAGGCGTTGAACTTGGACAAATTGCGCTACCATAAAGTTGTGATCATGTGTGATGCGGATGTGGATGGTAGCCACATTGAAACCTTGATTCTTACGTTTTTCTTCCGATACATGCGTGAGTTGATCGAGAACGGACACGTTTATATTGCCACTCCGCCATTGTATTTGGTGAAAAAAGGAGCCAAAAGACGCTATGCTTGGAATGACAGGGAAAGGGATGAAATCATTGAGTCCATGAACGGTGGGGCCAGCATCCAACGTTACAAGGGTCTTGGTGAGATGAATGCCGAACAATTATGGGATACCACCATGAATCCTGAATTTAGGACCTTGCGCCAAGTAACTATAGACAACGCCACGGAATCTGACCGAATTTTCTCCATGTTGATGGGTGATGAGGTGCCTCCGAGGAGGGAATTTATAGAGAAAAATGCTGTTTATGCCAACATAGACGCATAGATATCAGCTGTTTCACAACAAAAACTCGCCCCACAAAGGCGAGTTTTTTAGTTTTAGGTAAAAATTTTACAAAATGAAAAAAATAATTCTTTTGGTGACATTGTGCAATTTTTCCTTGGCAATGGCCCAATCCAATCTTAACGACATTCTGGCCGCAGGTCTTGATGATGCTGAACGGTTTACCACGGCATGGTTGAATCCGGTTACCGAAGCCGGGGTTTACAGCATTTCCAATGGATGGTACAATACCGCCGATGCGAAGCCCTTGGGCGGTTTTGAGATTTCCATTGTAGGAAACCTTACGGGATTCAAGAACAAAGACAATAAAAAAGCGTTCACCCTGGATACGAACGATTATGAAAATCTCCAGTTTGAAGATGGCAGTACCTCCAAATTGGTGTCCACTGCTTTAGGGGACATTGAAGGCGTAGGAGTCTATGTGGAAGCAGAGATAGCCCCGGGTGTTACCGAGCGTGTGGACTTTGAATTGCCGTCCGGTTTGGCTTCTGAAAATCTTAATTTTGTGCCTTCAGGGTATATTCAGGCCAGTGTGGGGCTCATTAAGGGAACCGAAGTGAAAGCGCGGTTTTTGCCTAAAATCAATACGGATGATGTGAAGATCGGTCTCTTCGGATTCGGGATACAGCACGATTTTACCAAGCACCTTCCAGCCGATAAGATACTTCCCGTTGCCATTTCCGCGGTAATCGGGTATACCAATCTGAGCGGGGAATACGATTTTACCGATACCGATGTAATCGATGGGGAAAACCAACGCATCGATGCCAAGTTCAGCTCATGGAATTTCAGCGCTGTGGCGTCCACACGTTTGCCAGTGATCAATTTCTATGGCGGATTGGGATACATCACCGGAAAATCCGATACCGACGTTCTGGGAACTTATCAGGTGCAGTCTGGACCTTTTCAGACCACTTACGAAGACCCGTTCAAAATCAGTAATAAAGTTAGCGGAGTAGTGGCCAATGTCGGCACCAAACTGAAGCTGGGGTTTTTTCGACTCAATGCTGATTACAACATAGGGGAATTCAACACCTTTACCTTTGGTGTAAACTTTGGATTTAGGTAAGACAGAAAATATAACCGACCATTAAAAAGGCCCCAACAAAGTTGGGGCCTTTTATTCTCATATAGGTAGTCTTGCCAGTTAATCCCTGGTGGCAAAGACCGAACCATTTTCCAGGGTTAAAATCTCAGGGTCGCTTGCATGTTCTAAATTGACCGTGATATCGGTAACCTGTGGGTCACCGTAAATTATGGTGTAGGTGCCGTTTTCTTCGGACCACTTAAAATCGGTATAAAAAACCAGTTTGGAATTGGAATAGCTTTGGTATCTTCCTAGGTAAACATCATTGAAAATCCATTCTTCGCGGGTGGTGTTGGAACTTTTTCCCTCAATGGATGAGGTTTGTGTTTTGGCCCAGATGCCCAAAATAGGGTCATTGTTCTCTGGGATTCGGCTACAGTTGCTTATGGCAACAAGGCCTATTATGGACAGCAATGAGAAGAGCTTCTTCATAGGTCAAGTAGGTTAAAACAGATTTTGGGACTATGAGAACGTTAATTTGTAGGAAAGTATTGCGTGAGGGATGGGGCTTACATCCAATTTGGACCATATCTTCGATGAACTGCATATTTTGTTAACAATTCAATGGATTTTGTCCATTTGTGTTATGTGTCAAGATTTGAAGCACTAAAACTGGTGAAAGTCAGTTTTTTTCTGGGCTAAATGCCTTATTTTTGAGCGATTAAAATTTAAACCTATAAACATGAAAGTTACCGTAGTTGGAGCAGGCGCAGTTGGAGCAAGCTGTGCGGAGTATATTGCAATGAAAAATTTTGCATCAGAAGTTGTTTTGTTGGACATCAAGGAAGGATATGCCGAAGGAAAGGCCATGGATTTGATGCAAACAGCGTCCTTGAATGGTTTCGATAGCAAGATTACCGGGACCACCAATGATTATTCCAAGACAGCGGGTAGCGATATTGCGGTAATCACCTCAGGAATTCCACGTAAACCGGGAATGACACGGGAAGAACTTATAGGAATCAATGCAGGAATTGTAAAGACTGTGGCTACCAACCTTTTGGAGCATTCCCCAAATACCATCATCATTGTAGTGAGTAACCCTATGGATACCATGACTTATTTGGTGCACAAGGCCACAGGTCTTCCCAAGAACAGGATCATTGGTATGGGTGGTGCTTTGGACAGTGCCCGTTTCAAGTACAGATTGGCCGAAGCGCTTGAGGCACCCATCTCTGATGTGGATGGAATGGTAATCGGTGGACACAGTGATGTGGGTATGGTACCTCTAATTGAACATGCCACACGAAATAGTGTAAAAGTTTCGGAATTCCTTTCCGAAGATAAAATGCAGTGGGTCGTGGAAGAGACCAAAGTTGGTGGCGCCACGTTGACCAAGCTATTGGGAACCAGTGCTTGGTATGCCCCCGGAGCTGCGGTTTCCGGGTTGGTACAGGCCATTGCTTGCGACCAAAAGAAAATGTACCCATGTTCCACATTTTTGGAAGGAGAGTACGGATTGGACGATATCTGTATAGGAGTTCCCGTGTTGTTGGGTAAAAACGGTATAGAGAAAATCGTTGAGATAGAGCTTAGCGATGCCGAAAAGGCCAAGATGCAGGAAAGTGCTGCCGGGGTTAAAAAAACCAACGGACTGCTTCAACTGTAATTTAGGTCAGGATACCATATAAAGTGTCATTTTGAGCCAAAAAAGCGGTGGATTTCCCGGAAATGATTCTAGGATTTCGCCTCTGGTTCAAAATGACATTTTTTGTTTTTATGGCGTAACCGTAAAGTAGAATTGCAATTACATCAATTTCTATTGGCAAATCTTATCGGAAATGATATATTTGCACGCTGTTTAAGAAAACTTCTAAAAATTTAATAATCCATGCAGAATAAAGGACTTATAAGGCTTTTCGCGATCCTTTTTGGCTTGGTGAGTATCTATCAGTTATCCTTTACTTTTATTACAAGTAAGTTGGAAAAGGATGCTGAGACTTACGCTGTTAGCCAAATTTCGGAAGCTGAGGAAGATTATGTCGCCAAGCGTGAAGCTTTAGAGGCATCGTATTTGGATTCCATCAGTGACAACACTGTTTTGGGCTTTACCAGCTATGATGATGCCAAGAAAAAGGAGCTGAACAAGGGGTTGGACCTTAAAGGAGGGATCAACGTTACCCTGCAGATTTCCGTAAAGGACATCTTGAAAGGTTTGGCCAACAATACCAAAAACCCGGTTTTCAACAAAGCATTGGCAGATGCCGATAATGCCTCCAAAAATAGCGACGCTACTTATTTGGAGCTGTTTTTTGAAGCTTTTGACAATATCAAGGGAGATACCAAACTGGCCTCTCCGGATATTTTTGCCAATAAGGGCCTTAGTGATGATATCAATTTTCAAATGACCGATGATGAGGTGAAGCCTATCATCAGAAGAAAGATTGATGAGTCCATTGTTTCTGCATTTGAGGTACTCCGTGAGCGTATCGATGGTTTTGGGGTAACTCAACCAAACATTCAGCGTGAAGGAAACTCTGGCCGTATTTTGGTCGAACTTCCAGGCGCAAGGGATATTGCCCGTGCACAGGAATTGCTGTCCAGTACCGCCCAGTTGGAATTTTGGGAAACCTATGAGCAAGGAAACCAAAGTTTGGGTGCCTTCTTGGTAAGTGCCAATGAAAGATTGAAAGAGATTTTGGAGCCAGAAGTGGTTGAGGAAGTCATTGCCAAGCCAGAATCCGAAATAGATTCCTTATTGTCCGATGTGGCCCAAGATTCTTTGGACATGACTCCGCAGACGAATCCATTGTTGGGCAAATTGATTCCTGCCAATCCAGGAAGCCATGCCATAGCAAGGGCTTTGGTATCGGATACGGCGGAAATCGGTGGGTATTTAAGAATGCCCCAGATTAAAAGATTGGTGCCTAACGACATTCAGTTTGTCAAGTTTCTTTGGGAGAGACCGGCCCAAGATGCTGAAGTAGTGGAATTATATGCCCTTAAATCCAATAGGGACGGGGTTCCAAGAATCAGTGGTGATGTAGTTTCTGACGCTCAGGACACTTTTGACCAATATAACAAGCCTGCGGTGAACATGACCATGAACACTCGCGGTGCCAAGGAATGGGAGAAACTTACTGGGGATGCCTATGGTAACCAAACCGGTATCGCCATTGTTTTGGACAATAAAGTATATACAGCTCCCGGAGTTTCCACAGGACCCATTTCAGGTGGACGTTCTGAGATCACGGGAACCTTTACCGTAAACGAGACCAAGGATATTGCCAATGTATTGCGTGCGGGTAAACTTCCTGCATCTGCCGAGATTATCCAATCCGAGGTGGTTGGACCATCATTGGGGCAAGAGGCCATTGACAGTGGTTTTATGTCGTTTATGATAGCCATGGCCTTCGTGTTGGTATGGATGATTTTCTACTACGGAAGAGCAGGTGTCTTTGCAGACATAGCCCTAATATTCAACATTCTGTTGATTTTTGGGGTATTGACAAGTTTGGGAGCGGTATTGACCCTTCCCGGTATAGCAGGTATCGTGTTGACCATTGGTATGTCAGTGGATGCCAACGTGCTTATTTTTGAAAGGATAAAAGAAGAGTTGGTCCGAGGGAAAGGAAAGGCCCAAGCCATTGCTGATGGTTTTGGAAATGCATTGTCCTCTATTTTGGATGCGAACATTACCACTGGGTTGACCGCGATCATTCTTTTCGTTTTTGGTTCAGGACCCATTAAAGGATTTGCCACTACCTTATTGATAGGTATCGTAACATCTTTGTTCACGGCCATTTTTGTAACTCGATTGATGATTGAGGCCTACACGGCCAAAAAGGGTAGACGTTTGGATTTCTCCACAGCGATTACCAAGAACTTGTTCAGCAATCTGCATATTGATTTCTTGTCCAAAAGAAAGATAGCCTACATTATTTCTGGAATTTTGTTGGTGGTAAGTACATTTTCCCTATTCACCAATGGACTTCAGCAAGGGGTTGATTTCATCGGGGGACGCTCCTATCAGATTCGTTTTGAGAAAGCGGTGAACCCTTCAGAAATTGCTTCAGAGTTGAATGAGGTATTTGGTAGCGGAACCAATGTGAAAACTTTTGGGGATGCCAACCAGATTAAGGTGACCACTCCATATAAAGTGGATGAGGAAGGTGTGGAAGTTGATAGCGAGATTCAGGACATGCTTTACACCACACTTCAAAAATACTTGCCCGATGGTACTTCCTTTGAAGACTTTACCGTAGGGGCATCTGAAAAATCCATAGGAATCTTGCAGTCGGTAAAAGTAGGACCTACCATAGCGGATGATATCAAGAAAAATGCCTTCTTGGCCATTCTGGGATCATTGGCGGTAGTATTCCTTTATATCCTATTGCGATTTAGAAAATGGCAGTTCTCATTGGGTGCCGTTGTAGCGGTGTTCCACGATGTGGTGATCGTATTGGGAATCTTCTCACTAACCGGTAGCGTGATGCCTTTTAACATGGAAATCGACCAAGCGTTTATTGCGGCCATTCTTACGGTAATTGGTTACTCGTTGAACGATACCGTGGTGGTATTTGACCGAATCCGGGAAATAGTGGGCCTTAAAGGTTGGAAAGCTGGTGAGAATATCAACGAGGCTTTGAACAGTACTTTGAGCCGTACATTGAATACATCCTTGACCACGCTGATCGTATTATTGGCCATCTTCATATTTGGAGGAGAGAGTTTAAGAGGATTCATGTTCGCCATGATCATTGGTGTGATTGTAGGTACCTACTCATCCGTGTTCATCGCAACACCTGTGATGTTCGATTCTTTGAAGAAGAAAATTGCTGGAGTGACAGCATAGATTAAGTTTTAGATTATATGAATAAAAGCCGCTCATTGAGCGGCTTTTATTTTTTGTATGGGTTATACTTTGCTTAGAGGAGTTTTTTACCCATGGCATGAAACTCAAAATGCTCGGCCCCAATTTGAAAAGAGTGGCTTCCAAGGAATGAAAAACCATTCTTTTCATAAAATGCAATGGCTCTTTTATTTTCCTTGAGCACAGAAAGCCAGATGTGTTCAAAACCATCCGATTGGGCTTTTTGTAGGAGTTCGGTCTGGAGGGCCAAACCTACTTTTTGGGATAGAAAATCCTTGAGGACATATATCTTTTGGAGTTGGCACACATTTTTGGAATCAATAAAAGGGGAAGGGGAATGCAGTTTAAGTTTTGCATATCCCACTGGAAGTCCGTTAATATGGGCCAGCCAATAAGCATTGCTATTTTTTTGCAAACTCTTGGCCAGCTTTTCCACAGCAAAGGTCCGATTGTAATAGTCCAACAAATCGGTCTTGTCCTTAAAGAGATGACCAAAGGTCTCGGTAAAGGTAAACCTGCCCAAAAGGGCAATACTGGTGGCGTCTGCCTTGGTAGCTCTACGGATTTTCATAATGGATAACCTTTCCAACCGAACCTGTGGCTTTCATATTCAGTACATAGTTGAATTGGGGATTCAACCCGGCTTCGGTTCTATGCGAAACAAAAATAATAGTCGTATGGCTTTCTTGGGCAATTTTATTGACCAATGCCACGAAAAGGGCTGCACCAGCATCGTCCAGTCCGGCAGTGGGTTCATCCAAAATAAGAAGTGGCGGGTGTTTGATCATGGCGCGGGCAGTCATGACCAACCGTTTGTTCCCTGCAGAAAGCTCTCGAAATAGTTGGTCTCTTTTGTCGTACAGATTCAAAACCTTGAGCCATTCGCGGGCCAATAGTTTTTCGGTCTGTGTGGGCAGCACATATAGTCCAATGGAATCGTGAAGTCCTGAGATGACCATATGTTCCAGGGTGTGGTACCCTCCAAATTTATCGGTCATGGCCGGAGTGTAATAGCCAATCTTTTTTTTGAGGTCCCAGACACTCTCCCCACTGCCTTTTCTCTTGCCAAAAAGCGAAAGTTTTTCCCCGTACCCTTTGTGGCTGTCTCCGGTAATCATGGATAAAAGTGTGGTTTTTCCACTGCCGTTGGGACCTATCAGTTGCCAAAACTCTCCCTGTTTTACTTTCCATTGGATGGTATCCAGGACTTTTCTACCGTCAAAACTGACCGATACGCCATCAAAATGAACCAGTTCCAAATCGTCAAGGGGGATGGGGTCCAACGGAGGGGGGATTGACCCAGAAAATGATGTGGTATTCTGTTGATTGGCTTCCCATAAGGATTCTTTGGAGGTGTACTGAACTAAGGTATTTCCTTCAAGCTTAAAAAAGTCCGTGGTGATGGGTAGGATGTCCTCCGACCGGCTTACCAGTTGAACCAATATTTTAGTTGTCCCAATAGTGCAAAATTCTTCCTTTAAATAGGTTTGCGTAGCCGAGTCCAAATTATCAAATGGATTCACCAAAACGAGAAAATCAGTGTTTTGATTCATTAAGTGGTTAAGCAGTGCCTTTTTTTGCTCCCCACTGCTCATGGATTTTAAAGACTGATGAGTGGAATGGGTCAAGATTTTGAGATCGTGCCGTTCTTCTTCGTCCATGAACCGTTCTATCTCCTTTCGTGAAAACAATGCTCCTTTTTTTTGGGTCAACTCTTCAAAGCCTTCCACAAAAACTTGATGCAATAGATTGTGGATCAAGCTGGATGTGTTGGAGGCATTATTGATTAAAACGGCAAAATTTCTGGTGCTTTGCATGCTTTGGAGGAAAATCTATATTCAAGGCATGAAATTAGAGATTATGCCCGATCTACCCTAAAAATATGTACTGGATTGTCTTTGTAGGAAGTGGTCTTTTGTAAATGCATGCCATTTTTCAAGGCCACTTTTTGCGAAGGAACATTGTCTACATGGATGATGGAAATCAAGGAATCGGCAAAATGATGTTCAAAAGCAAATTCCTTACATTTTTGGGCCGCTTCAATGGCAAAACCCTGTTGCCAAAACTGGGGCAATACGGAATAGCCTATTTCCAGTTCCTCCATCTGGTCGACTGTTTGGACAAGTAGGCCGCAGATGCCTGCCAATTGCCCGGTTTCTTGAAGGACCAAGGCGTTCATGCCGCCCAAATCATTTTCATAGCGTTCAAAAATACGGTCAAATTGTAACTGGCATGCTTCAACGGGGTCTGAGGGAAGACCGTCCCAATACTGGGTAGATTTGGGCTCATGGTAAAACGGCAGCCAATCATCAAAATCCGATGGTTGGATACTGCGAAAGAGCAATCGCTCCGTAGTTTGGCCTTCCAGGAGATATTTCGACATTATTTTTTGGTAAAGGAAATACTGTCGCCCACTTGCAGTCCCAGCTTGTCGGAAAGCCCGGCATTAACTTCCAAGACGTATTTGATAGGGACCTCTGAGGAAAGACTAGTTTCATCATTGGGCCGTGCATTTTTCTGAAAGCTGGCAATTTTCAGAGCATCATCAATATAGATGATGTCCAAGGGAATCTCGGTGTTCTTCATGTAAAAATAATGCATGGCCACATCGGGGAAAATAAAGAGCATTCCTTGATTTTGTTCCATGGATTCCCGGTACATGAGGCCGGTTTGGGTCTCGTAGTCGGTATCGGCAATTTCAATGTCAAAATGGACCAAGAGGGAATCCGTTTCACGTTGCAGAATGGAAAGTTCCCCCTCTTTTTTGAATTCAATCGTAGCAGTCTTTATTTCTTTCTTGTTCTCCGTTTTGCACGAAACTACGATAAGGAAAAAAAAGACAATGGGCAGGTAACGCATAATTAGTGATATCTTGTTGAGGGTATCGGCTTGTACATGAAAAGAATCCCAAGAACGATCAAGGGGATGCTTAACCATTGCCCAGTGGAAAAAAGTCCCAGGTTTTCCTCAAACCCTCCTTGACTTTTCTTGAAAAATTCCACCGCAAAACGAACCGAGAACAAAAGTGCCAAGAACAATCCAAAAAGGAACCCTCTTTTATTTCCTTTGTTCGTTTTCCAATAGAGCAGATACAGGATAACGAATACAAATAGGTAGCATATGCCTTCATACAACTGTGCGGGATGCCTGTAGGGGATAGATTGCAAAACATCGATGAATTCAGGGTTGTTTTCAATGGTATTGTATGCGGCCTGTTCCGTTTTTTCTTGGGTCAAGGCTATGGCCTTGTGTAAGGGCATGTCATCGGAATCCCGGATAAATCGAGTGGCCAGAAAAAAGGACTTGTCCACAATCTTCCCATTGATCTCGGAATTGAAAAAGTTGCCGATACGGACAAAGCAGGCACCAATGGCAGAGGGAATCACCAAACGGTCCAACAACCATACCACCCCTATATCGTCCCATTTTCTGCAATAGAGCCATACCCCAATGATGGCGGCAATGGTGGCGCCATGGCTGGCAAGTCCTGTAAAACCTGTAAACTCATACCCGTTTATAAAGCCAAACAAGGTACTGTTGGCACTCTCCCGAATGGGTAAAAGAATTTCCAACAAGTGCTTTTTGTAATACGCCCAGTCATAAAAAAAGACATGTCCCAAACGGGCGCCCAACATAATGGAAACCACGGTGTATATGAAAAGGGAGTCCAGTTTTTCCATGGACTTTTTCTCTCTTTCGAAAATCCTTTTCATAATAAACCAACCCACTACAAAGGCGGCAATCCAAAGTAGGTTGTAATATTTTATCTGAATGAATCCTATTTTGAACAGTGTTCCTTCGGGATTCCAATTAAAACCAAGAAAATACATCAAACTAATTTTTGGACTAATATAACTACTTTGAGTGGACGGGCCGTTGGATTATTGCATTTTTGACCCCTGTTGCTGTTACGACTTATAAAAGTTTACAGGCATTGCGAATTTATGGTTGTAGTCAGGGTACAGGGTCATATCCTTTACCGCCCCATGGATTGCAGCTTGCTATTCGTTTTAAGGAAAGCCATCCTCCTTTGAACAGACCATGCTTCTTTAGGGCTTCCAAGGTGTATTGCGAGCATGTGGGGGAGTACCTACAGGTAGCGGGAAGGTATGGGGAAATAAGCAGTTGATAGGCTCTTACCAGCAATACAAAGGGGGCTATCAAAATTCGTTTCATCGCAAGGGATAAGGACATGCAAGGTAAAAAAAAGCCCCGACTTAAGCCGGGGCAAGAGTCATACTTCTTCTGACGCCAAATGAATCGGGGTCAAATGTTCCCGTTCCTGGTCCGTGAACATTCGGGATTTGATTACGAAACGGATGCCCAAGGGAATTTCCAAACTAAAGCTGGAACCACGCCCCTTGGTCACATCAACGGTAAGTTGGGTGTGTTGCCAATAGTCAAATTGGTCTTTACTCATGTAGAAATCACAGTCATGGATAGCCCCCAACCACACATCGGTCTCATTGAGCATCAACTCCCCTTTTGGAAAGCACATGGGAGAGGAACCATCACAACAGCCGCCACTTTGGTGGAACATGAGTTCACCATGCGCTTCCCTAAGCTGGTCTATGATTTTCATGGCATCTTCCGAAACCAAAACGCGTTCTGTCATCATCTGTGTTTTAGAAAAAGCCCAAAGCGCTTTTGTCGTAGGAAATCAGCATGTTTTTGGTTTGTCGGTAATGATTGAGCATCATTTTATGGGTTTCCCTACCAATACCTGATTTTTTGTATCCCCCAAAGGGAGCATGGGCAGGATAGGCGTGGTAACAATTTACCCAAACCCTACCGGCTTGTATTTCCCTTGAGATTTTGTAGGCCTGGTGCATGTCGCGGGTCCATACCCCGGCGCCAAGTCCATAGAGGGTGTCATTGGCTATTTCCAAGGCCTCGGCTTCATCCTTGAACGTGGTAACGCAGACCACGGGACCAAAGATTTCCTCTTGGAAGACCCGCATTTTGTTATTCCCTTTTAAGATGGTAGGCTGAATATAGTATCCACCCTCGAGTCCTTCGTTATAGGCAGCATCACCGCCGGTAAGTACCTCACAACCCTCTTCTTTCCCTATGTTGATGTAGTTGAGGATTTTCTCATACTGATCGTTGGAGGCCTGGGCGCCCATCATGGTGTCCGGGTCGAGCGGATGCCCCAACTTTACTGCTTTGGTACGCTCCACCACACGTTCGATGAACTGGTCAAAGATGCTTTCCTGAACCAGCATTCGGGATGGGCAGGTACAGACTTCTCCTTGGTTCAAAGCGAACATCACGGCGCCTTCCAGACATTTGTCAAAGAATTCATCATCGGCATCCATGATACTTTCAAAGAACACGTTGGGGGATTTGCCGCCCAATTCCAAAGTTACGGGGGTGATATTTTTTGAAGCATACTGCATGATCAATTGCCCTGTAGTGGTTTCACCGGTAAAGGCCACTTTGTTGATACGCGGACTGGAGGCCAAGGGTTTTCCGGCTTCAACCCCAAATCCGTTGACAATATTGAGTACCCCGGCAGGAAGGATATCCTCGATCAGTTCCATGAATACCAGAATGCCCACAGGGGTCTGTTCTGCAGGTTTTAGTACCACGCAGTTCCCGGCGGCCAGTGCAGGGGCCACTTTCCATGCGGCCATTAGTAAGGGAAAATTCCAAGGAATGATTTGTCCCACTACGCCCAAAGGTTCCAAAATGTTCATGGAGACCGTGTTCGAATCCAATTCGCTGACCGAACCTTCCTCGGCGCGGATCACTCCGGCAAAATACCTGAAATGATCTATGGCCAATGGAAGATCGGCGGCACGGGTTTCCCTTAACGGTTTTCCATTGTCCCAGGTTTCTGCTCGGGCCAATACTTCAAGATTCTTTTCCATGGCATCGGCAATCTTCAACAATAGGTTGCTGCGGTAGGTGGCCGATGAGCTGTTCCATTCTGGTGCGGCTTCCCAAGCGGCATCAATGGCTTTCTCGATATCCTCGGCCGTAGATCGTGCAATTTTGGTGAACGCTTGTCCATCTACTGGCGAGATGTTGTCAAAATAATCGCCTTTGGTAGGTGGTGTCCACTTGCCGCCGATGTAGTTTTCATACTGGTTTTTGAACGTAGGTTTTTCCAAAACGCTACGTTCCGTAGTTTGTACATTGCTCATAATACTGGGTGTTTGTTGTAATTAATTTTTAGAAGGACATAAGGTCCAATGTGTTGATTCTAAAAGTATTGAATTTGATACCCGCTCATCTGACGTATTCTATTATTCTAGTGAACAATACTGTTCGTGGTTGTGTTTTTAACAATTAATGCAGCATATTTTTTTATATTTAATAAGTATTAGGTTGAAATTTTACGAAGTAGGTATCGATATGCAGCTTTCCGAACGATTTTTTAAGGATCGAAAACTGGAACATTTGGTGGAAAACCAAACTTCCTATACCCTGAACAATGCCGCCATGCATGTTTTTGAAACGCATCTGCAGGCGGAACGGGTCTTGCTTCAATTTGACCAGCCTGTATTGGCCTCTATGCTCATTGGAAAGAAGGTGATGCATCTTCGAGATAAGAAGTCATTTGATTTTTTACCTGGGGAATCCTTGATTTTGCCTTCCAATGAAATGATGTGCATAGATTTTCCCGAGGCCGATCAAGATAACCCTACCCGCTGTTTGGCCATGGCCATATCGGATGAGAAGATACGCAGGGTCATTGGGCTCATGAACGAGACCATGCCCAAACATGATGGGTCTGAATGGACCTTTGTGGACTACAATTTCCATTTTACCAATGATGCCAGTATCTATGGTATTATCCAGCGGTTGCTCTATCTTTTCACCGAAAACCACCCCTCCAAGGATTTCTTTGTGGACAATATGTTACAGGAGCTGATTGTTCGTATTCTTCAGGGGAGCAGAAGAGAGACCATTGGACAAAATGCCTCAAAGTTGGCGGGTCATAACCGATTGGCCTATGCCATTGATTATATCTCCAGTCATTTGCATGAAAACCTATCGGTGGGTGAACTGAGTAAAAAGGCCTGCATGAGCGAATCCCATTTTCATAAGACCTTTAAAGAGGAATTGGGGGTAACTCCAATAGAATATATCAACAGTGAACGGATTAAAATGGCCGTAAAGCTTTTGCAGGACCCCAATAAAAAGATAAAGGAAATCTACTTGGAGTGCGGTTTTGAAAACCGTTCCTATTTCAATCGATTGTTCAAACGAAAAATCAAAGCATCTCCCGGAGAATACCAGTCCAAGTTTATGGGTTGATTCTATTAATTGATGCTGAACGTGGTGCCGTCCTTTCCATCCTTTAACTGGATGCCCAAGGTGGTCAATTCATCCCTGATTTTGTCCGAAGTGGCAAAATCCTTGTTGGCCCTGGCTTCATTACGTAGTTCAATCAGCAATTCCATGACACCGTTCAAAGCGTTGGAATCATTTTGGCCCATGGATTGGTTCTCAATACCCAGAACATCATAAACAAAACTGTTCATAGTGGATGCAAGCAAAGCTTTGTCCGCTTCAGTGATGGTTTCGTCCCCTTCCTTGATCAGGTTGATGTGTTTTACGGCATCAAAAAGATGTGCAATAAGGATGGGGGTGTTGAAATCATCGTTCATGGCATCGTAGCATTTTTGCTTCCATGCCTCGACATCAAAATTAGAGGATGTGCCCGTTTTTAAACCTTCCAAGCAGTTTAGGGCATCCATCAATCGGTTGTATCCCTTTTCCGAAGCCTGGAGCGCATCATCACTGAGGTCCAAGATACTGGTGTAGTGGGCCTGCATCATGAAAAAACGTACTGTGGCAGGGGAATAGGCCTTGCTCAAAATGTCGTTGTTACCACTTATGATTTCAGAGGGATAAATATTGTTGCCCGTGGATTTGGACATTTTCTTTCCGTTAAGGGTAAGCATATTGGCATGAAGCCAATATTTTACAGGAGATTTTCCTGTACTGGCCTCGGCCTGCGCAATTTCGCATTCGTGGTGCGGAAACTTTAAATCCATTCCCCCGCCGTGAATATCAAAGGTCTCTCCCAAATATTTGGTGCTCATGGCGGTGCATTCCAAATGCCAGCCTGGGAAGCCATCGCCCCATGGTGAAGGCCAGCGCATAATGTGCTGCGGTTCGGCTTTTTTCCAAAGTGCAAAATCCTGCGGATTTTGTTTTTCATCCTGGGCGGTAAGCTCACGGGTGTTGGCGATCATATCTTCCAACTTCCTTCCGCTCAACTTTCCATATTCGTGGTCTTTGTTGAACTTGACCACATCAAAATACACGGAACCATTGACCTCGTAAGCAAATCCTTTTTCCAGAATATCCTTGATGATCTCTATCTGCTCAATAATGTGTCCTGTTGCCGTGGGCTCTATGCTTGGGGGCAATAGGTTGAATTGTTGCAGGGTGTTATGGAAATCCACGGTGTAGCGTTGTACCACTTCCATGGGTTCAATCTGCTCCAACTTGGCTTTTTTGGCAATTTTGTCCTCCCCGTCATCGGCATCGTTTTCCAAATGTCCGGCATCGGTAATATTCCGAACATAGCGAACTTTATACCCCAAATGTTTAAAGTACCTGAAAATCATATCGAAGGACATGAAAGTACGGCAGTTGCCCAAATGTACATTGCTATACACCGTTGGGCCACATACATACATGCCCACATGGCCTTCGTTTATGGGTTGAAAAACCTCTTTTTTTCCAGAAAGTGAATTGTGTACTTTTAGATTTTGATCTTTAAAAAGTTGCATTTAAAAAGGTAGGATTAAAAGTCGGTATCCAGGTTAATGTAATCCAAAAACTCCCGTCTTACGGCTTCATCTTTGAATTTTCCACCATATTCAGATGTCACTGTGCTGCTTTCAATATCACGGATTCCCCTTGAATTTACGCAAAGGTGTTTTGCATCAATAACACAGGCTACATCTTCGGTGCCCAGTACCCTTTGCATCTCTTTCACGATCTGGATGTTCAATCGTTCCTGTACTTGGGGTCGTTTGGCATAATAGTCCACAATACGGTTCATTTTGGAAAGCCCTACCACCGTACCGTTGGAAATATAGGCAATGTGTGCCCTTCCCACGATGGGCAATAAGTGGTGTTCACAAGTGGAATACAGCACAATGTTCTTTTCCACCAACATTTCGCCGTACTTGTATTTGTTTTTGAATGTGGAGGATTCCGGCTTTCTTTTGGGATGCAGTCCACCAAAAACTTCCTTAACGTACATCTTGGCCACTCTTTTAGGTGTTCCGGCCAAGCTGTCATCATCCAAATCGAGGCCGAGAGTCAACATAATTTCACGTACACTTTTCTGTATCCGTTCAATTTTTTCCTCATCACTCAATACAAAAGCATCTTCCCTCATAGGGGTCTCGGTTGAAGAGCCAACATGATCGTTGCCCCTATCTTCATACTGTTCTTCCAATGCCTGCTCTATTTTCATAGCTGTTTCTTCAAGAAAGCAAAGATATACATTAATGAACTATTTAACATCTGATAGCGGGGGTTTGACAACATAAATTATTGTTAAGGAGGGGGACTTTCTACTTTTATAATGCCCAAACCTACAGTCTTTTATGGTAAAACCCGTTTTAAAGATTCTATTATGTTGTTTGTTCTGGCAATTTGGACATTCCCAAGTATCGCCGGATTGTGCCACCGTTATTCCCATTTGTAACAACACGCCCATTAATGGGGGGACCAATGGTTTTGGTACGGATGACTTCTATGGGGCCGCTTCTAGCGGTTGTTTGGAGCAGACTGTCTCGGGAACCATAGAATCCAACTCGGCATGGTACCGTTTTCGTACTGGGGCATCAGGGCAATTGGGGTTCAATATTGGACACAATAGCTCGGAAGACTGGGATTTTGCACTCTACCAAGCCAGTGATTGCAGCTCATTGGGAGAGCCTATTCGATGTAATTTTTTTGATAATAGCGACTCCAAAAGATTTATTGGAGTGGGGGTAGACCCAACGGGTGATGAAGAATCCGTCCACTATGAAGATTGGCTCCAAGTGGAACCTGGACAGGATTACTATCTGTTCATCAACAACTTTAGCAATGTCAATTCTGGATTTTCCATACAGTTTACAGGCGATATTTGGTTGACCAATCCCTATGATGCCTTGGACTGTTCCATCATCAACAATCTTTTGGGGCCACCGATAGCTGCTTGTGCGGATGAAACCGTGGTTTTGGATGCCACCACCTCTGGTGCGGTAAATTATGAGTGGTACAGGGATACGGGCAGTGGATTTCAATTGATCTCGGGAGCCAATGCTTCTACCTATACCGTGCCAAATTCTGCGCAATACCGGGTTGTGGTCGCAACCGGGACGGGTACCATTATAAGTGATGTCCAAGTGGGGTTCAATGCCATTCCTGTCACGGGAACCATGGGTGATGTGGCTTTTTGCCATACACCCGATACCATTTTTGGCCTAGAAACAAAAGACGGGGAGGCCTTAGGTTCCCAAAGTCCAAACGATTTTATAGTGAGCTACCATAGTTCACAAGCTGATGCCGATGCAGGAATAAATCCTTTGGAAAAGCAATACGCTAAAAGCCCAGGGCAAGAAACTGTTTATGTGAGAACCACTTCATTGGCCAATCCGGATTGTTATGATGCGTCCGAAAGTTTTGTGTTGGATGCCATTGAGGTCCCGGAACTGACCTTTTCGGAACAGATGGTGATTTGTGAAGGAGCTGGTGCCATCGTCATTGGGGAGACCATGCCCAATCCCAATTATACCTATCAATGGAGTACAGGGGAGCAAAGTCCTAGTATCATGGTTTCCCAAGAAGGGGAATATACGGTCACCGCTACCCATACCTCCAGTGGTTCCTCTTGTGAAACCACCAAGACCATTACCGTGAATATTTCAGAATTGCCGGTGATAACGGATGTGGAAATCGATGACTTTAAACCGAGGAATACGGTTAGGATCATCACTGAAAGCAATACCGAACTGGAATACCGATTGGATGATGGGGATTTTCAGTCCAGCAATACCTTTGAAGATGTCCTTCCCGGAAGGCATGAAGTCACCATGCGCGATATTTATGGGTGTGGTGAGGTCAAGGAAGATATTGTGGTGGTAGGTTATCTGTCCAGCTTTTCGCCAAACGGAGATGTGCTCAACGAACAGTGGCATGTGGAAGGGCTTTCAGAATTGAGCTCGCCCATAGTCACCATTTATGACCGCTATGGTAAATTGATCAAACAGATGACGGAGTTTGATGCCGGATGGGACGGAAACTTGAATGGTCAACCATTGCCTTCAACCGATTATTGGTTCAAATTGTCCTATTTGGATGATAACGGTAATAGAGTGGACGCCAAATATCTTCAGAGCCATTTTTCTTTGGTACGGTAGGTGAAATGCATTTCATCGATTAACGGCATATTTTTTCGACAAAAAATACTAAAAGGGCTTACTATGGAGTTATAGAGGTTATATGTAGCATAACCTTTAGCCCCAAAAATTCTATGAGAGCTCTATTTAGCGCTGTATGTTGCTTTTTACTTTCCTTTTTGGCAGCAAGCGCTCAAAACTCCCCAGATTGTAGAACAGCTATTCCTGTGTGTGCAGATGCCCCTATTATGGGAACCACTGATGGGAGTGGGGATATTGACGATTTTGACCCCGAGGTAATCATCCAGACAGGTTGTTTGGAAAAAGGGAGCAATAGCTCGGCCAATATTGAGCACAATACGGGCTGGTACGTTTTTAGGGCAGGTACCGATGGGCAAATTGGATTTGATATTGAAGCGCTTCCCAGTCCGGGTGGTATTATCACGGCAGAGTGGGATTTTGCGGTATACGGACCTTTTGACCAGACCACGGGACAAAATTTTTGTACCATAGTGGGTGATGGAACCGCCCAGCCCATTCGATGCAATTACGAGACCAATGATACCGGTTTTACAGGAATTGGGGTCAACCCCGTGGATGGTAGGGAAGGAGCTCCCTTTGTAAAACAGAGCCAAAATACCTATGATGAATGGCTGGATGTCACCGCGGGTGAAATCTACTACCTGTACATCAACAATTATAACACCAATTTTGATGATGACCCAGAGTCGTTTATCCTGACATTTACCGGTACTTCGGTGGATAACGATCAAGATACGGCCTTGGATTGTACGCTTCGGGATGAATTTTTGGGATTGGATATTACAGCCTGTGAAGGTGACCCGGATATTGTTTTAAGTGCACTAAACTCTCCTGCCGGTCCAAATATTACCAATGTGACTTGGGAGCTTGATGCCGATGATGACGGAACGTATGAAACCGTTCTGGCCAGTGGACCCACTGAGGTGGAATATACAGTGACCAGTCCCAATTCTGGACGATATCGAGTAACCATTGAGCATACCTTTGGTACTCCTATTACGGATGATATTTTAATCACGTATTATGGTATCCCAAGTTTAACGGTAACCATTTTGGATGATTTGGTATACAGCGACCAAACGGACCCCTATAACGTTGAGTTTGTACCCGATGGGGATGGGGATTATGAATATGCCATCAATGGCGGGGAATTTCAGGACGACCCCATTTTTATAGATGTACCTCCCGGAATGAACGAAGTGGTCATCAATGATAAGAATGGATGTGGAATGTCGGACCCGATTCCGTTTTTGGTGGTGGGCTATCCCAAATTCTTCACGCCCAATGGGGATGGAGTGCACGATAGCTGGAATGTGTATGGTATTGACCAGTTGTCCAATCCAACGGTATTCATCTTTGACCGCTATGGTAAATTGTTGAAGCAGTTGGATATCAATGCGGGTTGGGATGGTACGTTCAATGGAAGGGACTTACCTTCTTCGGACTATTGGTTTAAGTTGGAATATGATCGTGATGACCAAGGGGTATTGGTGGCGCGGTCCGTTCGCAGACACTTTTCCTTGGTGCGCTAAAAAGAAAAAGGCCGGAATTCCTCCGACCTTATATTTTTTCAAAATGCTTTATGTTAGAACTTGACCGTATATCCCAAGGAGATATTGGTGTTGATTCTATTGATCATGGCTGCGCTGTTGATGCCGGAATCAAACAGGAAGGTGTTTACATCCTGTTCTGTTCGGCTAAAGGCCAAGTCCAGTCTGCTTCCGCCAAAGCTGTAGCCAATACCACCGGAGAAACCATTTAGGTCCCCGATGATCTCCCCATTTTCATAAGGACTTTGCTCGTAGCGATATCCTGCTCTTAAACTCACTTCATCAATACGGAATTCCCCACCCAATCGATAGGTGTTTACAACACCCAAGGCGTCAGCTATAAAATCGTTTTCCGAAGAAAAATTTGGATCTGATGTAGGTCTAAGCTCAGCCTGGGACATATCTTGGTATCCATAGTCAAAACTCAACAGGCCATCCTGTCCAAATACAATCGCAACGCTTCCGGTAAGTTTACCCGGGGTCTTGATTCGATACTCTTCGTATAGGTTCACGATACCAAAGTCAATAAAATTGATGTCGGACACCGCCAATGAAGAGTTGATGCGCTGTGATGTGTCATCCGTCAACTCATACCAGGTAGGGGATTGATAGCTACCACCAACACGGACACTTTCGTTCAATTTGGCTATGGCGCCCAAACTGAAGGAAAATCCATATCCCTCTGTGTGCAAAAGATTGTCAAAGGTGGTGAATTGCACGGGTGAATCCTGATTGTATCCAGTTTCATCCATAAGTGTGACTCTATCGTACAAAATATTATGGAAGTTCAGGGAAGCCCCTAAATAAAGGTTTTCTTGGTATTGTCCAGCAAAGTTCACGGTGAATTTGCTGTTGTAACCGCTAGTGCTCTGTCGGTATTCCTGATTGACACTGTTGTATTCCGCATTGGAAAAATAGGAAGTGTTGTCATCATCGTTCACCGTAGGTTCAATAATGCCTGCTTGAAACCCGAGAAAGGCTTGTTGGGCACCAAACCCAAGACTGGAACCAATGTCCAGATAGGCGTCCTCAATAAATTCGCCCTGTTGTACACGTAAGGGGCCAAGGGCTTGTCCTTGCGCAAAATTTAAAAAGTAGTTGTCTATACCTAAAGCGGTATTTCCTTCGGCAACAAATCTGTCATCAAAGTTTTGGACCATGTCATAGTTAAAGGCCAATGCAAGTTTCTGCCATGGACTGTTTGCGGATTTGAATACCAAAACCCCACCAATCTGATTGAATTCCAATGAGTTATCCGTGGTATTTCGAAGGCTGTTCCCAAAAAGGGCATCATTGTTTCTGTGATAGTTGGACCCGGTGACGCTCAGTTCACTAAAATTGAAGACCGCAGAGCCGGCAGGGTTCACATTCAAGGCCGATAAATCGCCACCAAGTGCGCCAAATGCACCGCCCATGGCTTGGAACCTGGCCGTTCCCTGAATATTTTCGGTACTGTACCGCAAAACGTCGTCTATGGTTTGCGCCGTTGCAAAAGTGCATGCCAATACCATTATGAAAGTTGAGATTCGTTTCATTTTCAATTTTTTAATGAGTTAAGATGGATTTCTGGGATTTACTGTCTTCCGCCACTTCTTCCTGATGAGCGCGAGCCGCCGCTAGATCTACCTCCAGAACTTCTGGAGCTACTACCGGAACTTCTGTAGCTTCCACTGCTTCTGGCACTGGAGCCACTGCTTCTATAGCCACTGCTTCTTGAGCTTGACCGAGAAGAAGATCTGCTATAGTTGCTTCGGCTTGGAGCACTACTTCTGGAAGATTGGTAACTTCTTGTGCTTCTTCCGGAGCTGCGATAGCTTGGTGAGGAAGAGCTGCGGTTCACGGTCCCACTTCGTCTGTAGGTGCCACTGCTTCTTGTGGAAGGAGAGCTTCCGTAAGATCTGTATGTGCTTGAGCCACCGTTGCTATATCTTGGAGTGGTCCGCGTACTTCTGCTGCTTCTGTAATCCCTGTTCCGTGCCATGGCATCGGCGCTTACGGTTCGTCTTGAACCCAAACCGCTATAGGTTCTGGAACTTCTTGAGGTAGTAGCCGTTCTTCTACTTAAATTGGAGCGTCCACTGTCCGTCCTATATCTTGAGGTGTATCCGCTTGTTCTGGTCCTAGCGGCCAAATTGGAACTTCTTCTAAGAGTTGTTCCGGGAATGGTATTGTACCCTCTTCGAGTACGGTTATAGGCATAATTTCTACCGTAATAGTTGTTGTTGTAATAGGGTCTCCAGCCGTAGTTGTAGTATCCGCCCCAACCACCATAGTAGCCTGCATATCCCCAGCCACCATAGTAAGGGTAACCGCCCCAACCGTAGTATCCGCCCCAGCCCCAACGGTTAAATCTCCAAGGTCTGTTCCAGCCCCATCCCCAGTCGTAGTAAGGATAGCCCCAGCCAAAATTCCAATAAGGGTCGTTCCAGCCGTAAAAGCCACCCCATCCCCAATTGTTGTCGTATACATTGATGGTAAGGCTGGTAGGGTTGTCTCCCCATCCGGGGTTGCCATTATAGGTGTTGTTGTAGGCGAAATAGTCGGTTTGCTCACCCAATGGAATGGTGTCGTTTTGCATTTGACTGGAATAGCTATCAATATCGGTGAAGATTTCCTCGTCCAATATTTCGGCATATTCATCAGCCTTTTGGCCAAAATAATCGCCATATATGTTTTGTTCCTGTTCCTCAATCCGCATGGCCTCTGCAGATTTTTTCTCTACACGGACTACGCGGTCACCGCTTGAATAAATGCCATCTTCGTAATAGGAAGCTTGCTGATACGATCCACAGGAAGCCACAAGGAGGGTGGCCACTGGGAGTATGGCAAGAGCTTGAAATTTTCTGTGGGGTATTAACTTTATCATTGCGCAATTTTTATTGTTGAACATATTAAAAATAATTAGTTTTACCGAATTATTTCGCTAATAAAATCACAAGTTTTGTGCCAAACTATAGTAGATGGGTAAAAATTTAACGAGTAGAGCAGAGGATTATTCCAAATGGTATAATGAACTTGTCGTAAAGTCAGATTTAGCTGAGAATTCGGGAGTTAGAGGGTGTATGGTCATTAAACCCTATGGTTATGCCATATGGGAAAAGATGCAGGCCCAATTGGATAAAATGTTCAAGGAAACGGGTCATGAGAATGCTTATTTCCCCTTGTTCATTCCTAAATCTTACTTAAGTAAGGAGGCAAGTCACGTAGAAGGTTTTGCGAAGGAATGTGCAGTGGTTACCCATTACCGATTGAAGAATGCGGAGGACGGTAGTGGGATCATTGTGGATGAGGACGCCAAGTTGGAAGAGGAGCTCATTGTGCGTCCTACTTCCGAAACCATTATTTGGGATACGTATAGAAGATGGGTGCAGTCCTACCGCGATTTGCCCATTATGGTGAACCAATGGGCCAATGTGGTGCGATGGGAAATGCGTACACGTCTCTTTTTACGCACGGCCGAGTTTTTATGGCAAGAAGGGCATACGGCCCATGCCACTCGGGAAGAAGCCGTGGCCGAAGCGGAACAAATGATGAACGTATATGCCGAGTTTGTTGAAGAGCATATGGGTGTTCCGGTAATGAAGGGAACCAAGACCGCCAGCGAGCGTTTTGCAGGAGCGGAGGAAACGTACTGTATCGAGGCATTGATGCAAGACGGAAAAGCACTCCAAGCGGGAACCTCACACTTTTTGGGGCAGAACTTTGCCAAGGCATTTGATGTGAAATTCGCCAATAAAGAAGGAAAACAGGAATATGTATGGGCTACCTCTTGGGGGGTTTCCACACGACTCATGGGAGCCTTGGTCATGACACACAGTGATGACAATGGTTTGGTGCTTCCGCCTAAACTGGCACCCATTCAAGTGGTGATTGTGCCTATTTATAAAGGACTGGACCAGTTGGATGCCATTTCTGAAAAAGTGGAACCTTTGGTGAAGGAGCTACGTTCCAAGGGTCTTTCAGTAAAATACGATAAAAGGGATACCCATAAACCGGGATTCAAGTTCAATGAGTATGAACTGAAAGGAGTTCCCGTGCGTTTGGCCGTTGGGCAACGCGATTTGGAAAATGGGACCTATGAAGTGGCTCGAAGGGATACCATGCAAAAAGAGTCCGTAAAGGCGGAAGATGTTGTGGAAAAGGTGGTGTCCCTCATGAACGAAATCCAAGAGAACATTTACAATAAAGCCCTTGCGTATAGAAAGGAGCATATCACCCAAGTGGATACCTACGAGGAGTTTAAGCGTGTGATTGAGGAAAAGGGTGGATTTGTCTCCGCACATTGGGACGGAACGGCCGAAACCGAAGAGCGGGTAAAGGAAGACACCAAGGCCACCATTCGCTGCATTCCGTTGAATGTGGAAAAGGAAGAGGGAGTGTGTATGGTAACCGGAAAACCATCTGCCCAAAGGGTATTGTTTGCAAAGGCTTATTAAGTAGGTGCAAAAAATAATAATTACTGTTGCAAGACTTAAAAATAGTTGTATTTTTGCATCCGCAATTGTGCAACCTTATGGCCCGTTCGTCTAGGGGTTAGGACGCCAGGTTTTCATCCTGGTAACAGGGGTTCGATTCCCCTACGGGCTACAAAGTTCAATGGAATACTGGAAAACACTGGTCTTTGATCAGGTTTTCAAATTAATTACGGCCCGTTCGTCTAGGGGTTAGGACGCCAGGTTTTCATCCTGGTAACAGGGGTTCGATTCCCCTACGGGCTACAAAAAAAGGATTTAGAAAGTATAAATTTAGGCAATGGCAAACCATAAGTCAGCATTAAAGAGAATCAGAAGAAACGAAGCAGTACGCTTGCGTAATAGGTATCAGCACAAAACCGTGCGTAATGCCATCAAGAAATTGCGTAGCGAGGAAGACAAGAAAGCTGCAGAGGCTTTGTTGCCTACTGTTGTTGGAATGATTGATAAATTGGCGAAGAAGAATATTATCCACGCCAATAAGGCTTCCAACTTGAAAAGCAAATTGATGAGCAGAGTTGCAGGAATGTAACATTTGTCATAAATCAGTATAAAAAAAGCTCCCTTATAGGGAGCTTTTTTTATGGTCTAAACTTTTTCTATTCTTCTTTGGATTGTGTTCAACGGAAGGCTTTTCTCTGCCCTAGCAACAAACCAATGATAAAAAAGGTATACAAAATCAAAATAAGAAAAAGTAAGGCGCTTCGCAAATGTAAATAGAACCATAAGTTGGCATTGGTGTGGCCAATCAGTAATATGTAGGGTACTGTCAGGTAAAAGATAAAACTGCCCAGACTTATCCAAAACAACAAATTGTTTTTTTGGGGATAGGGATTGATTTCCTGTCTTTTTTCCTTAAAGTAAAAAATGATGCTCATGATCAAAACCCAAGATCCTACAATGTCTCCATAGAAGAGGCCTTCATAAAAGGGGTTTTTAAAGAAAATGTTTACCACATACCCCAATAGCATCACCATGACCCCGTATCGTATCCATTTTTTATACTGCTTGGATTGAATGGTTTTATAGTATATCCGGCAGAAAAACAAAAATGTAATGATCTGGTAGATATTATAAATGATGATATTGCGCCAAGCGTACCGCTCATCCGAGAAGAACTGGAAATCTTCATAATATTTAATAAAATAGCCGAGCAACTCCGTAAAGAAGGTGTAGGCAATGAACATGGGTAAGTATTTTAAGACGGTGTCAAAATACCGTCTATACGTAAATACCGATATTAGCCATGTCAATAAGTACAAAGGAAGATAGTACTGATCCTTTAAAAAAGTGTAGAGCTCTTGGACCATGACGGTCTATTAATTAATAATCAGTCCATGGTGGAGGGGATGAGTTCCCTCTGTTCAGGGCAAGGCTTTGTTCTCCTGCGGCACTTGCGGGGCTACTGAGACTGGGCACGAAACTGGCTTGCGATTTTTGTTTGTTGTCCAAGGTACTACCCACTTCGGTTTGCCCTACGGCATTTTTGATGAGTTTTGCTTTGCCATCGGCACCAATATAGAATCCGTATTCACCGCCATCTGCTTTCATGGCAGGAACGATAAAAATGGAATTCTGTCTGGGATGCACAATTTTCTTTCCATCGGGGAAATCTTCCTGATCTGGATAATTGGCAAAATAAAAACGAAGTGAGGAAATGTCCACTTGCGCATTTTGGGCTTCTTGCTCCAAGAAAGCCATGTATTGTTTGATCTCTTCGTAGCTGAATGCGGTGAACCGGGCAACTTCAAACTTGCTTTCCGGGCTGCGTTCTGCTTCAAACTGTTGAATGATTTCAGCCCTGTTCTTGGTGTAATTATCGTACAGGGACTTTGATTCTTCCAAGGAAATGATTCCTTTGGGGGGCTCAATCCTTTCTTGGGATTGTTCAGCGGCATTGGATTCTGTGGATTCTTCCTTTTTTGGAGCTTGCTGACATGCCCCAAGCATGAGTAAAAAAGCACCTAGACCAATAGCTGCTATTTTTCTGTTTTTTTTCATCTTTTCAAAGTATTAAAGTTCGGTTTTGAGGAAACGATTTAAAGATATGCTTTTTCTTTAAAACGGGTAAAGAAAAAACCCTCAGGAATTTTCCTGAGGGTTTTTAAATTATTGAATTACAGTATATTAAAAAATAACTATTCATTCATGGTCAATAGGAACTCTTCGTTGTTCCTGGTTTGTTTTATACGCTGCTCCATAAACTCCATGGCTTCCACAGGGTTCATGTCCGCTAAATACTTGCGCATGATCCACATACGTTGAATGGTATTTTCATCCAACAATAGGTCGTCTCTTCGCGTAGAGGAAGAAATAAGGTCGATGGCAGGGAAGATCCTTCGGTTGGAAATACGTCTATCCAACTGAAGTTCCATATTACCCGTACCCTTGAATTCCTCAAAGATAACCTCGTCCATTTTGGACCCGGTCTCTGTCAATGCCGTGGCGATGATGGAAAGAGATCCACCGTTTTCAATATTTCTGGCCGCACCAAAGAACCTTTTGGGCTTGTGTAGGGCATTGGCATCAACACCACCACTCAATACCTTTCCGGAGGCGGGCTGTACCGTATTGTAAGCACGGGCCAAACGTGTGATGGAGTCCAAAAGGATCACTACATCATGACCACATTCCACCAATCTTTTGGCTTTGTCCAATACAATATTGGCTACACGCACGTGCTCGGAAGCCTCCTTGTCAAAGGTAGAGGCAACCACCTCGCCACGTACATTACGTTGCATGTCGGTAACCTCCTCAGGACGCTCATCAATCAAAAGGATGATTTGGTATACCTCGGGATGGTTGGCGGCAATGGCGTTGGCAATATCCTTCAAGAGCATGGTCTTGCCCGTTTTGGGCTGTGATACGATCATACCACGTTGTCCCTTACCAATAGGTGAGAACAAGTCCATGATTCGTGTTGAGATAGTGCTTTGTCTTTCTGCCAATTTGAATTTTTCCTTTGGGAACAAAGGTGTCAAGTGTTCAAAAGCAACACGGTCACGGACCACTTGGGGATCCAAACCGTTGATTTTGTTCACCTTGATCAAAGGGAAATACTTTTCACCTTCTTTCGGAGGTCTAATGTTTCCTAAAACTGTATCTCCTGATTTTAGACCAAACAATCTAATTTGGGATTGTGACACATAAATATCATCGGGAGAGGAAAGATAGTTGTAGTCCGAAGAACGCAAGAACCCGTATCCGTCCTGCATAATGTCCAATACCCCTTCGCTCTCAATAATGCTGTCAAACTCAAACTCAGGCTCTTTATACCTGTTTTTCAAGTCTTTGTCAAAATTACTGTTCTTTTTGTCGTGCGAATTGTTTTTTTGGTGTTGGTTGTTTCTCCTATTGTTTTGTCCCTTTTGTGGACTATTTTGTTTGTGCTCTTTTTTGGGAGCATGTCCTTTGGTTTCTTCTTTTTTCTCCTCGGAACCAGTTTCTTTTACATTCTCAGTGGTTTCTTTGGGGGTGTTTTTTTGCTCCTGGGCCGGAGCTTGCGCCTTGGGGCGTGGAGTTCTTTCGCGTCGGGGTTTTGGAGCTGCAGCTTTTTTCTCGGGAACAGCTGCGGTCTCTACTACCGCTTTTGGGTTGGATGCCTGTACATCAAGAATTTGGTATACCAAGTCCAATTTTTTTAAAGACTTGAATTTGGGGACGTTAAGACCCTTTGCAATTTCTTGCAGTTCAGGAAGCTTTTTAGCTTTTAGATCTGAAATCTCGAACATTAAGTGATGAATAAGTTAAACGTGTCTAAATCTGAAAATAATTGAAGTAAAAGTTATTGGGGTGCTACTGGAGGAAAGATTTCCTGGGTAAGTACTTCGCTAATAACGCCACAAGTATACAAATTATTTTTTAAGAATATGGGCTCATTTTTCAAAAAGACGCCTATTTTTGCATTTCCAAAGCAATTTGCACAATGATTCAACGGATTCAGACGTTTTTTTTGCTGGTAGTCGCCCTGTTAACGGGTGTACTTCCCTTTTTTCTGAATTTGTGGGTAACGGTTGATGGTGCGGAAATCTATGCCCAAAACGAAGTGTTGGTCAGCATTGTGTTTTATGTATCTGCGGTCTTGGCCGTAGTGTCCATTTTAATGTATAAAAACAGACAAAATCAATTTGTGGTAAACAGATTGAATATGATATTGAATCTTTTTTTACTAGGATTTTTCGTTTATCGGTCGCTAAGTCTATCCGGAGAGACCCAGGTCTCTGAGAAGGGTATTGGGATGCTGATTCCTGTATTTTCTATCGTTTTTCTGGTCCTGGCCAACAGGGCTATCAAAAAGGATGAAGATCTTGTAAAATCTGTTGATCGCTTACGTTAAACCTAACATCTTAGTAGTATTAGTGCGAAGAAAATCCCGGCCTTGGTCGGGATTTTTGTTTTTCGGCTATCGTTGTCCCAATTCAATTACCTCCAAATCCGAGATTTTATCCCCGTCTATCACAAACCTGAGCATGGTTCGTATTTGATGAAACCCATGTTTGCCGCATGCGCCGGGATTCATGTGAAGCAACCCTAGTTTTTTGTCGTTCATCACCTTTAAGATATGGGAATGCCCACAGATGAATAGTTTTGGGGGATTATTGCGAATCTCATCCCGTACCCTGACATTATATCTGTTCGGATAGCCCCCTATATGCGTGATCCATACATCCACACCCTCACACATAAACCGATTGTTTTCTGGAAATTCCTTTTGAATCACATGGTCGTCAATGTTGCCGTGTACCCCACGAACAGGCTTTAAGGCCTCCAATTGGTCGGTCACCTCCAAACTTCCAATGTCCCCTGCATGCCAAATTTCATCGGCCTGCGCCGCATACTTTAAGATGTTGGAATCTATATGTCCGTGGGTGTCCGAGAGTAAAAGAATCTTGGTCATAACGCTAAAAATATGCTAAAAAATAGAGCTTGGGTTCGTGTTGGGTGGGATTGGATTATCTTTAACAACTTAAAAGTAAGGGATCCCTTTGAGATATTTTATCCAATTTTCCTATTTCGGGAAAGCATACCACGGATGGCAGAACCAACCCAATGCCATTACCGTGCAGGAAGTGCTTGAAAAAGCCTTGTCCACCCTTTTGCGACAGAAGTTGAGCGTCGTGGGAGCGGGCAGGACCGATACCGGTGTGCATGCGAAGGAGATGTTTGCCCATTTCGATTTTGATGAGATTAGGGACAGGGAAGAATTGGTGTATCGACTGAATGCTTTTTTGCCCGAAGATATTTCCGTTCAGGGGATATTTCGAATGGTTCCCGAGGCCCATGCCCGGTTTGATGCTGTTGAACGTACCTATGAATATTGGTTGGTTCAGGAAAAGAACCCCTTTTATTTCGATTTTGCCCATTATGCAAAGCATTCCCTGGATTTGGAGGCGATGAACCAAGCCACTTCCCTTTTATTGGGGCATAAGGATTTTGAGTGCTTTTCCAAATCCAACAGTGATGTAAAGACCTTTTTGTGTAATGTGAAAAAAGCTGTTTGGGAAAAAAAAGAAGACAAATGGGTGTTCACCATCACGGCAGATCGTTTTCTGAGGAACATGGTGAGGGCCATAGTGGGAACGTTGCTGGATGTAGGGATGGGGAAGATAAACCCGGAGGATATCAACACGATATTGGAGAGCAAGGATAGGGGTGAGGCAGGGGTATCCGTCCCGGCAAAAGGATTATATTTGACCAAGGTTTTATATCCAAAAGAACGATTTGATGAGCAAAAGTGACGAAATAGGAAAAGCATTTGATTTTGGCCTGTTCAAACGGGTTTTTGCACACACCAAACCCTACAGGGGCATCTTTTGGGTAGTGGCACTTGCGGCCATACTTTCAGCAGCTTTTGCAGTGGAAATTCCCATCTTGGTGCGTGACATCGTCAACGAGGCCTTGGAGAACAAGGACAGTCAAAAATTGTTGACCACCATACTTTTTATGTTGGCGGTATTGGTAGGGCAGGTGGTCACCCAACTCTTGTTCAGCTATTACGCCAACCTTTTGGGGGAATCCGTGATCAAGGATATCCGTATCCGTCTTTTTGAAAAGATGATGAGCTTTAAAATGACCTATTTTGACAACTCCTCCATTGGGGTTTTGGTCACAAGGGCCGTGGCCGATATGCAACGTATCGGTGAAATTTTCAGTCAAGGATTTTTTATGATCGTGGCCGATGTCCTCAAAATGTTATTGGGTGCGGCCATTATGCTATACACCAATTGGAAGCTGGCCTTGATCGTTTTTGCCATTTTACCGGTGATTTTGATTGCTACGCGTTTGTTTCAGCAAGCTATGAAAGTGGCTTTTATTGAGGTCCGGGCGCAGGTGGCCAACCTCAATTCCTTTGTGCAGGAACGCATCGCTGGGATGAAGATCGTACAACTTTTTAACCGAGAGGAAATCGAAAAGGAAAAGTTCAGGGTCATCAATGAGAAACATCAAAATGCATGGCTCAAGACGGTTTGGTACAACTCCATCTTCTTCCCAGTGGCCGAGATATCCTATTCCATAGGAATTGGTATGGTGGTTTATTTTGGGGTGATCCAGAATATTGAAAATGTGGCCCTCAACGATACAGGTTCCATTTTTGCCTTCTTTTTCCTGATGGACCTTTTGTTCCGTCCGTTGCGACAGATTGCCGATAAGTTCAACACCCTTCAAATGGGAATGGTGGCTGCCAACCGGGTGTTCAAGATTTTGGATACGGATAGCCATATTGCCGATGAAGGCGATGTGGAAAAAGCAGAAGTCAAAGGAGATATCGAGTTCAATGATGTACGGTTTGGCTACATTAAGGATGAAGAGGTGCTCCATGGCATTTCTTTTAAGGTGGATGCCGGTGAAACCGTGGCCATTGTTGGGGCAACCGGAGCTGGAAAATCCACTATCATCAATCTGCTCAACCGGTTTTACGAGATCAATTCTGGTTCGATTTTAGTGGATGGTATCAATATTCAAGAGTACACCCTAAAATCCCTGAGGTCCCATATTGCCATTGTATTGCAGGATGTCTTCCTGTTTGCGGACACTATAGCCCATAACATTTCATTGCGTGATGAGTCCATAACCGTGTCCCAGATAGAGGATGCCGCCAAGCAAATAGGAGTACATGATTTTATTTCCAGCCTTCCCGGTGGATATCAATACAATGTGAAGGAAAGGGGTTCTATGCTTTCCAGTGGACAGCGCCAATTGATCGCCTTTTTGAGGGCCTACGTAAGCAATCCAAGCATTTTGATATTGGATGAGGCCACTTCCTCGGTGGACACCTATTCCGAACAACTGATTCAACAGGCCACGGACAAGATTACCGAAGGAAGAACGTCCATCATCATTGCCCATCGACTCGCCACCATTAAAAAGGCCAGCAAGATCATTGTCATGGATCAAGGGCAAATCGTTGAAATAGGTGCCCATAAAGAGCTTTTGAAAAAAGGAGGGTACTACAGCGACCTATATGAGGCACAGTTCTTAGCTGAGGAAGTTGCCTGATTTTTATGCCCTAAAATCCTCTAGGGATACTCGTCCCGTGGCCAAGGAAACGAACAAAATTAGTGTTCCAATGACCAGCATGAGTATGGTAAAGAGAATGAGGTAGATAAAACCACGGAGAAAAGCGCTCCAAAAACCAATTTGATATATTTTTTTGAATACATAGAATTGGTAGGTTACTGTCAGGAGTAAAAAAATCCAGGTAAAAAGGTCATATCTTAGGTTTGTTAACCCAAATAACGGTAGGCAAACAATCACTTGAACCATGGAGATTTGCCCGGTTATGTAGGCATTGGCCACCAAATGTTCCGTGAAATTCATTTTTTTCTTGTCAAAAAAAAGGAACCATGTCATCAAGGCATACATCGGGACGATCAAATAGGTAATGATACTCTGATAGTCGAATATATAATCCATATTCGGTGTTTTCCCATTGCGGGTGATGTTGCCCGGTGTCAAATCAATGTGATATACATTCCGAAGCACAAAAAACAGAATTCCCACCAACGTTATGGCTATGGCAAAGTAGCTAAAGGGACTCATGTGTTTTTTTCTGGTTCCCGAGATGTAACCAGTGATGACACGCTCTGGTTGTGTGAAGAGATGCCTGAAAGTTTTGAATAGGGTATTGTCTAGATTAAAGACCAGATAGACTAAATCCTGAGTAACGCTTTTAAGGGTGAGTCTATCGCGAATTACTTTCGCGCCACAAGAAGGGCAATAACCATAGTCAGGATGTAAACCGGTATGGCAATTTTTGCATTCCACTATTCAAGGTCTTTTTTGATGAGGGCAATTAACTCTTCCACATTTTTAAAAGGAATGAATTCCCCATTTTTAATGTAGGAGATGGAACCGGTTTCCTCACTCACCACCAGACAAACGGCATCTGTTTTCTCGGTAATGCCCACGGCGGCTCTATGCCTTAATCCAAAACGTAATGGAATGTTACGGTCGTTGGAAACAGGTAAGATTACCCGGGTTGCCGTAATAAAATTGTCCTGGATCACTATGGCGCCATCATGGAGCGGGCTGTTCTTGAAGAAAATACTCTCCAAAATCGGTTGGGTAATCTCAATGTTCATGGCATCGCCAGTAGACTTGACAATATCCAACGAATTGTTGCGCTCCATCACAATAATGGCCCCTGTCTTGGTATCGGCCATGCGGTCACAGGCCGCAACAATGGCATCCACATCCGTGTCCGAGGGCATGGCTTCCTGTTTCAAAAACTTGAAATGACGGATAAAACTTCGCTTGGAGGCCAGATTGGTGGAACCGATCATCAATAAAAATTTCCGGATTTCCTGCTGGAACACAATGATCAAGGCAATAAGCCCAATATTCATGAACCCACCCACCATACTGCTGATCATTTTCATTTGCAGCAGTTCCGTGAGCTTCCACAAGGCCCAAACAATGACGATTCCAATAAAGATATTGATGGCCACAGTGCCCCGCACCAATTTGTACACGTAGTAGAGTAGCGCGGCCACTAAGACAATGTCTATGATATCTGTGATTTTAAACTCGAGAAAATTTAGAAAATCCAACCGCGGTGTTTTTGTAAAATTAGCAAAAATAGAAGAACCAAAAACTAGAGGGCATTGGCTTTTAAGGCCGATACCAGTTTCACACATTCCATAGCCTCCTTGACATCATGGGCCCGTAGAATATTTGCCCCTTTCAATAACGCAATCGTGTGGAGGGCGGTGGTGCCGTTCAAAGCTTCCTTTGGGTTGGAATCCAATACTTTATAGATCATGGATTTTCGGCTCAATCCAATCAAAAGAGGCAAGCCGAACGTCTTGAAAAGGTCCAAATGGTTCAACAGGGTATAGTTTTGTTCGGTGGTCTTGGCAAAGCCAAAGCCGGGATCTATGATGATGTCATTGATCTTTTTGGAAGTAGCTTCCTGCACTTTTTCGGAAAAGTAATGCCGAAGATCCTTGATCAAATCGGTATAAGTGGCCTCTTTCTGCATGGATTGCGGGGTGCCTTTCAAATGCATCATGATATACGGTACCTGATATTGGGCAACCGTGCGGAACATCTCCTGATCTAAATTTCCAGCGGAAATATCATTGATGATGGCCGCACCTCTTTCCAAACTTTCGGCAGCGACCCTGCTCCGGAAGGTGTCCACGGAAATCAAGGTGTCCGGGAATTTTTTCAGGATCAATTCTATGACCGGTAGCATACGCTTCAGCTCCTCGTCTTCATCCACATGTTCCGCCCCTGGTCGTGAGCTGTAGGCACCCATATCTATAAAGGTGGCCCCATGATCTAGCATGTATTCCACTTGATTCAATATAGAAGCTTCGTCCTTGTAGGTTCCCCCATCAAAAAAAGAATCTGGGGTAAGGTTAAGAATACCCATCACTTTGGGCACCGTAAGATCTATAAGTTCACCTTTACAGTTTATGGTCATAAAAAATATCTCCTTTGTTGGGTTTCACTATCTTTGGCAAAGTGCTCTGGGCACATTTATTTGGACGAAATTTACGCAAATTAGCAACAATACATGCAGCAGACTTCCCAACAGTACGATGCGGTTATCCATACCTGCCGGGAATTGTTTTTGAAAAAAGCACAGGACTACGGTACCGCCTGGCGGATTTTGCGCCTACCTTCCCTGACCGATCAGATTTTCATCAAGGCCCAACGTATTCGTAGCCTACAACAGAACGATGTGCGAAAGGTGGACGAAGGGGAACAATCGGAATTCATCGGGATCATCAATTATGCGATTATGGCCTTGATCCAGATTAAAAAAGGAGTGGCGGAGCAACCCGATCTGACCGCTGAGGAGGCCATTGCCCTATATGATGCCGAAGTGGCCATCACCAAAAAATTGATGGAAGACAAAAACCATGATTACGGTGAGGCATGGCGCGATATGCGGGTAAGTTCGCTGACGGACCTTATCTTGCAGAAGTTGCTTCGTGTAAAGCAGATTGAGGACAATCAAGGTGCCACATTGGTAAGTGAAGGCGTGGATGCCAATTATCAGGATATGATCAACTACGCAGTTTTTGCACTGATTCATCTAAATTCCGAATAACAGATGATGACAAGGGAATTTGTGTTTAGGGGAAAAAGAGTCAAGAACCAAGACAAAGAAGATAGTTGAGTTTTTTACAAATCACATATCATATCTATAACCATCAACCCATTGGTGAAAATTCGTGTGGTTTGTGTCAGATTAAGGTTTTTGCTAAGTTGGAATTTATTTTGAAAAAAACATGAAATATTTGGTTTGGATTTCAAGGGTCTTTGTAGGGGTGCTTTTCATCATCAGTGGCCTCATTAAATTGAACGACCCCGTAGGCTTTTCGTTCAAATTGGAGGAATATTTTAGCCCTGGTGTGCTGGACTTGCCCTTTTTTCTGCCCATGGCCTTGGGCATTTCCATTTTTTTAGTGATTGTTGAGGTGATTTTGGGTGTTTTGCTCCTTATTGGCTTTAAGCCGAAGCTTACGGTTTGGAGTCTTTTGCTGATGATTGTATTTTTTACCTTCCTCACGTTTTACTCCGCCTATTTCAACAAAGTGACTGATTGTGGTTGCTTTGGTGATGCTGTAAAACTGACCCCTTGGGAATCGTTCACCAAGGATGTGATACTATTGGTTTTCATTCTGATTTTATTTTATGGAAGAAAATACATCACTCCACTTTTCAACACAAAAACCAATTGGATGGTGGGAGGAGCAGCTCTGCTGGCCTGTATTTTATTTGCCAACCATGTGTTGAACCATTTGCCATCCGTGGATTTCAGGCCCTATAAAATTGGCGCCAACATTCAGGAGGGGATGACAGTTCCGGATGACGCACCACAACCCCTGTATGAGTATGCTTGGCGTTTCAAAGTGAACGGGGGCGAGCAAACCATAATCACCAATGGGGAATACCCTAGCGTGGAAGGTGAGTTCATAGATGTGGAGACCACACAGATCCAAGCCGGATACGAACCTCCCATCCATGATTTCACCATTGAAAAGGACGGTCAGGATTATGCTGCCGAACTTTTGGAAGAGGATAAGCTCATCATGGTGGTAGCTTACGATCTGGCCAAGAGCAACTACGATTTTTTCCCCGAAGTGGCCCAGGTGACCAATGAAGCAAAGAAAAAGGGATATACGGTAATCGGTATGTCAGCCTCAAGTGACGATTTGGCCAATCAGGTGGAACAAAAATATAAACTGGATTTCGACTTTTACTTTACGGATGAGACTACATTGAAGACCATTGTGCGTTCCAATCCCGCAATATTGGTTTTACGAAAGGGCACCATTCAACAAAAAGTGCATTACAACGACTTAGATAAACTTACGCTTTAAACATAACCCACAAAAAAACAAAACATGAGAACGAAGATAGTGGCAGGAAACTGGAAGATGAACAAGAATAGGGAAGAGACCGAGGCTTTGTTGGCCGAACTTTCCGCAAAACTGCCCGACACCAAAGCGGAGGTCATTGTGGCTCCCACTTTTGTGAACCTGGAAACAGCCCAACGAAGCTTGGAATCCTCCACCATCAAAGTAGCGGCCCAGAATATGCATTTTGCAGAAAGCGGTGCGTACACCGGTGAAATCTCTGCGGATATGCTCTTGAACCTGGATATAGATACGGTTATCTTGGGTCATTCTGAGCGACGCTCTTACTTTGGTGAAACCGATGAGCTATTGGCGAAGAAAATGGACACCGCGGTGGCCAAGGGACTAAAAGCTATTTTTTGTTTTGGTGAAGAACTGGAGGACAGGAAATCCGACAACCATTTTTCCGTAGTGGAAAGCCAATTGAAAAACGGACTCTTCCATTTGGAGGCCAGTGCTTGGAAAAACATCGTTTTGGCCTATGAGCCTGTTTGGGCCATAGGAACTGGAGAGACTGCTTCCCCGGAGCAAGCCCAGGAAATGCATGCCTTTATCCGCAAGACCATTGCAGAGGCCTACAATGCTTCCATCGCTGATGAAGTTTCCATCCTCTATGGAGGAAGTGTGAAACCAAACAATGCAGAGGAGATTTTTTCCAAACCCGATGTGGACGGAGGATTGATCGGAGGGGCTTCCTTGGTGGCTTCGGACTTTGTGGCCATCATCAACGCCATTTGATCGGAAACTATGGGATTGGTATATCTCGAGTATGATTTTACAATAAAACCGGCTCAACCGGCAACGGATATTTTGATTGCCGAACTGGGAGAGGTGGGGTTTGAAAGTTTTGTGGAGAATGAAACCGGACTTTTGGCCTATATCTTAAAATCGGATTGGCGGGAGGATATTTTGAACGGACTTTATATTCTGCAACAACCGGGTTTTGAGATTTCATGGACCCAAAAAGAAATCCAACAACAAAACTGGAACGCTGAATGGGAACGGAATTTCCATCCCATTACCGTTGGGGACAGATGTATGGTGCGTGCCCCGTTCCATCCCGCAGCTGAGGTGGAGTATGACATTGTGATAGAACCCAAAATGAGTTTTGGAACCGGGCACCATGAAACCACCCATATGATGCTCCAGCATATTTTGGATATGGATGTTCAAGGGAAATCGGTATTGGATATGGGTTGCGGAACCGGGGTTTTGGCCATTTTGGCCAAAAAGAAGGGGGCAGGACCTGTAGATGCCATAGACATTGACGAATGGTGCTACTTGAACACCCAAGAAAACATAGAGCGGAATGATTGTGGGAGTATCAAAGCCTTTCAAGGCGATAGCAGTTTGTTGAAAGGAAAAGAATACGATGTGATCTTGGCCAACATCAACCGCAATATATTGATGGAAGATATTCCTGTCTATGTGGAGTGCCTTACTTCTGGGGGAACACTTTTATTAAGTGGCTTTTATTCGGGGGATTTGGATGCAATTTCCTCAAAATGTGCAGCCTACGGATTACAATTTGAAAAAAATCTGGAAAAGAACAATTGGATTTCAGCAAAATATGTAAATTAGAAAGGCTTTAACTCCATGGATTATGGGCACTAGGGAAAAAGAATCGGAAGACCTGCTTCTCGAGGAAGAGGTTGTAGAGCAGAATGAGATTGTATTGTTCAATGACAATGTGAATACGTTTGACCATGTCATTGAAACCTTGATCAAAGTGTGTGAGCATACCCCTGAACAGGCTGAACAATGCTCCTTGATCGTACACTACAATGGCAAATGCACGGTGAAGACCGGGGAGTATTCCTATCTTGAACCCAAATGTTCCCAATTATTGGAGGCCGGATTGAGCGCTGAAATCGTTTAAAGCGTTTTTTATTTTTCGCCGTTCATTTTTATCCCAACAAGTTTAATGAGTGTTTTCCTTTTCAGGGAAAGTTCCTGAAAGGGTCATATATTTTAATGTATAAGCCGAACAATGGAGTAAAAATCACAAATTCTTTACTTGTGACTTGAGGTAATAATGAGCCAATCACTTTAATTTTACACATGAAAACCAATGCAGTATCGTAAAACATCGTATCTAGGGAATGGGCGAATTTTTTAAGGCAGAACTAAAGGACCGTTTTCTGGAATATGCATTGGACCGAAAGGATTATTTTGAGATACAGACTCTCTACGATGAATTTCTCCGACCCAATTACAGCCTACACTTTGTTGAGCGTTTGATAAAGGATATACAGGAGTACGATACCAATTTACTAGATATTATGAGTGGCAATGGGGTGGAGATATTTTTGTTGGCCTCAACGCCCAGTACCCAGGATTTTTTGAATGATGGGGGGTTTATGGATATGTACGTCAAAGAGGAGGAAAAGTGGGATGTTTTTTTGGAGCAATTGCCTGCCGTTAAAAAAAACGGTAAAGAGAAAAAGCAATTGTTCAAGAAGAAGTCCCCTGTGCTTAAAAAGGAGAAAACGTTACTATTTGGACTCATAGCAGCGGTGGCCATAAGCTTTTTGTTCACCCTGTTCAGTATTTTAAAAGAGAGTTTGTTTGAACCCCAATATGTTCCCGCAGATGATTTTGAGCGCGAAATGGAACGCATTCGTTTGGAGTATCTGGAAGAAAACCAACGCTTACAGTTGGAACTGAAAGAGGCGCGCAGAAACCTGGATTCCTTAAAAAGATAAACCTTGAGCCATGATTTTGTTTAAAGGTTGAGGGAAGGTCAAAAGGGGTATGGTTAGGAAGATTTGTTTTGCTGCTGCCTTTGATAGGCCCGTGGGGTCATATTCGTTTCCTTTTTAAAAGCACTGTAAAAGGCAGAAGATGTGTTGAAACCTGCATCATAGGCCAGATTTTCAACCTTTTCATGGGCAAAATCAATATGGGAGAGTTTGGATGTGATTTCTTGAATCCTAAAGCTATTGATCACATCCTTAAAGCTTTTTCCATAAATGGATTTTACCCCATTTGATACCAAGTAAGCAGGGGTACCGATCATTTTAGAGAACTGTGCAATGGAAATCCCTGGTTGCACAAAAGCCCGTTCCACCTCAAGGGCATGGATTATTTTATCCTTCACCTCTTTTGGGGTGACTACTGGGCGATTTTTGCTTCGGAACATGGGGGTTCTCAATGCTATAAAAAACAGGATATAGATGGTCAGAGAAGCCAATAGGATGCCCCATATGTAAAATGTCCTACTGGAAATGTACAACTGGAGGGAGAATATCAGCCATAATCCAAGAACCCCATAAAATAGGGAATTGTGCCATTTTGATACCTTCCCCATGGACCACTTGCCAAACACTAAGCGATACCCCACAACAATAAGGTATCCCATTAAAAAGTGCCCCGCCCAAACGTAAAGTCCAAATGCAGGAAAGACTTCATTGGCCGCAAGGATAAATGCGACGAAGGGAATGATCAAATGTAAAAGGTGCTGCCATTGAAACTTTTTCCCACCCGTAAGCGTGTATGTAAAGTAGAGGAACAGCAACGGTCCCATAAGAACCGAGCCTAATAGCCCAAATGAAATACCCACTACGGAAGACCCGTGAAAAACATAGGAGAACAATGATTTGGAAAGTCGCATCACCAAGGCCAAGAACAAGAGCCCCACGGCAAGGTCTCCCCATTTGTTTTCGTTGCGCACCAACAAAAAGTAAAGGACCATCATCAATCCACTGGAGATGGCTGCCCCGGAAAAAATGGTCAATGCTACGGAAGGCTCCATGTGTTTTGGTTTGGGCCCAAGTTAAAGCCTATGCCTTTCGTAATATGTTAAAATTCATATAAATGGATGTCCGCTTTTTTGTAAACAGGACAAAAAAACATCAGGCTACATCCATATTTGGACCATTGAGTCAAGTATAAGCCATCACATATCATGAAAGTTACAAAAACACTGATTTTGGCCTGTTTGGTCATAGTTTGCAATCTAGGTCATGGGCAACTATCGGATGGAGCCCACCGAAGTGAATACTATGCCGTGTTGCCCTTTTGGGAATCTCCATATCAACCTGTAAAGGGAGGGTATCCCATTACCGAAGAGGAGGCGTTGCACCGAATCAACCTAAAAGTGGACTATAATGCAAGCAACCAGGTCATCGCAACCCATGTTCGTATTGGAGAGGAATACAAGGAGTTTGAAGGTCGATTTGGAAACCTGAACATCAATGCACCCCATACCAAAATCACCCATTCCCCGGATAAGGAAGTGCACCATTTTTTTGACCGTTTTGGGAACCGGGTTTCGGTGATGGGGAAGGTGTATGCCAAGATTTATGAAAAGGACGCATTGGGGAGAAACATCTCCTTGACTTTTATTGATGCCAACGGTGAGCCGGTTTCTGACTGGTTTGGTGTGATGAGCTACCAATGGTTCCACGAGCCCAATGGAAGCATTATTGAGGAACGTTTGGACAGTAATGGGGAACTGGTTCCTTTGCGAGGAGAGTTTCATTTTTTACGGACCCGTATGACCTTTGATGGATACGGATACTTCGGAACCCTTGAAAATGTTGATGCAGAGGGCAATTTGGTCAATACCGATAATGGAGCAGCTTTTTTTAAGTATTACTACGATTCCCAAGGGCGTTTTGACCGTTGGGAGGTTTTTGATGCCAACGGAAAACCTGCCATTGGGCCTTCCCATACTGCCGGGGAACAAAATGTGTGGAATGGTTATGAATTGGAGGATATTGTGTTTTTTGACCAACAGAAGAATCCGGCTACCCATTGGTCCGGAGCGGAGAGGTGGCATTTTGAAACCGATGGATTTGGGAATAGGACCCTGTTGGAATTTCAAGATGGTGAGGGGAATCCCAAGAATGCCAATGGAGGATATGCAAAATATGTGGCCGAATGGACTGCAAATGGAAGGCATTTACTTTCGGAGACGTACTTGGATGAAAAAGGATTGAAAGCCGTTCATAGGATTTCTGGAGTCAATCGGGTGGAATATGTTAGAAACCCTTTAGGGTTGATTTTGGAAAAACGATATCTGGATAAGGAACACAACCTGATGAATAGAAAGGATAATGGGGTTGCCCTTGAAAAGAAACGTTATGATGTCAACCATGCTTTAATCACAACTGAATTGTTCGATGTTCATGGAAACCATATCCAAAATCCATAACGCCGATTGGAAAGTTGCTCTTTTGTTTCTTAGAGTTTTTATATCAATTATAGTCTCTTTGGTGATAACAATTTTATTGATTAGGGAGCTTGAGATATTAACTATTTCAAGGTTCTTTGAAAAAGTATTTTTTGGCCTCTTCTTTTGTTTCTTTGTTTGGAGATACAATAGAGATTTATTCTGATATACGTTTACCTTTCCAATCTTCCCCAGTATATTCGAAAAGTCTGGGTATGGATGCCCAATAGCCGTAGTTTTTCTCAACATCGTCTGACTGAAGCAACATGGTTGAGTCTCCTCTAATAATCATTCTACTGTTGCCATATTTTAGGATTCCCCTCATTTCTACTGTCGTACTATTCAAAAGGTTGAGGGAGAAAATGACATTTAAATGTTTGTCCACAATCTCCATTCCCCTATCATCATAGTTATATTTGTAATTATTGGGGTCTATATCGATTAGGTAGTTGTCTTTAATAATGGTAACTGGAAGGCCTTCAATGTCGTATAGTTTTGCAGTCAAAAGAAATTCGCCATCTTCTGATATTCTATAACTAAGTGTACACGGCTCATTAGCAGGAATTAATTTTCCAATAATACAAGATGACAACGATGATGGAATTTCATGTGTAACGAAGTATCCTGGTTTTCCGTCAAGTCCCACACTATGTTTGAACTTAATTTCAGGCTCCATTATTCCCCTCTCGAATATAATCCCACCAAGCCTTTCTTTTGGCCATATTAAATTATTTAACCAACCACCGATAGTGATTGGAATGAAAAGTTCCAGTACAATCCAAATTACTATGGTGATCAGCCCCCCTCTTAACCACTTTACTCTTTTAATATAGTGCTTGCGACAATATCCAAATTTGTGGGCGTAATTAAGACAATGTCCATCATCTTCACGAACCCTGCACCATTTCTTTTTTGTACCAGTCATAAATCTGAAATTAATACCACCATTTTACAATTTGTCTTGACTTTCACCTGGCAATCCATAAAATCAAAGGCTTGCTGTTTTATTTTAAGATATGGCCTTAATAATTTGAAGGAGTTTCAAAGAGAGGGTTCTATTCTTTTACCTCTCCAATCTGGATCAAAATATTCAAAAATTGGCTTGTTCCGTTGAACGGTTTTTTCAACAAGAGGGTCATTTGAATTCCAATTTATTAAGGTTATACTGTCAGCTATCACGGTACTTTTGCCTTCCCGTTCAAAGACCCCTCTTATTTGAATTCTTGATTTTTTAACTAAATCCATTGAAAAGTAAACAATTTCAGCGGTATTATTTACAACCTCAAATCCTTTGTCATCATAGTTAAACATAAACCTACAATTATCATTTACGATAAATTTATTGTCTTTAATCGCTCCAATCTCTTGGTCGTTTTGCCCATAAATTGACATTGAAACCATCAGCCTGTTATCATTTCCCAATGTAATACTAAATGGGCAATACATTTTTCCAGTCCCAGACTTAACTCTATTGGGACACCAGTTTGGAGTTTTCTTCAAAAAATCCAACGTAGCGGCATTATTAAGAAAGGTTCCACCAAGAAAATGTATTACCAAGGTATCTTCAACAATGTTTTCGTCACTTTTGAGGATTTCCCCTCTTTTATCTTGTTGAGAAAAATTTCTGGATCTTAAAATCAACCCTTCCATTTCCTTTTCGGTCACGCAATCGAAATCATTAATTGAACTGGAATCAATTACCTTATCAACAGTTTTTGTAAGGCCATACTGTATAGCCCAAGCTAAGATTGTAAGAAGTACAAAACTCCCTGAAACTCTTAATACTAATGTTTTAATCCGTCTACCCAAGTGTAGGTGACAGTAGCCATATTTTTCAGGTGGGTTTTTACACCTTTTTCCCTTTCTGGTTTTTGCTTTGCAATATTTTTTTTCGTTTGTTGTCAAAACAAAGCTGTTTAATAGGTACCTTGATTTCAGAAGTTCTAACGACTAAGCAGAGGGCATTCAGGTTCAATCATATGCCAACAATTATTAATCTGTTCATATTATTGGAATTTTGGGCAAAAAATGGGCAAATAAAAAAGGAGCTGGCGAAATTTCCTCTCCAACTCCTTCATTTTCAGTGACCGCGGCAGGATTCAAACCTGCAACCTTCTGAGCCGTAATCAGATGCGCTATTCAGTTGCGCCACGCGGCCTTTTATAGGGCTGCAAATATATTTCTTTTTAACTTTACTACAAAACCTCACCTGTCAAAAAAATCTATGGATTTAGCTTCCTACATTCGTGATATAGAAGACTTTCCCAAAGCCGGTGTCATCTTCAAGGACATAACCCCACTTTTAAGTGATCCAAAAGCGCTCAACAAGGCCTGCGATGTGCTTTGCGGTTTTGCAAGCCATATGCATATTGATAAAGTGGTGGGGGTAGACAGCAGGGGGTTCATCTTTGCGCCATTATTGGCCTCGCGTTTAGGAGCTGGATTTGTTCCGGTAAGAAAATCGGGAAAACTGCCCCATACTACCATTTCGGAGTCCTATGAACTGGAGTACGGTTCGGAAATTTTGGAAATCCATACCGATGCCATAAAAAAAGGCGAGAAAGTGTTGGTGCACGACGATGTGTTGGCCACTGGAGGAACAGCCAATGCCGTTTGTAAATTGATTGAAAAACTGGGAGGGGAAGTGGTGCAGTGTAATTTTTTAATAGAGCTTACCTTCTTAAATGGCGCCGAAAAACTGAACGGTTATCAGATAGAGGCCCTTTTGCAGTATTAGTCCAAAGCGTTTTTGGTAACATAATACCGCCAGCCTATAATGGCCAGCTGCAATTTGGAGGCCTTGGATAGGTCCAATCCTCTTTTGGTAAAAGAAGGAAGTACTACCTTGTTGATTTTTGCCAAGATTTTGAAAAGCATGGTGTTAGGTGTTGGTCAAAACAAATATAACCAAGATATTGGGTTACGGGCAACCGTGGTGCAAAAGAAAAGGGCCAATTCAATTGGCCCTTTTTTTAAATCCTATTGGTTGGAGGCGATCCAACGGTCAATTTTATCTTCCAACAATGCCAAGGGAACACAGCCGGTTTCCAAAACTTGGTTGTGGAATTGCCCAATGTTGAACTGGTCTCCAAGGGCATCTTCAGCTTTTTTGCGAAGCTCCCTGATTTTCAGCTGTCCTATTTTGTAGGATAGGGCCTGACCAGGGTTGGCCATGTAGCGCTCAATTTCTGAAGTGATGCTGGCTTCGGATTCAGCTTCATTGTCCAGCGAGTATTGAATGGCTTCTTCGCGGGTCCATCCTTTGGAGTGTAGGCCGGTATCCACCACCAATCTAACGGCACGGTGCATTTCGGCACCCAACATCCCAAAATACTGATAGGGGTCCGTGTACAATCCCAATTCTTTGCCCAATGATTCGGTATAAAGGGCCCAGCCTTCCCCATAGCCACTGTACCAAAGGGTTTTCCTGAATTCGGGAAGTTCCTCGTTCTCTTGGGTCAATGATATTTGATAGTGGTGCCCAGGAATGGCCTCATGTAGGAATAGGGACTCATCCGAATAGGTGTTGTAATGGGTCACATCGGGGATGGGGACATAGAAAATACCAGGTCGAGTGCCATCCAGGGATCCTTGATTGTATTCGGCACTTGCCGAATTCTCACGAAATGCTTCGGTCCGCCTTACCTCAAAAGGGGTTTTCGGTTTTTTGTCGAACAGTTTTTCAATCTGGGGCTTCATGCGCTCATGGATGGCATTGAAATTGTCGATTACCTGTTGCGGGTCCGTAAAGGGCATAAGGTCCTTATTGTTTCGGACATAATCGAAAAACGCCTTTAAGTCCCCTTCAAAACCGACCTGCTCCTTTATTTTTTCCATTTCGGAACGTATACGGGCCACTTCGCTCAATCCCAATTCATGGATTTCGGTGGCGGTCATATTGGTGGTCGTGTATTTTTTGATTTGATGGGCATAATAGGCATCTCCATTGGGTTCGCCCTGTATGCCGCTGGATTCACGGCCAGCCTCAAGATAATCAGTGCTCATGAAATTGTAGAGACTTTCATAGGCGGGAATGACCTTGTTGGTGATCATGTCCTCGTAGGCTTTGGTGAGCGACGCCTTTTGTTCCTCGGTAAAATCGGCAGGCATATTTTTTATGGGTTGGTAGAACAGATGCTGGTCCAAATCCTTTCCCGTTTGGGACTGGAGCTGGGGCAGGACTTTTACGATCAATGACTTTGGGAGAACATGGCCTTTTTCCATGCCCTCTTTCATTTTGGTTTCCGTGCTGGACAGCCATTCCAAATAGCCATCTACCCGTTTCATCCAATTCTCGTAATCCTCTACCGTATTGAAGGGTTGTGCACTGGAGCCACTTGCCAATTGCCCCACAAATAAATTGGGGGACCACATTTGGTCAATGGGAGTAAGGTCCGCGTTAAAATTGAACTCATCCAGATTAATGTTGCATTCCCATAACAGGATGGCCTTGCTCATCTGTTCACTCTCCGTAAGGCTTTCATCTGGGAACTGGGATAGTTTTTCCTTATATCCTTCATAGTAGGCTTTTGATTCCCCTTTGTACACATCGGAAAGCATATTGGGGAAGGAGTCATCGTACCTGTGGTCGCCGGCCATAGTGGCCTGTAAGGGATTCAGTTTGAGCCCATCCTCATAATAGTTGTCCAATACGGTGGCGAACTCAGCACTTTTTGAGGGGGTTTCCTCATTCTTCGGTTCATTTTTGCAAGAAGCCATGGCAATAAGTGCCATAGCTACAATTGTTATTTTTTTCACTTTTTTTGAGTTGATTTGTTAGAGGTGTAAAATAATCAAATCGATAGCATTTATATGCTAAACTTTTAATAAAAATGAAATCCCGTATCGATAGGGGGTGTACTGCATCGGAAACCACGTCCAAAAAAGCCTTTGGATTTTTGTTTGCATTAGATAAAAATGGTTTCAATGATAAGCATGAAGAGCATCACAAAAAGTTTGACAATGGTAATCATTATTGGATTGATTTTTAGGTTAAAAAATGATTGTTGGCCGATTACTTTTTTCAATTTAAAATGACAGAAATCATGTCTCCAAACTTTTCAATGAAAATCTATACAATTGCATACAAGATTGTAGGTTTTTAAATGAGATGCTCCTTGGATATTTTGTACTTCCCTTGAAAAAAGTTACATATTTAAATGTATAGTGATGAAATGAATTATAAAATGTAACATTTGTAGGGCCATTTTTGGCCCCTTTTTAAAAACCAAGGGGGATTTCGTTTAAAAATGGGGTGTTTTGAACGATTTCATTATTTGGAAATCACGGTTTGTTGTGTGTGGACCATGGTAATTTATGAGTCGTCATATTGAATTTGGATAAGCTTTTGTACCTCCCTATTCAAGACAATAAATCTTCCCATATCTTTGCCACAAAATCGAACTACTTGGAAAATACACTTTATATAATTATTGGTCTTGTATTGCTTATCGCAGGAGGAAATTGGTTGTTGAAATCTGCTGTGGCCCTTTCGCTCCGGTTGGCCATTCCTAAAATTGTGATAGGGATGACGGTGGTCTCCTTTGCCACTTCGGCCCCGGAACTTATTGTGAGCATAAAGGCGGCATTGGATGGGTTCCCTGATTTGGCTTTGGGCAACGTTGTAGGGTCCAATATTGCCAATTTGGGACTGGTGTTGGCCATTACGGTACTTATGGGGAGTATAGATGTTCGAAAAAGTTTTTATACCACGGATTGGCCGGTTATGATGGTGGCCTCCCTGCTGTTCTGTGGTTTTATTTATTTTGATGGGGTCTTGCAGCAGTACGAAGGAATTATTCTGGTCTCCTTTTTGTTCCTCTTTTTGGTATATCTGCTCCGGTTTCAAAAAACCGCTGTCGTGGATGAAATGCCGGAGGATGATGAATACTTGCCCATGTATAAGACCGCATTGTATTTAGGTATAGGGGGCACGGCACTTTGGGGAGGGTCTGAACTTCTTATTGAGGGAGCTGTGGGCATGGCCTCGGCTTTTGGTGTGAGCGATCGCGTTATTGGTATAACGGTGGTTTCTGTGGGGACCAGTATTCCAGAACTCGCAGCCTCGGTAATTGCCGTGTTAAAACAGGAAAAGGCCATTTCCTTGGGGAATTTGATAGGCTCCAATATTTTCAACCTTTTGGCAGTTTTGGGAATCACATCCATAATCACCCCGATTACTGTGGTGGACCAAGGATTGCTTTCCAGTGATATCTTCTGGATGTTGGGGATTTCCCTGTTGATATTGCCCTTGGTGTTTTTTCCAAAGGGATTGCGCTTGGGCTGGCGGGACGGTTTAATACTGTTGGCCTTTTATGTAACCTTCGTATATATTACCCTAAACTAAAAACCGCCCCTTTGGAGGGACGGTTTTCAAATCAACAACTAATTTATACACAAACATTGGTGTGTCCTATACGTCGGCAGATTTCACTGTTTTAATGATTCTGGCCGCTACTCGGTATGGATCTGCGTTGGAAGCAGGTCTTCTATCTTCCAGCCATCCTTTCCATCCTTTTTCAACGGTCAAGATTGGAATACGGATGGAAGCACCCCTATCGGATACACCGTAACTGAAATCTTTGATGGAAGCAGTCTCGTGCTTACCGGTCAAACGCTCATCATTGAACTCACCATACACTTCGATGTGCTCTTTGGTTACAGGTCGGAAGGCCTCACATACTTTTTCGTAGGTTTCTTTGGATCCACAAGTTCTCAAAAGTGTATTGGAGAAGTTTGCGTGCATACCGGAACCGTTCCAATCCCCTTTGATGGGTTTTGGGTGGTATTCAATATAGTATCCGTAGCTTTCGGTCAATCTTTGAAGCAAATAGCGAGCCACCCAGATTTCATCACCAGCTTTTTTGGCACCTTTGGCGAACAACTGGAACTCCCACTGTCCGGCAGCAACCTCTTGGTTGATACCTTCAAACTGTAGTCCAGCCTCCAAGCATAGGTCGGCATGCTCTTCAACCAAGTCCCTGCCCCAAGTGTTTCGGCCACCTACAGAACAGTAGTAAAGACCTTGTGGGCCAGGATAACCACCAACAGGGAAACCAAGTGGTAATTGCGTGGCTGTATCCATGATAAAGTACTCTTGTTCAAAACCGAACCAAAAATCATCATCTTCATCATCAATGGTGGCCCTGGAGTTGCTCGCATGGGCAGTTCCATCTGGATTCAACACCTCGGTCATCACCAAATACCCATTTCTTCTTGCAGGGTCGGGATAGATAGCAACAGGCTTCAACAAACAGTCAGAAGAACCACCCTCGGCTTGCTTGGTGGAGGAACCATCGAAAGACCACATTGGGCAATCTTCCAATTTACCGCTAAAATCCTCTTCAATTCGTGTTTTGCTTCTAATGTTGGCTGTTGGCTCATAACCATCCAACCATAAATACTCTAATTTAGATTTGCTCATAATTTTGGTAGTTATATGTTCTCAAATTCACGATTGACAAAAATAGTTTTTTCATTTGATAATATATCTTTTAGAGGGTTAAAATGGCTAAAATGACATTATAATTTTTATTACCCCTGTTTAAACGGGGGTAGCATGGAAAAAAAAGTATTTTTAGGCAAATAAATTATTAAATTGTTAATTGTAGCTTTGTGGACTAAACTTTTTGAGAATGCCAAAAATGAGATTTGAGGCTTTACTGGAAAGCCGTAAAAGAGAACATATACAGATGGACGAGACTGGAAAGCGGTCCGATTTGTTTGGCAGAAATGTGTTCAATGAAGACAAGATGCTTCAATTTCTGACCAAGGAAGCTTTTGAGAATGTAAAATCGGCCATTTTTCAGGGCAATAAGATAGATAGGAAGATAGCCGACCAAGTAGCGGAGGGCATGAAAGCCTGGGCGTTGTCCATGGGTGCTACCCATTATACCCATTGGTTTCAACCCTTGACCGGGGCCACCGCGGAAAAACATGACGCTTTCTTTGATATTATGTCCGATGGCAAGGCCATGGAAAAGTTTGGCGGTGCACAATTGGTGCAGCAAGAGCCCGATGCTTCCAGTTTTCCCAGCGGCGGAATACGAAACACCTTTGAAGCAAGGGGTTACACGGCTTGGGATCCCACTTCCCCCGCTTTTATTTATAAGACCACACTTTGTATTCCTACCATTTTTGTAGCGTATACCGGAGAGGCGTTGGACAATAAGGCTCCTTTGTTAAGGGCTTTGTATGCTATAGATCAAGCGGCCACGGATGTTGCACAGTACTTTGATAAGAATGTGCGTAAAGTATATGCCACTTTGGGGTGGGAGCAAGAATACTTTTTGGTGGACAAGGCCTTGGTGCAGTCCCGGTTGGATTTGGTAATGGCCGGTAGGACCCTTGTGGGGAGTTTGGCGGCGAAGGGCCAGCAGTTAGACGATCATTATTTTGGAGTGATACCACCAAGAGTACTCAGTTTTATGAGTGATCTGGAAAAACAATGCACCAAATTGGGCATTCCTGTAAAAACACGGCATAATGAAGTAGCTCCCAACCAGTTTGAGCTCGCACCTGTTTTTGAAGAAGCTAATCTTTCCGTGGACCATAACTTATTATTGATGGATGTTATGGAAGAGATAGCCGACAAGCATAATTTTAGGGTGCTCTTCCATGAAAAACCCTTCGAGGGCATCAATGGTTCGGGAAAACACAATAATTGGTCTTTGGCCACAGATACCGGAGTGAATCTGCTCAGCCCCGGGACCACTCCTATGAAGAACCTTCAGTTTTTGACCTTTTTTGTCAATACCATAAAGGCGGTGGATACCTATGAGGAATTATTGCGCTCCTCCATAGCATCGGCAAGTAATGACCATAGGCTGGGGGCCAATGAGGCACCCCCCTCGATCCTATCCATTTTTATAGGAAAGCAACTGAGCGATGTGCTCGATGAATTGGAAGGGGTTTCCAAAGGAAAATTGTCGCCAGAGGAGAAAACGGAACTCAAACTCAATGTAGTAGGGAAAATCCCGGAAATCTTATTGGACAATACAGACCGAAACCGGACTTCTCCCTTTGCCTTTACGGGCAATAAGTTTGAAATGAGGGGAGTGGGCTCCAAGACCAATTGTGCCAAGCCTATGACCATTCTCAACACCATTATGGCCAAACAGCTCACCGATTTCAAGAAAGAGGTGGATGCACTCATTGATAAAAAGAACCTCAAAAAGGATGAGGCTGTATTCAATGTGCTGCGTGAGTACATCAAAACGTCCAAGCGAATCCGTTTTGAAGGCGATGGCTATGGGGAAGAATGGCAGTTGGAGGCACGAAGGCGAAAGCTGAGCAATAATAAAAACACTCCGCAAGCCCTAGAGGTAATCACTTCCAAGGAAAGTGTGGCCCTGTTCAAGGATATGGGAGTCATGAACGAAGTGGAGCTCAAGGCCCATCAAGAGGTAGAGTTGGGGGCTTATATATTCCATATCCAAATAGAAGGAAGGGTATTGGGGGAGATGGTCTATAGCCATATTGTCCCGGCCGCCATTCGATACCAGAATACCTTGTTGGAGAACATTTCCGGTTTGAAGGAAGTATATGGAGCGGCGCACAAAAAAGTGGCCGAACCCCAATTGAACATCTTGGAGCAGGTAGGGGAGCATATTGTTGAGATCAAGAAATTGACCGATGAAATGACCGAAGCGCGAAAACGGGCCAATGGACTTTCCACGGCCCAAAAGAAAGCGCAGGCGTATTGTGATAATGTAAAACCCTATTTTGACGCCATCCGCGAACAGTCCGATAAACTGGAAAAACTCATAGCGGACGATTTATGGCCATTTACCAAATACAGCGAGTTGTTGTTCGCAAAATAGGAAAGAACGGTTAACGATTAATTCGTGGCTTTCCGTTATTTTTGCCCAAAGCAAAGAAATGTCATCGGAAACCAGTAAAAGATATGCGCAGCGAGGGGTTTCGGCCTCCAAGGAAGATGTGCACAATGCCATCAAGAACATTGACAAAGGTCTCTTTCCCAAAGCCTTCTGTAAGATAGTCCCGGATTATTTGACAGGGAGCGAGGAGCATTGTTTGATCATGCACGCCGATGGCGCAGGTACCAAATCCTCCTTGGCCTATATGTATTGGAAGGAAACCGGGGATATCTCCGTTTGGAAAGGGATTGCCCAAGATGCCTTGATCATGAATGTGGACGACCTTATCTGCGTGGGGGCCACGGACAATATTATGTTGTCTTCTACCATTGGAAGGAACAAAAACCTGATTCCCGGGGAGGTCATTTCGGCCATTATCAATGGAACCGAAGAACTTATTTCTGATTTAAAAAAGCATGGGATCACCATACATTCCACAGGTGGTGAAACGGCAGATGTTGGGGATTTGGTGAGGACTATCATTGTGGATTCCACAGTCACCGCGAGGATGGAACGCTCCAAGGTGGTGGACAATGCCAATATCAAGCCCGGGGATGTCATCGTGGGACTGGCCTCTTTTGGGAAGGCCACTTATGAAACGGAATATAACGGTGGCATGGGGAGCAATGGGCTTACCTCTGCCCGCCACGACGTATTTGGAAAATATCTGGCCCAAAAATTTCCCGAAAGTTATGATGCTTCGGTACCAGAGGAATTGGTGTATTCAGGGGAAGTGGAATTGACGGACAAGGTGCCTAATTCCCCTTTGGATGCAGGGAAATTGGTGCTTTCGCCTACTAGGACCTACGCGCCCATCATAAAAAGGGTGTTGGAAAAATACAATACGGATCAGGTTCATGGAATGGTGCATTGCAGCGGCGGGGCACAGACCAAGATTCTCCACTTTGTGGAGAACCTTCATATCATTAAGGACAACATGTTCGCTGTTCCGCCACTTTTCAAGTTGATCCAGGAGCAATCCGGGACCGATTGGAAGGAAATGTACCAAGTGTTCAATTGTGGACACCGTATGGAATTGTATGTGGATGAAAAGATAGCTGAAGACATTGTTTCCATTTCAAGGCAGTTTGATGTCGATGCCCAGATAATTGGCAGGGTTGAGGCCTCTGAACAGAAAAAACTCACCATTCAAAGCACTTACGGAAAGTTTGAATATTAGGTATACGATTTAGCCTGATTTCACGTTCTTTTATAAACCTCACGCTATGGAAAGGAAGGAATTTCTTCGAAGTTTGGGGGCAGGTGCTGCATTTGCCCTAACATTTCCCTGTATTCACGGATGCTCCAAAGATGAAGTGGACGGCAATATCGTGGAAGAGCCCACCGGAGTGGATTTTACGGTAGACCTTACATCCCAAGAAGCCCAGGCCCTTGTGGCCAATGGAGGCTTCATCCTGAAAAATTTAGTGGTGATCGCCAAAAACTTGGAAGGCGACTATGTGGCCGCAAGTCAGGTGTGTAGCCACGAATCCTATGATCAAGTACGTTTTGTCAACCAAGATGGAGGGATTTTTTATTGTGATGTCCATGGTTCCCGATTTGCCCAAAATGGGACACCGCTGAACCAAGTGGATAGCAAACCAGCCAAAACCTTGAAAATTTATAATACCGAGCTCGAAGGCAGTGTCCTTCGAATTTTTGAATAAGTATCATTTTCACCCCAAATCCATGAAGCAGTTCCTAGGCATTATGTTCTTTGTAGCCTTTGGCGGCCTGCATGCCCAAGAATGGCAAAGCAGTTTTGATGAGGCCGTGGCTCTGGCTAATGCTGAGGACAAACCTATTGTTTTGGTCTTTTCCGGGTCCGATTGGTGCGCGCCTTGCATACGTTTAAAGAAACAAATTTGGGAATCCGAGGAGTTTAAGGCTTATGCATCTGAACACTATGTGATGTATAATGCGGATTTTCCCCGGAAGAAAAAAAATGAACTCCCCCCGACCTTATCGGATGCCAATGCATCCCTTGCTGAAAAGTACAACCCCAAAGGACATTTTCCATTGGTTGTGGTTTTGGATAAACATCAATCTGTTTTGGGCAAGACCGGGTTTAATGTGAGGACATCACCAAAAAAGTACATCTCCATTTTGAACGGTTTTATACAATGAGAATGTTTTTGGCCCTTTGCTGCAGTCTATCTTGTCTGCTGTCTATGGGACAGTTGGATCGAAAGGACATTACCGTAAAGAAAACCCTGAAGTTAATGGGAACCCGGTTCGAGATTACCGTGGTGGCCCCTAACGAAGAGATAGGCTACTTGGACATTGATGAGGCTGTTTCGGAAATTGAACGGATTGAGAAAATAATCTCGTCATGGGATGAAGCCTCGGAAACCTCGCGTATCAATAAAAATGCAGGGGTACAACCCGTAAAAGTCAGTCCAGAGCTCTACGGACTTATAGAACGCTCCATAAAAATTTCAGAAATAACCGATGGTGCGTTTGATATCAGTTATGCTTCCATGGACAAGATTTGGAGGTTTGACGGAACCATGGACAGTATCCCATCTGAAACGGAAATCAAAAACTCCATTGCCAAAATAGGGTACCAAAAAATTATATTGGATCCGAGCCAGCAAACGGTCTTTTTAAAGGAGCGTGGTATGCGCATCAGCTTTGGTGCCATTGGAAAAGGATATGCCGCGGATCGGGCCAAGGAGCTTTTGTCCTCCAAGGGGGTCAAAGGAGGAATCATCAATGCATCGGGAGATCTGACCACTTGGGGCACCAAGGTGACCGGGGAGAAGTGGTTGGTGGGCATTGCCAATCCGTTGAGCAAGGAAAAGGTGTTCAGTTGGTTGCCTATTGTGGAATCTTCTGTGGCCACTTCGGGTAACTACGAAAAGTTTATAATGTTCAAAGGGATAAAATATTCCCATATCATTGATCCCAGGACAGGATATCCTACCACGGGCATCAACAGCGTATCCATTTTTGCCAAACAGGCCGAGCTTTGCGATGCCTTGGCAACGGCTGTTTTTATCATGGGAAAGGATAGTGGCATCCACTTGATCAACCAAATAGATGGTGTGGAAGCGGTGGTGGTGGACTCCGATAATAAAATCCACAAGAGTTCAGGGATTATTTTTGATACGAATCCGTAAATTGTAACCATGGCAAAACCCATTCTTTTTGTGCTGATATTGATTTGTTCCAGTTCTTGTGTGGTGGTGCGTGAGTACGACAAGGCATACATCAATGACGCTGAAATGCAATTGAGTGCCAGACCTTGTGAACGGTTCGAGACCAATTTCCATATTTATCGTGAAGCTTCTTCCGGGGCCAATGGAGGTAAAACGGGAGGGGGCTGTGGTTGTAATTAAAAATGATGCGCCAGTGATGTTCCATAACAACCTTACAAAGAAATCAACCATCCTGATTTTTTTTCTGTGCCTGGCCATAGGTTGGTCCCAGCAAGACAATACCAGCTACAAAAGACGTGTATTGGAAACCAGCGAGGTGGACTTGCTGTTCAGCTATTACAACCAAGATGGCAATCATGCGGCCGTAACTGGGGGAGAGGGCACCGAAGATCTTACGGATGCCACATCGAGCATTGTACTGCGTATGCCTTTGAACGAGGATGATGTGCTTACGGTAGACGTGGGCCTATCGGCCTACACTTCTGCGTCATCCAGTAATGTGAACCCTTTGGATGGTGGGCTCAATGTCACCCCATTTGATGCTTCTTCCGGGGAGTCCCGAAAAGACATATTGGCCTATGTCAAACCCACGTACCAGCATAGCTCCGAAGACCGTAACACCATTTGGAGTGCCAACGCGTATGTGTCTTCAGAATACGATTATTTCTCCATTGGCTTTGGCGGTAATTACACCCGTTTGTTCAATGAGAAGAACACGGAATTGAGCTTGGGTGGCACGGTCTTTTTAGATAAATGGAATGCCATTTACCCCATTGAGCTACGACCAGGGTTCTTTGATGATAGGATAACTGGAAATGGGGCCTACATGCCCAACTTTACCGAGTTCGATAAGGAAAACCGAAACTCATACTCACTTTCATTGAGCTTTTCCCAAATATTGGGCAAAAGAGTGCAAGGGGCGCTTTTTGTGGATTTGGTATCCCAGAACGGGTTGTTGAGTACCCCGTTCCAAAGGGTGTACTTTGGGGATACGGAAGATTTTTTCATTGATGATTTTCAATTGGCGGATGATGTGGAGCACCTGCCGGACAGTAGGTTAAAGGTTCCTTTTGGAGGTAGACTCAATTATTATGTGAACGATTTTCTGGTATTGCGGTCCTATTATCGTCTGTATTGGGATGATTGGGGCATTACCTCGCATACGGCCAATTTGGAACTTCCTTTTAAACTCACGGATAAGTTTACGCTCTATCCCGCGTATCGATATTACACCCAAACTGCGGCCGATTATTTCTATCCAAAGGAAGCGGCCCTCTCCACGTCTGAATTTTATACCTCGGATTACGATCTGTCCAAGTACGATGCCCATCAATATGGGGTAGGGGTCCAATACAAGGACATCTTTACCAGTGCCAAGGTGCTCAATTTTGGGTTGAAGACCATAGACCTGCGTTTCAGCCAGTATGATCGTAGTGATGGCCTCAATGCCTTTATCCTTACTTTGGGGACCACTTTTGTGGGGAACTGAGACAAAGTAGCGAAACACAATCCAACCAAAAATCGTAAATTCGCAACCTTAACGAGGATGGATCTATGCTAGACAAGCTCAACATTGTAAAACAGCGTTTTGATGAGGTTTCGGACTTGATCATTCAGCCAGATGTCATTGCCGACCAAAAGCGGTACATCAAGCTGAACAAGGAATACAAGGACCTGAAAGTGCTCTCGGATAAACGGGAGGAATATCTGAACCTTACCAATAATATTACGGAGGCCGAGGAGATCATTGCGGATGGAAGTGATGCCGAAATGGTGGAAATGGCCAAAATGCAGTTGGAGGAAGCCAAAGGGGCATTGCCCAAATTGGAAGACGAAATAAAGTTCCTGCTCATTCCCAAAGACCCGGAAGATGCCAAGGATGTGGTCATGGAAATTAGGGCCGGGACCGGTGGTGACGAGGCCAGTATCTTTGCGGGCGACCTGTACCGCATGTATGCCAAATACTGCGAATCCAAAGGATGGCGTACCAATATCATTGACCTTAGTGAAGGAACCAGCGGTGGATATAAGGAAATCCACTTTGAGGTTTCCGGGGAAGACGTATACGGTACGTTAAAGTTTGAAGCAGGGGTACACCGGGTACAACGGGTGCCGCAGACCGAGACACAAGGTAGGGTGCATACCAGTGCTGCAACGGTGATGGTCATACCAGAAGCCGAGGATTTTGATGTGCAGATAGACCCCAAGGATGTTAGAATCGATTATTTCTGTTCTTCCGGTCCAGGTGGACAGTCGGTGAACACTACCTATTCCGCCGTTCGTTTGACGCACATCCCTACGGGATTGGTGGCACAGTGTCAGGATGAGAAATCCCAGCACAAGAACAAGGACAAGGCGTTTAAAGTGCTTCGTTCCAGATTGTACGACATGGAGCTGGCCAAAAAACAAGCCGAGGATGCCGCCAAAAGAAATTCCCAAGTAAGTAGTGGTGACCGTTCGGCAAAGATCAGAACATACAATTATCCCCAAGGTCGGGTCACGGACCACAGAATCGGTCTCACGCTGTACGACTTGCAGAACATTATCAATGGGGATATCCAAAAGATCATTGATGAGTTGATGTTAGTGGAGAACACCGAGAAATTAAAAGAAGCCTCAGAAATTTTTTAACCGCCAGAAGTCGGTCCAGAATACCTATCCATGAAAATAGAGCAGTTAGTTTCGCAGATCCATCAAAAAAAATCCTTTCTGTGTGTAGGTTTGGATACTGACCTTGAGAAAATCCCCCAACACCTGCTCCAAGAGGAAGACCCTATTTTTGCTTTCAATAAGGCCATCATAGAGGCTACCCATGAATATTGTGTGGCCTACAAGCCCAATATTGCGTTCTATGAAGCTTATGGTATCCAAGGTTGGAAATCCTTGGAAAGGACCATGGACTACTTAAATAAAAACCACCCTGAAGTTTTTACCATTGCCGATGCCAAGCGGGGAGATATTGGAAATACATCCACCCGATATGCCAAGGCCTTTTTTGAAACCTTGAATTTTGATTCCGTCACCATTGCACCTTACATGGGCCGCGATTCTGTGGAGCCCTTTCTGGATTTTGAGGACAAGCATGTTATTTTATTGGCATTGACATCCAACCAAGGAGCTTTTGATTTTCAGACCAAAAAAATAGGGAAAGAAGAACTTTACAAAGAGGTGTTGCGGATTTCCAAAACGTATAAAAATTCGGAAAGGTTGATGTATGTGGTGGGAGCTACCAAGGCTACTTATCTTAAGGAAATCAGGGAAATTGTGCCTGAAAGTTTTTTGTTGGTGCCCGGCGTGGGGGCGCAAGGGGGAAGCTTACAGGAAGTCTGCCAATACGGAATGGCCCAAAATGTAGGGTTATTGGTCAACTCTTCCCGGGGAATTCTCTATGCCTCCCAAGGGATGGATTTCGCAGATGCTGCTGCGGACAAGGCTAAAGCCATTCAAATGGATATGGCCGTTGAATTGGGAAAATTGCATCAAGGGTCTTAACGCAAAGCTTCCAATATCTTTTTGATGCCTTGGGCCTTTCTTTTGAAAAATTCGCCAAGATGGGTGTCCATTGATGAAACATTGGCCGCTTTTTCAAGAAAGTTGTTATATCTGAACTCCAAAATGGAGATGGCTTGACTTCCACTGGTTATCGGGGTCACTGTCCCAACTTTACAATACTGATTGTTCATATCTCAAGATTTGTTATAACAAAGATACGGTCAAAACAGGCTTGTGGATTATGGGGGAGAGGGGTATACATCTAAAAATCAGGTACTTTATATAAAATTTAACATTGGTGGGTGGTTTGTGGGTACTCCTTTACATTTATTAAGGGATAAATTAACGTACATTTAGGAGAGTCGTTTTATCGTTCCAAGGAAAACTAAAATCCAGAGGTATGAAAAAATTGATATTGCCTTTTGTCCTATTATTTTTTCTCCATGCCCATGCCCAGAACAATGCTTCTTGCAATTGTTGTTCAGAGAATCAAAAAGCTTTTGATTTTTGGATTGGGGAATGGACCGTAACAAATTCCGCCAACGGTGCTCCTGCAGGAGAAAGTAGTATAAGTAGGGAGGAAAATGGATGTGTGATCCGCGAAAATTGGACCAGTGCCACTCCCGGGTATACAGGTACAAGCCTTAATTTCTTTAATATCGTTGAGCAGCAATGGGAACAGTTGTGGGTAGATAATACCGGCGCACACCTAAAATTAAAAGGAAATAGGGTGGGAAACCAGATGATGTTGACTTCCGGTGAGTTTGCTAAGGATGATGGCCTAATGTACAGAAACCGGATTACGTGGACTAAAAATGAGGATGGTACCGTTAGGCAGCTTTGGGAGGTTTTACAAGGAGAACAGGTAGTGTCAGTGGCATTTGATGGGTTGTACAAAAAGAAGTGATATTGCTTTGGGATGGTCCAACAAAAAAACCGGTGCGAACACCGGTTTTAAACTAACTAACTCAAAAAAATGCTAACTCAGATAATTCTAACTGTTGCAAAATTCCTGTTTAACCCTTGGACTAAGGTTAAATTAACTTTAGGATTTTGTTATAAATATCTAATTTTATTGAGTTTATAACGATAATTTTTTCCTCTTATTGTGTAATTCTGAAAAAATTATGATTAATCTTGAAGAGCAAACACCTTTTTTAACAAATCTGTTGTTCTAGAGGAAATTTTTGTCCGAATTTCCTTCTCTTCCACCGCAATCATAGCATACACTCCAGACAGGGCCTGATTGGTGGTGTAATCCGTTAAATCTGGGTTTACGTTGTTGGTCAGGGGCAAATTGTTGTACTTGGTAATGATATTGCTCCAAATCTGGTCGGCCCCCACTTTTTGAAATGAATTTTTAATGATGGGATTGAATTTTTGGTACAATTTGGTTTTGGTGGAACCTTCCAGATACTGAGTGGCGGCATTGTCATTTCCCAATAAAATCTGTTTGGCGTCATTAAAAGTGATTCCTTTGACAGCTTCAACAAAAATAGGCGTGGCTTCGCCTACGGCATCTTCCGCGGCACGGTTGATGATTCGGAGGCCCTCATCGGCCAAACTCCCCAAACCTACGTCCCGCAAGGTCTTGTCAACCTTTTGTAACTCCTGGGGCAGTAATATTTTTACAAGTTCATTTTTAAAGAAGCCATTTTCCAGGGCCAGTTTATTTACCTGTTTCTCAATGCCCATGTTCAGGGCTTCCCTAAGACCTTGGGCAATTTCCGCATTTCCTATTCCTGTGGTCCCTTGGGGCAATTGGTTTACTACCTGTTGTAGTTCGGTGCATCCCACAAACTGAAATAGTAGAATACATAGTAGTGCTCGTTTCATGGTGTGTTTTTTATAGTTATGGGGTGAAAATACGCTATAACCATAAAAAAATAGTCTTTATGGGCAGATTTTCGAGGAAAGTTGAGGGGCTATGGTAGTTGGTTGGGAATTGGAAGGAACCTTTGTTGCACCAAAAATAAAGGAGACCACTAGGCCTCCTTTATTAAAGCAAACTAACTCAAACAACTGAAGCCTAATCCCATCCAAAAACCTGTTCCAAATTGGGGTTGAGGGTAACTTCTGTAGCAGGGATGGGTCTATAATAATCTTTGGGTTCTTCAAAAGTGCCTCTTTCCGGTGTGGCTATCACATAGCCACTGGAACCATTGGTAAGATATACATCTACATCTTCACCAATAGTACCGGCCCGATAATAGATCAAGGTAACATCCAAGCTATTGGTCTCCCGGTCCTCAGGATTGGGAACTACATCAGAAGCGCCAAGAAGAACGATGTCTTCAATGCCGTCACCCGTAAGGTCGTATTTGCCCAAGCCAGGAAAGTATAAACCGCGAGGTTCCTTTTCCATTAATTTTCCGGCTTTCCATCGGTTCAGGTCTTCCAACCGCCTTCCTTCCAAGGCAAGCTCCACCCTTCTTTCCCTGCGTATTTCCAAAAGAACAGGGCTGCTTACATTGGGGTATCTGGCAGCTTGAACAGGGTCTGAAGCTACGGACATGGTAAGAGTGGGCATGCCCACTCTGCTGCGCAATTCGTTTATAGTGGCATCCAAAATGCTTTGTGAAACGGAGCCCAGTTCGGCTTCCGCCTCGGCATGGGTCAGTAGTACCTCGGCATAACGGAATACCGGTACATCCACATCATTCCTGAAATCTTGGTCCAAACTATTGGTGAAACCTTTGATTTGGTGATATCCCGTAAAGTTTTTGTTCAATTGTTGAACATAGTTGGCCGCACCGGAGGAATAGTTGGTCACATAGATGAGTTCCCAGCCTGGAAAGGCATAGGTCTGGCTCAATCTAGGGTCCCGATCGGTGAACTCTTCCACAAACGTCAAGGTTTCATAATTGGGCTGGTCGCTCAGATAAGTACCATCTGCCATCAAGTAGCTTTCCACAAGGTCACGTGCGGGAGACATCTCATAATTTCCAAAAACCCCGCTCCATGCGCCACTATCCTTTACATTGGCTATATTGATGTTGGTAAAGATAACTTCGGGGTTTGAGGTCAGGTCCTCACTCGAAAACAAGGTATAGTAATCGGAGTTGGGATTTCCTGTGTTGTAAATGGAGAAATTACCACTATCCATGATTTGCTTTGAAAAATTGGAAGCCATTTGCAAATAAGTGTTGGCGGTCCCGGCCAGACTCAATTCGTCATGATATTTTCTATAGGTTCCCTCAAAAAGGGCATTTCTGCTGGCATAGGCCAGAACCAACCATTTGTTCACAGCACCTTGGGGTTGGTCTTCCAAGACATGGTCAATGGCAAACTGATAATCCTCGAAGATCTTTTCAATGACAAAATCACGTGAATCACTGGCTTTGTACAAATCCTCGGAATCGGTGGTCAATACCGTATCATACCAGGGTACATTGGAATAGCGCTTTATTTTTCCCATGTAAAACTGGGCCCTGAAAAATCGAGCTACACCATCGTAGTGGTTTCTAATCTCTTCGGAAACATCTGCTTTGGGTGAATTCTCAAGAAACAGGTTGATGTTTCGGAGGTAATTCCAATCCCAACCTGAAGTTATGGTATTGGAGTTGGCCTCCGTGGTCATGATCGTCTTGATTTCGCGATTTCCCGTGGTTGCGGAATTGTCGGTGGCTTCATCAGCGTAGTACATTCCAAATCCTGGAAAGCTGTACAGGCCGTTTATATAGATGGACAGATCTTCTTCAGTGTTGAAGAAATTGTCGGCAACGATCTCAGTTTCGGGCAAGCGCTCCAAAAAGTCGTCATTACAGGATGATACCAAGGCCAGTACCATCAGAATACTTATGTTGAATACCTTTTTCATGATGAAGGTTTAACGTGTTCGTGTTGTTTGATTAAAAATTGACATTGACTCCAAAAGAATATTTTCTCTGGTAGGGATATTGGTATCCACTGGTCTCTCCCCTAGGGGCACTGTATGCAGGGTTGATACGTTCGTTAATATCGGAAACTGCCTCGGGATCGAAGAAATCGGCAATTTGGGACCATTCAAACAAATTGTCGCCACTAAAGTATAGACGTACCGAAGAGATGCCCATATTCTTGGTGAACTTGTTCGGGATGGTATACCCGAATGTGATGTTCTTCAGTCTCAAGTAGGAACCGTCCAATAAGTAAGCGGTCTGTGGAATGGCCAAACCTTGGGCCTGGTCCAAACGCTCTCCCAAGTTTCTGTCTGCCAACCAAGCTTGGAGCACAGGGTATCGGGCATCGGTATTGGCGTTGGCCAACCCGGCATTGATGTAGGATTGCGAATGGTTGGCGACACGGTCGGCACTGTCATCAGAAGCCCTATAAAAATCCTGTAGGTGTTCATAACCACCCGAATATGGTTGTTGGTAAAAGCCCCAGTACAGATAATCCCTTGGATAGTAGTCACGTTTGGCCACACCTTGAAGGAAAACACCAAGGTCAAAATTATTCCAGTCAAAGTTGAGGTTAAGCCCGAAACGGTATCTGGGCAACATATTTCCAATGACTTTCATGTCCTTGGGGTCATCGGCGGACAGTCCTTTTTCAATTTTCTGGTTTCCATCCAAGTCTACATATTTGGGCCAGCCTTCTACAATTTCGAGGGCGCCCCACGGAATGATACTGGTTTCATCCAATGCATCGATTTCTTCTTGAGATCTAAAGAAACCATCGGAGGTAAGTCCCCAAATTTCGCCAATTTCCATGCCTTCATAATATTGCAAGAGGCTATTGTTGGGGTTGTCAAATCGGGTGATGGTGGATTTACTATCACTCAAATTAAACTTGGCGCTAAATCGCAACGGGTTGTTGGGGTTTCCAAAGTTGTTCTGATAGCTCAAGGACAATTCCCAACCTTCTGTCCGTAGGTCTCCTGCATTTTCCTTAGGTTCACTGGCGCCCAAAACGGCAGGTAGATCCTTGCCCAGTGTTAGCATTCCTTTGGTATCCCGGACGAAGTAATCAAAAGAAGCATTGAATTTATTGTTGAACATGCCTAGGTCAACACCAACGTTCTTGGAAACCACTTCTTCCCAAGTATAGTTGTTGGAAACAATGCCGGGTGCCGTGATTTTTAAAGGCAGTTCGCCGTCGATGATATAATCGGACAAGTCCGATCCCATGGAAGGGATGTAGTCAAAGGAACCATCGTTCAATTTATCATATCCTACATCCTGGTTTCCAAGGGAACCATAGGATGCCCTGAACTTAAGTAGGTTCAAGGTTGGGTATAACGACTTCATAAAGTTTTCATTGGCAACGTTCCAAGCGAGGGAAACGGATGGGAAGAATCCAAAACGTTTGTCTTTTGGGAACCTTGAGGAACCATCATACCTTCCGTTGAGTTCCAAAATATAGCGATCCTTATAGATGTAATTGGCCCTGTAGAACAACCCGCGAAGCGCCCATGATCGTATGTATTGGTTGCCATACAATGTGCCTGTTGCCAATTCTAGGGTCGGGAGCGAAGAAGAGATGACGGCGTCCCGGTTAAGGGTCACGTAGTCATATCGGGACTCTTCTTGGTTGTAACCGCCCAAAAGTGTAAGGGCATGATCACCAAAGTTTTTGTTGAAGGTTCCGTAGATGTTCAATACCTGATATTGCTCATCGGAGAATCGCTTCCATACTTCGTTTATTCCTTCTTCACGAACATCGTCCGGACCGTATCCTATCTGAAACTTGGCATAATTGGCATCATAATTATAATGCTCTTTGCGAAGGGTATACTCGGCATTCACTTTTAGAATGTCCTTGATCAACCAAGCCTGGGTGTCAAAAGTAGTCTGAAAGGTGTTGGTTTTTCCAGTTTCATTGCCACCATCCGTCAAGCGGGCGCCCATCCACCCAACATCGGTATTGGCCCAGCTGCCATCAGGATTTTTGTCCCAATCCGTAGGGGCAAAGTTGTACAGGGTCTGAATGTTGAAATAGGAAGGGTTTTTCCGCTTTGAGATTAGATAGGAAGTATTGTTCCCCAAACTTAACCAATCATTCAGTTGCACGTTGATCCTACTTCGGAGCCCTGTTCTACTAAAATAGTCATCGGCAATTTTTAAGGAGCCATTGTGTTTGTTGTGGGATGCGGAAAGGTAATAGCTCACCTTTTCCGATCCACCGGTAAAGCTCAAGTTATGGTTTTGGGAATAGGTGTTGTTGGACAAGAAATAATTGGTCCAGTTTTCATTGCCCATATATTCCCATAGCCCGGGATTATTGATACTTTCCCTGACCCCAACAGTACTAAGTGGATTGTCGCTTCGTTCCCTTGCCCAAGCCAGTCTTTCGGCTGAGGTTCCCACGCCCGTCCATGGCGTATTGTCCTCGGACAAACGTTGCAATGCCAGATAGATGTAGGGATCGGTGGTTTTCTCGGGTACAACGGTCGGGGAGCCCAAGGTAACGTAGGTATTGTATCGAATGGATGTTTTTTCCTTGCTACCTGTCTTGGTGGTGATCAAAAGTACCCCAAATGCAGCTCTTGCTCCATAAATTGCCGCGGAAGAGGCATCTTTTAGTACCGAGATACTTTCAATGTCTTCAGGGGCGATCAAATTCAAAAGTGATACATCTGAAGGGACGCCATCAATGATTACCAAGGGATTTCCTCCGTTGATGGAGGTAAAACCCCGAATGTTCACTACAGGATTGGCTCCGGGGGCACCACTGTTGAAATCAATGTTCAGACCCGGGGAAATACCCTGTAGGCCTTGGGTTACATTGTTGATGGGTCTAGTGTCCAATTGCTCTACGGATACGTTGTTCACAGCACCGGAAAGATTCACTTTCTTCTGGGTGCCAAAACCAACGACGACCACTTCGCCCAGACTTTGGACATCTTCTTCCAACACCACATTTATGGTATTGGATGCGCCAACGGTCACTTCCTTGGTAGTAAAACCAATGTAGGAGAATTCCAGAACTTGGCCTTCTTCCACCGTAATGGAATAGTTTCCGTCAAAGTCAGATGCGGCTCCGTTCGTTGTGCCTTTGACCATTACGGTCACACCGGCCAATGGCACATCGGAGGCATCAACGATGGTACCTGAGACTTCCTTCTGGCCATAGCCCAGAAAGGTGGTGGTTAAAAACAGTACAAAAAGTAAGACGTTTTTCATTTCATGTTTGCATTTAGATGGTTTAGTAGTTATTTATTTTCCAAGATCCATGTGTTCAATTTGGTATTTGGGGTTTCCAAAACGAGTTTGCAAAATCCCTTGGGGAGTTTTCTTAGGGAAAGGGTTGTCCCGCCTTCCTCTAGGGTCACGGTCTTTACCAACTTGTAGGTGTCTTTTCCTCCCGAGTTAAATTCATTGGTGTCGCTCATGTACAGTTTGGCCTCCCCTTTGGCAAGGTGCTTCCATGACAGAACAAGTTTTTTGCCTTCTTTTTTTGCCTTTAGGTCCATGGCATCCACGGGCTGTATCAAGGAGACCCCGTCCCACTCCCTTTTTATATCCAAGGGAACATTAAGGCTTAGAAAGTCCGTCATGGTGGGTAGGATGTCCACAACTGCAGGGGTCTGTTCCTTGAAGTAGGTATTGGTGTTTTGGGAATTGGTCACGATCCAAGTGCTGCGCTCCCGATCACTCTGACCACCATGCCCCTTACCATCCTTGGAACTTCTACCATGATCGGTAGTTACAATAAGCAACCATTCTTCTTTATGGGCTGATTGCCGCTTTTTTATGGCCTGCCAAATTTTGCCCACAAGGGCATCTTCAAACTGTATGGCTGCGTTAAATCGTTCGCTATCACCAAATCCATGCCCCATGTCATCGGAGAACTCCAGGTAGACCCACGAAGCATCCGGGGCCTTTTCAAGAATGGTCTTTGCGGCATGGTCGGCGACCGTGTAGTCAATCAATTTCATAAAGTTTCTTTGGGCATCATGTGGATAGTTGATGGTATCATGCTCCAGCCCATCAAAGGCATAGTCAACTTTTATATGGTTTGTTTCCGGGAGACCATCACCAATGAGTTTGGTTCTATTGTCCAGCCAAGAAGAAAATACCGCTACCGTTCCGTTGGGGCGTTGGTCTTTGAATAATTTAAAGATGGTAGGGTAGCTATAGTTGGGTTTTTTAATGCCATTGCCCCATACATTGTGTTTGTTGGCCCATGTGCCTGTAAGAAGGCTATTGTAGCCCACTGCGGAGATGGTAGGGGTTTCGGAATAGGTATCTTTTCCACCACCAACATAGGCATTGGTGTATCCTCCCGAGGTTCCAATACTATCCAGATAAGGCGTATGGGCATTTTTTAGTTGATCGGCCGAGATGCCATCCACAATGATGAACACCACTTTTTTTGCAATGGAATCCAGCCTAGTCGTAGAGCTTGCATAAGTAGTGGTAAGGCCCAAAAAGGCAGTGAGAAAAAGAAGATAGTTAGCTTTCATGATGATGTGTTAAACGATGGGTCAAAGAAATGTAAATTGAATAAACGTTCAATTAATAAATATTTAAGTGATCGTTACGAAATTATAAAATAAATTAATTGAACGTTCAGTCAATTTATTTTTTTAAAAAAAAGAGTATTATTGCTTTAACATTATAATTTGGACGAACCATGGGAAGAAAGAGTTTGGGGCCAACAAGGCGATTGGAAATCATAAAGGCATTTTATGAGGTGTCCAAGGAGATTGGACTGGAAAATGCTTCCATAGCCAAAGTGGCCAAAGCCATGGGAATCAGCAATGGTCTGGTCATGCACTATTTTAATACCAAGGACGAACTATTGATAGGGTTGAACGAATATATTCTTCAACAACACCTTAAGGTATTGGTGGAAGATCATTTGGGAACCATAAAGACCCAAAAGGATCTTGAGGCGTTGATCTATAATCTATTTTCAAGAAAATGGAACCAGTATTTTGACGATGGGGTGTTTTATAGCTGCTATGCCCTTATATATAGGAACAAGGCCTTCAATGACAGTTTTAAAGAGTACCTACTGCAATTGCACGATGTATTGCGGGAAGAATTGAAACAGGCGCATAACAATGGGATCATAATCAATACCAATATTGATGAGCTCACCGAAATCATCTTTGCCCTGATTGATGGATCGTATTACTACATGGGAATGTTCCAACAAAATGATAAAGCCCATCAAAAGCAACAGGAAATCTACATAAGGCACTGTTTGGACCTTTTTAAATATGCGGATTGATGGGAGTTTTCTTTGAGCTGTTGGGCTGGGTTGGTTCGTATTGTTTTCTGTTTTCCTACTATATGTTGATTCGTGGAAAATGGACTTCCAATCAACCCGTATACCATTGGTACAACATTATCGGTAGCGTCCTTTTTGTGGCCAACGGTGCCTATTATTCAGCCTGGGCCGTACTGTTCATTAATTTTGTGTGGGGCGTCATTGCCTGTTTTGGATTGTATAAATCCGTGTCAACCAAATAGAGATTCCGGCTGTTGACTATGAAAAAATCACTGTCTTATTATTGTAGACCATGGTTTTTCGGGCTACATGGAGCTGCACGGCACGGGAAAGTACAATTCGTTCCAAATCCCTTCCCTTGGCGATAAAATCCTTGATGGAATGCGAGTGGGAAACTGCGGTCACATCCTGCTCTATGATAGGTCCTGCGTCCAGTTCCGCGGTAACATAGTGACTGGTGGCGCCAATGATCTTTACCCCGCGTTCAAAAGCGGCATGATACGGTTTGGCCCCAACAAAAGCAGGCAAGAAAGAGTGGTGTATGTTAATGATTTTCTGGGGATAATTATCAATTAATTGGTCTGATACGATTTGCATGTAACGCGCCAATACAATGAAATCCACTTGATGCTCCTTTAATAGTTCCAGTTGTTCGGCTTCGGCACTTTCCTTGGTTTCCTTGGTGACGGGAACATGGTAAAATGGAATCTGGAATTGCTCCGCAACATATGCCAAATCTTGGTGATTGCTTAAGATGAAAGGAATGTCCACCATTAATTCCCCTGAGTTGAACCTGCTCAAAAGGTCATAAAGGCAGTGGTTGTATTTAGATACAAAGATGGCCATTTTGGGTTTGTGGGCCTCCATATGGATATCCCACTCCATTTTGAACTCTTTGGCCAAGGAAGCATCGAACTTTTCCTTAAAGTCATCCAAGATCACTTCCGTTTCAAACTCGCTCTGCAACCGCATAAAGAATACTCCCGCTTGTTTGTCCACATGCTGGTCCAAATAAATTACGTTTCCTTCTTGTTGATGTATGAATGTGGTTACCGACCGTATAATGCCGGATTGGTCGGGACAATGGATAAGAATAGTGAGCTTCATGGGCTAAATTAGACCGATAAAATTATAACATTCAAAAAAGGAAGACCACACAGCTGTTGTTTTTTGTAATATTCTGAATAAAATCGAATTTGACTTGCATTTTCTGTAAATTGCATAGCAAAAAAAGACCCTTTATTGAAAATGGAACAAACCAAACCCTATAAACCCCAAAATAAAATCAGGATCGTGACCGCAGCCTCACTTTTTGATGGTCATGATGCGGCTATCAATATCATGAGGCGTATTATTCAAGCCACTGGGGTCGAGGTGATTCATTTGGGACATGACAGAAGTGTGGCCGAAGTGGTGGACTGTGCCATTCAGGAAGATGCCAATGCCATTGCCATGACCTCATATCAAGGAGGCCACAATGAGTACTTCAGGTATATGTTCGATTTACTTCAAGAAAGAGGAGCGGGACATATCAAGATTTTTGGAGGCGGGGGAGGTGTCATCCTTCCAGAGGAAATAAAGGAATTGATGGCCTATGGGATAGAGCGCATCTATTCACCCGATGACGGTAGGCAGATGGGATTGCAAGGTATGATCAATGATTTGGTGCAGCGTTGCGATACCCAAGTCCCCGACCTGATACTTCCTAAAGGGAAAAAGGTTGGAAAAGTATTGGAAGAGAAAGATGTCAATTCAATTGCTAGGTTGATTTCCTTGGCCGAAAACAGACATGAAGCGTTTGAAAAATATCAAAATGAAATACAGAGTGGTGCGACGGACGTACCTGTTTTGGGAATCACAGGGACGGGAGGCGCCGGAAAGTCCAGCTTGGTGGATGAACTGGTGCGCCGGTTTTTAGCGGATTTTCCAGATAAACATGTGGGCATCATTTCTGTGGATCCTTCCAAACGCAAAACGGGAGGTGCCTTATTAGGGGATAGGATTAGAATGAATGCCATCCATAATGAGCGGGTATACATGCGGTCGTTGGCAACCCGGCAGTCCAATTTGGCCCTTTCCAAACATGTGTCCGAAGCCGTTCAGGTGCTCAAGGCCGCAAAATATGACCTGATTGTTCTGGAAACTTCAGGGATAGGTCAGTCCGATACTGAGATTTTGGAACATAGCGATGTGTCGCTCTATGTGATGACCCCTGAGTTTGGTGCTGCTACCCAGTTGGAGAAAATAGATATGTTGGACTTTGCGGATGTGGTGGCCATCAACAAGTTTGATAAAAGAGGAGCCTTGGATGCGCTTCGCGATGTGAAAAAACAATACGCAAGAAACCATGGACTGTGGCATGCCAAGGAGGAAGACCTTCCCATTTTTGGAACCATTGCCTCGCAGTTCAATGATCCAGGGATGAACAACCTCTACAAAATGGTCATGGATACCTTGGTGGAAAAAGCAGGGTCCAACCTGGTCTCGCATTTTGAGGTGACCCAGGAAATGGCGGAAAAAATATATGTGATTCCACCCTCCCGCACCCGATACCTCTCGGAAATATCCGAGAATAATAGGTCTTATGACGTCAGGGTGTCCGATCAGGCCAAGGTGGCCCAAAAGCTGTACGGTATTTTTCTCACTATGGCCAGTGTTTTGAATCTGGATCAAAATAAAGCGGAGGAATCATTTTTGGATAAATCTGGTTTGAATGAGGAAAAAATTCTTTCCCAATCCAATGATGCGGATGAAAAGAGCTTATTGGTCCTATTGATCAAAGAGTTTGATAAGGTGAAGATGCACCTCCTGCCACAGCATTGGGAAGCTATCTTAAAATGGCGGGATACGGTTGCCCAATACAAATCCGAGGTCTATTCTTTCAAAGTGCGGGATAAGGAAGTCAATATTAAAACCCATACCCAATCACTTTCCCATAGTGAAATCCCAAAAGTGGCTTTGCCCAAATACAAAGCTTGGGGCGATATCCTCAGTTGGATTTTACAAGAGAACGTACCCGGAGAATTTCCGTATACCGCAGGGCTGTATCCCTTCAAGCGCGAAGGGGAGGACCCTACACGAATGTTTGCAGGGGAAGGAGGACCGGAGCGTACCAACCGAAGGTTCCATTATGTAAGTCTGGATATGCCGGCAAAGCGTCTCTCCACAGCTTTTGATTCCGTGACACTTTACGGGAACGACCCAGACCATAGGCCGGATATTTATGGAAAAATTGGAAATGCGGGAGTGTCCATCTGTTGTTTGGACGATGCCAAAAAGCTCTATTCCGGGTTTGATTTGAGCAACCCCCTGACCTCTGTGAGCATGACCATCAATGGACCGGCACCTATGCTGTTGGGTTTCTTCATGAATGCCGCCATTGATCAGAATTGTGAGAAGTACATCAAGGAAAAAGGGCTTGAAAGTGAAGTTGAAAAGAAGATGAGCAACATCTTTGAAAAGAAAGGAGTAGCCCGCCCTACCTATTTTGGTGACCTTCCCGAAGGGAATAATGGTTTGGGGTTGATGCTCTTGGGAGTTACCGGGGATCAAGTGTTGTCCAAAGAGGTGTATGAAAAAATCAAGAAAGAAACCCTGAGCCAGGTTAGGGGAACGGTACAGGCCGATATTTTAAAGGAAGACCAAGCGCAGAATACCTGTATTTTTTCCACTGAGTTTGCGCTAAGGTTGATGGGGGATGTGCAGGAATATTTCATTGAGCATCAAGTACGCAACTTTTACTCGGTCTCCATTTCGGGCTATCATATTGCAGAAGCGGGGGCCAATCCCATTACGCAATTGGCCTTCACGCTGTCCAACGGGTTTACCTATGTGGAATATTATTTGAGCCGGGGAATGGACATTGATAAGTTTGGTCCCAACCTGTCATTCTTCTTTTCCAATGGGGTAGACCCTGAGTATGCCGTAATTGGAAGGGTGGCCCGAAGGATTTGGGCCAAGGCGCTCAAGGAAAAATATGGGGCCAACCCTAGGGCCCAAATGTTAAAGTACCATATCCAAACCTCGGGAAGGAGCTTGCATGCCCAGGAAATTGACTTTAATGATATCCGGACCACGCTCCAGGCACTTTATGCCATATATGACAACTGCAACTCCTTGCATACCAATGCCTATGATGAGGCCATTACCACCCCTACCGAGAAATCCGTCCGAAGGGCCATGGCCATCCAGTTGATCATCAATAAGGAATTGGGGTTGGCCAAAAACGAAAATCCTTTACAGGGATCTTTTATCATAGAAGAACTTACCGATTTGGTTGAGGAAGCCGTGTTAATGGAGTTTGATAGAATCACAGAGCGCGGCGGGGTTTTGGGGGCTATGGAGACCATGTACCAACGTTCCAAGATTCAGGAGGAGAGTCTTCATTATGAAACCTTAAAGCATTCAGGGGAATATCCAATTATCGGGGTGAATACCTTCCTGAGTTCCAAAGGTTCGCCCACTATATTGCCTGCGGAAGTGATTCGGGCAACGGAAGAAGAAAAGAAGAACCAGATTGAAACCTTAAAACAGCTGCATAAAAGAGAAAAGGACATAGCTGGGATACAATTGATTGAACTTCAGCAGGTGGCCATTCAAAACGGAAACATTTTCGAAAAATTAATGGAAGTTACCAAGTACTGTTCCTTGGGACAAATCACCAAGGCCCTGTTCCAAGTAGGTGGACAATATAGACGCAATATGTAAAAGAGGGGTTAGTCGTTCCGGTTATGGAAAGACCTTCTCCATTTTTTAAAGGAAGCCCTAAAAATCTTGATTTCCTTTCGAAGTAGGTTGAGGTACTCCTTTTCCTTGACCCCGTCACGCTCCAAGCCGTTGCAATAGGCCAAAATGTTTCGGGTCATGATGTTGATGTAGTTTAAACTGCGCATCCGAACGGAATACGAGTTGCTCAAGGCAGCCTGTTCTACTTCTCGGGTTATGAGAAGGGCATCATTTTTAAGGGATTGGGAGATGTCATCCCGGAAATTGTCAATCTTGCGTAATGACAGAATCTCTTTATTGTAGGAAAAATAGGAAGCTACGGCCTCGCTCAAATCGCGCAAGGCCAAAGATTTGCGGTATACACCCAAAGAATTAAGAGAACTTCTCTCCATGGTTTTCAAAGCAATTTTGTCTTATAAAATTACGCACGAATTAAAAATCACGACTTTATTTTCAAAAGAGAAAAACAAATTCTACCTTTAAATATAAAATTTAATAGGCTTTTTTCTTAATATATGAAGATAGATGAGCTTAATTGGCAAATATTAGGGCATTTGCAGCGCAATGCAAGGGAATCTTTTGCCAATATTGGCCGTAAAGTAGGGCTTACGCCGCCCGCAGTGGCAGAACGGGTCAAGAAAATGGAAGACTTGGGAATCATTGAAGGATATGGGGCCAATATTTCCTACGTATTGGCCGGCCATCAGCTCAAGGCCATCATTATGTTAAGAGCTTTTATGGGTAAGCTAAAACCCTTTTTGGACAAGGTGAAGTCCTTTCAGGAAGTGGTCAATTGTTACCGCATCACAGGAAATGAAAACATCATCATGGAAGTGGTGCTGAAAGATCAGGCCCATTTGGAAAAGTTTATTGACGAACTGATTGTATATGGGGAATGTAGGACCCATATTGTATTGTCCAACATAGTGGCCCATGCCCCTATAAAGAATGCCAAGGCAAAAAAGTGAAATTTGTTGCTAAGTTCTTTTTTGGCTAGATTTTTGTTGCAATAGAACTATGAAAAAAACATACGCATTAGTTTTTCTTTCGGTGATTTGTTCGATGTCCGCATCAGCACAAAAGATAACCTTAAAAAAAGGGGAAATTATAGAAAACTTACCCGTCAACGACTCCCTTTCAAGCACTTTTTCATTATTTCTACCTTCCAATTTTACCACGGATAGGCAGTGGCCATTGCTAGTGGTTTTTGATATGGAAGGGAAAGAGAGGCAGGCCTTGTCCATGTTTTTGATATCTGCGGAAAAGGAAGGTTACGTATTGGCCGCCCCCAAGGTTTTGGACAGCGTTTCAATCACCAACAATATGGTAACCACCTTGGGGACCATTGAGAGTGTTGTGGGAATGCTGCCCATTAAAAATGAAAGAATTTATACGGCGGGAACTGCTTCTGGAGGGCGCTTTGCAAGCTTGACACCTACCTTCATCAAAGGAATAAAAGGGGTCATGACCATAAGTGCTTCCTTGGCCAATACGGAATTGTTGAGTAGTAGGCAGTCTTTCCATTTTATTGGAATGGTCAATAGAAACAACTATAACTATCCCACATTGCTGGCGGATGAAAAGCTGTTGGATACCTATAAGTTTCCGAACCATATCCTGCTATTTGACGGAAGCAATGAATGGCCCACCAACGACTACCTCAGTAAAGGAATGCAGTTGTTCACACTCCAGGCCATGGGAAGAAAATGGATACCAAAGGATTCAGCTTATGTTGAGAATGCATTCAAAGAAGACCTTGAAAAGGTCAATACCCTAAAAAATTCCGGAAAATTTATTTGGGCCGAACAGTATTTGGGAGAAATGATGAGTATGTACGGTGCCCATAAAAATTTGGATTCCTTGCGATTGGTACAGAAAGAATTGAGGAGAAATAAGCAGTTTAGGGCCATGAGACGGGAAGAGCAGGCAGCCTTCCTGAAGGAGTCGTTGCTCAAACAAGACTACCAATATTATATGGAGGAGGATATGCTAACCTATAACTTTAATAATTTGGGTTGGTGGAACTATCAAATGACCGAAATAAATAAGTTCGTTTCCAGTGCTAATATCTTTGAAGTGGAAATGGGTAATCGCTTATTGGGATTTGTAAATGCACTGGCGGCTGACAATATCCAAATGGTGCTATCCAATGAGATGGTAGATGAAGATGCCCTTGCATTCTTGTATATGTTGAAGACCTTATTGGAGCCGGAAAACTTTGATTTTTACCTGAAAACCGTCTCCTTGAGTGCCAAAAACGAGGATTTTGGTACTGCTTTGTTCTATTTGGAAGAGGCCTTAAAGAAAGGTTTCAAGGACAAGGATAGGTTGTACGGTTTGGAGCATACGGCATTATTTCGAATCACCCCGGAATTCAATACATTGGTGTCCAAATATTTAAAGGATGCCCTGTACGATACTATTGAGGAGGAATAGACTTTGGTACGGTGTCAAGGTTCCAGTCAATGACCAATCCGCCTGCAATGGATTCCGCAATTTCTTTTCCATAAAGATATTCACATAGGTACAAGGCGGCTTCAAAACTTTTTGCCCCGCCCGCCGAGGTGATGAATTTTCCGTCATGAACAAACAAAACACTGTCCTTTACCTTAAGATGTGGAAACATTTCCCTGTATTTTTCTATATCGCTGGGAAAAGTGGTGGAAGCCACGCTGTCCAAAATCCCCGATTTGGCCAACACAAAAGCCCCGTCGCAATGTGAGGTTACAAAAAGCGCTTCCTTGCTCACCTTGCTCACAAAATTCAGCATGGTGGTGTCCTGTAGGTCGGTGTCCAAATGATGTTCGGCACTGGGTACGACCAAAATATCGATTTTGGGAATGGAGTCCCGGGTGTAATCAAAATCCGGGAGTATGCGTATGCCCTCAAATGAAGTAATGGGTTCCAAAGTATTGGCCACACTGAAGGTGTTCATGGCCTTGACGCCCTTTCTGAACTGGGTATGTTGAAAGATGTCATAAGGCGCTGTAAACTCGGTGTTGTACACCCCGTCCATGATCAAGAATGCCACATTGTATCGATTAGGCTTTAAGACGGGCAGTTGTCTATGGGTATCAGGATCGTTTTTTCCTTCGGATTTCTTATCTGCACAGGCTGTCAGAAAAATGATTGTCGCAAAACAGAACACTTTTTTTATCATAGTGCCACTAAGGTAGCATTAAGAATCATTTCCGCTACTTTTGTAATAAAATTATACACATGAAATATTCTTTTGTGGTTTTTATGGTCTTGTTGATGGCCTGCGGAAGAGGTAAAAAATATCATGATGATGTCAAAGTTGCCTCCCCTGATTCATCCATGTTGGCAGCTATTTTAAACTATCAGAAAGAGACGAACGAAAGTTTCAGGGATCCTGAAACTTCGCCTTTGCCAGACAAATATCGCAAAGATTTTACCGGATTGGATTTTTATGGTCCGGATACCACTTATGTGGTCAACGCCAAATTGGTGCTTACCCCGGACGCTGTTCCATTTTTATTGCCCACCACCACGGATAGGAAAAGTAGGGAAGTGGTGTATGGGATTGCACATTTCCGCCTAAATGGGGAAGAGCATAAACTGGAGGTCTATCGAAGTTTGGACCTGGTAGGGGAAGAAGGGTATGAGGATTATCTGTTCCTTCCTTTTTTGGATGACACTAATGGAGAGGAAACCTACGGTGGTGGTAGATACATAGATTTATCCATTCCTGAGGGGGATACCTTGGTAATCGACTTCAATAAGGCGTATAACCCCTATTGCGTGTATAACAAAAAATACTCCTGCCCTCTAGTGCCGAGGCAAAATTATTTGAGAACTAAAGTGAGGGCAGGAGTGAAAGATTTCAATGAAGACTAAAAAGTCGTTTTGTATTGAAACAAAAGATATTCCTTGGGATTAAAAAGAATATATTGCTGCAATCAGGACCGACGCCAAACTGGCCGTTGGATCCCTGTCATTATCCAAAAAAACATCTTCAGAGGCACTATCTAAGCGAATTTCCGGTTTTAAGATCAAATCCCCAATGGTTGCACTTCCCGTAAATGTCAAGGCAAATACACTGGCATCACCGTCGGCATCGAATTGATCGCCAATGGCCCCGAAGAAATCCCCTTCCATGAAATATTCGGCACGAAGCCCCACGGAAAAGGTTTCTGAGGTTTTGTACTGTGGATACAGCGCCAATCCGGTAAAGGTGCCCCCGTTGTCCTCTTGACTGAAATGGGCAGCATTGATGCCTAAAAAGAGCTCTTCGGTAAGGTCAAAACCACCGGTGTAATCCACTTCAAAGCCACCCTGACTGTACAGGAAATTCAGGAATTGCCCCGAATATCCCAATTGGGCGCCTACGGCATAATCCCCGGTACCGTTCAGTTCCGTTAAATCGGTTGGATTCATTACGGCCAACATGGCGGACCAGTCGTTTCCCAAATCAACATCGGCCTTTAAACCGGTATGGCTAAAAGGGCCGTAGGAAAACAAATAGGAGGTACTGTAATTGAAATTGGCCGCTGGGGAAATCACCTCATATCCCAAAAAGGTGTTGAAATTACCAAAGGTAAGGGTCATGGATTCGCTTACATTCCAATAGACATACAACTGGTTTACAATGTCACCTGTTGCGGAATACATGGGCGATGCGAAAGTGGCGTCCGTCCCCCTAGGGCCAAATACCAGATCGGCTACAAAGCCCACCTTTTCACCTTCATAGGTTCCAATAAGGTTGGCCATGCCCAAGGCAAAGCCATCCAGGTTGGCAAATGAGGATCCAGGGGCAATGGCTTCTTCGCCATTGGGAGCTGTGATATTGGATCTGTAATACACATCAGCAGTCCCACTAAAATTGAATTTTGGCTTTTCTTCTTCTTGGGCGAGCAGTCCCATAGAAATCAGCGCCAGTGCTGGAAAAGCGACTTTTTTTGCGTAATTTGCATTCGTAATCTTTTTCATCTTGGAATCGATTTAGATGCCCTTCATGGAAGGACATGCGGTTAGTAAATAGAGTTAGTTTGAAAAGATTATATAACGGAGCGTTCTGCCAAACGCTCCGTTTTTAGTTTGGAAAGGTTAGTTTAGTTGTTTTGGGAGGAAATATGCTCCGGATAGGCTTCCATTCCGTGTTCGTGAAGGTCCAAACCTTCGATTTCCTCTTTTTCGGAAACTCTTAGACCCATGGTCTTTTTCAAAATGAACAAGATGATGAAGGAAGCTAAAGCGGACCATAGGATATAGGATAGAGTTCCATAGGTCTGTACCCAAAGGAGTTTGGCGCCACCACCGTAAAGCAATCCACCATCCAAGGCAAAAAGGCCTACGAGCACGGTTCCCAAAAAGCCGCATACACCATGGACGGAAATAGCACCCACGGGATCGTCAATTTTTAACCTTTTGTCGATAAATTCAATGGAGCATACTACTACGATACCACAGACAAGTCCAATGGCCAATGCTCCAAAAGTGTTTACGGCCCCGCAACCTGCAGTAATGCCCACCAAGCCGGCCAAAGCACCGTTCAAGGTCATGGAGATATCTGCTTTACCATACCTGAACCACGTAAAGAAAAGGGCTCCAATGGCTCCAATGGCTGCAGCTAAATTGGTGTTGATGATCACACTGACCGCGCTGACCGTATTGTCGCCGCCCCAAGCCAATTGGGAACCACCATTAAAACCAAACCACCCCAACCACAGGATAAATACCCCAAGGGCGCCAAAAGCCATATTGTGACCTGCAATCACTTTTGCTTTTCCATCTACATATTTTCCGATCCTGGGACCCACTAGAATTGCGGCCACCAAAGCGGCAGCACCACCAACGGCATGAACGACGGAGGATCCTGCAAAATCAATGAACCCTGCGGTGTTCAACCATGCGTCATCGTCAAAGGGCCAATACCAACTACCTGAAATAGGGTAGATCAAAGTGGTAAGCAAGGCTGAAAAGATAAGGTAGGTTGAAAATTTGGTCCTACCCGCTATGGCTCCTGAAACAATGGTTGCGGCAGTTGCGCAGAATACGGTCTGGAAGAACAGGTTGTGCCAATCCGTGGCACTGAAAAAGAAGTATCCTTGATCGGAAGGGCTGGATCTAAAAAAGCCACCGCCTACCAAATCGCTGCCATACATAATGGCATAACCAACGGCCCAGAACATAATGGAACCAACGGAAAGGTCCATAAAGTTCTTCATGATAATGTTGCCCGAGTTCTTACTGCGGGTAAATCCGATTTCGACCAAAGTGAACCCTGCCTGCATAAAAAATACCAGAATGGCCGCTATCGTTATCCATAATGCGCCCATATCGCCATTGATCGTTTCAACAGCTTTATCTATCGCTTCTTGTCCTTGTACAATCATAATCTAAGTTTTTTTGAGTTTTTGGCTGTTTGTTTAGTTGATTCCTGCGCTACCACTTTCCTTGGTCCGTATTCTGTATGCTTCGATCATATCGGAAACAAAGATTTTTCCATCGCCCACGTTTCCTGTGCTTGCGGTGTCCAATAGAACATTGATGGTTCTTTCCAAGAAATCATCTGAAACCACAATGACCAAATACCTTCTTTGGATATCGCTGGTGCTATAAGATATTCCACGGTATACATGACCTTGTTTTTCATTTCCTACTCCCGTTACATCCCAGTAACTGAAGAAGTTGACCTCAATCTGATGAAGGGCTTTTTTGACCTCATCAAACTTTGATTTTCTAATAATCGCCTCGATTTTTTTCATAAGTAAAACTGTTAATTGATTTGCCAAATATATGTTAATTGATAAAAGACCACTCTTTATGAGGGGGGTATTGACTAATTTTTAGTAAAATTTAAAAACAACCCCCATTTTTTTTAGGGTATGATATTTTAAATGTATTTTTTGTGGAATATCTATGGTCTTCTTTGGATGTGGAATGAAGAAAAAATGACTTAGTGTGTTAAAAACCAGACAAGTAGTGTTCTAATGCGTGGTTTTTATCAAAAAGTAATGATAAATGATAGGTGATTGAGAATGGGTTACTCGCCCAATTTTGATAACCATAGGCCTAGGACAACGGCCAAAATACCTACGGTGATGCTAGAGATCAGATAAATGGAAAAATGAAGTAGCTCACTGTTTCTGAGAAGGAAATGCTTTTCAAAGGCAAAAGCGGAAAAAGTAGTGAAGCCTCCGCAGAAACCCGTAGCCAAAAACAAGGTGCTGTTTTGGGAAAGAATGTTGCCCCTGACCGATAGACCCAAGATAAGTCCTATAAGTAGACACCCTATTATATTGACTAAAAAAGTGCCCAGAAAAAAATTTGGGGATAATGGATTCAGAGGTTTTGAAATGGCATATCGTAGAACACTGCCTAACCCTCCACCCAAAAAAACAAGAATGGCCTGTTTCATACCCAAAGGTACAAACTATACCGCTTTCTTGTATTCAGATTCGGGAGACTCGCTTGGGAATAATTTTCTAACGGATGTCTCAGAAATTTTTTGAATGGGTTTTCTAAGGTCGTTCAGACCTCCATTGACACTAAAAATCAACAGTAATGCATTAATGGCAAGTAAAATAAGAAGAAGGCTAAAAAATGTGGTCATCTATCTCTGGCTGAACAATTGTTTTACAAAAGTACGTATTTTCCTATATTTTGGTTGGAATGAGGTAATAAAAGTTGTCAATGCCCCCATTTTTGTTGGGAACTCATGTTCAGTGTTAATTTTTGAGGAAGTTTTTGATCAAGAATAGGATAATAATGAATACTATGAATGAAATCAAGACCCATTTTACCCCGGTATAGTTTTTTTTGTGGAGCTTTTTGTCCTTTCGGTAAGTAAAAGAAATGGCGGCAACAAAGACAATAATAAAAAGTACGGCGAAAATTAGCTGTCCGGAGCTGAACATATTTTATATTTTTATGCAAAGCTAAATCAAAACAAGTGTAATGGAAAGTAAAATAAAGGCGGTGGAGCAGTTCCACATTTCTTTTGGTCTGGGAGTATCCAAAAAACCCGTGGCCGATTTGGGTGAAGCAAAGAACCTTTTGCGGTTCAACCTTATGGATGAGGAAAATAAAGAATATCTGGAAGCGGCCAATGATGGAGATCTCATTGAGGTGGCCGATGCACTGGGGGATATGCTCTATATTCTATGTGGGACCATTCTGGAACATGGGATGCAGTATAAAATAGAGGAGGTGTTCGAAGAGATCCAAAGGAGTAACATGAGCAAGTTGGGGGAAGATGGAAAGCCTATATATCGGGAAGATGGGAAAGTGATGAAAGGGCCAAATTATTTTAAACCTGACATCCAAACCATCATGGACAAATAATAATAAAGGCACCTTAAGGTGCCTTTATTTTTTACTGAACAGGATAGCGCCAGCCGAATTTGTCCTCGGCCCTATTGTATTGGATATCCGTGATTCTCTTCTTGAGACGGGACGCATAACTGTCCGCCAACTCAGGAAGGTCATAATCCTCTCCTTTATATCCAAAGGCTCCTATTGGTGAGACGACCGCGGCCGTACCTGCACCGAACATTTCTTTTAAGGAACCATTTTTTGCGGCTTCCACGATTTCCTTTACGGAAACCTTACGTACTTCTGTTTTGATGCCTTCATCTTTGGCAATGTCCAAGATGCTCTTTCTGGTAATGCCGTCTAGGATACGGTCATTGGTAGGTGCAGTGAGCAAAGTGTCTCCAATGCGTACAAACACGTTCATGGCGCCGGCCTCTTCGATAAATTCGTGGGCATTGTCGTCGGTCCAAATAACTTGTTGGTATCCTTTCTCCGCAGCCAATTGTGTTGGATAAAATTGCCCGGCATAATTTCCTCCAGCCTTGGCATACCCCACACCACCGTTGGCGGCACGAGAGTACTTTTCCTCTATCAATACCTTGACACTTCCGGAAAAGTAGGCTCCGGACGGGGCACAGGCTATGATAAATTTATAGGCATCGGCCGGTGAGGCATGAAAGCCCGTTCCCGATGCAAACATAAAAGGTCTTATATATAAGGAGCTGCCAGGAGTTGTGGGAACCCAATCTTTTTCCAATTGCAATAGGGCGGTGAGCCCGTCCATGAAATGGGATTCAGGTAGCTCGGGAATGGCCAATCGCTTGGCCGATTTGTTCAATCGCTTGTGGTTTTCCAACGGACGGAAGAGCCAGATTTTTTCGTCTTCGTCCTTGTAAGCCTTCATCCCTTCAAAAATAGATTGGCCATAATGGAAAATCTTTGCAGAGGGATCCAGGGTAATGGGTTGGTAAGGGACAATCTTTGGAGTCTTCCACTCCCCATTTTCATAATCACAGACCAGCATATGGTCCGTATACGTGCTTCCAAAAGAAAGATTTTCAAAATCCACATCATGGATTTTGGATGTTTTTGCCTTCTCGACTGTGATGTTGTTCATTAACGCTTCCATATCATTAACTTTGGAAGGTTAAAATTAGCTATTTATTGTTAGTTTTAGGGGTTTCATAATTCTAATTTCTGTTCTTTGTCCAGAAATGCTCAAATATTGTCTAAAATGAGGTCTTTTAACATTTTTTGTACTGTTTTTTTAGTCTTTTCCATGCAAGTCGCTTTGGCACAACACTCGGGGGAAGGAGCGTATTATGGCAATAAGTTTACCATTTCCGAAAAAAAGGACAATGGCAAGACTATTTATGAAGGTCTTACCGCTAAGGATTCCCTGCAAACACAATTGTCCGGGGAAATCAAGGAAGTGTGTCAGGCAAAAGGATGTTGGATGAAGGTTGAGATTGCCCCCCAAGAAGAAGTGTTCGTAAGGTTCAAGGACTATGGCTTTTTTGTGCCCAAAGATGCCGCGGACAAAAAGGTCTTCATGCAGGGCATGGCCTTTTTGGAGGAGATGTCGGTGGATGACCAAAAACATTACGCAAAGGATAGCGGAGTTTCGGAAGAAGAAATCAATCAAATCAAAGAGCCAAAACGGATACTACGGTTTGAGGCCGAAGGGGTTCTCATCAAAGATTAAATTTGAAGCGAAAGATCATAACCACCGGTGATGGTTCAAAGACCATCCAAATAGAAGAATGGGACGAACAGTACCATTCCAAGCACGGGGCTATCCAGGAGGCCTACCATGTTTTTATTGAACACGGATTACGACTGTTCAGTAATACCGATATTCAACTTCTGGAAATTGGCTTTGGAACGGGATTGAATGCACTGATCACCCTTTTGGAATCCAAAAAACAACAACTGAACATAGCATATGTGGGGGTAGAGGCCTATCCGGTATCCATGGAAGAAATTGCGGAGCTGGATTATTGCGCCCAATTGAATGCCTTGGACCATCAAGAGAGGTTCGAGGAAATGCATCGGTCCCCTTGGGAAAAGAGTACGTTGATTACCCAAGATTTTTCATTGCACAAACAGCAAAAAGATTTCAAGGAAATCACTGATTCGGATACGTACAACCTCATTTATTTTGATGCCTTTGGCGCTCGGGTCCAACCAGAACTATGGACCGAGGAAATCTTTGAAAAGATGTATAGGGCACTCAAGACCAATGGGGTTCTGGTCACCTACGCCGCCAAGGGAAGCGTGCGAAGGGCCATGCAGCAAGTGGGCTTTACCGTGGAGCGACTCCCTGGTCCACCGGGGAAACGGGAAATGCTTCGAGCCAACAAAGATTGAACCATATCAAGGCTTTGTTAACGGAACCACCTTCCTTTATCTTAAATTCACTTAAAGTCGGCATATTTGTGTTAAACCTAAATTAATACCTAAGGAACAGCACTTTAAACCTGTAAATTTGTATTAAAATGATTGTATGAAGGTGTTGATTACGGGAGCTACGGGTTTAATTGGTGGGGCAATCGTCAAGGTATTGCAGTCCAAAGGTATTGCCGTGAATTACTTGACGACACAAAAACGGAAAATAGAACAATCCGAAGATTACCGTGGTTTTTATTGGAACCCAAATAAGGGTGAATTGGATATGGCCTGTTTTGATGGGGTCGATGCCATTATCAACCTGGCAGGGGCCAGTATTGCCAAACGTTGGACACCAATACACAAGAAGAAAGTGCTCACTAGCCGTATCAACAGTCTGCGGACATTGTATAGGGCCATGGAAAAATTGGATTCTTCCGGTATAGGCTTATTGATTTCAGCATCTGCCATTGGGATTTACCCGGACTCCCTTTCCAAATTTTATGAAGAACAGGAACCGCAGGTAGATGACAGTTTTGTGGGGGAAGTGGCCCAAAAATGGGAGGCTGAAGCGGATACGTTTAAAAATTTGGGAGTCAATGTTTCCAAAATACGCATAGGAATTGTGCTGTCCGATCAAGGAGGGGCTTTGCCCCAAATGGCTTTCCCTGTGAAAAGATATGTGGGAGCACCATTGGGTAGCGGGGAGCAATGGCAATCTTGGATACATATTGAGGATTTGGCACAATTGTTTGTGTTCATCTTGGAAAATGATCTCGGTGGAACTTATAATGGTGTGGCTCCCAACCCGGTGACCAATGCCAAAATGACCAAGGAACTTGCACGTAACTTGGATCGACCGTTGTGGTTGCCCCATGTGCCCAAGTTTGTCCTGAAAATGCTTTTGGGTAAAATGTCGTACCTGCTATTGGCCAGTCAACGGGTGAGCAGTAAAAAGATTGAAAACGAGGGCTTCACCTTTCAATACCCCAATATTTGTTTGGCCCTGCAACATATTTATACCGAAAAAGATGAAAAAACCTCGGTAGACTCTGTTTCTGAAGAGCTTGTATGATGAGGTGATGGAGTTTTTTGTACAGGATAAATCCGCCTTGAGCGGATTTTTTTATGTTTTGTGGTGACATTTTGACATTTTTGGGCAATTGGCAGTAATTTTGCCATTTCAAAAAAGAATAAAACAGACGCATATGAGCAAGAAAAGTAAAGTTGAGGATATGGAAGGGTTTTCTGAAGAAGCCCAAACGGTCAATCCTGAGCTGAACGATGAAAATATGAACGGGGCTGAAGAGATTTCCGAAGAAGAGGGGCTACGTGAGGAACTGGCCAAGGAGAAGGATAAATTTTTGAGGCTTTTTGCCGAGTTTGAAAACTTTAAGAAAAGAACCTCAAAGGAACGTATGGAGCTGTTCAAAACGGCCGGACAGGAAGTCATGGTCTCCCTGTTGCCCGTAATGGACGATTTTGACCGTGCCTTGAAAGAGCTTGCAAAATCCGAGGACAAAGAAATGTTCAAAGGCGTTGAGCTTATCAACAACAAGTTCAAGGAAACCCTAAAAAATAAGGGTTTGGAGCAGATTGAGGTAAAAGAAGGCGATGCGTTTGATGCTGAAGTGCACGACGCCATTACCCAAATTCCGGCACCCGATAAAAAATTGAAAGGTAAAATCATTGATGTGGTCGAAAAAGGCTTTAAGCTAGGAGATCGTATCATTCGACACCCTAAGGTGGTCGTTGGCAACTAATAGTTTATGAAGGAGGATTTTTACGAAATACTGGGTGTCTCAAAAGGAGCATCGGCCGCAGAAATAAAGAAAGCCTACAGAAAAAAGGCCATTGAATTCCATCCAGATAAAAACCCTGGGGATACCAAGGCAGAGGAGATGTTCAAAAAGGCGGCCGAAGCCTATGAAGTGTTGAGCGATCCAGACAAGCGTGCGCGATATGATCAGTTCGGCCATGCCGCTTTCGACGGTAGTTCCGGATTTGGTGGCGGAGGTATGAACATGGACGATATCTTCAGTCAGTTTGGGGATATCTTTGGAGGTGCCTTTGGAGGAGGTTTCAGCGGATTTGGCGGATTTGGTGGCGGAGGCCAGCGTAGGATGAAAGGGAGCAATTTGCGTATTCGGGTGAAACTGACTTTGGAGGAAGTGGCCAACGGCGTGGAGAAGAAGGTGAAGGTAAGAAGAAAGCTTCAGGCGGACGGAGTGACCTATAAGACCTGTTCAACCTGTAATGGAAGTGGACAGATCACCAAGATCACCAATACCATTTTAGGCCGAATGCAGACCGCAACCACCTGTCATACCTGTGGAGGTTCAGGGCAGACCATAGACCATCGTCCTTCCGGGGCAGATGCCCAAGGACTTAAGGTAGAGGAAGAGACCGTTTCCATTAAAATACCACCGGGCGTTGAGGATGGTATGCAGCTAAAAGTGTCCGGAAAAGGAAATGAAGCTCCAGGAAATGGAGTGGCGGGAGACCTTTTGGTGGCCATTGAAACCCTTGAGCATGAAACCCTAAAAAGAGAAGGGGACAATCTTCACTATGATCTTTATATCAGCATTTCAGAAGCTGTTTTGGGAAGTTCCAAGGAAATCGATGCCATTGGAGGCAAGGTCCGTATAAAATTGGAGCCGGGAATCCAATCTGGAAAAATATTGAGACTCCGAGGAAAAGGGGTCAACAGCATCAATGGTTATGGCAGTGGAGACCTTTTGGTCCATGTGAATGTGTGGACCCCCAAGGAATTGAACAAGGAGCAGCGGGAGTTTTTTGAACGGATGCAGAGTGATGAGAATTTTGTCCCAAAGCCCGAAAAATCGGATAAATCCTTTTTTGAAAAGGTGAAAGATATGTTCTCCTAGGAAGAAAAAACTTGCTGTTTAAATAAAAAACGTATATTTGAAACTGATGTTGGGTGACCAATATCTAATTTTCTTTTTCATAGCAATTTTTTTCCCATCCTTGAAATTTTTAAGGGTGGGTTTTTGTTTTTAGGGAAAACCAATCTTTTTGGGCAAATACATATCTTTGAAAAAATTGTATGCATGGATAACATCCTTGTTGCCAAAAATGTTTCCAAATCATATGGAAACTATACCGCGCTGAGCAGCATTTCACTCAATATACCTAAGAATTGTATCTATGGTCTACTAGGTCCCAATGGGGCGGGTAAGACCTCTTTTATACGTATCATCAACCAAATAACGCACCCAGATACCGGTGAGATTTTGTTCAATGGGGAACCCTTGGCTCCGCAACATATATCTTATATAGGATACTTGCCAGAGGAACGCGGTTTATACAAGAGCATGAAAGTGGGGGAACAGGCCCTGTACCTTGCTCAGCTCAAAGGACTTTCCAAGGCTGAGGCCAAAAAGCGATTGAAATACTGGTTTGATCGTTTGGATATTGGGGATTGGTGGAACAAAAAAATCCAAGAGCTCTCCAAAGGGATGGCACAGAAGATACAATTCATTGTTACGGTGCTCCATGAGCCCAAACTGTTGATTTTTGATGAACCCTTCAGCGGTTTTGACCCCATAAACGCCAATATCATCAAAGATGAGATCCTTCAGCTTAAGGAAAAGGGAACATCCATTATTTTTTCCACACACCGTATGGAATCCGTGGAAGAGCTTTGCGAATACATTGCCCTGATCCATAAGTCGGAGAAAATATTGGACGGCAAACTATCCGAGATCAAGAAGGCCTATAAGAACAATGTTTTTAACGTGGGACTTGAAATCCAGCAAGATGTAGATGCTTTGATGGGGAACTTGAACAAAAACTACAACATCCTATCGTCCAGTTTTGATGGTGGGGAAAACCAATTGGACTTTAGGGTGCAATTACCTTCTTCCCACACAGCAGGAATATTGGCGGAACTTTCCAGTATGGCCAATGTGAACCGTTTTGAGGAAACCATACCCTCGGCCAACGATATTTTTATTCAAACCGTAAACAACAAGGACAATGATAGGTAAGTTGGGGTTGATCATCAAGCGGGAGTATTTGGCAAAGGTGCGGAACCGTTCGTTTATTGTCATGACCATTCTTAGCCCCCTACTGATTGTGGGCATGATTGTGTTGATAGCCTACCTCACCAAGATAAACGACAATGAGAAGCGGGTAATTTCCATTCTTAATGAAAGCGCTTTTTTTCATCAGGAATTCAAACCTACGGAACAGATTTCCTATATCCATTTGGATGGTATTGACTTGGAAGAGGCAAAAGATTCCATTAATTCCATGGGATACTATGGACTGTTGTATCTTCCTTATGGGAAAGATGCCGAGACAGTGGCAAAATCAGCCTATCTGTATACCAAGGACAATCCCAATACACAGATGACCCAACACTTGGAGGGTATTATCCAAAGACGGTTACGGCAAGGTCGATTGGAAAAACTAGGGGTGTCCCAAGATCAATTTTCACAAGTGGAACAACCTTTTGAAATCAATCTGGCCACGTTTGATGGCGAAAAGAGCGTAAAGGGAATCAATGAGATCAAGGCGTTTATTGGAGGTGGATTCGGCTATGCCATTATGATGTTCATTATTATCTATGGGGGCTTTGTAATGCGCAGCGTCATTGAGGAAAAGACCAGCAGGATCATAGAGGTGATCATCTCTTCGGTAAAACCCTTTCAATTGATGTTGGGCAAGATCATTGGCACCTCGCTGGCCGGGATTACCCAGTTTACCATCTGGTTGATATCCGCTTCATTGTTGCTGTTTTTGGCCGTGATGCTCTTTGGAATAGATTTGGGGTCCATGGCCAACAATACCAATATGCCTCCCGGTGCCATGAACGAGATGTCCCAACTAGCCACCATGGATAGTGAGATGATGACGTATGCCAGGGAGATATTGGATATTCCTTGGGGGTTGTTGATCGTATCGTTTTTCATCTATTTTGTGCTGGGCTACTTGATCTACAGTTCCATTTATGCTGCCATTGGTGCCGCAGTGGACAATGAAACCGATACGCAACAATTTATTTTTCCGATTATTTTACCACTTATGTTGGCCATTTATGTGGGGTTCTTCTCTGTTTTCAGTAACCCACATGGCCCTATCGCAGTAGGCTTTTCCTTGTTTCCACTCACTTCGCCCATTGTAATGTTGATGCGTTTGCCTGGGGGAATTGGAGAAGGTGGTGTACCTTTATGGCAATTGTTGGTGTCCATAGGCCTATTGATCATTACCTTTTTGGGAATTGTGTCCTTGGCGGCAAAAATCTATAGGGTAGGCATACTGATGTATGGTAAGAAACCAACCTATAAAGAGTTGATAAAGTGGTTACGATATTAACATGCAGGTAGATAACGAAATAGAGGAAATCATCAAAGAGGATATTTGGGGCTCCATAAAGGACTTCCTCAACCTCGGTTTCCATATTGGAGAAGGGGAAAAGACCATTAACCTTACTATTGGATTGCTTCTATTGCTGACCATCAGTATTGTAGTGGCCAAGTTTGCCCTTAAATGGGTCAGATATTTACTTACCCATAAAATGGAGCGGGAAGACAAGCAAAAGTTCTCAAGCGTCTTCAAGTTTACCAATTATGTAATTTATCTAGTGGTGATTCTGGTCACCCTGAGTGCTGCGGGGATAGACATCACTTTGATCATAACGGCCTCTGCTGCCCTGTTCGTGGGCTTGGGTCTGGCGCTACAGGAACTTTTCAAGGATATTCTTGGAGGTATTTTGATCATTGTGGACAAATCCCTTCAAGTGGGGGACATTGTGGAGGTGGATGACAAGGTGGGCAAGATTTTTGAAATAAAGCTCAGGACCACACGGGCCATTACCCGGGACGACAAGGTGGTGATCATACCCAACCACAAGTTCATCAATGACATCATGTACAACTACACCCAAAACCATCGTACCACACGCGAAAGTGTAAGCGTGGGAGTGGCTTACGGGAGTAATGTGCAGCTGGTGACCCAGATTTTGGAACGGGTGGCCGCGGAACAGAAGCAAATCCTTAAAAATCCCAAACCCTTTGTACTTTTTGATGATTTTGGGGATTCGGCCCTCATGTTTTCCGTACATTTTTTCACCAATGACAGTTTTAGCGATCCCAGGGTCAAGAGCGAAATGCGCTATAAGATCAATACGTTGTTCGCGGAAAATAACATAAGCATTCCGTTTCCACAGCGCGATGTACATATCATTCAGCAAAAACCTTAAAAAGATAAAAACCTCGGCACGCAATTCAATACTTTGGGGATGTTTAGCAACCCTTATGGTACTTTTTGTCCCAAAAGCATTGGGTCAGAGTACCGATATTCTAAGAGTGGAATACCTTAATATTCCAGAAAACGATTCGGGAATCAAGACCCAACGGTACAAGCTCCTGTTCAATCTACCTATAAAGATCAACGCCAAAAAGGACTACCTGATCACGGGTATGGAGTACAATCGTTTTGACATTGGATACTCCCAAGATTTTCCTTTTGATAAAAGTGAGCTGATACGTTTTCATGTAGTGGACATGAACTTGGGAATCATTACCAAATGGAATCCCAGTTGGAATTTTGTAGCGATTCTTACCCCGAGAATGGCCTCCAATTTCACAAGTGGAACCATTACCGATGATTTTTTTCTGAACGCCACGGCCGCATTCTGGAAAGAAGAACCTAATGCCGATAAGCCTTTTCGGATAGTATTGGGACTCACTTATAACAGTACCACGGGTATACCGGTGCCCTTGCCCCTGATCAACTACTATAAGAAGTTTCATCCCAAGTGGTCCTACACCATGGGAATACCCCGTTCCAACTTTCGGCATCACTTCAATGAAAAGCACTCGTTGGAATTGGCACTGTTCTTGGATGGATATTTTATGAATATCCAGGACAATATCATGTTGCCTTATAATCAAATAGCATCCAAAATATCATTGACCGCTTTGGTGGGTACAATGGGGTATCAGTACAATATAACCAAGAACATGTCCCTTTTCCTAATGGCCGGACGCTCCATTGCACAGGAAGGGAAGTTACGGAACGATAAACAAGGCGATGTTTATTTGTTGAATAATGAGGCAAATTTTTATATTAGGACTGGGTTCAAAATAGGAATCTTTTAAAACACGTGTATGTCTAAAATCTTGGTAATAGAAGATGAATCTGCCATTAGGCGGGTTTTGGTGAAAATTTTGGTCGAAGAGAGCGATACTTATAATGTTCAAGAGGCCGAAGATGGGTTAAGCGGTATCGAGGCCATTAAAAAAGAAGACTTTGATCTGGTACTTTGCGATATAAAAATGCCCAAAATGGATGGGGTGGAAGTATTGGAGGCCGCAAAAAAAATAAAACCGGAGACTCCCTTTATCATGATCTCCGGGCATGGTGATCTGGATACTGCCGTGAACACCATGCGGATGGGTGCCTTTGACTATATCTCAAAACCACCGGACCTTAACCGATTGCTCACCACGGTACGCAATGCCTTGGACCGAAAGGAGTTGGTGGTAGAGAACAAGATCTTGAAAAAGAAAGTGTCCAAGAACTATGAAATGGTAGGTGATAGTGAGGAAATCGAGGTCATTAAGGAAATGATAGAAAAGGTGGCCCCGACCGATGCCCGCGTACTGATTACGGGCTCCAATGGTACCGGAAAGGAATTGGTGGCCCACTGGCTGCACCAAAAAAGCCCACGGTCCGCAGCGCCTTTTATTGAGGTGAACTGTGCGGCCATACCTTCAGAGCTTATAGAGAGTGAGCTCTTCGGACATGTGAAGGGAGCGTTTACCTCCGCGGTCAAGGACAGGGCAGGCAAGTTTGAGGCGGCAAATAAAGGCACCATCTTTTTGGATGAGATAGGCGACATGAGCCTTTCGGCACAGGCCAAGGTGCTCCGTGCCCTTCAGGAAAACAAGATTTCCCGTGTAGGTTCCGATAAGGACATCAAAGTGGATGTTAGGGTATTGGCTGCGACCAACAAAGATTTAAAAAAGGAAATAGAAGAAGGTAAATTCAGGGAAGATCTTTACCATCGTTTGGCGGTGATCTTGATTAAGGTACCTGCGTTGAACGACAGAAGGGACGATATTCCCATTCTTATCGAGCACTTTGCCAAGAAAATAGCTTCGGAACAAGGAGCAGTACCCAAGGATTTTTCCAAAAAGGCCACCGAGTTGCTCAAGAGCTATGATTGGACAGGTAATGTACGGGAACTCCGTAATGTGGTGGAGCGACTCATTATTCTAGGGGGCAAGGAAGTATCGGAGGAAGATGTGAAACTCTTCGCCAGTAAATAATCAGTCCATACTCTTGCAATCATCGAGCTGGGTCAAGGCGTCTTGGGTCAGGGTCTTTACCCGTTGATGGTATTCCTTTTTATGGGGGGATAGTTCTGTGTTGAGCAAAATCAACCTGGATTCCTCATGAATATTGTTGACAAACCTTCTTGCTTCATCACAATCCACTTCCTTCACCACTTTTTCCAAGGAGGATTCAAAACCTAAAAGACAATTGTGCACCTGTTGTTTTACAGCACCCTCATGGGTAAGGAACATCCCGTTTTGGTTGTCCAGGGCCTCTTTGGTGTTCATGACCAAAATGGAATTCCCGTAGACGCTCGCGTTTTCCTGTTCATAGACGCGTAAGACCTTGATGCCTATCATGGTGCTTTCCAAGGCAAGATGCAGTGATTTTTTGGAAGTTTTGAACGAATCCGTCTTTGTGGCGATCTTCAGTTCGGTCAATACATTTTCAAGGCTTTCAATGGTACCCTCGCAACCACAATCCAAAAAGTTGGACCGGGTTTTTTCAATGCCGTTCAAAGCTTTGTAGGCATGGTATTTCACCATTCCAAAGTCTTTGGCAATAACGGCATCCTCAATTTTGCTTTTGATGTACTCGAGGTTGGAATTGGCATATTCGCAGGCATTGGCGCTTGATGTGGATGTCATGGGCCACAGGCCAAGGGGGACCATGGCAAAGACCATAAGTAGGGTAATCTTTCTACATTTCATAACGCATTGGATTTGGGACGTTGCGTTTTTAGGTTTCACTAAGTTAGGGGCAAGCAAGAGCGGAGGTGGAATAAAATCGATAAAAAAGCACTCTTGTCCCATAAACGGTAAAAATGTCGACGAACGGCAGTTTTTTATCAGTTGAAAGAATGGATAAAATGGACTATATTGAATCCCATGGAAAAAATCAATACGGAAACTTATAAGGTGAAAGAAGGGGTGGATTTATCCCAATTGACTACATATCAGGATTTTGGAGCCTCTGAAAAGGAACTGAAAAAGGCACTCAAGAACATCCGAAATGATTTGGGCGAGTTCCAGGATACCATGTACGCCCATGGAAAATACGGGGTCTTGGTCTGTTTGCAGGGCATGGATACCGCGGGAAAGGACAGCTTGATCAGGGAAGTCTTCAAAGACTTCAATGCAAGGGGAGTGGCAGTCCATAGTTTTAAGGTGCCCACACCATTGGAATTGCGGCACGACTATCTATGGCGACATTATGTTGCCTTGCCGGAACGGGGCAAGTTTTCCGTATTCAACAGGACCCATTATGAGAATGTATTGGTCACCAAAGTGCATCCCGAATATATTTTGGGGGAAAATATACCCGGAGTGGAATCGGTTTCCGATATAGATGATGCCTTTTGGGAGAAGCGCTACAGACAAATCAACGATTTTGAAAAGCATGCAGCCGAAAATGGGACAGTGGTCTTTAAGTTCTTTCTGCATCTTTCCAAAGAAGAACAACGGCAACGCTTATTGCGCAGAATCCATTTAAAGCGAAAAAATTGGAAGTTCTCCCCGGGCGACCTTGAAGAGCGCAAACTTTGGGGCGACTATCAAGATTGTTATGAGGAAGCCCTGAACAAAACCTCCAAGAACCACGCGCCTTGGTTTGTGGTTCCGGCAGACAATAAAGAGGCGGCCCGTGTCATTGTGGCATCGGTGATGCTGGAAGCGTTAAAAAAGTACAAAGATATCAAGGAACCCGAGCTCGATGATAAAATAAAGGCTAATTTAGAAACCTTTAAACAAGAACTGGAAAAAGAATCCCCATGAAAAAAGTACTCCTTTTGGCCCTTTTGCTGGCAAGTACCCCATTTTTTTCACAATCCGATGACGAAAAACAAATCAAGGCCATATATGATAAAGCCCTGACCGATGGGCAGGCGTATGAATGGTTGGATTACCTTTCCAATCAGATTGGTGGTCGTTTGTCAGGTTCGGTACAGGCCCAACAGGCCGTGGAATACACCAAGGGCCAGTTGGATTCCTTGGGATTGGACCGAGTATGGTTGCAGCCTGTAATGGTGCCCAAGTGGGTGAGGGGACTCCCGGAGTTTGCCTACATGGAGACCAAGCCCGGACTCACCACCAATATGCCCATTTGTGCCTTGGGAGGTTCCGTGGCCACGCCAGATGGTGGCCTAAAGGCCAATATTGTTGAGGTACAGGGTATAGAAGACCTTCAAAAATTGGGCAAGGATAAAATAGCGGGAAAGATTGTCTTTTACAATCGACCTATGGACCCTACGCTGATCAGTACTTTCGCATCGTATTCCGGTTGTGTGGACCAACGGTATTCCGGTGCTGCCGAGGCGGCCAAGTATGGCGCTTTGGGTGTGATCGTGCGTTCCATGAATCTGCGATTGGATGATTACCCCCACACGGGCTCCATGAGCTATGGCGATACGCCCGTTTCACAAAGGATTCCGGCGGCAGCCATCAGTACCAACGGGGCCGATTTGTTGAGCACCACCCTAAAACTCAACCCCAACATCAAATTTTATTTTAAGCAGAACTGCAAACAATACGAGGATGTACAATCCTATAACGTTATTGGTGAGATCAAGGGAAGTACCTATCCCAATGAAGTCATGGTCGTGGGAGGACATTTGGATTCTTGGGATTTGGGCGATGGTTCCCATGACGATGGTGCCGGTTGTGTGCAGAGCATGGACGTCCTTCGATTGTTGAAGAAAACGGGATACAAGCCCAAGCGTACCATTCGCGTAGTGCTGTTCATGAATGAGGAAAATGGGCTTCGCGGGGGCAACAAATATGCCGAAGTGGCCTTGAGCAAGAACGAAAACCACGTCTTTGCCTTGGAAAGTGATTCAGGTGGATTTACCCCAAGGGGTTTTTCACTGGATTGTTCCGATGAAAATTTTGAACAGATCCAAAGCTGGAAAAGCTTATTCGAACCTTATTTGATCCATTTGTTCGTAAAAGGGTATAGTGGTGCGGACATTGGCCCCATGAAAAACCCGGATATTGTCCTTGCCGGTCTGGTGCCCGATTCACAACGGTATTTTGACCATCACCATGCCGAGAACGACACTTTTGAGCATGTGAACAAACGCGAGCTGGAACTGGGAGCGGCCTCTATGGCCAGCTTGGTGTACCTAATGGATAAGTACGGTGCCATTCCAACTTCAAAAATAAAAGGGTAGTCTTAACAGGAAACAGGAAACAGGAAACAGGAAACAGGAGCCAGAAGGTATCGGATAAATCAGATTAGGTTATGGGCTTTTTTGCCTTCCGCATTCTTTTGGGTCCGTACCACAACCAAAAACCGGTGATGGTGAACAACAAGAGTGAAGTGCCCATAACAGTGGTGTATACCAATTTTATCTGTCCCGAAGTTCCCAGATAGCGATCCAAAATGGAGCCGTCATGTACTTTTTCCAAAAAATCCGAACGGCGCTGGCCAATGGAAAGTACATCTCCGGTGGTACCATCCAACTGTACTTCGTAGTATTCGTCCACAAAGACAAACTTTACCATGTCCTTGTCCTTGCGCATATCAATCCGGTCCAGTTCCAAGGAAAGTTGGGGCGAAACAGCGTTGTGCAAGGTGTTGCAGGCTATGGTATGCAGGCTGTCCACCGGGAGCCAGTCCCGTAGATCGGTGGAAGTGCCCTTTTGCGACTCGGGAAGGATCATCCCTGCGGTGTTTTTCTTCCAGCCCAGCAACAGGCCGGAGACCGATATGAAAAAGAAGAACACAAATAAAAAGGCACCCGTGGTACGGTGCACTTTTCTAAAAACCCGTAAAATTTTCGCCTGCTTTTTTCTTTTCCCCATACAACTGTAAAATCGGTACAAACAATTCTATAAAGATCGGCAAAATTTATGAGATCGCCAGTGGACCAAACATTGTTTGAAACTACGGCCCGTAATCTTCCATTACGGTAAGGGTAAGTTTTTTGTCCTGCATGATCACCTGTACCGTTTTTCCCTCCTCAAAACCCAACTCCTTGAGCCAATGGCCCTCCAACCGTATTTCGGGTACCAGAATGTTGTCCCAGGTACGGCGACGGAATTTGGAATGGATTTTTAAGGTCTTATAATTACTCAATTGTCATACAGTTATATGACAATAATAAAACATTAAATCGATTTGTCAAACTTTTGTATGACAAAAGTGTCACATTAATAGTTGACATTTGTTTTGTGGACAGAGAAGGTTTAAAAAAGAAGCTGGGAAAACGCGTGGTTCAACTCCGGGAAGAAAAGGGGTGGAGCCAAGCCGATTTGGCACGTGCATGCAAGAAAGACCGCCAAGCTTTGGAGAAGATTGAAAATGGAAAAGTAAATCCCACGGTCTACACCCTATATGAAATTGCCCAAGTTCTGGAAGTTCCCTTGTATGAACTTTTTAGGTTTTAAGGCTGACCAGATGTTACAGTTGTAAGTTTTGATGATAGCAAGATTATGTTAGCCGTCTTATTTTAGTTTTTTCTTGTTGGCCAACTGTTTCTTTGCCTCTAATTGCTGATTACCCACTAATTCAGTTTTCTGGGAAAGCTGCTTTTTAGCCTCCAATTGCTGTTTGCTCACCAAATCGGATTTCTGGGATAATTGTTTTTTAGCTTCCAGTTGCTGTTTGCTCACCAAATCGGATTTCTGGGATAATTGCTTTTTTGCCTCGAGCTGTAATTTTGAAACATCTTCATTCATAATATCTATTTTTAAAGGTTTGGAATATGCTTTTTTACAAATTTGATTTGTTCTTCAGTCAATCCGTTGAATAGATTTTCCGGTATAAGCGATTCAGGGTCAAAATTGCAACCTTCGGTTAAGCTTGGATTTTCTCCATTTTGAAGTTTTCTTACCTGCTCTTCAAACCCAGGAATACATAAATTGTTTAGGGGGCAGGTAATACAGGGTGTCCTGTCTCTAGAAGCAAGCAGATATTTAGC
>CP051244.1:3405783-3411366 GCA_017795045.1 Allomuricauda sp. | reverse complement strand
TTTTCATATATAAAAATTATTACAAAAAATGATTTTAAACCTCTCATGTTTAATTAGTGAGATATCATTAGGGGAAAAAGCAAAAATGACCTACGTCATAGTAATACACCGCAGGCCATTCTATAGGAATATTGCTCTAAATTTCCTTAAAGAATACTGTGTTGATGAAGTAATGGTATGGTGCTTCCTTCTTTACCTTTTAGCCCCTTAAGCTTAACCTGTTAGATATAGTGACCATGAAAAATGCAAAATGACAAATATCTAGTACAGTTGGGAGTCCGTATCAAGGAAAAGCGGGAAGCAAAAGGCATGGACCAAAAAGCCTTTGCGTTTGATTGTGGCATTGGAAGAACCCAATTGTATATGATAGAAAACGGAAAGACCAATCCACGTTTGGGTACTTTGATGAAAATTGCGGATGGTCTTGAGGTTCCCTTGCTGGAGCTTTTTAGGTTTTAAGGATGGCCGTTAGGTTATTGGGCAATTTTTATGGCCAACAGGATACATGGCCTATTCAACTCTTTTATACCCTTTGAATTTTTGTGTTTGTGTTTTGGCCTCAGCACTTCCTCCTGTAATGATCGCATTCACGCTCAAGGTGTCCAGCCATGTATACCCCTCATTTTGTTTTATGAAGAATGATTTTGTTGAAGAGGTTTTCATACCACTACTTTTTGTGATTTCAAATTCCTCTATGTTGTCAACGTTCATTGGCAAATTTCCATTGAAAATCCGCTCATCATCTTTTGCATAGGGCCACTCAATGATTTCAAAAGTACTTGGATTGGCAAAAATCACGATTTCAGTATCCAAATAGACATTTTTTTTGTCTTTGGCATATCCATTTTCTGTGATGACTTTAAATGTTTCTGGATCGCAATTTTCAATTTCAAAGCCTCTCCAATACACAGAGTTCTTGTCCCTTGCGTATTCTGGGGAGTCCAATATTGTAAAAGTGGATATGTCCGCGTTGATTTTTCTAACGTGTTTTCCTGCCTCGCTATGTAGCACCCAGGCCCAGTTTCCATCGATTTTTTTATAACCTTCTCCGCAAGCCATGAGTAAAATGGGAATGATGAGTATATGTATAGCTTTAAATTTCATTTTTTAGTTGTGCCAAAACCTTTTATTTGGTTTACGGATGAAATCCTCCCAAAAAATACTGAAAAATCCATAATAATCTGCTTTGAAGATTTAATGGATAGTGTACAAGTGCATCATTTCATGGCCTCGGCCACCAATCTGGTGTCGGTATATTGGGTAAACTTGATGATCTTTCCGTTTTTCAAGACATACCGATGGGCAAAATCCGCGGTCATGGATTTCCCCGTTTTGGCATAGGTGCCTTTGTACTGCCCAATGGCAAAGACCGATTCGCCCGCATCCACATATTCGTCAATGGTTGCGGCCCAAGAGGTCCAGTTTTCCCCAAAATTCTGGAACACGTTCTTGAGAATGGCATCGAACCCCATATGGTGCCCTCCATTGGGAAAGCCCTTCATTTGGATCCATTCAATGTCCGGGGCAAATTTCTCCTTTATGGCGTTGGTGTCTCCTTTGGAGAAGTCTAGGTACAGCTCCTTTATGGTTTCAATGTTCGATTTCATTTTCTGTAGATCTATGCGGTTCGTTTTATAGTTTGATGACGTAGGAGGTCATGGTCTTGATTTTTTCCCCTTTGGCCCTTTTGAACTCATAAAAATCCGAAAAGGCATACTGCTTTCCGTTCCGCGTCACCATGGTCCCGCGTACCGCTCCTTCTTTTCCATGGCTAAGGATCTGGTCTAGGAATAATTCCGATATATTTTCGGTGGTCATTTGTTCCAATGCATCGGCAAATTGTTCCTTTCCCTCTATTTTTCCATTCCCGACAATGGTCCAGACGATATCATCTGTTACGTTGTTCAGAAGGAATTTTACATTGGCTTTGACAAACGCACTGTTGAACTCTTTCAGGAATGCCATTTTTGGGGAATTTCCGCAGTTGAACTTTGAGGTGATTTTTGTCATCCAGTAGGTTTTTGGTCTAAGTTCAGGGTTTCCAGTTTCAAAAAAGAGTGATTTGTTGATTTTATTTTTTCCGTCCTACAAACCGCACCACGGAACCGGTTCCCGAGTGGTAAAGTCCTTCGTTGAGCTCAACTTCCTTTTCCACAAGTTCGGTGATTTCGTAATCGGTAAAATCTGCAAGCAACTCCTCAACGGAGAAAAGACTTTCCAAATCCCTTGGGCCGCCCACTTTGGGATTTTTCTCCCGGTAGGGCAGGTGTTTTTTCCCAAAAGCCTCGAAAATTACCGTTCCCCCCTTGCGTAAATAGGTACTGAGCAGTTTATGGTATGCGGATTTAATGGACGCCGGAAAATGGGCATAGATCAGTGCAATGGCATCAAACTGCCCTTCGGTATAGTCCAAATCTGGGAGTTGACCTACTTTGTAGTCCAAGGAAACCTTGTTCTTTTCGGCAAGCTGTAATGCTTTTTTCCGTCCTTCCGTACTGATGTCGAACGCGGAAACGGTCCAACCCAATTTGGCGGCGTACACGGCATTGCGGCCTTCGCCCTCGGCAGCAAAAAGGATGCTTCCGGGTTCTAGTTTTTCCAATTGTCCACGCAGATACTCATTGGGTTGTTCACCAAAGGCATATGCGGTGTTGCTATACCGTTCGTCCCATCGTTTTAACCAAGGGTCTTTCATGATATTTTAATTTCGTGCATTAATCAAATACTTCTTTGAGCTTGTTTTTTAGGGCGTTCCCACGGATAAACCGTGCCACGATTTTTCCATTTTCATCAATGAGTAAATTGTCCGGGATGTCCCGTACCCCATAGATCATGGCGGCTTCATTGTTGGCTCCTTTTAGGTCGCTAACGTTGGCCCAAGTGAGCTCATCTTTTTCAATGGCCCCTTTCCATCGATTTTCATCGGAATCCAAGGAAACTCCCAAGATTTCAAATCCTTGGTCATGGTACTGGTCATAGAGTTCCACCAGTTCAGGGTTGAAACTTCGGCACGGTCCGCACCAAGAGGCCCAAAACTCTATCAGGGTGTATTTGCCTTTCATTTCGGAAAGCCGGACCATTTGTCCAGCGGTGTTGGATTGTTCAAAATCGACATAGTTGTCACCGATGGCAAGGGTCTGGTTCTTGGCAATGAATTCCTGTATGGTCTTTCCTTCTTCCGAAGCCTTTAGTTCCGTGCCCAAGGAAGAAAACAATTGTTCGGTTTTATGCCCGCCGAGACGTTCCTTGGACCAGTTCAATCGGGTAAGACTTTCATAGGATTCAGGATATTCCGCAATAAACTTTTGGTTGATGCCCACTTCCACATTCTGCATTTGCTCATAGATTATGAAAAGGGAATCCCTATTGCTGTCCGTTACCATGGCCTCCAATTTTTCCATTTCATTAAAGATGGAATCTTTGCGCGACAAAAGTAAAACGGACTCATCCTGTGTTTTGGAGCCAGTGATTTCGGCATCCGAAAAACGTCCTTTTTCGCCAACAACCCTTATTTCGGCATTTTCCAACCAGAAGGTCTTGTCGTCCCTGCTATTGGGCATTCGTACATGGGCCAAAGTAGGTCGGTCCAGGTTTCCCTTAAATTGAAACTTTTCACCCATGACAACCGTGGAATCCACAACTTTATGGGTGTTGGGGAAGAAGTACAGGAGGATATGGGTTCCGTCAGGTACATTCTTTGCGGTTCCTTGGATGGTAAATCCACGGGTATCCGTTTTGTTTTGACAAGAGGTTGCTATTGCAAATACTAGGAAGATGATGCCGAGCTGTTTCATGGTCAGTAAATTTTTGCCCTATAAAAATACTTCTTATTTGGCAAAAGATCGGACCTTCAAGGGATTGCCCTTTAAAACCCCTACCTTTGCAATCTTGTAAAAGATAACACCCAATAATTTTTATAATCAGAAGATATGGAAGACGGAATCTACGCGAAATTCAACACCTCCAAAGGTGAAATATTGGTAAAGCTTACCTATGATAAAACCCCAGGTACCGTGGGTAATTTTGTGGCTTTGGCAGAAGGTAACATGGAAAATTCGGCAAAACCGCAGGGCAAGCCCTATTATGATGGGTTAAAGTTCCATAGGGTAATTGCCGACTTTATGGTTCAAGGAGGGTGTCCTTTGGGAACCGGTACCGGTGATCCCGGATATAAATTTGATGATGAGTTCCATCCTGAGTTGACCCATGAGGGGCCAGGAGTGCTTTCCATGGCCAATGCAGGTCCTGGTACCAATGGCAGCCAGTTTTTCATTACCCATGTGGCCACACCTTGGTTGGACAACAAGCATACCGTATTCGGACATGTGGAGCATGGACAGGAAGTAGTGGATGCCATTGCCCAAGGCGATGCGATTGAAAGTTTGGAAATTGTGAGGGTAGGGAATGATGCCCAAAATTGGAATGCCATTGAAGCTTTCAGGACTTTTGAGGGAGCCCGGGAGAAACGAATTGCGGAAGCCAAGGCCAAAGCCGAAGCGGAGATGGAAGAATTGGCAGCCGGGTTTGATAAAACCGATAGTGGTCTGCGATACAAGATTATTCAAAAAGGAAGCGGGGCCAAACCTCAAAAAGGCAGTACGGTTTCTGTCCATTACGAAGGTTGTTTGTCCGATGGACAGGTTTTTGACTCATCCTATAAAAGAAATCAGCCCATTGAATTTAGCCTAGGTGTAGGTCAGGTCATTCCAGGATGGGATGAAGGGATTGGACTGTTGCAGGTAGGGGACAAGGCCCGATTTGTGATTCCGTCACACTTGGCTTATGGAAGTGCGGGAGCTGGAGGGGTTATTCCTCCTGATGCCACTTTGATTTTTGATGTGGAACTTATGGGGGTAAAATAAATAACTTCCAGAGATATGCAATATTAAAAAAGCTTCCATAACAGGGAGCTTTTTTATTTGACTCTATTGACGCTGACCAAAAGCAAACAAAAGTTAAGGATAAGCAATAGCAGTAAAACGGTAAAGAATGTGCCCATATCGGAATTTCTCTTTAGTTGATAACAATCCAACGTAAAAATACCCTACCGTATTGTCCTAAATTTAAAGTCAGAATCTAGTGTTTATTGAAAATTCCACCGGAAAAGTTCTTTTTGGAGCCATTGACACTCAAAACAAGTAACAATGCATTAATGACCAAAAGGAGAAGGAGTATCCCAAAAAAAGTGTTCATAGCATTTCATTTAATGGTTATGGGGAACGGTGTTTGTAGAATAGATATAAAAAAGAAAAGAGGTTGCGTTTAATTTTTCAAAAAATAAAAAACCCGGGAAAAACCCGGGTTTTATTTATAAAAAAGAGCGTTTGTACCTTAATCAATAACTTGTACGTTTACGGCGTTCAATCCTTTTTTACCTTGTTGTAGTTCAAATTCTACAACGTCACCTTCCCTAATTTCGTCGATTAGACCTGAAATGTGTACAAAGTGATCTGTTTCTGAACCTTCTTCAGTGATAAAGCCATAACCTTTTGAATCGTTGAAGAATTTTACTGTTCCTTTACTCATAATAAATGTTAAAAAAATTAAATGAGCAGCAAAGATACGTTTAATTTATTGATAATT
>CP051244.1:3397521-3405333 GCA_017795045.1 Allomuricauda sp. | reverse complement strand
CTTCTTCGGTGGGTATGGCCGGACTGACCACAACTTTTTCCCCATTTTTCCAGTTTGCGGGTGTGGCCACTTTATGGTTGGCCGTCAATTGTAGGGAATCTACAACCCTTAAAAGCTCGTAAAAGTTCCGCCCGGTGGATGCAGGATAGGTCAAGATCAATTTCACCTTTTTGTCCGGACCAATAATAAATACCGAACGAACGGTAAGCGTATCGTTGGCATTGGGGTGGATCATATCATATAGGTCGGATACTTTTCGGTCCTCATCGGCAATGATGGGAAAATTGACCACAGTGTTCTGTGTTTCGTTGATATCCTTGATCCATTCCTTGTGCGATTCGGCACCATCAACGCTCAATGCCATCATTTTTACATGGCGTTTGTCAAATTCGTCCTTGAACTTGGCGGCAGTGCCCAGTTCTGTTGTGCAGACCGGGGTAAAATCGGCAGGATGCGAAAAAAGAATGCCCCAACCATCACCAAGATAGTCGTAAAAGTTCAATGTGCCCTCAGAAGTTGCGGCAGTGAAATCAGGAGCGGTATCGCCCAATCGTAATGCGGCCATATATGTTTTGTTTTTAGATTAAAAAATAGTTGTCCTACAAAATTAGTAGATAATTCAATTGCATGTTTTTCATGGCGTTAAAAGTGTATTAAAATTAAGGTTACTCTTCATATTTTATGGTTGTACACGATATCATTCTGTAAAAGAGTTCCTTATTTTTGGTGTATGGAAAAAGAACAATTGGAGCAACTTCGTTACCCTATTGGGCATTATCAAATTCCCGACCCGATCACGCAGCAACATTTGGATGAATGGATCTCTGTTTTGGAGAACCTTCCCCAACGCTTGGCCGACATGGTCCTCCCGCTTTCCGAGGACCAATTGGAAACCCCATATAGACCGGAAGGTTGGACCGTAAGGCAATTGGTGCACCACATTGCGGACAGTCACCATCATAGTTATATCCGATTTAAATGGGCACTTACGGAAGACAATCCACTGATCAAACCCTATGATGAGAAGGCATGGGCAGCGTTGTTTGATTCCAAATCAGCTCCCATACAGATGTCATTGGACCATTTGAGGGTGGTGCATGCCAAGTTGGTCTATCTGTTGAAAGGGCTATCAGAAGAAGACCTCCAACGGAAGTTTACCCACCCGGATGGGAATGAAGAAACTACATTAAAGGAAAATATAGGACGCTACGCATGGCATGGCAGCCACCATTTTGCCCATATCAAGAACCTTTTGGAACGAGAAGGTTGGTAATTTAAAGGGTTTTGGTCAAAATATACATGGCTTTTTCCGACGCTTTGGCCCCGGCTAAGGTAAGCTCGCTTTCCCGTTTTACCACAAATCCATTTTTCTGATAAAATAGAATGGGATTTCCCTTTTGCATGGTATCCAACCAGACTACTTTCTTTTTTAGTGCCAAGGCTTCCTGTTCAATCAGTTGAAGCACTTTTTTACCGAGTCCCTTTCCAGAATAGGCTTTGAGCAGATAGATTTTTTCCGCTTTTAGGGAGATGTCATCGGAAATCTCATCAATGCCGCAATTCTTGACCAATTTTACAATTCCAGCCACCTCCTGTCCGATTTTTACAAGGTAGTGGGCCGCATTAGGGTCCTCCAACTCTTGTGTTACGACAGATTTTTCAAGGCTATGGGCAATATAAGGGGTTGGGTCCCCATTCTCCCATAAATGTAGATAATGCTCCCGATACGATTTTTGCCCGACCGAACAGTACATGTCCAACGTGGATAGATCCACAATTTCCAAAGTGGCTTCCATTCTTATGGATTATTTTCCCCTCCTTCAGGGCCATAAAAAAGTACCCAAGTGGCAAAATCATCGGTAAAGTTTTCAAATCGATGTTCGACCCCGGCAGGTACAAAAAGAAAATCGCCTGGTGAAAAAGTAGTTCTTGCCCCGTTGTTCAAAAACTCACCACTTCCCGAAATTACCACGTATACCTCATCCCTCGAATGGGGTTGTTGAAGGTCCACTTTTTCCGGTTTGTAGATCTCCACGGACAAGGTCCCATGCACAAACAAGTTCAGGAAAGGACTGTCTTGGGTTGATAATTGTTGGAGCGCTTCTTTTGGGTTGATCTTCATTTACTTCCATTTAATATTGCAGCCAATACTGGGTTTCTGATTGGAATCGATAGCTTTTTCATTTAAAACGGCATCCATGGCATTGCGCAGGTCACTGCCGGTCAAGGGCAGGCCATTCCCTGGTCTGGAATCGTCCAATTGCCCCCTGTAAACCAGTTCCAAGTTTGCATCGAACAGATAAAAATCCGGGGTGCAGGCAGCATCATAGGCCTTGGCCACTTCTTGGGTCTCATCATAGAGATACGGAAACGAATATTCCATTGCCTTGGCCTTCTCTTTCATAAGATGGGGGGCATCTTGCGGATAATTGGCCACGTCATTGCTGGAAATGGCCACAAAGCCAATTCCTTTTGCCTGATATTCCTTCCCCAATCTGGATAGCTCAGGGTTTACATGGACCACAAAAGGGCAATGGTTGCAGATGAACATCACCACGGTTCCGTTCTTTCCCTTCAGTTTTTCCAAAGAAAGGGTCTTGTTGGACACGGTGTCCAATAATTCAAATTCTGGGGCTTTGGTGCCCAGTGGAAGCATGTTACTAGGGGTACGGGCCATATCTTTTTTTTACCGTTTAAAGGTATAAAATTCATGGGCTTTCTTCTAAAAGTAGAATACCCATTAATGGAAAGAATCCTGTATATTGTGAAGGTAACACCATTGTTTTGGAGCAAATCATAGATACGGTACACATCAATTTTGATGAGAAATCGCTTTGGACCTTGAACATGGCCTTGGCCTTGGTCATGTTTGGTGTGGCGTTGGAAATCTCCTTCACAGACTTCAAACGGCTGTTCCGGACTCCAAAACCCGTGATTGCCGGTGTTTTTTGTCAGTTTTTGGTGCTGCCGGCCATCACCTTTGCCTTGGTCTGGATTGTGGAGCCTATACCCAGTATGGCTTTGGGCATGTTTATGGTAGCGGCCTGCCCAGGGGGCAATGTATCCAACTTCTTCACCCATTTTTCCAAAGGAAACGCAGCTTTGTCGGTCACGCTGACCGCTATTGCAACCCTATTGGCCATTTTTATGACTCCAATCAATCTAAGTTTTTGGGGTGGAATGTATGGACCAACAGCCTCCATTTTAAAAGAAGTTTCCATTTCTCCCTATGAAATGGTGAAATTGGTGGCCCTTTTGTTGGGCATACCCTTGGTATTGGGAATGTTGTTCAACCATTATGCCCCTCGTACCGCAAAGAAAATGGCAAGAGGATTTAAAATAGGCTCTTTGTTGTTCTTTGTGGTCTTGGTGTTTTTGGCCTTATATAGGAACATCGATGTTTTTATCGAGTATGTGCTTTACGTTTTTTGGCTGGTAGTGGTACATAATCTGGTGGCCTTGTTGACCGGGTTTTCCGTTGCAAAATCTTTGGGACTGTCCCAAGAGAACATACGCTGCATCACCATAGAGACAGGCATCCAGAACTCAGGATTGGGACTGCTGTTGATTTTTACGTTTTTTGATGGTTTGGGCGGTATGGCCTTGTTGACCGCTTTTTGGGGAATTTGGCATCTCGTTTCCGGATTGGTGTTGGGTACGGTTTGGGGGTATAGGCCCATTGAAAAAGAAGAACTGGTCTGATGCGAGGATTGGCATATTCCATTCTTAAACTTTGGGTTGCTACAGGCTTGTTTTTCTATTACAGGAAAGTCAAGGTAGTGGGTAAAGAAAAAATTCCTTTGGATAAGCCGGTGCTGTTTCTTTCCAACCATCAGAATGCGCTTATGGATGTGCTCCTGATTGCGGTGTATTGTGGCAGAAAACCTTGGTTTTTGACCCGTTCCGATGTTTTTAAGAACTCTTTTTTGAAGTCGTTTTTCAACTTTTTGCAAATGATGCCGGTGTACCGGATAAGGGATGGTAAGTCCAGTGTTCCTAAAAATAAGGCCGTTTTTAAGAAATGTGCCCACTTGTTGGAAGCCAAGCATGCCATTCTGTTGTTTCCCGAAGCCAATCATAGTTTGCAAAGAAGGGTAAGGCCCCTGAGCAAAGGATTCACCCGTATTGTGGAAGCCACTTTGGAACAAAACCCAAATTTGGATGTCCAGTTGGTGCCTATTGGGCAAAACTATGCTTATCCGCAGCAAGCTGGGGATGCAGCAACCCTGGTTTTTGGGAATCCCATTCCTGTCCAGGACCATAAAAATGCCCCTGATTTTATAAGCAAACTGAAAGAAGAGGTTCAGTATAGCCTCATGAAATTGACGACCCATATCCCGGAAACAGAATATGATGGTGCCATACAAAGTCTTGGAGAAAATGGTGAGCAGTATCTTGAGCCCACAGTGGTAAATGCACTGATTTCGCAAGGTGTTTTTTTGAAGAGAACAGAAACGGGAAAGAAAGTAGGAAACCCATTTCTAAAAGCCTTGTTTACCATATGGAACCTACCATTTATTTTGTTGTGGAGAAGTGTATTGAAACCTAAAGTTCCTGAAGCTGAATTTGAAGCTACGTTTCGCTTTGGTTTCGTGCTATTAGTCTATCCCTTGGTCTATGGAATTTGCTTTTTGCTTATATGGAATTGGTACAACACAAAAACGACATGCCTTTTTGTGTTAGGGCATGCCGTGGTAAATCTTGTCCTTGTAAAAATGGGTATTACATCATTGGTCCAAAGAAAATAGCATTCATCAACAGTTTGTTGGTGCCATACCAGAAGGCCCTAAAATTGGTATTGTCGGTAAAAAGCACAACCCTTCCTTTGCCCATTCGTTTGACTTTGAATGGAACACTGTTCTTGATGAGTTCGGCATTTTCCTCCGAAATATAACCGCTCAGTAGTGGGTCATTGGTATATTGGATGGGATTGTCATAACTGTTTTCTTCCGGTTCCAAATAGATATTGGTATTTCGGAACAAGGCCAACCTATCATTTTTATATCCGTAATTGATAGGGTGGGAACGATCTAATTTAGCTTCAAAAATGGCACCACCCGTAACTTGGGCTCCTTGAAAATCCTCTTTTTGGTCAAAGGCAATGTTCTTGGCGACCAAAGTGTCCTTATGCAGAACAAGGTCCAGGAACTCATTGCTTTTAAACCAATTGGCCGTGTTACGGTATCCAATAATGGTACCGCCGTTTTTCACCCATTCCTTTACCTTTTCGGCACCTTTTTTATCCAAAAGCGTACCACCTCCCCAACCGGTTCCCGGAAGGATCAAGGCTGTATAGGAATCAAGGTCGACACTGTTGAAATAGCGCGTATCTATTTTGGTGATTTTCATATCGTAGCGAGTGTCAAATAGATGCCAGATTTCACCGGCATCATAGGAGCGGGTACCTTCCCCTACCAATAAGGCCACTTTTTGTTTTTTCAAGGCTTCAAAATCATTGCTACCCAAATCAATGCCTTGGGTAAGGCCCGTGGAAACCCCGTTGATATGGATGCCACTTTCTTGGGCTACGGTATTCAAAAAGGCATACAGCTCATCGGTATCCAATTTTTGGTTCTGTACCGGAACCATGATGGAGCCATAATCATACCGGGTACCCTCTAAAGTAAACGGCGATTTGGCGGCCTTTGCCCGCAATCCTTTTTCCAATATTTTGTTCAGGGCTTTTGGGGTGTAATATTCATGCCATTCAAATACATAGGCGTAGTTGCTTTTTTGACTGACACTTCCTTGGGGATGTTTAAAATCAACAATTTCCGGTCCTGCATTGGAGAGGGAGTTGAGCTCGGCATAATCCACATTGAAAGCCAATGGAAAGGTCCAAGCCGAAATGTCATAGAAGAGACTATCCGAAAAAGTGGTGCGCTTCTCAAACATCGCCTTGATCAATCTTGGGTTTTTCTGGTTCATGGGAACCACGTAGCTGTTACCTTGTTTAAAGGTTTTCCCATTGATGGTGGCATCTGAGGCCAGTTCATGGAACTTTATTTTGTGCCTTTTAAGAATTTCTGCCAAATGCCAAGCTTTGGAGGCATCCTTGCTATCCCCGAAAATCAGGGCCTTGGTTTTACTGCGCGATGCTTCGTTGCGCATGTTGGCATAGAACCCTTGCTGGTAGTCCAAAATTTTGGTGCGCATGTTCTGTGCGGCCTCTATGGTAGAAAGTGCTGTGGTAAACTGGTTTCGTATGGTAAAAGGAAAGGTCAAGAGGCCGTTGTCACTCTCTTGGATATGGCCCCGTGAACTACCTTGTTCAAAAAGAATCCCAATACCGCCGTTTACATCCGGAAATGTGGAACCCTTGCCATAGTAGTAGTCGTCATAATTTTCTTCGGAATAGTACAACGAACCAATTTTGTCCAAAGCCTTGGCATGATAGCTTCCAATTTCCTTGGTGAGCTCTTGGTTGATTTTAGGAGTCAATGGATGTACCCGTGTAGGCTCCCCAGGTTGAAAGAAAAATGTGGAGTTAGTGCCCATTTCATGGTGGTCGGTCAGGATATTGGGCAGCCATTGGTGAAATGTTTCAATTCGGGCCCTACTCTCCGGTAATTGTACGGGCAGCCAGTCCCGGTTCATATCAAACCAATAATGGTTGGTACGCCCTCCAGGCCATACCTCGTGGTACTCCCTTTCGTTGCTGTCCGGATTTAGGTTTTGACTCTTATGGATATTGGCCCAATAGGCAAAGCGCTGTAGCCCATCTGGATTGAAACTCGGGTCCATAAGGATAATGGTGTTGTCCAAAAGGGATTCAATTTCTGGACCTTGGGCTGCGGCAAGGTAATAGGCGTAGGCCAATCCGGCATTGGCGCCACTGGGTTCATTACCATGGATGGAAAAACCTTGGTAGACCACAATGGGCATATTGGCGGTATCTGTATTGCCATTTCCTTCGGAAAGTGCCACATGTTGTTGGCGTATGCTTTCCAGATTTTGATGGTTTTTGGGTGAAGTGACCGTAAGTAGTAGTAAAGGTCTGCCTTCAAAAGTGGTCCCTCTATTTTCAATGCTTATCCGGTCACTGGATGCGGCGAGTTGTTGCATATAGAATACCAATTTATCATGGGTCACATGCCATTCCCCAACCTCGTGGCCGATGACTTCGGCGGGTTTTGGGATACTGGTATCGTACGAGATGTTGTTGGGTAGGTAATAGTCCAGCGTAACTTGTTGGGCACTTAGATTTAGGCCCATGATTAGCGCCAAGAATAGGAAGTTGATTTTTTTCATGAGGTCATTTTGAATTAGTCGTGTGATAAAAATAAAAAAACGGCCTGCATTTGCAGGCCGTTTTGTCTTTTTTTAAAACGATGTTTTAAATGTCATCAAAGCTCACATCGGTAAAACTCCCCGAAGCGGTTCCGTTTTCACTGATGTCCCTTTCTTCTTTTTTGAAATCTTTTTGATGACGCTCAGAAATTACTTCTTGACCTTTTTCGTCAATAATGTAATCCATCATCTCTTCCATGATTTCCTTAAAAGCGGTAAAATCTTCCTTGTATAGGTAGATCTTGTGCTTTTTGTAGTGGAAAGAACCATCATCATGGGTAAACTTTTTACTTTCCGTAATGGTTAAGTAGTAATCGCCGGCCTTGGTGCTCCTTACATCAAAAAAGTAAGTTCTTCTCCCGGCCCGTAAGACTTTGGAGTAAATTTCTTCCTGATCCATGATATCTTTCTCGCCCATGTGGTCTTGTGTTGTAATTAGTTCCTTATGTTGTATAATTCTACCAAAAATGTAAAAAAAAAGCTAATTCAGCAACTTTTTTATTAATCTTTCCCTGAAAGCTG
>CP051244.1:3234305-3389701 GCA_017795045.1 Allomuricauda sp. | reverse complement strand
TGATTGATATAGAGTTCTTTATAATATCCATCAACATTGTTCAACTGGTCATGGGTGCCCTCTTGGATGATTTTACCATTTTCAAGTACAATGATCTTGTCGGCATTTTTGGCAGAAGAGACCCTGTGGCTTACGATCAAAGTGGTCTTGTTCTCGGATGCACGTTTGAGATTGTTCAGGATTTCTTCCTCGGTTTCGGTGTCCACAGCGGACAAGCAATCATCAAAAAGATAGATTTTAGGGTCTTTGAGCAATGCCCGTGCAATAGAGACCCGTTGCTTTTGTCCCCCGCTTAAGGTAATGCCCCGCTCCCCTAAAATGGTATCGTATTTTTTGGCAAATCCCTGAATGTTGTCGTGGACAACCGCTTTTTGGGCCACGGCCACAATTTCATCAAATGAGGCATTTTCATCGCCAAATCGGATGTTGTTCTCTATGGTGTCCGAAAAAAGGAAGGCATCTTGTGGTACCGCACCAATGGAGCTCCGTAAACTGTTGAGGTTGAGTTTTTGAACGGGAATACCATCCACCAAAACCTCTCCCGAAGAGGTGTCGTACAGACGGGCCACCAAATCCAAAATGGTTGATTTCCCGGATCCCGTTTTCCCCAAAAAGGCCACGGTCTCCCCAGCCTTTATTGTAAAGGATACATTATCCAAGGCAGTAATGTTGGTGTCGTCATAGGTAAAGGACACATTCTTGAACTCAATATCCCCTTTGATGGGCGTGGACTCAGCAACCTCATTTTTAATGGTAGGCTGTATGGTTAAAAACTCATTGATTCGTTTTTGGGATGCTTCGGCCCTTTGGATGATGGAGGTGAGCCATCCCACAATGGCCACCGGCCACGTGAGCATGTTTACATATAGGATGAACTCCGCAATGATTCCGAAGGATTCTATTTTTCCATCAATATATTGCATGCCACCTACGTAGATGACAATAGTGTTACTGATTCCGATAAGGAGGACCATCAAGGGAAAAAACCAAGCGTTTACCTTGGCCAACGCCATGCTGGTATCCTTGCCTTCGGTGGCCAGGTTCCTGAGCTCTTGGTTGATGCGCGGCTCTATACTGTAGGCTTTGATAACTGAAACTCCTGAGAAAGACTCTTGGGTAAAAGTGGACAGGGTGGACAGGAACTCCTGGACCTTGGTGCTTCTTTTATGGATGATCTTACTGATCTGATAGATCAAGACCGATAAAACAGGAAGGGGCAATAAGGTATATGCTGCCAAGGTGGGTGCCTTTATGAACATCAAAGGGATCAAACAGGCAAAAAGCGTAAGGGTCTGGATACCGTACATAATGGCCGGTCCCCCATACATCCGTACTTGGTTGACATCCTCACTGATACGGTTCATGAGATCCCCTACACGGTTTTTCTTATAAAAATCAAGGTTTAGGATTTGATAGTGGTCAAATACCTCGTTTTTCAAATCATATTCAATATACCGGGATACGTTGATAATGGTCTGTCGCATCAAAAAAGTGAACAGTGCCGAAAGTAGGGCGGCACCAACAACAATCAATATATAATGGAATAGGGATTGCTTTGCTTCGGCAAGGGTAATGGTATTTCCGGTATACTTTTCTACAATCTGGATGGAATTGTTCACGTAATGGGGCAGTACCAAAGAGAACAATCGGGCAACGATGGTGATCAAAACCCCCATCAATAGCTTAAACCAATATTTTTTGAAGTATTTATTAAGGTGTTTCAGTTCCTTCATAGGAGGGAAGGTAGTTTTTTAGTAGGTCTGATGATTGACAATCGAACAAAGATATACCATTGGTCCAAAAATAAATGTTATAAAACTGATAAGAAAACAACTTTGGTAGGCCACATCGAAATATAAGGTTATTTTTGCGCAGTGAAAGCCAATCAATGACTTTAAAAGTTCTTTAAAAATGCTTACTAGAAGGCATATCAGAGTAAAAGTGATGCAGTGTATCTATGCACTGGTCCAATCCAAGGACGATTCCTTGCAGAAACAGGAAAAATTCCTAAGAGTGAGCATTGAGAATATGTACGTGCTCTATTTGTTGGTATTGAGCCTCTTGGCCGAATTGCAGCGACTGGCCGCCAAACATGCCAGTCATGCCACAAAAAAATACCTCGCCACGGAAGAAGATGGTTATCCCGATCGCGAAAAGTTCGTGAAGAACCGACTGTTGCTCCAGATTTCCGAGAATGAGCTCCTCAAAGGGGAACTCTCCAAAAGAAAGCTGGACAACTGGTACCTGAACGACGAGTATGTGAAGATTTTGTACAAAGAGGTCGTGGCCAGCGATATCTACAAGGCTTACATGACCAATGGAAAGAACGATTATGAGGACGATAGGGAAGTGGTGCTCCAGCTTTTCAAGGAAATTATTGCTCCCAACGATAAGATCTATGAATATTTTGAGGATGATAAACTTACTTGGGTGGACGATTTTCCCATTGTAAATACCTATTTGGCCAAACGTTTGCGCAAGGCCACTGAAACCTCTGGTGAACGTTATTTTATCCCCGCGTTGCTCAAGGATCAACAAGATATGGTCTTTGCCAATGACCTGTTGACGAAGACCTTGCTCCATGATGCCAAATGGGAGAAGGAAATTGAGGGAAAAACTCCCAATTGGGACAATGACCGTATTGCCGAGATCGATTTGATCATCCTAAAAATGGCCATTTGTGAGCTGCTCAACTTTCCATCCATTCCGGAGAAAGTGACCCTAAATGAGTATTTGGAGATTGCCAAGGAGTACTCCACGCCCAAGAGCAGTATCTTTATCAACGGGGTTTTGGACAAATTGGCCAAGGAATACAAATCCGATGGAAGACTTCAAAAAATAGGTAGAGGACTACAATAAACAATATTTGAGTATTTTTGGAAAAACAAATTATTATCATGAAAAGAATAACAACAATTTTTAGTTTGATCATGGCGGTTGCCGTGATGGGCGTTTCCTGCAAGGACAAGGCTTCCAACAAAATCGTTGCGGACAATGTGGAAAGCGCAACTTCAAGGGATGAAGCGCAAAAGCAACTTCCCGTGATGAGCTTTGAAAAGGCCGAGCATGATTTTGGTGCCATAGCCCAAGGCACTCCGCAAGAAACCACATTCAAGTTCACCAACACCGGTAATGCCCCTTTGATCATCACCGATGCAAAGAGTAGCTGTGGTTGCACCGTACCGGAATATCCAAAGAATGCGCCTATTGCTCCTGGTGAAACTGGCGAATTGTTGGTGAAATTCAATGGTTCTGGACAAAATCAAGTGACCAAGACCATTACCGTTACGGCCAACACAGAAAAAGGAACCGAGATCTTAAGAATCAAGGCCTTTGTTAATCCTAAGGAAGCAGCTCCTGCTGGTCCTGTTAAATAGATAAAATACCTTAATGGAAAGTTTAGGACAGTTTTTACCTCTGATATTGATTTTTGCGGTGGCGTATTTCTTTATGATCCGTCCACAGATTAAGCGTCAGAAGGATGAGAAGAAGTTTACTTCGGAGTTGAAAAAAGGAGACCGCATCATCACCAAAAGCGGACTTCATGGCAAGATCGTGGAAATGAACGACAAGGATTTCTCCTGTGTCATTGAAACCATGGCTGGCCGTTTAAAGTTTGATCGTTCCGCCATTTCCATGGAAATGAGCAAAAAATTGAACGCCGCTTCGGACAAATAATAGCTTCTAGAGCAATATAGATTAAAACGTCCCCTGCAATTGAGTTTGCGGGGGACGTTTTTTTGTATCTTATTCAAAATTTGACAAAATGGGCACTAGAAGACAATTCATTAGAAAAGGGTCATTGTATACGGTCGGTTTGGGAACCTCCTTGTTCTTTCCCACTGAAATTTTGGCCTCGCTGCGAAGGACCGTGAGTCCTAATGACAAGATTCAAGTAGGACTAATCGGGTGCAACGGAATGGGCTTTGCAGACCTTACCTCCCTCTTGAAGAACAGTGAAGTGGAGGTGGTGGCCCTTTGTGATGTGGATGAAAATGTCCTTCGTGCCAAGACTGCAGATTTGAAAAAGGCCAACATCAAAAAACCAAAGTGGTATACCGACTATCGGAAAATGTTGGACGATAAGGATATTGATATTGTCATCGTGGGAACCCCCGATCATTGGCATTGTCTTCAGTTGGTGGATGCGGTGAATGCCGGCAAGGACGTCTATTGTGAAAAGCCCATTGCCAATTCCATAGCAGAATGCGAAGCCATGCTTTCGGCCGTGGATGCCAGTGACCGAATGGTGCAGATAGGGCAGTGGCAACGCAGCCAACCCCACTTTGTGGATGCCATAAACTATGTGCATTCCGGGAAATTGGGGCAAATACGTTTGGTAAAGACCTGGGCCTACCAAGGGTGGATGAAATCCATTCCCCAAGTGCCCAACGGTCCCGCACCGGAAGGCGTGGATTATAAAATGTGGTTGGGCCCTGCACAGGACCGACCTTTCAATAAAAATCGGTTCCATTTCGATTTTAGATGGTTTTGGGACTATGCAGGAGGGTTGATGACCGATTGGGGCGTACACTTGATTGACTATGCGCTCTATGGCATGAAGGCCTCGACACCCATATCCGTGATGGCCATGGGTGGAAAGTTTGCTTATCCCGATGATGCTGCCGAGACCCCGGACACCCTACAAACCGTATACGAGTTCGATGGGTTTTCACTTCTTTGGGAGCACGCCAATGGCATTGACGGCGGAAACTATGGAAGAAACCATGGTATCGCTTTCATTGGCAACAACGGAACCTTGGTGTTGGACCGTGGAGGTTGGGAGGTGATTCCGGAGAAACATCGGCCTAACTGGAGCGAGGATTTGGGTCCCAAAATAGCGGGAGTAGGCCTGCAGACTGTAAAAGCCAATGGTCTGGATTTGCATACAGTGAATTTCTTGGAAGCCATTAAGAAAAAGGACAAAAGCATTCTCAATGCCCCAATTAAAGTGGGGTACGATGCTGCCGTGGTCAGCCATATGGGCAATGTGGCCTATAAAACGGGAGAACGCCTGTTCTGGGATGCCCAAAAAGGTCGGTTCAACCATAAAGAAGCCGATGTACTGTTGACCAATGAATACCATAACGGCTGGAAAATGCCCAAAAAGTAAGCTTCCATAAATTTTATGAATACATTTAATACTATCCGTTTCCAAGTGATAAGTTTGGGGTTTGTATGCGTGCTGATGTTGGGTTGTGCCACTTCAAAAAACGAAGTTGCCATCCAAGTAAGGCAGGCCCCTTCTCCCATGCAGGACCATATTCGGGAACACGCCCGATTGAAAAACGAAGAACCTCCGGGCACCAAAATCGTGTTGGAGGGTATATTGTCCAAACCGGTCACTGTATACTTGCCCTCTGCAGCGGAGGGAATTCAAGAATTGGATTTGCTCATCCACTTCCATGGAGCACCCTTTGTGGCCATGCAGGCCGTTCACAATTTGAAAAAACCCATGGCTTTGGCCGTGGTGCAACAAGGTTCTGGTTCCTCGGTCTATGCAGCACCTTTTGTTGATGTGGCAGTCTATCCCCGTTTGTTGAAGGCCATACAGGACAAACTGGATGTGGACCGGATGGGAAAGGTGTATTTTAGTTCCTTTAGTGCGGGATATGGTGCCGTCCGTGAGTTGTTGAAAACCCATGAAGCCAAAATAGACGGCATTTTACTCTTGGATGGGCTGCACACCGATTACATCCCCGAGGCTACTCCTTTGGCCCAAGGCGGACAATTGAATGCAGAAAAAATGAAAGGTTTCTTGGCCTTTGCCCAAAAGGCGGTCAGCGGAGAAAAGAAAATGTTGATTACCCATTCCGAAATTTTCCCCGGAACCTACGCCAGTACCTCCGAGACTGCTGATTGGCTGATCAAAGAACTCGGACTACAACGAAACCCTATCTTGGAATGGGGTCCCATGGGCATGCAGCACGTATCCGAAACCCAAAAGGGCAATTTTGAGGTACGGGCGTTTGTAGGTAATACCGCTCCGGATCATGTGGATCATTTGCACGGCCTAACAGATTTTGTAAAGGACTTGGTAGATTGAATTTAACGATAGCCATCGTGTAGACCCACCCCTTTTTGGATCAAGGGCAATATTTTTTCCAACCGTCTTAGTTTGGTCTGCTCTTGTTTGGCTTCAGAAATATATTCGCAAAACTCCTTTTGTTTATAGGGAGTAAAATTTTTGAAAGCGGTTTGCAGCTCTTTGCTTTCCTTTAATTTTTCCTGAAGCAGTTCGGGGATGGTCACTTTGGAAGTTTTCTCAGCCTTGACCTCCATACCCTTTTTCTGGTTTTCAATGGCTTCTTTCATGTAATTGATAACTGCTTTTTCATCAATCCCGTCCAATGCATGGAACTTCCAATGTCGCATGCCTTTGGTCTTTCCTTCTTGGGCATTTTCCAACACTTTTTTGGGGTCTTTCAGAAACACCCCGTTGAAGAACCAAATCCCAAAATGGTTTTTGAACTTACAGATGCCAAATACATTTTTGCCATTGACCGTATACACCGGAAAACTCCATTTAAAGTCCTCCTCACTTTCGGTCTGTAGGGCCAGCCTTCGCAGGTATGCTATACCTTCCTTGAACGGATGGTCTTGATTGTAATAGGTGGCTATTTTTTCTGATTTTTCCATGTCATTTGATCTGACTGGCAGTAAGTTCGCAAATTTTTACGATAACCCTAACCGCTTTTTCCATACTTTCCAAAGGAACATATTCATATTTTCCATGAAAATTGTGTCCCCCGGCAAAAATATTGGGGCAGGGTAGCCCCATAAAACTCAACTGTGACCCGTCCGTTCCCCCCCTAATGGGTTTTATGATAGGTTCAATACCCAAAGACTCCATGGCCTCTTGGGCAATCTCTACAATATGGAACACGGGTTCCACCTTTTCGCGCATGTTGCGGTATTGGTCTTCGATTTCCACAGTGATACAATCCCCGTGCTTTTGGGTAAGCTTGTCAGCAATACTGGACAAGAGTTCCTTACGAGCCTTAAAATGTATGGCATCGTGGTCGCGGATAATCATATCTATTTGGGCATTCTCTATCTCCCCCTTTATTTTGTGCACATGGAAAAAGCCTTCCATGCCCGTGGTGTGTTCGGGAACTTCCCGTGGGGGGAGAAGGCTTAAAAATTCATTGGCAATGGCAATGGCGTTCACCATCTTGTTCTTGGCATACCCGGGGTGGACACTCTTTCCCTTAACAATGATCTTGGCGCTGGCCGCATTGAAATTTTCATACTCCAGTTCGCCCACTTGGCTGCCGTCCATGGTATAGGCCCAATCGGCACCGAATTTTTTTACGTCGAACTTATGTGCTCCCCTACCTATTTCCTCATCTGGGGTAAAGGCCACCCGTATCTTTCCGTGTTTGATCTCGGGATGTTGGGCCAAATATTCCATAGCCGTGATAATCTCGGCGATGCCCGCCTTGTCATCGGCACCCAATAAAGTATTCCCATCCGTGGTGATCAAGGTCTGACCTTGGTACTGCAATAGATCTTCAAAATAGTCTGGGGAAAGCACAATGTCTTTTGCTTTGTTGAGGATAATATCCTTACCGTCATAATCTTTTATGATTTGTGGTTTTACATTCCTTCCCGAGAAATCTGGAGAAGTGTCCATATGTGAAATGAAACCTATGGTGGGCACTTTTTTGTCCGTGTTGGCGGGTAGGGTTGCCATGATATAGGCATTTTCATCAATGGAAACTTCCTGCAAACCAATCTGGTGCAGTTCCAAGACCAGTTTTTTGGCCAAAGTCCATTGTTTTTCAGTACTGGGCGTGGTTTTGGAATATGGGTCGCTTTGGGTATCGGTGGTTACATAATCCAGAAATCGGGACAAAAGTTTTTCCATGCTGTGCTTTTCATCAAAAATAATGGTTATTCAATCGTGATATTAAGAAAGCGGGGTTTAAAAAAAGTATATTTCTCCCACTTTTTAAAATCAACCTAAATTGAAGGGAGCTGTTTTGTTCATTTTCCTATTATCGATGTTTCTTGGGTCGGCCCAAGAGGAGTGTGCCTTGGGGGTGGGGGGCATGGACGATGGGACCATTGCGGAAGTGTTTCAACTGAACGAGGAGCAAAAGGAAAGCCTTAAAAATTGGAGTGCTGAACTGAAAATTCGAAATGAAATCCTGAGAAATCGGGCCGAATTTCTATTAAAACAGCACGAAGAAAGTCCGCCTGAAGTGTTGATGACGGTTTCCCGTGAATACAAAACCATTATGGACAGCATGAAGTTGAACATTCGGATGATGGATAAAAGGCTGTTGTCAATCTTCAATCCAAAACAGTACAGCTTTTATGTAAAATTATGCGATCAGCTTACGTTGCGCCCTATCCATGTAAATAAGTCGGTTGACGAAAAATAAATGATTTGCTGTGTTCTGTTTTAAGAGTTTTTATTTTTGTTGAAAATCTGTTGAATGTATAAGATCCTCATCCGCCCAATCCTGTTTTTGTTTGACCCGGAAGCAGTGCACCACTTTTCATTTTGGGCCATAAAATTGTTTTCGAGATTGGGGTTGGGACCTTTGTTCAGAAGCATTTTTGAAGTAAGGAATCCCAAGTTGGAACGAGAGGTTTTTGGAATAAAATTTAAGAATCCCGTTGGTTTGGCCGCTGGTTTTGACAAGGATGCCAAGCTCTACAATGAATTTTCCGATTTCGGCTTTGGTTTTGTGGAAATAGGTACACTCACGCCCAAACCGCAGCCTGGAAATCCCAAGAAAAGATTGTTCCGGTTGCGACAAGACAGGGCCATCATCAACCGCATGGGATTTAATAACAAGGGGGTTTTTGAGGCGGTGGAGCAACTCAAGAAAAAACACAGGGTAATCGTTGGGGGAAATATTGGAAAGAACAAGGTCACCCCCAATGATCAGGCCATTAAGGACTACCTCATCTGTTTTGAAGCCCTATTTGATCATGTGGATTATTTTGTGGTCAATGTGAGCTCACCCAATACGCCAGGTTTGCGAGAACTCCAAGATAAGGAACCTTTGACCAACCTTCTGAAAAAGTTAAAAAGACAGAACAGTAAACAGGCCAAAAAATACAAGCAAAAAGAAAAACCAATCCTTTTAAAGATTGCCCCGGACTTGACCGATGATCAGTTGTTGGATATTATTGATATTGTTGGGACCACTGAAATTGATGGGGTCATTGCTTCAAACACCACTATTTCCAGGGAAGGTCTAAAATCCCATCTTATACTTACAGAGGAAAAGGGGGGACTTAGCGGCAAACCCTTGACCCAAAGGAGTACGGAGGTCATTCGGTTTTTGGCGAAAAAGAGCAACAAGGCATTTCCCATTATTGGGGTAGGGGGCATACATTCTCCCGAAGATGCCCTTGAAAAACTGGATGCCGGTGCCGACTTGGTCCAGTTGTACACCGGGTTCATCTATGAAGGTCCTGCCCTGATCAAAAAAATCAACAAGGCCATTTTGGCCCGCACATCCTAAGACAAGATGCAACATGTGTTCCTGCTGAGCCCTGAGACCATAAATTATCCCATTCTAATTGGGTTTTTGGTGTCTTCAGCGGCTTTGGCCATTACCCCGGGACCGGACAATATATTTGTGCTGACCCAGAGCATATCCAATGGAGTCAAGGCCGGGTTGGCCACGGTAGCAGGTTTGGTGAGCGGATGTTTGGTGCATACCACTTTGCTGGCTTTTGGTGTGTCAGAGGTTATAAAACGAAGTGACGGTCTGTTTCTGGGCATCAAGCTGTTTGGGGCGGCCTATTTGGTGTATTTGGCCATAAAAGTATACAGAAGTGACGCGTCCATTCTTTTGGATAAGGAAAAGCAACCATCCCAAGGTCCTTTTAAACTGTTCAAGACCGGTTTTGCAATGAATGTGCTCAACCCCAAGGTCACCATTTTCTTTTTGGCGTTTTTTCCTGGATTTCTGTTCAGTGAAACATTGGGAACCGTGATGCAGTTCTATATCCTTGGTCTGCTCTTTATGCTGGTGGCCTTCATTATTTTTGGAACCATTGCCGTATTGGCAGGAAGCATTTCAACCTATTTGATGCGCCATCCCAAGGCGGGTATTTCCCTGAAATGGGTTCAAATTGTAGTTTTTTTGGGAATCGCCATTTATCTATTGCTATCGGATAAATAGTGGTAATTTTACAGGCAACCTATGTCAAAGATCAAGCTCATAGAATGTCCAAGGGATGCCATGCAGGGCATCAAGACCTTTATTCCCACTGAGGAGAAAGCAAGGTATATCCAATCCCTTTTGGGCTGTGGTTTTGATACGTTGGATTTTGGCAGCTTTGTCTCACCCAAAGCCATTCCGCAAATGCAGGATACCGCAGAGGTGTTGGCGCGGTTGGACCTTACCAAGACCAAAAGCAAGCTCTTGGCCATTGTGGCCAATATTCGGGGTGCCGAGGATGCATGTCAGCATGAAGCCATTAAGTATTTGGGATTTCCTTTTTCAATTTCCGAAAACTTTCAAATGCGAAATACCCATAAGACCATAGCACAATCGGTGGATACCCTTAAGGGTATTCTGGAGTTGGCCAACGCCCATAACAAAGAAGTGGTGACGTATATTTCCATGGGATTTGGGAATCCTTATGGTGATCCTTGGAACGTTGAGATAGTAGGGGAGTGGACCGAAAGATTGGCCGCCATGGGCACTAAAATCTTGTCCCTTTCCGATACCATTGGGAGTTCCACCCCAGAGACCATTTCGTATTTGTTTTCCAATCTTATTCCCAAATATCCGGATATTGAATTTGGCGCCCATTTGCATACCACCCCGACCAAATGGCATGAAAAAGTGGATGCCGCCTACAAAGCAGGTTGTAGACGCTTTGATGGGGCGGTACAAGGCTTTGGAGGTTGCCCCATGGCCAAGGATGAACTCACCGGGAATATGCCCACCGAGAAAATGCTTTCCTATTTTACCACGGAAAAAGCGGACACCGGTGTGAACTGGATGGTCTTTGAAGCCGCTTACAACAAGGCGACCGAACTTTTCTCCGCCTACCATTGAGGTATTCAACGTATTTACTCCTAAACGTTACGTCTTTAATTTTATTTAAACTAAGTCTAATTAAATTTGGCTGCTTCGTAGTGTAGAAATATATTTGCCGCGCAATTATTGAAACACCATGAAACAAACAACAATTCTATTTGCTTTACTATGTGCATCATTCACGTTCGCACAGACCAAAACCGACTCGATCCAGTTGGATCCACAGAAACAGATCAACGCCGCACAGCGTTTACTTTCAGGGAACTATGCTTCTGCAGTGACCGTAGGGGCCTATGGTGAAATGCTGTACAATCAGCCTGAAGGGGATAACGGGGAACTGGATGTGCAACGTCTGGTACTCCTTTTCGGATATCGCTTTGACGACCGTACCCAATTTGTTACGGAAGTGGAGTTTGAGCATGTTGAAGAAGTTTTTATAGAACAAGCTTTTGTAAACTATAATGCGGCTCCGAATCTTAACATCCGAGGAGGCTTGATGTTGGTACCCATGGGAATTATCAACGAATTCCATGAACCCACCACGTTTAATGGAACGGAACGTCCTGGTTTGGACAATTCCATTGTTCCCACCACTTGGCGTGAGCTTGGGGTAGGGGTAACCGGAAGGTTCAACTCCATTTCCTTGGGATATCAGGCTTATCTTTTTAATGGATTTAAATCCACTGAAGCCGATGGAGAAGGCGGTGTGGCCGGAAAATTGGGTGGTTCCAGTGGCCTTCGGGGAGGAAGACAAAAGGGAATCCAATCCACCATTGATAGCCCCAACCTATCCACAAAATTGGATTACTACGGCATTCCTGGACTGCGTTTGGGCTTTTCAACCTATTTTGGACGTACTCAGGCCGATGACGATGTAGAGGAGTTTGATGGGGCAGATATAGGCATCGCCATGTTTGGATTCGATGCCCGTTATGCGTATCAAAACTTTACGGCTAGGGGACAATTTATCCATGCTTCGTTATCGGATACCGATGCCTACAACGACTTGACTGGAAGTAATCTGGGAAGTGCATTACAAGGTTGGTATTTGGAAGGGGCCTATAATGTCCTTCCAGCAGGAAATAGACAAAAACTTTTTGCTTTTGCCCGGTACGAGATGTACAATACCCACGCGGATACCGAAGGAAGTTTGGTGAAGAATGAAGCTTATGACCGAACTGATGTAACCACGGGATTGACCTACCATATTGCACCAGGAGTGGTGGTCAAAGGTGACTATCAGTTTCGAAGCAATGCCGCGGATAACTCGGATGTACAGGACCGATTGAACTTTGGAATAGGAGTTTGGTTCTAAAAAAATATAGACAGGGCGGATGTAATATTCCGCCCTGTTTTTATTCATAATGAGTCTAAATTAATATATTTGTGGGATGAAATCGGCAAAACCATATGTAGTTATTCCCCTTGTTTTGATGCTCCTTGCATTCACCGCTCCCAAAGAGGTGAACAAAAGGGTGCTGAAAGAAGTGGAAAAGACCTTTGAGGTTGTGGATTTTGCCCTGCAACCCATTACCATCCCAAACGATTTGAATGCGCAGCTCCCCACCAAAATTTCTGGGGAAAATTTATACCGGATTACTGCTGGAAACGCAATTTTGGGTTATGCATTTTTCGACCAAGCCCCAAGTAAGACTGCAAATTTTGATTATTTGGTGCTTTTTGATGATACTGTGAAGATCATCAACACAAAAGTACTGGTGTACCGGGAAGAATATGGAGGTGAGATTGGGAGTAAAAGATGGTTGAAGCAATTTTTGGGGAAGACAGGCGGGGACCGTGTGAATCCTGAGACCAACATCGATGCCATATCCGGTGCCACCATTTCGGTGAATTCCATGACCCGGTCCATGGACAACCTGCTTCAGACCATTGGAATACTTCAGGATAAAGGACATCTATAATGGTATATAACGGTCTATTGTCCACTTTTCCCAAAGAAATACGCCTATTCATAGGCACTTTTGTGGTGATACTTTCCATTGGGTTCTTCACAGGATTGCTCTTCATCAAGGAAACGGATTCCACTTCGCCCGCAGGCATTGAGGAAAATTATTTGGGCAACGAGGAAGACGAAGAGGCAACGGTGATGAAGTTCAAGAAGGGTGACCGTGAGATGCTCACCATTGTGCATACCCACATTTTGTCCATGTCCATGATCTTTTTTTTGTTGGGCGGATTGGTGTGGTTGACCCACTTGCCTAAAAAATGGAAACTTTTTTTGACCATCGAGCCCTTTCTGTCCGTGATTTTGACCTTTGGAGGTATTTATCTCATGTGGAAAGGGGTATCTTGGTTTAAGTATATCGTCATTTTCTCCGGGGTATTAATGACCCTTACCTTTACCTGCTCTGCAGCGGTCGTCTTGTGGCAGTGTGCCAGACCCTCCCGAAACCAATAGGTTATTGAGGTTATGACCCTCATGATCAGTTTTCAATAAATCGATAATCAATATCGTGGTACCCGATAAGTTCCGGTCGGGGCTTTTTATAGCGTAACAATTGTTTTATTTCGAACAGTTCTTCCTTGTTCACTAGGATGATAAAGTGCTTTTTACCTACGGAAATGGGAATTTTACGTTGTTGGGACCAATGTCTCAATTGTTTTTCCCAATACGATGCATCCAATTGAAGGATGTATTCCTTGAACGCTTCCAGTTCCCATTCGTATAATTCAAAACATAGGTTGTTGAAAATCAATTGGAAGAGTTTGCTTCGGTTACAAAAGGTAAGTATACCATTCTTGGATTGGTCCAGAATAATCAGGGATTCACACATAATAATTGCATTAGGTGATAAAGATATCAATTATTTATAATAAGTCTAAATAAAAATAAATTAGATCTCAGGTGAACCAAATGTGAAAAGAGATAGATATGAATTAAAAAGGTGGTATATTTGCACGCAATTAATTCGTAATTGCAATGGAAGCCCACCTTAACAAAATTGTTGGCGAAGGATTGACCTATGATGACGTCCTACTTGTGCCAGCCTACTCCGAAGTACTTCCCCGGGAAGTCAATATCCAATCCAAGTTTACTAGAAACATTACCATTAATGTTCCCATTGTTTCTGCAGCAATGGACACGGTTACCGAATCGCGCATGGCCATTGCCATGGCCCGCGAAGGAGGAATTGGGGTCTTGCATAAAAATATGACCATAGAGCAGCAGGCGCTTAAAGTCCGTAAGGTAAAAAGAGCGGAAAGCGGCATGATCATGGACCCAGTGACCCTTCCCCTGAACTCTAAGGTAAGGGATGCCAAGGCCAACATGAAGGAACACAGTATTGGGGGTATCCCCATTGTGGACGACAACAAAAAGTTGATCGGGATTGTGACCAATAGGGATTTGCGTTTTGAAAAAAACAACGACCGTCCCATTGGGGAGGTCATGACTTCGGAGAATTTGGTCACTGTGGGAGAGGGAACTTCATTACAACAGGCTGAGGTCATCCTTCAAGAAAACAAGATTGAAAAACTACCCGTGGTGAACGACAAAGACGAATTGGTCGGTCTCATTACGTTTAGGGACATTACCAAGCTGACCCAAAAGCCCATTGCCAATAAAGACCAGTATGGGCGTTTACGTGTGGCTGCTGCTATTGGGGTAACCGCCGATGCAGTGGAAAGGGCAGGTGCCTTGGTAAATGCTGGGGTGGATGCCATTATTATCGATACAGCACACGGTCACACCAAAGGTGTGGTCAGTATCTTGAAGGAAGTCAAAAAATCCTACCCAGAACTTGAAGTGGTTGTGGGCAATATCGCTACTGGTGAAGCCGCCAAGTATTTGGTGGAAGCCGGTGCCGATGCGGTAAAAGTGGGCATTGGGCCAGGCTCCATTTGTACAACCCGAGTGGTGGCAGGTGTCGGATTCCCACAGTTTTCCGCGGTTTTGGAAGTGGCAGCCGCCATCAAGGGCACAGGGGTTCCTGTAATTGCTGACGGTGGGATACGATATACGGGTGATATTCCCAAAGCCATTGCGGCTGGTGCCGATACGGTGATGTTGGGCTCCTTGCTGGCAGGTACCAAGGAATCCCCAGGGGAAACCATTATTTATGAAGGGCGAAAGTTCAAGTCGTACCGAGGCATGGGCTCCGTTGAAGCCATGAAATCGGGTAGTAAGGACCGTTACTTCCAAGATGTGGAGGACGATATCAAAAAACTCGTTCCCGAAGGTATTGTGGGCCGTGTACCATACAAAGGTGACCTATACGAAAGCATGCACCAATTTATTGGTGGTCTCCGTGCCGGAATGGGCTACTGTGGCGCCAAGAATATTGAAACCTTGAAAGAAACAGGAAAGTTTGTGAAAATCACTTCCAGTGGAATCCATGAAAGTCATCCGCATGATGTGACCATCACTAAGGAAAGTCCAAATTACAGTAGGTAATAAGAGTAGTTGGGTTTATTTTCCGGCATACGTTTGCCAATCCTTATCCTTGTAGATATTGTCCCCAAAATAACGGGCAATTTGAAGGAACGGCTCCACTTTTTGGTATCCGGGTACCGGGGAGAGCATTTTTAAATCCTCATCCAAAAAGACTACTGTGGGATAGCTCATTTTTCCTTGCAACAGGGCTGCGGCAAATTCATGATAGCCTCTTCTTCCAGAAGGGACAAACTTGAAGGTCTTCCCTTGGAATTCGATGGGGTCTTTGCCTTCGGCGTCCAGTTTTACCATGTAAAAGTTATCCTGCATATAGGTGGAAACTTCAGGATTTTGAAAGGTATCCTTGTCCATTTTTTTGCACCATCCGCACCAATCGGTGTATACATCGATGAATATTTTTTTGGGTTGGGCATCGGTTTGGGACAATTGCACGGCTTCTTCCCAAGACATCCAATTGATATCCTGTGCTTGGGCTTGAAACCCTACAAAAAGAAGAAACAATAAACTGATTTGGGTAAAAATTGTACGCATAGTGCTTTTGTTTTGAGGTATTGGTCTACCGATCATTACAAAACTAACGAAAATTGTGCCAAAAAAGTATTCAACCCCACATCTCCAAAATGAAGATAAGTACAGCGACCATCAAGGTCAATGGGGAATAATACCTTGTATCCATGAATGCAAAATTTGTGCTTTTCACGGATTTGAAAAAACCTACATATTTAAAATCCCCAATGGTCCTAGCCAAGAACAGAAAGCCAATCCCCAAAGAGATATAGGTCAATCCGTCAAAACTGAAAAACTCCAATACTTTGTTGAGGTAAACGGATGCAAAAAATGCCAGAAACATCCCTACGAGCAACGTCCCTATTTTTCCGGGTCCCATCAACAGTTTGCCGTCTTCATTGGTAGGCAGCACTTGGGTAGGGTCCTTGATACCAAAGAGAACCCAATACAGATGCAATCCGGAAAGGAAGATGAATATGGTGGCAACTAGCAGGGCTATGACCTCCATTTATTTTACGACTTCCTTTTTGGGCGCCTCAAAAAGTTCCTTTACATCCACCTGGTTTTTGAGGATGTCATCAAAGGTTTCCCTTTCTCGAATAAGATGCGCTTTGTCGTTGTACCATAAAACCTCCGCAGGTCTGAACCTCGAGTTGTAGTTGCTGGCCATGGTAAAGCAATAGGCCCCGGCATTTTTAAAGCACAGAATATCGCCTTCGGAAATTTCATTGATCCTACGATTGCTGCCAAAAGTATCCGTTTCGCAGATATAGCCTACCACAGAGTAGTACCGCTCTCTTCCTTTGGGGTTGGAAATGTTGACAATCTCATGTGTTGAGCCATACAGCATAGGGCGTATCAAATGGTTGAATCCTGAGTCTACGCTGGCAAAAACTGTGGAGGTGGTCTGTTTTACCACATTCACCTTGGCCAAGAAGTATCCGGCCTCGCTCACCAAGAATTTACCGGGTTCAAAGGCCAACGTGAGCTCTCGACCATATTCGGCACAAAATTCATTGAACCTAGCAGTCAATTTTTTGCCTAATTCCTCTACATTGGTATGAATGTCCCCTTTTTTATAGGGAACCTTAAATCCACTGCCAAAATCAATGAATTCCAAATCCTTGAAGTTCTTGGCCGTTTCAAATAGGATTTCCGAGGCGTAAAGGAATACATCAATGTCCAAAATATCACTTCCGGTATGCATGTGGATACCGTTTATGGTCATATTGGTGAGTTCCACAATACGGAGCAAATGTGGGATTTGGTGTATGCTGATGCCAAATTTGGAGTCGATATGTCCTACGGAAATTTTTGAATTCCCTCCCGCCATTACGTGGGGATTGATCCGAATGCAAACTGGAATATCCGGATGCTTGCTTCCAAACTGCTCCAAAATGGATAGGTTGTCTATATTGATTTGAACCCCAAGCGCCGCAGCCTGCTCAATTTCTTCCAAAGAGACCCCATTGGGTGTGAAGATGATGGATTCAGGGGCAAAACCTGCCAAAAGTCCCAACTTTACCTCTTGAATGGAGACCGTGTCCAGACCGCTTCCCAAATGGTTCATGAACCTTAGGATACTGATATTGGACAGCGCTTTGGCGGCATAATTCAATCTAAGATTGGATACGCCTTCAAAGGCTTGGGTCAATCTGTGGTATTGCGAAGCTATCTTTTCAGCATCGTAAACGTAAAGTGGAGCCCCGAACTCACCTGCGAGCTTCAATAAATTTTTGGAATTCATATCATTAGTCTTTCGCGCAAAACTAAGCCTTGTACTTGGGTTGTACAAGAATAAAAGCGCTGTAAATATATTTGTAACAAATTGTTTTAAAAATAACAATCGGTGTTTTTTTGGACTTGCTCTTTTGGGTTTCGCATTGTACATTTAGGCAAACTCCAACAATGAGACTACCGCTATTTCCTTTGCAATCTGTTTTTTTTCCTGGCGAGACCGTTCCGCTCCACATTTTTGAAGAGCGGTATAAACAGTTGATCAATGATTGTAGAAAGGAAGCGATCACTTTTGGGATTCCTGTGTTCATCAACGATACCCTTTCCTATGGTACCGAAGTGCAATTGGTCGAGGTAGTGACCACATATGACAATGGGGAAATGGATGTGGTCTGTGTGGCCCGGCAAGTATTTAAAATACTTTCCTTTGAGAACCAGATGGAAGGAAAGCTTTATGCGGGTGGGGACGTTGAGTTTTTGGATATGGAGAGCACTGCTGATGAAAATCTGAGGACGGAAGTGTTGGTTATGGTGGAGGAGTTGTACAACCTCATGGACGTACCCTTTACCCAAATTTCCCCGAAACAATTCAGTAGTTATACCTTGGCCCATAAAATGGGACTCTCTTTTGAACAGGAATATGAACTGCTACAAATCTCCAACGAGACCGATCGGCTGTTGTTCATCAAAAATCATTTGGAGTCCACCACGGCTGTTTTAAACCAAGTAAACCGCACCAAGGCTGTCATTGAAATGAATGGACATTTCAAGAATTTTGATCCATTGGACTTCGAGGACTTTAAAATTTGACGGGATAATCCTATAAAATCCCATCTAATTGTTATAGTTGCGACCTTAGAGGGCAATTATTCTTTTTTCACCTTCTATTTCTCGGTGGGGTTTTCTATTTTTGTCGGCAAACAAAAGTTAATTCACAGATGAATCTTCACGAATATCAAGGAAAAGAAATTTTAGCCAGTTTTGGGGTAAGGATACAACGCGGAATTGTTGCCCGAAATGCCAATGAAGCGGTAGATGCCGCCAAACAACTTACGCAGGAAACGGGTACCGGATGGCACGTAATCAAAGCCCAGGTACATGCAGGAGGCCGTGGTAAAGGTGGAGGCGTTAAGCTGGCGAAAAACTTGAAAGAGGTTGAGGAATTGGCAGGGAGTATTATTGGGATGAACCTGGTTACGCCGCAAACATCTGCCGAAGGTAAAAAAGTGCACCAAGTTTTGGTTGCCGAGGATGTATATTACCCTGGGGATAGCGAGACCAATGAGTTTTATATGTCTGTTTTGTTGAATAGGGCTTCAGGAAGAAACATGGTCATGTACTCCACAGAAGGAGGAATGGATATTGAAGAAGTGGCCGAAAAGACCCCTCACCTGATCTTTACCGAAGAAATAGATCCCGCAACTGGACTTTTGCCTTTCCAGGCAAGACGTATTGCCTTTAACCTAGGGCTTTCCGGAACTGCATTCAAGGAAATGGTAAAATTTGTCACTGCATTGTACAGGGCGTATGAGCAAAGTGATGCCAGTTTGTTCGAGATCAATCCGGTATTGAAGACCTCGGACGATAAAATTATGGCTGTTGATGCCAAAGTATCCATTGACGACAATGCATTGTACAGAAGAAAGACCTATGCTGAAATGCGTGACCTTCGCGAGGAAAACCCCATTGAGGTTGAAGCACGTGAAGTAGGATTGAACTATGTGGATTTGGATGGTAACGTAGGATGTATGGTGAACGGGGCCGGGTTGGCCATGGCCACAATGGATTTGATCAAGATGGCCGGCGGTGAGCCTGCCAACTTTTTGGATGTAGGAGGTACAGCTGACGCCAAAAGGGTGGAGGAAGCCTTTAGGATTATTCTTAAGGATCCCAATGTAAAAGCGATATTGATCAACATCTTTGGAGGTATCGTACGTTGTGATCGTGTGGCCCAAGGTGTAGTGGATGCCTATAAAAATATGGGCGATGCCATCAAGGTTCCTATCATTGTTAGGTTGCAAGGTACCAATGCGGAATTGGCCAAGGAAATTATAGATAACTCTGGACTGGCGGTACATTCTGCAGTACAGTTCCAAGAGGCCGCTGATAAAGTGAAAGAAGTTTTGGGATAATTTCCCTTTTGTTTCAAGATATGGGGCAACGTTTTTTTAACGTTGCCCTTTTTTATTTTATGCATTTTTAACTGTAATCCTTTTCCTATTTATCAGAAAACGGGAACTTTCTGTAAAAGTCTTTACCTAAAATAGAACCTATGGTGATAAGCTTTCAAAATGCATTTTGGAAAATGGAAAAGTTATGGATATTAAGCCAACGTTATAGGAATTAAACGTCGGTTAAATCATTCATGGAGGTATGGTCTTGGTTGATTTTGACAGTAATTTTGACTTGAATTTATATGTGAAATTCATTAGTAACACCATTCAAAATCAGTAAATCAAAAAACGAAACCATGAAAAAAATCAAAGTTGTTTCAATGATCCTAATGTTGTTTGCCACCATGTCGGTTTTTGCCAACTCAGGAGCAGACGTGAATCCCGAGGCGAGCCTTTGTGCACAAATCCGAGGGATGTTGAAAAAGAATTCCTTTAAGGTGGCCTCAGAAGATTGGACGGCCCAGGTTTTCTTTACCATCAATAAGGATGGTGAACTAGTAGTACTTTCTGTTGACACTGAGAACAGCAGTCTTGAAAACTTTATCAAAGGTAGGTTGAACTATCGTAAGGTGGATTTGGATAACATCCCTTCCGGTAAGGTTTTTACCCTTCCTGTACGAGTTACCGCATAAGTCGGGCGAGAAATGTAAGCTTATTATAAAAAGCCTTGGGTAGTCCCCAAGGCTTTCTTATGTACTAAAATGGGGGTTTTGGAGTTATGTAATAGAGGAACCTGTTAAATAGTGAGCGCCCATGGGTACCTACAAGGAAAAATTGAGTATTCTTTCGGAGATGATCGCCTTTGCAAGGGTGGATCATACTTTGAAGGAATCCGAATACCAATTTTTGCTCAAGGTCGCCACCAACATTGGAGTCGAAAAAGAGGTCTTTGATCATCTTTTGAGTGAAAAATCCCCAAAAGTCATCCTTAAAACCCAAGCCGAGCGTATAGTCCAGTTTCACAGGTTGTTGCTCTTGATGAACGTTGACCAAGAACAGCATAAAAAGGAGGTGAGCACCCTCTACAACATTGGTCTTCATATGGGGCTTCCTCCAGCTGCCATCAGTCAAGTTCTCGAGGTGATGCACAACTACCCCAATAAGGTCATTCCGCCAGATGTACTGATCAATATTTTCAAGGCACATTACAACTAACGACATATTGTCATAATTCTATGTTAAAAACATGTCAAAAAGACATGAATTGACTAGTGGTATATAATTTGTCCTATGCATGGTGATTGAAAGTTTAACCTAAAAAATAAATCGCCATGAGTATAGTAAAAAGAAACAATCTGATTTTTCCATCCCTATTAAACGATTTTATGGGTCCTGATTGGCTTGGAGGTACCGATAAGTGGAACACTACGGTCCCTGCGGTCAATATTAAGGACAATGAAAAGGAATTTGAATTGGAGTTGGCTGTTCCTGGGGTCAAGAAGGATGATTTTACCGTAGAGGTAGACCATGATGTCCTTACCATTTCCAGCGAAATGAAATCTGAAAATGAAGAGACCAAGGACAACTACACCCGAAAGGAATTTTCCTATTCTTCCTTCAAAAGGGCCTTTACCTTGCCAGAAACCGTGGACGGTTCCAAAATCGATGCAAAATATGAGGATGGGATATTGAGGCTGACCTTGCCCAAAAAACAAGAGGCATTGCCCAAACCCAAACGATTGATTTCAATCGGGTAAGTAAAATATGAAGAGCACCAACTATAGGTGTTTCATGATGTTTGGATTAGTTGGTTAGTTAGTTGGCGCGCCCCTGCAATATGGTTTGGGGCGCGCTTTCTTTTAGTCCTGTTCTTGGAGCATTTTTATCTCATCCCGTAGTTTGGCGGCTTCCATAAAATTGAGTTCTTTGGCCGCTTTTTCCATGGCCTTTCGCTTGTCCCGTATCAGTTTTTCACGTTGATCTTGGGTAAGGTACTCCAAATCGGGTTCCGCGGCCCGCAACTCTTCTTTTTGAAAATGATAGGTGGACACTGAGTTTTTGGCCAGCGCATTGTCCAGATTCTTTTTCAAGGCCTTCGGGGTAATGTTATGCTCCGTATTATAGGCCGTTTGTTTTTCCCTACGATAATTCGTCTCATCAATGGTTTTTTGCATGCTTTCAGTAATCTTGTCCGCATACATGATGGCCTTACCGTTGAGGTTTCTGGCGGCACGCCCCACCGTTTGGGTGAGGGAACGATTGCTTCGCAAAAATCCTTCCTTGTCCGCGTCCAAAATGGCCACTAGGGAGACTTCAGGTAAATCCAATCCTTCCCTGAGCAGGTTTACCCCGATCAGAACATCAAAAAGTCCTTTTCTGAGGTCCTGCATGATCTCTACCCGTTCCAAGGTATCCACATCACTGTGTATATAGCGACATCGAATGTCTATTCGAGCCAAATACTTGGTCAGTTCCTCGGCCATTCGTTTGGTCAGCGTGGTCACAAGGGTACGCTCGTCCAATTCCACACGTTTTTGGATTTCTTCCACCAAATCATCAATTTGATTGGCACTGGGTCGCACCTCAATGATAGGGTCCAAAAGCCCCGTAGGGCGAATGACCTGCTCCACGTAAATACCTTGACTCAGTTCCAGTTCGTAATCTGCCGGAGTGGCACTCACATAGATGACTTGGTTTTGAAGGGTCTCGAACTCCTCAAATTTTAAAGGGCGGTTGTCCATCGCAGCTGGAAGTCGGAATCCGTATTCCACCAGATTTTCCTTTCTCGAGCGGTCTCCACCATACATGGCGTGGACTTGGGGAATGGTCACGTGGCTTTCATCGACCACCATAAGATAATCGTCCGGGAAATAATCCAACAAACAGAAAGGGCGGGTGCCGGGTTCCCTGCCGTCCAAGTAGCGGGAATAGTTTTCAATTCCGGAGCAATACCCGAGCTCACGGATCATTTCCAAATCGAAATTTGTTCGTTCATCCAATCGTTTGGCTTCCAAGGGTCGACCAATCTCTTTGAAATAGTCCACTTGTTTTACCAAATCGTCCTGTATTTGTCGAATGGCATTTTGCAGTATATCCGGGGAGGTAACAAACATGTTTGCCGGATAAATGTTCAAGGAATCATAGATTTCAATGACCTTATTGTTGAAGGGGTCCAGTGCTTCTATTTCCTCGATTTCATCCCCAAAAAAATGAATGCGGAAAGCATGGTCCGCATAACCGGGAAATACATCCACCACATCGCCCTTTACCCTGAAATTCCCATTTCTGAAATCTGCCGTGGTACGGGAATAGAGGCTTTGTACCAATTGTTTCAGGAATTTTGTTCGTGAAATCACCTGGTCCCTATGGATGGTAATCACGTTCTTTTGAAATTCAATGGGGTTTCCAATACCATATAGACAGGAAACCGAAGCGACCACCAATACATCCCTGCGCCCCGAAAGGAGGGAAGAAGTGGCGCTTAACCGGAGTTTTTCAATATCCTCATTGATGGAAAGGTCTTTTTCTATGTACAATCCACTGGTAGGAATATAGGCCTCGGGCTGGTAGTAATCATAATAGGATACAAAATATTCCACGGCATTGTTCGGGAAAAACTGCTTAAACTCGGAATACAGCTGTGCGGCAAGGGTCTTGTTGTGCGCCAATACCAACGTGGGCCGTTGTACGGATTCCACCACATTGGCCACGGTAAAAGTCTTCCCGGAACCGGTCACCCCTAACAAGGTTTGGTGGCGTTCATTGCCTTCAATACCTTCTACCAACTGTTTTATCGCCTGCGGCTGGTCGCCGGTAGGCTTAAAGTCTGATACTACCTGAAATTTCATAGGATAAAAATAGTAAAGGGAGAGGCTATAATAAAGCGAATGGGAAATATTATCGCTTTAGGGCAAAGTGTCCGTGAACTTCCCTGTTGGAGTCGTCAATGGCCTTGAACCAATATTCCCCGGCAGGTAACGGTCGCCCCCGGAAATTGCCGTCCCAACCGATTGAATTTTGGGAGATTTCCTTCAAAAGGGTGCCGTACCGATTAAAAATATAAATACGTTTCAGTATGATTTCATCCGCGTTGGGAGGTTGTATGAATTGCCAGAAATCATTGATGTTGTCCCCGTTGGGGGTGAAAAATTTGGGAAACCCTTCTACGGTAAGGTCTTGGGTGAATGTTTTTTCGGCGATGCCGCATCCGTTTTTATCCCTTACGTAAAAGGTATGCGAGCCCGGTTCCAATCCACTGAAAATATTACTGTTAGAATAGGGTCCATTCCTGTTGTCCACGGCATACTCGTAGTTTCCGGCCTCGGAGGTATGCACGGTAACTTGGAGTGAACTTGTATTCTCAACAAAGTCCAAACGGTCAATGGTCGGAGTTTCGGAAGAGACAACATTGAATTCCATGCTTGTAGGACATTCTATCTCATTGCCGTTTTGGGAAACCAAGGTGTAGGCTTCGTATCTATATGTTCCATGCTCTAGAATGGATGCTTCCCTTGTTTCGGAAATTAAGGTTTCCTGGCCAAACTGATCTATTTGAAACCATCTAAAGCCATCTGCATCATCACTTGAGGAAATGGATAAGGGAGCTTGGTCTTCGCAAAAGGATACGGTTTCCGGAAAATCGATTTTTGGGTTAAGGGTTACGAATTCCCCTGAATCTATATCCAAATAAGGCCCACAACCCAATAAAGTGGTAAAGCTTTCCTGAATGCATCCCAAGGCTTCACCTGCATCGTTGAAAGGAGTTACTTTGATAAAAAAAGTGTTGTTGGGTTCAAAGTCAATTACCAGCGTGGAATTGGTATAAAATGTGGCATTGTCCAAGATGTCCCTTTGGTTGGGAGATGACCCTATGGTTACCCGATACCCTATAGCGTCAGGAACTTCATTCCATTGCAGCAAGGGTGTAAGTGGCACGTTGATTTCACCATTGGGAGGATATATCATGCTGGTACAGTTGGGCAATTCCGAAACGGCACTGGTGGTGAACAGTTGGGAAGAGCAGCCTATGGCTTGCCCAATTCTATTATAGGGTGTTATGGTCACATGGATGGTCTGTTCCGGGGGGAGATCATCAACAGGATTAAAGGTCAATGTATTTCCCGCGTCAAAATTGTTTAAAATATCGGTGCCCCCAGCGGTAGTACCCAAACTTATTCGGTACCCAGTGGCTCCAGATGCATAACCCCATGAGATGTTGGTGGCGGGGTTTATATTGATGTCCATATCCAAAGGATTGGTCAACTGGGTACAAGTGGGGGGTGAGGTCAATAGTCCGGTCCTAAATTGCCTACTGGGACAGGTAATGTTGGGTTGGTCAAAAAAGAACAAGGTAATGGTCACATAAATGTCCGTATCCTCCGGTAGCCCCAAGGGAGGGGTGTAGGATGTTCCCCCGGAAAATTGAGGAGTCAAGAGATCAGAGCCTCCCGGAGTGGTCCCCAAGCTAATAATGTATGCCTGTACATCCTCATCAGGTTGCCAACTGATAGCGGTATCCACGGGGACATTGGAGGAGCCTTCGGCCGGACTGACCAAGTTGGGGCAGACCTGCGCCTGTCCAATGACCATGAAGGAAAAGGTGAAAAAAAAGAGTACTTTTTTTAACATCCAAGATGATTAAATCATCATAAGATACTACAAATCACGCTTTTTGAGGAGTAGGTAGGACAAATAGATGAATATGGCCGTCCAAAAGATGACGATCAAGAACTCGTACCAATAGGTATGGTAGTCAAACCGAAGGTTTTCCCCGATTTGGTCCCCAATATTCTGTACTGCGGAAAGTCTGGAACCGGGTTCCTTGATCAAGTTCATCATGGATTCCAAAGGAAAGAAATCCTTGACCCGTTTGGCGGCGGGCCAACTCATGACCTTCCAACCCAGTAGGCCAAAGACGACCTGCTCCAATATGGTCCAAAGGATCAAGAACCCAAGGGCAAAGGCCGATCGTTTTACCAAAATGCCCAAAAAGAGACAGAAAGAGAAAAAGCCGACCAACTTTACAAAAAAGGCCAATAAAAACTCCAAATCTGAAAAAATGATGGACAACTCGTTGTAGTCCGAATAGGTCAACCCCAAAATCAAGGACACCACAAACACAAAAACCGTAGAAATCAAGGCAAAGGAAACTACGGTGAGTACCTTGGACATGAGGAATTCCTTTTTGGAAAACCCGTCTATCAAATTTTGTTTGATGGTCTTGTTGCTGTATTCATTGGCCATCATGGAGACAATGACTATGGCCAAAAACAGCTTAAAAATGGCAGCCACAAAGGTGTTGAAATGCCATATATAGGGGAAATTAAAAATTCCTTGGTCGGCCAAGTGGAATTGCACTGGGCCAATGTCGAATTTGATGGCGGCAATCAGCGCAATGGAAGTCAATAGGATAAAATAAGAGATGATCAGTACTTTACTGGCCCTGTTGTTCCAAAGCTTTATGAATTCTATTTGTAGGAGACGTAGCATTCGTTTGGTGGATTAGTTGTTTTTGGTCAGGTTTAAAAATTGTTGTTCCAGACTTTCCTTGCGTTTTACCAGATGGGAAAGCACAATGCCTTTTTCAAACAACATTTTGTTGAGGGACTCAGCGTCCATTTCCTCCTTGAGATAGGCGGTAAGGGTGCCATTGTAACTATCGATTTTCCCAAAACTTGCATGTTGCTCCAAAAGGGTCTTGAGTTGGTCCATGTCTTCAGAACGAAGCTCAAAAAAGCCATGACTGGCCATCATGCCGTCCACAAGGCCCGAATACAATTTTTCACCTTTCCGAAGAATGACCACATGGGAACACACCTTTTCCACCTCGTCCAACAAATGGGAAGCCAGTAGAATGGTGGTACCTTGCCCGGCAATGGTTTTGATGATCTCCCGTATCTGATGGATACCTTGTGGATCCAATCCATTGGTGGGTTCGTCCAGAATAAGGATCTCAGGGTCGTTGAGTAGGGCAGAGGCAATGGCCAAACGCTGCTTCATTCCAAGGGAATAGGTCTTGAACTTACTGTCTCGCCTGTCCCAAAGGCCCACCAATTCCAATTTTTCCTGAATCTTGGTTTCGGGTACCTCCTTGATCTTACAGACCAACTTAAGGTTTTGGATAGCGGTCATATAAGGGTAAAAATTGGGGCGCTCTATAATGGCCCCCACTTTTTTCAAGGCCTCATGGGTAGAGGTGGAACCATCGAACCAACTAAAATCACCGGAAGTCCGGTTCACCACGTTCAAAATAATGCCCAAAGTGGTGGATTTGCCACTGCCATTGGGTCCCAATATACCATAGACGTTACCCTTCTCTATGGAAAAAGAAAGGTCTTTGACCGCGGTCAATGGGCCAAATTTTTTGGTGAGGTGATTTACGGTGAGTATAGTCTCCAAGATGGAATCGTTTTTTGATTAGTTTATAGTAACTTGACGAGGTATTGTACAATTTGTTACAAAATAGGAAAAGAATGTCCGAGGAAAGACTAATGTCCAAGAAAAAGCCTGCCTATCCGGTTCATAAAAAGCTGGATAGTTACCTCCATAAATACAATAGAAAGATAGAGATCCCCATTTTTTATGATGATTTGCTCCGTTTTTCGGGTTCCGTGGTGGTCTACGATGCCAACGAGGAAGATACGCTTTGGGTAAGGGTGTATTATTCGGATTTTGACCGGCAGGAAATCGATCAGAGCTTAAAACAGGTCTATTCCATTTTGCATTCAGATGGTAGTGACCGTATTCTGGAGTATTTAAATGTTGATGCCATTGATTTTTGCACCTTCGGAAATTCCCAACCTTTCAGGATCAAAGTACGGAACATCCTCAATGACAACTACACTTATTTTTATGTAAAGAAGACCGATGCATCCCGGGTGTACGGTTTGGAGTTGGAGCATATGCTCTCCCCGTACAACCTTAACTTTTTGGTGTATAAGGGAACGCTTATCGAGGAACATATTGCCGGGATTCCGGGGGATGTCTTCATCAAAGACATGCTGCCCAAATGTTCCGAATCCGAGAAGGCGCAATTGGCCAAGGAGTTCGTGAAGTTCAATGAGCGTTGCATGATCCGCTTATTGGGTGATATGCGCTCCTACAACTATGTCATTGTCCCTGTCCATGATTTTGACCATGTGGTGTACCGCATCCGGGCCATTGATTTTGATCAACAGTGCTTCGAGGGGAAATTTAAGGTGTATTTGCCCCAATTCTTCAAGGAAAATTTGAAGATGGTGGAACTGGTGACCAATAAATTGCAGGAGTATTCCGTGGATCAATATAAAATTGAGGAACGGTCCATAGTGGCCAAACGTATCATCAGTTCCGGTACCCGAATCAAACGATTGATCAGCAGTGTTAAAATCGATGAGATTTCGTTGCCTGAAAATGTCGAGCTTTTGAAGGGTGAACTACAGGATTTTACCCACGATGTGGAGTTTAAAAAATGCAAGAACATGGGTGAGGTGCTGGCCACAGCCTTGGATTTTGTGAAACGGAATTATGAGGATGTAAGTATGAAACAGATTATCGAGAAGAAATTCTAGCTCTTCTGTTCCTTGTTGAAATACACCAAATAGTAGTACATCTGTCGTTCCTCGTCCCAACCTTTTTCCACAAATTTTTGAGCGGATTCAGGATTGATGAAGTCCATTTTTATCTGGATGTTGGTGTCCAAATTGATGACATTCTTGATTTTCTTTCGGGCATCGGATACGGCCTTGTTGGCGATATCAAAATTGGAAACGTCCTCAATGCTGTATTTGGGACCTTTTTCAACCTTGTAATGCTTAAATTCGGGAATCAATTCCGGGTTTTCCATCACCTCATTTAAAAAAGAGGTCTCCTCAAAGGCATCGTTCTTGGCAAAGTGGTTCACCGCGCGGTTCATGAATAGCACTTCCTGTTGTTTGTCCTCAGCGGGTAATACCACATCCTTGGCAAAGTTTTGGCAGAACTTGAGGTAGTTTTTGGTGTAAAAGTTTTCATCGGTCAGGGGAACAAGGCCCAAAAAGTTCTCCAACCAATATTTGGCGTCGTAACGGTTACTGTCAACGGACAGCACTTTGAAGCCTTCTTCCTTTTCCATGTTGAAAATGATACAGCCCTTGTCCAGTTTGTTGATGTTGATTCCTTGTCGAATCAAGATTTCCAGATTCTGCTCCTTTTCCTGAAATTGAAGGAAATCATGTTTTAACTCACTTTTAAAAATGCCTACGGCATCGGTTTTTTTATTGTCGATGACCATATCCGAAAAATGCACCACATACACTTCCCCGCTTTTGATATGGGGGTGGTTGGATTGTTCAAACAGGTGACTCGTAATTTTTTTTGAGGCCTCATGTGCCGTTCCGTGGTCCAAGAACAATTCAGCAACCGATTTGTAGACCTCGTTGAACTCCAAATCCACATCATGAAAGAACCTAAAGTAGTTTTCTTCCTTCTCCCGAAAAGGTTTAAAGAAGTATTCTTTGAGCAATCCGGCCATTTCATCATTCAAGGAAAAAGGCTCCGCTGATAAAAAGGCAGATTCGTTTTTGCTCTTGTTACCCACTCTGTGGAGCGAAATACTTTCAATTTGGGCGGAATATAGGTTTAGCATTTTTTAAGTTAGGAGTTAGGAGTTAGGAGTTAGGAGTTAGGAGTTAGGGGTTGTTAGTTCCAGTTTTCGTCAAAATCCATGTCGTCATAACTGTCCAGAAGATTGTCAAAATCAACGGAAGCATCAGGGTCAGATTCAAACTTTTTTTCTGGGGGCGAATCAGGGAGTTCCCCAAAACTGAAGAGGACATTGGGATAAATTCTTCCGTCTTCCTTGTCCACAATATCGGCCAATTCCACAAAAAAGGTCCACATGCTGAAAAAGTCGTACACGTAGATCATCTTTGGGTTTTTTTCGGTCATGACATCATCCAGTGCGGTTTCATTCATCAACCGGACGTCGGAACCGTTCTCGCTCATATCAAACAAGGCGATTTCCTCATCTTGGTTCCATTCCTCGTCACAGGTATAAAAAGAGGCCATTTCACCGCCCTCAAAACCAAAGGCTTGGGTTATGGCATTGTGAAATTCTTCCAACGTATTGTTATCCTCAATTTCAATGTCCCTGAAGATATCTTCCTCAGCATCAAGAATAATCCTGATTTTATAAATCATCCAAAAAATTTTAGAGTGGGCACAAATTTACGACAAATAGGTGTTATTTGGTGAACCGATGCAAGGTAAAGGTCATGGCCGCCAATAGGAAAAATGCTCCGATCTGGTGCGCAATGCCCAACCATAGGGGAACCGCATATATCAGGGTAAGTACCCCCAGAACAAATTGCAAACCGACCAAGGTCAATAACAGTTTCAATCCTTTTTCCTGTAGGGGTGTGCGTTCCACTTTTCGGGTTTTGAACCAAATAAGCGCTATAAATCCAACTACAATGTAGGCCAAGTAGCGGTGCACGAACTGCACGCCACTCTTACCTTCAAAAAAGTTTTTGATTACAGGTTGATGTTCTATGTAAACGGTCTCGTGCATCAATTTTCCCTCACTCATCATGGGCCAATGGTTGTGGATAAAACCAGCGTCCAATCCGGCCACAAAGGCACCCCAGATGATTTGGAGCAACAGGATCACATATCCAATCCGGATAAGGTTCCGTATACTGCGGTTGATTTCTTTTTTAGTGGGGTAGATCAGGTCCAAGGCCACCCAAAGGCTAAATGCAAAGGTAAGGAAGGCCATGGTGAGGTGGGACGCCAACCTGAAATGTGAAACATCGGGGTGGTCCACCAATCCGCTTTTTACCATATACCAACCCAAAAAGCCTTGAAATCCACCTAAAAACAAGAGAATCAAACATTTTTTAATGGTTGGCCGGTCCAGTTTTTTGGTGAACAGAAAATAAAGGAACGGTATTATAAAGACCATTCCAATAAACCTTCCAATAAAGCGGTGCAGCCATTCCCAAAAGTAGATGTCCTTAAAATCCTCCAGATCAAAATGGGAATTCAATTTTTGGTACTCTGGATACTGCTTATAAAGGTCAAAAGCTTCTTGCCACTCTTGCTCGTTCATGGGAGGAAGGGTACCATGGATCAATTTATAATCCGATATGGACAATCCGGAATGGGTGAGCCGGGTAATTCCGCCTACCAATACCATCACAAAAATGAGCGCACAGCCCGTCAACAACCAATACACCACAGCTTTGTTCATTTTCATTCCGATTGGACTTTTAAGTTCATTTTTTTGCCTTTTTCCAGCATAAACTGGTAAGCGGCCTCATATTCATTGGGAATTTCACCTTCCAAAATGGCTTCCTTAATGGCTTCTTTGATGATGCCGATTTCCTTGGAGGGCTTTAGGTTGAAGGTTTTCATGATCTCCTCGCCGGAAACCGGGGGCTGGAAATTACGGATATGGTCCCGTTCTTCCACTTCCACTATTTTTTGACGGACAATCTGAAAATTGTTCTTGTACCTTCTTTGTTTCTTGGGATTTTTGGTGGTGATGTCCGCTTCGCAGAGGGTCATAAGGTCATCTACATGATCGCCGGCGTCAAATACCAATCGCCGTACCGCGGAATCGGTAACATGGTCTTCGGCCAGAACGATGGGCCTGGAACTCATCAAGACCATTTTTTGTACAAACTTCATTTTTTCGTTCAAGGGCATCCGCAAACGCTTGAAGAGTTTGTAAACCATTTTGGACCCCACAAATTCGTGGGCGTGGAAGGTCCACCCGATTTTTTTATGGAACTTTTTTGTGGGTGCCTTTCCAATGTCGTGCAGAAGAGCCGCCCATCGCAACCAGAGGTTGTCTGTGGTTTCAGAAATATTGTCCACCACTTCCAAGGTATGCCAGAAATTGTCCTTGTGGCGCTGCCCTTCAATTTCCTCTATGCCCTGCAAAGCCGTTAATTCTGGAAGTATAATGGGCAAGAGTCCTGTTTTGTGCATCAACGAAAGACCTACGGATGGTTTTTCACTGAGCAATATTTTATGAAGTTCGTCCACAATGCGCTCCCCGGAAACAATCTTGATACGTTCTTGGTTTTCCGAAATGGCTTGGAGCGATTTCAATTCTATGGTAAAATGCAGTTGGGAGGCAAACCGGATGGCCCGCATCATACGCAAAGGGTCATCGGAATAAGTGATGCCGGGCTCCAAAGGGGTCCGGATGATTTTCCTGTCCAAATCGGCCAGTCCGTCAAAAGGGTCCAGAAGTTGCCCAAAATTGTTTTTGTTCAGTGCCAGAGCCATAGCGTTGATGGTAAAATCACGTCGGTTCTGGTCATCCTCCAAAGTGCCATCTTCCACTATGGGTTTTCTACTGTCCCGGTGGTAGCTTTCTTTTCGGGCACCCACAAACTCCAGTTCCAAATCCTTGTGTTTGATCATGGCCGTCCCAAAATTCTTGAAAACCGAGATGTCCGGTCGTCCTTTTAATTTTTTGGCCACTGCTTTGGCGAGCTGAATTCCACTGCCTACGGCAACAATATCAATGTCCTTGGGGGTTTTTCGGTTTAAAAAGTAATCACGGACATATCCACCAATCACATAGGAGTCCACACCCAGTTCATCGGAAGCTTCTCCAATAAGCTGAAAAATAGGATGTTGTATGGCCTCTGTGTGGAATTCTTGCGTCATTTTATTCCCGGATTACCTTCACCTGCCCGTCATTGCCCAATTTTATAATGGATGATGGGGAAGGATCTTTGTTTTCGTCCGGCAAATTTACCACATAGTCCACTCCTTTTAAAATTTCAGGGCCGATATCCTTGAACCGTTTTGGAGTGGGTTCCCCGGAAATATTGGCCGATGTGGATACAATGGGCTTTCTAAATTTATTGATGAGGTATTGGCAAAACTTGTCCGAAGCCACCCGTATGGCCAAGGTATTGTCTTCAGCTATCAGGTTTTGGGCCACACCAATGGGCTCATCAAATACAATGGTTGTGGGTTTGGTGGCCAAATCCATAATGTCATAGGCCACTTCGGGGACTTCTTTTACATGGCGCTCCAACATCGCCTGATTGGCCACAAGGCAAATAAGGGCCTTGCTGTCTTCCCTGTTTTTAAGGGCATATACTTTCTGGACGGCTTCAGGGTTGGTGGCGTCGCAACCAATGCCCCAAACAGTATCGGTGGGGTAAAGAATCAGTCCGCCTTGCTTCAGAACTTCGAAGCATTTTTGCAGCTCTTCATTAAAATCGGCACCCATTTATTTTTTGTATTTCAACTTTTCGCGCTGAACGCTTTCAATATCCAGAATGTCTTTTTGTTTGTAGGTCAATGCTTTGTGGGTGGCCCTGAGGTCCCTACACAGTTTGCGAAGTCCCATAGGCTCCAAGGAGGCGGCATGGTCGGTACCTTTCCAGGTCCGGTCAAGGGTAAAATGCCGTTCAATGACATGGGCGCCCAGAGTATAGGCGGAAACATCTATGGCAATTCCCAAGTGGTGCCCAGAAAACCCGATGCTTTTTACCTTGTCGCCATATTTTTCCTGAAGGGTTAAAATATCCAAGAGGCAGACATCCTCAAAAGGGACGGGATAGCCCGAGGTACAATTGTAGACGACCAAGTCTTTGCCTCTACCTCGCTCATCAAAAAAGTCCACAAGTATTTTGATTTCGTCCTTGGTAGTCATTCCCGTTGAGATATGGATTTCCCCATGGTAATTATCGCACAACCATCCCAACATCTCAAAATTGTTGTTGCAGGCGGATGGGATTTTTATAAAATCCGGGTTCAATCCGGCAATCTCCTTGGCGGAGGTGGTTTCCCAAACGGAAGTGGAGTAGGTAATACCTACTTCTTCGCAATAGTCTTTCAATTCTTGGTGTTGGTCCACATCGAACTCCAAAAATTCTCGGTGTGCCCCATAAGTATCCCCATAAGAATTGATGGGATTGGGGTGGGGGGCATTGTACTGCGCCTCGGTCAGTAATTCTTTATTGTTCCGCTTTTGGAATTTTACCGCATTGGCATTGCCAAAAATTTTGGCCATGTTGATCAACTCCTTGGCGATTTTCATGTCGCCTTTGTGATTGCATCCGATTTCGGCAATGATATAGGGTTCTTTATAGGTCATTGAATCTTAGATTATAGTTGATGATAAATTCGCAAGCCTCGCGAATGGCACCTTGCGCAGATTTGTTCTTTAAGACCATATCTGCATGGTGTTTGATATGTTTGGTTGCGTTTGAGGGGCAAAAGGACCAGCCGGCCCTTAGAATGTTGCTCCAATCGTTTACGTCGTCCCCAATATAGGCAATCTCCTTTGGGGAGATATTTCTTTCCGAAAAGAGGTGTTCCAGAAACGAATATTTGTCCTTTATACCCAAAAAGGTATCCGCTATCTTCAATTTTTTCATGCGCTGACCCACTACTTGTGAATTTTCTGAGGTCATGACCATGACATTGACCCCATGCTCGCGCAATACTTCCAATCCCATGCCATCGCGCATGTCAAAGCGTTTGGAAAATTCCCCTTCTTTGTTGAAGGTGACACTGCCGTCCGTGAAAACACCATCCACATCTAAAATAAAGTGGTTGATGCGTTGGGCGGATTTGTTGGATTTGAAATGGGAAATCAGTAATTGCTCAATAATCTGAAAGTCGGTTTCGGAATCAATCTCCACCAAAGTTTCTTCATGCATTTCAATAAGGCCAATGGAGCCGCTCAACCTGTTTTTGGACTCCAGAAGGGCTGCTTTGTGGGTACAGTAGACCGCGCCATTTTCAATAAGAAATCCATCAAAATCCTGTCGTCTTGGTCTTGCTTTGAAGTCGTAGTTCAACGGTTTTCCATCTTTGGACCAAGTGAAACGGTGTGTATTCACTACACTGAGGACAGCATCAAAACCTCCATTGTCCAATTGGGCCAAGGCCGCGTTGATGTCGCTCCTTTTGGTAAGGGGCGATGTGGCCTGCAATAGGCAGAAAACATCAAAATCAATCTGTTCGGACTCACAAAATTCCAACATGGCTGCTTCGGTGGAAGCAGTATCCGAGGCATTTTCATCGGAGCGTTTCAGGGGTTTTACCTTTGGGGCCCATTTAAAATGCTGGGAAATGTAATCGATGATGTCATCGTCATCGGTAAAGACATAGACCTCGTCAAGGTTTGAGAAGATGGCTTCTGTCAATACCCAAGTGAACAAGGGTCTGCCCAACAATTTCTTTTTGTTCTTGCCGGGGATGCCCTTTGAGTTTTTTCGTAGTGGTATGAATCCGATGCTTTTTTGTGACATAACTGAATGCTATGGATGAACGTTCATGTTCTTTATCAGGTTCTTGGTTGCTTTAACGGTAAATTTATCCAAATAATCCTTGCCCAGAAAAAATCTGTGCTTAACAATTTCCAAATTGGAGAGTGCAGTGGAAAATAGGGTATAGCCCTGTTCAAAGAAAAAACCTTCCCGCAGGCCCAATATTTCTATAGGGAAAAGGGCGGGTAACACGGTAATGTCCTTAAAATGTTCTTTGTATTGGGTGGTCTCTCTTGGATGGGTTTTCAAAATGATGTTCATGCCCGAAGGCACCTTTGATATCACATCCCTGTAGATGGCTATTTTCTCTGCCTCGTTCTTTATGACCCTGTCTTCGGATATAGGTTGGGTTAGAATCAGTGCATTGTTGTCCCCTTTGATGGCAAAGGCATTTTCCGGTAGAAAAATGGAGAAAATTTCCTGTTTGGTTTTTTCATCCAGCTTAGCCACCTCTTTTTTGATGTTCAACTCCACAGCTTTTTTGGGGAGTGGGGCAGGTAACTTTTCAGGGAATTGGGCAAAAATGGTCTTTATCTCTTTATCAAAACCACCACCAATGGGCGTCTTGGTAAGATAGGTCTTTATGAATTGTTCAAAACCACTGTGCCGCTGGCTATAGGTGCGTGCCCCATCCTCTATCATGTTGAGGTCTTTTTTGCCAAACTCGTAGAGAAAATAACTTTTGGACGAATCGGTATCGCACAGATAGATGTCCGAATTTTGGATAAAGGGCTTTTCCTTGGCGAGAACAGGGTGTTTGGATTCCAAGTAGGGAATGAGTTTTTGTTTCCTTCGGAATGAATAATTGAATTTTCCGAGGTCGGACACATGGTCTTTTCGTTCCGATATGATATGGACGTCCCGGAAAAAGTGCTTTTTTAGGTTGGGGATAAGGGTTTCGATCATGGGTGTGCTTTCCACCAAAAAAAGAAGATTTTCCCCTAGATTATGCGTTTCGTATCTCGAATCTTTCAGGATATGCAGGAGTGCAAGATAAATATGATATATGGTAGATCCCACATAGGTTCTGGACATACGGGTCAGATTAATAGGAGGAATTTATTGGAGATGAATGGCAAAAAACTACTTTTGTAAAATTACTCAAAAGTAAACAATATTCAGTGATTCAGGTAAGCGTCATAGTAAGTACCTACAATAACCCGGAATGGTTGAAAAAAGTCCTATGGGGTTTCAATTGCCAAACATACAGGGGTTTTGAGCTTATAGTGGCCGATGATGGTTCGGGGCCCGAGACGAAACAGATGGTAGAAGAAATGCGGGAGCAGGTCTTTTATGACATCAAGCATGTTTGGCAAGAAGATGAAGGGTTTCAGAAATGCAGAATCCTGAACAAGGCCATTGATGTTTGCGATGCGGAATACATCATCATGACAGATGGGGATTGTATTCCCAGGGAAGATTTTGTGCAGGTGCATTACATCAACAAAGAGCAAGGTTATTTTATTTCTGGGGGGTATTATATGCTGCCCATGAACATTTCAAAGGCCATTACTTTGGAGGATATTGAAAAACAGAACTGTTTTAATATCCAATGGTTGAAGGAGATGGGTATTCCCAAGACTTTTAAGAATAATAAACTAACAGCAAGTGGGTTTATCTCAAAGCTTTTGAATACGATTACACCAACCAATGCCAGTTGGAATGGTCACAATTCCTCGGCATGGAAAAAAGATATACTGAACATCAATGGTTTTGATGAGCGGATGCAATATGGCGGTGAGGACAGGGAATTGGGAGAGCGTCTTTTCAATTTTGGAATAAAGTCAAAACAGCTAAGATATAGTGCTGTATGTGTGCATTTAGACCATAAGAGAGGGTATAAAACACCAGAGGCGATTGCTAAAAATCAACTGATACGAAAAGAGACAAAGTCCAAAAAGGCAGTTTGGACGCACTATGGCATCACCAAATAGTAGGCCAATTCGTTTTTCTTTTCCAATCGTTTAAGCTCACGGAACCTTTCCAGTACACCAAGGGCGTTAAGGTAACAGATTTTGATGCCTTTTTTGCCATCCAAGAAACCAAGTCTTATAATGTAGTGGTTGAAGAATTTCCAAAAAGGTTTTACGATCATGAGCACATAGTTAAAATGCTTTTCCTTGTAAAAGTCCTCTTTGGCCTTTAACTGTCCGTACTTTAGCATTTTACCTTTATAATCTTCGTAATTTTTATAGCAATAATGGGTAAGCCTCTCTTTTAAGATACCGGAACAACCATCCACTTCCAACGTTTCATGCACCAATTTTTTGTCTGTGAAACGCACTTTACTTTTCCTGAAGAGTCTATGGTTTTTGTCTGTTTGCCACCCACTGAAATTAAGTGGTGTGTTTTGGAACATGAACTTGCGATAAAACCAATAGGCTTCGCAGGCTTCCGGGTCATTAATGGTGGCCGTAATTTCCTTTTGTAATTTTTGGGTCACTACCTCATCAGCATCCAAAAAAAGGACCCAATCATTTTTGGCCTGTTTTAGGGTGAATGACTTTTGTGCAGTAAAATTCTCAAAAGGGTTTTGGATGACCCTTACTTTGGGATGTGCCAATAAATACTCGTAGGTACCATCAGTGCTGTAAGAGTCAACAACGATGATTTCATCAGCAAATGAAACGGAATCGATACATTTTTCAATGTAACCCATTTCATTGTAGGTAATGATCAATGCTGATATTTTTTGCTTTGGGGTGCTCACTTTGGGCATTTTCAATGGTATAGGGTTTGGTATGTACAAAACTATAACAAAAAAACAGGGATAAAATTGTTTATCCGTTTATTTTTCTTACAACAATTAAACATCAAAATCCCCTACTTTTTGAATGATTTTATGGTTGTTTTGTACATGATAGAGTATGAAAACACAATTGGGTTGCTTCTCTTTTCGGCTTTTTTTCAAAAAAGAAACAACCCAATGGATATACTGGCAATAGTTATTGTGTTTGCCTTCCCTTAAGTGCATTAAACAGCGACATCATGCTCGCGAAGAGCGTTGTTCAATGACGTTTTTTTGTCTGTACTTTCCTTTCGTTTTCCAATGATCAAGGCGCAAGGTACTTGGTATTCACCTGCAGGGAATTGCTTGGTATAACTTCCCGGAATGACCACGGATCTCGCTGGAACCCTTCCTTTAAGTTCTACGGGTTCGTTTCCTGTAACATCAATGATCTTGGTGGAGGCGGTCAAGACCACATTAGCCCCTAGAACGGCTTCTTTTTCAACACGGACCCCTTCCACAACAATGCATCGAGAGCCTATGAAGGCATTGTCCTCAATAATTACCGGAGCAGCTTGTAAGGGTTCCAATACCCCACCAATTCCTACACCGCCACTTAAGTGGACATTCTTCCCAATTTGGGCACAACTACCTACTGTGGCCCATGTGTCCACCATGGTGCCTTCATCCACATAAGCACCAATGTTAACGTAGCTGGGCATAAGAATGGTCCCTTTGGATATGTAGGCGCCATGTCTGGCCACGGCGTGTGGCACCACACGGACCCCTTTCTCCTGATATCCTCTCTTCAATGGGATTTTGTCATGGTATTCAAAAATGCCAGCTTCGAGCACTTCCATTTTCTGGATAGGGAAATATAGGACCACCGCCTTTTTTACCCATTCATTGATTCGCCAACCATCTTCTGTGGGTTCAGCGCATCGCAGTTCTCCCAAATCAATCAGGTTGATTACTTCACGGATGGCATTCTGGGTTTTTTCCTCAGACAACAATTCCCTATTGTCCCATGCTTTTTCAATAAGTGCCCTTAAATCTGTCATTTTTTCTTAAAATTTTGACAAAGATAACCCCCTCCTGAGAATATTACGGCCTATTTTAAGGGCATAACATTTTTAGGGTTATTTTTGCCAAAAAATTGATTTGGCTAGAATTGTGGCTTTGGATTATGGAAAAGTGAGAACGGGGGTTGCGGTTACCGATGAGCTGCAATTGATAGCCTCTGGTCTTACCACGGTCCAGACCAAGGACTTGATTTCGTTCCTTGCCGATTACGTGGGAACCGAGTCGGTGGAGCGGTTTGTGGTGGGATTGCCCAAGCAAATGGACAATACCCCTTCGGAATCGGAGGCGTTGATTCAAACCTTTTTGCAAAAACTCACGACCCAGTTTCCGGATATCCCTGTGGAACGACAAGACGAACGTTTCACTTCCAAAATGGCATTTCAGTCCATGCTGGACAGCGGAATGAAAAAGAAAAAGCGCCAGGACAAGGGCCTGGTCGATGAAATAAGTGCCACGCTGATATTGCAGGCATACCTTAACAGAAATTGATTTATGATTTTACCCATTGTTGCTTACGGGGACCCCGTTTTGCGTAAGGTCGCAACCGATATTACAAAAGAGTATCCCAAACTGGACACATTGATTCCCAATATGTGGGAGACCATGTACAATGCCCATGGCGTTGGGTTGGCCGCGCCACAGGTGGGATTGCCCATTCGCTTGTTCATGGTGGACACCTCACCTTTTTCAGATGATGAAGATCTTAGCAAAGAAGAACAAGAACAGTTGAAAGGTTTCAAGAAAGTGTTCATCAATGCCAAAATCGAGGAAGAAACTGGGGCCGAATGGGATTTTAATGAAGGTTGTTTGAGCATACCCGATATTCGGGAAGACGTAAAGCGCAAACCTGAGGTGACCATTAGCTATTTGGATGAGAACTTTGAACCCCATACCGAGACCTATAATGGTCTGTTGGCCCGGGTAATCCAACATGAATATGATCATATAGAGGGGGTTTTGTTCACGGATAAGCTATCATCCCTTAAAAAGCGTTTGCTAAAAAACCGATTGGAAAAAATTTCCAAGGGAAAGATCAGTGTGGACTACAAGATGCGATTTCCCAATATCAAAAAAGCACGTTAAAAAAATCGGCGTTCGCGATAAAAACATATTTTTGCGCGCATAAATTTATTTTGAATGGCATTGGACAAGATTTTATCGATAGGAGGTAAACCAGGACTTTACAAATTATTGACCCAGACCAGGAGTGGTTTTGTGGGGGAATCCCTGTTGGACGGAAAGCGAATTACCGTTGGAATGCGGAGCAACGTGAGTGTCTTGTCTGAAATTGCCATCTACACCTTGGAGGAAGAAATGCCATTACGGGAAGTCTTTCAAAAGATCAAGGAGAAAGAAGGAGGAGAAAAGACCTCCGTTAGCCATAAGGCGGACAAAATAGATTTGGAGGAATATTTCTTCAGTGTACTGCCCAACTATGATGAGGATAGGGTGTATGCCAGTGATATCAAGAAAATTATCCAGTGGTACAATCTTCTTACCGATAACAACATCACGGATTTTGTAGAAGAAAAAACTGAAGGCGAAGGGGAAGAATCCGCCGTCGCCTCCAGTGAAGAAGAATAATTACTCCTCTTTCCAATCCACCAATTTGGTGGGGTAATAGGCTACTTGTTTTTTATTGAGGTACGCTACCTGCTGTGCCAAGCGTTGTCTGTAGTCCTCCCAATTGCAGTGTTCTGCAGGGGACCAGCCCAATTCGGCATACCCTATGGCGCGCGGAAAGGCCAAGTACTCCATTTCGGCACTATTACTTATGGTCTCGGACCAAAGAGGAGCTTCAATACCCAAAATACTTTCCTTGGGCAGGCCTTCTATATAGGTTTCGGGGTCCCACTTGTATGCTTCGTCAACAGGAATATAGGCGGCCCAGTGCAATCCAAATTTTGAAAGCGAATCATACTGCATATCCAGATAGGCTTTTTCGGCCGGGGACAGAATAATTTTGGAACCATCTTGTGCGGCCTTGGTGGCATATTTTGCTTCGTTCCAAAGTTGAAGCACACTGGAAGAGCTAATGTCAGCTTGGGCCACTTCGTTCCACCCTACCATTTTTTTACCGTGTTTTTGGATGATTTTCTCCACCTTTTCCACGAAGAGGATGTAATCACTTTTCTTGGTAACGTGGCTTTCATCACCTCCCATGTGGAAGTATGGGCCAGGGGTCAATTCAACAATCTCACCGATTACATCATCCAGAAAGCTATACACGGTATCTTTTTGGGCATCAAAAGTACTGAAGCCCACTTGGGTCCCGGTGTAGGTTTTCACAGGTTTCCCGTTACCGTTCAAAAACGGATAGCTAACCGAAGCGGCATTGGTGTGTCCAGGCATATCCACTTCGGGAACTATGGTGATGTGTCTATCTGCAGCATAGGCCACAAGCTCCTTGTACTCTTCTTGAGTGTAAAAGCCACCTTTACCGCCACCCACTTCAAATTCACCACCAACTTCGGTCAATTTGGGCCAGGATTTGATTTCCAAACGCCATCCTTGGTCATCGGTTAGGTGCAAGTGTAGGGTGTTGTACTTGTAATACGCTAAAATGTCGAGGTATTTCTTTACTTCATCCAAAGTGAAGAAGTGTCTGGCCACATCCAACATGGCACCTCGATATTCAAACTTTGGGCTGTCCACAATTTGTCCCGAAGGGATGGGCCAAAGCGCATGGTCGGTCAAAGTATCGTTGCTTTTTTCAGGGATGAGCTGTCTCAGGGTCTGTATTCCCCTAAAAGCTCCCGCAGCGGTCTTGGCATTCAATAGGATGGAATCTTTTTTAATGTCCAATTGATAGGATTCCTCTGTCTCCAAGCTGGCATCATCGGCCAAATTGATGTAGATGAACCGTTCCACGGATTTTGAATCGTCCGCGGCATTTACGGCAAGATCCAATCCGGTGGACCATTTTATTTTTTCGGAAAGGAATTGCCCGACTTTTTCAAGCTTCGCGTCGGTCGTGGAAGTGTAAATGGCCGTGTTTTGGTCCAATCCGAACGCGCTGTGCGTGGCCACGGTCTTTACAGGTTTTGGAATCAATGGGGCCGCTCCCAAATCGGTCTTTGGGAAATTGATTTCCGGCTTGGCCGGCTGGCAGGAGGCCATGACGACCAATGCCAAAACAATTGCTGAAATTCTGGAGATCATAATTAATTAAGGTTTGTATTAAGGTTGATATAATCTTTTAGGGTTTGCTGCCAAATGTCGTAACCCTTTTTGTTCATGTGCAATCCATCTTCTATGAAGATGTCATCCATTACTTTTCTGTTGTCGAGCATGGGTGTCCATACATCCACAAATTCAATACCATTGGTCTTTTTGGCCAGTCTGCTGAGTTTTCTGTTCAAACGTTTGTACTTACGTCTCAAATGCCACCGGGAAAGGCTGGGTTTGGCGGAAATGAGCACAATCTCCATTTGCGGCCTCTCCTGTTGTAGGGTTTGCAGGATTTCCTCGGATAATTTTAGGATGGCCCTTGGCCTTTTTTTGGCACTGATATCGTTGTCCCCTTCATAAATGAACACCTTTACAGGCTCATAATTCAATATTAACTCATCCAAATAGTGCTGAAGGTCAGAAAATTGTGAACCTCCAAAACCATTGTTTAGGATTTGATATTGAGGAAACCGTTGCTGTACATCTTTCCACATACGAACACTGGAACTCCCGGTAAAGACCAGGGTGGGTTTTGTGGCGTCCCAAATGGAATCATTGTTTTTCTGGATTGTCTCCACTTCTTTTTGATAGCGTTGGATATCTTGGGCATGCAGTAAAAAAGGGAGTAATAATAATGGTAGGAGTAATTTATTCATTAGAGTGATTTAGTTGGTGTTGGGAACTCGGGTAAGGAGTCATTGCATTGGTAAAGTCTTTCTGTATGATGCCAATATTGCCATGGATAAGAAAAGTTTTGAGCTATCGAAATGATTTCATACTTGCCATTTTTTCAAAAATACGATTTTCACCATAGCACCCCCTTAGGTTTTTTGGGTCTATTTTAATAAATGTTGAAAAAATGGCGAAACTCTTTATAAATATGGAATAAATTTCACGTTGGCCTTTTCAAGGTCTTTGTATTTTTGGACAAAACCAGATGAATGAACCCAAGAGCTGAACAATTAGCGGCGTTTGACCGACTTCTTACCATAATGGATGAGTTACGGGAACAATGTCCGTGGGATAAAAAGCAGACCATGGAATCCCTAAGGCATCTTACCATAGAGGAAACCTACGAGTTGGGCGATGCCATTTTGGACAATGATCTGGAAGAAGTCAAAAAGGAACTGGGCGATTTGTTGTTGCACATCGTGTTTTATGCCAAGATTGGTTCAGAAACCCAAGATTTTGATATGGCTGATGTGGCTCATGGCATCTGCGAAAAATTAATCAACCGTCATCCGCATATTTATGGTGATGTCAAGGTGAAAAATGAAGAAGAGGTAAAGCAGAACTGGGAGAGCATCAAACTCAAGGAAGGAAAAAAAAGCGTGCTTGAAGGGGTCCCCAAAAGCCTTCCAGCTTTGGTCAAGGCCAATAGGATTCAAGAAAAAGTGGCCGGGGTGGGGTTCGATTGGGAACATCCGGAACAGGTATTTGAAAAATTACAGGAAGAACTGGGCGAATTACAGGAGGAAATCAAATCCAACAATGCCGACCAAATGGAATCCGAATTTGGGGACGTGTTCTTCTCCATGGTCAATTATGCCCGTTTTTTGGGAGTGAATCCGGAAAATGCCCTGGAACGGACCAATAAAAAATTTATAGATCGCTTCCAGTATTTGGAGGGAAAGGCCAAAGAGCTCGGAAAGACTTTAAAGGAAATGACCTTGGCTGAAATGGATGTGTATTGGGAAGAGGCCAAGAAAATGCAAAAAGTTCAATAAGTATGATACAATCCAAACAAGTACAAAATCTGTCAATGCTACTTCTTTTGACCATGGTAACATGGAGCTGTAAGACCAAAGAAGAGCCCAAAGTTGAAGAAAAACCCAACATTCTCTTCATTCTTTCCGATGACCATACCTCGCAAGCTTGGGGGATTTATGGCGGAATTCTGGAAGATTATGTACAGAACAACAGCATTGAACGGTTGGCCAAGGAAGGTGCGGTGCTCAATAACGCCTTTTGTACCAATTCCATTTGTAGCCCAAGCCGGGCCACCATTCTCACAGGTCAGTATAGTAATCTGAATCAAGTATACACCTTAAGGGAACCGCTTCCGGTGGGCCATCCCAATGTGGCAAAAACCTTTGGCGAGGCTGGGTATCAAACCGCGGTGATAGGCAAGTGGCACTTGTACAGACAGCCCGAAGGCTTTGGCCATTTTGAGGTTTTGCCGGGACAAGGGGTTTATGTGAACCCTATCTTGAAGACCAAGGAGAATTGGGTGGATGGCTCTGATGGAACCCAAGGCAAACAATACGAGGGCTTTTCCACCGATGTCATTACCGACCTGACCATTGAACACCTTAAAAACCGGGATGCCGAAAAACCCTTTTTGATGTTCACCCATTTTAAGGCTACGCATGAGCCTTTTGATTACCCAGAACGATTTGCAGATTTGTATGTTGATCAAGAAATCCCAGAACCCGAATCTTTACTGGATTTTGGTCCGGAAACCACGGGAAGGACATTCAATGGACAAATTTTGGAGCGCTTGGCCGATCGTTGGCAGGCCGCAACCGAAAGGCCGGAAGAATTCTGGACCTACTATCCGGGGTTGCCTTATCCGTTGGATGGTTTGGACAGTGTCCAGAAACGTAAAAAAATCTACCAAAAATTGGTCAAGGATTTTATGCGTAGCGGTGCTGCCATTGATGACAATATAGGTAGACTGCTCGATTTCTTGGAGGAAGAAGGTCTGGCCGATAACACCGTGGTCGTATATACGGCCGATCAAGGTTATTTTCTGGGCGAACATGGCTTTTTTGATAAGCGTTTGATTTACGAAGAGTCCCTAAGAATGCCCTTCGTAATCCGTTATCCCAAGGAAATCAAGGGTGGGCAGCGTATAGATGATATTATCCTAAATATTGATTTTCCTGCCTTATTGGCCGATTATGCGGGTATAGAAAAGCCATCTTATATGCAAGGGAGAAGTTTTCGGGAAATCCTAAACGGAAACGCACCGGCCGATTGGAGAAAGCAAATGTACTACCGCTATTGGTTGCATGAACCCAAAAGACCGGCTCATTTTGGCGTGAGAAACCATCGGTACAAACTTGCTTTTTTCTATGGACAGGGATTGGGTATGAGTGGGGCTTCCTCCGAACCTACGGAACCCCAATGGGAGTTCTATGATTTGGAAAATGATCCCAAGGAACTCCACAATGCGTATGGGGACCCCAAGTATGCCGATATCATATCGGAAATGAAGAAAGCCATCGTGGAGGAGCGCCAAAAGTATGGCGATACCGATGAAAATTTCCCAGAGATGCAATCCATTTTGGAAGAAGCATTTTAAAAGTTTTTTTCTAGAGATTTAGCATTTTTTTAATTCGGACAACCGTACCGAAGGTTCTATATTTGTCGGTTCCAATTGTCATGACGATGTTTCAACGGTATACCAAGGAATTTAAATACAACCTTAAGCTCTCCTACCCCGTAATTTTGGGGATGTTGGGGCATACGTTTGTGGCCTTTGCGGACAATATCATGGTGGGGCAGTTGGGAACCGCTGAACTGGCAGCCGTATCGTTGGGGAACAGTTTTGTGTTCATAGCCATGTCCTTGGGTATTGGATTTTCAACGGCCATTACCCCTTTGGTAGCCGAGGCCGATGGGGCCAAAAATCAGGCAGATGGCAAAAGTGCCCTCAAACACGGATTGGTCCTGTGTACCTTATTGGGATTGTCCCTCTTCGGAATTATTCTACTATGCAAGCCATTGATGCATTCCATGCAGCAACCCCCGGAAGTGGTGGAATTGGCCATACCCTATTTGGAGTTGGTGGCCTTCTCTTTGGTTCCCTTGGTCATGTTTCAAGCATTTAAGCAATTCTCGGAAGGGTTGTCGCAGACCAAATACCCCATGTATGCCACCATTTTGGCCAATGTGGTGAATATTTCACTGAATTACCTATTGATTTTTGGTTCGTTTGGATTTCCCAAGTTGGGCATCGTAGGAGCGGCGATTGGTACCTTGGCCTCACGGTTTATCATGGTGGGGTACATCTGGTTTCTACTGAAAAGAAAAGAGAAGTTTCAACCCTACGTGACCGGGTTCAACTTTAAGGTGATAGAGAAGAAGGTGATGAACAAAATCATCAGTCTTGGGTTTCCTTCGGCCATGCAAATGTTCTTTGAAGTGGCCATATTTACCGCCGCCATTTGGTTGAGTGGGGTATTGGGTAAAAATGCCCAAGCGGCCAACCAGATAGCATTGAACTTGAGTAGTATGACCTTTATGGTGGGAATGGGGCTCAGTGTGGCTGCTATGGTCCGTGTGGGCAATCAAAAGGGATTGCAGAATTTTAGGGAGCTCAAAAGAATTGCGGAATCCATTTTTTTCCTCACCCTATTGTTGGAAATCGTTTTTGCTGCTCTCTTTTTGATCGGGAGACATTGGTTTCCCACCATTTATTTGGATGTGGACGACCTTGTCAACCAAATGGACAATACCGAAGTAATCGTCATTGCGGCCAAGTTGCTGTTGGTGGCAGCATTTTTTCAAATTTCAGATGGATTACAGGTCGTGGTTTTGGGTGCTCTAAGGGGACTTCAGGATGTAAAGATTCCAACCTTGATCACGTTTGTGGCCTATTGGTTGATCGGATTTCCCATTTGCTATTACTTGGGTCTGCATACCCATTTTAAAAGTACCGGGATTTGGATAGGATTGTTGTCCGGACTAACAGCTTCGGCGGTATTGTTGTATATTCGATTCATCTATTTGACCAAAAAATTGATACAGGACTGATTCGGATTTTATTGACCGGATTTAAATCAAAAAACATATGGAACTGCCCAAATTTCTTTTAGCGGATAATACAGATCATCCCGATGCGATATTCATCGTCCATACCGAGTATCCACGGTTCATCATTAACTTGGAAAATGATGAAGTGGAATGGATGGAGGAATTTTCAAAAGAAGATGAGGCAGAACTTGCCGAAGAAGCGGAGGGCCTAATTGAGGCGGCCACGGCATTCTACGACCGCGAAGTTTCCAGATACGACGCGTAGATGCTGGACCAACTGCTGCAATACGACAAAGACCTTTTTCTCTTCCTCAACGGATTGGGGACCCCCACTTGGGATGGGTTTTGGATGTTCATGACCAAGACTAGGAATTCATTTCCCCTGTATGTGCTGCTGCTTTATCTCTCCTATAAAAATTTTGGATGGAAAAAGACAGGCATCATTTTGGTAAGTGTGGCCTTGTTGATTACCTGCACGGACCAACTATCCAATTTTTTTAAATACGGTGTCGGCCGATTACGACCTTGCCATGATCCGGAGATCAGTGAGATTATGCGCTTGGTGAAAAGCTATTGTGGAGGGCAGTTCGGTTACTTTTCGGCCCATGCGGCCAATTCCTTTGGACCGGCTACTTTTTTCACTGTCCTGTTCTGCGGAAAGGTAAGGTACATGGGATTTATCCTTATGATATGGGCTTGTTTGGTGGCCTATAGCCGGATTTATATCGGGGTTCATTTTCCTTTGGATGTATTTACAGGGGCTGTTGTAGGCCTGGTGTTCGGATGGTTGTTTGCCAAGTTGGCTATATTTGCATTCCAAAAAATAGGGACATGATTTCAACGACCAGATACTGGTTTTTACTTACCCTGATAGTTCTGGTCTATATCGCTGGAATGTTTGTGACCCTTTTCGAGAACGATTCCGCGCAGTTTGCCGTCATGGCCATGCGGATGGTTCAAGAAAATGATTTTTTGAGCCTCTTCAAAGGACCAGAGGAATATTTGGACAAACCACATATGCACTACTGGTTGGCGGCACTCTCCTATAAAATTTTTGGCATACACGACTGGGCTTACAGGATTCCGGGTATTTTGGCGACCCTGCTGGGGGCCTATAGCTGTCATGGTTTGGGGAAATTGCTCTATAACAAAGATGTGGGTCGGTTTGCTGCCCTAATTTTTATGACGGCACAGACCATTGTGTTGGCGAATATCGATGTGCGTACTGATGCGGTTTTGACCGGCTTTGCCATTTTTTCCATTTGGCAGTTGGTCACATACATCGAAAAAAATACCCTTAAGGGTATAGTCTTAGGTGCTTTTGGAGCTGGAATGGCTTTTTCAACCAAAGGTCAAATTGCCCTAGTGGTCATTGGGGTTTCGGTACTTTGCCACTTGGCCTATACCCGAAAATGGATGCGATTGATGAACTGGAAGGTATTGGTGGCTTTAGTAGTTTTTGGTTTGACCATAACCCCCATGCTCTACGCCTATTATCACCAATTTGATTTGCACCCGGAAAAGATTATTCGGGGAAAAGACCATCGTAGCGGTATCTTTTTTATTTTTTGGGAACAGAGTTTTGAACGGATGAGTGGCGAAGGCGTAGGCAAGAACAGCAGCGATTTCTTTTTCTTCTTCCATACTTTTTTATGGGTGTTTTTGCCTTGGACCGTCTTGGCCTTGATAGCCTACTGGACGAAACTCAAAACGTTTTGGGAAACAAAGTTTGCCTACAGGCCGCAATTGGAGTTCTTGACCTTTGGCAGCATCTCCATTCTTTTTTTTCTGATCAGTTTTGCGCAGTTTAAACTGCCGCATTACATGAACATACTCATTCCATTGTATGCGGTGCTTTCAGCAGGATATCTGTATCGAATCCATCATGAACAAAAGGAAAAGGTGGCCAAAGTATTGGTAATAGTACAGTACTTTATTTTGAGCCTGGTCTTCGTTTTTACCGTTCTGGTTTGCTTTTATGTGTTCAAGTTGGAGCATTGGTACGGCTATTTGGTGTTGTTGGCAGCACTTTCTGGCGTTGTCTACTATTGTTTGAAACAAGAGGCGCCTTATCTTAGGATTTTGACCATTTCAGTTTGCAGCTCGTTATTGCTGAATGGATTGCTCAATACCCATTTTTACCCACGCCTGCTTCAATACCAAGCCGGTTCCACCATGGCTGGGAAAGTTGCGGAGAACAACATTCCTGTGGATAAGATCTATAAGATTTCGGAAGGACATACCTGGGCCTTGGATTTTTATAACAAAAAGCCCGTCAAGATTGTTTCCTTATCAGATTTGGCAGATATGCATGACGTTTGGGTCTATGCTACGGACCATGAATTGGAAAGACTCCAAAATGATAGGTACCATTGGCACGAGCAGATTACTGTGGACCAATTCCGGATTACCCGCCTTCAGATTAAATTCTTGAACCCCAACACCCGTCAGAAGAAATTGAACCGAATGCATTTGGTGCATTTGGATTAGGAAACTGTTTTCAGTTCCGGCTTTTTAAAATGATAACACATTCCCATAAGGGAAACCAAGGCCGTGATTAGGAAAAAAGTAAAACTGATGCCAATGGAAGTACTGGCATTCAACCCCAACCACTCCGCACCATATAAAAAGGTGACCTCCCTACTTCCAATTCCACCAATGGTCAATGGAATCACCGATACAATGGAAGAAACCAAGAATACAAAAAGGTACTCCACAACATCCAATCCAATGGACAATGATTTCAGAATGCATAACACGCAGACCAACTGGGCCAATTGTACCAAGGCCGAATAGCCCAAAGATTTCCAAAACACAGGAAACCCAGAAATGAAAAAGCGTTTGTTCACCCACCAAAAGACCACGACACTTAGGGGAATGGCCAGAGCAATAAGTCCGTTCAATCCATTAAAAAAAGTATTGGAAGATAGGAGTGCCAAGGCGCAGGCATAGACAAACAGTAGCAGCATACCACTTAATCGGTCTACCAGCAACACGGAGACCACTTTCTTTGTCCCTGGCTTATATTCTTTTTGGACTACGTAGCCTTTGTAGGCATCACCGCCAATTCCACCGGGGAGAAACAGGTTATAGAACATGCCTAATAGATATAACTTTAAGTTGGCCAATTGCGTAATTCTTGCCCCAATCTGATGAAAGTAGAGCTGTAGCCTAAAAGCGGCCAATACTTTTGAAAGGATAAATAAAAGAATGGCCAAAACCAGATAGATGGGGTCACTCTTTTTTAACGTCTGCAGAACGTCCTTGAGTTCTATTTTGGTGAAAATAAAGTAAATCAATACCGCACTGATGACAATTTTCAGAGCTGTAATGAGCTTCTTACGCAGCTTTTCCGTCACCGATAGAGATTTTTTTGATGCGATAGGGTCGTTTCTGTTGGGATTCGTAATAGGTTCGAATCAATAGCTCCATCACAATACCGATAGTGAAGAGTTGAATGCCCCCAAGAATGAACATCATCCCAAAAATGAGTAAGGGTCTACTACCGATATCCTCACCAAAACCAAGCTTTACGATAAGCAGATATAGGTTGATAAAGATACCGAGGATGATCAGCAACACGCCAAAAATTCCAAAGAGGTGAATGGGTCGTTGAAAATATTTTCGAATAAAGAGCAAGAGCATCATATCGGCTACCACCTTGAATACCCGTTCCAGTCCATATTTGGAAACCCCGGCATGACGGGCATGATGCTTTACAGGCACTTGCTTTATTTGGGCGCCTTCCAAATGCGCCAACAGTGTAATAAAACGGTGCATTTCACCATATAGGTTGAGTCCTTTGGCAATATCCTTGGTAAAGACCTTTAGGGCGCAGCCATTGTCTTTGATATCGAGTTTGGTCACCCTCCGAACCAAGAAATTGGCAATTTTGGAAGGAATCTTTTTAATGAGGGAATCCTTTCTTTTCTGACGGATACCCGTGACCACATCGTATTCTCCGCTTACCGCATAGGTCAACATTTCGGGAATGTCAGAGGGGTCATTTTGAAGGTCCCCATCCATGGTAATAATGTATTCCCCTTCGGCGTAATCAATACCAGCGGCCAAGGCCAAACTTTGTCCATAGTTCTTCTTCAACTCAATCAAATGGACTTTGGAATCATCCATTTCCTTGACCTTTATACGGGTCTTGTCCGTTGAAAAATCGTCCACATAGACAATTTGGTAATTGTACCCTTCAAGACTCTCGTGGATCTTTTGGGTAAGAAGGACCACATTGTCTTCTTCATTGTACAACGGGACCACTATGGATAAAAGGGAATCGGTGACGGTGCTCATTCGTTTTGGAATCTGTGCAAATTTATTGCTTTTATTTAAAGTTCCTTGGTAATATCTTCCAATAGGAGCTTTGCGGCATAAAAGGGGGAGATTTTATTCTCATCAATGGCCTTCAGCATTTTTTTCTGGGCCTTGTTGAACGACTCTTTTTGATGAAAAAACTGCTTGATTTGTTCATCCACGGTCTGAAAGAACCAATTTCGGTTCTGCAACTGTCTGTTTTTTATAAAATGGCCATTTTTCTGATTTTGTACCACAAAATCTACAATCATGTCCCATATCTCTTGAATGCCCTTATGCTCTGTGGCTGAGCATTTTAAAACTTTGGGAGTCCATCCGTTTGCCTTGGGCGGATAGAGGTGAAGGGCTCTTGAAAATTCGGTAGCGGCCAGTTGGGCCCGTTGCAAATTGTCACCATCGGCCTTGTTGATGGCAATGGCATCGGCCATTTCCATAATGCCCCTTTTAATGCCTTGCAATTCATCGCCAGCCCCAGATAATTTTAACAGCAAAAAGAAATCCACCATGCTGTGTACCACAATTTCACTTTGTCCTACCCCAACGGTTTCCACCAAAATGACATCGTATCCAGCAGCTTCACACAAGATGATACTTTCCCGGGTCTTTTGGGCCACTCCGCCCAAAGAACTGCCCGAAGGGGAGGGTCTAATAAAGGCATTGGGATCCTTGGAAAGGGATTGCATGCGGGTTTTATCTCCAAGAATACTTCCTTTACTCAAGGAACTAGTGGGGTCTACTGCCAAGACGGCCACCTTTTTTCCTTTTGAGGTCAGCAGGGAGCCCAAGGCTTCAATAAATGAGCTTTTTCCCACCCCGGGAACCCCGGTAATCCCCAGACGGATACTGGAATTAGGTTGGGTAAGGCACTTTTCTATGACTGCGTTGGCCTTTTCAAAATGCATGGGATTGGTGCTTTCCAACAAAGTAATGGCTTTGGCCAATAAGGCCTTGTTTCCTTCAAAGAGGCCTTTGGTCAAGGTATCCACGGAAATTTCCTGTTTCCGTAGTTCCTGAATTTTGGAAATGGTACCGGGAGTTGTATTTTTTTTGTTGGCCAAGATGTTTTTTAATGGAGTCGGACCACTAAGGTATAAAGTTTTTGCGGGTTATCCCGTATTGGGGTTGATTGTGGCAACTGCTTTTGAAGGGAGGGAATCCACACTATTTCACACAAATTTAATAACTGTAATTAGGGACATCCGTCTACAAATGGTAACTTCTCATATAAATATGGAAAGCGGGCTTTGCCCCATCCATTTTAGGAACTTAATAAACATTATTACAGATGAAAACTATTTTTGAGAGTAAGGCCACCAATACGGGAGGAAGGTCCGGGCATGTGCAGAGTGAGGACGGGGTAATCGATTTTGATATCAGCATGCCCAATTCCAAGGGAAAACCCAATGCAGCATCCACCAATCCCGAAGAGCTTTTCGCTGCGGCATATTCCACCTGTTTTGCAGGGGCTTTGGAGGCTGTGGCCAAGGAACACCATATTGAAGATTTGGGTGATTATACTGTTACCGCCACCATAGAGTTCAATAAGGAAGAAGATGGTTTTTACTTGGAAGCTACCTTGGATTCCTATCTGCCCACAGTGGATAAGCAAATGGGGGAGACCTTGATCAATGCAGCCCATGAGATTTGTCCGTACAGCAAGGCCACACGGGACAATATTACCGTACACTTGAACCTTCTTATGGACGAGTAAGAGCTTAATGTATATATGTTGAAAGAAATCCCGTTGAACCCTCAACGGGATTTTTTTGTTAAAAAACCGCCAAAAGAAAACTATTTTGCAACGTTGCTTTTTTTCCATCGTCCTTACATAGAACAACAAATTAATCAAACATAGAACCGACCGTGTTTCAAATTGATCTGGTTGAAAGATGCAAGGCCAACGACCGTAAGGCCCAGATAAAACTGTACCGCCAATACTGCAATGGCATGTACGGGGTGGCCATGCGCTTCCTGAAGAATCCGGATGATGCAGAGGATGTGCTCCAAGAATCCTTTATCAAGGCATTTGAACGGATAGATCAATTTAAGGGAGAGGTGACCTTCGGGGCATGGTTAAAGCGGATAGTGGTGAACGGGAGCATTGACTTTTTAAAGTCGAAACACCAAAGAACGGTTGAATTGAACGAGAATTATATGCAGGTAGCTGAAGAGGATGATTGGAAGGTGGAGGATGGAATTTCCATGGAGGAAGTAAAAAAGGCCATTGAGGAGCTGCCTCCCAAATACCAGTACGTGGTACAGCTCTATTTGGTGGAAGGATATGATCATGGGGAGATTGCCGAAATCCTGGACATCTCGGATTCGGCATCAAGGACCCGATTGCTTCGGGGAAAGGCACAGTTAAAAGAAACTTTAAAAAATATGGCTTATGGCACAGGATCTTAAGGAAATGTTCGCCAAAGAGCGGAAAAGGACGCTTAGTATGAAAGAAGGGCATGAGGCCCGGTTTCTGTCCAAATTGGAGAAGGATCTTCCGACTTCTACCCAAAGGAAATCCAACCAGTTGTTCTGGTTACGGGTAGCGGCTTCGGTAGTAGTTGCCTTGGGGGTTACTGTTTTCTTTTTGTCAAGAGAGCAAAAGGAACTCCCTGTTACGAACCCAGTGGTGGAAAACGAGACCAAGACTCCACAAATCCTTTCGTTGGGCGATCTGTCCCCAGATTTGAAGAAAGTGGAGAATTATTACCTCACCAATATCAATCTAGAGCTTTCCGATTTGGAGTTCGATTCGGACAATAAGGAAGTGTTGGACAGCTATATGGACCGTTTGGCAGAACTGGATGCCGAATACAGATTGCTGAACAAGGAACTTAATGAGATGGGACCCAATGATCAGACCATTGGCGCCTTGGTAAAAAATCTGCAACTGCGCTTGCAGTTGTTGCAGCGGTTAAAATCAAAGTTAAATCAATTAAAATCATCAAAAAATGAACAGGAATCATCAAATATGGTTTAGTCTGATGCTCTTGGTGATGGCGGGCTCCGCTATCAGGGCACAGGAGAAATCGAAAACGTACAAGGAAACCTTCAATGTGGATAAGGAGGCGGTCATCAACCTCAACACCAGTTATGCGGACATTGAGTTTGAAACCTGGGACAAGGACCAGGTGGAAGTCACTGCTGTGATGGAACTGGAAGGAGCCACGGAAGAGGAAGCCACATCGTATTTTAAGAAGGATTTGATCAAGATCATGGGCAACAGCAAAGAAATTGAAGTGCGTACCCAAGGGAACAGCTTTGGTCCCATGGTACACGGTTTCAACAATTTTGACTTTGTTGTTTCCGAAGTGCCCTCCGTGGAGCATATCTTGGCTGAGGTTGAAATTCCCGAGATACCTGAAATTCCCGAGATGGTGGTCATTCCAGAACTGCCTCCAATGCCCCCAATGCCTTTTATGGAGTTTGATTATGATGCCTATAAAAAGGACGGGGACAAATATTTGAAAGAGTGGAAAAAGGACTTCGACAAGAATTTTGACAAGGAGTACAAGAAGCGTTTTGAGGAGTGGAGCGATCAATTGAAAGATCGGGCCAAGGAAAGGGAGGAAATGCGAAAGCAGATGCAAGAAGACCGTAAGCAACTTATGGAAGACCGGGAACAGCTCCGTGTGGAAATTAGGGAGGAAGTAAAGGCCCAGCGGGAGGAGATGAGAAACCAACGGGAAGAAATAAGACGCGAGAATGAAAGGGTAATGCGCATCCATAATGATGGTACCAATGTGTTTTATTTTTCTTCAAAAGATGGTGAACACAAGGAGTACAAGGTAAAAAAACGCATCAAGATCAAAATGCCCAAATACATCAAACTTAAAATGGATGTACGGCACGGAGAGGTGAAATTGGCCGCAAATACCAAGAATATCAACGCAAGCTTGTCCTACGCAAGCTTGCTTGCCTCTACCATTGATGGCCATAAGACCAATATCAAGGCTTCCTACTCACCCATTGTGGTACAGCAATGGAACTATGGCCAACTGCAAACGGATTTTGCCGAAAATGTAAACCTGAACGAAGTAAAGGAGCTACAACTGAACTCGGTGTCTTCCAACGTGATCATTGGGCGTTTGAAAGGGAAGGCCTTGGTGAACAGTACATTGGGAGCACTTAGTATTGATGCGGTGTCCGAGAGTTTTACTGACCTGGATGTTTCGGTGGAGAACGGAGAGGTGGAATTTAAAATGCCATCAGTACCATTTTCTATTTATGTGAATGGAACCGCTTCGGAATTTACATACCCGAAAACCATGGTGTTGGAAACCTCAAAAAACCATAATGCCCAAATACACAAGGGGTATTATATCAGTAAAACGGATGATAAGTCCATCACTATCAACTCCAGATACAGTGACGTTGTCTTGAAGCAATAAGACCCCTACTTTCCTTTTCAGGCCTTAAGTAAGGAACCACTCAACTCTTCTACCTGCCAGCATTTCCTTTTGGGCCATCTCTATACTTCTTAATAAAAACACGACTTAGTGGGCATCATCCTTTAAATAGGATTTGAATTTTGCCTTAAATCGATTCAATCGGGGAATGGATACCTGTTGCACGTATGGATTATTGGGGTGATTTTTCTCATAGTCCTGATGGTAATCCTCGGCCATGTAAAATTTATCAAATGCCTTTACTTCGGTAACTATGGGCTTTCCAAATACGTTTGCAGCCTCCAGTTTGGCAATGTAGTCTTCAATGATTTTTTTCTCGGCATCATTTTTATAGAACGCAATGGACCGATATTGTGGACCTCGGTCCGGCCCCTGTCGATTAAGGGTGGTTGGGTCATGGGATCCAAAGAAAACCTGGACCAGTTTAGTAAAAGAGACCACATTGGGATCGTAATATACCTCCACGGCTTCGGCATGCTTGGTGAGCCCTCGGCCGACTTGCTCATAGGTAGGGTTCTTTTTCTTTCCACCGGAATATCCAGAATAGACTTCTTTGACCCCTTTCACACTTTCAAAAATAGCTTCCACACACCAAAAGCATCCGCTGGCAAAATAGGCGGTCTCGTAGTTTTGAAGTTCATCTGCAGAAAGCCCCGATATTTCAAAACTCTCTTTCTGTTCTTTTTGAGTGAGTTCTTGCTTGTTGGATTTGGTCTTGGACTGGCAGCTTGTGGAAACCAAAAGAAGCAAAACCAAAAAAGGAATCTGTACGATTTTCATGGTGTTGTTTTTTGCTTAGTAGGGATAAGATAGCAACTATTACGACGAGGCGTGTTAAAAAGTGTTAATTGGAGGTTTTGAACATCTTCGAATGCCCCTTTCCTATTCTACAGTAAAAATCAAATTTGTAGGTTTTTTACCACTCAATATTAAATTTCTGTATTTCTTTTCCTACAAATAATTCCTTTGTTTACAAGGGTTTACAGGGATGGGGTCTTTAGAATGATCGATGAAATGCACACCCTGTCGGTGTGCTGTTTTTTGACCCGAAAACGTTCATCGACGATAAAAAACACTTTGTCCAAGAAAAGTTTCTACACCGAAAAAAAAGGGGGGTTTAGCGACAGAAATCTGATTCAGGGCCCCTACGGAGGTAGCTTTACTTCGTAATAAAAACCCAAATCATGAAAACAGTTTTAACCATCATCGCAGTAATTTTCTTCGGAACCGTAGCTATGGCCCAGGACACTTCCAACGAAGTTAAAGTTGATACCGTTACTGCTGTAGGAGTTGAATTGAACATCGATATCCAAAAGCAAACTAAAGGTGAAACTGAAGTGGCTAGATTGTACAAATTCAAAAACTCCAGGGTTAAAAAAGAGCTTTCTTTCAAAACTAAAAAGGACAGAGCTAAATTGGCTTAATTATGATGATGGGTATTATCGTTCTGTTCGCATTGTTTTTAAGCGTTGCTTTTGTGATTGCCTCAATAGTCTTTTCGTTTCGAAAAAAAATGTTCCAATAACAAATACAAAGAGCAGGAATCGTTGACCACATTCCTGCCCTTCATTCTAATTTTAATACCAGACTTATTTAATGGATGCTATTTTGATCCCGGTTGTTTTAGGTTGTAGTTCAATTTTTCTTTTGCTTGCTGTACTTGTTTCTTTACGTCCCGTAAAAGTGCCTTCGCGTCGTAAACGATTCCGTCTTTAACGGTATAGGTAACCCCGCCCACACGGACCACTTCGTTATTCTTGTTCAGTTTAATGGCCCCGGTGCCATATAGAACCTTGAAATTTCGTAGGGGATTTTCCGAAAGGATTACAAAATCGGCCATCTTGCCCACATCCACAGTGCCAATTTTATCTGCAGCGCCCAAAGCTTCGGCACCGTTTAGTGTGGCTGACCGAATGATTTCCAAGGGATGGAAGCCCGTTTCACGGAGCAATTCCATTTCACGGATATAGGCAAATCCATACAGCTGGAATATAAACCCGGAATCTGACCCCGTAGCCACACGACCACCTCGGTTCTTATATTCATTGATGAAGGTCATCCAGAGCTTGTAGTTTCGTTTCCATGCCACCTCTTGTTCAGTGCCCCAATCGTGCCAATAAGAACCATGGGAGATCATACTGGGTTGATAGAACTCCCAAAGGGAGGGTAGGGTATAATCCTCATGCCATTCGGCCCTTCTGGCACGATGCAAATCCCTACTGGCTTCATAAATATTGAATGTGGGCACTAGCGTAAAATCCAAGCTGATAAGTTCATCCATGACCTTGTTCCAATGCTCTGAATACGGTTTGGCGGCCTGTTCCCATAATTTCCCCGCCTCTTCAAAGCGATGCTGCTCATTCTGGTAGTTATAGTCCAACGGATAATCCTGAACGGTCCTATCTTCAAAAAGCGCTTCTGGAAGTCCATACCAATGCTCCATGGTGGTTAAACCGGCGCGCGCAGAATGGAGGACGTTCCAACGGGCCACATCGGTTTGGGCATGGTGACATGCGGACCGTAGTCCCAACTTTTTGTTTTCATCCAAAGCAGCGGTCATGATTTCCGGCGGAGCCCCAAAGAACTTGATGCCATCTGCTCCCCGTTCGGCGTTGGCACGTACCCATTTCCGTGCTTGCTCGGGAGTACTTATGGCAGAACCGTTCAAGGGATTGAAATCCCCACCTTGTTGCCCAAAACCGGTATAGGCATAAATACGGGGGGCGATGATTTGGTTCTTTTCACTTTTCCGTTTGAGGTCGAGCGTCCAGTCCACACCCCGGCCACTGGGTTCCCTTATGGTGGTGATACCGTGTGCCATCCAAAGTTTGAATACATAATCGGAGTCAGCACCTTGGGCCTCACCGCCAATATGGCCATGCATGTCTATAAATCCGGGAAGGAGGTACATACCGGAGCAATCCAACTCTTTGCCCCCGGGTTTTAGCTTGGGTCTTTTGGACGCATCTATCTTTACCCCAGGATAACCTACTACCTGAATGTTCACAATTTTATTGTTCTCCACAACAATGTCAATGGGACCTCTTGGCGGTGAACCGTTGCCATTGATCAAGGTTACCCCTCGTATAATAAGTTGTGAAAATGGTCCTTCACTCATACTTTCTTGACCTGTGGCCCATAGAAATTGGAGTGATAGTACAAGGAAAAGTATTTTTTTCATGATATCGGGTGTTGGTTATTCAGGTACTTCTATTTTATCCCCCAAAAACAATGCATTCAGAAACAGTCGGTTGGTGCCGTACCATGATCCCCTGAAATTGGGGTTGTCTGCAAACAATACTACACGACCACTGCCTACCTCACTAACTATTAATGAGGCCGAAGGTTTTAGGTTTTCTTCCATATTCTTGGAAGTGATAAAGCCATCCACATGCGGATTTTTGGAATATTTCCCTACGGTGGCATAGGCATTTTTGCTAGGTGCCAACCAAACAGAGTTGTTCTTGTACACAGGAATGGTTGTGTCCCGATACCCAAAGGCCAAGGGGTGGGTCACATCAATATCCACTTTAAAAATAGCACCGCCCACACTTTCCTTGCCGATGTTCTCGGGTGCGTCCACATAAGGTTTACGCTCCACGGTTGCGGTGGAGTCCTTTTCTTGTTTGGTCAATTTTTCCATCACCAATTTCTTGTCGATGGCCCATTCGGAGGCTGTTCCTATCGTAATAAGGGTATTGCCCTTGCTCACCCAATCCTTGATTTTGTTGAATTGACTTTCCGAAAAATGGTATGAGCCGGAGACCATCACCAGCGTATTGTACTTGTCCAAATCCAATCTGCCAAAATTTCGCATGGGAACTTTGGTGATGGGCATATGCACACGGGTGTCCAACAGGTGCCAGACCTCACCGGCTTCATAGGAGCGGGTACCCTGTCCAATAAGCATTACGGCTTTGGGCTTGGTAATGGGAGAAATGTACCTACTTCCCAAATCAACCCCTTGTACACTATAGCCCGAAGGGATGGAATAGGTGGGGACCTGAAATTTTTGTTGTGCCTCTTGGACCAATTGGTACACGGTATCGGCATCTTTCTTTTGCTGTAGGCTAACAGGCACCACCAAGGCCCCGTAGTTGAACCTTTTGTTTCCAACTGTGGTTTTGACCGTGAAGGGCTTAAAGGCAGAGGACAGTGCCAATCCTTTGGATTGTAAATAGTTGAGGGCCGCTACGGCATTGTAATCATCATAATCAATGATATAGGCATACTCGGATTTTTGCACGGCCTGTGGGTTCACCAAACTCTCAGTGGAGGTGACTTTCTCGCCCAAGTTTAAACTGTTGACCGGACTGTATTTCATGTTGTAGAAATTGGCCAATGACCAGGCGGAAGCATCATAATAGACACTGTCCCGGTATTTGTCATAGGTCTCGAACATGGTCTGGACCATTCTGTACTGGGGCTGCCGTGTAGGGACCACAAATCGGTTTCCGGATTTATAGACATCAATTTTGTGCAACAACAACTTGTCCACAAACGCTTTTACCCGGTTGGCATCGTAATCATCCCCGAACGTATACCCTTGAATTCTGCTTTTGGAGGCGTTGGTGAGTCCACTTTTAAAGAAATCTTGTTGGTATTTGCGTAACATGGCCTTGTTTTCAACAGCAGCCTTGACCGTGGTAATGCTTGAGGTATATTGGTTTCTGATGGTAAAAGGAAAGGTGATTTCCCCAAAATCGGTGGTTTGTTTGTGTCCCCGTGAGCTGGCTTGTTCAAACAATATTCCCAAACCGCCTTGAAGATCGGGGTAGGAGGAGCCGTAACCGGGATACGTGCCATCAAAGACTTCTTTGGTGAAGTAAAACGAACCGATGCTGTCCAACGCTTCTGAGAAATAATCCCCAAACAGATTGTTAAGGTCCTCGTAATTTTCCTTGGGCATAATGGGGTTTAAGGAGCCATTGGTCTTCATCGGTTCAAAGAAATAGGTGCTCTGGCTCCCCATTTCATGAAAATCAGTGACCACATTGGGGTACCAGTCATGATACCAGTTGAGTTTGCCCCGGCTTTCCGGGTTGATGGCCAAAAGCCAATCCCGGTTCAGGTCAAACCAATAATGATTGGTCCGGCCCATCGGCCAGTATTCGTTGTGTTCGGCATCCGCTGGATCGGCCACCAATGGGTTGCCTTGGTACATGTTGGCCCACTGGGTATGCCTGTCCCTTCCATCTGGATTGATGGTAGGGTCAATAAAGATGACCCCTTTGTCCAGATAGTTCAATATTTCCGGATGGTTGGAAGCGGTCAAGGTGTAGGCGGTCAGCAAAGCTGCCTCGGAACTTGAGGGCTCGTTCCCGTGGACGTTATACCCCAAATTGATGAAAATGGGTACTTCATCATAATTGGTCGGGGTTTGGGAAGGGTCTGTAAATTGAAGGTGTTTTTGCTTCAATTGCTCCAAATTGTTGAGGTTTTCTGGGGATGTAATGGTCAGGATGACCAATTTCCGTCCCTCATGGGTCTGTCCATATTGGTGAATGCTGGCCCTGTCCGAAACCTCGGAAAGCTTCGTCAAATAGGACACAATAAGGTCATGGCGGGTATGCCTATCCCCAATGCCATATCCCAAAAATTCTTCGGGTGAAGGTACCTCTGGATTGAAGGGATGGAATTTCTTAAAAAAATAATCTTGAGCGGAGATTGAAAAGGTGATACAGGCAAGGAATATGCCTAGGAGTAGTTTTTTTGACATGCGATGAAGATTAATGATAATCTTCTAAAGATAAAAAAACCGTTTAATCAACCGAGTTGAATTCCTCTATAATTTCCTCAAACTCTATACGATAGTAGGTTCCTTTCTTGTCGTAATCCCGGCTAATGGTACCCCGGAGCTGGCGTGTGAGGTTGTAAATAAGCTTTAATCCCAAGGAGTTTGATGTCCTTGGGTTGATATCCTCTGAATACCCAATACCATTGTCTCCCAAATACATCTCGTAGCGGTCATTGGGAAGCTTGTGCAGGGATACATGGATTTCGCCATCATGCCCTTCTGTTATACCGTATTTAAGAGCATTGGTGATGGTTTCGTTGATGATGAGCCCAAGCGGAATAATGGTATCTATACTGAGCTTGTTATCGTCAATGTCCAGATTTACCTTGACGTTGTTCGAGGTCCCTTTTACGGAACGTACGAGATAATCGCACAACTCCTGAACATAGGGTTTGAGTTCAATCTTTGAAAGGTAATCGTCCCGCTTATAGAGCATCTCGTGCACCATGGCCATGGAAACTACCCTGTTCTGGCTGCTTTTGATGATGTTACTGATCTTATCATCGGCGATGGCCCGGGATTGCAGGCTCAAAAGACTGGATACGGTCTGTAGGTTGTTCTTTACCCTGTGATGCACTTCCTTGAGCAGGATTTCTTTTTCTTCAATACGTTCTTGGATCTCATTTCGGGATTTGTACAACTTATGGTGTGCCCTAAGCAGATTTTTCCCAAAGACCCCTCCCAATAGATATACTGCAAAAACAGCACTTAAAAAGGCAAACCAGTCCCTGGCTTCCAAAGGAATGGTGTTCTCGGTGACCTTAAAGTTGCCTACATCATATAGGAACAAAATGGCTAGAACCGAAAGGTTGATGATCAGATAAAGTTGCCCAAACACTTTGGTGGTGACATAGCCAGCAAAGACCACAATGGCCAAAACAAAAACAAACGGACTTTGTATTCCTCCACTATAAATAGTTACCATGGTGGCCCCGATCATGGCCAAGATGGAGGTGAGGTTATAGGTAAGGATAAGGTTTCCGTGCTTTTTATATAGAACCGTATTTAACAAGTTCAAGAAGGCAAAACCAAAACAGGCATAGGGAATCATGCCTTGAATATTCAAAAAGAAGAGGCATATTATCCCGAGGATAAAAGCGAACACCGAAGAACTATAATTAACTTTAAGTATCAAATCAATCTTATCTTGTAAACGATATCTGTCCTTAATAGGAATCTTCATATGCTACGCTTGGTGTTTTCCTCTACTACACTAAAGGTTGATTCATTGAAGTAGTAAAAGTAGCTCGTTACGGGGTGTTTGTGGTGTAAATCTAAATATGTTTTTTGATATAATCAAAAGCGGCAGCGTAAATCGCTGCCGCTTTTAAAACTTTATGTAGGAAAAAATCAGTCCTCTACGAGTACCCACTCGCCCTTATCGATAAGGGGTTCGGCTTGTTTGTACTTACAGGTCTTGCTTTCCCCGGACATCACATTTTTTATGGTGACTTTGTCATTCCTGCCAATTTTTGGTTTTTCACGGATTATGGTCTCGGTCACCTGTGGCCTCTGTCGCTGGGTTTGTCCCGCAGCCCTGTTCTGTGCGGCCAATTCATCACTGTTCGGGATTTCTTCTTTTGAGGTCTGAAGATTTTCCTTGGGCCTGCGAACGTTGCGTGCCTCTTGGATTTGATTGGTATTTTCTGAAGGAAGTTCACCCTTGAACAAGAATGAAATCACTTCTTTGTTCACTTTATCTATCATTTCCTTGAAGAGTTCAAACGCCTCGAACTTGTAGATCAATAAAGGATCTTTCTGTTCGTGTACGGCCAACTGTACCGATTGTTTCAGCTCGTCCATTTTGCGCAAATGCGTTTTCCAAGAGTCGTCAATAATGGCCAAGGAGATGTTCTTCTCGAAATCGGTGATCAACTGTTTGCCATCGGTGGTGTATGCCTTCTCAAGATTGGTGACCACGTTCAAGCTTTTGATGCCATCCGTAAAGGGAACCACGATACGTTCAAACTTGTTGGACTGGTCCTCGTATACTTTTTTAATGACCTGGAATGCCGCACTGGCACTGCGTTCCATTTTCTGTTGGTAGAAATCGTAAGCAGTCTTGTAGATGGTATTGGCAATTTCTTGGAAGCCTAGCTTTTTAAACTCCTCTTCGCTGATGGGGGAGGTTATGGAAAAGTACTTGATCAGTTCAAACTCGAAGTTTTTGTAATCATCGGCCATTTTATTGGTTTCCGCAATCACCTCACAAGTGTCATAGATCATATTGGCAATGTCCACTTTAAGGCGTTCCCCTTGCAGGGCATGCCTTCTTCTTTTGTAGACCACCTCTCTTTGGGCATTCATGACGTCATCATATTCCAAAAGACGTTTACGGATACCAAAGTTGTTCTCTTCTACTTTTTTCTGGGCGCGTTCAATGGACTTGGTCATCATGGAGTGTTGGATGACCTCACCTTCTTCCAATCCCATACGGTCCATCATTTTGGCCACTCGGTCCGACCCGAACAAACGCATGAGGTTATCTTCCAAGGAAACATAGAACTGGGAACTTCCCGGATCTCCTTGTCGTCCAGAACGACCTCTCAACTGTCTGTCAACACGTCTGGAATCGTGACGCTCTGTACCAATAATGGCCAAACCTCCAGCTTCTTTTACGGTGGGGGTCAATTTAATATCGGTACCCCTACCGGCCATGTTGGTGGCAATGGTGACCACGCCTGCATTTCCTGCTTCGGCTACAATGTCTGCCTCTTTCTTGTGGAGTTTGGCATTCAACACATTGTGCGGAACCTTACGAACGCTCAAGAGTTTGGAGAGCAATTCGGATATTTCCACAGATGTGGTACCAATAAGGACAGGTCTTCCCGCTGAGGAAAGGGTGGTTACCTCTTCAATGATGGCGTTGTATTTTTCACGCTTGGTCTTGTAGATCAAATCATGACGGTCATCCCGGGCAATCGGTCTGTTGGTTGGGATTTCCATCACATCCAACTTATAGATTTCCCAAAATTCACCTGCCTCGGTAACCGCTGTACCGGTCATCCCGGCCAGCTTGTTGTACATTCTAAAATAGTTCTGTAGGGTAATGGTGGCGAAGGTCTGTGTCATGGCCTCGATCTTCACACTTTCCTTGGCCTCAATGGCTTGGTGGAGTCCATCGGAGTAGCGTCTACCGTCCATGATACGACCGGTTTGCTCATCCACGATCATTACCTTGTTGTCCATGACCACGTATTCCACGTCTTTTTCAAAAAGCGTGTAGGCTTTCAGTAGTTGTGTCATGGTATGGATGCGTTCACTCTTTACGGCGAAATCCTTGAAAAGCTCTTCCTTGAGTTCGGCCTCTTGCTCAATCTCAAGTTCCTGTCCTTCTATTTTGGCAATTTCGCTACCGATATCGGGCATTACAAAGAAATCTTTGTCCTGGTCCCCGGAGATGTAATCCACTCCTTTATCGGTAAGCTCAATCTGATTGTTCTTTTCATCAATGACAAACAACAATTCGGCATCCACTTTGGGCATTTCCCGGTTGTTGTCCTGCATGTAGAAGTTTTCGGTCTTCTGCAACAATTGTTTCACGCCTTCCTCGCTCAAAAACTTGATGAGGGCTTTGTTTTTGGGAAGTCCACGGTGTACCCGTAGCAAAAGGAACCCACCTTCCTTGGTATCGCCAGCCGCGATAAGTTTCTTGGCTTCAGCCAAAACACCTGTCAGATATTGGCGTTGTTTCTGGACAATGTCCGAAACCTTTGGTTTTAATTCGTTGAATTCATGGCGGTCACCTTCGGGTACGGGACCTGAAATGATCAAAGGGGTCCGGGCATCATCGATCAATACGGAATCCACCTCATCCACAATGGCATAATGGTGGGGACGTTGTACCAAATCTCCCGGAGTATGCGCCATATTGTCGCGTAGGTAGTCAAAACCAAACTCGTTATTGGTACCGTAGGTGATATCGGCATTGTAGGCGGCCCGTCTTCCATCGGAATTGGGCTGGTGCTTGTCTATACAATCCACGGATAGGCCATGGAATTCAAAAATGGGCGCCATCCAAGCGCTGTCCCTTTTGGCCAAGTAATCGTTAACGGTGACCAAGTGCGCACCTTTACCGGCCAAGGCGTTTAGGTAGAGTGGGAGGGTGGCCACGAGGGTTTTTCCTTCCCCGGTCTGCATTTCGGCAATTTTTCCTTCGTGCAGTGCAATACCTCCGATCAACTGTACATCATAATGTATCATGTCCCAAGTGACTTCCTTGCCGGCAGCATCCCATGAGTTCTTCCAAATGGCGCTGTCACCTTCCAGGGTTACATAGTCTTTATCACCGGAAAGAACACGGTCAAACTCCGAAGCGGTTACCGTAAGCGTTTCGTTATTGGCAAAGCGTTTGGCAGTTTCCTTCACCACGGCAAAAGCCTCTGGAAGGATAGTGCTCAGTGTCTTTTCCGAAATTTTATAGGCTTCTTCGTTGAGTTTGTCTATTTCAGCATAGATTTCCTCGTTGCGATCAATGTCGGTGGAGTTTTGGACCTCGTCCTGTAAAGCAGAAATTTTTTCATTCACCTCTTTACAGTCTTCTGCAATTTGGGCTTTAAAGGCAGCGGTCTTTTGTCTAAGTTCGTCGTGGGACAGTCCTTCCAGTTGTTGCTCAAAGGATCTTATTTCTTTGACCAAAGGTTGTAGGGACTTGACATCTTTCTCTGATTTATCACCCACAAAAACCTTCAATACGGAATTGATAAAACTCATGAATTGTTTTTTTGTTTGAGTGGCAAAAGCTGTTCCATTGATGGGATTATGTTGGAAATCTTTTGCTAGGCTGCCAAAATTACATAAAAAAAAGCCTCAAATGAGACTTTTTAACGTGCTTTGTGTATTCAGAGGTCAATACTCATCCTCGTTCCAGAGGTAGTCCTCTTCCGTAGGATAATCGGGCCAGATTTCCTCGATGGACTCATATATCTCGCCGCCCTCTTCTTCCATGGATTGAAGGTTTTCAACAACCTCCAACGGTGCTCCGGTACGGATTGCGTAATCTATCAGTTCGTCTTTGGTGGCTGGCCAAGGCGCATCACTTAAATATGAGGCTAGTTCTAATGTCCAGTACATAGTAACGGTTTGATTTTAAATTTTTTGCAAAAATAATTTTTAAACCCAATTTGTCAAGTAAAAACAACATTATTTAAAAATTATTTTGGAGTTGGCAAAACTCTAACGTTAAAAAAACGAATTTATTGGTCCAATTTCTCCGGGATCCACTTGACTTCATCGGCTTTTACATCTTTTGACAACTTTCGTGCCAAGACAAAGAGATAATCGGAAAGGCGGTTGATATAGGAAAGTAGGGTTTCGGGAAGGGGTTCGTTTTCATTCAAATATGAAATCATGCGTTCCGCCCTGCGACAAACCGTTCTGGCAATATGACAGTATGACACGGTTGGGTGTCCTCCTGGCAAGATAAAATGTGTCATCTGGGGAAGATTTTCGTTCATGGAGTCCATTTCCCTTTCCAACAATGCAATATCATCGGCATTGATGCGTGGAATTTTAAGGCGACTGTCCTTTTTGGGCTCGGTGGCCAGAATAGACCCTACCGTGAACAGTTTTTCTTGGATAAGGGTAATTGTTTTTTTGGAATGGGAATCCATTTCCTGATCGCGGATCAGTCCCAAGAATGCGTTGAGCTCGTCAATGGTGCCGTAGCTCTCTATGCGGATATGGTGCTTGGGTACGCGAGTCCCCGTGAACAATGCCGTGGTGCCTTTATCGCCTGTTTTGGTGTAAATTTTCATTTTTACAATTATCAATGTTCAATAAACAATGAACAGTTGTATGGATGACTAAAATGTATTTTTGCTAATTGCTAATTGCTAATTGCTAATTGCTAATTGCTAATTGCTAATTGCTAATTGCTAATTGTCTCGCTCATGTTGTCGTTTACCTTCCATAAACTTGCGGGACCTTCTGCGTTTGGTGCCCCTTTTGTTTCGGAATATGATAATCAAATAAACGAGCCCCAACACGGCCAGAACGTACCAAATGGTGTTATCTGTTGCTGCATTTTCCATACCTAAAATTACTTCTTTATATCCGAATGGTGAAATGTTCCTTGACCTGTTCTTTTCGAACAAATAGGACGCCACAATGGAATAGGTCCATACTTACGGAGATATTTGGCGATTCAATGAGGTCTTTCCATTCCTGTTCGCTTTCCGGGTCTTCATGAATGGAGTCTATCAAGACCATACTATCGTTGTGCAACTTTCCGCTGGAAAGGAGTCTGTCAAGACCATAAGCGTCCAAATGCTTCGTGAACAATAGGTCTACCGTATTCTCGCTGGGGCGGATATCTGGGTATTGCGCCTTGACCAATTCTTCAAAGTCTGGATTTTCGTTGATGTATAGGGTTTTGATATTGAAATAACCGATGCTTTTCAACAATACATTAGCGGTTTTATCTTGGTCGAATTTTTGTTTACTGTACAAGCATTGGGTTACATAGCTGAACACGAAAGGGGAGTGGACTCCGTGTTCGTTTTTGGATTTGGATAGGAATTTTAGGAAAGAAAAAAGTCTGAACCACATATTTACCCTTCTAAAATAGCGGAAAGTTCGAACCAACGCTCCGTTTTTTCCTCAATGGTATCCGACACTTCTTTGAGCTCAATGGAGAGCTGGTTGATTTCGTCACCGCTTAAATCGGGATTGGTGAACTTGTTCTGTAATACCTGTTTTTGTTCTTCCAGTTTTTGAATGTCCTTTTCCAATTGTTTGTATTCTTTTTGTTCCATGTAGGACAGCTTACCGCTGTTGTCCTTTTCCTTCCAATGGGTTTTTTCCGATTTTTCCGAAGCGTTGCCCTTGTTTTCCCGTTCCTCGGCAATCTTGCTGCTCTCGTACACCCTGTAATCGGTATAGTTGCCCGGAAAGTCTTCGATTACCCCATTTCCTTTGAAAACAAACAAGTGGTCCACGATCTTGTCCATAAAATAGCGGTCGTGCGATACCACGATCAAGCAGCCCGGAAAATCCAAAAGGAAACTTTCCAACACGTTCAGGGTAACAATGTCCAAATCGTTGGTGGGCTCATCAAGAATCAGAAAATTTGGGTTCTGTATGAGCACTGTACATAAGTACAGGCGTTTGCGCTCCCCGCCACTAAGTTTTTCAACAAAATCGTACTGCTTTTTTCTATCAAAAAGGAAACGTTCCAACAACTGTTGGGCGGAAATCTGCTTGCCCTTTTTTAGGGGGATATAGTCTCCAAACTCCCGAATGACATCAATGACCTTTTGTCCTTCTTTCTCCGGAATGCCTTTTTGGGTGTAGTAACCAAACTTTAAGGTGTCGCCTACTACTACTTTGCCGCCATCGACCTGTTCTTGTTGGGTGATGATATTTAAAAATGTGGACTTGCCCGTACCGTTCTGCCCAATGATGCCCACGCGTTCCCCTTTGGTGAAGGTGTAATCAAATTTGGATAGCAACTTTTTTTCACCATACGCTTTGGATACATTGTGCAGTTCCAAAATCTTGCTGCCCAAGCGTTCCATGTTCAGTTCCAGTTGTACCTCATGTTCCTTGCGGCGTTGGTGTGCTCGTTTTTTGATTTCGCTAAAATCATCGATTCGGGATTTGGACTTGGTGGTGCGGGCCTTGGGTTGCCTTCTCATCCAGTCCAACTCTTTTTTGTAAAGCTGTTTGGACTTGTGTTGTTCCACTTCCTCCCGTTCCATACGGGATTCCTTTTCCTTAAGGAAATAGGTGTAATTTCCCTTGTAGCTGTATAGTTGGTTGTTGTCCAGTTCAAGGATTTCATTGCAGACCCGATCTAGGAAATACCGGTCGTGGGTCACCATGAAGAGGGTGATGTTCTCCTTGGCAAAATAGGTTTCGAGCCATTCGATCATTTCAAGATCCAAATGGTTGGTGGGTTCATCCAGAATGAGCAGATCTGGTTTGTTGAGCAAGGCATTGGCCAGGGCCAAACGTTTTCGTTGTCCACCCGATAGTGTTTTTACCTTGGCATCGAGCTGGGTCAATTGGAGTTGAAAGAGAATTTGCTTGTATTGGGTCTCAAAATCCCAGGCGTTGAGCCGTTCCATGGCCTCAAAGGCTTTTTGGTAGCGTTCGGTGTCCTCAGGGTTTTCTACGGCTTTCTCATAGTTGGAAATGACCCTCAACGTTTCATTGTCCGTGGCCAAAATGGTCTCTTCAATGGTAAGGTTGGGGTCTAGATCAGGCTCTTGTTCCAAAAAGGCCATTTTAATCCCCTTGCGAATGGTTACCTGTCCCGTTTCGGTGGCATCCTTCCCAGACATGATGTTGAGGATGGAAGTCTTTCCAGTCCCATTTTTGGCAATGAGGGCTATTTTTTGGTCCTTGTTTATTCCGAAGGAAATATCGGAGAACAAGACCAGCTCCCCATACGATTTAGATATGTTCTCTACCGTTAGTAAATTCATGGATGCGGTTTGGTCCTAAGGTTTGGAATACCGAATGAGATACCCATATCGGATGGCCAGGGTCAAAAATAAGGGAATCAGGACAGGTGAAAAAATCTGCACCTTGAATATCCAGAGCACCAGTGTGAGCCCAATGAGGGCCAATACTGTCCATAGATACTTGGACGACCATGCAGGCAATTTGTCCTGAAAGGCAAAAACAAAGGCTACAATTGCATTTAGTGGAAACGCCCACAGCACATTGAAGTTTTTGGGTGTCGACGTATGGTCGGTAGCCAGCCACAACACCAATAAAAAGGTGCCCACCAATCCGGTGATAAAGAATAGGGTGAAATCCAGCCAACGGCTCCGCGTTTGGTGTTTATGGTCAAAATAAGTGATAAGGGCCGTGAATGCCAATAACGAAACAAACCAAAATAATGGGGTCAGCGGAAAAAAGCTTTGTTGTACATGCTCTGCATAATCCAAGACAGATCGCTCCCTTTTCAACAATGGTTTTCCATTTAAGGAGGTATGCCGTATCTGTTCCATGGCATAGTAGGGTAAGAACATATGTTCCTGAACGGTGGCCTTTCGGTCTACCACGGAACCAAAGGCTAGATCTATGCCGAACATGGACCAAGAATTGACATCCATAAATTGCCGGACCAATTGACGGAAGGTGTATTGTTCATCCAAATAAGAACCATCAAAGACAACGGCATCCCCAAATTGGTCTTTTAGGATGTCCCCGGTAATGCTGGAGCAATTGTTCAGTAGCGGGTCGTAAAGATAGTCCCGGTTTTGGGGCAGGTAATTGTTCTCGAAAAAAGCGAGCAGTTGATTTCTCTGCTCAAGGGAGAGGTCCAAAATTTGTTCTTTGACCCATCTTTTCTCCATTTCATATTCAAAAAGAAAATCATCAAAACTACGTCTGGAAAGGGAGTAAATCAATTTTCCCTTGACAAAGTTTAGATAGAAATTGGGTCGGTTGAAATCAAAAGTACCATAGTTGTAGACCACATCTATCCCCAATACGGAATCCTGTACCCGGAACGAACTATGCCCAAAGGCGTAGTAGAGTTCATCGCCAGCGGCGCAGGTAAGGAGACTTATCTGTGACTTTTCCGAGAGTTGGGGAGCTTGGGCCAAGGCTCGCACCCCTAGTAGAAGTAATATGATGAAAAAGAGGGTTCTTGCCTTCATGGTTTGATTTGTCTGGGCAAATATCAGAATAAATACGGCTCAGCCGAACATCAAAATCTTTTTGCCTTATTTTTACGGAAATTGAAGTTTATGAAATCGTACATTCCCAATTTTCTAACGCTCCTCAATGTATTCAGTGGTTGTGTGGCAACGGTTTTTGCGGTGCTCAACCATTTGGAATGGGCAGCCCTGTTTGTTTTTATTGGGATATTTTTTGATTTTTTTGATGGATTGGCAGCGCGTTTGTTGAAAGTGCAAAGTGAAATAGGGGTACAGCTGGATTCCTTGGCCGATATGATCACAAGCGGATTGGTGCCGGGAATTGTTATGTTCCAATTGCTCAATATGGCGGAACGTGGCGGATGGAACCTCGGTTTTTTTGGACATGACAATGAAATGACCCTGCTACCCTTTTTGGGATTTGTAATTACTTTAGCTTCGGCATACCGGTTGGCAAATTTTAATGTGGACGAGAACCAAGTATCATCTTTTCGAGGGCTACCCACACCGGCCAATGCCCTTTTGATCCTTTCCTTGCCCCTTATTTTGTTGTACCACACCAATGAGGTGCTCAGTGGTATTATCCTAAACCAATGGTTTTTGATAGGCTTGACCTTGGTCAGTGCTTATTTGCTGAATTCCAGAATCGAACTTTTTGCCTTGAAATTTGATAATTGGAGTTTTAAGGACAATGCGGTTCGATATTTATTTTTGATAGGCAGCCTGATCATGCTGTTGACGTTAAAGTTTCTGGCAATTCCTTTGATCATTGCGTTTTACTTGATTGCTTCGGTTCTGAACTTCCAAAAAAATGGCCAAAGCTGAACAACGAAATTCCGATAGTAAAGTGTACCCTTCCAAAGTAGGGCTGGAACTGCTTATTCCTGTTCTATTGATTTCTGGTGCGGGCATGGTTCCCGTCATCAAAGATGGGGATTGGATGAAATTGGGTATTCCAATCGTAATTTTACTTTTCGTTGTTGCCGTTTTTTATTCCATTAGTTACGAGGTGAATTCGGAGAGGTTGGTGGTCAAATCCTTTTTCTGGTTCAAAAAAGTGATTCCCATTGCATCGGTTACCGGAATTGAGGAAACCTATAATCCCATTTCAGCCCCGGCAGCATCCTTGAAACGGTTGGAAATACGCTACGACCGATTCAACAGCATCATTATTTCTCCCAAGGACCGGATGGGTTTTATAACGCATTTGAAGGAGTTGTCTCCCTCCATAGAGGTAAAAGTGAAAAAGTGGAAGGAAAAGGACTAAAAGTCCAATTTCTTTTTACGAAGCTCAAAGTTTTGACCCAAGTATACCTTTCGGACCATCTCGTCCACGGCCAGTTCCTCGGGAATCCCAGCTTTTAAGATTCCCCCTTCGAACATCAAGTAAGACCGTTCGGTAATGGCCAAGGTTTCCTGGACATTGTGGTCCGTGATCAAAATACCAATGTTTTTGTTCTTCAATTGGGCCACAATTCGCTGAATATCTTCCACGGCCACGGGATCTACACCGGCAAAGGGCTCATCCAGTAAGATGAACTTTGGGTCGGTAGCCAAGGCACGGGCAATTTCGGTACGTCGGCGTTCCCCTCCGGACAAAAGGTCGCCCCGGTTTTTTCGGATATGCCCCAGACCAAATTCATCAATGAGCGACTCCATTTTCATGTGCTGCTCCTTTTTGCTCAGTTTGGTGAGCTGCAACACACTAAGGATGTTTTTTTCAATGCTCAGCTTTCGAAACACAGAAGCTTCCTGTGCCAAATACCCAATACCGTTCTGTGCCCTTTTGTACATGGGAAAGGCGGTGATGTCCATATTGTCAAGGAAAATCTGGCCCCCATTGGGTTTTATGAGGCCTACGATCATGTAGAACGAGGTGGTCTTACCTGCTCCATTGGGTCCTAGAAGTCCTACGATTTCACCTTGGTTTACTTCGAGTGAAATGCCTTTTACGACCTTTCGGCCACGATAGGCCTTCATGATATTATCTGCGCGTAGCTTCATAGATGTGTGCCAAAACTAAACATATTCTGTTTCTGTGGGGTGGTCTTTTGGTTTTTTTTAAGCATCATGCTCCTCCAAATCTTCCCAAAACTCATAAGCCCTGCGCAAATGGGGAACCACTATGGTACCGCCCACCAAAGTGGCAATACCCAAGGTTTCCATGACTTCTTCCTTGCTGGCCCCTGCCTTTTTGGAGTGCTCCAAATGATACTTCACGCAGTCATCGCAGCGAAGAACGGCGGAAGCAACCAAGCCCAACAACTCTTTGGTCTTTACATCCAAAGCACCGGCCATATAGGCGTTGGTGTCCAAATTAAAGATACGCTTGATGAGTTTGTTGTTCTCGGTAAGCAATTTTTCGTTCATTTTGGAACGATAGGCGTTGAACTCATCTACACTATTTGGCATTTTTTCTCTCTTTTTCTTTTTTGGCTTCCCTCTTTACGACCATCTTGGAAATCCGGATACTGATCTGGTACAAAATAAGCACCGGTACGGCCACCACAATTTGGCTGGTTACATCGGGCGGTGTAATGATCGCAGAAAGGATCAAAACGATCACCAAGGCTATTTTCCGATACTTTTTCAGGATTTCGGGAGTCACCAATCCTACTTTGGTCAAAAAGTAAATGATAATGGGCAATTCAAACATGATACCACAGGCAATCACCGAGGACCGAACAGCGCCCACGTAGGAGGCCAAGTCGATTTCATTGAGTACCTCTTTACTGACTTGATAGGAACCCAAAAAATTAATGGATAAGGGAGCTACCACGTAATACCCGAAAAGTACCCCCAAAAAGAACAGGGAAGATGCCGTTAGGATAAAACCACGGGAGTATTTGCGTTCATTTTCATAAAGTCCTGGGCTGATGAATTTCCACAATTCGTACAAAATGTAGGGAAAACCAAGGATGATACCCGCCCAGATGGAGGTCCAGATGTGGGCCGAGAACTGTCCGGCCATCAACCTACTTTGAATGGTAAAGGGCATCTCATCCCCACAAAACTCAGAATCAATGCCAAAATAGGTGGCAATTCGGCAAAAGAATTTATAAGTTGGGAAGTCCATGTTTTTGGGACCGAACAAAATGGTATCAAAAATAAATCCTTTGAAAATAAACGCCAGACAGGCAATGATCACTACTGCCATAGTTGAACGCAACAAGTGCCATCTCAATTCTTCCAAATGGTCCAAAAAGGACATTTCATCTGGATTCTTCTTTGCTGTTTTTGCCATTATAGGATTCCCTCGTTTATAAGGTTATGGATATGGACTACCCCAGCGTAGGCCCCGTTGTCAAAGGCCAATAGTTGGGAAATCCCTTTTTCTTGAAGTAGTTTCAAAGCGTTTACCGCCAGGGTGTCAACATCTACCGATTTTGGATTGGATGTCATGATGTCCTTGGCCGTGAGCCCATTGATGTTGTCGTGTTTGCTGAGCATCCTACGGATGTCCCCATCGGTGACCACCCCAACCACTTTATCATTTTCAATGACTGCGGTAACTCCCAACATCTTTTCCGAAATCTCAACGATCACCTCTTTTACATTTGAGTTGACGTCGACTTGTGGTTTTTGGTTGTTTACCACAATATCGGCGACCCGCAAATATAACTTTTTGCCCAATGCACCGCCAGGGTGGTATTTGGCAAAATCGGCACTGGAAAAACCCCGAAGTTCCAATAGGCAAATGGCCAAGGCATCTCCCATGGCCATTTGGGCCGAGGTACTGGTGGTGGGTGCTAGGTTATTGGGGCAGGCCTCTTTTTCCACAAAGGTGTTCAGGACAAAATCGGCCTGTTTGGCCAATACGGATTCCATGTTCCCGGTAATCCCGATCAATTTGTTCTTCCCAATTTTAATCAGGGGGAGCAGTGCCTTTATTTCTGGGGTGTTCCCACTTTTGGATAGACAAATGACAATATCGTTCTCTTGGATGGTTCCCAAATCGCCATGAATGGCGTCTGCGGCATGCATAAAAATAGCTGGGGTACCGGTAGAGTTAAGGGTAGCCACAATTTTGGAGGCTACAATGGCACTTTTGCCCACTCCGGAGACCACAACCCGGCCTTTGGATTCCATGATAAACTGTACGGCATGGGCGAATTCTTCATCGAGCAGACCAATGAGATTGGCTATGGCCTTGCTCTCCGTTTCAAGGGTTCGCTTTGCGATGGATAAAATAGACTGGATGTCACTCAAGGTAATTAACGGATTAACTGATTGTATTCCTAAAAGAATGTCTTATATTTAAGTTTACAAAGCTAATCAAACTATCTTTTATGTCCATTTATGGAAGATAGAATACTTCCTACTTTTAAATGACGTTGAAAATTTAAAACCCATTTTCCCTTTTCAAGGCATGGGATTAAAATCGAAAATGCTGAAATGAGTCTTACGAATACTGAGTTGCATACCTCACTAAAAAAGATTTTTGGTTTTTCAAAGTTCAAGGGACTTCAGGAAAATGTAATACAGAATGTGCTTGAGGGGAATGACACTTTTGTGATCATGCCAACAGGTGGGGGTAAATCGTTGTGTTATCAACTTCCGGCCATTATGAAAGAGGGGGCGGCCATCGTCATATCGCCCTTGATCGCCTTGATGAAGAACCAAGTGGATGCCATTCGGGGAATATCCGAAGAACAGGGTATTGCACATGTGCTCAACTCGTCCTTGACCAAGACCGAAGTGAAACAAGTGAAGGAAGATATGGTCAATGGTCTTACCAAACTACTGTACGTGGCGCCGGAATCCTTGACCAAAGAAGAGAACATAGAATTTTTAAGAAGCGTTACCATTTCCTTTGTTGCGGTGGATGAAGCCCACTGTATTTCGGAATGGGGGCACGATTTCAGGCCCGAATACCGAAACCTGAAAGGAATCATCAATCGATTGGGTGATGATATTCCCATTATTGGACTTACGGCCACGGCCACGCCAAAGGTGCAGGAAGACATTATCAAAAATTTGGGGATGACGGATGCCAAAGTGTTCAAGGCATCGTTCAATAGGCCCAATCTTTTTTATGAGGTCCGCCCAAAGACCCAAAATGTGGATGCGGATATTATCCGATATGTAAAGCAGAACCAGGGAAAATCCGGAATCATTTATTGCTTGAGCAGAAAACGTGTGGAGGAGTTGGCCCAAGTGCTTCAGGTCAATGGAATCAGCGCGGTGCCCTATCATGCTGGTTTTGATGCCAAGACACGTTCCAAATATCAGGATATGTTCCTGATGGAGGAAGTGGATGTGGTAGTGGCCACTATCGCTTTTGGGATGGGGATAGACAAGCCGGATGTGCGTTTTGTCATCCATCATGATATTCCAAAGAGTATAGAAAGCTATTATCAAGAAACCGGTAGGGCCGGTAGGGATGGCGGTGAAGGACATTGTTTGGCCTTCTATGCCTACAAGGATGTGGAGAAACTGGAAAAGTTCATGTCCGGCAAGCCCGTGGCCGAACAAGAAATAGGCAATGCCCTCTTGCAGGAAATCGTGGCCTATGCCGAAACTTCCATTTCGCGGAGGAAATTCATCCTACATTATTTTGGGGAAGAGTTTGATGAGAAAGATGGGGAAGGGGCCGATATGGATGACAATGCCAGAAACCCCAAGCCCAAAGAGGAGGCCATGGATGAGGTGGTGAAGCTTCTGCGTGTGGTCAAGGATACTAATGAAAAGTTCAAGACCAAGGAAATCGTAAAGGTGTTGGTGGGTAAGGTGAATGCCATGATATCCTCGCATAAGACCGATGAAAAGCCCTTTTTTGGAATCGGTTCCAACAAGGACAAAATGTATTGGATGGCCTTGGTGCGACAAGTACTGGTGGCCGGTTTACTGAAAAAGGAGATAGAGCGCTACGGTATTTTGCATCTGACCCAAGCCGGTCAGGAATTCCTAAAGAGCCCGGAATCCTTTATGATGACCAAGGACCACGAGTATACCGAGACGGGTAATGAAGCGGTGGTCACAGCCGGAAAATCTGCAGGAGGTAGTGCAGATGATAACCTTTTAAAATTGTTGAAGGACCTCCGAAGAAAAGAGGCCCAAAAAATAGGTGTCCCTCCCTTTGTGGTGTTTCAGGACCCTTCCTTGGAGGATATGTCCCTTAAATATCCCATTACCATGGAGGAGATGCTCAATATCCAGGGTGTAGGGGAAGGCAAGGCCAAAAAATATGGAAAACCTTTTGTGGCATTGGTCGCCAAGTATGTGGAGGAAAATGACATTATGCGTCCGGACGACCTTGTGGTAAAGAGCACAGGGGCCAATTCGGCCTTGAAATTATATGTGATCCAAAGTGTGGACCGCAAATTGCCTTTGGATGATATTGCCTCTGCCAAGGGGTTGGAACTACCAGAGCTCATAAAGGAAATGGAGCAGATTGTCTTTAGTGGCACAAAATTGAACCTAGGCTATTGGATCGATGAAATTTTGGATGAAGACCAACAGGAAGAAATCCATGAGTACTTTTTGGAGGCCGATACGGATTCCATTTCACAGGCCGTTGAAGAATTTGATGGCGATTATGAGGATGAGGAACTTCGACTGTACCGACTCAAGTTTATCAGCGAAGTGGCCAACTAAGGGGCCAAATATGCAAAAGGTTCAGCTTTTAAGTTTCGGAGCACCATATAAAGCAATACAATGGCCAATAATACCAAAGGGGCATATCGATAATTCAATAGACTTTTCCCGTTAAGAATTCCAAATTTTACAAGAAAGTGTTGTGCGAGCACAAACAGTGCGGGCAATATCAGAATATTGTGGCTCACGGCATCCCCAATACGCAAATGCAACAGGTCATGAATGGCCCTTTGGCTTCCGCAGCCGGAACAATATATCCCCAAGTATTCATGTATGGGACATTTGGGAAATAGTAGCCCATTTTCCGGATTGAATGAAAAGTAAAGGAGTATTGCCCCGATGGACAATACTCCCAAACCTACTAATAATGTTTTTTTAGTAGCTACCCGCATTGGACAGGGCTCCTAAAAAGGCAAATCCAAAAAAGGCGATGTAGATAATCCAGACCAGGGCGGAAACCCCGATTCCGATAAAGGCCCACATCTTTGCATTCTTTGAAGCTTTTTCCGCTTCTTCGTATTCACCTCTGGCGTAGCATTCATTTACTTTGGATGCATAAATGATACTGGCAATTCCCGTTGCAATGCAGCAGAAAATAGTACTTAAGATGGCCAAAACCATATAATTGTTTGGTTTAGCCGGCATGTTTTGGTTATTCTCCATTGTTAAGATTAATTATTTATTGGTATTGTTCCATCATTTGATTTACCCGTTCCATATAGCCATCCCAGCCGCCCATTTGGTTGATTGACCAGAAGGTGTAGATGAGATAAAGTAGACCTAGTACCATTCCTATGATGGCAAGGATCTTGACCGTTTTTAAGGTGCTATAGTTGGAGTATTCCTCTGGATTCTCGGCATAGGACTTTTCATCTTTCTTGACCAAGAAGAAAGCAATGGCCGCCAAAATTAGTCCGGGTGCTCCTCCAAAGCAGCAGCACAGCAAGGATAAAATGGCCAAAACCAAGGCCAAGGTAACGTTGGGTAATTTTTTTTGTTCCATGATTTAAAGTTTTAGAATATCAGTTTTATGGTGTAATTGATCAATATCAGGCCAACACTTGCAATACTGAGCCCAATGACCAAACGGTTACTATACTTCATATTAAATACTTCGCCACCGATCAATACCACAAATAATGGTAGTAACGTGAACAAAGCGGGATACATTTTAAAAGCAGCCCAAAGTTCTCCATTAAATAATAGTAAAACGGAGCGTTGTAGGCCACAACCTGGACAATCCAATCCGAGCAGCTCCTTGTTGAGGCAAGGCAACATATAATCGTTTAAACGAAGTGCTTGAATGGTTAATGATAGGTTCATGACCGCTATAAAGGTCAAGAAAAATACTATTATTTTTGCTTATGGGATTAACTTTTTTGGCATTTTTTTAAGATGGGTCATAGAGAGGGTATTACGATTGGAGATAGGGTAGAGGTCTTGGACGAGGCCATTTCCGGAAAGGTGGAAGCTATTTCGGACAATACGGCAACCATTGTTACCCCCGAAGGTTTTCCCATGCAGTTTCCCATTACGGAGTTGGTGAAAATATCTGGGGATATCAGGGTTTCCAATTTTGAGGTGTCGCAAGTGAAAAAGGAAAAAGAACTGCCCAAAAGGAAAACGGCCCCAACCACAAAGCCCAAACAACGAAATGCGCCAAAAATGGAAGTGGATCTACACATTCATCAATTGGTAAAATCGACCAAGGGCCTTGAAAAGTTTGATATGCTCAACTTACAATTGGAAACAGCCAAAAGACAGTTGGATTTTGCCATTTCCAAGCGGATACAGAAAGTGGTTTTTATCCACGGGGTGGGCGAGGGCATTTTAAAAGAAGAACTGTACTACCTTTTCAACAAGTACGATAACATCAAGTGTTATGATGCCGACTACCAAAAATATGGACTCGGTGCCACTGAGGTCTATATTTTTCAAAATGGTTAGGCTATTCAGAGGTAGTGGTAAACGTACCAAAAACATAGGCCTCCTCAAATGTACCTGCACTTGAACCGTTCATATCCTGAAGCACAAAATCAGTCAATGAAATGGTATGTGTGTAAGTCACTATGCTATTTTCATCAGGTTCGGATGCGGTGGTGGTTACCGATATCTTGCCTTCCGTAGTGGAAAATTCATTTTTAAGTTCTGATGCATCAATTCCGGAGCAAACGGTTTCCAAAGACAAAATGGAACCCGAAATACCGTTCCTGAACACTATGGTTTCGGATAAGTCCATTTCCCTGGGAGTGTCCCCTGTTTCAGCATTTTCCAATAAAGCAACAGGCATGGTCAAAGAGAGGAACTCGTCTTTAAGAACCTTTGATAATACAATTTGGTCATTGGAAACCCCGCAGGAGTTGATGGAAACATCTTCAAAGTTGGTAAATATAAGCCCAACACTACTCTCCACAGTGGTCTCGTAATCTCCGAAATCTATCCCGGTTTGATCTATGATACTTTCATTGGCCCCATTGGTCAATACAACCTCGGTGATGGTAAAGACGTGGTTGTAGGTTTTGGTGGATCGGGTCACCGTATCCAAAGTACTTATGATTTGGACCACCCCATCGGTTGCATTGATTTCTTCAATGACCGTAGGCGAGGCCGGAGGGATTTCACTGCAGAAATAGGAACTGGCCACCTCTCCGGAAAAAAAACGGTAGGTCAAGCTAGATTGACTGCCTATGCTGCTGGTAATGGGACTTTGGGAAGGTTCATTTTTTATAAGGTTGGACTGAAGATCCAAGATCAGTGCCTCACTGGTATTAATTTTAAAGAACAATGTGGTTTCAATATCCTCTTGGCCCGAACAGAACTGGATGGAGCCTTCATCAAAATCAATAGTCTCGATTTGCAGATCACCATCGCTACAAGACCAAAGCATGGTAAGACAAACACCTAAAAAGAAAAGTTTTCTCATGCGCCAAATTTAAAGCAATTCCAATATAATACCCCAAACCTAAGATTTACTTTAAAAGAAATTAACTTTATTTCCCCTATTTTTGACCCACTTAACTTGACAACTGGACTATGCAAAAAGTATACCTGGACAACGCTGCCACAACACAGGTAAGGGATGAGGTAATTGCACGGATGCAAGAAGCACTTGCCCAATTTTACGGCAATCCGTCCTCTACCCATAGTTACGGTAGATCGGCCAAGACCGCTGTGGAAAAGGCTCGTAAGACCATTGCCAAAACCTTGAACGCCCAACCCTCGGAGATTATATTTACATCGGGAGGAACGGAAGCCGACAATATGATTTTGCGGTGTGCCGTAAGGGATTTGGGCGTCAAAACCATCATCACTTCCAAAATAGAACATCATGCAGTGCTCCACACCGCGGAAGAATTGGAAAAAGAGTATGGTATTACCGTGGCGTATGTGGACTTGGATGAGGTGGGCAATCCTAAAATGGACCATCTGGAACGTCTTTTGAAACAGGATGAATCCAAAAAGTTGGTCAGTTTAATGCATGTCAACAACGAGATAGGAAATATTATTGATATAGAGGCCATTGGTGCCCTATGTAAAGAGCATGGCGCGCTTTTTCATTCCGATACCGTACAATCCATTGGCCATTATCCTTGGGATGTGCAAACCGTTTCCATTGACTTTATGACCGCTGCCGCCCATAAATTTCATGGCCCAAAGGGGATAGGGTTTGCCTTTATCCGAAAAAACTCGGGATTGAAACCAATGATTTTTGGCGGTTCCCAAGAACGTGGGCATAGGGCGGGGACCGAACCTTTTCATAATATTGTTGGCTTGGAAGAGGCTTTTGTAAAAGCCTATGAAAATTTGGAAGAAGAAACCCAATTGGTCAAAGAGCTGAAACAATATTTTATAGAAAAGACACGGCAAGAAATTCCCGATGCCATTTTCAACGGGCTTTCCGGGGATATGGAAAAAAGTACCTATACCTTGGTGAATGTACGTTTGCCCTTTGACAAACAGAAGGGGTTAATGTTGTTGTTCCATTTGGATATGAAGGGGATTGCCTGTTCCAAAGGAAGTGCCTGTCAGTCCGGGAGCAATTTGGGCTCGCATGTACTTACAGAAATTCTTTCTGATGCGGAACTGGAAAAGCCTTCTCTGCGCTTTTCCTTCTCTAAATATAACACCAAGGAAGAGTTGGATTATACCATAGACGTGCTCAGAGAGTTCGCCGAGAGTTGATCATCCTTTGCTTTTGCGCTTCTTTTCTTTGTCGTAAGGGAATTTTCGCGAAGCGGTCTTCATCATCTTATCAATGAGTTCCGTGGTGTTCTTGCCTGTTTTTTTGGTGATTTCGTTTTCGTATTTCCACAGCAGCTTCCCAGTTTCGCCATCGCTTATCTTCACCCCGATCCTACCATAATTGGCATCTCCACTGAAGTAGTCCAAGAGACTGAAATTAGTGGGCACACCTTCGGATAACAGAATATTAAGGTTGAGGTTGCCGCTGATGATGCCATCCACTTTGAGAATGTCGCACAGCTCCTGGGTGGTATGGATGTCAAGATTGTTGTAGTCGATGCCGTTTTGGGCAAGAATGGCATTGGTATTGGCCACATTTTGAAAGTCTACATTGAACTTTTTCCGTTTTTTCCGTTTCGAAAAATAGGTTTCCAAGGCATTCTGTACCGCATACCCTTCCCTCTGGGCCAATGTTTTTAGTTCATCACGATCCACAGCTTCCTTGAGCTCCAAATGGGCAATAAAGGGGATGATGGCCAGCACACGATGGTCTTCGGTGAGTTCGTCAAACTTTATGTTCTCATAGATGTTCTTCTGGGCCATTGCCAAGGAAACGGTGAAAAACACGATAAGAGGAAGGATTTTTTTCATCAGTTGCATTTAAAATCGCATCTCAAATTTGAGATTGAGGACCCGGCTTGTCAGGTAATTGGGTACGGCAAATTGCCTATGGGAATCTACGTCCCTCACCCAAGTATTGGTTATGGAATTTTGGTTGTTGAACACATTGAAAATTTCAAAACCAACGCTGAACTCCTTGAACTTGTGGAGCCAATGTCCTTTAGGATGTTTGTTTTTTTCGTCTGCAAAAATATAGGAAATTCCCATATCGGCCCTTCTATAATCTCTTAATCTATTCTGAAAAATGTAAGGGTCCGCGTTGTTGGGGGAACCTCCGGGCACTCCCGTGTTGTAGACAAGGTTCAGGGAGAGTCTAAGATTGGGTATACTGGGCATGTAATCCTGGAAAAGCATGGCAAACTTTAGACGTTGGTCCGTAGGTCTGGAAATATATCCGCGATGTTCAATATTTTCCTTGGTCTGTAGGTATCCCACGCTTACCCATGATTGGGTCCCCGGAACAAAAGCCCCAGTAAGTCTTAGATCTAGACCTTGGGCAAATGCCGTTGCGTTGTTTTGGGCGGCATAGCGCACCCGAACATCCTCCACAGTGTATGGATTTACATTTTTCAAGTCCTTGTAATAGGCTTCCCCTATCAAGGTGAAGGGTCTATCCCAAAGCTGTATGTGGTATTCGCTTCCCAGTACATAGTGGATGGACTTCTGCGCTTTAACCTCGGGATTCACCTGTCCTGTGATATCCCTGAGCTCCCTATAGAAAGGTGGTTGTTGGTAGCTGCCCATTGCAAATCGGAACAGGACCTCTTTGTTCCAATTTGGTTTGATGGAAACCTGACCTCTGGGACTGAAAATAACTTGGGAATTGTTGTTGATGCCCTCCCCGCTCAAGCTCCAATGCTGGGCCCTTGCCCCTAAGTTAAAATATAGTTGGTGACGGTTCCATTCCATTTGGTGGGTATATTGCAAATAGGCAGAAAATCGGTCTGTCTTTACAAAATTGGTGGCACGTGCACTTTCGTAAGGTAAGATATCGACTGTGAAGGGTTCTTCGGGCTGGTTGTTGATGATCGGGGGTTCGGAGGGGCGTATGATAAAACCAGCTGAATCGATAAATTCAGCTTCCCTAAGTTGGTCACGCACATCTTCATGGGTGAATTTCACTCCCCATTCCAAAGAATTTCCATTTTTGGTGGACTTGCCCTTGTGGGAAAGAGTGAAAATTAGGGCGTCCAGTTGGTTGCGTGCCCGGTTGAATTGGGAGCCAATGCCTCTTGGATTGATTGCTTCGCCCAGTTCCCCATTCCCAAGACCCGTATCCACCTCTCCCAGTTCGTAGGATGCAATGATATCCGAAAATTCTTCTTCTTGGGTATGGTAGAGCGACGAGGTGAACTCCAGTTTTACATCGTTGTCCAAGAAGTATTCCGCCTTAAGGGCTCCAAGTGCATTTTTGTAAGTGCTGTTCTCCTTTCCTTGGTAGAAAATGGATAAGGCTCTGGGTTCATTCAAGGTTCCAAAATTGGTTTGTCGGGTTGAAGGCTCATTTTGGTAGTCATTGATGGATAAGGTGCCCAAAAAACTTAAATGGAACGTATTGGAGAATCGATAAGTGAGATAGTTTTGGATATCGAAAAAATGGGGGTTAAAATTCCCTTGCGTTTGTTGGCTGTTCACCAATAGACTATTGTTTCTGTATCGAGCACCCGTCAAACTTGTCAGTTTTTTGTTCTTGGATGCCGTTTCCAAAGTGGCGCTGCCTCCCAAAAAGCTGCCATGTATCCGAAGTCCAAAAGAGGTTGGTGTCCTATAGGTGATGTTCAGGGCTGAGGATAGTTTATCGCCGTATTTGGCTTGAAACCCCCCGGGTGAAAACTCCAGGTTGGAGACCATATAGCTATTCACAAAGCTCAAACCCTCCTGTTGGGCCGAACGTATCAAAAAAGGGCGGTATACCTCAATATTGTTCACATAGACCAGATTTTCATCAAAATTGCCACCTCTCACGTTGTATTGCGTACTGAGCTCATTGTTGAAAGAAACCCCGGGGAGCAGCTTTAAGATATTTTCCACCCCGGCATTGGCCCCTGGTATGTTACGTATCAACTCTGGAGGTACTATGGTGATGCCTTCCAATGTTCTTTCACCCAAGGCGGAGACTTCCACCCCGGCTATTTGGACAACATCGGTTTTCATTACGGGATTGAGTTCAAAGGTCTCGTTGGGAGCGAGGGTCAGGTTTTCCAACACCACATTTTTATAACCTACATGGGAGAAAATCAAGGTTTGGGGCACGCTGGCATCCAATGAAAGTGTGTAATGTCCATAGCTATCCGAGCTTGTCCCGTTATTTCCCGAAACAATGTTCGCATTGGGTATGGGGGAGTGATTTTCATCCAATACAGTACCGAAAACCGTGGCTGTTTGTCCTTGGAGTGTAACCGTCCAAAGCATCACTAAAAATACGGTTATGGACTTGAGGTGGATCAATGTGTTACTTTCTAAAAAATGTACCCGTATAAGTACTGGAGTTGCCTACATTATCCGTAACGGTTACTTTGAGTTCACATTGTGTGTCGTTCAAGATCTTGTCGTCGAAATTGTAGGTAATGGTATTGGTCTTTGGCTCATACTCCATTAAGATCCATTTGCCATTGATGGTGGCAGAATAGGAGTCTATACCACTGAGGTCATCCGAGATTTTCAAGCTCAGGTAGCTGTAATTGCTCAGCCATTGTTGCTCCTTGAAGTTTTTTGGGGATATCGTGGGGGCAACACTGTCCTTTGCCAAAGTGTACATTCCCAAAGCCCGCGTTCTGGTGGTAAAGGAACCGTCCCGCTTATAGGTTTTGGAATAGGAGGGTCTCATATGGTCGTCCAAACGGGCTATGAACAATTGTCTTCTTTCCTCCAAAGGATATTGCGAGGGGTCAAAGCTGATCGTAAAGTTTCGGTGGGCCGCTACACTGTTGTTGTGTATGGTGATGGTGTCCTTGCCTTTTTGCAGGTTCATGTAGAAATCCTCATAAAAGGTATTTGCAGGAAAGTACACCTTGGCGGCCCCAAGGTCAAAGTTGTTGGGTTTGTCCGCCATGATAAAATCTTTGGTGGTTGTATCATCTTTTTTGATTTTGATGGCCTCTTTCTTTCCCTCAACCGGGATGACGAGCTTGGTTTCGTTGCCCTCTATGTCGGAAATCAGCAATTCCACAGTATAGGACATCCCTTCTTCAACATCTATTTTTCCATTATTGTATAGGGTTTTGTAAATGTTTAAATGATTGTAGGGTTCCTTGAAACATTTTTGGATGCGCTGCCTATATTTCCCAAAATGGGCATAGTCTATCAAGGTGTTGATGTAGCGCGTCTCCCCAAAGGAAAAAGATTCAAAATCATACTCCAGATAGACCCGGCCGTTCACGGTTTGTTTAACGGCATAGACGCCATTTTGGTTGGCGGCCATGTCTTGGCGGTCAAAACTGTTGATCCCAAAACCAATGGTGCCGTGGGCAGTGACCTTATCGGCCAAAAAAGAACCATCGGCTTGTCTGGTAAAATTCAGCTGTATTTTTTGGGCACTTTGGTTCACCAAAGCGTCGTTGGATAGGGGATAGGCAAAAAGTCCCACCAATGAAGGGTCGGTGGCATCCCTTACTTCATAGCCGTAGAGTAGGGGGTTTGTGGGTTTTTCAGAAACACTGCTTCGTATTTCAAAATGGAGGTGTGGTCCGGAGGATCCCCCTGTATTCCCGGAAAAGGCCACAATATTGCCCTTGGAAACCTTTAACTCGCCATATTCTGGGAAAATTTCAACTTCATAAGACTGTTTGTCATATTGGATTTTTTTGACGTACTCTTCTATTTCGGGGCCAAACTTTTTGAGATGGCCATAAACTGAGGTGTGTCCGCTGGGATGTGCTATATAAAGGGCTTTCCCGTACCCCCAATGCGAAACTTTTATCCGGGTAACGGTGCCATCCGCAACAGCAAGAACAGGCAGACCTTCCCGTTGCTGGGTTTTTATGTCTATGCCGGAATGAAAGTGGTTGGACCGTAACTCCCCAAAAGTGCCAGCTAACACTATTGGGATTTCCAACGGGGACCGAAAAGTGTCCGTAGGATATTTTTCTTGTGCAACAAGGATCAGGGAAAGCAAAAAGAAGACTCCAAAAAAATTGAGACGCATACGATGTTTTATAATTAAATACGAAAATAACCAATGTTTTGATTTGTAAAAAGTGCCAAAGATGGGGCCATGGGCTTAAAGTAGCGCATTAAGAATAAATCCAAAAAGTATTGCGAAGTTACCCAAGGTTGGTTAACTTTGTGTAATACGCATTGATGTTTGCATATATGGGCGAACTTGTTGAGATTGTTGATTCTTTGGAAAACAAAGTGAGCAAACTGTTGCACAAAATGGAATTGTTGCATCAGGCCAATGCCAAGTTGAAAGAAGAATTGAACCTGGAAAAGGAAGAAAACAAACGCATACAGGAAGCCGTTTTGGAATGGGAAGAAAAGTACAATTCCTTAAAAATGGCAAACACGATGCTGGGTAGTAATACTAGCAAAACAGAAGCTAAGCTCAAAATAAATACGTTGATCCGTGAATTGGATGTTTGCATTGCCAAGTTAGCGGATTGATGGTGCCGATAAGATGGAAGAAAAGCTCAAAATAAAGCTTTCCATTGCTGATAGGGTATATCCGTTGACGATAGACCCCAAACAGGAGGAAGGATTGCGAAAAGCGGCCAAGAACATAGAAAGTTTGGTCAAAAAGTTCGAGCAAAACTATGCGGTTCGGGACAAGCAGGACGTTTTGGCCATGTGTGCCTTACAGTTCGCTTCAAAAATAGAGCAAGGCGGAATAGACCAGTCCGAAGGAACAAAAGCCGCCATGGAACGGCTCAAGGCCCTGAACGATTTGGTATATTCCAAACTAGGGGAATAAGTTCTTTAAAATAAATATTGTTACTGCCCACGTTGGTATCATTTTTTTGACAAACTCAACACTATTATAATTCAAAAGGGTGAGTTTAGGTTGTAAAAGCAGGCCCTACCTGTATAGGGATCCTTGAGCAGCTTGTTAGCCCTAAACCTGTAATTTGGAGTTTGTACAAAACTTCGACCAATGTGGGCTTTTTTTTTATAACCAAACATAATCGAAATGGATAATATCATAATAATTGTTGCGGCGGCTGTTGTAGGGCTGGCAATAGGATTTGCCATAGCCAAGATGATGGAAAAGGGAAAGGCTACCAAGATGATTTCCAATGCCAAAAGAGAGGCATCGGATATCATAAAAGAGGCAAAGAAGGAAGGAGAGAGCATTAAAAAGGATAAGATATTCCAAGCCAAGGAAAAGTTCTTGGAACTAAAGGCCGAGCATGAGAAGGTCATCATCAATAAGGATAAAAAGATAGGTGAGGCAGAAAAAAGGACCAGGGACAAAGAGTCGCAGGTGAGCAGTGAACTCGCCAAGAACAAAAAATTGAACGAACGATTGGAGCAGCAGATCAAGGAGGTTGACTATAAAAGTGAAATCCTTGAGAAGAAACAATCCGAAGTTGAAAAATTGCACAAAAGCCAAGTGCAACAATTGGAGGTCATTTCCGGACTTTCCGCTGAGGATGCCAAAAGCCAATTGTTGGAATCCTTGAAGGAAACCGCAAAGTCGGATGCCATGGCCTATCTGCAAAGTACTTTGGAAGAGGCCAAGCTCACCGCCCAACAAGAGGCCAAGAAAATTGTGATCAATACTATCCAACGGATAGGTACCGAGGAGGCTGTGGAGAACTGTGTGTCCGTCTTCAATTTGGAGTCCGATGACGTCAAAGGACGTATCATTGGACGTGAGGGTAGAAATATTAGGGCTTTGGAAGCGGCCACAGGAGTGGAAATCATAGTGGACGATACTCCAGAGGCCATCATTCTTTCCTGTTTCGATTCGGTACGGAGAGAGGTTGCCCGTCTGTCCTTGCACCGTTTGGTGACCGATGGACGAATCCACCCGGCACGTATTGAAGAAGTCGTTAAAAAGACCGAGAAGCAAATCAATGAAGAGATTGCCGAAATAGGAAAGCGTACCGTCATAGATTTAGGTATCCATGGCCTGCATCCTGAACTGATCAAGGCAGTTGGACGTATGAAATATCGTTCCTCTTATGGTCAGAACCTATTGCAACACTCCAGGGAAGTGGCCAAACTTTGCGGGGTAATGGCTGCCGAATTGGGACTTAACCCAAAAATTGCCAAGCGTGCCGGACTACTGCACGATATTGGAAAAGTGCCGTTGGCCGAAGCAGAAGTGGAAACACCACACGCTATTTTGGGAATGCAATGGGCCCAGAAGTATGGTGAAAAGAAAGAAGTGTGCAATGCTATTGGAGCCCACCACGATGAGATTGAAATGACTACTTTGATATCCCCCATTGTCCAGGTTTGTGATGCCATTAGTGGTGCCCGTCCCGGAGCCCGTAGACAGGTGTTGGATTCCTATATTCAACGTTTGAAGGACTTGGAGGACATTGCCTTTGGATTCAATGGGGTACAAAAGGCCTATGCCATTCAAGCCGGTAGGGAGCTTCGTGTAATCGTGGAAAGCGAAAAGGTGAACGATGACAAGGCGGCCGAACTTTCCTTTGAAATTTCACAAAAGATACAGACCGACATGACCTATCCGGGTCAGGTAAAGGTGACTGTGATTCGTGAGACCCGTTCGGTGAACGTGGCTAAATAAAGGTCATTTTTGGTAAACCCCGCTTTCCAGTAGTAATACACCTTTTTGAAAATGCTCTAAAAGGTTGGTGAGCTTACGTTTGGTGGATTCCCCCATCAGAACGTTCAATCCCAGAGTTGGAGGTCCGTATGCCTTGATTCGGGTCAACAGGGAGGTGAAAAATTCCACTCCGGCTTCGGTTTGGTCTGTTTTTGATTTCAAAGTAAAGCCCAGTTCTGCCATTATTTTCGCCATTTCTTCACTTTTGAAGAGAAAGCTTAATCCTTCATGGGCGGCCCAGGGCATGGGGTACGTGACAAGGTCATCGTTTTTTCTGAAAATATCGTAATATAAAAAGTGTCCACCGGGGCGTAACACCCTGTACGCTTCGCTGTAGAATTTCTGTTTGTCCGGAATGTTCATCTGTACATGTTGGGTCCAGACCATATCAAAGGAGTTGTCTTCAAATGGAAGCTCGGTGGCGCTACCCTGTACAAAATGGGTTTTTTTGGAAAGCCCTACCAATTTGGATAGGGAATTGGCTGTATTCACAAACTCCGTACTCAAATCAATCCCAGTGGCATGGCAATCATATTCGTCCGCAAGCATCCTGCAGGGCCCTCCAAGACCGCTACCCATATCCAACACTTTCATACCTTTTAAGGGAATGGTAGATGCCAATTCCTTGGAGACTGCGGCCCCACGTACATGGAACTCGTCCACCCCGGCAATGTCGCTGCGTTGAACGTGATTTAGGTCTACGCCTTTCTCTTTCAGTCGGTTTAAAATCTCCCCATAAAGGTTTTCCTTGAGATAATGGGCTTCAATGCTTTGGTTCAATGCATCCATATCTTGGTATAAACGGGTTTAATCCCAGTGAATGGGCTTAGTAGGGGGAATGTTGAAATTCTTACAAGACATTGGCAGAATCCTTTAGGGAGACTGAATAGGTATGAAGAAGCAGTTAGCGGCTTATTCTTCCTCGGATGAATTTTCCTCTTCTTCCGCTTCCCGATTCAGCTTGTTCTCTAGGATGTTCAGCTTTTTCAGTTTTTCCTTCCAGGTTTGGAGGGCTTCTTTCTGCTTGTTCAGGTTATCGACTACCTGCTTCACCAACGGATTGTCTTCTGAATCTCCTGAGAAAAACTGAAGATTGTTCTCCAATTGTCGTATCTCTGACTTGCTCTCGTCGATTTTCCGTCGGATAAAGACCCGTTCATTGCCAATGGCCCGGTTATCCTCGGTTTGTGCAAGCTCTTGTACCTTATTGCCATACTTGAGCAGTTCGGTCTGCTGTTTTCCTATTCCCAATTTGTTGAAAAGAGCATCCGTAATCTTGTTGAACTTACCGTTAATGTGTTTTTTGTTGTAGGGGATACGCCCATACTCCTTCCACTCGGCCAGAAATTTTTTGAGGGTCTCCAAATCCTTTTCCCGGTCCCCACTCAATTGAAAGGCCCGAAGGCGGTCCAAGCAGGCCATTTTCTTATCAAGGTTTTCGTACTCCTCTTTATGGCTCTCGTTCTTTTCGGCATGCAATCGGTTAAAATAATGGTTGCAGGCATTTTTGAACTCGTTCCAGATTTTGTCGGAATACTTTCTGGGCACGTGGCCGATTTTTTTCCACTCGCTCTGGATACGCTTCATTTCTGGGGTTACCGCACTCCAGTCATCGCTGTCTTTCAAGGATGTGGCCAGTTCCAATAAAGCTCTTTTCTTTTCCAGATTTTGGTGTTGTTCCTTTTTCTGGTTTTTATAAAATGCGTTTTTGTTCCTGTTGAACTTGCGTACAGTCTCCTTAAAGGCGTTCCAAGTTTCCTCATTGACCCTTTGGGGAACTTTTCCGGCTTTAAAAAAGGAGTCCCTGAGAGCCTCTACCTCTTTGATTTGTTGTTGGAGGGCTCTATGGTTTTCGGTTACATTTTCGGCAATATTGGCAATTTTACCAATAATCTCCTGTTTTTTTTCAAGGTTCTTTTCATAGACCTTCTCCAGTTCTTGGAAATGCTCTTGCCTTCGCTGGTGCATGGCCTTGGTGGCGTTGCTGAAACGTTCCCAGACCTCTTCGCGTTGTTCCTTGGCCACAGGGCCTATATCTTCTTTCCAGATTTTGTGCAGGGTCTGCAGTTCCCTAAAAGCCTTGGTCAGGTCGGGTTCATTGACCAATCCTTCGGCACGCTCCACCAATTTGAGTTTTTCTTCCAGATTGTGTTTAAAATCCAAGTCGCGCAACTCACGGTTCAAGTGCAGGAAATCATAGAAAATTTCCATATGGTGGTGGTAGGTGCGCCAAACATCATTGTAACTCGCCCTGGGTACCGGACCGGCATTCTTCCAGTTTTCCTGAAGGTCTTTAAAGTTTTTGTAAGTGGTGTTGATGTCCTCTTCAACATCAATGAGTCCTTTCAGTTGTTCAATGATTTCCAAGCGCTTTTGGAGGTTGTCCTTAAGGGTCTGCTCCAATTGCTTGTAGTAGTGGTCCCGTTTTTCACGATAGTCTGCATACACCTCGTTGAATTGCCTTTTGGCCACGGAGTTGTATTTAAAGTCCACTTCGTTTCCTCCCTTGGACACGAACTCTTCCTTTTTATGTTCCAAAAACTCCTGGAATTTTTGGTCAAACTCGTATTTAATGGAACTTACGTGTTTGCCAATGGCCTGTATTTTTTCATTCCGCACCAAACGTTGCAGTTCACCTACAAGGTTTTCCATGGACATGGAGTGGTAATCCAACATGGGGATAAAATGCCTTTTTTCATTGTCGGAATCCTCTGCATCCTCTGCATTGTCGGCGTCAATTTCATCAATGACCTCATTGGAGTCCTCGGAATCGGACGTGGTATTATCTTCTGACTTGGTATCCTCGGTTTGCTCGGGGGTACTGTCATCAGTGGTATTGGAGACCTCTGGGTTGGCTGCTTTTTCCACTTCTGGATCTCCGGTCTCCTCGGGGTTGTCTTTGGGGGTTGTGTTCTCTATTTGTTCAGGAACGGCATTGTCGGATGGTTTTGGTTCAGAAATGGGGCTTTCTTCCAAGGTTTTTTTTGTAGTGTCCGATATGTTCTCTGCGCCACCTTCAGCTTGCTGAAGTTTATGTTCATTTTCCTGCATTAGTAGTCTCTTTACCGTTGGATTGATGATAATTATAGCCAAGTTAGCAACTTAATTGTCTAATAGCAAAAGTATTGATTCTTCTTTTGCACAACTTTTTTGTTGTATTGATTGCCCTGAACGGTATGTTTTTCGCTTTTTTTAGGGGGTATTCCAAATTTCCCACGCTTTTTCAGCTTGGTATTGCAACATCTTCAGCCCATTGCAGATGGCAGCCCCATTGGCCTCTCCAAGGGCCAAAAAGGTAGTTTTTTCGGGATTGTAGATGAGATCGTACAGTAAATGGTCATTTCCAATGAACTGATACGGCAAGTCGGGTTTGTTCTCCACATTGGGGTGGGTGCCCAATGGTGTGCAGTTAATGATCAGGGTGCATTCTTCAAGGATGTTTTGATCCAATTCCTCATAGGTGAGTTGACCTTCTTTTTTGGTTCTTGAGACGAAAGTGTTGGCGATGCCCAGTTCATCCAAGACAAAACGCACGGCTTTGGAGGCTCCCCCTGTCCCCAGAATAAGGGCTTTGGTATGGTGGGGCTTTAGGAAGGGTTCCAATGATTTTTTAAAACCATGGGCATCGGTATTGAAGCCTTTTAGGCCCAGCTTGGTGAATTTAATGGTGTTTACGGCGCCTATTTTTGCGGCTTGGGCGTCCATTTCATCCAAATAGGGGATGACCTCCTCTTTGTAGGGGATGGTAACGTTGAGTCCCTTAAGCTGATTTTGGGACAAGACCCGCTCCAGTTCGGTGATTTCCTGAAGGTCAAAGTTTTCGTAACTGTGGTCGTTCAACCCCAAGTCCTTGAATTTTTGGGTAAAATACCCTTGGGAAAAGGAGTATGAAATGTTCTTACCGAGTAGTCCGTACCTTTTTTCTTTCTTTTCTGTTTTTTCCATACCAGTCCAAGAGCAATAATACCAAAATTCCCAAAATCACAAAAAGTATGGCCCACCATGTTTCGGTAAGGCCCAAATTGGGAAGATAGCGTTCGTAATTGAGGATTATCTTGTCGCCATTGGAGTCCAATAATGGATTTCCTACGGCGTCCATTTTGTACATGGTACGTTTCCAAGGCCACAATACCCCTAAAGAACCGGTAATGAACCCCAAGATGGCTGCGGTTGTCGATGCCTTGTAGTGTTTGAGCACATAACTGAGCAAATGGGAAAAAGTGACCAGTCCGGTTGCAGAACCCAAGGTGAAGATGCCCAGTATTTTTAGGGTCCGCATTCGTTCCGCATTGTTCAAAAAACCAAAATCCCCAGCGAAGATGTCGGAGAAGGTATCATAGAGTGCGTTTACCGAATCGACCAATAGCAAGACATAATTCCCTAAAAGAATCAATATAAAGGATCCAGAAAGTCCCGGGAGGGTCATTCCCGAAACGCTGATGATTCCACAGAAAAAGATAAAAAATAGATTGTCGTTCTCGGTGGCCGGGCTTAAAAAACTGATGGAAATTCCAATCAACAGACCTACAATCCCTACGGGAATGGTCCTTTGGTTCCAAGCATTATAATCTTTGGCGATGTAATAGATGGAGCCCAATATCATCCCAAAAAAGGTGGCCCATACAAGGAGTTCGTTGTGTTCCAAGAAATAATCCAAGATTCGGGAAACGCTGAAATAGCTCACCAGCATCCCGAAAATGAGGAGCATTAAAAATTGGGCATTGGTGTATTGGTAAAAACTCTTGAACCGACCATTGAAAAGGAGTTTTACGGCTTTTGAATTGAGTTTTTGGAGTGAATAAATGAATTCCTCGTAAAACCCGCCCACAAAGGCCACAATGCCTCCTGAAACCCCTGGCACCTTATTGGCCGCTCCCATGCAGAGTCCTTTGATGACCAAAAAGAAATTATCCAGAAATGTTCTCGGTTGATGCATTTGCCCAATTCGATTTGTCTATTTTTTGGAAGCTACCCTTTCCAGGATAAAAATAAGCGAAAAACCGATTATGGCTAGGATTATGGCTAGGATTAACTGATTGTCCCCTTCAAATGCGGAGGGCCAGACATTGATATCGTCCACAACAATGGTCTTGTCACCAAAAGTTTTGGTTTCCAATACTTTTTTCCAGGGCCAGATTTGATTTATGGAACCAATGATCAGGCCTGTTAAAACCGCAAAGGTTTGTGTGTTGTATTTATTCAATAGCCATTTCAGTACTTTGGAAAAGCTCAATAGCCCGATTACGGCACCAGCCACAAAAACTAGGAGTCTCTTGATGTCGAAATCCGAAACGGCGGCGCTCAATGTGCTGTACGCCCCAAGTAAGATTAGGATAAAGGAACCAGAAATACCGGGAAGTATCATGGCGCATATGGCAATTGCCGCACAAACAAAAAAGTATATCAGGTTGTCGCTGGTATGGGCACTGGGAAGGGTTGTCAGCAGATAACCAATAATAATCCCAACACCCATAAGTATAATTGTGGCCAAGCTCCATTTGGGAATTTGTTTTGCCATATACCAAATACTGGCCGCGATGAGTCCCAAAAAGAAGGACCAAATCAATATGGGGTGGTATTCCAAGAGATATTTGGCCAGTTTCATGAATGATACATAGCTGACCAGAATGCCAATGCCCAATGCCAAGATAAAATTGCCGTTAGCCTTTTGCCAAAAATCACGGAATTTTCCTTTGAAGAGTAATTGCAACAGTCCATAGTTGATATTGCCAATGGTTTCTACAAGCTCCTTATAAATGCCGGAAACAAGGGCGATGGTTCCTCCGGAGACACCGGGTACGGCATCCGCGGCACCCATGGCCATTCCTTTAAGGGTAATAATGATGTAGTCGGCTAATCGTCGTACTTGCATGGATTTGGGATGTGATTTTAGATTAGGTAGAGGTCTTCTTGATTTTGGATACAAAGGCTTTTACCCATTTAATTTCGCTGAACTCAGGGAATTCCTCATCAAATAACTGTAGTTTGTCCATATCCAAGTGAATGGCCTCCGCCAATTTTTTCTTGGCTTCTGCCATTTCCCCATTTTTCAGGTAGAGTCCGGCCAATTTGTATGTGAGTTCAGGATTTTCAGGGTAAAACTCAAGCCCTTGGATGACCACTTGGATGGAAGAATCCAAATCCCCGATTCTTTTGAGGGTCTCGGCCCAGTTTCTCCAAGTACTCAACTCATAGTTCCCTAGATCTACGGTTTGTTTGTACGCAAAATCAGCTTCGTCATAATTTTCCATGGCGAAATAGATTTTTGCGGCCTTCTTCCAATACAATGTGTTTTCGCCATCAATATTTATAGCCTTGTTGATGTAGTACAATGCCTTTTCATAATCCTTCAGATTAAAGTGGAAATCAGTAATGGCCAGCCATCCTTTGTCCAATAATGGGTCTTCGTGAACGGTATTGTAATAGTAATATTTGGCCAAATCCGTATTGCCCAATTTTTCATGACATTTACCCAATCGCAGGAAAGCATGGGAGGTTGGGTCCTCTATGGTGATGGTGGTCTCATAGTTTTCAATGGCCTCATTGTAGCGGCCCAGTTTTTCGAGCACCTTGCCTTTTTCAAAATAGGCTCCTATGAAGGAGTCGTCGGAGATGACCGCAAAATCAAAGGCAGTCAACGCCTCCGGATACATATCCATGGCATAGTACATTTTGCCTAATTGGTGCCAAGCGACCTCACAGTAGGGGTTTCGCTCCAGATAATCGTTCAAATAATGGATGGCCCCATCAAAATCTTCCAAAAACTCAAAACAATATACCACGTTGTAGAGCGATGAATAGTCCCGGTCATCATACTCCACACATTTCATAAAGCTCCGTTTGGCCTTCTCATAATCGTCCATAAACAGGTATTCCATGCCCAATAGGGAATGGATATCAAAACTGTCGTCCGTGAGATGCAGGGCTTCCAGAAGCAGGTTTACGGCTTCTTGATGGTTATCTTGCTTGGATTGTAGGTTGGCACGCTGTATGTAGATTTCCTCATTGTAGGCGTCCAAGTTCTGGATTTCGTCCAACAACTTTTCAGCGGCCTCATATTTGTCCTCAAAAGCAAGCACTTCTACCTGTAACAACTTTAATTCAAGGGAATTTGGATGTTGTTCCAATCCAATCTGAATGGCCTTTTTGCCCAAGGAAATTTTACCGTTGTTGAGGTAGTGGTGAATAATCTCTTCAAAGTCCTCTGCATCAAAAAAGTAGACATCATCTGTCCGAAGCATGGACTCGAATTTGCTAATGGATTTGTCAGGATGTTCGTTAGAATCTAACGCCATAGGAACTTGTTTGGTTTGACTATGGACTTAAAATTAACCGTTTGCACAGGTGAATTGGTCCAACTTTGGGGTATGTTATCAACAAATTAGTTAACAGTGGCCGGTTTATAGCGGTTTAAAATGTCGAGAATTTGGTCGCAACCTTTCTCAATTTCTTTCATTGAAATGGTCAATGGGGGCGATATCCGAACCGCTTTTGGCTCAAAGAGCAACCAAAAAAGAATCAGTCCTTCCTTGGCGGCGGTCAGGATCAAATGATCAACGATTTCCTTGTTTTGCAAAAGCAAGGCGAGCATTAATCCTTTGCCCCGTATTTCTTCAATCAAAGGATGTACCAAAAGCTTTCGGAAGAGTTTTTCTTTTTCAAGGGTGTCCCCAATAAGCTGTGATCCAGTGATTTCCTGTAAAGTGGCCAAACTGGCAGCGGCTATGACGGGATTTCCGCCAAAAGTGGTAATGTGTCCCAGTTTAGGATGGTCTTGAAGGGTGGCCATCATTTTGTGGGAGGCCACAAAGGCACCAACGGGCAATCCGGATGCCATTCCTTTTCCAATGACCAAAATGTCCGGGATACAGTTAAAATGTTCAAAGGCAAACAGCTTGCCGGTACGTCCAAATCCTGGTTGTATTTCATCCAAGATCAAAAGGGCACCGATCTCGTTGCAACGCTCCCGGACTTTTTGCAGATATCCATTTTGGGGGAGAATAAAGCCGGCACCACCCTGAATGGTCTCTAAAACCACCGCAGCGGTCTTGTCCGTGATCTTTTCCAAATCTTCAACAGCATTGAAGTTGATGAACCGAACATCGGGCAGCAAGGGTCTAAATGCGCTTTTACGCTCCTCAAAGCCCATAAGGCTCAAGCTTCCCATGGTATTGCCATGATATGCTCTGTGGGCCGCAATAATTTGGGTGCGTCCCGTATACCTTCGGGCCAACTTTAGGGCGCCTTCCATGGCTTCGGTTCCCGAGTTGACCAAATAAGTGGTCTCCAAATCCTTGGGAAGGTGCGCTGCCAATAATTTGGTGAACTCCACAGCAGGTTGCTGAACGTATTCGCCATACACCATTACATGCATGTAGCGGTCCACTTGCTCTTTTATGGCCTTTACCACCTTGGGGTGGCAGTGGCCCAATCCACAGGCGGACACACCGGCCACAAAATCCAAATGGGCGTTGCCATTCCTATCATAGATGTAGCTGCCCTTGGCATGGGAAATCTCCAAGCCCAAGGGGTGCGGGGAGGTCTGCGCCTGATATGTGAAAAAGTCCTCTTTTGACATTAGGGGGTCTGCACTTTTTGGACCTGTGTCTTTTTAGGTTTTGTGGCTTTGGAATTGATGTTGTTGACGGGGTCGTTTTCATTCTTGCTCCGTTCCTCTTCCTCGGCATCAATATCAATGGGATTTTCAATGCCCCGAATCTTTACCAGTTCGATGTTGTTATCATCTTCATCAAAAATTTCATCTTTGGAGCGGATGCGTTCATCGCCACGCCAGATAAAGCCTTTTAATTTTCTACTTTCAACAGGTAGATCCTTTTCCGGAAAAATGTCACCATCCGGGTTTACAAAAAAGGTGATGTCCTCAATATCATTATTGGCCATGAGCAAGCGTATTTTACTGCAAATGGTTTTGTCTATACCAACCAGTTCGTCATCATCATTGTACACGTAATAAATGACTTCGGTGTTTTTGACGAGGTCTATGATTTTGAGCTCATTTTCAACAAACTTACCAAAAAGGTCCTTGCCCTTGGCCTGGTTGTAGCCTGTTCCGCTGATGGTATCCAAAGAGATGATAAATGCATTTTCCAACACTTTGAGGGAATCCAATTTTTCCGTTTCCAGGTCCGAAATCAGATGGATACTGTCTCCTGTAATTTGGTTGTCCACGTTCCAAAGTATGGGATTGGTAATCAATTGGGTGATGCCTGTTTTTTCGCTAAAGTGGATGGAATCGCATTTTCCACTCAGGTCGGTTTTGTAAAATTTTGCATTGCGAAAGGCGCGCACGATTCGTTCATCGGTTTTGCCTGTCGCCATAAGGGTGTCCCCATGCATATACAGTGAATCGTTTTGCACCAAGCTGATGGAAACCGCCCTTTTGGTGGCAAAAACAGAATCCTTGGCCTTGAACACTTCGGCATAGTGCGCCTTTATGACCCCATCGTTGATCGTGTCAGTGATTTTGATGTTGTTGGTGGCTGAGGCATACTCCGTGGCCTTGTCAAAATAGAGACTGTCCCCCTTTATGATTTTATTGTCGTAATCAATTCGGGTGTTTTTTATTCCGTACCCTTGCTCCACCTTGGTGTCGTAAAAACCGCGTTCACAGTAGATTTTGTAATCTTCCCCTGTTATGGTGGAGGGGCCGTACATGTATACGTTTTTGGAAATCCTGTAATAGTCCAATTGCTCAGAGTCGATGATGTACTCAGGGTTGTCTATATGGACCTTGTTCTTGAACTGGACTTTTTTAAGCTCGGTAAAGTAGGTGCCAATTTTACTGGTAAGCACATTGACCGAATCCACTACCTTTCCCCCTGAATTGTAGTAGGAAATCTGCTTTTCCCGATCAAAATAGAGGGTGTCCGTGGTCAAGGTCATTTTTCCATCGGAAAGGTCTACATTTTCCCATGCCTTGGCCAAACTGGTATTACCGTTCCAGTCCAGTCGTGCACTGTTCATTTCAATGGAATCGCCCTGCTGCAACCGAACATTGCCCACTGCTCTCAGTCTATTCTCTTTGGAATAAAAAATGGCGATATCGCACCATAAATCGGCTCCTTGGTGTTCAAACTGTACTTGGCGCTGATCGTCCTTACTAAAGATGGATGCTCCTGGATATTCGGCCTCATTCTTGGTGAAGTTGGCCCCATATACAATGTTGATTTGCCTACCTTGGGTCTGTGGTGCTTCCTCTTGGGCCGTGGCCATACAAAAGGAAAGGACCAAAATGAAAAAAGAAATCCTTTTCAAATCCGCAGAATTTTGTCCAAAAGTATGACTTTTAGAGCAAGTTGTACATGGACTTTAGAAAGCTTTGGGATTTGAAGAAAGGATTATCTTGTTTTTGCTACCCGTTCAAGTAGGCGGAATACATCCAAACCAGCTTTTCCTGCTCCCTGATGTAATCACTCATTAGGGCATTGGTGCCCTCATCGTTGGAGTCGCCGGACATTTCCAAAAGCTCCCTTTCCAAGGGTAGAAGCACCTCGTATCCGCTTAAAATTTGGCTTACCGCTTCTTTACCATCCGATACGTTTTTGGCAGTCTTGATGGTGGACAGTCCAGAATAGTCCGCAAAGGTATGGAGCGGGGTAAATCCTAGGGTAAGGATTCTTTCGGCAATCTCATCAATTTTTAAGAGGGAATCGTTGTAAAGTTCCTCAAATTTTAAATGCAGTTCAAAAAACTTTTCCCCTTTGATGTTCCAGTGGAATCCTCTGGCATTCATGTAGAAAATCTGGTAGTTCGCCAGAAGTTCATTCAGTTTTTCGGACAATGCGTTTGACGCTTTTTTATCGAGACCAATTTGATTGAGGTTTGACATGATATTTTCTTTTTAGTGTTAAGGTTTTGTAGTTTTATTACTGTATCAAATTTATGGAAAAGGTATTGTCTTGGGAGTGACCAAGGTTACAGATGTGTCAAAAGTACCTTATTGGTGCTGGCCGAGCGGCCGAAGGCATTTTGCCAACGGTCTAGTGTAATTGTCAGTTACGGGTTTTAAGTTGTTGTTTTTTGGTTAAGTGCTGGCATTAGCAATTCCGAGTGGATTCGATTGAGCCTGCCCCGGGTGCAGTCGACGGGTAGTTGAACCCGCCGTGATTGCGGCTATGGTTTCATATTCATTGTTACCCACTGGCATTCATATTCCTAAAGTTAAATCATTTTTCACTTTATGATATATTAAAGTCGCTTTTATACATTTTTTCAATTCTAATACTGGAATTTCTTGCTCAAGTTGAAATATTATTGCCCTATTCTTCTCGTAAGTGAACAAATCTCCAAATACCAATTTAAAGGTCTTTACCAATCTACTTGTACATTTGAAATACATCTGATATTGTTCTGGTGCCTTTTTCTTCCAATCCATTCTCAAGGTACTTCCAGTTCTGGTTAAAAAACTTGGTTCACCCCATTTCAAGGTCTCTTCCAAGTTTGTGATTTCAGGTATCTCCATGGCTGTTTCAAGGACGAGTTCCCGTAGAAATTGCATCTTACCCCGGACAAAGTCGGGATATGATAAAAGCTTGTCTTTAAACTCAGGACTTGTTGTTACATTTAGGTTAATCATTTTTCCCATTTTTGAGTCCTACATAAATTTCAACTTCTGCGTCAGTTGGATTTTGTGATTTTGGGCCATAAATTTCAAAGTCCGCGGTGAAGACTCTATTCAAGCTTTTGTTCCAGATTTCTGTCCAGGTTCCAAATACCACTCCTTTGGTCAAATCACCTTTTGAAATAAATTTACCATATGTGCCACCATTAAAGGATTGCCCCACCATTCCTTCTGGAATTTCTTCCAATGAACTTACCTTACACCCTAATATTGTGTCATAAGGCTGGGTATGGTCTCCTTGGTAGTTGGTATAAACCGAAAATATGCTATCATCAATTTTGTTCGGGATTTTTTCTGCAATTGCTTCTAACATAAATTTTCCCCAAAGTTGACCTATGTCTTGGGCTGATCGTCCATTTTCATTTGTAGTTCTTATTGCAATTCCGATTACCTTAAAAGGTTCAATTTTTACTGTTTGCATCGTTGATTATTTTATGATTCAATGCAAAGGTAAAGTTGCCTTGTGTCTAAGGTATGTCAGGGGTGCAATCCCAATGCTTCTTTCTTTCTTCAAAGTACTCTTCAAGCGTTATTTTATGGGGCTCAAAGTTGATTGTAGTCAGAAAGAGATGTTCTATTCTGTCCAGTCTAAATGTCCTGAACTCATTTCGTAATCTGCAAAACGCAATTAACAACCAGTTTTCTTGGGTTTGAATCAAGGCAAAAGGTTCTACCCTTCGGTTGGTTTGCTCACCTTTTTCCGATAAATACCTTAATTCAATAAGTTGATATTCTGTTATTGCCTTTTGGAGTCTTATAAGATACTGGCTTGTTCTTTCAGATTTGCTGTAACTCCTTATTTGTAGTCTTTCCGTAAGCAATTCAGTCTTTTCTTTTTGGGAATACCTTAGAACTGCTCTTATTTTTTCGAGAGCCGCATCGAACGATTGTATCAAGGATTCGTCAGGATTGTTTCCAACAATTTGCTCTGCTGTTATTAGGGCATTGGCTTCTTCCTCTGTAAATAATACCGGAGGAAGTTTGTATCCATCCATCAAAGAATAGCCCTTACCTTCTTCCGTGACTATCGGAATTCCCGATTGTTCCAAAGTACGAATATCACGATAAACAGTTCTGATGCTTACGCTATGCTTTTTGGCAATGTCCCTTGCAGTTACAATCCGTTTTGATTGTAATTGGGTCAGGATTGCTGTCAATCTTGCAAGTCTTGGTTTTTCTTTGCCCATTCGTTTGTTCAGCTTGTGCCTAACGGTTGTATAAAGATACGTCAACTAAAATAGGCTGACTGTCAATTATAAACCCTTAAAAGGTTGTGCTTAAGTTGGTTAAAAATTTTAATATAACCACCAAAATGGCAGATAAAGATACAATTGCTAAGTTTTCAGTTTTTTTAGCACTAAATCATTACAGTCCCAGTACCGTTAAATCCTATGCCGCACATCTGGTCAAGCTTCAAGAATTTTCGGCACAGACTCCAATCGAAAGATTTAATGTGCCTAGAATCCTTTCCAAAATAGTGGAGTTTATAGAGCAAAGAAATTATGGGGCCTCCACCAAAAAGTTATTGGTTCATTGGCGAGAGTATGACCGGAGCTATTGTTCCCAAAATCATTTCTTCTATGGTGCCCATAGAAAGGTATAATCTGAATCCAGTCTGGGAAAAATAGTTGAAAACCGCCCGCTCCACGGCAAAAATTAAAAAGCATATTACCATGCACAGCCTTAGGCATGCTCATGCCTCACATCTTTTGGATGCTGGGACAGATATTGGAATAATACAGAAATTACTGGGCCATAGTGCACACGTCACCAACAGCTCACTACAGCATATTAAAAGCCCGTTGGATACCTTGGGACTTGCAGTTTAGTTCAACGCAGTATGGTCTGAAGTCTGTCCGGACCTACGGAAACAATCTTTATAGGAACACCTAGGTGTTCTTCCAAAAATGAGATATAGTCATTTAGGGAAGAAGGGAGTTCTTCCGCTTTGGTCATTTGGGTCAGATCTTTGGCCCAACCTTTTAGTTCCTCATAAATGGGGGTCACGTTCTTCTCCTCAATGTTGTAGGGCAAATGATTTATTTTTTCACCATTGTAGTCGTAAGCGGTACAGACCTTGATGGTTTTAAAGCCACTCAGTACATCGGCCTTCATCATCATCAATTCGGTTACCCCATTGATTTGAACGGCGTATTTCAATGCCACCAAATCCAGCCAACCACAACGTCTTGGTCTTCCTGTGGTGGCGCCAAATTCATTGCCCACTCGACCCATGGTCTCGCCATCGGCATCAAAAAGCTCTGTGGGGAAAGGTCCACTGCCCACACGTGTGGTATAGGCCTTGAAAATACCCAGTACCCTATCAATTTTATTTGGGGCCACGCCTAAACCTGTACAGGCTCCTGCTGCCGTGGTATTGGATGAGGTTACATAGGGGTAGGTGCCAAAATCAATGTCCAAAAGAGACCCTTGGGCACCTTCCGCCAATATTTTTTTGCCTTCGGCCTGGGCCTTGAAGATATATTCCTCGCTATCTATGAAAGTCAACGTTTTCAACCTTTCCACACCTTCACAGAATTCGGCTTCCAATTCAGCCAAATTGTACTCTATTTCCACGTTGTAGAAGTTGATCATGGCCTCATGCTTGTCAGCCAAGGCACGGTATTTGGTTTTCCAATCCTCAAACTCCAAATCACCCACGCGCATTCCATTACGTCCGGTCTTGTCCATATACGTAGGGCCAATACCCTTTAAGGTAGATCCTATTTTGGCCTTTCCCTTGGAGGCTTCCGAAGCGGCATCCAATAAACGGTGGGTAGGCAGGATTAGGTGTGCTTTTCTGGATATCAATAGCTTGGATACAATATCAATGTTGAATTGATCCAGATTCTCCAGTTCCTTTTTAAATATCACGGGGTCTATGACCACTCCGTTGCCCACAACATTGATGGCATTTTTGTGAAAAATCCCGGAAGGGATGGTATGCAATACGTGTTTAATGCCATCGAACTCCAAGGTGTGGCCAGCGTTTGGACCACCTTGAAAACGGGCTATGATATCGTATTCCTTGGTCAGTACATCAACAATTTTTCCTTTTCCTTCGTCTCCCCATTGGAGTCCAAGCAATAAATCTACCATGAAATGTGTCGGTTATTCAGTTAGGTTCTTTTCTTTGTTTCGGGTGCCGTAGAAATATAATGAGTGATTGCTGATCTTGATATCAAAAACCTCTTCAATGGTTTTCTTGATGGATTGAATGCGAGGGTCGCAGAATTCAACCACCTCACCGGTATCGGTCAAGATCACATGGTCGTGCTGGCGATCAAAATAGGATTTCTCGTATTGCGCCTGACTTTTTCCAAATTGGTGCTTGCGTACCAGTTTGCATTCCATCAGCAATTCTATGGTATTGTAGAGTGTGGCCCGGCTTACCCGGTAGTTTTTGGTTTTCATCTTAATATAGAGGGACTCCACGTCAAAGTGGTCATCACTCTCATAGATTTCCTGTAGGATAGCGTAGCGTTCCGGTGTTTTGCGGTGTCCTTTTTCCTCAAGGAAGGCAGTGAACACATTTTTTACGATTTCCTGATTTTTGTTGTTCCCCATGGCTTTCTCTACCTATGCTAATGCACAAAGGTACAGCTAAAAATTAAATTCTGGTCACTTTATCTATTCCCTCGACCCGCTTTAGATTGTCCATTAACTTTTTCAGGATGTTGTTGTTTTTTACCACCAAGGTGATCTTTCCGGTAAACGTGCCTCCATCTGCATTAAAGTTAAGGTTGCGCATGTTCACATGCATATTGTCCGAAATGATCCGGGTAATATCGTTTACCAATCCTAAGTTATCTATACCGGCCAATTTAATATCCACCGAAAACTCTTCTTGCGTGGAATCTATCCACTTGGCGGTCATGATCCGGTAAGCGTAGTTGGATTGCAATGAAATGGCGTTGGGGCAATTTTTCTTGTGCACCTTGATCCCATCGTTTACGCTTACAAAACCAAAAACATCGTCACCCGGAATGGGATTGCAGCATTGGGACAGTTTGTAGTTCAGCTTTTCCTCTTCCTTTCCAAATACGAGCATGTCATATTTGGTGGTGATTTCATCCTTGTCAACATCCTTTGGGGCAGGACTCCTTCGGATTTTATTTTTAAAGAAATTCAGGAAGGCGTTATGATAGGATGAGGCAAAATCCTTCAATTTATCATTGTCTATGACTCCAATGCCCACTCGGTAGAAAAGGTCCAGACTGGTCTTTAACTTAAAATAGGTGACCAACTTGTTGATGGCATCCTCATTCAAGGTTATTTTTTGTGACTTTAACTTTCTGCGCAGGATTTCCTTTCCCTCGGCAGCAACAGCTTTCTTTTCTTCACTTAATGAGGATTTGATCTTGGAACGAGCCCTTGCCGTTTGGGTGTAGTCCAACCAAGTCTGTGAGGGTTTGGCACTTTCCGAGGTGATGATCTCCACTTGATCGCCACTCTTGAGTTGGGTGCCTAGGGGTACCAGCTTTCCATTTACTCGGGCCCCACGGGTTTTCATACCAATTTCAGTATGGATATGGAAGGCAAAGTCCAAGGCAGTGGCCCCTTTAGGCATGGATTTTAGATCTCCTTTGGGGGTAAAGACAAAAATTTCCTTGGAATATAGGTTGAGTTTAAACTCTTCCACAAAGTCCACGGCATTGCCATTGGCACTTTCCAAGGCTTCCTGCAAACGGTTGAGCCATCCTTCAATACCTTGTTCCTTTTGGTCCCCGTGTTTGTATTTAAAGTGTGCGGCATAGCCTTTTTCGGCTATTTCGTGCATCCGCTCACTGCGTATCTGTACCTCTACCCATCTGCCTTTTGGACCCATGACGGTGATGTGCAATGCCTCGTATCCCGTTGATTTTGGGGAGGTGATCCAGTCCCTGAGTCGAACAGGGTTGGGGGTAAAGTGATCCGTGACTATGGAATAGATTTTCCAGGCCAGAAATTTTTCATTCTTGCGATCGGATTTATAGATGATCCGTATGGCAAATTTGTCGTACACCTCGTCAAAGGAGACATTTTGGGCCTTCATCTTTCTCCGGATGGAAAAAATGGATTTCATCCGCCCTTTGATGTAATAATTGAGACCTTCCTTGTCCAATGAATTTCGGATTACATTGGAGAAATCCTCGATATAGGCCATTTGGTCCTCCTCAGAGTCCACGATTTTTGCCTGAATGTCCTTGTAGACTTCGGGTTCTGTATATTTTAGGGCAAGATCCTCCAAGTGGGTCTTGATGTTGTACAGACCGATCCTGTGGGCCAACGGAGCATAAATGTATAAGGTTTCCGAAGCGATTTTTACCTGCTTGTGCTCGGGCATGGAATCCATGGTGAGCATGTTGTGGTAGCGATCGGCAATTTTGATGATGATTACCCGGACATCGTCATGCAGGGTCAACAGCATTTTTCGGAAATTCTCCGCTTGCTGACTGATGTCCATATCCTTTTTGAGGTGGGCTATCTTGGTGAGTCCGTCCACAATACGGGCCACGGTTTCGCCGAACATACGCTCAATATCGGCCAAGGTGTAGGGAGTGTCCTCAACCACATCATGGAGTAGGGCAGAAGCAATGGAAACGGCATCCAGACCAATTTTGGAGGCCACAATCTTGGCCACCGCTATGGGGTGGAAAATATAGGCCTCGCCAGATTTTCTACGTTGTTCCTTATGGGCATCCACGGCCACATCAAAGGCGGAGCGTATCAGTTTTTTGTCCTCATCGGACAAGGTCTGATAGCTAATGCGAAGCAATTCTTTGTATTGCTTGGCAATCTCTTTGTTTTCTTTTTCAATGGCTGCCTCCGTCATAGTATATTAAAGTTAGCACAATCTTTACAGCTAAACAACAAAAACTATGCCTTTAAGTTCCTGATGCGCTCAACCAATGGGGGATGGGAATAGTGCACAAAAACGTATGCGGGATGCGGGGTGAGATTGCTCAAACTGTTCTTGGAAAGCTTTTTTAACGAGGTGACCAGCGGAGTGGCCGCAAAGGTCGTTTTGGCATAGTCGTCCGCTTGAAACTCAAATTTTCGTGACAGATAGTTCATGGCAAGTCCCGTGATTTCCGAAATGGGGCTGTACAATAAAGCAAACCCAATAAGCCCTGCATGAAAACTCGGAATGGAAACCCCAATGGCCCTTGAAATCTCTGGATGGTTGATGAATACCGACAGGATGTAGAGGGTAAGGCCCATGGTACCCAAGGAGGCCAAAAGGTTGAATATGATATGCTTTCTTTTGTAATGACCGACTTCATGGGCCAATACGGCCACGATTTCCTCTTCATCGAGGTCATTGATCAATGTGTCAAAAAGTGTAATGCGTTTTTCCTTGCCCAATCCAGAAAAATAGGCATTGGCCTTGGTAGATCGTTTGGACCCATCGATCACAAAGATATTCTTGAGTTCGAATCCCACTTTTTGGGCATAATTTTCAATGGCATTCTTTAGGCTACCATCATCCAGAGGAGTCTGTTTGTTGAACAAGGGTACGATCAGTCGGCTGTAGAACAGGTTGATGAAAAGAATGACCGTTCCAATGAGCAACCATGCATAGAGCCAAAAATTTGGACCGGTCCATTGGTAAAAAAGCATGAACAATGAAAGTATTCCACCGCCAAAAAGAATGGTAAGGATAGCTCCTTTGAGCTTGTCCAAAAAGAACAGTTTTTTTGTGGTCTTGTTAAAACCGTAGGTTTCTTCGATCACAAAGGTTTTGTAATATGAGAATGGCAGCCCTATGATTGCGCTTCCCAACATGATGAACCCAAAAAATAGCAATGCCATGGGAATGGGGTTCTCTGTGAAGGAGCGTGTCAACTGGTCTACCCATTCAAATCCCCCAAACCATAAAAAGCCCAAGGTGATGACAAGGGAAAATCCATCGGAAAGCAACCCAAAACGGTAGTTGGACTTTTTGTATTCTTGGGATTTTTGATATTCCGCTTCGTCAAAAACATCGGAAAGCTCTGGGGGTACTTTGGATTTGAATCGTTTGGCATTCAGATACTCCAGTAGCAAATGCACCAAATACTGGATGACCAAAATCGCAAGGATCACATAAAAGAGTAGATTTTTCTCCATAGCTTAAAATCCACGTTGCCGCTTGGCTTCAAATATAAGTATTGCTGCCGATACGGAAACATTCATGGAGTCTATTTCACCCTGCATGGGAATGATTACATTTTGGTCGGAGTTTTGGAGCCAGGCTTCCGTAAGACCGGTGGCCTCGGTGCCCACAACAATGGCCGTAGCGGGTTTAAAGTCGCTTTCCACATAGTTTTTGGAGGCCGATAAGGCCGCGCAATGGATGGTTACGTTATTTGTTTTAAGGAAATCAATGATTTCTTCGGTGGTACCCATTCCGATCGTATTGGTAAAGACACAGCCCACACTGGAACGGATAATATTGGGGTTATACAGGTCGGATTTTGGGTTGGCGATGAGCACGGCATCCAAGGCAGCTGCATCCGCGGTTCGCAACAAGGCTCCCACGTTGCCTGGTTTTTCGGGGGCTTCGGCCACAAGAATCAAAGGGGATTTGCTCTTGAATTGAATCCCATCCAAGGCATGGGACTTACTTTTCGCAATGGCCAAAATACCTTCCGTGGTTTCCCGATAGGCCAGTTTTTCGTAAACCTGTTGGGTAAGTTGGACCAATTCGGTTTGAGGGTTCCCTAAAAAGGCATCGATATTCGTATCAGCAAGGACTTCAGTGCAAAAAAATACCACTTCCAAAACATAGCCTCCTTTTTGGGCCAGTTCCATCTCGCGTCTGCCTTCCACAACAAAACGGCCGGTTTTCTTCCGTTCTCGGGCTTTTTCTTTAAGGAGCAGTGTTCTTTTTACCAAAGGATTTTGGAGACTGCTGATCAATTTGGCTTCCATCACAGTCCAAAAATAGAGATTCCTGTAATTAATGAAAGGGGTTTTCGACCAATCGTGAAATTTATTGACCATGAAAAAAATAACCATCCTTGCCCTTGTTCTGATTCTAGGGTCATGCAAGCCCAATGTCAAACAAGAAGCTGCCCAAGGTTCTGTTCCGGAAAAGCTTACCGAAGACACCTCCAATTATCCCAATGCCATGATGCAGGTTTTTGATGCCCATGGTGGATTGCAACTGTGGAAGCAACAACGAACCTTGTCCTTTGGTATCCCTCATTCTGATAACCCAGAAACCCATACGGTGGATCTTTGGTCCAGAAGGGACCGGGTGGATTCCAAAGGGGTCTCCATGGGGTTTGATGGTACCGAAATATGGTTGTTGGACCCTGAATCGACCTACAAGGGGGATGCGGCGTTCTACCATAACCTGATGTTCTATTTCTATGCCATGCCCTTTGTGCTGGCCGATGACGGTATTGTGTATAACGAGGCCGATGCGTTGGCGTTCGAGGGAAAAGAATATCCGGGTGTACGGATTGCGTATGAATCTGGGGTAGGAGTTTCGTCCAAAGACGAATACTATATCCATTTTGATCCGGATACCTATCAAATGGCATGGTTGGGGTATACGGTCACCTATCGTACTGGAGAAAAATCAGATAATATAAAATGGATTCGCTATGATGATTGGCAGACCGTAAATGGATTGGTACTGCCTAAATCCATTACATGGTACAATTATGAAGGGAATACTATTCTTGACCCCAAAAGCACCGTGGTTTTCACTGATGTGGCCTTGGGCACCACACCTAAACCCAAAGAATTTTATGCCAAACCTGAAGGGGCTATATCTGTGGTTGCCAAAAAGAACTGATAACTATTGGAGATTTGTTAAAATGGAAGCGGCGTTCATTTGAACGCCGCTCTTTTATTATTTTCCTTCGCTTTCGTACTTGCCCATATACCGTTTCCAAAGTTCGGTTTGGTGGGTTTCCAGTGAAATGTCCCTGCCATCAATAAAGGCTTTGGTAAGCTGATTGGTGCGCATATCCAAAGCATCTCCTTCGGAGATGAATAAGGTGGCGCTCTTACCTACTTCCAGGGTGCCATAATCGCCATCGATTCCTAAAATCTTTGCAGTATTTCCAGTTATCAGCTGAAGTGCTTTTTCTTTATCCAGGCCCTGTCCGGCAACATGTCCGGCGTAAAAGGGTAGGTTTCGGGTCTGGAAGTTGGACATGGATTCGTTCTGTAGACCTACCAAGAGACCAGCCTCCACCAATAGTTTTGGCAACTTGTATGGAAAGTCGTAATCATCATCATCAAATTGGGGTAGGGCATGAGGCTCACTGACCAATACCGGAATGTTATGTTGCTTTAAAAAGTCGGTAATCTTATGGGCCCGGTACCCTCCTACCACAACCATATGCGGTATGCCCGCTTTTTGGGCGCTGGTCACGGCGTCCATGATTTCCTTTTCTCCATTGGCGTGGATGAACAAGCGTTGGGAGCCATTAAAAAGACCTTGCATGGCCGCAAAGGGGAGATTGAGTTCTTGGGATATTCCCGCTCCATACGCTTTGGCATTTTGTACGAAGGTCAACACCTCATCAACCTGTTCCTGATAGTTTTTATTGGGAAGAAAGGCATTGGGTTCTCCCAGCCAGGAGCTTCCTTTTCTGAACAAGGAGGGCCAGTTCAAATGGATGCCGTCATCCCATTTTACCGCGGCATCTTCCCAGTTCCAGGCATCGAACTGTACAATGGTGGAGGTCCCGGAGATTCTACCGCCTTTAGGGGTTACCTGAGCCAAAAGTATCCCGTTGGGCCGCATGCTTTCCACTACCTTGGATTCTGCATTGTACGCAACAATACTGCGTATGTTTGGAATCATTTCCCCAAGTTCATCTTGGTCATTACTGGCACGTACTGCATCCACTTCCACAAGTCCCAAAGATTTGGACGGGGCAATAAAACCGGGATATACATGCTTTCCTTGGGCATTGATCATGGTGCCGATGGTCGGTGCCATAAGGTCGGCCCCAATGGCCGTTATCTTTCCATCATTAAAAATGATGGTACAATTCTCTATCACTTCCCCATTGCCAATATGGGCCGTTGCACCAAAAATGGCAACTTGTTCGGTCTGTGGGGCGGCAGGGGTTTGTTGTGCTTGTAGTAAAACCCCAAAAACGAGACATATGATGGTTATTATTTGTTTCATGATTTGTGTATTAAAGGGTTTCACATTCAAATCGTTCTTTCTTGTTCTGGACCGGGGTCTGTGTTTTTCCCCCTTTTTCCTTTTCGTTCAGCATCATATTGATGAGCTGGTTTCTTTCCTGTTGTACGGATTGACGTATGGTCTTGTCCTTCTCCAGGTCGAAATACACGGCACCTTCGATTAAGGTTTTTTCAGCTTTGGCATAAACGGATAGGGGGTGGTCGCTCCAAAGCACCAAATCGGCGTCCTTGCCTTCTTCAACACTTCCGACCCTATCATCCAAATGCAACAGTTTTGCTGGGTTCAAGGTTACGGTCTTCCAAGCCTCAAGTTCGGACATGCCTCCATATTTTACCGTTTTTCCGGCTTCTTGGTTCAATCTTCGGGACATTTCGGCATCATCACTGTTGATGGCCACGGTAACCCCTTGACTTGCCATGATGGCGGCATTGTAGGGAATGGCATCGTTCACTTCAAACTTATAGGCCCACCAATCACTGAAAGTGGAACCTCCCACGCCGTGCTCGGCCATTTTATCGGCCACTTTGTACCCTTCCAAAATGTGGGTAAAGGTGTTCATTTGGAAACCGAATTTTTCCGCAACCTTCATCATCATATTGATCTCACTCTGTACATAGGAATGGCAGCTGATAAAGCGCTCGCTATTCAGAATTTCGGCAAGTACCTCCATTTCCTCATCATGTCGAACGGGTAGTCCGCTTTTTTTCTTGGCATCGTATTCCTTGGCGCGTTGAAAGTAATCGGTATAGACTTGTTCCACACCCATCCGCGTCTGTGGAAAACGGGAGTAACTGCCCCAATTGGACTGTTTTACGTTCTCACCCAAGGCGAATTTTATGAACTTGGGAGAACCAGGAAATACCAGCCCATCGGCGTTTTCACCCCACTTTAAACGGAGAATGGCGGAACGCCCTCCAATGGGGTTGGCAGAACCGTGCAACAATTGAATGGTAGTGACCCCACCGGCCAAGTTTCTGTAGATGTCCATGTCTTTTGGGTCTATGGCATCTTTCATCCTTACTTCGGCGGAGGAGTTGTGCCCCGCTTCATTGATGGATAAGGCCGCTATGTGCGAATGTTCATCAATGATTCCGGCTGTAAGGTGTTTTCCGGTGGCATCCACGGTGGTGGCACCTCCGGCACGCAAATCTTTGCCCACCTTGGCAATTTTACCATTTTTTACCAGTACGTCGGTGTTTTCCAAAATGCTATTCCCTGTCCAGACGGTCGCATTTTTAAAGAGGATGCTTTCCTGTTGGGGTTTTGTTTTGTACCCGTAGCTTACATTGGGGTAGGTGACCGCCATAAGCTGTGGTTTTTTGTCGTCCGAAGTCTTGGCAGTCTCCTTGAATGGATCTGTCTTGGTAAGAGTGGCCGTGGTTTCAGTTCCGTTGGGGAGGATCATTTTTCCTGAAATGTCATCAGAACCTGATATGATCTTGCCTGCAAAGCGGTAGGATTCCGTCCCGTTTTCGGAAAAGGAAACGTTCAACCAATCTGTGGTGTATTCCAATTTGGAAGGGACTTTTTCAGTTCCTTTTTTAAGTTCTACTTTGGGTTTGTTCGCGTCCCCGGTTATGGAAACGGTATAGTTCTGTCCATTGGTGGCAAGGGTATATTCGCCACGTACGTCTTTCTGGTCTTTGGATTGGATAATGTTCTTGTTCCCTTGGACCCAGTTTTCGTAGAGTGAGGTCGCTTCATCAAAAATGTCTCCTGAAGTAATCAAAAAGTTGGCTTGACTCCCAGGTTGAAGGGAACCTATTTCCGCAGATTTTCCTAAAATGGACGCCGGTACCGTGGTCAACGCTTCCAAAGCCTTGGTTTTTGAAAGGCCGTAGGTGATGGCCTTCATCAACTTGGATTTGAGGTCCGATGGTGACTTCAACTCATGCAGGGTAAATGAAAATTGGACCCCATTGTCCTCCAAAACCTTTGGGTTGGTGGGGGCCAAGTTCCAATGGCGCATATCTTTCAAGGCTACGTATTGGGCCTCGTAGGGGTTGGAAACATCATAGGCATCGGGGAAATTTAGGGGAACAATCAATCGGGCATTGGTGGCCTTGACATCCGCTATGCGCTCATATTCATCGCCTCCTGCCAAAATGGTATACTGGATTCCAAACAAATCCCCAATCTTATCGGCCCGAAGGATATTACCGTTGCCCCCGGCAGCAAAGATTTGATTTAGGCTTTTGTTCTCCTCCAAGGCTTCCAAGGAACGGTCCGTGGTTTTAATATTTCCTTTGTTGTACCAATCCAAATCATAATATAACTGACGCATCAAAGCGGTGGCCCCCATGATGGAAGTAGGGTAGGATTGCCTTGAGGTAATGCTTTTCTCAAACGAAAAATACTGGGCCGATTTATCGGAGAGGATTCTTTGTGCCTCGCTGCCCGAATCGTTCAGAGCGACCAGAACACCTGTGCCGCGGGCTATTCCATCTTGAATGTGTGAATTGACCACGCCAAAACCTGCCTTACGGAGTTCTTCCGCCTTTTTCTTGTCATAGGTGAAACTACCAATGGCGCTGTTTTCAGGCATAATGTGGTCGTTCCAATAAAACCCATCGCGGTTTGGATTGTATTGTGATGACCTGCCACTACCATCCGCATTTTCGGGCTTGGCCATACCATAATCCGAGAATACGTCGATGAAAGAGGGATAAATGAATTTTCCCTGAAGATCTTCAACAATGGCATTTTTGGGAATGGTTACGGATTTGCCCACTTGCACCACTTTGCCATCCTGGATGAGCAGGGTTCCGTTTTGGATAATCTGTGTTGGACTTACATAAATTTTGGCATTGGTGAATGCCATGTAGTTGTTGTTCTTTGTTTTGACACCATCATTTTTTGGAAAATAATCTTGTGCCATTAAAAAAGCACCACCTAACAAAAAGGTCAGTGCCAAGAGTTTCATTTTCATATTTATGTCAATTGAATTAGTCGGTTTAAAGGTAAAGGAAGTGGAGGTATTGCACAACCCTAAGGCAAAGTCTCTTTTTTGAAGTGGAAATTGATCATAAGCCCTACCACGGAATTATAGCTTTGGATGCCTTCTTTCTGATTGTTGATTTTTAAAAAAGTATTGAAGATGGACTTGAAAACGGGTTCCAACGGATTTTGGTATTGTTCCCAGAAATCCCTGAGTTCCTGAAAATTCTTTTTCACCCCGGGATGCAATGTGGCAATGATCTGCTTGGAAGTTTGTTCATCTTTTCTGGACAGGTCGGATAGGCAATATCCCAAAGCGTTGTGGTAAGCAGCGTATTTAAAATAAGGGTCGTCATTCTGTACCGTGACCAAGTACCCGATAAAGTTGGTGGCATCTTCCGCGGAATACCCCAACTGGTGACCCACCTCATGTCCGCTTACGGTAGGCATACGGAACAAAGGGGTAATGCCATTCACTTGTGCCTCATTGGTAAAAGGGTTTAAATACCCTCCATACCCCATATAGGTGAGTGCTACGCTAAAAATTGAGGATTTTAGGCTTGGGTTTTTGTATTCCAAATTGGGGTATTGGTTCTTCAACTTCGCATATCCCTCCTCGGTCTTTTTGAAAATCCCTTTTCGGGAATAGGGAATCTGCACCGCTTCAATACTGTCTCCGGTGATTTGTTGTTGATATGCATTGGTTTTCTCTGCAAGATATTGGGTGAACTGCGTAAGTTCTTTGAGGGTGTACTCCCGTTCCATACCCAATTTCCAAGTGATAGGCTGTCGATAATAGTTCATCCCCCAAAGCAAATGAAAGGCAAAATAGGTCATGGAAAGTACTACGGCAATGTCTTTTAGAAAATTAAGAGGTCTGCCCTTGATGGATTTCCAATATTTATAAAAATATCGAATGGCAAGAATGCCCAGGGCCAAATAGAACAGGTCTCCCACGGAAAACGGAATCCATCCCAAAAGTAATCTTGAGAATTGGGAGATAGGTGGATACAGTCCATTACTGTAATACGTCTCAACAAAGTCAGGGTAGGCTGCCATCCATTTTACCAATACAATTTGGACAGGAAGCGCTATGGCTATGATGGTTTTAACTTTGTCTTTCATCTATGATTGAACGCATAAAAAAAGCCGCACGGAAAAGTACGGCTTTTTATGTTTTTAATGGGCGGTCTATTGCGAGATTGAGGTGATCTCCACATCAAATATAAGATCGGAGTTCGGAGGAATGGGACCGCCACCTTGAGGGCCAAGACCCAAGTGGGGAGGCATAAAGATGCGAACTTTGTCCCCCACTTTCATGGTAAGAAGTCCTTCCCGGAAACCTGGGAACAATCTGGCTTCAGGGCTGTATTGCATGGAAACCGGGGCATATCCGCCGTGGTCCCTTCTACCTGGGTTCAATTGATTGAATTTTTCCGCTACCTCTTGGATGTTGGTGTCGAACAGGTCTCCATTGGCCAAGTATCCTGCATAGTTTACCATCACCTGTTGCCCTTCTTTGGGTTGTTCCCCCTCTCCTTCGGTCACGGTATAGATGATAAGACCGGTAGGGGTTTCCTCTCCTGCTTCTTTTTGTTGGGCAAATTCGGCAATCAGATCTTCTTTCATCTTTTGAAAGGTAGCCTCTGCAACTTTCTCTTCCTCAAAATAGTCGCCCATGATCTTGACGGCATCGAAATTTTTGGCTTCTTTTCCTTTGCGGACAATTTCCACCTTTTTCATGATCACAGGAACCATAGGTCTGTCCCTAGGGTCGGTTTTTACATTGGCAATGGAATCCACCACTTCCATACCGCTCACCACTTCGCCAAAGACGGTGTGCTTGTCATTGAGCCATGGTGTGGCCTTGTGTGTGATGAAAAATTGGCTTCCGTTGGTTTTGGGACCGGAATTGGCCATGGAAAGCATTCCTTTTTTGGAGTGTCTAAGGGAATCGTTGAACTCATCCTTGAATTTATAACCCGGGTTTCCGCGTCCTGTACCGGATGGGTCGCCCCCTTGGATCATAAAATCCTTGATGACACGATGGAATATAAGTCCATCAAAGTATTTCTTCTCTTTCAAGCTATCCGAAACAAAAGGACTGTTGCCTTCGGCCAAGGATACAAAATTGGCCACGGTGACCGGGGTCTTTTGGTATTCCAGTTTTACAATGATATCGCCTTGGCTGGTTTGGATGTCCGCAAAGATGCCATCCCCCAAATCAGCAAATTTGCTGGATTTGCACCCAACAAAAGCGAGGGAAAACAAAGCGATGAATACTAAGGTATGTTTCATGGTATGTGTGAATTTAATTTAGACTGTCTTTGTGTATAATGATCGTATGCAATTCCACGGATGATTTTACAGGCGTCCTTGGGGCTATGGCATTATTGTCCCCTTGGTAGCCATAAGCCTGCAAAGATGGAAAAATAAAAGTGGCTTTTTCACTTATCTTGAGGAGTTTTACCGCATTTTGAAGTCCAGGGAACAATTGCTCCTTGTCCACAACATAAGAAGTTGGACCTATGCTTTCCGCCGTATAGATGGTATCATTGTCCAAGGTCATCAGATTATAGGAAAACAACACCTGGTCATTGGTTTTGGGAAGGTAGGTGGCCGTATCGTTTTGGGTTTCAAAATAGTACCAGAACCCATTGGGGCTGGCCAGATAGTCATGGAGGCTGTCCTTGGCGATGATTTGCTGGATGAGTTTTTCCTCTTCGGCGATTAAGGCCTTGTTGCGCTCCACGCTTTCCTTAAAAAAGCTACCGGATTTTACTTCCACAGGCCTTCGGGGTTCTGGGCCTCCGCAAGCCACAAATAGGAACGTGGTGATTAGAATAAAAGCTATTCTCATGGATTCAATGTGCTTTTATAGGTTTTTAGGATTTCATTGAACTGTTCCAAGGTCTCGTCCATGGACAGATCACTTCTGCCCCCGGCCGCATTGTCGTGTCCACCACCATTAAAATGTTTTCGGGCAAACTCGTTCACCGAAAAGTCTCCCACAGACCGCAGGGAAATCTTTATGATGCCCTCGTCTTTGTTCTCAATAAAGATGAGCGCAAAAATAATCCCTTCCAGCGTAAGTCCGTAGTTCACAAAACCTTCGGTGTCCCCTTTTTTAAAATCGTTGGCATCCAACTCCTCTTGGGTAAGGGTGATGTAAGCCGTTCTATATTCCGGAAGAATGACCATATTGCTCAGAGCCACGCCCAGCAGATGTAGGCGGGAAGGCGAATTGGTATCAAAAACCTGTCTGTGGATTTCCATATTGTCCGCGCCACGCTCAATAAGGTCGGCCACGACCCTATGGGTCTTGCTGGAGGTAGATCGGTATTTGAACGACCCAGTGTCCGTCATGATCCCCGTATACAGGTTTGAGGCAATATCTGCCGTAATGCTATCTGTTTGACCTAAAAAGGCAATGAAATTATAGATCATCTCACAGGTGGAACTCATGCTTACATCGGAATAGGTGACCTTGGCATAGTCGCTGGGCTGTTGGTGATGGTCGATCATAATGAAATCAGCTTCCTTGGCCTCCAATACCGATGCCATTTGCCCGGTACGTGAAAAGTCATTGAAATCCAAGGTGAAAATGACCGTGGCCTCATCCAGCAGTCTTTGGGCCTCACCATTGTCCCATTCAAAGTTCACGACGGTCTCATGTCCCGGCATCCACTTTAGGAATTTGGGGTAGTCGTTTGGCGCGACTACACGGGCATTCTGCCCCATTCCCTTTAAAAAACCATAGAGTCCCAAACAGGCGCCCATGGCATCGCCATCGGGGTTTTTATGGGGAATGATAACGATTTTTTGAGGTTGGGAAAGTATAGACTTAACTGTTGAGATGTCCGCTAAATTCATGCGGCCAAAGATACAATAATATAATATAGAGGTAACTCGCGATATCTTATTTTTGTTTGAAAGTAAACCGAGCCTATGAAGCCTATTTCCATTTACTTGAGCCTATTGGTTGTCCTCTTGGGATGCAAACAGAAACAGGATGTGCCAAGCTCCACTTTTTTGGTGGCCTTTGGTTCCTGTAACATGCCCCAGGAACCCAATCCGTTTTGGGACGATATTTTAAACGAGAACCCCAATGTTTGGGTCTGGGGAGGGGACATTGTCTACGCCGATACGGACAATATGGAAAAACTCAGGGCCATCTATGCCCTGCAGGACAGTGTTGAAGGCTATGCTCAATTGAAGGCGAAGGTGCCCATAATTGGTACTTGGGACGACCATGACTTTGGGGTCAATGACGGCGGGGAGGAGTTTTTGGTAAAAAGCCAAAGCCAACAGGTGTTTCTGGATTTTATGGAAGTGCCGAAAAACAGTTCCCGAAGAACTAGGGAAGGGGTATATGCTTCGCATGATTACGAAACACCCAAGGGCAAAGTGAAAATCGTGGTTTTGGATACCCGTTATTTTCGAAGCGCCTTGGTCAAGGATACCGTTTCCAAAAAACGATACAGTCCCAATTTGGACATGGATGCCACCGTCTTGGGTGCCGAGCAGTGGGCATGGTTGGAGGATGAGCTCAACCATTCCGATGCCGATTTTAACCTGATCATGTCCAGCATCCAGTTTTTGTCGGGAGAACATGGATTCGAGACCTGGGGGAATTTTCCCAAGGAAGTGGAAAAGCTGGAAAAGCTCATTGTGGATTCTAAGGCAAAGGGTGTTATAATTTTGTCCGGAGACCGACATATTTCAGAGTTTTCCCGAAAAGCCGTTTCGGACTTGACCTATCCTTTGGTGGATTTTACCAGTAGCGGACTCACACACTCCTATTCCAGTTTTTCCGGGGAACCCAATCCGTTTCGGGTGGGGGAGGTGGTTTCCCGTACCAGTTATGGCACCATAGCCATCAACCTTGAAACCAAGGAAGTACATTTTAAGATTATGGAAGAGGAGGGTACTGTGCTTCAAGAGCTAAAACAAACTTATTAAGCCTTGCCTGTTGGTTGAAAAACCGTAAGTTTGCGCAAAATTTTAAAAAATGACTGGAAATAGAACATTTACCATGATCAAGCCAGATGCGGTTGAAAACGGCCATATTGGTGCGATTTTGGAAAAAATAACGGCTGCAGGATTTAAGATTGTGGCCATGAAATACACCCAATTGAGCCGAAGGGATGCCGGAGAGTTCTACGCTATCCACAAGGAACGCCCATTTTTTGGAGAATTGGTGGAGTTTATGACCAGAGGTCCCATTGTGGCGGCCATTTTGGAAAAAGACAATGCTGTGGACGATTTCCGTGCGTTGATCGGGGCCACCAACCCAGCGGAAGCTGCCGAGGGCACCATTAGAAAGTTATATGCAGCCAGCATTGGCGAGAACGCCGTACATGGTTCCGATAGCGATGAGAATGCGGCCATTGAGGGCGCTTTCCATTTCTCGGGAAGGGAAGTGTACTAGTTTTATGTAGAAAGCCACAAAAAAAGCCACCTTTAAAGGTGGCTTTTTTTGTTTAGCGTAACACCAGTTTTTTTACCAACTCTTTCCCTAGTTCCTCATTGATCATGGCAATGATCTTGCTTTTGCCGAGGCTCAGTTCTTCCCGCAGTACGGAAGAGGATAGGGAGACGAACAAGGTGTCGTTTTTGAGTTCCACCGCACTGGTATAATTGTTTACCCCATTGCCCATTAATCTGGTCCAAGCTTCACGGGCATCTACCTTGTCCATGCCTTTTTGGAGCTTATTTTCCTTGATGAACTCGTTCAGTGCTTCGCCCAAGGGCAGATGGGAGTTGTGTCTTTTGGACATTACTTTGGGATTTTAATGGGTTCAAAGCGTTTGTAGGAGTAGGTGACGCCTTCTTGGTTCACTACGGAAAAGGAGGTGGAGTCTACCTGCACCAAGGTTTCTTCCCAATCACTGAATTCACTGGAATAGCGTAGGATAAATATCGCATCTACCTCACTTACGGTGAGCAGTTCCACATCATGGGAGGTCTTGTAGGTGCCATCAAAACGGGGCTGCATTTTTTTGCGGAACCCTGTTCCATTGTCCAGTTGGATAAAATCTATGGTGGGATTTACCCCATACTCCTTTTTGGAACCGTCAGGGAATTGCACTTCGGCGATCTCCCAATATCCGTTGAGATATCGCAGGTTTTCTTTTGGAATGGAGCTTTCCTGGCATCCCCACACCATTAAAATCGAAAGAAAAAATAGAATCCGAGCCATGTTACAAGGTAAAGATTTTATAACTCTGGTGAATGTTTTTGACCACATTTTCGGTGCGCTCCGCATGGGTGTCGCTGATAAAGATCTGTCCGAAATTATCATCCTTGACAAGGCCCACAATATGGGAGACCCGGTTTTCGTCCAACTTATCAAAAATATCATCCAACAATAGAATGGGCGTGGTGCTGGCCTGTTCCTTGATAAAATGGAACTGTGCCAATTTCAGGGCGATCAAGAAAGATTTCTGTTGGCCTTGACTTCCGAATTTTTTGATGGGATGTCCGCCAATGGTAAAATTCAAATCGTCTTTATGGATGCCCACACTGGTGTACTGCAAGGCACGGTCCTTATCAACATTCTTTTCCAATAAGTCCAAGAGATTTCCTTCGGAAAGTTGACTTTCATAGGAGAGGGTGATCTGTTCGTCCTTTTCGGAAATATGGGCGTACTGTTTTTGGAATATCGGGATAAGAGAGTCAATGAAGTCAACCCGTTTTTTATGAATCTCCGTCCCTAAATTGTGCAATTGCTCATTGTAGATGGCCAGGGTATTGGGATCAAAGGTGTGGTTGGCCACAAAATACTTCAGCAAGGAGTTTCGTTGTGTCAACACCTTGTTGTATTTGATAAGGGTCTGTAGATAAGCTTTATCGGATTGCGAAATCACCCCATCCATGAACTTCCTTCGGGTGTCGCTACCTTCCAGGATTAGGTCCCGGTCCGAAGGCGATATGATCACCAAGGGCAAAAAGCCAATGTGTTCCGAAAACTTTTCATAGGCCTTCCCATTTCGTTTGATGACTTTTTTGGTTCCTTTTTTAAAGCTGCAGATGATTTTTTCGGTCCTGCCTTCCTTTTCAAACTCCCCATCCACCACAAAAAAATCCGTGTCGTGCTTAATGTTCTGGGTAGCTACGGGATTAAAGTAGCTTTTCCCGAAACAGAGGTGGTAAATGGCATCCAATATATTGGTCTTTCCCACCCCATTATCGCCTACAAGACAATTGATCACAGGGTCGAAATCCAAGGTCTTGGAATCGAAGTTTTTGTAATTCACTAAGGATAAATGTCTTAAAAACATAAACGTTTATGGGACCAAAAGGGTTCTGTGATTTTGCGGACCGGTTAAAGATTCCAAAAATAACGAATAAATTGCCTTTTGATTTTGGATAAAAACTTTATTTTTGCCCGACCAATAAAATGACGCATGGCAACATACAAGAGAAGAGGCTTTAAACCTAAAAACAAGGCAGAGGAAGCCCAAGTTGAAGAACAGGACAGTACAACGGCAGAGGTGTTCAACACGCTGGACGAGAGTGCTTCCAAGACCGAGGCGTGGGTACAACAGAACCAAAACTATATTTTGGGGGTTATTGGTGCCATTGCATTGGGGGTATTGGCCTACTTGGGATACCACCAGTTCATCCAAAAGCCAAAGGAGGCTACTGCGGCCAATGAGCTTTTTTATCCACAGCAATATTTTGATCAGGCCCTGGCCAGTGAAACCGAAAAGGATTCCCTCTTTACCAAAGCATTGAACGGTGCCGAAGGGAAATATGGATTTTTGGACATCATTGAGGAATACAGTGGTACCAAAGCGGCCAACTTGGCGGAATATTCTGCTGGGATGACCTATTTGAACCTACAGCAATATCAGGAGGCCATTGCGCATTTGGAGAACTTTTCTTCGGATGATGCCGTATTGGGGGCCATGGCAAAAGGAGGTATTGGGGATGCATTTTCCCAATTGAACCAAACCGAGGATGCCTTGGACTTTTACGAGAAAGCCATTGCGCACAGCGACAATGAGTTCACTACGCCAAGATTTTTGTACAAGGCAGGGGTTGCGGCCCTTGAGTTGGACCAGAAAAGTAAAGCGCTTGGTTACTTTGAGCGCATCAAGGAAGACTATCCGAAATCCTCGGAAGGGGTAGGCATAGACGCTCTTATCGGATTGGCCAAAAACTAATCTATGGCCACCGAGAACAAAAACCTATCCGTTTACGATAAGACCAAAATCCCAAATGCGAAGCAACTTCGGTTTGGGATTGTTGTTTCTGAATGGAACCATGAAATCACAGAGGCTCTTTTTCAAGGTGCACATGACGCTTTGTTAGACTGTGGGACATTGCCTGAAAATGTGGTTCGTTGGAACGTCCCGGGAAGCTTTGAGATGACCTTTGGATGCAAGAAAATGATCACGGACCAACAAGTGGATGCTGTTATAGCCATTGGGAGTGTCATTCGTGGCGAGACCAGTCATTTTGACTTTGTATGCAGTGCCACGGCCCAAGGCATCAAAGATTTGAACGTAGCCTATGACGTTCCCGTGATTTTCTGCGTTTTGACCGACAACACCTTGCAACAGGCCCAAGACCGTAGTGGTGGCCGACATGGGAACAAGGGTACGGAAGCCGCCATTGCCGCCATTCAGATGGCTGTTTTGGGGAGGTAATGTGAAGTTGCAAGTTCAAGTTCAAGTTCAAGTACAAAATACCATATCTGCTCTTGGTTCTTGATTTTGCACTTCCTTGTTCCTGAACTTGTACTTGAATTAGCAACTGTGTTTTCTTGTTAACATTTTTTGGGAGCATCCCCTGATCCTTTTTTTCTATTTTAAGTACCTTTGAGGTTACACGGATACAAATGCCATGCGAAATCCTTTTAAACTTAAAAAGAATAAATCGTTCAGTTACTCGCCGCGCTACTACAAGGGCGAGGGCAATCCGTATAAAATAGAACACAAACTAGATAAATTTCGAAGTACCGCGCATACGCAGAGGGGGCTATTGAACAAAATCGGTTCGGCCAAGGAAGATTTAAAAATGGAAGGTGATAAGAACATGAAACTTCGTTTTCTCGTTATTGTGGCCATTTTGGTGCTACTGTTCCTTTTTGTGATCGACTTTGATTTATCCATATTCCTAAATCCCTAATGACGGACATCATTAAACTTTTACCGGACCATGTTGCCAACCAGATTGCAGCAGGGGAAGTGGTCCAACGTCCGGCCTCGGTGGTCAAGGAACTTATGGAGAATGCCATTGATGCAGGGGCCACTACAGTCAAACTGATTGTAAAAGATGGGGGTAAAGCATTGATTCAAGTGGTGGATGATGGGATGGGGATGAGCGAGACCGATGCCCGGTTATCCTTTGAACGGCATGCCACTTCCAAGATTTCCTCAGCGCAAGATTTGTTCAACCTACACACCAAAGGGTTCCGTGGAGAGGCACTGGCTTCCATTGCGGCCATTGCCCATGTAGACATGCAGACCCGGACTGAAACCAATGAGGTGGGTGTTCATATAAAGATAGAAGGGAGCAAAATTGTGTCCCAAGAAGTGGTGGCCACACCCCAAGGCACCTCCATATCGGTAAAAAATCTCTTTTTCAATATTCCGGCCCGACGGAATTTCTTAAAGTCGAATCAGGTGGAATTACGTCATATCACGGATGAGTTCCACAGAGTGGCTTTGGTGCATCCCAATACCGAGTTTCATTTTTACAATAATGGTTCAGAGATTTTCAATCTGCCCAAAGGAAAGCCGCGCCAACGTATAGCGCATATTTTTGGAAGTCGCATGGAAAACCGGTTGGTGCCGGTTAGCGAGGAAACCGAAGTGGTTAAGATTTCCGGTTTTATCTGTAAGCCGGAATTTGCCAAGAAGAGTAGGGGGGAACAGTTTTTCTTTGCCAATGATAGATTCATCAAAAGTCCGTATTTGCACCACGCGGTGGTGGCGGCTTTTGAAGGACTCATCAAACCGGATACCTACCCCGGCTATTTTATTTATTTGGAGGTAGACCCGTCTTCGATTGATATCAACATCCATCCCACCAAGACAGAGGTGAAGTTTGATGATGAGAATACACTGTATGCCATACTGCGGTCAACCATAAAGCATAGCTTGGGACAATTCAATGTGGCCCCGGTATTGGATTTTGACCATGACCCCAACTTGGATACACCTTATGCATACAAGGAAAAAGGGGCGGTTTTGCCCAAAGTAACGGTGGATGCCACGTTCAATCCTTTTCAAGAGAGAGAACGAAAAAGTGGGGGTTCCTTTCAGAGAGCCAGTTCCAAGGGTTGGGAAAACCTGTATGAAGGTCTGGATCAAGATGTGGACACGAACAACTTTAGCAGTGTGGCCATTGAATCGGATAGCGAAGCACAGGGAACCTTGTATGATGATGGGGTTGGCGAACATATGGCCACCACGTTCCAGCTACGGCGTAAATTTGTGGTGAGTACGGTGAAATCCGGAATGCTGGTCATTCACCAGAACCGGGCGCACGAACGGATTCTTTTTGAAAAGTTCCTAGGGGAGATCACGGTAAAGGAAGGGGTGAGCCAACAGCTGTTGTTTCCGTTGGAGCTTACCTTCAACCCACAGGAATTGGGGATATTGAGGGAAATCAAGGATAGCCTGACAAACATTGGTTTTGCCTTTGAAAGTTTGGAGGAAGAGACTGTAAAACTGACAGGAGTGCCCTTGATGGTCCCGGAAAGTGGGATTGGCACGGTATTGGATCGTTTGATCGCGGACTATGCAGAAGGATTTAATGAAGGTACTGTCTCCCAAGCCGAAGTCTTGGCCAAGGTGCTTTCCAAAAACCTGGCCGTGAAAACAGGGGAACTCTTGGACCAAGAATCCCAGTTGGCCTTGGTGAACAATTTGTTTGCCTGTAAGGAACCGACCTTGAGTCCGTTTCAAAAACTGACGTACACCATTATCTCCGAAGGGGATATCGATAAAAAATTTAGTTAGATGGGTAGAATGACCGAGGCAGTAAAACACTTATTGATCATTAATGTGATCATGTTTTTTGCCACACAATTATACGGGGACCAAATGTATCAATGGATGTCCCTTTGGTTTCCAAAGAACGGCAATTTTGAATGGTGGCAGGTAGGCACCCATATGTTCATGCATGGCAACCTTATGCACATTGTGTTCAATATGTATGCGCTATGGGCCTTTGGAACTCCATTGGAGCGGGTTTGGGGCCGAAACAAGTTCCTGTTCTTTTATTTTTCGGCCGGTTTGGGCTCCGCAGCTTTGCATACCGGGGTAAATTATTACTTCTTCAATGAAGGGTTGAGTGCGTTGGAAAGTGCAGGTTTGGCCAGAACGCAGATCATGGATATCATATCCGCAGGGCAATACAGCCCTGATTGGTACAATCTGGCCTCCAAAAGCACGATCGATAGTTTTCTGTCGGCATACAATGTTCCTGCCGTTGGGGCTTCAGGGGCCATTTATGGTATTTTGGTAGCTTTTGCCTTTATGTATTCCGAAGCAAAACTAATGTTGATTTTTCTTCCCGTGCCCATCAAGGCCAAATACTTTGTACCCTTATTGATTGCAGGGGATTTAATATTCGGTATTAGTAATGTGAATACGGGAGTGGCGCATTTTGCCCATATTGGTGGTGCGTTGATTGGGTTCATCATGATGTGGTACTGGAAAAGAAACCAGTTTAACAATAATCGTTGGGACTAGGCTATGGCAAATGGCGGATTACAATATCAATTTGCTCGGTTGAACATTGCCGAAAAGCTCATTGCCATCAATGTGCTGATCTTTATCTTGGATGGGCTTTCCACGGCCTTGTTGGGCTATTCGGTTTCCCAATGGTTTCATTTGCCCAAGGATTTTCTGGAGTTTTTTGGACAGCCGTGGTCCTTGATCACCTATTCCTTTTTTCATGCAGGACTGGGGCATATTTTTTGGAATATGCTCATGCTCTACTTTACAGGAAGGATTTTTTTGAACCTTTTTGACAATCAGCGTTTCTTGAATGTATACTTCTTGGGCGTTATTATTGGAGGGATTGTTTTTCTCCTCAGCTATAATATCTTTCCAACCTTGTTGAACACCAATACGGCACTGATCGGGGCTTCGGCAGGGGTGACCGCCGTTCTGATTTTTATCTGTGCGTATATACCCAATCAAGAAGTGCGTGTGATCTTCTTTAATGTCAAATTATGGTATGTGGGCGTGTTCTTTGTTTTGGTGGATTTAATCCAAATACCCTACGGAGGGAATGTGGGGGGCAGGTTGGCGCATTTGGGAGGTGCTTTGTTGGGATATGTATATGCTAGACAACTATTGAACGGAAAGGATATTGGAGTGGGTTTTACCAGATTTAGGGAAGCCATTGCCCAGCTTTTTAAGCCAAGGGAGAAAAAAGCGCCTATGAAAACCGTGTACAAGAAAGATACTTCTGGGAAGCGTTCCGGCGACTATGATAAGATGGCCCGACAGAAAAAAATTGACTCCATTTTGGATAAAATAAGCAAGTCGGGGTATGAAAGTCTCTCCAAAGAGGAAAAGGACTTTTTGTTTAAAGCGGGCAAGGAAGAGTAGCGCATGAAAAAATCAACCTCTATACTGGAATGGGTAATCTATGCAATCAATATATTGATTGCCTTTTTATTGCTCGTTACCTGTTTGTCCTCTTACCTTTCATTTCAGATTCTGCCTTTGTTTTCAGCACTGAGCTTATTTGTCCCTTTTTTGTTTATCCTGAACATTTTGTTTTTGGGGTATTGGGCGGTCAAGCGAAAACGAAAACTATGGGTCCCTTTGATGGCATTATTGATAGGGTATTTTGGTTTTGGACCGTTTTATAAGATAGGCGATGAGCCGGAGGAGCACTCCTCTTCTAGTCTTAAGGTGATGACCTATAATGTTCGGGGGTTTAATAAATATGGGTGGATGAAGGGTCCCAATATTGGTGACCAAATTATTTCATTCATCAAGGAGAACGACCCGGATATCCTTTGCATTCAGGAACATAGTAGAATACGGTATCGGCAACTGGACCAATATCCATATCGGAGTGAAACACCGTATGAGACGCCAAGATCGATTCAAGCCATATTTTCAAAGCACCCCATATTGGGAAATGGGTCCTTGGATTTACCGGAAACGGCAAACAATATCATATATGCAGATATTCTTTACATGAGCGATACCGTTAGGGTATACAATCTGCATCTACAATCCTTTAGCATAGTTCCAAGGGCCGAAACGCTCTCGGACGGGGAGGAATCCGAGAAAAATTACAAACGCTTGGTAAGGACCTTTGCCAAGCAATTGGAACAGGCAAAAATTTTCGCGGAGCATATGGAAAAGAGTCCATACCCCAACATCGTTTGTGGGGATTTAAATAATACGCAGTTCTCCAATGTCTATAAGATTGTGAAGGGGGATATGCAGGATTCTTTCCTGGAAAGTGGAAAAGGGTTTGGTCGAACCTATAACCTCTTGGGATTCCCCATTCGCATTGATTATATTTTGGCCGATTCGGATTTTGAGGTACTATCCCACCAAAACTTCAATGAAAAACTGTCCGATCACTATCCTGTGATGTCTACCTTACGGCTTACATCAGATCAGTAGGCAATCCATTGTGTCCGCGGCAATATGGATAAGCAAAGCTAGACCAATGATTCGTGTGGGTTTAAAAAACGGGAGAACGGCATACACCAAGATGGCCCAATAGCTATGTAGTGGATGAAATCCGATACTGCACCGGTTGGGGTCGAACAGAGGTTCTGCCCATAGGTGGTCCACATCAATTACAATTCCCAGCAAAAGGATAATGGCAACTCTTAGCTTATTCTCCTTAAAAAACAAAAGTGCAATGAGTATGGGGACTAAAAAATGAATGCCATAATGGATGAAATGTCTAAGCATGCAAAAACTCCAAGGGTTGGTCTTTTAGATAGGCTAGGGCATTGGTCCCTTCGTTGAACAAGAGGTCCAAAATGCTTAGGTTGGGGATAAACCCATGCCGATCATCAAAGACCTGCGGGTATGCATCCAATTCCATTGCCATTTCTTTTTTGGCGCTAACCAAAAATCGGGCATCCTTGTTTTGGGAAAGGGTCGTCTCATATGTATCGGTATGGATGATTGGAATTTTCACTCCCAAACAATCGCCAAGGATTTGTATGGCCTTTAGGTTGAAATGGTATAATGAAGTATCTGTTCCTTCAAACAAAGGTCTTAGGTCATCTTCGTAAAACTCAAAAAAGGGAGAGGTCCTGTAAGCGGTCTCCAAGGTGCGCCAATGGATTTTCTTCCATGGATAGCTGTTGTCCATTTCCACCTCGGCATATTTTTGCCTTCCTTCTTTCCCTCCCACATGTTTAATGGGGATGTTGAGCATGTGCTTTCCTTGGTCGGTACAGATATAGCAACGGTTCCGGTAGGTCTGCTTTTGAAAATTGTCGTGTGCTTCCCAGACCACACCGTTCTGGACCATGGCAGAAAACGTGGCTATGTTGGGGAAATAGGATGGATGCAGTACAAGTTTCAAGAACGTGGTGTTTTACGCGACAGGGTGTGTTACTCTGTCTTTTTCTTTCTGCGTTTATTGATAAAATCGAAAAGGATCCAAACTACAATAAGGCCCACAAAATATTTAAAGTAGGAAATGGGTTCCCCACTCCCCCCTACGGTGGTAAAAATACGGTCCCAACGTGGTTTCCAATTGGCAATGCCTTCCTTGAAATTATCAAAACTCATCCATAGAAAAACAGGTTTGCCCACTATGTGGTCTTCCGGGACATAGCCCCAGGTCCTACTGTCCTCGGAATGGTCCCTATTGTCGCCCATCATCCAATAATAATCCTGCTTGAATGTATAGGAGTTGGCCTCTTCTCCATTGATGAGGACCTTTTGTCCAGAGACCTTTACATCGTTATGCTCGTAGTCTCGTATGATTTTTTTGTACAATGGGATGGTCCTGGAGTTGATTTCCACAGTAGTTCCCGCTTTGGGAATGTAAATGGGTCCAAAATTATCATTGTTCCAAGGGTATAGGTTGGGCTTTTGTGGAAAGGCACCCATGTAGACCCCTTTTCCATCATCGGTTTTGATCACGGAATCTATGGCTGGGTTTTCCCGGAGTTGGGCCACCATTTCATCGGTTAGATTTGCAATGCGCGACCTTGGTTTTTCTTCCGTCAAGGACAACCTGAGCTGTCTGATAACATCGGTTGGAATCCCTTTTTCCTCAGTAATGAGCTCTATTTTGCCATCTTGGGTCCTATTGGCCCCAAGGACAAACGGAGCTAAGGCGTTATATTGATTCTGGTTGAGGTTTCCCGAAATATACGTTCTCAGATAATCTGAGGCATCCACTTCCTCCAATAGTCTGCTGGATACACCGTTCTGGGCATAAATGTCGTAATTGTACATGGGCTTGGCACGATCGGATAGCTGAAGCCTTTTCCCATTGATGTGGACATAGCCATTGATGACCTCCAAAGAATCCCCTGGGGTGCCCACACATCGTTTTACATAGTTGGACTTTTTGTCTATGGGCTTTTTTACCGCTTTTTCGGCCTTAAAAAATTGGTAGAGTGTATCTGAAGGCAAGCTAAAGACCACTATATCGTTTTTCTTGACCTTTTGAAAACCAGGGATGCGCATGTAGGGCAGTTGCAGCTTGTTGATCCAAGAAGTTTTATAGGTTTCTGGGTTCACATCGGCCAAATAGGACCTCTTTTTCATGCCGGGAAGTGTGTCATGCACCATAGGGGCCGCCAAAGTGGTCATGGGAATCCTTGCTCCATAATGGAACTTGCTCACGAACAGAAAATCACCGATGCGCAAGGTGCGCTCCAATGAGCCGGTAGGAATAACATAAGGTTGAATAAAATAAGTATGTACAAAAGTGGCCGCCACAATGGCAAAGACTATGGAGCTTACCCACTCGCCAAGGCCGGTTCTTGGTTTAAGGCTGCGGTCTTCAATATAGCTGACGTCTTCCGCATAATTGATGTAGTAAGTGTAGAACCCAAGGCTCAGTATCACCAACCACGTGTCCAACAGCGAATTTTTCCCAAAACTACGGATGGTCTCTACCCATACCACGGGAAACATCAATAGATTGATAATGGGGATGAACAAGAGCAAAACCCACCACCAAGGTCGGTTGATGATCTTCATCAAAACTACGGCATTGTATACGGGAACCGCAGCTTCCCATGCTTTACGTCCTGCTTTTACATAAAGTTTCCATGTACCCAAAAAATGGATGATTTGGATGACCAATATAAAAATGATCCATTGTGTACCGCTCATATAAAAGTTTCTTTGTGAGACTTAATGTCTCTATTGTTGTTACGTTTTTTAATACAGGTTTAACACATCTTTCATGGTGAAGATACCTGTTTTGCCCTGTATCCATTCTGCGGCAATGACCGCTCCCAAAGCAAATCCTTCGCGATTGTGGGCTGTATGTTTTATTTCTATGGAGTCTACCGCACTATCATAGGATATGCTGTGGGTACCAGGAACCATTCCCTCCCGTTTGGATGTAATTGGAATGGTACCTTCCCCAGTTTGGTCCAGTTTCCAATCCTCATAATTGGTGTTGGCAATGATGCCTTCTGCCAAAGTAATGGCCGTACCACTAGGGGCATCCAGCTTTTGGGTGTGATGGATTTCCTCCATGGAAACATTGTACTGTTCCAATCCGGACATCATTTTGGCCAAATGGGCATTCAGCTCAAAAAAGATATTCACGCCCAAGCTGAAATTAGAGGCATAGATAAATCCCCCTTGGTTTTTGTTGCAGATATCAATGGCCTTTTCGTAGTTGGATAGCCAACCTGTGGTGCCACAAATCACAGGGACATCGTTTTTAAAACAGCCTGTGATATTGTCGAATGCAGCTTCGGGCGTACTAAAATCTATGGCAACATCCATGTTGTCATAAGGGATTTCCTTGGTGTCCACATCTATCTTTGCAACAATGGTATGTCCTCTGTCTTGGGCAATTTGCTCAATCATTTTTCCCATTTTCCCATAACCAAAGAGAGCAATGTTCATAGTTTAAAATTTAATGACCAGGGCCATTCCATAATTTGGCTCCTGGGTAAAGGGGTTTATATCCAGATAGGGTTTAAAATCAACTGCAAGATCATCATCAACATTATATTGCTTTAGGTGCGCGTCCACGTTGGCATCTATAATGTTCAGGGCGTAAAGGGCAATAGTGATTACCAAGGAAAGGTCCCTGCTACGTTGGGTGCGTTCCTGCGCATCCTGTAGGGCCTCGTCAGACACGTCAGGGCCTTCGCCATCTCCATTGATGTCATAAAACTCATCATCCGTAAAGCCGGCCAATCTTCTTTTGAAGGCATCCCGTGCCCCTCTGTATTCGGTATTGTTGAACGAATAGGTATAGATGGCGGTCCCTAGGGCGCCCCACACAATGGGCGCTTTCCAATACCGTTTGTTGTAAATCTGTCCCAAGCCCGGAAATACTGCAGAATAGAATGCGGCTTTACTAGGGGCAAGGGGATTGATTTTCTTCTTTTCGTAGGTGACTTCCTCGAGCGTGATTCCTGCGCCCTCCAGATTTTGGGCCAAGGAGTCAATCTCGGAAGGATGGGGTTGTTCCGCATCATCCGTTTCGCCTTCCTCTTGGGCAAAACCAGAATACAGGCACAGTACGGAAAACAACAAGAAGAATAGGTTTTTATTCACCTGTCAATAATTTTTTTATGCGCTGAAATTCCTCTTGGGAATGAAAGGGAATCACAATCTTGCCCTTCCCGGTTTGGGATGAGGTAACGTCTACCTTGGTGGAAAGGTATTCCTTGAGCTCGTCCATACCCTTGGAAACAAATCCAGGGGTTGTCTTGGATGATTTTGGTTTTTTTTCTCCCGAATCGCCTTGCGGATTTTTAAGGGATTTTACCAGTTGCTCGGTATCCCTTACCGAAAGACCATCGGAGACCACTTTCTCGTATATGGCAATCTGTTCTTTTTTCTTATCGATATTGATCAGGGCCCTTCCATGTCCCATGCTGATAAAGCCATCCCGCATTCCGGTCTGGATAATGGGGTGTAGTTTTAAAAGGCGAAGATAATTGGTGATGGTGGAGCGTTTTTTCCCCACGCGGTCACTCAATTTCTCTTGGGTAATCTGGATTTCGTCAATAAGGCGCTGATAGGAGAGTGCAATCTCGATGGGGTCCAAGTCTTGGCGTTGGATGTTTTCCACCAAGGCCATTTCCAAGGATTCTTGATCGTTGGCAATGCGTATGTATGCAGGAATGGTTTCGAGCCCAACCAATTTGGAAGCACGGAAACGGCGTTCCCCGGAAACCAATTGGAATTTGTTGAAATCCAATTTCCGAACCGTAATAGGTTGAATAATGCCCAATTCACGAATGGAACTGGCCAACTCTTCCAAAGCCTCGTCATTAAAATTGGATCGTGGCTGGAAAGGGTTTACCTCAATGGATTCTATATCCAGCTCAACTACATTTCCTATGACCTGGTCCGCATTTTTGTCCCCAACCGATTGGATATCGTTCTCGGGGTCTTTCAATAGAGCGGACAGGCCTCTACCCAAAGCCTGTTTTTTGGTTGCTTTCGCCATTTAAACTTTCTCCTTATTTTTCTTCAAAATTTCATGGGCCAAGTTAAGATAATTTGAGGCACCCTTGCTGCTGGCATCATATTTTATGATGCTCTCGCCATAACTGGGCGCTTCACTCAGCCTTACATTTCGCTGTATAATGGTATCGAAGACCATATCGGCGAAGTGTTTCTTCACTTCTTCCACGACTTGGTTGGATAGGCGTAACCTTGAATCGTACATGGTCAATAACATGCCTTCTATATCCAAATCGTTGTTATGTATTTTCTGGACACTTTTTACCGTGTTCAATAGTTTTCCGAGGCCTTCCAGTGCAAAGTATTCACATTGGATGGGAATCATGACTGAATCTGCTGCGGTAAGTGCGTTTAGCGTCAGCAGTCCCAAAGAGGGGGCACAATCGATCAAAACAAAATCATAGCGGTCGCCCAAGTTTTTGAGGGCTTCCTTCAACATGTACTCCCTGTTGTCCTTGTCCACCAATTCTATTTCAATGGCCACCAAATCGATGTGCGCGGGCACCAAGTCCACATTCGGGGAATCGGTCTGTATGATCACATCCTCTACAGGCATGGTATGCTCCAAAAGCTGGTAGGTACCATGTTCCACGGAGTCCACATCGATACCAAGACCTGAAGTGGCATTTGCCTGGGGGTCGGCATCAATCAATAACACTTTCTTTTCCAATACACCAAGGGAGGCCGCAAGGTTTACCGTGGTGGTAGTTTTGCCCACACCGCCCTTTTGGTTTGCAATAGCAATAATCTTGCCCATTTCATAGTAAGTTAGGTGCTAAAAATACGATTATTTAAGATGCTAAAAAATGTATTTTGTTAACAGTGGGTGAATAACCATACCAATCTGCGTTAAAGAAAGTTAAAGTTATATTTATGAGATTATTAAGGGGGATTATCCCATCAAAATCTTTAAGATCTCAATGGCCGTGTCCCCAATTTTGGTCCCAGGGCCAAATACCGCTACGGCACCGTGGTCCAACAGGTGTTGGTAATCCTGTTTGGGGATGACTCCACCCACAATGACCATGATGTCTTCCCGCCCCTGTTTTTTTAGCTCCTTGATCACCTCGGGCACCAAGGTCTTGTGACCGCCTGCCAAGGAAGAAATCCCCAACACATGCACGTCGTTCTCAACGGCTTGTTGGGCTACTTCGGAAGGTGTTTGGAACAGTGGGCTTATGTCCACATCGAAACCGAGGTCGGCATAGCCGGTCGCCACCACTTTTGCGCCACGATCATGACCATCCTGACCCATTTTGGCCACCATGATTCGAGGTCTTCGACCTTCTTGTGCGGCAAACTCATCGGCCATTTTCTGGGCCTTGGCAAAACTTTCGTCGTTTTTGATTTCTTTGGAATACACGCCGGTAAAAGATTGGATTTTTGCTTTGTAGCGCCCAAAGGCACTTTCCATGGCATCGCTGATTTCGCCCAAGGTAGCACGAGCTTTGGCCGCTTGTACCGCTAAAGCTAACAAATTTTCACGGTCAGTATTGTTCTGACTCGCTTTTTTGGCCGCCAATTGAATGCTGTCCAGTGCTTTTTCAACCGCCTTGGAATCCCGGTTGGATTTAATCCGTTTCAGTCGCTCCATTTGCTGTTGGCGTACTTTGGCATTGTCCACCTCCAAAATTTGGAGCTCATCCTCATCTTCCAGTTGATACTTGTTCACGCCAATAATGACATCCTGTCCACTATCGATTCGCGCTTGTTTCTTGGCTGCGGCCTCTTCAATCCGTCTTTTGGGAATTCCAGCTTCAATGGCCTTGGTCATACCGCCCAGTTGCTCCACTTCTTGAATCAATTTCCAAGCTTCCTCGGCAATCTCTTCGGTCAATTTTTCAACGACATGACTTCCGGCCCAAGGGTCTACCGTTTTGGTGATATGGGTCTCTTGCTGTAAGTAGATTTGGGTGTTCCGGGCTATCCGTGCCGAAAAATCGGTCGGTAGGGCAATGGCCTCATCCAAGGCATTGGTATGAAGGCTCTGGGTGCCGCCGAATACCGCGGCCATGGCCTCAATGGTGGTCCGTGCCACGTTGTTGAAGGGGTCTTGCTCGGTCAAACTCCATCCACTGGTCTGGCAATGGGTACGGAGCATGAGTGATTTTTCATTCTTGGGATGGAACGGGCTCACCAATTTGGCCCATAGCATACGACCGGCACGCATTTTGGCGATTTCGGTAAAATGGTTCATCCCAATGCCCCAAAAGAAAGAAAGTCTGGGGGCAAATTCATCGATTTTCAATCCTGCCTTGATTCCCGTCCGGATGTATTCAATCCCATCGGACAGGGTATAGGCCAATTCCATGGCCGCTGGAGCTCCAGCCTCGTGCATATGGTACCCGGAAATGCTGATGCTGTTGAAACGGGGCATATGTTTACTGGTAAACTCAAAAATATCCGCAACGATTTGCATGGAAGGGGTAGGCGGATAAATATAGGTGTTCCGCACCATGAATTCCTTGAGAATGTCGTTTTGGATGGTTCCTGAAAGCTTTTCCATGGACACGCCCTGTTCCTCGGCCGCTGCAATATAAAAGGCCATGATGGGGATAACGGCCCCGTTCATGGTCATGGATACCGACATTTGATCTAGGGGAATTTGGTCGAACAGGATTTTCATGTCCTCGATCGAGTCAATCGCTACTCCGGCCTTACCCACATCGCCTACTACCCGTTCGTTGTCCGAGTCGTACCCCCGGTGAGTGGGAAGATCAAAGGCCACGGAAAGGCCTTTTTGACCCGCCTCCAAATTTCTTCTGTAAAAGGCATTGCTCTCCTCTGCCGTGGAAAAACCGGCATACTGACGGATGGTCCATGGTCTGCGAACATACATGGTGGAGTATGGACCACGAAGAAAAGGGGATATACCCGCAGCAAAGTTGACGTGGCTGGGATTATGGGTTTTTCCAAGCTCTGAACTCTGAACTCCGAACTCTGAACTTAACTCCAAATGTTGAAGGTCTTTTCTACTCATCATCCAGTCTTTTTTGTTCCAAGGCCTCGGCCAATCGTTTTTCAATGATGGGCTCTATCAAGGTTTTTCTGGGCTGCGTTTTTACAAAGGGATACAGTTCCAGATCATTTTTCATACGGTCTTGTGAATTTTGATAGGTATTGGTGCCCAGTAGCACAATTTTACCTTTATCGAAAAGTTGCTGTTCCTTTGCGGCGCTTTCCTTGATTTTTTGTTGGATGCTCCCTTTTTTGAGCGCACTTAAAAGCCCACCGGATTTTTCAATTTGTTTGAAGAGGGCCAAAGCCTTTTTTGCCAGTTGCTCCGTGATGCTTTCGATAAAGTAGGCTCCATTGGCAACGGCTGAAACATCTTCAAAATAACTTTCCTCCTTCAATAATAACAGTTGATTGCGGGCAATCCGTTCCGCAAATGCATTGTCCTTGTGGTAAATGGCATCATAGGGGAGGTTGCATACGGTATCGGCACCGCCCAGTATGGCCGACATGCTTTCCGAGGTGGTACGGAGCATATTCACATTATAATCGTAAAGGGTTTTGTTCCGTTTGGTGGGAATGGCCGTGATGTGGCAATCGCTTTCAATCCCATATTCAGAAGCTAGACTGGCCCAAAGCCAGCGTAGGGCCCTTAGCTTGGCTATTTCAAAGAAATAGTTGCTTCCCATGGCAACCTTGAATACTATGGGAAAGGAATTCTGGGTGCCGAAATGGTTCAGGTATTCATGGGCATGGGCCAACCCGTATGCCAATTGCTGAATGCTATTGGCCCCTGCATTTTGGTAGAGCGCTATATCCACGCCAAAAGTGCTGACTGATGCATGCGTTGTGGCAAGTCCATGGATTTCTTCCAAAATGACGTGGTCCTTTTCAAGGTTATGGAACCAATTTCCGTCACGGGACAGATGCCCTACTAAATCAATATTGAGGTATGCCTTGGCATTTTTACCCTTCAAAATTTCCAAAAGGTTTTTGATGGGCTCTATCGCCAAATACTGAAAATTAAAGTGTAATGGTACGCTTTCCAAATCAATGTCATGGAGCAATGTTTTAAAATCAACCTGCTCATTTGGAATGGTGAACATCAAGCTTTCAACGCCTTTTTCCAAGCAATTCAATGCCTTCGCATTGGCCTTTGCAGAATCACCTGCATAAATGGTTTGCCCGATATGCCATTTCCGGGCTGATGAAAAAGGGTAGGTTATGGTGCTTTGCAGGTCTTCTGTATGATAAAAAGGTTTTACCGCTATCCCCTCCAAGGATTCCCAAACCAGGGTGTCGTTGTAATCCGCTCCCTTCAGGTCGAACTGGATTTTTTGTTTCCACTGTTTGGCGGATACCTCGGGAAATTCTTCGAATAGGCCTGTATTATTCATCTTCCTTGATTTTTAGGCTGTCTTCATATTCAATGAGGAAAATTTCCTCATTCTCCTTTTTCATGTAGTATTTCTCCCGGGCAAATTTTTCCATTTCCCCCGGATTGGACATTTTTTCCAAGATTTCCTTGTCCTTGGCGATTTCCCCTTTTAGAAACTCTTTCTGTTTTTCCAACTTTTTGATTTCCGAACGAAGTTCCCAGTGGATCAAAAAGGAATTGGTATCGAAAAAAGCCATCCAAATCACAAAAATGGTCAACACCAACACATACATATTGGTCATGACCTTGAACCACCTTTTATTTCTCAGTTCCTTTAACTTCATGTGTTACACCAGTTTGTTGTTGATGATGGTCCTAACCATATCCACCGCAACCGTATTGTAATGGTTGTTGGGGATAATGATATCGGCAAATTCCTTTGACGGCTCTATGAATTGCTCGTGCATGGGCTTTACCGCGGTTTGGTAACGGGTTAGTACTTTTTCCAGATCGTGTCCGCGTTCGCGGATATCCCGCTGTAATCTTCGGATCAATCGTTCGTCGGAATCGGCATGTACAAATATTTTAATGTCGAACAAATCCCGAAGCTGTGGGTTGCTCAGTACCAAGATACCCTCAACGATCATCACTTTTCTCGGGGGTGTGGGAATGGTTTCTTCCAAACGGGTTTCCTCTACAAAGGAATATACGGGTTTATTTACGGTCTTACCTTGTTTCAATTGCTCCAAATGCGAAATCAATAGATCAAAATCTATGGAATTTGGATGGTCAAAGTTGATTTTGCTCCGTTCTTCCTTGGTCAAATGCGCCAAATCGTTGTAATAGGAATCCTGCGAGATGATACCCACCTCATTTGCGGGTAGTTGGTCCACAATCTGGTTCACCACGGTAGTTTTTCCGCAACCTGTTCCACCGGCAATCCCTAGAATCAGCATAAAGAAGATTTTAGTCCCAAAAGTAAACATTTGACGGGATTTGTGGTTGATGATACTGTATAACCCAACTGCCTTTATGCCGATTGGTGCATTAATCTTATATTTATCAAACTAACCTATAGGAACACTATTTATGGACAATCCGTATACCGTTGTGGTTGATGGAACTTCTGAATTTCAACTGTCAAAAGAGGATATTGCTTCCCTGGATATCATAAAAACGGGCCCCAATGGATTCCATCTCCTGAAGGATGGCACTTCCTATCATATTCAAATGGTGGAGACGCAATTCAATGCCCGTACCTATACCGTCAGCGTGAATGGGACCGAGCATCAAGTATCCATAAACACCCCTTTGGACGGGCTCATCAAAGCAATGGGTTTTGCCTCCAACGGACAAAAAAGCATTGACTCCATTATGGCACCCATGCCAGGACTGATTTTGGACATCTTGGTCAGTGAGGGGCAGGAAGTAGAAGAGGACGATCAACTCTTGATTTTGGAAGCCATGAAAATGGAAAATATCATTGCTTCGCCTAGGAGTGGGACCATCAAAACAATTGGGGTAAAAAAAGGTGATGCGGTCGACAAAAAACAGCTACTTATAGAATTTGAATAGGAGACCATGAATAAAATATTGATTGCCAATAGAGGGGAAATTGCGGTCCGGGTGATGAAAACCGCAAGGAAAATGGGCATACACACCGTGGCGGTTTATTCAACAGTGGATCGGAACGCACCCCATGTGCAAATGGCGGATGAAGCGGTTTGTATTGGTGAGGCATCTTCCAATCAATCGTATTTACGTGGAGATAAAATCATAGAGGTGGCCAAAAAGTTGAATGTTGACGGCATACATCCAGGCTACGGCTTTTTGAGTGAGAACGCCGATTTTGCCGAAGCGGTGGAGAAAAACGGGTTGGTGTTCATCGGCCCTAAATCAAAGGCCATCCGCATGATGGGCAGTAAACTGGCGGCCAAGGAAGCTGTCAAAGCGTACGGTATTCCCATGGTGCCGGGGATAGACGAGGCCATTACCGATGTGGCCACCGCCCGCGACATTGCCAATGAAGTGGGATATCCCATTTTGATTAAGGCTTCAGCTGGCGGAGGGGGTAAGGGTATGCGTATCGTGGAAAAAGAAAGCGATTTGGAATCGGGTATGCAGCGCGCCATTAGTGAAGCGACCTCTGCGTTTGGGGACGGTTCTGTATTTGTGGAAAAGTATGTGGCATCCCCCCGGCATATTGAGGTTCAGGTGATGGCCGATACCCACGGGAACATCCTTCATTTTTTTGAACGGGAATGCAGTGTGCAACGCCGACACCAGAAGGTGGTGGAAGAAGCTCCATCCTCTATTTTAACCCCCAAGCTTCGGGACGAAATGGGCATGGCCGCGGTCAAGGTGGCCCAAGCGTGCGACTATGTTGGGGCAGGAACGGTGGAATTTTTAATGGATGCTGACCACAACTTCTATTTTTTGGAAATGAACACCCGGCTGCAAGTGGAGCACCCGGTTACCGAAATGATTACAGGGATGGACTTAGTGGAACTGCAGATACGTGTGGCCAAGGGTGAGGAGCTGCCCATGAAACAGGAAGACCTTAAAATCCAAGGGCATGCGGTGGAGTTGCGGGTATATGCCGAAGACCCCTTGAATGATTTTTTGCCGAGCGTTGGGCGTTTGGAAACCTATCAATTGCCTGTTGGTGAAGGTATTCGGGTGGATAATGGTTTTACGGAAGGAATGGATATTCCCATTTTTTATGACCCCATGCTTTCCAAATTGATTGCCTACGGGAAAACTCGGGAGGAGGCCATTGAATTGATGCTCAACGCCATCAAAGCGTACAAGATAAAGGGAGTGGAGACTACTTTGCCCTTTGGAAGCTTTGTCTTTTCCCATGAGGCCTTTCGTTCCGGGGATTTTGATACTCACTTTGTGAAGACCCACTATGCTCCGGAAATGGTCAAACAGCAACAGGCCAAGGAGATGGAAGTTGCTGCATTGGTGGCTTTCCACAGCTATCTGGAGGACCAAAAAATAGTTCAACTGCCCAAAAATTGAATCCATGGACCCGAAAATAAAAACACTTCAGGAAAAGTTGGCCAAAGCTCATTTGGGTGGAGGTGAAAAACGCATAGAGAAACAGCACGAAAAGAAGAAACTCACGGCCCGGGAACGTGTCCACTATTTGTTGGACGAAGGCTCCTTCGAAGAAATGGGCGCATTGGTGACCCATAGAACCACAGATTTTGGGATGGAGAAGGAAAAGTACTATGGCGATGGGGTGGTCACCGGTTATGGAACCGTACACGGCAGGTTGGTATATGTGTATGCCCAAGATTTCACCGTTTTTGGGGGAGCCTTGTCCGAAACCCATGCCGAAAAAATCTGTAAGGTGATGGATTTGGCCATGAAGGTCGGGGCACCCATCATTGGGTTGAACGATTCTGGGGGAGCCAGAATCCAAGAGGGTGTGCGATCATTGGGAGGCTATGCCGATATTTTTTACAGGAACGTGCAGGCATCGGGGGTGATTCCGCAGATATCAGCGGTGATGGGACCCTGTGCGGGTGGTGCGGTGTATTCGCCCGCCATGACTGATTTTATTGTGATGGTGGAGGAAACGAGTTATATGTTCGTTACTGGTCCCAATGTGGTCAAGACGGTGACCAATGAAGAGGTTACTTCTGAGGAATTGGGGGGTGCCAGTACCCACGCGGCCAAATCGGGAGTGGCCCATAAAACCTCCTCCAATGATGCAATCTGTCTGGACGACATCAAAAAATTGTTGGCGTATTTGCCACAGAACAATACAGAGGCTCCCAAATTACAGGAATACGTTTTGGGCGATGAGGTGCGGGAAGAACTGTCGCACATTGTGCCGGATAATCCCAATAAACCGTATGACATGCATGAGGTCATCAAGGGTATTATTGACGCCGATTCGTTCTACGAAATCCATAAGGAGTATGCCGAAAATATTATTGTAGGCTTTGCCCGAATAGGGGGTAGAAGTGTGGGGGTCATTGCCAATCAACCCATGTTCTTGGCTGGGGTGTTGGATGTGAAAAGTTCCCGGAAGGCAGCCCGTTTCACCCGTTTTTGTGATGCCTTCAATATTCCATTGTTGGTTTTGGTGGATGTTCCCGGATTCCTGCCGGGCACCGATCAGGAGTGGAGCGGTATCATCATGCATGGGGCAAAACTGTTGTATGCCTTGAGCGAGGCCACGGTGCCCAGAGTCACTCTCATTACCCGAAAGGCCTATGGAGGGGCTTATGATGTGATGAACTCCAAACACATTGGTGCCGATTTCAATTTTGCTTGGCCCAGTGCCGAGATTGCTGTAATGGGAGCCAAGGGGGCCAGTGAGATTATCTTTAGGCGTGAAATTGCTGCATCGGATGACCCGGAGGCGAAACTCAAGGAAAAGGAAGCGGAGTACGCCGAAAAATTTGCCAATCCCTACCGCGCGGCACAACGTGGATTCATTGACGAGGTCATTTTACCAAAAGACACCCGACGAAAATTGTTGAAGGCCTTTGCCATGTTGGAAAAGAAACAGGTGCAACCGCCCCGAAAAAAACATGGGAACATTCCGTTGTGATGAATTTTTTCAATACAACGGAACCTCAGGACAAGAGTCTTTTTGGAACTGTCAGGTCGAGCGCAGTCGAGACCTTAATCATGGTCAGGACGGTACTTGTAATGTGTTGCATTTCTACATTCAGACAAAATTTGAAGCAAGTCCAAATTATCTTCTACCAGCGCCATTTTCTTTTTAGCACTCCACTTTTTTAATTTCTTTTCAAAAAAGATGGCTTGTAACACATCATCGAATTCTTGTTGAAAGATAAGTTGAACAGGTCTTCTTCGATACGTGTAAGCTGTCTTATTGATTCCGTTTTGGTGTTCAGCAATCCTTCGGTCAATGGCATCGGTAATTCCCGTGTAGATTGAACCATCGGCGCATAAAAGAAGATATACGTAATAAAGTTTCATATTTGGAAGAGGTCTCGACTGCGCTCGACCTGACACCAAACATAACAAAGTTTTAAGGAAAAGGTCTCGACTGCGCTCGACCTGACATTTTTACTATAAGAGTACTGTTTTCCCCGTTTTTACCGATTCATCCGCAGCCAACACGACTTTGAGACTGTTCACGGCATCGTTCAAGTGGTCGGTGAGGTCAACATCATTTTGGATGGCATTGAGCAGGTATTCCTGTTCCAAAAGGCAGAGACCATCATGGTCGGGCTCATCGGCGGTATCAATGATTTCATCATTTTTCACAAAATGGCCATCACTGTCCAATTGGCTATGGTGCAATTTTAAGCTTCCCGTCTTGGTATGGCCCTCAATGTCACCAGATTCTCCCTTATCCATATCATTGATGGAAACACAGCCTTTTGGACCTATAACATCTTTGATAAAAAAAGCGGTTTCGCTCATCATGGGTCCCCAGCCAGCCTCGTACCAACCTACGGAGCCATCTTCAAAACGGACCTGTAACTGGCCATAGTTGTACATGTTTTTATCCACTTCCTCCGTCAATCGGGCCCCAATGGCAGAGACGCTTACGGGATTGGAACGCACCATGGAACACATGACATCCACATAATGGACCCCACAATCCACAATGGGCGACATGGAGTGCATAAGCTGTTTATGGGTATGCCATTGTTCGCCGGAACTTTGTTGATTGAGGTTCATTCGCATGACCAAGGGTTTACCCAAGCCCTGGGCCATTTGTACAAACTTGGTCCATGTAGGGTGTACCCTGAGAATATATCCCACCACCATTTTTTTTCCAAGTTGATGGGCCAAATCCACTAAAATTTGGGCCTCTTCGACCGTTAGGGCAAGCGGTTTCTCCACAAACACATGGGCACCCGATTCCAAAGCTTGCTTTACATAGTCAAAATGGGTGTCGGGGTAGGTGTTGATGGAAACCACATCAGATTTTGCGGTTGCAAGGGCTTCAGTGTAATCGGAAAAGGAGGGGACGCCTCCCAGTTCATTGGACAATCGTTCACGGCTTTTGGCACCGCGGCTCACAAGTCCCACAATTTCAAATCCATCTAGTTTGTGGTAGGCACGGGCATGGGAAGTTCCCATATTGCCACAACCTACGACCAAGGTTTTTAAAGGGTCCATTTAGTTTTTGGTTTCCTCAAAGATAGGCATCGAGCTAGACACAACGAAATCAAAAAATGTCATAAAAAAGGGTGTTTTGAAGATGGGTAAGAACCGTTTTATTTACCTACAACGTTTGATTCGTAAACATTACATTAATACTTTCTTAAAAGCTTCGTGGGCCCGCGGGGTATGCCTAATTTTGCAGCATGCAAAAAGAAACCCAAAAACCTAATTTTGAATTTATTGCCTTAATGGCCGCCCTGATGTCCATCGTGGCCTTGGCCATTGATGCGTTATTGCCGGCCATCTCCAATATTGGTGCCGATATCAATAGTTTGGATTCCACGGATAACCAAATGCTGGTCACTATGATATTTTTGGGACTGGGATTGGGCCAGCTGTTCTTTGGTCCGCTGTCTGATTGTTATGGAAGAAAGCCTGTGGTCTATGCTGGATTCATCTTGTTCTTATTGGCCAGTATCGTTTGCTTGTATGCTCCATCCTTGGAGGTGATGGTGCTGGGTAGGATTCTTCAAGGGATTGGACTTTCGGCACCTCGGACCATATCCATTTCCATCATCCGTGATACCTATGAAGGAGATTATATGGCCAAGATCATGTCGTTTGTGGTGGCGTTCTTTATTTTGGTGCCCGTGGTGGCCCCAGCCATTGGGAAGGTTATACTGGATAGCTTTGGTTGGAAAGGTATTTTCTATGTCCAATTGATTTTTGCCTTGATCATAGCACTTTGGTTTTGGAAACGACAACCCGAGACCCTTCACCCGGAATTTAAAATCCCATTTTCCGGACATGTATTCGTTGATGGGTTGAAGGAGTTTATACGTCATAAGGAAACCGTAGCTTTTACGATTACCTCTGGTCTGGTGACCGGGGCATTTTTGGTGTATCTGAGTTCGGCACAGCATATTTTTGAGGATCAATATGCCCTAAAAGAGGTATTTCCCTATATTTTTGCGGGATTGGCCATTTCCATAGGACTTTCCACCTTTTTGAACGGGACCTTGGTGATGCGTTTTGGTATGCGAAAGCTTTCCTTTATGGCCACATTGGCCTTTACCATAATTGCTTTGTTGTATACGGTACTCTTTTTTAATTCACCCAACCCTAGTATTTATGTTTTGGTGGCATTCTTGTCTGCACAGTTCTTCTGTCTAGGATTCATGTGGGGGAATTTCAGGTCCATAGCCATGGAACCCATTGGACATATTGCAGGTATTGGAGCGGCCATTAATGGGTTTGTATCCACAGTTTTTGCCATCCCAATAGCCACCTTTATTGGTGAGTTTGTGAAAAACAGTGTTTGGCCCCTGTTTGTGGGCTTGGCTGTTTGTGGGCTATTTTCGGTATTGATTTTTATGCTGGTGCGCAGAAAACCCAGAAGAATGGTGACCGCTTAATCCTTTACCGGAAAAAAGACCTCTCCGCTACTGGAATCTTTACGCCCTCCTGTGACCGAACGGAGTACATTGGTTTCACCTTTAAGACGTAAAACGCCCATCAAGGCAAACACCAAGGCTTCCTTGTACGCAATCAAGGTTTTGCTTGGTGTGGAAACTGTAGCGGTACTTCCCAATTTTTCTTGTAAAGTGTCCATAAAAAACTGGTTCAAGGCACCACCACCCGTGGCCAATAATTTATTCGGGGTCTTTATGGCATATTTCTTTACCTCGTTGGCTATCTGTTCGCAATTGTGGTGGATAAATGTATGAAGTAGATCAATGTTGGTGGCCTTTGAAGCTTGAATCAAAGGAACAATTTCCCCAGTGAACCATTCATATCCGGTGGATTTTGGATAGGGCAGTTTGTAGTACGCTAAACTGTTCAGTTTTTGGAGGAGGTCATGGTCCAGCTTTCCCGTTCTGGCCCGGTTCCCATTTTCGTCATAATCCAACCCCATTCTTTGGGTAATGTAGTTTAAGGGCATGTTGGCCAACCCAATGTCATAGGCTATCCGTGCCCCGTTGTCATCAAACGAGATATTGCTGATACCTCCAAGGTTGAGGCAGAAATCATATTCATGGAACAACAATTTGTCCCCAATAGGCACCAACGGGGCTCCTTGGCCGCCCAAGGTAACGTCCTTTGTCCTGAAATCACAAACCACCTTTTTTCTACAGGTATTGGCCAATAATTGACCATCACCAAGTTGAAAGGTGAACCCATCTTCGGGTCTATGGTGCGATGTATGTCCGTGACTGGCAATGAAATCCACCTCCAAATTTTCTTCGTCAATAAAGTGTTTGGATTGTTCCCCCAACCAAATGCCATAGTCTTTGTGGAGCTGGGCATGGTCTTCTTCGGACAGGAAAATGGCATTTTTGAGGTGTTCCCGCATCTCATCGGTATAGGAAACCTCTTTTGTGCGTTCAATGGAAAATTTCCATTGTCCATTTTCCTCTGTAAAATGACAATAGGCCATATCCAATCCATCCAAGGAGGTGCCGGACATCAACCCTAAAACTTTATAGGTGCTCATGCTTTTTTAATTTTGATGATCAAGGAAATGGGTTTTTTTTCATCGTTGATTACCTCTTCAATGGAAACCCCTCCATGCTGTAAACCATTCAATTCATAGATCCAATCCTCCAGTGTTCGGGCATACCATGAATGGCCATCCTCAAAGTTTCCGGGAAGACCTTTCCAGGAATCGGTGAGCCACTGGCTTTTGTAGGACATACCGTTTTGTACCAGAAAAAAAGGGTGCAGGGTTTGAATCACTACAGTGCCTCCATCGGTTAAATGGCCCAAGGTGTTTTGTAAAAGGGGAACAAGGTCATCCTTCAAATACAGACAGAAATTGAAGACTGCAGCATCAAATGGTGCATTGGGAATGGTTTTTCCCGATATGATGTCCTCAAAGGTGACTACATGATAGGCTTCCTTCCCTTTGGTCTTGGCTTCGGAAATTAGGCTTGCTATGGCATCCATGCCGGTAGCTTCCCATCCCAAGGCAGTCATTTCCCGGGTCAACCAACCTTCGCCACATCCTATGTCGGCAATTTTTTTGCCTTTTAGGTTTTTGATGGTTTCCACAATAGCTACGTTGGTGAACTTTCTGGAGGGGATGCTTTGGTTCTGGATGACCTTGATCCATTCCAATGCATTTTTCTCCCATGAGGAAATGATATCGGTTTTCATGGTTGAAAGGTTTTAAGTTGAACGGGTAGTTTTCCTTTGGCCATCAACTTTCCAATGAAATGTTGGAAGGCCTCTTCTTGAAATTCAGGAAAATCTTGATACACCAGAACCGCATTCGATGTGGGCAATAGCCCCATGATGTCCAAGGCGTATGGATTTCCAAAAAGATAGATGAGTACATTTTTCTGTGCGAGGAGGTATTTGATGAAATCCAACACCTCGTTTTCAAAACCAAAGTTATTTTTAGGCTTAACGGCAGGAGGGAAGATGGACAGTACCACATTTTGATGCTTTTCCAACAGCATTTCAACGGTCGCTTTGTCCTTTGTCAAATCCCATGGTTTCTGGCCGAGGTCCTCTTCGATTTTTACGGAAAACCTATTTTGGGTGCTATTGTTCACCGATACGTTGAGAAATTCACCACTCTTGATTTTGGATACTTCCTCAGCTTTGCCGTAAAGTTCGGTAAGGGTATTTTGCGCCAATAGTCGATTTAGCTCTGAAGGTTTTTGGGACGGAGAAGTGTCTTTTGAATGGGAAAATGCCTTTTCCTTGAGCTGCCAAATGCGTTCAAAACTTTGTTCAATTTCTGCTTCGGTGGCGGTGTTGAGGATTGCTTCAATGCCTTCGGGAACATTTTCGCTAAAACACAACATATCCATTCCTGCGGCAAAGGCGGTTGCCTCCAACTTGCCCTTTTCGGGATATCTTTGGGAAACGGCATGCATGTTCAGTGCATCGGAGATGACCACTCCATCAAACCCCAAAGTATTGCGAAGCAAGTCCGTAATAATTTTTGATGAAGTCGTGGAGGGTTCTTCGCTATCCAACTGGGGAAGCAGCAAATGCCCCACCATGACGGAGTCCACTCCTTTTTGTATCAATTGCTGGAAAGGGTACAATTCACTTTCCTGGAGTTCTTGCAAGGATTTATCAATGACCGGAAGTCCCAAATGGGAATCGGTGGCGGTATCGCCGTGCCCGGGAAAATGTTTTATGGAGTTCAATGTTCCTGAACTTGCCAGACCTTTTAGGTATGCCCCGGCTTTGGAAAACACTTCACCCTTACTGTCCCCGAACGATCGGTAACCGATTACGGGGTTTTCAGGGTTGCTGTTGATATCCACTACAGGGGACAAATTCCAATGGATACCTGCTTCCTTACAATCCAGGCCAATATGCTGCCCAACCTGTTCTATAAGGTCCAAGTTGTTGGTGAGGGCCCCCAACGTGATGGCATACGGGTATTGCGGGGTATTTTCAATCCGCATGGCCAAGCCCCATTCAGCGTCAATGGCAATCAGAAGAGGCTGTTGTGCCGCTTTTTGATAGCGCTCTATGAGGGTTTTTAATCGGTCATAACTTTTTTCATTGTGGACAACCTTCTTTTTTCCTTCAAAATTGGTGGCCGCACTGGCCCTACTATGAAAGAAGCACAGGGCTCCTACATGATGGTCATGGATCAATTGCTCCATTTTGGCCACTTCTTCCTCGGTATCATTTATAAAAACGGCAGGCATGAACAATTGCCCGATCTTTTGTTGTAACGATAGGTCTTTTTGGGCAGTGGTATATGGGAGTATTCTTTTATGCATCTAATTCGCTTGTCTTTTTGCCGTAATCGGCTGGGTATTCAATAAATCGGAGTAGGAGGAATGCCGGAATGGCCGCGATGACCACCCAAACAAAGAAACCATCGTATCCCAACCATTCCTGGATGTATCCGCTGAGCATACCGGGTAGCATCATGCCCAAGGCCATAAAGCCGGTCGCAATGGCATAATGTGATGTTTTTGAAGCACCTTCGGCCACATAAATGAGAAAGACCAGAAATGCGGCAAACCCAAATCCATATCCAAACTGCTCTACCACCACGGTGCCCACTACGGCATAAATGCTGGTGGTGTGGGTGATGGCCAATATGGCATAGAGGATATTGGGCAGGTTTAGGGACAACAACATGGGAAACATCCATTTTTTTAATCCATCCCTCGAGATAAGGATTCCGCCGATGATTCCGCCCAAGGACAGCATGATGACCCCAACCGTACCATAAATGGTACCTACCGCTTCGGTGGAATAACTGAGCCCTCCAACTTCCAGTTTGTCCAAGAGAAATGGTGAGGCCATTTTTACCAATTGCGATTCGCCCAAGCGATAGCTAAGGACAAACAAAAGGGAAATTCCAATGTGTTTTTTTCTAAAGAAGGATGCGAATACCTCCCAAAAGCTGGTGGGCTTTTCAGAATCTTTCGTTGACGGTGCCTCGAATTTTGGAGCGGCCATAAAATTGGTCGCGGTCAAGATTAGCATCAATACCGCAGCACCGATCATGGTCAAAGACCACGCTTTGGTGTTATCTCCATATTTGTGCTCCAAAAAGCCGGCGACAATCACCAAAAGCCCTTGCCCGGTCACCATGGCCAATCGATAAAAGGTACTCCGCATACCAATAAAAAAGGACTGCTTTTTTTGTGAAAGCCCGATCATGTAATAACCATCGGAGGCAATGTCATTGGTGGCGGAGGCAAATGCTGCCATCCAGAAAAAAGCCAAGGTAATGGTGAAAAATGCGTTGGATGGCAAAAAGAGGCCAATGCCCAAAAAGGCCAAGGACATGATCAACTGCATGACCAAGAACCATTTCCGCTTGGTGCCGTTCAATTCCACAAAAGGGCTCCAAAGCGGTTTTAAGACCCAAGGGAGGTAGAGCCAGCTGGTGTAGAGTCCAATTTCTGCATTTCCAATACCCAAACGTTTGTACATGATAACGGAAACAGTTACCACCAATACATACGGGATACCTTGGGTGAAATAGAGAAAGGGAACCCAGAGCCAAGCGTTTTTATCCTTTTTTGCTACATCCATTTTATAGTTTTTTCTTACGTTTTTTAATCCATTGGATTTTAATCTATGGGTTGGGTTGGGCTTTGATTGCCATAAGCATCGCGAACCACTACCGCCATATTCTTTTTGATGTACTTCCTTTCCAATTCCATTTGAACGCAGCCCAAATCCTGACTCTCGGAAAGATACGCTGTTCCGATAAGTGTTTTTGGTTCCTTGGTTTTGGGATCCAATTCGTAGAGCAAGATGAATCTAGGGATAGAATCGCTATGCGAAACACAGATTTTTAGTTGACTGCCATGTTTTTGTACGGATTCAACCGCGGGTATGGCAACTGTTCTTTTAATGTGGTTCAGCGGACCGGGACTTTGTGTTGGAAGCCTGTAAAATTTCCGTTTGAGTTTCTGGTTTACTTTTTCGTGTTGTCCGATTAGGGATTTGGCACTGAAAAAGATGTTCCCGTTGATATTGTTCTCTTGCCTAGCAAAGTCCAACTGCTTGGGAATTTCGTTGTTTCGTTTCCAGGCTTTGTCCGGGTTGTTCTTTATTTTGTAGGTACCGTTTCCGATATAAAGGTGGGTATTTGGGGTGGTGTTGGCCCACCACGTAGTGATTTTTTTATGGGAGGCAACTGGGTAATCCATGCTCCAGTAGACTTGTGGAGCCAGATAATCCAACCAACCTTTCTCTACCCAGAGTAGGGGGTCGGCATACAAATCCTCATAAGTGGTCTGTCCCGCTTGGGTGTCGGAACCTTTGGGGTCCGTACTCTTGTTTTTCCATACACCAAAGGGACTGATGCCAAACTGTACCCATGGCTTGTTCTTTTTAATGGTGTGGTGTACATCTTTCACCAAGGAATCCACATTGCTACGGCGCCAATCCTCTATATTTTGATTGGGAAGGCCATAGGTGGCAAAAGTGGTTGAATCCCTAAAAACTTCTCCTTTGACCTTGTAGGGATAGAAATAATCATCGAAATGGATGGCATCCACTTCATATCCGGTGACCAGTTCCTCGATGATTTTACTGAATTTCTGTCGAACTTCGGGCAAACCGGGATTGTAGTAGTACTTTTTCCCATATTTTACCATCCAGTCCGGGTGTTGATGGAAGTCATGTTGTTTGGAAAGTGCGGAAGTGTCCAAATCGACTGTGGCTCTATAGGGATTGAGCCATGCATGGAATTCCATGCCCCTTTTGTGGGTTTCCGTTATCATCCATTCCAAAGGATTTGAAAATCCTTCCGGGGCTTCACCTTCTTTTCCGGTGAGGTACTCGGACCATGGGGCCAAATCCGAATCGTACAGGGCATCCCCAGCGGTACGGACTTGGACAATGGCAGCGTTGAAGTTCAAGTCTTCGTAAAAATCCAGTATTTCAGTGAAGTCTCTCTTCTTTTTCTCAACATTGTCCTTGGGATTCTTGGGCCAATCAATGTTGGCCACAGTGGCGATCCAAACTCCCCTAAACTCTTCTTTTGGGGCTTTGGTCACGGCACAGGATAAACAAAAAATAACGGGAAGGATGTATAAAATACGCTTCATAAGAATAAAAAAAAGGCCTACGATGCACTAAATGTAGGCCTTTTCACTTGGATTAAATTAAAACAACTAACAACTCAAATAATTTATTTTGATCAAATTGACGGATCGGCCGGTGTATTGGTATTATTGTCCCGTTCCGTATTTGGATAAGGATAGAAATTCCTGTTGCGTTCCTCGTCAAAGTTCTGTACCGTTGGAGAGGGTTGGGGTCTTCCAAACCTTCTACTATCCTCCAAGCTGCAACCGGTCAAGAACAATTCTGCACGTCTGTTTTTGTACACTTCGTCCAAAAGGGCATCCACTGTGGTGTCCCCTGCATAAGCGGCAACGTTGGCATTTACACCAAACACGTCATCGGTGTCGGTCAATACCTCGTTCAAAGCAGCAACGGCCGCTCCAGTATCAGGTGTTCCTTTTCTTAGGTTGGCTTCAGCAATGATCAGGTTCATCTCGTCTGGAAGGTACACCGGAATGGATTCGGTATCGCCATCAAAGAAACCAGCCAAGTCCTCAATGGGCAATTGGTTTTGGTTCAACTCGTCCAAAGCGATAAGATAGAAATCGAATCTGCCGTCATTGGCATCGAATGTAAACGAATCCGGCAAACCAAAGTTGTCCCTAGGCTTAAAGTTAGGTGCACTGTTCTGATACACCCTACTCCAGATAGGATTCAGGTTTTGGGAATCGTACGTAAATACAGAGGCAGAGGTCTGATCCACAGCGGAAGCGGCACTGATGGCAGCTTCATAATTTCCCGCATAAAGGTTGAACCTTGCCAGCATGGCATCAATGGTATTGGCCAAATCGATATCCCCTCTTAAGATTTCGGATTGAAACTCTCCGGATATGGGATTGGCAGCAATGGCTGCTTTGGCCTCGGTCAATAGGGTAATGGCCGTATTGAAACCTTCGGTTCTTGAAACGAAAGGTGGGTTATCCTCCGAAGTGGCTACGATCACCTGTTCGTAGCTTTGGGCCAAAGCCCCTATACTCATGGCCTGGTATAGCTTGGCATAGGCAATCAATCCGCTTTGGGTTCCTGCATCAATGTCCACGTTTGCTGCATTTTCAGCTATATCCTCTGCGATGCCGACCACGCGTAGCATGGTGGACCAAAGTCCAACGACATTGGAGTTGGAATTGGGAATGTCCCCTCCGTCTTCCAGTTCGATCATGTTTTGGAAGGTAGTGGTAATACCTCCCTCCCTGGCGGTGATGGCAGGGGTTTCAACGACCCATCGCAAACCAGTGGTGGAATAGAGTTGTTGCATCCCTATGGTCGCAGCCAAGATACCCTCCCTGGAGGAGAATACCTGATCGTCCGTTGCGGCATTCGGATTGTCAAAATCGGTTTCACATGATGTGATCGCCACCACGGAGGTAAGCAATAACATCAGTTTTAGTTTTGTATATCTATATATTTTCATCATCAATTTTTTATTGGATTAGAAACTAACGTTAAAGCCTAGTTGATAGGTTCTTGGAATAGGCACGGTGGCAAAATCAAATCCACGTACTCCGTTGCTCTGTCCGGCGGCACTTACTTCTGGATCCCATCCGGAGTAATCGTCCCAAGAAATTAGGTTTCTTCCCACCAAACTTATTTTCACGTTGTCTATGCACTCCCATTTGGGTTTAAAGTCATAGCTCAAGGCCACTTCCCGTAGTTTTACAAAGGAACCATCCTCCACAAATTCCTCGAAGATGTTGGCCTGTGCACTTCCATATCCTTTAGGCAAATTGCCCAATAGTTCTTGCCCTACTTGGGCACCACCACCAAAGATTACGTTGTCCAGCAATCTGCGGTTCCAGTTGAATACATCGTATCCCTGAACGGCGTCGAACTGTACACGAAGACCAAAGTTCTTATAAGAGAATTCGTTGATAAAAGAGCCGAACCAATCTGGGTTGGGATCGCCCAATACTTTGGAGGATTCACCATCTTCGGTAGTACCTCTGTACGGATACCCATCGGCATCCAAGGCAATGGACCCATCTTCGTTTCTGGCATAAAACTGTCTGTAGAACACACCCAAGGGTTCTCCTTCAATAACATAGTTGGTAGAGAAACTTCCAGCCAAGGCCAGTCTTCCACCTCCGGCAACGTTGGTCACCTCGTTCTTGTTCTTGGAGAAGGTAGCGGTAACGTCCCAGCTAAAGTCCTGGGTTTTTATAGGAGCTCCACGTAATAGAATCTCCACACCGGTATTTTCCAAGTTCCCCACATTTTCAAAACGTGAACCGAATCCGCTCGAAGGAGCCAAAACTCTTGGAAGCAATAGATCGGTCACTTTTTGTTTGTAATAGGAGAACTCAATACCCAATCGGCTGTTCAACAGTCCAGCATCAAAACCAATTTCAATTTCATCTTGACGTTCTGGTTTAAGGTCTTCGTTACCTTGGGCGGTGGAAGGAATCAAACTCACCGAACCGGTCAAGGCATCGGGATTGTAGACTGAAAATCTATCAAAGGCGCCCAAAGCGGTCAAGTTACCAGCCTGTCCCCAAGAAGCTCTTAACTTGAACAGGTTGAAGGCTCCACCGAAGGTACTTTTCCAAAAGTCTTCATCGGAAACCACATAAGAACCACTGGCCTTGAAGTACAACTGGTTTCTTTCGTCTTCACCGAATGTTGATGCGCCATCCATACGAACGGCTCCGTTGACGTAAATTTTGTCATTGAACGAGAAGGATTGTTGGAAAAAGGCACCCCAATAGGATATTTGGGAACGTGTTTCGCCTTGCTCCAAAATACTACCTCCAGTAGCGGTCTCCACAACAGGAGGAAGTCCTGTGGCATTGATGCCTACCCTGTCACGCTCTTCATATTGCCATGATCCCCCAACGGTGGAAGTGGATGCGATGGCATCGGTAATGTCGGTTTTATAGGTAAGGTTCAAATCCGAGTTGTACTGAAAGCTGTTCAAATCCGACCGTCTTGCATATCCATCGGCATTGGGTGATGTATTGTTGATGGGGATATAGGCTGTGGCGGATTGGTTGTAATAATCCATACCCAAGGTGTACTTGGCGCTCAGATTGTCCGTAAAGTTGGCATCCAAGGCAACGCTGGTGATGAAACGATTGGTCTTCTGACCGAAATCGAATCGGGCAACGGCCTCTGCAGGGTTGGTCCTGGGAACCAATAGAGAGGTTACCGGATACACTCCTGATTCATCCGGAGCTGGGTTTACCGAGTTGTCACTGAAAACAAATCCGGTGATGGCGCCATAGGCATTGTTGATCCCTCCATTGGGCACATCCTTACTTACACTTCGCACATAATTGAAACCACCGGTGACCTTTAACCAATCAAAGGCTTGTTGGGTAAGGTTGGCCTTGAACCCATAGCGTTTGAAGTTGGTGTTTTTCACAATCCCATCGTTGCTTAAATGGGAAGCGGAAAGGTAATAGGAAGTTTTTTCGGTACCTCCGGTCATGGAAAGGTAGTTTTCCACACCAAAGCCAGACTCAAAGATTTCATCTTGAAGATTATATCGGTCTGCAGCAACCGTGTTCAGGTCGGAACGGTCGGTTGGAGCGGTCCACGCCAAAGGCACGGTATTGTAATCGATTTCCTTACGTAGTTCGTTGATACGCGTATTGGTCATGAAAGAAAACTTGGGTTCCCCACTTCTTCCTTGTTTGGTGAAAATCTGAACTACCCCGTTACTCGCCCTGGAACCATAAATGGCGGCGGCGGCGGCCCCTTTGATGATTTCTATCTTTTCAATATCGTTAGGGTTGATATCCGCCAAACGGTTCTGGGCATTCCCCCCTAAATCTACGAGCTCATTACTGGAGTTACTGATGATGATACCATCCACAATATAAAGTGGGTCCGAATTACCGGAAATGGTACTGGGCCCCCGTAAACGGATGCTGATACCCCCTGCAGGGTCACCAGAGTTCTGTTGTACCAAGGCACCGGTGATCTTACCGGCAATGGCCTGGTCGATTTGCGTGGCCCCGTTGTCCACCAAATCTTCGGATTTTACTGAAGAAATGGCGTTCCCCAAAGCTCTTTTGTTGGCTCCGGCACCAGTACCGGTCACGACCACCTCGTCCAAGCTCAATAAATCCTCTGAAAGGACAGCATCTGTAGTAATGGTAAGGTTACCGCCGGCATCAATGGCTATCTTTTGGGATGAAAAGCCCAATGAACTGAACGATAGGCTGTATGATCCAGATTCCAATGAAGCCGTAAAGCTGTAGTTTCCATCAAAATCGGTAACGGTACCGAACGATGTGTTTTCAATAAATACTGATGCGCCGACCACTGGAAGTCCAGTGCCGCTTTCAGTTACGGTCCCCGTCAAGGTATACTGACTTTGGCCAAACGCGCTCAACGTTGTTGCCAAAAGGGCCAGTAGGGCCAATCGGAACCTCATTTTTCCTAGGTAATCATGAAGTTTTCCCATAAATCTGAGTAGTTAAATTAAGAGTTAATAGTATCTAGTAAGTTCACGGTCAATCGCATTGGGTGGAGCTATATTTTCCGTGGCGAATTTGATGGTCTGACAAAATCCCAAGGACTTGATTGATATTTATCATTAAAAATTCTTTTTCAGGAATAAAGAATGAATAAAAGTCCACAGTACTCTTGCAAAAAATCGAAATTCTACATCCAAATATATGCAAAAACAGCAAAAGATTGCAAGTAAAAGCAATTTTAATCGAAATTATCCGGATATCTGCTTATTTTTGCAATATATTGCTGTAATAAGCAATCTTTTTAGGATTTATTTAACTTTACCCTCCATATGCTAAAAGAAGAGCGGCATCGATTTATTCTCAATGAAGTGGGCATCCATAATAGGGTATTGTTAACGGATATTGCCAATTTGTTGGATGTTTCGGTAGATACGGTGCGAAGGGACATCAAGGAACTCCATAACTCCAAGCTGCTGAAAAAG
>CP051244.1:3217798-3234205 GCA_017795045.1 Allomuricauda sp. | reverse complement strand
TTATAATCCTATTGGGAAAACCGTATACTCGCTGGAGGAAAAGTCCCAAATTGCGGAAAAATGCCTCTCCTTGATCAAGGAAGGCCAGGTAATTTTGTTGAGCGGTGGAACTACAAATTTGGAGTTGGCCAAGCGTTTGCCCTCGAAATTTAAGTTGACCTGCTTTACACCCAGTTTGCCCATTGCTGTACAATTGTTGACAAAGAGCAATATTGAGGTTATTTTTATAGGGGGGCGAATGTCCAAAGATTCCCAGATTGCCATTGGGGGCAGTGCCATCAATATGCTTTCCGAAATTAAAGTGGACATCTGTTTTTTAGGGACCAATTCCTTGCACCCGGTTGAGGGACTTACCGAGTTCGATTGGGAAATTGTGCAAATGAAAAAGGCTATGATCCACAGTTCCCGAAAGGTGGTATCTCCATGTATATCGGAAAAAATTGGTTCGCTGCAACGTTTTAAGATATGTGACGTTGAAGAGATAGACGTATTGATTACTGAACTGGAGCCATGGGATGTTAAACTCGATGCATTTAAGAATATGAACATACAATTATTGTAACCAAGTGGAAAAACACATCAAAATCACTGAACAACCGTCACTTTATGACCAATTGGACCAAATGGATGCCTTGGATATTGTGACCAACATCAACAATGAAGACAAAAAAGTGGCCCATGCCGTGGAAGCGGTACTGCCCAAAGTAGCACAACTGGTGGATGAGATCGCACCCCGTTTTAAGAAGGGAGGGCGCTTGTTCTATATCGGGGCCGGTACCAGCGGGCGATTGGGTATCCTGGATGCTTCCGAAATTCCCCCAACCTTTGGAATGCCCCATACTAGGGTAGTTGGGTTGATGGCTGGCGGGGACGTTGCAATCCGCAAGTCGGTAGAGCTTGCCGAAGATGATAGGGAGCAGGCCTGGAAAGATTTGATGAAACACGACATCAATGCCAATGATGTTCTTGTGGGCATCGCCGCATCCGGGACCACACCTTATGTTTTGGGAGGTATTGCCGATGCCAAGAAACATGGGATACTTACCGCCGGAATCACCAATAACCCTGGATCACCCTTGGCCACCGAAAGTGATATTGCCATTGAAATCAATGTAGGCCCGGAATTCTTGACAGGAAGTACCCGTATGAAGAGTGGAACCAGTCAAAAATTGGTGCTCAATATGATTTCTACGGCGGTTATGATCCGAGTGGGACGGGTGAAGGGCAACAAAATGGTGAACATGCAGTTGAGCAACATCAAATTGGTGGACCGTGGTACCCGTTATGTCATGGAGGAACTGGGGCTGGAATACGAAGAAGCGGAAAAAGCCCTAAAGAAATACGGTTCCGTCAAGGCAGCTGTTGATGCGCTTAAGTAAAGCTTACCTCAAGGCTTGGGCACTAATTTATAGATGCCCTTGCCTTCTATACCAACATAAATAAATCCGTCAGGAGCTTGTCTTACATTTCGTATTCTTCCCATGCCGTCCAATAATTTTTCACGGTAGGTGACTTTGCCATTTTCAATGACCAAGCGTTCCAAGTATTGAAAGGATAGGGAGCCGGCCAATAGATTCCCTTTCCATTTGGGATATTTGCTGGAAGAAACAAAGGCCATTCCGGACGGACCAATCGAAGGGGTCCATTGGTACATGGGCTGCTCCATGCCTGGTCTAGAGGTCTCATCCGTAATTTTTGTGCCGCTATAGTTGATTCCGTATGTAATAATGGGCCACCCATAGTTTTTACCTTTTTGGATGATATTGATTTCATCCCCACCCCGTGGACCATGCTCGTGCTCCCATAAATCTCCAGTTTCGGGATGAAGGGTCAACCCTTGGGGATTTCGATGTCCATAACTGTAAATAGCAGTTTTTGCACCGGTTTTTCCAACAAAAGGATTGTCATTGGGGATACGGCCATCGTCATGTATTCGGTATATTTTGCCACAATCCCTGGTGATGTCTTGAGGATTTATGTCCCTGTCCCCACGGTCTCCAATGGAAAAATACAAATACCCATCAGTATCAAACTCCAAGCGGGAACCAAAATGGTGTCCTTTGGTAGAGTTGGGTTCCGCTTTGTAAAGAAGTTGGGTCTGTGCAAGTTTGTTTTTGGTGAGTTTTGCCCTAAAAATAGCCGTGTTTCCTCCCTTTTGGTCACCTGAACTGGACGCGTATGAGAAGTAGATCCAGCCATTCTCTTTGTAATTGGGATGTAGCTCTATATCCATCAACCCACCCTGTCCACGGGCGTAGATATCTTTTGGGATGTTCCCTATTTTCGTTGCTTTTCCATTGCTGTATAGAATCAGTTCCCCTGATTTTTCGGTTACCAAAACACTGTTGTCGGGAAGAAAAGCCATGCCCCATGGGGTTTGGATACCGGTAATCACGGGTTCCACAGTAAAATCAATGGTTTTTGGAATTTGAATGCCCTTATCGGGAACTTGGGCACAAGATGTACTGAGCAGTACAACGAAAAAATACAGAAACACCACACTTTTTTTCATAGTTTTACGTTGAAATAATAGATTTTATAGACGAACGACTACTTTTTGGTAGTTGATTGCTGAAAAGATAAAGAGAATTTTATAAGTATAGATAACTACGATTTAGAATATTAAGGTCCCAAATCTGAATATTCTGTCCTAACAAGACTTAACCTATGCTCCCTCGAAAGACAAGGCATCTGCTATATGCCGTGTTGATGGTATCCATATCCATTTTTTGTTCCACGGTATTAGCAAAGACGGAAGTCAAAAAGATGCTCACCCACATCGTATCAAAGGTTTCTGAATCCGGAGAGGAAAAGAAGACGGCAGTACGTACTGTTGATACTTCTGTATCTAAATCGGATTTATCCTCCTCTTTTGCCAGTGCAAGCATGTTCGCTACCATTATCCAAGGGGCCAATCAAGAAGTGGTCTGCCCCAATGATGGAAGTACACTTGCCAAATTTTTCCTGTGCGGTACCAGTGACGTCAGGACTCTTTCGCTCAGTCAATCTGGTGCAAGTTATCAATGGCAAAAATTGGACCCCAATACCTGTGCGCCAACGGTGGTGGACGATTGTCCCACCATAAATGGGGCCTGTACTTGGAACACGGTTGGAATAGACCCTACCTATAACCTATCCACGGCAGGAGAGTTCAGGGTACGGGTAGACTCCGGTCAATACTATTATTTTAAATCGACCTTAAACCCATTGGACCCACAATTGATCAAGGAAGATATTGTATGTGGCAATCCGGGTAGGGTAGAGGTGACCAATGTGCCTGCAGGATATGAATACAGTTTGAACAGTCCGGCAGGGCCTTACCAAGATGCACCTTTCTTCGATATTACCGCTTCAGGAAGTTACAGGGTATATGTACGCTTGAAAAATGTTTCGGCCAGTGCTTGTGTTTTTCCATCAAACAGTGTTACTGTCAATGAGTTGGATATTACAGTAGATGTGACCGCCAATGATATTCTTTGTAGTGGGGAATTGGGAAGTATAGATGTGCAAGTATCCGGTGTTCCTGGATTTTATACATACCGTTTGGTGAAGAACGGGGTTACCGTGGATACCTTTGGACCCAATGGAGCCGATGCCTACACATTTGCCAATGTTAGTCCAGGTACCTACAGCATCCGGGTAGAGACGAATAATTGTTCTGAGACCATCACAACGGATATCAATGGAGATGCCATTACCATAGGAAACGGTATAAGCCCGTTGGCGGTATCGGCCACGGCATCCGATAGTTTTGGCTGTGGGGCTACTTCAGTGAATGTAAACCTGACCACTTCAGGAGGTACCGCTCCCTACCGTTTTAGTGTGGATGGAGGTCCTTTTGGTTCCACATATGCAGGGTCCACCAGTTTTTCGGTATCCACCCCCGGGACCTATAATGTTCTGGTAGAAGATGCCAATGGGTGTCAAAGGAGTGCCTCTGTGGATGTTCCCGATATTCCACCGCCAATTTTCAACATCACTGAGGAAGATGCCAATTGTGGCGGTGCCAATGATGGTAGGGTTACCATTAACGTCACCAATGGATTTGGGTATGAAATTGAATACAGTATCAACAATGGGGCTACCTTTCAAATTAGTAATGTATTCTCCAATTTGGCCCCGGGCAACTACGATGTGGTTTTACGGTACGAGCAGGATTCCTTTACCTGTACCACAACACCTCAAGTGGCTACCATTGGGACGCCTTCGACCATTGTGGCCACGGCTACACCCAATACGGTTCCTACCTGCTCCAATGAAAATGGGGGACAAATTACCATTTCCGGGGTTTCTGGAGGAACAGCACCTTATGAATACAGCGTAGGGGCCGGATTCAGTACAAATACTATCTTCCCTAATTTGGGAGTGGGAACCTATACCCCATTGGTACGAGATGCCAATGGATGCGTTCAAACACTGCCAGATATAGTTTTTAATGCCTTGAACAAACCCACCAATCTGGATTTTGCCATTTCAAGTTTGGATTGTATCACCACCACGGCTTCCCTACAACTTACGGTTACCGGAGGAACAGGTCCGTATACGTATGAGATCATTGCCCCGGCTGCCAGTGTGGTCAATAATGGGAACAATGACACCTTTACTGGGTTGGGATTGGGGACTTATACCTTTAGGGTGATGGACAATGAAGGTTGCTCTTATGATGAAAACTATGCCATTACCGATATCAGTTCCATTGGAGTAACGGCCCAACAGACCAAAGTGGTCACCTGTGTTGGGGATTCCGATGGGGAAGGTAGATTCTTGGTAGATGGTTTCAATACCACTTACAGCTATAGTATTGATGGAGGAACGGTTTTTACCGGTCAGAATGGAAGCATTATCCCAGTGACAGGGTTGGCGGCAGGAAGTTATATCATTTCTGTGACCGATGAAGAGACCAACTGTACCGACACGGCCACTTTGGTTATAGAGGAACCTTCAACAGCCTTTGCCATTTCCAGTTTGGATGTTACCGACATGAGCTGCCAAAATGGAAACATTGGCGCCGTGCGAATCAATACTGTCGGAGGATGGGGAGGTAACCGCTATACCCTTACCCAGCCAGATGGCTCCACCAGAGGCCCTAAAAATGGAAGTACTTTCTCTAATCTTTCCCAAGATGGTACCTATCAGGTAAGCGTAACCGATGCCAATGGTTGTACAGTTACCGATAGCTTTACTTTGACCCAATTGGAAGCACCCACCTTGGCTTTGGATACGGGAGCCTCTGATTTTTGTTACGATAATTTTACCGCAGCCACTTTGGTGGTGAATGCCACCTTGGGAGCAGCTCCCTACCAGTATCGAATCAATGGAGGGGTATGGGGAGGAAGCAATAGCTTTTCCGGTCTTACCCCGGGAACCTACACCATTGAGGTGATGGATAGCAACGATTGTAGGGATACGGTCACAGCGACTATTGAGCCCCAGGTGATCGCCAATGCCACCACCATCCAAGAGTTGGATTGTGCCGGGCCACCTGCCCAAATTCAGGTGAACATCAGCAACGGATATACCTCGGGCGGAAACTATGATATTTATGAAGTAAGTATCAATGGGGCGCCGTATACTTCGGACAGTAACAACATCACAGGAAATTCATTTGTGTACAGCATTCCCAATGATGGCTCCATCATTTCGGATACCACATTCCAGTTTTTGATAACCGATGCCAATGGCTGTACCAATGAAACCAATGTAGTGACCATTTCCCCACCGGAGACCATTGCAGGCTCTGTAGTGGGCACGGATACCCAATGTGGTGACAATACAAGTGGCATTGTGGAACTGATTCCCGATACGAGTCAAGGGATACCTCCATATGAGTTCAGTAATGATAATGGGGCCACTTTTAGTACACAGAATATCTTTTCGGGATACGGACCAGGAACCCATGGCGGATTTGTAATTCGTGATAGCAGGGGCTGTGTAAGTCCGGCCTATAATGTGACCATAGGGGCCAGCTCTCCTTTGGATGCCACGGTGACCCCTACAGACCCGGTGTGTTCAGCAGGGTCCGTGAACGGTTCTATTTCCACAACGATCAACAATGGTATTGCCCCATTTGATTATGTCTTATTGGATGTGGCCGGGAATTTGGTGGCTTCTTCCATGAGTACGGCAAGTACCACGGTAAATTTCCCCAACCTTCCTGCTGGAAATTACACCATCGTCACCACGGATGCCCAAGGTTGTGAGGACCGTGATGAGGTGGTCCTTGACCAAAATAGTCTGGATTTGATTCCTTTGGATGCTGCTCCCCTAAATTGTACCGACCCTTTCCTTTCCTATAGGGTGCAGGCGGTTGGAGGTACGGCACCTTACCAATTTAGACTAGTGGGTGGGGGAGCCTTTGTTCCAGCCAATGTCAATGGGGTGGATATTCATGATTTTTCGGCAGTGGTAACCTTTGGAGTGACCTATTTTGTGGAGGTCATGGATGCTTTGGGATGTATTTATATTGAAGAAATAGACCCTATTACCGCACCAAGTCCGGTTACGGTCACTGCCACGACCACTACGGCCTCTTGTGATGTATCGGGAAGTGGTACCATTACGTATGAGGTTTCGGGATTGCCGAACAACCCTGCCAATTTTACGGTCACCCTACAAAATACGGATACGGGAGCTACATTGTCAGGACCAACATCCTTTACCAATGAATCACTCCCCTTCACGGATACGTTCACAGGCTTGACACCCGGAAATTATCAGATTATCGTCAACGATACCGATACAGGATGTAGTGGAAGTACTTTGGTATTCATTGGATTTAGTTCTCCTTCCATCGCCATCGATAATTTTGTGGAAGCTACCTGTAATGCAGGGGCTTTGGTCACGGTGCGTGGTTTTGGTGGTACAGGACCGTTCAATTATGCCTATGTGCCTACGGGAGCTGCCGAACCCACGGTTTTTTCACCGGAAACTACTTTTGAGATAGCGGGACCTTACCCGTCGGATTACGATTTTTATGTACAGGACGCCAGTGGGTGTACTGCATTTACCACATTAACGGTTACCCAAGAAGCTGGGGTGCCTACTCCAGTTATAGATGTGGTCAACCAATGTACGGCCACCAGTGGATATCAGATTCATATGGTGTCCCCGTTGACTTCTGGACCTGAACCAGAGAATACGTTTCAGTATGATATAGGTAGTGGTTTTCAATCTGGGACTACCTTTACAGTGCCCAACCCGGGAACATACCTGATTACTGTTAGGGATGGCAATGGCTGTACCAATACGGTTACGGCAGAAGTGTTCGATTTCTTCGCTATTTCGGCCGATGCTACTTCATTCCCCACTTGTAATGCCGGGGATGGGGTCATTACCGTGAACACTACGGGAGGTAGTGGCAATTTTGAGTATCAATTGCGGGACGCGGGAACCTTGGCCAATATAGGTCCTGCCCAGTATACCAATGTGTTCAACAATGTTTTGCCCGGAGATTACAATATTTTGGTGACCGACTTGAACTCCAACACCACACCGCTCTGTTCGGATGAGGCCATAGTCAATGTGTCCACTGTGAACACTCCGGTGATCACGGCCACCCCAAGCAGTGATGTTACCTGTAATGGGGCGGACAACGGTACTATTTCGGTAGAGTTGCAACCTGGAAGTGATACGGATACCCCGATAAACTATGTGCTGTATTTGGGGTCGAGTTCAACCATCATCGCAGGACCTCAAGGGTCACCCGTATTTGATGATTTACAACCCAACACCTACCAGGTTGAGGTGGTATCGGATAGAGGTTGTACCGATAGATCGGGCAACATCTTCATTGATGAACCCTCTTTGTTGGAATCGAATGCCGTAAATACCGAATTCAGCTGTAATCCATCAAGCAACCAGTTCAGTACGGCCACAATCACGATCTATACGGATACCAATGGTGATGGTACGGGCATTGGCACAGGAACCGGACCATACACCTATAGCATGAATGATGGTACGCCCCAGTTTGATGGCACCAACTTCCAGACCGGTAATACCTTTGAGGTTATTGACAATGGTACCAATCAGACCATAACCTTGACGGTAAGGGACCAGAATGGATGTGAGGATACTTCAACGGTAACCATCAACAGTCCTACGGATATCACGTTTAGCTACAATGTAAATCAGATTACCTGTGACGCTTCAGGTACGGGAGTCAATCCGGGCACCATTGATATCATTATCAATGAAGGCCCTGGAAACTATGAGGTGGAAATTCTTCCTTTAGGCTCTGAGCCGGCAAGAAGTTCTGGGGGTTCAGACCGGGTAACCTGGGATATTGCCACCCCAGGGGACTACATTTTTGCGGTGACCGATGTGGGCAGTGGTGGGTGTACCTATCTAACGACCACGGTCAACATGCCGGAATACAATACCATTGAGGCGGTGATTGCCGAAGTGCAACCAGTGATGTGTTTTAACGGAAGTGATGGCATCATCAGTTTGGAAATCAACAATTATAGCGGACAATACAATTATGAGGTGTTCACTAGGGACAACTTGGGTGTGGAAACTTCTACAGGGGTAACGGGTAGTTTTGATACCAATGCACCCATCAACTCACCAGAATTGATCATCGATGTGCCCGCTGGAAACTTGGTGGTACATATTGAAGCCTTGGATTCCCCCTTTTGTGATGTGGTCAGCAATGTGACCACAGTCCGTTCCCCGGACAGGGCACTTACTGTAGACCTTGTACAAACCTCACCCGTAACCTGTAATGTTCCTGGTTTGGGTGAGATTACGGCGACCGGTGATGGCGGTTGGGGTACGTACCAATATCAATTGGTGGCTTCGGATGGTACTGTTTTGGTGGATTATCCCAATACCAATCCTGTTTTTGAAAATCTATCCACGGATACCTATACCGTAAACGTTAAGGATGTAAGAGGTTGTGAAGCTGGTCGGGATATCTTTTTACCACCCCCCGTTGGAATTACGGCAAACATAGAAATCGTGCAAGGACTGGCCTGTAACAATGACAACAATGCCATTATACAAGCTGATTTGGTATCTGGGGGACAAGGCCCCGGAAATTACCTCTATCAGTTGAATAGAATTACGGATGGTACCAATAGCGGGTTGCAGACCACACCAACGTTTGCCAACCTTTCGGCCGGGGACTATAGAATTACCATTTTTGATGGATGGAACTGTAGTTTCACCACGGATCTTATTACCATTGATGATCCGGAAATCATAGTGGCCGAGCTTGTGGAGCTACAACCACCCGGATGTGGGGATTTGGGTAGAATGGAGCTCACGGTGACCAATCCAGAACCCGGGGTGGAATATTTCTACCGCAGGGCCGGTACATCAGACCCATTTGTGGCCTTTGGCACAGGAATGACGAGTGTTGTAATTGCCGAGGACATTACGGTGGACCCAGGTCCGTTCCAATACGATGTGCAGAATTCAAACGGATGTCCGTTTGAAAAGTCCAACCAAATTTCCTTGGACCCCGCAGCGCCTTTGGTGATTGCACTGGATTTGACCAACGCGACCATCAATTGTGCAGGAGAGGCAACCGGAATTATCCGTTCCGAAGCCTTTGGGGGGATTGGTAGTTACATGTACACTTTGGTAAACTCCAACACCTTGCCGGTTACCCCTGCCACCATGGTACGTCCGGCACAAAGTTCAGGAATCTTTAGGGAGTTGAATCCCGGAACCTATTATGTATATGCAGAAAGTGGCGGATGTGAGGCTATATCCGACCCTATAGTTATAGACCCCAAACCACCTTTGGTATTAGAGTATCTTGAAGCGGTACCAGTAGTCTGTGCCGGCGATGCCAACGGACAGATCATTATCGAGGCCAGTGGTGGTACGGGAGCTATTCGGTACTCCATTTCCGATACGTTGAGCGAATTCTTTGAAGGGGACGACCCCAGCAATCCAAATAGAAAAACGTTCAACGATTTGTCTCCTAGAACATACGATATTATCATTCAGGATGATTTGGGCTGTACCATTACCAGAACGGTGGAAATCACCCAACCGGCCGAGTTGGTGGCAAGTGTGGCCTCTACCACCCCTGAAGTATGTCTGGGAGATGGTGATGGTACTTTGACCTTGAACGTAACGGGAGGAACTGCACCGTATTTTACCAGTGTGAATTCTGCCGATGATGCCGATTTTGTCCAGAATGATAGTCTGTTTTTTGACCATCTCCAGGGAGGAGAGACCTATGTGATTTTTGTTAGGGATGCCAATGGCTGTCAGACCACCGTTGTTGCGGATATAGGCATTGGGATTGAAATAGAAGCCGAACCTGTGGTAGAGTATGGTTGTGACGGTATTTTCCCTAATAGCACTGTTCGTATCAATATTTCGGATAATTCCCAAGTTTCCCAATTACTGTTTGCCTTGGATGTGGATGATATTTCCCTGGCTACCGAGCAGCGTACTTTTGGTGACCTCCCCGCGGGAGAGCACACAGTATTCATTTATCACCAAAATGGATGTGTAACCTTTGTGGAGTTTGAAGTTGAAGCCTACGAACCTCTAACCTTGGAAGCAGTAAAAACGGGTCCCAATGAGGTGACTGCCGTTGCAACGGGCGGTTATGGCGGATACGAATATTTCTTCCAAGGGGAATCGTATGGTGAAACCAACACTTTTAACATCAGTGTAGATGCCAATGTCAACATTATGGTTCGTGATGAACGCGGATGCGTGGCCAATTTGGTAATGCCGTTTGACTTTGAGGGAATGCCGGAAATGCCGGATTTTTTCACACCGGATGGCGACAACCTCAATGATTACTGGTACCCGGGCAATCGTGAGTTTTTCCCCAACATTGAAGTCATTATCTATGACCGTTACGGTAGGGTAGTGGCCCATTTGGACCAAGTAAAGAAATGGGATGGGAACTACGAGGGTAAACCCCTGCCCACAGGGGACTACTGGTATGTGGTCAATGCCAATGACCGGGAGAAACAACGATTTGTAGGGCATTTCACCTTGTACAGATAGATCTTGGTTCTGCCTTGTTTTCAGTACGGTAAACCTGTGAATTGTACCTATGGGATTTCCTATATTTCCACAGGCTTGTTTTTTCTTTTTTAATTTCAGGAATTGGCGAGGTAATATCAGTAAAATTTATATTTTTGCAATCCGTTTTCGGGATGTGGCGCAGTCTGGTAGCGTACACGCATGGGGTGCGTGTGGTCGCTGGTTCGAATCCAGTCATCCCGACGAACCGCCATATTGGCAGAAACAAAGCACTGTTAATCGTATGATTGTCAGTGCTTTTCATTTTTAATGATTCCATTTGATATCATATGAAACCAAGTTTTTGGTGTGCAAAAAGGTGAGCACACCGGCACACTGATTGTTGTAGTTTTAGGTATGAACAATTGAGGTTTAAGGGCAGTCCGGCCAGTAATAATTGTTCAACTTAAAAGTTTACAACATGCGGACAGACAGTACTTTAGGAATCAATTTCTTCGTCAGGAAAAAGCGCAACGACACAGACATGTACGATATATATGTTCGTATAACGGTCAAAAAGGAGCGTGCTGAAATCAGTATCAAACGGGACATTCCGGTGTGCAATTGGGACAAGACACGTGGAAAAGCTTTCCCGATCAGCAGAATTTTGGAAGATTTGAATGCATACCTTGATACGGTTTATGGGGAAATCCTCAATGTTCATAGGGAATTGCACATGGAAAGGGCATTGATAACGGCAAAATTGATCAAGGCCAGGTATGTAGGGGAGGATGAAGTGAACCATACCCTATTGGAGCTTTTCGAATATCACAATACGAACATGGTCAATACCCTAAAGCCAGGGACCATGAAGAATTACTACTCCACCGAAAAATATTTAAAGGGCTATATCAACGTCAAACTAAAGACAAGCGATGTCCTACTGAATGGCCTGAAACATAAATTCATTCTTGACTTTGAGAACTATATCAGAACATTCAAACCCAAGAAGAACAGGAAGACCTGTTCCAACAATGGAACAATGAAGCACTTGGAACGCTTGATGAAAGTTGTGCGATTGGGTGTACGATTGGAATGGTTGGAGAAGGATCCCTTTCGGAACTTCAAGCTACGTTTTGAAAAGTTTGACCGCAGTTACCTTACCCAAAGGGAGATTGACTTGATCGATGATACCACTTTCATGGGTATTGGAAGGGAAAGGGTTAAGGATGTCTTTCTTTTCAGCTGTTATACCGGACTCACCTTTATGGACATCAAGCTTCTTACCAACGACAATATCAGTAAAGGTATTGACCGGAACTATTGGATATACACCAAAAGAATCAAGACCAATGAGCCAGTGAAGATTCCGATGTTGCCCAAAGCCGTGGAGATCATGAAAAAATACGAAGGGACACCAATGGAGGATGATGCGCTGTTACCCGTTTACAGTAACCAAAAGACCAATGCGTACTTGAAGGAAATAGCAAAGGCCTGTGGAATTTACAAGAATATATCCTTCCATATGGCCAGACATACATTTGCGACCACTGTTACATTGTCCAATGGGGTGCCCATAGAAACGGTGTCAAAGATGCTGGGACACAGCAAGCTTTCCACTACCCAAATCTATGCGAGGGTGCTACAGGAAAAGATAGGAGAGGATATGCAGAAGGTGATGCAGATTTATTCTAATAAAGCAGGTCAATTTAAGAAGTCCAAGACACAGTAATTTCAAATAAAAACAAATGGCAGCTGATTTTCAAATCAGCTTGTATTTATTCGGTCCCGCTTGCGGGACGAAGGAATAGCAAGAGGGTGATGCGCAAATTGCGCCATCACGGTTGTTTTCGGGTCTTCAACAAGTTGAAAACCAGTTGATTGAGCAGATTTTGGAATACTGTGCAAAAACAGGGGCTACAGTAGGCTTTTCCGAAATCTACAGTAAACCCTTTGCGAAGCCCTATAAACACTGGAAATTTTTGACGAAAAAATTGATGCAATTTGACGAAAAAACAAAATCGTACCTATGGAAAAGCAATCAACAAATGGCAGAACTAAGAAAGGGACAGGTGGTTATTCAAACATCACGGTAAAGAAGGAAACGGCCACACGTTTTCGCAGTTATTCCAAAAGGTTCAACAAGTCACATAGCGAAGTGTTGGATGGAATGATACTATACTTCAAGGAGAACAGCCTTGAGCCATTTGGAGAGGGAACAAAGATCATCCTTGACAGCATCAAAAAATTGGAGCGTCAGATGATGAAGAAATTCGATAGGCTGATCGCCATTATAAAGAACATGGAAAAGACCAGTATCCGGCCCACCTATGAAATGATGTTGATTCTATATGAGGCCTATGTAAAGGATGGAAGGAAACCGAAACGTGAACCAGTCAAGATACAGGAAGAACGAATCGATTTTTTGGAGCCTAAAAACACTGTTCCAAAAGTGGAGCATGATAGAATGCAGCAGGAATTCAAAGAATATAAAAAGCACTGCAATGAAATCCTCAACAATGTGGAGAAGGTAGAACCGATGATGGGAAAGCCGTATCTGAAAATCAATATGGGCATCGGGGATTTTGAAAGCTTGAAATATCAACTAAAATAATTGCCATGTACCTCACCATCTCAGCACAGAAAATGGGCAGCACCTACAACTCCAGTGTAGGGAACTATGTGGACTATCTGGAAAAGGAAAACGAGGATAGGTCGCCCGAACTCAGGGAGGAATTCTTTGACCAAGAAAACGACAGCGTAAGCCCTCAAACGGTCATCGATGAAATAGATGCCAATACGGCCAAGTTAAGGCAGAAAGACCCAAAGTTCTATTCCATAGTGGTCAGTCCCAATAAAAGGGAACTGAAGGCCATAGGCAACGACCCAAATCTGCTAAGGGAATATACAAGGAAACTCATGGAGGACTATGCCAAGAGTTTCCACCGCAACCAAGAGGTCAAGGCCGAGAACCTGAAGTATTATGCCAAGATAGAACATGAACGCACCTATCGGGGATTTGATAAACAGGTTCAGGAGAATGCTCCCTACCGAGGGGAGATAGCAAGACTCAGGAACGAGATACGCAAAGTTGAACGGGGTGAAACCATCGGGAATGTCAATGAGCTTGAAAAGAGGATCAAAGAGCAAGAAAGATTGGCCCCGCACAAACAGAACGGACAATTGGTGGCCGCAGGGATGCAAAAAGAGGGGCCACAGACCCATATCCATATCATCGTCAGTAGAAGGGACGTGACGAACACCTATACGCTTTCCCCAATGGCCAAGCACAAGGCATCCGAAGTGGAACTGAACGGAAAGACGGTCAAGAGAGGGTTTGACAGGGACAGTTTTTACCAATCGGCCGAAAAGACCTTTGACAGGACAACAGGGTTCAAGAGGAACTATGTGGAATCCTATGTTGGAAGAAAGGCCCATGCCAAGGAACCGGGGAAGTTCTTTGCCAAGGTCATGGGGTTGCCCACCAAGGAAAAGGACATGGCCTTCAAACTACTAAAAACAATGGGTGTAAAGGCTCCCGGTATACCGACCAATAAAGTGCAAATTGCGGCCAAGATAATAAAGGCTCTTGGGAGGGGAATCGATAAGGCTAGGGGAGCGGGAGAAGACATGGGCTATTGAAATCCAAAAAGTAGGTTGCGCCCTTTCGGGTTTTTGTTTTACGCTTATCTACCGGAACACTACAAAAACCCGATAGGATCCATGCGCAAAAGTTGGGGTAAGTATTTGGGACTCTATCATACATACATCGAAAATCGTTTATTGAACTTTAATTTGTGACTAATTGCTAATGTAAACTCTGGAAAAATCTTACATTTATTACAGATACTGAGATAAGTAAATTGAAATGTTTCCTAAAAAGGCTTCCAAAATCAAAATTGACAGATTATTGGAAAATAGTAAAAAAAAGAAAATGGATATTTGGAAACCCACTACCCCAACGGAATTATATACTCTAGGGCTTTTGATTTTTACCGCTGTATTGGTGTTAGTATCTATAGTTCAGATTTTTCTGTTTATTCAGTCCAATAAACAAGCAACTGAAGCTTCAAAAGTTGCCTTGAAAGCTGCCGAAGCTGCAACCGAAAGCAATCAAATTAGTAGGCAAATTATGATAGCTGAGCAACGGCCTTGGATAAAGCACGAAGTTGGAGTGGGGGGGACGTTAAGTTATACCGAGGAAAAGGGATGGGTCTTCCCATTGCGATATAGATTAATAAATATTGGCAAAAGCCCTGGTACGATGGTTTCTTTTTATGCGCAAGTGATGCCGTTCAATATTTCAGTATTTCCTAAAGAAAGTGTGGTTAATGGTGTTCCTCAAGGAAATCCTTTACCGGGTACATCCATTGAAGAAGAATTGGAGAAAATCGCTAAACTTCCTGAAGATAAAGAATGGTTGAAGATGGGTTTTGGCCAAATATTGTTTCCCAATGATAAAATTGATGGGTTATTGAATATTCATGCCAATCATGAGTTGTTCGAATTGGCCAAAGAGCATGAAGGTTATTCTGGCCAGTTCTTGGTTCTCACATGTGTCAAATATGGCTCTACATTGGATGATCAATTTTATCGTACGGCTAAATCCTATTCATTGTGGAAAACTGTCGAGGGTGAAAGGGTTAGCCTCAATGGTGAGAATATTGCGGTAGAGCAACTTGCTTTGACAGAAAACCCACAGCTTTTTTCAAAAATTGTTGAATAAAATTGGCAATATCAATCAATTTAATTTTTGAAAATGACCTATAAATAATAGTCAGAAAAAAATGACTTTCCGGGTCTAGTTTCAATTTTTACTTCAATTCCGAATATATGACCTTGGTTATCATGTCAGGTTCTATATCCAGTAAGTCTGCAAGCCTTACTATTTCTCCCATAGTGAACTTGTCGGGATGGTTCAACTTGACCATATACCTGCCATAATTTATACCAAGTGATTTTGCTATTCGGGTCGGATATAATTCGGCAAGAGTGTACATCTTTCGAATTTTTCCCGTCTCGAACATTGAACCTATGGAAACCAGTGCAGGGTCTTTATGATCATCTTTTTTTGTCATGGGCGTATTTGTTAACCCTAAAATGACAAGTAATTCATTTATAGTACTGTAAAATATACTTATAATAAATTAATAATTACGAATAATAAATAAATGATTACATTTGGTAAGTTATCATTAAAATTTGATGCTCGTGATTTCAAATATCAACAACAGGCACCTTGAATTATTGAAGAAAGGTTGCTATTCAACTTTTTCGGAAATCTATACCAAATACAATAGACCGATTTACTGGCTGGGCAAGAGCTTTCTTGATGATGGTTTTGTTGTGGAAACATTGGTACAAGATGTATTCTTAAAGTTGTGGGTGAATAGGGACAGTTTGGAATCACCCAAGCACATTTATTTTTTCTTGCGGTTTGTGATGAAAAGGGAGTGTATTTCATAC
>CP051244.1:3200259-3217053 GCA_017795045.1 Allomuricauda sp. | reverse complement strand
TCACAGACAGATTTTCTGGTTGGGCAAGAGCTTTCTTGATGATGGTTTTGTTGTGGAGACATTGGTGCAGGATGTATTCTTAAAGTTGTGGATAAATAGGGGCAGTTTGGAATCACCCAAGCACATTTATTTTTTCTTGCGGTTTGTGATGAAAAGGGAGTGCATTTCATACTATACGCGCCCTAGAAACAAGTTTTTCAGGAAAGCCCACTCCTTGGAGAGTTTTGAGAATTACCAAGACTATATGGTTGGGTATGACCCTCGTGAGGATAACGACAATACTAAACTACAGGAAGGGGAACAAGAGAAGTTCGAAAGTATCAAACGCGTCCTGCCCTTATTGGATGACAGCAAAAGGCATGTAATCAATCTCTGTTTGAAATATGACTTTCAGTACAAGGCCATTTCCAAGGTAATGGGTAAAGGCATCCATGAAACTAGCAGAGAAATAAAGGAAGCCATTGAAGACATTAAAACCATCCTTCATCAAGGAAGTAAGCTCGATTCGAGTAACAACAAGACAGATGAGATAAAGTTTACAGGCAAGATGACCGAAGAGCAAACTAAGGTGCTCAAAATGCGTTGTGAACTAAGATATTCCTTTTCCGAAATAGCCAATGAACTTAATCTCTCCCAAAAGGAGGTGCATCAGGAATTCATGATAGCCTATAGGCTAATGGAAGCAAAACATCAATTGCAATCTGCCTAACATGGAAAAGTCAACGCTAAAACTCACTCGAAAGATCCAACTACTGATAGACCTCCCTACCAAGGAAGAGAAAAAAGAGGCCTTGGATACGTTATACCAGTGGCAGAACAGATGCTTTAGGGCAGCTAACTTAATAGTTACCCATCTGTATGTACAGGAAATGATAAAGGAATTCTTTTATATATCAGAAGGGGTAAAATATAAATTGGTGGATGAAAAGAAAGATGACCAAGGAATCCTTAACCGTTCCAGGATTAACACGACCTATCGAGTAATATCAGACCGCTTTAAAGGCGAAATCCCCACAAACATATTGTCCAATTTGAACCAGGCCTTGATTTCATCATTTACAAAGAACAGACCGGAGTATTGGAACGGTGAACGTTCTTTGAAAAACTTCAGGAGGGATATGGCCTTCCCTTTTGATTTGGAGGGCATGAGTGGATTACACTTTAACGAAGAGAAAAAAGCTTTCAGCTTCCGTTTGTTTCAGATTCCATTTAAAACTTACTTGGGAAAGGACTTTACGGATAAACGGACATTGTTGGAGCGGGTAGTGGAGGGTAAGACTAAACTATGCACTTCACACATCAAATTAAGGGACGGTAAGATTTTCTTGTTGGCGGTATTTGAAATTGTAAAGGAAAGGCATGAACTAAGACCAGAGATAATTGCAGAAGCCTCTCTGTCCCTTGAATATCCCATTGTCGTTAGGGTTGGCAAAGCAAGGCTTACCATTGGCACAAAGGAAGAATTTTTATACAGAAGACTGGCGATACAATCGGCACACAGACGGGCAAAGATCGGTGCAACCTATTCCAAATCGGGCAAGGGCATCAAAAGAAAACTAAAGGCAGTTGAAAGACTTGGTCAAACGGAACGTAACTATGTCCATAACCGTTTGCATGTCTATAGTCGGAGGTTGATTGATTTTTGTGTTAAACATGGAGCAGGAACCCTCATACTTTTAAATCAGGAGGAAAAAACTGAGATTGCCAAGGAAGAGGGATTTGTACTAAGAAATTGGAGCTATTGTGATTTGATGACCAAAATAGAATACAAAGCTAAGAAGGCTGGTCTTGAAGTTATAATTGACTAACAAAACCGATTGAGGGTGCTTGTACACCCGTAAGGTGAGGTCAAAGGCACTCACTAAATGCTAGTGGCATATACAACGCGTGGGCTTTCTTATTTCACGTATATACTGTCTGAAGAAACATCGAATATATTTTGAATGACCTAGACCGGTTGGCCGATCATTGGTATGTCGCATTCATGTTCAGCGCATTTTCACTATTGACAGTGAAGAAGGTTACAGACTTGGATCAGTTGATTTTGATAAAAAGTATACGAGTATTTCATTAAAGACCAAGTATGAAAAAAAAGAATTGTAAATGAACCTTTCTGTTCGGAGACATTGCAAAGGATGGTGGGCTTTTTCCAGAGGCACGGTATCGCGATCCATCGGGGAGGTCCACAAAGGGAATACTGGAGGAGATACGGAAGAAGCGTAACCGAATGCCCTCTCTTTTCAACATCATCAACATTGGTTTATAATAGAAAGCTAATCTAAAGGTTTGGGGCGCTTGCAGCGCAAAACACGGTTTCTCTCGCTGGTTCATTGCTCCCCAGTGTCCCCTGTTTGGAAGAAACTGGCAACGGGCTCTCCAAGGACATGGGCTATCTTGTAGAGGGTCATGACCGATATGTTCCTTTTTCCCGCCTCTATGGAGTTGAGCCCGCTCTTGTAAAAACCGCACCTTCTGGCCACCTCGTTCTGGCGCATGCCCTTCTGTAAGCGCAACTGCCTTATGCGATCTCCCAAGGCCTCAAGGGGATTTTTTTCGGGGTATGTTTCCAATGCGGTGTAGTGAACGAGGTTTCCATAAAGATAGTGGTCCTCTCCGGAGAAGGACAAGAACACTCCACCAACGGCTAAAAAAAAGGGGGAACAGCAATTGTTTTATAAAAAATTACTATATATTGTAACTTTATTGGTTCTTTGTCCAATCCAAAGGTATTAAGTTACAACTTGTGCAAAATGTTTTTCCAGGATTTAAAGTCCGGCACATGGTTTTGGATGGGTTCATTTTGTTCCGATGATTAGGTTTGGCATATCAAACATCAGAAAAGGTCAACAGCGTCAATATGTGTGATAGGATTGATATAGTATAAAACGAAAGATGCCAAAAACCTTAAATTTATAAAGAAACCGGCCCTGTCGTCCGTACTCCATGTATTACAGCTCTGTCGCCGGTTAAAATGAAACAGATATTCCCTCTCAAAAAAGCCATAATGGGGACATTTTTCAAGTGGACCTGATTTCCACGGTAGATATTGTGGGTTTACCCTTTAAGAAATATCAATGACCGAGTCTTGTACATTCACGCTATCATCAGGTTGTTCCCATTTCAATCATTTAACATTCCATCTATGAAAACAAAAATCTCGATCCTGCTGCTGTGTTCAATTCTTGTTTCATGTTCCGGTTCCAGAACGGTCGCGATTTCAAATGGATCGACCGAATTGAACGATATGGGGTATATAGATCCCATTTATAGTTTTGAATCGAACGGGGCCCAATACTCAAAGAGTGGTCAATATTTCATTGAATATACCAATTTGGCCCTTGATTCAATTCTAAAAGCTGATTCTTCAAAATATAAAATGGACAGCAAACTGATTCCCAACAACAACAAAATGTTCAGGTCATATTTGCAACGGGAATTGAACATTGCGCTCAAGGAAATAGAAACTCAAGGTTCTTTGGTGAACATAATGCTTCCCGAAAATTTTCGGATTATGGAAGGCCCCAATTTAGAATTGTTGATGGTCCCTTTTATAAAACCTCGCTTAAGGTCAAGTGGAGGTGGTTATATAGGTCATAATGGACTTAGGATTGTCAACCACCCATATTTATATGTTGACTCCAGTGAGGTCAACGTTTTCATATTTGATTTAAAACAAAACAGCATTGTTTTTTTTGGTCGTGTCTCTGGAAAGTTGAAGGGAAAAGGATATCGTAAAAAAATAATAGATGATTTAAACTCAATCTATCGATTAATGGAAAAAGAGTAAAAATGGATGAGATGACAGAGTCAGCCATTAAATCCACTCCAAGGGGCCGCGAAATCATTGGAGAAACTCATCGAAGGTCAGGACAGTGTGTCCCTTTTGACAACCTCGTTCTGGCGCATGCCCTTCTGTAGGCGCAACTGCCTTATGCGATCTCCCAAGGCCTCAAGGGGATTTTTTTCGGGGTATGTTTCCAATGCGATGTAGTGAACGAGGTTTCCATAAAGATAGTGGACCTCTCCGTAGAAGGACAAGAACACTCCACCAAAGGCCCAAAAAAAAGGGGAACAGCAATTACCTTACAAAAGGTAATAATATATTGTAACTTTTTTCTTTCTTTGTACAACATCAGGGTTTCGATGGAATCCTCAGTATCGGGAACGGACATAACATTCAACCACTATAACTATAACCATATGAAGAGAAATTTTGCAATGGCCATGATGACTTTGGCCTTGTGCGCACCGATCTGCGCACAGGAAATGGAGGCAGATTCCATATTAAGGTCCATTGAGGACCGGATCTACGATGGAGACCTGGAAAGGAGGGAATCAAAAAGGATGTTCGGGCAGGTTAAGGAACTCTCGGAAGAAGGGAACACGGGAGCGGCCTGCCTGCTTGGCATCCTGTACAAGGACGGTATCGGGACCCGTTTGGATTTTGACAGGGCCAGGGAGCAGTTCGAGACCGCTTATGAAATGGGAAGCGGGAGGGCGGCCTACAGCCTTGGTTACCTCTATCTCAAGGGGCTGGGGAACATCGACCAGGACTATCAAAGGGCAATGGAGTGGTTCAAAAAGAGTGATGACCCCATGGCACAACATTGGCTCGCCAAGATGTACTGGTTCGGTTATGGGGTGCACAGGGACGGGCAAAGGGCATTGGAGCTCCTTAAGGACAACCCGATATACAACAGCGAAGTTTTATTGGAGCAATTTGATGTCGAGGCCATACCTGACATCCCCACGCAGCAAACCAACAATCTTTCTGGAGAAGTAGAAAACATTGCAGGAAACAGTTCCCATGGATCGGGTGTCACCGCATCCACCCCTCCCTCCAACATCGAGGGTGCATGGAAAGGGTATCTCATGGAAATGGACTGGTCGGGAAAAACTATGTCAAGGAGCTTTCCCGTGGGTCTTTCCGTAGGGCAAGTGGAAGATGCATACGGTTCAGTTGGGACAAGTGTTGAAATCAATGGAACCGCGGATGAAAGTGAGGCCATTTGGAAGGACGGAACGTTGACACTTTTCGACAGTCAGATCGGTCTCGAAAAACAATATACGGACCACCCGGATTTTAAAACCCTTGATTACGATCTGCTATCGATTTCCTTTGTCGAAAAGAACATCGACGGGACCGTTTATCTCATTGGAAGATTGGAATCCCGGATTATACAGTGGTCGGAACCCGGTCCACCGATGACCTTGGTCCTTACCAAGGAAGATGTCCAGCTCTCGGATGAGGTCCTGGCCGCTTTTGCGCAGCAGGAAGAGAGCTTTATAAAACTATACCCCAATCCATTTGTGGACAATCTGCTGATATATTATGAACTGGGCTCTGATTCCAATGTCGAGGTCAGGCTGTTGGACTATTATGGGGGCACAAGTGTTGAAACAGTCATTAGTTCGTACCTAAAGTCAGGGGAGCACACCCATACCCTATCCAACAGTAATCTAAGAGGTGGTCTTTATGTTGTACAGGTACGGGTCAACGGTCAGGTGCATTCCAAATTGGTGATCAAAAAATAATCCAAGAAAGATGAAAAAGATTTACATAGCAATAGTGTTCCTATCGGCTTTTTTTATTGGCAGTACGACCATCACCGCACAGTATCGGAGGTATGACAGAAAAGCGGCCATAGAGAAAGAAAAGCAGGATACCCGAAAAAAGAAAACAACAACCAAAAAGAAAACGACTTCCAAGAAAACAACTACTAAGACAACAACTTCCAAGACAGAGGAACCGTTTCATTTTGATATTACCTTCAATGACATGCAGGTGTTATTGGATATGCAAGGTGCCATCAACGCTGCACAACAAAAAAAGGTTGATGAATGGCTAAAGAAACAAGAGGGTAATTTTCTAGAGGAAATCAATCGGCAGTTGGGAACAAAGCATACTTCTTTTGGAACTGCACAAAAGGATTTCTTTAAAAAATATGAGAAGAATGTATTGGGCGTTGAAGACAGAGCGCACTCGATCGGGTATAGTTATGTGAAGAAGGCAAATAATCTGGATTCGGAACAGGAGACCCATACAGGGGAACTTGGGCTGTTGTTGGAGTGGGAAAGTGTTAGAAACAAATGCGGGTCAAGCAATCAGTTCAGGGTAGAGTGCCATCTTTTTGATGAAGTTGTTCGGGGCAAACAGTTGGGAAGAACCAGCACGTCCCAAGTCACGCAACTTAAAAGTACGGTAATGACCGATTTTTCGGAAAAAGAATATGAATCGGCACGGAACAGGTCATGGGCGCAGGGAATGTACAAAATCATCAATGACGGAAGCCTGACCAATGAAATGGCAAATAAACGTGTTGCCCATTACAGGCAAAAAGGGCTTCAGGATAAGATTTTCTTCATGACCACCTATCTTACACAATACAACAACCGTGGGCTGTCCCATATCCTAAATCCCACTATATCCAAGTACACCCCTCCTAATTTTTGGGATCCCGGTACACTTTTGGAAATGGGCAAAAGGAAAGCCCCGGTTCCTGACGTGAAAGCATTGGTCTTCCTGCCGAACTATATCAATGACAGGGTAAAGGAATGTGAAAGGAACCGCCCAATTGGTCCCCGTGGCATACGTTTGGGACCTGATTGCAGCGGCACAAGAAACGGATTGGAAAAGATACGGGACGAGGTCATTGATGAACATTTGGAAAATACAGAATATGGACTTACCCAAAAACTCAATCGTATCCGCAATGGTTATGTAAAGGGAAATGGCGGTGGCAAGATAGGTGGCCTGGAGGCACTTTCCTATAAAAACTATGTTCTGGACAAAGGAGGACCGAACAGGTTTTATCAATTGGACAATGGTGGATGGGTCTATCGTTCCAATTCACCAAGAAAATCCATAAATGGGGGAGGATCTTTTTCTGAGGACACTCTTAACGATGACGGGTTCTATTATTATATACATGATGATGAATCAGGTAGATGGCATGAACTCCTCTTGCCTGCCAAGGGCATAAGTACTACGAGTGACCCATATCTTGCAGTGGCTTTTTGGAAAGGCATGAAGGGGATTGCAAGGTATGCACTCCCAATCGAAGATACCGTCATCCTAGTTAATGGAGAGAATTTTGATGGGAACAAGGTCAGCAGGACCGAAGCAGGTCTATGGTTGATAGTTGGTTCTGTACCAGGTGGAAAACTACTTCAACCTGTTGCCAAGATCACAAAGGGAGGGCTTAAGATTGTAAGTAAAATGGTCAAAGTGGGCAATAAGACCATAAAGCTCACTTATAAGACAGTCAATGGTGTTATCCAATTTGGTGGAAAGAGCAGGTTCAAGGAAATTGTTGGGACAGTTGCAGGGGAAGAGGCTCACCATATTATTCCATGGGCTCAACGGTATGAGGGTATTGTTCAGAAAGCCGCGGAGTGGGGTTTCCATATGAACTCTAAGGTTAATGGAATACCTCTTAAGAAGTTTTTTCAAGGTATAGGCGGAATTCATGGTAATCATCCAAAATATAATGATTATGTTCTTAAGAGATTTGATCAGTGGGAACAACTTAATCCAAACTATGATGGAAAAAAAGCAATTGATTTTCTGGAAAAAGAATTGATACCCGAGCTTTTGGATTTAATTGAACAGGCAAAAAAATCTGGAAAGAATTTAAATGACTATTTTAAAAACTTGTAGTAATTTAACATTATGAAGTATTATGAATTTAGTCATTCAACTGAACTATCTGAAATTGGAGATTTTCCACAATGCGAAATAAGTCGAAAGATCAATCCAAGGGCTCCGGATGGAATATATAATCTTAAACACAACGAGTTCCCCAACTTTACTCCCAAAATAGAACTTGTTTTGTTGTCGAAAGCAAAATGGACGGATGTTATGCTATCAGGTGGAATGGGGCATCGCCTTCTTGTAAGTCAAAAAGCAAAAAACATTTTGGAAAGGCACAAGCTACCTTCTAGTGCATTTTATCAAGCAAAAATACATTCAGGAAAATCATCACGTGATTACTTTTGGTTCCATTTCATAAATCCTGATTTTTGGGATTGGGTAGATAGAGAAGAATCAAAATTGTGCCTGCGTAGTATATTGCCTGATGAAAAGGATAAAATCATAGAAGAGGTTAATCTTGATAATGATATAGAAGGGTTTATGGCCATGACAAGAGCAAAACCACGTCTGACCGATTATTATTGGGAAAGGCTCGTTTTTAACGAAAATTTCCCAAATCTTGATTTTTTCAGGACATTGCTTCCAAGTATGCATACACTAATAAGTCAAAGACTCAAGGACGTTTTTGAAAATGCTGAAATCACAGGATATGAAACAAAGGATTTTTGTGTACATGAGAAATACTAAAGTCTTGGATGTATCCCCGATTGTTTTGTAAACGTATGTACTCAATAAAAAGAAGAAATAAGATATTGTACGATTAAATGAATACTTATAGATCAATGACCTTAAAGCTGTTTCTTTTTTTCTTTTCTGCTCAATTGTTGGCTCAAGAAAAGGAAGATTTTAAGAACAAAGCTGTCTGTTTTATCATAAAATCACATTACTATCAATCCCAAAAAGTGGCGGATAGTTTGTCTAGTGTTCAAAAAAAGCTTTCTGAAGAATATAAGCTTAGGGATCGGCAACTTCCACCTCCACCACCCCCAGCTAGATTGGCACGGGCATATAATACAAATTACATTGATTATTTATTTGTTTCTTCAGAAAAAATGGTTTTTCAACATTTGCCCAGATTCGTGAGGACACAAGATGAACAACATGAATACATGGATTTAAGGACACTATATTCCATGAATATTTCCCGGGACAGTTTAACCCAAAGCATGAATAACTGGATATCCGATTTTTTTAGTAGGAAGAACGTTCCTATACGGTATATGGAAAAAGAACATTTTCCAATAATATCTGAAAATAAGAGCATCGTAAAAGCCATCAATGGCTTTAAATGTCATCAGGTAGTAATGAAAGATACCTATGGAGCCGGGAATATAATTGAAATGTTTGTTACTGAACAAATACAGTTGGAGTACCATCCATTTTTAAAGGTAAAGGAATATTTGGACAGGTTTTATCCACTATACATAAAATCATATGACCCTAATTTTCCCAAAGAAAGTTTTATGGAATATAAGTATGAAATGTATGAAATAGCTTTTTGAACCGCTTTAGGTTCTAACCCTGGATTTTCTGTCAGCTGTATTACCAAGCTATGGTTTTATCATAAGTAATTGCTTAAAGGAAATTTTGAAGAAACATGGACTCCCTTTTAATGCTTATTATCCAATCAAAAACCAAATGAGGGATTTACTTTTGATTCATTTTATATATCCTGATTTTTGGAAATGGCGTTGAGTATAAAATAATTTTATCAATTTACCCAAGAATTCCATTTATATTGGTTTATTGCTTAATTTAGTAAGGCAGAACGCCAATAAATTTTGCAACATAATGTACTGATTTGATTATGGTTTAGAGTTCGGTGAATCAGTTCAGGGAAATAGTGTGTACGTCTTCAAACGAATTAGGACTAGCCCGGTCCAAAGTTAAGTCATAGTTTCAACTTTTGAATTTGGTGCTCTTTCCTTCTTTTTGATGTTCTTTCTTCAGCTCTTCTTTTGTGAACTCCTTCCAATGATATTGTTCCTTGATGGATTTGGCCGTAGGCTTTATCGGAATGTGAATGGTCTCAACATCATCCAGTAGACGAACGGTTAGCCCATGCTATTCCATTTGCGAGATTATCAGTTGGTTTCGTTCATGATCTGCCCAGTGTCTCCTGATATTTGGCACCAAGAGGAGGTTCTCTTTCTTGGCCCTTTCTATCAGACTTAAGAGCAATCCCGCTTTTTTGGTCTCATAGCAAGCTGATTTTATGCAGATCATCTTGCTCTCACCAAACAGGTTTCCTTGATTGGCCGCATTGAACGGACATTGGGAACAGGCTCCTGCCTTTGGGACCAGGTTTACGTCCTCAATATCGAATGGAGCCTTGGCCAGGTCATAGGTCCAGTTTTCGATTTTTCTCTTGATCTGGTTACCGTTGAATACCTTGCCCATGGCTTCCAACATCATCTTTTGATTCTCCGGCTCAAAAAGGGCTACGCCCACTCCCAATGAAAGTGTCATTTCACTGCTGCGGACAAAATGTTTGAACCCCTCTATCAAACCTGACAACTTGATGCGCTGTCTCACAAAATTCTCTCCCCGTCCAAGGCCTATTGCAAACTCCCAAGGGGAATACTTCTCGCTCAGAAATGCAATAGCCTCCTGTTCCTCTTTGGGTTCCACGTCCAGACGTGGCAGGTTTTCTATGATCTGTACCTCCAAGTACGTCATTGTCCACATAATCCCTTACGAAGGCCGGAATGGTCTTTTTGCCAGCGAGTTTGCTGGCTCGGATTATACGTTCACCCATGACGATAATGTACCGCTTATTGGATTTCCTGACGGTGATGTGCTATAGCTCGCCAAATTCCTTGATACTCTCGGCCAATCCCTTTAATTTTTTCCCATTGATGGACCTTCCGGGTTGCTTGGGATCGGGATCCATCAAATCCAAGCTTAAATTTTCAATTTTAAGGCCAACGTTGTCACTGGAAGTGGCCCAGTGACCACATAGCTGCATAAAATGACAACTTCGAGTGTATATAATGAAAACACCAGTGTCGTCACCATTTTTATATGGGGAATGAAGCCCACCGATGTGAAAATGTACGATAAGGCATTTTAAATGCTGCCCCCCCCCCCCGGCCGAACACAAATATTCCCATGGCAGTTAGGAACAGGTGCACAGGTCCCCAGTCAAAAAAAGGGCCGGAATCATATGTCCACCGTCCCCATATATCGGGAACGGAATATGGAGATAACCATATCAATTATTTTTTCATGAAAATAAAAAAGCCCATTCGCCCTTGGGGCAAAGGTAATGCCTTCGCCAATGTCCGCAAAGCAGGGCGTAACGGACGGGGAGTTGGCTGTCACCACCGGTAGGGACGCTATAACGACCAGTTATGACACCACCCTTCGCCCGCGGCCACCAAGTGCCTTTCTTTGCACCCATATTAATTATAATTTTATGAAAATGAAGTGATTTAGACTTTTATTTGAATCGAAAACTAGGGCTACGGACATTTGTGTCACTGAACATAAATCCCATAGCCCATGTATAAAGTACTCGACAAAGATATCATAGAAATGAAGATAATCCCATACATATCGCTTTCCAAAAGGGGATTTTCCCCTCGGGTTCCCTTATCGCAAATTGTCAACGCCATTCTCCACAAAATTAAGACGGGTGTACAGAGGGAATACTTGTCCGTGAAGTATAGGGGTAAGCTGGACCTCTCAAGTGTCGACCTTGACGGGAGTCATACGCCTGTCATCCGTGGCGGTGAGGGAGTGGACTTTCAGGGAAGGAAGAAGGGCAAGAACACCAATACGCTTTATCTGACCGACATACAGGGACTGCCATTGGCCATGTCCGGTCCCGTAGCGGGAAACCACAACGACCTGTACGATATGGAGGTGCACTTCGAAGTGGTGGCCGCAACCCTTGAAAAAGCGGACATACCCGTGGCAGGGCTTTTCATGGATACCGATGCAGGCTTCGATTCCAAGGATTTCAGGGGTACATGTGTCGCCAGGGAAGTCAATGCCAACGTATGTCTCAACAAACGAAATGGAAGTAAGCAGGACAGGGACGAGTACTTTGACCAATAACTCTATGATATGAGATATGCCATGGAAAGGGCAAATGCCTGGATGGACAGTTTTCGCTCACTGCTGGACGAGTTCGATACCTCCATTGCAAGTTGGAAAGGATTCAACTATTTATCGTTCGTTGTATTGCCCTAAGAAAATTCAAAACAGAAAAGTCTAAACGAGTTCAATATTTAAAAAGGACAGAACAATGAACATCAAGTTTTTTGGATATCTTATGATATCCGTTCTATTGCTCTCATCGTGTAAAGACGACGACGCTGTGACTTCTCATGAGGTCGTATTCAATAGCGAGGGGGGAAGCTCTGTTTCGGAGCAAGAGGTGGTCGATGGAAAGACCGCCACGGAGCCTGAGGATCCCACTAGGGAGGGTTTTTCCTTCGGGGGATGGTACACGGATGATACCTATGCCAACACGTTCGCCTTTTCAACTGCCATAAGCGAGGACACGGAGCTGTACGCCAAGTGGCTGGACATATATACGGTCATCTTCGATACCGGGGGAGGCAATACGGTTTCTGACCAAGAGGTGGTGGATGGAGGGACGGCTACGGAGCCGGAAGACCCCACAAGGGAGGGTTTTTCCTTCGGAGGGTGGTACACGGATGCCGACTTTTCGGGGGAAGCGTTCGACTTTGAAACACCAATAACCACCGACGAAAAGCTGTACGCCAAGTGGGAGGAGAACATTACGTCCCATACGGTCATCTTCGATACCGGGGGAGGCAGTGCGGTTTCTGGCCAAGAGATTGAGGATGGAGGGACGGCCACGGAGCCGGAAGACCCCACCAGGGATGGTTTTTCCTTCGGTGGATGGTACACGGATGACACCTATGGGGCCGCGTTCGCCTTTTCAACTGCCATAAGCGAGGATACGGAGCTGTACGCCAAGTGGCTGGACATATATACTGTCATCTTCGATACCGGGGGGGGCAGTGCGGTCGATGGCCAAGAGGTGGTGGATGGAAGGGCCGCCACGGAGCCGGAAGACCCCACCAGGGATGGTTTTTCCTTCGGTGGATGGTACACGGATGACACCTATGGGACCGCGTTCGCCTTTTCAACTGCCATAAGCGAGGACACGGAGCTGTACGCCAAGTGGGAAGTGGACAGTACCACACACCAAGAATTGCAAGTTGCATCAGGAAATTTAGAGAGCTATTTAACCAACCTAATTAATGCCATGCCGGGCAGCTCTGGCGATAATTATCAATTGCCAACAGATGCTCAACGCACGCAATGGGATACCCTATTGACCTTAATGCTTCAAGATAATATAGATGGGGCGGTAACAATGGCAGCAGAATTAAATTATCAGATAACGGAGTTTACCGATGACGGCCTTTCAATTCCACAGGTTTTTTATGTGCTGGAAGAATATAACGTACAAGAAAACTATTGGGGCACTTACGTATTCAGAAAAGAAACGGATGCAGAAAATTTTGTAGTGATGGCCCCCCATGTAAAATATGATACCAATACCGGGTTTCAGGCGGCCTATATTTATAGAAACACGATGGCTAGAGCCCTTATGATCAGTGGCACCCATCGTTGCAATAGCTCCCAGACAAGTAGTTGCTCAGGAACAACGTCTGCATGTGGTGTAAGCGGGGCTTTTAAAATTTCTGATTTGGCACATCATACAGGTTCTGTTTTTCAATGGACCACAGAAAACCTGGGCACAGCTTTACCAGACCTAACATTTGTACAGCTCCATGGCTTTAGTAAAGGAACCACTGACCCTGATATTATAATGAGCAACGGTACCAACCAATTGCCAGAAGTAGATTATGCTGCCATGATTCGTGATGCGCTTTTGGTAGAGGATGATGAACTCACTTTTAAAATTGCGCATATAGATACCGATTGGACCCGTTTAAGGGGTTTTACCAATACCCAAGGCCGTTTTTTAAATGGAGGGGACAATCCGTGCAATACTAGTGCAAGTGAGACCACAGGGCGGTTTATACATATTGAGCAGTCTTATGACAAACTTAGAAAAGATGCGACAGGTTGGGCTAAGATGAGCAATGCCCTTAACAGTATTTTTCAATAAGCAAGTAGGTGGGTGGACTTACTACATTTGACTGGACATTGGGAAAAGAGTATGTTGACTGTTTGAATTAACTTTGAAAACATGTCAAAACCAAAAAGAGAGTACACAATAGAGTTCGAGCAAAACGCTATGGAACTGAGCTATGCAAGGGGCTATGCCGCAGAGGTATGTAGGGAACTGGGCCTGAACCCCTCGGTATTGGGACGCCGGCGCAGGGAGGCCAAGAAATACGGGAAGAACAGTTTTCCCGGAAAGGGCAACCCCAAGCTTACCGAAGAACAAAGGAAGATAGCCGAACTCAAGAAAAGACTGAGGGACGTGGAGATTGAGCGCAATATCCCAAAAAAGGCGATAGACATCTTCTCCTAGGGCGACAGAAAAAATATAGGTCCATAAAACACCACAGGTTCAAATTTCCTGTCGGGAAGAAGATGTACAATATGTTCAAGATAAGCAAAAGCGGGTATTATAATTGGTTGAACCGTGGCCCTTCCAGAAGATGGTTGGAGAACGAGGCCCTGACGGTGGCCATACATGGTATTTTCAAGGACAGCTTTGGGAGTTATGGGGCACCAAGGGTCCGGGAGGAGCTCTTGAAAAGGGGATATAGGACCTCAAGGCCGAGGGTGGCCAGGATAATGAGGGCCAAATCACGGACAGACTTGTTTTCCATTCCGATAGGGGTTCACAATATACCAGTTACGAGTTTACTGGTATCCTTAAAGAGCATAATGGTCCAGTGGTACAATCAATGAACCGAAAAGGAAATTGCTGGGACAATGCAGTAGTGGAATCCTTCTTCAAGAGCTTGAAGGTCCAATGGGAGTGCCATCAAAATTATAGCTTCAGGTCCGAAGCAGAACTATCTATATTCCAGTGGATAGGGACCTGGTGCAATAGAATGAGGATACACTCGGCATTGGACTATAAAACAATAGAGGAATTTGAAAACGAAATGTATAACCAAAAATCAGAGGCATCAGAGGCATGACTCTTAACTGGTTGTCCATTTTTTTGTTGCAAGTCCATTTTGGAATTTGATTTTTAATTAAAACCACAAAAAAGCTCATAAAGACCATATATAAGTTCTTGTAAATGGATATGGTTCAGATGACGCAAAGATAAAAGAACTAGATGTGCATTTTGGGGCTCTTCCTAGTGAAGACTTACCCCTTTTGAATAAACTGAATTTTCGGTCTAATGGGGATAAAAAGGAAGTGAAATGAAATAATTTGTATGAGAAAAAATCTTAAAGACTCCACCTTGGTTGAAAGATACATCAATGGGGAGGACAAGGCATTGGAAGTCTTGATCGACAGACACAATCATCGTATTTATGGATATATTTATTCCAAAGTCAGGGACAAAGAGGTAACTGATGATATCTTTCAGGATACTTTCGTCAAAGTAATAAGGACCATTAAAAAGGGCAGTTATAATGAGCATGGAAAATTTTTGCCATGGGTTATGCAAATAGCCCACAATCTTACAATGGATTATTTTAGAAGAATGAAGAAGTTGGCAATCTTTGAAAATACTGATGATTTCTGTATTCTTTCCATTTTGGGAGATAATGACCTTGATATTGAGACACGAATCATAAAGGAACAGATACATGAAGACCTTATAGGTCTCTTGGATGGACTTGATCATGATCAAAGAGAAGTGCTGACAATGCGTATTTACAGAAGAATGAGTTATCAAGAAATATGCAAAGAGACAGGGGTTGGAATAAATACGGCACTTGGGAGAATGCGTTATGCCATTCTAAATTTAAGGAAGATGATAAAGGCTAATGGCATAATTTTGACAAGTGACTAGGATAATTTGATCTTGCCCTATCTTTCATCACAAAGCTTGCTGTGCTTGGGCTTTGTGGTTTGTGGGAAAGGATTTGTAGCAATGTTGTAAGGAATTCGTTTTTACAACAGGGCGTTGCAAGAAAGTGTACTGGAATGAAGGAATGCCCCATATCTATTTTGAGAGGGACCATTTGGAGCATTATCTGAAGATGCAGGAATATACAAGGACGCCGGTGGTACTGGCATTTTATGAACGGTGCTCCCAGGACGATGAAAACTCCATAGCGACAAGCTGTACATGATGGATATGGATTATATATGAGAAAAACTGGTGAAACGAAAGAAATTGAGGCCCGTGAAAGGTGAAAATGGCGACGTATATCGTATTCCAGTGGCCAAATTCATGAAAGGTTTCGGATTGGTCGAACATTACAAATAGAAATTTGGGTTGTGAAACGGCCCCTTTGCCCGTTTCAGTAAGCACTCAATGTGCGGCAATCTTCATTGTGCATTAATATTAAAATGAGAACCAAAATATTTAACCTACTGTTTTTTATGCCATGTATTCCAATTTCAGAACCTTTACCAATGCAAGGGTCAATCAGTTCGATGGCATCAACGATGATAACCAGTTGGACAATGACGATGAACAGTTTGATTACAAGCAGCTCTCCCAGAATGCCAATGTGAAGGTCAACTATTTCATTGCCAGATAGGAAGACCTCCAACTGGGCCTTATTTGAACTATGCACTGGCCGATGTGGTCAACTGAGCAGGGGGCATCGTCCGTATCGAGGATGCCTCGACCTTTCATAATGTCAATGCTTCTTACACCCTTGGTTTTTCAAAGAAAAGTATCAATATCATGGCAGCTTTCAATGGTACGACAAATATCATTGGAAGGGAGGACGCTACCACATGGACCCCCACATTGGGCATTAACAAGAAATTTTTGGACAACAGGCTCAACACGAATTTTAGAGCATCCTACAATATCAGTGACAACCAATCCGGGAAGACCAGCGTGACCAGTTTCAGGGCCAATGCGGCATATATACAAGGAAAGGTATAATTTCAACCCCAATGCCATACAATTGTTCAGGAACTGTAGATACCCCGATCCTTGGGACAGGATTTCTAAATAGATATAGATTAGTAAAATATGAATTAATATTGGTCCGATTGATTATAATTTTTTCAAGGTAATTCATACTTTTTAA
>CP051244.1:3187319-3200111 GCA_017795045.1 Allomuricauda sp. | reverse complement strand
TGTGCAATAAGGTGTGCAGGTTCTGAATTTTCAGTTCTTGTTTCTGATTTACAATAACTTACAACTATATGGGTGGTTCAGTCATCCCGACGAACCATGGTTTTATGACACTAAGTAAAACCTTAATTAATTGAAAACCAGAAAATTAATTTTTTCTGGTTTTTTTTATTTCCATCTGAAACCATCGGTGAGGATGTCCTATAGAGTGTCCTATTTTTGTCGGGAAAAATTCCCTAAATTGTACTTCCTGAGTCGATTTTTCGTGTGATTTGACTTTCGCTTCATCCAATGTTTCATTTAAAGCGAGAACACATGAATATCTCTAATACCTTCAGTATCAGCTTTTGGCTGAAAAAATCAAGAAAAAAGAAAGATGGACGGTTTCCAATTTATGTCCGGATCAGATGTAAGGGAAAAAATGCAGATATCAGTGTCCATAGATCAACTTTTGAAGAACGATGGTGTCCTATTTTGGGAAAAATGGACCATCGGGCCAGTGAATCCGTTGTTGTCAACAAGTATCTGGATGACATCCGGGCCAAGTTGCTGGAATGCCATCGACAACTGAGTGCCGAGAGCAACTTTATAACGGCGCAATCCATCAAACTTCGTTTCTTGGGAAAGGACAAGGTGATGCTCACCCTCCTCGACCTATTGGAGTACAACCGCACTTATGAATTGCCCAAACTCGCAAAGGGTACCGTCAAGAACTATTCCTCCACCGAGACCTACCTGAAACGCTTCATTTCCAAAAAATATAGGGTGCCGGATATTGGGTTGGCCTCCATCGATTATGCCTTTTTGATCGAGTTTGAAAACTACCTTCGGAACTGTGAACCAATCAAATCATTCCAAACGTTGAACAATAATGGAATCATGAAACATATGCTGCGGTTAAAGAAATTGGTGACCATGGCCTATAAATTTGACTGTATCCCAAAGAATCCCTTTAACCTCTACAAGGTGAAAATGGAGGATTATGACAGTGCTTTTCTGGAAGAGGGGGAAATCAAAGTATTGGGCCAATTGGAATTTGAGGAAAGGGGAATCGAACTGGTGCGTGATTTATTTCTTTTTGCCTGTTATACAGGACTCAGCTATATAGAGATCAAACTACTTAAGCCCAATGGTATCGTATCCGGCATCGATGGAGAACTGTGGATCGATGTGCGACGCCAAAAGACCAAGACAGAAGTCAAGGTGCCCCTTTTGACCAAAGCCAAGCAGATATTGGAGAAGTATAAGGAATTTCCCAAAAATGGAAATGTCATTCTTCCAGTGTACTCTAATCAAAAGGTAAACAAATACTTAAAAATTATTGCCCAAAGGGCAAACATTGACAAACACCTTACTTTTCATGTGGCCAGACATACCTTTGCGACCACCATCACCCTGATGAACGATGTGCCCATTGAGACCGTTTCCAAACTTTTGGGACATACTAAACTTTCGACAACACAAAAGTATGCCAGGGTCGTGGAAAAGAAAATCAGTAAAGACATGTCACATTTGAAGAAAATGTTGGACGAGGAACCTCAAACGGTACAAAGACGAAAGGATGGAACAACCTTGAGAATTATCAGATGAATTGAAAGATTTTGGGATAGGAAGTCGCAATTGTATTGGTTATTATTGACCATTTCAAAGGGCAATAAATGAATGTTTGTCATTGCTCCAAAGACTTTTCAATCATAGTTGCATATACCGGCTATTATTCTAACCCAGGTACAGTTCATAGTTTCGACTTATGGAACCGATAGGCTATGAAAAATCGATATTTTCTAACCAGCAATTGATGGCAGCGAAGGAGGCAATGCGACAATGTCTTTCCCTAAAACTTAATTCTTGTGGGTTGTATTGGCATATCTATTTTTCCTCTGCCAATTTGATTTTATATTCCACCAAGAAAGTTTCATATCTTTTTTTGGCGTGACCGCTATCGGGGTAATTTTTTACATTACTTTCCAGTAGCTCTTTGGCTTGGGCAATGAGATCCTGTCTGACACAGACTTTCGCCATTTCATCGATAAGTTGTTCATCAGGGAGAATTCGGTAGCCCAACTTCGCACTTATGGCATCAAAGTGGCCCTCTAGGGCAGAGGGATCTTTCATGGCTTCCTTTACGGGCATTTGGTAGCCGTCAAAAATAAAACGCAGGGCATCATACACTGCGGGCACCACGACAGAACCATGGTCCTCAGGCTCGTAGAACCGGTACTTCCAATACAGTTTTTTGCCTTCATCGAGCGATTCCAGCCTGCTATGGAACTCCAGAATGGCATTGTGGTGGTCATCACCAGAACCGGAATCGTTGGCTTTGGCCAAGAACAGGGTCTTACCATCGTATTTGGAGTCGTACCACGTGTTCGTTAAACTGTTCAGCAGTTTTTTATCGTCCCACCAAAGACTGGGATCTATAGCGATATAGGCATTATAGCTTTCAGGACGCTTTAGGAAGGCGTTCACCACGGCCAGCCCTCCAAAGGAGTGGCCGCTCAATATTTCATGGCCATTGGTTCTGTACCCTTTGTTGATGTAGGGCTTCAGTTCTTCCTCAATAAACCGCATAAAGGCGACGTTTCCCCCACTTGTGGAAAAGTTTGCCCTTTTCCATTCCTCTGGGGTTTCCATGGCACTTGGAGTGAGCTCCTTGGTCCTGTCCTTTTGCACAATACCCACTAAAATGATTTCCGGCATGGAGGAATACAGGTTTCTCGTGAGCCAGTTCCGCTGGGCCACAAAATTTTCAAAATGGCTGTCCCCATCAAAGAAATAACACACGGGGTACTCTTTTTTGGCATAGACAGTGTCATGATAACTCTTTGGTAACCCAATCAAAATCTCCCGCTCTTCTCCCAAAACCCGAGAATCTATGTGGAATTTTTCACCCACCTCGATTTTCTCCTGCCCAAGGGCAAGGTTTTGGAAAAGACCCAGGCAAAGGATTAAAAAACAGGCGGGAAGGTTTATATATGGTTTGGACATGGTGTGGTTGAATTTTTATAAGGGGCAAATATAGACTATGTGGGTTGATTGCTCTTTAATCGGCTTGGCAGGTAATTGTACTTTCTCTTGAACGCTGCTGTGAAATGCTGTGGATTTTTATACCCAACCTCATAGGATGCCTCGGTTACCGTATATCCTTTTTCAACGATCAACTGCTTGGCCTTTTCCATCCGAAGGTCCGTTATGTAGGTGAAGATTGGCTTTCTGAAAACCAGTTTGAAATGTTGCTTCAGCTTGAATTGGTTGATACCGGATATGATGGACAATTCAGGTATGGTGGGTGGGTTCTTCAGGTTTTTCCTGATGATGGACCCCGCCTCCAAAATTTTTTGATAGTCCTCCTCCACAAGGTTTTTTTCAAGGGTCTTTTTGTTTTTCAACTCGTTGAAAAGAATGGTCAATATCTCTGTGATCTTGGATTCCAGGTATATTTTTTTGATACTGCTGTCAAACTTGCAATCGATAATTTCCTGTATGATGATGTGCAAACGTGGCGTGATGGGCCGGCTCTGTTCCCACATCAAAAAGGGCACATCGTTTTTCAGGGCCTCCCCGTAAGTGGAACTCGCTTCCGTGAACGATTGTCCAAAAACACGCTTCAGATAGGTCTTTGTAAAATTGATCTCCAACGTTCTCCTGATCGTGGTGTTGTAGGTCAAGGTGCCCTTCACTTTGGGAAGAAAAAAGAAATTGTAATGCCCATTGGGGATGTTCACCGCCAAACTTTTGTCGTTCTTCGGCGTGTAGCTGCTGCTTCCCTCGATCTCAAAATGCATTTTCAAAAAAGGAAAGTCATGTTCCACCTCCATGATAAAGGGTGGCCTGATCTTTTCATTCCTGATGCTTATATGGATGCCATCCATCTGGATCTCCTTGAGATTCAGCTTAATGTCCGGATTACTGTATTCACTGTCCTCCTCGAGCAGTTGTTGGGTACGGTAGCCAAGGGAATATCTTCTTACTATTTTTTTCTCGGTAAAGTGATTGCTATGGAAAGTTGATTTCATAAAATCCTTTTTACGGCTTTTTTAATCCAATTTACGTTAGCTCTTTTCCTTGGGCTTAAAATAAATTTGTTTTTATTTAAATTAAATCTAAATAACAAAAATACCATATTCCATTGAATTTGTCAAAAATCATGTATGATAATCCAAAGGGGAGTGGTTCTAAATCAGCCTTCTGGAGAAATGGTTCACTCGGTTTTGGATTATAAGGTCAATGGAAATGCATCTTTTCTGTTCAGTCAATTTCAAAAATTAATGGGACGACACTTTCTCTTTATTCTTTTCTGTACATTTTTTGCCCTAGGCCATGGCCAACAAACCACGGTATCCGGTTTTGTGGTGGACAATGAAGGCCAACCTCTGATCAACGCCAATGTTTTTGTAAAGGACAGCGACAATGCTACCTATTCGGATGAAAATGGGCGGTATGTCCTGAACTCGGAACCCGGAGAAGTTACGGTTGTCTGCACAGTTGTGGGGTTCCTTCCACAAGAAGTGGTCATAGTGCTTGGGCCCGACACAGAACATAAGCTCAATTTCACCCTTGAGCAAGATCCATCCTTTGCCCTTGATGATGTGGTCATCGTGGGGAAATCCACCGTTAGGCAGATCGAGGAAACCGGGTTCAATGCCGTTGCCATAGATGCCAAGCCCTTCCATAATGCCACTGTTGGGATGACGGAGGTGTTGGAGCGTGCCCCTGGGGTGAAGATTCAACAAGAAGGCGGTTTGGGGTCACGGACCAATGTGACCATCAATGGATTGAGCGGCCGCCATGTGCGCTTTTTCATAGATGGCATGCCTATGGATGCCATGAGCTCGGCATTCCAGATCAATAATCTCCCGGTGAACCTTGCCGATCGGATCGAGGTATATAAAGGGGTGGTACCCGTCAATTTTGGGTCGGATGCGCTTGGGGGTGCCGTGAACATCGTCACCAAAAAATCACCAGGCACCTATTTGGACGCGTCCTATTCCTTCGGAAGTTTCAATACCCACAGAACATTTGTCAATGCAGGATACACATCACAAAGGGGGTTTACCGCCCAGATAAGTGCGTTCCAGAACTATTCGGACAATGACTACTATGTCAATGCCACCATCAAAGATTTTGAAACGAACCTGTTGTCCCCGGAACCACAACGGGTGCGCCGCTTCCACGATGTGTACCACAATGAAACCGTGATCGCCAAGATAGGGTTGGTGAACAAACCTTTTGCGGATCAGTTATTGTTCGGGTTTACTATCGGTCAGGAATATGATGAGATACAGCACCCGGCCTATTTGAACCTCGCATTTGGCGAAAAATACCAGACTTCGAACATTATAATGCCCTCCATTTTGTACACCAAAAGCGACTTCATCGTGAATGATCTCGATTTCAGTATTGCCGGGAATTACAATTTTGGCGGTGGAAACAACTATGACCTTTCGGACAGGGAGTACAACTGGCTTGGAGAATCCGTGGAGTCCAATTCCTTGGGGGAAAGCCAGTATTCCGATTATGAATACAAGAACAGGAACGGGACCATTAACGCCAACCTGAACTATCAGATCAATGACAACAACAAACTGACCATCAACAATGTGGCCAATTTCTTCTCGCGAAAAGGGGATGAGAAAAAACAAGTGGACGATTTCATCAACCAAAGGCCAAGGGTGAACAACCGCAACATCTTGGGTGTTGGTCTGAACACCGATTTCAGTCCAAGGTTCAGTACTTCCATTTTTGGGAAAATGTATTCCTACCATGCATCGGCCTACCTCAATCTTTCACAACAGAACGGAATCGAAAATTTTGAGACAGTGACCAAGGACGATACCAAAATGGGTTACGGATTTACCACAACCTATTTTTGGAACAGTGCCCTTCAGTTGAAGGCAAACTTTGAAAACACGGTCAGGCTGCCCGTCAGCGAGGAACTTTTCGGTGAGGTATTTGGGTTCTATCTGGCCAATTTTGAACTAAACCCTGAGACTAGTCAAAACTACAACCTGGGCTTCAACTATAACTGGGACATCAACGAGAACAGTGTGTTCAATACCGATGTCAACCTTTTTTACAGAAGGACCACGGATTACATCAGGCTGAACATATCCTACTCTCAAGGGGAAGGTTCTTACGAGAACACGGAATTGGTCAAGACACCGGGAGTGGACATGGAAATGCGCTATTCCTACAAAGACCGCTTCACCTCCAGCGTAAGCCTATCCTATTTGGAACCAAAAAGCTATACCGAGGGGTCCACATACTACAAATCCACCTTGCCTAACCAACCCACTTTGTTCGGTCAGGCCAATGCCTCTTACTTCATAAATAAAGTATGGCTGGACCAAAGTAGGTTGGGGTTCACCTATAACCTACAATTTGTGGATGCCTTTCTATACGATTATGATGCCTATCAGGCATCGAACCGGGCCGAAGTGCCCCAACAATTGAGCCATAACTTTTTCATGACTTACTCATGGAACAATGGCAAGTACAATCTGTCCTTGGATTGTAAGAACATCTTGGACGAGGACCTGTATGACAATTTTAGTTTGCAGAAGCCCGGCCGAAGCTTTTCCGTAAAATTCAGATACTATTTTAATAAAGTTTAAATCAATTTCACTTATGAAAACTACAATGAAATACCTTAATGTTATTGCCCTCATGGCAATGGTTATTTTCTCCTCCTGCTCCAGCGATGACAATGGTGGTGGAACCGGTGACGATGACGATGATAGCGGCACGGTGGTCACAAAATATGTGGTGACGGCTTCTTCAGGGGAAAACGATTATATAGTTTCCGGGGACGATATTGCCGAGGACTATACTTTTGATGCCACATCCGTGGATGCCGTTCAATCCCCGGGCGATAGGATTTGGTCCTTCTACAAGGATGAGGTCCTTTATGGATTTTTGTACAATCAGGCCGATGCAGGCACCACCGCATCCTATATTTTGAACGGGGACGGTACCATTAGCAAAAGGAATGAACTGGCCCTGAACGTGTCCATCCATATCAGGGAAGAAGTAGGGGACCAATTGATTCTTGGGTATTCCGATAGATTGCGGGATACGACCATTGCCCAACAAGCCTATTTTTACAAAGTAAATCCTGCGACGGATGCATCCCAAGAGTTTACCTTGGTGATCGACGATTTGTTGGAAGAAGGTGAAATTGCCTACTTTACCGACATCGCTGAATATGAAGGCAAGATCATTGGCGGGGCAAGGAGTATCAATTCCAGCGGCTTTACATCCGATTTTTACAACAACACCTACGTTGTGGTCTTTAATGACGATTTCACTGTGGACCAAGTAATCAAGGATGCCGGAAGGACAGGTTTTGTGGCCGGACAAAAGTATTCCCAGGGTGATACGGGTCTTGAAGTGGTAGAAAATGGTGATCTGTACGTGTTTTCCTCCGGACAGACAAGTTATGCCGATGCGGATGCTATTACCGTTCCATCAGGGGTCTTGAAGATCAACCAGGGCACTTATGAGTTCGATGGCGATTACTTTTTCAATATCACGGAGGCTTCAGGGGGGCACAATCTGTTCAGGACCTATTACATGGGAGGAACCACATTTATTCTGGCCATGTACCCAGGCACTAACAGCAATGCTACCTTTGGTGTTGATGCGGACCGATTTGCCGTTGTGGATGTGGCCGCGGAAACCTTTGAATGGGTATCGAATTTCCCCGAAAATGCATTGGTGGGGTGGGAGTTCAGGACTCCTTATGTGGACGAGGAAAACGGTATGTTGATCGTCACTGCCACTCCTGCTGAAAATGAACACTACCTTTACGCTATAGATCCAGTCACCGCTGAGGCCACCCAACTTTCCGGAGTTGTTGGCGAAAGCGTCAAAATTGTTGGTAAGCTAAAGACCGAGGTGGAATAAGCCTTGCTTTTGCAAAGACATTCCGAACGGTAATCACTAGGCTGGCTCCAATCCCAAAAAGGGGTTGGGGCTACCTTATTTAAAGGGCATGATAAACGTAAATTTTTGAACACGATGGACAAATACCATTCCTTGAGAATATTGGGGCTTTCTCTCCTGATGCTGGTCGTGGCATTTGTCTCCCTCTTTGTCGGGGTAAAGGAGATTTCCCCATCGGAAATGCTCCAATGGAAGGATGAGGAACTGATGCTCTTGAGCATAAGCAGGTTCCCTAGGACCATTGCACTCATCATCACGGGAATCGGAATCAGTATTTGTGGCTTGGTAATGCAACAAATGACACAGAACAAATTTGTGTCCCCAACAACGGCGGGTGCATTGGATGCTGCGAAATTGGGCATACTCGGAACACTTATTTTGCTGCCTCAGGAAAATACCACATTAAAACTGTTGTTTGCGTTCGGCGTTACGTTTCTGGCCAGTCTTTTATTTATAAAGATTGCCGATAGCATCCGGTATAGGAGTGTCGTCTTCATTCCCATAGTGGGGTTGCTCTTCGGTGGCATCATCAACTCCATTACCTCATTTTTTGCCTATCGGTTCAACATTGTCCAGGATGTTGGTGCGACAAGGGACATGACCGGCTCGTGGCTCATGGGTGACTTTTCGGGCATTTTGCAGGGCAATTATGAGGCCGTTTACCTATGCCTGCCCGCTGTGTTTCTCACGTATGTTTATGCAAGCAAGTTCACGGTCGTGGGATTGGGCAAGGTTTTTTCAAAAAACTTGGGTCTGAATTACAGGGGCGTGCTGAACGTTGGCCTGTTCTGTGTTTCCCTCACAATAAGCTCCATAGTGGTCACCGTGGGGATTATTCCATTTTTGGGATTGGTGATACCAAACATTGTTAGCCTTTTGTTTGGGGACAACTTAAAGAACACTTTGCCCTACACGGCACTTTTTGGAGCCATTTTTCTATTGATATGTGATATCATGGGCCGTTTGATCGTGTTCCCATTTGAAGTGCCCATCGGTCTGATGATCGGGTTGGTGGGGGGCATTCTATTTTTAATTTTATTGATCCGCAAACAATGACCATGGTACTCAAAAAAATAGGCCCCTTGGTTTTGTTGACCCTTGCGATGATAGCGGGCTTTCTTCTGTTGGACCTCCCCTCCAATTGGGAATATGCCGTGGAGAGAAGAGGTATAAAGATCATCGCCATAATCATTGTGGCCTGTGCGGTGGCCTTTTCGTCCCTAGTATTCCAGACCCTGACGGACAATCGGATCCTGACACCTTCCATCATGGGTTTTGAGGCGGTATATTTTCTGTTCCAGACCCTGATCGTGTTCATTTATGGGGACAAGACCTTCACGGTGGTCAACAAAGAGGGTAATTTTTTCCTTTCGCTATTTTTTATGCTCGGATTTGCCTTGGTACTGTTCAAGTTTCTCTTCAAAAAGGAAAAGAACAACCTCTACCTGCTTTTATTGATCGGGCTTGTCTTGGGAACCTTGTTCCATACCATAAGTTCTTTTTTGCAGCTTGTTATCGACCCCAATGAATTTTTGATGCTCCAAGGCACCATGTACGCCACTTTCAATAATGTCAATTATGACCTGTTGTGGTATTCCCTGGGGACCATTGTAGTTTGTTTTGTTGTTGGCGGTCTGCAGTTAAGGCATTTGGATGTGATGGTACTGGGCAGGGACAATGCCATTAACCTGGGGGTGGACTATTTTAAAAAGGCCCGATTGTTCCTGTTCATTATTGCAGTTTTGGTGGCGGTTTCCACGGCATTGGTAGGTCCTATTACCTTTCTGGGAGTCTTGGTCACCAACCTCACCTATGAGCTTTTCAAGACCTATAAGCATCGGATTTTGATTCCTGCGTGCTGTTTGATCAGTACCATTTCAATACTTGTGGCACAATATATCGTGGAGCATGTTTTCAATTTCAACAGTACCATCAGCATTATTATAAACTTTGTAGGGGGACTCTATTTTATGTATCTATTGTTCAAGGTCAAAAGAATATGATAACACTCAAGAACATATCCAAAAAATATGGTGACGCCACCGTGGTCGACCAAGTCTCATTGGAATTTCCCAAAGGGAAAATGATTTCGTTGGTGGGCAGCAATGGGGCAGGGAAGAGCACTTTGCTCGGAATCATTTCAAGGATCATAGACCCTGACCAAGGGACTATCATCATCAACGAAAGGAATATCCAGGAATATAAGAGCAGGGCACTTGCTCAGCACATTTCCATTCTTAAACAGGCCAATCACCTCAACCTGAAACTAGCGGTAAAGGAACTGGTCGGGTTTGGCAGGTTCCCCTATTCCCAAGGGCGGTTGACCGCAGAGGATCGAGCCAAAATTGAAGAGGCCCTGGAGTTTATGGAACTGGAAGAATTAAAGGACCGCTATGTGGACGAACTGAGCGGCGGACAGCAGCAACGGGCATTCTTGGGCATGGTGATGGCGCAGGACACCGACCATATTTTGCTGGACGAACCTTTGAACAACCTAGATATGAAACATTCCGTGCAGATCATGAAAACCTTACGGGCTCTGTGCGAAGAAAAGGGAAAGACCATCATCATGGTCATCCACGACATCAATTTTGCGGCTCAGTATTCGGACTATATTGCGGCATTGAAATTAGGTAAACTGGTCCACTACGGAACCAAGGAGGATATCATCGACCCCATAAAACTCAAAGAGGTCTTTGATATGGACTTTGAAATCATTGAACGGAACAACAAAAGAATTTGCAACTATTTTTAATCATAATACCATGAAATTACATACCATTTTATCCCTTGTGCTGGTTTTATCACTGGTAGCTTGTAAAAACAATACCAAAAAAGAGGATGCGGCATCGGAAAAATCCGAAGAAACCATTGTCATCGAACACCGATTGGGCACAGCTACCGTAGTCAAAAACCCGAAAAGAGTGGTGGCTTTGGATTACGCCTCATTGGAGAATTTGGATGAACTGGGCATCGGGGTGATAGGAATCCCCAAAAGCCATGTGCCCCAATACCTAAAAAAGTACGAAGACGATGAAAAGGTGGCCAACCTGGGGACCATTTTTGAGGTGGATTTTGAAAAATTGAACGAACTAAGTCCCGATGTGATTTTCATTTCCGCACGAATGGAGACCAATTACGAGGAATTGTCCAAAATAGCACCGACCATCTATCTAACCTCCGACCAAGCTGATATTCTGGGATCCTTCAAAGAAAACATGGCAGTGTTCGGGAAACTATTCGATAAGCAGGAAGCTACCGAAAAAGTGTTGGGCCGCATTGATGAAAAAGTAAGTGCCCTCCACAAAAAAGCACAGGAATCGGGAAAGACAGCATTGATCATCCTTCACAACAATGGCAAGTTCAGTGCCTTTGGAAAGGGTTCCCGCTTTGGGGTGATCCACAGTCTTTTTGGATTCAAAGAAGCCGTTGAAAACTTGGATACGGCAAGACATGGACAGGCCGTTTCCAACGAATTTATCCAAAAGGCGGATCCTGATTACCTGTTCATTGTGGACAGGAGTGCGGTGGTCAACAAAAAGGCGACCAACAAGGAGGAAATTGAGAATGCCCTGATCCAACAGACCAAGGCCTATAAGAACGGCAATATTGTTTATCTGGACCCAGAGGCGTGGTACCTGTCCGGCGATGGTGTAACCTCCTTTGAGATAATGATCAATGATGTGGATTCCAATTTTTAATTCCCAAATATGTCAAAACCATCAGTTCCCATAGTCCAGGATGTCTTTACGGTCAAAACAAAAGAGTTTGTGACGCCTCATTATATCCGCGTCGTATTGACTGGAAATGTTGAAATTTTTAAGGACGCCACTTTGGGGGACAACAACAAGATTTTTGTTCCCCCGGCCGGAATGACCAAAGTGCACATGCGAGAGTTTGATATGGAGAGGCAGGAATGGATCATTCCGCCTGTAGATGTCCGTCCGTTCATGCGAACCTACACACACAGGGCCATAGATCCCTCCAAAAAGGAACTGGTCATAGACTTCGCGAACCATGGTCTCACAGGACCCGCATCCCAGTGGGCTAATTTGGCGGAACCAGGGCATGAACTCGGTGTGGCCATGAAGCTTACTAAAAAAGAACTCTTTCCACCTGTGGAATGGTATGTATTGGTGGGGGATGCCACAGCGATTCCAGTGTTGGCCGTAATTCTTGAAAACCTTCCAAAGACTGCGAAGGGGGTCTGCATTTTGGAAGTCCATGGAAAGGAAGATGAGCAAGAATTAAAGACCGAGGCCGACATTGAATTTAGGTGGCTGCACAATCCTAATCCAGGTGAAGGCAATGAATTGGTCGATGAAGTCAAGGCCGTCATCCTTCCCAATACCTCCAAATTTGGCTTTGTGGCTTGTGAATTTGAATCTGTAAAAGGGATCAGAAACTATTTGAGAAAGGAACAGGGCTGGACACAACAGGAACTGTATGCCTATTCCTATTGGAAAAGGGGCTTTTCTGAAAATGAATCGGCGGATTCCAGAAGGGAGGAAAGGAAGAAGCTTTATCTGTAGAGGTAAAAGAAAAAGCTTTTGGCATAAACTCAGCTACACGAGAGTGGGAATATTCTGAATCTTCATTCTTCGAAAGATATGAAATAAACCAAGCTACAGTTGATTCTATCCTAATAGAAATAAGAAATACTAATACTGGCAATGAATAACGACAATTGTAATTAAAAGTTCTATAAACGATGTTAACACTGCAATGAGTAATTAGCGGTTACTTTAACATTATGAAATTGGTTTTGTTGAAAGTTCCCCAAAAATGTTTTAGTGTGTCAAAAAACATTATTTAGTACAGAAATTATTGTAACTTTAATCTATCATAAGT
>CP051244.1:3163448-3187119 GCA_017795045.1 Allomuricauda sp. | reverse complement strand
GTTTTATGACACTAAGTAAAACCTTAAGTAACTGAAAACCAGAAAATTAATTTTTTCTGTTTTTTTTTATTTCCATCTGAAACCATCGGTGAGGATGTCCTATTTTCCAATATTTCGTTAAAGTCGTCAATAACCGGACATGGTTATCTTGGTTTTAATTTGGCTGCGATTCCATCTATCAAAAAAATATGGAACTTATTTTCGGCCAATAAACCGAATGACACAACCTCTCCCATTATGGTATTTACTTTCGTTAAGTTCTACCTCTTGCTCCACAAGTTCAATGATGTCATAGTTTTTAAAATGGTTGCGAATTTCCTCTACAGAAAAAGGAGAATCTACATCCTTGTGGGCACCGACTTCTGGTTTTTTTGTTCTGTATTTCAAGTGGTTTATCCAAAAGCTTCAAAAATGATTGTGCCCCAGCTGCGAAGGTACGCATCCAATATTTATTTGGATTTTAAATCTGCTGGAAAATGGGCATAGATAAGAGCTATGGCATCAAATTGATCGTTGGTGAAATCCAGCTCGGTCAATTCGCCAACTTTATAATCAATGGATATCTGAAGAGTTTTTGTCAAACGAAGGGCTTTGCTTTTTCCTTGTAGACAAATATCGAATGTTGAAACCGACTAACCCAGTGAAGCATCATAAATGGCATTGCGACCCTCTCCTTCTGCTGGAAACAGAATATTGCCAGGGTTTATTTAGATAATTACTCCTTTAAAAAATCGTTGGCTTCAATAGCATAGGCATATTCTTGATTCGAATACCTATGATTCCATCTTTTTAGCCATGGGTCTTTTACTGGTCAATTTTATATTTTCAACCACCTACACCTCATGGATGAATCCTTAATTTGGAATCATGCGCGCATACCGGATGTAGCCCGTACCGTTGAAACTTCCCTTGGTATTTTCTGAAGTCAATGGAATCTGAAGATCGTTTTCATGGTATTTTTGATCCTCCACTGCGGTCTCAAACCGTAATTGATTTCCCGTATTGATCAACGATTCCTCAATTTCGAGGATGAAAATGGAACGTTCGCCCCCGGCTATGGTAGCTCCGGTAATGGCATCGATATTGGGTTTGCTTATGGATTCAAAATAGTGCCACCAAGAGGTCAGGTCCGGGTACCATTCATAATCATCACCCAGTATCTGGAGGGTCTTCAAATACTTTCCATCTTGATCTAGGACAGAAACCACGATATAAGCCCCTTCCCCGGAATAATTGGTGAGCTGCACCATGCACTTGATCTTGGAAGTGGCATTGGACAGGAAGGGTTTTGTAAATGCAAAGGTGCTGAAGAGTGCCAAAACTGTACAAAGGATTTTGATCATTTTTTTCTTCATATTTATTTCTTTAAAAACTGTAATTGGACCCCATTTTTGGACAATAATTCATTTTCCGAAGCCAAATCAAAGGCAGATTCATCAAAATCGGTCAAAATAGTTTTGTCCGCACCATGGGTGAGCAACCATTTTAAAATGGTTTCATCCTTGGATTTCATGGCGGCAAGATGTAATGGAGTTAGTCCATCCTCATTTTTTTGATTGATCTCAATGCCCAATTCCTTCGCTTTTTTCAATAAAGGCAGGGAAGATCCATCCACGGCCAAGTGATAAATGGTGTTACCCTTACCTTGGGTCTGCGCCAAATCTACTCCTTTTGCTTTTAGGGATTTCAAAAAGTGTTCCGACTTTTCGACATCGTAAGATTTAAAAGCGTGGTAGGTCAAACTATTTCCATCCTTATCGTTGATGGTGGCATCGGCACCTTTTGAAAGTAAATCATCAAAAAGGCCGGCCTGTTTGTTGATAACAGTATACGTGAGGGCGGAATACCCATCACTGTTCTTGTGATTGATGTCATCGACTTTGGGAAGGAGGTATTTTGCAAATTCAATATTCTCCCAGTTCACGGCATTCAGGAAAGCTGTATTTCCTTCCTCGTCTTTTTGGTTGACGTCCACTCCCTTTTCCAAAAAATAGTCAATTATGGCCGTATCCTCCGTTCCGTAGACAGCACTATGAAGGGGTGTTGTTCCGTTATCGGTGACCACGTTGGGGTTTATCCCCAATTTTTCCAAATAGTGGTATACTTTAATCGGATTCGTATAGCCGCGGGCACCATAGCTCGCATAGATCATGGCATTTCCGCCTTCTTTATTTGGAGTTTTATAATCCAATCCCTTGGCGATCAATTGGTCCATGATAGTAGTTTTACCCTTGGTTGCTGCATAGTTGAACATGGTGTTCCCCAAGGCATCGGTGCTCTTTATGTCCAACCCTTTTTTGATAAAATAATCCAACTCTGAAAGATTATCGATGTTTGCGGCCAAAAGATGTAGGATATTGGCACCGTTGTGGTCGGTTTCATCAATTTTAGCTCCGTTGGTGAGGATGAGATCGTATAGTTTAGGGTCCATTTGACCGCCAACGGCTGCAAATGTGAGTACGGAATATCCATGGTCATCAATGATTTTGGTATCAGACCCCATTTTAATTAGTTCGTCCACGAGTTCCACATTACCCTTGTATGCGGCCCACATCAAATAATTTCGGCCATCATGGGTCATTTTGTCCACTTCGTTCCCTTTTAGAGTGAGTAAATATTTTATACTTTCACTGGGAGCATTTCCCAAAAGGGAATAGACCACAGCATCAAAAGCATAGGGTGTAAGTGCCGTGGGATCGTTGCCTTCGGCAATTTTTTGTTTTATCTTTTCAACCGAAGGATTTGTTTCCCAATAGGGCGTGTTCAGAAATACGTTTTCTGACTGGGCCATACCCAGATTTGTGGCCAAGAGGACCAAGAACAGTATGAAGGATTCCCGTGTTTTCATGTGAATACTATTATAATTTGGTTTGCGATAGGATTATTTCGAATGATATCTTTTAAATTTCATTAATCGGGTAATATAATCGGTTCTTTATGAAGTCGTAGTCAACAATCTTACCATGATAGGATTTATCTTCTCCGTAGATTTCTTGTAATAAATCAGGGTTTTGAGTTTTTCCGCTTCAACTCTATTTAGATTCATTAAAAATAATAATTATGTTTGAATTTTAGCACAAGATTTCACCCTGTTTTGAAATAGTCTTTTTTGAACAGATTGTCATTTATGATGAAAAGCTGGCCCTGTTTTTACCGGGGCCAGCTTTTTTAATGGTGTTTGTGTTTATAGTATGGTTGTTCAGGAATTATTGGTTACTGAACAAACCATTTATAGATACATTGCTTCCATCCAAAGAGGCTCCTTTGGTAAATCCATCAGCGCCACCACCGATGGTGATTTCGTAGATATTGGCCTCACCTCCGGTAATGCTCACAGGAACGTAAAACTTATCACCCTCAATCAAGCCCAAGGTAAAAATATCCCTAAATGTAGCTTTTGGTAAATTGAGTTCTGTTACGGACTTGGTTTCTAGATTGATTTCCACCAAAGTACCTGTGTTCTGTAGAAGATCGCCCCACTCCGGTGTGTCCGCCACACGCACTACATTGGCATACGCTATGCCATTACCGGCATACCAAGCATTCCAGATGGCAATTGGCTCATCAAACTCAGCGGAAACATCAAGCACATAATCATCATAATCGCCATCCTTGATTCGTACAAATACGGAAGGTTTATCAGCTACTTCATCATGCTCATACCACAGTTCACTGGTCATGTTGTATTGGTAGATATCACCATTTTCGGTCACAAAAGAACCATTTGTACGGTAACCGGCGACCATGCCAGCAGATGCCGTTGAAACCAGTGCCACTGGGTTGGTCATGGCAGGATAATCAAATTTAATGGTGACCAACGAATCGGTCAGCTCTGTCCAAGTAGCGGCATCGCCATAAACGGTACCAAAATAGATTTCGTTCCCTTGTACTACTGCATTGCTCCAAAGGTTGTCCTTGCCATCTATGGTAGGGAAGGTTACAAAACCGGAACTAGTGGCTGCAAAGGTCTCAATGTCCACTATGGCATAGGGAGCTCCACTATCACCTGGATTGGAAAGCAACAATATGTTGCCTTGGCCATCCAATTGAATATAACGGAAGAAGCCTCCGGCAGTAAGTGCCGATAGGGAAATAGCATCCTCCTTCACTGGACCATTTTCTGTCAATTCAAATTTGTCCAGTAAACCTTCAGTGTTGTTAAGAATGTAAAGATAACCACCTGTACTGGCAGCTATTCCAGCAAATCCCTCTGATCCATTCCCTACAATTGAGATAGATCCGGACATGAGTTCATCAATGGTGATAAAATAAGATTCTCCATCAACTTCCGCTGACACAGTATATCTGGTGTTGGCGACATCAAATTCATCATTTGCGTTGGCCACATAGCCGTCCGGTTGGTCGCAGGCTTCTTGACTTACGTCTCCATTTCCCAGACCATCTCCATCGGCGTCTTCATACCAAGTTGATGTTTCGCAATAGGCAACGGTATCATCTTCATCGTCGCTATTGGAAACGTAGCCATCAGGCTGCTCACACGCACTTGTGGATGAAGCAGGATTACCCAAACCATCATTGTCGGTATCGGCGTACCAAGTGGTTTCGGTACAACCATCATCATCACTGCAGGCCATAAAGACAAGTGTTGTTGCCATTAGGCAACAGCAGAACATAATGTTTAAACATTTATTTGTTTTCATAATCATAGAGTTTACTTAGAAATTTATTTTAATTGGTCTTGTTTTTATTGTGTTATTTGATAATTGATCTTAAAGAAAATGGCCCTGCCAGGCTTTTGGAGCAAAAAGTTGTCATATACCTGTTCATTCAGCATATTGGAAACATCCACAGCCAGCGTGATTTTTTGGGAGGGAAATGTATATCCTACGCCTGCATCGAATACCAACTGGGTTGGAATGGTGTCTTTGGTGTCTGCATTGCCAAGGCTGGGCCAACGAAGAAAAAACTCGTGGACATAGCTTGATTGGAGGTATGTGAAAATTTTAGATTCCTTTTGAATAAGGTCCATTACGCTGTACTCCAAACCTGCATTGGCCATGAAATAGGGTTGATTTCTCAATCGGTCGCCATATAAAATATTGTCCCTGCCGTTTTCATCCACTCTTTGGTTGTTCCTAAAATCCAGATAGGTTCCATTTAAATTGAACTTTAGTTTGTTGTCGTAGTCATAAATCATTTCGAATTCTGCACCTGTACCGGCCACTTCCCTTATGTTTATGAATTCACCGGTTTCCTGTCCTCCGGACACATTGAGTTGCAATTGGTCGGTCACCTTTCTATAAAAACCATTTACGGCAATTTTTATCCCATGACGAGCACCGATCTCATACCTTCCGAGAACGGTTCCTAAGTTGATGTTAAAACTCTGTTCTGGCTGTATATCAGGATTGCTGTCTATGGTTATACCATCTCCGAGGGCCTCGGTGGCACTTGGCATTCTTGTAGCTTGTTCCATCGAGGACTTAAGCAGGAAATTCGGAAAAAATCTATACGAGGCCGCAAAACCACCACCCCAATTGGAAACATCATTTTTGGTGACTATGGTCTCATATTCCGTGGTGTATACCAGATCGTTGATGGAGGATGTAAAACCATATTTTTTTAGAAAGACATTGGCATGAAGTTTTTCTTCAAACTTTACGGCTTCCAACGATAATCCTGCAACATGCGAAGCTACATTTTGAGGGAGTAGAAAAGGGATTTCGTAATCTTCTGCAAAAGGATCATTCCCTGTTCTTTCGGTATCGGAGTACAAGAAATTGAATCCCAGTTTAAAATCAAAAGGCAATTGGTAAGTGGTATTGATTCTAGAGACAAAAGACTTGTCTTTTAAGGTATAAATGGACTTGCTGCCCCCACGACCTATTTCCCCGCCTGAAGGATTTGTTCCGATTACTTGTCCCCTCCAATCATATCTTGCCGTGGTTGTGTCCACAGTAACTCCTTTTATGTGAGAGTACCCTGCAAATGCACCAACATTCAATCCTTTTGTGATCAAATCTTTTTTCTGATAGGTAACACTAGGCATGATCACCTTTTCCTTGTTGCGCATTTCGCCATACACATGGCCCATGGTCTGTCCCGTTTGCACCCCCTTTTTTTGATCTGAGGCCAAAAGGCTGATAAAGAATTGATCCGCCCATTTTTTTTTGGTAAAACCTATATCCATCTTTCCGCTGACCGTTTGAAAATCATCATTAAAACGTTCTGCTGGATTGTCTTTGGTGAATTCAATGATCCTACCAGTACCTTCTTCCCCATAAAAAACATTTCTACCCCACACCTTGTAGTTGTTATCAGAATAGGTATAAAAGGCGGATAGTTTGGTTGTAAATCCAGACTTAAAACGCCATTGCCCATGCAGTGAGGTCTGGTGGGTGTTGAACGAGCCATAGGAATAGGAGGCGGCCGTATAATTGTCTATATTTTGGTTGGTCACCAGATTTATTGCTCCTCCCAAGGCATCGGATCCCAGTTCCACGGGTACTACTCCTTTGTAAATATCGATACGGTCAATAAGGGCTACGGGCAAGTTGTTTATGGAGTAGGATGAACCATAATAATCCATTGGAATTCCATCTATAAAAAAACGAATGGCATTGCCGGACAACCCGTTGAGCGTATATTCAAAGTCGGAACCTATACCACCTGCTTTTCTGACCCTTACCCCAGGAGCCCTGCCCAAAACACTGTTTATCTCCAAACTCTGGGCCTTGATTTGTGCGGTTTCAATGGCAGCTACACTAAAGCCCTTCATTTCTATTTTGGTGGCTTTGGATTCGGCTACCACCTGTACATCATTTAGTTCCGTTAGTGAATTGTTCAATTGAATGTTCAAAGGTTTGGAAGCATATGAGGGGTCTATCCGAATTTCTTTGCTTTCCAGTCCTACGCCCGAAAAAACCAATAGCGGTGTGCCGCCAACTATTTTCAGCTTGAATTTTCCATCCAAATCAGTGGATGTCCCGGTACGTGTCTCTTTTATGATGACATTTACTCCAGGTAAGGTTACTCCCAGTTCATCGGTTACAGTTCCAGAAACGGTATACTGGGCAAAGCCCGTATGGAGAGCAAAAAAAAGGCCAAATGATAGTATAGTGGTTCGGATGGCGTTCATTTAATTTAGACTAATTTTAAATTAGAAGGTAAAAATCTATATTGCAAAGCAATTGTAAAAGGGTGGATCTGTGAACGACATTTTACGACCAATGAACGACCATTAAAAATTAGACTTTAACAAACATTGTCCGCAATGTGAAGGGGATAGGATTACTTTCTTATTTTTCGAGTTTTATAAAATGACCTTGAACGATTTAAACAAACCTAAAACAACTAAAGAACTGCTCTATCAAATAGGGGTGGCTCTGGTCTTGTATTTATTTTATTGGTATAGTCAAGAATTGTTGGCGTATGGATCAGAGGAAAAGGGGCATATGATCATTCCATTTCAAATTGCTTTTTTCGTGAATTATGCTGTGGCGGCAATGACCATAAACTATGTGTTGGTTCCCACGCTGTATTCAAAAGGGAAGATTCTATGTTTCGCTTTGGCCATAGTGTTGATAATAGCCTTGGTGATTATTATTGATGAGTTTGTGCTTGAGCAGATTTATTTTCCCAAAACGCGGGGAACCTATTTCCCTGGGATATTATTTTCTTTGTTGGAAACGTTTCCGTTGATCATTGCCTTTGTCGGCTTTAAGTTTGCATGGGATTATCACAGAAAACAAAAGGAAATTGAAAACCTGAAAAATCTGGTAAGGGAAAGTGAATTACAGTTTTTAAAATCCCAGATCAATCCCCATTTTTTGTTCAATAACCTCAATAACCTTTATGTCCATGCCATTGACAATTCGCCAGAAACACCAAATATCATCATAGAGCTTTCCTCCGTACTACGGTATATGTTGTATGACTGTAAAGAGCAGTATACCCCATTGGAAAAAGAAATCTCGAACCTAAGGCACTACACGGCCCTGAACAAGCTGCAAATTGGGGACAGGGGGGTCATTGTGTTTTCCATAGATGGAACACCCAATGATTTTGTGATAGCTCCACTCATATTGATCGTGTTTGTTGAAAATGCCTTCAAACATAGTGCTGCTAGCCAATCTGAAGATATTGTGATTCAAATAGAGATAGCGATAAATGCCAATGGGCTTCTAAAGTTTTATTGTAAAAACAGCTATTTGCCAACTACCAATATTGACAATTTAGACAAGGGAATAGGCTTATTGAATGTAAAAAAAAGATTGGAACTTTTGTATGATAACGCCCACGAATTAAGGATTTTACAGGCCCATGATGAATATGAGGTCAGTTTGTCAATTCAACTAAAAAGAAAAGAGTAATGCTAACGTGTGTTATAATTGAAGACCAACCTTTGGCACAGCGGATGCTCCATAAGTACATTTCGCAATCGGGGCATATTATGTTAAAGGCAACTTTTACAGATCCAATTAGGGCGGCCGATTTTTTGAAAACCCAATCGATAGACCTTATCTTCCTTGACATACACCTGCCCAAAATGTCCGGTTTAGATTTTTTACGGTCCAATCCCAACCATCCCAAAGTCATCCTGACCACTGCCTTTCCTGAATATGCTTTGGAAAGTTACCAGTTCAATGTAGTTGATTATTTGCTGAAACCTTTTACATACGATCGTTTTATGCAAGCGATTTCCAAATTGGAATCCATGTTAAAGGTAGAAACGGAGCCCGTGTCCGATAATGTCATTATAAAATCGGGATATGATTTTATACAATTGCCTGCCGCAGCTATAATTTACATAAAGTCAGATGCGGATTATACCGAGGTGTTTACCGGGAATAGATCTTATTTGAGCAAAGAATCTTTAAAGGAATGGTTGGCAGAACTCGACCCAAGCACGTTTTGTCAAATACATAAATCATACATCATCAATATTCTTCATTTTAAAAGAATATCAGGCAATACAGTTTATATAAAAGATATGGACTTGCCCATTGGAAGGGTGTATAAAAAACGATTTGTTGAACATTATTTAAAATGAAGAATCGGGGATAAGTGTGGGGCACCCCTGCAGGCAAGCCAGTAATAAAACTAAAAAGTCATTAAATTATTTTCGGGTGGCGTAAAAATAGAGTGAGTGCTTGTCAATTTTCATATTAAAGACTTCCTCTATGGTTTTTTTAATGGATTCCACCCGTGGGTCACAGAACTCCATCACCTCTCCGGTATCAGTCAAGATGATATGGTCGTGTTGCCTGTCAAAAAAGGATTTTTCGTACTTCGCATGTTTGCCCCCAAACTGATGTTTTCGCACAAGGCCGCTTTCCATCAAGAGGTCCATGGTATTGTAAAGTGTGGCACGGCTTACCCTAAACCCTTTGCTTTTCATGTGGATGTAGAAAGAATCAATGTCCAAATGATCGTCAACGTTATACACTTCCTCCAAAATTGCAAAGCGTTCAGGAGTTTTCCGATGTCCATTCTCTTCGAGAAAAGCCGAAAATACCCCCTTGATAATGTTGAAACTACTTTCGCAGGCCATAAAAGATGATTTGTGTTAAAGATAAAGTTACAGATTTGATTTTTTTGTTGAGATCAGTTCAAGATATGGATATAGTCTATTTCCATGGCACTGATGGGCGTGTTCGGTTTGGAGGTTTCCTCAAAAATCAGATTTTTCAATGATTGTAGCTCCTGTTGGCAAAAGGTGAGGACAAGGTTGGTTTGAAGGGTTGGTATGGGAATTCTCCGTTTCAGGCTGGTCCTGTTGGGGCAAGATTCCCATAAATCGACATCAATTTCTGAGACGTACCGCTTAAAAGCGTTGAATTCACGTTTGGTAAATTCTAAATAGAGGTTGTTAAAGTAGAGGTGATAGCAGTTACATTCATTACAATATAGCAATTGGCCCTCTTCATTCTTGGCAAGTGTTTTGGTTCTATAGCACATAAACAGCTATTTGTGATTTTATTTTTTTAGCCATCAGCTAAATACATTGTCCTCAATTGTTATCGTTAAAATTAATTTATTTTTATTTAGATTGATTAAAAATAATAATTTAATTTTAACCCAAGCAAATAAAAGCGTGTAATGGAACTCATTTATAAGAACGAGCATGGAGCCGTTTATCATATTCCTAATGGACCAAATCCAGAAACCGAACTCCAACTGGTGGTCAATGCCGTAGGAATTTTTATGTCAAAGTCAGATTTAGAGCATTTGTTGAACATTGTCAAAAGACCTTATGAACCATGCCATTGTCCAGATTGTGGAGGGGGAAGGGACAAAATTTGGTGCTTTAACCCCATTGTGGACCTTTGTTTAAAGGTCAATGAGACAATTTTGGACGGCCTTGAAGATTTGATAAAAGGCACTTTTTTTATTTTGGATATGGATGCCACATTGCAAAAAAACAAATTGATATTCGTGAAACATGGAAACTCTTGAAAAAGGAAAGCGACCTAAAAAAAGGCTGTCTCAACAACTCCAATGCCCTACAGGTGAAGAAGGTAGGGAACTGGCCCAATCCATGTTCGAGAGCAACAAGGGCATGATCTTGGACTCCCTTTTTTCCTTAAAGATCAAGGAAAAGAACAGAATCTTGGAATTGGGTCCCGGCAATGGTGCCCACCTCCCCTTACTCTTTGGAAGGGCTTCCGGACTTAAATATTTCGGGCTCGATGTTTCAAAGGACATGGAGGATGAGGCCAAGAAGAACAATGAAAGTTTCATAACAGATAACAGGGCGCTGTTTGCCCACTACGATGGTGAAAGCATCCCTTATGTTCACAATTTTTTTGATCGCATCCTTACAGTGAACACCATTTATTTTTGGGAGCGGCCAAAAGCATTTCTCAACGAGTTGCACCGCGTTTTGAAATGGGACGGAATATGCGTCATAACCTTTGTGGAGGGTAATTTTATGAAAAAGCTTCCCTTTGTCGATGATTCGTTCGAGCTTTTTGATATATCCAGATTTGCAAAGTTGGTTTTGGAAACTCCGTTCAAAAATGTGGACGTACAAACGAGATATGAACGTGTCCGAAGCAAGGCAGGGGAAATTGTTGACCGTGAATTTTTAGTGGCCACGCTACAAAAGTCTCCTATTGAACCAGAACAGGCATGATAAAAAATGGAAAGGAAGAATATGCCCAATCCATAAAGCAAAAAAGCACGTATGCAATCCAATAAAGTAGTCGGGCTTGTATTTGGATCCGATACCGGGACCACGGAAGAGATTGCCCATTCATTGATTCAGAAATGTCATTTTTGGATGATTGAGGCCAAAGATGTTAGGGAGGTCAGAAAAAAGACCCTTCTTTTTTTGAACGATTCGATTTTATCATTCTGGGGCTTTCCACATGGTACTATGGCGACCTGCAGAGCGATTGGGAAGATTACTATGATGAGTTCAAGACCATAGATTTTACTGAAAAGGTCGTGGCCATCTTTGGATTGGGCGACCAATACAGCTATGATGAATATTTTGTGGACGGGGTGGGGATGCTGGCTGAAGGGATATTGGAAAATGGAGGTGAGATCATCGGAAACTGGCCTGCCGAAAGCTACACATTTTCAGAATCCAAGGCCCTTCTAGATAATGGCACATTTTACGGACTGGCCATTGATGAGGACAATCAACCCGGACTCACCAATGAAAGGCTGGACCATTGGATTGCACAGTTGCAAAGAGAACTGGAAAAAACCAATAATTTGATTATCAATCAAAAATAGCATTGCCTTATGGAGAAATTGATTCTATTGTTAGTATGGGGTTTTGGTACCATGATTTATGCTCAAGAAAGCAAAGATAATATAGTGAAGGAACTGCTCATTGATCAGTTGGACTATGCCCATCGCACCCAGAGTTGGTTCGTCCCCACAAAAATTGCCATTGCAGGGCTTTCTGCCGAACAAGCTATGTGGAAGGACAGTACAGAAAACCATTCCATCGTGGAACTCGTTTCGCACATGTGCTACTGGAATGAAGTATATCTGAAGGTTTTGGCAGAGGAAGATTTTTCGGAATTGGATATAAATAATGAAAAAACCTTTGAAGTATTCTCCGATAAGGAATGGGAACAGGTTATGGTCAAATTGGACAGTGTACAAATGGAGCTGGAACGGATGGTCGAAAATGCGAACGAAGAGCAGTTGTCAGAAAGGGCCCGGGATATATTGGACTTGACGGCACACAATGCCTATCATACCGGACAGATACTATATATAAGGAAACAAAAAGGCTGGTGGCCAAACAGGGAAAAATGATATGGATATGATACAAACGGATATGCTGATTATAGGTGCCGGTCCCACGGGATTGTTCACCGTGTTCGAGGCTGGACTACTAAAGATAAAATGCCATCTTATAGATTCACTGCCCATTCCGGGTGGTCAATGTGCCGAAATATACCCAAAGAAACCCATATACGATATACCTGCCTATCCAGAAATCCTGGCCGGTGACTTGGTGGACAAGCTTATGGAACAGATTAGGCCCTTTGAACCAAAATTCACTTTGGGAGAGCGAGCCGAAACCTTGGAAAAGCTGGAAGAAGATTCGTTCATTGTAACCACAGACAAGGGCACAAAGCACAAAGCGTCAGTAGTTGTCATTGCCGGAGGGTTGGGCTGCTTTGAACCCAGAAAGCCGCAATTGGAAAATCTGGGGCAATTTGAAGACAAAGGGGTCACATATATGATCAAGGACCCTGAAATTTATCGAAACAAAAAAGTGGTAATCGCAGGAGGGGGAGACTCTGCCCTGGACTGGTCTATTTTTCTTTCCGGTGTGGCCAATGAGGTTCATCTGGTACACCGTAGAAATGAATTCAGGGGTGCCCTGGATTCTGTTGAAAAAGCCGGGGAATTGGCCAAAATGGATAAAATAAAACTACATACATCTTCTGAGGTGGTCGCTCTCGGTGGAAACGGAAAATTGGAGTCGGTAACCATCCAACAGAATGATAAGGCAGCGTTGCCCTTAGTGGTGGGAACCGATTATTTTATCCCGCTTTTTGGACTGTCCCCAAAACTGGGCCCCATCTCCAATTGGGGTCTCGAAATAGAGAAAAACGCGATCAAGGTGAACAATGCCAAGGACTACCAGACCAATATACCCGGGGTGTTTGCCATTGGTGATGTAAACACCTATGAAGGCAAACTTAAATTAATTCTTTCAGGGTTTCATGAAGCAGCCGTTATGTGCCAGTATGCATACAATGTGATTAACCCGGATAAAAAATATGTTTTTAAAATATACTACGGTTGGCGGCGTGGAAGGGTTTGATGGGACTAAAAAAGAAGCCGAAAAAGCAGTAGTGCAAAGCATAGGTTGAGGTTTTTTATCTATGCCGATTAAAGTTGAAAATTATAGTTTTGAGTTAGTTGGTTTTAAGGCCCCGAACATATTTCAGAACGGGGCCTTTTTATTTGAACATGTACTTATTTAAAATTGATAGTACCGGATACTTTCAATTATGTTGTAGCCGCCTTGCAAATATTGGATTGGTGGAACTATTGACAATGCATTTGACTCTGTTTGAGCGTGATCGGTTGTATTTACATTGAATTCAATACATTTAGAATGTGAAAGTCAATTTTTCGCATAAAGATGTCCCCAAGGATATCCTGTTTAAGAAGTAATATTATAAAACACTGGTTAATAAGGCGTTGCGTCAAAATATTTTGTTCCGCCACTCTGACTTTTAACATTTATTCAACACCCTAAACCCTGTTAATCATATGTTTATCAGGGTTTTTGTATTTAAGACAAAATCACAAATTAATATAAACACATCAAATCGCAATGTTAGGTGTTCTATAGGGAGGCTATTTTTAATCGATTTTTTCTTATTTCCCGTCAATAAGGATCTAGTATTATAGCTCTGATCAATTCTAGATTTGAATCCCCACCATATTATCAAGAATAATTTGAGATATAGATGACCGTCATTGGAATTCACTGTATATGGTTCATCCACAAAATAGGCATGCCCAAAAGGCATTATATTTTGAATCTTGTATAGAAAGCCTTATATGGAATTAGGATTACGGTAAGGAAGCTGAAAACGATAATTGAATAAATATGGCCAATACATTTTTCAATCACTTTATTTTCCAATCAATTTGCTTGGCACATACCCAAAGTGCCTTTTAAAAGCTGCGGTGAAGTGTTGCGGGTTTTTATAACCAATTTTGTCGGCAACTTGGTATACAGGTAACTTTTTATCACAAATCAATGTTTTGGCCTCTTTCATTTTAAGCTGCTGGATATACCCGAATACAGTAATGCCATAAAAAGCCTTGAAACTTTTTTTAAGGGAACATTCATTCGTATTCAATAGTTTCGAAAGTTCATGGAGGCTCAAGGGAGTCAAAAGATTTTCTTGAATGATTTCTTGTGCATATTTCATTTTTTCAATCTCTAATTTTGAGAGCTGCAATGTAGAGGAGGATTTGTGCGAATTGATTTGTTCCAATTGCAATAACAAGAGCTCCATTACTTTTGATTCAAGGAACATTTTTTTATAAAGCCCTGTTCTTTTACAGTGAATGATTTCTTGTATGATTGATTTCATATGGGGTGTTATGGGATAATTATCTGGATGTAGATGACATGTATCCCCATTATGAATGGCATTCTTAAAAGAATCGAAAAAAGAATCTTCCGGAAGATAGCTGGCAAAAAAATCTGGCCTAAGGTTTACTTCAAAAATGTACATTTCAGGGGATTCCCATAACAAATGCCCTTGAATGTCTTTACAGTAAAATAGGTTGTGCCCACTTCCATCAATTCGATGTTCTTTAATGTGGCCTTCAATGGTGGTCAGGGAACTTCCCTTTAAGGTAAAGTGCATTTCTACGGTTTCACCCAAAAAATCAAAATCCAAACGGGTACGGTTACCAAAATTACCATTGCCATAGGTTATTCTAAGATGATCTGTGATGATCTCAGTAAATTTCGCTTTGAGGTTATTATAGTTAAAATTGTAATGCTTTTCATTATAAAGCTGTCCTTCCGCAACATTATAGTTGGCCCCGTATTCAAAAATAATATCTGGTAAATCGTTGGTATTCAGATGTATTTCCATATTGTTCCGTTTTGCGTCCTATATATTCCGTTTGACGTATCCCGATTTTTTTATTGGTCTACTACTTTAGCATGATAAATATAATTATTTAAAATCAATCTAAATAAATTTCATGTATTGTCATTGTAATGTCTATCGACAGTATGTAATCTAATTAGTCAAAATCAATATCATGTTCAAACTAAAAATATCGTTGTTCCTATTAATTTTTCCGTTAACAATTGTAGTTGCACAGTCCAATCAAGGAAGAATAGAAGGAAGTGTCTACGGAGAGAATCGGACAACAATGGCCTTTGCCAATATTTTAATCGAAGAATTGCAAAAGGGGACGGTCTCGGAGGCAGATGGGAGTTTTGAAATTGTAGACATCCCTTATGGGAATTATACGGTCACGGTTTCCATGGTCGGGCACATAAGTGTATCAAAGAGAATAACCGTGAACGATAGCCAAACAATACATATTGATTTTGTTTGTCCAGAAAACAACACTCAACTTCAAGAGGTTGTTGTAACCGCGGAAAAATATGAAAATTCGCTTCAAAAAGTACCTGTGGCTATGACGGCTTTGGGAGCAGAGACGATTGAACAACAAAAGGTGGTTCAAATAGGTGACCTGTTAATGAGCTCACCTAACTTTATGGCCATGAATGCGGGTTCGCCGACGCTTAACATCATAGCTTCAAGGGGAATCCTTACCTTTTCAACAGACCCGGCCCTAGGTGTCTATATAGACGGTGTACCCATGTTTGCGGGTTATGGTAGTTCCTTGCAGTTGATGGACATTGAGAGAGTTGAGATTCTAAGGGGACCACAAAGTACACTCTATGGACGAAACGCCTTGGGGGGGATTATTCAGATCATTACAAAGAGACCTACCAACCATACCCGTGGTTTTGCAGAAGTAAGCTTGGGGAATTATAATTATCAACGTTATGGGGTAGGTTTATCGGGTCCTTTGGTAAAGGATAAATTGTTTGCTGGGTTCAATGCTATGTACGATTCCCATAAAGGATATTTTATCAACGAATTTACCGGTGAGGATTTTGACCATCCCAAGAACTATAATGGAAATTTTTATTTAAAATACCTGGCCTCGGACAAACTAAGGTTTACGTTGAACGCAAAAGCGGAAAAGAATGATATTCAAGGAGCTTTTCCTTATGCGGTAAACCTGGAATCTGCCTTGGCAAATCCACGTACCGTTAATCAGAACGGGAGCAATATAGAGATAAGGGATTTATTCAATACTGCTTTATCCGTTGATTATACGGCTTTCAAGTACAAACTTTCCTCAATCACTGGCTATACGTATAGACAGCAGTCCTATGAAGACTATGATCAGGATTTTACTCCTCTGGACCTTATCGTATTCGAGTCTATGGCACAAGATCAGAAAACATTGACACAAGAATTTAAAATTGTTACGGATCAAGCTGGAAAGTGGCAATTTACAGGAGGCCTTTTTGGTTATTATGACCGTTTTCAATCTCCGAACACTACTAGGTTCAATGAAGATTATGCCATGTTTGATCCAAATGCACCCTACGCCAATACATTGGTTAGCACGGCCAGCTTGTACGGATTTGCTGCCTACGGGAATATAACATACGACCTTTCCGATAAATGGAAGCTGTCGGCAGGTCTACGGTTCGATACCGAGGATCGTGACATGGTAACATATTCGGAGTTTGAACAGGCTCTCAATCCTATTGTAGTTTCAGAAGAAACCAAGATTGACGGTAGCAACAATGCCATTTCTCCAAAAGTGAACGTATCATTTAGCCCTAATGATGATATTATGTTATATGCAGGATATGCACGTGGGTTTCGTCAAGGTGGCTTCAATTTATATACTACCGACCCCGACCATTTTACCTATGATCCAGAATTTACCGATAATTTTGAGCTTGGTGCGAAATCAGAATGGTTAAATCATAAGTTGCGAGCCAACTTGGCCTTATTCTACATTAAGTGGAAGGACCAACAACAAAGCATAAACTATCCCAATATATATATTGATAATGTAGGTGAGCTTTCCAGTAAGGGAATAGAGTTGGAACTTACCGCATTGCCACTCAAAGGATTGGAAGTTGCTTACAACTTTGGACTTACCGATGCAGAATACCAAACACTTATTCTTCCGGATGCCAATGGTGTGGAACAAAACTACGAAGGCAATAAGCAGGTGTTCACGCCCAATTTCAATAGCACACTGTCCTTAACGTACAATCAAAGCTTGGGCAAGAATCTGGAGCTTTACGTAGTGCCCCAATGGAAATTGCTGGGCAAGCAATATTTTAACTATTACAATGATTTGGTACAGGAGTCTTTTAGTCTTTTCAATCTTAACCTTGGTCTTACCTGTAAGAACTACGAAATCAGTTTATGGGGCAGAAACTTGGCGGACACTAAGTATCTTTCCTTTGCCTATGCCACTTCCACGGCAGCGCAGGCCCCAGTTCTCTATGGTGATTCTCCACGTACCATAGGTATTACCTTGAGGGCAAAATTCGACAGCTTGCATCATGACTAGTGAATCTTAATTTTCTAAAAGGTGAAAATAGCTACATACATTATCCGTTTTCTGTTGGCAGCCCTGTTTTTATGGGCCGGTTATGAAAAGTTCTTTTTTCCATACAATGCAGAGGCCTTTAGGTCTGGATGCCCTGATTGCAACCCAAGCTTTTTTGCCTTTTATGACTTGTTGCAGCAAGGGGGATATCTGTATTTTGTTGGATTCTTTCAGTTTCTCTGTGGTGCGTTATTGGTTTTTAAACGGACGTATCTGTTGGGGAGCATTATGTTGGTACCCCTTACCCTATGTCTTTGGGCAACGCATATTTTTATTTCGGGCAATGGTTTTTACCTCGTTTTTGATGGGGCGGTATTCTTGCTTACCACCTTTTTAATCGTACCCCGCCTAAAAACGCTGTGGCCCGTTTTGTGTGAAAAAACCGGAACATGGCTTTAACCCTTACTCAAAAACGCAAAGCGTTTATCCTAAGAGCACCCCTGGGCAAGGTAATGTGGAAATTATCCATACCAGCCATATTTGCCATGGTGCTTTATGGTCTCAATGCTTTTATGGACACGGTCTATATTGGACAATTGTTGAACGAGTCCGCATTGTCAGGGGTGGCCTTGGCCTACCCACTGACATCCCTTATGCTAGGATTGGGCTCATGGGTAGGATCCGGCGCAGGGAACCATTTAAGCGTGCTATTGGGTAAGGATGATAAGGAAGAACAACGTAAAGTGATGCCCAACGCCACTTTGTTCACCCTTTTAGGGACATTGCTCTTTGCTATACCAGCTTACTTTTTTGCCGAGCCATTGATCCAGATGATGGGCGGCACGGGCGAGGTGCTGGACTATGGAGTACACTATTTTAAGATTACCCTGCTAGCCTCCTTCCTTTGGGTATATGCCCTACAGCTCAATTTTATCATCCGGGCCGAGGGAAAAATGGGAACCGCAGCCCTTATTATGGCCTATGGGTTGATTGTGAACCTTATCCTTACCCCCATTTTCATTGTATATCTCAACATGGACGTGGATGGTGCCGCATGGGCCACCAATATCGGGATGTTGGTGTACTGTATTGTAGGCCATCTCTATTTTCAGCGTGGAAAAGCATCTTTTGATTCCAATATTAACGCCATTGGATATGACAAAAAGGTTTTTGGTATCATCGTCAAGTTGGGTTTTCCCGGTTTTATAATGACACTGATGGGCCTTATCCAGGCCATAGTAGTGTTCAATGCGGTGGTACAAGTGGGTACGGAAGAAGATTTGGCATTTTTTGCCGCAGCCAATAGGATAATCCTGTTCTTGATGACCCCTCTTTTCGGTTTGATGCGGGCCTTGCAACCGGTGGAAGGAGTGAATTTTGGGGCAGGGCAGTTCGATAGGGTAAAGCAGAGTTTTTTGTTGTTCAGTAAGACTGGGGTGCTGCTGGTATTTCCTTTTTGGGGCTTCTTGATGCTCTTTCCACAGTTGAGTATCAATCTGGTATTGCCCGATATGGTATTGAACCATGAGGATATCCTGAATTTTAGGATCTATGTGGCCATCATCCCTTTTTTACCCTTTGTGTTCATGGCCTTGACACATCTTCCGGCCATAGAGCAGCCGAAGTATGCCAGTATCATAGGAGTGGCTAGACAGGTGGTGTTCTATGTTCCCGTGATGCTACTGTTGCCCAAATGGATAGGGATCAAAGGAATCTATTATGGATCAACCGTTATTGATGTCGTGGTGACCGTTTGGCTGTCCTACATCGTGTACAAGAGTTTCCTTCAACTGGAAAAGACCAAGCAGGAAAGAACACTGGCGGAAAACCATTCAGAACATTCGCACAACACCAAGCCTATAAACAGAAAAATCTAATACAGAATATGGAACTGATAATCAAAAACCTTTCAAAAACATACTCTAATGGAGTACAGGCCCTTCAAAATGTATCACTAACCATTGGCAAGGGAATGTTTGGCCTACTGGGACAGAATGGTGCCGGTAAATCAACCTTAATGCGAACCATTGCAACCTTGCAAGATCCAGATTCTGGAGAAATTGAATTTAATGGCATCAATGTGCTTAAAAGTCCAGAGGAACTTCGTAAAACCTTGGGATACCTTCCGCAAGAGTTTGGGGTCTATCCCAATGTTACAGCAGAAGAATTACTGACTCATATCGCAGATATGAAAGGGATTGTCAACAAAGGCGAACGAAAAGAAACAGTTGAAGCTTTATTGAACAAAGTGAACCTTTACGATGTGCGGAGTAAAAAACTGGATGGCTATTCAGGGGGTATGAAACAACGTTTCGGTATCGCACAGGCATTGCTGGGCAACCCGGAACTGATCATTGTGGATGAACCTACCGCAGGATTGGATCCCATGGAGCGCAACCGTTTCTACAATTTGTTATCGGAATTGGGTGAAAATGCCGTGGTAATCCTATCAACTCATATTGTGGAAGACGTAAGCACACTGTGTACCGATATGGCAATTATTGGAGGCGGTAAAGTGGTGCTGACCGGAAAACCCAACAAGATAGAAAAGTCCTTGAAAGGGCAGTTGTTCGAGGTGCCTATTGATAAAAGCCAATTGGAAACATACCAAAAAAAGTACAACGTGATCTCACAACGCTTTTTCGCTGGTAAGTTGATGATAACCGTTTTGGCGGATGACCTGCCCAATGGTGATTTTGATGCTAAAAAACCGTCACTGGAAGATGCCTATTTTAAAATTTTAAGCGAGAATTAAGATGAAGACGATACTTTCAATTGTAAAAAACGAGCTCAAACAACGCGTATTTAGCTGGGTCACACTCGTCTTCTTTCTGATGCTGGCATTTCAGATGATTTGGTACACAAAGGGGTCATTTGATTTCTTTTCCAACGAAGGGGTGCTTATGAACGCTTCCAGTATTTTGTATCGAAACTATGCCGCCATGGGTATGCTTATGATTATCATCATTGCCATAGCTACTGGAGGTGTGCTTTACAAAGAGATTAGGTATAAATCTGCGCAGTGGACCTATGCACTGCCCCTAAATGAAAAGCAATTTTTTATAGGCCGGTTTTTGGCGGCATTCCTATACCTTGTCATTCTAAGTACGGGTATGATTATTGGGCATTTGTTGGTGTCATTTTCCGGTATTGGAGAGGCCAGTCGTTTTGGTCCGGTTCAATGGGGGCCTTTGTTTCACGGTTGGATTATGTTTACCGTGCCCAACCTCTTTTTTTATGTGTCCATCGTATTTTTTGCCATTGTGTTTACCCGCAGAATTACCACAAGTTATCTGGCCGTATTCCTAGTGGTGATTCTGTTTTTAATCGCTCAAACATCCTACGAAACTGGTGGTGGCGATAATTTAATGGCTTACATCTTGGCCGATTCCGGGGGTTATGTAGCGGCACAGCACTATACCGAACTGTTGAGTCCAGCTCAAAAAAATACGGAAATGTTCAAACTGACCGGCTATGTTCTAAAGAACCGATTGCTTTGGATGGGACTTGCCATAGTGTTTGCCATAGCGGCATATCTACGTTTCTCTTTCAAGTACTTTATACAAGCGGGCACCGATAAATCCAAAAAAATCAAAGAAGGCAAGAAAGCTTCATTTTCTGCGGCATCCATAAAATTACCAGAGGTCGTGAAACAATACAGGGTGCCAAACTTTCTCTCTAAACTGTGGTCACTTTCCAAATTAGAATTTTTGAACATTGTTAGGCCAACTTCTTTTAAAATAATCCTAGGCATTATTTTATTGATGGTGTTTTTGCAAAATGTGACATGGAATGCTGCTTACTATATTGGTAATGAATATCCCATCAGCAGCAATATGACCTATTTTAGATTGCAATGGGGCGTTTTCATAACCATGTTGATCATGATTTGGGCGGGTGAGCTGTTTTTTAAGGACAAGACGGTCAATATCTGGCAAATCACTGACTCGCTCCCGGTTCCCGTTTGGGTAACCCAACTTTCTAGATTGGCAGCGATTATTGGATTGTCTTTCATTTTAAGTGTAAGTTTCATTGTAGTATCCGTGTTTACCCAAGCGCTATTGGGTGGAGCTTCTTATATAGATTTAGGACGATTTGCAGAAGACCTCTTACTTTACCGTTGGGCTTTTCTAAATCTTATACTTTGGGCCTCTCTGGTATTTTTTGTGGGAGCGTTGACCAGCCATCGAATTTTCACACACCTTCTTTGTGTGGCCTTTTTTATCTTTTTGATTGTTTCCTTTGATATGGGCATCATTGAAGATTTAAGGGTGGGGTATGGTTTTACCCCTGGTGTGGAGGATTATTCAGAAATGAGCGGTTATGGCATATTTAAAGAGTCGGCCAATTGGTTTTTCCTTTACTGGTTAGCGTTGGCCATTTCGTTGGTTATGGCGGGTGTTTGGCTATGGAAGCGGGGTTCGGATAAAAAATGGAAAAACAGACTTTCGCTGAAGAATATGCAACTTAGTTTGGTTTCCAAAGGTGTAATGCTGTTGTTTTTCGGGTCGTTCTTGTTTTTGATGTCGTTCATCACTAAAAATGTGTATGACAATGGCAACTTTACCCCAGAAGATGAAGAAGAACGGTTGGATGCCGAGTACGAGATAAAATACAAGTATCTGGAAACCAAACCACAGCCCAAATACGAAACGGTTGATTTAAAATTGGATCTATTTCCTTCAAAAAGAAGGGCAGAATTTACTGCTGATATCACATTGAACAACCAAAAGGGGGCAGATACTTTGTTTTTCAATACCAAGGATTTTGTCCAATTATCCAGTGTGAAGTTAAACGGACAAGAATTGGCCATGGGAAAAGAGGATGTTGAACAAAACCTGACCGCCTATCTGATTCCATCTTCCTTACAAAAAGATAGCGTATTGCAGCTTTCTTTAGTAGGGAACAAACAATATGTTGGTTTTGTACAGAGCGATTTTCAGGCAGATTTGACCAAGAAGGGAAGTTTCGGGAGTCTTCAGGATTTTTTACCTGTGATAGGTTATGATAGCGATAAGGAATTATTGGAAAACCGGAAACGCCAAGAACAGGGATTGGAACGTCTGGATTCCAGAATGGCCATGGTTGATGATGCCTTTGCCCTTACCCAAAATGTGTTTGCTACAGATGCCGATTGGGTTACAGGTAAGTTGACCGTTAGTACTGAAGAAGACCAAATTCCCTTTGCTGCAGGGAGCTTACAAGATTTGGAAACCAAAGCTGAACGGACTGTAGCAACGTATACCATTACTGCCCCCCGAGTGTTCAATTGGCAAGTAGGTTCATCAGATTATAGCGTTGTCAAAGGCAAGGCGGGAAATATAGACTATTCCATTCTGCATAAACCCACCCATACTTTCAATGTGGACCTCTACCAAGAAGCAATTAAACAAGGGGTTGATTTTATGCAAACCAACTTTGGGCCCAATGCGGTCGATGATCAACTTCAATTGGTAGAGATACACCGTTGGCAGGACGACCGATATACCTTTGCCAATACCATTGCGCTTTCTGAGAAAGAAGGGTGGGTGGCCGATACCGAAGGTTTACAGGAAAAAGCCTATCTCTATCAAACCATTGGTAGTGGATTGGCCAAACTGTGGCTGCAAAAAAACGTGACCATTGCCAATGTGCAAGGGGCGGATATGCTTACAATAGGGTTGCCAGAGGCGTTGGGACTCTTGTATGTAAAAACAGAGCTAGGTGAGGAGGCTGTAAATCAGCTTATCAAGAAAAAGATGGAAAAATATGGCAAGGATAAAAACAATGAGCCCAATGTGGAGCCGATTTTGCTATACGCAGATGGCACGGATTATTTGGAAGAGAACAAAGGGGCCATTGCCATCAATGAATTAGCTGGGACCCTTGGTCATAATAGCTTTTACCATGAAATATCCAAATGGGTCAAAGGCTGTGATAGCAAGCCTGTTCGGTTTATTGATTTGTACAAAACAATGTTGAACAAAGTTTCCGAAGGTGAAAAAAAAGAAATAAAAGCTTTTTTTGAGACTGTGTCGACAAATTAACCCTTATTTTTTTGTAAATAAGGGTTCAAACCATAAATTAATTTGTTTTACTTGTAATCAGATAGTGG
>CP051244.1:2972532-3149963 GCA_017795045.1 Allomuricauda sp. | reverse complement strand
ACTAAAATGCTGCGGATATTTAAATCCTAGCTCATACGCAATCTCACTGACCGATTTATTAGGGTCGAAAACTTTTTCCTTGGCAGCATCAATAAGCTTGTTCTGAATGTATTCCTGTGCCGAACAACCTATTTCTTTTTTCACCAAGTCCCCAAAATAATTAGGTGACAGATTGAGCTGGTCCGCAAAATACCCTACCGAGGGCAGGCCATGTTTTTGTGGTTTTTCCGAAGACAGGTAATCACTGAGCAGTATATCAAACTTTTCCAAAGCTCCCTGGTGGGGAATCTCACGGGTCAAAAACTGTCGGTCATAAAATCGAAGGCAATAATCCAACAGGAGCTCAATATTGCTCACAATCAAATTTTTGCTGTGCTTGTCCAGATTTTGTTCCAATTCATACTGAATTTTATCGATAACACTTAAAATCAGTCCGCGCTCTCTGGCTGATAAATGCAAGGCTTCTTTCACGGAATAGGAAAAGAATGTATATCTACTCATTTTTCTTGCCAAATCATTTCCCAACAACAGATCTGGGTGAAAAACCAAGGCATAGCCCTTAGGCTTATAGTCAGGATCATAGCTGAGGCCGACTGTTTGGTTTGAACCCACAAACACCATTGAACCCTCATCAAAATCATACTCCCCACCTCCATATTTTAGTTTGCAGTTCTTGGCGTCCTTCAGGAAAATGGCAAAACAATCAAACTGTAAACCGTCGTACGAATAATCAGGGTATGCATTGGTACGCTCATAATCCAAAATACCCACCAGCGGATGGTCTGGTTTGGAATTGCGCCAAGCAAAATAGTCAGCCACAGATTTTACGTAATATAGGTTTTCCATCTATTCATAAATTTTACATAAAGATAAGGGATTGATTGTCAGTTAATCAACATCGATTAATGAAATCTGTAATAATGGTACGAACATCCGTGATCTTGGTATTACAATGTACAGATTACATGAATACTTTTGGTTTGAATACAATCGACGGTAATGAAAAAGATTTGGTCTCATCTTTTAAATGTTTTATTTCTGATAGTATTTTCAATGGTATCAGCCCAAGACAAGGAGCATAAATTTTTGGATGATTTTAGAGGTACGGCCAGTGTTACCCACAATGGAATTTCCCTAGTTCCCTCCTTTTCATTGGGTGATCCAGCTTTGCTGTTCGATTTAAAATTTACCAAAAACAGATTGAGTTTTGAACCTGATATGCGCTTTGCACTAGAGGGCAAGCCATGGTCATTTTTATTTTGGTTTCGATATAAAGCGGTGGAGAAAGAAAGGTTTTCCCTTAGGATTGGAGCACATCCAGCATTAAATTTCAGAACGGTAACCGTGATTCGTGATGGACAACAAGAGGAAATTCTAGAGTCCCGTCGTTACTTGGCGGCTGAAATTGCGCCGAATTACAAATTAGGGGAAAATACAGGAATTGGCATATACTATTTGCATGGCAGAGGTTTTGATGATGGAGTAAAACAGACCAATTTTGTGGTGTTGAATTCTTATTTCAACAACCTCAACATAACCAAGAATCTCTATTTCAATATATCGCCACAAACCTATTATTTGAGAATGGATGACAAGGAAGGGTTTTATGCAGTGGCGTTTGTGACTTTGGTCAAAAGGGATTTTCCCGTATCAATCTCGGCCATTTTTAACAAAGCCATCGATACCGAAATCGTACCAGAAGATGATTTTATATGGAACGTTTCCTTAAACTACAGTTTTGGGAGTTACAATACAAAAAACAAGTAAAAAATAAGCTATGAAAAAGAGAATTTTAGGAAAAGGACTTGAGGTATCCGCGCTGGGTCTGGGGTGTATGGGCATGAGTTTTGGATATGGCCCGGCCAAGGATACCCAAGAAATGATTAAGTTGATCCGTAAAGCAGTGGAAATGGGGGTCACTTTTTTTGATACCGCCGAGGTTTACGGACCGTACACCAATGAACTTTTAGTGGGTGAAGCCCTGGAACCATTTAAGGGGAAGGTGAAAATCGCCACAAAATTCGGTTTCAATTTTGTAGATGGGCAGATGGCTGGACTAAATAGCCGTCCGGAGAACATCAAAAAAGTAGCTGAGGAAAGCTTAAAAAGATTGCGTGTTGAAACCTTGGATTTATTTTATCAACACCGTGTAGACCCAAATGTACCCATAGAAGATGTGGCAGGCACGGTCAAAGATTTGATAACAGAGGGTAAAGTGCAACATTTTGGTTTGTCGGAAGCGGGAGCAAATACAATCAGAAGCGCACATAAAGAGCAAGCTGTGACCGCCTTGCAAAGCGAGTACTCTATGTGGACAAGGAAACACGAAACTGAAATCATTCCCACTATTGAGGAATTGGGTATTGGTTTGGTGGCTTATAGTCCACTTGGGAAAGGTTTTCTGTCAGGAAAAATAGATGCCAATACCACATTTCAAGAAGGAGACATCAGAAATGTTTTACCCAGATACACCGAAGAAGCACGCACGGCCAATGAAAAATTATTGGAGTTGTTGAACGATTTTGCCCTCAGAAAAGAAGCTACCTCAGCACAGATTGCTTTGGCCTGGGTTTTGGCACAAAAACCTTGGATCGTTCCAATTCCCGGCACTACTAAAGCGCACCGCTTAGCCGAAAACATGGGTGCGATGGACATTGAACTATCGGAAACGGAATTGCAAGAAATTGAATCGGCTTCTGCTCAGATCAAAGTTGTGGGCGAACGCTATACCGAACAAATGGAAGCAGCAACGGGACTATAAAATTAATAGATGAAAAAAGCAGTCGTTTGTATATTACTATGGAACTTGGCGATTTCTATAAACGCCCAAGACGATAATAACGGGACTGCCATTATCTATCTTTCCCGTACCAAAAACACGGAAGCTGTTGCTAAACTCATTCAAGCTAAAGTTGGGGGCGATTTGATACAGCTGGAATTACAAAAACCTTACCCTGAAAATTATACGGTAATTGTTGCACAGGTAGCCAAAGAAAATGAAACAGGGCACCTCCCGCCCTTAAAAACAGCAGTGGAGGTTACCCAGTATGACACGCTTTTTATTGGTTTTCCTACTTGGGGTATGCAGTTACCACCGCCCATAAAGAGTTTTTTAAAGAGTCATGACCTAAAGCACAAGGTAATTGTTCCATTTAACACCCATGCAGGCTACGGAGTAGGTTCTGGGTTCAATCAGATCAAGGAATTGTGTCCCAATAGTTTGGTATTGGAAGGTTTCTCGGTAAAAGGCGGTGTGGAACGTGATGGGATCTTCCTTGCAATCAAAGAAGAAAAGGAACAAGAAGTTGAACAATTGCTAGCGAAGTGGCTAGCCAAACTAAAAACAAATCAATATGAAAAATGAAAATCACAAAGGGTATGGTAGAAGGGCTTTTGCCTTAAAATCCATATTGGGACTTGGTGGAATGGCGGTAGCATCCACAGCAAAAGCCGCATCAACCGACCTTGAACAAGTTGGGAACGGTTTAACCCTTCCAAACGAAAAAAGAAAATTGGGTGACTTGGAAGTTTCAGCTATTGGTTTGGGGTGCATGAGTATGAAAAGTGGTAGTTACAATCCTCCGAGGGATAAAAAAGAAATGATCCCGGTGATTCGTGGAGCTGTGGACTTAGGAGTGACCTTTTTTGATACTGCCGAAGTTTATGGCCCCTTTACGGATGAAGAGTTGGTGGGGGAGGCCTTGGAGCCAGTAAGAAATGATGTGGTCATTGCCAGTAAATTCGGATTTGATTTTACAAATGGTGATCGTGCAGGTCGCAATAGCAAGCCGGAACATATTAAAAAAGCGGTGGAGGGTATGCTTAAAAGATTGCGTACAGACCGCATTGATTTATTGTACCTGCACCGCGTGGATCCAGAAGTTCCGGTCGAAGAAGTGGCAGGCGTAGTCAAAGATTTGATCAAGGAAGGAAAAGCGCTTCATTTTGGGTTGTCCGAAGTATCACCAACCACAATAAGAAAAGCACATGCCGAGCAAAAGGTCACTGCGGTACAAAGTGAATATTCTTTAATTGAACGGGTATTGGAAAATCAGGTAATTGACACCTGCGGGGAATTGGGCATTGGTTTTGTGCCATGGGGAGCCGTAAACCGAGGTTTTTTAGCTGATAAATTCAATGAGTACAGCCGTTTCTCGGAAGATTCACGTTTTTCTTCGGTTCCATATTTCACACCAGAAGCGATAAAAGCACACATGCCATTGCTTTCATTGGTATGGGAATGGGCCGTGCGAAAGGATGCCACCCCATCACAAATTGCCTTGGCGTGGGTCATGGCTCAGAAACCGTACATAGTTCCAATCCCAGGCACTACCAAATTGCATCACATGAAGGAAAATATGGGTGCACTTTCCGTTAAGTTCACTTCAGAAGAATTAAAGGAATTTAGAACAGCTTTTGAGAAAATCCCATTAGTTGGTGTACGTGAACCAGAGACTGCCCTGACAGATAGATAATGATTTGATTATCATTACTAAAATGGCAATTTAGACAGAATCCAAACGGATTATTCAGTAACTTAAAGCAAACACTTTCAACATGGCAACATTCAATCTGAAAATCAACGGAAAATCCCAAACAGTGGATGTAGATGCAACCACACCGATGCTCTGGGTACTGCGAGACCATTTACAAATGGTCGGCACCAAATTTGGCTGTGGCATTGCGCAGTGCGGCGCATGTACCATCCATCTTGGAGATAATGCGGTCCGCTCTTGCCAATTACCAGTTTCCGCAGTAGGGGAGCAGGAAATCACCACTATTGAAGGCTTGTCGGAACACGGAGATCACCCTGTACAAAAAGCGTGGCTTGAAGTTGATGTCCCACAATGTGGCTATTGCCAAGCTGGACAAATTATGACAGCTTCGGCTTTGCTAAAAAGAAACCCATCCCCAACAGAGGATGAAATAGAAACAGCCATGAACGGGAACATTTGTCGCTGTGGAACCTATATCCGTATCAAAAAAGCCGTTAAAATAGCTGCGGAAAACAACTCTTGATTCACCTTAAACGCTTAACAAAATGACACTCATAAAAACACAAATAGGACGTAGGGCTTTCATAAAAAACACAAGTTTAGCCGGAGGTGGATTGGTTCTTGGTTTCAGCTTTTTCAATGCCTGTAAGCCCAAAGTAGCCGAAGCTGTTGCCATGGAATTGGAAATGCCCGAAGAATGGTATGAGATCAATGGCTATTTAAAGATTGGGGACAATGGGGTGGTAACCATATTGTCACCAAATCCGGAAATTGGTCAGAACGTACGGACTTCCATGCCTATGATCGTGGCGGACGAATTGGAAATTGACTGGAAAAACGTGATTGTGGAACAGGCACCCCTCAACACCAATTTGTATAGTTGGCAAGTAGCTGGAGGCAGCAGGTCCATAAGCAGCTCATGGCAAAATCTAAGAATGGCCGGAGCGACCGCCCGGCATATGTTGAAGGAGGCTGCGTCCCAAGCTTGGCAGGTCCCGGCCAGTGAAATTACCGCAATAGCTGGAGTTTTAACCCATGAGGCCAGTGGTAATTCGGCCGGCTATGGTGAAATGGCTTCCGCAGCAGCACAAATAGAGGTGCCAGAAGAAGTAGAATTAAAGGAAAAGTCGGAATTCTCCATCATAGGCACATCCCGAAAAAATGTGGATGGAAAAAAAATAGTGACCGGTAAACCTTTATTCGGTATTGATGTACAACGTGAAGGCATGTTGATCGCAGCTTTGGTGCACCCACCAGCGTTTGGAAAGCGGTTAAAATCCTTTGATGCCGATCAAGCCAAACAAATGCCCGGTATACGTGATGTTTTCTCCATCAAATTATACGATGATGACTTTGACAAGATGGCATTTCATTTTACAGCCTTCAACGAAGTGGTGGTAGTTGTAGGGGAAACTACGTGGCAAGTATTTCAGGCTAAAAAAGCACTCAATATTGAATGGGAGGACGCACCAGACACAGTCCAAAACCTTACTTTATTTGGGAATGCGATGGAGGTGAAACATCCTGCTGGCATGGAAAATTCTGATAGCCATACCACCAAACTGAAAGAACTGATTGAAAAAAATACAAAAGTATCCCGAAGGGATGGCAACCCAGAGGAAGCATTCAAAAACGCGGACAAAATTATTGAACGAAGCTACAGTTGTCCGTTTTTGGCCCACAACACCATGGAACCCATGAACTTCTTCGCCAATGTTACGGAAGACCATGCCGAACTGCTTGGTCCTACCCAAACCCCGGAATGGATGGAACCTGCTGTGGCTGAACGCTTGGGATTGCCTTTGGAGAAAGTGGATATTCAGATGACCCGGCAAGGTGGTGGTTTTGGTCGAAGACTGTACGGTCATTTTATGGTTGAGGTAGCTGCTATTTCGCAACGTATGAAAGCCCCCGTAAAATTGATGTACACTCGGGAGGATGACATGTCACAAGGCATTTATCGACCTTCGTACTACGCCACCTATCGAGCAGCACTGGACGCCGACAATAATTTAATTGGTTTTCATGTTAAAGCGGGCGGGATTCCAGAGAGTCCATTATTTGCCAATCGTTTTCCAGCAGGTGCCATAGACAATTATTTAGCCGAAGATTTCACAGTTGACACGAATATTACAACAGGTGCGTTCAGAGCACCGCGTTCCAATTTTATCGCCGGGGCAGAACAATCTTTCTTGGACGAATTGGCCGAGGTGATGGGCAAAGACCCCATCGATTTTAGATTGGAATTGTTGAAACGTGCAGAGGAAAACCCTGTCGGCAGTCCAGAATCAAATGACTATGAAGCTTCTCGATATGCCGGAGTTTTGGAATTGGTGCGGGAAAAAGCAAATTGGGGTCAAAATGAAGCTGGAGTGTCCCGTGGCGTTTCTGCTTATTTCTGTCATCAAAGTTATGTGGCGCAAGTACTTGATATTGTAATGGAAGGTGATACCCCTGTTGTCCAAAAAGTTACCGCTGCCATTGATTGTGGAATAGTGGTAAATCCTGATGCGGCTTCAAATCTGTCGGAAGGTGGTGCTGTTGACGGGATAGGTCATGCAATGTACAGTGGGCTTTCATTTAAGGATGGGGCACCGGAACAAACCAATTTTGATAGATACCGATTGATTCGTCACAGGGAAGCACCAAAAGCTATTGAAACCCATTTTGTAAAAAGTGATATTGACCCAACGGGAATGGGAGAACCTCCTTTTCCACCCATTATGGGTGCCTTGGCCAATGCACTATACAAAGCTACAGGAAGAAGATATTACCATCAACCCTTTATATTGGATAAACCACCATTGGTAGGTTAGATAAATTGAGATTTCTTGTTCTAAAATTTAATATTACCTTTAGTAGGCAAAACATCCATAAGTTTTGCCTCTGAATGTACTGTTTTATAGACAGTTTAGAGTTCGGTTAACCAGTTTTTAAGACAAGTGTAAAATATTGATTGTTAGAGTGTTGTAAGTTGCGCTTTCTTCCAGTCATCCCGACTGAACTTATTTAAGTAAAATCAAAACACTGTTGATCTTATGATTTTCAGTGTTTTTTTATGGCATCCTTTGATACTATTGGAGCCACCTTTCCTGGGAACTTCTTGGTGTTCCTTTTATACAACCATTACGGAGTTGAAACCATATAGTGACCAATTATTCGAAAGGAAGACCAAATGGCAATGGCAATGATTGTCGAATATATGTTCAAGTTTGGCAAATATTTACCTCAACCTTACAGATGTACATTTACAGTAGTTCATTGTAAAGAAAACTACCCTTATAACCTTTCGAACGAAATTTAAATGCCGTATTTTGTCCTTTGGGTCCAATTAGTGGCGTAAATATGAATGTACAAACCAGTTTTCAGGGTAATGTGTTGATTGCTATGGTTTGTCTATCCTTATCCATGAACGAAGCAGGTGTAACAACACGGAAGTTACTTTACCTGAAACTCTTTGGCTGGTTCTTTTTCTTCTTATCCATTGGAAACATGCAGGCCCAAAGCCCCAAAATTGATAGCCTTAAAGTTGAACTGGAAAATCATAAAGCAAAAGATATTGTTAGGGTGGACCTCCTACATCATTTAGTTGATGGGTATTTGGAAAATGATCGCGCCATAGCGGAAGGATATTTGGCAGAATCAGAGCGACTTGCAGATTCTCTTGACTATACCAAAGGTAAAGCCAAGAATTTTTATATAAGAGGTTTGCTAGAGGCCCATGAATCAAATTATGAACGAGGCTTTTCAAACTATACCAAGGCCCTTGAATTATATGAACATATTGCTTGGAACCAAGGTGTCGCTGCATGCTACAAGAACATGGGTATTTACATGTACCATAATGGCAATCAAAATGAAGCTGTAGCCTATTTCAAAAGATCGCTTGAAATTTTCGAAACGATCAACAACAAGCGAGAAATAGCCCAGGTCCAATATGAGATGGGGTGGTCTTACATAGAAATGGACAATTATAACGAGGCAAGGTCATACTTGTTCAGAGCATTGAAATTAAATGAAGAAATTGGAAATCCATCAGGAATCTCATCTTGTTTAAATGGCATTTCCGTTACATACTCCAACCAAGGAAACTACCCTGTAGCCCTTGATTATTGTAACCAAACCCTTGCAATAGCAAAAAAAAATTCAAATACAAGACGTGTACTGCTAACATTGGGCAATATGGGCAATATTTATGTGGCACTGAAAAAATATGACAAGGCCATAGAATTGTTCGAGGAAACCCTGATACTTTCGGGGAACTCCAATAAAGGAATAACCTCAAAGACCCTTAGCAATATAGGCTTGGCGTATAAAGAGAAAAACAATCTTGAACTAGCCTATGAATATTTGGAAAAAAGCCAAAAACTTTACAAAGAGGTCAATGATAAACGTGGTGAATCTTTTGCCTTGAACAATATTGGGTATATTTATTTGGAGACAAAAAATTATACGAAAGCTTATGAATATTATGAACAATCAAGAAGGATAAGCTTGGAGATCCAAAACCAAAAAGGTTTATGTATTTCTTACTGGGGGTTAGCGAAGGTAAATGCAAATCAACATGACTATAATAAAGCACTTACCAATGCCTTAAAAAGCAAGAAGTTGGCCGAAGACCATGGTCTTTTATTATACCAAAGTATGGCGCAGGAACTGCTTTTCGAAATTTACAAAAATACAGGAAATTACAAGGATGCTCTTGAAAGCCACCAGCGATTCAAATCATTGAACGATAGCCTTTTTAATAAAGAGAATGTGGAAAAGGTTGCCCAGTTGGAATATGAATACAAGTACAAGCAGGCCTTGGATTCTGCCAGTATCCGGGAGCTGGAGCTGACCAAAACGGTGATGACAACATCCCAAGACCTAGCCAGATCTCGTCAAAATTACCTTTGGGCGGTTATTGGTATTTTATTGGTGTCAATTTTGTTGGGGTCTACGGTCTTCTATCAGAAATTACATACCATCAAGATCAAAAACCAAAATATCATTACCGAACAAAAATTGTTGCGATCGCAAATGACGCCACATTTTATTTTCAACTCACTCTCCGTCCTACAAGGGATGATACTCAATAAAGAAGAGAAAAAATCGGTCCGCTATTTGTCAAGGTTCTCTAGGCTTTTACGGATAACCTTGGAAAATTCACGGGATAAAATGGTGTTGCTTTCGCAAGAGATCACGGCTTTGGAAAACTACCTTGAGCTTCATAATCTGGAAAGTGATGCATACAATTATACCGTTGAAATTGATGATGCCATTGATGCTTCTTTATTTGAAATTCCCCCCATGCTCATCCAGCCGTTCATTGAAAATGCCATTGAACATGCGTTTACCGATCAGGAGGGAGATAGGGAATTGGCAACCCATATCAAATATCTAAACGGAGAGTTGATCTGTACGATAACCGACAACGGGGTGGGCATTGATTCCCATAAAGAAAACAAAGGGAACGGAAAGAAATCATTGGCAACGGCCATAACCTCTGAGCGTCTAAGAATATTGTCGAAAGATTTTAAAATGAATGGATCGGTTACCATTGAAGACCGGGCAAAGTACCATGAAAGGGGTACGGTCGTTACATTGGTGATACCCTATAAAAAACTTGAGGCCGCATGAAAGCACTGTTGGTAGAAGACAAAGAATATATTAGAAAAGGACTGCTCAACTTGTTGAAATCCATTGACACCGACGTTGAGGTCATAGGCGAATGTGGATCCGTTAAAGAAGCGGTGGTGGTAACCAATGCCTGTAAGCCGAACCTGGTCTTTTTGGACATCAACCTTAGTGATGGTACCGGTTTTGATTTTTTGGACCAGACCGAACATTTGGATTTTAAGGTAATCTTCATTACAGCATATGAAGAATATGCCTTAAGGGCGCTAAAGATCGGAGCCGTTGACTATTTGTTGAAACCTGTGGATGTTGAAGAACTGCAATTGGCCTTGGAAAAGGTCAAAAGCTTGCCTGTGGCCGAACAAAAGAAACAGATAAACACGGTAAAACAAGTTTGGCACAAAAACGACTTCACCTTGGTGCTGTCGTTGAGTGATAGCTTTCAGGTAATAAATTTGCAAGAACTACTGTACTGCGAATCGGACAAGGGCTATACTACGTTCCATCTGGAAAATGGAAAAAAATATGTGGCCTCAAAACCTATAAAGGAATATGAGCAACAACTTGAAAAAGTAAGTTTTACAAGACCTCACCAGTCGTTCATGGTGAACTTGAAATTTATTGACAAATATGATAAATCGGGTATCATCTATTTAAAAAATGGAAAAAGAATCCCAGTTTCCACCCGAAAGAAAGAGGCCTTTCTAACCTCTTTTCTCAATTACAACCATCAATAAGTTTTTACCTTCCAAGACCTGATTACAGGATATTTACAACATTTCCCAAAACATATTCATGCGGAAACCTTGCAGATATGTATTGGGAGTCCTCGGATATACATTCGCTATTCCCCAAGAAATCACATTGGTGGACCTTTAAGCTGCGAAAACCATTTCTTACTCTAAATAGCCTAACGGAAATACCTTTTTCCCTTCGGATATCTTAAGCCGGAAATGGTGCTAAAACAATCATTTTGGAGACATCCCAATAACAACTTGCCCTGACCATCTTGGGCATTTCCAGTGGTATTCCAAAAGGCTTGTCAATTATGGAATCATTAAAGAGCTTAATATAATAAACATCAAACCTATAATCATGAACAAAAAACTTAAAACGATCAACGTATTGGTATTGGTAGCATTGCTTACCGTATTTGGGTGTAACAATGACGATGATGCAAGCAGCGTGGTCAACCTACAGGATTTACAAGTGAGCATCGATGAAAATCCCACAGCGGGACAGGTGGTTGGCACGGTACAGACCGATGGAGGTGGCGCACTGGTCTTCAGCATAACTTCCCAAACGCCATCGGGTGCCCTGAACATTGATCCAAGCTCGGGTGAACTTACCGTAGCAGATGCATCGTTGTTTGATTTTGAAACCAACCCAACCATTTCTGCAACCATTTCCGCCGAGAATGCGGAAAATGCGGCAACCATTACGGTAAACTTGAACAATGTAAGTGAAACCTCTGCCCAGAACCTGGAAGTGACCTTGGATGAAAATCCTGTTGATGGCCAAACCATAGGCACTGTACAGGCCACTGGAAGTGCTCCGGGCTTCACCATAACATCACAGTCGCCAGCAGGGGCCATGGACATTGATTCCGGGACGGGGGAAGTCACCGTGGCGGACGCCTCATTGTTCGATTACGAATCAAATCCAACCTTGACCGCAACGGTTTCCTTGGCGGATGCCCAAAACCCTGTAACGGTCACGGTAAACCTGGATAATGTCTTTGAAGTAACGATTCAAGACTTTACTGTTGCAATTGATGAAAACCCGACCGATGGTCAAAGTATTGGTACGCTTCAGACCTCAGGGGGTACCGCAACCAATTTTAGCATAACATCACAAACACCGGCTGGGGCAATGAACATTGATGCCAATTCGGGAGAACTGACCGTGGTTGATCCCAATTTGTTCGATTTTGAAACCAATCCCATCATCACTGCAACGGTTACCGCGGATGATGTGGAAAATCCGGCAACCGTGACCGTGAATCTCAATGATGTGGATGAAATTACGGTTCAAGAAGCCAACTTTACCTTGGATGAAAATCCAACGAATGGGGATAGTATCGGAACTATACAGGCATCAGCTAGTTCAAGTTTAACTTACACCATCACATTTCAAAATCCAGCAGGGGCCTTTAGCATAGACCAAAACACGGGAGAGCTTTCGGTTGCCGATGAAACCTTGTTCGATTTTGAGACCAACCCTAATATGTTGGCGACCATCTCGGTAGATAATGGCACCTATTCGGTATCTGCGAACGCCTTTGTTGCCCTCAACGATGTTAATGAAATTGGGGAGTTTAAGTATGGGGGGATTATTTTTTGGATAGATCCCACAAGTAATGATAGTGCAGGTTTGGTTTGTGCCATCGAGGATCAAGGATCTAATGTAAGTTGGGGGTGTCAAGGAACATTGATATCCGGTACTGGAACGGCCATAGGCACAGGTGAGGCAAATACTTCCGCCATACTTGCGGGTTGCACAACTGCAGGAATAGCTGCCGACATTGCTGCCAATGCAACCATTGAAGGGTATTCCGATTGGTTTTTACCAAGTAGGTCCGAACTAAACCAAATGTACGTGTATAGAACTACCATAAATGCCATTGCCGTAGCAAATGGAGGTACGGAATTCGTAGTTGACTCTTCCACTAGGTATTGGAGTTCAACTGAATCAAATACCAATACGGCGTGGTGTAAATATTTCTCTAATGGAAGTGATGCAGGACTAAATAAAGGAGCTGGTGCATTTTTTAGAGTTAGGGCAGTGCGTGCTTGGACAGACTTTTAGACTCAAAAAAGGATGTTTGTCCTAAGACGTTATCAATAGAAAGCCAATGGAGACCACCCTATGCGAAACCATAGGGTGGTCTCCTATTTACCTGAATAATATAGCCAATAGACCGTTGAAATATTGGAAACATCATGCAACTGGCCTTATAAGTAGAGGGGTTGGACAATCTGGTTCGGTAAATGGAAAACGTAAAGCATATCCTTACGGCGGTACAAGATTGAAGAAACAAATAGGAGAATGACATTTGCCTTGAAAATAGTTTTGGCATCGGCCATCTTTTGTGTTCTGTTAGTGGTTCTTTTGATAAAATCAAAAAGGAAGGCCATTTTGGCGACCTTACTTTTATTGACTGGATTTTTCGTGGCAGGGGCATCTTTTTATGCGTACATGGAGTATACGGCCTATCAAAAAAGAGTGGAAAGGTATGGCATCCACGGGCAAAGTGTTGTGGGGATTGTTGAAGAGGACCTTCCGCCTGAAAACAAATATGCTGGCTTTAAGTATTTCCAAGACTATCGAAATTCGTTGAGCGGCTACGAAGTTTTCTTATTGGAAATAGGACTGAACGATAGGGACCGGTTTTCGTATCAAAATACCATAAGGGATGAGATAATACGCCAGATGGAAAATGAAGAATACGGTGAAACCTACTGGAATACCATCTTCAATGTCGCATTTGAATACAATGGGAATACCAAAACGTACCAAAGGCCAAACTATAATGCGTTGTACATTGTGCCTGCCGTTTATGAGTATCCCGATCTGGAAGAGGATTATGGCGATCTGGGCGATGCAGGAAACTATTCCTTTTTTGAACGTACTTGCCAATTGCTTTACATTTCCCAAAAAGTAAAGACGGCCGATCGGTCTGGAGAAAACATCACCGATTTATGGAAAAGTAATAAGTCCTACGTCTATACATTTTTCAGCAAAAGCAAATACGACGAGCTGTGCAAACAGGTGGTGGATGATCTCATAGAAATACACGACACCATTACTACGTCTCTGAACTATGAAGAGTTTTATGGGATGTACGATATCTCGGATGAGGTTTTCTTGGATTTTCCATCAGTGGAGTATACCAGTTCTTTCGAATATTCATGGCCCTTTAGCTTTTGGGACCGTCGTTTTGCGGAAAACAATGCCTCTGAGGTCTATGCTATTTTAAAGGAAATCCAAGATCATTATAAAGATTGAAATGAAGAAAGCAGTTGTCATTTTGGTTATTGTGGGCCTTGGCTTGGTGGGAGTGGCCTATTATTTTTCACTTGAGTCACTCAAGTTGATGGAACGGGTACAGGAAGATGAGCATTTAAATGAGGTCCTTCTTGAAAATGAGATGATCGCGGACGAATCTGCCAAGGAAGAATTAATTTACGGCAACACGGTCATCTATCAGACCATTGATTTGAGCAAACCCGAGTATGCCATCATCAACCCTTGTATGAAACGTTTTCAGGCCATCGGTGAACTTGATGCCCCATGCTTGAATACGATATTGGACGTAGTGGTGGATGATTTTGGGGAACAGGGTTTTATAAATGCCATGATCGGTGCTAGTATAGATTATGATAACCTTTCCTTGGACCATACCTATTTGGAAAAGTTATTTGCCAAAAGCAACTCGTTGGCGAATACCCTTACCCTTGGTTTTCTGAACAGGTATCGAAATCCTAGCAATTTGCAACAGGCATTTGATCGGCACAAGGCCAGTTTGTTAAAAAATGTTCCCAAGAATCTGTACCAAAAAGTCTTTCAAAAACAAGTTGATGAATGCCTATCTGCCTACAAAGAAATTGCTGATCAGTCTAACAAAGAGGTCTTTTTTGAGGACATTTATTTTAAGGCGGATTCGCAAAATCTACACGGGCAATATTGGAAGTACACCTTTTGGAAAAGAAGGGAGATAGAAAAAAATGACAAGATCATTCATGCAATCCTAAGTGAAATCAAAAAGTATTACGATGGTCAATAGTTTTTACCCCTGTATTGTGTAACCATGAACTTTGAAAAATGGAGATACTGATTACCGCCCTGTTGGTTCTTTTATTGGTTGCCCTGATTTTTCTTGGCTACAAATTACTCCGGTTTATGTTCAAAAGTAAGGGGCATGCCATGGTAAGCCTTTCATTGTGTGGTTTAGTACTCCTGATCATGGGTATCAACAATGTCTTCTTTAAAAAAATGCATTTCATTCAATCCAAGGTATATCCCGACCTATACTTGGTCAAAAACCCGGTGAAGGACAAGAAGGAGCTGAATACCGCCATAAAGGAGTTTGTAATTGAACAGGCGAATAAAAATAATGGAGATACAACAAGACCCTCCACCTTAAAAGCTGCTTCGAATTATTCCTTGCGTTTTTATCAATACAGCAAGAGCTGGGGCATCAACCTATTTGCTGATGCGGGAACGGCCTATTTTTTGGAAAATGAAGAAGATCCAAGTGGTTTTGTCGTGGAGGAATTGTCCATGTACGCCGCGTATCGGTTGGCCCGGTTCCAATGGAATCCCTGTGAAAATAATTCTGATTTCTATTGTGGTGAACTGAGTTATTACAACAATGGAGAAGTATCCAAAACTGAGATTTTGTGGAATATGGTTGCTATCCAACCCAATGATCTGCCAGAACAATGAACAAGGAAGCCAACATATCACGGCAAAAGTGGACCAAAACCATCTTGGAATATACGCTATGGACCATGGCTGCCCTGCTTCTTGGTATGGGCTATATGTATGTTGTGCTGGGCCCGCCACCGGAACCCACAAACATTTGGAATTTTTTCTTTGGTAAAGTGTACTTCTTCGGGCTCGTTCGTGTAGGGTTGACCATAGGGAGTATTGTGGCCATTTTATTTATTCTTTTTAGCGTCTTCCTGATAAACAAAAAATGGGCTTCGAGCAAAAACAAATTTGTAGTTCAGACGGTGGCCTTACTGCTTATAATGGTATTTGTGGCCACGTTGCACTATCTGTTGGAAAAAACCATGGACTTAATTTAAAAGTAATGAAAATAGTATATGCTGTATGGGTGGCTTTATTGATTTCTTGTAACCAAAAGCCAAAAGAAAAAAAGGAGCCGGAGCTTGTCGAACAGGAAGAAAGTGTAGTCCATTTGGAACCCGTAGTCGACCATGGGGAAACAACCCTTGGTTCTGAAGAGGCAATGGCCTTGATAAAGGTCAAACAAGTACCTCAAATCGATACAACGAATTTTGACCGTTTTATTGATGAAGACGATATAAGCGAGATTGATGCCCAGGCCTTGGGCATAGAAGGAATTTATCCCGATTTCCATGATGAAGGTTCCAATTATCGGGCAATGGACTCTTACAGACTGGAATTGTCGCCAAACTTTCATACGGTGGTAGTGACCTACAGAAAAGGTGATCACGAAATGGAATCCACATTGATCAACTATGATTTGGAAGGTAACATCATTGACCATCAATTGGTGGCCTATGATGAAATTGCTGAAAGCATGTCCAGAGTGGAATCCAGGATAAGTGGGAATAAAATAACGGTGCACCATATTTTTTGGGCCGAAAAAAAGGAGATTGAGCAAAAGGAATACAGCATCCATGGAGATGGAATAATAGAAGAAATGGACTCTAGAACATTAAGTAACACCCTTGCGGAGTACACTTTGGTTTTGTCCATTTTAGATGAACTTCAACTTCACCCATTGGCCGTTAAAATGGATTTGGTTACCTCTAAGGCCATGCCCCAATACCCAGGTGATAAGATTGTGGTCATTCCCGAAATCGTTGATGAGGAAGAGCACTATTTTGAGCTCAACAGCCATATCGTGATGGCCAATGACCATACGGGGGAAATAACACATAGGTTCTTCGAAAGTGCCAAAACCAACCAATGGGTTTCTGATGCCATTACACTTAAGGAAATAAAAATCGATACAGCCGCCTACCATGTCACTGAAAATAATAGGGCCTTTGGCATACGGGTGTATTATTATGGGATGTCCCACGCCAATCCACATGAGAATGAAACCCTGTCACTTTTTGTGGAATCGGGACAATCCCTGCAAAAAGTCCTGAACAACTATAGTGTCATGGAGTATGGTGGTGAATGGGATACCGATTGTACGGGGGAATTTCAACGCACTGAAAAATTGTTGATCCTATCCGAGGAGCAGACCAACGGTTGGTTTGATTTTTTGGTGAAAAGCAAGATTACCGAGACCATAAACGAAGAGGATGAAAGCGGGGAGTGCATCTCAAAAGAAACGACTTCAACCAAAACCTCGAGGTTAAAATTCAATGGGGAGGAATACAAAAGCGAATAAATATGGATATGAAAATTATAATCATTAGCTCCGTTTTGGTGCTTATTGGCAGTATTGCCATTATCGCCAACAACCAAATCATCGCCAAGAAAAATCAAGTGGCACAAGCCTTTGGAAGTATTGAAATCTATCTAAAAAAGCGGTTCGATTTAATCCCGAACCTTGTGGCCATGCTCAATAAATATATGGCACATGAAAAGGAAGTACTGCTAAAAGTGACCCAGCTTCGCAGCCAAGTAAGCGGAGCGACAGCGCCCAAAGAAAAGATTGAGGCTTCCAATGAATTAACGAAGATCATGGGAGGCCTTGACCTAAACGTGGAAAATTATCCCGGGCTGAAGGCCGACACCCAGTTCTTGGACCTTCAATATAAGCTTACCGATATCGAGGACCATATCTCGGCAGCACGAAGAGCCTATAATGCGGCCGTGACCATCTACAACAATAAGATTCAAATGTTTCCGGTAAGCCTGGTGGCCCAACTAAGAAAGGACAAGGCAGCCGTATTGTTGGAAATCCCCAAAGCGGAACAAAAAGAAATAGATATCAACCAATTATTAAACCCATAAATCATGCAAATGTTTGAAAACCTGCCTTGGTACAGCTACGTAATACTGATCTTGGCCATTGCCTCATATGCCTATCGCTATTTTAAAATCGGAAAAAAAGAATATGATGCCCCTGATTTGTCCGAAGCCAAATTCAGGAAATCCTCGGATAGCAACTTGGACAAAGAACAGCTATTTGCCCTATCATTTTACACACCCATTTCAGAATGGTGGAAGGCCGATTCCAACACGTTGTCATTTCTAAATGCAAAGAAGATACAGCCCTATTTGGAAGGTTGGGGAATAAACACCCCTGACAGTTATTGGGAGTTGACGGAGTATTTTATGAAAGATGGACGTCGCTGGTATTTTGATTTCATTTACCAAATGGTTCAAAACGTGCCGGAAGGGCAATGGGAGGAGCTCATGGACGAAAAGTTTGGACATAATGAGCGTGCCTACCGCTATTTTAAGTTGTTGCGCAATGGGGAAGTCTTGGACATATTGAAGCAAAAAGGAATTTTAACGTTCGATTCCGAATTGGAACTGGGAGTTGCCGGCTATGATGCTGCCATCTTGGTGGGACAGGCCAGAAAGGCTTATACCGGCAATCTGATTTCTGAAAAGGACGCTTGGAAGGTCATCAATTTTGCCAAAGAACTGGCATTGCGGCATTTTTCATCCTGGGAAGAGTTCGGAAAAAGCTTTGCACTGGGTTTCGCCCTGGATATGAGGGAGAGTTATAACGATTACAAAGAAGAGGTGTACCATATCTATCAACAAGTTATAGAAAACCCCAATAGTCCTTGGAACACCATTGATTGGCCCCAATAATCATGGAACAGGTCATACAAAAGGCATATGCTGAAACCAGCAATGCACTGAACGACATTTACGAAAGGAGAAAGCGTACCCTTTTTTTTCAAAAGATGATGTGGGGTCTTACCGGCTTTTACCTTTTGTTCATGGTATTACTGTTGATGCGGAATTATTTTCCATCCATGGAATTGGATTTTATACCTGCTTTCAAACCATTTCAACCCTCCCAGAATAATCCATATGCCACTGTATACCCACTTGTGGGGTTGTTGGTTTTACTATATCCAACCACCTTTCTTTTTGCCAAGGCTTTTCAAAAGTTTAAGCTGAAGGAAAAGGAGAGCATGGCCAAAATGGTAAGAATGTTGTTCCCGCAAGTGGAATTTACGCAAGGGGCAACTGCTCCCATAAAAGAAGTGGTTCAAAGTAAATTCTTTGCTTGGGTGAAAAAAGAGACCCCGATATATAGCTATGGACAGATAAGGGGAAGGGTCAATGATTCTATCATGAACATAGCGGACATCGGAATTGTGGAGCAAAATACCTCCAATATGGTGACCGGAGGTTTACTGCACATTCCCATCCTGAACATGTTGGTCGTGTTCTATCAGAATGTTTTTAAGAATTTGGTTTCAAACACAACGGCAGATAATCAATACTTTACCTTTAGGGGAATGTTTTGTTGGTTGCAATTTAAAAAGAAACTGGATGGTCATACCGTGGTTTTGCCCAATAGTGAAACGACCAAATGGGATAGATGGGCAAGTTCTAATTTTAAGGAAGAGCAAAGAATACATTTGGAAGACCCCAGATTTACGGAAAGCTTTATAGTGTATGGCACGGATCAAGTGGAGGCCCGCTATGTTTTATCTTCTTCGATAATGGAAAGGATTGTGGCCTTAAAGGAAAAATTTGACCGCCCCATATTTTTGTCTTTTCAGAATAGACAGATGTATTTGGCAGTGTTGAATCCTGAAGGATTGTTTTCTTTTCCATCCGGAAGGTTGGACCACATAAAGGTGGTGGAAGAATTGGCCAATGATATTGAAATGGCCCTGGAAATTAGCTCGTTTAATTAGCATATTGGGGCATTGCTCCCCATAGTCGTTATTATAAATTCAATCCCACTTGCCTTAACTATCAAAACAAAAGACCAGAGTACATCGATGCTTTTTGAAATGTAGTTGATTGGAAAGAAGTGGAAAAGCGTTTTCTGGCAGCGCAGCGCTAGAGTTTAGTTCTCTATACCAGTTGGCCAAGCCAGTCCATTAAACAGGACCGGGCTTGGCCATATATTATTCAGCATTCTGCTTTACTTGAATCATTTCTAGACTATTGTGCGATTTGTGTTTGGAATCATATAGTAAACAGCTTGTCAACTCCTTTTTTTACGATTGCCCGTATGGTCCATTCCCTGTTCCCGTTCCAAAAGAATCATCTGTTTTGGCCTGAAATTCAAAATCAGTGCCCTGCGTTGCCCATCCGTACTATTGCCCCTGCTGTAGTGGAGGGTATGCCCATCATGGAAGGTACATCCACCAGCCTGTAATGGCATGGGTTTGGCATTCGTGGTATCGGCTTCACAATAGAGGGCTCCTCCTCCTACCAAACTTTTGTGGGGCAGCACTTTTTTTTCATCAACCGGCAAAAACCACATACAACCATTGGCTTCATGCACATGGTCCAATGCAATCCAACAGCTTGCGGCACGCTTGTCCGGCAAATTAATCCAATAGGCGGCATCTTGGTGCCATGGTGTTTCGGTATCGGTATGGGGTGCTTTATTGATCAACATATCAAAATCGAGGTCCATGTCCTCTCCCAAAAGATGTTTGGCCCATTCCGAGGCTTTTTTATAGGAACTATGTTCCATTAGTTTTTCCTCGATCATACTGGGTCGCATAATTTGGGTGATGCGTTCCACTTTTTCTCCATCACCATTGGTGCTGCCGGCCAAGTCACTGCGCAACCCTTTGGTCTTCTCCTTTTCGGATAAGAGTTGATTGTATATGGTTCGTAGCTCCTCGACCTCATGGGTCGTTAATAGTGAAGGGATGGCCACATAACCCTCTGTGCTAAAAGTTTCTTTAATATTTTCCATGATGTTACCTTTTTCCAAAAATCTGAACTCCTTCCCAAAATAGCTACTATTTTTGTACAACCTTACTTTTTTGAACATTTAATGAAAGAGATATCCACCCGCACCGTTCTTTTGCACCATCAGCACCACATTCCAAGGGTGGAGCAATTTGGACATTATAGGTATGCAATGGCCAAGCCGGGTTTGGAAACCCATTTCCATGCAGATATTATTGAAATTTGTTATTGCCTTGATGGGGTGCAACAGTATATCGTGGAAGATCAGAGGCATTACCTAAAAGGCGGGGACATTTTGATTGTTCCACCCAATAAGGCTCATAACACGGGTGGAATGCCCGAGGAAAAGGGAGAGCTGTATTGGATACAGTTGAAGCTTTCAGGGGATGGGGAAAAGCTATGTCATCTTCCCCAAACAAAGAGTAGTTTGCTTTTACGAAGGTTGGAGGAGGTTTCCAATATTCCTTTTAAGGGTGCGCAGCAGGTCAAGGAGCTGTTGGTGGAACTGTTTGCCTTGTCGGCCCATAAAGCAATGGATTTGGACGAAATTCGAAGGGAGGCCCTGTTACTTCGTCTCTTATTGGATACTTTGGACCTTTCCCAACGGAAACTGGATACTGAGGTTTCCCAACGGGTTATACTTATAGACGATTTTATAGAGCAGAATCTATATCGAAATATGTATGTGGATGAGTTGGCCGACCTTATTCAGGTATCCACAGGGTATTTTAAGGCATGGTTCAAGTTGAACACGGGGAATACCCCAAAAGAGTACATCAACCGAAAGCGTATGGAAAAAGCCAAGGAAATATTGCCCATGGAGTCTTCGGTGACCGAGGTGGCCTATGCCTTGGGGTATAATTCTTCACAGTACTTTTCAACGGTGTTCAGGAAATACACAGGAAAATCACCCAGGGAGTATGTCCAGGAGCTGAAAAAAGTAAGGGAAGATTGAATTGCCCATAAGAGCAATTCTACCTTCCCTTTTTATATAGTGTTGGTTGATCTAGTCTTGTACCTCTACGATCATTTCAATTTCAACCGCAATATTGCTAGGTAAAGAACCCATTCCCACGGCAGCCCGGGCATGCTTTCCACGCTCACCGAAAACGGCGACCATTAGATCGGAATACCCATTGATTACCTTGGGGTGGTCCGTAAAATCAGGTGCGGAATTCACCATACCTTTTACTTTTACGACACGCTTCACCTTATTGAGGTTGCCCAATTCCCCCTTTAAAACGGAGAGTTGGTTGATTCCCGTAATTCGAGCTGCTTCGTACCCTTCCTCAATGGAAAGATTGTCACCAACTTTTCCAGTGATGTTGTTGCCATCAGGTTTAAGGGGACCTTTTCCAGCAAGAAATATCAAATTCCCTACACGGACGGCATTCACGTAATTGGCCACTGGCGGGGAAGGTTCACTCAATGTGATGCCCAACTCCTGAATTTTGGCTTCAGGATTATAACTGGGATCAATCACCTCCTCCTTTTTTACGGGCTCGTTTTCAACGGCTGTTGAATTTTCTTGTTTGGGTTGGCAGGAGACAGCTCCTATCAGGACCACTGCAAGAAAAGCGATTGTACGTTTCATATAAAACTAATTTATGCGTTGGCCAATATTTCCTTCAAGCGTTTTGCAACAATGCGCTCCTGTCCGGGATCCATCATCCAAGTGGTAATGCCGATATCGTTTCTACCGCCAACGGTTTGGATGGATGGGTGCCCTTCACGAAGTTGTTTACGGGCTTCCTCTTTTGTGATTTTTACAACACTCTCATCCCAAGTGACCCTTAGGCTGGGTACATGGTTGGCATAAGGAGGCACATGGATTTCGGTCTCTACACCTGCAACGGATTTGGCACTTTCGCTGATCAGTTCAATTTGGCTTTCCCAAAGTTTCCATTCTTGTTCGTGGTCTTTGGCCAAGTATAGCTCCAAGGCCACCAACATACCTAAAATTTCCTCTTTGTTCACCTTCATACCCCTAGCAATGGTAGTACCTCTTGGTGGGCAGTGCAATCTTGCTGCCTCAATGTACTTACGCTTGCCCAGCAGAAGTCCGGCACTCTGGGGTCCACGGATTCCTTTACCTCCTGAAAAACATACCAGGTCAAAGCCCAATTTGGTGTATTTGAAGAGGTTCTCCACTGGGGGGACGTCCGCAGCACAATCAATCATACAAGGAATACCGTGCTTTCTGGAAAGGGCTACAAATTCCTCATGCTTAATTTTACCGTTATCGGTGTTTGCATTAAGGAACCAAAGCATTGCAGTGTTTTTGTTGATGGCTTTTTCCAATTCTTTGACACCATCCACTTCAATAATTTTTGCTCCAGTGTTCAATAGGGCATGGGTGTATCCAATAGCGTGTCCTTTTTGTACAATGACCTCATTTTTCAATCCGGTCGTATCAGGAAGCTGGCTTACCTTTTTGTTGTCCATTCCACAGATAATCCCTGCCAATCCAATGGTCATGGCGCCAAAGCATCCAGAGGAAACGGTTGCATATTCACAATCGAGCAACTCGGCTATACGCTCACCGACCTTGTCCTGTAGGTCGTCCAGGTTTACGTATTCAGTAGTTGCATATTTAATGGCATCGGTTACTTCTTTGCTCATTAGACATCCTGTCATGGAGGTATAGGTACCAGCGGCATTGATGAATGTGCGCACTCCAAGCTCCTTGAAGAAGTCCCTTGCCAAGGGCTGGGCAACCGATGTTTCCAAGGTTTTTGCGGACAACAATCCGGTTCCCATTAGTCCGCCCGCAACGGGGAGGGCGGAAAGCGTTTTTAAAACTTTTCTTCTGCTCATAATCTTTGGTTGTTTATATTAAAAATGTTCTTACTATTTATTGAATTTGTTTTTATTGAAATACGGATTCACTATTTGCTCCATGCAGGTTTAGAAATACCGTTGAGGTCGTAGACTACCTTACCATCCCTGATAGTGAGTTCGCATTCTATCTTTTGATCTCCTTCAATTTTGGTATTCCTAGTGTCTATGAATCCGAATTCTCCCTTTTTATGGTTTAATACGGTAACATCGGCCACAGCCCCTACAGAAATATGTCCTAAATCGGTACGTTGAATGATTTTGGCGGGTTCCCAAGTAGATACGGCGATAACCTCGCTGACGGACATCCCCAAGTTTAGAAATTTGGACATGATATTGGCCATATCCTTCATTCCTCCGTTCATACTTCCTGTGTGAAGGTCGGTACTGATGGAATTGGGTTCAAGACCTTGCTCCATGGCTGGAACGGCTTGCTCGAAAACAAAACTTCCGCCACCATGGCCCACGTCAAAAATGATTCCTCTCTTTTGTGCGGCAAAAACATAGTCCCTTACTTTTCCATTTTCATCCACAATAGGGGTACGACCATTTACGTGGCCATAGGCATGGGTGAAAATATCCCCGGGACGTAATTTTTCCATAAAGAGTGTTTCCAAAGACAATTCAGGCTCACTTCCGCCAAAGTCGATCATAACAGGGATATCGGCAAGTTTTCCTGCCTCCGCTGCTCTTTCTGCGGGTGTCCAATCAAATCCACTGAAGTGTGCCAATTTCACCCCAACCACGTCGTTGGGAAACTGTCTGGCCACCATGGCGGTCATCCGGGCATCCATATCACTTAGGTTTTGCTCTATGGGTCCTCCTTTCATTCCGGAACCTACAATGTTCAAGAAAGACAATACCCTGGTTCTGGACCTATCGATTACCTGCTCCTTGAACTGTCTGAAGTTACGCCATCCGGCACCCCCGGCATCCGCAACGGTGGTAACACCGCTTCTGAAGGTGAAACCATCTGGTGGAACTGCGGAAAAACCATTGCTCAAATAAGCATTGGACTCCGTACCATAAAAGTTATGGCTATGGATGTCTATCAAGCCGGCACTTACATAAAGCCCCTTGGCATCGATTACGGTCTTGGCTTTGTTTTTGGATATGCTATTGGAAACTTCAGCAATTTTGCCATCTTTAATGGCAACATCCATGACTTTGTCAATATTGTTTTTGGCATCGATCAAATGCCCATTCTTGATTAAGATGTCATAATCTTGGGCCATGGTCACCATGGCAAATAAGAAGATGAAGGATGTTGCATACAATTTCCCTATCCAAAGAATTTTTGTTTTCATAAGTTGGTTTTATTTATAAATGTTAATCTGTTTGCACTTGTATCGGACCATTTTCACCACTCTCTTGGAGTTGTTCCCTTAATTTGGTCACTTCATTTTTACTTACGGCACTGGCGTCATTGCCAAAATTGGACCTAATGTAGGTGAGTACCTCGGCAATTTCTTGGTCACTCAAAAAGCTGTGTTGGGGCATCATGCCATTATACACTTCATCCCCAACCTTTAGGCTACCTTCCATTCCCCGAAGCACTACACTGATGAGTCTTTCCTTGTCACCGGTTACCCAATCGGTTCCGGTAAGGGGAGGAAATCTACCGGGCGCTCCTTTACCATTTCTTTGGTGGCAGGCGCTGCAATAGGTCTGATAGGCTTTTGGGCCTCCCACGAGTCCTCCTGAAATCAGGTTGTCCTTGATTTCATCAGGGGTCCTGATATGGGAGAGCTTCTTGCGATCTTCCATGGCCAATAATTGCTCTTCCCCAAAATTGTTGCGGTCGCCATTAAAGATGATTTTCCAAATCTTTCCTTTTACAGAATCGGAGATATACATGGAACCATCTGGGCCAAAAGCAATTCCCATAGGGCGATATACCGCATCCCTAACGCTTACAAGAGGGTCTACGCCGGCAAAACCATCGGCAAATACTTCAACATCCCCGCTGGGCTTCCCATCTTTGAAAGGAACAAAGCCCACAAAATAGCCCGATTGGGGGTAAGGAGACCTATTGGTAGATCCATGGAAGGCAATGAATGCCCCATCTTTATAACGATCGGGAAATTGATCCCCTTGATAAAAAACCACATCGTTTGGGGCCCAATGCCCGGGAAAACCTATGATAGGGTCTTCGTACTGGTCACATCTTCCTATAATTTCACCATCCCCGCCATATTCTGGAGCCAAGACTTTTTTACCCTTGAGTTGGTCATAATAGCAGTACGGCCACCCAAAGTCCGATCCCTCGGTTATTTTCATGAATTCCTCCGATGGCAAAAGCGCACTTTCCCATGGGGTGTACTTATCGGGCCATAAACGCAAAAGATCGTCTCTTCCGTGCATAAGTCCATAAAGTTCACCATCGGTAGGGTTCCAAGTCAGTGCCACTACACTTCTAATGCCTGTTGCATATTTTACCCCATCTTTTTGGGTCTGCCCCAACTTGTTGGCATCAAACTTCCAGATACCTCCGTGGTCTTCCAGCTGCGGGCAGGGGTCCATTCCGGGAACGCCAGGAGTACGTTTTGGATCTTGGCACGCATTTGAGGGTGCTCCAAAAGGGACATACATATTTCCTTCGTCATCAAAGGCCACAGGTTTGGCAATATGCTCGTGTTTGCCATGTTCATGGTCATCGGTCAATACCACTTCGACCTCTCCTTCCGGAACCAGGGTACCGGGGTTCAGTTTTTGTCGATAGACAACCAATTCTGAACTGAAGTAGATATAGTCATTGTAGACTCTCATTGCAGTAGCATAGCTCCAACGTTGGGGGCCATTGCTTCCGCCAAATTTTTCGATGATATCCGCTTCACCATTGCCATCCGTGTCCTGTATGGCCGCTACAACGCCATCTTCCTTGGAGTTTCTGAGTTTGGCGTAAAGGATGTTGTCTTCGGTCACGTCCATGTGGCGTACCCTTTCAGGAATACTGTCCACGACCACCACTGAGGTGAAACCATCGGGCAGAAAAAGCCCTCCATCACGTCCCGGTTCCGTGCATTGTGTCAAACAAAAAGCAATGCCCAAGGGAAGAATAATGTTCCTGATTTTATGCTTGAAGACCATATCCCTTAAATTATAAGTTAGTTAAAATGTCAATCAGTCTTACATCTGTGCCTTCCGAAACCATTAGGTTTTTTGCCTGGTCCGTATTTTGGTTGTACAAGGCCCAAACAATGGCTGCATTTTGGTTTTTGTCCGCGACCGTCTTTATTTTTTCCAGAAGTTTTTGCAAAGAATCCTGCTGGTTCAACTTTTTCATGGCCAAGGCAGAAAAGATGTCATTCGTCCTAGTGGTACGTGCTGTTTCATAATCGGCCACTTCTTTAAAAGCGGCATTGGCTTTTGGGGTATTCCCCATATTGGAATGGCACAGCCCCAATAAATAGTTGGCCATTCTGTCATCAGGATTGTAGGGTGCGCCCACACCTAGATTTTCAGGCCATTTTTTTGATGCTTCCAATAGCGGGATGGCTCGGGAAAACTGATTTTTGGCCATATACTTTCTGGCTTGGTAAATGTGTGCTTGGGTATATATCCTTTTACTTTCGGAAGCGTGTTCAAAAGGTAATATCTGGATATTGTTGAGGATTGAAATTGCTTTGGGATACGCATTGGTGGCCACTAGGGCCTTTGCATAGCTTAATCCCACGTTATAGTTTTTCGGGAACTTTCGAACCCCCTTTTTCCCCAAGTTGGCCGCAGCTTCATTTTTGTCGTGCTTTAAAAGGAACAGCATAAGATCGTCCCAATTTTTCCAATAGCCGTTATTGAGTTCAAGGGCTTTTTCATAATCCTTCAGTTGAACAGCATAAGGCTCATTGTGGAGCACTTTCGCCCTAAATCTATAGAACGTATCATTGTCTGGGGCTTCACCACATTCGTTAAGGGCCTGTTTTGCCTTGTCTTCCAAACCTACGGACAAGTAGTTTTGGGCCAGATAGTATTTAAACTTCCAATCTGGGTTGGCAGAAGCGGCCCATTCCACTACGGGCAGCATTTCCCTTCTATAGGGGAACACAAAATCCGGGGATTGTTTGGAAAGGCCATTTAAAAGTTTGGTACTCTTGTCGCTTTCACTATCACGGTCCAAGTACGCCATAAGAAGTTTGGACTTACTATCTGTTGTTGTGCCCAGTACTTGGGTTGCAGCTTCTCCCTGACCTAGATTAAGGTAGGAGAGGGCAAGTTCCAATAATGTCTCGTTGGGGAATTCGTTTTGAATGTTCCCACGTATGGTACTTGGGTCTTTTTGTGACATGAGTATTTCCTCAAAGGCCGCAAAATGGTTGATTGGGCTAATTTTGGAAATTTCTTGGATTTGCTGATGGAAACCGTTGGTGTTGCCCATCTTCCTATTCACAACCAAGAGGACCTGTCTTGCATTAAGATTATGTTGATTATAATCCAAGGCCTTTTTGGCGTACTCCTTGGCAGTTTCCAGATTGCCTTCGTGCAAATGGATTTCCGCCATCTGCGCATACGAAACAGAGCGGTACTGTATGGATCTGGCGGACCACCCGAAGGCTTCCAAAGCGTTTAGGGCATCATTTTGGGCCCAATAGGCTATTCCGGATAAATAGTTCGCGGTAGGATCATAGATATCCAGTTGCAGGCCCTTGTTGGCATAGTCCAACGCTTTGTTGTAATTGGTTTTTCGGTATTCCGAAATGGAATTGAGCGCCAATCCTCCAGGATGGGATGGGTCCAAAGCCAAAAGCGCTTTCAATTGTTCTTCGGCTAGGGCATATTCCCTGAACTTAATGGCTTCTGAAGCCGCATGGTACAGTTTTTCAACCTCCGATATTTGTAGGTCGGAATCCTGTTCAAAACTTCTTTTAAGCAAGGTTTTACTTTTTGAAGTATAGTATAGCTTCCCTTTGCCCAGATTGACTTCCAAGATATCAGTGTCCTTGCAGGCAATGGTCTTTTCAAAAACCTGCATGGGTTGCAACCCAAGGTCTTCAACGGACACTTCTTTTCCGTTCACCAAAATCTGTAAGGGCTCATCAAATGCTTGAAGCGCATTGATGCCCAAATAGGCCGAATTCCCGTTGCGTTCCACGTTGAGCACCCCGTATTTTGAAGCGGCTTCCATACCACCGATTTGTTTGATGGGGAACCATTGTTCGCTCCAAGAATCCATGACATAAGGGTCAAAATTGGCCTGTGTTATGGGGTTTTCAGCTCCAGGAGAGTATTGGTTGAACAAACGCCCGGCCTGAAATTCGATATATTGCCCGTCAGAATCGGTCAATAGGTCTTCCCAAATGCCTCCAGAACGTGATAGGGCCCATAGCCATAGTTTTTGTCCGGGCATCTGCTCATAGGGTGCCAAATGCCCAAATCCGACGTTTCTGTCGTGGTAGTATCCTCCAAAATAGTTTTGGTAATCACCTACAATATGATAGGACTTTGCAGGTCCAAAATCATTGTTTTTGTACATTGACAGGTTTCTTCCCTGATCATCAACAGGCCATTTTTCCCAAGTGCCGTTGTGTTCCAGATACCCATTTCCGGGAATGAAGAACTCCAGATCATTCGTGGCTACTGCTGCACCGGTCATCCAATTGTAGTAGGACTGATCCAATGGTGTTCCGTTGTACCATGAGGCATTGGTTTCAAAATAGGCCTTGTCTTTTTCCAGTTTGATCTCTACCTGCCAATAGGTACGGGAGGGAAGGTCCAGATTGCCCACTACGCAGCTTACACTGCCATCGCTATTGGTTCTGGTCATGTAATCCACGGGAGTGGCCGTTGCGGGATGGTGTCCAATGATACCAAAGTTAAATTCAATACCGCCCGAGGTCCAAGGGCCTCTCATGGCAATGTTCCTGAATTTGACCACTTCATTTTTGTATAAAAACTCGTTTCCGGTACTCTTTTCCACTGCTCCCCAGACTTTTCCACCAATCTCGGGCAATATGTAAACTTCAATGTACTCGTTCTCCAACTTCACCACATTCCAGTTTTTCTTTGTGGATGTATGGGAATAGCCCTCATACTTGAAATAGGGATAAATTTTTGGATTTTCCGTTAGAATTGGGGCTGGATTTGGCGTGTCAAAGCCATAGGTGTCCAGCGCCATGGTTTCCTCGGTAATGGTCGCCTGGGAATATCCGTTTATAAAAAGGAGTAGGAGGCCTGAGTAAAGAAAAAGTTTCATTTTTAGTTTGTCGAGTTGGTTTTATATAGCAATAACGGCCCATTGTTTTGGGCCACAAGAAGTGTTGAAGCATTCAGAAGTTTGGCGTCCCGTACCTGACCAGAGATGTTCATGCCGGTTCTGGACTGTTCCATTGTGGTGAAATGCCCGTTTCCATCATTGGTCAGTACTAGGCCATGGTTGGCATCATACCTACCAAATTTGACCCTGGTTTCAAAGAAATTTCCAAAGAGCATCAGGTCGGTATCGCCATCACCTTCCACATCAAATGGAACCATGGTGTAGATTGGAGCGAACTGCGCTTCTATGGGCAGCGGTTCCAAACTAAAGCCATTACCATTGTTTCTTAAGATGGATGTTTTAAAGGTATGGGCCTCAAATTTTTGGGCCCTGGCCAGGTTGTCTTCTCCCAAAACCTCGGAAACGGTTTGGGAGGCATAGTCGGCAAAATTGACATATTTGCTCTTTAGGTAGGCCAATTGGGAGCCAATATCGTCCTTGGAGAAAACAGGATGGTTCTTTCCGCCCAGATAGCAGCAAAGAATGGGGTCCAAAGATCCATTGTCGTCAAAATCATCTGCATAAAGGGTAACAGGCTCTGTGTTACTGGCTTTCAATTGGGAATTTTGACCAAAATTACCCAGGGCATAGTCCATATCGCCATCATTGTCGATGTCAATAGGAGTGATGCTGTTCCACCATCCATCTGAGTTTTGGAGCCCTTCAGGGGTTTCCGGTACAAGTTTTCCATTTTTGTTGGCTAGGAAGATTACCGGGGTGAATTCTCCAACTGCAATAAGGTCCAAACTTCCGTCGGCATTGAAATCCGAGAACACGGCATCGTTGATCATCCCCAAATTGGAATTTTCCCCAAGAATGGCGTCGGTGCCATCTGAGAAGTTTCCTTTTCCATCGTTCAAAAGGATTTGACTATTGGGTGCCAATGGGTATCGTCCGGGCTCCAAACGACCACCAATGAAGAGGTCTTGGTCCCCGTCTCCATCCACATCGCCCACAACGGCACATGAACCGCTAAAACTCAATTTGGGAAGAAGCGCGCTCTGGTTTTCAAATTGGCCATTGCCTAGATTGATATAAAGTCTATCTGTATAATTTCCTGGGAGGGTATCGTATTCATTTCCACCACTCACTACATAGAGATCAGGTAGCGAATCGCCATTGGCATCGAAGAAAACGGCCCCAATGTCCTCAAACTTGCTGTCACCTTCAAAAACTGCTTCATTTTTGGAAAGGTAGCTACCATTGGGTGTCTGTAAAAACAATGCGCCAGCCTGGTCTTTTGCACCACCTATGTAAATGTCTTCCAAACCATCACCATTGACGTCCTGAACGGCCAATTTTGGGCCTTGGGTGGAGAGCATGTGGGGGAGGAGGAGCTCCCTTTCAAAGTCAATATATTTATTTTCCTTGTGGTTGAAGGCGACAAGGCTGTCCTGTGTAATTTCGGTAAATAGGGTTGCTATCTCTTCAACGGTATTTTCTTGTACCGTTGCCTCATTTTGATCTAAATGGAGCGTTTGGTTTACGGCAAGGTTGTTTTTCTGGGTGATGCTGCCATCGGGCCAGATAACCTTGAGCTCTGCAATGGTATCTATTTTTCCAAGTCCAAAAATTATGGAAGGATCCACAGAGGATTGGAACCCTCTTGAGGTGTACAGCTCATGTTGTAGGTTCAAGGTGTCTGCTTTGATCATCACTTTGGAACCAATGGCCAAGGTGTTTTTTCCTTTTCCTTTTAGCTGTACTTTTAAATGGTTGTTCTGAGTGAGTTTTTCCGTGTTGTTACGGTAGATAAAGGCTTCTTCATCCATATTGTTGACCACAAGATCATAATCCCCGTCATTGTCCAGATCAACATAGGCGGCCCCACTGGAGAGGGATTTTCCTCCCAAGCCCCAAGCTGTGGTCTCTTTTTCAAATTGGAGATGCCCAAGGTTCTTGTAGGCGTAATTTTCCTCAATTGAGGACGGAATTTCTTGGAGGAGGTCCTTTATGGCCATCTCAACACCGGAATCCATTTCTTCCAGGCGTTTTTGCACGGCAAAGTTCATAAAGTCCATATTGGTGTAGTCCCGTTTGAGACCATTGGTGACAAAAAGGTCGGTAAGGCCATCGTTGTCAAAATCGGTGAGTAGTGGCGCCCAACTCCAGTCTGTGGCATGGATGCCGGAGAGCTGCCCTACTTCGGAGAAGGAGCTACCATTGTTTATATGCAGCATATTGCGCATGTACTGGTGGTGAAAATCGGATTTTACCAAAAACTCATATTTGTCGTAGTTATCCGGTCCCGAGACCATTTTTTGCCTAAAGTTTCCTTCGGGCAACATATCAAGGGTCACAATGTCCAGTTTGCCATCCCCGTTGATGTCGGCCACATCTGAACCCATTGAGAAATAGGAGGTATGGCCCATATATTTTTTTAGGCTTTCGGTAAAAGTACCGTTGCCATTGTTGAGATATAAAAAGTCGTGTTCGTGAAAGTCATTGGAGATGTACATGTCTGGCCAATCATCGTTGTTGATGTCGCCTATTGACACGCTCAGACCAAATCCCAACACACTGGAAATGATTCCAGCTTCGGAACTGATGTCGGTGAATTTTCCATTGTCGTTCCGGTATAAACGGTCTGCGTATTCAGAAATGTATTCGGACCGTAATTCCTTGGAGGTGTTCCTAAAACTTGAATACGGTTGTACGGAATGGTTGAGTACAAACACATCAAGGTCGCCATCTTTGTCATAATCAAAGAAATTGGCTTCTGTGGAGTACCCCATGTCGTCCAAGCCATACTCAGCGGCCTTTTCGGTAAAAGTGAGGTCTCCGTTGTTGATGAACAATAGGTTTTTTCTTTTTGGAGCGTCTTTTGCTGCAGAGCGGCATACATAAATGTCCACCAATCCGTCACCGTTCACATCGGCCATGGATGTTCCGGTATTCCAGAGCCCTTCTGCAAAAACGCCTGCTTTTTCGGCGATTTCCTCGAACTCAAAGTTGCCTTTGTTCAGATATAATCTACTACCCACCATACTTCCGGTGAAGTAGAGGTCCATCAATCCGTCGTTATTAATGTCACCTACTGCCACACCGCCACCATTGTAGATATAGCCATAGGTGAGGATATTGAGATCATCGGTTTCCACGACCAGATTTTTAAACTTGATACCTGTATCGGAAGAAGACATTTTAGAAAACAATTGGGCAGAGTTATCCTTTAGGCATGAGGTAAGGGCCAAGGCACCTATCACACCAATGATATACGTAAAGCGCATTTTTTGAGGGATTGAGATGAAATTAGGTTGTAATTAAAAAGAAAAAACCTGTGGGGAATCCCACAGGTTTTTTTTGGGTTTTCCCATTTATTTAGAAGTTGGGACCTCCGGTATCCCACCATAGGCGGGTATTGATCTCATCCGGACCACCAAGTTTGGTGGTTGCGTCCGCAACACCTGAGGGATTGTTTTCACGTTCGTCTTGTACAAAAGGCATCCTTTTGATAAACTCTCCATCAGGAACAACACCCCAGTCCGCATTACTACTGTTCTGATAAACTGGTGGTAGTTTTGGATATCCTGTACGTCTAAAGTCTACCCAAGCTTCCATTTCATTGGTATAAGAAGCAATCCATTTTTGAGTGATGATTTTCTCCAACTTGATTTCATTGTCAGCAGCCTCATCCCACGCAATGGTGTTGGTGATCTGGTTGGTGAAATCATTGATCGCACCATCATAAACCACCCCATCATAATCAATGGGCAAGCTAGTGTCATCAGCAAGATAAGCGTCTACACCACCTGCACCCCAAAGTTCAAAAGAAGCAGCTACTCCAGCTTCGTAGTTGGTCTGTGCATCACCGGCACCGGCCCAACCGCGCAATGCAGCTTCTGCCTTTAGGAAATATACTTCATCAGCACTCAACACTTTTCGCTTGGTAACAACAGCTGGGTCATTAAAGCTTATGTCAATGGTAGAGAAAGCTAGGTGGTCATCCTTGGCAATCAGTTCACCACCATTTCGGATACCTTTATAAGGCCAGTCTGGGTGGTCGGCTACCAATGACAAATCATCCACAGGATCAAAGAAAGCATGGATTCTAGGATCTTGATAACCTACCAAGATAGATTCCATAGTGGCACTCATACGGGTATCATTCCACTCGAAGCAAATCTGTGCAGGGTGGAACTTGTTTCCGTATAAGGAAATGTTCATGTTATCTCCATTAGCTTCAATCAATCCTACTGGATCGGCCAAAGCTTTTTCTCCTTGGGTCTTGGCCAAGGCAGGATCTACTTTAGAGATACGCATGGCCAAACGCAAGCGCATTGAATTAGCAAATTTGGCCCACAAGGACACATCGCCACCATACGTGGCATCAAAGGCACTAAGACCAGTATAGTCCATATTGGCACTGAACTCGGCAATGATTCGATCCAAATCACTGAAAAACGCAGCGTACAATGTGGGCTCACTGTCATAGACTCCAGGACCTTCGTTACCATATTGCGTATAGATTACAGGACCATAAAAGGTTGTTACCCTTGACATGGACAAAATCCTGATCAAGTTGGCCCATTCTACAAACATGGTGTAACCATCTGCTTCCGCAATCTCGATAACCTGTTTGGCCGGAGCCATAATGTTAGTGTACTCACGTCCCCAATACCCGTTCCATCTAATATAATAGGTAGTGTTGTTTATATTACCTGTAAATGGAGTAGGTTGCGCCAAATGCTGGGCATAGGACGTATTGGTCAAGTTGTGGTTCACCTGATTACCAAAAATCTGGTTGAGCATTGAAGGGTAGAAAGCACCAACGTGGTTAAAATCCTGTTGCAATGACTCATTGGATATCTCGTAAGGGTTGGTGTTCGCGTCCTCAAAATTTTCGGTACATGAACTAACAGCCGCTACCAGAGTTAATAGATATAAAAACTTTTTCATACTGTATTTTTTAGAAAGTTAGTTTTAGGTTAAACCCATAGGTTCCCGTGGATGGCAAGTTAAAGTTATCCAAACCTTGTGCACTTCTACCCGTGTTCATCGCCAATTCAGGGTCAAATGGGGCATCTTTGTAGAAAAAGAACAGATTGTTTCCTATGAATGACAAACTAGCTGCTTTAAAAGGCAAGCTTGAATTGGACATATCAAAGTTGTATCCAACGGAAAGCTGGCTCAATTTAATGTTGGTTCGATCATAGACATATGCCTCACCAACACCATTCCTGTCACCGATGGCTCTGTACCAAGTTTCAGGATCAACACTGGTAAGGGCTGTTCCAGAATCTTCATCAAAACCATTTACAGTTACCGATCCAGCATCACGAGCGTCTGCAGTAACTTTGGAAGCTCCATAACCATCCAACATGGATTGGGTCTGGCTGAATACTTTTCCGCCGAACTTGGCGTTGATCAAAGCTCCAAAAGAGAAACGCTTAAAGGAAACACTGTTGTTCCAACCCAAGCTGAACTTAGGATCCAGATTACCAATAAGTTCTGGTAAATCAGTCTTTCTTGGGATACCACCACTAAATAGGATCCTACCTTGATCGTCCCTTAGGAATTTGTATACATAAAGGTCGTTGTATCTACCACCTTCAATAAGTCTTGAGAAGTATCCTTCGGAAGACCCTAGGTTATAGATTCTCTCATCATCTGGACCTATATCTACCACCTCGTTCTTGTTGGTAGTGAAGTTCAAGGAAGAGTTCCACTCTAAATCTTGTGTTTGGATAGGAGTGGTGTTCAAGGTAATCTCAAACCCTTTGTTGCTGATTTCCCCTGCGTTGATGAATTCTTGAGTATATCCTCCTTCTCCAGATGTTGTTGGTACAGAGATGTATTGGTCTGTACTGGTGATGGAGTAATAGGTGAAATCCAATCCTAGTCTGTTGTTGAACAACCTCAAGTCAAATCCTGCTTCAGCACTGGTAATAATCTCCGGCTCAGCATTAAAGAATGGTCTTGTGGTATTCCTGTTCACACCACCATTGGCAGCAATGGTGTTCTGAGGGTTGATTCTATTGTAAGGTATCTCGTTACCTACCTGGGTCCATGATCCCCTAAGCTTGAAAAAGCTAATAGCTTCAGGCATAGTGAACATTTCACTCATGATGGCGGTCAGACCTACAGATGGGTAGAAGTATGACTCGTTATCGGTAAGTGCGAAGGTAGAAGCCCAGTCGTTACGCCCGGATAGATCTAAGAACAACATTTCTTTGTAGCCAAACTGAGCGTTCAAGAAAACCCCTTCCTTGATCTGTACTCCGGAAGTGTTTGAAAGTACCTGAACGTTGGTCGGAAGGTTTTGCATAAAGAACTCGTTAGGATAAAGCAAACCTAAAGTACCTGTTGCTACAGATACACCCAATCCATATTCAGTTTCCTGGTGGCTGGCACCCAAAGAAGCATTCAAACTAAGGTCACTGGTCAAATCAGTGTTATAGTTCAAGATAACATCAGTATAAAGCAATTTGTCTTCATACTTATTGTAGTTCCAAGCACCATTTGGATGCACGTTGGTAGAGTTAGATGTTGCTGCATGTCTTTGTTCAGCCAAAACAGTTGAGTAGTCATAGTTGGCCCTAGCCTGAACGTTAAGATTGTCAGTAATATCATAGCTCAACGTAAGGTTACCGATGAAACGGTCTCTCTTATTCATCTGAGGCTGCTTGTTGATGATCCAATACGGATTGGATTGGTGGTGATCCGAAACGAACCAATTTTGAGACTCTATATTTCTTGCAGAATCAAAAACAGAGTAATTTTCCTTGTAAGCACTGAAATTACGGTTTCTTGGGAAAAAGTAAAGTCCTGTAAGTGGGTTTAGGTAATACCCTGAAGGCAGTCTGTTGTGGCTGCTTTCAAAGGCTCCAATAACGTTTGAAGTAATGGTCAACTTGTCATCAAACAATTTTGTGGATTGCTTGAAGGTGAAGTTGTTCTTCAGGTACTTGTTCTTAGGAGTGATTCCTGAAGCACTGATGTTACCATAAGAAAAATACGCTTGGGTCTTTTCTGTACCACCACTAACACTTACAGAGTTGAAGAAGTTGTGTCCTGTTTGGAAAAAATCTTCAACATAATCACTTTCATAATCGCCAGGGGTAGTATCCCAGTTTTCTTTGGCCGTACCCACGGCACCGTACTTAAATTGTAGTTCGGGCAATTCCAAATAGTGCTCAAATGTGTAGCTACTGTTAACGGTTACAGTGGTTTTTCCTTCCTTACCACTTTTGGTAGTGATCAATACAACCCCGTTAGCACCTTGGCTACCATAAAGTACAGCGGCATTGGCACCTCTAAGGATACTGATACTTTCAATATCATCAGGGTTCAAAGCGGAAAGTCCATCACCACCATCAGTACCCCCCCACATACCTGGCTGGCCACCTTTGTTGTTGGCCATTGGGATACCATCGATTACGAAAAGAGGAGAACTGTCACCACTAAGGGATTTGTTACCCCTAAGCAAAATTTTGGTAGATCCACCGGCACCTGAACTACTTTTCTTGATTTCAACACCTGCGGTCTTACCAGAAAGTGCGTTCATAAAGTTAGGGTCCCGTGTTTTGGTCAACTCCTCAGAATCTACAGTCTGTTGAGCGTACGTAAGGGTTTTTTCCTGTCTTTTGATACCCAATGCGGTAACAACCACCTCGTCCAATTGGCTGGCGTCTTCCTGCATTACAATATCGATTGAGTTGGAGGCACCTACAGTGATACTTTGGGATAACATTCCCAAATAGGAAAATACCAAGACTTCCCCTTGGGACACCTCAATGGTGTAGTTTCCATCAAAATCAGTTTGGGTACCATTGGTAGTTCCTTGCACCAAGATGCTCACCCCAGGTAAGGGCATACCATCTGAAGCGGCAGTAACAGTACCTGTTACCGTTTTTTGAACCACCTCTTTTTCCACAATTACAGGAGTTTCCTTCTTAGGTCTAGGGCTAACAGCAATAGTACTGTTGGTCCTTTTAAAATTAAGGGCGGCCTCACGGCTTATTTGTTCCAACAGGTCATAAACAGAGTATGATCCCGAGGTAATGACGAGTTTTGCCTTTCTGTTGACATCTCTTTCGTCATAATTGAACTTGAAAGCCGATTGACTCTCAATTTCTTCAAAGACATCCAATACATCCACTTGTTTAGCGGAATTCCACTGGAGGTAAATGTCTTTCAAGCTTTGTGTATACCCCTCATTGGCCATTGCAAAATAGCAAAACACTAGTTGCAAAATAAAGATTCTTGAGAGCACAGCGATCGTTTTAGTTAGTTTAAATTTCATACTTTTACGTCGGTTTAGTTGATACTATTTTTAATTGAACTTTTGATGATAAGTTTGCCTCCATCGAAAGTGCCATTTTCTTTGGAGCAAACTTATTTTTACGTCGAGTTTTTCATTCCCATAGATTTAAAGTTTTAAAGGTTTTAGTTATTTAAAATTGATTGTTATTTTTCTTGAGTCTTTCTTGTCCATTTTAAAGGAAAACCGTTCCGCATAAGCCATTTGTTCCAGTACGCTCTCCAAACTTTCCGCAGGAAATTTTCCTGTATAGGTAATGGCCCTGTTCAGGTTGCGCACCGAAATGTCCACATCATACCAATTTTCCAAGGTCTCCTTGACTTCTTTGAAGCTCGCCGCCTTGAACACCAATATCCTTTTGGTCCACTGATAAAAATCCATATCGGGATAAGAGGATATGGCCAATTTACCATCATTGGTGTCATAAGTTGCCTTGCCTCCAAGGTCTTCGATGATTTTTGTGCCCGAATCGTCTGATATTACAGGAGACACTAAAATTTTTCCGGTAACAAGACCAACCTCAACCTTTTCACCTTGAGGCGCCCTTATATTAAAGGAGGTTCCCAAAGCTTTGGTCAATAAACCATTGGAGTTGACCACAAAAGGTCTTGAAGGATCTTTTACCACTTCGAAAAAGGCCTCTCCCTCTAAAAAGATCTCCCTTTTGTGAACAAAACTGGAACTGTAGGAAACCCTACTGTTATTATTTAAGTATACGGTTGACCCGTCAGGTAATGTAATTCTGGATTTTTGGCCTCGGAAATTTTCTTTCACGATAAGTTTTGCCGGACTGAATGTGGGAACAATCTCTGTGGATGAGGACCATTTCAATCCTATGGTCAGTGCCGCCATGACCAAAGCACAGGCAGCAGCTTGGAACGCCATAAGGGAGCTACTTGTTTTTTTGGGTGAAATCTGTGAGTCCCTCTTTGCCAAAATGGACTTAAGAATTTCTCCTTGATCAATAAGATCTATGTCTTCAGAAGAACGGTATTTGAAGGAAAGGATAATTTCCCTTGCCACCATGACCGTCCTTTTTTTGCACGGATTGGCAGCCAACCATTTCTTCCAGAAAAAATGGTTGGAAGGATTTGGCTTCAATACCCAGTTTCTAAACTCTGGGTCGGCCATAAAATCTTCCAATTCGTGTTCGTGATAATCCATAAACTTTGGCACCTATATTTATATGACATCAAAAATTCTCAAATGACATCAAAAAAGATTAACTTTTTTTTAAAAAAAAAATCAAGATTCTGTTTTCTACGCAGATATGTTTTTGATTTGTTGAGAATCCGGTATATTTTTTAACATTAAAAACGAATGTAAACCCAACATGGCAAAACTGATTTTTCGGTTGATTGTGAAAATATATGGAGACCAGTATATTGACATCAAACAAAGTTTTTGAAAGTACAAGGGCAAGGTTTTGAAATAATGTTGATTGTCATTATTTGACTGGAGCCTCAGCATATTTTTTTAACTCGGACAGTGATCGGTACATCAAATTCCTCACGGCCCTTACACTGGAAAAGCCCATAACTTCTTTAATTTGGGAATACGAAAGTCCGTTGTAATAGAAATAATAGATTACCTCACGCTGCCTTTGGGTCAGTTTGTTCAGGGAGTCTTGTATCAATGCTACCTGTTCCGTGTGAAACTGTTTGTTCACAAGTAAGCTCTCATGTGATGGGGTGACCAAAAAACCAAAAGATTCATTGGATAGGTCAAAGTCCATCTTCTTATTCTTTTTCTTTTGTTTCTTTTGCTCGGTAATAATCTTGTTTCGGTAGCATTTAATTAGGAAAGCCTTTACAGATATTACTTTGTGTAGGTCGTGCCTCTTTTTTCTTATGGAAATGAAAGTTTCCTGAAGACAATCCTTGAGGAGGTCCGTGTCTCCTGAAAATTGCCGACCTAAATTATAGAGCGATTGAAAATAATGGTTGTAGATCTTAACAAATGCAGACTCGCTGCCGTCACAGAATAGCTTCCATTCCATGGCACAATCAAAAGACTTCGAAAAATCCTGAGAAGAACTTTTCTTATCATTATAATCGTAACCTTCCGAAATGCTAGGTATTAATGACATTATGTTAAGAGGTTGATAATATTTTCCTAATATAGAAAAAAAAACGTAAGTCCTACTTTTTATATCGGATTCATTTTGTGAAATATTTAACAGAGCTTTAATGAGGGTATGATAAAATGATCGAATAACCTTAATTGGCAAGGCCTCCGGTAAATGGGAGACCTTGTCCATGTGAGTGAAATAATTTTTTGGCAGGATGAAGATTTAACTTTTAGACCTGTGCATTGAATGTAATTTCCTACAATTCTCACTGTAGGGGTATTTGCTGTTCTGATATGGGAACAAGCCAAAGGGAGAGCTGGGAAATGGTTTTGGGGAAATTAATGCAATTCCTCGCAAACAAACCCATTTTTCTGGAGGAGGGAGGAAATGGTAACGGCCCCAATATTTTGGGTTTCGACCCGGAGAATATTGTCACAATCCTCCAGGTCAAAATTCCATTCCCCATTCTTGTTTACCAGCTGATTTAACTTAGGTTTGAGCCTTTTCACCTCTTTTTGGTCAAGAACGGATGTTTTAAATACTAAAACGGTCTTCATATTATATTAGGTGTCTTTAGTTCCTTTCCCAAAAAAATGGTGGCTCTATCCCCAAAGACCGTAGGTAAACATATCCTTGGCCACGATGGTGGATTTCATTGTCTATAAAATAGAAGATTGAAGATTGTACCGAACCTTCGTACTGACCAAATAGGACAATGTTTTCCTGAAAGCGCTCCAACGTGATCTTGTTCCAAAGCGTGGTGATTTCCTCCGTGGATGCATCCCAGGCTTCAAGAACCTTTACCTTGCTGTTTCCGTGGTCAAAATGTTCCTTAAGCTCTGAAGTCTTACCTGAAACAATTTCCTGTAGCCCAGGAACGGCAATGCCCAAGAGCTCATTCACCATTTCCGAAAATGGACGCATCCCTCCAATGGAGTGCGTAAAGAGTTCTTTTTCTGGAAATGCTTCGATGACCCGGCGTGTGACCTTTCTGTGCCCTTGCCAATGTTCCAATAGTTGGGAAGGCGTGATTACTTGTGTTGCTTCTTTTTGTTGTTCCATTGTTTTTTCCATGATACATGATTTAGATTTTGATTGTGGAACCAAAGGTAGAAGTGGGGTGTGACAGCCCTGTGTCAACAGAAAAAAACTCCTCAAAAAAAATGGTGATGACATAGGGTTGTCATATCCCATACAGAATTTTGTATGCTGTGAAGTTGCGTGTGCTCCTTGGAAATCCATATGCGGGCAGCTTCTTTAAAATGGATTTTAAAACGAATTAAAATGAAATGGAAATGGTCTCCCGTCCTTGGATTGAAATCCTATCTTTGGGAGATAGCACATTCGATTATGGGAATGGATACCGTAAAACGTTTTGATAGGATTGTGGCGATTTTGATCCAATTGCAATCCAAACGTATTGTAAAGGCACAGGAATTGGCCGATCGTTTCGAGGTGAGTCTTCGAACCATATATAGGGACATTCGCACCTTGGAGGCCTCTGGTGTACCTATTGTCAGCGAGGCAGGGGTAGGCTATTCCATCATGGAAGGGTACCGGCTGCCCCCGGTAATGTTCACCCGTGAGGAAGCCGGGAGTTTTGTGGCTGCGGAAAAGCTTATGCAAAAGTTTACCGACAAATCGTTGGGGGCCTACCATGAGTCGGCCATGTACAAGCTCAAATCCGTTTTGCGGGGAAGGGAAAAAGCCTGGGTCGAGGCCTTGGAATCCCAAGTGTCCATTATGCCTGGCAAGGAACTCTTTAATGAAAAGGTTCCCAACGCCCTCGAGATTCTGTTCGAGAGCATTGCGGAAAAAAAGCAGGTCTTTTTGCGATATGGGGCCCTACAGACAGAGATTCCTTCGGAACGGAAGATAGAACCCGTGGGACTCTTCAACGAAAATGAGTTTTGGTACATTTTGGGCTACTGTCATTTACGAAAGGATTATAGATATTTCCGAACGGATAGAATCCACAGGATTGAGCGGACACCGCTTGATTTTGTATTGGAGCACGGGACTTTGGATGAGTACCGTCAAAAGGAAAAGAAACCGCCAAAGATCAAGGTCAGGATATTGGTGGATAAAACGGTGGCCAGATATATACAAGGAAGCAGGAAACACTATGGTTTTGTTTCGGAAACCCAAAAAGGAGAGTTTGTGGAAATGACCTTTATGTCCATGGATTTGGATAACGGTTTTGCCCGATGGTATTTAATGTTCGGGGATTTTGCCAAGATAGTTGAGCCAGAGGCCCTCAAGGAAAGGGTGGTGGAGTTATTGAGGAAAAGCCAGGAAATGCTGCAGGGATGATCTTTGGATTCCAAGTGAGCAAGAATCGGGTTTTGAAGCAAAGTGAAGTCCTATACTTTTGGTTTCAAATCGTATAGTTATGGAAACCCAGGCAGATTACAATTACAAACGAATAGCGAAGGCCATTGATTTTATCAGGGACAACTTCAAGGAGCAACCCACCTTGAATCAAGTGGCCGAGACCGTACACCTAAGCCCATACCATTTTCAACGTCTATTTACGGAATGGGCGGGCGTAAGCCCCAAAAAATTCATGCAGTACATCAGTGTAGAATATGCAAAACAGTTGCTGAAGGAACGACAGACCACTTTGTTCGATACGGCCCAAGAAACCGGATTTTCAGGGACCAGTAGACTTCACGATTTGTTCATAAACATTGAGGGAATGACCCCGGGAGAATTTAAAAACGGAGGCGAGAACCTGACCATCAATTATAGCTTTGCCGAAAGTCCATTTGGCCCTTTATTGGTGGCATCGACTCCCAAAGGAATTTGCCATATGTCTTTTATCAATGATGAGGCCCAGGCATTTGAGAGCCTGAAATTGAGATTTCCCAAGGCCCAGTACCATCAGATGTTGGATAAGAACCAACAGGATGGCCTGTTCATCTTTCAACATGACTGGGAAAGGTTGGACCAGATAAAGCTCCACCTGAATGGGACCCCATTCCAACTAAAAGTGTGGGAAACACTCCTTAAGATTCCCATGGGAAATCTTTCCACCTACGGGAATATTGCGCAAAAAATCAATCAACCCAAAGCGTCCAGGGCCGTAGGGACGGCCATAGGCAACAATCCCGTTGCCTTTTTGATTCCCTGTCATAGGGTCATCCAATCCTCGGGCCAGCTCGGTGGATACATGTGGGGACCTACCCGAAAGAGTGCCATAATCGGTTGGGAAGCGGCCCAAACGGAGACCTCAAGCTAATTCAAACAGAATCCATTAAAAATGAATGACCTCATATCAAAAATCCATAAAGTGGACTGGTCGCTTGTGGAAGAAAGTCTACATGCCAAGGGATTTGCCTTGGTGCCCAATTTGCTCACTCCAAAGGAGTGTGATGGGTTAAAAGTGATGTACAACCACCCTAGTGGTTATAGAAAGACCGTGGTCATGGAACGTTACCGGTTTGGATTGGGGGAGTACAAGTATTTTGACTATCCCTTGCCCAATATGATTCAGACCCTTCGTGAGGCCATATACCCCCATCTGGTACCTGTGGCAAACCTTTGGATGAAAGCGTTGAAAATGGAAAAGATATTTCCCGACACCCATCAAGAACTGATGGAACAATGCAAGGAACAAAACCAATTGAAACCCACTCCCTTGATATTGAAATATGGGGAAGGGGGTTTCAATACCTTGCATCAGGACCTGTATGGCGATGTCTATTTTCCGCTTCAAGCGGTATTGTTTTTGAGTGAACCCGGCGAGGATCATGAGGGCGGGGAATTTGTCCTGACCCAGCAAACACCCAGAGCCCAGTCGAAAGCAATGGTCTTAAGGCCCAAAAAAGGAAGTATGGTTGTGTTCACCACCAATTTTAGACCTGTGAAAGGTCAAAAAGGATATTACAGGGTAGCTGTGAAACATGGCGTTAGTGAGGTCTCCGAAGGGGAACGCTATACCTTGGGAATCATTTTTCACGATGCGATAAGTTGATATGCTGTACCACATCCATCTGGAAGATTTTGAGGTAAGAATAGGAATTAGGCAAAGAGAAATCACATATGCCGGCCATAAGAAGTTGAAGATTTATGGTACCTTGAAGTGTACATCGGGCAAACGCATGAAGCATGAAAACCGTGTCTTTTTCAAAACCGGGCAAGAAGCCATTTCTTTGGGATATAGACCCTGTGGGCATTGCATGCGGACGGAATACAAACTATGGAAAGATGAACTTGTTCTCCTATCAAAACAACCCTGACCAAAATTGGCTGCCCCATGATGGTATCGTAAACTATCATGGACCCATTTTGGCGTATGATCAAGCGAATGTGTACTATAAAAAGTTGATGGAAGCCATTGCTTGGAAAAATGATGTGGCCATCATCTACGGTAAACGCATCGAGACCAAAAGAAAGGTGGCCTGGTATGGAGACTTGCCTTTTGAGTATACCTATTCCAATACCACCAAACGGGCATTGCCTTGGACCCCCGAGCTTCTTGAGCTTAAAAAAATGGTGGAGGAACACACAGGGGAAAGCTTCAATTCCTGCTTGTTGAACCTGTATCATTCCGGGGAAGAGGGCATGGCTTGGCACAGTGATGCCGAAAAGGACTTAAAAAAGAATGGTGCCATCGGCTCCTTGAGCTTTGGGGCGGAAAGAAAATTCTCTTTTAAACATAAAACCACCAAGGAAAAGGTTTCCATTGCCTTGGAACATGGAAGTTTGTTGGTGATGAAGGGAACCACCCAAACCCATTGGTTGCACCGTTTGCCCCCAACCAAAATGGTAGGGTCTCCAAGAATCAACCTGACTTTTCGAACGATAGTGAGTTTTGATGGCGGCATCTAGTTTTGAATGACATCTTTCACCCTTGTTTGAAATTTGTAAGTATTCCTTTGAAATATGTTGCTGTAAGATGTTGGTCCACAGCTACTTTTGATGATAAATAACGTTTGTCATGAAAAACAAAAGTGTCATTGGATCAAAGTGGTCGTTCCTGTTAGTCCTTCTCATGCTCTCTGGATTTGTGCAGGGACAGGAACCTAGTCAGAAATCAGGATGGATTGATGACTTTTCGGGAACCGTGAGCGTTACCCATAATGGGATTTCCTTGGTGCCTTCGTTCTCATTGGGAGACCCGGCCATGCTCTTCGATTTGAAGTTCAGGAAGGGACGGTTCAGCTTTGAGCCGGATATGCGCTTTGCATTGGAAGGAAAACCCTGGTCCTTTCTGTTTTGGATGCGATACAAAGCGGTTCAAAAGGAAAGGTTTTCGCTTCGGATAGGGATGCACCCAGCCCTTAATTTTAGGACTGTTTCTGTGATACGGAACGGGGAGCAAGAAGAAATCATCGAATCCCGAAGGTTTTTGGCCGGGGAGTTGGCGCCCAGCTATGCCTTAACGGACAACATAAATGTTGGGATGTATTATCTCTATTCCCGTGGCTTGGACGATAGCGCCAAGAACACTCATTTTTTAGTCGCTAATATGGCCTTTGACCACATTGGTGTAACCCAACAGTTTTCCATGTCTTTTTCCCCACAAGTGTATTACTTGAAACAGGACCATTTTGAGGGTGTCTATGCCGTGGCTTTCGTGACCTTGGCCAAACAAGATTTTCCACTGTCCGTATCGGCTATTTTCAACAAGGCCATTGATACGGAGATTTTACCTGAAAAAGATTTTGTTTGGAATGTGTCCTTGGTCTATCGGTTTAAATAGGATGAATTGAATTTTGTAACTTCTGATCGTGGAAACTGTGGAGAGCATAGAAGATTTTTATAAGCGAAAATTTGATTGGATCCCTGATGATCTGAAAAATGAGATAGGGCATTTCAATATTTTTAAACTGGAACCATTTACGGGTAAAAATGCCCGTCCGGTTCCCTATAAGCGACGTGACTTTTTCAAGGTGATGCTGGTTTTGGGAGGGGGAAGGGTACATTATGCGGACCGGATTTTGGAAGTGAAGAAGCAGGCACTTTCCTTTTCCAACCCGCAAATACCTTATAAATGGGAGCATACAGAAGAAATTACCGGGGGCATCTATTGTATTTTTGACCGCCACTTTCTCAAGGATTTTGGAAGCATGCAGGAATATCCTGTTTTTCAACCCCGGGGAGAACATATTTTTGAGCTCACCAACGCGCAGGTGAAGGAAGTTGAGCAGGTTTACACCCGAATGCTCAAAGAAATTCAATCAGACTACACCCATAAATACGATATGCTCCGGAACTTGGTTTTCGAATTGGTGCACTTTGCCATGAAAATGCAACCTGCCACGTATTTTGAAAAGCAGGAGATGAATGCTTCGCAACGTATTTCCACCTTGTTCATGGAGTTGTTGGAGCGACAGTTTCCCATTGATGAAGACCATCGAAAAATAAATCTGCGTTCCCCGTCCGATTTTGCAGAACAACTCAATGTACACGTGAACCATCTCAACCGTGCGGTGAAGGAAAATACACTAAAGACCACAACGGCGATTATAACGGAGCGATTGCTCAAGGAATCAAAGGTTTTGCTAAGGCACAGTAACTGGGACATATCGGAAATAGCGTATGCTTTGGACTTTAAGGAAGCCACACATTTCAGCAATTTTTTCAAGAAACACGTTGCGGTAAGCCCTACACAATTTCGAAAGATCTGATCGTTTTCCTGTAAATGAAAGGTTGCGGAAGTCCTTGGAAATCTATTTTGATGTTAATTTTTCAGTAGATGTTTGATTTTTACAACCCCTACATGATTAAAATTTTATAAATTCAATGGAATTTTTGAGACTATGGCAACATTTACACTGAACATCAACGGAAAAAAACAGGAGGTGGACCTAGATCCATCCACTCCCATACTTTGGGTTCTTCGCGATCATTTGAACATGGTCGGAACAAAATTTGGTTGTGGCATCGCCCAATGTGGTGCCTGCACCATTCATTTGGACGGAACGGCCACGCGCTCTTGCATATTGCCTGTATCCAGTATAGGGGACAAGAACATCACGACCATTGAAGGGCTTTCCGAAAATGGGGACCACCCCGTGCAAAAGGCATGGTTGGAAGTGGACGTGCCCCAATGTGGGTATTGTCAAGCAGGACAGATTATGACGGCATCGGCCTTATTGGAGAAGAATCCAAATCCAACAGACGAAGAAATTGAAACGGCCATGAACGGAAATATTTGCCGTTGCGGTACCTATCTCCGTATCCGAAAAGCTGTTAAAATAGCTTCAGAATCTTAATCAAACCGGGCGAACATAAAACTACCACCATGACACTTGTAAAGACAAAAATAGGAAGACGATCATTTATCAGGAATACCGGTTTGGCCAGTGGGGGCCTTGTTTTAGGATTCAATTGGCTGGCATCCTGTAAAATGACCCCGGAACAGGTCAATGCCATGCCCAAGGAATGGTTTGAACTCAATGGATTTCTCAAGGTTGGGGATAATGGCATGGTCACCATCATGTCTCCCAATCCCGAAATAGGTCAAAATGTAAAGACAGCCATGCCCATGATCGTGGCCGAAGAGTTGGATGTGGCTTGGAAGGATGTTATTGTGGAACAGGCGCCTTTGAACACGGATATTTTTACCCGTCAATTGGCTGGAGGTAGCCAATCCATTCGTCAAGGATGGGAAAGTTTGAGAATGACAGGAGCCACCGCCCGCCAAATGTTGAAAGAGGCCGCGGCACAAACTTGGCAGGTTCCCGTGGATGAGATTACTACAGGGGAAGGCATGCTTCACCATGCGGCCAGTGACAAATCGGCCGGATATGGTGAAATGGCCTCCATCGCTGCAGGTTTGGAGGTTCCGGAAGAAGTATCGGTGAAAGAAATAAGTGAATTCAAAATTGTGGGTACGGACCGAAAGAATGTGGACGGTCCGAAGATAGTGACCGGAAAACCTTTGTTCGGTTTGGATATTCAACGGGAAGGAATGCTCACCGCCATGATTGTGCACCCTCCCGCATTTGGAATGAAATATAAATCTATGGATGCTGCGGCAGCCAAGGCCATGCCGGGAATCAAGGATGTGTTTCCCGTTGTGGTGTATCCCGAAGATGCTGAAAAACAATGGTCGGACGGAGGAGCCATCGCAGAACAAGTGGCCATAGTGGGCAATAGCACTTGGGAATGCATGCAGGCCAAAAAAGCTTTGGATATAGAGTGGGAAGAAGCCTCCACCTTGGAAAGCAGTGCGTACCATGATGAGGCATTGAACCAATTGTTGGACACAGCTCCCAAGGAAGCTGCGCGTAAGGATGGCGATGTGGATAAGGCTTTCAAAAGTGCCGCCAAAATTGTGGAAAGCGTCTATACAGCTCCATTTTTGGCGCACAACACCATGGAGCCCATGAATTTCTTCGCCCATGTGACCTCGGAAAAAGCAGAACTTTTGGGACCCATTCAGACCCCGGAATTTCTGGAAAAGACCTTGGTGTCCGTATTGGGAATGCCCGCAGAGAAAATCGATATCATGATGACCCGGATGGGAGGAGGATTTGGTCGGCGCCTTTACGGAACATTTGCAGTGGAAGCCGCGGTGATTTCCCAAAGAATGCAAGCCCCCATTAAATTGGTGTATACCCGTGAGGACGATATGACCCAAGGGACGTATCGCCCATCGTACAAAGTGCGTTATAAAGCCGGTTTGGATGATAAAGGCAATCTGATTGCCTGGCACGTAAGAGGTGCGGGAACCAATGATGATTTGATATTTGAAAACCGTTTCCCGGCTGGGGCCGTGGATAATTATTTGGCGGAAAAGCATAGCTTGCAGACCAATGTTACCACAGGCGCATGGAGGGCTCCACGCTCCAACTTTATTGCCGGGGCTGAGCAAGCTTTTATGGACGAAGTGGCCGAAGCGGCAGGAAAAGACCCCATCGCCTTTCGTTTGGAGCTTTTTGATAGGGCGATAACCAACCCGGTTGGAGATCCCAAGAACAATGATTACGACCCAGAACGCTATGCGGGAGTCCTAAAATTGGTCCGGGAGAAATCCGGTTGGACCGGTGGGGACAACAATGGCAAATCAAGGGGTGTATCGGCCTACTATTGCCACAACTCCTATGTGGCCCAGGTGATGGACTTGACTGTGGATGGGGACAAACCTAATATCGATAAGGTGTGGTGTGCGGTGGATTGTGGAATAGTAATCAATCCGTTGAGTGCCAAAAACCAAATTGAAGGAGGAATTGTAGATGGAATAGGACATGCTACCTATAGTGCTTTGAGCTTCAGTAATGGCCAATCGGACCAAAAGAATTTTGATACATACCGATTGATCAGGAATATGGAAGCCCCCAAGGAAATAGAGAGCTTTTTTGTGGATAATGGCATAGATCCAACAGGATTGGGCGAACCTTCGTTGCCACCCATCATGGGAGCTTTGGCCAATGCGCTATATCGTGCAACGGGTAGGAGGTATTACCATCAGCCTTTTATAAATGACAAACCACCTTTGGTGGGCTGATATGAAACACTTTTTTGTGTACTATCTGGAGGTATTGTAATCTATGGGGAAGAAGTTTTTGGATTCAATACACTGAATATCAGCAAAATATAAGATGTAAAATTTTTTTATCAAAAAAGTTGTCGTATTCATTTTTTGTTTATGTTTGACCCATGAATGAGACCCCATAAAGGGTCGCATTGCCTATACTTTGAAAGCTTTTTTCATGTTCGGGCTTTTGGGAATAAGGAAGTCTACCCAAAAAGCCGTCTTAGGGATAAGACACCGAATCTTAGGGCTGACTTCCGAAATGCACTCCGTAATCCGTGATTTCTCACGGAGACCATTCTTTGTGGCCTATACCGTATTTGAATTTCGCATCTGAGAAGCTGTTCTCTTACCATTCAATTTTTACCTAATTAGTTTTTTAACAACGCGAAATACAAATGAAAACAAAATACATCGACTTGATCGAGCAGACTTATGATTTCCCCCAAGAGGAGTTCCAATTGGAGGACAACAAATTACAATTCCATGGCATTGACCTATATGATTTGGTCCAGCGCTATGGAGCTCCCTTGAAGTTTACCTATTTGCCCAAGATTTCCGATAACATACAGCGGGCCAAAAAATGGTTTGGAGAAGCCATGGAGAAACATGCTTATAAGGGAAAGTATCATTATTGCTATTGCACCAAAAGCTCCCATTTTGAGCATGTGCTCAATGAGGCTCTTAAGAATGACATCCATATCGAGACTTCTTCGGCCTTTGATATTGATATCGTGGAGCATTTGAAGAAAACCGGGAAGATTTCCGAGAACACCTATGTACTTTGCAATGGCTTTAAAAGGGACCAATATGTGCAGAACATCGCCCGATTGATCAACAATGGACATAACAACTGTATCCCGATCATTGACAACTACGAGGAATTGGAACTTTTGGGAGAGTCCATTGAGGACAATTTTAAGGTAGGAATACGGATTGCTTCCGAGGAAGAACCCAAATTTGAGTTTTATACCTCCAGACTGGGCATTGGTTACAAGAACATTGTGCCTTTTTACAATCAATCCATAAAAAACAACCCCAAGGTTGAACTGAAGATGTTGCACTTCTTCATCAACACTGGGATTCGGGATACGGCCTACTATTGGAACGAACTGGTAAAGTGCTTAAAAGTGTACGTAAGCCTGAAGAAGGTTTGCCCCACTTTGGATAGTTTGAACATTGGTGGCGGGTTCCCAATCAAGAATTCCTTGGCTTTTGAGTATGACTATGCCTATATGGTGGATGAGATCATTCACCAGATCAAACAGGCCTGTGATGAGGCAGGGGTGGACGTGCCCAATATTTTTACCGAGTTTGGCAGCTTTACCGTAGGTGAAAGTGGAGGCACCATTTATGAGGTGCTGTACCAGAAACAGCAGAACGATCGCGAAAAGTGGAACATGATCAACTCTTCGTTCATCACTACGATGCCAGATTCTTGGGCCATTAGCAAGCGGTTCATCATGTTGGCCATTAACCGATGGAACGAGGAATACGAGCGTATCCTGTTGGGTGGGCTTACCTGCGACAGTGATGATTATTATAACTCGGAACAACATATGAACGCCATCTACCTGCCCAAATACAGAAAGGACAAACCGCTATATATCGGGTTTTTCAATACAGGGGCTTATCAAGAGACCATTGGTGGATTTGGCGGTTTGCAACACTGTCTTATTCCACATCCCAAACACATTCTGATCAACAAGGATGAAGATGGAAATATAGAAACCTCCGTGTTTGCGGAACAGCAGACCGCACAAGAGTTTCTATCCATCTTGGGATATGGAACCAAAAAAGGAGAAAACGTTTTGATTGACCCAAAAAAGCTGCTGGTTTCCAGCAAAAACTGAATACGAATAATAAACTAAAATGAATACGAATAAAACATATGCCGGTATTCCAAAGGAATACGGTTCGGCCGAAAAGGCCAAAGTGGTATTGTTGCCCGTTCCCTATGATGGCACCAGTACTTGGGGAAAAGGTGCGGACAAAGGTCCGGATGCCTTTTTGGATGCCTCGGAAAACATGGAGCTATACGATATTGAAACCGATAGCGAGGTGTACAAGGAAGGTATTTACCTTTCTGAGCCCATTACGGATTTTGAAACCCCCGAGACCATGGTCCATGCGGTGCACAAAACCGTGAAGGAATACATCAAACGAAACAAGTTGGTGACTATGTTCGGAGGAGAGCATTCCATATCCATTGGTGCGATCCGGGCGTTTAATGAGTCTTTTGAAGATTTGACCGTACTTCAGATAGATGCCCATGCCGATTTGCGTAAGGAGTACTTGGGCACAAAGTACAATCATGCCTGTGCCCTTTTTGAAGCCAATGAGACTACTAATTTGGTACAAGTAGGTATCCGTAGTATGGATCATGCCGAAACCTTGGTCATGGATAGGGATAAGGTGTTCTTTGCCCATGAAATGGTGACCGATGACTTTTGGATGGACAGTGCGTTGGACTTGATGACCGACACAGTCTACATTACCTTTGATTTGGACGCTTTTGATCCTTCCATCCTTCCGTCCACAGGAACCCCTGAACCCGGAGGATTGTTTTGGTACGAGACCTTGGATTTCCTAAAAAGGGTGTTCGAGGAAAAGAACGTGGTAGGTTTTGATATTGTGGAGTTATGCCCCAATGAGGTGGACCGTTCCTCGGACTTTTTGGCCGCGAAGCTGTACTACAAAATGTTGAGTTATAAATTTTTAAAGAAAAACGATTTTCAGGAAGAAGGTTTTTCAAAGGCTGAGGACGGCTTTAAGAAATCTTCCAATGCTTTAGACGATTACGATGAATAACAAAGGAGAAATATCACAATTCATTCAAAAATATTTCCTTCACTTCAATGCGGCCTCACTGGTCGATGCAGCGAAGGGGTATGAAACGCAGTTGGATCAAGGGGCCAAAATGCTGGTCTCCTTGGCGGGGGCGATGAGCACCGCAGAGTTGGGCAAGATTTTTTCAGAAATCATACGCCAGGACAAAGTACACATTGTCTCATGTACCGGAGCCAACTTGGAGGAAGACCTTATGAATTTGGTGGCCCATTCCCACTACAAAAGAATCCCAAACTACAGGGATCTGACCCCTCAGGAAGAATGGGATTTGCTGGAAAAGGGATTGAACCGTGTTACCGATACCTGCATTCCGGAGGAAGAGGCCTTTAGAAGGTTGCAACAGCATATTTACAAGCTTTGGAAGAAGGCCGAGGAAGAAGGAAAAAGATATTTTCCGCATGAGTATATGTACCAATTGCTCTTATCTGGCGTTTTAGAAGAGTATTACGAGATTGATATAAAGGATTCTTGGATGTACGCCGCTGCACAAAAAAACCTGCCCATTGTGGTCCCTGGTTGGGAAGATAGCACCATGGGGAACATTTTTGCCAGCTATGTGATCAAGGGAGAGTTAAAGGCCAGTACGGTAAAATCGGGTATAGAATACATGACCTTTTTGGCCGATTGGTACCAGAAGAACTCTGAAAATGGCATTGGCTTTTTTCAAATTGGAGGAGGTATTGCCGGGGATTTCCCGATCTGTGTGGTGCCCATGTTGTATCAGGATCTGGAGCAGACCGAAACTCCTTTTTGGAGCTATTTCTGTCAGATCAGCGACTCGACCACCAGTTACGGGTCGTACTCCGGGGCAGTGCCCAATGAGAAGATCACTTGGGGGAAATTGGATATCGATACTCCAAAATATATCATCGAGTCCGATGCGACCATCGTGGCGCCTTTGATTTTTGCCTACCTTTTAAATATGTAATGATGAAGAACAGGCAAACTTTAGGGTTAAAACGGGTGATCGTTGATTATAAAAAACTCAACCGGCATGTGCTGGACCTTTTGGTGGAAAAATATCCGGATGGGTATGATGATAGGGACATTGTCACCTACAGAAACAGTGACAATGAGATTGTGGAATGTATCGAGGTCAGGACCGAGGACACGGCATATTTGGTAAAAGTGAGCAAGCGATTGGTCATGGCCATGGAGGACCACGAAGAATCCGACAACGACAACGACGAAGAAACATCCCTGGACACGGATGGGTTGGAGACTTCCGAAGAGGAGTGAGCATCCAGTAAAAGGTCCAAACAATGAGTACAGATCATTAATTTTTTCAGTGTATGAAGACTATTTTTTTAATGTTTTTGTCCTTGGCAGCACTTTTGGAAGTGCCTACCACCCAGGAATCTGTTGTGGAGGCTACATTTAACGGTTATGTGGAGGACTTGTACGATTTCACCGATGCGGATGGATCTACTTATGGATTTGCGGAGATTGAACCCTCTGCGGCCCAAAAGTATGATTTAGATTCAACCGATTCAGTGGGAAAACTGTTCAGGGTTACCTACAAAGTTGATACCGCCATTGATGAAGACGAAGAAGAGTATGACATTCTTGTCATAGTGGATTTAAAAGTATTGGAATAATCAGATAAGGGCAGATACGCTCTGCCCTTGTCCATACACTTTCAAATGAAAAAAGTGGTCAAATCTAGGTTGGTAGCCACCCATAAGGACAAGGTGTTGGTATTGAAAAAAGTGGATAAACCACTTCGATATACCTTGCCCGGCGGTGTCAAGAAAAAAAAGGAGACCGAGGAGGAGACCCTGATCCGTGAAGTTGGGGAGGAGATTAAGCTGAAATTGTCCCTTGGGCAGTTCCAATTTTACCTTTCCCACCTTAAAAAAGGAAAAGAAGGCGCTGTCGTCAAGAACTATTATCTGGTGCACTTGGAGGCTAAGCCCATCAAAGTGAAGGAAAAGCACAAGTTTGCCGCCACCTATTGGATGCCTTGGAAAGAAGCCTTGCCCTTTATGGATAAATCGGACCGAATGGCGGTGCGATCCTACTTCAAAAGTTTTAAAAGAAAAACAAAGAAACACAAGAATAATGGAAATCAAGTTTCATCTCGCCTTGCCATGTAAGAACATAGCGGAGACCAAGGCTTTTTACCAAGATGTGGTGAAGGCCAATTTTGGAAGGCAGACTGAAAAATGGTTGGATGTTGACCTTTTTGGCCATCAGCTGACCTTTACCGAGTCGGGCAGTTTTAATTTCGATTTTAAAAACTACCGCTTGGAGGATTATATCTTGCCTTCGTTCCATTTTGGGGTCATTGTGCCCGTGGATGTGTGGGGCGAGCTATACTCGAGATTGTTCCAGATGGATTTGGAAATCACCACCGAAGCTACCTTCATGCAAAGCAAAACGGGAGAACACCTTTCCTTTTTTGTGCAAGACCCTAATGGCTATATGGTGGAGTTCAAAAGTTTTAAGGACCCCAGCGAGATTTTCGCGCTGTAAAAATGGATACAAAAGCTATAGCGGTACATTTGGCCGCAAGCATAGATATTTCCAGTTGTAGGCAGGCCATCAAGGGGGAGCTTCTGTTCGGGGACCGTGATGAGCTGTTCTATTCCGATGCAGTAGGGTATTTGTACATATTCAAGTACGGAATTGTATCGTTCTTTGGGTATGATTGGAATGGAATAAACCACATTTCGGAAATGATCAAACCTTTTTGCCTGGAATGGCGTTCCCCGGAGCTTACGGAAGAGATTGAAGTACAACTTGAATCGGAGGATTTTCAGCCCAAAGTAGGCAACAGTAAGGTGATTTTGCCAAAATCCAATAAGGAGGCCATGCGTCTTACCTTACTCCATCTTTCACAATCCGTGGCCTTGGATTACTTTGCCGGACTTTCAGAACAAATCATGAAAGAGACGCGGGCCCATACGACCTATCTGGAACGGTTTGGGAAGTTGGACCTGGGCGGAAAGAAACTGAAAAAACATATCGGCAGGGTGCTGAACATCAACAACCAGATATCCGAGAACCTCTATATTTTTGATTCCCATGAAGTGGCTTGGGAAGATGAGGCATTGGACCGATTGGACAAAAATTTAAAACAGACCTTTGATCTTAAGGAAAGATACAGAACCATAAAGGAACAAGGATACATCATAAAGGAAAATTTAAGTCTTTTCAAGGACATAATGGACCATAGGGAAAGCAGTAGACTGGAATGGATCATCATCATTTTGATTCTGGTAGAGGTCATGGACCTGTTCATTATGCGATTGATCAATTAATCATAATTTATTTTGGACATAGCAAAAATATTGGGCAGCGAGGAATGGTGCCGTTTGGAGGAAATGGGAATTCCGGCCATCAAGGCACGGGTGGATTCAGGGGCGAAGACCTCTTCGATTCAGGCCAATAAAATCAAGATTTTTTCAAAGGGATTGGAAGACTGGGTACGATTTGAAGTAAACCCATTGCAGGATAACCGTAGTATTTCCATCCTTTGCCAAGCAAAGTTGTACGATATTAGGAGCGTAAAGAGTTCCCAAGGTATTTCCGAGGAGCGCCCAGTGATCAAGACCCCGGTCACCATTGGTGACGAAACATTTGAAATAGAGCTGACCCTTGCCAATAGGGATACCATGGAGTATCGGATGCTCTTGGGACGTGAAGCCCTTAATGGACGTTTTTTGGTAGACCCCTCGAAAAGTTTTTGTCAGGGTGATGTTCCCCAAGACGAAATTACCAAAAAATACAGGCCTTTCATGACCGAAAAGTCGGGATTGACCTTGGGCCTTTTGGCCAGCAACCCAGAACTGTACAGCAATAAGAGAATTGTTGAGGCGGGAGAGTTACGGGGACATAAAGTGGTTTTTCTGAACGTGGAAAATGTGTACATGAAACTGGATGCCGGCTCTCCCGAGATTCGGTACCGGGGTGGGAACATTTTGGATAAGTTTGATGCGGTGATTCCACGGATAAAACCATCCGTTACCTTTTATGGGTGCGCCCTGTTACGGCAGTTTGATACCCTTGGGGTGTACTGTCTCAATTCTGCTGACTCCATTAGCAAGTCCAGGGATAAGTTGTTTGCCTCGCAATTGTTCTCTAAGAACGACATCCATATCCCCATTACCGGTTTTGCCAAATCCCCCATGGATACCAAGGACCTTATCCGAATGGTGAACGGTTCCCCATTGATCATAAAGCTTTTGGAGAGTACACAGGGCAAAGGCGTGGTATTGGCAGAGACCAACAAAGCGGCCGAAAGTGTCATCAATGCCTTTAAAAGTGTGCAGACCAACATTTTGGTACAAGAATTCATCAAGGAAGCCAATGGTCAGGATATTCGCTGCTTTGTGGTGAATGGAAAAGTAGTGGCCTCCATGCAACGCCAGGCACAAAAAGGGGAGTTCAGGGCCAATATCCACCAAGGTGGGGCCGCCTCTTTGGTGAAAATAACCCCGGAAGAACGAAAGTTGGCCATTAAATCCGCCAAGGTACTCAACTTGGATGTGGCCGGAGTGGACATTATCCGTTCCAATAGAGGGCCATTACTCCTGGAGGTGAATTCTTCCCCCGGTTTGGAGGGCATAGAGAACGCCACAGGAATGGATATTGCCAACGTGATGATAGAGACCATTGAGAAAAAGCTGAAATATTCCAGATAAAGAATTCCAATTGGAAATTATTTTTCGCAGGAATTTTCTTTCCCCATACACGGTTTTGGAGAAGTCATTTTAAAAATATGAATTCAAAAGGGCCATTCGTGAACGCAAAAGGGCCATTGGTTAGTTTACCCCTATTTTAAAAAACGATTCGCTGTAAGTTTACCCCAGTCAAAACAAGGTGCTTTAAGGTTAAAAGTACAAACCTCCTAAAATAGGATGGGGTAATTGTAGGGTACTCATAGTGTTCTTTACCTAAGTTCTAGTTCTAAAGAGGTTTCCGTTGCGCCAGGGGGTTTTTGAGGTTGAGCCCCTTGGTTGTAACGGTTTTTGAAAAGCCAGACAAAATTGTTTTTTCATGAACTGAGTCTACTTATAAAAAGGAAGAGCCGCTCCCAACGGCTCTTTTCTATTTATACATGTTCATGATGATGGTTGATGCCCCTGATGATAAATGTTCACATCTTTTTAATAAATCCAAAGAGGAATGCCCAATCCTGCTTTGTAAGTTTCTGTACAAAAAACCTACTTTTGTAGGATAGAATATTGAGGAAGATTTTTGTTATGTCAGAACAACTGGAAAGAGTAAAAACATTGATTGTTGGTTCGGGACCTGCGGGGTACACGGCTGCAATCTACGCTGCTAGGGCCGATTTGAAACCTGTACTGTACACTGGAATGGAACCTGGTGGGCAATTGACCACTACAACAGAGGTGGATAATTTCCCTGGATATCCCGAAGGGATAGACGGACCCACCATGATGATGCAATTGCAACAGCAAGCGGAACGATTTGGCACCGAGGTGCGGATAGGAATGATCACTGCGGTGGATTTAAGCGATGAGGTGGGAGGAATCCACAAAGTTACCGTGGATGATTCCAAAATTGTGGAAGCCGAGACCATTATCATTTCAACAGGAGCGTCTGCAAAATACTTGAACATCCCCAGCGAGCAACGTTTAAGGGGTGGTGGAGTATCAGCCTGCGCCGTTTGTGATGGATTCTTTTACAAAGGTCAGGAAGTGGCCATTGTAGGTGGTGGGGATACTGCTGCCGAAGAAGCATCATACCTTGCCAATATCTGCAAAAAGGTCACCATGCTCGTCCGTAAAGACGAAATGAGGGCCTCAAAGGCTATGCAACACAGGGTGAACAGTCTTGAAAATATAGAGGTTCGGTACAATACCGAAGTTGATGAAGTAATTGGGGACCAAGTGGTGGAAGGCCTTAGAATGGTAAACAACCAAACAGGGGAAAAAGAAGAAATTGCCATCACGGGACTTTTCATCGCAATTGGACACAAGCCCAATACCGATATTTTTAAAGGACAACTGGAAATGGATGAAACAGGGTATCTGATTACCGAACCCAAATCCACCAAGACCAGCAAACCAGGTGTTTTTGCCAGTGGCGATGCCCAAGATAAAATATACAGACAAGCTATAACCGCTGCAGGAACAGGTTGTATGGCTGCCTTGGATGCAGAGCGCTATTTGGCCACTGTGGAAAGCAAGGAGACCTTGGTATCCTAAGCTTGAAAGATATTTCATGAAATTAAAAAAGGCACTGGAATTTCCAGTGCCTTTTTTAGTGCAACCTTGATTTAATCAATCAATTCGGATGTAGTTTTCGGAGAAGGTCCTGTTTCCTTCTTCATCAAAGCTTATTTGGCTATAGGTATCCTCTGTGATATTAAGCTCAAAGCGGAATACCCGTAAGGTATCCAAGGCACTCATCATGGAGGAAGAGGCATATTCCAAGGTTTCGATCAAAGAATCGGGCGTAATCTTATATCGACCATACCCAAACCATTCCACAGTATCCTGTGGCACATAACGAGACCACATGACCCTGCCGTTATAATACATTTTTACCTGTCGGTATCCATCTGCTTTGGGTACCGTGTCCGAAATGTTTACTCCATCATCGTAGCTGTAAAAACTCTTTAATTCCCATGTTCCCTCAATGGAATGCATTGTTTCAGGTTTTGGCGGTGTGAGCCATGCTGCGGAAATAAAAACCAACACCAATAAAACCAATCCAAGTATTTTTTTCATGATCGGTGTGTTTAAGTTAATGATTGTTAAGCCTTAATAAGATACGATAAAAACTGAAAAATCCACAAAAAGAGCAGTAAAAAATTAACAGTATTTCAATCCAAGGAGTTTTTGATGTTGAATGTATGGGAGAAATAAAAAATTGGAAAAAAGTTGCGGTTCCATGATTTTTTTGAATATTGCACACTCTTACCTCAATATTTTTACAAATACAACATTTTTTTAAGTTATTGTTTGATTATTAAATTTTTTTGTCAATATTCATCATTAAATAACAAAAACTAAAGAATGAAGAACGTTTATTTCATTTTGATGGGGCTGTTTATGGGGATTACCGCCTATGGACAGACCATCACAGGAACGGTAACTGATTCATCAGGCCAACCTCTACCGGGTGTCACCATTGTTGTTCAAGGAACAACAAACGGCACGACAACAGATTTTGATGGGAATTACTCCGTCACCGCTTCAAGCGGACAGGTACTGCAATTTTCGTATTTGGGAATGCAGACGCAAGACGTGACCGTTGGGTCACAGACTAGGCTTAATGTGGTCATGGAAGAAGATTCAACACAACTGGATGAAGTGGTGGTAACCGCTTTTGGTGTTGAACAGAAGCAAAAATCCCTTGGGTATTCGGTTACCAAGGTAAGTGCGGAAGATGTTAACCTTGTTGGCCAAGCCAACCCGATCGAAACCTTGCAAGGGCGTATTGCAGGTGTGCAGATCAATCGTACATCGGGAACTTCCGGTGGTGGGGTGGACATCTTGATCCGTGGGGTAACCTCCATTGACCCTTCCCGGGGCAACCAACCTTTGATCATTGTGGACGGTCTGGCCCTTAACAACGATACCTTTGCGGGTGAAGTAAGGCCCAGTGCAGGTTCCAATTCGCCAAACAGTTCGGAGCAGTTTGCTTTTTCGAACAGGGCAGGGGATCTTAACCCAGAGGATATCGAAAGTTTTAACGTGTTAAAGGGTGCAGCGGCAACGGCACTTTATGGGGTGCGGGCCTCCAATGGTGCAATTATTATTACCACTAAGAAAGGAAAACAGGGCAAGGCTAAGGTTAATCTGACCGCTTCCACTACTTTTAGGACGGTAAGGACCACTCCACCCCTTCAGACCAAATACAGGGAAGGGTTTTCGGGAGCTCCAAGAACCTTGTACGACCCCAACTCCGAAACTGGTTTCAACCGGGTTCAAAATGCAACCTCTTTCTACTCATGGGGTCCCGAGTATGCTCTGGATTCCTACGATTTGGGTGGAGGAGAGATTGTTGACTTGTCCAATGACCGTTTCTACAGTCCGTATGATATTTTTAGAACTGGGTTCAACTCCCAGCTCAACATGAACCTTAGTGGTGCCAGTGAGCGGTTGAACTATTATTTCTCCGTGGGAAACAACAGCGAGCAAGGTGTTTTGCCCAATACGGATTATAAAAAGACCAATTTTAGGTTAAAGGCGGGGTATAAGGTAACGGATAACTTCACCATTGATGGTTCGGTAGCGTTCTCCAATTCAGGAGGAAAGAGGGCCAATGGAGGAGATAAGTCCGTGATGAGTGCCCTTTCCTACTTTTCAGGGACCTTTCCTATAAATGATTATAAGAACCCTGATGGAAGTGAGCGTGATTATTCCTTTGGTATTATAGACAACCCAAGGTATCTCATGGAAACCAGTAATCTGGAGGATGACGTAAACCGATGGATTGGGAACACTACCATGACTTGGTCCCCAAAAGATTGGGTCACCTTTACCTATGCTGCCCAGATAGACAACTACTCTGATGCCAGAAACCGATATGTGGGCCCCGATTTGGATGGAGGCTCGCAAGTGGGCGGTTTTATCCTGGAACAGAATATTAACTTCACCGGGTTGGAATCCAACTTTTTGGCAGCGTTCAATAAGTCGTGGTCAGATGATTTTACAACGGATTTGACCGTTGGGCATCAATTGTCCGATTCAAAACGATCCTATCTTGAAGCTAGGGGAGAGGGATTGAATATTCCCGGATTGAACGAAATAGGCAATACCACCAACTTTTTTATCAATAAAAGTGTGGTGCAAGAACGCGTTATGGGTGTTTTTGGTGAACTCAAATTCGGATACAAGGACAAATTATTCCTGTCTTTGACCGGAAGAAATGACTGGATCTCGACCTTGCCTGCTGAAAACAGATCGTTCTTTTATCCATCGGCAAGTTTGGCCTATGATATATCCGATCTATTCGGTGAGAACAGTGTATTTACCTTTGGTAAGCTGAGAGCTTCATGGGCAGAGGTAGGTAAAGGCCCAGGTTTTGGGCAGGCAGGACAGTACTATGTAGTGGATGGAGACTTTCCCTTTGGTGGTGTAGGTGGATATAGAAGAAGTACCCAGAGAGGTTTCGAAATTGTACCCGAAAAGAACCAATCCACTGAGTTTGGTGCGGACCTTAGGTTTATGGACAACCGTATCCGGTTGGATTATGCCTATTACAACTCCCGTGTCAAAGATCAAATATTTGGTGTAGGTGTGGCCAACTCCTCTGGATATTCCCAAATTTTCCGAAATGCAGGGGATTACAAAGTCTTTGGACATGAGTTTCTCTTGAGCGCTGATGTCATCCGGAACCAAAACCTTAGATGGGAACTTATCCTGAACTGGTCTACCAGTGAAGGGGAGGTACTTGAAATTCCTGACGATGTTGAATCCATCATTTTTGCCGACTCTGGATTTGCCGGGGTTACCTCGGAAGTAAGGGAAGGTGATAAAATGGGGAATCTATACGGATACAAATGGGTCTATGAAAACGGGGAACGTTACATAGATGCCAATGGTTTACCAGTAATCAATACAGACGAAAGGGTAATAGTAGGGAATGCTTTCCCTGATTTCATCTCTTCCATTGGAAGTAACCTCAAATGGAAAGGTATTGGCTTCAATTTCTTGTTGGAATACAAGAAAGGAGGGGATTTGTACGATGCAGGCCAAAGAAATTCCATCAGAAACGGAATATTGGAGAGTACCCTTCAGCGTGATGTCAATGTGGTGCTGGATGGTGTCATGGATGACGGAAATGGAGGATTTGTTCCCAATACAACAGAGACTTTGATAGATGCCAATTACTACAGGAACTCCAACGCGTACAACCGTGCTTCGGAAGTTTTGGTTCAGGATGCCTCATGGGTGAAACTCAGAAGTGTATCATTGTCCTATGATATCCAAAGTAAGATCATCAAGGATTTGAACTTGGAAAAGGTTAGTGTTTCCGCCAGTGTCAATAACGTTTTGCTCTGGACTCCTTTTGATGGGTATGATCCAGAAGGAAACCAGTACAGTGCCGGTAGCAATGTCTATGGTTTCACCGGATTGAACATTCCATTGAGTGAAAGCTATTCGTTTGGTTTAAATATTGCATTTTAAAAAATGACTATGAAAAGAGTAAGAATAAGTATAGATAAGGTTTTTCTACTGTGCTCCCTAGTGTTTATTGTGGGCTGCAGTGAGGATTATTTCGATGTGAACACCCCTTCCAATACCGCCACTGAGGAAGCGCTGCGTATGCAGGACCTTATGGCTCCTGTGATACATAGCACCATGGAAGGGCAACGATCTGCCGAACTTTCCTTTGGCAATTACGTACAATATTTTGTGAATACGGGAGGAGGCGCTGCTGGGCAGACCTCCGCCTCAGGACTTTGGAGTCAGGTGTATCTCTATATATTGCCCAATCTTGAAGTGATAAAGGCAAAGGCAGTGGAAAATGGAGCGACCCATATAGAAGCCGTTTCAGACATTCTTATAGCGGCGAATATTGGTATCGCTACGGATACTTGGGACAATATCCCATATTCTGAAGCAGGCGATGGCCCAGCGAACAATTTCCCAACGTTCGATACCCAAGAGGAAATCTACACGCAGATTTTCAGTCTGTTGGATGCTGCAATTGCCAAATTGGAAGCTGCGGATACCTCTGTGTTCGACTTGGGTTCCTCCGATTTGATCTATGGAGGGGATACTGACAAATGGCTAAGGGCCGCGTATTCATTAAAAGCACGTTATCAACTGCATTTGGTCAACAAAGGGGTTGTTTCACCAAATGATGTACTGGCCACAGTAGATAATGGGTTTACCTCGAACGAGGACAACTTCGCCATGTATTATGACGATAGAAACATCAACCCTTGGTATTCCGAGGAAGTTTTGGCCCGAAATACAGGAAACCTGAGCAAGGATATCGCAAGTCAATTGGTTAGTTCCATGAACGGGGAGTATTTCCCTTTTCTAGGGGGAACCGTGGAAATAGACCCAAGGCTTCCCTTGTTTGCCGAAAATAATGATGAAGCGGAGTACAAAGGCTACGTAAGTGGCGGTGGCGGTGTGGCGCCAGATGGTACTGATGCCAACACAGGCTTTAGAACGGATGGGTTTTACACCAGCGTAGATTCCCCCCTGATTCTCATCAGTTATGCCGAAGTATTGTTCATTAAGGCGGAAGCCGCTTTCTTGGCGAATGGGGGCACTACCACTAGTGTGGGCTCCAATGCAACGGCATACACCGCATATATGGACGGAATTGCCGCCAGTATGGAAATGTATGGAGCAGATGGAGCGGATTATATAGCGGACGGAGCTATTGCTGTGGGTGAAGGCGCTCTGATGTTGAGCCATATCATGAAAGAAAAGTACATCCATAATTTCTTGAACCCAGAAACCTTTGTGGATTACAGGAGATATGATTTTTCAGATGATGTTTTCACCGGATTGGAAATCAGAAGTGAAGAAGAAAGTGCGGATACGGAGTTTCCTGGCCAATGGTTCAGAAGGGCAAATTACCCTTCCAGTGAGTTGAACAGGAACGAAGCCAACGTACTGGCCAATCAAAAAGACCCCGTTGCTCCTGTTTGGTGGGACGAATAGATAATAATAGACCTAGAGTATAATAAAAAAGGCCATCCCGATCGGGGTGGCCTTTTTGCTGTTGAATATTTTGAGTCTAAAAGATATTCTTTTCCGTTAAGTACAAAAGTCCCTCGTCCGTTTCGTTTAGAATACGTTTGCTACGGAGATAGCGATTGTAATTGTACTCATCAAAATTTTCTGCGTCCTTGTCCATACTGCTGATGTGTACATCCCCAGCCGAATGGATAAATTCATTGTTTCCAATCCACATGCCCACATGGATCACCCTTTCTGGGCTTGTATCGGTTGCCTTTCTTCCAAAGAAAAGCAGGTCACCGGGAACCAATTTGTCAAAATCCTTTGAATCATCGATTAAAATTCCTTCGTGAATTTGTTGGGAGGCATCACGGGGTATGATCATCCCGTTCATGAAATATACAGTTTTGGTAAAACCGCTGCAATCCACCCCTTTGGCAGAGGTTCCTCCCCACAGGTACGGTACACCCAGCATTTTCTTGGAGGTGGCCACCAAGGCCTCCTTGGTCAGGGGCAATGAGGAGGTCCACGTTGCGTAAGGAGCTGCTTCCGATTTGGAAATAAAGCCTTTTCTCCCATCAGGATAGTTCACTTCATAAAAACCAGCCTGTTCAGAGACCAGTTGCAAAATATTGCCAAAGACTAAATCAGATACCACTTGGGAAGCAGCATCTGCCTCGGCAAAGGCATTTCCATAGGTTTGGGTATAGATCAACTTATCGGAAGCTTGCCATTCCCCAAAAACAGATTTGTCCATCAATTCCAATCCACCGCTATCTACCCATCCCAAATAATGATCAGGGGTTTGTACGCGGTACCAGTTTCGTTCTTTCTGATACACTTTTAATGGGGTGCCCAAGGTTGCTTGGGTCACCATTTCGGCGGAATGGGAGGGATTTCCCCTTAAATTGGCAACTGAAACTGTTACCACACCTTGAATTTTACCTTCCAAGGTTGCCGACGGGAGCACTTCAATACTGTCGGTATAGCTGATTTTTTGACTTTCAAGCTCTTCTCGGAAAGATTGTAGCGCATCAGGGAGATTGGTCACACCTTTAATAAGATAACCTTCTGGGTTTTTCTCGACCTCTAGGTCAAAGATGGCTACGCGTTTGTCCGGAGCAAAGGTTTCCTTGGTGGTTGAAATAAGGGCATCGACCTTGTCATTTTCCGTAGTCGTATCTGTTTTGCATGACGTAAAGAGAATGAATAGTGTCAGTAGGAGTGATAATCCTTTTTCGCGAAAGCTTGGATACTTCATGAATGTATTTTTAAATGTTTTGGTTGGTTAATCCATGCAAAATAACCAATTAGAGTGAGATGGACTTAACGCATTAGACGGTTTAGACCATTGGTCAATTGTAGGATGTCCTCTTTTAGATGGTAGGCGCTCAATACAATTCTACTGACTATGGGCCCATTTTTATCCGGATAGTTGAAATTGGTAAAGACAAAACCATTCTTTTCCAGTGACTTGGCCAATTCTGGATTGGAAAACTCAAAGGAGGGATGTCCTTCAATATGGGTGAAGGTTTCCAAAGAATGCAAGGATTTTTTAAAAAGTTCCAGATGTTCCATGACAGCGGTCCTTCTTTCCCTGTAAATAGGACCTGCATCCAAAAGGGTACCCATAAAAGCGGGGGGAGCCGGACTCGCACCTCCATAAAAAGCCGTGTTTCGGAGCATTTGTATGCTGTCAGCGGTTCCCAATACGGCCCCTGCCTGTATGCCGAGACCTTTTCCCAAGGAACAGCAGACCATAAGCTGTGCCGGATTTAGATTTTTCAGCATTGTATAGCAACCCTTACCCTGTTCTCCCACAATACCAATACCATGGGAATCATCGCCCACTAAAATGATTTTCTCCAAAGGAAGTTCCCGTAAGGCCTCAAAATTGGGAAACTGTCCGCCTGAAAAATCCAAAGTGTCAAAAAGCACCACGGGAGGTTTGCCCTTGGGATTTTCTTCCAAGGTTAGGATGATGTGCTGGTGTAGCTCCTCAAAACTTTGGGTTTGGACTACACCATGGACAAGGAGGGCTGTATGTGTATTGGGAGCGGCAAAAAGGGAATGCCCTTTTTGTAAAAGGGTCTGGACCACCAATTGGGCGGCCAAATATCCTGATGACAGGGTCACACAGGCCTCGCTGCCTACCCATTGGCTCAACCAATCTTCGGCTTGGGGATATACTTCCAAGGCTACATTGGACTTTCGGGACGCCCCATAATGGAGTCCGTATTGCTGCACATTCTTTAAGAATATTTCCATGAAAGGAGCATGGGACTGCAGTCCCAGATAAGCAGTGCCCCCAAAATAGAGATACTCCTTACCGTCCACCATTATGGTCCGGTCAGGTATGTGTTGCACCAAATGGGCCATTACAGCAATTGTATTCCACTGCCCGGAAGCTCAGGGAAAATGAGTTTACCATCATCCAGAATCTGTACGCCTTTTGCAATGTCGGTTTTTAACAACAACGGCCCATCCATATCCACATAATCCAGTTGGGGCAGTAGCTGGGCAATGGCCGATATGCCCACGGTGGACTCGGTCATACAACCTACCATTACTTTTAATCCCAGTTCCTTGGCTTTTTGGATCATCCTAAGGGCAGGGGTAAGGCCACCACATTTGGTCAATTTTATATTGATACCATCAAAGTAGCCGCCACAATTCTCAACATCGCTTTCCACGATACAGCTTTCATCGGCAATGACCGGGAGCACACATTCCTTTTTCACTTTTTCCATGCCTTCCCAATCATCCGCCTTTAAGGGCTGTTCCAAAAATTCAACCCCCAACTCTTTTAAAAGAGGAGCGTTTCTAAGGGTTTCTTCGGCGGTCCATGCGCAATTGGCATCTATGCGGAATACGCTATCCGTATGTTTACGCAATTCGCGTACAATGGCCACGTCATCCGATGTGCCCAGTTTTATTTTGTAGACTGGCCATGGTTTTTCCTGTAGCTTTTCAACCATTTTGGGAATGGTATCGATACCAATCGTGTAATTGGTTATAGGGTATTTGGAGGTATTGGTGCCCCAGATTTCATATAGAGGTTTCCCCTGAAGTTTCCCATACAGATCATTGGCGGCCAAATCCATGGCGCAAAGGGTGAAGTTTTGGAGCCCTAAACCTTTTAAGAACGCATGGAACTTTTCAGGCGTATCAAAATCGTAGGCCTCTATTTCCTGTTGTACCCCTTCTATTTCGGCCTTCATGCTTTCCACCGTGATGTTGTAATACGGATTGGAAGTGGCTTCCCCATAGCCGGTTTCTCCGTTGAGCGAAATACAGACAATCATGGTGTCTTGGGTTACATGGGTTTCTCTTGAGATGCCAAAGGGATGTTGCAGTTGCAACACGTATTTTTTGATTTCTATGCGCATTTGTACAATGATTTTTGGACTTGCTAAGATAACCACATCAGTTGTTGAAAAAGCAAAAACCCGCTGAAATTTCAGCGGGTTTTCAAGATTTTGGAAGGTTTGGTTTGTTCAGTATTTATGAATGCTCCCAGAAACGGATTTTTTCTTTTGCACACTGGCCTCACCGGTATACGAGATATCCGCTCCGCTGCTGGCGTCTGCAATCAATGATTCGGTTACGTTCACGGAAATATCGGCACCGCTACTGGCATCGGCATTACATTTTATAGTGGTCAATTCCCTTGCTTTGATGTCAGACCCACTACTGGCGTCGGCATAGAGCATATTCGCCTTTCCGGAAATCTTGATATCGGCACCACTACTGGCCTCTGCCGAGATTTCATCGGCCACAAGCTCAACCTGTAGGTCGGACCCGCTGCTGGCATCCAGTTCAATCTTTTGGACCTCAATGACATTTTGAACAATAAGATCTGCCCCACTTGAGCTTTCCAAAGCGGTGATCTCAGGAAGGGATACATAGATTTTTTTAGTGGCCCTGCCTATGTTCTCTGTAGTATGGATTTTAAGTCTTCCATCCCTGACATCGGTGGCGATCAAGTCTATAATGTTCTCATCCGCTTCCACAGAGATTTTAAAATCCCGGTCTTGGGTAATGTATACATCCAGCCCCTCCGATGCGGAGATCATGGTGAAATCTTCAGAGACATTTCGGGTTTCTTCCACCACTTGGCCATTTCCTTTTTTACCGCTTCCAAAGTTGATGTCCATCATACAGGAAGAGGCGAATAAGGAAAAAAGTACTGCGATTGCTAATCTTGCTAGTGTTGTCATGGTTGTTGTTTTTTGCCCTGAACGTTTGTCAAGGACTGTTCGTGATTTGATTGATGATTGTTACTTGATTATTTCAGTGTAAAACTCGTATTTGTTTTCTTTTTTATACAGTAAAGCTTACCCAACTGTAGAAAATGATGGTTCAATTGTTGTCCTTATCTCCCGTCTTAACCTTAATTCCGCCTTCGCCGATTTTCATTTCAAAAGAATCGTTATGGTCCTTGATGTCAATGTTCACCCCATTTTCATCAATGATGATTTTTCCTCCCTCTTCATTCTCGTCGGGGTTTTCCTCATCCTCTTCGGGACAATCCTGGCACTTGAGTTCCCCATCGCTGCCCATGACCCAGGTATATCCCACAATACTACTTCGGTAATAATCCTTGTCGTTTTCTATGCCACGTCCAATATGACCATGGGTGGATTCTTTGAGAATCAGGATCTTTCCTTCGGGCACATAAATGGTTACCGTAACCTCTTGGTTTCTGGCCTTGTTGGAAACATCGGTGGTCAAATGTTCGTCCAGAAAAATTTGGTTTCCGATGACTTCATAGTTAAAATTGATGTTCTTGGCCCGTTCCCGGGCTGCGCGTACCGAGCTTCCTTGGGAATCCTTACGCACGTTGATCTTCACTTGTTCATCATCAGATTGGCGGATTCTGATATCGACTTCGTCCGAAATCAGGATTCTATTGTCGTCCTTATCATAAGTAAAGGTCATGCGCCCAAAGTGAACATCCTGCATTCCATATGGGTAACCTGTGTCCTTCATGCTGATGAACAAGGTGTCCGCGGGATTTTCCATCACCACTTCATAGTCCTCGTGTACACTGCCTACATTGGCAAATTCAGCGGCTTGGCGAACTCCCAAGGCAAATAGGGCGCCTATGGAAAGTAACCACAGTCCCAAAAGGGAGAATTTGGCAATGTTCCCGATGGATTTTAGGTTGTTCACCAAAATCTTCAATCCTAAATAAAGGATAAAGAAGAATGGAATGCCTAAGGCAAAGAATAATAGCAGGGAAACCGCCCAAACCGGGGCGCCAGTGGTATTCACGATTTCGTAGAAATCCACTCCGGGAAAGTTCACCGCGTTGAACATGCCCACCGTGAAGAGGGCCACAAACAATGCAATCAAGGCGGATGCACCTATGATGATCAACATTATACCAATGAACTTGCCAAAGACTTTGAACAGGAACATGATGATATCCCCTAAGGTGTCGAAAAAGGTCTTGGAGCCGCTTTTGACCTTGTTGCCCACTTTCTCGTAGTCAACATTTTTTACCTTGTCGGCAACATCACCAAACCCCTCTTTAACCTTGCGTTCTATATTGCTGATGTTGATAGGCTCTCCCCGCATGTCCAATTTTTGCGAGGTTGTGGCAGCTTCGGGTACCAAAATCCAGAGTAGGATATAGGCAATCAACCCAAAACCGGTGAATACCGCCAAAAGGATAAAGATCAAACGGATCCATAGGGCATCAAACCCCAAGTAGTGCTCCAGACCGGAGCAGACCCCACCGATGTATTTCTGGTCGATGTCCCGGTACAATTTCTTGGAACGGGTAGTGGTGGTGCGTTCGTAGGCCTTTTTGGGTTCGTCCTCAAAAATATCCTCGTCCACCATATAGTCTTCGGGCTGTCCCATGACGTTGATCACCTCATCCACTTGTTTTTGGGTGATGACCTGTCGTTCGTTCTCCATTTTCTCGAGAAAGAGCTCGGCGATGCGTGCTTCAATGTCGGCTATGATCTCATCGCTTCCGGGAGTCCCTGCAAACGAACGTTTTATGGACTCGAGATAGCGTCTTAGCTTGTTATACGCGTCATCGTCTATATGGAAGAGCGTATTGGCCAAATTTATATTTACTGTCTTGTTCATTTTTAGATTGTTATTTAGTGTTGGTTACCAAATTCACTGCGTTTCTTAGTTCATCCCAAGTACCGTTGAGTTCTTTGAGGAACAAACGGCCCGTTTCGGTGAGGGCGTAATATTTCCGTGGAGGTCCTGATGTGGATTCTTCCCAACGATAGTTGAGCAGCCCCGCATTTTTCAACCTCGTCAACAAAGGGTAAATGGTCCCTTCCACTACTAGCATCTTGGCGTCTTTCAAGGCCTCCAGAATTTCCGATGCATACTTGTCATCATCCCTTAGGATGGACAGGATACAGTATTCCAGAACCCCCTTGCGCATCTGTGCTTTTGTGTTTTCTATGTTCATAACTTCATGGTTCTATTAAATTAACTGTTCGCTTTTGTTTCCACTCCAGTCCCCTGTGATGAGCAGGGGAGTGGAAACGGTTTTTGATTGATGATTGATTGATGAATTGTTCGTTTTTTGATTGATGATTAAACTCCCTTTTTTATTTAGATCTTTTTCGCTTCGTCCACAACGGTATCGTTTTCCAAGATGATCATTTTTGAAACCTCATGGCCATTGTCTTTAATGAATTTGAACTTGGTACCCCGTTCCTTCAAGAAAAAAGTGTTTTCGGCCTCTGGATACAGATTCGCTTCAAATCCGTTTGATTGCAATAGCAAGTGATCGGAATCCTTGGTTATGGTCACCTTCCCCGCTTGGGGCGATTCATAATCCCCCACATAGCTGCTCAAGGTACTATCCGAAAGGACGATTGCCTCTTTGGATGCTGTTTGGGCATGATGGTCATAGCTCAATTCCCTTTTCACCTGCCATTGTCCGTCTTTCAACAACCAAACGTGGGTAAACTTGGCAATATCCCCTTTTTGATATTCTTTTCTGTCGTTTAAAAACTCAAAGGTATGTACCCCATGCTGAATGGCCCCATAAAATTCCCCGTCCTTGTAGAGGGGATATACTTCCAAACTTCCGTCCACCAAGATTCGTTTCGAGTTTTGGGGCTCGGATGGATTTCGGCTCGCACAATTCTCTCGAACAGATTTCAAGAATGCCTCCCTGCCATCGGTAAAGCCTCCTCTGTCATGGTAGAACTCAAAATCTTCGGTGAACAAGGATTCCAAGGTGGGCACATCACATTGATTGAACGCGGCATCGAACAAAATACTGTCCTTGGATTTCAAGGTCTTGTACAGCTCAGTGTCCTTGGCGACTTGCCCTTGAAGGCTAAGCGATAGGAGCATGATGCCCATTCCCAATATGTACTTTGTCTTTTGCATTACTTGATGAATTTTATGGTGAAGGGATACTTAAAATATTCCCCTTCGTTGGTTCTGATGGTGGCCAAGATGGAATACACAACGTTCACCAAAGCCAATCCCACTTGGATTATCCCACTGATGCCTGCAGGCCAAAACAACCGTCCAAGCCTAAAGTTGTCACTGTCTATATGGATGTTTAGGGTATTGAGGTCGCTTAATCTATGGATCCCCAAGAAGTTCCAATCGAACAGATCTGGCAAGGCACCGATAAAAAAGGGAATGCTGATCAAGCCGGCCACAATGGAGTAGAGGAGCATGCTCATTTGAAAATTGAGCGCCTGCTTGCCATTGTAATCCACAAATTGATGCTCTTTCTTATTGGCGGTCCACAAAATCAAGGGAAGTATGAAATTCCCAAAGGGAATAAAATACTTTGAAAAGGTGGACGCATGTATGATCGCGGATAGATTTCGTTCGTGTTTGGTTAATGTTGTAGCCATTTTTTGATTGATGATTTACAAATTGTCATTCTAAATTTGGTTCAGAATCTTTATGAAAGCTGGCCTCTATTTTGATGAGAACCTGAATCAAGTTCAGGTTGATGACAAGCATCACCTATTAGCTTACGATGCAAATATATATCCAAAAGACAGTACTATGCAAAACAAAGTACTATAAATTAACATTTTTTTAACAAAGTGAAGTCAATTCAAATTTGACTATTTTTAGACTTCCTAAATTAATGATATGGCACTGACACCCAGTAAAATCAACACTTTTACCTTCTTAAAGCTTCCTTCCGCATGGTGGACGGGAATTCGCTTAACGTATATAGATGGGCAGAGGGCAATGACCACTGTAAAGCATCGGTGGGTCAACCAAAACCCGTTTAAATCCATGTTTTGGGCCGTGCAGGGTATGGCCGCAGAACTGAGTACCGGGGCCTTGGTCATGAACGAAATCCAAAAAAGTGGCAAGAAAATCTCCATGCTCGTGGCCAACAACAAGGCCACCTTTACCAAAAAGGCCACGGGACGTATCACCTTTACCTGTGAGGATGGCCATTTGATTGCCGACGCCATCCAAAAAACCATAGCCACTGGAGAGGGGCAAACCTGTTGGATGAAGTCCGTGGGCGTGAATGCCGATGGAGTGGAAGTATCCACCTTTCACTTTGAGTGGACGGTGAAGGTCAAGGGGGTATAAGTTTGGAAAGATGGATTGGAAGACTCGAAAAATTATTTATAAGATTCGAATTAATCAGTTTTTTCGAAATCTAAGGCAAAAGATAAGGTTTAAAATCAAAGGTTTACCTAAATGGAGACATGCTAATTTGATTGAATACCCAGATTACTTTTTGGTTATAACGATTCATACCTTAAAAAACGGCCCAGGTATTCACAGTGATATTATAAGTAAAATTGATAAAGAAAATAACGAACAACCTCAACTTGCAAGTATTGTTTTGAAACACTTGGATAAATCTAGATGGGGAGTGGTAAATATTGATAAGCATAGAGCCTTTGATGTAGTTGCCAAGCTAACGGGTAGAAAATCAATTAAAAAACAGATGCAAGATTCAAGAATGATATCAATCTCTAGAAACAAAAGACGGATTGAAATCACCCCTTCCGTAAATGGTGGTTCAACAGGCCCAAATCGGGGTTATAGATATAACAAAGAATCAATTGTATTGGAATTACCTATTAAAGAAGATGATTTTGAAAAAGAAATTGGGAAGGCTCTAGAAATGTGCGAGTAGTAATTGTGGTAATTCCAGTCTTTTCCCAGCATTAAAAGCAGAACTAGAATAGATTGGATGAAAAATATTTTTTTACAAAAACTAAATAAATCAACACGATGCTCCCTACTTCAAATAAAAACCAAATTAAGCTGGACCTAGTTGTTTTTTTATTGAACGACCTGTAGTGTTTAGCCTCTTTCCTATAATGCTCTGATTTCTGTGCATCTGAAAATTTGTATTTCTTGGAGAGCTTGTCAAATTCTTCCGCGAATCTTATCAAATCTTTTGAATTAAGTAGAATTTTTGTCAACTTATATCCCCAAATGAAAACGAGTAACAAAACAAAAAGGCTAACCATGGAATTCTTTAAAAAGGAGTAGGAAGATAGTGAATGATTATGGCAGAACCGTTGAAAATAATAAAAATTAAGCCATTATATGCCTTGCTATTTTTAGGGATAGGTCAATTATATGGTGCTTTTGTCATCTATAGATTGGGAGTGTTGACCATAAAAGAAGCATGGATTAATCAGGTATGCCTAATTGCAGTTCTGGGTATTATTGGGTGGTCCGTGTACCTGATATATTCGTTTTCGCAGTTTTACCGGTTGAAAGATGACAAGATTATTTTTAGAGAGCATAATTTTTCTCTTTTCGGGATTGAAATCAATTATAGTGATATAAAAGACTTTGGCATCGATACATCTGATTCCGTTTTGTGTGTAAATATACACTTGAAGTACTTGGAGGAACCAATCCCAATTGTGTCAAAATTCATGAAGTTGGATGAGTTCCATTTTCTTATGGGAACCTTGATCGAGAAAACCCACCAAAGTCAATGATAAGGCCCATTGGATATGTTGCATTAGGATGATGGCAAATATTACCTTGCCTCTTGAAATGGAAGGTCTGGTATCATGTTCAATGGGAAGGATTCCTTAAAAGATATTGATTTTTGCCTTTTAAGTGTAACAATATTCTAAAGACACCTACTAATAGGTTGTAAAGATAACTGTATATTTAATACAATAAAGTTAAACCTAAATGGGAACAAATCACGAAATAGACTATCACATTTACGGGGAAGAAATGCAATATGTGGAGATTGAACTGGATCCCCAAGAGGCCGTTGTGGCCGAGGCCGGCAGTTTTATGATGATGGATTCCGATATTCAAATGGACACCATTTTTGGTGATGGCTCCAACCAAGATTCTGGGGTTTTGGGGAAACTGTTCTCCGCAGGCAAGCGTTTGCTCACGGGCGAGAGTCTTTTTATGACCGCCTTCCTTAATATAGGCCAGGGCAAAAAGCTGGTAAGCTTTGCTTCGCCCTATCCAGGTAAGATCATTCCCATAGACCTTTCGGAAAAAGGGGGTAAGTTCATTTGCCAGAAAGATGCATTTCTATGCGCCGCCAAAGGAGTTTCGGTAGGAATAGAGTTTTCCAAGCGCTTGGGCCGCGGATTTTTTGGAGGCGAGGGTTTTATCATGCAAAAACTGGAAGGTGACGGAATGGCCTTTGTGCATGCCGGGGGAACCATGGCCAAAAAGGTCTTGGGTCCGGGCGAGGTCTTGAAAGTGGATACCGGATGTATTGTGGGTTTTTCACAAACTGTGGATTATAATATTGAGTTTGTGGGCGGAATCAAGAATACTGTTTTTGGCGGCGAAGGATTGTTCTTTGCCACTTTGCGGGGACCCGGTACCGTGTATGTACAATCATTGCCGTTTAGCCGATTGGCCAGTAGGGTATGGGCCGCTGCTCCCAAAGGAGGCGGAAAGGACAAAGGGGAAGGTAGTCTTCTGGGCGGTATTGGCGATTTGTTGGACGGGGACAATAAATTTTAAGTTTCTGATGTCTGATGTCTGATGTCTGATGTCCGATGTCCGATGTCCGATGTCCGATGTCCGATATCTGATGTCTGATTTCCGATATCTAATGTCTGATTTCCGAAGAACGGTTAAGGGTATTTTTCCTATGTTCGTAGCATGAACTTTACAGACCTGTTCCAATTTCTGGAAGAACTTCAACAAAACAATTCAAAGGAGTGGATGGATGTCAACCGGAAACGGTACAAATCCCTCCGCAGTGATTTTATCGGGTGGTTGGATGATCTGGATTTGACTATGGCCCAATTGCATTCCGATTATTATCCCACTTCGGGGAAAAAAGGCATCAACCGAATCAACAATAACCTTATGTTCCATCCCAACAAGCCCATTTACAAGGACCATTTTGGTGCGGGCTTGGACAAAGCACCCCATTCTGCTGATTTTTATATCGAAATTGGATTAAAGCACTGCATGTTGGCGGGAGGATTTTGGCGACCCGGCCCCAAGACCCTGCGCAGTATTCGCGATGGGATAGATTACAATGGAGAGGAGCTACAAGCTATCTTGGACAAACCTTCTTTCAGAAAATTGTTTGGCGGTCTGTACGAAGATGAAAAATTGACGAATGCCCCCAAAGGGTTTTCCAACAACCATCCGTACATTCATTTATTACGGAACAAGACCTTTGCGGTGGTCCATGAGCTGAAAAGGGAAGAGGTCTTTCAAAAAGGATTCAAGGAAAAAATCGTGGTGGTGTATAAAGAAATGCTCCCTTTTCGCCAATATCTGAACAAAGCTGCATCGGTATGAAACATGGGAACGTAAGAAACATCACAAAGGAATTGCTCTCCAACAATTGGTATACCCTGAATAAGGTCACTTTTGAATATCAGAGGGAAGATGGGGAGTGGGAGACTCAAATCCGGGAAGCCTATGACCGTGGTAATGGGGCGGTCATCTTGTTGTACAATGTCCAAAAAGGAACCGTGGTGCTTACACGGCAGTTCCGCATGCCCACCTACTTGAATGGAAATGAGGATGGGATGATGGTCGAGGCCTGTGCTGGACTTTTGGAGAAGGGCAATGCCGAAGAAACCATTAAAATGGAAGTGGAGGAAGAGACCGGGTATAAGATAGACCAAGTAAAAAATGTGTTCGAGGCCTATATGTCCCCAGGTTCCGTTACCGAAATACTATACTTTTTTATTGGACAGTATGAGGATGCCATGAAAGTAAGCGAAGGCGGTGGGGCCGAGGATGAAACGGAGAACATCGAAGTCTTGGAAATGGATTTCCATGAAGCCCTACGGATGATGGAAACAGGCGAAATCAAAGATGCCAAGACCATCATGCTGCTTCAATACGCTCAAATCAACAACCTTTTCAGTAAGTAAGATATAGCTCTTTGAGCGTCTCGTACATGGTTTTGCGCACTTCGGAAGACGGAATTCTAAAATGATTGTTCATAAAACTGAAGATGAGCAACTTTCCTGATTTGGTCTTCACATAACCACTTAAATTGTAGTTATTGCCAAAAGAGCCGGATTTGGCAAAAAGAAAAGGTTCAGTAGTGGGGTCTTCCCACTCCTTTACGGTACTGGACGGACCCCACATGGGAAAGATCCCGAACAATCGCTCTTCCGGCACCTCATTATGGAGTTTTTGGAGAATCTCCACAAAGGACCTAGGGGTAAAAAGATTATATCTAGACAATCCGGAACCATCCACCCACCGGGGTTTTTGGCTGAGGTCGCTGTAATCGTGCTCCAGCATATAATCCATGGCTTTTTGGGTGCCCAAAGTGTCCGAAATGGTAGAGGAGGCCGCAATCAGCAGTTGTTCCGCCAAGAAATTATCGCTCTTGTACAACATCTGTTTATAAATGGAGTCGGTTTCCATGCCATAAAGGGTTTGCTTGGGAGTATCGGGAAAATGGTCCACTAGGGTAATCTCCTTTTCCAGCACGGTCTCCAATAACGCTTTGGTGATATTCTTGTCCGTGATGTAAGGAACTTCCAAAGTGTCCTGCTCCATGGGGTCGATAAAAAATTGATTGGAGAACTCCACCCTGCTTTTAGGTTTTTTTTGCAGGCTCACATTCTCGGTAAAATAAGGCGGGGATACTTGTAAGCTATCCACTGCGGACAGGGTCACTACGTTGGCATACAAGGGAAGGCTTCCCCTTTCGGGGGAAAAGTAAGTGTCGTAATCCTCCCAAGCCCAACCGGGGCCATATCTATCTTCTTCGATATTGTTGAGGTAGAGTGCAATGGTGCCTTGTTTTTTCAGCCATTGAATGGCCGTGCTATCCTTTAAGTGTGGATGTAACCATGATGGGTCTCCGGTTCCTTCAATAAAAAGGGTGTCGTTGGCCACGGCATATTTTAGGGTAGGGATGTTTTTGGGGAGCATTTTTACACCTGTATAGAATGTTACCACTTTGGTATTGCTGGCAGGCAGAAAATAGCGGTCACCGTTTTGATCATATATGGTTTTTTGGGAATGGGCATCAACCACCACCAAACCATGGAATGAATTTTTTAAGGGATCTTTTTGTAACTGTGTATTGAGGGTTTTCTTTACGGAAGAGCATCCAATGGTTAAGAATAATGATATTAAAATACTGTATTTCAAATACTTGAATACTATCTGCATGAGGTCGTTTATCGAATTTAACACGAATTTATCCAATTTTTAACTGCGGGCACAATCAATCAATTAAGATTTTTTCTAAATTAGTAGTGCAACCATTTAATCCAATTTAATCAAAAATTCAATGCCCAGAGCCATGTTAGATTACACCAAAACAATCCTTCAAAAGGTGAGTTTTGATGCCAAACTCTTCGCTAAAGAATTGAAGAAAGCTGTTTCCAGGCTATTGCCAAGTGAAATAGAGGAACTTAAAATCTGGTTACAATTCTATATTTTGGATAAACCAGAATTACAACCCACACTATTATTGTTAAAAGCATAAATACGGGCCGCTGATCAGCGGCCCTTTTATTTTTGGGCCAAAGGGCTCACAATTTTTACATCCTGAAAGGCAATGGCCCCACGGACAATACCGGAAATGACGTCTTTGAGGGCATCGGTTATCTGTATCTTCAATTCACTTTTATGATAGATCAGACTGATTTCGCGGGCTGGGGATGGATTTTTAAAGGGTCGTATGTTAGGCTGCTTTTTAGGGTCTAGATGCAAGGAATTTAGATAAGGGAGCAAGGTCATGCCCATACCTTCATCTGCCAAACTCACCAAAGTTTCAAAACTGCCACTTTCAATTTTGAACATTTCTCCCTGTATATTTTTGGAGGCCTTGCACAGGTTGATCACCCCGTCCCTAAAACAATGTCCGTCCTGCAAGAGCAGCACATCGTTCACATCCAAATCTTCAGTGGTGAGCATGGGTTCCTGGGACAATCGGTGGCTTTGTGGAACATAGCCCACAAAAGGCTCATAATAAAGGGGCCGTTCCTTGATGAATTCAATCTCCAATGGAGTGGCAGCGATACCCGCATCCAAATGCCCATCCAAGATATTTCGTATCATGGCATCCGTGGGCTGCTCCTTTATAATAAGATTGACCTTGGGATACTTTTTAATGAATGTATTGAGGAACATGGGCAGCAAAGTGGGCATTACCGTAGGAATGATCCCCAAAGTGTAATCCCCACCAATGAACCCCTTGTCTTGGTCCACAATGTCTTTGATACGCTCAGCTTCGGCGACAATATTTTTGGCCTGGTTTACGATTTTCTCTCCAACAGCAGTGATGGAAATGGGTTTTTTACTCCGATCAAATATTAAAACACCAAGTTCATCCTCCAATTTTTGCACCTGCATGCTCAAAGTGGGTTGGGTAACAAAACTTTTTTCGGCGGCCAAGGTAAAATTCTTGTGTTCTGCAACAGCAAGTACATACTGAAGTTGGGTAATGGTCATCAATTATAAATTTGAAGCATAAAAGTATAAAAAACCATCAGTTTAATTTATGGTAAAGCCAGATATGTTTCCTTCCGTGAAAATGGAATAATAGATTTTGGCCAAGCTTGTATTATGCGGCAAATCCCTATATTTATTTCATCTATAACCACTTGTAACCGTATAATGACCTCGGCCCGACTCATGGATTTGGTGAATTTTTTAAAGGAAGTCCCATTCTTCTCCGAAGTGGATAAGGCCTCGCTGCTGCAGTTGTGTAAAAATGCGGTGGAGGAGCAGTATCCTATCAATAGGACCATAATAAGAAAGGGAGAGTTGGGGGAGGCCATGTATGTTATTTTGGAAGGCCATGTCAGGGTGCATGATAAAGACCATGTATACGGAAAGCTCCATAAGGGCGAATGTTTTGGCGAATATGCCTTGATTGACAGCAAACCACGATCGGTGTCGGTCACTGCGGAAGAAGAAACCCTTCTATTGAAAATAGAGACCACCCATTTTCAGGAATTGATGGATTCGAACACCGGATTCGTAAAAGGGATCATGTCCGTTCTCATTAAAAGACACAGGGAGCTCGATAGGGTCCAAGAGCGTCTGGCCTCATCAAAGCAAGAATTGGAACTGACCAACTCCAAGATGATGGGTTTGATTGACGGCGCCATGGACGCCATTCTGATGTTCGACGCCAACTTTAGGATATTCTTGGCCAACGACTCCGCAAAAAAACTATTGGAAAATGAGGATGTGGACCAGCGGAATGTGCTTTTCTTTTTGGATGATGAATCGGCCCAGCTGTTGGAATCCATCTGCCAGAACGGGGCCGAAGGTTCAAACACCTATTTGCCCAAGATGGTAAAGGTCATTGGGTCCGATGGAAAGGAAACCCTCAATGAGGGAACGTTGAGCCATTACGGTAACGATACCGATACATTTTATACGTTGATTCTTCGGAATATGGAAGATCGCTTATTGGCCGAAAATAAGATTACCTCCCTGGAAAGCCAGACTGAATATTTGCAGGAAGAAATCAAGGAGCTGACCCATGACCACGGTATCATTGCGGAACACGGTTCCATGATAAAGGTGCTGGAGCTCATTCAACAAGTGGCCCAAACCCAAGCTACGGTTTTGGTGCATGGCGAAACCGGTACGGGGAAGGAATTGGTGGCCCGGGCCATTCATAAAGCTAGCGCTAGGAGCGATGGTCCTTTGATTCGCATTAATTGCGGGGCCATTCCTGCCAATTTGATAGAGAGCGAACTTTTTGGACATGAAAAGGGTGCTTTTACGGGAGCGACCAACAGTAGAAAGGGGCGGTTTTTATTGGCGGACAAAGGCACTATTTTCTTGGATGAGATCGGGGAACTTCCGTTGGATCTCCAACCCAAGTTGTTGCGGGTGATCCAAGAGGGGGAGTTTGATCCTGTGGGAAGCTCAACGACCATAAAGGTGAATGTACGTATCATCGCCGCTACCCATCGGGATTTGCTAACACTGTCCAAGGAAGGTAAGTTTAGGGAAGACCTGTTTTATCGTTTGAACGTGTTTCCGATTGAAATTCCCGCTTTGCGGGATAGGGGAAGGGATGTTTGTTTGATTGCCGATGATATGATCGAATACTTTTCCAAGAAAATGGGTAGAAAAATCAAACCGCTGACCGCAGCACAGCAGCAATTGTTTTTGAAATATGGATGGCCTGGAAATGTTCGTGAACTTCAAAACCTTATCGAAAGGGCTGTTATTGTTTCCCAAAACGGTGGGATAGATTGGTCAGAAATCATACCAAATTCCAATCCTTCGGAGGAGATGACGCCAAAGACCAAGAGTGAACACATTTATACTTCCCAAGAATTGATACAGCTGGAAAAGCAGAATATTCTTAACGCCCTCAAGAAATCCCAATGGAAGATTTCAGGGAAAAATGGCGCCGCAGCGCTTCTGGGGCTGCGTCCCACCACACTTACCTCCAAGATAAAGGCACTGGGAATCTCCAGACCGGTCTAAGTTGACGAAATCCCGTAAATAAACTAACGACATCTCGTAAATTAACGAAATTTCGTAAACACTCTTCATTGTATTTTAAGATATAAATAATTGATTACCAATTAATTGCATTATTTGGCACGGCGGATGCATATTCTAAAGCAAATGTTAATCAATTAATCTTAAAAATCTAAAAACATGATTACAACAGCAAACATTAAGAACGGAGTAAACGTAGATCAACTCGTAGACACGATCAACGCAGTACAGGAAAACCCAGAATTGGCTAAGTTCGAGTTCAGGGCAAAAAACAACTGGATCGAAGGCGGTCATTGTGTGACCAGTGTTCAGGATTACTATGGTGTAGGACAAGAACACCCAACTAGAAAAGGAGACTTTACCTTGGAGGCCGACCACGTTGAGGTGCTTTTGGGGAAAGACCAAGCGCCCAACCCTGCAGAGATTGTTTTGCACGCTTTGGGATCTTGCCTAACTGGAGCTATGGCCTACCATGCTGCTGCCAACGGTATCGACATTGAAGGTATGGAAAGTACCTTGAGTGGTGAAGCTGACCTTCACGGGTTCTTGGGTCTTGACCCAGAAGTACGTAAAGGTTACAAGGGAATCACTGTAAAATTCAAAGTGAAGTCCGATGCTTCCGAAGAGCAATTGAGAGCCTTGTCACAATTCTCTCCCGTATTCGATATGATAACCAACCCAACTCCGGTTACCATCGAATTTGAAAAGTAAGATCACGTAAAATAAGCCGTCTAAAAATGGGCGGCTTATTTTTTATCCAACTAACAAATTTTTTACCTCGCTCCCATGCAAAACCAGAAATACAGTATCGTAAATGGAAATCAGGCCGTAGCACATGTGGCCTATCGAACCAATGAGGTATTTCCCATTTATCCCATTACCCCATCTTCGGAAATGTCTGAACTGGTAGAGGAGTGGAGCGCTTACCAACACGAAAATATTTTTGGCAATGTTCCTTCGGTTTTTGAAATGCAAAGCGAAGCCGGTGTGGCAGGGGCCATGCACGGTGCCTTGCAGACCGGATCATTGACCTCCACCTTTACGGCATCACAAGGATTGCTTTTGATGATGCCCAACATGTACAAAATTGCGGGCGAACTTAGCCCAAATGTGATCCATGTGGCCACAAGATCTGTGGCAACACATGCCTTGTCCGTTTTTGGCGACCATAGCGATGTCATGGCTGTTCGCAATACCGGATATGCCTTATTGGGGTCGGCTTCGGTTCAGGAAGCTATGGATTTTGCACTGATTTCCCAAGCGGCATCCTTGGCATCAAGAATTCCATTTGTTCACTTTTTTGATGGCTTTAGAACTTCCCATGAAGTTTCCAAAATAGGAAAGGTATCTGATACTGTTATCAGACAGATGATGGATATCGAAACCATACAAGCCCACAAAGACAGGGCGTTGAATCCCAATGCTCCCGTGATTAGGGGAACTTCCCAAGCTCCCGATGTGTTTTTTCAAAGTCGGGAAGCGGTGAATACCTTTTATAATGCCTGTCCAGAAATCGTGCAGCAAAAAATGGATGAATTTGCCCAGCTTACCGGAAGGCAGTACCACATTTTTGAGTATGTGGGACACCCCCAAGCGGAACAAGTGATCATTGCCATGGCTTCAGGTACCGAAACCATTGAAACGACCATAGGGCATCTAAATGCCCAAGGAGAAAAGATTGGACTGGTCAAGGTGCGATTGTATCGACCTTTCAGTGCCGAGCATTTTATCAAAAGCCTACCGGATACGTGTAGGGCCATTGCCGTTTTGGATCGGACCAAAGAACCTGGTTCCGTAGGGGAACCTTTGTATTTGGATGTTACCCAAGCCTTTGTGCAAAACCATAAAAATGGTTTTCTCCCCAAAATTGTTGGAGGTAGGTATGGGCTGGGTTCCAAGGAATTTACACCCTCAATGGTCAAATCCATTATCACCAATTTAAAGCAAGAAGTGCCGAAGAATAATTTTACGGTGGGCATTTCGGACGATGTGACCCATTTAAGCCTTCCCAAACCTGAAATGGAGGTTACCATTCCCTTTAATGGTCAGGCCTTGTTTTATTCGATTAAAAATCCAAAAACTTTAGAGCAGTTTAAGAATCTTTTGCAGTATGTGGGAAATACGGAGGGCAAATTTGTGCAAGGCTATGAGGAGTGTGACTACAGAAAATCAAGCTCTCGGAATGTGGCTCATTTCCGGGCTTCAAATTCGCCGATAAAAGCACCTTTTTTAGTATCCCATGCGGATTTTGCAGCCTGTGAAAATCTTGAATTTCTTGAAAAAGACTCTGTCTTGGAACGTGTAGCCTTTCAAGGGGTAGTAGTGGTGCTATCCGAAGACCAGCCCACTGAAGTTTGGAAGGCACTTTCCGAGGAAACCCAAAAGACCATCCAAAAGAAGCAGGTGAAGCTCTATGCGGTCAACAGTGAAAAACTATTGGAATATATAAAGCGTAGTGGTGAAAATATTTCCGTTCTGCATGCCAGCTATTTGATAATGAACAACTCAGTTGTCAACAATGAAATCTTTTCCGTTGGCCGTGATGAAATTAAAAGGGTGGATACGTCATCCAAAAATCAAAATAGCGAACAAGAGTTGTGTGAAGATGAGGTTTTCGCCCAAACACTCCTAGGTCGGCTTTTGGCTGGTAAGGGAGACGAAGCCCCGGTGAGTCTATTCCCAGTGGATGGGACCTATCCAACGGGAACATCCATATATAATGACAGGGAACTGGCCAAAGAACTCCCCGATTGGACCCCGGACCAGTGTATACAATGTGGTGCTTGCAGCATGGCGTGTCCATCTGGGGCACTCCGTATAAAAGCCTATGATGCCAAGAGTTTAAGGGAAACACCCTTACAGTGGAAATCCATGAAGATGTTGGAGGAAATGGAAGGATTCAATCTATTGGATTATACCATTCAAGTAAATCCCGATCAGTGTACAGGTTGTCATAACTGTGTGGATGCTTGTCCTGCAAAGGCTCTTGTAATGACCCATGGCAAATCCCGTTTGGAGCAGGAAAGGGAACATTGGGCTTATTTCGATACCATTCCAGAGATGGACCGAAATAAAATTGATGCTTCCAAAGTAAGTCAACAACAATTGCAGGAACCCCTGTTCAAGTATCCTATGGGGGAGGATGGGTGCGGGCAGGCCCCTTACTTAAAAGTAATGTCGCAATTGTTTGGTGACCGTTTGTTGGTGGCCAATGCCACAGGGGCAAGTTCTATTTTCGGAGGTGCACTTCCTACCACTCCTTGGGGCAAAACCAAGGAGGGCAGGGGACCTGCCTGGTCCAACTCCTTGTTTGAGGACAATGCGGAGTTTGGTTTGGGGTATAGATTGTCCTTGGACCAGCAGGAATTGGAAGCAAAGAAGTTGCTTCAAAAACTTTCAGGATTTATAGGGGACCGATTGGTTCGGGATATTTTAAATGCCAAGCAAACCACGGAGCAGGAAATCAACCAACAAAGGAACCGCGTTGACCAATTAAAATCCATACTGAAGAAAGTCCAGATGCCCGAAGCACGAATACTGTCCCAAAATGTCGATAGTTTGGTGAAGAAGAGTGTATGGATCGTTGGGGGAGATGGTTGGGCCTACGATATTGGGTATGGAGGATTGGACCATGTTTTGGCATCGGGAAAGAATGTGAACATCTTGGTATTGGACAACGAGGTGTACTCCAATACGGGCGGACAAATGTCAAAAGCGACGCCGTATGGGGCTTCGGCAAGATTTGCTGCCAAGGGAAAACAGAAATCAAAAAAGGATTTGGGCGCATTGGCCATGCAGTATGAAGAGGTTTATGTAGCATCCGTGGCCATAGGGGCAGATCAAGAACAAACCTTGAAGGCTTTTGTGGAAGCGGAACGGCATAACGGACCGTCCATCATTATTGCGTATTGCCATAGCCCTACACATGGGATTGATATGAAACATCCCTCACAATACCACAAAGCCGCAGTCGCATCGGGGCAGTGGTTGTTGTATCGTAATGATCCCTCGAGGGTGGAAAAAGGTCTTGCTTCCCTACAATTGGATTCGGAACGACCCAGTCTACCTGTGGAATACTATTTACGTATGGAAAAACGGTTTGATGCCTTTTTTGATAGTGAGGATGATGCTTCTACAAGATTCTTTCAAAAAGCCCAGCAAAATGTGGATGATCGGTTTGAACGGTATAGCCATTTGGCTGTTTCCAAGTCGCTGGAATTGAGTCCGGTATATTAGACGGGATCATTCACTACTTTTCGTGTATCACGGTTCCGGAGGCCCAACCCTCCGGAGCACCCAACACGGCATATTTTTTGGCTTGGTCATTAAAATAGTGGGCTACGGAATCGCCGGGGTTTTTGTAAAGGACCCACTCAAAAGCAGTGGAAGCTGCATTGAATTCCCCTTTGAAATAGGCTTCGATGCCTTCGGTGTAGTGGGTCAGGGTCTCGAGCTTTAGGGAAATGCTCTCAATGCTGTCTCCATCTATACATTCGTAGATTTCAATGGCCTTTTGCTTTCCCTTTACCCGCACTTTTCCCAAATATCTGAAATTGAATCCTGTGGCATCCTCCATGGTCTGTATGCTATCCTCACTAATAATGATATTGGCCCCGAAATGTTTGGTGACTCCTTCGACCCGGGCCGCACTGTTGACGGTATCTGCGATCACGGCGGGATCGTTTCGTTTGGAATCCCCGATGATTCCCATGATCAATGGTCCGGTGTGCAAGCCTATTCCAATGGATAGGGGTTTGTATCCTTTCTCTTCGACCCTTCTTTTGTTGTACAAGGAAAGGGCGCGCTGCATTTCAACAGCGGCATCCAAGGCATTTTCTGGAGTTTTTGGGAATAGGGCCATGATGCCATCCCCGAGATATTGGTTCACAAAGCCTTCATTTTCTTTGATGATGGGTCCCATTCGACCCACATAGGCATTGACAAACTTGAAGTTTTGCTCCGGTGTCATTCCTTCAGCTAGGGAGGTGTAATCCCGGATATCAGAAAAAAGTACCGTCACGTTCTTTTCAATATGATCACCCAACTTGACATCGGTGATGGATTCTTTTCCCACGGATTGTACAAATTCGGAGGGAACAAACTTGGAAGTGGCCCTATGAATGGTGTTCAGGTTGATGTGGGTCCGTATCCGACTCAGCAATTCACCCTTTGAAAAGGGTTTGGTGAGGTAATCGTTGGCACCGGAATTGAATCCGATGACCAAATCATTGACCGTGTTTTTGGCAGTGAGCAGGATGATGGGCAGATCACTGGCCGTATATTGCTTCCGAATGGTCTCACAGACCTCGTATCCGGAAAGTCCAGGCATCATAATATCCAATAACACCAATTGGAACGGAATCTCCCCATCCAATAATTTTAAGGCCTCCTTACCTGAACTTGCTTCAATGACTTCATACCCTTCCACCGTAAGATGGTTTTCCAAAACCCTCCGGTTTACGGGTTCATCATCCACTACAAGTATTTTTGTGGATCCTTCTAGGGAGTTGGTCTTTATTTGTTTGGGAAGTAGGTCTTCGTTGCCACGACTTATGGTTTGGACAACGTCTTGACCCATTTGTCCCTTTTGTTTGAGTTCTCTTCGTTTGATTTCGCTAACGGGTAGGGTAAAGGAGAAAATGGCCCCTTTTCCCGGTTCCGATTCAACCTGAATGGTGCCCCCGTGCAGTTCCACCAAATGTTTTGTGACCGAAAGGCCAAGCCCAGTACCGCCATAGGTCCTTTGGATGGACCCGTCCCCTTGTTCAAAGGAATTAAAAATGGTATCCTGCTTATCTTTTGAAATACCAATTCCCGTATCCGATATGGAGATGGAAATCATGGTATCCTTCGCTTCGGCAAAAAGGGTAATGTACCCCTTCTCGGTAAACTTAATGGCATTGCCAATGAGATTGTGCATAATCTGTTGTACCCGGTTTTCATCGGCGGTCACCAAAGGGATGTCCTTTGGGATGGAATTGATGAGTTTTAGTTTTTTGTCCTTGAGCAGGGGCTGGGACAACCGCAGTACAATGTTGGATATGGCATAAAGATCCACAGGCTGAAGGGTAAGCGACAGGTCCTGGTTCTTAAGTTTTGAAAAATCAAGGATGTCGTTGACCAAGTGGGAAAGTCGTTTACCACTGTTGGAAATCATGTCCAAATTCTCCAAGGCCGCTTGGGGCAGTTTGCCCGCTATGCCATCTTTTAAGGATTCCGATAAGCCAATGATGCCCACCAAGGGCGTTCTCAGTTCGTGGGAAGTGTTGGCCAGGAATTCATCTTTCAACGCATCTATTTTTTGAAGTTCCGCCACTCGCTGTCTTTCAATCTCCGTACGCTTTCGTTCTTCTTGGACGGCACGTCTTTTTTCCTCGTCGGCCTGTTTTACACGCTGATTCTGCTTATAGCGTTTAAAGGCGAACCAGAGGAATAATAATGCGGCCACGGCCAGTCCTATGATAATGTTCCGAAGGGTTTTCTGTTGCTTGATCTTCAACTGGTTGATTTCCGCATCTTTTTGGAGCGTGGCGATGGCATCCTGTTTTTTTTCAGTGTCGAACCTTACCTGGAGTTCTTCAATCTGCTTGGATTTGGCCTCATTGAACAAACTGTCCTTCAAGGCCACAAACTTATTTTTATAGATCAGCGCCTTGTTGTATTCCTTGTTGCTCTCATAAATGCGGGAAAGGATGTCATAGTTTTCCTGAAGGTGGGAGCGTGCACCAATTTCTTCGGCTATGGCAATGGCATTTAGGATGGATTTTTCTGCCTGTTCGGGCTTGCCCATTTCAAGATTGATGGTTCCTATTTGGGTATAGCTCATGGAGAGCTCCAATCTCATGCCCAATTTTTCCCTTAGGGCAAGTGCCTTGTTGTGGTGCTCCAGAGCTTGGGCGTATCTTTTTTGACGCCCGTATACCTTTCCCAAGGCCTCATAATCAAAAGCTTTTCCCCAATCGCTGTTGGTCTCTTGGTCCAAGGCCAAGGCCCGGTTCAAGTATTCCAAGGCTTGATCATAATCTTCTTGGTGCATGAACGTGTCCCCAATGTTGAAAAGGCAATTGGCTATTTCCGTTTTATCGTTCAAGGCACTGAAGATCTCCAAGGCTCTATTGTAATGGTCCATGGCCTCGGACATTTTTCCGGTCTTTTTCAGGATTTCACCCATGGCATTCAGTGTGGTGGCAATACTGAACCGATCATCATGGTCTTCATATATTTTCAGGATATCGTAGTAGATTCCCAAGCTTTTGTCAAAATCTCCCAGATTATCCAAAATAATGGCCTTTTGGTATAGGCCATTGGCCAGTGCAAAAGGTTCTTTTTGGGTACGGTAATGGTTCAAATACCCATCAATATGATTCAGGGCTTTGCTGTAGTTTCCAATCTGTCTTTCCCACACGGCATATTGATAATCCGCCATGGCAATTCCCCAAGACAGGTTTGCATTTTGGCTGATGGTGTACAAGCTATCGATATGCTTTTTTGCCAAATCTGGGTTCCCGCGATTGTTCAGGTATTCCCAAGCAATATCCTTAAGTATCCGTATCCGAAGAGAGTCAGAGTCAACGGTGGAATATTTTTGCTGAAGACTGTCTATAAGCCCTGTCTGTCCCTGCGTAGTGGTGGCAACAAGACATACGAAGAATAGTATGAATGCAGAGCGTTTGATAGTGTTGGCTTTAGGTTGATAAACAGTAAGTTAAATGTAGTGCATTAAAGTGATACCCACAAAAATGGCTCGGTGCGGATCACTTCAAACTTTCAGGTAGTTGTATGGATTATTGCTGCATTTTTAGATAGTAATCCGCGGAATGTTTTCCCGACCCATAAACGGCAAAGAAAATACAGGCCAATAGTACCAAGGTTGCCATAATTAAATTGGAGGTGTTCATGGTTCCCAAGAAATTGGTGAGTACGGCACCGAATAGAATGGGCAACTGTGCAATTACCGCCCAACGGGTCAATAGGCCAATTACAATTAAAAAACCACCCACAAAATGGGCAGGGGTAATATAGTGCAGTAAGATCATACCTCCCGGCACTCCTTCAAAAGGCTTGGCCATCAAGGCCATCTGCTCATGATTTGTCATAAATTCAATACCCTTGATAAAAAGAAAAATCCCTAGGGCAATACGCAACAAATCCAACGGATAATAGGTATGGGCATTTGCCCATTTGTTTAAGTCCTTTACGGTTCCCATAATGAACGGATTTATAGGTTGAATACTATAAGGTACTCATTTTTAGTGACATGTGGAAATTAATCCGTGGTAAAACCCTGTTTTTAGTCTAATGTTTATTGAAGAGGGAAAGCTTGAAAGTTTGTATTCCGATCGTGGTTCTATCCGTTTTCCAAAACCAATTCCATTTGGATATCACTGCGCTCATAGGGCGATGAAACCCCAACAATTTCAACAAAGCCAAGCTTCCTGTAGAGGTTGAGGGCAGGTTGCAGTATTCTGTTGCTCTCCAGATAGAGTTTCTGGGCCCCCAAGGACTTGGCCTTGTCAACAATATGCATGCCCAAAAGTTTGCCGATCCCTTTTCCTTGCGCTTTCGGGGAAACTCCCATTTTGGCCAATTCAAAATCATAGCCGTCATGTTTACTGGGGATAAGGGCACATACGCCAACGGGCTCATTCTCCAACAAGGCCACAGCAATGTAACCACCTTTGTCCAAAATGTTCTCCTTGGGATGGTGGAGGGAAACACGGTCCGCTTCCTCCATCTTAAAATAGGTGTTTATCCATTCCTCATTGAGAATCCTGAATGCCTTTCGATAAGTGTCGGAATAGGGTACTATTTTAGGGGAAATGGCCATGGCGAATCGATAAAAAGTTACCATACAAAGTTACGGGGAAACCTTGAAAAGTATGTCAGGCATTTGTACCATAACCCTCTTTTTTTGAGTGGAATAACCAATTTTTTTCGCCTAGCTGCGTTATATATGTAATTAACCTCTCCGTTCAACGAAAAAATTGGTTGTTTACCGATTTATTGCGTAATATTACAACTCATATTAGTAATAAAACTCTTACAAGTTCCCAAATCTTGCAATGAGACTAAACCAAATACACACGCCTGACCCCATCAGGTACCTTAACCTACAAATTCCAATCGGCTATGGAAAAACTACTACTATTCTCTTTAAGAAACCCCCTCCGCCTATTCCGTTCTAGTGGAATCGTACCCTTGATACTTTTCTGTTGGCTTTCCGCACATTCGGTATTGGCGCAAGAAAGCAATCCCTATGTGAGCTATGATATTCCGTTTCAGAATCTGCTCAAGTACAATCGGTTTTTAATAAACCCTACTTTTTCAGCGGTCCGCGAAGATAAATCCTATGTGAATTTTTTCCACAGAAGTCAAAGCGCGGAATTCAGTGACAATAACCAGAACTACTTTTTGAGTTATAGTGGCCAAATCAACGATAGGATAGGTCTGGGCTTGAGTTTGTACAACCAAAAATCGGGGGTGATCTCTAACTTGGGGGTGATGGCCAATTATTCCCATGGCATTCAATTGGGGCAGAAAAGCAGCCTTACTTTTGGGGTGAACATCCCTTATTATGTAAGTAGCTTGGACCCGGATAGGGCAGTGGCGCTTGAGGATGACCCTTTGCTGAACGAAGCATCCGAAAGTTCCATCATTTCCTTCCAACCAGGACTCAACCTTTCCTTGGGAAAGTTTGATTTTGGTGTCTTTGCCCAGAATTTGGTGGATTATAACATTAAATCTGGAAAATCACTCACCAATATTGCGGAGAAGACATTCTCCGGGCATGTTCAGTTTACCCATGAGTTTGAGAATGCCCATGGAATTTTGGAAAATGGTAGGCTCATGCCTTTGGCGCGGGCAAGGTTTGAGGGTAGTAATGACCCTATCTTTGGTGGCGGAGTTATCTTGGATCTTCCCAAATTGGGTTGGGTACAAGGTGGATACGACCAATTTTATGGAGCCTCTGCAGGAACGGGATTTAACCTGAACCGAAGACTTTCCTTTGGATATAACTTTGAAAAGAACATCAACAATAACCTGATCAATCTTGGGGTGACCCATGAGGTGTCCATAGCCTATTCCTTTGTACCCACTTTATCCAAGAATGTTATGGTCTCCAATGACGAGAACGACAATAGAAAACCTATTGAGGGAGATGGTTTGGTGGCCGATGCCAAGAAATCCAAGAAAGAGGTGCAGAAAAGCAAATTGGATGTAGCAACCACCTTGCGACCTTCCAACAAAGAGGACCTTGCGTTCTGGGAAGAACAGATTGAGCAATTAAGGGCACAGCAAGAAGACAATTACGCCGTGATCAATGAGCTTATTTTCCGGATGGATTCCATGGAGCAGAACCGGCAACGCGACTTGGAAAAACGGTTTGAAATGGTGATGCATATGGTAAAACAACAGACTGGGGATACCAGGCCTGATATTGAGCAAAAAGCCCATGAACTCTATTTGGCCAAGAGTGAGGATTTGGATTCTTTGGCGAGAACCATGTCCCAAACACAGCTAGCAGATAATTCAACCAGTACTTCCAGAAATAGTGTCAAACCTAAGACTACGGGTTCTTTTTCAGGAGGGGATTATAAACCCATTGAAAAGTTCATCAATCTGGATGGAGTAGGGCAAGGGCACTATATAGTTGCCAATGTGTTCAAGAACGAGCGCTATTTAAAGAGTTTTATGAACAAGCTCAAGGCGCAAGGTTTGGAGGTAGAATACTTTAAAAATCCGGATAATGGTCTTAATTATGTGTATTTGGCCAAGTACGAAGAGAACGAACAGGCTTACGCGGCGTATCGTTCCAAGATGAAAGGGAAGTACACGGACGAGATATGGATCATGCATGTGGACAACCCCCGATATTCCAATTGGGCCGATGCCATTTTCCAAGATAACGAATAAAGCAATCAGGATTATCCCTTTTTCATCTTGTAGGCAATGGCTTTGCTTCCCGGGTCGTTGGTCTCGTTGAGCTCAGAGATGATGGAAGGGTGGTCATCCACCCTGGTCTGTGACAATTTATAGGCAGCCTGGATCTCTGTGATTTCAATCTGGAAACCTACCACACCTTTAACTTGGCGTAGGGTCTTGGGCGACATATGGCCCAAGGAAATGGGATTTTTTGAGTGTTGCTCGTATTTATCCACAAGCTTGTACATCGAGGCCATGGTCTGTTCCTCATCCAAAACGGTTACTTTTCCATAGACGTGCACGGCAATATAGTTCCAAGTGGGAACTTCTTCTTCTTTATACCATGACGAGGAAACATAGGTGTGTGGTCCATTGAAAATACACAATACCTCTGAAGGGCTGTTGAAGTTTTTCCATTGCGGATTGGCCTTTGAAATGTGCCCCACAAGGATATCCTGGCCCTTAGCATTTTTATCCAGTTCCAAGGGAATATGGGTGCCCCAAGGCTTTCCCTCCACCGTATTGATCAAAATGCCAAAACTGTTCTGGATCAAGAAGTCCTTTATTTCATCAAGATTTTCATTTTTGTAATAGTGCGGAATGTACATGGGAAAATGCTCTTATGGGATATTGGATACAAATATATCAATACCGCCTTTATGGAAATCTACATGAAATAAAAAAGCGGGTTTAACCCGCTTTCTTGTACTAGTGAAATCACTGTCCGTCACCCCTTGTTTTCACTTCTCCACTAGAACCGCTAAGATCACCCCTGTAGATCCATAATTCCCCGCGATCTCCATTTGTGGCAGCTTCAACATCCTTTAAAAAGTCTGAAAAACTACCTGTTCCATGAACTTCTTCATACCATTGCATAAACTTGTCCTCTTCTCCCATCCAGGCCGATTTGTCAAAAAAATCGACCCAAACAAAATCCTGACCGTCCATATTGGGGAGTTCGTTGAAGTAACTACCCCATTGATGGTCCGGGTCTTTGGTCTTGAAGACTTTTTGCACGCGATCTAAAATAGAGGAGAACTCCATTTGCTTGAATCGTTTCACATCCACCATAAAAATGGAAAGGTTCTTCAGGTTAAAATCCCTGCTGAAATTGGAATGTTTTAGATCGTTTTTCCAATAGGTGGTTTCCATTTTGGCCAATGCATTGGCGGCCACATTGGTATTCCAATCCTTGGTGTGGGCATCGTCATAATTGCTCACATCGTCCATGGCCGCCCAAGAGGTTGGGCCCATACTCCACACATATTTTCCGGAATTTTCACCACTGGCCACCCAAAACACACTGACTGAGCCTGGATTGTTGGCATGATATTTCTTATTATGGGTTGCCATTCCCGCCTCAAATGCCTCAATCTTTTCTGGATGAGGGGTCATCATCACATTCATAAAAATGGGAGCCTGTTCGGTCTGTTGGCCCATCATTACGATAGGCACCAGTACTAGGGTTAAAAGTAATCGTTTCATTGTCTTTAGTTTTAGTTTAGTTTTTGATCATTCTGTTTGTTCTTCCTCCATCATTTTGGCCTCAGCCTCAATTTTTTGGAGTTCCAATACAATTTCGGTAGGGTCCCAATAGCCATATTCCTTGACAATTTTTCCATCTACAAATTGAAAGGTCAGGTGAACGGGAATACTTATTTGCTTTCCGTTTGCCGCAAGGGTGCATCCCCATTCCAGCCAACTGTTTACCCAGGTTTCACCATCATCGGTCACTACCATTTCATATTCTTGATGGTCATTCCCAAAGCCGCGCGAGGTATAATTGACCTCCGATTGTCTGTGATAATCCATGGCCTCCGAGGGCGACATGGCATCGTCATTGGTGTTGTAATAGGTCTTGGAAGTATCAGCGTACATGCTGGTATCGTAGTTTTTACTGTCATAATTGGCAATCAATTTCTTGACAGTGTCAATTTCTGGGGAGTTCTGGGTGTACCGCACCGGACCCTGTTGGCAAGCGCCGAGCAATAGGGCCACAATCCCACATGATAAAAGAATTTTTTTCATTGTTTGTTGATTTAAGGTTAGTATAAAAAATACCCCGACCACAGGGGCCGGGGCATATGCTTTATTTAATTTGAAACAGGAAAAATGAGGCTTTGTACGTATCACGAATGGGTTTCCAGAGGCAAAGCATTCCATACGTAGCGAATTTGCACAATCTTCATGGGTCAAATGAGCCAGAATCGTCAGTGTTTTCAAAACATTGAGTTACAGGTTGTGGAAATCTGTGGTACAAAGTCAACTTGCTCAATTGCGAACGGCGTGGGTCAGCATGACATGCAAGTACAAAGATCTATTTAGATGTGGGACTTGCCGAGAAGAATGCAAGGGGGAAAGTTGTAAACAGTCGGTCTTATAAATATAATAAAAAACTGTCAATCAGTAGTTTAAATGATATGTTTTTTGATTGAAATCAGTCAAATCCAGGGTGTTTTCTTACGCAATTCGGTTGGTTTTTCGTGAAATATGGGTTGTGATGGTGTATTCCAGTGAAAAAAGAAGGGACATGTCGGATATAAGGTGTCCAACATGCCCCCGGATTTTATTCAAAAGTATACTCTGTCTGTATGGTTTCGGTAACCCGAAAATAGCCATACGCCAAATTGTTGGGGTTGTCCAGATTCACGCAATTGCCCACCAAGGGAACCGGGGTGGGGCTGAACGGGGTCCCCGCATTTTCATACTGGTCTACCAAAAGCCTTAGGTAATCATGGTACTGTTTAGAAATGCCCATTAAGGCCACATCCACGACATCGCCGGGTTTAAACTCATCAACGCTATCTTCGCCTTCCAACTTTTCATAATATAAGGTGGCTTCATTGCCGTCAATGAATTCATCCTTGATGTAATAGAGCTCCGAAAGTAGGTCGTTCTGACTTTTGAAGCGAAGGAAGTAGTGGTCTCCAAGACCTTCGGGGTCCTCAAAGGTTACGTTTACCTCAAGGGCCTCATCGTCCTCTCCGCCGTCCTTGGATTGGGAAACCTCGATGGTGTCCACCAAAGGATATAGGGTTTCGGTGGCTGTGTAGGTCTCTTCATTATAGATGACCTCCAGTTGATAGGTATCCCCTACGATAGGCGCAAAGGATGAGGTGGTGTACTCTCCGTTGTTTTGACTGGCAAAGGTGAATTCAGCGGCTGTATCGGTATTAATGACCTTGACCGAGGCACCAAGTACGGGAGCAAATTTCTGTTCGGCAAAGAAAGGGGTGGAAGTACTCAGTACAATGGTCTGATTGTTTCCTTGAGTTCCTTTCTCCCAATCCAAAGAAGCTTCTATGACCAGCCTTTCAGGGCCTTCAGGAACATCCACCTCAATAACGTCGGTGCAGGATGTGGCCAAGAGCAATACGCCAATGCATACTATATAAAATGGTTTCATGTGTTTAAAATTTAAAGTTGTACGTTACAGAGGGAACAATGCCGAAAATGGTGGTACGGGTGGCTTCATTGGCGCCCGTTTCCATATTCTGTCCAAAGGATATCGATGCGGCATTCCTCCTATTGAACACGTTGTAGATGCCAAAAACCCATTCGCCCTTCCATCGATTTTGGGGCTTTCTATTGGGACGGTAGGTGGCCGAAACGTCCAATCGGTGGTAAGCCGGCAAACGATCGGCATTACGATCCGAGTAACTGGCCACGGAAATCCCCTCATACTGGTATTGCCCATTGGGGTAGGTCACAGGTCTTCCCGTTTGAAAAATGGCATTGGCCCCAAAACTCCATTTTTCGTTCAGGGCATAGGCCCCGGTGAGCGATACGTCATGGGTGCGGTCATGTGCAGTGCTGTACCAATCCCCATTGTTGATTCCCGGCCCACCGGCGTCCCCTCCGGGAGTCCGTTGCTGTGATTTGGACCAAGTGTAGGCCAACCAACCGGTAAAAGCACCTTCATTTTTTCGTAACAGGAGTTCAACACCGTAGGCTTTTGATTCGCCGTTCAGGATTTCACGTTCTATGGTATTGTTTCCAATCAAGTCGGAACCATCAATATAGTCGATTCGGTTATCCACGGTCTTGTAGAAAGTCTCCACCTCCATGGAATAGACATTGCCCTTAAAGTTTTTAAAATACCCCAAGGCAAATTGGTCCGATAACTGGGGCTTGATGTACTTTCCGCTCGGGGTCCAAACATCAATGGGGGTTACCGATGATGTATTGGACAATAGATGGATGTATTGGGCGGCACGGGAATACCCCAATTTTACAGAAGAGAGCTCGTTGAGTTGATAGGCGAGGGAGATCCTAGGCTCAAAATTACTGAAGGTTTCAATGCTCTCACTCTTTTTATAATTGACTTCGTCAATGGGATCTTGCCTTTCGTAAATCCGAAGGGTGTTGTTATAGACCAAAGGTCTATCGTTCAAGTATTCGTTCAAAGGCTGTCCGCCCATGCGGTTAAAATGACTGAACCGAATACCGTACCGAGCGGTTAATCTATCCGTAAGCTTATGCTCCGCATTGATGTAGGCCGCACTTTCCAGAGCCCGTTTTTTGTCCAGCTGCAACTCATTGATCGCAGAAGCTGGATCAGTGGGTTTTATACGACCGGGATCAAACACATACTTTATGGTGCTCACTCCAAAATCGAGCTTGAATGCATCATTGAAATAGTATTTAAGGTCGTATTTTACATTGTAGTTTTGGATGGAAGAGACCCAATCAAAATCAAAGAAATCAATACCCAGTTCGTAATCATAATTGCTATAGATCAATGATAGATTGGAGAAGAGCCTATCGTTGAAAATATGGTTCCAACGTAGGTTCCCCGATGCATTCCCGTAGCTGCTGCTAAAAGACCCCCCGATATTGAAAAGGTCACGACCAAAGTACCCTGAGAGGTACAGTTTATTGTTTTGGTTGAGATTGTAATTGGTCTTTAGGTTAAGATCGTAAAAATTGGCGCTGTTATCTTCCCCGGCCAATTTTAGGAACAGGTGGGCATACGATCCGCGTCCGGCAATCAAGAAGGACCCCCGGTCGTTGAACATGGGCCCTTCAAGGGCCAGTCGACTGGAAATGGCCCCAATGCCCCCGGTCATGGCAAATTCTTTACTGTTTCCATCTTTCTGCCTTACATCCAATACCGATGAAACCCGACCTCCAAACCGGGCAGGGATGCCCCCTTTGTACAGTTTGAGGTCTTTTACAGCATCGGCATTGAAGACCGAAAAGAAGCCCAATAAATGGGATGTATTGTATATAATGGCCTCATCCAATAACACCAGGTTTTGGTCCACAGCTCCCCCGCGAACATGAAATCCGCTGGAACCTTCCCCATTGTTGGTGACCCCTGGTAGAATCTGAAGGGACTTTATAATGTCCACTTCGCCCAAAACCACAGGCATTTGTTTTACAGTCTTGATGTTGAGTTTAGAGACACTCATTTCAGGTTTGCGGAGTAGTGCGCGTTCGGGCTCTTCAGCAGTGACCTCCACCTCATCAAGTTGGGTGGACGACTCCAATAATTCCACATCAAGGGTCATGTTTTGGTCGAGGAGAACCTCACGGGTCATTTCATTGTACCCCATGTATGAAAACACTAGAGTGTAGGTTCCTTGAGGGGCACTGATGGAATAAAAACCATATTCGTTGCTGATGGCACCAATATCGGTGCCGCGTAAAAAAATGGAGGTGCCAAACAAGGTCTCCCCATTGGTGCCGTCCGATATTTTTCCGCTAATGGTGAAATTGCTTTGGGCATGAACGAGCGTTGTACCCAATAAGAGGCACAGACCCAAAAGCCAAAATGCCGGGCCATACCTTTTCTTTTTTTGTTTCATTTGTGATTTTTTGAATTACAGGTTAAGATGAAATCGTTTTTTGATTCATTCGCCCTAAAAGACAGCCCAAAAAGTAAAGGGTTGCATGGGGTTATTTGTTAAATGCATTTTTTTGTAAAAAGGCAAGGGGGCAAGTACCATTGCATCAAAAAAAAAGAGCCCTGTACAGGGCTCTTTAATATATTTGGCAATGAGAATCAATTACATATGGCAGGTAGATAGCGTTGGGTGCCATGGATTGTGCCATGATAGCTTCCATCCACCATTTGGAACCCTTGTTCCAATCTAGCTCCATTGGGCATCTTGGATTGCACATAGCCTTCATGTATGGTATACATATATTTGCCTGTAATCTCATGGTAAACTTTAGTGGATTTAGTGTGTACGGCTTGTGATGGTTTTTCCTTCCAGCCAGATTTTGCTGCTTCACGTTTTACAGCGGCCAAAAGAGATTTTGAAAGGTCGTTTGTGGCTCCAGTTGTAGCGCCGTAATTACTGCTGCCACTATTGCAGAACGTTTTCCAGCCTTGTTCTGTAACCTTTATTTTTAACGGCCCCGATGTGGCCATCATAACTTCCAAGGGAAATGTTTTGCCATCAGTAACGTTGATATTGACGACCCATTTTTGTATTTCCATGGTATGTTCGCCAATGCTTGGGTTTTTTGAAAAAATGCCTTCAATCCCTTCTCTATAGGCATCTTGTGCAGGCCCATTTGGCAAAAAGAACGGCTCCCTGTAATGTTTCCATTCATTAACAACCTTAAGATCATCACCTCTGACAGCTCTGAAAAGATCTTGGCCCACTTCCTCTCCATCGAAAAGGATTCGGGTTCTTATGGCGGCTCCCATTTCTCCGGCTGGGGGAAATCCAATTAATTTAAGAAGCTCCATAGGAGGCCTGTCTTCTTTGGTAATGATACGTACCCAAGCGGAATTACCAAAGGTGAAGGAATTGGTTAGCTCTATGTCCGTTGCTGTAGCTTGTCCTTCTTTTTTGCCGTTGGCATAGATTGGCCCTTCCGTTGAGACTAGAACTTTTCCCAAATTATTTTTGATGAAGGGTTCCAAGTTGGCTTTTTCCACTTTCTCCTTGGAGCGTTGCTCCATGATTTTTTCCAGGGCATCACGACTTTTGGTGTTACTGAAGAATACCATGGCCATGAGTGTTTTTTCTTGAAAAATGGCCAGTTGGTAGTATTCAATATTGCCAGATTCATCTTTTTGCGGAACAATGGCGCCTATCCCCAAACCTTCTATTTCAACACCCACGTTTTCTGGGGTTTCTCCTGTGGATTTGTACTTTAGAGCGCCTTTTAGGTCGCCCAGATAGCCTTTTATTTCAATTTCTTGCTCATTTGAGTATCTTCCATGCACAACATTGCCAAACTCCAAACTCTCCCATACCCCGGTTGCAGCATAAGTGCCTTCCGGTAAAAATGAAGAGCCTCCTTTTTTTGTGTTGATCAGTTTTTCTGCTTCAGCAATTTCGCTTTCCAATTTAGAGGTATTGCAATTTGGATCTCTGTCATGGATTTTTTTCAGATAATTGTCTTCTACCCGTTTTAGCACGGTTTCCATCTCAAAGACTGAAAGGTTCTCGTCATCACTTTCTGGTTCCATGATTTTGGCCAAATCCTTGCGGGCCATTTTAAAATAATAATCGGTTCCCTTACAACCATCCTCGATTCCAATCCCAATTTCTGCCTGTTTTGGGTTTGTGGATGTGGGATTGGGTGATGACTTTGGAGTGGTTCGGTTTTCACCTGATTTTGGAAGCTTGCCCGTTTTTTCAATATTGCTAACACTTTTTTTAAGCTTCCGTTCTTCGGTTTTTGCTTTGTTGGACACTTTCTTGCCCAATTTTCCCAGTTGTGCTTTTGCGTTTTGAACATTTCCCAGTCCTAAGGCAATGAACAGTATGATTCCTATCACTTCTTTCATTGGTAGTTTGTTTATAATTAATATGATAGGGAAATATTAGCTTTTTTTTTCTGTACTTGACCATGACTTTTGACGGATGAGGGAGTTGAGTTTATGAAACCCTGTTTTGAATTGACCTCCAGAAATAAAAATGATTCCAAAGTGTCCATGAAGTGGATAGAACGCTTCGGGATTTTTACAATTTGATATTCATACCGTAGGATATGTCGTTGGGCTAAGAATAATAGGTTCAACAAAGAAGTTTGATTAATTTCATGCCAACTAAACAAAAACAAAAAATGCAGAAATTTTTAATGCTGATGGCCTTGGCCATCTCAATCGCAGCATGTAAGGATAAAAAAGCGGAGGAAACGTCTACCGAAAAGACGAAAATTCCTGTTTATGCCTGGGACTATGGGCCTGGTGAAGCCACGGATGAAGAATTAACCGCAAAGTTTGCCGACCTCAAGGCAAAGGGCATCGATGGGCTTATGTACAATGGCGGACACGACCCGGAAACGTACAAAAGGGTAGGGAAGCTCGTTAAAGAGGCCGGTATGGAGTTCCATACATGGATTCCTACCATGGTACAGGGAAAAAACCCCAAGTTGAAAGAAGAGTGGTATGCCGTAAATGGGAAAGGTGAATCGGCTTTTGATAAGCCTGCCTATGTTTCGCACTATACCTTTTTATGCCCCAGCAAGGAAGGGGTGTACAACTTCTTGGCCGATCTATACGGAAGCGTGGCAGAGGTTGAGCATGTGGATGGCATTCATTTGGATTACATCCGTTTTCCCGACGTGATATTGGCCCGTGGCCTTTGGGACAAATACGGACTGGTCATGGATCGTGAGTTCCCACAGTTTGATTATTGCTACTGTGACGACTGTACTTCGGCATTTAAAGACAAAACAGGTATCGATATTCTAGAGGCGGAAGACCCTTCACAGGTGATGGAATGGAAACAATTCCGATATGATTTGATCACCAATATGGTCAACCGTTTGACCGAAGTGGTACATTCTAAAAACAAGAAGATCAATGGGGCGGTTTTCCCTGGTCCATCCATCGCCAAGAAATTGGTAAGACAGGATTGGGGCAAATGGGACTTGGATGCCATATATCCCATGAACTACAACGACTTTTATTTGGAAGGTCCCCAATGGGTCGGGGAAATGGTTGCCGAAGAGGTCGCCACGGCAAAGGATGGAGCTCCTGTGTACAGTGGATTGTTCATCTGTCCAAAACCAGAAAAGAAAGGCGATGAAAAGGATCCTGAAAATCACGGTTTGTTGCCCGGGGAAATCGGGGAGGCCATTAAAGTATCCATGGAGAATGGAGCTGCGGGTATCTGTCTTTTCACACCAGGAAGGATGACGGACGCCCATTGGAAAGCTTTTGAAGAGGCTATCTACAAGGACTATTCCGCAAAATAATTTTTTTGATTGCATTTAGAAGCCCGATGATTTTTATCATCGGGCTTTTTTTATTCATACGATCCATCAGGGAAAAACCACAGTTCGGTAATTCATTTTTTCTGTGTTTTCAAGAAAACTGCAATTTTGGGACATCAATCAAAAAACGGACGGTCTTTTTTCTCACTTTGCCTAATTTGGAAGGTGATGGGGCCAACCTTCTGAATAAACCTATGGTTTTTGTTAATTTTAATCATCATAAGGTGGGATGGTCAAGCGTATTCATCCACCAACCCGATTAGCAATCATGGAAAAAACATTCCGATACATTGGCAAATTGTTGCTTACTGCAATAGGATTGGGGCTGTTGATAGCGCTAATCTTCATAAGTGTAGAGGCACTCTTGGGCCGGGAAGTGGTGTTTGGCAAGGATTTAATGGGTGAAGTGGGTCACTATGTGCTGTACTCCATCGTGCTCACCTTCATTAATAGTCTGTACTACGATTACATCAACCATCGGGTGCAATGGAAGAGGTTTGCAAATTACCGCATATTCATTAGTGGCATTGGAGGGGTTGTGCTTACCCTTTTGGGTATCTTTTGGATACGCATTGTAATTAACTTGGGTTTTGAGGGAGAAACATGGGAAACTTTTGTGAAAGGGGAAGACCCTATGTTCTACATCGTGGCACTTTTAATAACCGTGGTAGTGTCTGTGTTTTTCTATGCGGCATATTTTTACAAGAATTGGCAAGAAAAGCGGGTAAAGGAGCAAAAGATCATCGCCGGGACCGCTTCGGCAAGATTTGATGCCCTTAAGAACCAATTGGATCCCCATTTTCTCTTCAACAGCCTCAATGTGCTCACCAGTCTCATTGAAGAAGACCCCGATCAAGCACAAAAGTTCACCACTTCGCTTTCCAAGGTATACAGATACGTATTGGAACAAAAGAATAAGGACTTGGTCACGGTGGATGAGGAACTCAATTTTGCCCGAACCTATGTGCGGCTGTTAAAAATGCGCTTTGAGGACAGTATTGTTTTTGAAATTCCGGAAAGTTGCACCCAACCCGAAGCTAGAATAGTCCCGCTTTCCTTACAGTTGCTTTTGGAAAATGCGGTAAAACACAACGTGGTGACCGCTTCCAGACCGTTGCACATAAAAGTGTTCGAGGAAGGTGGAATGTTGGTGGTAAGCAACAATCTCCAAGAAAAACAGGTAGTGAAAAAGAGCAGTGGGGTGGGCCTGCAGAACATTAAGCAACGCTATAATATTTTAACGGACCGGGAGGTGGTCATCCAAAAAACGGATGTAGAGTTTAAGGTATCCTTACCCATACTCACCCAAAAACTGACCGTTGTGGAAACCCAAAAAGATTATATAGCGCAAAAACGATACGCCAAAGCCAAAGAACAGGTGAAGGCCATAAAGGACTTTTACAGCAACTTGATTACGTATTGTATGGTAATTCCATTTTTGTGGTGGATCAATTTAAGGACCACAGACTTTCTTTGGGCCTTTTTTCCCACCTTGGGTTGGGGATTTGGTGTGGTCATGCATGGGATGGAAGCTTTTGGTTACAACCCACTGTGGGGCAAACGTTGGGAAGAACAAAAAATCCAGGAACTTATGGATAAGGATGAGTTTTAATCCTTTTTAGCTCAGATGTCAGAAGTCGGATGTCAGGTTATAGTAAAACCTCCCAACAACTCATCCACGATAATTGACGGTTCACGAATCTATTTTTCCCTCACTTTCGGTAAATGATGAATTTTGGAGCATACATAATCACTAAATCATAAAAACGAACCGTTATGGAAGATTCGAACAAAAAATACGATAGGGCCAAAGAGAAAGTGGAAAAGCTAAAGTCTTTTTATGCCAGTTTATTGGCCTATTGCATCGTAATCCCGATTTTGGCCTACCTCAATTATAGAACAACCAGTTACCCTTGGATTATTTTTCCGGCGGTGGGATGGGGCATAGGTCTTCTGGGAATGTGGTTCTGTGCACAAGGCTACAACCCTCTTTTGGGAAGGGGATGGGAAGAACGCAAGATCAAAGAGTTCATGGAGCGAAAAGAATTTTAACAATGTTTATATTTAGCAGTAGCCAAAAAGTCTATAGTATGGAAAATTTGGACAGGGAAAGCAAGTACATGAGGGCCAAGGAACGGGTTGGCGAGCTTAAAAAGTTTTATGCCCATGTATGGTCCTACATCATGGTCATGACGGTATTGGCCTTGATCAACTATCTTACCAACGGGTTCAGCTATATGTGGTTTTTATGGGCCGCTTTTGGGTGGGGCGTAGGAGTCATGTTCCATGCCATTGGAACCTTCAACCTGAATCCCTTTTTTGGGAAAGGATGGGAAGAAAAGAAGATAAGGGAGTTTATGAAAGAAGAAGAGGATGAAACCACAAAATGGAGATGATCATGGAAAATTTTGAGCAAGAAAAATTTACTAGGGCCAAGAAACGCGTAGAGGAAATCAAGTCGTTTTATATTCACCTGATGGTGTACTTGGTCATTAATGCCTTTATATTGATAAGCATTTATATCAATGCCGACACTTTTTGGACATGGCCCCATTTTGTGACCCTTTTTGGTTGGGGGATAGGGTTGGCCTTTCATGCGGCCAAGGTTTTTGGTTTTAACCCATTGTTTGGAAAAAATTGGGAGGAACGCCAAATCCAAAAGTTCATCGAAAAGGACAAAAGGGAAATGGACAAATACCTGTAAGAAATGAATGTGATCATCATTGAAGATGAAAAACCAGCGGCCAGAAGATTGGGTCGCTTATTGTCCGATTTGGAAGTAGAGGTCTCCACCATGTTGCATTCCGTTGAAGAATCCATTGACTGGTTTCAAAACCATCCGCACCCCGATCTTATTTTTTTGGACATCCAATTATCCGATGGATTATCCTTTGAAATTTTTGATGTGGTCGAAGTGAAAAGCGCCATCATTTTTACCACGGCTTTTGATGAATATGCACTACAGGCTTTCAAGTTGAACAGCATAGATTATTTGTTGAAACCCATCGATGATGAAGAGCTGGAAAGGGCGGTGAAAAAGTACCGTGATTTTAAACCGAACCAACATAAAATTTCGGTCGATTTTGACGACATAAAAAAGCTGTTGGCAGACCCTTTGGAACGCGAATACAAAAAGCGGTTTACGGTCAAGGTAGGGCAGCATCTCAAAATCATAAATGCGGAAGATGTGGAATGTTTTTACAGTGAGAACAAAGGAACGTATGCCGCGACTTCAGAGGGTAGAAATTATTTGTTGGACACAACCTTGGAACAGTTGGAGGAGGAGTTGTCCCCAAAGATTTTCTTCCGGGTAAGCCGTAAATTTTATGTGAACATCAACCATATAAAAGACATCATTTCATATACAAATTCCAGGCTTCAACTCAAGTTGAACCACTTCAATGGGCAAGAAATCATTGTAAGTAGGGAGCGTGTAAGGGACTTTAAGTTATGGTTGGAATAAATGATTAAAAACAACTGACTATCAAATAATTGATTTAATTTAAAAGTCACTATAAGTTTTCTTTATAGTGGCTTTTTTAAGCTAAAATGGTCAATTTTCCTCTATGCGGTTATCGTCAAAAGCGGAGGGAAGCAACTTTGGGATGAGCTTGATAAAAATGGGCAAGAGAACCGCCCCTCCAGGCAACATAAAAATGGCCAAGGACGGGATACTTTTAAAAATGTCGATGAGTTGGTTCTGCACTTTTTTCTTCTCGTCTTCCGTTAAATCCTTCACGGTTGATTTGGACAAAAGCGACATTAATTCCCTACTTTCCTGAAGTTCTTTTTTGAGTCTTTTGCTATTTCTCAAAATAAGTTTACTCACATTTTTGGACATGCCATCATAGAATTGAAGGGCCAAATTCTTATCGTTCAAATAGGCAATTTTTTCCTTGTTTTCCTCAAAGAATTTTTGCACATATTCGAGGGTGGTTTCCACCTCTTTCTTTGACTTTCCAAGATGGGTTCCAAGACCAAAAATATAATCGGATTCGGTGTAGTCAATCGACTTATCTTCCCATATGGTCAGACAGGCCATATCCAAAAAATAATCCTTTTCAAAAGAGGAAAAATTTTGATCTAAAAGTTCTAGATAGGTACCATCAAATTTTGCTTCATCGAGGTTCACATAGGTAAGGGAAGCATCCAAAAGTTGAATGAGTTTGTCATCATTCTTTTTGGCCTCTTTGGAGTTTAGGGTATGGTAGGCAATGTTGATGGTCACGTACTCCAAAAGTTGGGCATGTTCCTTGAAAGACTCCCGGGACTGTAAATAGTTTTTAAAGATGAGCACATCCACATAAAGCAGCGAATTGGTCAAGCTACTGCCCAAGGCCCGGTTAAATGCATTGCCGCCCAAATAAATCCGGGAATCAATCAATTTCTCCAATTGGGCCTCGGTATGTTTTCCACTCAATATTTTGCTCAGAAAGGAGATGTGGGCCACCTCCAAGGACTGATAGTATTCAAAAACAGTATTGACAAAATGATCAAAACGGGCCTTTCCTTTTTCAAATTGAAAGGTAAAATAGAGTGCCGTGAGGAGATTGATCTTGGCTATTTCGTCTTCACTAAGGGTATGCTCCGCTTCAATAAAGGGCGGAATGTCTAGATGTACCCCATAGACAAAACCGCTTCTTTTGAGTTCATGGTACAAGCTATCAAAGTCTTGAAAAAAAGTGGCCTCTTTGGTAGCAAGGTGGCCAAACTTCTTGATCCATCCAGAAGCAGAAGGGTTCATTGGGTGATTATTTACAGACCAAAGTAAAACAATTATGGGACTTTATCATGAACAATAGGCCTAGCTCACATTAAAAATCCATTAAGTTTTTTTTAACATTTAAGAACCAAACCGCTCCAGAACAAGTTGCGTAGGTAGGGGTGTAGGAAACTTTAAAAACAAATGATATGAAAAAAACAACAAAGTATGTAATAGGCTTAGGTGCTTTGGTCGCATCGGCAATTGTTCTGGTGTCCGCAGACCATATTGATGCACCTTCGACCGCTGGTACCACTTCGGATATTGCCGATTTTTACGCCTTTGAACCCAGTGAAGGTTCGGATAATACGGTTTTCGTAGTGGACGTCCAATCCAATGTGTTGCCCGAATTGGCGTATGGCACCTTTGATGAGGATGTACTTACCGAAATCAATATAGATTTGGATGGGGATTTGGTAGAAGACCAAGTGATCCAAGCCATTGCTAGGGATGGTAGAATGTATTTCTTTGGACCGGCAACGCCATCACAAACAGGATTGAACAGTCAAGTATTAACGGACTCTCCCCTTGGTGATGTGGAAATTTCGGGGGCAACGCCCATCGTGGAAACCGCCAATGGGGTTTCGTTGTTCGCAGGACCAAGGCAGGACCCCTTCTTTTTTGATTTCTTCCAATTCAATGCGGTCATTTCCCCTGAGATGGAATCGGCCCCCGGTGGATTTCTTCCGCCAGAAGAGGCAGCGGACACCTTTGATGGTGCCAATACCCTTTCCATAATTGTGGAAATCCCCAACGCCATGCTGGGAGCCCCTACGGCCACCAATGCCTTGGGACTCACGGTATATAAAACTTGGGTGACCACAAATAGAAAACAATAAGCAACTTAAAGCATTAAAAAAAATGATACGAAGACAAGCAATATATTTCGCAGCGCTGATATTGACCTTAGGATTGGTCATTGGATGCAGTAATGATGATGAGGCCCCATATCAGATGGGAATGGATGACGATATGATGATGAATGATGACGATGATATGATGGGAACCGATTTTTCAGGGACCTATGCCCAAGTGGACCACATAGGACGTCCCGGCATCAATACCACCTTAAGTTTTGATATGGAAGGGGAACCCAGCGTAAAAGACGCACACAATACCACAATTCCTTCGGAAATGTCCACGGCTTTTCAGGCCGGTTTTCAAGCAAGGTTGGAACAATACCATGATGTGTATGCCATAAAGTTGGGACTGGACCCTGCTGATGTGGATTATGAGAACAATATTTTGGGATTGGATGCGGCCACCCTGACCACTGTTTTGGCAGCAGATGTTCTGGAAGTGGCCCCTGATTTGCCCACAACCTACTTTAATCCGGGAACCGATTTTGATAATGACGGTCGCATTTTGGTGCCAGATGGAGATGAGGTGGCCTTGACAGGCAGACATCCTAATGATGATATCATAGATGTGTCCCTCATTCTTTTCTTTGGAGGGATGGAAGGAGACCGCTTCAGTGGTCAGGATTTGGATGATGATGGAATGGCGGACCTGCCTAGGTTGACTTCTGACGGGGTTGCCCTTACAGCAGATATTTCAACAAGTTTCCCTTACTTGGGAAATCCCGAGTAATCGCTATGAAAGGGAATGGGGGGGAGGATTCGTCCTCTCCCTTTTTATAAAAACAACAACAAGATTATGGAAGCAACAAAAATTAAACTCTTCCTTTTGATCACGGTACTATTGTTCTCGTGCAAGGAAGAAGAAAAGGTATTTAAGACCAATAAGAAGGACTATGACCACTATTTGGCCTCCACACCTGTGAAAACCACTTCAAAATATTTTCAGCTTTGGGACTCCAAAATAAAACAGGATAGTTTACAAATGATGGGACTGGCCAATGTGGCCAGTGAATACAACCGGTTCTTTCAGGGGACCGGGGATATCAAATACCTAAAGATGGCCGAACGCTCCTTGGAAAAGGCATTGGAAGTGGCTGCGTTGGGAAAAGCAGGGTATATGCGAGCCTTGGCGAGAAATTATATCTCCCAACATAGGTTTAAGGAGTCTTTGGAACTGGCCCAAGCAGCGCGAAAGCAAGGAAGCGGGGTCAATGCCACACAGGCTCTCTTGTTCGATGTGCAAATGGAACTGGGGAATTACGAAAAGGCGCATATGTATTTGGACAGCATCCGGAACATGTCAGATTTTGGATACCTGATCCGGTTGGCCAAATGGAATGATCATAAGGGCGATTTGGACACCGCCATTCGGTTTATGGAAAAGGCTTATGATAGGGCGAGAATGTCCAACAATAGGGACCTTTTATTATGGTCCACTACCAATTTGGCCGATTTTTATGGGCACGCAGGCCGTATAGAGGATTCGTACAGGTTGTATTTAAAAACATTGGAAATGGACCCCAAAAACGCCTATGCCAAAAAAGGGATCGCCTGGATCGTGTATTCCCATGAACGAAATGGAAAGGAGGCCTTGCGCATCATGGATAGTATCATTCAAAAGCATCAGTCGCCGGAATATGATTTGCTCAAAGCCGAGATTGCAGAATTTATGGGTAATGAGTCCTTAAAATTACAAGCCTTGGACAACTTCCATAAAAAAGTGGGAAACATGGATTATGGGGAGATGTACAATGCCCACAATGTGGATTTTCTTATTGCCATGGACGTTACGGAAAGGGCCCTTACATTGGCAAAACGGGAGGTAGGGAATAGGCCTACTCCGGAAACTTATGGTCTTTTGGCCTATAGTTATCTAAAAAAGGGAGAAAAGAAAAAGGCTCTACAATTGGTAAAGACCCATATTGAAGGGAAAACCTATGAACCGTCCACGCTCAGTCAAGCAGCTGAAGTCTATAAGGCCAATGGTGAATATAAAAAGGTCCAGGAACTGAAGCAGGAACTAACGGGGGCCATTTATGAATTGGGCCCGGTAAAGGAACATCAAATATTGAGCTTATAGGCAGGGAATTGAAGGTAAAGTAGTGGTTTTTGGGTTGCTACTTGGTTGTTGTTTGGATGCGTCATGAATCTTTTATGGCGCATCCTATCAATTTTCAATGAATTCTTCCTCATCGGTATCTTCCTCCTCGTTCTTAAGGATTTCAATACCTTTTTGTATGACCAAATTGGTAGGGATGGTTATCCTTCTACCATCATCTGTACGCATAAAAAGGTAAAAGCCGCTTATATCCTCTACCTTTCCAGTCCAATCAAAATCCTTGTCCAATACCCTGATCCTGTCCCCCAAACGCAAGGGGTGGCTAAAAAATAGGATCACACTGGCCGTTAAATTGGAAAGGATGGACCATTGAGCCACAAAACCTACACCCAATATGGCCAAGGTTGAGGAAAGGAAAAGGGAGAAATCCTTCAAATTCATCCCCCATATCAGCGAAATTCCAACAAGGGCAAATCCATAAAAGAAAAGATTGCTGAGATAGAAGATGATTTTTCTATTGTTCATATCAATGGCACTGGTCCTGCCAAATCTCCGTATGGCCCTTTTGGTCAAAGAGTTCAAAACAAATACAACAACCAGTAAAATTCCCGTGACTAAAATTTCGGTTTTAAAAGACATTACGCCTACCATGATCCAATCTTGCTAAATTTGGGTTAACTTATTGCTCTAAACTACGAATAACCCATTTTACTTTTACTATAATGGTTACAGATTTCGAAAATAATACATGGGTCATCAACTATTCCCTTGAGGATTACTACAATCGGAAATTTTCCATGGATGAAGATGCGCAACTGTCCAAAAATGACAAGAGCATTACTTGGGTGAACACGTATGGTCTGGGCTACACGGAAGAGTTTAGGAAGATGGTACTCCATAATGAATTGGACGATTTCCTTCTCAGGTTGCTGCTCAACCAGAACTTTGGCAATAAAGTGATAGAGCTGGAAGAACAGCTTTTTATTGCGGCACGGATTATAAAGACCGAGAATCAAAACTTGGAGTCGGAACAGATGTTTTTTGTCGTGGCCAAGGATTTTGTATGGTGTATCCAGGAAAAATGGGGAGACCATTTTGATTGGATACGGGCAAGAATATTCGATAATAAGGGAATCATACGAAAAAAGAAGGCCGATTACCTTCTGTTTTTTATCCTGGAAACCTTGATTTCCAACTACAAGGAAAAGTATGAGGAAATGGTTTTGATGGAAAACATGCTGGATCGTGCCACCAAAATGGAACCCACACCGGAGTTTATGTTCGAAGTAGAACAAAAAAAGGCCATGATCCAACACTTTAAGAAAGCATCACATGGTTTGAGGGACATTGTGACCCGACTGGAAAGGGTAGAGGTAAAAGGGTTCCATACCAAATATTTCAGTGAGCTTAGGGAACAGATCAATGGTTTGGCCAATGACATTGATTCCGATACCCAAGAGTTGGAAAGTCAAATCAACCTATTTTTCAGTATTCAGGGCCATCGCCTCAATGAGGTGATGAAGACGTTGACCATCTTTTCGGTAATATTCATTCCCCTGACTTTTTTGGCAGGCATCTATGGGATGAATTTTGAGAACATCCCAGAACTTAAATGGCCGTACGGCTATTTTATTCTTTTGGGCCTCATGCTGGTCGTTACCCTCATTTCCATACTCATCTTTAAACGAAAAAAGTGGTTTTAAGGTGCCATTTCGGTTTTTGGATGGTCCATTAATTTTTATTCAGTTGTATGTCATTCAAGGGATGGCATGAACGTTTATTATCCAATGATAAACGTCATATTTCCTGCATATATCGCATTGTAGCTTTGTCTCATCTTAAAATTCAAAAAAATGAGAAGAACAGTACTTTTTGCAGCGATGGCGTTAATGGGATTCATCAACATGGGGATAGCTCAGGATGCTTCGTCGGGTGACGGCGGCAGTCCTTGGCAGTTCCGGCTTCGGGGAATTGTGGTGACGCCGGATGAAAGTGCGGATATAGAAGCCATTGGAGGGGATGCATCCATTTCCACTGCGTTTGTACCAGAGTTGGATATCTCTTACTTTTTCAACGAGAATTGGTCTTTGGAGTTGATTTTGGCCACCACAAAACATGATGTGGAAGCCGTTGGGACCCTGGCCGGGGATATTGATCTGGGGCATGTGTGGTTACTTCCTCCAACCTTGACCGGCCAATACCATTTTACCGGAGGTGATTTTGTACCCTATTTGGGAGCTGGATTGAACCTTACCCTCTTTTATGGGGTAGATGAAGGACCTGTGGCCGATGATGTGGATTACGATACCGCCGTGGGGTATGCATTGCAAGGAGGATTCGACTTTATGCTCAATGATAAATGGTTTTTGAATGTGGATGTGAAAAAACTGTTTCTGAATACAGATGCCACCGTTAATGCCACTACCGCATTGGGAGCCACTGTGGTGGCCGATGTGGATATCAACCCATGGATATTTGGATTCGGGGTAGGTGTAAAACTATAGGGTGATTTTTAACACTGACCAATGCTCTGAAAGGCGTTCTGGAATTTCCAGAACGCCTTTCAGTATTATAAACAAGACTTACGCTAAAGGCAAGCGAAATCCATAGACTTGGAGTTTTCCTTGATTAAAATCCAAATCGGGAGAAGCAACAAACCCCAACTTTTCATACATTCTCCAGGCCACTTTCATGAACGAGGTGCTGTGTATGACTACATTGAGATGTCCTCGATTTTTGGCCCTTTCAATACAGGCTTCGCTTAAGGCTTTCCCTATTCCCATTCCTCTGGTTGCCGGGTCAACGGCCAATAAGCGGAATCCAGACGCATTTTTTTCTTGTTTTGCTATACCCCCGGCACCATAATGTTCCATATGTTCAAAATAAAGGACTGCCCCCAAAACCTTCTCGTTGGGGGAAACAGCAGCCAGAAGTTCCACACCGGGTTTTTGGGTAAAATCACCTATGTTGGCCAAGGTTTCATAGTATTTGGGCTGTTCGTTTGCTTTGGGGAACCCTTCTAGACCCGAATAAACATCCACCATCAATTTTCCTATGGCATCAAATTCAGAGGGTTTTGCTGTGCGGATGTAAAAGCCTTTGTGACCAAAACGTTCTTGATAACGTTCCTGGAATCCTTTGGAATCGAATTCCTGTTCCAGTTGGCGCAATCCCTCCAAAAAATCAGGGTTTACAAATTCCTTGAGTACCTGTTGGATGCGATGCCACTCCGCCTCAAGTGAGCTTAATGCCCGCTCTCCTTTTTGGGAAAGATAGATAAAGGTTTTCCGTCCATCTTCGGAATCTTTTTGACTTCCCAAATACCCTTGGTCCTTCATTTTTTTGACAATCTTGATGATGGCAGGATGGGAAAACCCCAAGGTACTGGCCATTTCGGTAACCGTGAGCCTTCCGTTTTCTTTCAGCAATAAAAAGACAACGTGCCAATTGGGTTCAATGGGCAATCCCAATCGGGAATAGTGGTCCAAGGTGCTGGATACAATTTTCTCGTTCAACCGTTTTATACGGGCGGTAAAACCTAAATGTGCTATTTCTTGGAGAAAGTCATCGGTCATTATAAAAATGTAACTGGTTACGTAAATATATGAAAAATAAGTAACTGGTTACATAAAAAAAGTGTAAGTGAAGAAACTAAGGGCCTACAGCCCCCAAGGTGTAAAGTTGTTCCAAAGTAGGGGTTTCGCTACCGCCTTCAGGCTCCAAGGTAATGCCAAAAGCTTCGGATTCATTGGGATTGGACAGCGCGAACAATTTACTCTCATCCGTGGCAAAATCTTCAAGAAGGCCAATGCTGGTGGGGGTAAGCGGGGTCAGTTTCAAGGACCAAACTTGATAGGCATAGCCCGGTGGGGGTTCAGGAAGTCCTTGGGCATCAATGATAACCTTGCTCTCTTCCGGGTTCCAATAGGCCTTGGCATATGAATCTGGAGATACAGCCTGTCCGCCCAACGCCACTACGGTAATATTTTTAGCCCGAAGTTGTTGTAAAAGCGCTTCCTTATCAATAACCTTTTCCTGGGTGGTGGATAGAATTTGTTCCAGATTCTCCTTTTCCTGATTGGTGATCTCTATCTCGGTTTTAAGCTGATTGTTCTGTAGATATACACCAATAAGGCCAACTGCAAGTAATATGGAAGCTGCCCAGCCCATATAATTGCCCCAGGGAGTTTTCCTTTCCGAAGCTTCAGGTTTGAATTGGATGACATCGTCCAATTGGGCACGGACTGTTTTAAAGCTGTCTTTGGATAGTTTGGGCGAGGTTGTCCGGGTAAGCTCTAGAATGGACTTCTCGATAGCTTCAATCTCTGACTTCACCTCAGGGTATTGTAGGGCGTAGTGTTGTACCTCCAAGTTCTCCTCGGGGCTCAATGCTCCTGCTACGTAGAGTTCCAAAATTCCTGATGCTATGTACGCTTTCACATCCATGTTACTATGCCATATTTTTCCGAATTTCGGAAATACAACTTCTGATCCGTGTTTTTATGGTTCCTATTGGTGTCTTTAGTTCTTTTGCGGCCTCTTTTTGTGTAAACCCCTTAAAGTAGAGCAGGTCAATCAAAAGAATGCATTTATCCTTAAGTCCCTTTAATAGGGATTGTAGTCCTATAGTATCTATTTTGCCATTAAGATCTTCACTGTTTTCATAAATACCTACGAGAGAATCCACAGGGAGGTTTTTCTTTTGGTTTTTATGGCTCTTCGAACGCAGTTCATCGATGGCGGCATTGCGGGCAATGTTTAATATCCAGGTAAAGAAACGACCTTTGGAAGTGTCATATTGGTCCGATTTGCTCCAGATTTTCACAAAAACATCCTGACAAAGCTCTTGGGAGCGTTCAGGGTCTTTGAGGATCACATTGATCACCCCACAAATGTTTTCCGCGTACATGTCATACAAAGCCTCAAAAGCTACCGTATCTTTTTTCTGGAATCTTTGTATGAGGTTGTCTAAGTCCATAGCGGGTCAGCTAAAGATATAAAAAAAGCCTTTCCCATTATGGATTCGCGGTGGAATGTCAATATTAATGGTCTATCCGATATTTATCCCCTTTAGGACCAGTGATTTCCATTCTGGATGCCTGCTGAGGTACAGGGCAACAAACGGACAAAGGGGAATTAGGGTGAGGTCATGGGCTTTGATATGTTCCAAGGTTTTCCGGATCAATTGGGAACCAATACCCTTTCCTTCATAGGATTCCGGAACTTCGGTATGGGTAAGATAGATTTTTTCCTTGGCGCGGATGTATTCTATTTTGGCAATGGCGTCGCCCAAATCAAACTCAAATTGTTTGGCTTCCGCATTGTTCACAAGCTGATATTCTTGTTTCATGATTAGAAGGATATATGGATTTTTCTCCGCCTAACCCAAAAGAGGCCACCTAGGCAGCCTCTTTACTATAGTATGGTGGGAGGAATTACATTTTACTTAAGAATACAGAGGCATTGATAGCCACATCTTCCCAGGTTTTGCTTACTCCATCAGGTCCGGTATGCAATGCTTCACAAGCTTTGTTCAAAGATGCCAAGGCTTCCAAGGCATTCCAGTTTTTAAGGTCCATAACACCATTGAAATTGACTTGGCCACTATCAAGGATCTCATAGTCCATGGGGAGATTTGTGGAAACGCCATTCATGGTAAGGTTTACCGAACATTTCTTGTCGTTGTCAAAAGAAAAAGTTCCCTTGATGGATTGGGTCTCTGCCATTACATCAAAAAAGAAGTGTATTATTTTTGGGTCCCTGGTGTTGGTGGCGTCATTGGTGAAAAGGCTGCTCACCGGAATGGAAAATTCCAACCCGTCCAACGTTTCCATGGGAGTTTCCCCGGCTGAATAAGTAAGGTCTATTTTGGTGAATGTACCTCCTACAGGCTTTTTTTCAGTTGTTTTATAGGCTGTGAATCGGACATTTGTGGAATCTTCGACAATGCTGTACGCCTGCTTGGATTCTGTTTTGTTTTCTTCTTTTTTAGCCTGTTTGCAGCTAAAGACGGCCAGTAAGGCCAATCCAATTACCACTGCGGGTATTTTTTTCATTAGTAAGAATTTTTAGGTTCAGTCTAAGGTAATCATTATTTAGGGAGGTGTCAACAATTTTCCCATCAATCACTTTATGGTTTTCCAAAGGAAAGCATACGATTTTATGGGTGGGACCGTTATAGATGTACTATTGGATTTCAACATCAAACAAACTCATTTTGGTCAGTACAGCCACGGACTATATCAACTTCTTGATCTACTGCAAAAAGAAAAGGTCTTTTTGTAAAGGATACCACCGTTTGAAGGAAAACAAACTAAAAGGCTACATCAACCAAAGGGAGTATGTAAAATCATTGCGCAATATCTACAATGCCGTAATTGAACTGGAACTGGATTATTTTGATATCCGGCACATGAGGCTGTAATCTCCTCACTACTTAAATCAATTTGTTTATCACCTGTGTTTTACTGTGCAGGGTTTTGTGTACGGGACATTTATCGGCAATCTCCAGGATACGGGTCTTTTGTTGCCCATCCAAATCGCCTGTCAATTGTATTTCCCGGTAAAATGTATCGATTTTTGTCCCTTCATTTTCACAGTTTTCACAATCCACGGCATGGGTTTTTTCATAGGACGTATGCACTTCCACATTGGTGAGGGGCCAGCCTTTACGTTTCACATACATTTGAATGGTCATGGCGGTACAGGCAGAAAGTCCTGCGGAAACCAACTCGTAGGGCGATGGCCCAAAATCGTTTCCTCCATAGGATATAGGCTCATCTGCCGTCATAAAATGGTTTCCCACCTTCATGGATGTGGTAAATCCGTCCTCCGCATCCAAACTGGCCACCACTTGATGTTTGGTTGTTAAGGATTCACGAGGTGTCATATCCACATATCGAGTAGCCCAACCCGCAATGACTTCACCAACATATATAGAATCGCTTTTGTTGGACAATAGATGGTCGGCGCCATCCAAGGAAATAAAACTCTTGGGATGATGGGCGGCAACATAGAGTTCCTCGGCATTTTGTATCCCCACAATCTGGTCTTGGGGGGAATGAAGGATCAATAGTGCTTTTCTAAGATTTTTAACGGTCGATGTGAGTGATTTGGTCTCCAAATCGTCCAAAAACTGTTTTTTGATGGTAAAGTCCCTTCCGCTTAGGTTTACGGTGGCTTTGCCTGTAGATGTTATCTCATCGAGCTCACTTCTCAACAAATGTTTTACGTGTGCAGGGCTGGAAGGCGCACCCACAGTAGCCACCGCTTTCACGGAAGCAATTTCGGCAGCGGCAAATATAGATGCTGCACCTCCAAGGGAATGGCCAATGATCAAGGTTGGAGCTTTATAATTGCCTTTCAAGTAGTCCGCAGCAGCCACCAAATCCTGAACGTTTCCAGAAAAATTGGTGTTTTCGAAATCCCCTTCACTCTCTCCCAAGCCCGTAAAGTCAAAACGGAGTACCCCAAAACCTTTGGAGGTCAATGCTCGGCTAATATGGGCAACGGCCAAAAGGTTCTTGGTGCAAGTGAAACAATGTGCAAACAACACAAAGTTATGGGGGTGTTGGTCTACGGGCAGTTCCAAGCGCCCAGCCAAAGTCTGTCCTTCCTTGTTGTTGAATGTTACTTTTTGTAGCCCCATGATGTTTTTTTAGGTTGATAGACATAAAATAGGCCCATTCACCATTACCTCAAAGGGGCCATACATGTTTAACTTTCGTCCTTGGCTTTTTTTGCAAAGACTTTTCTTAAGTCGGGATTAAAGAAGAAACCTATCTGTAACCGATCATAAACGGCATTGGCAAACTGGTTTCTGAGGTAGCCCACCTGTACGCTGCTATTTTCCGTGATATGAACACCCACGGCACCATACAAACGGTTTTGTCCAAATAGGTCATCCTGTAGGTTGATGAACAACTCATCATAAAAATTCAAGAAAAAAGTATCGGTGAGGGGTAGGGTCATCTGGATACGGTAGCGTGCCCTGTGCTGGGTGTCGGTGGCGTCCCCTAATTCCAAAAAGCGTTGTTCCAGACGATAGCGGTGTTCAAAAAGTAATTCCCAAACCTTGTTTTTCAGGATAAACTGCTCAAAGATTCGATGTTCCCTGCCGTCCAATCCGCCCAGGGGCTCATCAAAAGAACCATCGGTCTTGATAAAGCCATACCCCATGGTGGCAATGGCATTGGGGTTGATATGGTAATTCAGCCCGGTACGCAACAACAACTGGTTAAAATTGCTGCTGGTCTCATAAAAACGGAATTGGGCCTCAGTGTGAACGCTAAGGCGTTCGGCAATCTTATTGGTGCCAAAATACATATACCAAGCCCCCCATTTGTCCTCTCCGGGTTCTTGGGCATTCAATACTACGGTAGCGGTAAGCGCGACCCAAAGGGTCGATAACAATTTTCTTTTTCTATGCTGCATTAATCTAAACTAAAGGTTTCTGTTTCTTTAAAAGGTGATGTATCCAAGGTTTCAATGGATTCGCGATACGGTTTCCATTTTTCGTTGAAGAAGGCATTGGTCTTGTCCAAGGCCAACTTTAATTCATCTTCCGCAAAGCGGACCAATCTTTTCTCCGTTTCCGTGATTCCGGATTGGCGGGTACTCACATAATAACTGGCCGTGCTTAGTCTTTGTTCCACTGATGGCTCCGGGTTCCGGGTAATGCCTTGGCGCTTGTCCTCTTTGCCCAAGTACAGCGCAACTACGGAATCTATCTCTTTTACAATGTTCTTTGAGGCCTCAATTTGCTCCTTGAACTTTTCCTTGTCCAGGTCTTGGAGCTCTTTTTGGAATTTGGTGGCCAAATTCTTGTTCTCCACCAACTGCTTTACAGCATCCGCCGCGGTTTGTGTAAAGCCCTCCAATTTTTTGCCTAGGGCATACACCTCATTGATGGAAGCCATGGAGGCATTCAACCTTGGGTCCGTTTTTACGGTCACTGAGGTGGAATCTTTTTGCTTGCCATAGTGGGCCACCACTTTATAGGTCCCCGGTTTAACGGATAATCCACCCGACTCCCTCGGATTTTTCACAATGGTCCTTGATGGGGAAGCAGGGGCTTTCTCGTCCAATTCCCAGTAAATCCTGTGGAACCCGGCTTTTTTGGGTGTCTTGTATTTTAAGGTTCTGATGAGCCTATTGCCATCGTAAAAATTAAAGAAGATGGAATCTTTGGTTTTCTCTTTAGATGCATCCTCTTCAACGGCTTCGTCTTTGGTTTCATCAGCTTTTTCAGCATCTTTCTTGGACACTACATCTTTGATGTAGTAGGTAATCATAGCTCCTGATGGTCTGTTTTCGGCATTGTACAGGGCATCCCCGCCAAAACGGCTTCCGGTGGGTTGCTGGTAGGCAGCCAAATGGGCATCGGGACTTTTAAACAGGCTGATATCTTTTTGCAACAGCGCTGTGTTCTCTGCCAAGGCCCTTAAGGGTCTAATATCATCCAAAACCCATGCGGCCCTTCCAAAGGTACCGATGATCAAATCCTGCTCTCTGGGATGATAGGCCAAATCTTTTGTGGATACGGTGGGGAATCCTTTGTCCCATTTTTGCCATTTGGCACCTGCATCCAATGAAATGTAGAGACCGTCATCGGTTCCCAAAAACAGGAGATTGGGATTTTCCGGGTCCTCCAAAATACTCAAGGTATAGCTCTCCACATCGGTTTGATCCACGATACGGGTCCAGGTCTTTCCATAATCCTTGGTCCGGTAGGCGTAGGGTGCATAGTTGAACCTTCGGTAATCGTTGGCGACCAATAGGGCCTCACCTTTATTGTTTTGGGAGGCTTTGATTTGGGGAATCCAACTGCCTTTGGGCAATCCTTTGATGTTGTTGGTGACATCGGTCCAAGTGGCACCGCCATTTTGGGTAAAGTGTACCCGGCCATCATCCGTACCGGCCCACAACATATCTTTTTCTACAGGAGAAGGTTCTATGACAATGATGGTGCAGTGATTCTCGGCACCAGTGGCATCCATGGTAAGCCCGCCACTCTCACTTTGTTTTTGCTTTTCAGGATTGTTGGTGGTAAGGTCTGGCGAAATGACCTCCCATGTCAATCCTTTATCCGTGGATTTATGGACAAACTGACTTCCAAAATATACGGTGCTGGTATCAAAAGGGTCTTGTCCTATGGCTGCGTTCCAGTTGAAACGAAGCTCCACTTTGGGGTCGGGGTGGGTTGGACGGACGGTATAGTCGTTTCCTGTTTTCCAATCGTAACGACGCACGTAACCTTGCTGGCTCATGGCATATCCAAATTGACTGTCATCTTTATCAGGGATGACATCAAAGCCATCACCAAAGGCAATTTCCTGCCAGTAGCTATTGCGAATCCCTTGGTCTCTCCACACATAGGCAGGGCCACGCCAAGAGCCATTGTCTTGCATTCCTCCGTACACGTTGTAGGGATATTCGTTGTCCACATTGATGTGGTAAAATTGTGCCACAGGTAGGTTGCCGATGAATCGCCATGTCTTGCCACCATTTTTGGTGATGTTCAACCCACCGTCATTACCGTCCAGCATAAACTGTCCGTTGGTAGGATGTATCCACCAGGCATGGTGATCGGGATGCACGCCATTGCTCACACCGTAGGCGGGCATCAACTGGGTAAAGTTCTTGCCACCGTCCTCTGAAACATTGATGTAAGTGAACACGGAATACACCCGGTTTTCGTTCTGGGGATCCACATAGATTTCGGAATAGTAAAAAGGGCGGTTGCCAATATCGTTTTTGTCGTTGATTTTTTCCCATTTGAACCCACCGTCCACGGATTTATACAGGGCATTTTTTTGGGCCTCGACCAGAGCGTAGATCACGTTGGGTTTGTTTCGGGCTATGGCGATACCAATACGCCCTAGGTCACCCTTGGGCAGGCCGTCTTCTTCCGTGATTTGTTTCCAAGTGGAGCCACCATCGTGGGTCATGTACAGCCCACTGCCTTCACCACCGGATTTGAAGAACCAAGGGTCACGTTTATGTTCCCACATGGCCGCCATCAATTTATTGGGATTGGTGGGGTCCATGACCAAATCGGCCACTCCTGTTTTGTTATTCACGAACAGTATCTTTTCCCACGTCTTTCCACCATCGGTGGTTTTGAAAACACCTCGTTCAGGGTGCTCGCCCCAAGGGGAGCCAATGGCCCCAACATAGACTACATCAGGATTGGTAGGGTCTATGATGGCCCTGTGGATGTGACGGGTTTTTTCCAGTCCCATGGATTTCCAGCTTTTGCCTCCATCCAAGGATTTATAGATGCCATATCCACCATTCAAGCTGTTTCTGGGGTTTCCTTCCCCAGTACCGACCCAAATTACGGATGGGTTGGATTGTTGAATGGCAACGGCACCAATGGAGGCAGTAACCTCATGGTCAAATATAGGTTCCCATTGGATACCACCAGAGGTGGATTTCCACAAACCGCCCGATGCGGTTCCCACATACATGATGTCCGGATTGGAAAGGACCACATCAATGGCGGTAACACGACCACTCATTCCAGCCGGACCTATGTTTCTTGGTTTCATATCCTGAACCAAATCCATTGAAAATTCTTGGGCAAAAAGAGATATTGATGCGAAGAGCATCAATAGGAAAAGAGGCTTTTTCATTTTTAAGGTCAATTAGTCGCCTAAAGATACCAAAAACCCCAAGTGGAATTCTTAAAAGGATGTTAACTGGAACCAGACCGCAGGGAAACCCTCTCTATTTGAATTGAATGGGCTATTCGTTTTTATGGACCACTCCATCTTTCATAACGAAACGTACATGTTGCATCTGTTCAATATGGGTAAGGGGATTGCCTTCCACGGCAATGAGGTCGGCCAAAAAGTTGTTTTTGATCCTCCCCAGATTTTCCAGATGGAATACCCTCGCATTCACTGAGGTCGCCGATTGTAAAGCCTTGAGGGGCTGCATTCCATATTCGACCATAAGTACAAGTTCCCTATAGTTTTCTCCATGGGAGAATACACCCACGTCACCTCCAAAGACAATGTCCACACCAGACTGTAGGGCCAAGGCAAAGGATTGCTTCTTTTTTGCGATGCGGTCTGTATCAGCCTCTTTGCCTTTTTTCCATCCTTTGTACTGTTCAATGGCATCGCCGGCAGCCAAGGTAGGGCAGAGGGCCACATTTTTTTCTTTCATCAGCTTGAAAATCTCCGTGGTGCCTCCATCTCCATGTTCTATGGTCTCCACACCACCCAAGATGGCTCGGCGCAACCCTTCGGGGGTGCTGGCATGGGCCACAACATATTTGCCTGCAGTGGTGGCGGTGGCTACCATGGCATCGATTTCTTCTTGTAAAAAGGTAGGTTGCGAGGTTGCACCTGGGCTCCAACGGTAATCTGCATAAATTTTGATCAAATCCGCACCATTCCCCATTTGATTCCTGACTTCCTTGATGGCCTCATCTCTTCCACTGACAGGTTCGGCACCCAAGGGAACGCTGACCCCATCATGAAATCCTTTTGGGCCATAGGCCCCTGTCGCCACAATGGCAGGTCCGGCCACTAACAATCGCGGCCCGGGGATGATTCCGTCATCAATGCACTTTTTTAAATAGACATCGGTATACCCGGCACCTTCCGAGCCTAAATCGCGCATGGTCGTTACCCCGGCCATCAAGGATTTTTTGGCATGGACGCTACCCCGGATGGCTCGTTCCACAGGGGATTCCTTTAAAACTTGGTCGTTCCAATCCGTTTCGTTGTAGGGATGCAACAACAGGTGGGAATGCCCTTCGATGAGGCCTGGCATCAGGGTCATCCCTTTTAGCTCGTGTTTGGTATAGGAGTTTGGTTTCTTTAGTCCACTTTCTGGACCAGTATAGGTAATTAGATTACCATTGACGGCCACCACCCAATTGGAATGCATTTCCTCACCATCGAATACCCGATCTGGGACCAATAAGACTTGTGCTTTTATAGGTATGGCAAGCAGAAATAGGAATAAAAGCCCCCAAATTTTTGAGCTTACCGTAATTTTTGGAGTGGAAGTGATCATTGTGTATGGTTTTTAAATTGAAATATGCATCAATCCATGATGGCAGAGTCCAATAGTTTCTGTAGCTGGGTTTCGGAGAACACTTGGGTTCCCTTGACTACCATATAAATTTGTTGCGTATTGCGAATATCTTCCAAAGGATTGTCATCCAAAATCACCAAATCCGATACGTTTCCTTTGGAAACACTGCCGTAGTTGTCCGATTTATCCAAAAACTGCGCACCATTGTAGGCTGATGTACGCAAAGCATCCAAAGGTGAAATCCCATTCTGCACCATGACTTCCAATTCTTTGTGGAGTGAGATACCTGGATAGGTGTAGGAGTTAAAGGCACCACTGTCCGAACCCGCCAAGAGTTTCACACCTGCATTATTAAGGGATTGGGCCAGTTGGCCAAAAAACGTATCCAGTTCCTTTCGGTTATTTCTGACTTCTTCCGAAGCACTCATGGCCCGTGCAATCCTACCTTGATAGGTTTGGATGATTCCTTGCCCCATATAGGTCAAGTACGGGTCGTTGGAATGGTCCACCTCATCCAAATAGCTTAATGTTTTTCCAATATGTAGTGTAGGAACCACAAAGACGTTATGATCTTTCAACAGGGTAAAAGTCTGTTGCGCAGTAGAGTCTGAATACGCTTGTAGTAGTGCGGGCATAGCATCCCAAAAACCCATTTCCCCGGATTTAAGGTTTTCGGTTATCTGCAGCTCATTGCTGGCACAACCTTTCATGATATAATAGAGATGCTCAATGGCATCCATACCTGCCTCCATGGTTTCATTCAGCGTAACTGTAAAGGGCATATGGCCCGAGACGGTCATACCTCTTTTCTGGGTTTCCTTGATTGCGCTGAGGTAATTCTCCCCCGAAATCCGGCTATCATAAAGTTTGACGAAATCAATCTGCAGCTCCTGAAGGGAATCTAAGGCGTTCTTAACATCCTCTTCAGTTTCCACTTCAAGAGAACCCGCCCATGTGGCATTAAGTCCATCAATCTTTGGGCCTGAAGTATAAATGGTAGGTCCCACCAAATCCTCGGAAGCAATCAGGTTTTTCCATTGGATGACGGAAGGCGTGAGGTCACCACCTGCGTCGCGGACGGTGGTAATCCCATTGGCAATGAACAGTTTTAAAAAGTTCTTGTTGTTGGCTACCAACGAATCACCTCCCCTAAGATGTATATGGTTGTCCCAAAAACCAGGAAGTACAAATTTTCCAGTAGCGTCTATAAGGGTATCGGGCTCGAAGGTGTTCTTGGTGCCTGCACCCAGAATTGCTTGGATTTCCCCATCGGAAATAAAGATATCCTGAGTCTCCACGGCCCCGGTTTCAAGATGGATGACCTGGGCATTGGTTATGGCCATGTCCACCCGCAGTTTGGAATTTTTGTCCATGCAGGCCATTGCAAGTATGGTCAATGTGGATATTCCCAATGTTTTGATGCTATGTCTCATCTTCCTAGGGTTCTATATTTGATGTTTTGGGCCGACATACCCACGATTTCAGTTATCCGTTTCTGTCGGGTATCTTCCCGCTTGGCCTGATTGAGCCAGTACAGATAACTTTTACGCTGACTATGGGTGAAGTTTTCAAAATTCTCTTGTGCCTCCTTGTTTTGATTGAATGCCTGTTGAAGGTCCTCGGGGATCACCCCGTTTTCCACATCGTCCAAAGCAGTCCAAGAACCATTCTCCTTGGCAATTTGTATGGCGGCCAATCCACTTTTGTGCATCAATTTTTGGGATTTCAAATCTTTGATGTGCTCTTTGTTGAGTTTGCTCCATACACTCTTGGGTTTTCTAGGGCAGAAATATTGTCTCCGTTTGCCATCTCCCAGACTTTTAACCGTGCTGTCTATCCACCCGTAGCAGAGGGCCACCCTTACTGCTTCTTCCCATCGCATACTTTCCATATGGTGCTCCACCTTGTACAAAATAAGATGGATGCCTTGCGAGCTTTCATGGTTTTCGTGTAGCCAATCGCGCCATTCGGAATCGTTTTGGAAATAATGTTCGGGAAGTTCGTTCACATTAGATTTTTTGGGTTTCGATATAAAAATTAGGGTCAAAAATCAACTCGTTCCCCTTGAGGGATTCGGTTTTCCATTCTGAATTCGGGAAGAGCCATTGCTCGTTACCATCCACAAATACACGAATGGGCATATCAAAATCTTCTACAATATCCACATACCTGTAGGTTATGGAACTGCCGTTTTGTTGGTATTCAAATTTAGGGATCATGGTGGTACGCAGGTACTGGTTGAAGAAAGCGGACAGGTCTTTTTTGGTCTTTTCGCTGATGTAGTCCTCAATTTGCTGCGTGGTGACGGTTTTGTGATAGAATTCGCTGTTCAGACCTCTTAAAATTTGACGCCATAATTCATCGTCCTCGATGAGTTGACGGAGGGTATGGAGCATGTTGGCTCCTTTGTAATACATATCCCCGGAACCTGCTTGGTTTACCCCGTAGGCACCAATAATAGGTCTATCGTTTTGGATGTTGTTGCGTGTCCCCACCACATATTCCGAAGCGGCTTTGGACCCATAATGGTAATCCAGATAGAGGTTTTCGGAATAGGCGGTAAAACCTTCATGGATCCACATATCGGCGATGTCCTTGTAGGTGATGTTGTTGGCAAACCACTCGTGGCCCGCTTCATGGATGATGATAAAATCGAACTTAAGGCCCCATCCGGAACCCGAAAGGTCACGCCCCAAATAACCATTGGCGTATTGGTTGCCGTAAGTGACCGAACTTTGGTGTTCCATCCCCAAATAGGGTACTTCCACCAGTTTGAAGCCATCTTCGTAGAAAGGGTATGGACCAAACCAATGTTCAAAGGCCTTGAGCATCATTGGGGTCTGTTTGAATTGCTCTTTGGCTTTTTCCAAATTTTCGGGCAGTACATAATAATCCACATCCAAAGTACCTTTTTCTCCCTCGTATTTTTCGCCAAAATGAACATAGTTTCCAATGTTCACATTCACTCCATAATTGTTGATGGGATTGGCCACGAACCAGTTATAGGTCTTGAACTCTCCATCATTTTCCACGCCTTCCAGTTTTCCGTTGGAAATATCCATCAAATCTTTCGGGACAGTTGCACGGATGCGCATGCTGTCTACCTCATCGTACATATGGTCTTTGTTGGGCCACCATACACTGGCGCCCAACCCTTGGCATGATGTGGCCACAAAAGGATTCCCCTTGGTATCCTCTTTCCAGGAAAAACCACCGTCCCAAGGGGCTCTTACGGCTTCACGGGGATAACCGGAAAAATGGATGTCAATGGTATTGAACTCGCCCGGAACCTGCTCCTTCTTCAAGGTGATGAAGTGTGCATTTCCTTCGGAAAGGACTTCCAGAGGCAGACCTTCTTGGGTCACGGATGTTACTTGCATAGGTTCCTGCAAATCAATTTGCAACACTTTTGCGGCGTTGAGCACTTTGTAGCGAACCACATTGTGTCCTGAGATGAACTTCTTTTCGGGCTCAACCTTTACATTCAGGTCGTAGTAATTTAAATCCCACCATGCCCGTTCTGGGGTAATGCTTCCCCTTAAGGTATCCTGACGGGTAAAATTTTGGGCGGATGCGGCACAAAGCCCCAAAATAAATGCTGATACTATACAATACTGTTTCATATTCGTTCTCTAAAAAGCACTTGGACCAGACGTGCTATTGATTTTATCTAAAAACCTTGTTTGGAAAAACCACGGGGCTTTCATGTCCATCTTTGCCCACAGCAGCGACCCCAAAGAAAAAGTTGTCAATGACGATGCCGTTCAGGGTATATTCATCAATATCTCCTACGTATCTGTGGTGGTCCCAAGTAGGGGAGGTGGTATCTCTCCAATAAATCTTGTATCCCACGGCGCCGTCTACCTTGCTCCATTTTAATTTGGCTGCAGGTTCCACAATTCCTCCTATTTCAACGGTTGTTGGTGCGGGAGGTGCCCAAGCTATGGAAGCCAAATTGATGGCATTTACCGCAGTCAATTTTTTGGCATATTCAAAATTCACGTGCTCTAAAACATCGCCGTAGGCAATACCATCCTCCATACGGATATCTTGATGCTGTTGGGTATAGTTTTCATGGGCTTCCATGATACGTATCCCGGCAAAACCGGCATCGTTGAAGGGTCTATGGTGTCCACCACGTCCAAAACGGTCCAAACGATAGATGAGCATGGGGTTCATCTCGGGCATGTAGGTCTTGGTGGTTTTGTATACATATCGGGCCAATTGGCGTGAGATACCATCCACCTCACCGCCATAAAAACGTCTGGCGCGTCTTTCTTCCTCGGTTTCGGTAGGGGGGACAGGTTCCGAGAAAATGCGAAAATCCCGATTGCTGACCACGCCATCCACTCCGGTGATGTTGCCGATCATGTCGTTGTTGAAAATCCCAACAATGTCCCAGTTGTTTTGTTTGGCATGTGCGGCCAAGCCCCTGCCACCGTAAAGTCCCTGTTCTTCCCCGGAAAGCCCAACAAAAATGATACTACTCTCAAACGAATATTGGGAAAGCACCCTTGCCGCTTCTAGGGTTCCGGCCATGCCGCTGGCATTGTCATTGGCACCCGGTGAATCTGAAGTAAAGTTATTGGGGTCGCTCACCCGTGAATCAATATCCCCGCTCATGATGATGAAGCGGTTGGGGTATTTGGTGCCCCGTTTGATAGCTACCACATTCACTACCCAAACGTCCTTTACAATCCGGGCGCCTTCACCCTTTTTGATAAGATCCTTTTGATAGAAGACTTCCAAACAGTCCTTGCAATTGGAAGATATTTTTTCGAATTCAGATTTGATCCATCGTCTTGCAGCGCCTATGCCACGAGCTTGGGAAAGGGTGTCGCTCAAGGTGTGTCGTGTGCCAAAGTTGACCAAGGTGGTAACGTCTTTCTCTATCCGTTCCGCGGAAACCGTATTGATGATATCGTACAAACGCGTATCATCTTGTGCTGTTAGGATGGAAAGACTCAATAGTGAGAAAATAAACGCTATGCTTTGTTTCATTGGAATGAATTTTAGTTGCCTATGATTTCAATAAAAACCCCATCTGGATCTTGAATGAGGATAAAAGTTTTTCCATTGGGTAGTTTAATGGGGGTGTCCCCAAGAAATTCGATATTGTTTTCCCGAATTCGTTTTATGATGTCTGCTGTGGATTTTATGAAAAAGGTGGTGTATTGCATGCCGTTTTGGTCCTGTATGTGTTTGTCAAAACCCTTTTTGTCATTGCCGAACGACACCAATTTATACTCTGTGGCGTCCGGACTGTTCTTGAGTTTTAAAATTTTGACCAACAAAGGTCTTCCCCCGGTCAATCCAGAAGCTTTTCCAAAGGAACTGTCCAAATCCAGTTCGCCGGTTTCTTCCATGCCCATGATGTTGGTATAGAATTCAATGGAGGCTTCGAGGTTCGAGACGACCACTCCTATGGATACGGTCAGGTTTTCATAGTCATCTTGGGCACGTATGGTGCTGAAAGTCAATACTAGAATGAGATAGAAAAGGAAGTGGGTTTTCATACAGAGGCTTTTTTAGAAATCCCATGAAAGTAGCAAAAAGACTCATCGTAAAAAAGTGACTTTCACAATTTTTCCATTTTCAACTTCGTAGATGGCGACGGCATGTACCACAGAATCATTGACGGTTACCTGTTCTTCGTCAATGACCTTGTTCCCGATCACCATCCGATTTTTGATTTTACAGTGGAGGTTTGGGGTATTCTTAAAAAAGGTACCGTACCGTTCCTTTATGGCATTTTTACCCTTACCGGTAACTTGGTTGGGAAAATTATGGAGGGTGATATGGTCTGCATAGGTGTCCGAAAAGCCATCTATGTCCCGAGCATTGTAGGCATCCAATTGTTCCTGTACAACAGATTCTGCATCTGCGGTTTCCTGATTGGGAAAAATAAAGGTCATGGAGGTGATGAGTCCTCCTTCAATGGTATAGAGTGCCACTTGGTGGCCTTGTCTACCATCAACCATGGTGATTTCCTCATCAATCACTTTATTTTCAATGGTAATTCGTTTGATCACTTCAACCTTTGCATTCTTGGTATTGGCGTAAAACCGTTCGTAATTGGCGAGCATTTTGGCTTTTCCCACATACATGGTGTCGTTGGGAAAGCGTTGTGCCAACACATCATCCGTATAGCAGGAAACAAATCCATCCAAATCCCTTTTATTGAAAGTATCCACTTGTCTTTGTACAATTTCCTTGGGTGAAATCTCTGTGACCAACGCCAATCGGGTTCCACTCGGGTTTACGGCCAATCGGGATATTTTAAAGACTTGCTCTTTATCAAAAAACTGAAAATCTTTAGTATCCCCCACTTTTGGATTATAGAGGGAAATCCGGTTGTCATTGGGGATAAGGAGTGCGCCATTGGGTAGCCATACCATATCTTCCACTGGGTTGACCAAGGTCAGGATGGTATCGATTTTATCATCGGTTACATCAAGGGATTTGATTTGCCACAACTCCTTTTTTGAGGACCCTTTACTGATAAAACTAACCAAATCTGTACCTGGAACTTTATGCAGGGAGCGCCCAACATTCTTATGCACTATATGGTGGGAGCCTGTATCAAGGTCGATCACTGCCAAATCCATCCGGTCTGCTACCAATACGGTGGATACCAAAATATGGTCATTGTACCACACATGATAGCCTATCTTCAAATCGGAAATGGGTTCGGATTCCCCAGAATGGATATCGTATTCATACAATCGTTGCAGTCCATCCAGATCCAACCGAATGGCCGATATATTATCCTTTCCCGGTATCCTCACAGGGGAATATTCACTTCCCGTAGGGGTATTGGTGACCCAAGAAGATGTGCTTCCCTGGTTGATGTTGAACCGCAAGATGTCTGTTTGCCCCTCCCTTGTTGAGGAAAACAATACCGTATTATCGTCCCAAAACGAAGGCTGGTTGTCATAACCATGATTGTTGGATATATTCTTGGGATTGGACAATGGAGCACCCTTGGTATCCATATCAAGGTCAAAAAGATAGACCTCGGTATTAGCTTGACAGTAGCTGGAGAGGGTTCCCAGCAAACAAAGCACAAAACAAAATCGTTGTATCATGGTTTTGTAAACCGTTTTAAAAGTTCCCGTACCCGTTTGGTGCTCTCAACATGGTATTTGGCTTGGGTCTTTTTAAGTCCCACTTTAACGGTTATGGCCGAGCTGGGAAGTTCTTGGAACATAAATTCATCGGTCCAGTCATCACCAATGGCAAACACAAAATCATAGTCATCCTCTCCCAGCATTCGCACTGCGGCCCTTCCTTTGTTCACGTTACTGCTTTTGACTTCCATGACCTTGTTTCCATTGAGAACGCTAATATCGTCATTCCCAATGAGACTGGTTAAGACCGTATTCAGTTCAGTAGCTCTTTTTTCACCAAAGTCAGGATCGGTGTTTCGGTAATGCCATGCCATGGAGTAGTTTTTCTCCTCGATAAAAGATCCAGGTGTCCGATCCACAAAAGATTCCAGTACGGGTCTTATTTTTTCCATCCACTCACTTTTTACATTTTCCAAGAGTTTAAAGTCCTCGCCATCCTTGGATATCCAAACCCCATGCTCCACGATCATATTGTACTTTTTGGGAAGGAACCATCTGCCAAAAGTCTGTTTGTCCCTGCCACTGATCAAGAATAGGGTGGTGTCCTTTTGGTTGTGCAACTGGTCCAATAGGACGTACAGTTCCTCATCGGGTGATGCTTTTTGGGGGTCTTTGTGAAACCCGGCCAAAGTACCGTCATAGTCCAAGAACAACAGCCGTTTTGAAGAGTCTGCATACTCCTTGGAGATGGTGTTAAGGCAGTCGTTTGTAATCTTTTGGGAGATATAGGCATGCCCCAATGTTTTCTTCTGGTTGAGGGCGCTCATGAATTCGTTGGCCCACACTTCCACATTGTAGCGTTCCAGTCGTTTTTGGAGGAATGTATTTCGGGATTGTTGCTCTTCCAAAGGCATGGTAATGGCCTGGCGCAAGGTATCCGCCTGCTGTTCAAAATTATTGGGGTTGATCAAAAGGGCTTCGTTCATCTCATAGGCAGACCCGGCCATTTCACTCAAAATAAGCACTCCGGACTTATCCGTTCGCGTGGCAATATACTCCTTGGCCACGAGGTTCATCCCATCACGAAGCGGGGTAAGCCATGCAATGTCACTGGAAGTGTACAGGTCGATGAGGTTTTCAAAGGGCAAGGAACGGTAAAAATACCAGATAGGGGTCCAGTTTACCGTGGATAGTTCACCATTGATGCGTCCCACCAACTCATCAATCTCTTTTTTGAGCAATTGGTATTGGGGCACATTGGAACGCGAGGGCACCGCAAGAATGATCAACCGTACCTTTTCCTTGTACTCTGGATATTTGTTGAGGAAGTATTCAAAGGCATTGATGCGTTTGGCAATACCTTTACTGTAATCCAAACGGTCTATGGAGAGAATCAATTTGGTGTCCGGGGCAGAGGCCTTATGGTCATCCAACCGTTTTTGTAGATCGCTTCTGTTGTCTTTTTTCCGTTCTCCCTGAACCAAAGCGGCATCCCTGAATTTTTTGTAATCAATACCCATAGGGAAAGAGTCGACCTTTATGACACGGTTGTCCATGAAAATCTCGTTAAAGCTTACTTCCATTCCCAACAGTCTTCGTACGGAGCTTAGAAAATGTCTTTCATAGTCGTAGGTGTGGAACCCAATAAGATCGGCCCCCAACAAGCCTTCCAATATTTCCTCACGCCAAGGGAGGGTCCTGAATATCTCGTAGGAAGGAAAAGGAATATGCAAAAAGAATCCAATGGAGGTATTGGGGCGTTTTTCCCTGACCATTTGCGGAACCAGCATCAATTGATAGTCATGTACCCAAATGGTATCGTCCTCATCCGATTTTTCAATGATGGCATCGGCGAATTTCTGGTTCACGGCCTTGTAGGTGTTCCAAAAATCCAGTTCAAATTCGGAATACTTCAAAAAATAATGGAAAAGGGGCCATATGGTCCTATTACTGAACCCAAAATAAAAACCGTCCACTTCATGGGCATTCAGTTTTACCTTGGCACAGCCATTTTCCTTCAGGGCCTTGTCAATATCCTCCTCGAGCTCGGGAGGTGTGTCCTCATTCGTGAGTCCTGACCAACCTATCCAAAGGCTCTCACTGCCACTGTGCACCGATTTCATTCCGGTGGCCAATCCTCCTACACTGGGGATGGCGGTAATGCTTCCATTGTTGATTTGCAATTGAACGGGCAGTCGATTTGAGATTATGATAGTTTTGGCCATAAAAGGGTGTTTTTTGACAGGTTTTACTTTTAAGTTTCTTTAAATTTCGGGAAATTCGACTGTAAAAGCAATACATTCTAAACCTTTTGAGGATAATTAGCCTATGGAGAACCTGGATTATGGAATTATTGGAAATTGTAGGAGTGCGGCCTTGATCTCAAAAACGGGCTCGTTGGATTGGTGTTGTCTGCCCCAGTTCGATTCCACTTCCGTTTTTGCAAAGTTGTTGGATGAGGAAAAAGGAGGGAGCTTTGAGTTTCTTGTGGATGATGCCTATGAAACCCATCAACAATACTATGAAAGAACGGCCATATTGATTACACGTTTTTCCCAGGGGGAAGATGTCTTTGAGGTGCATGATTTTATGCCGAGGCACCACAAGCATAATAATGGAAAGTATAATGCCCCGCCCGAAATCGTTCGGTATGTAAAGTATGTTTCGGGAAAACCAAGCTTTAAGGTCAAGTACGATCCCAAACTGGAATACGGGTTGGGACAGACGGAGCATCATGTAAAAAAGGATTTTGTGGCAAGCCTTACCCATAAATTAAAGTATGATACCCTGTTCCTGTATACCTCTTTCAATAAAGAAGAGATTCTAGAGGGAGTGGAGATTTCTTTAAAAGAGGATGGTTATTTCATGATTTGTTACAACGAAAAGATCCTAAAACCCACTACGGAAAAAATGGCCTTGGAGTTGGAACGCACCAAAGTCTATTGGTTGGATTGGGTGGATAAGACCCCTACCTATAAAAAGTTCAACAAGGAGATTGTACGGAGCGCCATTACCCTGAAAATGCTTACTTACGATAAAACGGGGGCGGTTTTGGCTGCTGCAACGACTTCCTTGCCCGAAACCATTGGCGAGGTCCGCAATTGGGACTATCGGTTCTGCTGGATTAGGGATGCCTCCATGGTAATCAAGGTGGTTTCCGAACTGGGGCATAAGAATTCCGCCAAACGATACCTCCAGTTTATCATTGACCTTATGCCGGACAAGGATGAAAAGCTCCAGATCATGTACGGCATCAATCAAGAAAAGAAGTTGACGGAGCAGACTTTGGACCATTTGGAAGGATATAAGGGGTCCAAGCCCGTCCGTATTGGAAATGCCGCCTACAAACAAAAACAGAACGACATCTATGGCATCCTAATGGATGTTATCTATGAGCAGTTGGTGAAATTCAGTAATGATATTGAAAATGTGGAGGAACTCTGGAGCATCACCAAGGGGATTGTCTGGATTGTGAGCAAACACTGGAGGGAACCGGACAAGGGCATTTGGGAATTCCGAGGGGAAGACCGACATTTTACCTTTTCCAAAGTATTGTGTTGGGTGGCTTTGGATCGGGCCATTAAGGTGGCCAAGATTTTTGGAAAGACCCATAAGATTGAAAAATGGACCGCCCTTGAACAGGAAATCAAAAGGGATATCCATGAAAATGCATGGAACAGTGATATCAATGCCTTTGTACAATCGTATGGTTCCCGTCATTTGGATGCCTCTGTACTATTGATGGAACCCTATGGTTTTATCAATGCCCGGGATCCCAAATATGTGAACACGGTACAGGCCATTGAGGAAGGATTGAGCAACGATGGATTATTGTATCGCTATAAGAATGAAGACGATTTTGGTGAACCCTCATCTTCCTTTACCATTTGTACCTTTTGGTTTATCAACAGCCTCTTTAAAATAGGAGAGGAAGAGAAGGCCTTGGAACTTTTTGAGCTTTTGCTGGGCCATAGTAACCATCTGGGACTTTTTAGTGAGGATATCGATTTCAAGACCAAACGTTTATTGGGCAATTTTCCGCAGGCGTATTCCCATTTGGCCTTGATTGAATGTGCCATCAACTTTTCAAGAAAGCAGAGCGAGGAAAAAATACTGGAATCCATCGCCTAGTTTCGGGAAGACACTATTTTTTAAATAGGCCATGGAACCACAGGTGTGTTGTCTGTGTAATCTTAAATGACACATAAAAAAACCGCCCTTTTAGGGCGGTTCTTCAGTTGTTTTGTTTCAAAAAACAATTGCATCAGTCAAAGGTGTACCCGTTATCTGCGGCCACTTTATCCGCAATTTGCGTGCGAAGTGCCACAACATTGGGCTGGTTAGTATATTTTGTGAAACGTTTCAGTCCCATGAGCATCATGCGTTGTTCATCTCCATCGGCAAAAGAAACTATGGCTTCTTTTCCTTTTTGGATGACGATATCCACGGCTCGGTACAAATAGAGTTTGGACATGGCAATTTGCGTGGCTTGGGCTTCTTCACCAAAACGTTTAGCATTTTTTTCGGTACGGAGGATGGTGGACTCGGCCAAATACACCTGAATCAATATATCCGCAGCGGATTGCAACAACATCTGGTGCTGTTCCAAATCCGGACCAAATTTTTGAACGGCGCTACCGGCGATCATAAGAAAGACCTTTTTTAATCGGGCCACCAAATCTTTCTCTTCGGAGAACAGTTCAGAAAAGTCGGGGGTATCAAAAGATGGGATGCCCATCAATTCCTCACCAACAGCAGTGGCAGGACCTAAAAGGTCCACATGACCTTTCATGGCCTTTTTGACCAACATGCCCACGGCCAACATCCGGTTGATTTCGTTGGTCCCCTCATAAATCCGTGAAATACGGGCATCGCGCCAGGCAGATTCCATTGGGGTATCGGCACTAAAGCCCATTCCCCCAAAAATTTGGATACCTTCATCCGTGGTGTGCTGCACATGCTCGGATACGGCCACTTTTAAAATTGAACATTCAATGGCATATTCCTCCACACCTTTCAGCTCCGCTTCTTGGTGCGAATTGCCTTCGGACTCACGAATGGCAATCCGGTCCTCGATATTTTTAGCAGCTCGGTAGGAGGCCGACTCATCCGCATAGGCATTGGTGGCCATATCGGCTATCTTGGCTTTGATGGCCCCAAAGTTCATAATGGGAGTTTTAAACTGAATACGCTCATTGGCATATTTGGTCGCTTCATTGAGCACCCGTCTTTGAGCCTCCAAACAGGCAGCAGCCAGTTTAATCCGACCAATATTCAGGGCGTTCATGGCAATCTTGAATCCATTCCCTCTTTCGGAAAGCATATTTTCAACAGGTACTTTGGTTTCGTTGAAGAACACCTGTCGGGTAGAGGAGGAGTGGATGCCCAGTTTCTTTTCCTCATCGCCCAATGTAATGCCGTTCTCCGGATTGTTCTCAACAATGAAACCGGTGATGTTCTTGTCATCCTCGATTCGGGCAAAAACAATGAACATATTGCAGAACCCCGCATTGGAAATCCACATTTTTTGACCTGTAATGCTGTAAAATTTGCCATCATCGGACAAAATAGCCTTGGTTTTCCCTGAATTGGCATCGGAGCCAGCCCCGGGTTCAGTAAGGCAATAGGCGCCAAACCATTCACCAGAGGCAAGCCTGGGGACGTATTTTTGTTTTTGTTCCTCGGTACCGTACAGGGTAATGGGCATGGTCCCGATTCCGGTATGTGCCCCAAAGGCCGTACTAAAGGAGCCTGTAGCCCCTGAAATGTAGTCACAGACCAACATGGTGGAGACAAAGCCCATTCCCATTCCGCCATAGGCTTCAGGGACAGCAACGCTCAATAGGCCCAATTCACCGGCCTTTCGCATACACTCCTCGGTATAGGCGTAGTCTTTTTTCTCAAAACGTTCCCAATGCGCCCAAAGTTCCCGGTCTACAAATTCCTTGGTGCTTTCGCGCATCATTTTTTGTTCTTCGGTAAGGTCTTCAAGGGTGAAAACATCCTCACATGGGGTTTCCTTTACCAGAAACTGACCTCCTCTTAAAATGTCTTTATTTGTTGTTTCTGTGCTCATCTTTATAAGATTTAAGATTCAAGAGACAAGAGACTTATTTCAATCCATCTTGAAAGCTTGATATCATTTTTTGTAGTTGTTGGATTTTATGTTCTAAAAATTCAAATTTCTCTATGGAAATGTACTTTTGGTTCAAGGCAATAATTAATTGGGTTTCCCACTCAAAACTAGAACCAAGGCTTACTTCGATATAATTATTAAAATGCTTATTTGTTGATTTGCTTGTACCTTCGGCAATATTAGATGGAATGGATACTGCACAACGCGTCATTTGGGATACAAGATTGAATTTTTCCATAGCCGGAAATTCTTTTATCATTTGATAAGTTTCATCAACCAAAATCATCCCTTCCTGCCAAATTTTAAGTTTTTTAAAATTATGTCTTCCCATAGTCTTAAATGTTGGCTCTATCGTCTTGGTTCCTAAGCTAAAAATTCAAATATACCCGCAGCACCTTGCCCAGTTCCCACACACATGGTCACCATACCGTATTTCCCTTTCATGTCACGTTTTCGCATTTCATCAAAGAGTTGCACTGATAATTTAGCCCCTGTACACCCCAATGGATGTCCCAATGCAATGGCACCACCATTCACATTGACAATTTCAGGGTTTAGGTCCAGCTCACGGATAACGGCCAAGGATTGTGAGGCAAAAGCTTCGTTCAATTCGATCAACTCAATGTCACTTTGTTTCATTCCGGCCTGTTTCAAGGCTTTTGGAATGGCTTTTACCGGTCCAATCCCCATAATCCTCGGCTCAACCCCCGCAGCGGCATAGTTTACCAATCGGGCAATGGGCTCCAGATTCAGTTCTTTGACCATTTCCTCGCTCATCACCATGACAAAGGCAGCACCGTCACTCATTTGGGAAGAGTTTCCTGCAGTGACACTTCCGCCTGCCGCAAAAACGGGTCTTAACTTGTTCAGGGTAGGGATATTGGTGCCTTTTCGTGGCCCTTCATCCTTGGTCACAGTGTAGCTGGTAGTTTCCTTTTTGCCTGCTCCATTGATAAAGGTATGTTCCACTTCAATCGGCACAATCTGGTCTTGGAACCGATTTTCTTCTTGGGCTTTTAGGGCCTTCATGTGTGAATTATAGGCAAAGACATCTTGATCTTCCCGGGATACCTTGAACTGTTGGGCCACGGCTTCTGCGGTTAGCCCCATGCCCCAATAATAATCCTCATGTCCTTCTTTGGCTGTGGCATAATCCGGGGTGGGCTTATAGCCTCCCATGGGAATGTAGCTCATGCTCTCGGCACCTCCCGCAATGATACAATCTGCCATTCCCGATTGGATTTTTGCGGTGGCAATGCCAATGGTTTCAAGCCCAGAGGCACAGTATCTATTGACGGTCACTCCCGGAACATCTTCAATGTCCAATCCCATTAAGGAGATGAGTCGGGCCATGTTCAACCCTTGTTCTGCTTCCGGCATGGCGTTGCCCACAATGACATCGTCTATGCGTTTTTTGTCCAACTGTGGCAATTCCTTCATCATGTGTTCGATGGTCTCTGCGGCCAGTTCATCGGGTCTTTTAAAACGGAACAGTCCCCGTGGTGCTTTGCCCACTGCGGTACGATATGCTTTTACGATATATGCTGTTTTCATTTTTTTAGATTTTTAGATTCAAGAACCAAGAGAAAAGACGGCTGTCTTGGTTCCAATGTCTTGATTCTTGTTCCTAATTTCTCAGAGGTTTACCGGTTTTTAACATATGCTGGATGCGTTCCAAGGTCTTCCGTTCTGTACATAGTGAAAGGAAGGCTTCGCGTTCCAAATCCAATAGATACTGTTCGGTAACGTAGCTGGCTTCGGAGAGATCTCCCCCGGCCATGACGTAGGCCAGTTTATCGGCTATTTTCTTATCGTGTTCCGAAATGTAATGTCCGGCTTCCATGGAGTCTGTGCCCACCAAGAACATACCCAATGCTTGTTTTCCAAGCACTTTTACGTCTTTGCGTTTAACGGGTTTGGTATAGCCTGCCTCAGCCATTAATTTGGCGTAGGCCTTGGCCGTGGCAATTTGTCGGTCTTTGTTCACGACCACTACATCCTTTCCTTTTTGTAGAATGCCCAAATCGTAGGCTTCATAAGCCGAAGTGGACACTTTGGCCATTCCTATGGTCAGGAAGTATTCCTGTAGCACATTCAACTCCACATCATTTTTCCTAAAAGTATCCGAAGCACGGAGTGCCATTTCTTTGGAACCGCCCCCACCGGGGATGACCCCAACGCCAAATTCCACTAAACCAATATAGGTCTCTGCGGCGGCCACTACTTTATCGGCATGCATGGATAACTCACATCCGCCTCCCAAACACATGCCATGTGGCGCTGAGATGGTGGGAATGGAGGAATATCGCATCCGCATCATGGTATCCTGAAAGTATTTTATGGCCATGTTAAGCTCATCATACTCTTGTTCCACAGCCATCATGAAAATCATACCAATGTTGGCCCCAACGGAGAAATTGGCGGCTTGGTTACCCACAACCAATCCTTGAAAGTCTTTTTCGGCCAAGTCCACGGCCTTGTTCAGTCCTGCGAGGACATCACCGCCAATGGTGTTCATTTTGGATTGGAACTCGCAGTTGAGAATACCATCACCCAAATCCTCAATGACCACACCACTGTTCTTGAACACTTCGTTGGACTTTCGGATGTTGTCCAAAATGATGAAGGCATCCTGACCAGGAACCTTTTCCATGGTCTTTTTGGGAATGTCGTAGAAATAGGTGGCCCCATCTTTTACGGTATAGAACGAATCGATGCCTGCCGCTTTCATTTCAGTAACCCAAGGGGCGGCTTCCAGACCTTCGGCCTTGATGAATTCCAGACCTTTGTCCAATCCCACGGCATCCCAAATCTGGAATGGTCCGTGTTCCCAGCCAAATCCAGCCTTCATGGCATCATCAATTTTATAGAGTTCGTCTGAAATCTCAGGAATGCGATGGGTCACATAGGCAAATAGGGCCCCGAAGCTTTTTCGGTAGAATTCCCCTGCCTTGTCCTTACCATCGACCAATACTGGAAAACGCTCAATGACCTTGTCAATGGTCTTAGTGAGTTCCAAAGTGGCGAATTTTGCACTTTTTTTGGAACGGTAGTCCATGGTATCCAAATCCAATGTGAGGATTTCGCTCTTACCATTGTCACCTTTTACCTTTTTATAGAACCCCTGCCCAGATTTGCTCCCCAACCATTTATTTTCCATCATGGTGTTGATGAAATCTGGAAGTTTAAAGAGTTCATGACGTTCATCTTCCTTGCAATTCTCATAGATACCGTTGGCCACATGCACCAAGGTGTCCAGTCCTACCACATCCACGGTGCGGAAAGTGGCGGATTTGGGCCTACCAATGACCGGTCCGGTGAGCTTATCGACTTCTTCGACGGTCATGCCCAATTCCTTCACGGCATGAAAAAGGCTCTGGATGCTGAAAATCCCAATCCGGTTCCCGATAAAGGCGGGTGTGTCCTTGGCCACTACGGAAGTCTTGCCCAAGTATTGTTCTCCATAGCCGTTCAGGAAATCCAAAACTTCTTGGGAAGTCTTAGGTCCGGGAATGATTTCGAAGAGCTTTAAATATCTGGCCGGGTTGAAGAAGTGGGTGCCACAGAAATGTTTTTGAAAATCCTCACTGCGTCCCTCACTCATAAATTTGATGGGAATACCAGAGGTATTTGAAGTAATCAAAGTGCCGGCAGTACGGTGCTTGTCCAGGTTTTCGAATACCTGCTTCTTAATGTCCAGCCGTTCCACGACCACCTCGATGATCCAATCCACTTGGGCCACCTTGGCGATATCATCTTCCAAATTTCCCGTGGTGATCCTATCGGCAAATTTCTGGTGATAGATAGGAGAGGGTTTGGACTTCAATGCGGCGGCAAGGGAGTCGTTGACCAAACGGTTTCTTACGATCTTGTCCTCCAAGGTCAAGCCTTTGGCCTTTTCTTTTTCATTGGGTTCCCGGGGAACAATGTCCAGCAAGAGAACTTCGACCCCTATATTGGCAAAATGGCAGGCAATGCCACTACCCATGATACCGGAACCGATGACGGCAATTGTATTGATATGCCTTTTCATTTATGAATGCTTGTTTTAATTAGTTGTTTTTATGTACACTTTTTTATCGGAAATAAGTTTGTTTATGATTTCAACGGTGTTAAAAAAACCGACCAAATCCTCTTCGGCGATGTGTTCCTTGACCACATCATTGAACCGGAGTACCACTCCCTTGGATTCTTCTCGTTTCTCCAAGCCCAAGGCGGTTAAATGTATCAGCACCCCTCTACCATCGTTAGGGTTGGGTTTACGCTGAATATACCCTCTTTCCTCAATATTTTTTAAAATTCTGGATAAGCTTGTGGCCTCCATGCCCATTTTAGGTCCCAGGGCAGTACTTGGTGTTCCTTTTTTGGGGTCAATGCTCAAAAGGGTAAAACCAATGGCCATGGTGATGCCATAGTTCTTGGCCTCTTCATTGTACATTCTACTGACCGCCTGCCATGTAGCCCGCAATGCATAATCAATGGTCAAATCCTTCATAGCCTAGTTTGGTTTCCTCAAATATAAACAAATTTATTATGCATGCATAATAAATTTAAGTTAACTCAAAAAGGAATAATATTCTGGATAAAGGATTTTTCGACAATACGCCAAATGGCAAGAGATACAGTAAGATACACAAAAAGTTTGAGTTTTCCCTATCAAAGAATTGGTCATTGTTAATTGAACATTGCTTATTGAAACCCCATCCGTCAACCCAAACGGGCCATCCGTCAATTCACCCCCAAGAAAAACCTTTAGATTGGGCAAATTGTACCCTTAACCTATAAATCTATAGAATCATGAAATTAAAAAGATTGCTTTACACGGCTTTTTTTGTTCTGATGGTGGTTTCCTGTGGAAAGGATGACGCGATATCATCAGAAGAAACAAACCGTCCACCAAGTATCAAAGGATCCCAAACCTTTGATGCCAATGAAGATATAGACCATACTACCATCATTGGTACCGTTGAGGCCACTGATGATGATGGGGATGACCTGAGCTTTTCCGTTGCCACCAACAGCGATGGCCTATTCAAGATTACAATGGACGGCAAGTTGAGCCTGATCAGCGGAAAGAGCTTGGACTATGAAACCAAACCTTTACATACCTTGGTCATCAAGGTAGATGATGGAACGGACAGCACCCAAGAAGAGGTGTACGTGTCTGTGAACCTGGCTGCAACGAACCAGTCCCCACAATTGGAGGGCCAAAGTTTTGAAGTGGCGGAGAACATAGGTGATATGGATGTGATTGGCACTGTGGTGGCTATGGACGACGACGACTTGACCTTTGAGATTAAACAGAATGATGGGTATTCCATAAACGAGCCGTTATTTGCCATTTCAGCGGATGGCCAATTGACATTGATAGAGGGAGTCTCCTTGGATTATGAGACCGCCCATGAATTTGGTATTATTGTAACGGCAAGTGACGGGGAAAACATTGTGGAGGCATGGATGTATATTACCGTAACCGATGTGCCCGAGGCCCACCCCGATGACAAGAATGCTTTTGTGACCACTTGGGAGACCACAACCGATAATGAGAATATTCAAATTGGTTTGGAATCACTGTTCGATTATGACTTTACGATAAACTGGGGAGATGGCTCAATCAATAGTATCACAACAAGTAATCCAACTGGAATATTTCACCCTTATGAAACGGCAGGAACATATACCGTGGCCATAGTAGGTGATTTCCCTGCCATAAAAATGAATGCGGTAGGGCAAACAATCGAACAATTAAAAAGTATAGACCAATGGGGCAATATCCAATGGAAATCTATGGTAGGAGCTTTTTATCTATGTTTAGATATGCAGTATAATGCCACGGATGCTCCAGACTTGTCCCAAGTCACCTCAATGAATTCCATGTTCTATGGGGCTACCGCTTTTAATGGTGAGATTGGGGATTGGGATGTCTCCAACGTTACGAATATGGGAACGATGTTTGATCATGCAAATAGTTTCAACCAAGACTTGGGCAATTGGAATATAGCAAATGTTACTCAAATGCACGACATGCTAAATTTCTCTGGACTCGACCAAAGCAATTATAGCAATACTCTTATAGGCTGGTCTGGTCAACAGAATATCCCGTCTGATATTATTTTGGGGGCAGATGGACTTGTATACTGTGGACAAGAAGCCATAGATTCCAGATTCGCTTTGATGACTACTTACAGTTGGCAGATTTCGGGCGATAGCAAGTGTCAATAACTTTACAAACAGTTAATAAGAGAAAAAATGAATTATTAAAAGGGGGAGACCAATTTGGTTTCCCCTTTTTATTTTTAGGAGTCAACCCATCAATGCCCATATATGTCATTGTAGAGGTCTAGATACTTTTCCTTTACGATTTTTCTGCGCAGTTTCATGGTAGGGGTCAGGTGGCCACTGTCCACACTCCAAACATCCGGGGTCAAACGGAACTGCTTTACCTTTTCCCACTTGGCAAAATCCTCGTTGGCCAGATCCACTTCTTCTTGGAAACGGGCAATGACCTTGTCGTTGAGGACAATATCCGAGTTTTCCCCTACTGTTACCTTATGACGTTTGGCCCACTCGTGCAGGAATTCAAAATTAGGTTGTATCAAGGCCGCGGGCATTTTTTCACCTTCTCCCACTACCATGATCTGTTCTATAAAACGGGATTGTTTAAACCGATTCTCCAATAACTGTGGCGCCACGTACTTTCCGCCAGAGGTCTTGAAAATTTCCTTTTTACGGTCCGTGATGCGCAAAAAGCCATCGGCATCCACTTCGCCAATGTCCCCGGTATGGAAATAACCATCGGTGAGTACTTCGGCGGTTTTTTCAGGGTCTTTGTAGTAGCCCATCATTACATTGGGTCCTTTGCAGAGGATTTCGCCATCCTGGGCGATTTTCACTTCAACCCCATCAATGATACGGCCAACCGTACCTATTTTCCAGCCTTTGTTCCGTTGGTCATTCACGGCAATTACAGGAGAGGTCTCGGTGAGGCCGTAACCTTCCATGACCGGCATGCCTGCTGCGGCAAATACACGGGCCAACCGGGGTTGCAAAGCGGCACTCCCAGATACCATGACCGTAAGGTTTCCACCCAGCCCTTCTTGCCATTTGCTAAAGATGAGCTTTCTGGCGAGGCCCAGTTGTTTTTCGTACCACCAACCGTTTTTGCCGTAGGGTTCATATTTCAGGCCCAGATCCACGGCCCAGAAGAACAATTTCTTTTTCACCCCAGTAAGTAAGGTTCCTTTGGCAATGATGGCATCATAGACCTTTTCCAACAATCGGGGAACCACTGTCATTACGTTGGGCTTTACCTCTTTGACGTTATCGCTGATTTTGTCCAACCCTTCGGCAAAATGGATTTCAATACCACAATATTGGTAGAGGTAGAGGATCATTCGTTCAAAAATGTGACAGACGGGCAAAAAACTTAGGGCACTACCACCAGTTTCAAAAGGTACTCTTGTCTCACTGGAAATTACATTGGAGACAATATTGTCATGGGATAACATGACCCCTTTGGGTCTTCCCGTGGTACCCGACGTATAGATCAAAGTGGCCAAATCTTCTGGCTTCACCTGGTCTTTCAGTTTTTCCACCTCATCTTGGTTGGAATCGTCCGCTCCTTTTTCCAAGACTTCCCCCCAATTTTTACAGTTGTCCAGTTGGTCAAAGGAATATACATCCTTCAACTTTTTCAATTTATCGCTGATGGACAGTATTTTTTGGAGTACCTCATCACAGGAAACAAAGCAATACTTGGCTTCGGAATGGTTCAGTACATATTCGTAATCCTCTTCGGAAATGGTTGGGTAAATGGGAACGGTCTGCGCCCCGATCTGGAGCACTCCAATATCCATAATGTTCCATTCCGTTCGGTTGGTCATAGAAATTATGGCAATCTTGTCGTTGGGCTGTACACCCAAACGTAACAGGCCCCTGCTAATGGCATTGGCCTTGTTTATATATTCTTGGGTCGAGGTTGCTACCCATTTGCCATTGTATTTGGTGACCAATGACTTTTCCAGCGGAAGTTTGTTCAACTGGTAATAGGGGAAATCAAACAATCGGGTAACGTTTTGCATACTAAGTTTCTATTAGGTAATTGCAAAATAGGGAAAGGAAGCGGGATTTTAAAATGAAAAATTCAACCATACCCTATTCATTTTGATGAATACTTAAACAGGGATATCAAAAAAGCCTTCAAAAAGAAGGCTCTTACACGTTTGTATTCAATCTTGATTGAATGAAGAATGCTACTCTTCCAAGATTTTGGCATAGTTGATACCAAGGATATCCCACTCCTGCTGCTTTACCTGCAAGGCTTTTAAAAAATTGTTGAAGTCTTTGTTTTCCGTATTTGTCCAACCTACCTCGGCATAAGCTGCAATTCTAGGGAATGTTTGCTGTTCCACATCTTTGTTGGTCGGAGTCCATTCGCACCACATCTGACAGCCAAGTCCATAGATGTTTTTATGGTATTGTGGCTCCAGTCCTTTGGGAATGGGATCAAAACCATAGGCTTTCTCCAACGGGATGCTTTTGTAATCATAATCAAGGTAGGTATTGCTGTGAAGTGAATTGACAATGCCATAACCTTCTTGGGCCGCACTGGTGGCCAGTTCCAAATCCCCTTTCCAAAAATGGACCACTATGTTCTTGGCCAGTTCGGTCTCTGCATCTTTGTCATCTTTCTTTTCCTCAAAATCATCATGGATATTTTTGCCCATGATTTCGTTCCAACCCATCATACGTCTATTGTGTTGCTCAATGAATCTGGAAATTTTATTGGTGAACCCTATCTGAAGGTCCGCAACGGTGGTTATTCCATTTGCCTCCATGTAGTCTTGTACATGTTTGCTTTTGTTCCAGACTTCGTAACCTACTTCATCGCCACCAATATGGATTACTTCTGAAGGAAAGAGTTCAAAAAGTTCCAACAGTACATCCTTGACAAACTGTTCCACCTTGGGATTGGTCACATCATAATTGTCATAATGGCGACCAAACTTTACAGGGACATCAATATCCTCACCAGCAGTCCCAAGCCAAGTATATGAGGCAATTGCAGCACTGCTATGGCCGGGAATCTCAAATTCCGGTACAATGGTGATATGTCTTTCGGCAGCGTAGGCCACCAATTCCATGATCTGTTCTTGGGTGTAAAAACCGCCGTGCGCTTCGCCCGACAATTTACCGCTGCCCCAGGTTTCGATTTCAGAATCACTTCTAAAGGCTCCTACTTCAGTAAGTTTGGGGTATTTTTTTATTTCGACCCGCCATCCGGCATCATCTGTCAGGTGCCAATGAAAAACATTCATTTTTAGCGATGCCATCTGGTCCAATATTTTTTTGACAAAATCAGTCCCATGAAAATAGCGTGCCTCATCCAACATATAGGCCCGCCATCCAAATCGGGGCGAATCTTTTATCGTAATCGAAGGAATGAGCCGGAGTGATTCTTGGGCATCTTTTACAACCAGTTGCTTTAAGGTTTCACTTCCGTAGAAAAATCCGGCCGAAGTGTTTGCGGAAATAGTGATTCCTTTTGGTGACACTTCCAATGTATAGGCTTCCTTCCCTAAATTTGGATCTAGATCAAAAACAATATTTCCATTACCGGAATCGGACACGTATATTTTTGTTGACGTCAAAGAGGAAAGGTCATCACTTAGTTTATGGGCAACTTTTTGTGCCTTATCATTCAAAAAAGCAATGGTCATCCCATCCTCCAATGCAAAGGAGTTTTCGGATAATTGCACTTCATTGGGTTGGGGCAACAAATTGATTTCATCTGCCGTAAAACTTCTATGTTCACGTACACATGCTGTGGTCAAAGTCAAGAGGGTCGCACAGGCTAAAAAGACTGTTTTTACAGAATAAGGTTGGTTATTCACAATTTGGTTTTAAAAGTTATGGTCTAAGGGGGCTATTTTACATTCATTATCCATTCCCTTGCATTTACAAAAGCTTGGAGCCAGGGCGATACCACATCATTCCTATCCTTTGGATAGTGGGCCCAGTTCCATGGAAAGGTAGAGCGTTCAATATGCGGCATGGTCACCAAATGCCTTCCGGTTTTGTCACAGAGCATCGCGGTGTTGTAATCGCTTCCGTTGGGATTGGCGGGATAACCTTCGTAGCCATATTTGGCCACGATACCATAGTCGTTTTCATCATGGGGAAGACTGAATTTCCCCTCGCCATGTGAAATCCATACCCCCAATGTGGTTCCGGCCAAGTTGGACAGCATTACCGAGTTGTTCTCTTGGATTTTTACCGATGTGAAATTGCTCTCGTGTTTCCCGGACTCATTATAGGTCATTTTGCCATGGGTTTCGTGTTCGGGATTGATGAGGTCCAATTCCATGAACAACTGGCAACCGTTGCAGATACCAACCGAAAGCGTATCGGGGCGGGCAAAGAAGTCATTGATCACTTTGTTGGCCTTTTCGTTGTATTTGATGGCGCCGGCCCATCCTTTGGCACTACCCAGAACATCGGAGTTGGAAAAACCGCCCACGGCACCCAAAAATTGAATGTCCTCCAAGGTCTCCCTGCCCGAGATGAGGTCGGTCATATGCACATCCTTTACATCAAACCCAGCCAAGTACATGGCATTGGCCATTTCGCGTTCGGAGTTGCTTCCCTTTTCGCGCAGAATGGCTGCTTTGGGTCGGCTATTATCTTTCGACTGCGCTCGAGATGACAGTTTCCCATCAAAACTTTCAGGAAAAATGTATTGTAAAGGCTGGTTTTTGTAATTCTCGTATCGATTTTTGGCCAAGCCTTTGGCCGTTTGCCTGTTGTCCAATAAATAGGAAGTCTTGAACCAGGTATCGCGAAGCGAAGCAATGTTCAATCCAATTTCCACCCCATTGTTTTTGATTTTCAGGGTGCTTTCTGAAGTGGGGATTCCAATTTTTGCAAAATCGATGCCTGCTTCTTGGAGTGTACGTTCCACAGAGTTGTCCTTGGCTTGGAACACTACGCCAGCATTTTCACTGAACAAAAGCTTGATGATATCCGTTTCCCCAAGACCGGACAGGTCCAAGTTGGCCCCAAGGTCATTATCGGCAAAGCAGAGCTCCAAAAGGGTGGTGATCAAACCACCTGAAGCCACATCATGCCCGGCCAAAATCTGATCTTTTTTGATGAGTTCCTGTAAAGTATTGAAAACAGTCTTTACATAGTCAGCATCCAAAACCGATGGGGTTTCATCACCAATGCCATTCAAGATTTGGGCAAAGGAAGAACCTCCCAGTTTATGCCCATCCTTGGAAATATTGATGTAATAGAGATCCCCACCATCTTTTTGTAGGACAGGCTCCACTACTTTGGTAATGTCGTTACAATTGGCCGCTGCGGAAACAATCACGGTTCCGGGGGACAAAACCTCACTATCCTTATATTTTTGCTTCATGGAGAGGGAATCTTTTCCTGTAGGAACGTTGATGCCCAATGCAATACTGAAATCGGAGAGGGACTCAACGGCCTCGTACAAACGGGTATCTTCACCTTCATTTCGGCAAGGCCACATCCAGTTGGCGGAGAGTGATACTGATTTCAAGCCATCTTTCAAAGGCGCCCAAACAATATTGGTCAGGGCCTCGATCACACTGTTTCTGCTACCGGCCTTGGCATCGATCAAGGCAGAAATGGGGGAGTGCCCAATACTGGTGGCAATACCCTCCTTGGTCTTAAAATCGAGCGACATTACGCCGCAGTTGTTCAGTGGAAGTTGAAGGGGGCCGGCACATTGTTGTTTGGCCACATGGCCACCCACACAACGATCCACCTTATTGGTGAGCCAATCCTTGCAGGCCACGGCTTCCAGTTGCAGTACCTGGTCCAAATAGTCGTGGAAATGCTCCAAGGAATAGGATAGGGCAGGGTAGATTTGTTGAGAGGTGGTGTCCTCCATAATGGTCTTGGGAGAGCTTCCGAACATATCCGAAAGTTCCAAATCCATTGGTTTTTCACCTGTTTTTTCTGATTCAAAAGTAAACCGGTGGTTGCCAGTGACCTCGCCCACATTGTACATAGGGGCACGTTCACGGGCGGCTACGCGGTCCAATAAGTCTAAATCCTTTTCTCCGATGACGAGTCCCATGCGTTCTTGGGATTCGTTGCCGATAAGTTCTTTTTTGGATAGGGTAGGGTCTCCAACAGGGAGTTTGTCCGTGTTGATGGTACCACCCGTATCTTCCACAAGTTCCGACAAACAGTTGAGGTGTCCACCGGCTCCGTGGTCATGGATGGAGACAATGGGGTTATCATGGCTTTCCAAAAGTCCGCGAACCGCATTGGAAGCTCTTTTTTGCATTTCTGGGTTGGAACGCTGCACGGCATTCAACTCAATGGCAGAACTGAATTCCCCTGTATCGGCGCTTGAAACTGCTGCACCGCCCATTCCAATACGATAATTGTCACCACCTAGAACGACTATTCTGTCTCCTTTCTTGGGGGTATCCTTCAAGGCTTGGTCCTTTTTTCCATAGCCAATACCGCCGGCCATCATGATTACCTTGTCAAACCCAAGCTTACGGGCTTCTTCCTGATGCTCAAAGGTGAGTACGGAGCCAGCAATGAGGGGTTGACCAAATTTGTTGCCAAAATCTGATGCGCCGTTGGATGCCTTGATCAGAATATCCATGGGGGTCTGATATAGCCAATCGCGCTCAGCCATACCCTTTTCCCAAGGACGATTTTCTTCCAAACGGGAGTAGGAGGTCATATATACCGCGGTTCCTGCCAAAGGCAAAGATCCTTTTCCTCCAGCCAAGCGGTCCCGGATTTCCCCTCCTGAACCTGTTGCAGCACCATTGAAAGGTTCAACGGTGGTCGGGAAGTTGTGGGTTTCTGCTTTTAGGGATAGGACGGAATCAAATTCTTTTTCTTCGTAGTAATCGGGCTTGTCCGCACTTTTTGGCGCAAATTGAATGGCTTTTGGCCCCTCAATGAACGCTACATTATCCTTATAGGCCGAAACAATATCATTCGGATTGGCTTCTGAGGTTTTTTTAATGAGCTTGAACAACGAGGAAGGCATTTCCTTGCCATCAATGACAAAAGTACCGTTGAATATTTTATGTCTACAGTGTTCCGAATTCACCTGACTGAAACCAAAAACCTCGGAGTCGGTCAATTTTCGACCTAATTTTTTGGAAAGGTCTTCCAAGTAGGTCACTTCCTCATCACTCAAGGCAAGTCCTTCTTTTTGGTTGTAAGCCGCGATGTCGTCAATTTCCAAAATGGGTTCCGGAACAACGGCAATGGTGTAAATATCTTGGTCCAACCCTTTGTATTTTTGAAACAGCATGGGGTCGTAATAGGTATGGTCTTCCGCAACGGCGTGGAACTCTTCAATCCGCAGGATGCCATCAATGCCCATATTCTGGGTGATTTCCGTGGCATTGGTACTCCAAGGGGTCACCATGGCGGCACGAGGCCCAACAAAAAAGGCGTCCAGTGACGCCGCTTCAATCTTGGGTTGGTTGCCAAACAACCAAGTTAGTTTACTGTTGTCTTCCTGAGTAATTTCTTGAGTGGTCTGGACGGCAAAAACCTTGTTAGCCTTGTCCCCAAAAAAATGAATCATACAATGTATGGATTGAACGGTTTGAGAAAGTGCAAATTTACGGTTTTCAGTTTTATTTTTAAACCTCTTCGTTTCGAGTTTTAAACCAAGGATGTTAATTAATTCATGGTGTTTTAAAGGAAAAAATGCCCAACCATCAATTCAAAAGGGGTATTGGTGAATTGGGTTCCCCTTATGATGGATATTTTGGATAGATTTCATGTGTTATGGAAATCGAACAAAATAAGTATTGGGCAAAAAAGAATGTAAAATACTTGGTTGTTGGATTAATGATTGTAGTCTTTGTTTTTTTGATCATTGAATTGGAGGAAAGGGAACAGCTTAATTTTATTAAACATGTTCTGAAAAATTTCATTAGGAGTATAGCAAGGATTCGATAGGGCATTGACAAAAAACAGTATCGCCTCGGAAGTGTTAAAATACAAACCGATTTATTTGTATTTTAGGAAGATACTTGCTAATTCAAAATCCAACCGTATGAAAATGTTCAAGACCCTATTGTCCGGGTTCCTTCTTCTTTGCTGTATTGCTACGGCAACTGCGCAAAAAAAATATTCCAAACGACACATTGAAAAATTAAAGTCCGAAGCTGCCCAAATCGTGGAAGACCATGCCAAACAGTCCCAAGTGATGGTGGACAAAATCTTCAGTTTTGCCGAGCTGGGTTTTCAGGAAGAGGAAAGCTCCAAATATCTGACCGGGATTCTTGAGAACAATGGATTTACCATTGAACATTCCATTTCTGGGATTCCCACAGCTTGGTTTGCCACTTGGAGCAACGGGGATGGTCCCGTAATTGCCTTGGGGAGTGATGTGGATTGCATTCCCAAAGCCTCCCAATATCCTGGGGTGGCCTATCACAAGCCTATTGTAGAAGGGGCTCCCGGTCATGGAGAGGGGCATAATTCCGGTATTCCGTTGAATATCACCTCCGCTTTGGCGGTAAAACAGATCATGGAACGCGAAAATATTGGGGGCACCTTGATTCTATGGCCTGGTATTGCCGAAGAATTGGTGGCCGCCAAGGCATGGTATGTTCGGGATGGTCTTTTTGATGATATCGATATGTGCATCTTTACCCATGTGGGCAACAATTTTGGGGTCTCATGGGGCTCAACCCGCGGAACGGGCCTGATTTCGGTGGAATATCTGTTTGAGGGAGAGGCGGCCCATTCGGCCGGAGCTCCATGGCGGGGCAAAAGTGCCTTGGATGCCGCGGAGCTCATGAATATAGGCTGGAACTACAAACGGGAGCATCTACACCCGTTGAAACGGTCCCATTCCATCTTTACCGATGCAGGAGATCAGCCCAATGTGGTACCCTCCAAGGCGGCCATTTGGTTTTATTTCAGGGATATCAAGTATGAAGGTATCATGGAGATGTATGCCGAAGCCAACGATATTGCCAAAGGTGCTGCATTGATGACAGGAACCAAAATGACCTCCAGGGTTTTGGGTACGGCATGGCCCAGACATTACAATAAAGTGATTGCGGAGACCATGTATGAAAACATCAAACAAGTAGGGTTGCCTACTTGGTCTGCGGCCGACCAAGCCCTGGCCAAAGCTGTCCAGATGGAAGTGGGCTCGGAGAAAACCGAAGGGCTTCCTACCGAATTGGCCGAACTGGGGCTTCCTGTATTGGAGCCTGTTAGCGGCGGTTCGGATGATATTGGTGATATCTCTTGGAAGGTGCCCACGGTTACCATGCGTTTTCCTTCCAATATCCCCGGATTGCAGGGCCATCATTGGAGCAACGCCATAGCCATGGCCACTCCCATTGCCCACAAGGGGGTTACGGCCGGGGCCAAGGCCGAAGCGATGACCTTATTGGACTTTTTCTTAAATCCTGAGTTGCTCAAAGGAGCATGGGATTACTTCAACAATGAACAGAGCAAAGAGACCAAATACCAACCCATGATCGCTGCGGATGATATGCCGCCCACTTATTTGAACAAGGATAAGCAGGACACCTATCGCTCGGAATTACAGAAGTATTACTTCGACGAGACCAAATACGATACCTATTTGGAACAATTGGGCGTGGAATACCCTACGGTAAAAAAATAAAAGTTGTTGAAATGTCATATCGAGTGTGGCCGAAAACCGTTAGGCACATCTCGACTGCGCTCGATGTGACAGTATTTAGGCTTTCCTTTTGAGTAAGGCCATATAAAATCCGTCAAAACCACTTTCTGAGGCATACACGTTTTTCTCCCTGATGAATTCAAAATCCTTTCCATTTTCGGATTCGAGGAATTTTTTGACTTGCTCCGAGTTTTCTTGGGGAAGGATGGAACAAGTGGCATAGACCATTTGTCCACCTTTTTTGAGCATCTTGCTGTAGTTCTGTAGGATATCTTGTTGAACCCCAATGATACGGTCAATGAACTCAGGCTCCAGCTTCCATTTGGAGTCAGGATTTCTTTTGATGACCCCTAGACCGGAACAAGGAGCATCCAACAACAAACGGTCGGCGCTGTTGTACAGTTTTTTGATCACCTTGGTGGAATCTATGGCCCGGGTCTCCATATTGTGCACCCCATTTCGACGGGCCCTGACCTTCAACTTTTTGAGTTTACTCTCATAAATATCCAGCGCAATAAGCTGCCCCTTATTTTCCATATGGGAGGCCAAGTGGAGGGTTTTACCACCCGCTCCGGCACAGGCGTCCACCACACGTTGTCCAGGTTCAACCTCTAAAAAAGGGGCTACCAACTGCGATGAAGCATCCTGCACTTCAAAAAGTCCATCTTTGAAAGCGGAAGTGACAAATACGTTTTTCCGTTCCTTGAGCAGCAGAGCGTCTGGATAACCATCCAAGATTTGAGTTTCAATATCTTCCTTGGCCAAAAACGACCGGAGTTGATTCTTTTGAATCTTTAAAGTGTTGGTACGGAGAATCACATCTGCCTGTTGGTTGAGCGCGGCAATTTCCTTGGTCCAAAGTTTGTTGCCCAAGGATTTTTCACCCAGTTCATCCATCCAATCGGGAATAGATTCCCTGAACTTTCGGATTTTTGAAAGTTCATCAAACCGTCCTTTTATGCGACGCTCTGGAGTGCCTTCCAATTGTTTCCAATCCGGTATTCGAATCCCTTTCAACACACACCAAACAGCGAATAGTCGAAATAAATGGGGACGGGTGAACGGTTCGTGGGCTTCGGCAATTTCAGCATACAACCGCTTCCATCGAACAATGTCATAGGTGGTTTCTGCAATAAAACCGCGGTCCCTTGCGCCCCAACGCTTGTCGTAACGCAATACTTTTTCAATGACCTTATCGGCATATTCCCCCTCATTGAAAATGAGGTTCAGGGCATCTATAACGGCAAAAACAAGATTTCGATGTAAGCGCATGTTGTAAAATAAGTTGCAAAGGTATCATTTCTACTTACTTTTATAGCAAAATATCCACTATGCGATTTTCTGTTGGTATGCTATTGGCCATAATCTTGGTTTCTTGTGTTGATGAAAAACAATCCCAGCCATTTAAAACGGTATCCGTGACCCCGGTTTATGAAGATTCGGTGAGCATCAGGGCAATTACTTTTTTAGACAACAATACCTTGGCCTTTGCGGGAAGTAGAGGTACCTATGGAACGGTGGATGTGAGGACCCAAAAAGTACGGACCAATATCCAGAAGTACGATTCCATTGTTCCCGAGTTTAGGGCCGTTGGAAATACGTCCACAGATTTTTTCATGCTTTCCGTGGCGAATCCGGCTTTGTTGTACAAAACGGGTGATCGGGGAAAAATGGAAGTGGTATACAAAGAAGAGGGCGAAGGCGTATTTTATGATGCCATGGCCTTTTGGAATGGCGAGGAAGGTATTGCCGTGGGGGACACCGTGAATGGTTGTCTGTCCATTGTCCTTACCACGAATGGGGGACAGACCTGGTCCAAGATATCTTGTGAAAATCTTCCAGAAGGAGTTGAGGGCGAAGGAGCTTTTGCGGCAAGCAACAGTAATATTGCCATTGCAGGCAATCACGTGTGGATTGGCACCACGGAGGGGAGAATCTATCATTCTTCTGATAAAGGAGCCACTTGGAGCGTACAGCAGAGTCCCATCATTCACGAAGAACCTACACAAGGCATCTATTCCATGGCCTTTTATAATGAAAGTATAGGTTTTGCCATTGGTGGGGATTATACCCAACCGGATGCCAATACCGCCAACAAAATGGTTACCCAAGATGGTGGGAAAACATGGGATTTAATTGCCGATGGTCAAGACCCTGGCTATAAAAGTTGTGTGCAGTTTGTTCCCAATTCCGAAGGAGAAAGATTGGTGGCTGTAGGTTTTACAGGAATTTCCTATTCGGCCAACGGAGGTGAAAGCTGGAAATCCATGAGTGAGGAGTCTTTTTATACCTTACGCTTTTTGAATGATACGGTCGCTTATGCCGCTGGAAAAAACAGGATTGCGAAATTGGTCTTTCAATAAAAAAGAGCGACGAGATATCGCCGCTCCTTTGTTCAACAACTAACCAAATCAAAAAAACTATACGGTAACGACCCTGTAATATCGTCCTGTTCTTTTATACCAAATCCCTCTGTATTGGTACAGTCTTCTACCGTTAACGTAGACTACTTTGGATCCTCTGGGCAAAACGGATACTTTAACTCCATTGGGTGCGGCACAGACCACATATCTTCTACCTCGGGCCTTGTACCAAATGCCATCGGCATAATAGAAGCTCTTGTTTTTATGGATTACCAGATGGGGGCGGTTTATGGTGGTCACTACCGTTCCATATGCTGGATATGTTCTAACCACGGTTCTCTGCGCATTGGCCACCGTCATACTTCCCATAAGGGCCACTATGATCAAAATTGTTTTTAAACTTTTCATGACTAATGGATTTTAAGGGTTTATATGGGTAAGACTTGGGTTGTTGAAAAAGGTTTAATCAATAAAAGAGCCTCAAGGCTCTTTTATTTTTTGAAGTGATGGGAGTTATTCCCCTCCATTATGTTTCCGGTATTGCTGCAACAAACGCTTTTTAAAATCCTCTTCGGCCTTTATGAGCAGCAATGTTTTTTTGGCCGAGATGACCGTCCTGATTTTTGTGATGAAATCCTGTTCGGCATTGTGCTTTTCTTTCTGAAGGGCCATGAGATTGTTTAGAAGGGAGGAAGATTCACTGTCCGTTAAGTCTTGGGCCAAGGATATTCGGGAGCGAAGCTCCCTGCGTTCCTTTCTTCTAATGTTCTCCAGAGTTTCCTCATGGGCGTTGTATATGGGCCAAAATTGCTGTGCTTCCTGACTGGTGAGCCCAACCCTTTCCGTGATAAAGGCCACTTTTAGGGTCTTTATACGGTCCCTGACCGGACCTTGGGCGTGCAAGTAAGCGGTTCCCATCAACAGAGCGAACAGTATGAGTATTCTTTTATTCATAATCGCTGTAATCTAAGTTTAGTTCGTCAATATCGTCTACGGTTTCATCCAAATATTGCAAAATATTTTCGGCATCCAGATCCTGTTCCAAAACATCGTTCAATTCCACATTGTCCAATGAGACCAGTTCGGCAAGTTCATAGGTGTTGATATCCAGCTCATTACTTTCAAAATACGCATCGATTTCGGCATTGGCCAAGTCATCAAATGCAACGGTTGGAGTGGATTTCCAGTTGATGCCGAAGACCAAAACAAAGACTGCGGCCACGGCAGCGGCACCATAGTAAAACGTTCTATAGGATTTTAACTGGATGACCTTACCATTTTCCTTGACTGTTTTGGACATGATTTTTGGGGTCACCCCATCCCAATAGCCTTCGGGAATGGCAAAACCATCCGATTTTGGGATAACGGAATCCGTTTGGGCCTCTTTTTCCATCCGGGCCATAAGCCGATCATGGAAGCTGTCAAAGTAGCCTTCCGGGGTATTGAAACTATTTTTTTTATCCTTTTTCATGTCCTTAATTTGACTCCAAAACAAGCCAAAGGTTTAATTTTCCTTAAGATACGATTCAATTTTCTTTACGGCCAAATGATAGGAAGCCTTTAGTGCGCCGACCGAGGTTTCCAGTGCCTCGGATATGTCCTCATATTTCATTTCCTGAAAGTATTTCATGGTGAAGACCAGCTTTTGTTTGTCCGGCAGGGTGGCCAGGGCCCTTTGCAATTTCAATTGGATCTCGTCCCCTTCAAAATATACATCGGATTGCAGGTTCTCGATCATCCGGTTCTTGAGTTCCTCATCACTGATTCCGGCTTTCTTGGATTTTTGTTTTAAAAAGGTCAGCGATTCATTGGTGGCGATACGGTACAGCCAAGAATACAGTTTGCTTTCGCCTTTAAAACCGTCAATGTTACGATATACTTTAATAAAGGTATTTTGAAGCACGTCATCGGCATCGTCATGGTTCAGGACAATCCTTCGGATGTGCCAATACAGGCGTTCTTTGTAAGTGTTCACCAACACCTCAAAGGCCTTTGCTTGGCTTTCCTTTTGTTTGAGTTCTTTGATTAGGGCTTCTTCGGCAATCAATTGTCCGTACAATTTGGTGCTTTGACTAAGATAGGGGTAAAAGGTTTAATACGGTTGTCAATTATCAATGGACAATTAACAATGAGTAATGTGAGACCGTCATTTCGAACGAACGTGAGAAATCTGTTTTGGTGCATAGGGTTCAGTTGTCAGAAATCAGACCTTAGAAATCGGAAACCAAAATTTGGGCAAAGATGGTTTGAGCTTGAACTTGATATTTGAACTTTCAATAGTCTGACACGAATTGCACTAATTTTCACAAATGTTTTTAGAAAAAGAAAACCCCCACTTAGGCGGGGGGGTACTTCCATCAAATAAATCAAAATATGGGAATGGTACTTTCTTGTGATGTTATTTGAGTACCGAAAAAGTTCCGGTACTGGTAACGCTCTTGCCTTCTACAATAATGTTGATTTTGGAAGTTTTCGCTCCTTCGGGAACCAAAACTTGTATTGAAGAAGCTGTGGTATTGTCCACAGTGGCTAGAACTGTTCCGAATTTTACAACGGTATTGACCGAATTTGGACTAAAGTTTTCCCCAATAATGGTAACCATTGTGCCCTCTGCACCTAATGAAGGGCTAAAGCCTGTAATGGAAGGGGAGTTTTCCAAGGAATCATTTGAGGTGTTGTCTTCTTTACTGCAGGAAAAAACTGCTAAACTTAGGAACATGATAAATGATGTTCGTTGAATAATTTTCTTCATAATTTAAAATTTTCGGCAAGAAAGAGAAGAAATCAGAAGAAAGAGGAGGACAATTGACGGATGCCCCGTTTGAGTTGACGGATGAGTGCCAATAAGCAATTTTCAATAGACAATTAATAATGAAAAATAAACAATTGTCATTTCGAGCCTTGTCCAGAACGAAGTCGGAGGAGGTGTGGGAAATCTGTTTTGCCAATCAGAAATCAGAAATCGGACCCCGGAGTTTAGGTAGCGTTGAACTTGATTTTGAAACTTGAGCTTTCAAAAGGTCTGACACGAATGGCACCAATTTGCACGAATGTACCGGATGTCATTTCGAGCCCTGTCCTGAGCAAAATTGAAGGGGCTGTGGGAAATCTATTCAAATATTAAATATTCAGACCTCAGAAATCGGAAACCAAAATTTGGGCAAAGATGGTTTGAGCTTGAACTTGATATTTGAACTTTTAGGGGTTTGATACGAATTGTACTGATTTTCTCGAATGTGCGTCTTCTTTTTAGGAGGAGAACGACTGCATCTCTACGAGCTTTTTATAGCCTTTTTCGGATTTCATCAGTTCTTCATGGGTACCCTGTTCCACAATTTCACCTTTGTTCAACACCACAATGGAGTCCGCATTTTGGATGGTGGACAGGCGGTGTGCAATGACAATGGAGGTGCGGTTTTTCATCATTTTCTCCAGTGCATCCTGTACCAAGCGTTCACTTTCGGTATCCAAGGCCGAAGTAGCCTCATCCAAGATCATGATCGGTGGGTTTTTGAGTACGGCCCTGGCAATGGAGAGCCGCTGTTTTTGTCCGCCACTTAATTTATTGCCACTGTCTCCAATGTTGGTGTCGTACCCATGCGGAAGTTCCATGATAAATTCATGGGCGTTGGCCACTTTGGCTGCGGCAACAATCTCTTCGGTGGTGGCATTTTCCTTGCCCATGGCAATGTTGTTCTTCACCGTGTCATTGAACAAAATGGAATCCTGGGTCACCAGTCCCATAAGCCCGCGAAGGGACTTTTTGGAGATTTGTTTGATGTTGGTCCCGTCAATGAGGATTTCCCCTTTATTGACATCGTAGAAACGGGTGACCAGATTGGCCACGGTACTCTTCCCGCTTCCGGATTGACCCACCAAGGCTACGGTATGGCCCTTATCAACTTTTAGGTTGAAGTTTTTCAGCACATAATCGTCCTCATATTTGAAAGATACATTTTGAAGCTCAATACCTTGGTTGAAATCGGTTTTTTCCAGTGCATTTTCGGCATCTTTAATGGGATTTTCCGATTCCAGGATTTCCAATACCCGTTCCGCAGCGGCGTTTCCTTTTTTAACCCCGTAAGAGGCCTTACTTATGGCTTTGGCAGGAGTAAGAATATTAAAGGCCAGACCCATATAGGAAATAAAGGAGGCTGCGTCCAACGAGCCTTCCAGCAATACCATCCTACCTCCAAACCACAACAACACCCCAAAGACCAAAATACCCAAAAACTCTCCCGTTGGCGATGCCAAGTTCTGTCGGTTCAACAAGGAGTTGGAGAACTTGAAAAAACGAATGGTGGAATTTTGGAAGGTCTTAAAGAATTTGGATTCAGCATTGAAAGCTTTGATCACCCGCAGTCCGCTCAAGGTCTCTTCCACGATGGAAAGGAACTCGCCCTGTTCTTTTTGGACCCGGTCCGATTTGCGTTTGAGGGATTTACCAATTCGGGAGATGATCATTCCGGCAATGGGAATAAAAATGAACACAAAAATGGTAAGCTTCACACTGATCAGGAACATTACAATGATCGTGAACAATATGGTTAGGGGTTCCCGTACGATCAATTCCAAAATGGAGAGGAAGGAATGCTGTATTTCCAGTACATCGGAAGTGATCCGTGCAATGACGTCCCCTTTTTTCTTTTCCGAAAAATAGGAAATGGGGAGGTCCACAATCTTTTCGTACATCTTGTTCCGGATGTCCTTGAGTACCCCATTCCGTAAAAACGTGATAAAGTACATGGCCAAATAGTTGAAGATGTTTTTGAACAGGAACAGGAACAAAATCAGCCCCACCGCCAAAATAAGCCCTTTCATGGGGTCATTTCCCGAATACTGGGTGACTTGGTAGTTCATGTAGTCCATGAAGTAATCCTTCAATCCACCGATGCCTTCCAATTTTGGAGGAGTGTGCACTTGCTGGGTCTTATCAAACAAAACATTGAGCATTGGGATAAGGGCAGCATAGGACAACGCACTGAAAAGCGCATAGAGGATATTGAAGAAAATGTTCAAAAAACCGTATTTACGGTAAGGTCCCGCAAAACGGAGAATCTTTCTAAAGTAGTTCATTCACCTACAAATTCAGTTCGGAAAGGATGCCGTCTATTTTGGCATCCAACTGCGAATTTACGGATTTAAAATCCTCGGCCTTGTCCAATTTGGCATTTGTACTGATGTAAAACTTCACTTTGGGTTCCGTACCGCTGGGACGGGCGGCGATTCGGGTGCCGTCCTCGGTTTCGTAGATCAACACATTGGATTTGGGCAGGTTGATGGTTTTTTCCTCACCTGTCTGCACATTTTTGGCGATGGAGGTGTTGTAATCCTCAATCCACAATAATTTTGATCCTTGCACGGATTCTACCGGATTTTCTTTGAAATCCTTGAGCATTTGTTTGATTTCCTCTGCGCCACTGATGCCTTTTTTGGTCAAGGAAATCAACTTTTCCTTATAAAACCCAAACTGGACAAAACAGTTGATCAGTTCCTTATAGAAAGAACCTCCTTTGGCCTTGGCACTAGAAGCGGCTTCGCAGGCGAGTAGGGTAGCGGTAACGGCATCCTTGTCCCTGACAAAATCCCCCACCATATACCCAAAGCTTTCCTCACCGCCCCCAATAAATTTGGAGTTGGGGAAATCCTTGATCATTTTACCGATCCATTTAAAGCCGGTCAAAGCCGTCTTGTACTCTACTCCATAGGCTTTTGCCATTTGTTCCACCATGGGAGTGGATACGATGGTTGAGGCTATGAATTCGTTGCCTTTAAATCCATTTTCCTTGTAGCGGTCCAACAAGAATTTGGTCATCAGCACCATGGTTTGGTTGCCGTTGAGCAGTTCCATTTTCCCTTCAAGGTTTCTAACGGCTATTCCCAAGCGGTCACTGTCCGGGTCGGTACCCACCACCATGTCCGCACCAATTTCTTCGGCTTTTGCGATAGCCATGGCCAGTGCTTCCGGTTCTTCCGGATTGGGGGATGCCACTGTGGGAAATCCACCATCGGGCTTTGCCTGTTCTTCAATGATAGTGACATTTTTGTAGCCTGCGCGTTTCAATACCTCTGGAATGGCCGTGATGGAAGTGCCGTGCAAAGAGGTGAACACAATTTTGAAATCATCCTTGCCTTTGGCATTGAAGCTGCCATTTTCCACAGAAGCTTTGAAAAAAGCCTCGTCTACCTCTTTGTCAATATGTTGAATCAGACTTTCATCGGCATTGAATTTGATATCCTCAAAGGAAAGGGAATCGATTTCCGCGATGATCTCGCCATCTTGGGGCGGGACTATTTGACCGCCATCTGCCCAATATACTTTGTATCCATTATATTCCGGTGGATTGTGGGAAGCCGTGAGGACAATCCCCGCATGGCAACCCAAATACCGAACCGCAAAGGATAGTTCTGGGGTGGTGCGTAGTTCGGAGAACAGATATACCTTGATACCGTTGGCCGCAAAGACATTGGCCACGGTTTTGGACAGCGTATCCGAATTATGCCTACAATCATAGGCTATCACCACTTTAAGGTCGGAGTCGGAATACGTTTTCTTTAAATAATTGCTGAGACCTTGGGTGTTCTTCCCCAAGGTATATTTATTGATTCTATTGGTGCCCACACCCATAATGCCACGCATGCCCCCTGTGCCAAATTCCAAATCCTTGTAAAAGCGTTCCTTGAGTTCTTCTGGGTCGTTCTGGATCAGGTTTTGGATTTCTTTTTTTGTGGCATCATCAAAAAAATCGGTCAGCCAGGATTGTGCTGTGGAAGTAATGGCGTCCATAGTGTTTAGCTAAAATTTATTGTCTTAAAAATACAAAGATTATGGGTTGCAAACCCCTAAAGATTGATTTTATTGGAAATGGTATACCGTGTATCATTTTTTCTTGAACGGACCATGATTTCCCCAATAAATCCGGCCAGAAACATTTGGGTGCCTATGATCATGGCAGTCAGGGCAATATAGAATTGTGGCCGTTGTGTGATCAGGCGTCCGGTTGGGTTCAAAAACAGCTTGTCTATGCCCAAATAGAGAGAAAATCCGAAGCCAACGATGAACATTAAAACCCCCATAGCTCCAAAAAGGTGCATGGGTTGCCTGCCAAATTTGGAAACGAACCAAATGGTGATCAGGTCCAAAAATCCATTGATGAAGCGTTCCACTCCAAATTTTGTGGTGCCGTATTTTCGAGCTTGGTGTTGAACGACCTTTTCGGTAATCTTTGTGAACCCGGCATTTTTGGCCAACACGGGTATGTAGCGATGCATTTCGCCAGAAACTTCTATGGTCTTCACCACGTTATGATCAAAGGCTTTTAAACCACAGTTAAAATCGTGCAGTTTTACCCCAGAGGTTCTCCGGGCGGCCCAATTGAACAATTTGGATGGGATATTTTTGGTGATGACGGAGTCGTACCTTTTTTTCTTCCAGCCCGAAACTACTTGGTTGCCTCCTTGGACAATCAATTGGTACAGTTCTGGGATTTCCTCGGGATTGTCCTGTAGATCGGCATCCATGGTGATGACCACATTGCCCTGTGCTGCCTTGAATCCGGCGTGGAGGGCTTGGGACTTCCCATAATTCTTTAAAAAACGGATTCCCCTTACATGTCCATTCTTTTCGGAGAGATGGGTGATCGTTTCCCAAGAGCCGTCCGTACTGCCATCATCAATAAAGATGATCTCATATAAAAAATGATTGGATTGCATTACACGTACAATCCAATCATGCAGTTCGTTGAGCGATTCTTGCTCGTTAAGTAAAGGAATTACAATGGAAATCTGCATTTCTTGTTTCTGAAATTCCCTTCAAAAGTAGTATTTTTTGCCTTAGTAGGCAGGTTTTGCCTTTTTCAAAATAAGGCCGGTGATCAAACCTAAGACCAAGCCAATGACGCAACTGATGATCAAACCGATGGGGTAACTTATCCAGTTCATCTTTTTCCGCATCGTCACACCTTGTTCCCATTGTTCTTCCGTAAGCGATGGATTTTGTTCAAAGGTTTTCGGTTTTGCGATTTCCATGGCCTTGTCAATAAAATCGGGTTCTATGAAGTTGGTAAGGACATATTGGTACAATAGCGAGATAATGGCAGAAATCAATGCAATGCCAACAGCTACCTTTAAAGCTTCCCCGATTTTAAGATATCCTCCATTGGCCTTTTTAAATGCATTGACGCCCATAAAAATGGCTACAGCCGTTAAAATAACGGAAACGATCATGATTGGAGTGCTCATTTCGTAATGCATCTTTTGTGTGTATAGCATTACCCCGAATACTACAGAGACCAGGCCTAATAAAAGGCCATAGTTAAGAGCGAATTTACCGGTTTTTAGTTGTTGTTCTTCCATATAAAAAGTTTTTAGTGTTGATCTGTTTGTTAGTGGCAAAAAGCATAATTTTGTTACAGCTAAAGGTAGTTTTTTTCTTTTTTCCATTTTTAAAGTTGGAGGTATCAAAGAAATCATTAAATTTGCACCTCGAAAATTCTGAGATTAAGTATTTAAGACGATGAGAAAAGGTATACACCCAGAGAATTATAGATTAGTGGCTTTCAAAGACATGTCCAATGAGGATGTGTTCATCACCAAATCCACTGCAGAAGCGAAAGAGACCATCACCGTTGATGGTGTTGAGTATCCTTTGGTAAAGTTGGAAATCTCAAGAACTTCGCATCCTTTTTACACCGGTAAGACCAAATTGGTGGATACTGCTGGTAGGATCGATAAGTTCAAGAATAAGTACAAGAAATTCAAGAAAGAAGAGAAGAAGGCCGAGTAGGTCCTTACTTTCAACGAAATATATGAACGCTCCTGATGCTTTATCAGGGGCGTTTTTTAATTTTAGGGCAATCTAAATACGCGATATGAACTATATCCTTTCTGATGGTGATTACCGAAAAGCGATGCTTCCCTTCACATTTACCCGGCCCGTGGCCGAGATTCGTATAGGGATTTTGACCCTACGGGAGAAGTGGGAAAAATGGTTGCAGACGCAAGTCAGTTTCCGTACCGAGGAATATCTTTCTGTAAAGTTCCCACTTGTTACCGCAGACAAGAATGTAGTGATCATAGGGAATATCCTTCCTGATGCCCCATTAGTGGAACAGATAAAACAGTTGGGGATGGGGCAAGCCTTGGTCTACAAAGACGAGGTGGTCGCCTACGGGACAAACGAACCGGAAAAACCTTTCCTCTTGGATGATTATGAAAGGGTTGAATATAAAGTGGAAGTCTTTGCCCTAAAAAATACATGGGATATTTTCAGTAGAAATGGAGAGGCCTTGGAAGCTGATTTTGAATTACTGACCAAGGGTAGGAAGAGTGCCTCCATATCGGACACCAATAGCCTGATACACCCGGAGAGAATCTTTGTGGAGGAAGGAGCTACGGTGGAACACAGTATCTTGAATGCCACTAAGGGGTCTATCTATATTGGTAAAAATGCCGAAATCTGGGAAGGAAGCCTTATCCGCGGTGGATTTGCCCTTTGCGACCACGCCATTGTAAAAATGGGCGGCAAGATTTATGGTCCTACCACTGTTGGGCCTTATGGAAAGGTTTGTGGGGAAATAAACAACTCGGTTATTTTTGGACATTCCAGTAAAGGCCATGAAGGCTATCTGGGAAACTCCGTTTTGGGAGAATGGTGCAACATAGGGGCGGCTTCCAACAATTCCAATCTAAAGAACAATTACGCCAAGGTCCGGTTGTGGAATTATGATACCGAATCATTTGACCATACAGGGCTCCAGTTCTGTGGCCTTATGATGGGCGACCATAGTAAAACGGCCATCAATACCATGTTCAACACGGGTACGGTCATTGGGGTGAACAGTAACATCTACACGCCCGGATTCCCTCGGAATTTTATCCCAAGTTTTAGTTGGGGCGGAGCATCAGGGTTTAAGGAGTACCATCCCAAGAAAGCTTCTGAGGCTGCCAAGGTGATGATGGCCCGCAGGGGCAAGGAGTTTGACGAGGTTGAGGAAAATATCCTGAACAAGGTCTTTGAGCTCACGCAGAAGTGGCGCAAGTACTAGGGAAAGTCCACTGATTTCAGTCTATAAATTCTACAATATTATTTCCAATCTGGATGCCGTTTCAATTCCTTTTCCAAAGCAGTTTTAATATCCACTTGTTCGGTGGTAAGTGAATCTGAAAACAAGGGATTCTTTTCCAATAAATCGTTGCTCAGGTGATAAAACGTGCTGTCCGGGTACAATTTATAATCCAACGAACGCACAAATTGATTTCGATACCGGTTTACATTTTTTCCCCACTGTGGGTCATAATGAACAAATGCGGTTTCCCTTGGTGTGTATGCTTCTCCGGTCAATAGCGGATAAAAGCTTTTTCCATCGGAACTGACCTCAGCCTTGACCATATCTCCAAATGTTGGGAAAAAGTCACTGAATTCTATCAGGTCATTAAAAACCTTACCTTTTTTGATTTGAGAGGGCCAATATGCCACTAGGGGCACATGGGTGCCTGCATCTATGGTGTTTCCTTTGGCGCCTTGAACAGCGCCTTCAACCAGTTGTGATGTAATGGATGGATGGGTGCCATTGTCCCCTGTAAAGATGATCAGCGTGTTTTCGTCCAGTTGTAATTCTTCGAGTTTGCGAACAATCTTACCCACAATCTTATCGGTGTAGGTAACCATGTCCTTAAAATAGGTGGTGTCGTTCTTATATCGATTTTCGGAATCACTCCAATTCTGGGAATCCGGGGTGGGAACAAATGGGTCATGGACCAAGACCATGGGATAGTATACAAAGAAGGGTTGGTCCTTTTTCCGTTCAATAAAATCCAGAATATAATTGGCAAAAATATCCGGGCCGTAATCATCCGAATTGCGGTCCAAGATTTGTCCGTTTTGTTCAATCAAGGGGTCGGCATAGCGCCCACCATCGCTTCTTTGTTTGGTCAATTGCCATAGGCAGTATTCGTCAAATCCAAACTTGTTGGGCCTGGTATTGTCATTCCAATCCGATATGATGTCCTTATAGGCCAAACCGTTCAATTGCCATTTTCCGGCAATACAGGTTTCGTATCCTGCATCTTGCATCAGGTTCCCAAAGGTGTATTCCGAAAGGTTTAAATGTCCAAAATGATCATAATTGCGGTAGTTGTATTTGCCGGTCATGATCTTCACCCTGGAAGGCGTGCATAGGGGTTGGGAGACACAATTGGCAAAACGGATGCCCTGTGAGGCCATTTGATCGATGTTGGGAGTTTGGTAGGAAGTGGAACCATAGGCCCCAATACATTCGTACCCCATGTCATCGGCCATGATAAGAATCACGTTGGGCATTTGGTTGCTCTTTTCCTTAGTGCATGAAGCTGCGCATACGGCAAGCAATAGGATTAGGAGGTCGAATTTGGTTTTCATGGTGGTTGGAATGGTTATAATCTGTTGTGATGAAATGAGATTGCTCCTTTTTCAAACATAGGTATTGGCAAAATCATAAATGTAATGGAAAAATACCTTGGAATCAATGGATTGAGGTATTTATGGAGTCACAGTTACGAAATCAGTTGTTTGTCCTGTTCCGCCAATGGCAAAAAGCTGATATCCAAATGGCCTCCACTGGCATTGTCATCACTTACTATTTGAGGTTTCCCTTTAATGGCTTCCAAGGAATTTTGATGAATGTGACCCGTAAATATGCCCAAGAGGTTCGGGGCATTGAAAACCTCCTTATGAAAGTTGAGCGTGGTGGCGCTATGCCCCTTTTCCGGCCATTTGGGGCGCCGTTCCAATTTAAAATTCCGGTCAGTGGCCGCATTCCAATTTGGATTCCCACAGCCAAAGGAAACACTCTTTCCGGGAGCATACATGGGAATATGTACCAACAGGACCAAGGGAACCCCACTGGCTACGTGCTCCTTAAAAAATGCCAGTTGCTCCTGATTGATTTGATAGGTGGAATTATCGATGGCCAAAAACCGCACCCCTTTGATGTCATAAGCGGCCATCAAAGGATGGTTTCCTTGGTAGAGGGGCAATAACCGTTTCTGGATCCAGGTATCGCGTAAATCCTCTAAGGATCCTTCCATGCCCTCGTAGTGCCAATCATGGTTCCCAGCAACGTAGATGTAGGGAATGCCGGTTTCCTTCAATTTTGACAATACCCACTCAATGGCCGCTTCGGAGGGGAAACTAAAAATATCCCCGACCAAGGTGATCACATCGGCATTGACTTTTTTGGCGAAAGCCAGGGTTTCTTCAAAGGCTTCTTCAGGATCGGTTTGTGCCCGTGTTTTAAAATGGGTGGTCCGGTTGTAGGCTTTGGCCATTCGGCCACTATATTCTTGATAAGGGATTCCCCTATCATCATCCTTGAATAAATGGGTGTCGGCAATATGAACCACCTTAATGGATTCATGGATGACCTCGGCATAGAAAAAGACTTTTTCCTGTTCCACGGTGGTACAGACCTTTATGGGTTTATTGGTTTTCTTCCCCAAAGTACTTGAAAAAGCCTCTGAGGTAAGTCCCACCCCCATTAGGGCGGCAGTGGTTTTTTTAAAAAATGGCCTACGTTTCATAAACTATGGTTGGTTGGTCAAACACAAAAGCCCATGCAGGTCAGCCATATCTTTTGACCGCATATCATAATTTTCGGGCGATAGCGCACTTAAAAATAATCATTCCCGTGTTATGGTAAAATATTCTCCAATTGCCCCATATTGTAAAATATGGTCATAGGCAGGGTCAAATTCATTACGTAGAAACTCTGGGTAATCCCTATCCTGCAGGTAAATCGTGGATGACTTATACTCCATTTGATCAAAAGGAATCAAATCGGGATACATGGTATAGAGCTCGTCCGGAAGAGCAGATAGTGTTGGATAATTTTCTGGGTCACTTTCTATCCCCCAACTGGTGATATTGCAATTATCAGTGCCCAATGGTTCCGAACCTCCAAAATAATCAGACCTTCTTACATAACTGGTGTTCGTTGTAAGATCAAAGCCATTGATGCCGTCTTGGGTAAAACTTATACTAGGCTTTTCGGGTAAGGAAGTGATATTGGGCTTTGGTCCCAATAGGTGGTAATGGTAGCGTGCATTTTCATCAATTGTCATGTTAAAAAAAGTTTTGTAATGCGTAAATCGGTCCAGAAAACCTAGGGGAATCTGCATACCATTGTTAACATCGTTGACTTCCAGACAAAAATACCCGGTATGGGTCTTAAAGCTGGTTTCATTTTCATATCCTACCATTTGCAAGGTATAACGTTCGTTTTCAGGAATCACAGGAAAATAAGCATAGCTGTCGAAAGGTTGGAAATTTCCATAGTCAATGGTCAGGTCACTGCCCGCATCGGGGTTCTGAAAAAAGAGATACTTTAAACCTTCATCGGCATGTAGGATACTCATCATATAGGTAGTGTCTTCCCAATTGTTGATCGCATATTCAATAACTTTTGTGAATCCACCGTTTTGGGAGGTTTCGGCGGTAGCTCCAAATTCAGCGAATCGTAGAGTGGATATGTTACCTGAATTCACATTCCCCACGTTACTTATAAAGTTATTGAGTATTGGATATTGTCCTGGAATATTCTCTAGAGTCAATGTGAAAGATCCCAAATTGTTAAAAGGATTTCCGGGCAATCTGGTCTGGTATCTGGATTTTACCCAACTACTTCCTTTGGAAATGCCGGGATAAGACATGATATTGGATTGAGAACCATCACAAGACATACTTACATTGTCTACAGTAAAGTATCGGGTTAGTTCCCTGTAAGAGAATAGGGTAACGGTAAATGTTTCTGTCAGTTCCGAGTCCAAGGCCGTGAACTCCAATGTCTGTCCACTTTCATAGGGCTTATGGTCTAAAATATCCCCGTTGGAATCATACAAAATGACCCAATTATCCTCGTTGTCAGTTTCTATTGTTCCATCAGATAAAAAGGTAAAATAAACCACAGGTTCTGGTTCCGGTTCTGGCTCGGGTTCAGGCTCAGGCTCTGGTTCCGGGTCCGGGGTTGAGCCCACGGGCTCTTTTTCAACAGGGGCTTCTTCCTTGGAGCAGCCAATGGCCAAAAACAAACTGAAAAATAAAAGCAAAAAAACTTTTGGGACGAGGTTGGATTTTTTATTCATGGTAAAGGTTTCGATTATTCTTTTTTTACCCAGAAGCTTTCAACTTCTTGGCCATATTGGATGGTATCGTCATAATAGGAATCAAATTCAAAACGGATATGCTCCGCATAGTCTCTCCCTTTTATATAAAAAATTGACCCGGAATACTCAATTTCATCTAAAGGGGCCATATCTGGATACTTGGTGAGCAATTCTTCGGGAAACTCGTTTATCACGGGGTAATTTTGTGGATTGCTTACCACGGACCATCTTGTACTGTGGCAAAATTCCCCAGAGGTTGGCCAGGGTGTTGCCCAGTTATCAATTCTTCTTATGTAATTGAGGTCGGTAACCAAATCAAACCCATTGATCTGTTCAAGGGTGTAGCTTACACTTGGTTTTTCGGGATAGGAACTAATGTCCGGTTTAGGACCAAATAGGGTGTATTTATATTCCGTATTGTCCCGCACTATCCGCACATCACTTCTGTAATGGGTGAAGCGGTCCAAATACCCAAAGGGTATCTGCATACCATTGTTCACATCATTGATGTAGATGCAAAAGTAGCCTACATCTGTCTTGAAGCTGTTTTCGTTCTCAAAAGCTCTAAGGGCAACCGTATAATCATCATTTGATGGGATTGCAGGAAGGTATGAGTAACTGTCAAAGCTCTGAAAGTCGGCATAATCCAAGGTTAGGTCATTGCCTACTTCAGGATTTTGGAAGAAGAGGTATTTCAATCCTTCATCTTCATGCAGTACACTCATCATATAGGTGGAATTCTCCCAGTTTTTCACCTGTTCGGTGCTCACCGTAGTAAATCCTCCATCATATGTAGCTTGATTGTTGTGGCCGAACTCTATGTATTTGAGGGTGGTGATGTTACCTGCGTTGTCATTATCCAGATTCCATCCCGAATTGTTTAGAATTGGATATTCACCAGGAACATTGGCCAAGGTCAAAGTGAATTCTCCCAGATTGTTTGGTGTTGGACTTGGTTGTACACTGGAGGGAATATACCTTCCTTTTTCCCAATGGCTCCCAATGGCGATATCCGGGTAAGTTGTGGCCGAGGTTTCGGTGCCCTCACAGGTTTGGGAGTTCCCATCCACATCAAAATAGTACGTATAGGGTTCATTTTGAAGGATGGTGACGGTAATCTTTCCTGTGGGTTCTTCATCTTCTGCCCTGAACTCTACCATATCCCCACCTTCATAAGGTTTATAATCCAATAGATTCCCTTCGGAATCATGTATGATTATCCAATTGTCCATTTCACTGGTGTCTTCCGTAGTCCAATATGAGGTGAAAGTAAAATAGGGAGGAGGTTCTGGATCTGGCTCGGGTTCCGGCTCAGGTTCCGGAGTTTGCCCCACAGGTTCTTTTTCTGTTGGGGAATCCCCTTTTGAACAGCTGCTTATCAATACAAGACAAAACAAAAGGAAGGGAATACTCCCCAAGGTGAGGCCGAATTTTTTTACCATATATTTAAATGTAGGATAAAAATTACATTTTTAATAAAAATATTAGATGAAAGGAAAAAAATAGGGTCATGCTACTGCTTGACTTCCGGTTTTTCCGTAAAAGGTCGTATCCCAAACGCGGGATACACTTCTGTGGGATAGTAAAACGTACCTCCTTTGGATACCAAAGAAATGGTCTTGATATCCTTGATGTTTTCTGCGGGATTACCGGGCACCAAAAAGAAATCGGCCAGTTTTCCGGGTGCTATACTGCCCAGATTATCCTTTCCGAGGTATTGGGCCATGTCGTAGGTGGCCAATTTCAGCAATTCAGCAGGAGTATAGCCCAGTTGTTGGTAGAGCTCCAGTTCACGGTGCAGGAAGAACGCCCCGCCCAAATCGGTTCCAGGAACTATAAAAATGCCTTTTTCTTTCATAAGGGTAATGGTCTCCACAATTTTTTGATAGGCTTCCCGATAGGCTTTGTCTTCCTCTTCATCGGCAATCTGTGCCATGGCCACTTTAAAACCACGTTGCTCGTTGGGAGGTAAGTGGTCTATAAAATCTGTGGTGCCGGGAGAAATTTCACCGTTTCGGGAGAGCATCAATAATTCATGGATGGCCAAGGTGGGGTCTATTGCTGTGTTATTGGCCACAAAAAGGTCCAAGGTTTCCTGTACCTTGGGACTGTTCAAATCCAACTCGGGGAAGCGTTTCATGGCCGTTAGGCGCAATAGGGTACGGGTGTCCTCATCCGGCTCCAATACCCAGCCCAGCATGGTTTGGTTAATGTGGGTCATTTCATCAAAACCTGCCCTGAGCATGGCATTGGCGTTGGAGAAGGCAGGTACATGTCCCGTTACGAACATACCTTTGTCATGCGCTTTTTTAACGATATCCGGAGCCCAATCCCCGTTCATGCTATTATATAGTTTGATTCCATAAAAGCCCAAGCTGTCATAGGTGTCCACGGCTGCTAAGGCTTCTTCCTTGCTTTCCACCAAAATACCATTGTTGCTGTTGTACGGACTTTTTCCTTCAATAAAGCCCAAACGGGTAACCCTTGGTCCGGCCAGCACTCCGGATTCCATTTTTTCAATAAGGTTGCTCAACACTTCGGTATCGTTCCCCATATCCCTGAACGAAGTGACCCCCGCCAGTATATTCAACAGGGCATCGTCGTCTCCGGTATGGGCGTGCATTTCAAAAAGACCGGGCACCAAGGTGCCTCCGTTGCCCTCGATTTCAACCTCACCCTCACTGCCTTGGGCATCAGGAGCCTCAATGGCGGCAATCTGTTCGCCATTGACCACCACGGAAACCGGTTCGGACAAGGCTAAAGCTTCTGGATCAAAAACGCGGACATTGCGAATGCGTACGTTATCATGATACTTGTGGGCAAACTCTTTTTGTATGTTTTCGTACCGATCGGCGGAATAATTTTCCGAGAGTTCGCGCATATCCTTTTCCACGGCCTCATATCCTTCCCGAATGGCAATGTATCGGGGCGTGATGTAGGCAAAGAAACGTTGCGCATCATCCAAAATAAAATAGGAGGGGTCCAACCCTGCGCCGGATAGGGCATAGGAGGTCAAAGCCAATTCGCCATCACCTGAAGGATTGGGAACACTCAAAGTTTCCATTTCCTGCAAGGTCAGTTGACCTGCCGGGAGGACCTCCAAAGTATTTTCCGGGGCCTGGAGCAGCACACGTGCCGTCAAAGCATCCCCGTACGGACTTCCAAATTGATTTACGTATAGTTTTGGGGCTTCAATTGTGGCATTGCCTGAACCCGTGGCATCGGTCCATGAGGCATTTTGGCCATCCAAATTGTACTCCTCATCAACGGCATTCCCAAAAGTGGTGTTCCCGGTTATGTTCCAATGAACTGGAAAGCCATCAGCGTTGAGCACGATGGTTTCTTTCATGGTTGGTCCGCGTCCATTGTTCTTGTAGTCATAATCAATATGAACGGTATCTCCCGAAATGTGGGTCTTGAGATGTCCTACCTTGTTTTCGCCAACTATGACGGTATAGGTTTCATCACCTTGATAATTAGTTAGGGAAGCAGGAGAGGCTTCTTCTTTGCAGGAATAGGTGGCCAGAACAAAAAGGCCCAAGAACAGCAAACGGAATTTCATACGGGTTGATTTTTAGTATTGGGTTTAAGGTATGGATTTTTATGGAATGAGGTGGATATAAAGAATTAAAAACAAAGGGGTTGAATCAAATCAATTTTTTAAAAAACGATAAAAAAGATAAGGTCCTATGGCCAAGGCAATGGGAATGAATACCCAGATTCGACCCTTCCAGATATAGTAATCATAGAGTAATTTTCCCCAAGAATTCCCTCGTAACTTACCAAAACCAAATTCGAAGATAAGGGTGAGTACCATCCAAAAGAGACCAAGCCAAAGTGCTTGTGTGGAGGATTCCGGCGGAAATTTCTTTACCATAAAACCCATACATGCCGCAAAGAGGATAAGGAGGGTGACCGTGGACAATTGATGGGCAGTAAGTTCGCCAACATATTTTTTAAAACCGAACTCTCTAAGTGTCCCGTTCAGAATGGCTAAAATCAGCATAGGGAACCACGCTATGAAGTATTTCAGGAAAATGTTCACCGAATCACAGATTGCAAAATTGCACAAGGTTCTTTGATGAGGTGTTTAAAGGTAGCGAAAAAACAAATCACTATCTTTGCACCCCTCAATTAAAGGCTTGGTAATGAACAAAAAAGTCGCTTTTTACACCTTGGGCTGCAAGCTCAACTTTTCCGAAACTTCCACAATTGCCCGAAGTTTTGAAAAAGAGGATTTTAAGCGTGTGGATTTTTCCGAGGAAGCGGACATCTATGTGATCAACACCTGCTCGGTGACCGAGAATGCCGATAAGCGGTTCAAGACCATTGTAAAGCAGGCCCAGAAGAGCAATCCCGATGCCTTTGTGGCCGCTGTGGGATGTTATGCCCAACTAAAACCCGAGGAATTGGCCGCTGTGGATGGTGTGGATTTGGTTCTGGGCGCCACAGAAAAGTTCAAGATTACCGATTACTTGAACGACCTTTCCAAAAATGATAGGGGAGAGGTGCACTCCTGCGAGATAGCGGATGCGGATTTTTATGTGGGCAGTTACGCCATTGGCGACCGTACCCGGGCCTTTTTAAAGGTACAGGACGGATGCGACTACAAATGCACCTATTGCACCATTCCCTTGGCAAGGGGTATATCGCGTAGCGACACTTTAGAAAATGTGCTACACAATGCCCGCGAAATTGCTTCAAAGGATATCAAGGAAATTGTCTTGACCGGGGTCAACATCGGGGATTATGGCAAGGGGGAATTCGGCAATAAAAAGCATGAACATACCTTTTTGGATTTGGTGAAAGCTTTGGATACCATTGATGGCATTCATCGTTTGCGTATATCTTCCATAGAACCCAATTTGCTGAAGAACGAGACCATTGATTTTGTATCACAGAGCGATACGTTCGTGCCCCATTTCCATATTCCTTTACAAAGTGGAAGTGATGAAATTTTAAAGTTGATGCGCCGCAGATACCTGTCCAATCTTTATGTGGATCGGGTAAAGCGCATTAAGGAGACCATGCCCCATGCTTGTATCGGGGTGGATGTAATCGTTGGTTTTCCAGGAGAGACAGATGAGCATTTTCTGGAAACCTACCATTTCCTCAATGAATTGGACATTTCCTATTTGCATGTGTTCACCTATTCGGAAAGGGACAATACCTTGGCTGCTGAAATGGACCAGGTGGTGCCACAAAACGTACGGAGCAAGCGAAGCAAAATGCTTCGTGGGCTATCCGTCAAAAAAAGAAGGGCATTCTATGAAAGCCAGTTGGGTACCGTACGCACTGTTTTGTTTGAAGGGGAGAACAAGTCTGGTTACATTCACGGTTTTACCGAGAACTATGTAAAGGTCAAGGCGCCTTGGAATCCTGAATTGGTGAATACCTTGCACCAAGTGGAGCTTACCCAGATAGATGAGGACGGTCTAGTGCGGTTTGAGTTTGTTTCCGATGCCGTAACGGCATAAAAAAACCTCTCAAAGTAGAGAGGCTTTCAATGTTTTCATGCTGGTTTGGTCAGATGCGAATCCCTACGGGCAACATCTCTTTGTACTGTCTGTTTTTCCGTAAAAAACCTGCAATATGCGGGCTGGTGGGAACTACTCTCAGGTTCTTCTCCTGAATGTGGTGCAGAACGGCCTTGATAAAGGCTTCCTTAAAACCATCTTGGGTAATCCCTTCAGGAATTACCAACTTGGTCAAAAATACTTTACGCTCCTGTGAAGAGTACTCAATTTTAGCCAAAACGCCGTCGACTTTGGTCTCAAACTGGCGCAAGAAGCTATTGTCATTGATTTCAATTTCAGTCATATAGTATTGTTTTTAAAATTGACTCGACCTAAATTACCAAAGCGGTAATTGACTATCCCTTTAAAAAAAGCATTATGTCACGTGAGGTTCATTACAAAAGGGGTACAAAATTACTCAAAAAATTGCTAATTTCCTAACCCTTATCGATATTTGGTGCGAAATGCCCGACAATCCCATCCATATCTACCTCATGCCGGGAATGGCTGCCAACCCATCCATTTTTGATGGCCTAAAACTTCCTGCCGATACCTTCGAGATGCATACCCTGGAGTGGTTTGTTCCGGATAAGGGTATGGACTTTGAGACTTATGCCATAAAGATGTGCGATAGGATTGCACATGACAACCCTGTTCTTCTTGGAGTGTCCTTTGGGGGTATGTTGGTACAGGAAATGGCAAAGCATATACAGACCCGAAAGGTAATTGCGGTATCCACGGTAAAGACCAAGGATGAACTGCCCAAGCGGATGATCTTTGCCAAGTATACCAAGGTGCATAAACTATTGCCCACGGGATTGGTGAACAATGTGGAGCTTTTGGCCAAATACGCCTTTGGGGAAACGGCCACTAAGCGTTTGGATCTCTACAAAAAATACCTTTCGGTGCGGGACAAACAATATATAGATTGGTCCATAGACCATATCGTTAACTGGAACCAGACCCGACCACCACAAAATTTGGTGCACATCCATGGCGGGAAGGATGCGGTTTTTCCCATGGCCAACATCAAAAATTGCATTACGGTAAAGAACGGAACCCATACCATGATCATACACCGGGCCAAGTGGTTCAATGAAAATCTCCCCTCAATTATTTTAGAATAAGGCCGTTCTTATAGTATCTTTACTGTAAATTTTATAGAATCTTGGTATGAAACAGATAAAAAATATATTGGCGATTATTGGTTTGGTGGCAGTGGTGAGTACGCTCATATTTGCGGTTCAGACCGATTCAGTGGACACGATTGAAAAGAAGGAGACACCTCCCAATGAGGTTAAGGATTTGGACAAGAATGTGGCCGACACCTATCAAATCAGTGCCATAGAGATTCCAAAAGATTTAAATTTTGCAGGCGAACCCGTTCCCCAGGAAGATCCAGAGATCATGGAGCGTGTGGACCGCGAGTTTTTGGTGAACACCTATTGGCAGTCCAATGCCCTCTTGTTGATGAAACGGGCCAATAAATACTTCCCGATTATTGAGCCCATACTTAAAAAAAATGGCATCCCTGACGATTTTAAATACTTGGCCGTGGCCGAAAGTGGTCTGGAAAATGTGGTATCCCCGGCAGGCGCCACCGGTTTTTGGCAAATCATGAAAGGGACCGGTAGGGAATATGGTCTGGAGGTGAATGATAATGTGGATGAGCGGTACCATGTGGAAAAAGCTACCCAAGTGGCCTGTGACTATCTTAAAAAATGGAAAGACCGTTTTGGTACGTGGACCCTGACCGCGGCCGCCTATAATGCGGGACCCGGAGGCATCCAAAAATATATGGGCATCCAACAGGTGAATGATTACTACGATTTGCTATTGGGCCAGGAGACCGGACGCTATGTGTTCCGTATTTTGGCGATCAAGGAGATCATCTCCAACCGTGATAAATATGGTTTCCAGTTGGATGAGGAGGACATGTACGAAAAAGTACCAACCTTTACCGTTGAGGTAGATACCGCAGTGACCAGCTGGGCGGATTTTGCCGAACTTTACGAAATCAACTACAAGGTGCTGAAACGCCATAACCCTTGGTTGCGCGAACCCCATTTGAACAACGCTTCACGTAAAAAATATACCATTGAAATCCCCAATAAAGGCTATTACCGCGTGGGGAGTGTAGGGAGGTAAATAAGTGTACCGGATTTGAGGGTTCACTTATCGGTTTGGCTATGATTTCGTTGTGGAATCTTCGCAGGATTATTCCGCCGAAATCCAGCCGTTTGATTTATAGATTAAACATCGATTTAGCTTTTTGCCACAATGAATTATAGCCATTGTTGCCATTAGTTTTTATTCCGTCAATTAAAGAATCCAATTCGGTTTGTTCCAAGTTGTTTGTATTGTCATAAATCAAATAAAAAGTCAATACAAAATTCCGAACCTCGTAAGTCAAAATCCTCAAATTTGAAGGAATTGTTTCAGTTCCATTTTTGGTTTTGTAGTCAAATCCATATTCCGTCGAAAGTGCGCCAGTCAATTCGTTTTTCAATATCCTTTTGGCGTTCATTTCTACTAGGTTAGTCTTTTTTGCCAAATAAGGTGCCCACATTAACTCAAACTTGTTTATACTCCGAATATTGAGATTACTTCCGCCTTTTAATGCTTTGATATCAAAAAGATAGCACGCAATTATTGGTCTTCCATTATTTTTTTTGAGTGTAAAAACAGGTGAAAAAATCCCGTTTTCAAAGCTCTCTCTGTCCTTTTTTGAAAATTCAGAGTTTTCTGGAAAAACATATTCCTTTTTAAAGTTTTCAAATATTCCGCCGTCATCGACAGTAAATTCTTTGGGAATTGGAATTGAAATACCTATGTCGTTCAATTCAACAGTATTTTCTAAAATTTCAACCTTTGGTTTGAATTTCAGCTCTCGGATTTTTATTTGGTCAGTTAGTTTCATTCAAATTAATGGCAACTTTAAAGATATGATTCGTTTTTAATAAATTATATCGGTCGATAAGTGAAGTTGATGGTTTCCTGGCAAAAATTCAAGTGGCAAATGACCAATACCCCATTTGGATTGACGGATGGCCATAAAAAGGGAAAAGGTATATGGAAGAGACCCGAATAAGGGCTATTACTGCGTGGGGAGTGTAGGGAGGTAAGTTACAATGGAGCTATCTATGGGATAAAAAACTCTAGTCACGGATTATATAAAATTCGGAATTCCCATATTCATCTGAAATTCCAAAGTCCAATTTGACTTTTGAAATTTTACCATCAATTTTTTTGACCAATTTGAAGGGGATTTCAAAATCAAATGGAAGATTTGTTGCATCTTCTGGATGGTCCAACCCAAGAACGGGTAATTTTTCAACCAATGTCTGTTGGGTACCATAAGCATCCGTAAAATAAAAGCGCAAGGCTCCCGGGTAAAAATCAAGAATATATTCCATGGCAGTGACCTTGAGCATAATCCATGTTTGTTGGTAATGGTCGTGAAGAAAAAGAAAATCAACGGGAAAACCCCAATCAATTGATCAATGCTTCATTTGAATTGACGGATGGCGATAAAAAGGGAAAAGTCATATCGAAGAATCCCAAATAAAAGCCATTACCTGTGGGAGGATAGGAGTTGTACTGATACAGATTGTTTAAAATAATGATATGGAATTTATTTAGTATTAATACAGGGATTATCTTTTTGCTCCAATTCCTTTTTAATTAGTTGCGACATATTTTTTCTTTCTTTTCTGTTCTGTTCAGATTTTTCATGGGCTATGTATCTGTTTTTATCGGAATCGAACCACATATGCCCTCCTGCCAAAATTGAACCTTGCTTTACCATTAAGCCATTCAAGGGACAATTGGAATAAGCACAATCATGTTTGGAGTAGTAGCCAAAATTTCGATGCTTGATTCGTTTGTTTTTTAGGATTTTTTCTTGGTTTGAACGTATTCCACTCCAAATTTTCTGCTCTTCGTCTTTGGTAAGTTCTTGGTTGAGAGTTATTAACTCAAAATAGGTTTGGGGATCTTTCAATTGATAAAAGTTAAAGGTTTTTTGAAAATAAGAGTTGGCCAAATTCCGTATTTCAATTTTCTCTTCTATGTCTAATTTATCATTTTCGATTATTGAACGGTAGAGCCCGAGGGTATTAAAATCACGATACTTTTTGTGATCTTTCAACGTTTCGTAGTATTCTTCCTTGGTGAACTGATTAAACTTTTTCCCTATTTCCATGGATTAGAAAGCAGCTAACGATATAAGCCAACGCTGTTTCGTTACGATTAAGTGGCAAATTTAGATGAAGTTATAAAGATTGTGGGGTTAGGTCGTGTACCAATTGACCAATACCCCATTTGAATTGACGGATGGCGATAAAAAGTGAAAAGGTATATGGAAGAATACCAAATAAGGGATGGATGGTAAGGCTGTTTCGGTTGAGGGGGTAGTACATGTTATAGTAGGACGAAAATTATGACATTGAAAAATGAATAATACGTACCTATTGTTGGATAGGGTGAGTTTAGTTGATTCCAATGGAAAACATGATTAAATTTTATCTTCTACCACTAAGGTCTTCGAAATTACATCATGCCAAGCTTTTGCATTCTCACCCAAGAGAAGCGAAAATGTTTCAAAAGGTATCCACCTGCAAAAGTATCTGACCATTGAAGTCTTAAAGTCAATATTCTTACCAGATAAATTAACGACTCTTGTTTTAGTGAAATGTT
>CP051244.1:2782706-2967197 GCA_017795045.1 Allomuricauda sp. | reverse complement strand
ATTTTATTGTTTGTAATGTAAGATACAATTCAGTTTATTTTTTATGAATTATAATGACCATAAGTGAAGTAATAATTTCTTTGAATAATTTGCCACGGGCAATTGACCAATGCCCCATTTGGATTGACGGATGGCCCATCCCAACGAAAAAAAGAAAGTAAAATAAAGAAGCGGAGAACCCTTAGATCTTCTTCATCTGCTGCTGCATCATCTTGATCTGCTCGGTAAGCATGTTGTTCTTGTCCAGCTTTTTGGCTTCTTGCAACAATTGGGTGGCCTCACGCTTTCTGCGCTTTTGCATGGCAATGCCTGCCAAGCTCAATTTGGCCATGGCCACATCATAATCCATGGTCAATCCCAGTTTTAGGGCCTTTTTAAAGTATTTTTCGGCCTGGGTAAGGTTCTTTTGCGAAAAGATGATCCCATGCAGGTAGTTAAAGTACCCCTGTTGTTTTTTGATCAAGGCAGCTTCGGGGTTCTTGATCTTGTCCAACCACTTTTGGGTGCCTTCCAAATCCTGTTTGCGCATGCGCAAGAAGGCCAAAAGGATAAACTCGTTTCTAAAGTACAGAAAGATGAATACCAAGGAGAGCAGGATCAATGAAATACCATTGCCAATGTATCCTTCCACAAATTGGTATACGGCATAGGCTATAATGAGACCGGCTATAACGAGCTTAAGATTTTTGTTGAACATATTCCAGTTGATTTTCTTTGGATTAAAAGAGGTGGCAAAAGTAGTAAAAACTAAATTAAATATTTTTGTTCAGGGCTTGTCAAAGTAAAAAGTCTTCGTATATTTGCGCCCAGAATTTTTCGGGAAGACAATCTTTCCACCAACAAAATCCATTAAAAGAGTTCCGAAATGAAAAGAACGTATCAGCCGTCAAAAAGGAAGAGAAGAAACAAGCATGGTTTTAGGGAGCGCATGGCGACTGCCAATGGTAGAAAAGTTCTTGCGAGAAGAAGAGCCAAGGGAAGAAAGAAGTTAACGGTTTCCTCTGAGCCAAGACATAAAAAATAAATGATAGTATTTTAGATTTAAATTAAAGGTGTTACTTTTCTAGGTAACACCTTTTTTTTGACTTGAAACCAAAAACGAGTAACACTTTTTAGAATGCCAAAGAGAAAAGATTTAAAATCCATTTTGATTATCGGTTCTGGCCCCATCATCATTGGCCAGGCATGTGAGTTTGATTATTCTGGTTCCCAAGCCCTTAGGTCGCTTCGTGAGGATGGGATAGAAACTGTTTTGATCAACAGCAATCCCGCTACGATTATGACAGACCCTTCCATGGCGGATCATGTATACTTGAAGCCCCTTACCACAAAATCAATCATTGAGATTTTAAAGAACCACCCCAATATAGATGCCGTTTTGCCCACTATGGGAGGGCAAACAGCGCTTAACTTGTGTATTGAAGCCGATGAAAAAGGCATCTGGCAAGACTTTGGTGTGGAGATCATAGGTGTGGACATCGACGCCATCAACATTACCGAAGACCGTGAGAAGTTTAGGGAGTTGATGTTGAAAATAGGCGTGGGCATGCCTCCACAAGCATCGGCCACCTCTTTCCTAAAAGGAAAGGAAATTGCACAGGAGTTTGGTTTTCCTTTGGTGATACGGGCCTCCTTTACCCTTGGTGGGGCAGGAGCGGGTATCGTATATGACCCAGAGGATTTTGATGATATGTTGAGCCACGGTCTGGAAGTATCGCCTATCCATGAGGTGATGATCGATAAGGCCTTGATGGGTTGGAAAGAATACGAATTGGAATTGCTTCGGGACAAGAATGACAACGTAGTGATCATCTGTACCATTGAGAACATGGACCCCATGGGTATCCATACCGGGGATTCCATTACCGTTGCTCCCGCGATGACCTTATCTGACAGAACCTTCCAACGCATGCGGGATATGGCCATCCATATGATGCGCAGCATTGGGGATTTTGCTGGGGGATGTAACGTGCAGTTTGCCGTAAGCCCGGACGAAAAAGAAGATATTATTGCCATTGAGATCAACCCAAGGGTTTCCCGTTCATCTGCTTTGGCCTCCAAGGCCACAGGGTATCCGATTGCAAAAATTGCAGCCAAATTGGCCATTGGGTATACCTTGGACGAACTGGACAACCAGATTACCAAGTCCACATCGGCCTTGTTTGAGCCTACCTTGGATTATGTGATCGTAAAAATCCCAAGATGGAACTTTGATAAGTTTGAAGGTTCCGACAGAACCTTGGGACTTCAAATGAAGTCCGTAGGGGAAGTAATGGGTATTGGACGTTCGTTCCAAGAAGCCTTGCACAAAGCCACACAATCTTTGGAAATCAAAAGAAATGGATTGGGAGCCGACGGCAAGGGATATAAGGATTACGAGACTATCATTGAGAAGTTGAGAGTGCCCAGTTGGGACAGGGTTTTCGTGATTTACGATGCCATTCAACTTGGAATTCCATTGAAACGTATCCACGAAATCACCAAGATAGATATGTGGTTCCTAAAACAATACGAGGAATTGCATTACTTGGAGGTGGAGATATCCAAATACACCATAGAAAGTCTGCCCAAAGCACTTTTGTTGGAAGCAAAGCAGAAAGGTTTTGCCGATAGACAGATTGCCCACATGCTGGATTGTTGGGAGAGTGAGGTACACAGCAAGCGAATGGACCTGAACATCAATCGGGTGTATAAATTGGTGGATACCTGTGCGGCAGAATTCAAGGCCGTTACGCCTTACTATTACTCCACTTTTGAGGAAGAGATCGAAACTGCCGATGGTCAGCGTTATGTGGCCAACGATAGTGAGGTGACCGATAAAAAGAAAATTGTGGTACTAGGCTCAGGACCAAACCGTATTGGGCAAGGAATCGAGTTCGATTATTGCTGTGTGCACGGAGTTCTGGCTGCGGCCGAATGCGGTTATGAGACCATCATGATCAACTGTAACCCGGAAACAGTTTCCACGGATTTTGATACGGCGGACAAGCTGTACTTTGAGCCTGTTTTTTGGGAACACATTTATGATATTATCCTACACGAAAAACCTGAAGGGGTGATTGTACAGTTAGGTGGTCAGACCGCATTAAAACTTGCCGAGAAGCTGGACAAATATGGAATCAATATTATTGGAACCAGCTTTGAATCCTTGGATTTGGCCGAGGATAGGGGAAGCTTTTCCACACTATTGAAAGAGAATAACATTCCTTACCCAAAATTTGGGGTGGCCGAAACGGCAGATGAAGCTTTGGCCCTTGCCGATGAACTGAATTTCCCCCTTTTGGTGAGACCCTCCTATGTTTTGGGAGGACAAGGGATGAAGATTGTCATCAATAAAGAGGAATTGGAGGCCCATGTGGTGGATTTGCTACGAAGCATTCCCAACAACAAGCTCCTTTTGGACCACTATTTGGATGGGGCCATAGAGGCTGAAGCCGATGCCATTTGTGATGGGGAAGATGTGTATATCATCGGAATCATGGAGCATATAGAACCCTGCGGTATCCACTCCGGGGATTCCAATGCCACTTTACCCCCCTTTAACTTGGGTGAGTTTGTAATGCAACAGATCAAGGATCATACCAAGAAGATCGCTTTGGCCCTGAACACGGTGGGATTGATCAATATCCAGTTTGCTATCAAAGATGATATAGTGTACATCATTGAGGCCAACCCGAGGGCATCCAGAACAGTTCCTTTCATTGCAAAAGCATATGGGGAACCCTATGTGAATTATGCCACCAAGGTAATGCTGAAGGAAAAGAAGGTGAAAGACTTTACGTTTGACCCTAAATTGGATGGATACGCCATTAAACAACCGGTTTTCTCCTTTAATAAGTTCCCCAATGTAAATAAGAACCTAGGGCCGGAAATGAAGAGTACAGGCGAAAGTATATTGTTTATTGATAGCTTAAAAGATGATGAGTTTTACAACCTATATTCTCGTCGAAAAATGTATTTGAGTAAGTAAAAGTAGAAAGAGGATAATAAAAAAAGGGGTTGATTTATCAACCCCCTTTTTTATTTTTAGCCTGTTGTGGGGCTTATTGTTTCTTGGCATTTTCAATACTTTCCAGACGTTCGGAGAGCTTTTCAATAAGCTTATTTTGCTCTACTAGCTTGGTATTGATGTTTTTTAAGCTATCAATCTCTTTTTGTTGTTGGATGGTATGTAATGTCAACTCTTCTATTTTTTGCAATAAATGAGCGTCCATTTTACCAAGATTGATGCCTTCTTTTTTTACTTCTTCCGCACTTGGGATATTGGGAAGGTGACCATGTTCCTTTATATAAGACTCTACTTCAGATAAACTAAGAAGTTTGTGGTCTTTGGTAAATACAAAGTCGGGCCAATTTCCTTCAAGTTCAACTTTTACGCCTTCGGCAATGACATTTCCTGCCACTGCAAGCATATAACCTTGGGTATTGGTGGTCCCTATTCCTACATTTCCTAGGCTATAAGAAAGATCGTTGCCGCTAATGGACCATGGGGATGATGGCAAGGCCGATCCGTTGACCAAAATATTGGTGGCGTTGAGCGTTCCGGCCACATCCAAGGTGTATCCGGGGGTGTCCGTTCCAATACCTACATTTCCAGAATCAAAATAGGCATCCCCGGCATTGAGACTCCACAAGGGGGATTCCAAGGCCGATCCATTGACCAAAATGTTGGTGGCGTTGAGCGTTCCCGCCACATCCAGGGTATATCCAGGGGTGTCCGTTCCAATACCCACGTTTCCAGAATCAAAATAGGCATCCCCAGAATTGAGACTCCATAGTGGCGATTCCAATGCCGATCCATTGACCAGAATATTGGTTGCGTTTAGCGTTCCTGCCACGTCCAAGGCATATCCCGGAGAATTGGTTCCTATTCCTACATTCCCGGTACTGTAATAGGTGTCGTTTCCTGCTACCGTCCATGGTGAGGAAGAGTTCTCCAAAGGAGCTCCGTTCACCAAAATATTGGTAGCGTTAAGAGTGCCTGCTACATCCAAGGCATAATTCGGGGAATTGGTTCCAATACCTACATTTCCCGAAGTGTAGAATGCGTTGTTTCCCGTCAGACTCCAAATGGGTTCTTGAATAGAAGACCCATTCAACAGAATACTACTGGCATTTATGGTGCCAGTAATGATGTTGGTTGCGTTCATTGTGCCTGATACATCCAAGGTATAGTTGGGAGACAGTGTCCCTATGCCCACATTCCCAGATGCTGGGAATGAGTTTTGTCCATAAGAAGACGTAAACACTAGGGCCAAAAAAAGTATGTAAATCGGGATTGTTCTTTTCATGATAATTCTAAAATCTAAATTTTAAGATATGTTTAGAGGTTTTGGATGTACCCAACATCTGTATTATTCATATTCCCTGAGCTCAAAGGATAAGTTTTCAAAATTATCGGCAAATACATTAATTCCATTTTGTAACTCCAGTCTAACTTGGTTATTGCCAACCAATTCACCACGCACCCCGGTATGGGTGCTTGGGGTATTATAAAAAATGACCGTTTTACCAATGTCGATAGCCCTATCCAAAGTTCCCAAATATCTTCCTTGGGATTCCCGGACCCATGATATGCCCAAGCTCAAGGAATTTTCAACAATAACGCTGGTTGGGTCATCGGTCCCAGACTGACTTATCAATGATACGTATGAAGTAAATGGGAAACCTGAGGAATCCATGTTGCATAGGTATTCTGAGGAATCCACTTCTCCTGCCTCCAGTTCTCCATTATCATTGGCGTCCAAGCCAACATCGATACGAAAACCTCCTTGGGAGCAGTTCTCTCCGGGTTGTTCTATGAAAGTTGCTATTAGGCTGTTGAGTCCATCCGATCCGTCACTTCCATTAAGACCGTTGGTACCATCTTTGCCGTCAAGACCATTGGTTCCATCTTCGGGACTGCAAGAAAAAATAGAGAAAAATAAGATTGTTAGCACACCTAGTAGCGGCAGAGGTAAGTTCTTTTTCATGGGGGTTATCGGCAATATTATTTTATATGTGTAAAATTAGGAAACCATCTCCAAAAAAAAATTACCATTAGTTGGAAAGCGCAATAAATCAGATGAAATGCACAGTAGGAAACATCTTTAATGGGATTTTTCCAAGAATGGCCTAAATGACCAATATCCATAAAAAACAAAAGTCTCATTGGAGTCCTTTGTGGTTTAAGAATGTATAGTTTAATATACTAAGGGTTTTTGTGTACTTATGGCTATTCGGTTCCATGCATTTATGGTAACAATTGCCATAATGATCTGGGAAATATAGCTGGCATCAAATCGTTCCATAGCTTTTGAATAGGTTTCCCGGGTGAGTCCTTGGTCATGGATCATCGTGACTTCCTCGGTTATTTTTAGGATGACTTTCTCCTCTTCACTGAACAGCTCGGTGTCCCACCAGGCATCTAAAATAAACAATTTTTTAGGGTCTTCGCCCATTTTTAAGGCCTCTTGGGTATGCATATTGATGCAAAAAGCACAGCCGTTCAGTTGTGAAGCCCTTATTTTGATGAGTTCATAATGCAATTTGCTCAATTTTCCCTGTTTTAAATATGCCTCCAAGCCAAACATGGCCTTATAGGCCAAAGGTTCGGTTTCATCAATTTGAATTCGTTGCTCCATTGTTTATCTTCTTTTTAGATTTTAAGGCTAAGGTATCCAACCTAAAAACTAAAAAACTTAAGCGGGTTTAAGAACGTTTTTTGGCCAGACCGCAAATGCAGGAATATGTAGGGGAAGTATTTTGCGAAGAATTGAATTTCACGGTATTCCTACAAAATTTTTGACAAAAAAAGCAGACGATTTATCGAATTTAACCAATATTAACAATGACTATTTGTGCGTGTTGTTTGCGTGACATAGTTTTGTTCCCCAAATGAAAAAGGCACTAGCGCAATATTTGGTTCCCTTATGTATGCTTCTCTTGGGAGGATTCATGAACCATACCTATGCAGATGCGCAAGACACTTCGGAAAGTGCCTGTATCATTGACCATCAACACATCGATAATTCTACCGTTGCCATTCCTCTAAATGGGGTGGAGAAGAATCTTTTTGTGGAGATCACCGATGTGGAGGAACAGGAAGAACGTGATGAGAATACTACTTCTTCTAGTGTAGATGTACGGTTGGGCAGTTATTTGACTGCCTTTTTTAATGGCTCACTCTCTGAGCAAACCTTTGGTCAACTTGAGACCAATCCAAGACATTTGGAACCTAATTTCACTACCGCAACCCAAAAGCGGCATATAAGGTTTCAAGTATTCCGAATTTAGAATTTTCCACTTTTAGCTGGTCTCGTGGAATATGAGACCGCTTTCCATCCTTTGAAATAATTTCAACACAATGGGGTAGGTCCATGGTAAACTGGATTTGGACTTCCCTTCAATCAATTAAACCAATTTTTTAAACCTGTAAACATTATGAGGAGAATTTCCATCTTCATTGGCATGTTTGTATTGCTGTTCCATGCAAGCTGCGAGTCCAAAAAACATGAAAAAAAGGACGAAACCAAGTATCTGGTCAGCAGTCCCATACGTATGGACACATCCATCACCAAAGACTACGTTTGTCAAATTCATTCCATTCGCCATATTGAATTGAGGGCACTTGAAAAAGGATACCTCCAACATATCTATGTGGATGAAGGGCAGCACGTAAAGAAAGGACAGCAGATGTTCCACATCATGCCCAACGTTTATCAAGCAGACCTTCAAAAGGCCAAGGCGGAAGCAGAAGTGGCCAAAATTGAATATCAGAACACCAAATTGTTGGCCGACAGCAATGTGGTGTCCGAAAATGAACTGGCCATGGCCAAAGCGGAATATGACAAAGCCAAAGCCGAGGTGACCTTGGCTGAAACCCATTTGGGATTTACCGATATCCGTGCCCCATTTGATGGGATCATGGACCACCTTGAAGCAAGGGAGGGTAGCCTTCTGGACGAAGGCGAACTGCTGACCACACTTTCCGATAACAGTAAAATGTGGGTCTATTTCAATGTTCCTGAGGCGGAGTATTTGGATTATATCACCAGCGCCAATAAGGACAATAAACAAGAGGTAGACCTTTTGATGGCCAACAACAAGAAATTTAACCAATCCGGTATCGTGGAAACCATAGAAGGGGAATTTAACCACGAAACGGGGAACATAGCCTTTAGGGCCACTTTTCCCAATCCCGATGGGATACTTCGTCACGGGGAAACCGGTAGCATATTAATGAAGGTTCCCTTACAGAATGCCATGCTCATTCCCCAAAAGGCCACTTTTGAGGTGTTGGACAAAAAGTACGTTTTCGTTTTGGACAAAGAGGACAAAGTGCAGCAACGAGAGATTACCGTGGGTGCCGAGTTGCCCCACCTTTTTGTGGTGGAAAGCGGAATTTCTGAAAATGACAAAGTCTTGTTGGAAGGCATACGAATGGTTCGGAGCGGGGAGAAAATCCATTACGGGTTTGAAAAACCGGAGGAAATCCTTTCCAAGCTAGACCTGTACACTGAGTAGTAGAACCCAAAATCTTTCAATAAGATGTTCAAAAAATTTATTCATAGGCCCGTTTTGGCCATAGTGATCTCCGTGATCATTGTGTTTACGGGGCTACTAGCCATAAAACAATTGCCCATATCGCAGTTTCCCCAGATTGCACCGACCACGGTAAATATCTTTATCGCTTATCCGGGGTCAAGTGCGGATGTGTTGGTAAAATCGACCTTGATTCCTTTGGAAACCTCCATCAATGGGGTACAGGGAATGCGGTACATAGCTTCCGATGCCACGAGTGCAGGGGAGGGTACCCTGCGTGTGATCTTTGAACCGGGCACCGACCCCAACCAAGCTGTGGTTCGGGTAAAGACCCGGGTAGACCAGGTAATGCCCCTCTTGCCCGAGTTGGTGCAGCGTGAAGGGGTCATCATCACCCCGGTACAGCCCAGTATGCTGATGTACGTGAACCTGTACAGTGATGGCAAGGACAACGATGAGAAGTTCCTCTATAACTATGCCTACACCAAGATGATTCCAGAGATCCAACGGATCAACGGGATTGCCAGTGCGCAGATTTTGGGGAGCCGTAAATATGCCATGCGGGTTTGGTTGAAGCCAGACCGTATGCGGGCATATAATATTTCAGCAGAGGAAGTTCTCGAAGCCATGGAAGACCAAAGTATTTTGGCACGTCCCGGGCGTTTGGGAAGAAGTTCCGGTAAAAAGGCCCAGTCCTTGGAATATGTTTTGGTGTACCAAGACCGGTACAGCGAACCTGAGCAGTACGAAGATATCATCATTAAGGCCAATGAAGAAGGAGAGTTGCTCAAGTTGGGTGATGTGGCCAGTGTTGAGCTGGGAAGTGAGTTCTTCGATATCTATTCCAACTTGGATGGAAAGCCTTCAGCGTCCATTGTATTGAAACAAACCTTTGGAAGTAACGGTAGCGATGTGATCAAATCCGTTAAGGAAAAGCTGGATGAACTCGAAGCTGAAATGCCTCCGGGCATCGATTACAAGATCAGCTACGACGTATCCAACTTTTTGGATGCATCCATTGACCAAGTGCTCCATACGCTTCGGGATGCCTTTATCCTGGTGGCCATTGTGGTGTTTCTCTTCTTGGGAGATTGGCGATCCACATTGATACCGATCATTGCGGTACCTGTTTCCCTTATCGGTGCTTTCTTTGTGATGCAGCTTTTTGGTCTGTCCATCAACCTGATCACTCTGTTCGCACTGGTATTGGCCATTGGTATTGTGGTGGACAACGCCATTGTGGTGGTGGAGGCGGTGCACGTGAAAATGCACGAGGAAAACCTCACTCCCTATAAAGCTTCCTACGAAGTGTTGGGCGAAATTGGAGGCGCTATTATCGCCATTACCTTGGTAATGACCTCGGTATTTATCCCAATTTCCTTTATGACCGGACCGGTAGGGGTATTCTATCGGCAGTTTTCCATTACCATGGCAGGTTCCATAGTTATTTCAGCCATTGTGGCCTTGACACTGACCCCGGTACTCTGCGCCATGATGTTGAAAAATACCCATGGACAGCCCAGAAGAAAATCACCCGTAAACCGATTCATCGATTGGTTCAATGGCAAGTTTGAAAAGCTTACAGGAAAATATGTAGGCTTCTTGACCAAGATCGTAAACCGAAGAGTGGTCACTTTTGGGGCCTTATTGGCGTTCTGTGCCGGTATTTTCCTTACCAATCAGGTATTGCCTGCAGGGTTTATTCCCAATGAGGACCAAGGGATGATTTACGCTATTATCCAAACGCCTCCCGGGGCCACTTTGGAACGTACCAATGAGGTGGCGCGTAAGCTTATGAAAATCTGTGAAGAGACTGAAGGAGTGGAATCCGTATCCTCTTTGGCCGGATATGAGATCATGACCGAAGGTCGGGGTTCCAATGCCGGTACCTGTCTCATCAACCTTAAACCATGGTCGCAACGAGAACATTCCGTACACGAGATCATGGAAGAGCTGGAAGAAGAAACCAAAGACCTAGGGGCGGTCATTGAATACTTTGAGCCCCCCGCCGTCCCAGGCTTTGGTTCCTCCGGCGGATTCTCCATGCGATTGTTGGACAAGACCAATGGTACGGATTACCATGAGTTTGAGCGTATCAACAATGCGTTTATGGAATCCCTTCGGGAACGCAAGGAGTTGACAGGTTTGTTTACCTTCTTTGCGGCCAACTATCCCCAGTACGAGTTGAAGATCAATAACAAAGTGGCCATGCAAAAGGGTGTTTCCATTGGAAAAGCGATGGAAAATCTCAATATTCTGATCGGGAGTACCTATGAGCAAGGCTTTATCCGCTTTGGACGTTTCTTCAAGGTCTATACTCAAGCGGCGCCGGAGTATCGTGGCATGCCTTCGGATTTGGAGAAATTCTATGTCAAGAATGAAGAAGGGGAGATGGTTCCTTATTCCGCATTCATGACCATGGAGAAAAAGCTGGGTCCCAACGAGATTACCCGATACAACCTGTACAATTCTGCGGCCATTCGTGGATTGCCGGCAGCGGGGTATACCAGTGGGGATGCCATCAAGGCCATCCAGGAAGTGGCGGAGCAGACCCTGCCCAGAGGCTACGATATTGCTTGGGAAGGTCTTTCCTATGATGAGGCACAGCGTGGTAATGAATCCATCTACATTTTTATCGTGGTATTGATATTCGTGTATTTGGTTTTGGCTGCACAGTATGAAAGTTTCTTATTGCCGCTGGCGGTAATTCTATCGCTGCCTGTTGGGGTGTTTGGTTCATTCTTTTTGCTCAAGGTCATGGGGCTGTCCAATGATGTGTATGCCCAGATCGGGATGATCATGTTGGTGGGACTGTTGGGTAAAAATGCGGTATTGATTGTGGAATTTGCTGTGCAGAAGCACCGTCAGGGAGCTACGATTCTTGCAGCGGCGATTGAAGGTTCCAAACAGCGATTCCGACCCATTTTGATGACCTCTTTTGCCTTTATCGCAGGTTTGATTCCGTTGGTGGTGGCCACTGGGGCAGGAGCCATCGGAAACCGGACCATTGGTGGTTCCGCCTTGGGTGGAATGCTTATTGGAACCCTGTTCGGCGTATTGTTGATTCCAGGACTGTACTACCTTTTTGCCAAAATGGCTGAAGGTAAGAGTCTTATCAAGGACGAACACCATGAGCCTATTTCTGAAGAATTGTTCAGGACCAGTGAGGGAGAGAGCAAGATTAGAACAAGACTTCGTGAAATCAACAAGCTGTTGAAAAAAATGGCCACAAGAAATGGTAACAACAAGAAAAATGGAGACAATGATACGGAATAGGAAATTATACGGGGTCGCTGTGCTGGCAGCAGCAGCCTTTTACGCCTGTGTGCCCACTCGTGAAATCCGGGACGAAAACAGGACAGTGCCCGAGCAATATCAAAGCCAATCGACCGATACCGTGAATACAGGAGCGGTACAATGGAAGGAGTTTTTCAAGGACCACAACCTGGTGGCCTTGATCGATACGGCCTTGGTGAACAATCAGGAGTTGAATATTATTTTCCAACAGATGGATATGGCCAAAAACGGAATTCAGGCCAAAAAAGGGGAGTATTTGCCCTTTGTGAACCTTTTGGCAGGAGCCGAAGTGGAAAAAGTGGGCGAATATACCCGAAGTGGTGCCGTGGAGAAAAACCTTGAGGTCAAGGAAGGGGAGGAGTTCCCTGAACCTTTGACGGATTATAAGGTCGGGGCTTTTGCCACATGGGAACTGGATGTGTGGAAGAAGCTGCGCAATGAGAAAAAGGCGGCTGTTTTTGAATACCTGTCCAGTGTTGAGGGCAAGAATTTCATGGTAACCCAGTTGGTTTCGGAAATTGCCGATTCATATTATGAGCTGATGGCGTTGGACAATGCGTTGGCCATCATTCAGCAGAACCTCGAAATTCAGCAGAATGCCTTGAAAATGGTTAAGCTCCAAAAGCAAGCGGCAAGGGCCACCGAGTTGGGAGTTCGTCGTTTTCAGGCAGAGGTGTTGAAAAACCAAAGCCATAAATACGAAATCCAGCAAGAGATCGTGGAAACGGAGAACAAGCTCAATTTCTTGTTGGGACGTACCCCGCAACACATTCAAAGGGAGTCCGACAACTTTATCGATACCTCCATTGATAGCATTTATGCCGGGATTCCATCACAATTGTTGCAGAATAGGCCTGATGTACGTAGAGCAGAGTTTGAGTTGGCAGCTGCCAAATTGGATACCAAGGCGGCCAAGGCCAATTTCTATCCCCAGTTTACCATCAAGGCAGGCTTGGGATTGCAGGCGTTCAACACCAAATATCTTACCACCACCCCAGAATCCGTGTTGTATTCGGTCATGGGCGATATGGTAGCTCCCTTGATCAACCGAAATGCCATCAAAGCGGAGTATAAAAACGCCACGGACCGACAGTTGCAAGCGGTTTTTGAATACGAAAAGGCTATTTTGAATGCCTATATCGAAGTGGCCAATCAGTTGTCCAACATCGACAATCTGAAAAAGAGCTATGAATTAAAAGACGGTCAAGTACAGGCCCTCACGGAATCCATTGAGTTGTCTACACGCCTTTTCCAATCCGCACGGGTGGAATATATAGAGGTATTGTTGGCACAGCGCGAAGCTTTGGAATCCAAGATGGAGCTGGTAGAGACCAAAAAGAACCAGATGCTGGCCCAGGTGCATATGTATCGTGCCTTGGGTGGTGGATGGAATTAATAAAAACCCCAAATCAATAGTTGTTGTGCCTACGTAATGCGCTATTGGTTTCTCAAAGCGAACCCCCATTTATATTTGTAAATGGGGGTTTAAATTAGTTGTACTCTTGGGTAACCTAACCGATTTCGGCTGGATTATTCATTATCCTTATACTTCTCAAACCAAGCCAAAACACTGGCTATTTTGGCAATCAAGTTACTAGGCTTGTTGGCTATTCCGTGTGAAGCTCCAGGAATTCGCACCATCGCAGTTTCCACATTCTGTAATTTCAAAGCGGCATAAAACTGCTCGGATTCCGCAATCGGGGTTCGGTAATCCTCTTCACCCGTCATGAGCATGGTTGGTGTGGTTACATTGCCCACATAGGAGAGGGGAGAACGTCTCATGTAGTTTTCAGGATCTTCCCACGGTTTTTTTCCGAACCAATATTTGGAGAAGAACTGTACGCCATCGGCATAAAGAACAAAACTATACCAATTGATAACGGGTTTGGCCACTACTGCCGCCTTAAAACGGTCTGTTTTGCCCACAATCCAAGCTGTGAGCACCCCACCGCCACTACCTCCGGTGACAAAAAGGTTGTCTTGGTCCACAAAACCTTTAGCCAACAAGGCATCCACGCCAGACATGAGGTCGTCATAATCATGGTTGGGATAGTCATGATGGATAAGGTTACCAAATTCCTCCCCATAGCTGGTACTTCCCCTAGGGTTGGTATAGAGCACCACATAACCAGCCGCTGCATAGGCTTGGATTTCCGCAGAATACACAAAACCGTAGCTGGTGAAGGGACCTCCATGGATTTCCAAGATCATAGGATATTTTTTGGAAGGGTCAAAATTGGGAGGAGTTACCACCCAGCCCTGTATTTTGCGTTGGTCATAGGAGGACTCCCACCACATCTCTTCCACCTTGCCCAAATTTTTGAACGAAAAGAGATCATCATTGAGGGCGGTCAAGCGTTTGCTGTTCCCTTTGGCATCCACAACCGCCAAATCTGAAGGATGGTCCGTTGTACCCAAGGTATAGGCGAATTTGTTGTTGGAAGAACCCGAAAAGCTGGCTGCATTGTAAGGTCTGCCCAAGGACAATCCTCCGAGACCTTCCACTATATCGGTCACCTTTCCGGATAGGGTCATGGAGGCCAGTTTCCCCAATCCCTTATCGGTGTAGGCAACATAGAGCCCATCTCCCTTGCTGTTCCAGACCATATCTTCCACATCCCTGTCAAAGTTCCCGGAAATCAATTGACTATTGCTTCCATCCGCATTCATTACATAGAGATCGGTCAATTGGTAGCCTTGAAGACGGTCATCAAAACCCAAATAAGCAATTTTGGAACCGTCAGGGGAAAGCACGGGATTGCCATCAGGACCATTACGGTCGGTGAGGGCTTTGGTTTCACCGATGCCTACACTGATTTGGTAAATTTCGCTATCCAAGGCCTCAAACTCTTCATCCTTGTGAAAATTGGCACTGAAATAGAGATGTGTATCATTCTTGGACCAAATAGGACCTCCGTGGTCAAAATCGGTAAAAGTGAGCTGCTTGGGCGTTCCCCCGGAAATGGGTAGGGTGAACAATTGCATGTTTCCACCTTTTATATATCCTTGGCCATCCCCGCGATAGTTCATTTGGTCAATGTATTTGGGTGGGTCGTTCCATTTGGCGCCTTCGGGTTTGGCCGGCATCTTAATAATGGATTTGTTTTCCTTGGGCACAAACATGTTGAAGGCCACATACCGGTCGTTGTGCGACCAAGAAACCTGCCCCGGAGCTTGTAGCGTATTGGTCAAGGCCATGGTTTCCTTGGTGTCCAACCACATGAGGTAGAGCTTCATCTTTTCATCGGCCATATTGGATTTGAAGACGATTTTTGTGCCGTCATGGGACCATTTGGGCGCAAAATCATTATGGTTTCCCGTGGTCAACGGACGGTTGTTGGAACCATCGAAATTCACGATCCAAAGATTGGATAGGTTTCTGTCGGTCATCACATCCTTAAAATTCCGTACATAGATAATTTTGGAGCCATCAGGGGAAATCTGCGGGTCCGAAACGTACTCCATGTTGAAGATATCCAACAATTCCAAGTTGGACTGTACTTGGGTATATCCCAAAGGGATAAAAGCGACCAAGAGAATGAAAGTGCTGAGCAGTTTTTTCATGGTATTGCGATTAGTTGATTAGTGTTTTGGGCGCTGGCCCAAAGCTTGATTTTATTTTTGAATGCTTTTATCCTGATTGACTTCCAACGTTGGGATTCTCACGATTTCAAATGTTGAGGATGCCAAGGTTACTTTCCCATCAGTCTCCAAAATCCTTCTGCCAATCTCTTCATTGAGAAGATGTTTGGTCATCCGCCGTTTTTTGTAGTCCACAATGTATCTCAAATTGAACTGAATCCAGTTATCGGTCATGGTGATGGCCAGCGTGGGATCTACTTGGGCATCTTCAATGTAGTATTTGTTAACGACATCTTTCCAGCCTGCAATGGAATTTTTCACATATTCCGATAATTTTTCCTGGGCTACGGAAATTACAATTTGTTTGGCCAATTCCATATCCGAGCCATATCGAATCGGAAGGTCAAACTCATCCCAAACAAAGGGGAAATCGAGGGAGTAATTATAAACGGGACCCTTAAACACAAAGGCATTGCTGATTTTGACAATCCGTCCACTGTAATTATCGCTGGACACCCATTCCCCGATTTCCATCATGGTGGTGTAAATGCTGTCTATATCGATGACATCTCCCTTTATGCCGTTCAATTCGATTCTGTCGCCCGGTTTGTAGACACGTACAAAAAAGATATAGAAGGAACCGGCAATGCTCAGGATCAATTCTTGCAGGGTAATGGTGATGCCCGCCGTGAGCAACCCAATGGCAAGACCAAAATCATTGATGTTTCCCGTAAAATAGGAAATGGTGATTAGGATGATCAGAAAATATCCGATGACCTCTATGGCCTTTTGGGCTTTGTATTTCAGGGAATTGTCAGGAAGGTTTTTCTTGACCAATTGTCGTACCCATTTGACAAGCAGAAAAACCAAAACGACCCAAACCAAATACTTGATAATGGCAGTTGATACCGGATGGTCGGTAAGCCATTGTTGAATGTTGGATATGAGGTCCATAGGTTATTTAGATGTCATACGTTATGGGAGCTATTCCTCCCATTCAGTATGGAAAATTCCTTCTCGGTCTACCCGCTCATAAGTGTGGGAACCAAAATAATCACGCTGCGCCTGAATGAGGTTCAGTGGTAAACGACTGCTGGTATAGGCATCAAAGTAGGTAAGGGCATTGGACAATCCGGGTAGGGGAATGCCATTGGCCGCACCATAGGCCACCAATTCACGGGCTGCATCAACCGTTTCCTGTACTTTTTTCACAAAAGAAGGGGAGAGCAATAGGTTTTGCAAGTCTTTATCTTCACGATAGGCATCGGTGATATCCGCCAAAAGAGCTGCTCTGATGATGCAACCGGCACGCCATATTTTGGCAATTTCCCCCAGTTCCAGTTCGTAACCATACTCTTTGGAGGCATCTGCCAATTGGTGCATGCCTTGGGCATAGGTAATGATAAAGGCAAAATACAACGCCTGTTCCGCTTTGGAGGTAAAGTCGTTTTTGTCAACACCTTTAGGTGTTGGGCGGTTGTACAGTGCATCCGCTTTGACCCGTTCGTCCTTTAGAGCCGAGATTTCCCGCATGCTCACCGCCACATCAATAGTGGGGATGGGAATGCCCAAGTCCATGGCATTTTGGGAAGTCCATTTTCCGGTTCCCTTTTGTTTGGCCTTGTCCAAGATCATATCCACGAGGTCACCATCTCCCAAATCATCCTTTTGCTCGAAGATTTCTGAGGTGATTTCCACCAAAAACGATTGTAATCGCCCTTGGTTCCATTCCGAATAGGTTTGGTGCAGTTCCGCATTGGACAGTCCACCCGCTTTTTTGAGCAAGTCGTAAATCTCCGAAGTAAGCTGCATCAATCCATATTCAATTCCATTGTGCACCATTTTCACATAGTTTCCGGCCGACTTAGGCCCCAAATACGCTACACAGGGTTCACCTTTATACTTGGCAGAAACCGCTTCAAAAATGGGTTTTACATGTTGGTAGGCCTCGCGGGAACCCCCTGGCATAATGCTGGGACCTTTTCTGGCCCCCTTGGCACCACCGGAAACCCCGGCCCCAAAAAAGTTGATGCCTTTTTCCTTTAAATAGGCCTCGCGTCGGTCCGTATCCGTAAAAAAAGAATTCCCACCATCAATGATGATATCGCCTTGGTCCAAATGGGGCAATAAGCTCTCAATAACTATGTCCACTACCTTTCCGGCAGGGACCAAGAGCATGATTTTTCTAGGGGTGGTAAGGGCTTGTACAAAGGTTTTTACCTCAGTAGTAGCGTTCACTTTTGAGGTATCGCCACCTTCTTGGATCAGTGCATTCACTTTTTCGGTATCCAAATCGTTCCCGAAGGCGGTAAAGTCATTATCGGCCACATTCAAGATAAAATTGCGTCCCATTACTCCCAGGCCTACTAGGCCAAAATCATACGTATCTGTCATTGTGCTTCGTTTTCAGCTTCTTATGTTAAGACAATTTAAAGTAAGCTATTTGTTGAAATCAGAACCTAAAATAAACCTTATATTCGTTATGCTCAAATATAAAAGGACTTCATTGGATGACGTGTGCGATCATCCGAAGAAATTACTCAGCCAATATCAACTATCGTATGAAAAAGACCGAAAACCAAATGCTCGTGATTTTTGGGGCATCTGGCGATTTGACCGCAAGAAAATTGATTCCAGGCCTCTTTAATCTCTATTTGGCCAAGCAGCTCCCGCCCAATTTTGTGGTATTGGGGGCCAGTAGAAGTGACCTTACGGATGAGGCATTTCGGGATAGGGTGGTGTATAAAAGCCCCTATCTGAAGGAGAAATTACAAAAGCTGGGTGAAAGTGAGGTGAAAGGCTTCGCCGATAAGCTTTTTTATATGGATTTGGGGAAGGATTACGATACGGATTATGCGCCGCTTCGCAAACGGGTTGAAAGCCTGAAGGCCGATCATGATACCTCTGGGAATATCATGTATTACCTTTCCACTCCTCCTACATTGTACGAGACCATCGCCCAAAATTTGTCCGAAGCGGGCATGAATACCCAAAACAACGGCTGGAAGCGTTTGATCGTGGAAAAGCCTTTTGGATATAGTCTGGAAACCGCAAGGCAGCTCAATAAAGGACTTCACAAATATTTTACGGAACCCCAGATATACCGGATAGACCATTATCTGGGAAAGGAAACGGTACAGAACCTATTGGTGACCCGTTTTTCCAATAGCATTTTTGAGCCATTGTGGAACCGAAACTATATTGACCATGTGGAGATTACCAATGCCGAAAGCGTGGGAGTGGAGAAAAGAGGGGGGTATTACGACAAATCTGGGGCGCTTCGGGATATGTTCCAGAACCATTTGTTGCAGATTGTATCCTTGGTGGTGATGGAGCCACCCATTGGGGACCAACCTGAGGAGATTCGTAACGAGAAGGTAAAAGCGCTGAAATCGCTTCGCATTATGAAGGATGAGCAAACTTTGTTCGACAATACGATCCGTGCGCAATATGTAGCTTCCGAAATCAACGGGGAAAAGATGAACGGATATCGGGAAGAGGAGGGGGTAGACCCCAATTCCACTACCGAAACCTATGCGGCCATTAAGTTTTATGCGGACAACTGGCGCTGGCACGGGGTGCCGTTTTATGTGCGTACCGCAAAGCGGATGCCTACCAAGGTCACCGAGGTCGTGATCCATTTTAAGGCACCGCACCACCAGATTTTCAAGGATTCGGGTATGCAAAGCAAGGACAATAAACTGATTATCCGAATACAACCGGATGAAGGTATTTTGATCAAATTTGGGGTTAAGGTCCCGGGACAGGGTTTCAAGGTGGAGCGTGCCAATTTGGATTTTTATTACTCCAGTTTAGCTGAAACCTATGTCATGGAAGCTTATGAACGACTTTTATTGGATGCCATGCAGGGAGATGCCACACTTTATGCCCGTGCCGATGAGGTGGAAGCCGCTTGGGAATTTGTGGACCCAATTCTGGATTATTGGAAGAATGGCAAGGATGTGCGCATGTACGGATATGCTGCGGGGGTATGGGGTCCTGAAAATGCCGATAACCTTATGAATGGTTTTGGTTTTTGGCGGAACCCAGGGGAGAATCTCGCCGATGACCCCGGATATTGTGTGATTTGCTAATAACAATGAACAATGAACAATGAACAATGAACAATGAACAATGAGCAATGAACAATGAGCAATGAACAATGAGCAATGAACAATGTGCAATTGTCAGTTCGAGCGCAGTCGAGAACCAGTTTAGTCAAGAACAAATGAAATTAGATGTTGATGGAATTAAAAGTATACAGTGACAAACAAGAAGTAGCGGAGCAGTTTTCAACCTATTTTAAGGAGAAGGCCAGTTTGGGGGAGATCCATGTGGCCCTTTCCGGGGGGAGCACACCCAAAATCGTATTTGATGTACTGGCTGAAAAATTTTCGGATGAAATTGATTGGAGCAAGATTCATTTTTATTGGGGAGATGAACGCTGCGTTCCTCCTACCGATGACGACAGCAACTACAAAATGACCGTGGAGCATCTATTTTCAAAAATTGAGGTGCCCGAAGCCAATATCCATCGTGTATTGGGAGAAAATGACCCCAGTGGTGAAGCCATGCGCTATGCCAACCTGTTGGAAATCAATTTGGATAGGATAGAAGGCATTCCCCAGTTTGATTTGGTCATTCTGGGTATGGGCGATGACGGACATACGGCTTCCATTTTCCCCCATGAGATTGAGCTTTGGAACGCCGAGGACCATTGCGTAGTGGCCACCCATCCCGATTCAGGTCAAAAAAGGGTGTCAATCAATGGAAAGGTCATCAATATGGCCAAAGAAGTGGCTTTTTTGGTCACCGGAGCTTCCAAGGCGGAAAAAGTAAGGGCAATTGTTGAGAAAACAGCAGGTTCTGAAGTGTATCCAGCTGCTCTGGTCAATCCAACATCAGGCAATCTGGTTTGGTTTTTGGATGAGGATGCCGCTGCAGGGCTTAGTCCAAATCCATAGTCACGTTTTCCCCTTCCAAAAACTCCAAAAACTCGTTTACCTTAAAGTTGTTGGATTCGTATTTGCTGTCGCGATTATAGGCGGATTGCTTCCGTTCCTTACTTCGGGCGAATCGACGGATGTCCTGCTTGCTTTTTAAAATCAACCCGGGAACCGCTTTGTTTTTTCCGTTAGTGCCTTTGGATACCATGGTGAAATAGGAAGAGTTGCAGTGTTTTACCTCACCGGTGGTCACATTTTCGGATTCCACCCGGACCCCGACCACCATGGAGGTTTTTCCGGTGTAGTTGATAGAGGCCTTCAGCGTGACCAATTCACCTACTTCAATGGGATTTAAAAAATCTACCCGGTTCACGGAGGCGGTCACACAATAGCTTTGCGAATGCTTGGAGGCACAGGCAAAAGCAATCTGGTCCATAAGGTTAAGAATGTGCCCACCATGCACCTTGCCCCCAAAATTGGAATGGGAGGGAAGCATCAGTTCGGTAATGGAGACCCTACTTTCTTTGGACGACTTAAATTTTTTCATTGATTTCTGAATAGCGGTGACTTTTCCGTTTCCACTTCGGTGATAAAATATTTGGTATCGCCCAGCCAAAAGAAGGTGGCGTAGCGTTCCTTGTAGGTCACTTTGATGTACTGACCTTGGTATTCCTTCATTTTTTCAATGATCTCGGTTTGGCTGTCCTCCACGGAAAAGGAAAATACATTGGTGCCCGAAAGCCCTTGACTGATTTGTCCTTCCCAGGTTTTTACCACAACGCCCCTACGGCTGAACTTGATGAGTTCCCCAGAGCGATAGCCCTCACTGAAGGGCACGTAGTAGATAAAGGCGAAATAGGCTGCAATTGCCAACACTATGGCGGAAATGGCGATAAATAAAAACTTTCTCACGGCTTATAGTTCTAGTTTAGGGTCTTCTTCAAAATCATCCTCGTGGGCACGCTTTAAAATAGGCTCAGGCAAGGATTTTTTGGCTTTGGCCCCCATTTTTTTCAATCGTTCAATACTGGTAATGATGTTGCCACGGCCATCCACCAACTTGTTCATGGCGCCACGGTACTCACTTTTAGCTTCGTCCATTTTCTTGCCCACTTTGGTCAAATCGGATACAAAACCTTCAAACTTGTCATAGAGGGCGCCGGCCTGTCGGGCAATCTCAATGGCATTTTTTTGCTGTTTCTCATTGCTCCACATGGTATCAATGGTGCGCAGTGTGGCAAGCAATGTAGATGGGGTCACAATGACAATGTTTTGTTCAAAGGCCTTGTTGTAAAGCGAAACGTCCTCGTTTATGGCCACGGCAAAGGCGGGCTCAATAGGTACGAACATCAATACAAAATCCGGACTTTCCATTTCATAGAGGTCCTCATATTTTTTGGCGGATAACTGTTCCACGTGCTTTCGCAGCGAGTTGATATGGTCTTTTAGGAATTTGGGCTTGTCATCTTCCTCGGCATTGGTATACCGCTCGTAATCGGTCAATGAGACCTTGGAATCCACGACCATTTTTTTACCATCGGGTAGGTGGATGATGACATCGGGCATGACCCTACTGCCATCATCACGGGTAAAGCTTTGCTGAACGCTATACTCCCTATCTTTCTCCAAACCAGACTTTTCCAAGACCCGTTCCAATACCAATTCTCCCCAGTTCCCCTGCATTTTGCTATCCCCCTTCAATGCTTTGGTCAGGTTTTCGGCCTCTTGGGTAATTTTAAGGTTTTGGTTTTGGAGGTGGAGCAACTGTTCTTTGAGGGCAGAGTGTATGCTGATGTTCTCCTTTTGCGAATTTTCCACCTTTTCCTCAAACTCCTTTATCTTTTTGTTGAGAGGAGTGAGGATGTTCTCGATGTTCTCTTTATTGCTCTTGGTGAACTTTTCACTTTTTTCTTCCAGAATTTTGTTGGCAAGGACCTCAAACTCTTTGGTGAACTTTTCCTGTAGTTTTTCAACCTCTTCCTTTTGTTCCCTGTTTTTGAGTTGAAGGTTTTCCAAATCGGCCTGATAACGCACCAACTGGTTGCTTTGCTGTTCCTTTTCGGATTGTAACTGTTTCCGTTCCTCATCACCCAACAACAATTTGTCATTTAAGGATTTGATGGAGGCATGGAGTTGCTGTTCCCGTTCGCCCCAAACACTTTCGGTGGACTTGGTCTTTAACTTTTGGATGTACATACCACCAAACAGCCCCAAGGCCAAGGCAATGATTCCTATAATGAGATAGATAAGTTCTGCGCTCATGAAAAGATTTCTTCGGATAAAGATAACGGATTCCGACGGATGCCGAAACGGAAAATAAACTTACTTATTCACCTTAAATGTGCCTGTTTTGGCATCAAACTGAATCATTTCCGAAGGAAACAGGCGCTCAAAATGATGCTGCTCAATCAATTCGCAAGGCGCCCCGAAGGGATTATCGATACCATCCAGAATCAAGGTCTTATCGCACAGCTGAATGGCCAAATCAATCTCATGGGTGGTAAAGAGAATGGTTTTTTGGTTTTGATGGGCCAATTGCTGTAACAATTTCAAGATTTGAACCTTGTGGTAGAGGTCCAAATGGGTGGTGGGCTCATCCAACAGAATCAAAGGAGTGTCTTGGGCCATGGCCCGGGCAATAAGAACCCGTTGCAACTGACCATCGCTCAGTTCGTGGCATTTGGCATTCCGTAAATCGTTGAGTAAAAAAGCATTTATACTTTGGTCAATGTGGTCTTTGTCCATTGAAGAAAGGCTTCCCAACCAGTTGGTATAGGGTTGTCTTCCCAAAGCAATCAATTCTTGGACGGTGAGATTTTTGGAAGCAGGGGGTTCGGTAAGGACCACACTGAGTTTTTGGGCCATTTCAGATGGGGAATGGTTCTCCAATGCTTTGCTTTTCAGGTAAATGCTGCCACCTAGTTTGGGTTGGAAACCACCCAAGGTGCGTAGCAAAGTGGATTTTCCAATTCCGTTGGCTCCTACAATACCACACAGCGTTCCCGTTTCCAAAGAAAAATTGATGTGTTCTGCCACAACTTTTGAACCATACCCAATGGTCAGTTCTTTGGTGGAAAGGATATGTTTTTCAACGTTTTCCATCAGAATATCATTTTACGTTTTCGTACCAACAACCAAATCACCACGGGTGCCCCTACCAATGAGGTAATCGCATTAATGGGCAATACGTTCACCGAGTTGGGCAATTGGGCCAAGGTATCACAGAGCAGCATCAAGATGGCTCCATAAAGGAATACGGCAGGCACTAAAATGCGATGCTCCATGGTGTCGAATATCTGTCGGGTAAGATGAGGTACCGCCAATCCGATGAAGACAATGGGTCCGGCAAAGGCGGTAATCCCACCGGCCAACAAACCCGCTGCGATGATGATGACCAACCTTGATTTTTTCAGGGAAACCCCAAGACTTTTTGCATAATGTTCCCCCAAAAGGAAGGCATTCAGCGCCTTGATGGAGAGCACACAGAGCAAGACGCCCAAAATCACAATCCCCGTCAACAAGGACAATTGTTGGGAACTCAAATTGCCCACGCTACCAAAAGACCAAAATATGAAGCGCTGTAAACTTTCCGCGCTGGTAAAATAGGCCAGTACGCTGACCAATGCCGAGGTGATACTGCCAAACATCAACCCGATGATCAATAGGGCCATGGTGTCACGAATACGTTGTGCAACAATGAGCACTACGGCCAATACCAAAAAACTGCCTAGACTGGCAGCAATGGCCAAGGAAACATCACCGACAAAAGACAGGGAAGCAAAGCTTGAAACAAAAGAAGCCCCCATTAAAAGCAGTGCAGCTCCCAGACTGGCGCCGGAGCTAATGCCCAAGACAAAGGGTCCTGCCAGTGGATTTCGGAACAGGGTCTGCATCAAGAGTCCGCTCAGGGAAAGTCCACCGCCTACCAAAAGTGCCGTAAGCGCTTTGGGAACCCGATAGTCCCAAAGAATGTATTCCCATGAGGGCACTTCCAAGGGTTTGCCCAAAAGTCCGGAGAGGGTTGCCGAAAAGGGAATGGAAACGGAACCCGAACTGATGTTCAATACCACTGCAAGGCAGAGTGCGACCGAAATCAGCACAAAGGAAAGGCGATATGATCTTGGGTGCGACATCTACTGCAAAGGCCTGTAAAAATGAGGTTCATAACTAGGCAAGAGTCCCGGATGCAAGATGGAAATAAGGTCTTTCAACACCAAATCGGGGCGTTGGGGTGCCAATTCATAAAAAACCAATCCACCCGTGGCTCCCTTCCTGATGGCATTGGAATATACCTTCTTATTGGAAAATGCCGAAAATTGGAGGTAATGGATGTTGGCTTGTTCCAATTCTTCATACGTTCCGTGAAGGGACGGATTCAACCAATAATCTGCTTGCTGCGCTTTTTCCAGGACGGCTTCCAAACTTAAACCGATTCCCCCGGTCTCTTCGGTATCGGCCCAGATATAATCAGTATTGGCATCTTCTAAAAATTGGGCCATCCAACTTTTTCCACCGGAAACGTACCACACATCCTTGTAGAGACCCCCAGTAAGTACGGTAGGACGTTCTTTGGCATTTTTGGCCAACAGTTTGGCCTCTTGATAGGACTTTTCAATATCGTTAAAAATGCTATCGGCCTCCATTTCTTTCTGAAAGAAAGGGGCGAAGAATTTGATCCATTCCGCTTTTCCCAATGGGGTCTGTTCCACCCAATCCCCATTATAGACCACGGGAATTCCAGCGCGTTTGACAATGTCATAAGCCTTGTTGGTATCATTGATTCCAAATCCCATGACCAGTTCGGGGTTGAGTTCCAAGACCACCTCGGTATTGATATTCTCATTGGTACCCAATTCTTTGATCAGGCCTTGGTCGATTCGCTGCCGGGTGGCAGTAGATGAAATCAAATCGGTATTGGGAAACCCGACTACGGATTCGAGTACACCCAAGGCTTCCAAGGAAGGAATATGAGTAGTTGAAGTAATTACCATGCGCTCAACCGGTATCGCCACGATGGCATCATAGGCGTCGCTAGGCAAGGTAATGACCGCTAATTTCTCCCTGGGCACCAAGGCATACTTGAAACTTTTTTCGGAACCGGGCCAAGCTGCCGTAACCTCAATTTCGGTAAACTGGCCATTGTGTTGGACTGTAAAGCCCGTAGCATATTGGATTTGGGGTTCCTCTGCAGTTACTAGGTCGATGACTGGTGCCTTCTTTTTTTCTCCGCAGCCCAAAACCAAGAGCAAGGAAGCGATTCCAATGAGGAGTCTGGATAACTGTTTTTTTGCCATGGACCAAAAGTAAGATTAATTAACTTTTGCCAAAAAAGATTAAACAGATTGATTACTTTCGCGTTGAATTTTGGTTTGCACGTTGTTGTTGACGTGTGATTAAAAGGGAATCCGGTGAAAATCCGGAACTGTTCCCGCAACTGTAAGTTTATGCCAAACTTGTTTTGGCACCCTTAAAAAGGGATGCGGTTTCTTCTAAACCACTGTCCGACCGGGATGGGAAGGTTAAACCGCATAAAGCAAGTCAGGAGACCTGCCAAATTCAAACAAACAATGTTAAACTTTCGGGATAAAAGTTTGCGTATGAACACCATACTACGCTCCCGTTTATTGATTTAAACGAAATGAAGAAAAATCATTTATGGTTATGTGCCGCCCTTTTGGCAGGCAAGGGACTTTGTGCCCAACAACAAGATTCGGCCCACGTGCAACAATTGGATGAGGTTGTAGTGAGCGATTCCAAATTTGAACTAAAGCGTGAGAATTCAGGAAAGACCGTGATCAAGATCACTGCCGAGGAACTGGAACGAAAACAAGGCCAGACCGTGGCCCAGATCATCAACACCAAGAGTGGGATCGAGATTACGGGAAGCCGTGGACGTGACGGCGATGTTTTGGGTGTTTTTGCCCGTGGCGGTCGAGGAAGACAGGTTTTGGTCATCATTGACGGGATCAGGGTTTCCGATCCATCATCCTTTAGCCAAGAATACGATTTGCGTTTACTTTCCACCGCAAACATTGAGACCATAGAGATTATCAAGGGAGCGGCCAGTACCCTCTACGGGACCAATGCCGCTACGGCAGTAATCAACATCACCACCAAGAAAAGCTCCAAAGAAAAACTGGCAGGGAATTTTCAAACCACGGTTGGGACCAATCAGACGGCCGATGACCAGAACTACAATTTGGGCAACCTCAGCAATGCAGTTTCCTTGAACGGGACCTTGGATAAGTTCGATTATCTGGTGGATTTCTCCAACCGGAGTTCCAAAGGGCTTTCCGCTGCGGTGACCCCGGAAAATGAAGAGGACAATTTTTCCCATTTCAGCACCAACGTTAAATTGGGGTATCAATTCTCTGAGGATTTTAGATTGTCCGTATATGGAAACCAGACCCGATATTCGAATGAATTTGATGCCGATTTCATGGAGGCCCCTAACCGTTCCAGAGTGGACCAGAAGAGGGCCGGAGTCGCCTCATCTTTTGCATATGGGAAGGGGTCGCTGCACCTGAACGCAGCGTATACGGATTATGAGACGGATTCCAAAAGCACCTATGGCGAGAGTATATCGGACGGGAAAAACCTAGTACTTGATTTTTATAACAAATATGTGATCCACGATAAATGGCATACCATTTTGGGCGTAAATTATCTCAAGGATGAGGCTACGTTTTCCAATGATACGGATTTCAATATCGTTGATCCCTATGCCAATGTGGTCTATGTTTCCGATTTTGGATTGAATTTGAATGTGGGTGGACGTTGGAACAATCACTCCGAGTATGGTAGTCATTTTGTATACAATCTTAACCCTTCCTACGTTTTTCCATCCGCCAATGGGTATGTAAAGCTGTTCGGGTCGTATGCCACATCGTACATTACCCCAAGTTTGACCCAATTGTTCGGGGATTTTGGGTCCAATCCAGACTTGGAACCCGAGGAGAACAGAACCCTTGAAGGAGGTGTGGAGTATAAAGTCAATGATGGATTGCGTTTGAGTGCCCTGTATTTCAATCGGAATGAGAAGAATGCCATCGGGTATGACCAGAACTTCACCAGCATCAACATTTCTGATGAAATCGATGCCAATGGGGTGGAAGTAGAGTTGTCTTGGAACCCTTTTGATGTTTTGGACATCAATGCGAACTATACTTTTACGGAACGAAAAGGGGACAATGCCATTCGAATTCCCAAGCACAAGGTGAATTTGGCATTGGGCTACCAAGTTTGTGAAACCACCAACCTTTCCTTGAGCTACGCCTATACTGGGGAACGTTTTGACACCAATTTCATGACTTTTACGGATGAACCCTTGGAGGCATTTTCCTTGGTGAATCTGTATGTGGAGCATCAATTGTTACCCAACAGGTTGAAAGTATTTGTCAATGGCTATAACCTATTGAACGAAGAATATACTGAAGTCATCGGCTTTACCACTCGTGGTAGGAATCTGGCCTTTGGGTTGAATTTGAACCTATAAACACCCGTTGCAATCCTATGTTGAAAGTCTGTTCCTTTTTGCCGGCCGTTACCCAAATGCTTTATGATATGGGGCTCGATGGACATTTGATGGGAATCACCTTTGAATGTCCCGAACAGGCCTTGAGGGAAAAGAAACCTGTGGTACGCTGTATTCTTGAAGGGAAAAATTTGTCCAGTCAGGAAATCGATTCCCTTTTCTCGGCAAGCAAACATCAGGGGAAGCAATTGTATTATGTGGATGAAAAGCTTTTGGAGCAAATGGCCCCGGATATTATTTTCACCCAGGACATGTGCGATGTTTGCCAGATTGATACCGCTTGTACATCGGCTGCCGTGGCCAATCTGAAGAAGCAACCTGAGTTGATATCCATTAGCCCTGAATCCTTGGAAGATGTTTTTGAATCGGCCATTACCATTGCGAAGGCTTTGGACCGGGAAGAAGTGGCCTATAGGTATTTGGAAGGACTTCATAAACGTATTGGTTTGGTGACCGACCAATTGCGTTCGGCCAAGGCACTGCCCAAGCGGGTCATGCTCATGGAGTGGATTCAGCCCATATTCAACTGCGGTCATTGGATTCCCCATCAGATTGCCTATGCGGGAGGTGTGGATATGCTTTCCAATCCGTCTGGGGATAGTGTGGTCACCTCTTGGTCAAAAATCAGACAATACAATCCGGAGGTCTTGGTCATTGCTCCCTGTGGTTTTGGGATTGACCGAACCATGGAGGAAATCCATCTTTTAATGCAGCGGCCGGGATGGGATGACATCAAGGCGGTCAAGGAAGGGAAGGTTTTTATTGCGGACTACGATATGTTCACGCAATCATCGGCCAATACCTTGGTGAACGGAATAGAAGTGCTGGCAGGACTTTTCCATCCTGAGGCACTGGAAATACCGGAAAACTTAAGGAGTAAATGTCGAAAACTAAATCTTCAAGCAGTAGAGTAAAAAAGAAAAGCGGCCTAGGCCGCTTTTTTTTATTGTAGATATTGGTTCTTGCTCAACGTTAGGTTTACATTCAGTGGTTTATCCAAATACATATTGTCTTTTACCGGGGTCAAAACCCTGGAACTGATAAAACCTTTTGCAGGTATCTGTACCGAAAAACTTTTCTTGGCCGACACTCCGGTGATTTCCTCTATGGCACGGGCCAAAAGTGGCTCATTGGGGTCTCCAAGAACCCCTAGGTTGGCCAAATCTTCTTCAAGGGGAATATTAGGGACAAGTCCAGAAGTGTAATCTGAAAACCCATCGGCGTTTTCATTTCTTCCTACCAAGGGCTGTATACCCCAACTATTTTTGGAGTTGATGTTGCCTTCACGGTCCTCATCATAAATGAATGCATTTTCCGGATCGTCCACCAAGGTTATGGAAAATTCATTTTTCCCCCGTGTCGTTTCACCAATATGGATGACATCGACATAAGGGGCCAGACCATTCATCACCAATTCACTGGCTGAGGCGGAGTCGTCCGTGGCCAGTACATACACTTGGCTTAAATTAAGTGAGTTTATGGCACTTGCCCCTGTGGAGTTGGCAAAATAATCCTCTAACTGTGCAGTGCTTAATTGGCTTTGTATTTTATCATTCCAGCGTTGTCTAATATAGAGTTCGTTGGTATTGGTGCCATAGATCATACTAGCCAGAAGACGGGATGTGTTTACCGATCCCCCTGGGTTGTAACGCATATCGAGCACAAGCTCGGTGGCCCCATCCGTCTTGAACTTTCCAAAGGCAGCATTGAGTTCTTCGTTAAAATTGCTCAAGAACCGATTGTACATCAAATAAGCGATTTTGGTGCCGTTTATATCCAAGGTCTCGGCCACCAAAATGGGGTTTTCCACTTGGTTTTCGATTTTGGTCAAGGTCACTTCGGTGTCATTGTCCACAATTTCACCCCCAACAATGTCGGCCATACCCAACGTATAGGTATCGTTGTTTCCAAAAAGAAGGCTGATGTAGTTGTCTTCGGTCAATTGTTGACCATCCACGCGGGTAAAGATATCTCCCCTTTGAATGGTTTTGGTCGAGGCATCAGAATCGGGCACAATGTAAATGACATACCCGAAGACATTGAACCCATCTTGAAAATATTTAAGATTGAATTCCAGTCCGTTGCTTTTGGAAACTCCGGAAAGGTTGCTGACCAATTCGGTATAATCGTCGTTCAAAAAGCTGAAACGGTCATCGTTAAAAAGGAGAACATCGTAGTAAAAATCACTGGGATTGGGGGTAGCTTCCAAAAACGAGGTGTATTCGTTATTGGTGGAGAACCTATCATCGGCAAGATCGGGCACATCACCTTGCCAAAAATACCAAAGGTTCATGGCTTGCCACATAAAATTTTGTGCAATGGCGGACGATCCCTGGTTCATGGTAGGGGTTTCCCCATTCTTGATCTGGTCATCATCATTGTTGCAGGCTGTAAAGAAGAGCACTAACCCCAATAGTGGAAGAAGATATTTTTTCATAGCTGAATTTTTATTGGATTCCTCAATTTTTGTTCCAAATATGTGATGAGGTTGGTAAGTAAGGCGATAAATTTTATAATTTCTTACAAATTTGCTGTACAAAATAGGTACATAAAAGCAGAATACAAATTTTTTGTAACAAATTTCGATATGCGTCGTCGTGATAATGTAGGCCAATATAGAGGGGCCGAAAACAACTAAGACAAACCAATGAAGCAATCAGAGTTTTTAAATGTGGTGATGCCCTTTAAGGACAAGCTGTACCGACTGGCCAAACGCCTTTTGGTATCGCGGGAGGAAGCAGAGGACGCCACACAGGAAATCCTGATGAAACTATGGTCAAAGAATGAGTCCATGGGACAGTATAAGAACGTTGAGGCCTTTGCCATGACCATGACCAAGAACTTTTGTTTGGACCGATTGAAATCCAAGCAGGCCGGAAACCTAAAATTGGTGCACAGCAACTATAGTGATGAAAACACTTCGTTGCAACGCCAGTTGGAAGCCGAGGACAGTGTGCAATGGATGGAACGGATCATGCAGGAACTGCCCGAACAACAAAAAATGGTATTGCAATTACGCGATGTGGAGCAATACGAATTTGAGGAGATATGTGAGTTGATGGACATGAAGCCCACCGCCGTACGGGTGGCATTGTCCAGAGCAAGAAAGACAGTACGACAAGAATTGATAAAAAAACACAGCTATGGCATTGGATAACATAGAAAAATTATTGGAAAAGTATTTTGAGGCCAGCACAACGGTGGCCGAGGAGCAGCAGCTTAGGGAGTATTTTGCACAAGAGAGCGTTCCAGCGCACCTTGAGCAGTACAAACCCATGTTCAATTACTTTTCCAACGCCAAGGAAGAACGGTTTACCAAGCAGGTTCCATTAAAAACCAGAAGTAATCTATACAAATGGATTTCCGTTGCAGCGGTCGCAGTTTTGACCTTTGGCATTTACTTGGGTAATGAGTACCAGGAAAGAAAAAAAGCGGAGTACGCATACCAAGAAACCAAAAAGGCTTTTGAACTCTTGGCGGAGAATTTTGGCCGGGGAACGGAGAAAGTGGCCTACCTAAAAGAGTTCGAGGAAGCAAAACAAAAAATTTACAACAACAATTAAAAACGAAAAACATGAGAAGGAATATTTTAATCATTTTGATCGCAGCTCTCCCATTGTCGGGGTTTTCACAATCCTTGTTCGATAAGTTCGAAGACTTGGATGAAGTCACCTCCGTGGTGGTGAACAAGAGCATGTTCAACCTATTGGCAAAAATCGATGTGGAAGTGAACGACCCAGAGGCCCAGGATTTTATGGATATCGCCAGCAGCCTTAAAAGTCTAAAAGTCTTTACCACGGAAAACAAAAAGATAGGGGACGATATGAGGTCGTCCGTGAGCAGTTACCTGAAATCTTCCCAGATGGAAGAGCTTATGCGCGTGAAGGACAAGGATGCCAATGTGAAGTTTTACATTAAACAGGGAAGGGATGATGACCATGTAAGCGAACTGCTGATGTTGGTCACCGATCTGAACGAAGTAGAGGCCGATGGCAGAAAGATAGAGACCGTACTACTTTCTTTGACGGGTGACATTGATTTGAACAAGATCAATTCCCTGACCAAAAAAATGAACCTCCCCAAAGAGTTGAACAAGGCGGGCAAGCAAGAGTAGGGAATGTATTCGGTTGGCAGTGATGGGGCCATGGTGTAACAAAATGCAAGTTTCATCAACCAATCACTGTCAGCTGATTCTATTAAAAAATAAATCAATCAAAAAACGTACAGATGAAAAATATAGTAAAAGGCATTTTGGTAATGGGAGTGGCCCTTTTGGCTTCTTGCTCCTCACGCCAGAGTTTACAGGAATACTACGTGCACAATTCGGAGAACCCCAATTTTATTGTTGTGGATGTCCCGGCAAGCATCCTTAAAATGGATGCAGTGGATTTGACCCCTACCCAGAAAGAGGCAGTGGAATCCCTGCGTAAGTTCAACTTGTTGGCGTTCAAAAAGAATTCGGGCAATGCTGCGGAATTTGAAGTGGAGCGGAACAAGGTGCGGGAGATCCTAAAAAACGGTGACTTTGTGGAACTCATGAAGATCAACTCCAAATACGGTAAAGGTGTAGTGAAATATTTGGGTGAGGAAGATGCCATTGATGAAGTGATCATCTATGGCGACAGTGATGACAAGGGCTTTGCCCTGGTTCGCGTTTTGGGCAAGGATATGAATCCGGCCCACATCATACAACTCATGCAGGCCATCCAAAAATCGGACTATAAAGGAGAGGGATTGGGAGAGATCGGCGAATTTTTGAAAGGATAACCATATTCGGGCACAACACAATCAAGGGGCAACTTTAGTTGCCCTTTTTTATTGATATCTGCCAAATTCTCGGGGTTTTGTGACCTTCTTTTCTATCTTAGTGTCTCATAATAGGAACACTAACAAATCAACTACACTATGGAAAAAGCAGAAGAATGGATGAACTACGGCCTGGAATTGGCCAAGGAGTTTGGACCCAAGCTCCTCACCGCTATCCTTATCTACGTCATAGGCGCGTGGATCATCAAAAAGATTGTAAAGACCGCCAGAAAGGTCATGTCCAAAAGTAAATACGATGAGTCCTTACAACGATTTCTGTTGGATTTGGTGTCATGGGGCCTCAAGGTATTTTTGATCATCATAGTCATTTCAAGATTGGGTGTGGACGTTACCACCTTCGCTGCGGTAATAGCGGCGGCCGGTTTGGCCGTGGGTCTGGCCTTGCAAGGTTCCCTTTCCAATTTTGCCGGTGGGGTATTGCTCATGATCTTTAAGCCCTATCGTATTGGAGACCTTATAGAGGCCCAAGGCGTGTTGGGAGTGGTAAAGGGCATCGAAATCTTCACCACCAAACTGGTGACCCCACAGAACAAACTGGCCATTATCCCCAATGGGGCCATGGCCAATGGAAACATCATCAATTACACCGCCGAAGGCAAAATGCGGGTAGATACCGTAATCGGGGTGGGCTATGGGGAGGACATCAAAAAAACCAAGGAGGTATTGCTCAAGGTGCTCACCACGAACCCCAAGGTTTTGAAAGACCCGGCCCCTTCCGTAAACGTATTGGAACTGGCGGATAGCTCCGTGAACTTTGCCGTGCGGCCATTCTGTAAACCCGAGGACTATTGGGATGTGTACTTTGCTACCTATGAAAACTGCAAATTGGCCTTGGACGCCGCTGGAATTGAAATTCCATACCCGCACCAAGTGGAAATCCACAAGGAGGGATAATCAAAAAATCAAATAGTTTGAGTTTAATTAAACCCCGGTATAATTCGCTGGGGTTATTTGTTTCAATTCTGTTTTGATGGCATCCGAAACTTCCAGAGTCTCAATAAAATCCGCAATGGATTTTTGGTTGATCTTCTCATTGGTCCGGGTCAAGCCCTTTAGGGCTTCGTATGGATTGGGATAGCCTTCGCGGCGTAAAATGGTCTGGATGGCTTCGGCTACCACGGCCCAGTTGTCCTCTAGATCTTGTTCAAATTTTGCTTGGTTCAGTACCAATTTGTTCAACCCCTTTAACGTGGATTGAAACCCGACCAAAGTATGGGCAAAGGGCACCCCTACGTTTCGCAATACGGTACTATCCGTTAGATCGCGCTGCAATCGGGAAATGGGAAGTTTGGCCGATAAATGCTCAAAAATGGCATTGGCCAGACCCATGTTTCCTTCGGAATTCTCAAAATCTATGGGATTCACTTTATGCGGCATGGCCGATGAGCCCACTTCTCCCTTTTTTATTTTCTGTTTGAAATAATCCATGGATATGTAGGTCCAAACGTCCCGGTTGAGGTCGATCAAGATGGTATTGATGCGTTTAAGGCAATCGAACAAAGCGGCCATATGGTCGTAATGTTCAATTTGGGTTGTGGGAAAAGAGTGGTGAAGGCCCAATTTTTCCTGCACGAACTTTTGGCCGAACGCTTTCCAATCGATGTTGGGATAGGCCACTTTATGGGCATTGTAGTTTCCTGTGGCCCCTCCAAATTTGGCGGCACTGGGAATGTCGTTCAATAAATTGAACTGTTCTTTCAAACGTTCCACAAACACATCGATTTCCTTGCCCAAACGGGTAGGGGAGGCTGGTTGTCCGTGGGTACGCGCCAACATGGGTACGTTTTCCCATTCCTTGGCCAATTCCTTCAATTTTTCGAACACCTCAAAGTAAGAAGGAACGTAGCTATCGTTCATCGCTTCCTTGATGGAAAGTGGAATGGCCGTATTGTTGATATCCTGTGAAGTCAACCCGAAATGGATGAATTCTTTATGGTCTTCCAATCCCAAGGCATCAAAACGCTGTTTAATGAAATACTCCACGGCTTTTACATCGTGGTTGGTGGTTTTTTCAATTTCTTTGATGGCCTGTGCATCCTCAGCAGAAAAATCCTTGTAAATGGACCGTAGCTCCTCGAATTTGGTTCCATCAAAATTAGACAATTGGGGCAGCGGTATTTCACAAAGGGCAATGAAATACTCGATCTCTACCTGGACACGGTATTTGATGAGGGCTTCCTCGGAAAAGTAATTTTGTAAGGATTCAGTTTTGTTTCTATACCGACCATCGATCGGTGAAATGGCATTGAGTTGCGTTAAGGACATTTTTGCGTACTGTTTTGGAAGTGGCAAAGATACTTAAACTTGTAGAGTTTATCGGCTTAATTTGGCCAGCTTGTCCAGTGTTTTTTTGGCTCGGTTCTGGTATCCCACCGTACCTGAGGCATAAGATTCCTCCAAAATCATGCGTAATTCAGGATGTACCCAATCAAATTTGAGCCCCAAATAGTAAAGACTGGTCATGGAAAATACCTTCGGGGCCATGTTCATGGGGCTGATGAGCCAGTCAAAACAGGTGATCATTATTTTCTCTAGATGTTCATCGGCTATATTCTTGATGAAAACAAGGTCTTTTTTCTTGAAATAGGCCTCTGTAACCATTTCGCAGACATGGGCCATGGGGCGGATGCAGGATTCGCACCGTAGTTCGGACAGACTGTTTGTGAAAAGGGTCATCATGGGCAATAGATAGACCAACCTTTTCCGCATCAAGTGATCAAAGGTCCAGCTGGCATTGAATGTCCCTTCCTTGTCTTCTTTCAATACCTCAAGAAAGAGTGCTTCAGCCAATGAGGGCTGTTGTATCAATTGTTCCACCAATTGGTCTACTTCGGACTTTGTAAGTCTGCCGGAATGCAATTTGGTATGTAGCTGTTGTTTGGTCACAAAAGTGTATTTTTAGTTAAAATCCGGTTCGAATGAAAATAGCAAAAAAAATAGGCATTGTCTTGTTGGTGGTCTTTATAGGCATGCAATTTTACAGACCGAACAAAAATCTGTCCGATAGTGATTATGTTGCCGTTTTTGAGGCCGAGACCCAACCCAGTACCGAAGTCAAGCAGATTTTGAAGTCTACGTGTTACGACTGTCATAGTGGAAACACGGTCTATCCTTGGTACAACAATGTGGCCCCGGTTTCGTATTGGTTGGACCACCATGTCCAGGAAGGCAAGGAGGAACTCAATTTTTCGGATTGGGGAAATTATTCGGACAAAAAGAAAGATCATAAGCTGGAAGAGTTGGTCGAAGAGGTTAAAAAGGGCAAAATGCCTTTAAAGGAGTACACCTGGACCCATAAAGAGGCCAGACTTACGGAAGCACAGAAAAAGAGTTTGTTGGATTGGGCCATTGGGGTCAGGTCATTGTATCAGATAAGTGATTCACAAGAGTAGGGACTCCTTCCGCAGCAGTTTCGGAAATTATGGTAAGGTTCCCAAAATCTGATGGACGTACACTGGGTTTGGGATCCACAAAAAAGATAGGGGTCTGTCCCGATACGTAATTCGCTAAACTGGCTGCAGGGTATACCTGCATGGAGGTTCCTATAATGATCAGGATATCGGCCAATTGGGTAATTTGGGCCGCGGTTTCCATCATAGGGACCATTTCACCAAACCAGACTATATGGGGTCGGAGTTGGTGTCCATTTTTGTCCAAATCACCAAGAATCAAGTCCTTTTTCCATTCCAACACATGGTTTTCATCCATGGTGCTCCGTACTTTGAACAGTTCGCCATGCAAATGCACCACATGGGAGCTGCCGGCTTGTTCATGGAGGTTGTCCACGTTTTGGGTCACTATGCTCACCTCAAAATGTTTTTCCAAGTCCACCAAAGCATGGTGTCCCGCATTGGGACTGACTTCCAAAAGTTGTCGCCTGCGCTGGTTGTAAAAATCGAGGACCAATTCCGGATTTTTGGCAAAACCTTGGGGAGAGGCCACTTCCATAACATCGTGACCTTCCCACAGACCATTGGAATCGCGAAAGGTCTTGAGGCCACTCTCCGCACTCATTCCCGCGCCAGTAAGCACCACTATTTTCTTTTTGACCATTGTTTAGTTTTCTTTGTTGGAAGTTTGGGGCTACCAGAGCAGGGGAGGTTCAAAAATAGGAATTTCATTTTTTTCTATCTTGGCATTTATGCAAAATGATGATTTGTTGACCTATTTAGAAGGGTATTTGACCGATGAGCGCAAGCAGCGCTTCCTTGAAGTATTGCAAAACCGCACCAAATTCCTGACCGTGGCTATTGAGGATGTGTATCAAATGCACAATACCAGCGCTATCATGAGGAGTTGCGATGTGTTTGGTGTTCAAGAGGTACATGTGGTGGAAGATCGTTTTCAAAAGCGATTGGACAAGAACATTGCCGTTGGGGCCGAACAATGGGTGGATATGCATACATATGGGGATGCCTCTGAATGTATCTCCAAATTGAAGCAGTCGGGGTATCAGATCATTGCTACAACCCCACATAACGACTCCCTGCTGCTCCCTGATTTTTTCCCAAGGGAGAAGACTGCCTTGTTTTTTGGAACGGAAAAGGAAGGTTTGAGTGAGGAGGTAATGCAACAAGCGGATGGATACCTGAAAATACCCATGGTCGGTTTTTCTGAAAGCTTGAATGTTTCCGTATCGGCAGCGATCATTATACAGGAGCTCGCCCAAAAAGTCAGAAAATCCAATGTGGATTGGCAGCTTACCCAGACCGAAATCCTTGAGAAACGGTTGGACTGGACCAAAAAATCCATCAAAAGTGTGGAAGGCATTATTGAGCGATATCTTTCGGAATAAAGTTTTTTGTACATTTAGTATCTAACCAATTCAAAGACAAATGACTACGATATTTTACATTCTAGCGGGGATTGTACTGCTCATCCTTATTTTGGCAGCTATTGCACCCAAAACGTACCATGTTTCAAGATCGATTGTGATTGCGAAACCCAAATCCGAGGTTTTTGAAAATCTTCGATTTCTTAAAAACCAAGATCAATGGTCGCCTTGGAACCAGAAGGACCCCGGCATGGAGAAAAAGTTGACCGGAACCGATGGAGAAGTGGGAGCGATGAGCTATTGGAACGGGAATAAGGATGTTGGGGAAGGAGAGCAAGAAATCACCAAAATTGTGGATGGGGAACGTGTTGAGTCCGAACTTAGATTCCTGAAGCCTTGGAAGTCCACTTCCGATGCCTATTTGGCCACCGAAGCGGTGGATGCCAATTCGACTAAGGTGACTTGGGGATTTTCCGGAAAAAATAAATTTCCGTTCAGCATTATGATGCTGTTCATGAACATGGACAAAGCTGTTGGAAAGGATTTTGAGGAGGGACTTGACAATTTGAAATCAATCTTGGAGGAATAATATGGAACAAAACATGGTGGGTTGGTTCGAGATTCCCGTTGCCGATATGGACCGGGCCAAAGGGTTTTACGAAGCGGTTTTTGGGGTTGCCATCCAGGTTCATGATATGGGCGATACCAAAATGGGATGGTTTCCGTGGGATGAGACCAAAACCGGGGCTGCGGGTTGTCTTATCCAGAATACGGATTGGTACACGCCTAGCAATACGGAAGGGGTCCTGATTTATTTTGCCTGTACCGATCTACAACAGGAATTGGACCGTGTGGAGCCGTCTGGAGGCAAAATAGTAAAGCCTAAGACCCAAATTAGTCCGGATGTGGGGTATATGGGATTGTTCTTGGATTCGGAAGGCAATCGGATTGCACTGCATTCCCGGAATTGATCATTCCACCAATTCCAAAAGGGCCATATCAAATGCATTGTCCAGAAGCACTTTGCCTTTGGTAACGGTTACTTCGGTGCCTGAATAGGTATCGTACAATTTGGTGCCATCCCCAAAGAAGCCCTTAACGTTGAGTGATTTTTTTCCTTTGGGAAGGTCAAGTCCTACGACCACTTTATCCCGATAGTCCCCATCAACATAGGTTCTGGAGAACACGTAAGGAGATTTGGATAAACGCTTATGGCGTCCGGCCCCAATAGCAGGGTGGTCCCTTCGGAACTGCCCCAATTTTTGCCAGTGTTCGTGAATCTTTTGAACATTTGCCAAACTGTCCAGTTCTTCCCAGTTCATAAAGGAGCGAAGGGTGGCATCGCCTTCGGCCCCTTCTATCATAAGGCTTCTGGAGGTTTCGTCTCCGTAATATACCTGTGAGGCACCAGGTGTCAACAACAGTACATTGGCAGAACGGTACGGTTTTTTGCGTTCCTTGTCAAAAGGGGCGCCATCATCATGGGATGTAAGATAGTTGAGGACACTTTTTCCTTTTAGTTTGTTATTGAGTAGGTTGTTGTATTTTTTGAAAATGGTTTCATACGCCTTCATTCCATCGGCCTTCAATTCAAAATTGATAAGGCTATTGAAACCATAGTTGAAGTAATCCACCTTTTTATCCCCAAAATCGAATTCCCGTCCTCCTGAAATACCATAATTGTACACTTCACCCACCATATAAAAAGGGTTGTTGTCCAGAATACGGTCCGGGTGTTTCTTTTTCCACATTTCAAAGGCGTAATTGGCCTCTTTGTGCAAATCGGCCCAAGCATTTTCGTTCACGTGCTTTACAGTGTCCACGCGGAACCCATCCACTCCAAAATCATTGATATAGTCGGTGAGCCACTTGATGATGTAGTATCTTGGAGCCCTAGGATATCCTGTTCTTTCGAAGAAAAGCTGCAATTCGTCCAGTTCTTGGCTCAATCGGCCTTCTTCCTTCCATTTGGCCAAAAGGGCATCGGGAAGCTCCACGGATTCATTGGATTCGGTAAGCACATCGGGTAAATTTTCCACCAAGGTGCATGCGGTGGTGGTTTCGTATGTGGTGAAATCGCATTTTGGACCTGTGCGAACCCAATCATCTGGCCAGGCCGGGTCTTTTTCGGTAACAGGGCCGGTATGGTTAAGCACCACGTCCAAAAGAATGCGGATGCCTTTGGCATGGGCTGCCTTGACCATGTTTTCCAAATCCTTTCGAGTGCCAAAATTAGGGTCCAAGGCCGTCCAGTCCTTGGCCCAGTATCCATGGTAGCCATAGGTTTTTCCGGTTCCTTCGTCCGTTGCGCCATGGATTTGCTCCACCAGCGGAGTGAGCCATATGGCATTGATGCCCAAATCGGTAAAATAGCCCTCCTCTATCTTTTGGGTGACCCCTTGGAGGTCGCCTCCTTCAAAGCCCCGGAGTATGGCAGTATCCTCCGTTCTGTCAAAATTGACATCATTGTCCGGGTTTCCGTTGTTGAAACGGTCCGTAAGCAGAAAGTAAATATTGGCCCCTTCCCAAACAAAAGGAACCTCTTTTTTTGGGCTTTGTTCCTCAACTACCTGTTCTGTGGTTTGTTGCTCTTTCTTAGCTTCCCTACAACCGAACAAAATGGACAGAATTGACATGAGTACAAGTAGTTTTTTCATGCATTGGTATTTTCCCTAAAGCTATAAAATGAATATGGAAAACTAAAATTTATTTATCGTCCCAAGTCGCTACGGGTAAAGCGTAAAAAGGTGTTCGTTACTTTCGGTTGAGTACTTTGTACTCTTCGTAACAGCTGGAAATGGCATCCAATATCTGCAGGTCATTGGCAGTATTGATGAAGGATTTTGAATAGTTGCAGTTGTTGAGGATGTCCTCGATGTCCACTTTTTCCAATTGGAGCAGCTCGGTGAGGGTTTCCCGATCAAATTTAGAGGCCAGAAGATTCCGGATGTTGTCATCTTCTTTCATCTGACGCAATTTTCGCATCTGTCTGGGCTTTTTGCCAAAGAGGTTCCGCAGGAGATCTGCCGGATTTAGGATGGCCCCCAAGACCTTGGTCACGGCACTGGGACTCTTGTTTCCTCCTTCATAACTGGTGTTCAGACCAGAGATGCTGTATTGATAGGCATTGTTGATGGGAAGGTTCTTTACATCGATTTCCAAATAGCCTGTAAGTTGATAAGGTTTTACGATGACTTCTTCTAAGGCGTAGGCCAGCTCCGTCAACGCTATTTTGGTGTCCTTGAACCGGAACATATCATTGGTGACCCGTACTTTTTGGGTCTTAAAACCCAAGTAGGATAGGTATAAGGTATCGTTTACGGCAGCTTGAATGGTAAACTTTCCATTTTGGTCCGTGATGGTACCCTTTACCTGATTCAGGTTAATGACGTGCACACTTTCCAAGGGGAAATCACTTTGAGCGTTGATTACCGTAGCGGTCAACTCCTCCTGAACGCTGGATTCGTCGTCATTTTGGGCAAAGCAAAATCCAACGGTCAAGGAAAAAAGTAAAAGTAGATATCTTCTCATGCAATCTTTGTAGGTATAAAAGTACTAAACAAAGAAAAAACTACAGGACGCCCCTATCATTTAATATAGAATTAACTAATAAAAGCCAGACCTCTTTTTGCCACCTTTCTTACCGTATCCACCTTTTTTTCCTCCTTTGAAGGATGGTTTGTTGCTTCCGCCTTTTCGGTGTCCACCTTTTCGATGTCCACGTTTTTTGCCTCCACCTTTTCCACCGCCACCACCGGGCTTGGTAGAAATTTCTACATTGATGAAGCGACCTTCCAATTTGAATTCGCTAAAGGTTTGAATAATTAATTCAGCCAGATGCGCATCAGAATTGAAGAAAGAGAAACTGTCTTTGGTGTCTACATTGAAAATGTCTTCTTTTTCCAGGTTCAATGTATCTCTTAGGAAGTCTTTCAGCGACATCCAATCGTAACCATCGCGCTCACCAACATTGATGAAGTAACGCACGGAACCTTCAGATGGAATTTCTCCTTTGGAAGTCCCTTTGCCATCTCTATCCCTGCCACCATCTTGACTATTAAGGTCTTTGGTTTTGCTGTAATAGTTGTAGAATTGGGTGAACTCTACGGAAACTATTTTCTTGATAAGCTCCTCACGGTCGATACCCTCCAATACATCATTGATGGCAGGAAGGTAACTATCTATCTCCTTGTTGATCTTGGTATCCTTAATCTTGTTGGCCAAGTGATATAATTGAATCTCGCAGATTTCGATACCATCAGGAATATTTTTCTTTAAAAAGTCCTGTTTGATCTTATTTTCAATGGACTTGATCTTTCTCAGTTCGGAACGGGTGACAATGACCATGGAAATACCTGATTTCCCGGCTCGCCCCGTACGTCCGCTTCGGTGGGTATAGGTCTCAATCTCATCGGGCAATTGATAGTTGATCACGTGGGTCACGTCGTCCACATCAATTCCACGGGCAGCCACATCGGTGGCCACCAACATTTGTACCTGCTTTTTTCGGAAGGCATTCATGACCAAATCACGCTGGTTCTGGCTTAGATCACCATGCAATGCTCCTGCATTGTACCCATCCTCGATTAATTTTTCGGCTACCCGTTGGGTGTCACGCTTGGTTCTACAGAAAACCACGGAAAAGATACCGGGATTGGCATCGGCCAAACGTTTTAGGGCCGCGTAGCGATCACGTCCACCCACCACGTAATATTCGTGCTGTACCGTTGATGCCCCTGCATTTTTGGTGCCCACGGTGATTTCCACGGGTTGATGCATGAATTTTTTGGCGATGGAAGCCACTTCCTTGGGCATGGTTGCAGAGAATAACCAAGTCAATTTTTCTTGAGGGGTGTTGGACAGGATGTCCTTGATGTCCTCATAGAAGCCCATGTTGAGCATTTCATCAGCTTCATCCAAAACACAGTAATCAATTTTGGAAATGTCCACCATCCCACGGCCGATCATATCCTTCATCCGGCCTGGCGTGGCCACTACGATTTGCGCGCCGCGTTTTATCTGTTTGGCCTGTTCGGTGATACTGGCGCCACCATAGATGGCAACCGTATTCAGACCTTTAACGTATTTGGAGTATAATTTTAGTTCGTTGGTGATCTGCAAGCACAGTTCACGGGTGGGGGAAAGGATCAAACCTTGTGTAGTCCTGCTCTCCGCATGGATCTTTTGGATCATGGGAAAACCAAAAGCAGCGGTCTTACCTGTTCCTGTTTGGGCCAAGGCCACCAAATCGGTGTCTTGTTCCAAAAGAATGGGGATTGATTTTTCTTGTACTTCGGATGGAGATTCAAATCCAAGATCGGAAATAGCATCCAATAGGGGTTGATCTAACCCCAAGGCTTCAAATTTTGTCATAGCGGTGTATACCTTAAATCGCAAATATGTTGTGTTGCATAGAGCGATTTTCGTATAACCCTTTCAAGCCCATCGCAACACCTTGCCCATACCGGCGGCGTTAATAAAGCGGCAAATGTACGCTAAATATATTCCGTGGAAGCTATTACGCCTTCTTTTTTAAAAAGTCCACCAGTTTCTGGATGGCCCTTCCTCTGTGGCTGATAGCATTTTTGGTCTCCGCAGACAGTTCCCCAAAGGTTTTGTCATAGCCGGCAGGGATAAAGATGGGGTCGTATCCAAAACCACCCGTTCCGGTCTCTTTTTCGGTGATGACACCTTCAACAATGCCTTCAAAAACAAGGCTTTCACCTCCTGTATTCAAGTGGATGGCAGTTTTGAAATGCGCATTCCTATTCTCTTCCCCTTTCATTTCTGAAAGTAATTTGTCCATATTGTCCCGGGCATTTTTTTGCTCCCCGGCATAACGGGCAGAATGGACCCCGGGTCGGCCGTTTAATGCATCCACCAAAAGTCCGGTATCGTCTGAAAAACAGTCGAAACCATAGGTTTGGGTGACAAAATCGGCCTTGATTTTGGCATTTTCCTCCAAAGTCTCCCCAGTTTCAGGGATTTCATCAAAACAGCCGATATCTTTTAGGGAGAGCAGTTCAATGGAGTTGGGAAGTAATTGTTGTACTTCACGTAGTTTATGGTCGTTATGGGTGGCAAAGACAAGTCTCACGCTGGAAAAGATTCAAATAAGGCCCAAAAGTAGTAATTTCGAAGCATAACTTTTGGAATATGGGACTACGGATTCCCCCAGCTTTGGTGCTACTTGTTTTTAGCGGTCTGATGTATGTTTTGGATAGGTTTTTGCCCTTTGGGGAGTTTAACTTTTTTGGACGCAAAACACTTTCAATGATACTCTGTGCATTGGGTATTTTGGTGATACTTATTGCAGTGGGGCAGTTTTTGGCCTCCAAGACCACGGTGGATCCCTTGAGTCCCAAAAAGGCCGAAAAATTGGTGACCAACGGTATTTACGTGTACACCCGTAACCCTATGTATTTAGGAATGCTTCTTTTTTTACTGGCCTTTGGCCTTTGGTTGGGCAACGCGTTCAACACCCTTTTGGCTGCCGGATTTGTATCGTATATGAACCATTTTCAGATTCAAAATGAAGAAAAGGCATTGGAGGAGGTATTTGGAAAGGAATATCGGATGTATTCCAAGATCACCCGGCGTTGGTTTTGAACGCAATCATTACAAAAAAGTGGATTTCGGGTGCCATTTCAAACATTTTAAAAGCGTTTTTTGATTTATCCGCAATTCTGTAAGGTTTTGGTAGGCTTCCAATTTGGTTGATGGAATTAATGCTTAATTTTACGCCTTAATTTTTTGAGAACATCATGGTAGAAGAGGGACGCAAATACGTTTTCGATTTTGATAGCACCCTTACCCGGGTAGAGGCATTGGATGTTTTGGCGGAAATTACCCTTCAAGGCAAATCCAACAAGGAAGAAATTGTAAAGGAGATCCAGAGGATTACCAATTTGGGAATCGATGGGGATATTTCATTTACGGAGTCCCTTGAAAAAAGAATACGTCTATTGAATGCACACAAGAACGATTTGGAGCATTTGGTGGGTGAATTGCGACACAAAATTTCCAAATCCATAACATCCAATAAAGACTTTTTTAAAGAGTTTTCGGATGATATTTATGTAATTTCCTGTGGATTCAAGGAATTTATCGACCCCATAGTGGAAGAATACAACATTCCATCCGATCGGGTTTATGCCAATACCTTTAAATTTGATGAAGAAGGAAACATCATTGGATTCGACGAAGCCAATGTTCTCGCTTCCCATAATGGGAAAATTGAGTGTTTGAAGAACTTGGATTTGGCCGGTGAGGTCCAGGTAATTGGTGACGGCTATAGCGACTATGTGATGCGCGAGGCCGGTATTGCCCATAAGTTTTTCGCCTATACAGAGAATGTGCACCGTGAGAAAGCAACGAACAATGCGGACCACGTAGCACCTAACCTAGATGAATTTTTATTTGTGAACGATTTGCCACGTAATTTATCCTATCCCAAGAACCGAATCAAGATATTATTGCTTGAAAATGTCCACCCCGATGCTTTTAAAAACCTATCGGAAGAAGGATTTTCCGTTGAATTGGTCAAGCACAGTCTTCCTGAGGAAGAGCTCATAGAGCGAATCAAAGGGGTGCATGTGTTGGGAATACGTTCCAAGACCCAAGTGACCCAAAAGGTTTTGGATGCCGCAAACAAACTTTTGGTAGTGGGTGCCTTCTGTATTGGTACCACCCAAATCGATTTGGAATACAGCAAGAAAAAAGGTGTTGTGGTGTTCAATGCACCGTACAGCAATACCCGTTCCGTAGTGGAGCTGGCCATTGGGCAGACCATTATGTTGATGCGAAGCATTTTTCCGCGCAGTACGGAAATCCATAACGGTGAGTGGAACAAAACCGCAGCTGGTTCTCAAGAAGTGAGAGGTAAAAACTTGGGTATTGTAGGTTACGGAAACATAGGAAAGCAAATGTCCGTTTTGGCAGAGGCCATGGGGATGAAAGTATATTATTACGATGTCAACGACCAGTTGGCCATTGGTAATGCCACTAAATGTAGCACCTTGGAAGACCTTTTGTCCGTTTCTGATGTGGTAACGCTACATGTTGATGATAACAAAGCGAACAAAAATTTCATTGGTGAGCGAGAAATCAACCAAATGAAAGATGGTGCCAAGCTTATTAACCTTTCCCGTGGATTTGTGGTGGATATCGATGCTTTGGCCGCAGCCATTAAAAGTGGAAAGTTGGGTGGAGCGGCTGTGGATGTGTACCCTTCCGAACCACGAAGCAACGGTTCGTTTGAAACACCATTGCAAGGACTTTCCAATGTGATTTTAACACCACATATTGGTGGAAGTACGGAAGAAGCCCAACGCGACATTGCTGACTTTGTGCCAAACAAGATCATGGATTACATCAACTCAGGGAACACGGTGGATGCGGTGAATTTCCCTAACATCCGTCTGCCTAAGCAGAACAAGGCTCACCGCTTTTTGCATATCCATAGGAATGTTCCGGGGATCATGGCCAAAATCAATGAGGTGTTGGCTAAATACGGGTTGAACATCACGGGTCAGTACCTTTCCACGGATTCTGAAGTGGGGTATGTGATCTCTGATTTGGACAAGGAATACAACAAAGATGTGATCAAGGAGCTTAAGGGTATAGAAAATACCATTAAGTTCAGGGTACTTTACTAGGCAAAACTCAAGTATCAAGACTAAATAACCTAGAGCCAAGACTCAAGAACTAATAGACGGTCTTTTCTCTTGAATCTTTAAGCGAAGCGGTCTAAGATTTAATCATTGATGGTGATAAGGCTCGTTCCGTAGAATAGAGAACCCTCGGTACAACTGCTCTACAAAGAACAAACGCACCATTTGGTGGGAAAAGGTCATTTTGGACAGGCTTATTTTTCCATTGCTTCTTTGATAGACAGCATCACTGAAGCCGTAGGGTCCGCCAATGACCAGCATCAAATTCTTTATACCACTGTTCATTTTCTTTTGGAGGAATTGGGAAAACTCGACCGAGGTATACTGTTTTCCTTTTTCATCAAGTAAGATTAGTACATCTGAATTTTGAATCTGTCCCAAGATTTGTTCCCCTTCCTTTTCCTTTTGTTGGGCTTCGGAAAGATTTTTACTGTTTTTGATATCGGGAATAACCTGTAACTGAAACTTGATGTAATGTTGCAGCCGCTTTTCGTAAATGGCGATAAGTCGTTCTAGATCAGTATTGTCGGTTTTGCCTATGGCGATCAAGGTAATCTGCATTCCCAAAAATAATCCTTTGTATTGAAACAAGAACCATGTATTGGGCATGGGTAAGGAGGAATGTTTTTACTATTTTCGTTAAAACCCCTTGTGGATGATATCCGAAGAACAATTTCAGAAAGAACTCAGTTTGATCATAGCCAATGCCATTCGTGAAGATGTTGGCGATGGCGACCATAGCTCCTTGGCCTGTATTCCGGCAACTGCTACGGGTAAGGCAAAGCTCTTGGTGAAGGACGAGGGTGTACTGGCCGGTGTGGCCTTTGCCCAACAAGTTTTTGAATATGTGGACCCGCAACTTAAGGTCGAGGTTTTACTGCCCGACGGTACCTTGGTCAAGCATGGGGATATTGCCTTTTACGTGGAGGGAAGTTCCCAAAGCATTCTAAAGGCAGAACGGTTGGTGCTCAATGCCATGCAACGGATGAGCGCCATTGCCACAAAGACCCAATACTATGTGTCGCTTTTGGAAGGTACGGGCGCCAAGATTTTGGACACCCGAAAGACCACTCCTGGAATCAGGGCTTTGGAAAAATGGGCGGTAAAGATTGGGGGAGGGGAGAACCATAGATTTGCCCTCTACGATATGATCATGCTCAAGGACAACCATATCGACTTTGCAGGTGGCATTACCAAAGCCATCCAAAAAACCCAACAGTATTTAAAGGACCAAAATAAGGATTTAAAGATCATTGTGGAGGCAAGGAATTTGGATGAAGTCGAAGAAATATTGCAATCCAAAGGCGTCTACAGGATTTTACTGGATAATTTTAATTACCAAGATACCCGAAAGGCTGTACAGCGCATTGGTGAGCAGTGTCTTACGGAATCTTCAGGTGGAATCACGGAAGATACCATTCGGAAATATGCCGAGTGCGGTGTGGATTATATCTCCTCCGGAGCATTGACACATTCCGTATACAACATGGACCTTAGTTTAAAAGCGGTTTAGATGTCGGTAGCCATAGAAGAGCAGTTGGAAAAGATACCCGTGGTCAATTGGCTGGTGCGGTTATTGAAAAACATAAAGCTCAAGGCTTTTGAAGGGCTCTCTTTCTATGATCTGATGGAAATGTACGTGGTAGGTATCGTGAAAGGTGCCGTGTCCACGCGTGCTAGTTCCATTGCGTTCAGCGTATTTATGGCCTTGTTCCCCTTGCTCATTTTTATGGTGACGCTCATTCCTTTTGTCATTCCGTATGTGCGAGTGGGAAATGAAAATTTTGATGCCCAGTTCCTCCTTTTCCTGGAATCTTTCCTGCCATCGGCCACAGGAGATTATTTTGGGGACATCTACCAACAGATCAAGGACCAAAAACAAGGAGGTTTGTTGTCATCGGCCTTTCTGTTGTCCATTTTTTTGGTGGCCAATGGGGTCAATGCCATTTTTGGAGGTTTTGAAAACTCCTATCATGTAGAACTCACCCGGAATTTTTTCAGGCAGTATATCTATGCCCTCATGGTTGGGCTGTTATTGTCCATTTTGTTGATTGTGGGTGCCGTGGCCTTCGTGTATTTTGAGTTCTATATTGTGGAATACACCAGTGAATACTTTGGGAAGACCTTTGGGACCGATATTGAGAAAGGGGATACGGTGGGAATCCAACTGGCCAAAATCCTGTTTTTCATGGTACTGTCCTATCTGACTACCTCCATCCTCTACTATTTTGGGACGGCAGAAGGGCGTAAAGCCAGGTTCTTTTCAGCGGGTGCCTTGATGACCACCCTGCTGTTTGTGCTCACTTCCTATCTTTTTGGAATCTATGTGGAAAAGTTTGCCCGATATAACGAACTTTATGGGGCACTGGGAGGATTGTTGATTTTGATGGTGTTCATTTGGTTGAATTCCAATATCTTATTGTTGGGGTTTGAGCTGAATGCCACCTTGAATTCATTAAAGAAGAGACATGAAAGGTATCAAGATGTTCCATAAATGTTTTTTTGTTTTGACCGTGCTGTTTTTCCAGAACATGTGGTCCCAATCCGTATTTGGAAAATGGAAAACGATGGATGATCGAAGCGGAAACGCCAAGGCCATAGTAGAGATTTATCGCGAAAATGGACTGCTACAGGCGAGAATCATCGATATTTTGGAAAAAGGGAAGAAAAATGCGCTTTGCACTAAATGCAAGGGAAAGTTTAAGAACCAACCCGTTTTGGGGATGAAGATTTTTCGGAACCTTAAAAGGAACGATAAGGATGAGTATAAAGGCACAGATATGTTGGACCCGGAACACGGAATGACCTTTAGGGGGAAATTGTGGCTTCATCCAGAGGATATGGACAAACTAATGGTCAGGGGCTATTTGGCATTTTTGTACAGGACCCAAACGTGGCATCGGGTTAAGGAAGAATAAGTGTATGGAGTATTTTTTGGATGTCGTCCTACCTATTCCTTTGGAACGACTTTTCACCTATAAGATCACACAAGAAGAGGCGGATTATTTACAGCCAGGGATGCGTGTGGCCGTTCCCTTCGGGAAATCCAAGATATATACGGCCTTGGCCTATCAAATTCATACCAATGCTCCTATGGCCTATGAGGCCAAGGAAATCTACCAGATTTTGGATGAACAACCTTTGGTCAATGCCATTCAATTGAAGCATTGGCACTGGATGGCTCAGTATTATATGTGCACTTTGGGCGAGGTGGTGCGAAGTGCCCTTCCCAGTGCTTTTTTGTTGGAAAGTGAAACCTTGGTCATGCCCAATAAAGATGCCCAGATTGATGAAATGCAGCTGGGGGACGATGAGTTTCTGGTATATGAGGCCTTACAGCACCAGAGCGCGCTGAAAATATCCGAGGTGAGTGACATTGTGGATAAAAAAAATGTTCTGAAACTCATCAATGGACTGGTGCATAAAGGGGTGGTACTCCAAAAAGAAGAGTTGTACGAACAGTATAAACCAAAACTGGTCCGTTATGTCAAGCTTTCCGAAACCTATGAGGATGAGGCCCAATTGGAGCAATTGTTGAACGAACTGACACGGGCACCAAAACAGAGCCAGGTGGTGTTGTCCCTGTTTCAAATAGGGGCAAAGACCAAAAAACCCATCCCCATAGCCGATTTGGAAAAGGAAAGTGGCAGTTCGCGGGCCGTGATCAAGGCCCTCATTGATAAAGAGGTTTTAAAGGAATACCACATCCAGACCGATAGGGTGCATTTTGAGGGTGAATCGGAAGAATCCCAACATATGCTCCTGAATGAACATCAGACCAAGGCTTTGGAAACCATTCAGGCTGGTTTTTTGGAAGGTAAACCCGTTCTTTTGCATGGGGTCACCTCTTCCGGGAAGACCGAGGTGTATGTAAAACTCATCCAGCAATGCTTGGAAGAGGGCAAACAGGCCTTATATCTGTTGCCGGAGATTGCACTGACCTCGCAATTGATCAACAGATTACGACATTATTTTGGACACAAAGTGTCCGTTTACCATTCTAAATACAGTATTCACGAACGGGTGGAGGTCTGGAACAATGTGGTGGCGAATGCAGAGAAGGCACAAATTGTCATTGGAGCCCGTTCTTCGCTGTTTTTGCCTTTTTCCAATTTGGGATTGGTCGTGGTGGATGAGGAACACGAAAGCTCCTTCAAGCAGTTTGATCCCGCTCCACGATACCATGCTCGCGACGCGGCCGTTGTGTTGGCTTCCCTTCATGGGTCCCATATTGTGTTGGGGTCGGCCACGCCCAGTATAGAGAGTATGGACAATGCCAAAAAAAGAAAATATGGATATGCTTCCATCCAATATCGCTATGGCAATGTGCTCATGCCGGACATCAGTTTGGTGGACATCAAGGAAGCGACCCGAAAGAAGCGGATGAAGGGGCATTTTTCAGAAGTGCTGCTCAAAGCCATTTCGGAAACCTTGGAGGAGGGGGAACAGGTAATTTTGTTCCAAAACCGTAGAGGATTTGCCCCCGTGGTGGAATGTGCCACCTGTGGCCATGTGGCACAATGCCCCAATTGTGATGTGAGCCTTACCTATCATCAGCGAAGAAACCAACTTCGTTGCCATTATTGTGGTTATCATATGGCGTTGCAGCAAGCCTGTTTGGCATGCGGCAGTGCTACTTTGGACAACAAAGGCTTCGGTACGGAGCAGATTCAGGAAGAGCTGAGTCATCTTTTTCCCGATGTTGCCGTAGGTCGAATGGATTTGGATACCACCCGAGGCAAATACGCTTACGAAAAAATAATTTCAGCGTTCGAAAACCAAGAGATGGATATTTTGGTGGGAACCCAAATGGTCACCAAAGGGCTGGACTTTAGAAATGTGAGTTTGGTGGGCATCATGAATGCGGATTCCATGTTGAACTTTCCGGATTACAGGGCGCATGAACGCAGTTTCCAAATGCTCACACAAGTGGCGGGTAGGGCAGGGCGAACCCAAAAAAGGGGCAAGGTACTTATTCAGACCTATAACCCTTATCACCAAATATTGCAGCAGGTCACCACAAATGATTATGGAAAGATGTTCTCGGAGCAGTATTACGAGCGGGAGCAGTTTAAATACCCACCTTTGGTGCGCATTGTCAAAATCACTCTAAAGGATAGGGATTTCAACAAGCTGAACGAGGCCGCCAGTTGGTTGGCAGGTTCCCTCAGAAACGTATTGGGACAGGACATTCTGGGCCCCGAGTACCCCCCAGTGGCCCGTATAAGAAGGGATTATCTAAAAAACATCCTTATTAAGATTCCAAGGCAACAATCGTTGGTACAAACAAAAAATAGCATTAAAAGAATTGAGAAATCCTTTAATGCTATTTCCAAGTATAAAAGTGTAAGACTGGTCTACAATGTGGACCACATTTAGTTATACGTTGGCCAGTGCTTCTGCCAATTCAGTCTTTTTGTTTCTACTCAAAGGAATCTGTCTGCCCCCTACTTCAACATTTTTACTGTTGAATTTTTCAATCTTCTCCAGATTCACGATATAGGATTTATGGATTCTCAGAAATTTTTCGGCCGGCAATTGCTTTTCGAAGGATTTCATGGTGGATAGGATTACGATATTGGCCTCATCGGTTACCAATTTAATGTAATCGCCAAGGGCTTCTATCCATTTAATGTCGTTTAAGATAACCTTACGCTTTTTAAGGTTACTTTTTACAAAGATGTGCTCTTCATCCTCATCAACACGGTTCATTTGCTCATATTTGGCCACGGCTCTTTTCACAGAGGCTTCAAAACGTGCAAGTGTGATGGGTTTGTGAAGGTAATCGGTCACATCATAATCAAATGCCTTAAGGGCATAGTCAGGTTTTCCCGTGATCAAAATAACCTGTGGTGGGTTCTCTAGGGCCTCTAAAAGGTCAAAACCACTGATTATCGGCATTTCAACATCTAAAAAGATAAGGTCGATTTCGTGGTTCTTTAGGCCATTTTTTGCTTCAATGGCGTTGCTGTACTCCGCAACCAAAGCAAGGTGTGGATGATTGTTGACCAACTTTGCAACGGCCATCCGTTGCATCGAGGAATCGTCTACAATTATACTTTTTAATTTCATAGAATGGGGTGATTTGTAGGGTTTTAAATCATCGGCAAATTACACAAAAAACACGTTTAAGAGCAACAAAAGATGTAAACATGGTCTATTTTGTTGTGTACATTGCCATATACGATACGTAGGTTTATTGGGTTCTTTTTTGTTAATAACTCTTGGAATTTAAACGAAGTTTTTTTGCTTTTCTTGCAGGGAGAAAGAAATATTATTAATTTTGCGCTCCTTTATAATGAACCATTACGAAACTGTTTTCATTTTGAATCCCGTTCTGTCTGAAACACAGATAGAGGAAACAGTCAAGAAATTTGAGGATTTCTTGATTAAGAATGGTGCCAAAATGGTCTCCAAAGAGAATTGGGGACTTAAAAAGTTGGCCTATCCCATTCAGCACAAGAAAAGTGGTTTTTACCACTTGTTCGAATTCCAAGCTCCTGGAGAGGCTATTGGCCCGTATGAGTTGGAATTTAGGAGAGACGAGCGCGTTATGCGTTTCTTGACCGTTAAATTGGACAAGCATGCCATTGCTTGGGCCGAGAAAAGAAGAACCAAATTAAAAGCAAACGCATAGGGTTATGGCATCTATAGAGCAACAGGCAAAAGCAAAAAAAGACGGGGAAATCAGATATTTGACCCCTCTTAACATTGAGACCAGCAAGCAAAAGAAATACTGTAGGTTCAAAAAATCAGGTATTAAGTACATTGATTACAAAGACCCGGATTTCTTGATGAAATTGGTAAATGAGCAAGGAAAACTGCTTCCCAGAAGACTTACAGGTACTTCCTTGAAATACCAAAGAAAAGTGGCCCAGGCCGTTAAACGTGCCCGTCACCTAGCGTTAATGCCGTACGTTGGCGATATGTTGAAATAAAAAAATACCGAAGAATGGAACTTATTCTAAAAGAAGATGTACAGGATTTGGGATTTAAGGATGATATCGTTACCGTAAAGAACGGTTACGGCAGAAACTTTTTGATCCCTCAAGGTTTGGCCTCATTGGCTACTCCATCTGCCAAAAAAGTTTTGGCCGAAAACCTTAAGCAAAGAGCCCATAAAGAGAAAAAGATAGTCGACGAGGCCACTAAAATTGCCGAAGCACTTAAACAATTGGAAATCCGTATCGCTGCCAAAGCAGGATCTGGAGATAAATTGTTTGGATCTGTGACCAATATTGATTTGGCCGCTGCTTTGGACAAAGAAGGTCACCAAATCGACAGAAAATTCATCAGTATCAAAGGAGGGGCCATCAAAAGGGTTGGACCTTATGATGCCGTCATCAGACTTCACCGTGAAGTTATTGTTGATTTTCCTTTTGAAGTGATCGCTGAAGCAAAATAAGCTGATTTCAGCCAATATTATGGGAGGGCTATGCTTGCATGGCCCTCTTTTTTGTTATACCTACTATCAAATTTTTATCCAAAGCCTTTTATTTTTGTGGTATGAAGTATAGAAGACTTACGAAAGAGCAGTTGGAGGAGTTACATCCGGAGTTCATCAATTTTTTGGCCACCCAATCCATAACCGCAGAGGAATGGAATGCCTTAAAAACAGAAAAACCTGAAGTGGCCGAAGAAGAAATCGATGTCTTTAGCGATTTGATATGGGAAGGGGTGCTCAACAAGGTGGAGTATTTGGAAAATGTCTCCGAAATGCACATGCACCTGTTCCATCTGACCGAAAAGGAAATGAAACTACTGTCCGTAAAGGTCATGAACCCGGAAATTGACCTGCGCACCAAGGTGGGCTTCGATTGGTTCAAACGGAATTTCCAATCCGATTTTGTGGAATACCTTACCGCCTCCAAAGCGTATGGGGAGGACAAGAACGTGGACAAGTTTGAACTCATCAAACAAGGCGCCGTCATTACCAAAGGGGAGCTTTACCAGTGGTTTGAGCAGATTATGGAGTAAAGAAAATTAAAGTTTCAAGTTCAAGAGCAATTACCATTTGTCATTCCGAAGAAGCAGCGTGACTGAGGAATCTAAACCGAGGTCATTTTGAGACACCTCTTTCCGTTAAACACTTGTCATTTCGATGGAGCGAGGCATGGGCGACGAGAAATCCCAAAATCAAACAGATTTCCCACAGCTCCTTCGACTTTACTCAGGACAGGGTTCAAAATAACGCGAAGGGTACTGAAATTGTCAGTTCGAGCGTAGTCGAGAACATATCAGAGGTAAGAAATACGCTTTATATTTCTGCGTCATTCCGAAGAAGCAGCGCGACTGAGGAATCTCAACCATTGTTTTTTGGGATACTTCTCTCCGTTCAGCACATCAGCTATCGGTCTTGTCATTTCGACAGAGCGAAGCATGGGCGACGAGAAATCCCAAACCTATAGATTTCCCACAGCTCTTTCGACTTTACTCAGGACAGGGTTCAAAATGACACGAAGGGTACTGAAATTGTCAGTTCGAGCGTAGTCGAGAACCTATCTAATGCAATAAATACAAAATGAACTAGGGTCTATTCCTTATTAAAATAGGGAGAAAGGACTTTATGGTCTTCAATAACAATGTCCGTCTCCATAAGCGCTTTTTGGATTTGCGCTGTTTGGCCCTTGTCCTCCAAGGCAGAAATTTTGATAAGGGTAATGTGTAAAAAGTCCCATTCACCCAACCATCCTGGATTGGTATCTGACCCATCGAAAGTTGAAACTGATATATAAACAAATCCGGGTTCAAAAAACACATTGTAACTTCTATCAAATTCAGCTACCCCTCCAGGAATGGGTAAGTACACACTATTGAGTTGAACATACTCCAAATAAAATAATAACACATAATCTTCTATGTTCTCCGGTGTAAGTTGTGGAACAGTAAATTGGATAATGGAATCATAGATATATGCATCATCAAAATCCAACACAATCCTCTGCACATCGGCATTACCGTCTGCTCCTTGGCAGTCGGTTACATCCCATTTGCCATCTTCATTGATGTCTTCCTCGGGGTCGTTCATAAAATCGGCATCCAAGTCCCAACAATTGACCCCATTTTTGCCATTGAGCCCATCCATTCCAATACAGTCCAAGTTGTTCCATTCACCATCGTCATTCGTGTCCTCCTCTGAATCATTGAACCGATTGGTGTTGGTGTCCCAACAATGATAGCCATTTTCCCCGGATTCCCCTTGCGGACCAACGTCCCCATCTTCACCGGAGCATGACATTAAAAGTAAGCTTACAATAAACAAAAAAAGCAGTGGTGTCCTCATAACTGAATGATTTATATTGAAATATAGCCTCAAACCATCTCGATGTCCTTCCCAAATTGATGAATGCCCCATTTGAGTTGATGGATGAGGGAAATTATTGGCAGTTTGGGGTCAGAACTAGGATTCAAACAATGGGTATTGGGGAAGGCTACCGTTCTTTGTCATTTCGACAGAGCGAGGCATGAGCGATGAGAAATCCTAAAATCAAACAGATTTCTCACAGCTCCTTCGACTTTATTCAGGACAGGGTTCAAAATGACACGAAGGGTACTGAAATTGTCAGTTCGAGCGCAGTCGAGAACATATTAGTTTACATTTCTGTGTCATTCCGAAGAAGCAGCGCGACTGAGGAATCTCAGCCAATGTCATTTTGGGATACTTCTCTTCGTTCAGTATGACATTTTGGTCTTGTCATTTCGACGGAGCGAGGCATGAGCGACGAGAAATCCAGCCGCAATGGATAAGATTTCTCACATTCGTTCGAAATGACTTGGCAAGCATTCTATACATGTAACAAACCCCGTATATTTGCACGAGAATTTTAGACTACAACATGGCACAAAAACCATCCATACCCAAGGGAACCCGAGATTTTTCACCGGCTGAAGTGGCCAAGCGCAGCTATATCATTCAAACCATAAAAAAGCATTTTGAAACCTATGGTTTCCAGCCCATAGAGACCCCGTCCTTTGAAAATTCGGACACTTTGATGGGTAAGTATGGGGATGAAGGAGACCGCTTGATTTTCAAAATATTGAACTCTGGGGATTTTATCTCAAAGGTGGACGATGTAACCTATAGTTCCAAAAATTCAGCATCCCTCACACCAAAGATTTCGGAAAAAGCATTGCGTTATGACCTTACCGTGCCTTTTGCCCGGTATGTGGTGATGCACCAAAATGAGATTGATTTTCCATTCAAAAGATATCAGATACAACCCGTTTGGCGGGCAGACAGACCCCAAAAAGGACGTTTTCGAGAGTTTTACCAGTGCGATGCCGATGTGGTGGGGGCCAACTCCCTTTTGCAGGAAGTGGAGTTTGTACAGCTCTACGATGCCGTTTTCACCGATTTGGGATTGAATGGTACCACCATCAAAATCAACAACCGAAAAATTCTTTCTGGCATAGCCGAAGTGATCGGGGCCAAACACCTGTTGGTGGATTTCACCGTGGCATTGGATAAATTGGACAAAATAGGGGAAGGGAAGGCCAAGGAAGAAATGCTGGAAAAGGGCATTTCCGAGAGTGCCATTGAAAAGGCGCAGCCCTTGTTTTCCATGGCGGGTGCCGCTTCAGAACAGTTGGAGCAACTACGCAGCCTCTTGGCCGATTCCGAAGTTGGTATGGCCGGAGTGGGCGAGTTGGACGAAATCATTTCCACCGTAGAGAATATTGGGTTGCAATCGGCCCAATTGCAGTTGGATGTAACCTTGGCCCGTGGGCTCAATTATTATACAGGTGCCATTTTTGAAGTGGCCGCGCCGGAAGGTGTCCAGATGGGTTCCATTGGTGGGGGTGGCCGTTACGATGACCTTACGGGTATTTTCGGATTGAAAGACGTGAGCGGAGTGGGCATTTCCTTTGGATTGGACCGAATTTATCTGGTTTTGGAAGAATTGAACCTCTTCCCGGACAGCTTGGATACTTCCTTGGACGTACTTTGCCTCAACTTTGGAAAGAACGAAGGTCTGGCAGCCTTAAAATTGGTTTCAGGGCTACGAAAAGAAGGTCTTCGGGCCGATTTATACCCAACGGATGCCAAAATGCAGAAGCAATTTAAGTATGCCGATAAGAGAGGGGTTCCGTATGTAATCCTATTGGGGGAACAGGAACTGCGCGATGGCAATTTTGTGGTAAAAAATATGGTGACCGGGGAACAGAATGCCTACAAGCTGGATGCTTTGGGTCAATTTGCAGAGTTGGTCAAAGCCTCTTTTTAATCTCCTGAACGATTTTTTTATAGTAGGTAGGGCCATGCGGGACATACTTTGCCGTATTGGCCAATCCCCAAGTTTCTTCTGCGAATTTGAAAAGAGGGATTAAATCCAAATCATCCACTTCACTATCCTGTTTGGTCAATTCACTGATGGGAACGTTCAATTTGCACAGAAAAATATGGTGCAATTCGGCATCGATAAAATCATCCGAAATTTTATGGACTGCCTTGTAGGTACCGATGGACTCCAAGTCCTTTTTTGAAATGGTCAAACCCACTTCCTCCTGCACTTCCCGTACTGCGGCCCATTCAATATCCTCTCCAGACGATACATGTCCGGCTACGGAAACATCCCAAAGTAGGGGATGGGTATCCTTGTGTTTTCCCCGTTGCTGGAGCAATATTCGCCCGTCTTTGGTGTAGAGCCACACATGGATGGTAGGGTGCAACAGGCCTTTTCGGTGCGCTTCGGATTTTAGACAGGACGCTCCCGTTGGGTTCCCTTGCTCATCCAAAATGTCGACCCATTCATCCATAGTTTCTTAAAGATAAGAAAATGTCACCTCGAGTGCAGTCGAGATGGTACATAATTTAGAAATGAATTTAATCGAGTATGTAATTCCTGTGAAAGTGGGAATCTATTTATGTCGAGACCCTGAAATAAGTTTGAGGTGACGAATTGCATCAAAAAAAGCACAAAAACCAAAAAGGTTGATGTGCTTTCAATTTTATTTCAAAAGGGTCATTTCGAAATGAGATACTTTGTATCGATTGAAAAATCTAAAGGTGAGATTACTCACAGCTCCTTCACTAAACGTTCAGGACAGGGTTCGAAATGACTGTGTTTAATCAAAATAGCTAAATGTCTCACCTTCCTTGATGGTCAATAAGGTTTCATAGATCAAACGGATCACATTCTCCACATCATCCTTGTGTACCGTCTCCACAGTAGTGTGCATATAGCGCAAGGGCAACGAGATCAAAGCTGAGGCCACCCCACCGTTGCTGTAGGCAAAGGCGTCTGTATCTGTACCCGTGTAGCGGGATGCCGCCAATCGTTGGAAGGGTATTTTTTTCGCTTCGGCCGTTTCCAGAATGCGTTCCCGCAACTTGTTCTGCACTGCGGGCGCATAGGAAACTACCGGCCCCGAACCTATGGAGGTTTCCCCTTCCTTCTTCTTATCGATCATAGGGGTGGTAGTGTCATGGCAAACATCGGTGACGATGGCCACATTGGGCTTAATGGTCTGGGTGATCATCTCAGCCCCGCGCAACCCAATTTCTTCCTGTACTGAATTGGTAATGTATAGGCCAAAAGGAAGCTCTTTTTTGTTCTCATGGAGCAAACGGGCCACTTCGGCAATCATGAAACCGCCCATGCGGTTATCCAAGGCACGGCAGACAAATTTATCCTTGTTCAGGATGTGGAATTCATCGGGATAGGTAATGACACAGCCCACATGAACCCCCATTTTCTCCACTTCGGCCTTGTCTTTGGCTCCTATGTCAATAAAAATGTTCTCCACCTTTGGTGATTCTTCCTTGGCCCTATCGCGGGTATGGATGGCGGGCCATCCAAAAACACCTTTTACAATACCTTTTTTGGTATGGATATTTACCCACTTGGATGGTGCGATTTGGTGATCGCTCCCTCCATTTCTGATCACATACAGCAGTCCATTGTCCGTAATATAGTTCACATACCATGAAATCTCATCGGAATGTCCCTCAATGACCACTTTGTACTTGGCCTTTGGGTTAATGACGGCCACGGCGGTCCCATAGGTATCCGTGATGAATTCATCCACATAAGGTTTTAAGTACTCCATCCAAATCTTCTGTCCTTCCCATTCGTAACCCGTGGGAGAGGCATTGTTTAGATATTTTTCAAGGAATTTAAGGGATTTAGCGTTGATGATCTTAGCTGCTGCCATGTGTTCAATTTAGTACACAAACATACTAATATTCACTTTTATTTAATAGCCAAATCTTACCTTTATCCTTAATTTTGGCAGGACTTTTGAACAATGGACCACATGTGGCGTACTAGTTTTTTAATCGTCTTTTTAAGCCTGCATGGCCTTGGGTTTTCGCAGGAGAGGGAAACGGACTCCTTAATGAATCCCAAGGATTCCATTGAGGATTACTATGTGCGGTTCGAAGGTGACTCTATTTTGTACAGCTCCATTGCGTTGGATGAAGTGTATATTTTCGAGAAACTGGAATTTGCCGATCGCAATGAAAAACTACGTTACTATATCCTAAGGCGAAAAACCCTAAAAGTATACCCATATGCCAAGTTGGCCGCAGAACGATTGGTGGAACTGAACGATAGTCTGCAGCACATTAAAAAGCGGCGACACCAGAAAAGATATACCCGGAAAGTGCAAAAATTCATCGAAGAGGAGTTTTCGGCCGAGTTGAAAAAATTGACTAGGACCGAAGGTCAGATTTTGGTGAAACTGATCTACCGGCAGACGGGTACCACTGCCTTTGATTTGGTCAAGGAATTGCGAAGTGGATGGCGGGCCTTTTGGTACAATACTACCGCAAGTATGTTCAGTATTAGCTTAAAAGAGGAATTCCGACCGGAACAGGTGCACGAGGACTATCTTATTGAGGATATTCTGCAACGGGCATTTGCCTCGAACCGACTAGATCGCCAGAAATCGGTTTTGGATTATGATTATGCCCAACTCAGCAACAAATGGAAAAATGCCCCGCCGAGCTCCAAAAATTAATCCTTTGATTTCTTTCCAAAAAGGGCGTCCATTACAATATTCACGGACCTGAACCCCAAATAAATGGCCAGTCCGGCAAATAGGATTCCCAATATCAAAACGGGAATATAAAAAGGGTGGTCTTCATTTTTAAATGCCTGATACAGTAGAAAGGGCCCTAAAAACATAGCGGCAACGGTGTAGCCAAACGATTTGATTCCCTTTACCAAAAGCTCCTTGTCCGTGTGTCTCATGGGACCAAAGTAGGAATATTAGCTTATATTTAATGGATATCGCATAAAAATTGAACATGGAACTATTGGTTTTGGCCTTGGTTGTGCTCTTTATCATTGTAGCAACGGTGAAATTTAAGATGCACCCCATTTTTTCCCTGACCATAGCGGCGGTGGCCTCGGGGTTTCTTTTGGGACTTTCCCCTACGGATATTATGAAAACCATAGGAGAAGGGTTTGGCAAGACCCTTTCGGGGATTGGACTGGTGATAGCATTTGGGACAGTCATTGGCATTTATCTGGAAAAAACCGGAAGCACCCAGGTTCTTGCCAACAGTATTTTGAAGATAATCGGCCTTAAGCGTTCGCCCTTGGCCATCAATCTGGCCGGGTATGTGATTTCTATACCCGTATTTTGCGATTCGGGCTTTATCATCCTTTCCTCACTCAACAAGGCCATCAGCAGAAGGACAGGGATTCCGGTGATGGTATTTGCCATATCCTTGGCCACGGGATTGTATGCGGCCCATGTTTTTGTACCCCCAACCCCGGGACCTTTGGCGGCGGCAGCTTTATTGGAGGCCGATTTGGGCCTGGTGCTGCTCTTGGGGCTTGCGGTGTCCATTCCCGTTTCACTTACCGGTTACTTTTGGGCCAGAATTATCGGCAAATCCTTGAAGGAGGAAAAAAATAGTGATGACGTTTCGGAAAAAGAGGAATTCCAGACCTCCATAAAACCTATTCAGGCATTTATGCCACTCTTGGTGCCCATACTCCTAATTGCCATGAAATCCATTGTCAACTATCCTACTCATCCCTTGGGGGAAGGAGCGGTCTTTCATCTCCTCGACTTTTTGGGAAATCCCATCATGGCCTTGTTGGTGGGAGTATTTTTGGCGCTGTCCCTCGGGCGTAAAGTGCCTACCAAAGAGAAGGAGGGCTGGGTCCCGGAAGCCTTCAAACAAGCTGGGGTCATTGTATTGATTACCGGGGCCGGAGGGGCTTTTGGAGCCATTCTGCGCACTATGGATATTGCGTCCCTAATCAATTTGGAATCCAGCTCGGGAATAGGAGGCCTGTTGATTGCTTTTGTGATTGCTGCGGTGTTGAAAACGGCCCAAGGGTCGTCCACAGTGGCCATCATTACCACTTCGGCGATTATTGCACCCTTGCTGGAAAGTTTTGGATTGGTTTCCGCCATGGATAAATCGTTGGCCGTACTGGCTGTTGGGGCAGGAGCCATGACCGTTTCCCATATCAATGACAGTTATTTTTGGGTGGTTTCCCAATTTTCCAACATTACCGTTAAAACTGCCTTGCGGGGGCATACTTTGGGGACCCTATTTCAGGGTGTAGTGGGTATTTTGATGGTGCTATTGTTGTACTTTTTGCAGTGAGAAATGCTATCATTCTATAACAAGGGATCGTGAAAACTCCTGTACAACGGCAAAGTAACCCAGGGCGTACTCATCTGGGCGCTCCACATTGTCAAAAATGTCGATATTGTCCAGTCCGGTAACGTCAAATACGTTACCCCGGACCGTGGCCACGGGGGTTTGGAACACCCCGCCATCGGCCTGTGTTTGCTCCACCAAGAGATCCATGTAGTTATAAAAATCTCGATCAGCCCCCAAGATACTTACGGTAATAGTTTGTCCCGGGTTTAGGTTTTCATCATAGAAATAGGAGAAATCAAATTGTTGTCCCATAATAAATCGGTCATCCAATGCTTGAAAATTACCAAAGTCAAAATCAAAAATGTAAAAATTGGTATGGTCGGGATTATCGGTGAATGTTACGATGATTTCAGTGTCTTCTTCATTAAAAAGTGTGTTTTCCCCCTGTTCCAAATTGTCTATGGGGACCGTAGGGGCATACTCCGTTCTGGCATAGTAGCTTTTGTCCTTGTGTTGTATTTGTAAAATAAATACCACCCCCAGTTCCACTTCCGAGGTGCGTATGCGTTGGTCCGATGAGAAGTTGGGGTCCGGCACATAAACACCTGTATTTGGTGCCTCTTCGGTCAAAGAGGAAAAGGCCAATTGGGTGAGTTCCCCAAATTGGTTGGGCACACCGTAGCCAATGACCGCACTTTCCACTTGGGTTATGGTGTTCTCCTCAAAAAAGTTGGTGGTTTCGCGCATTTCTATGCGCACATCAACAAACTCCTGACTTTTGTCCACTCGTATCAGGCCGTTTACAATAAGCCTGGGCTCGGTTTCGGGCAGATCTACGTCAACCACATCCTCACAGGAAACCAGTGCCAGCAAAATCAATATGTAGAAGATTTCTTTTTTCATAACACTAGAATTTAAAGTTATAGGTTATGGACGGGATAATCCCAAAAATTGCCGTGCGTACAGCCTCATTTCTTCCAGTGTCCTCATTCTCCCTAAAGTTGATGGAGGCTGCATTTTTCCGGTTGTACACGTTGTAGATGCTGAATACCCATTCGGATTGTACTTTTTTCCGGTCATTCCGTTTTGGGGTCAAGATGGCTGATACATCCATTCTGTGATAGTCCGGTAACCGTTCTTTGTTTCGCAGGCCATAATAGGGAACTGCCAAGCCCTCAAATTCAAATTGTCCTATAGGGTAATTGGTGGGCTGTCCGGTCTGGAATATGAAGTTGGCATTAAAACTCCAAGCTTTGCTCAACTCGTAGCTGCCATAGAGCGCAAGGTCGTGTCTTTTGTCATAGGGAGTGCTATACCATTGTCCCAGATTAATGCCCGTTTCCAGGTCGGAGCGCCCCGTGTCTATTCCAAAAGCCGTGAGATCTCTAGGCGGTGTCCGTTGTTCTGATTTGGACCAAGTGTAGGCCAACCAACCGGTAAGTCGTCCTTCATTCTTGCGGATAAGGAACTCAAGACCGTAAGCACGGGCCTCACCGTTCAAGATGATGCGCTCAATAGCCTTATTGGCAATGAGGTTGGCCCCATCGATATAGTCGATTCTATTTTGTATTTCTTTGTAAAATGCCTCTGTTTCAAAAGAAAAAGTACCCTCTTGAATATCCCTAAAATACCCAACGGCATATTGATCCAGCAATTGGGGTTCTACAAACGGGCCGCTGGGGGTCCAGACGTCCAAAGGGGTAGGGGAACTGGTGTTGGACAATAAGTGTAAATACTGTGCCAATCGGGTATAACTGGCCTTTACGGAGCTTTTTCCATTGAAATTGTAGGACGCCGACACACGGGGTTCCAGATTGAAGAACTTTTTAAGGGTTCCGCCTCTTCCGGGGTTGATGGTGTCTATGGGCTCAGCTTCCCGATAGATCAAGGTGAATGGATCGAACAACACGGGGTTGTCATTTTCATACACATAGAACTCATCTTGCCCCAATCTGTTGAACTGACTGGCCCTTAGTCCGTAGTTCATACTGAGGTTGTCCGATATCTTGTGTTCAACATCCAAATAAATGGCATTCTCATTGGCGTACTTTTTTGTTAGTTGCTCCTCAACAATACCAGAATCAGGGCTATTGGGACGTATTCTTCCCGGATTGAACACGTAATAGGTATTGTGCATGCCATAATTGAGTTGGAGTTTATCGTCAACGTAATGTTTCAGGTCGTATTTGAGGTTAAAGTTTTGAATGCCGGAATCCCATTCAAATCCCACAAAATCAAGCTCCAAGCCGTAGAAATAATCGGAATAGATAAGTGATAGGTTGGAAAACAGTTTGTCCGAAAACAAATGGTTCCATCTAAAATTCCCCACAGCATTGCCATAGGTGTTCACAAAGTTTTCGCTAAGACTAAAAAGGTCCCTTCCAAAGTACCCGGATAGAAAAATACTGTTCCGGTCATTGATCTTGTGGTTGATTTTCGTGTTCAGGTCGTAGAAATAGGCTTTGTTGTCCACATCGAACAGGGGAAGGAAAAGATGCGCATAGGAAGCCCTTCCGCCCACTAAAAAGGCAGTACGGTCTTTTGTGATGGGCCCTTCAAGCAGCAATCTACTGGCCACGGCACCTATGCCTCCGTTGACTTTGAAATCCTTGCTGTTCCCTTCTTTTTGAAAAATCTCCAGTACAGAGGACACTCTTCCACCATACCGGGCGGGAATACCTCCTTTGAAGAGTTTTACATCTTTGATGGCATCTGGATTGAAGACCGAAAAGAAACCGAACAAATGGGAGGAATTGAACACCGTGGCCTCATCCAAAAGAATAAGATTTTGGTCGGCAGCACCACCTCTAACGTTAAAACCAGAGGAGGCTTCACCGGCGTTGGTCACCCCGGGCAGTAGCAGGAGTGATTTCACCACATCGGCCTCTCCCAAGACCACCGGAATTTTTTTGATGGTTTTGGCAGCCAAGGTGGTCACACTCATTTGGGGTTTTCGAATGTCCAATCGTTCTGCATCGTCGGTGACCACAACTTCTTCCAATTCTTCCGCAGTTTCCAGAAGGCTGAAATCTTTCTTGATGTTCCTATCAAGGCGAATGGTTTCCTGAATGTCCTGGAAGCCTAGGTAGCTTAGTATAATTTCATATTCCCCTTGGGGAAGGGTAAGGGAGTAAAAACCATATTCATTGGTAGTGACCCCTGTTTTAAGGGCCGGGACGGCAATGGTGACTCCTATCAGGGTTTCATTGCTGTTGGCTTCCGAAACGGTACCGCTCAATGTGAATTTTTGTTGCGCCTGTACAAAACCAATTTGCACTAACAGGGCAAAAATTAAAATGAGGTTCCGTTTGGACATTCCATGGGTTTGACTAAAAATACACATTTATGGAGAATAGAAAAGTAAAAACAGCAAGTAACCTTCTGAAAAACAAAATGAATCAAAAAGGGTGCAGTGCCAGATTTAAATCAGCACTACACCCTTTCAAAGATGAATTCAAATACGTTGCTAGGCGATGGTCTCCAGAATTGTATTCAAGGTATCGCTGGGACGCATGGCTTTTGAGGCCAATGCGGCATCGGGGAGATAGTATCCACCAATGTTCACTGGCGCACCTTGCGCATCGATCAATTCCTGTGCAATCTTTGCCTCGTTGGAAGACATGGCATCGTATACTTTGCTGAAAGCTGATTTCAGTTCTGCATCCTCATTTTGATTGGCCAATTGTTCGGCCCAGTATAACGCCAAATAGAAGTGGCTTCCACGGGTATCCAATTCGTTTACCTTTCGCGAAGGGGATTTATCATTGTCAAGGAACTTTTCAGTGGCTTTGTCCAATGCATCGGCCAATACCTTGGCTTTGTCATTGTTGTTTTTCTCACCGTAGTGCTCCAAGGAAACACCAAGGGCCAAAAATTCACCCAAAGAGTCCCACCTCAAGTGACCTTCCTCCAAAAATTGTTCAACGTGTTTTGGGGCAGAACCTCCGGCACCGGTCTCAAATAGTCCACCACCGTTCATCAAAGGAACAATGGAAAGCATTTTGGCACTGGTACCCACCTCTAAAATAGGGAAGAGGTCGGTAAGGTAATCCCGTAGCACGTTTCCGGTCACGGAAATGGTATCCTTACCATCCTTGATGCGTTCCAATGTAAATTTGGTGGCTTCAAGAGGTGATAGGATTCGGATATCCAAACCTTGGGTATTGTGGTCTTTAAGATATAGATTGACTTTTTTGATAAGCTCGGCATCATGCGCCCTGTCTTCATCCAACCAGAAAACTGCGGGGGTGTCCGTAGCCCTAGCTCGGGTCACGGCCAATTTCACCCAATCCTGTACGGGTGCATCCTTCACTTGGCACATTCTCCAGATATCGCCTGCTTCAACTTTGTGCTCGATCAAGGTTTTTCCGGTTGCTGCATCAACCACTTTTACGGTGCCGTCAGCAGGAATCTCAAACGTTTTGTCGTGTGAGCCATATTCCTCGGCTTTTTGGGCCATAAGTCCCACATTGGGCACTGTTCCCATGGTAGTGGGATCAAAAGCACCGTGCTCTTTACAAAAATCGATGGTGGCTTGGTACACCCCGGAATAGCTGCTGTCTGGAACAACGGCCTTGGTGTCTTGGGGCTTTCCGTCCTTGTCCCACATTTTACCAGAGTTTCTGATCATGGCAGGCATGGACGCATCGATGATTACATCACTGGGGACATGGAGGTTGGTGATTCCCTTATCGGAATTTACCATGGCCAAATCAGGGCCGTTTTCAATACTGGCTGCAATAGCTTGCTTAATTTCTTTGTGTTGGTCATCAGGAAGACCGGACAATTTGTTCAAAAGGGTTTCCAGACCATCATTGGGATTGATGCCCAATTTCTCGAATGTGTCACCGTACTTTTCAAACAAATCGGCAAAATATACCTCAAGGGCATGGCCAAAGATGATAGGGTCGGAGACCTTCATCATGGTCGCTTTGAAGTGTAGTGAAAGTAGGATGTTGTTTTTTCGCGCATCGGCAATTTCCTTGGTAAGAAATTCAACCAATGCCTTTTTGCTCATTACGGTGGCATCAATGACCTCGCTTTGCTGCAAGGCAATTTTGTCCTTCAATACACTGGTGCTCCCTGTGTTGTCCTGCAACTCAATACGAACATCACCTGCATGATCCATGGTCAATGACTTTTCATTGGCCTTAAAGTCGCCATGTGTCATGGAAGCTACATGGGTATTGGAGTTGGGTGACCATTCTCCCATGGAATGTGGGTTTTTCTTGGCGTAATTTTTCACGGCTTTTGGAGCTCTTCGGTCTGAGTTACCTTCACGCAATACCGGATTTACGGCGCTTCCCTTGATTTTGTCATATCGGGACTTGATGTCCTTTTCCGCATCATTTTTAGGCTCATCGGGATAACTCGGAAGCTTGTAGCCTTTGCTTTGTAATTCCTCGATAGCTTCTTTTAGCTGAGGAATGGAAGCACTGATGTTGGGTAGTTTAATGATATTGGCCTCTGGGGTTTTGGCCAAATCTCCCAGAATGGCCAAGTCATCCGAGATTTGCTGTTCCTTATCCAGAAACTCTGGAAAAGCAGCAATAATCCTGCCTGCCAAGGAAATGTCCTTGGTTTCAATGGAAATATTGGCGGTATCGGTATAGGCTTTTACAATGGGTAAGAAAGATAAAGTTGCTAAGGCTGGTGCCTCGTCGGTTTTGGTATAATAAATTTTGGCCATTTAAATGTATTTGTTTGAGCGGTGCAAATATACGACTTATGAATGGTGCGGAATAAAGGAAATGGGCACAAAAATGAGAGGGAATGTGAAAAAACAAAAGCCATATCGATGTATGAACATTGATATGGCTTTCTGAAAAGGACTAAAAGACTTGTTTTGTGTTGCTACAAAACTGCAAATCCGAGGACTGCATCTGTTGCCCTTTTAACGTTTACCTTGCTTTCTGTCCTTAATTCTTCAACTAAACAACGTCTTGCAAAGTGGTACCGGTTGTTTCCTAAATCTTATCAAGATGGAAAATTGCTCTTCCACCCGCACATAAAATTTATTATTTCTCCCCAAGCAGCCTGAGCCTTACCTTGACTTGAAATTCCTTTTGTGATCAGTAGTGTTACCAATTTTAAAGGGAAACATCAGCTTTTAAAGAACGTCAACTTTAAAACCGAAATAAGAATTTGATGGTATCATTTTCATTATTTCTTCTGCTAAGATAGGATTAAGTCTCAGATATCCAAATTTTGTAACCAATTAAAAATCAACAATATATGAACCGATGTTATTAACAATTGTTCATAAAAAAAGCACCTTGAAAAGGTGCTTTTTATTTGGTGTCGGGGTTTTGTTATCCCCTAATCTCTTTGATACGGGCTTTTTTACCGGTAAGTCCTCTAAAATAGAAGATTCTTGACCTACGCACTTTACCTCTTTTGTTTACTTCAACACGTTGAAGTGCTGGCATGTTGATGGGGAAAATTCTTTCCACACCTACAGTACCGGACATTTTCCTGATGGTAAAGGTTTCTGTGGCACCGCTTCCCCTTCTCTGGATCACAACTCCTTTAAAGAACTGGGTACGTGTTTTTTCACCTTCCTTGATTTCGTAGTATACCGTGATGGTATCTCCGGAAGAGAATTTTGGAAAATCTTTTTTTGGAACAAATTCGTCTTCAACAAATTTTACTAGGGATTCCATGATGTTTTTTTTAAGTGTTTAGCAAGACCAACTTTCACGTACTTCGTCAGAGGTTGATTTTGAGATTGCAAAAGTAATGCAATATTTAGAATTGGCAAGCTGTTTTTTGAACTTTAAGCGCTTTCTTGTTCCAGATGCTTCTTTTTTACCTGATTTGTGGCATACAAAACCAATCCAATGGCAAAAATGGCATAGGGGAGAGGGCCTAAAAGCGCCATGATCTTATTGGCCATTAACAGGGAATCCACTCCGTCCCGGGCGGCAACAAAGTTCCATGCGTATCTGCCCATGGAAAACAGTAGGGCCAGAATTTGTCCAACCAACATTAAAATGGTTGCACTGCTCTTTTGTTTGGCCACTAAAATGATGCAGGCCACTATCACAACCAATTGTATGATACCATGCAGTAGACCACTTGCGGCAAAGTAGATGGAGTCGGTGTTGTCCATATGAGTTTATTTTAATAGATCGGGTCTTCGTTTCGTTGTACGTTCAAAAGCTTGTTCTTCCCGCCACTTTTCAATTTTTGGAAAATCCCCACTCAGCAGGATTTCAGGAACCTTCCTTCCTTTGTATTCGGCAGGTCTCGTATATACAGGAGGGGCCAGTAGATTGTCCTGGAACGTATCGGTTAGGGCCGAGGTCTCATCGTTCAGGACCCCGGGCAGCAATCGTATTACGGCATCACATAAAATGGCGGCGCCCAGTTCCCCTCCGGACAATACATAATCGCCCACGGAGATTTCCCGGGTCACGAACATATCCCTTACCCGTTGATCTACTCCTTTGTAATGCCCGCATAGGATGATCAGGTTTTTCTTAAGGGAGATTTCATTGGCCATACGTTGGTTCAAGGTGTGGCCGTCGGGGGTCATGTAAATGATTTCATCGTATTCCCTCTCACCTTTAAGTTGGGTGATGCATTTATCTATGGGTTCAATCATCAAAACCATTCCGGCACCTCCACCAAATTGATAGTCGTCCACCTGGCGGTAATTGCCGGTGGTGTACTCCCGCAAATTGTGTAAATGTACCTCCACAAGACCTTTTTCTTGGGCCCTTTTTAATATGGAGGCCTCAAAAGGACTTTCAAGGAGTTCGGGCAGTACGGTGATGATGTCAATTCTCATGGATGTATAACAAATAATAGTGTTTGGTAGTTGTGCTATTTGGGATTCTTCCAAAAGTAATGAAAGAATGCGGTATCCTTTTGCCAATCTAAGCGTTCGTATAGTTTTTGGGCCGGATTGTCCGCAGCGGTCTCCAAAGCCAAACCTTTAAAGCCCACCTCTTGGCAGTGCACTTTTGCTTGTTCCAACAAGGCCTCTCCAGCACCATTTTTTCGATGTTTGGGCAGCACAAAAAGATCGTTCAGGATATAGAGGGGTTGCATGGAAACCGATGAGAAGGTTTTGTAGAGTTGTGTGAACCCTATGGGCCTTTCATCCTCAAAAGCCAAAAAAACAACATTGTCTTTATTAATAAATCGTTCTTTTAAAAAAGAACGGGCTGCTTCAAGGTCCGAGGATTGTCCGTAAAAGACCCTATAGGCATCAAAAAGGGGGACGATATGCTCCAAATCGGATTGGGTTGCCTTTTTTACGGTCATTGGGTTGGTTCTCGGCTTTTATTGGATAGGTGAAAGGCTTCCTTCAGGAAGCCTTTTCTTTATTTTTTCTGCTTGTTCAATTCGTCCTGTAATTGACGGCTTATTTTCTGCTCCCGTTCCAGGGCGCGTCTTCTGTGGTCCTCATATTCTTTTTCCAGATCGGCAAGGGCAGATTTGGCCTGATGCGTCAGGAAGTTACTGTTTCTGAATCGGTAGATAAAGAAGAGCAAAAACAGCAAAAGGGCAAAAATGATGGCCCACAAGATAAAATTATAGGTCCCTTTACTGATCAAAGCGCCAAAAAAGGATATACTGTCCTTTTCCTCTGTGACCGTGTTCAACTTATTGGTGGTGTCCTGCAGTTTTGTATTAAGGTCCTCTATCTGTGCCTCGTTACCGGTAATGGTTGCGGAGAGATCCTTGATGCTCTTGTTCGCCGTATTGATGGAATCAAAGATATTGTTCTTTACTTCATACAGATCGGACAATTTAATGACCTCGTATCTTATCCCATTGGCCCGGTAGTTGCCCGATTTACGTTCCAGTTCCTCAAATTGTCCAACAAGGGTATTGTTTTCCTCGGAAGTGGAATCGTCTTCTTGGGCATGGGATGAAAAGAAAGTCACAAGTAGGGCGAGGGGCAATAAAACTCTTAAATGCTTCATGGTCAATAGTATTCTCGTATTAAATTTAGATTAAGGGTAGGGCGAAATTACATCAATAAACCAGAAATCAAAAGAAAAACCTTTAGACGCTGGCCGAAATGCTTTCGCATTACACCACTAATAATACGTATAACGCCTAACCTTGGCGATGTATTTTGCCAACCGAATGACTTGGTGCGAATATCCGTATTCGTTATCATACCAGATATAGAGCACCACGCTCTTTCCGTCCCCAGACACCAAGGTGGCCTTGCTGTCATAAATGGATGGCGCAGAGGTTCCTACGATATCCGAAGATACCAACTCATGGCTCAGGGAATATTTTATCTGTTCCACCAAATCCCCCTCCAATGCATATTTTTTTAGGATGGTGTTGATGCCTTCCACGGTGGTCTTGTTCTTTACTTCCAAGTTCAGTACCACCAGCGATCCATTGGGAACCGGAACCCGAATGGCATTGGAAGTCAATTTTCCCTTTAGGGAAGGCAATGCCTTGGCCACGGCAGCCCCAGCACCTGTCTCCGTAATGACCATGTTCAGTGCGGCAGCACGTCCCCGGCGATATTTGTTGTGCATGTTGTCCACCAAATTTTGGTCATTGGTATAAGCATGAATGGTTTCCAAATGCCCTTTTTTGATGCCTAAGGAATCCTCGATGACCTTGAGAATTGGTGTGATGGCATTGGTGGTGCAGGATGCGGCGGAGTAAATTTTGATCTTGTCCGGGTCAAACTCCTTATGGTTTACCCCATGGACAATATTGGGCACCTCTTTTCCGGGGGCAGTGAGCAATACCCGACTGGCTCCTTTGGACTCCAGATGTCGGGACAATGCCTCCTTGTCCCTAAAAGCTCCGGTATTGTCTATGATCAAGGCACCGATGATGCCATATTTGGTGTAGTCAATGTCTTCCGGCCTTGCCGCACTGATGAACTTTACTGTGGTGCCATTGATGATAAGGGCTTGGTTTTTGACATCCACGTCCACCGTACCCATAAATTGCCCATGGACCGAATCGGTGCGAAGCAGGGCAGCCCTTTTTTCCAGGACTTCTTCCGTTAATTGGTCACGGACCACAACGGCCCTGAGCCGCAATTGACTTCCTCTTCCGGTTTTGGCCATAAGTTCCCGCGCCACCAATCTGCCTATTCTTCCAAACCCGTACAGCACCACGTCCTTTGGTTTGATTTCTTTGGAAAATTGGGCATCCTTGAGCTTGTCCAGAACAAATGCCTTTACGTTGAGATGGGTGTTGTCGTCGGAATGGTACTCGTAGGTAAGTTTGCCAATATCCAATTTGGCTGGTGGAAGACTGATGTCGTTAATGGCACGTAAAATTTCGACCGAATCAAAAATGGAAATGGGCTTTTGGACAAACTCCCCGGCATATTCGTGCAGGTTGATGATGTCGCTCACGTTCTTATCAATAATTTGATTTTTGAAGAGTACCACCTCAATGGCCTTGTCATACCACAGGTCACTGATGATCTTTATGAATTCCGTGGTCGCCTTTCTTCTGTCTGCTTGGAAGGCAAGCTCTTTTTCGTAGGATTTGATGTCGCTCATAAGCTCTTGGAAACGATTGTTTTAGTTAGATAGATGTTGGCAAAATTAGATATTTCAAACGTTTTCGTAAAAGAATTCGATATAAAAAAAGCACCTCTATTGAGGTGCTTCCCTATTTTGTTTTCCATGCGCTTATTGCAGGATCATATGTTCTTTCTCACCTTTTTCGTTGATCATGGTGAAACTGGTCCGGCCATACCTTGAAATTTCACCGAAATGCCGTTTGGCGTCATCAATATTGTTGACTTCATTGCCATCTACTTCTGTGATGATCTTGTTTTGTAGACCATACCTTCCGTAAGCTTCGGGAACATCTATAATTTTCACCCCTTTGGAGATTCCGAATTTCTTTTGGTCTTCCTTGGAAAGGTTTTTAACCGTAAAACCGGTCATGGGAAGGATAATACTGGACTGTTTTTTAAGCGTGACCCTTTTGGAAACACTCTTTCCATCGCGATCTACAACCACTTCAACTACATCACCGGGTCTTTTGGAAGATAGATATCCGGACAATTCCGAAAACTTATGGACGGCAATATTGTCCACTTGTCTGATAATGTCCCCTTCTTGAAGCCCAGCCTCGGCAGCGCCGGACTCCTCGGTCACTTTGGAGACATAAACCCCATCTGAACCACTAAGGCCTTTTTCCTCGGCCAGGGAAGAGGTAAGGTCGCCTCCTTGGATGCCCAGCAATCCTTTTTGTACGTTGCCAAACTCCATGATATCCTCCACCACTTTTTTGGCAATATTACTGGGTACGGCAAAGGCATAACCCACATACGAACCGGTTTGCGAGGTAATGGCGGTATTGATTCCAATAAGGTCACCGTTGGTATTGACCAGGGCACCACCACTGTTACCGGGGTTTACAGCCGCATCGGTCTGGATAAAGGATTGGTTGCGACCCAAAGACCTTGCCTTGGCACTTACAATTCCAGCTGTTACGGTAGAAGTAAGGTTAAAAGGGTTGCCGACAGCCAGTACCCATTCCCCGATTTTTGCATTATCCGAATCTCCAAAGGCCAAGTAGGGCAGAGGTTCTTCGGCATTTATTTTTAATAGAGCAATGTCAGAATCGGCATCGGAACCGATCACTTCCGCATCATAGGTTTTATTATTGTTCAGGTTCACCTGCAATTGGCTGGCATTGGCGATTACATGGTTGTTGGTGACAATGTAGCCATCGGGAGAGATGATCACACCCGACCCAGACCCGATCTGCGGGGTTTGTTGGCGTTCAAAACCATAAAAGAAATCCGATAGACTGCTCGGGCCTTTGCTCAAGGTCAAGTTTTTTACGTGCACCACGGAGTTCACGGTTTTTTCCGCGGCCAAGGTAAAGTCTACCTCATTGATGCCAGCGCCCCTCGGCGAGGTCGGGAGATTGCTTGTGCTCAACAAAGGAATCTCTTCTTGCGAAGCGGCCCATTGGTAATGGTCTTTTTCAAAAAATAATTTGTAAGCTCCCAGGGTGATTGCCCCTGCGAATAGGGATACCAGAAATAAACTAGCTATTCTCTTCATAATCAATACTAATTTAACATTTAGCTCTAACAAAATTAAAAGAATTGATTTTTTGGTTTTATGGGTTTAACTCGTTTTTAACTACAAAAAAACTCTTAAAGAATGCCCTATATTTGTTCCTTTGTAGCGAATTATGGAACTACAGTTTTTTAAATATCAAGGGACCGGGAACGATTTTGTGATCATTGACAATCGTCAGGAACTATTTCCCAAAAACGACACCCAGCTGGTGGCGCATTTGTGCGATCGGCGGTTTGGGGTAGGGGCGGATGGATTGATTCTTCTGGAAAATGACCCCGATACGGACTTTAAGATGGTGTATTTTAATGCCGATGGGGCCGAGGGCAGTATGTGTGGTAATGGAGGAAGATGTTTGGTGGCCTTTGCCCATTTTCTTGGAGTGATCGGTAATGAGACCACCTTCAATGCGGTGGATGGCCTGCACCATGCCACCATTGATGGGGATATGGTAAAATTGAAGATGGTGGATGTGGCCGAGGTTCGCGAAAAGCCCAATTACAGTTTTTTGGATACAGGCTCCCCACACCATGTACAGCTGGTGGAAGATTTGGAGCATTTCAATGTACCCAAGGAAGGGGCCAAGCTCCGATACGGAATCTATGGAAAATCTGGGAGCAACATCAATTTTGTGGAGCAATCATCGGATGATGCCTTTCAGGTGAGAACCTACGAGAGAGGCGTTGAAAACGAAACGCTCTCTTGTGGAACAGGGGTAACGGCCGTGGCCATTGCCATGCACCAATCCGGGAAGACCGCATCCAAAGTTGTAAAGGTGAAAACGCCAGGAGGTAACCTTACCATAAGTTTTGAACAACAGGATGATACCTATACGAACGTCTTTTTACAAGGACCGGCCGTGCAAGTATATAAAGGTGTAATAGTATGTTGACCTTAAAAGGAGAACATATATACCTGAGGGCCTTGGAGCCCACGGACCTGGATTTTCTATATCAGTTGGAAAACGATACTTCCATTTGGGAGATCAGTGGGACCTTACGACCATATTCCAAAAAAGTACTTCGTCTATACTTGGAGAATGCCCACAGGGATATTTATGAGGTAAAGCAATTGCGATTGTGCATCTGTAATACGAACGACCAGTGCATTGGCCTCATTGACGTGTTCGATTTTGACCCGAAGAACCGAAGAGCGGGAATAGGCATTGTGATTGCCAATCCTGAAAATCGAAATAAAGGAGTGGGAGCGGAAGCACTCAATTTGCTATGCGATTATGCCTTCTCCGTTTTGGACCTTCATCAGTTGTATGCCAATATTCTGGAGGAAAACACCAATAGCATCCATTTGTTTGAAAAGTTGGGATTTGAAAGGATAGGGGTAAAAAAGGAATGGATCAGGACCAGTTCAGGGTTCAAGAATGAGATAATGTTTCAAAAGATAAGAACGAATGTACCTTAAAAAAATACTTTGGACAGTGGCCTTGCTTGGGCTTTTGGTATGTGGATTTGTCGCTTACCAAATCTATAATGCCATTTTTAGTCCAAATACACAGTTCAATAACAATGAGGCTTTTGTCTATATTGCCTCGGATGCCACCTTCACAGATGTAAAGTCCAGCTTGGAACCCTTATTGAAAGATTTGTCCACTTTTGAAGCTGTAGCCAAACGAAAAGGCTATGTGACCAATATAAAGGCAGGAAAGTACGCCATAAAAAAGGGGATGAACAACAACGAGATCATCAATACGTTGCGGAGTGCCAATATTCCGGTTCGGGTATCCTTCAACAATCAAGAGTCCTTGGAGTCTTTGGCCGGTCGTATATCGGAACAGTTGGAAGCGGATAGTGTGTCGCTCGTACAGGCATTCAATGATTCGGATTTCCTTCGCGAAACCAATTTTGATGAAGACAGCAAGTTGGGGATGTACCTTCCCAATACCTACGAATTTTTCTGGAACACCAAGGCAGAAGGCTTCCGCGATAGAATGCTCAAGGAGTATCGTGCATTTTGGAATGAAGAACGTTTACAGAAGGCCAAAGCACAAAACCTAACCCCGGAACAAGTAATTGCCTTGGCAGCCGTGGTACAAAAAGAAACGGCCAAAGTGGATGAACGCCGTAGGGTAGCAGGGGTATATCTCAACCGAATCCGAAAAGGAATCCTGTTGCAGGCCGATCCCACGGTCATTTTTGCCATTAAAAAGGAAACGGGGAATTATGACACCATAATCAAAAGGGTGCTGTATCGCGATCTGGAGATGGATTCCCCATACAATACCTATAAATATGCCGGGGTTCCACCAGGTCCCATAACCATGCCCGATATCTCTTCCATAGAGGCGGTTCTCAACCCGGAAAAGCATGAATATCTCTATTTTGTGGCCGATGTATCCAACTTTGGGTACCATATGTTTGCCAAGACTTTGGCGCAACATAACCGGAATAAAGTGCAATATACCCGATGGCTCAATGAGCAAAAAGTACTCAGATAACGTTATTCATCGTTAATTTTCAGCTATTTAACGTAATTTAGGCCTCTTTTAAGAAAATCTTAGGAGCTTTACACCAATCAACAAGAACACTCCCCCTATCTTTGCCGGCCAAAATTAATTTCAATACGTATATGTATTGAGATCACTAATATGAGCATTATGAAAAGATGGATAGGTTTTATACTACATCTTGCCATGATTGTAGTTTTGACAAGCTTTGGTTCTTATACCCTTACGAAGAAAAGGAACATGGAAGTTCCTGATTTTCTGAAGGTAGAGGAAAACATGGGACTTTTTGCACCTCAGGATTCAGTTGCTGTACATGAGGTTGAAGAAGTGACGCCTCCCTTCCTTGGGAAAGCATATTTTGGATTTAAGGAAGCGCTGGCTTTCAAGGAATCCCAAGGGAAATATCACGTTGTAAATACATTGGGCTATTTGGGTAAATATCAGTTTGGGGGAAGTACCTTGAACTTGATGGGCGTTTATGACATTGAAAGCTTTTTGGATGACCCCATGCTCCAAGAAAAAGCCTTTGACACCAATATTTCACGGAACAAATGGATATTGCGCAGGGACATCAAACGGTTCAAGGGGAAACGCATAGGAGGAGCCGTGGTAACGGAATCCGGTATTTTGGCCGCTGCCCATTTGGCTGGGGCCGGGAATGTGAAGAAGTACCTTCGGTCATATGGTCAAAATGATGTGGCCGATGCCTTTGGGAGTAGCATTTCGTACTACATTAAAAAGTTCTCGGGATATGATGTTTCGATTATACCTCAGAAGAAGAATCCAAAGATTTGATTCGGCAAGAAATAAAGAATGGAAAAGCCCAGAAATATAATTGTTCTGGGTTTTTTTATGCCTGAATGATATAGATGGTGGGACGTTTGTCCAGATCTATGTTGATTTCACTCCACTCGTGGGTACTTTTGGTTTGGATGAACTCCGTAGGAAGCGTAATGTCGCAGGCAATGCACAAACGGGTGCTTTTTTGGAGGGTCCTTACCAATTCCTGGACCAACTTGTTGTTTCGGTATGGGGTTTCCATAAAAATCTGGGATTGGCCTTTGTCCCTTGAGAGGCGTTCCAGGCTTTTTATCATGGCTTTACGTTCCTTGTTATCAATGGGCAGATAGCCGTTAAAAGCAAAATTTTGCCCGTTCATTCCGCTGGACATCATGGCCATTAAAATGGAGGAGGGGCCTACCAGGGGTACTACTTGGATTCTTCGTTCATGGGCCACCTTGACCACATCGGCGCCAGGATCTGCAATCCCTGGGCACCCTGCTTCGGATAAAAGGCCAATGTTAAAACCATGGATGCAGGGATCTAGATAAGAAGGGATCACGGAAGGGTCCGTATACTTGTTCAGGGATTCTATATGTAAGTCGGGTTGGGATTTGCCAGGGCTCACTTTTTTGATAAAATGCCGAGCTGTTTTCTCATTCTCAACAATATAGTGGTCTATGTTTTCAATGGTGCGCTTAATGGAAATGGGCAATACTTCAAGCGGGGCATTGTCCCCAAGTGTTGTGGGGATCAAATACACCTTGCCCATGACCAAACCCGGTTTAACCTCTTCTTCCATAGGTTTAATTTAGTTTTTTTGCAATTGCCTCACAAGCCATATCGATCATTTGATATACATCTTCAAAGCCATCCACACCTCCATAGTAAGGGTCGGGTACTTCCTTGATGCCTAGATTGACCTCGTCCAAGAGTAATTTTACCTTGCTCATTTCTTCCGAGCTCTTGGCCAGATCTATCACATTGGCCAGATTGCTTCGGTCCATGACATAAATCCAGTCAAACTCCATAAAATCCATCTCGGAGAATCGCCTGCATTTTTGGGTTCGGATGTCGAGCCCATGCTTTTGGGCCACATCAATGGACCTTTGGTCCGGGGGATTTCCCACATGGTAACCGGCCGTTCCGGCGGAATCCACAAATACTTTGCCCGAATCCACTTTGGATTTTAAAATGCCTTCGGCCAACGGTGATCTGCAAATGTTGCCCAAGCAGACCATCAACACCTTGGTTTTCATTATGTATTGGAGGTTAAGAGAACTTTTTGTTCAAGTCTTCGATATACTTTCGGAACTGCTTGTCGGTTTCCGCGAGGTTGTCCACGGTTTTGCAAGCGTGCAATACGGTGGCGTGATCTCGTTTTCCAATCTGTGAACCGATACTGGCCAAAGAGGCCTTGGTGAACTTTTTGGCAAAGAACATGGCCAACTGCCTGGCTTGTACAATATGGCGTTTTCTAGTTTTGGATTGAAGCGTGGCCACATCCATTTCAAAATAGTCGGAAACCACTTTTTGGATGTAGTCTATGGAAACCTCACGTTTGGTATTCTTCACGAACTTTTCCACAACTTGCTGGGCCAGTTCCAAGGTCACTTCACGCTTATTGAAAGAGGATTGTGCGATCAATGAGATAATGGCACCTTCCAGCTCGCGAATGTTGGTCTTGATATTCTTGGCCACATGATCAATGATGTCATCGGGCATCTCAACACCATCACGGTACAACTTGTTCTTTAAAATAGAAATACGGGTTTCGTAATCCGGACTCTGCAATTCGGCGGAAAGTCCCCATTTGAAACGGGACAGCAACCGCTGTTCAATATCCTGCATATCAACCGGAGCCTTGTCCGAAGTCAGGATGACCTGCTTTCCGTTCTGGTGCAAATGGTTGAATATGTGGAAGAACACATCTTGGGTCCCAGATTTACCGGATAAGAACTGTACATCATCTATAATGAGTACGTCGATCAACTGGTAAAAATGGATGAAATCGTTTCGGGTGTTCTTTTTTACGGATTCGATATATTGCTGGGTAAACTTCTCCGCAGAGATATAGAGTACCGTTTTTTCAGGATACTTGTCCTTTATTTCTACCCCAATGGCGTGTGCCAAGTGGGTTTTTCCCAAACCAACACCGCCAAAAACCAAAAGAGGGTTGAAAGAAGTTCCACCCGGTTTGTTGGCCACGGCCATCCCGGCCGATCGAGCCAATCGGTTGGAATCACCTTCCAGGAAATTCTCAAAATTGTAATTGGGGTTTAGTTGGGATTCTATTTTTATGTTCCGTATCCCGGGAATAACGAACGGGTTTTTCAACTCGGGACTTTTGGAGGTAATGGGCACGTCCAATTCCTGGGGTGCTACAGCAGTACGGTTGGAACTTGGAATCTGTTCGGTGAACGGTTCTTTGTTCCCGTACTTGTTTTCCATTTTAATAATGTAAATCAGTTTTGCATTGCTGCCCAGTTCACGCGTCAAGGCTACCTTTAAAAGCTTTACATAATGCTCTTCCAGCCACTCGTAAAAAAACTTGCTGGGAACTTGAATGCTCAGTGCCTTATCGGTCAGCTTGATGGGCTTGATCGGCTCAAACCACGTTTTGAATGCCTGCGGTTGGATATTATCTTCGATAAAAGCCAAACAGTTGTTCCATACGGAATTAGCAGTAACACTCATGAAGTTTTTCCTCGTTTTTTGTTGGTTAGCAATGACACTTTTAGATGTAACATCTAGGGGTATTTAGATGCCCAATGGATGCGACAAATATGTGAACAATTCTTTTAAAAAAAAAATGAATCGCTCATTGAATATTTTGTTTTTTTTTCGCATGTTACCCAAATGTTAACCAAGTCTCTAATATATAATTTTTCAGTTAAAATATGAGGTTAAATTCGCATTCTTTTCGGGTTCGTTATGGAGAAACCGACCAAATGGGGGTAGTTTACCATGGTAATTATGCACAATACTTGGAAATGGGTCGGGTGGAATGGTTAAGGGCGCTTGGAATCACCTACCGAAGCATGGAGGAGAATGGGGTCATGTTACCCGTAATTTCTTTGCAGATTGACTATAAAAAATCTGCGCTTTATGACGATTTGATTACCGTGGAGACTTCCTTGACCAAAAAACCTTTGGTAAAAATAGAGTTCGATTATAAGATCTATAACGAAGCCAAGGAACTTTTGGCCACGGCCCATACCGTTTTGGCGTTTATGGACAAAAAGACCAATCGACCTATTAAATGTCCCGAATACATTTTGGAAAAACTGGAAAGTTGATATTCCCATTAAAGCAAAGTCACCTTATATAGGTATAGGTTAAGTCCATTTTCTTGTAGCCTCTGTAAAAAAGCACCGCAGATTAACCTGAACTTGAGTCAGAACTTGAACTTGAACTTGCACTTGAGCTTGAACTTGAGCTTGAACTTGCACTTGCATTTGGGCTTGAGCTTGAACTTGCACTTGAGTTTGCACTTGCATTTGGGCTTGCACTTGCATTTGGGCTTGCACTTGAGTTTGTACGTGACCAAACTGTGGTTCCTCACCCCATTTTCTTAACACGTACATGCTGCATCTCTTCAAAAAACTGTTGCGTTTGTTCCGCTTCACTTTCACGTACTGAAATAATGAGTTCACAGTCCATCTCCATTTTTTGGGAAACCATATCCAGACCACGCTGCTTGATGCCACGCATGACCTTATCCATTTCAGGGTAGCCAAACCGCAATTGGAATTTTGTGGTCAGGGTCTTCTCAATGATTTTGGAATCTTCCAGGGCCATTTGCGCAGCAGCACGGTAGGCTTGGATCAAACCCCCGACGCCTAACTTGGTCCCTCCAAAAATTCGGGTCACGGTAACCAGTACATTGGTTACATCAAAGGACTGTATCTGTCCATAGATGGGCATTCCGGCAGAATTGTTGGGTTCGCCATCATCATTGGCGCGATAGGCGTGTTCCTTCTCGCCCAATTGCCATGCATAGCATACATGGTTGGCGGTATGGTGTTTTTTGCGAAGCTCCTCAACAATGGGTTTTACCTCATCCTCGGATTGGATAGGGAAGGCTTGTGCAAAGAATTTGCTTTTCCGGTCTTTGAAGAGAACCTCGGATGAAGGCCTTGCTATGGTTTTGTAGCGATCATCTTCCATTAAAACAAAGCTACAAGGATTATGCTGAATACGGCCAAAACTACTCCGCCCCAGTTTTTCAAGCTAAGTTTTTCCTTGAACATCAGAATCCCCATAAGGGTTGAAAACATGACGATAGCCACATTGTTTAGTGTGAACAGTGCGGCACTTTCCAACATTTCTGAGCGCAGGGCGCGAATCAAAAAGAAGATGGAAAAGTAATTGGGTACCCCCAGCGCTATCCCGCCCAAAATATTCTTCAGGTTGACCCGTAGTGGATTTTTAACGGATTTCACTCCAATAAAGACCAACCCGGTCAAGGCGGCACAACCGAACACCATGGAAGAGAAGAGAGGAATTTCTTGGGAGGTCAGATGCTGTTCCTCAAAATATTTAATACTCGTATCGATAACCCCTGAACCCAAGAAAACCAAAGCGGGCAATATCAGGTCTCTTTTATGGATGGTGATGTGCTGCTCTTTTAGCGAAGCCATATAAACGGCCACGAGGGCTAGCAGAATTCCAATGATCTGCCATGAGGACAAATACTCTTGATAAAAGAGTACCCCGAACAGTACGGGAATGACCAACGACATTTTAGTGGCCACGGAAGCCACGGATACCCCTGCAACCTGGGCGGTTTTGGCCATCAAGTTGAAAACTGTGATAAAAAGCACTCCCAAGAGTACCGGTCCCACAAACCAAGAAGCTTCGATAATTTTAGATGGTTCTACACGTCCTCCGTAGAGGAGAAGTCCAACGATGCAGGCCACTACATAATTGGTGATGATGGCATAAAGTGTCTGGACCTTGTATACATCAAATAATTTAAAGACCACAAAAATTAGGGTGGAACTCAGAATGCTTAGGGCCAGGTCAATCATTTATAGGTAGTGCTTAAGTTGGGTGATGTCTTCTTGGCCCACCAAAAGGTTCCAGGTTTGGATACCGAGCTCGGCCGCAGCATCCGTGTTCTCTTTGGTGTCGTCCACAAACAAGGTTTCGGATGGGGTTAAGTCGTTTTGCTCCAATACGAATTCAAATATCTCCGCATCAGGTTTGCTCATTCCCATTTCATACGATAGGTAGAACACCTCAAAGGCATTCTTGAACCGATTGAACTTTTCCATTCCCATTTGCTGCTTTACACATTCAATATGTAGGTCATTGGTATTGCTCAAAAGGAAAAGGCGGTGTTGGTTTTCTTCGGCCAATTGTTCCAGAAAGGTAAGTCGCTCATCGGGAAAATCCTTTAAAATGGCATTCCATGCCTGGATTAGGTTGTCTTCTTTGGCTTCGGGGAAATACCCTGAGACTTGTTCAAGGAATTTCTGGGAATCCAAAGCTCCTTTTTCGTAGGCCAAAAACAATAGGCTCAATTCCGGGGTAACGCCCGAAAAACCAAATTTGATCATTTCCCTTGCTGTGGCAGGTTTGTCCAGGTTGATGAATACATCCCCAAAATCAAGTATAATATTTTTAATCATTGGTAAAAACGGATAGGGTGTCAGTTAAGATGGATTGTTCGCTAGTTGGTTTTTCCTGAAGCCGAGGTGCGGGGACGCCACTTCCAAAAACGGATGTTCCTGTAAAGACCCTTGCCTCGTCCCATAAGTTTTCATTGATAAAGGTTTGAAGGGTACGCGAACCACCTTCAATAATTATACTGGTTATGGAGTGTAGATACAGCACATGGCATATTTGTGCGGCAATCGCCTTGGAAAAGTCGATGATTTCATAAACAATACCTTCGGAATAGCGGGTGGTATCATCGACTTGGGTCAGGATTAAGGTCTTTACGCTTTTGTCCATCACATGAAAAGTGGAATCAATTTTCAAATCTTTGTCCAAAATGACCCTCACAGGGGTTTTTCCCGCCCAATCGCGCGTGTTCAGTTTCGGATTATCCTCCAAAACGGTATTGGTGCCTACCAAAATGGCCTGTTCCTGACTCCGCCATTGGTGCACCAGTTGTTTGGAGTAGGGATTGGTGATCCAAAAGGGTTCAGGAGTGGCTGTCCTAAGATTTAGGTCCGGTGCGATAAAACCATCTATGGTCTCTGCCCACTTCAATATAATGTAGGGGCGCTTTTTCTCTTGAAAGGTCAAAAATCGCTTAAGGTGCTCGCGACATTCTTTTTCCAAAATCCCAACAGTGACCTTGCAACCCGCCGCTTCCAACTTTTGGATGCCTTTTCCGGCAACCTTGTCGTGGGGATCTTTGATTCCGATGACCACTTCTGGAATGTGATGTTGAATAATCAGGTCGGCGCATGGAGGGGTTTTTCCATAATGGGAGCAGGGCTCCAAGAGAACATACAATGTAGCTTTGGGAAGCAGGCTTTTATCCTTTACGGAATGAATGGCGTTCACCTCGGCATGGGGGCCACCATAAGGACTGGTATATCCCTCACCAATAATCTTTCCTTTATGCACAATAACACAACCTACCATGGGATTCGGAGCAGTGGTGCCCAGCCCCTTTTCGCCCAGTTCTATGCACCGGAGGATGTATTTTTGGTGTATCTTCACCCAACAAAAATAGAACAATAAAACGCAATATGAAGGATGCGGTGATACGGGAAATAACACCGAAGGACAATGCTCAGGTTGCCCAAGTGGTCCGGAAGGTTTTGGAGGATTTGGGGGTGCCCAAGGTAGGAACAGCCTATGCTGATAAGGCCCTGGATGATATGCATGCCGCCTATGATGTGCCCAAATCCACCTACTTTGTTGTGGAATATGATGGTAGTATCATCGGTTGTGCGGGAATTGCGCCTTTGGAAAACTACGATGGAAATGTGTGCGAACTTCAAAAAATGTACTTTTTGGAAGAAGCTAGGGGGAAGGGACTTGGAGCACAGATGATCACGACATGTCTGGAGAGGGCCAAGACGTATGGTTTTGAAGCCTGCTATTTGGAAACCATGCCCTATATGGAATCGGCCCAAAAGCTCTATCAGCGTAGCGGTTTCGAATATATTGATGCCCCCATGGGCAATACAGGGCATTATTCCTGTCCAGTCTGGATGCTAAAAAAACTGTAATGTTACTCCAAGAAGTCAAGACCATTTTTCATAAGGAATTGGATGGTATCTACCCCAAAGAGGAAGTGGATGCGTTCTTCTACCGCTGTATTGAACACTACTTGGGATTGGAACGCTTTGTTCTGGTTGTTCACCCCAACACTACAGTGACCAAAGAAGACGAGCAGCCTCTGTTTGAAGCTTTGGCACAACTGAAGCAAGAACGACCCCTGCAGTATATTTTAGGTACGGCCCATTTCATGGATATGGAGTTTGCCGTCAATGGAGATGTGCTCATTCCCAGACCTGAAACCGAAGAACTGGTACAATGGATTATGGATGATGTGAAAAATCAGAAATCAGAAAGAGAACATCGGACATCAGAAATAAGAATCCTCGATATCGGAACAGGAAGCGGTTGTATTGCCATTGCCCTCGCCAAATACATTCCCACTGCAAAGGTCTATGCCTTGGATATTTCAGAAAAGGCCCTCAAGGTAGCTCGTAAAAATGCCGAAGCCAACTCTGTGGACGTTACCTTTTTAAAACAGAGCATTCTTGAACCTGAACTTGCACTTGAACTTGTACTTGCACCTGAACTTGCACTTGGACCTGAACTTGCGCTTGAACTTGAGTTTGATATTGTTGTATCCAATCCACCTTATGTCAGGGAGTTGGAAAAAAAAGAGATAAAGAAAAATGTAGCCGGCCACGAACCCCACTTGGCACTCTTTGTCCCTAATGAGGACCCTTTGCTGTTTTATAGGGCCATTGCCCATTTTGCCAATAAAAACCTGACCAAAAACGGAAGCTTGTATCTGGAAATCAATCAATATCTGGGAGTTGAAACCCAAGCCCTTTTGAAAGCCCATAATTTTTCGGAAATTGAACTCCGAAAAGACATCTTTGGCAATGATAGGATGATCAAGGCGAATCCCAATCCATGAAAAGTATTTCGGTTTTTTGCGGTAGTAGTAATGGAAATGATACCACCATTGTCCGTGCATCGTATGCATTGGGTACATTATTGGCACATGAACATATCACCTTGGTGTACGGTGGGGCCAAAGTGGGTCTTATGGGGCAGGTGGCCAACGGGGCATTGGATCATCAAGGAGAGGTTATTGGGGTGATTCCCGATTTCCTGCGTTCCAAGGAAATTTTCCATGACAGGATTACCGAATTGATTGTAGTGGGGAGCATGCAGGAAAGAAAAATGAAAATGCACGAACTTTCCGAAGGCACTATTGCCCTGCCCGGTGGATTTGGCACCCTTGAAGAATTGTTCGAGATGGTCACCTGGGCACAATTGGGCCTACACACCAAACCCATCGGTATTTTGAATATTAATGGGTATTATGACAAGCTGTTGGAATTTCTGGATGGCATGGTGGCCACAGGATTATTGAAGCAAGAAAACAGGGATATGCTTTTGGTGGATGAAACTTCCGAAGGACTTCTGGACCAGATGAGAGCATACCAGCCTACGGCAACCCCAAAATGGATTAAAAAAGATCAGATATAGCAAATGAGCAACATCGAACAAAAAATCACATCCCTACGGGATGAACTCCGGGAGCACAACTACAAATATTACGTATTGGACCAACCTTCCATTTCGGATTATGAGTTCGATATGAAACTCAAGGAACTTCAGAAACTGGAAGATCAGCATCCCGAGTTCCATGACCCAACATCACCGTCTTTACGGGTTGGGGGAGCGGTGACCAAGAACTTTGAGACCGTGGTGCATGAACATCGGATGTATTCGTTGGATAATTCGTATTCCAAGGAAGATTTGGAGGATTGGGAAAAACGCATCCAACGTATTTTGGGTGATGTGAAGGTGGAATTTACCTGTGAGCTCAAATACGATGGGGCTTCCATAAGCCTTACCTATGAGGACGGACAATTGGTACGGGCGGTGACCCGGGGAGACGGCTTTCAAGGCGATGAGGTCACCACGAACATCAAGACCATCAAATCGGTGCCTTTGCAATTGAAGGGCGATTACCCACAAAAGTTTGACATCCGAGGCGAGATCATTCTCACTCTCGAAGGTTTCGCCAAGATGAACCAAGAACGTATCGAAGCGGGTGAAGATCCTTACATGAATCCACGGAACACGGCATCGGGAAGCCTTAAACTACAGGACAGTGCCTTGGTGGCCCAACGTCCATTGGAGTGCTTGTTGTACAGCATCACCGGGAACAATTTGGGCATCAACACCCAATTTGAGATGCTGGAAAAAGCAAGGCAATGGGGATTTAAGGTGCCTACCGTGGCCAAGTTGTGCAAATCCACCCAGGAAGTGATGCAGTTTGTGGACTATTGGGACACCCATCGTCATAGTCTGCCCTACGAAACTGATGGGGTAGTGGTCAAAGTGAACAATATCCAACATCAAGAGGAATTGGGGTATACCGCAAAGTCCCCGCGTTGGGCCATGGCCTACAAATTCAAGGCGGAACAGGTATCCACCGTGCTCAATGAAATCACCTATCAAGTGGGGCGTACCGGAGCCATTACCCCAGTAGCCAATCTGGAACCCGTATTGTTGGCCGGGACAACGGTAAAACGGGCTTCCCTGCACAATGCGGACCAGATTGCCAAGTTGGATGTGCGCGAAGGGGACACCGTTTTTGTGGAAAAAGGAGGGGAGATCATTCCCAAGATTATTGCGGTGGATTTCACGAAACGTTCTACCGATTCAAAACCTACGGAATACATTACCCATTGCCCGGAATGTGGCACGGAACTGATCCGGAAAGAGGGAGAGGCGCAACACTTTTGTCCCAACGACACCGGTTGCCCCACCCAAATTACGGGTCGAATCCAACATTTTATCTCCCGAAAGGCCATGGATATTGAAGGGATGGGGAGCGAAACAGTGGAATTGTTGTTCAAGGAAGGACTGATTGCCAATTATGCCGATTTATATACCCTGACCAAGGAGCAGGTGGTGCCTTTGGAACGAATGGCGGAAAAATCTGCTGAAAATTTGGTGAATGGCGTAGCAGCATCAAAAAGCATCCCTTTTGAAAGGGTTTTGTTCGCTTTGGGAATCCGCTATGTGGGGGAGACCGTTGCCAAAAAATTGGCCAAGGCCTATAAAAATATCGATGCCTTGATGGTGGCCACCCAAGAGGAATTGATCGCTGTGGACGAAATAGGGGAACGGATTGCGGAAAGTGTGATCAATTTCTTTGCGGAACCGTCCAATGTGACCCTTGTGGAGCGTTTAAAATCCTACGGATTGCAATTCTCGCTGTCCGAAGAACAATTGGAAAATCAAACCGACAAATTGAAGGGACAGACCTTTGTGGTGTCCGGCGTCTTTGAAAGCATCAGCAGAAATGACCTTAAAAAACTCATTGAGGACAATGGAGGCAAGGTAGCCTCCTCTATTTCGTCCAAGACCAGCTTTGTGGTGGCAGGCGACAATATGGGACCCAGTAAAAAGACCAAGGCGGAGAGTTTGGGGGTACCTATCATTTCGGAGCAAGAATTTATGGAAAAAGTAAGTGCATGATCCCTGAAAACTATCAGACATTTCAAAAAACTTTGACAGAAGCAAAGCATCCACAAGAATGGCCCTTGGCCCTTCAGGCTTTGTGGTATGATGCCAAAGGGGATTGGGAGGCTTCCCACAATATTGCCCAGGATTTGCATACTACTATGGGTAGTTGGATACACGCCTACCTTCACAGAAAAGAAGGGGACGATTGGAACGCCAAATATTGGTATGGTCAAGCAGGTCTTTCTTTCCCCGGATATGGTTTGGAGGTAGAGCTTAAGGTTCTCGTAGAAGCGGTTATTGGTTGATATATTAAACCCCTACTGATGGTCATTTCGAGGGAGTTTGCGACCAAGAAATCTCCTCACTTTTTCAGATTTCTCACTCCCAATAAATTTGAAGGTTCGAAATGACGAAAAGGGCAACATGTCATTTCGAAATGAGTCCCGAAAAAAATCGGGACGATTGAGAAATCTCTTTCCTGTATACAGATTTCTCACGTTACCCTTCGACTGCGCTCAGGACAAGGTTCGAAATGACTAAAAAAGTAGTGTGTCATTCAGCACGGGATGCGGAATCCACCGCAATACCTTTGTGGATATTCGTGCAATTCGTGTCCAGAAAGAGGTTCTTCGCTCTGCTCAGAATGACAGGGAAACCTTCGTGAATGTTCGTTCTCATTCGTGCAATTCGTGTCAAAACCACGAAAACTGAGGAGCCAAGTATCAAGTTCAATGGGGACGGTATTGTCCATTGACCCCTATCCGTCAACTCAAACGGGCCATCCGTCAATTCACCGCCCTCGATTACCGGCAAAATGGGCAAATTGTGGTTTTAACCATAAAACAGTTCATCATGAAATTAAAAAAATTGCTCTACACGGCCCTTTTTGCCCTTATGGTGGTTTCTTGCGGTAAGGACGATGCCCCAAAGCCACCGATCGATAAAAACAATGCCCCACAAATTGAGGGCAAGACCTTCAATGTCAATGAGAACATAACGGACGCCCATGTGATCGGTACCGTGGTAGCTTCCGACGATGACGACGATGACTTGGAATTCTCCATCAGCACCAACGACAATGGTCTATTTGAGATCGGTGCCACGGACGGCAAGCTTAGCTTGGCCGCCAACAAAATTTTGGACTATGCTTCCAAACAGCAACACACCATCACGGTGAGTGTGAGCGATGGGGAGCTTTCGGCAAATGCCAATATGACCATCAATGTCACGGAAGCGGAGCAGACCAACCAGCCCCCTACGTTTGAAGAAGAGGGATATACATTTGAATTGGCCGAAAATACTCCCAATGAAAGTGTCTTTGGCACTTTGGGAGCTTCTGACTCGGATGATGACACCTTGGAATATACCATGGTCCAAGATGATTCGGGACTGTTCATTGTTTATGGGGAGAGTGGTAACTTGGCCATCAAAGGAGGGGAATCCCTGGATTTTGAAACGGCACAGCAGCACACCTTCACGGTATCTGTAACGGATAATGTAAACGACCCGGTAGAGGTCCAGGTGACCATCACGGTGACCGATGTGGCCGAGGCCCACCCTGATGACAAGGCTGCCTTTGTGACCACGTGGGAAATACAAAATACTGGAGACAATGTAATTTTAAACCTAGATCCAGAGTATTCCTATGATTTTACCATCAATTGGGGGGATGGTACCGTGGAAGAACTAAGCCCGGAAAACCCCACCACCATTAATCACAACTATGCCACAGCGGGGATTTATAAAGTGGCCATAGTGGGGACTTTCCCTTCCTTTTCAATGGTTGAGGATAATGCTGTTACCGATCAGCTGATACGTATGGACCAATGGGGCACCACGGTATGGCAAAAGTTGGCCCATGCATTTTACAATTGCAAAAATATGATGTATTACGCCATGGACGTGCCTGACCTGACCAATGTGGAAAGCCTGTCGTATATGTTCCGTGGAGCCAGTTCTTTCAATGCGGATTTGAACGGATGGAATGTTTCCAATGTAAAATATATGAACTACATGTTTGCCTATGCAGCTGAGTTCAATTCCGATCTGGATCAATGGAATGTTGCGAATGTGATCACCATGGAAGCTATGTTCAATTTTGCAAGTAAATTTAACGGGAACATTGAAAATTGGAAAGTGGGCAACGTTACCAACATGTATGCCATGTTCTCCAATGCCTCTGAATTTAACAGGGACATCAGTGATTGGGAAACGGGGAAAGTGACCAATATGTTCGCCATGTTTGCCTATACTCCATTTGACCAGGATATTAGTGGGTGGGACACCGCAAAGGTCACCGTAATGAGCATGATGTTTCTGGGAGCCGGCAATTTTGACCAAAACCTTGGTGATTGGGATATTGGTAGCATAACGGGCATGGTACAGATGTTCAATAGTGCCGGAATGTCCGCCCAAAATTATGGCAATACCTTGGTAGGTTGGTCGGAACTCGAGGATTTGCCACAGGAAATCACTCTTGGCGCAGCTGATGTTGAATATTGTCAGAATTATGCTGATATTCAGGATGCCCGAAATATGTTGATTGCTAATGCAAACTGGACTATATCCGATGATGTGGGTATAGATTGTGAATTATAAAATATAATTTTCCAAAAACATAGGGAGGCTTTACGGCCTCCCTTTTTTTATGCCACGTAGAGTTGTACATCTTAAGTGGGGTCGAACGGGCAATGGGGGTGTACTTACGGGTACTGTCATTTCGAGGGAGTTTGCGACCAAGAAATCTCTTTTTTGATTGCTCAGATTTCTCCCATGCGGTCGAAATGACGAAAAGGGCAACATGTCATTTCGAAATGAGCGTAGCRATTGAGAAATCTCTTTCCTGTATACAGATTTCTCACGTTACCCTTCGACTGCGCTCAGGATGACAGTTCGAAGTGATCCAAAAAAAACGAGCTGTCATTCCGCACTTGATGCGGAATCCACCGCAATGCCTTTGTGAACGTTCGTGTAATTGGTGTCCAGAAAGAGATTCTTCGCTCTGCTCAGAATGACAGGGAAACCTTCGTGAATGTTCGTTCTCATTCGTGCAATTCGTGTTAAAACCACGAAAACTGAGGAACCAAGTATCAAGTTCAATGGGGACGGTATTGTTTATTGCATATGGTCCATTGATTATGGTTTATTGCCAATTGGTCATTGGAAACCTAAACGGAAATACTCACTCCTTGAGCCGTAGCCTTTTTAGTGGCATCAAAATAAAAATCGATTCGGCCCACATTTAAGCCATAACAGCCTACTTGGTTCACCAATACAGAGTCCCCATTTTGGTTGATGCGGACATCGGGTTTTTCCAAAAAGGTATGGGTGTGGCCACCAATAATCAATTGGGTGTGGCTGGTGCGTTGTGCCAATTGCGTATCGGAAGGGCGTTGAGGATTTTCATAATCATACCCCAAGTGGGACAAACAGATGATAAGGTCGCACAGTTCCTCTTCCTTGAGTTGGCGTTCCATGTCCGAGGCTATTTCAAACGGGTCCAAATATCGGGTTTCTTTGTAGAGACGTTTGGTCACCAGTCCGTCCAAGGCAATGCCGAGGCCATATACCCCAATTTTGATGTCATCCACTACATAGGTTTTGTAAGGTTTCACATAACCATCCAGTACCGTGTTGGAAAAATCATAGTTGGCCGATAGCATTTCAAACGAAGCGTAGGGCATTTGGGCCAATAGTCCGTCCACGCCATTGTCAAAATCATGGTTGCCAATGGTAGCGGCGTCATACTTGAGCTTGCTCATCAATTTAAACTCCAGCTCGCCCCCATAAAAATTGAAATAGGGCGTGCCTTGAAAGATATCCCCGGCATCAAAAAGCAAGGTGTTGGGATTCTCATTGCGAATCTGCTCCACCAAAGTCGCTCGTCTTGCCACCCCGCCCAAGTTGGGATATTGGGAGTGGGAAGAAGGAAAGGGGTCTATGTGGCTGTGTACATCATTGGTATGGAGAATGGTGATTTTTTTTCCGCCAAGGTTGGAACAGGAGCTAAGTCCCAGTCCGCCCATACCCACCAAAGTGGATGCGGCAGCCGTGTTGGTGATAAAGTCCCTTCGTTTCATCTAATCCAATTGTATAAATCTATCGTCGACCACAGCATTCAAGGTATCCACTTTTCTAAAATGGTCAATGATGGCATTGCGGAGGAAGTAATCAATATCGGTTGTGGAAAGGGTATCCTTAAAAAATCCAATACTCGGCCCACCCTGCACCAGATAATCCGAGGTGCCCACAAAATAGGTTCGGTTTTCATCAAAGGGCATTCCTTGGATGTTCACAGATTCCAAACTGCCCTTTTTGTCCAAAACAATCTGCATACCCGAAAAAGGATGCCTTCGGGTAGCATTGATCAAAAAGGAAATAAGTTCCCGCACTGCCGAACCACTCATTTCCACAATGGCAATCCGGTTTTCAAACGGCATGACCTCATAGGCATTACGGGCGCTCACATTTCCTTCGGAAATTATGGAACGGACCCCGCCGTAGTTGAGGACCACAAAATCCAGATCATTACCCGTTCTGGATTTGAATAGGGGTGCGGCTTCCTCAAAAACAATGTCGGCCATAAGGTTGCCCATGGAGGTATTGCGTTTGCCATCATCCAACAAAAAGGGTTTTGGGGCATAGGCCAGGGTGCTGTCGAGCACTTCGTTTATCCGGTTTCTGAACGGGGCAACAAAGGATGCAATGGAATCCACTTCCTCCAATGAAGCATTGATGGGAAGCTGTTTCCCTTCAATTTTTGAAAGTTGCTGAGGTCCCTCTTTGCAGGAAACCACAGAACATAATGTTATAAATATAACAAACTGTTTTAATTTTAAAACACTCACCTGCGTATCTTTGTCATGTAGTCTTGGTAGAATATTTACCTTTGTAAAAATGCATAAAATTATGTTTATAAAGGGGCTCCAAGATAAATTTAAGGTTAAATCAGGGCTTAAATATTTAAAGGAGGAAATGGAAAAACCTCCTATTCCCGTAAATCGGGAAAAGGGAATTACCAGCATAGGCTGTATAGTGGATGCCGATAATTTCCAGAATGCAGAGGCCTTTTATGAGTTGATCGACGAATATTCCCTAAAACCCAATGCCATAAAGATCATTGGATACAAACGGGAATACGACAAAAGCTCACCTTATGCCATTCAAATGTATTCCGATAGGGATTTGGGATGGAAAGGACAAATAGAGAACGGTTATGTTCTGGAGTTTTTGGGAAGGGAATATGATATGTTGATCAATTATTATGAGGAGGACAACCTCATGATGAAGTTGTTGTCCGTAAAGGCCCAAGCCCGATTAAAAGTAGGTTTGGGAACCCAAGACCCCAAAGTCAATGATTTGATCTTGAGTACACCTTTGAAAGATTTTGAGTTGTTCAAAGGAGAGTTAAAAAAATACTTGAAGGTTCTAAAAGAATTGTAATGGAACAGTTGGTAGGAACGGGCGTTGCTTTGGTAACCCCCTTTACAGAAGATTTTTCGGTTGATGTGAACGCCTTGGAGCAGATTGTGGAGCACAATATCCAGGGTGGGGTAGATTATCTTGTGGTCATGGGGACCACGGGGGAATCCGCTACCTTGTCCAAGGCCGATAAACTTTTGGCCATGGATGTTGTAGTGCGCACCAATGCGGGGAGATTGCCCTTGGTATTGGGAGTGGGGGGGAACAATACTGCTGCGGTTGCGGAGGAATTGAGTACCCTTGACCTATCCGATTTTGACGCCATACTGTCCGTTTCCCCGTATTACAACAAACCTACCCAGGAAGGTATCTATCAACATTTCAAGGCGATAGCAAAAGCTTCCCCAAAACCTATCATACTATACAACGTACCCTCCCGAACTGGAAGCAACATGTTGCCGGAGACCACATTGCGACTGGCCCATGATGTCCCCAATATTATTGGCATCAAGGAAGCTTGTGGGGATATGGTGCAGATCGATAAGATCATCAAAGGAAAGCCTGAGGACTTCATGGTTATCTCTGGGGATGATTTTACGGCTCTTCCTACTGTTTTGGCGGGTGGTTCAGGCGTGATCTCTGTTTTGGGACAGGGATTGCCCGGTCAATTCTCCAAAATGATCAACCTCGGGTTGGAGGAGAGTGTGGATGAGGCCTATCAAATCCACCACAGCCTGTTGCCTTTGATGCAGCTTATTTTTGAGGAAGGAAACCCTGCCGGGATAAAAAGTGTCTTTGAAAGCCTTGGGCTTTGCGGGTCTACGGTACGCTTGCCCTTGGTGGATGCCACAGCCTCGCTCAAGACCAGAATCGGTACTTTTTTACGGGCAATGGACACGGCCCATGCCTAAATAAAGTTAAAAGTTGCCCAAAACCTTGGTGAGTGGCCATGGTACCCCTTACTTTTGGGTACCAAATTCTTTTTTTAAATCCGTTCATTATCACTAATTTTGCAAAATGTTTTTGAAAATGAGGTCCATTCTCCCTTTTCTGTTTGCGATAGTTTTTCTTTCGTCCTGTAGCGAGTATCAAAAAGCGCTTAAAAATGAGGACGTAAAGACCAAATATGACATGGCCGAAAAACTCTATGAGGAAGGCGACTATAAAAGAGCCGTCCGATTGTTTGAGCAGATTGCCCCAAAGTATGTGGGAAGACCACAAGGTGAAAGGGTGATGTTCTTTTTCGCCGACAGTTACTTCCAGAACAAGGACTATTATCTTTCGGGGTATCAGTTTGAACGTTTCATGAAATCCTACCCCAAGAGCGAAAAGATACAGGAGGCCAGTTTTATGGGGGCCAAAAGCTATTACATGCTTTCCCCTGCCTATTCCTTGGACCAGACGGATACCGATAAGGCCTTGGCCAAACTCCAGACCTTCATCAATACCTATCCGGAATCGGAACATTTTGAAGAGGCCAATACCATGGCCAAGGAGTTGACCTCCAAAAAGGAGAAAAAACAGATAGAGATTGCCAAACAGTTCAATAAATTGGGTGCTTGGGATTATTCCATATTGGTTTCCGCGATTACCGCATTGGATAACTTTGTTTCGGACAATCCAGGTTCCATTTACAGGGAAGAGGCATTGTACTACCGTATCGAAGCTACAGCCACATTGGCCCTGAACAGTGTGGACAATAAAAAAGAAGAGCGTCTAAGAGAGGCTCTTGATTCGTATAAAAATCTATTGCGCTACTATCCTGAATCAAAGTTTAAGAAAAAAGCGGACGATTTATCCGATAAGATTCAAAAGGAGTTGAGCACATTTACCGTTATTTCCGATTCCAAATAAATAGTTTTTTTAAAACAGTTGCACATGCAAGATTTGAAAAATACAAAAGCCCCGGTTTCCACAGTGACCTTGAACAGAAATGAGTTCGATGATAAGACCGGGAACATTTATGAAGCCATTTCCATAGCTTCCAAACGTGCCATCCAGATCAATTCCGAGATCAAAAAGGAATTGTTGGAAAAGTTGGAGGAGTTCGCCACTTACAGCGATAGCTTGGAAGAGGTTTTTGAGAACAAGGAGCAGATCGAGGTTTCCAAGTTCTACGAAAAATTGCCAAAACCACATGCCTTGGCCGTATTGGAGTGGTTGGAAGACAAAATCTACTACAGGAATACAGAGAAAGACGCCTAAGAAATGTTGGGCGGTAAAAATATCCTTTTAGGTATTACCGGGGGAATTGCCGCCTATAAGACCACATTTCTGGTCAGGTTATTGATAAAAGCTGGTGCCCAGGTCAAAATAGTGATGACCCAGAGTGCCGGCTCTTTTGTTTCTCCCCTTACGCTATCCACCTTGTCCAAAAATCCGGCGCTCACCGATTTCGTCAATGAGGAAGATGACAGTATCTCATGGAACAACCATGTGGAGCTCGGTCTGTGGGCCGATATTATGCTCATAGCCCCTGCAACGGCAAATACCCTTTCCAAAATGGCCAATGGGGTATGCGACAATCTGCTTTTGGCCACCTATCTATCTGCTAAATGTCCGGTGTACTATGCCCCGGCCATGGATTTGGACATGTATCAGCACCCTTCCACCAAAGCTTCCATTGAAAAATTGGAGTCATTTGGGAACATCCTTATTCCGGCTGAGTCTGGGGAACTGGCTAGCGGATTGCATGGTGAAGGGCGCATGGCGGAACCTGAAAACATTGTAAGTTTTCTTCAAAACCATTTGACGGAAGGATTGCCCTTAAAAGGAAAGAGAGTACTCATCACAGCAGGACCTACCCACGAAGCTTTGGACCCTGTACGCTTTTTGGGTAACCGATCTTCCGGGACCATGGGTTTTGAACTGGCCAAGAAAGCGGCCGATTTGGGAGCAGAGGTAATTTTGGTCTCCGGGCCTACGAATCTGTCCATAGAGCACCCTTCTGTTACATTGATAAGAATCACTTCGGCCCAAGAAATGTACGATGCCTGCCATGAACACTATGCCAAAACCGATATTGCCATTTGTGCGGCGGCCGTGGCCGACTATCGCCCCAAGCATGTGGCCAAAGAGAAAATGAAAAAGAAGGAAGGCGATTTGCATATTGAATTGGAGCGGAATCCGGATATTCTTCTTTCATTGGGAGAAAGCAAGATCCATCAGTTTTTGGTCGGATTTGCCTTGGAGACGGAAAATGAACTTGACAATGCCAAAGGCAAACTGCAGCGCAAGAATCTTGATGCCATTATATTGAACTCCCTGAAGGATGATGGGGCAGGTTTTGGTGGGGCCACCAATAAAATTACCTTCATTGATAAGAATTTGGGGATAAAAACGTTTGGATTGAAGACGAAGCCCGAAGTGGCCTCGGATATTTGGGAAGAAATCATTGCAGCGATCCATGCGTAACATATTAGTGTCCACTTTTTTTCTATTTGTTTCTTTGGCGGTTTCCGCGCAGGAACTCAATTGCGTAATTACCGTCAATTCGGACCAAGTGGGTCAGACCAATCAACAGATTTTTAGGACATTGGAACGTTCATTGAATGATTTTGTGAACAACACCAAGTGGACCAATAGGGTCTATCGGGAGAACGAAAGGGTCAGTGCCCGGATGTTCATTACGGTGACCCAGTACGAATCCGATCGTTTTGAGGCCAATATCCAGATACAGTCCTCCCGTCCGGTTTTCAATACATCCTATGAAAGCCCGGTTTTTAATTACAAGGACGATGCTTTTAATTTCCAGTACCAAGAATTTCAACCGTTAGTGTACAACCCCAATGTGTTCGATTCCAACTTGGTAGGAGTCATCTCATACTACGTCTATGTGGTCCTGGGCTTGGATGCCGATACATTTTCCTTGGAAGGAGGAAGTGACCATTACCGAAAGGCCCAAAACATTGTTACCCAGGCGCAGGGTTCCAACTACAGCGGATGGAGCCAGGAAACTGGGGAACGGACCCGTTTTGAGTTGGTGGACAACCTTATGAGCAATTCGTTCCGGGAATACCGTATTGCCATGTACAATTACCATAGAAAGGGACTGGATATCCTTGGGGACAACAACAGCACCGGAAAGCAGGTGATCGCTGGGAGTCTTCGTTTGTTCGAGACCTTGATCAAAAGACGCCCCAATGCCTTCTTGATCCAGACTTTCTTCGATGCCAAATCGGAGGAAATCCAAAATATCTTTTCCGATGGTCCCAAGATCGATATTGTAAAGCTCAAGGAAACCTTGAACAAAGTGGCCCCATTTTATTCCAATACCTGGAACGAAATAAATTACTAGCGCAGTTCTCCAAAGACATTTATCTTTACGGAGAAAATTTTCCAATTTGCTAGCAAATCTTTCCATCCAAAACTATGCTTTGATTGACGACGTCAATGTCACCTTTTCCAATGGTTTTACCACCATTACAGGGGAGACAGGGGCAGGGAAATCTATTTTGTTGGGAGGTCTTTCCTTGGTTTTGGGCAAACGGGCCGATTTGTCTTCGCTCAAAAACACGGAGCAGAAATGTGTGATCGAGGCAGAATTCGACATCTCCAAATATGGATTGAAGCCTTTTTTTACGGAAAATGACCTGGACTATGAGGACAGGACCATTGTGCGTAGGGAGATTTTGCCCAGCGGTAAGTCAAGGGCTTTTGTCAATGATACCCCGGTTACTTTGGATGTGCTCAAAGCATTGGGCGATCGGTTGGTGGATGTGCATTCCCAGCACCAGACCCTCCGTTTAACGGAAAACGATTTTCAATTGAAGGTGGTGGATGCACTCGCGGCAAATTCAGAAAACCTACAGCAATACAAGGTCCATTTGGGCCAACATGCCAAGGCTTCAAAAGAGTTACGGGAATTGGAGGATTTTCAATCCAATGCCGATAAGGAGCACGAGTACAATAGCTTTTTGTTGAAAGAATTGGAGGAAGCTAAGTTAAAACTTGGAATGCAGGAAGAGCTGGAGGACGAATACGAGCAGTTGAGTAATGTGGAGCAGATTATGGAGCACTTGGCGACCGGATATCAGCTTCTGAATGAGGAACAACTGGGGATTTTGGGACGTTTGGCCGATTTGAAGCGGGCCTTTCAAAGCCTGTCAGGTTTTGGTTCAGCCTACGCATCCCTTAACGATAGGATACAATCCGTCTTTATTGAGACCGATGATATTGCCACGGAATTGGAAAACATGAAAGATGCAGTGGAGGCCAATCCGGAGCGTTTGGAAACCGTCAATGGACAATTACAGCAGTTGTACGATCTGCAGAAAAAGCACCATGTGGCTACCGTGGAAGAACTTATCGCCATACGGGAAGAACTGTCCCAAAAAGTAGAGGCGGTCGCCAATATTGAGGCAAAGATTGAAACCAAAAGGGCAGAGGTTGCCCAAATCACCAAACAAGTGGATGATTGGGCCGGAAAAATAAGTAAGGCCCGGCAATCGGTCATTCCGCAACTTAAAGATATGTTGCAAGAGAACCTGTCCGACTTGGGTATGCCTTCAGCAAGTTTTAAGATTGAGGTAAATCCGACCGATACCTTCAAAGCAAACGGCAAGGACGATTTGGTCTTTTTGTTCTCGGCCAATAAGGGTTCGAACTACGGAGAATTGAAAAAGGTAGCTTCAGGCGGGGAACTGTCCCGGATCATGCTTACCATAAAGTCCATTTTGGCCACTTACGAACAATTGCCCACCATGATGTTCGATGAAATCGACACGGGGGTTTCCGGGGAAATTTCAAACAAAATGGGAGAGATCATGCAACAGATGAGCAAGACCATGCAGGTATTTTCCATCACCCACTTGCCCCAAGTGGCCTCAAAGGGCCAGCATCAATTTAAAGTGTTCAAGGAAGAGCAGGAGGGGAGTACCAGTACCCAAATGAAAAAGCTCAGTGTTGACGAACGTGTCCAGGAATTGGCCGAGATGTTGGGAGGCAAGTCCCTGTCCGAATCGGCCTTGGCCCATGCAAGGCAGCTTTTGCAGTAAGGGTATAGACCATACATTTGGCCAAAAAGCACAAAACTTCAAAATAGAATAAATATCTTTGTCGCAGAACCAACAATAGCAAAACACCTATGGCGTATAATCTTTTAAAAGGAAAAAGAGGAATTATTTTTGGAGCTTTGGATGAGAATTCCATCGCTTGGAAAACCGCAGAGCGTGTGCACGAGGAAGGCGGTACATTTGTACTGACCAACGCACCCATTGCCATGCGAATGGGACAGATCAAGGAATTGGCGGCGAAGACCAATTCAGAGATTATCCCTGCCGATGCCACCAATGAGGAGGATTTGAACAACCTTGTGGAAAAGGCTACGGAAATCTTGGGCGGAAAATTGGATTTTGTACTTCATTCCATAGGAATGTCCGTGAACGTGCGCAAAGGAAAGCATTACACCGATGAGAACTACGATTTCACGGCAAAGGGCTGGGACGTTTCAGCGCTTTCTTTCCATAAAGTGATGCAGAGTCTTTACAAGGCCGATGCCATGAACGAATGGGGCAGTGTAGTGGCCCTTACCTATATGGCGGCCCAACGGACTTTCCCAGATTATAATGACATGGCCGATAACAAGGCCTATCTGGAATCAGTGGCCAGAAGTTTTGGCTATTTCTTCGGGAAAGAGAAAAAAGTAAGGGTAAACACCATTTCACAGTCTCCTACGCCCACTACGGCCGGACAAGGAGTGAAAGGATTTGATGGTTTTATCAACTATGCCGAAAAAATGTCGCCCTTGGGTAACGCTTCGGCCGATGATTGTGCCAATTATACCGTGAGTCTTTTTTCCGATCTCACCAAGAAGGTGACCATGCAGAACCTCTTCCATGATGGAGGGTTCTCCAACACAGGGGTAAGCCAAGAGGTAATCGATGAATTTACCAAGTAACTAACCTAGACCAAAGAGGTTTTCGGTTGTCACATCGAGCGCAGTCGAGATGTATATTACGTATTCAGGATTTTTAAAGCGTTCTCGACTGCGCTCGAACTGACATCAATACTTTTATGAACACTCTTTTCTCCATAGTGGTTCCCGTGTACAACAGGCCCGACGAAATTCGGGAGTTGTTGGAAAGCCTTTCCGAACAGACTTTTCAGAAAGATTTTGAGGTGGTCATCGTCGAAGATGGCTCTTCAGACAGTTCTGAGGATGTGGTAAGGACTTTTCAGGATGCCCTAGCCATTTCCTACTACTACAAAGAGAATTCAGGGCCGGGGGACTCCCGTAATTTTGGTATGCAAAAGGCCAAGGGAAATTACTATATCATCTTGGATTCAGATTGTATTTTGCCCAAGCAGTACCTCACCGAAGTGGATAAAGAGCTCGAGGGGGAATTTGTACACTGTTTTGGCGGCCCAGATGCTGCGGATACATCGTTTACCACGGTACAAAAGGCCATCAACTATGTAATGACATCCTTTTTTACAACCGGGGGCATCCGCGGTGGGAAAAAGTCCGTGGGAAAGTTTCAACCGCGTAGCTTCAATATGGGAATTTCCAAGGAAGCTTTTGAAAAAGCGGGAGGATTTGGACGTATCCATCCCGGGGAAGACCCAGATTTGACCTTTCGGATTTGGAAGGCCGGATTCGATACCCGTTTGTTTCCCCATGCGTATGTGTACCACAAAAGACGTATTGACTGGAACAAATTCTACATTCAAGTGAACAAGTTTGGAATGGTGCGCCCCATTTTAAACCTTTGGCATCCGGGCACGGCCCGTCCAACCTATTGGTTTCCCACTTTTTTTATGTTGGGACTCTGTGTGTCCCTTGTATTGGCCTTGATGGGAGTTTTACTGCCATTGGTGTTGTACGGCTTCTATTTTTTACTGCTGTTTGTTGATGCCTTGCTCAAGAACGCGAACCTAAAAGTGGCCATTTTGGCCCTATTTGCGGCGTTGACACAGTTTACAGGATATGGAATAGGTTTTTTCAAGTCCACAATCTTGCTTACATTTAGTAAGAAGGAACCTGAGGAATTGTTTCCAAAGCTGTTTTTTAAGAAGAAGTAAAAAGTGTTCAAAAAACTATTGCACGGCCTCAATCAAAGAAAAGTGAAAGTGTTTTCACTGTTTTTGCTGTGCTCTTTTTTGGCTTGGTTTCTTAGCAATCTGTCCGAATCCTATGAATCCAGGGCCGATTTTACCATCAACTACAGAAACCTTCCCGATACACTTTTGTTGGGCAAGAATTCGGAAAACACTTTGGAGGCCAAGTTGAGGACCAGTGGGTTTCAGTTTTTGTATTTTAATTTTTTTAAGAAGCGAGTTGATTTGGATGTATCCCAAGTGACCCATCAAAATGGGAATTATGTGCTGACCGAGGCTACTCTAAAAAAACAGATAGAGCAACAGTTGTCCCAAAACATTTCACTTATGGATTTGGGGCGGAATCAATTGAAGGTCGACCTTTATCAAGTGGTATCCAGGGAAGTGCCCATAAAAGCGGATGTAAACCTTCAATTTGAACAAAACTACATATTGGACGGAGCGTTGGAAATCACCCCAAATCATGTGGTGGTCAAGGGTCCGGGAAATGAAGTGGACACTTTGAAGTCCATTGTAACGGGACCTCTTCAACTGGCAAACCTATCGGCTGACTTTTCAAGGGAAGTCCCTTTGATTTTCCCCAAGGGATTGGACAATACCATTTTCTCCAATGGAAGGGTCAATGTCTCGGGAAAGGTGGTGCGGTTCTCCGAGAAAGTGTTTCAGGTGCCCGTTCAAGTAGTGAATCTGCCCGAAGGGTATCAGGTAAAAACCTTTCCCAATGTGGTAACGGTACTTTGTAAGGCCACTGTGGACCGATTAAAAGAGCTATCCCTCAACGACTTCGGGGTTACTGCGGATTATGGGCAGCTGAATGGGACGGATAAGAACACACTCTTTCTTAGATTGAGCAAAAGCCCAGAAAATGTGTATGATGTTAAACTACAGGAACCCTCGGTGAACTTTGTATTGGAACAGGAATGAAGATAGTTGGGCTTACAGGAGGTATAGGAAGTGGAAAAAGCACCGTGGCGAAAATGTTCATGGATTTGGGTGTTCCGGTCTATGATTCGGACCTTGAGGCCAAAAAGTTGATGCACTCCTCAAAAGAATTGAAGGAAAAGATCATAGATCTACTCGGTGAGGATGCATACCAAGAAGATATGCTCAATAGGTTGTTCATTGCCCATAAGGTGTTTAACGATTCCGTATTGTTGGAGCAATTGAATGGGATAGTGCACCCCGCGGTCCGGAAGCATTTTTTGGATTGGTCGGATATGCAGAAGGCTCCATATGTTATTCAGGAAACTGCGCTTATTTTTGAGAATGGCTCCCAAGACCAATATGATTTTGTTGTTTTGGTGACTGCTCCGTTGGATATGAGATTGCAGCGGGTCATGGAACGGGACGGGGTTTCCGAAGGGCAAGTACTGGAGCGGATGAAAAACCAAATGGAGGATGCCCAAAAGTTAGACCTAGCTCATTTTTGTATCGTAAATACAGATTTGGAAACCACAAAGAACAAGGTTGGAGAACTTCACGCCAGACTTGTAGCCTTGAGCTCTTCATAATTTTAACATTTTTGTTAAGGTTAGGTTAAACGGCCAAAGGTCTAAATGTTAAATATTTAATTTTGACCCAATGAACAAGAAGCTATTCGTTCTTCTCGTCATTCTTATGAGTATGTCCCTAGTGGGGATCATATTCGTTCAGGTGTATTGGATACGGACATCCATAAACGACAAGGAAGAACAATTTTCAAGGACAGTCACTGATATATTGGACAAAGTGGCCAGTAGGGTGGAGATGAAGGAGATGAAGGACTATTCCGATCGTTTGGCTTCACTTGTGGATAGTATTGGTCAGCCCAAAAGTACCCAGTTCAGGAATTTTTTGTTCGTGGACAGGGATTTAAACTCTGATGAGATTCTTTTTTATTCCCACGGAATCCTTGAGGAAGATTACAATATAACATCTACGTTCTTTGATAACATAGGCGGAGAGGAAGATACCACTACGTTTAGGAACTATACCAGCAAGCGTACCAAGGCCATATTTAAGGAAGAATATGGATTGGATGGAAAGAGTTATAGTTTGACCCCCATTCAGAGGGCGGAAAAAATTGGTGGACTCTCCAAAATCGACAAGGCGGCATGGGAAGATGTCTTTATGGAATATGCCAAGACCAGACCCATTCACAAAAGGATATCCAACAAAGAATTGGAACTTTTGTTGAGTCAAGAGCTGAAAAACAGAAACATCGATATTGATTATGAGTATGGGGTGTATAGTCAAGGCTACCCTACCAAAATCAGGTCCAAGAAGTTCAAGTTTTCCGGGACCAAGATGTATAAAGCCCCAATTTTCAAGGACAGCGAAGGATTTACCAATTTTTCAATACTGTTGACTTTTCCTAAGATGGATAAGTTCCTGTTCAGTTCCATAATGGGAATGGCCCTATTGTCCTTGATATTCACTTTGGTGATTTTGGTGGCGTATTCCAGTGCGATATACCAGTTGATAAGGCAAAAACAGATATCCGAGATCAAATCGGATTTCATCAACAATATGACCCATGAGTTCAAGACTCCCATTGCCACCATCAATCTGGCCGTGGAAGCCATTCGTAACCCGAAAGCCATAGAGGATAAGGAAAAAGTATTGCGGTATCTGGGGATGATCAGGGACGAGAACAAGCGTATGCACGCCCAAGTGGAAAATGTGCTGCGCATATCCAAATTGGAGAAAAACCAGTTGGATATCAGTAAGGACAGGGTAGACATGCACGACATTATTGGTGATGCCATTGCACACGTTGAATTGATAGTCCAAGATAGGGGAGGTTATGTGAACGCCCATCTTGATGCGGAAAGGTCAGAGATTTTGGCCAATGACATGCATATGACCAACGTCATCGTGAACATTTTGGACAATGCCATAAAATACTCCCCAGAGTCTCCTAAAATAGATGTGTACACTGAGGTGGTGAAAAATAATATCATCATCAAGGTGGAGGACCAAGGAGCGGGGATGAGCAAGGCCGTACTCAAAAAAGTTTTTGAGAAATTTTACCGGGAACATACCGGTGACATACATAACGTAAAGGGCCATGGATTGGGATTGGCCTATGTAAAAAGAATAACAGACGACCATCAAGGCGAGGTTTATGCAGAAAGTGAAAAAGGAAAAGGAAGCACCTTCTTCATAAAACTCCCACTAATTTAAAAGCAAACTATGGAAACAGAAAAAAAGAAGATATTATTGGTGGAGGACGACCCAAATTTTGGGATTGTCCTAAAGGATTATTTGTCCATGAACGACTTTGATGTGGTTCTCGCCAAAAACGGAATGGAAGGTTTTGAAAAGTTCAAAAAGGACAATTATGACGTCTGTATCTTGGATGTGATGATGCCCTATAAAGATGGATTTACCCTTGCCAAGGAAATCCGTGAAAAGAATGAGAACGTTCCGATCATATTCCTTACCGCCAAGACCATGAAAGAAGATGTACTCAAGGGATATAAGGCCGGTGCCGACGATTACTTGAACAAGCCTTTCGATTCGGAGGTGTTGTTGATGAAACTTAAAGCCATACTTCAAAGAAAGGCATCCAGCACTTTGGCGGACAGCAAGCAATTTGAGTTCCAAATTGGAAACTTCCACTTGAATTCCAAGCTGCGGTTTCTAAAATTCAAGGATGAAGAGCCTATTAAACTCTCTCCCAAGGAAAATGAACTCTTGCGTTTGTTGGCTTTGCATGAAAACGATTTAATGCCCCGTGAATTGGCATTGACCAAAATCTGGAGGGACGATAATTACTTTACTTCCCGAAGTATGGACGTATATATCGCGAAGCTTAGAAAATATCTAAAACGTGATGATACGGTAGAAATCCTTAACATTCACGGAGAAGGATTCAGATTGGTCATCAAGGCTGAAAATCAATAAGAAAAAATCTTTAAATAGTTATAAAGCCGTCCGTTGGGCGGCTTTTTTTGTGCTGAAAATTGCCGGGGTTTATACGAACAAGTATACCAAGCACACGGAAAGCATCCCCACAACTGATAAAATAGTGGTCATGACGGTCCAAGACCTGAAGGTCTGCTTTTCTGTAATACCCAAGTACTGTCCCACCAACCAAAAGCCGCTATCATTCACATGGGAAAAAATACTGGCACCAGAGGCAATGGCGATGACGATGCAGGCCAACTCCACAGAATTTAACTCCGTATTGACCAGTAAGGGGGAAACCAATCCGGCGGCGGTGATCATGGCTACGGTAGAAGACCCTTGGATGACCCGAACAATGGCAGCACTGATATAGGCGAAGATGAGAATTGGAATTCCGGCATTACCCAATGATGTGGCCAAAAGTTCCCCAGCTCCAGTATCGGTCAGGACCTGTTTGAAGACACCTCCGGCACCTGTCAACAGTATAATGGTCCCTGCCGGGGTCAAGGATTTGGTCGATATCTTAAGAAGCTGATCTTTGGAAAACCCTTTGCGGATACCAAATACATACCATGCCAGCAAATTGGCAATGATCAAGGCTGAAAAAGGATGGCCCACCAAAGCAATGAAGTTCAAAATGGATGGATTCACCCTGAACGTCCCAGCTGAAAACAAGGTGTTGGTGAGAATCAATACGATGGGAAGGCCTATGATCCATAGCGTCTGACCAATGGGGGGAAGTTCAACAGATTGTTGGTCCTCAATCTGTTTTGGCGCTTCCACGAATATTCTTTTGGAGATGTACTTTCCAAAGACCAGTCCCGCAATCAATGCCGTGGGGATTCCGGCCAAAAAACCCATTAAAATGACCCAGCCCAAATCCACTCCTATGATATCGGCTACGGCAATGGGTCCCGGAGTAGGCGGGATGAAAGCATGGGTTATTGCCAGTCCGGCCAAAAGCGGAATGGCATATAGCAATAGGGACTTCCCGGTCTTTCGTTGCAAGGCATAGATCATGGGCACCAGAATAATAAAAGCCACATCAAAGAAAACAGGAATGGCAATCAAAAAACCGGATACGACCATGGCGGCAGGGGCATTTTTCAACCCAAATTTGGAAATCATGAAGTCTGCAATGGTCTTAGCGCCACCCGATGCTTCCAGGATGCCCCCAAAAATGGCCCCCAGACCCACTACTGTGGCTACAAACCCAAGTGTGCCACCCATCCCTTTTTGAATGGTGTCTATCATTTGCTTGGCATCCAATCCTGCAATCAATCCCACGGCAATACTCCCAATCAAGAGTGCTATAAAAGCATGTATACGGAGCTTTAAAATCAAAAAAAGAAGAATGGCAATGCCTGCAATCACGGCGATAAACAAATTGGTATCGGTCATTTGAGCTGTTTTAGGACTTCTTGCACAATTAAATCGGGTTTTTGCGCTATGGATACGGAAATGGCCTTGGAGGGAGGTTCCAAGGCTTCAAATTGGGTCTTTAATAGGGCGATGGGCATAAAATGGTCTTTTCGGTTTTGCAAACGTGACTTGACCAAATCAAAGGAGCCGTTCAGGTAGATGAACTGTATGCCACTTCCCATGCCGGCCCTTAAGAGACTACGATAGGTTTTTTTCAATGCCGAACAAGCTATCACAGCTCCCGTATCTTGTTTTTCCAAGGCTAATTGGTTTAATTTTAGGAGCCACCCTTTCCGGTCGTCATCATTCAACGGCTTGCCCGAAGCCATTTTTTTTATATTTTTTTCGGGATGAAAGTCATCCCCATCAAAAAAAGGATACCCCAATTGTTCCGAAAGCAGCTTGCCCACGGTGGTTTTACCCGTACCGCTGACCCCCATGACCACAAGCACCTTAGTCTTGGTCATGGTGAAGGCTTTTTAATCGGTCCGATACCGCGGCAAGAATATCCGTTGGTTTTGTATCGTGGTTCACCCAGAGTATGTTTTCGTTTTTTCGCAACCAAGTCAATTGCCGTTTAGCAAAGCGTCTGGTGTTCTTTTTAATTTCGGACACGGCAATTTCCATGGAACAGTGTCCATCAAGATATTCAAAAAGTTCTTTGTAACCAACTGTTTGTAGCGCATTTAGATGTTTGTGGGGATGCAATTTTTTGGCTTCTTCCAATAATCCAGCTTCCATCATCAGGTCAACGCGGGTGTTGATGCGGTCATAAATGGTTTCCCGTGGCGCTTCAATGCCTACATACAGGGTTTTGAACGCTCTCTGGGGTTTGTTTTGGTTCAAAAAGGAGGAATAGGGCTTGTTGGCGGTGATGCAAACCTCCAGTGCCCGTATCAAGCGATGCGGATTTTCCAGGTCCACTATGTGATAATAGACAGGATCTCTCTTTTTTAATTCGTTCTGAAGACTTTTTAAACCCTCCTTTTCCAATTGTTTATTAAGGGATTCGCGGGTTTTGGGAGATACTTCCGGGAATTCATCCAAACCAGAGACCACGGCGTCCACATACAATCCGCTTCCGCCTACCATGATGGCCACATCCATTTTTTGGAACAGCCTGCCTAACAACGCAATGGCTTCTTTTTCAAAATCCCCTACCGAATAAGGCTCGAAAATGCTTTTGTGTTGGATAAAATGGTGTGGAACGGCATTCAATTCCTCAGAAGAGGGAACAGCTGTACCGATTTCCATCTCTTTGAAAAATTGTCTGGAATCCGCTGAAACAATTTCACTTTTAAAGTGTTTGGCCAAGAGGATTCCCAGGGCGGTCTTTCCTATGGCCGTGGGCCCCACTACCGCTATCAGTACTTTGGAACTCATAAAGAATGGCCACAATTATAACAATGCGTGGCGTCATCACGATGCCCTTCTGCGGAACAGCTGGGACACGCCTGGGTGTTTACATGGACCATGTTTTGGTCATCTGCCTGCCCCTTTTTACCGCGGGAAAACTCAGCGGTGACAATCCCTGTGGGCACAGCAATAATGCCATAACCCAAAATCATGATTACGGTGGCCAGAAACTGCCCTAAGCTGGTCTGCGGGGCAATGTCGCCATAGCCCACAGTGGTCAGGGTTACAATGGTCCAGTAGATGCTACGGGGAATACTGGTGAAACCAGCCTCATCCCCTTCAATAAGGTACATTAAAGTGCCCAATATGACCGAGAGGATCAGTACTACATAAATAAAAACGGCAATCTTGGTACGACTGGCCTTTAAGGCCGATTGCAGCTGTGACGCTTCCCCAATGAACTTAACCAATTTTAAGATCCGGAAAATGCGCAATAGGCGAAATGCCCGCACGGCCAAAAGCACTTGCGAGCCCGCCAAAATATAGCTGATGTATAAAGGTATAGTGGAAATAAAGTCGATGATGCCGTAAAAACTGAAGATATACTTCCATGGTTTTTTTATACTGATGACACGGGCGATGTATTCCAAAGTAAAGAAGATGGTGACACCCCACTCCAAGGTCAGGAGTGTTTTGTGGTAGTGCTGGTCAATGCTCTCTACGCTTTCCAGCATTACCAAGATTACGCTAAGAATGATCAAAAAGAAGAGGGCGATGTCGAACAATCTTCCCATTGGGGTATCCGCTTCATAGATGATTTCATGAAGTTTCATTTTCCAACTGGGCTGTTCATTCTGTTCTTTCAAGGCGAAGGGGTTAACGCTATGGTTTTGATCCTATGGTTCTTCCGTAAATAAGATTCAATGATAAATGTGGTGTTTTCATCACTCGGCATGGTCGTCATTATGGATTCCAATATATGAATATTATTCATTTGATGATTCAGCTCCACATATCCAAAACCTTGAAGTTGACCATTTTTGATAAGAATGAAACTGCGTTCCCCAGTTTCCCTGCCTCGGTCCACAAGCACCACGTCCTTGTTGTATATGCTATAGGTATTGAAGGCAGAAGAGGCCTTTTCATTGCAGTTATGTATGGTTTCCTCGGTATCGCCATCCCCTGCTTTTTTATCTAAGGAAGAGGGGCAGAGGTCAAACTCGGACTGTATCCGGTCCAAAAAACTCTTGGCGGAGGCAACTCCGTTGAACCGTATCTTTTGGGTAGCTTGGGAAGTGCCATTTTCGATACCCAAAGTAATATGCCCTGAACCATTTTGGTTGAAGCTTACCACATGGGAAAAGAGTTTCCGTTTCTTGTTGCCGTTATGTCGCGGGTTGGTCTTCCGTAGTTCTTGGTACTCTTTCAAGAGGGCGATCAATTCGCTGCCCGTAGGCTCGTACGATACTCTTTTGGTCTCCTTTTGGAGTTTCCGGGCCAGACCTCCCACATTGGTAAAATGTTGGTTGACCCTTTTTTTGATGTTTGTGGTCTTTCCCAGAAAAATAATATCCCCCTCTTTGTCGTGCATGTAGTATACCCCAGTTTCAGAGGGAAGTGAAACAACCATATCCAGTTGGTTGGGGGAGAGTTCGCCATGGGCCGCTTCGCGAATGACCTCTTTGATGATGCCCTTATCGGAATCCTTGTTCAACAACAGCTTAAAAAGTTTAACGGTAGCAATGGCATCTCCATTGGCCCGGTGACGGTCGCTCATGGGAATCCCGAGGGAACGTGCCAATTTCCCCAAGCTGTGCGATTCTGCATCGGGAATCAATTTTTGGGACAGATCTACCGTACACAAGGTTTTTCGCTGATAGTCGTATCCCAAACGCCTGAATTCCGTCCTTAGGATACGATAATCAAATTGGGCGTTATGGGCCACCAAGATGGTCCCTTCCGTAATTTCCACGATTCGTTTGGCCACCTCATGGAATTTTGGGGCGGAACGAAGCATTTTATTGTTGATTCCCGTTAGCTTGGAGACAAAGGGCTGGATTTCCCGTTCTGGATTGATCAAGCAGATGAATTTGTCCACCACTTGGTGCCCATCAAACCGGTGGATGGCAATTTCCATGATACCTTCCTCATTGTATTTTCCTCCGGTACTTTCAATATCGAGTATGGCGTACATGAAACTGCTTTGCTGTTTTATGAATAGTTTCTGGTTCCAAAGATACTACTTCCAATACGTACCATGGTGCTTCCTTCCTCAATGGCCAGGTTGTAATCCCCGCTCATGCCCATGGAGAGCACCGAAATACCGGAAAGCTCTTGCTTAAGGGTGTCAAAAATTACCTTGAGATGGGCAAATTCCTTCCGAATCTGTGTTTCATCCGAAGTATAGGTGGCCATACCCATCAATCCTACAATCTTTATATTTTCCATGGCTTTGAAGGTTTCGGATTGCACAAGTTCTTGCAACTCCGATTCGTCCAGTCCAAATTTGGTGTCCTCTTCCGCAATGTGCATTTGTAGCAGACAAGGGATGACCCGGTGGTGCTTTTGGGCCTGTTTGTTGATTTCCTGCAACAACCGAAGACTGTCCACACCATGGATCAAGGAGACGAATTCGGCCATGTATTTTACCTTATTGCGCTGCAAATGGCCAATCATATGCCACTCAATGTCCTTGGGAAGTGTTTCCCACTTTTGGGTCATTTCCTGTACTTTGTTTTCACCAAATACCCGTTGTCCGGCCTCATAGGCTTCCAATATGGCTTCATTGGGCTTGGTTTTGGAAACTGCTACCAAGGTTACGGAATCTTGAAGGTCGGTTTTTAATCGATTGAGATTTTCTGTTATTGACATGTTGGCAAAATTAACAAAGGATGTCCAATTGGACATCCTTTACTCATTAAGATTGCATTGTGACTCTTTATTGGCAAGAGTCTAATCTGCCAACTTAATACAAATATTTGAATAGAATTTATCACTCTCTGGTTGATAGTGGATATACATGACCCGGTTATTGGAAACCACGGTTTCTTTACCGGTACCATCAACAATGCGAATTGAATTTTCCAAAGCTTCAATTTTTGTGGACTTTTGGTCAAAGTCAATGGTGTTCTTAACAAACTCGACTTTACCATTGCTTTGATTTTTGTGGCCAAAAACACCACGTTCAATGAAAACATGCTTCACGCTTGATACGGGATGTTTTTGTAAAAAATCCTGGACTTCTTCTTTGGAAATTTGCCCATGAAGGGCACTTGTGGCCGGTAAAATAGTTGCGGCAAACAAAATGATAATCTTACTCATAATGAATCAATTTGGTTAAACGATAAATTAAATGAGGTCGATTAAAAGAATGTTGGGCAAACAATGAAGGTTACCTGTGGACTAATTTAAACATTTTTTTGGGTTTTGTGAAACCAAATTGTCTTTTAACCAACAGGTGGCTGCGTCTTGCCTCCTTCAAAACGCATAAATTGCCAAACCACTCCGAAGTTTAGGCTCAATGTATGTGCTCTTTGGGGGCATCACCAAACCAGCATCGGCAATGGCCTTTATTTCCTCTATGGTTATGGGCATCATACTAAATCCTACGGCAAACTTTCCCTCATCCACACTTTCCTTCATCGCAATGGGACTGCCCTTGCCATGACCATAAGAAATGCGTTGGTCGTTCCGGAAATCCCTTATCCCCAAAATAGGTTCCAAAATGGTCTTGCATAGAATTTGGGTGTCCAGTTTGCTCAAGGCATCTGTGAAGGTATAGTTGGTCCTTCTGAGGTAGAGTGAATAAAACTCGCCATCCAAATACATGCAGAAATGATGTTTTTTGGTAGGTCTGTGGAATCCATCCTTCTGCTTTTCAATTCGAAAATACCCATCCAATTTGATCAAGAACTCCTTTGGAGTAAGACCGTTCAAGTCTTTCACCATGCGATTGAACCCATGGATTTTAATGTGCGACTCTGGAATGAGGTACGCCATAAAAAAATTATAGGAGCCATTAGGGTCATTGGTTTTTTTCTGTTGCTCCATTTTTTTGGCCAAAAGATTGGAAGAAGCGCTGCGATGATGCCCGTCAGCAATGTACAGAGCTTCTTTCTGGGCAAAAATCGCCTCAATCTTTGCAATGGTTTTTTGGTCGGATATCTTCCAAAGCTTGTGGCTCACCCTATCCGGGGTGGAAAAATCGAATTCAGGCTGTTGTTGGATTTCTTTTTGAAAAACCCCATGGATTTGGTCATCATCTTTGTAGGTCATCAAAACGGGTTCCGCATTGAAACCTACGGCATGTAGATAGTCGGCAAAAAGCCGCTCCCGGTGTTGGATGGTATCCTCATGCTTTTTGATGACATCCGTACGATAATCCATCACACTGCAGGCGCAAAAGAACCCTAAACTTGTAAAGTCATCTTTTTCAATCTGATAGAGGTAAAAACACGCTTGGTCGTCTTTTTGGAAAATGTGTTCCTCCAAAAATTCCAAATAACGATTGTGCACCAATCGAAACCGCTCTTTTCCAGTAATGCTCTTATCAAACTTAAACCCGGGATTGATGATATGTAGAAAGGAAAGCGGATTGTATTTCAATACCGATTTCAGCTCGTCTTTGGAATACTCCTCGTACGAACGCGATGCCACAAAGGAGACTTTGTCCTTGGTGGGCCTTATGGCCTTAAAGGGTTTTACAAGGGCCATGCAAATCTATTTGAATTGCGCAGAAACATGCTCCGCTTTTCTGGACTCGGAATAATCGTAAAAACCTTCACCTGATTTTACACCCCATTTTCCGGCCATGACCATATTCACCAATAGGGGACAAGGGGCATATTTTGGGTTTTTGAATCCATCGTACATCACGTTCAAAATGGAGAGGCATACATCGAGCCCAATAAAATCGGCCAATTGCAGAGGACCCATTGGGTGGGCCATGCCCAGTTTCATCACCGTGTCTATTTCTTGAACACCGGCCACGCCATTATATAGGGTTTCAATAGCTTCATTGATCATGGGCATAAGAATACGATTGGCCACAAATCCAGGATAATCGTTCACCTCGGTTGGAGTTTTCTCCAATTTTTGGGAAAGCTCCATAATAGTTTTTGTCACGGCATCCGAAGTGTTGTATCCCCGAATGATTTCCACCAGTTTCATGATGGGAACAGGGTTCATAAAGTGCATCCCAATGACCTTGTCCGGACGTTGGGTGGCCGCACCGATCTGTGTAATGGAGATGGATGAGGTATTCGTGGCCAAAATGGTTTCTGCTTTGCAGATTTCATCCAAGTCCTTAAAAATCTTGAGTTTGATATCCAAATTCTCCGTGGCGGCCTCGACCACCAAGTCCACAGAGGAAACCCCGGACTTTAGATCAGTATGGGTGGTAATGTTGCCCAAGGTGGTTTCTTTGGTGTCTTGGTCAATGACCTCCTTGGCCAGCATTCGGTCTAAATTCTTGGTGATGGTGGCAATTCCCTTATCCAGGGAGGATTGGGAAATATCAACAAGATTGACTTGAAATCCATTTTGGGCAAAAACATGGGCGATTCCGTTGCCCATAGTTCCTGCACCGATGACTGCTATGTTTTTCATGGTATTCGGATTGAATGTATGCCGGTTCGAGCGTAGTCGGGAACGACATACCTTATTTTTCAAACGATTCTATAATCTGTAGGGCCACTTGAAGTGCTTTTGCACCTTGCTCCAAGGTCACTACAGGTGTGGTGTCATTTTGTATGGCATCGGCAAAAGTCTCCAGCTCATCCAAAATGGCATTATTCGCCTCGATTTCCGGGTTTTCAAAATAAATCTGTTTTTTCTCTCCTTCGGCATTCTGTAGGATCATATCAAAATCCCCTGGATTTTCCGGGGCATCCTTCATTTTTACCACCTCCACTTTTTTCTCCAGAAAATCCACGGAGATATAGGCGTCTTTTTGGAAAAAACGGGACTTTCGCATGTTCTTCAAGGAAATACGGCTGGCGGTCAAATTGGCCACGCAGCCATTTTCAAACTCTATTCGGGCGTTGGCGATGTCAGGGGAACTACTGATCACGGATACTCCACTGGCATTGATTTGACTTACTTCGGAACCTACAACACTCAAAATCACATCAATATCATGGATCATAAGGTCGAGCACCACGGGAACGTCGGTCCCCCTCGGATTGAACTCTGCCAAACGATGGGTCTCAATGAACATGGGATGTTCAATCTTGTGCTTTACCGATAAAAAAGCCGGGTTAAACCGCTCCACATGGCCCACTTGGCCTTTTACGCCATGCTTTTTGGATAAAGCAAGCAGTTCTTGGGCTTCTTCATAAGTGTTGGTAATCGGTTTTTCAATAAAAACGTGCCTTCCTTTTTCAATGGTCTTTTTGGCGCAATCGAAATGGGAAAGGGTAGGGGTAACAATATCTACCACATCCACAGTATCCATCAAGGTGTTGATGTTTTCAAAATAGGTATAGCCAAACTCGGCTGCGACTTTTTTTGCATTGATTTCATCCGGGTCGTAAAAACCAACAAGTTCATACTTTTCCGATTGGTTCAGGAGACGTAGATGGATTTTACCCAAATGTCCCGCACCCAGGACACCAACTTTTAGCATAGTATCTGTTTTTGTCAAAAATAAGGATATGGTGGCACTCTTCCATAAAAATAAGACGGGAACCAAGGGAAAGTTTTTGGAGAACTTTTTAAATTCGTGGACCAGACCAATACCATGAAGGATACGCTTAAGCACAAGGGCATGCGCAATAAGTTGGCAGAATCGTTGTCTGCCAAGGGAATAACAGACAAAAAGGTGATCGAGGCCATCAAAACCATCCCAAGGCATCTGTTTTTGGATAGTAGTTTTGAGGATCATGCCTATCAGGACAAAGCCTTTCCCATAAGTGCGGAACAAACCATTTCACAACCCTATACCGTGGCTTTCCAAACGGAATTGCTCCAAGTGAAACCCAACGATTCCATTTTGGAAATTGGTACGGGCAGTGGCTACCAGACTGCCGTATTACTCCATTTAAAGGCCAAAGTATACACGATTGAACGCCAACAGGAGCTTTTTAAGAAGACCCGATTGTTTTTCAATAAAATGCATTATCGACCCAAGAAAATGATTTTCGGGGATGGGTACAAGGGATTGCCGGAGGAGGCTCCTTTTGACGGCATCATTGTAACGGCCGGAGCACCGGAGGTGCCCAAAGCGCTCATGTCCCAATTAAAAGTAGGGGGTAGATTGGTGATTCCCGTTGGGGTGGATGAGCAGGTCATGACCCTTTTTATACGAAAATCGGAAAAGGAATTTGAAAAACAGGAATTGGGGGCTTTTCGGTTTGTACCCTTGCTGGAGGACAAAAACTAGTTGTTGAAATCTTTCTTGATTCGGGAAAGGTTGCGCTTGTTGTCCCGGTCTTTGATGGTTTCCCGTTTGTCGTACTGTTTTTTACCCTTGGCCAAACCAACATTCATTTTGGCAAGACCGCGGTCATTGATGAAGAGATTGAGCGGGACAATGGTAAGCCCTGATGTAGCCACCTCTTTTCGGAGCTTTCTGAGTTCTCCACGGTTCAGAAGTAGTTTTCGTTCCGCTTTGGGCATATGGTTGTAATGCCCGCCATGACTGTATTCATCTATCTGCATATTGATCACAAACAACTCCCCCCTGTCATTGAACTCGCAAAAACTTTGGGATAGGTTGGCCTTTCCCAATCGAATGGATTTGATTTCGGTACCGCCCAGCACAATACCAGCGGTGTAGGTGTCCAAAATCTCGTAATCGAATCGGGCCCGTTTGTTCTTTATGTTGATGTTTTTCATCATGGAGGGCAAAAATATAAACTCTTCGGTAAGAAAATTGTAATGTTGTGGCTTATTTTACGATTATCTATAAAACCCAAACCATGAATAGATATTTTGCGGCCCTTTTGTTGGTCACATTCCTTGCCTGTAAAGAAAAACCAGAAAACAATTTGACTGCCCAAGACATAGTGGACAAATCGATAACCATAAGTGGAGGGGGACTTTATGCCGATCATAACACCTCTTTTGTATTTAGGGATCGTACATACCGTTCTGATTTCGTTGAAGGAAGAAAAGTGCTGAAAAGAACCTTTCAATTGGATTCCGTGACCATCACCGATGTGAAAAAAGGCAATGATTTTGAACGGTTCCTGAACGATTCCCTTGTTGCTGTACCCGATACCATGGCAGTCAAATATGCCAATTCAGTAAACTCCGTGCACTATTTTTCACGCCTGCCGTATGGCTTAAATGATGCCGCTGTGAACAAGGAACTTCTTGGGGAAGAAACCATTGAAGGGAAAGTATTTTATAAAATAAAAATAACATTCGACCAAAATGGAGGAGGTGACGATTATGATGACACCTATGTGTATTGGTTTGATAAAGAAACATTTAAACCAGAGTACCTGGCCTATGACTTTCATGTAAACGGAGGAGGGCAACGGTTCAGGAAAGCGTACAACGAGCGGTACGTGAACGGTATCAGATTTGTGGACTATGAAAACTACAAACCCAAGAACGAGGGTTCGGGTATCCTGGAAATTGGGAAACGGTTCAGCAACGGGGAATTGGAGCTCCTTTCAAAAATTGAGCTTACGGATATTACGGTGGAAAAGGATTAATCCATTTTCAATCGAAAATCGGTGGGAACACCGTCAATGATGCGGACAATAAAAAGGCTACTGTTGTCATTGTCATCCATTGGGTCGTATTTTTCAAACCCTATCATTTTGTTCACAAAGGCCGGTGTGGTATTGCTATGCCCGACCACCAAAACGTTTTGGCCTTCATTTTCAGACTTAAATTCATCTACATCAAGGCTGTTGGGGTCATAGTATTTAATGTCCACATTTTTTTTGACCGAGGTGGGGGCAGCGGTCATGGATGTGCGTTCGTAGTTGGTGGAGTAAATAACATCAATGGAAATGGGATCAAAGACCTCGGCCCAACGAATGGCACGATTTAGTCCATCTTGGTTCAGCTCTGGATCGGGATTTTCTGCATCTGTTCGATCCTTTTCTGCATGTCGTATAAAATAAAAGGTGGAGATGATAGGATCTTCCGCAATTTTCGTATCTTCTTTGCAACTGATGGATGCTATAAATAAAATTGCAAATGCAATTAGAGGTTTAATGGTCCGCATAGTATTGAGATAAAGTTCCCGCGTTTGTATCATTTTGATTTTAAAAGTAACGTTTAATTTTTATTTTTTCGCATGCCAAAGATTTTGTGTCGCCTTTCTTTGTTACTGGTTTTTGTTTTGGGAGAGGCACAGGAAGTGGAACTGCCCTCGGATTTTAGACAACATACCCTCACCCAGTTCAATGCCAATCTCCTAAATCCAACCTATGCCCAAAATTGGAACAATCCCAATTCACTTGCTGTTTGGTCACGGTGGCAATGGCAGACCTTGGATGGGGATCCCACCACCATTTTTGCCAATTACACCCATCAAATCAGTGAATCATCAACTGGCGGTTTAGGCTTTTTGCAGCACAATACAGGTGTTTTTTTGGATATTGGAGGTCACCTCAATTATGTGTACAAGTTTTCGCTTGGTGATGGTATTGCCTTATTGGCGGGCGTTAATCTTTTTGCTTCGCAACGCACCTTGGCGGACGATTTTTTTATCTCCGATGCCGAGGTTGATCTAACCCAGTTGGAGGCTGCTGAAGGTTTTATGGTGCAGTTTTCCCCGGGAATCCGACTTCAAGCCAATCAGTTTGGCGTGGGGCTGGCCTTTGAGAATGCTATTGGGTTGGGGGCTAGCGATAATGATATTTTGGAAACCACAAACTTTAAGACCATCACGGGTAGCCTGAACTATGATGTTCCCATATCTCTTTTTTCAGGTTGGGGGAGTAGTTTTTTACGTCCAATGGTGTATGTTAAATCCATTCCAAATGGCGATACCCAGGTGGGTATAAATGGATTGCTTTCCACCCCAAAAGTATGGTTGCAGGGAGGGTATAACAGTTTTTATGGCGTCTCGGCAGGACTGGGAGTAACTCTTGGGGAGGCTTTTTCCGTTGGGGGGCTTATGGAATTTGGGACCGATACTTCACTAAGTGGGGAAGACCCTACTTTGGAGTTGTTGGTGGCATATCGGTTTGCAAAGAGAGATACGCAAGAGGAGAAGATTGAAGAAGAAAAACCAGAAGATACTTCGGTTTCTGAGACAGAAGAAGAATTGCGGCAAGACCAAGAAGCTTTGGAAGAGCAGCAGCGCTTGGAGCAGGAACAAAGAGATAGGGAACTGGAACAAGAACGCTTACTGAAGGAAAAAGAACAACAGCGAAAAGATTCCATTCAGGAAGCGCAAGCGCTGGCATTGCAGCGGCAATTGGAGCAACAGCGTCAAGATAGCTTGGCGCGCCTGCAAAAGGAAAAAGTGGCCGTGCAACCCAATGAAAGATACGAGGAAGTGGCCCAAGTCGATGGTCTCACACCCGGTTTTTACCTTATTGCCAATGTCTTTGGCACCAAAAAGTATTTTGAAAACTTCATGGAAACGCTGCAACAAAAAGGGCTGGAGCCAAAATCTTTTTACCGCAGTGCCAACAAGTATAACTATGTGTACTTGGAACGGTACAATACCATGGAAGAGGCACGAAAGGCGAGGGACAGTAAATTTTCAGGCGAATACCCCGATAAGACTTGGATCTTTAGGGTAAAAGCTGATTGAGGAAAACTATTTCCGTATCTCGCTACCTACCAAATGCTCCAAATAGGTAATGGTGTTGATCAGGTATTTTCGATCTCTAGTCATGGTACTCATGGCAATGGCCCCTTGGATCATGGTGAACAGTTGTTTGGCAAACTGGAGTGGAGGAACAGGTAATTTGATTTCTCCATTTTTACCACCATTTTCCAAGACCAGGGCTATTTTACCCTCAATTTCCTTGATCGTCTCCTTCACGGCGGCAGCCAAAAGCTTGTTGTTGTTTTGGGCATCCACACCTACATTAAGGATGGGGCATCCGCCCAAGGGCAGGGAAAAGACATCGTATTGTTTGTAGAAGTTCATTAGGGAAAATAACTTCTCCATGGCATTGCCTTCCACATCAATCTTTTCATCGATTACGGCCAGTAAATGGTTCCGATTATATTCAAAAGCGGACAGGGCAAGGGCTTCCTTGTTTTCAAAGTTCCCGTAAATGGCCCCCTTGGTGAGGCCTGTGGCATCGGTAAGATCGCTCATGCTGGTACCTACATAGCCAAACCTATTGAATATAGGCGCTACGGTCTCAATAATATAGGCAGTGGTACGTTCTGCTTTTTTTGTCATGGTGGTCTAGGTTGGTTGAGGAGTAACTAAGATATAAAAAAACAGATACTGCACGGTATTTTACAAAAGCAAAAGCCCCCACTTTAACAAAATGGGGGCTGTTCATTTTAAAATTGGGTCTTATTCCACCAATTCGTTTTGGTTTCTGAAGACCAATTCGTCATCGAATGAATCCAAAAGTACAATGCTGTCTGACTTTATCTTTCCGGCCAATAACTCTTTGGATAAGTTGTTGAGCACTTCTTTCTGTATCAATCGTTTTACGGGTCGTGCACCATACTGTGGATCGTACCCTTTTGCGGCCAAATAATCAATGGCTTCCGAAGTGGCATCCAAAGTGATGTGCTGTTTGGACAACATTTTCTTCAAATTGTTCAGTTGAAGCCCAACAATATCCTTGATATCCTTCTTGTTCAATGGGGCGAACATGATAATGTCATCGATTCGGTTTAAAAACTCGGGACGGATGGTCTTGCGCAGCAATCCCATGACCTCTACGCGTGCTGCTTCCGAAGCACTCTCCATATCCACGGCATTTTCAAACTTCTCCTGAATGATATGGCTTCCCATGTTGCTCGTCATGATGATGATGGAGTTTTTGAAATCCGCTACACGACCTTTATTATCGGTCAACCTTCCTTCATCCAATACCTGTAACAGGATGTTGAAGGTGTCAGGGTGTGCCTTTTCAATTTCGTCCAGCAAAATCACGGAATAGGGCTTTCTACGGACGGCTTCGGTCAACTGACCTCCCTCGTCATAGCCCACATATCCAGGAGGTGCACCCACCAATCGGCTTACGGAGTGGCGTTCCTGGTATTCGCTCATATCAATTCGGGTGATGGCGTTCTCATCATCGAACAGATAAGCGGCCAAGGTTTTGGCCAACTCGGTCTTACCAACCCCCGTGGTTCCCAGAAAGAGGAAGGAACCAATGGGTTTTTTATCATCCTGCAATCCAGCCCTACTTCTGCGTATGGCGTCCGATACGGCCACAATGGCCTCATCCTGACCAATGACGCGTTTGTGGAGCACATCTTCCAATTGCAAGAGTTTCTCGCGCTCGCTTTGCATCATCTTGGTGACGGGAATCCCGGTCCATTTGGCGACTACTTCGGCGATATCCTCATAGGTCACCTCTTCTTTGATCAAGGTGCCGGCGCTTTGCTGCTCGGCAAGTTCCTCTTGGAGTTTGTCCAACTTTTCCTGTGCATCCTTGATTTTACCGTAGCGTAGCTCTGCCACCTTGCCATAATCACCATTTCGTTCGGCACGTTCCGCTTCCAATTTAAAGTCCTCAATGTCCTGTTTGGTCTTTTGGATATTGTCCACCACGGTTTTTTCGCTTTCCCATTGTGCAAAAATTTCGTTGCGTTCCTCTTTGAGATTCGCCAGCTCCAAATTCAAGGTTTTCAACTTTGCCTTGTCGTTTTCACGCTTAATGGCCTCTATCTCAATTTCCAGCTGCATTATTTTTCGGTCCAACACATCCAGTTCCTCGGGCTTGGAGTTGATTTCCATGCGCAATTTGGATGCGGCTTCGTCCATAAGGTCAATGGCCTTATCGGGCAAAAACCGGTTGGTGATGTAGCGTTGTGAAAGTTCCACGGCGCCAATTACCGCCTCGTCCTTGATACGTACTTTGTGATGGGTCTCATATTTTTCCTTGATCCCCCGAAGGATGGAAATGGCACTTTCCGTATCGGGCTCATCCACCATGACTTTTTGGAACCTTCGCTCCAAGGCCTTGTCCTTCTCAAAATATTTTTGGTACTCGTCCAAAGTGGTTGCCCCTATAGCCCGGAGTTCCCCTCTGGCCAAGGCGGGTTTCAAAATGTTTGCGGCATCCATGGCCCCTTGTCCTCCACCGGCACCTACCAAGGTGTGGATCTCATCAATAAAGAGAACAATATTACCATCAGAGGAGGTAACCTCTTTAATGACGGCCTTCAATCGCTCCTCAAACTCACCTTTGTACTTCGCTCCGGCGATCAGAGCGCCCATGTCCAAGGAGTAAAGTACCTTGTCCTTTAGGTTTTCAGGCACATCACCCTGTACGATCCTGTGGGCCAATCCCTCGGCAATGGCGGTCTTACCCACGCCGGGTTCACCCACAAGCATGGGGTTGTTCTTGGTACGTCGGGACAAAATCTGCAACACCCTTCTAATTTCTTCGTCCCTGCCAATAACGGGGTCCAACTTGCCGTTATCGGCCAATTGGTTAAGGTTCTTGGCATATTTATCCAAGGAGTTATAGGTTTCCTCGGCACTTTGGGAAGTCACTTTCCCTCCTTTGCGCAACTCCTCAATGGCAGCGGTAAGGTCTTTTTCGGTTACCCCTTGATCCTTTAGGATCTGGGCAATCTTACTTTTTGATTTGAAGACCGCCAGCAACAGGTGCTCCACGGACACAAATTCATCCCCCATCTTTTTGGCAATGATACTGGCTTCGTTCAGTGTTTTTCCACCCTCACGGGACAACATGATCTCGCTTCCCGATACTTTGGGGAAACTCTGTAGTTCCTTGTCCAAAATCTGATTGACGAGGGAGGTATTGACATTCAGTTTTTTTAGGATGAACGGCAATACGTTTTCATCCACCTCGGCAATGGCCTTGAAAAGGTGTTCGTTTTCTATTTGTTGGTGGCCATGTTCCTGGGCCAATTGCTGGGCCCTTTGGATGGCTTCCTGGGATTTTATGGTAAAATTATTAAAGTTCATAGTGTACTGTTTTTTTATGGATGATGTCAACAACCTTACCAGAGAAAACATACCGTCAAAATGGCGTGAAATCCACGGATACGCAAGACATTTCGTCAGTTGTAAGGTTTTTGGTTCTGCTCGACATATCTCCTAAATTTGCAGCATGGGATTATTTGACAATGTATTTGGAAAACGTGAGAAAGCTCCAAATAAAGATACAAAATCGGCTTGGGTTTCTTTGACAACCTTGGAGCAGTTGGATGAATTAAAGGAACGTTCAAAAGAAAAGACACAACTCATCTTTAAACATTCCACAACCTGTGGTATCAGTGGAATGACGTGGCGTATGTTCAAGGATTCCTATGAATGGGAAGGACACTGCGACCCCTATTTTTTGGATATCCATGCGCATCGCGACATATCCAATGCCATTGCCTCCATGTATAGCGTACGGCATGAATCCCCACAACTATTGATCGTTAATGGAGGGAAAGTTTCCTTTCACACCTCACATGGGGCCATCACGGATATCAATATTGGGGATTACCTATAAAAAAAGCCCCGATTCGGGGCCTTTTTCTAATTGAACTGATATTTTGAGACAATGCCTTTTAAGCGTGTCTTGAGGTCTTCTCCGGCATCGTAGACCATTTGCTCGTTGGACGGGAAGGGTACCTCCCTCGCGTTCAAGTATACCAAAAGGTCATCTTCCAAGGCTCTTTTATCGCCTTGAAAGTTGGCGAAAATATGTTCAAACACAAATTGACTGGATAGGGGATAGGCGTTGATTTCCTGCCCGTTCCTTAGGTCCGTGAATCGGACCTTGGCACCAATTTGGGCACTTTTGCTCTGTGTAAATTGGAAAAACTTACAGGTCACGGTGCGCATTTTGTCCACTTTGATCTTGTTGCCCAAGCTGTCCTTCACCACATTTCCGTTTCTGTCCAATAGATATTCCCAACCGTCCTTGATCTGTCTTTCCTTGATGATCTGGGTCTCGTTGACGCGCTCCGGGGAAACATTGATTTCCATAAAATCAAGGTTCATGGCGTAGTCATACTTTACATTGGACAAGGGATTGGTATGATATTGCAACCAAAAGTTATCAATACCGAAAGCGTTGAAGTCCAAAAGTTCATTCTCCAATCGTTCTGGGATGATCTGTTCGGTCTGGTTGGCGATCTCCACCCTTACAAACTCCAGTCCTTTATTGTAGGCTTCATCCATTTTGGCAACAGTGGCCTTGTAGCCAGGGTTGATTTCCTGCAAGTAGTTCAAGTCATCATAGGCAGCTCTATAGTCTGCTTTGGTCCGGGCACTGGAAAGTAGTCCTAGGGCATTGTTGTATAGATGTTCCGAAAGGTCGTCCTTGGTGTTCAGGATTTTGGCGTCATAGTTCACAAAACTGAACCGCGCATCTCGTCCTTCCTCATAAAGGGTCAAGGGCAATAGGGGCCTGATGCGTTGTTGGATTTCCTTTAACTGCAGATATTTGTTGTAAATGGTTTCCAGATTGGCCGGATTGCCATCGTTCTGAAGAAATGAAATCTCTGACTGCTCCCTTTGGGTGTTTTTGGCAAAAGCATCCTCCAATAGGATAATGTAGGTTTGGTTGCCTTTTTTGGTCTTGTTCTCTGCAAGGTTTTTTATGGCCCTGTTCATGGCCGAGACATAGTTTCCTGAGTTCAGGGCCTCAGAGGTTTTCTTGACACCGCTACAGGCGACCAAAAGAGTGATTATGCTAAAAAGTAGAATTTTTTTCATGGTCGTTGAATTTAATTGGTTGTGTTATTGTTTTCAACAGCTGTGCCAAAAACCCACAACTTATAAACGAAAAAGGACGAACGGTAGTATATGTTCGGTAAAATGACCTTAAAACAGCTTGTTTTCAGTAGGTTATGCGAAAGTGGAAAATGTTGATCCCTGTTTGAAAAAATCACATACTCGTTCCTTTTTTTTGGAATTATTCAGTAAGCAATTCGTAATTTTAGCCCTTGTTAAATTTAATTGCCAAATGCAAAGAGACCAGAAGATTTTTGACCTGATAGCACAGGAAAGGGATAGACAAATAGAAGGATTGGAACTGATCGCTTCCGAAAATTTTACCAGCCCACAAGTAATGGAGGCCGCAGGATCGGTATTGACCAACAAATATGCCGAGGGTTACCCCGGAAAGCGCTATTATGGAGGTTGTGAAGTAGTGGATCAAGTAGAGCAATTGGCCATAGACAGGGCCAAAGAGCTTTTTGGTGCCGAGTATGCCAACGTACAGCCGCACTCCGGTTCTCAGGCCAATGCCGCGGTATACCACGCGTGCTTGAAGCCCGGGGATACCATTTTGGGCTTTGATTTGGCACATGGGGGGCATTTGACCCACGGTTCGCCTGTGAATTTTTCAGGTAGGTTGTACCGTCCCGTTTTTTATGGGGTGGATGAGGAAACCGGAACATTGAATTACGACAAGATCCAAGAGATTGCCGAAAGGGAAAAACCCAAATTGATCATTGCTGGGGCTTCCGCCTATTCGCGTGACATGGATTTTGCCCGTTTCCGGGAAATTGCCGATAGTGTGGGTGCCATTTTAATGGCGGACATATCGCACCCGGCAGGATTGATAGCAAAAGGCATCTTGAACGACCCTGTTCCACATTGCCATATCGTGACCACAACCACCCACAAAACCTTGAGGGGCCCAAGGGGAGGTCTTATTTTGATGGGGAAAAACTTTGACAACCCATTTGGGATCAAACTAAAGAACGGTAACCTCAGAAAAATGTCGGCCCTATTGGATTTGGCCGTTTTCCCAGGAAACCAAGGAGGACCTTTGGAGCACATCATCGCAGCCAAGGCAGTGGCTTTTGGTGAAGCCTTGACCGATGAGTTCCTACACTATATGCTCCAAGTAAAAAAGAATGCCGAAGCCATGGCCAAGGCTTTTGTGAAGCGGGATTACAAAGTAATCTCCGGAGGTACGGACAACCATATGATGCTCATCGACCTAAGGAACAAGAACATCACTGGAAAAGATGCCGAAAAAGCTTTGGAGCTTGCGGCCATCACAGCGAATAAGAACATGGTTCCATTTGATGATCAATCACCGTTCATCACTTCAGGTATTCGTTTTGGTACTGCGGCCATCACCACTAGGGGGCTAAAGGAAGAAGATATGGAGACTATCGTGGAGTTCATAGATCAAGTGCTTACCAATTCGGAAGATGAGGGCAATATTGCCCAAGTACGGAAAAAGGTCAATGAGCTTATGAAGTCAAGACCTTTGTTCAAAGCATAACAAGTAAGTCTATAAATAAAAAAAAGCGCTGTAAAATTTACAGCGCTTTTTTTATTTAAGAGATATATAGTGTGTTACTCCAATAGGAAAAGGTCATCTTGGTTAAGCTTTCTTTCCTCAAGGGAGTATACCATTACTTGGTGTTGTTTTTCATCCTCAAAGTATAGGCCCCAAAAGTCAAAATAGTCATTGTGCTTTTGTAGGGGTTCCCCGGCCTTTTGGGCCTTATCCTCGAATACCGGGACAAATATTTCATAGGGCATTTCGGTAAGTCCTTTGGTAAGGTACACAAAATGTTTGCTGACCATCAGAAGGATATCGCCCAGTTGTTGCGGAATGCTCTGATCGTACAGTCTGGATACAATAACGGAAGTGTCCCTAAAATGAAAGGATATTTCCGCAATATCAATGGAATAGGAGTTTTGTTGGTTCAAGCGCAACAGGGCATCCTTAAAAGATGAGGAGGCCAAGGTGTTATGTTCTGTAAACGTCATTCCTCCCCATGACCCTTTGTTGAGATAATGTAGACTCTCGGTAATTCCGAAGTTGAGATGGATGCCGAGTACGAGATCGGTTTTTTTGGTCTCCGCATCAAAATTGCACTGTACTTTGGCTTCTGCGAAAAAATCCCTTTCCAGGACTTTCAGAAACTCATCCAGCCCATTTGCGACCTCATATACTCGTGAGCCGCCAAGGTGGAAATTTAGGTTGGTTTTCTTTGGGAATGACATGTGAAAAGTGTTCTAATTTTTTTTTACCCTTAAAGTTAGAATGAATCTTTTTTTTAGGGTTGAAGGAAATCCTTAAAAATTCTGGGGGTTTTGTACAGTTTGTAGGTTTTTTACGGCATAAACCGCAAAAACCAGTTACCAATTTCCCTTGGTCCGAAGAAAAAGGGAAAGAACGCTCTAAATAAATCCTCGGTTTTTGGCGGCAAGAATCAAGGCAAGATCGTTCTCGTTCTCGGTACCAAAAAGAGTTTTCATGTGTCGTTTTCTGTTCTCTATGGAAGAGGGGGAAAGCCGTATGAATTTTTCAAGATCCTTGGTCTTGGTCCCTTTGGAAAGGTGGTACAAAATCTGTCGGTCCTTCTCATCAATGTCCAGATCGTTGGACATTTTCTTCCGTATGGCGGACAACGCCTTGGAAGAATAATAGGGCGGATTCTGAATTACGGTCTTAATGGCCTCCCTCAAGGTTTTGGGGTCTATGTCCGTCTTTACCAGATATCCGTCCGGATCCACGGTCTTCAGAATGCCGTTGATCCTAAAGTTATCGCTAAAGGAGGACATAAAGGCTATTTTGGTCTCCGGCACAATTTTTCGGGCCAAGATGCCCAATTCCTCCCCGGTTTGGGGCTGTTCGCTACTTTCGTCCGGATTCTGCAATTGTACATCAAGCAGTAATAGGTCGTATTTAAAGGAATTCACGGAATCCTCAATGAGTTTTTTCGCTTCCTCATAGGTGTTGGTGGTATCCACAATAATGGTATCATAGTCATCTAACGTGATGGCCTCCAAGGTGAATTTATATCCCAAAGTGGTCATTTCATGGTCGTCTATGGCCAATATTCTCAGTGTGTTCATGTGTTCTATTTTGTGTAGGATTTAGGCATTAATAACTTGTTGTTCAAAATCTTCATCATCAGTGTTTGGGGCTGCAGCCAGTTTTTCGTACTTACAGGGAATTGTAACGACAATGGTGGTCCCTACGTTCTTGGTACTGTCCACGGTCAAGGTTCCCTTTATCTTTTCCACTCTGGAGGCAATGTTCTTGAGGCCAATGCCCTTCTTGCCCTTGTCCACATCAAAACCAATTCCGTCATCGGCGATGGTCACCTTCAATTTTTCGCCCTGTACGTCAAAATTCACCTTTATGTTTTCGGAATGGCCATGGGTGGTCGAATTCTTCAAGCTTTCCTGGATGATCCGTATCACGTTGATCTTGATCTCCATCCAGAGCCTGTCCCAATTTACCTCATTGCTGTACGTTAAAGAGCATTTGGCCATGGAAGAATCTTCTGTTTCGCTGAGCAGGGTTTCCACGGATAAGATAAAATTATGAAATTTTTTATAGGCCGCATCGTTCAGTTCGTGCGAAATGGTACGGATATCTTCCTCCACATGCTGCAAACGCTCCAGAAAATCGCTACGCTTCCGCACAGAGGCCTCGTCATCCTTGTTATTTAGTGCGCTGAGAATGAGCCGTATGCCCAGCATTTCGCCCAAGACGCCATCGTGTAGTTCTTCGGAAATACGTTTTTGTTCCAATTGTTTGCCTTCCTGAAATTTGCCCTGCTGCTGGAGCATGAGGTCATAGACCTTTTGATTGAGCTTTTGCTGCTTTTCCTCGGACTTTAACCTGTCGTTGCTGATCTTCTGTACCGAGATGATGTAACCTCCCAAAAGAAAAATGACGGTCAAGACAGATATCCCTGCCCAAATTTGGCTTTGGGGGGTAAGGACCACATTTTCTTGGGCAATCTCATCGGTTTCCATGCGTATGCGGGCAAACTTGTCCCGTTTGGTGCGTTCCTCTGCCTTTATGGTCTCGTTAAGATCGTAGTACTCGTTGGAGTAGGCCGCGGCGTTATTGCTGTCCAGTTTGGTGAGCAGGCGCAGTACCTCCAAAAGCCTATCGTTGTTATAGGTCTGTTTGGCCAGATCGCGGGATTCTTGGGCGTAGGTAATGGCGTTGGCCGTATCGCCCTGATCGGCCAAGATCTCGGCATAGTATTGCTTGGCCCTTGGCTGGTCAAAGGAATAATCAATACTATCGTTGATCCTTATGGCCTGTTGCAACAACTTTTTGGATTTCTCCAGATCGTTTTCATCCTTATAGAGGGAATAGGCCCTGCTGGAGAGGGATAGGGAATACAGTTCCGGGTTCCGGGCAAAAACACCTTCGTTTTGGAGCAGCTCCCCAAAGGCCACCTTGGCGCGGCCGTAATCCTCTTTCTTTAAAAACTCATGGGCAATATTGTTTTGGGTCTGCTCCGTATATTTTATGCGGTCCATGCCTTCCATATCGTCTATATAGGAACGGGCTTTTTGGAAGTATTCCAAGGACTTGTCGCTATTGTCCATGCCGCTGGCTATGATGCCCAACAGATTGTAACAATTGTAGACCCTTTTGGTATCCCCCAAATCGGAGAAGATCCGTAAAGCATCCGTGACACTGGTTTCGGCGCCCAGATAATCATTGTAGGAATCCTGTATTTTCCCCATGCTATATAAAATCCTAGCTCTTAAGGAACTGGATGTAGAGTCGGAGGGAAGTTTCTCAAAACTTTTGTGGGCACTTCGGTAGTGATAAAAAGCACTGTCCATAACCTCATTGTTTTTAAAAAAAGAGGCCAAATCCCAGTGCGAATTTCCCATTATGGTGTAAAGTTCCGCTTTTTCCGACATGAACATGACCTGCGTGTTGGTCTTCCGGAAGTTTAGGGAGTCCGAAAGATCTTTGTAGGCCAAGGAAATGTCCGAAAGGTTGTTCAGCAATAAAGTATCATTGCGCAAGGCGAAGGTGATTTCCTGGGCCTTTTGCAAAAACTGCCGGCGCTCTTCCAAAGGCAGCTCCGTGCTGTTCCGTGCGGAACCGATCAATTGCTTAATGGCCTCGATCTTTTCTGCTGAGGGGTCCTCGTTTCTTGGGGCGTTTTGGGCGCACCCCACCAGAAGGATCAAGACGATGGTAAAATATCCAATTTTCAAAATATAGTAGGTTTAGTACATATTAAGCCCATACAAGGTAACAAAAAAGCCCCATACCGTGAGTGAGGTTGGGGCTGTATCATATGTAGTCTATCTTTTAGAGTTTCCGGTCGTCTGCGTTGGATCGGAATCCGGACAGATGGTGTCTAAAGCTGTTCATCCTTACCTTATCCGGTGGTAAAACCGTGTCGTCCAAGTCTATCAGGGCCGATTGTATCTGTAGGTTACCTATGGGGGACCTTTCCTGATCGTTGGCAACAAGTGCACACACTATAAGAGTACCTATAAGGAGGCGAAACATTTTTTTCATGACCTAAAACTATAGAGAATCAGTGGAATACAAAAATTAATTACTTCCTCCTCGATCGTCGTCATCTGCTTGCTTTCCATCCGTGGCACTTTGATCAATGTCCACGCTAATGCTCTTTACCATAGCTTCGGTGTCTTGTACGTCGGTTTCCGCTTCGCAAGAAAATAGTCCAGTAGTAAGAAGGGCAATCGCAAAAATAGATAGTAATTTTTTCATAATATTAGGTTTATGGTTTAATGAAATAGGTTTGTGCAGCCAAATTATCTACCTAATACCGAGAAGTTTACTCTATTGAAGGATTTTTAGAATTTGTAGGGATTCTGCTAGAATTCTGCAGGAATCTGTTAGAATTTGCTCAATTTAACTCCCCAACCGCCGTTTTGGAGAGAAAATCCTTAAGGCCATCCACTTGTTCCTTATAGGTTTTGGAGAACGGAAGCTCTTCCTGTCCGTTCTTTAGGGTACAGAGGGATTTACCGTAGTTGATACGCGAAACGTAGTTGCCATTGAGGATATAGCTCTGGTGTATACGGATGAACCCTTGGGGCAATTTGTCCTCAAAAGACTTGAGGGTCTTAAAGGCGCTTACCACGCTGCCGTCCCTCATGAAAAAGTCTGTGGCGTTGTTGTCCGATTTTAAATAAAGGATATCCTTGGTGTCCAGATACCTATAGTCGTTATAGGATTTAAGGCAAATGGTGGAAGGAATGTGGTGCTTGGGATGTACTTTGCGGAGCCTCATAATGGTCTTACGTACGTCAAATTCATTATGAGGCAGTATCCAATAGTCGAAAAAGCCACTCTTAATGGCATTGTACGCATATTTCTTGGTGTCGGCATACCCAATGATAATGGGAAGTGTGGGCATGTACTGGTTGAGTTCCGTTACCATTTGGAAACACTCCAGACCATCTTGGGCCAAATTCACGAACACCACGTCTGGGGAGAACTTTAAAATAACGTTCAACCCTTCTGTAGCGCTGGTGGCCTCCCCTGCACAGACCAAGTCTTCATATTCCTGCAAATAGAGCTGCAATTGAAGCTTTGAGGTTGCGCTGGAATCTATGACAGTGTAGGTGTAATCCATATGCAAAATGCTGATTGCAAGTTACTAACGTGCAAAATAAACTCATTGCAGTTTTACCTTAAAAAAACTATGGGTTTCCCTCTAAACTGGGCTATTTTCCTACTTTTTTCACAAAAAAAGGTTAAAAATCAATTGTTGTCCGTGAATTCATAGGCGCCCAAGTCTGGATTTTGGGTCCTATCCATTCCTAAAATATCTGCGGGAACGGAAAGTGAAGCGTCGGGGTCGCCCTTGTCAATGGCTGCAGAGTTGTCATGAATGGTCAGTTGGTTTTTAGATGGGTTGAAAAAGTTTGGCTCTTGGTTCAACACTATGTTACGGTAAAGGTCCGTATTGTCAAAATTATAGAGGGGATTTTCTCCAAACTGATCATTGTTATCGTTAAACTGCAGCAAACAGTGGTCAAAGCCAAAGTTGAAATTGGCGCTGGAATCCTGTAGTAGGGCCAGTTCCAAGGATAGGCTCCCCGCCACAATACAGTTGATAAAGTCCGCTTGCTGTAGGTCGTTGGCCACCCCGCCCGCAAAGTTGGCCAGGGATAGGGTAGTGCCGCTCCTAAAGCCATGGCTCCAGTAATTGGCCAAGGTGGAGTGTACAAAACGGTATTGTCCGCCCAGATCTATGTACAGGGAAGAGCTTCCCGCCCCGCCCAGGACGGTGTTTTGGGCCTGTATGTGTGCGGCGGTGGCCCAAAGGTTGTGCTCTTGGCTGTTGTAAATTTGGGTGTTCCGTACATGAAGGGTGGGGGTGTCCAAGATGCCGTCTCCTTCTACCCGTAACCCAACGGTGGCGTTTTTTAGGGTGAGATGGTCAATGGAATTGCCGGTGCTGCCTTCCCTGATCCAGAGTGTGCCCCATTGTCCGGGGACATCGGCATAACCGGGTTCCAAGCGGTCCCCTTCAAAGATGACCTCGTTTTCCAAGGCCGTGGGATCTTCGCTCAAGGCCCCATTGATGTGGAGGGTTGCCCCTTCATTTACAAGTATCCCGGAACGGTTGTGAAAATGAACCCTAGCGCCGGGTTGTACGGTAAGGACATTGCCATCCGGGACGGCTGCGTAGCCGTAGATCACATAGGGCTTTTCGTTGGTAAAGTCCAGTTGGTCCGGTTCCAGAAAAAACCCTTCTACGGTAATATCGTTCCCTGCTTCGTCCTGTCCCAAGACCAGGGTTTCCTTGGTGCCATCGGATTGGGTAGCGGGGTATAGAAAAACGGCATCCTTGACCAAGGTGACCAATTCCACCCTTTGGGTGGAGCCGCCGTTGCCGAACAGAAGGCCTTCGGTATATAAAAATTCGTTGAGGGTGGTCTGGGTAATATCAAAAGTGGTCTCGATGAACACAAAAAGACTGTCCTTGGCCAAGAGGGGCACATTGTTGAACTCCTTGCCCGCCATGCCATCCACATTGAGCCGATAGTTGCTGTTCTGCCCGGTTTCCAATCCCACATAGGGGATAAGGATGTCCTGTTGGGAGCGGTTATATACCTTTAAGGTATAGGTGCTGCTCCCGATATTGGTGAAAACGGTATCCAAAAAAACAGTGTCCTTGGAAAATGCCAACTGGCCGGAACTGGGCACAAATTCAAAATCGTTGCGGCATGATGCCCCAAGTACAATAAGGACAAGCCCCACTGTGATTGATAAAAGTTGTATGTGCCGGACCACTATAAGAATAGGTTATGAACGGTCTCCGGGACGCGTTTGGGACGAAAGGTCTTCGCATCCAATAGACACCATTCGGTATGGGCATTAACTAAAAGTTGCCCTGTTTTATTGTTTTTGATCTCCACCACTCGGGTGGACAACGGGCCGGTATTGTCCTTTATATAGGTAGAGATTTGCAGGGTGTCGCCCAAAACGGCGGATTTTAAGTAGTTGATGTTGTGGTTGCGCACTACCCAGACCATTTCGTTGCGCATGGCTTGTGGGGCGACTTTTTCCCAATGTTTTTTGGAAATGTCCTGGATCCATTCCACATAACGGATGTTGTTCACGTGGTTCAGGTCGTCCAAGTCTTCTTTGGATACGTCCAATACTTCAGCGTAGGTCTTCATCAATCTTTTTTACGAATGTTCACCTCGAACAACTTGTCCCAATTCTTTCCGGTGACAAAAAAAGTGCCCCTTTCCTTATGGTAAGCCACTCCGTTGAGCACGGAATTGGTGTCGTCCCAGTTGGGTCCTTTATTGACCTTGCCCTTGAGCCCACCAAAGTTGATGACCCCCTCAATGGCGCCGGAAGTGGCATCAATGATCATCATACTTTCCTTTTGGTAGACGTTGGCGTAGATTTTTCCGTCCACATATTCCAGCTCGTTGGCCTTGTTGAAAATGGACTTGTTGGTCGCTGTTTCAATATGGCCTATTTCTTCAAGGGACTCGGGGTCCAAAAACCAGATTTTTTCGGTTCCGTCGCTTTTGTAGAGTTTTTTGCCATCGTTACAGAGTCCCCAGCCTTCCCGACTTTCGCCATAGCTGAAATTCTTGATTTTTTCCAAGTTGGAGGTATGGTACACATAGCCCAGGCCGCTTTGCCAGGTAAGTTGGTAGAGGCGGTCGTTGAGAAGGGTAATGCCCTCTCCGAACACCGAATTGTCCATATCTATTTTTTGGAGCACCTCGCCGGTTTCAAAATTTACTTTTCTAACGGTGGAGGCTCCTCTCTTCCCGGTGCTTTCATATAGTGTTCCGTTATGGAACTCCAAGCCTTGGGTGTAGGCTGTGGGATCGTGGGGATAGGTGTTCACAATTTCATAGGTGTAGATTTCCGGGGCTTGGGCGGCCAACAGTCGAAAATCTTCCTTGATCTCCACGGTTCGCCCCTCAATTTCAATTTGGGCCACTAGGGTTTTATTCCCCAACGTTTTTGCGTCCATGGTAATTTGGTTGTCTTCCAAAGAAAGTTCCCGGCCCTCCAGAATGTACTTGATGCTGGAAATCTCAAGGTCTTTTTTGTTCTTGATGGCAACACCTACTTTTTGGTTTTGCTGTATGTTGTTGTTTTCCAATTGAATGGAGAACAGTTTGGATGGGTCGTTCTCTCCGCCGCAACCTAGGAAGAAGAGCAAAAACCCAAAAATGGAAGCTAATTTTATCATGGTCTTAAGTGCATGTTTCATAGTGGAAATGCTTACCCTTCGAAATTAAGCATGAAATAGGATTGTGGCAAATTTTAAAAGGTCGTATATTTGCACAGGCAAGTCCTACACGACCAGCTCCTGCAGAATCCCCCAGGGCGGGAACGCAGCAAGGGTATGCGGTCGTAGCGGTGCGATGTAGGTAGCTTGCCTTTTTTTGTTCCCTAAACTCAGATGGCCATGGATAAGAAAGTTGTTTTGATCACCGGCGGCTCCTCTGGCATAGGCAAGGCCATTGGAACCTTTTTGACCTCCAAAGGCCTTACGGTTTACGGGACCACACGAAACCCGGACAATCACCCTTATTTTGATGCTTTTGAACTCATCCAGTTGGATGTTAAGGATGTGGAGAGCATCCAAAGAGCCGTTTCCACGGTCGTTTCCAAGGAAGGTCGTTTGGATGTGTTGATCAACAATGCGGGAAAAGGAATTACCGGCCCCATTGAGGAAACCCCCCATGAAGAAATCCTGGATGTATTTGATACCAATTTTCACGGACCTGTCCATGTGATGAAAGCCGTACTGCCGCAAATGCGCCAGCAGGGTGGGGGAGCGATCATCAACATTACCTCCATTGCAGGGTATATGGGCTTGCCGTTCCGAGGATTTTATTCGGCCACCAAAGGTGCTTTGGGACTGATCACCGAAGCGTTGCGCATGGAGGTCAAGGATTTTGGCATTACCATTACCAATGTGGCCCCTGGGGATTTTGCTACCAATATTGCAGCAGGGAGATACCATGCCCCAGTGCTTAACGGTTCGCCTTACGAGGACAAGTACGCCCATACCATTGAATCCATCAATGATGATGTGAACAGTGCAGGGGACCCCATTCAAGTGGCCGAGGCCGTATACAAGATCATTGACCAGAAACGCCCCAAGGTGCATAATCCCGTGGGTGCCTTTATGCAAAGGTTTTCCTTGGTGCTAAAGAACATTTTACCCGATAAACTCTACGAAAAACTACTGATCAACCATTATAAATTGTAGTTTTATACCTCATACTAATCACTTATATATTAAAGGAATGAAGTTTTTTATTGATACCGCTAATCTTGATCAAATAAAGGAAGCACAGCAATTGGGCGTCTTGGATGGTGTTACTACCAATCCGTCCTTGATGGCCAAGGAGGGCATTACCGGGAAAGACAATATTTTAAAGCATTATGTGGACATCTGCAACATTGTTGATGGGGATGTATCCGCAGAAGTTGTGGCCACTGAATTTGATGCCATGGTCAAGGAAGGTGAGGAATTGGCCGAGCTGCATGAACAGATAGTGGTAAAAGTGCCCATGATCAAAGATGGGGTAAAGGCGTTGAAATATTTTTCGGATAATGGTATTCGTACCAACTGTACCTTGGTCTTTTCTGCAGGACAGGCCTTGTTGGCCGCTAAGGCGGGAGCGACTTATGTTTCTCCGTTCTTGGGTCGTTTGGATGATATTTCCACCGATGGGTTGAACCTCATTTCCGAGATTAGGTTGATTTATGACAACTACGGATTTGATACCCAGATTTTGGCCGCTTCCATTCGTCATACCATGCACGTAATCGATTGTGCGAAGATCGGTGCCGATGTCATGACCGGACCTTTGTCGTCCATCACTGGATTGTTGAAACACCCACTTACCGATATCGGACTTGAAAAATTCTTGGCCGATTACCGAAAAGGAAACTCGTAAGAAAAGAAAATACGATGAAGAAAGAGCCTTGGGAAACCGAGGCTTTTTTTTTGGGGTCAATTAAAAGGAAGCATATAGATTGCCAAAGGCGTTGACAATCAAAGAGTCTTGGGTGATCACACATTTATTGAGGCCATCCACGATCATGGCCATTTGGATCTCCTTGAAATCCTCCCCGTGATATTGGTTGGTCTTGTCCAAATGAAACTCTTCCAGCATATTTACCCATTGGGTGTGGCTTGTCTTTAGGTTGATGCCAACAAAACTATACTCTGGGTGTTTCTTTTCAAGTAGTGCAATACGCTGGGTAATGTTTTTAAAATGTCCTTTTTGGTCGGCGGTCCAAAAATAAAAGACGGTATTTTTCTTTTTGCTGACCACATCTTTAAGGTGAACCTCGTTATCGTCCACATCCCTTACCACAATATCTGGGAGGCTGTTGTTGGGCTGTAGGCTCTTGATGCCGGAATACAGTGCGTCAATCTCCTTTTTGTGGTCATCATTGGAAGAAAGGGAACGGAACTTGTCTATGAACACCCGGCATTCTTCGCTGGGATTGTGCTCTTTCAACAAGTAATCCACGGCAATGTTCCTGAAAAGGATGTCCCTAAGCTCCTGTTCCTGGACCAGGCTGTCCACAAGATGAAGCTTGTGGTTGTTAAAGTGGAGACGGTCACTTATAGGAGCTTTTCCCATGTGGCAATCATCCATGCAGGTCATGTAGGACAGGTTGCCAAAATGCCATTTCATGAAATCAAAATAAGGTCTAAAATACGTAAGGTCCTTATTGTTGAGGTTTAGGTTCTTTCGGTACTCATAAAACGAACTGCTAAGTTCATGTACGGTATCCTCACCGGTTCGTTTCTTATGGTAAAAAGGATATTTTTCCTTGTACAGATAACTATTGTAGTCAATGGCCGCTTTGGCCATGGCCAACTCTTTCCCCGTAAATTGACCGTTGTCGGTTTCCAATTCCTTCAAGTGGGCAATCTTTAGGGCTTTTAGGGAATCAATCTTTTGGTCGAAGGATTCAGGGTCCAGTTCGTATAGGTCGTAAATAAGGGGCTCTTCGTTTTCATGTGCGAGGAACATTTCAATCAAGAAATTGTTGATTTCGCTTCCCTTTCCGGAGAATACAAGTGACTCGTCAAATTCCAAGGTGTTCAATCGGATAAGTAGGCTGTCCCCTCCTTGTAAATACACATATTGCAGTTCAGGACTGTGGTCAAAATGATACAATCCCTCTTCTATTCCTTCAAGATCAAATGAGAAACGACTGTTGTTGTCCAGTTTCACCGAATCCACGTAAACGTCATTTCGATACAGGACCACATAGTCGCTGGTAGGGTTCACTATCTCCCCACCAAAGAAAACAGCAGGACAATCCGAGGATTTTTTCCCGCATGCTAGAAAAGACAGTAAGGTGAGGCCGAGTAATAATCTTACCATATAATGGGAACCATACATTAACACACAAAATTAAGCATCCCCTTAGCCCGATCCTGTTAATGGTGAGTTAAATGTTGTAAAACCCTGTTTTTGTGAGGCTTAATAAAGTGCGTTTAAATTTCGAAATAAGGAGTGGTTTTAGCTACTTTTGCAAAAAAATAAATAGTACATGTTATCAGTATCCAATTTATCGGTACAGTTTGGAAAACGAGTGTTGTTCGATGAGGTCAATGTAACCTTTACCCATGGAAATTGCTATGGGATCATTGGTGCCAACGGCGCTGGGAAATCAACCTTTCTGAAGATTTTGTCAGGCCAGATAGACCCCACATCAGGGCATGTGCACCTGGAACCGGGCAAGCGAATGTCCATTCTGGAGCAGAACCACAATGCGTACGATGAATTTACGGTGTTGGAATCCGTGGTGATGGGGAACAAGCCCTTGTTCAACATCAAAAAGCAGATAGATGCACTGTATGCGGACTATACCGATGAAAATGCCGAAAAGATAGGGGAGTTGCAGGTACAGTTCGAGGAAATGAACGGATGGAACGCCGATAGCGATGCCGCTGCCCTTTTGTCCAATCTGGGAATTTCTGAAGATATGCACTATACCACCATGGCAGACATGGATTCCAAATTAAAGGTGCGGGTACTATTGGCCCAGGCCTTGTTCGGAAACCCTGATGTGTTGATCATGGATGAGCCTACGAACGATTTGGATTATGAGACCATTAACTGGTTGGAGAATTTCTTGGCCAATTATGAGAACACCGTTATTGTGGTTTCTCACGACAGGCACTTTTTGGATGCCGTCTGTACCAGTATTGCGGATATAGATTTTGGAAAAATCAATCTCTTTTCCGGAAATTACACCTTCTGGTACGAGAGTAGCCAATTGGCTGCCCGCCAGCGTGCACAGCAGAACAGAAAAGCGGAGGAAAAAGCCAAGGAACTGCAGGAGTTCATCCAGCGTTTCAGTGCGAACGTGGCCAAGAGCAAGCAGGCGACTTCCCGTAAAAAGATGTTGGACAAACTCAAGGTGGAAGATATCAAACCGTCGAGCAGAAGGTATCCTGCCATTATCTTTGATAGGGAGCGTGAGGCCGGAGATCAAATTTTGAACGTGGAGAAACTATCGGCCATGTCCGAGGATGGGGATTTGCTCTTTCAGGATGTGAACATCAACTTGGCCAAGGGCGATAAGGTGGCCATTCTATCCAAGGATTCCAGGGCCACTACCGCTTTTTACGATATCATTGCAGGAAAGACCAAGGCCAATGGGGGCTCATACCAATGGGGAGTAACCACGACCCAATCTTATTTGCCCGCCGATAACTCCGATTATTTTAAGGATGATGTCAACTTGGTGGATTGGTTACGCGAATGGGCCAAGACCGAAGAGGAGCGCGAAGAGGTTTATATCCGTGGATTTTTGGGTAAAATGTTGTTCAGTGGGGAAGAGGCCCTTAAAAAATGTACGGTACTCTCCGGTGGTGAAAAGGTGCGTTGTATGTTGAGCCGCATGATGATGCTCCGCGCCAACGTTCTACTTTTGGATGAACCCACCAACCACTTGGATTTGGAAAGTATCACGGCATTCAACAACTCTTTGAAGAACTTTAAGGGAACCGTATTGCTCACCACCCATGACCACGAATTTGTACATACCGTGGCCAATCGAATCATTGAGCTTACACCCAAAGGCTCCATAGACCGTTATTTGACCTTTGACGATTACATGTCGGACAAGGCGATCAAGGAACAACGGGAAAAGATGTATGCTGTTACGGCCTAGGCATTAAAGTACTTACTGTTCCAGATAGCGGGGTTGAAATTCTTGCCCAAGGCAAATCCGTAGAAGATGACTACGGAGGCAATGCACTTGAACATGAAAAAGAAGATGATCCAAAACTCCGCTGTCGTGTTTTTCTTGGAAAATAGGCCATCGGGTACCATCAGCGTTACCAAATAACTGATCAACACTACAAAAAGGGTGAGGTTAACCATATTTTTGAACGGCCAGACCATTACCTTTCTAAGGGGGTGGAGGTCATTGCCCCATTTGTGCACCAAATAATAGTATCCGTTGCCAATGGGGGCAAAGAGCAAAGGGTCGTCCTTGTCTTCCAATTTAAAAAGCTTGGAGGGTGCCATAATCTTGTAACCTTTGATATCAATATCATGTAAGTTTTCCAATGTCTTGATTTTGGAAAGGGCACTCTGGGGAAAATGTCCCTTAAAAAAGGAACTGTCCAGAAAGCGAAGCCGATAATCGATACAGATTTCCTTGATATGATCTAAATGATAGATTCTATCGGTTTCCAAAAGGTCAAAAACAAAGGAATTCCCAACAGAAGAGCTTTTGGAACGGAGTTCTTTGGTGATTTTTTCTTCCTTCAAGACGTCCTTCCTTAAAATTTCATGGACATCTTCCAATATTTGGACTTCTTTTTGTCTTTTTTTCCTAACCCTAGAGAGTTGTTTTTCAATATCCGTTTTAGCGAAAATCATAACATTTTTCTTAGCAATCCACTCAAAGTTAAGGAATTGTGTAGGGGATTGATCCTTAGGGAAAAACATGTTATGTTAACGTTGTGTTAAATCAAATGTGATGGTGAAAAAAATGCAGCTGATTCCAGTTAAAAGATGTAACTTATCGAAGTTTTTTAGCATTTAATCGACAAACCATACGAAACCACTAAAGTCCCAAATTTGAGCCGACTCCGATGAAATCCCCCCTTACCAAACTATTCTTGGGTCTTTGTATGGCCTTCTCAATGTGTTCTTTTGCCCAGAATAATGTCCCAAGGGCAAAAACCATTGATTCCGAACATCATAAAATACTTTTGGAAGCCGTAAAGGTCACTGAAATGGAAGAAATTCTGGAGAAATCGGGACCGTTCACCATTTTCGCACCTTCAGATGCTGCCTTTGAACGGTTTTCCACCGAAAAAATAAAGGAACTCCTCAACTCCAAGGATAAAAGTGCGCTCAAGTCATTGCTTACCTATCACATCGTTGCCGGACACTTGACGGCATCCCGTATTTTGCGTGCCATGTGTAGAGGGAATGGTAAAGCAAGCTTTACTACCATTCAAGGGAAAAAACTTTTGGCCCACATGGACGGGTATGACATTGTCCTTACCGACCCCATTGGTAACACCGCCCGTATTACATCGGCCGATCTCAATTTAAAGAACGGGGTCGTTCATGAAATCGATAGTGTAATTCTACCCACTCAAATGTAATTAGCGTAATTCCGCGTTGAGCTCTTTCTGGAACTGGGCGAGTAATTTGGCCATTATCTTGTCGATTTGTTTGTCCGTAAGGGTCTTTTTGTCATCCATAAGCGTAAAGCTCACCGCATAGGATTTCTTGCCCTTGGGTAGATTTTTACCTGTGTATACATCAAATAGATTTACCTTCTTCAGGAGCTTCTTCTCCGTTTTCCATGCAATGTCGTACACTTTTTGGAATGTGGCCGAATCATCCAATAACAAGGCAAAATCACGGGTCACCTCTGGAAACTTGGGAATTTCCGTGAAGATGATGTTCTGCGTGCCCACCAGTTCCAAGATGGCATCCCAATTAAAATCAGCATAGAAAACGTCCTGTTTAATGTCGAACATCTTAAGCGCGGATTTCCCCACCAATCCAAAGTCTGCCAAAACTTTTCCGTCTTTATGGTATGACAGGCCTTCCGCATAAAGATCATCCTTGCAGGGTGTAGTTTGGATGTCACGCAGATCCAAACGCTCAAATAACGACTCAACGATGCCCTTGAGGTAAAAGAAATCCGTTTTTTGGCCAGGGGTGTTCCAGCTATCTGCCGTGCGATTGCCAGAAGTGAAAATGGCCAAATGTTGGCGTTCCTGATTTTCACCGTTTATCTTATGGTAAGTTTTTCCAAGCTCAAAGAGCTTAAGGTTTGTTTTCTGCCGATTGTGATTGTAGCTTATAGCCTGAAGTCCGGAAAATAACATGGAGGTTCTAAGAACCGATAAATCGGAACTCAAAGGGTTCAACATGCTGATTTTCTCTTCTTCCTTGTTGGGCGCATGGGCATCAGGAGAGACCAAACTATTGGTCATGATTTCATAAAAACCCTTTGCGGCCAACAAGTTTCCAACAACATCTTGAATCCTATGATTTTCAAAACGTGAGGTTTTGGCAATGGAAGCCGTAAGTTTTTCCTTGTGGTCAATGTTGTTGTAACCGTATACCCTTAAAATTTCCTCGATGACATCCACTTCACGGGTCACATCCACACGGTAGGTGGGAATGGTAAGTCCCAGTCCGGATTCGGTGACATTGTTGATACGGATTTCAAGGGAAGACAGGATAGATTTTATGGTATCCCGCGGGATTTCCTGCCCGATCAATGAATTGATTTTATCAAAAGTAAGGAACACTTGACGGTCCTGTGGCTTCTTGGGGTATAGATCTACCACTTCCGAAGTGATGTACCCGCCCGCAATCTCGCGAATCAACAAAGCCGCTCTCTTCAGGGCATATTCGGTAAGGTTGATGTCGATGCCACGCTCAAATCGAAAAGAAGCATCCGTATTCAAACCATGTCTTTTGGCCGATTTTCTGATGGATACGGGGTCAAAATAGGCACTTTCCAAAAAGATGGATGAGGTATGCTCCGTAACCCCAGAGTTAATTCCTCCGAATACCCCGGCAATACACATGGGTTTTTCAGTGTCGCAGATCATAAGGTCATCCTCATGCAACTCGCGTTCCACATCATCCAAAGTCTTGAACTTGGTCCCTGCCGGAAGCGTCTTTACCTCAATCTTATTGCCCTTGATTTTAAAAGCATCAAAGGCATGGAGGGGCTGTCCCAGTTCGTGGAGGACATAGTTGGTCACATCCACCACATTGTTGATAGGGGATAGGCCAATGGCCTTCAATCTGTTTTTTAACCAATGGGGAGACTCTTGTACCACAAGATTGCTGATGGTAACACCGCAATATCTTGGAGCTAGTTGACTGTCCTTGACCTCCACATCAATCTTTAGTGATCTATTGTCAATGGAAAAGTTACTGGTGGAAGGGGTAACCAATTCCTTTTGTATCTCTTTTTGCTCCAATCCGGCCTTTAGGTCGCGGGCCACGCCAAAATGGCTCATGGCATCGGAGCGGTTGGGGGTAAGGCCTATCTCAAAGACCTCGTCGCTTTCAATATCGAATACTTTGGAGCAAGGGGTTCCGGGTTCCAAGGTCTCGGACAGAACCATAATGCCATCATGGCTGCTTCCCAGTCCCAATTCATCCTCGGCACAGATCATCCCATGGCTTTCCTCGCCTCTGATCTTCCCTTTTTTGATTTCCCAAGCTTCTCCATCCTTGGTGTATAGGGTAGTTCCAATGGTAGCGACCGGAACCTTTTGTCCTGCCGCCACATTGGGGGCGCCACATACAATCTGTAAAGGTTCTCCCTGACCAATATCCACGGTGGTCAATTTCAATCTATCGGCATTTGGGTGTTGCTCACAGGTAAGCACATGGCCCACTACAATACCCTTCAGGCCGCCTTTGACAGACTCAAAGAGGGATATGCCTTCAACCTCAAGGCCTAAATCCGTTAAAAGCTCACCGGTCTTTTGTGAATCCCAATCAATCTGCAAAAACTGGCGTAGCCAGTTGTAAGAAATCTTCATACCCCAATTTTAGAGTGGACAAATATAAAACAATAGGGCAACAGATTCAATGTAAATAACCCTGTGTTCTATTTGGAATTTGTAAGATTTATGTAGTATTTTCTACTTTTAGGAAAAATCTTTCAATATATGAACCGGATAGCACTGTTATGTTTACTCATTTTGACGGTAATTTCATGTAAAAAGGAAAGCAAGGAATTGTTGTTGGGTGACTGGCTAGGGAAGATGAAGGTGTCTTCCTCCAAAGAACTGCCCTTTACCTTTACGTTGTTCCAGGATGATGATGGGGATTACCGCATGGAGATGTACAATGCCGATGAGGTTATTGCCGTTGATCAAATTGAAATTGAAGGAGATTCCATACGGATTCAAATGCCCATTTTTGAAGGATATGTCTCAGGAACTTTTTCCAAAAATGAAATCCAAGGTGACTTCATAAAGGAAAGTCTGGACCGGATAGTTCCCTTCACCGCGGTTCACGGAAAGCAAGACCGTTTTGAGGTGGGTCAAGATGCCCAAGTCAATATTTCGGGCATTTGGGAAACCTATTTTGACCTCAATACAGATGGTGAATATCCGGCCAAGGGAATTTTTATGCAGAATGGCAATCGGGTCAAGGGTACCTTCAGGACCAAGACCGGGGATTACAGATACTTGGATGGTGTGGTTACAGGGGATAGCTTAAAACTTTCCGCTTTTGATGGGGCGCATGTGTACCTGTTCATGGCAAAGGTAACGGACAGTACCCTTGAAGGACAGTTTTATAGTGGAAATCATGCCGTTGAAGAGTTTATGGGGGCCAGGAACGAAGCCTTTGAGCTCCCTGATGCAGATTCATTGACCTTTCTCAGGGAAGGGTATGATCGGTTTGACTTTTCGTTCCCGGATACTTCAGGAAAAATGGTGAGCCTGACCGATTCAAGATTCAATGGAAAACCGGTATTGGTACAGATTATGGGTTCTTGGTGCCCCAATTGCTTGGATGAAACCCGATTTTATGTGGAATTTTTAAGGAACAATCCGGATTTGGATATTGAGTTGGTGGCCCTGGCTTTTGAATATGCCAAGACCGAGGAGAAAGCTCTGGCAGGTATTGCACGCCTCAAGGAAAGGGCTCAGGTGGATTATCCCATACTGTTGGCCCAATACGGTACCTCAAACAAGCAAAAAGCAAATGAGAAACTACCGATGTTAAATCATATCCTGTCGTATCCCACCACTATTTATATTGATAAGAATGGAGCGGTAAGAAAAATCCATACCGGGTTCAATGGTCCTGCAACGGGAGAGAAATATGAGCAGTTTAAAAAACAATTTGCCGAAATGGTCCGTGGGTTGGCTGCAGAGCCTATCGAAACGGATTCTTAAATAATGGTGGATTTTCCCAAGTGGATGTTTTCATCATTGATATTGAAATCATCATCAATATCAACAATATTGTTGGCAATATAATCGCCTACTTGGTTGGTCCCGAAATGACTGTTGGGTTTTAGGTCGGGAGTGACAATTTCTTTTTTCAAGGCTTTGTCAACGGCATTGCGGACGGCCAAAGACTCATCGATTAGCCCAAAATGTTCCAACAGCATGGCCACGGAAAGTATGGAGGCAATGGGGTTTGCAATGTCCAGTCCCTTGGCTTGGGGATAGGACCCATGGATGGGTTCAAAAAGGGCACTTTCCTCACCAATGGAGGCAGAGGCCAACAATCCTATGGAGCCACCGATGACACTTCCTTCATCGGAAATGATATCACCGAACATGTTTTCGGTAAGGATAACATCAAATTGGGTGGGGTTTAGAATAATCTGCATGGCGGCATTGTCCACAAACAGGTATTCCAAGACCACATCAGGATAGCTTTCACCGATTCTGGTCACCACTTTTCGCCAAAGTCTGGAGGATTCCAGCACGTTGGCCTTGTCCACCAAAGTGAGCTTTCCTTTTCGGTTCTTGGCGGCTTTAAAGGCTAAATGGGCAATACGGCTGATTTCTTTTTCGGAATACTCGCAAAGGTCGGAAGCCACTGTGCCTTCGTCATTTAATTTTTTCTCACCAAAATAAATCCCTCCCGTCAACTCACGGTAAATGACAAAGTCAGTTCCCAAGACAATCTCCTTTTTTAAAGGGGATTTGTCCACTAGGGAAGAATGCGCTATCACGGGCCGTATGTTGGTAAAGAGCCCAAGTTCCTTACGGAGTTTCAACAAGCCCTGTTCCGGGCGGATGGGTGAATCAGGGTTGGCATCGTATTTTGGATGGCCAATGGCTCCCAATACCACGGCATCGGCTTCCTTGCAGAGCTTTAGGGTATTTGTGGGCAAGGGAACCCCCTTTTTATCAATGGCAATGGCCCCAATAAGGGCTTCTTTGTAGACAAAATTGTGATTAAAGGTTTCTTCAACCGCTTGTAGGCACTTGACCGCTTGGGCCAAAACTTCAGGTCCTACGCCATCTCCGGGAAGCAATGCAATGTTCAAGTTCATATGATGACAGGATTGGAAAAAGGTGCCTGGTATTAAGCGAGGCTTTGTAGGCTGATGTTACTGGTTTCCACAATTTCGTGGATATCCTCATCCAAGATTTCCTTTTTGGTATCCGCAAATTTCAAAAAGTTCTCATAGACGGCATCCAATTGGACCTTGGTAAGCTCGTAACCTACTTTTTTGGCCCTGTACGCCAATGCGGCCCTTCCGCTCCTTGCAGTAAGCACAATGGAGGATTCGTTGACCCCTACATCTTTAGGGTCAATGATTTCATAGGTTTCACGTTGCTTGATGACCCCATCTTGGTGGATTCCGGAACTGTGGGCAAAGGCATTGGAGCCCACAATGGCCTTGTTGGGTTGTACGGGCATTCCCATTTTCTGGGAAACCATTTGGCTTGTGTCCCATAATAGCTTGCTATTGATGCCGGTATCAAGATTTAAGTAAGGGTGTTGCCTAAGAATCATCACCACTTCTTCCAAGGAAGTGTTTCCAGCACGTTCCCCAATACCGTTGATGGTACATTCAATCTGTCGTGCCCCGTTGATCACACCGGCTATGGAGTTGGCAGTGGCCAATCCTAGGTCGTTATGGCAGTGGCAAGAAAGAATGGCCTTGTCTATACCTTTTACGTTTTCCTTTAGATATTTCATTTTGGCACCATACTCTTCCGGGAGACAGTATCCAGTGGTGTCAGGAATGTTAAGCACGGTAGCTCCGGCCTTTACGACCGCTTCGCAGACTTGTGCCAAAAATTCATTATCCGTTCGTCCGGCATCTTCGGCGTAAAATTCAACATCTTCCACAAAGGTCTTTGCATAGGCAACGGCCTCCACGGCACGTTCTATGATTTGTTCCCTTGTAGAGTTGAATTTATATTTAATGTGGGAATCAGAAGTTCCGATTCCGGTATGTATTCTTGGTTTTTTTGCTGCTTTCAGGGCCTCGGCGGCCACTTCAATGTCTTTTTTTACGGCTCGCGTCAATCCGCAGACTGTAGCATTTTTGACCAATTTGGAGATTTCGTGCACAGATTTGAAATCACCAGGGCTTGAAATGGGAAATCCTGCCTCGATCACATCAACACCCAGTTCGTCCAGACGTTGAGCGATGACCAATTTCTGTTCCGTGTCCAACTTGCAACCCGGAACTTGTTCTCCATCTCTTAGCGTAGTGTCAAAAATTTGTACCTTATCTTTACCCATTATCTTTTGTCTGTTGTTCGAATTCATACGAAAATAGAGAAGGAGGGCCAGAAGGTAAAAGGAGGGTCGAAACCTTATACAACGTTAAATTGGATTTGGTGTCAATTAATAAATTGATAATCAATTGTTTAAATTATATTTTTTACGATGACAAATGCCCATAAGGATGCTTTGTTTGTGCTGGTAAAATCGTTGTCCAAATCGGAAAAGCGTCAATTTAAACTGTACGTGGGCCGTTTGGGGGTCAACACGGATGCCAAATTTTTGGCACTTTTCAATTTGTTGGACAAAATGCGGCGTTATGATGAGCGTCAAATTTTGGAAAGTGGTATTGTGAAAAAAGCGCAACTATCCAATCTTAAGGCGCATCTCTACAAACAGATTTTGGTAAGCCTTCGTTTGAACCCTGTAAATCAGAATATACGGATCCAAATTAGGGAACAACTGGATTTTGCCACCATTTTATATCAAAAGGGACTGTATAAGCAAAGCTTGAAGATTTTGGATAAGGCCAAGACGGTGGCCATTGAGAATGAAGAAAAGAATGTGGCTTACGAAATTGTGGAATTTGAGAAGATCATAGAGACGCAATACATCACCCGAAGTATTCCGGATAGGGCCGATGAATTGGCAATACAGGCCAAGGAGCTTTCCGCACAAAATGTAATGACGAGCAAGCTTTCCAATCTGTCCCTCCAGCTTTACGGAATGATGCTCAAAGTGGGGTATGTCCGTAGTGATGAGGACCTGAAAAAGGTGAAGTCTTACTTTGAGGGCCATTTGCCCGATTATAACTTGGAGAGCCTGGGTTTTAGGGAGAAGCTATGGCTGTATAAGGCCTATCTGTGGTACAGTTTGTTGATACAGGATTTTCTATCGGCTTACCGTTATGCCAGCAAATGGGTAGATCTTTTCTATGACCATCAGGAAATGATTGCGCTGAATCCTGTTTTTTACTTAAAAGGGAACCACTACCTTTTGGAGTCACTTTTCTTTGTGAAGTATTCTTCCCAATTCAGGGAAACCTTGGATCGTTTGGAAGTGCAAGTAGAAAGCTCAAGTTTTCCACAGAATGATAATATTGCCTCTTTGGCCTTTTTGTACATCAACTCCAATAAGTTGAACCTTCACTTTTTGGAAGGTACTTTTGATAAAGGGTTGTATCTGGTCAATGTGATTGAATACGGTATAAAAAAACACGGGGAACGAATAGATGAGCATCATATCATGCTGCTTTACTATAAGATAGCCTGTTTGTATTTCGGTAACGGTGATAACAAAAATTGCATTGCCTACTTAAAAAAGATCATCTCCAATAAGAACCTTAAGATGAGAGAGGATTTGATGTGCTTTGCAAGGGTACTGAGTTTGGTGGCCCATTATGAAGCGGGAATGGATTACCACCTTGAAGTTCAACTGAAGAGTACATATAAATTCCTGTTGAAAATGAACGACTTACATGCCGTTCAAAAGGAAATGATCAAGTTCTTGAGAAACCTTGGGGATATCTATCCACACGAGCTTAAGGATGAGTTTCAAAAACTGTACAATGAGCTCAAGAAATACGAGAACCATCCGTATGAGAAAAGGGCGTTTTTGTATCTGGATATCCTCTCTTGGTTGGAAAGTCACTTACAGAACAAGCCTGTTTCCCAGATCATTCGCGAAAAGGCCCTTGCGCTTACCCGTTAAGGCAGGCGTTCCAGACGGGATCGTTGGGAGGTGGGGCCAAAAAAGAGAGCGGCTCTTTTTTTACGGGATGTTCCAATTCCAAGCTACGGGCGTGTAAATGGATGCTTCCATCCTTGTTGCTTCGTTCGGCTCCGTATTTTAAATCCCCCTTGATATGACAACCTATGGCCGCCAGCTGGGCACGGATTTGATGGTGTCTGCCTGTTTTCAAATCAATCTCCAATAGATAATAGCTATCCAATTTTTTTAGGATTCGGTATTCCAAAATGGCCTTTTTACTATTGGGGACTTCTTTGGTGTGGGCATAAGACTTGTTCTGTTTAGGATTGCGAACCAACCAATGGGTCAATGTCTCACTTTCTTTCTCTGGAGCATTTTTTACCACGGCCCAATAGGTCTTTTGGGCGTTTCCTTCGGAAAAAAGCTTGTTCAAACGAGGTAGGGCCTTCGAGGTTCTGGCAAAAACCACAATCCCGGTTGTGGGCCTGTCCAACCGATGGACCACACCTAGGTACACATTTCCCGGTTTGTTGTACTTCTCCTTCAGGTATTGTTTGACCACATCGCTAAGGGGTGTATCGCCGGTCTTGTCACCCTGTACAATATCTCCAGACCTTTTGTTGACCACAATAAGGTGGTTGTCCTCATAGAGCACTTGGAGGTTGGAGGGATTGGAATGGAGGGAATCTGACAATTTAATGAAAGTAATTGATTTGTTTGGACCTAGTAGGATTCCTCTTCATTGGGAAAGTCCCTGCTCTTTACATCATCCACGTATTGGGAAATGGCATTGCTCATTTCGTCATATAGGTTCATGTACCTTCTGAGGAAACGAGGGTGGAATTCATGGGTCATGCCCAGAAGGTCGTGCACCACCAAGACCTGTCCATCGACCCCGTTTCCGGCACCGATCCCAATAATTGGTATGGAAACACTTTCTGCCACTTCTTTGGCCAAACTTGCCGGAATTTTTTCCAGAACAATACCAAAACAGCCCAACTCTTCCAACATTTTGGCGTCTTGTTTCAATTTTTCGGCCTCTTCCTCTTCTTTGGCCCTTACGGTATAGGTGCCAAATTTATAGATGGATTGGGGGGTAAGTCCCAAATGCCCCATTACGGGAATACCGGCTTGCAGAATGCGGCTTACAGAATCTTTGATTTCTGCCCCACCTTCGACCTTGATGGCATGGGCGCCACTTTCCTTCATGATTCGGATGGCGGAACGCAAGGCTTCCTTGGAATCGCTTTGGTAGCTTCCAAAAGGGATGTCCACCACTACAAGTGCCCTTTTTGCGGCACGGACCACGGAACTGGCATGGTAGATCATTTGGTCCAAGGTAATGGGTAAGGTGGTCTCATGGCCGGCTATGACATTACTGGCGGAATCCCCCACCAAGATGACATCCACATTGGCGGCATCAACGATTTTGGCCATGGAATAATCGTAGGAGGTAAGCATGGAAATTTTCTCCCCATTTTGCTTCATCTCGATCAAGGATTTTACCGTGACTCTTTTGTATTCTTTTTTGGCGACAGACATTTGGTTCTTTTTTACGGGCTAAATGTAAGCAGATTTGTTTAATTTGGGCTTCAATCAAAAAACTACATCTCATGAGAACAGTATTAAGTTTTGCATTTTTGTGCATGATGTGCCTTACGGTCACGGCCCAAGGTCCAAACCCTCCAAAGGTTGATTCGGAACAACAGATAAAACAGGTGATTGAAACCTTTTTTGATGGCTTTCACAAACAGGACTCGACCATCATAAAAAGTGTTTCGGCCGATCATGTGGTGCTCCAGACCACTGGGAGGGACCAAGAGGGCAAGACCCGATTCCGCAATGAAGAGTTTTCCAAATTCCTTACCTCCATTTGCAGTATTCCGGACAGCATAAAATTCGAGGAAAAACTGACCTCATTTTCCATTCAGGTAGACCGGACCATGGCCAATGCTTGGGTAGGCTATGAATTTTGGTTGAACGATACCTTCAGCCATTGTGGTATAAATTCTTTCCAACTTGTGGACTTTGATGGTGACTGGAAAATCATCTACTTGATAGATACCAGGGGCAAGGCTGGTTGTATGGAAGAGTGATTACGGGGCTAACAGGTTTTAGTGCGTGGCGTTGAACGCCTCCCAATATGTTGTTAGTTTATTTTTCAGTTGTGCGTGGTCAATATTTAGACCATTTGAGGAAATATTAAATGGAGAGCTGTAATTTTCTATATTGTATTTCATTAACTGTCTCCTAAGTTGGTTCTTTTCTTTTTCTAGCCAAGAGTCCGGATTCTTTACATTGATGATCAAAATTTTGGTCCCGTGGATACTGATTTCATCAAATCCAAGAATTTCGTTCCATCCAATAAGCCCCGTTATTGATTTTTTGGGATCGACATTTAACCCTTTGGGGGAAATGATCAGCATGAGCTGGGAGGAAACCAAGCGTTTGATGCCTGCATATATCCCCAATCCAAAGAAAAGTATGGCGAAAATACCCACACCTTGCAGGAGAATTGGGTTTCTGTTCATGGAGGTTGCCAAATCATTGGCTTCTAATGTAAACCAGATTCCTAGGCCTACAAAAATTAAAGAACCCAATAGCAATAAAATGGATTTTTTTTACTGGTATATATTTCAATATTTTCCATGGTAAGGTGATTAAATGTATCCACACTTAAAACGAACCAAACGAAAAAATATTTGTCTGTTTTTAGCAATCACTCGGGAAGACACCCCTACGGCCAGACCGCCTTCTGAGGTTTCCTTGTATTTGGAACTCATGTCTTTGGCGGTTTCCCACATGGTGTTCACTACTTTGTCCAAAGGAACCTAGGGTCGGTATCAAGGGCCAGTTCCGCGGCATTGATGGCCTTTATGGCTCCCATGGCGGCTGAGATGGTGCTCCCTTTTTTTAAAATGCTCCCCACTTCGCTGGCCACCAATGAAAACTATCGTACATCATCAAAGTCGGAATCGTGGTTTTCAATTACCATATAGTACATTAAAACGGCCGGAATTAACCCTGCGCTGCCATTGGTAGGTGCAGTGACCGCTCTCCCCAATGAGGTGCCTCGTTTACGGACAGGGCAAAGCAACTGACCCATTTAGAATCTACCGGAACCTCACTTCGGTATCCCGTGTGCTCTCCAATCATTCCTGGGGGGTAGAGTAGGGCACATCACCTTTAAGTTTTTGATAGATTTCAAAGGCAAGACTCTATCATCATGAAAAGTGTTTCGGCCGATCATGTGGCACTCCAGACCAATGGAAGGGACCAAGAAGGCAAGACTGGCTGTATGGAAGAGTAAGCATTGATAAGATTACTCGGTCAAGGTTTTTATGGCGTCAATCAGTTTATGGATTTCGTCCTTGTCGGTGCCATCATATACACCACGGATTTGCTTTTTTTTGTCAACAAGCACAAAGTTTGGAGTATGGATAAAGTCTTGTAACCCACCATCTCCATAATCCACAGCTGCAAAATAACTTTTACGGGCCAAGTTGTAAATATGCTCTTTGTTGCCCGTAGTGATATTCCATTTGTAATCCATAACCCCATTTCTGAGGGCATATTCCTTTAAAATGGGGACGCTGTCCATTTCAGGGGTTACGGAAATGGATAAAAGCATTACATCCGGGGTATCCCGAAAAACCTCCTGAAGCTGTTCCATGTGGTTTGTCATTATAGGACAAATACTGGGACATCTTGTAAAAAAGAAGTCGGTAACGTAAATCTTGTTGGCATAATCTTCTTGGGTAATGATTTCTCCATTCTGATTGATCAATTCAAAATTGGCAACCCTATGGGGTGCTGCATTATTCTGTAAGCTGTTGTCTACCAGCTCCACATTGAAATCTTTTGGTCCCAAAACGGGCAATTCCGATTTTTTTTTGTGAATCGTATAAGCAACTGCCAAAATACCAAGGGCAATGAGTACCATTGGTATTTTGGAGCCGTTTCGTTTTGAAGATGAAGGTTTTCCCATCTATAAAATCGAAGTTTCTATGGAGATGTCCGAGTGTTTCCAAGCCTTGTCAAACTCATCTTTTATGGCCTGTGCCTCTTCCATTTTGCCTTGGGCCTTCAAGCTGTTGTATAGTCCCATCAACGACCAGCCATTTTGCCTGAGCACGCTTAAATCTTCCCGATAGATTTTTTCAGCCTCTTGGTATTTTTTGGCATTCATCAAGACTGCACCCAAGTTTTGTCTTGTGGGAATGTGCCAAGCAGCGGGTTCCGTGTAGGTGAGCCCGTCTTCAAATTCTACGGCTTTGCTCAAGTGCTCTATTGCACCGTTGATGTCCCCGTTCAAGGCGGCCAGTTCTCCCGCAACTACTTCATAGGCAATGTTCGCGGCATTAACGGACGGATTATGTGGTGTGGCCACCAGGGTTTCCAAATCTGGATCATTTTTTAAGGATTCAAGCGCATCCAGCTCTTCTTGCGCTTCTTTTTTGTTTCCTTTTCGTACAAATGCCATTCCCCGGGCATAGTGTCTGATGAGGTTCAGGTGCTTTATGTCTGGATTGGGGGCAGGAATGGTCAAGATTTCATTCCATTTGCCAAAACGCGTATAGGCCAGCATGGGAGTGGAGGCAAAGTCTTGGAGAAATGGCATGGTGATAAATTCGCCCACGGGAACCTTTTCAGCCGTTTTCTTTGCGGCGTCGATGGCAATATCACTATCACCCAACAAGCTGGCTGCGGACCATAAAAAATGGATGTTGTGCGGATAATACCCCAAGGGGTAGAGTCCTTGCGAATAGCACTGGGAGATGTAATCCTCATCCGCTAAAATGGCAGCTTGATTTGCTTTTACGGCATCTAAATAACGCCCAACCCGAATGTAGATATGTGAGGGCATGTGTACAATATGTCCGGCTGCGGGCATAAGTTTACCTAATTTATCCGCACTGGCCACACCTAAATCGGGTTTGGGTAATTCTACCATGTGAATATAGTAGTGGTGTGCCCCCGGGTTATTGGGATTGATTTCCATTGCCTTTTCCAGAGCAGCCTTAGCTTCTGGAATGTTGGGGGATGGATTCCCATCTTGATCCCAATAGTTCCAAGGAACTGTGTTCATCACCGAAGCAGCATAAAGTACTTGCACCTCAGCATCTTCGGGGTATTTTTTCAAAACTTTTGCCATTTCGTTCATATAAGCCATATTCAATTCCGCAATATCTTTGGTGAGATCTTCACTATATCTTGCCGTAAGTGCTAGGATTAGTGCCTGCTCTTTTGGAGTGGCCGAGGAGATAAGGCTTTTGGCCTTTGCCATGGCCTCATTGGTTTTTATTTTTCGGTCTTCGGGGGGTAAGGGGTCGTTGATGTTTGGTCCCAATGCATAGGCTTGACCCCAAAATGTCATGGCCGAAGTGGGGTCTAATCGGGATGCTTCCATAAAAGACCTGTGGGCCTCTGCATGGTTAAACGCATAGGTGAGCCGCAGACCTTGATTAAAAAAGGTTTGGGCTTTTTCACTTTTAGTGGTGATGGGGTAGCTCAAATCACCTAAGTTTTCAAAAAGGGGAGCAATTTGTTGGGTTGAATCCACTACATCCAAAAGATAAGTGGTAGGAGTACATTTAATAAAACTGAATGATGCTTTTTGTCTGTCCTTGTTCACGATGGATTGGGATTCATCGGTGGTAAGGTGAATGGCCATTAGCACCGCTAGTGCCAAAATGGCCAGGCTTAGTTTTGTTTTCATGATAGTGTTGTTGTGTGTTAGGCAACCGATGTTTGGAACATCCGGCTCTATGGGGGAAGTAATCAATCGAGCTCTCTGTCACATGAAAGAATCCAATTGCTCTATAGTTCTACGCTAAACTAATGAAATTTAACCGATTAAGAAAGAAAAAAGCAGTATCTAGAGCCGTCTTTTTTGATGAGATCTCATTTAACAGTCGCTAAGGAAGACCCCTACGGCCAGACCGCCTTCTGAGGTTTCCTTGTATTTGGAACTCATGTCCTTGGCGGTTTCCCACATGGTATTGACCACCTTATCCAAGGGAACCTTCACCTCATTTGGGTCGGTGTCAAGAGCCAGCTCCGCGGCATTGATGGCCTTTATGGCTCCCATGGCATTGCGTTCTATACAGGGTACCTGCACGAGCCCACCAATGGGGTCGCAGGTGAGTCCCAAATGGTGTTCCATGGCAATTTCGGCAGCTATCAATACCTGTTCGGGGGTACCGCCCATCAGCTCCGTAAGTCCGGCAGCGGCCATGGCCGAGGATACTCCAATTTCAGCTTGGCAGCCTCCCATGGCGGCTGAGATGGTGGCCCCTTTTTTAAAAATGCTCCCCACTTCACTGGCCACCAATAAAAACTGTCGTACATCATCAAAGTCGGCATCGTGGTTTTCAATCACCATATAGTACATCAAAACGGCCGGAATTACCCCTGCACTTCCATTGGTAGGTGCCGTGACCACTCGACCCAAAGAGGCATTGACCTCGTTTACGGACAGGGCAAAGCAACTGACCCATTTAATAATCTGCCGGAACCTCACTTCGGTATCCCGTATGCTCTCCAACCATTCCTGGGGGGTAGAGTAGGACACGTTACCCTTCAGCTTTTGATGGATTTCAAAAGCGCGGCGTTTTACATTGAGTCCTCCCGGAAGCTTTCCTTCGGTATGGCAACCCGTGTACATACATTCGAGCATGGTATCCCAAATGCGTTGCAATCCTTTGTCGATTTCATTGGCTGGGCGCAACGAAAGTTCATTCTCCCACACGATTTCCGAAATGGCTTTTTGATGCTCCTGACAGTATTGCAGTAATTCTTGACCAGTTTTTACAGGATGCGGAAACGTTTTGAAGGTTTCCTTATTCTCTTTGGAGTGTGTCAATTCTTCCTTGACCACAAACCCTCCTCCAATGGAATAATAGGTTTCGGAAATAGATTTGCCATTCGTCAGCTGCGCGTTGAAACGAATGCCATTGGAATGAAAGGGGAGGAATTCTTTTTTAAAGACAATATCATTTTTAAAATCAAAGGCTATGGGATGGGTTCCGCCCAAGTTCAGTATAGAGCTGCTCTTTACGTTTTCAATGGCTCCATCGATACTGTCAATGGGAACCGTTACGGGATCGGTACCCAGCAGTCCCATAACAACGGCAATATCTGTGGCATGACCTTTTCCTGTTAGGGAAAGAGAGCCAAAAAGGAAGACTGAGACCTGTTGAACATCATCAAAGACCTCCTGTTCTTTAAGTTCACCGATCCATCGTTCCGCGGCCCTCCACGGGCCAAGGGTATGGGAGCTTGAGGGTCCCACGCCGATTTTGAGCATATCAAATACACTGATACATTCCATAGGTCCAATTTACTCTTCCAAATATAACAAGTAGGTTGGGATAAAGCAGGAAATAAATCTCAATGATTTTATGCCTATAAGGTGCCTTAGCATGGCAATTTGTGAGTGTTCATAGAATTTGAAGGGGATTGTCTGACACCTTGTCATATTCTGGGTCGTGGCATGATCATTGACACTTCATGAACGAGACAAAAATGAATTTCAAACAGATATAACTTTAGATACAATGAGCAAAATTATAGGTATAGACTTGGGTACGACCAACTCCTGCGTCTCTGTAATGGAAGGTAACGAACCTGTGGTAATTCCAAATGCCGAAGGTAAACGTACCACCCCTTCCGTGATTGCATTTGTGGAAGGTGGAGAGATCAAGGTGGGAGACCCTGCCAAAAGACAGGCGGTTACCAACCCCAACAAAACAATTTATTCCATCAAGCGATTCATGGGGAACAAATTCTCTGAATCCAAAAAGGAAGCGGACAGAGTTCCCTATAATGTGGTAAAGGGCGATAACGATACCCCAAGAGTGGATATCGACGGCCGTTTGTACACTCCACAGGAACTATCGGCCATGATTCTTCAAAAAATGAAGAAGACTGCCGAAGATTATTTGGGTCAGGATGTAACCCGTGCGGTGATCACGGTTCCTGCCTACTTTAACGATTCACAAAGACAGGCCACCAAAGAAGCTGGTGAGATTGCCGGTCTTACCGTGGAACGAATCATCAACGAGCCAACGGCTGCTTCATTGGCCTATGGTTTGGATAAAAAAGACACCGATCAAAAAATCGTAGTATTCGATTTTGGTGGAGGTACGCACGACGTTTCCATCTTGGAATTGGGCGACGGTGTTTTTGAAGTATTGGCCACGGATGGGGACACCCACTTAGGGGGAGATGATGTTGACCAAAAAATCATTGATTGGTTGGCCGAGGAGTTTATGAAGGATGAGGATATGGATCTTCGTAAGGATGCCATGGCACTTCAGCGTTTGCGTGAAGCTGCCGAGAAGGCCAAGATAGAATTGTCTTCCTCTGCACAGACCGAAATCAACTTGCCATATGTAACGGCAACTGCGTCAGGTCCTAAACACTTGGTACGCACCTTGTCAAGGGCCAAGTTTGAGCAGTTGATCGATGATTTGGTAAAAAGAACCATTGCACCTTGTGAGACCGCATTGAAATCTGCAGGTCTTTCAAAAAGTGATATAGATGAGATTATCTTGGTAGGGGGTTCTACCCGTATCCCTGCGGTACAGGAGGCTGTTGAGAAGTTCTTCGGAAAAAAACCATCCAAAGGGGTGAACCCGGATGAGGTAGTGGCCGTAGGTGCCGCAATCCAAGGAGGTGTATTGACAGGAGACGTGAAGGATGTACTTCTTTTGGACGTTACCCCACTTTCATTGGGTATCGAAACCATGGGAAGTGTGTTTACCAAATTGATCGAGGCAAACACCACCATTCCTACCAAAAAGTCACAGGTATTTTCCACAGCTGCGGATAACCAACCTTCGGTTGAAATCCACGTGTTGCAAGGAGAGCGTCCTATGGCTGCGGATAACAAGACCATTGGTAGGTTCCACTTGGACGGTATTCCACCGGCGCCAAGAGGTACGCCTCAGATTGAAGTGACCTTTGATATCGATGCCAATGGTATCATCAAAGTTTCTGCTACGGACAAGGCTACCAACAAGACCCAAGATATCCGTATTGAGGCGTCTTCTGGATTGACCGAGGATGAAATCAAAAAGATGAAAGCCGAAGCCGAAGCCAATGCCGAGGCGGATAAACAAGCCAAAGAGAAGGCCGATAAGCTGAACGAGGCGGACGGTATGATCTTCCAGACCGAAAAGCAGTTGAAGGAGTTTGGTGATAAATTGTCCGATGACAAGAAAAAGCCTATCGAAGATGCTTTGGAGGAGTTGAAGAAAGCCTACGAAACCAAAGATGTTGCTGTAATCGAGCCTGCTTTGGAGAAAATCAACGAGGCTTGGAAAGTAGCTTCCGAGGAGATGTACAAGGCTCAGGCCGACGCGGCCCAAGCCAATGGTGCTGACCCATCTGCCAGTGCTGATAGCGCTGCTGGAGGCAACGCCAAGGAAGGTGATAATGTAGAGGATGTTGACTTCGAAGAAGTGAAGTAATACTCGAATATCATAAATAATAAAAAACCCTGACTTTGGTCAGGGTTTTTTGTTTGCTTGATTTGGGTTTTATGCTGCGTTCAATTGGCGCATTTCCATTTCACGAAGCTTTTCAAGGGCTTCTGATTTTGAGTTGACATTGAGTTTTACGTAAATGTTTTGAATATGGAAATTGACCGCGCTCGGCGTAACGCAGAGCTTGTCCGCAATCATCTTATAGGTGAATCCTTGGGTAAGGAGTTCGGCAATTTGGTTTTCCTTTCTTGAAAACGAGTCAAAGGATTTGGTCTGGAAAGAGTGGATGATTTTTTTGGCCACATCGTGTTCCAGGGCCACACCGTGTTGATCTAATGCTGCAACGGCAGCAAAAAGCCTTTCTTTGGTCAAAGGTTTTGTAAGATAGCCACTGGCTCCCTTTTTAAAGGCTTCCTTGATGAGCTTGAAATCATTTTTGCGACTCATCATCAGTACTTTCAGGTCCTCATCTTTCCTGAGGAAGTATTCCAGGCCATCAATTCCGGAAATTCCGGTCAAGGTCACTTCGGATAGAATGATATCCGGGGCCTTTCTTCCAAAATTGGACAAAAGCTCATGAACGGTCCTATAAATACCGTGCAGTCCGTATTCCACTGTATCTTCAAAATACAATTTATACATAGGGTTTAGGCTTTCATCATTATCGATGATCGCAATTTGTAAGGAGTAAGTTCTCATGACGCATAGATTTGGGGGTCATCTGATTCTGTTATTGTAATTAAATCCCTTTTAGGTAAAATTTGGGCAAAAACTACCTGTTCCGCCAGTTGAATGGTAGGAAAATGGAAAGCATGTCAAAGGAGCATTGCATTGAATATCAAATGCACGCGCCTAGTGCTGCCATTGTCCGAATCAAACAAATAGGGCAGGTTGACCCTTATAGGGTCAGATCAAAATGTAGTTTAGAAAAGGTTTTGGATACCTTAAAAAAGTAGCTTGTAGGGAGCTTTAGGTATGCCTTTTTTCCGAGAATTGTAGTTTGTTTTCATGACTAATAGATTTGGGTTTGTATTATTTCAAAAATTAAATTAGTTTTTTTTTCACTCCCACAGAATTTTTTGTAGTGTTTTTCGTTCAAATGCATTCCGGCAATTGGATTGGGTTTGCTGAAAATCAATGGTTATGAAGCAATTATTTAAGTGTAAATAGTTGCTTTTCAATGGAATGAAAAAAAATAGGATGCATTTTAATGCATCCTATTCTTGGTAAAATCGGTCAGATTGAAATAATACAACCCGCTTCTATGATAGACTGTCAGTTCCCCCTGTCTTTCTTATCATGGTCATGAGTGTTTCGAATCTCGGCTATGAAACAGAATCAGATGACACCTCAGGTAGTTGACCGACTTTTATTTCATGTTTTATTTATCTTCATAAGAAGTACTGGTGTACTCTTGGGTGGTGTTCATGGCGGTTTGGATATTGGTATCTCTATCCGCCACATATCGGTTGTCCTCTTTTTTGGCATGTCCGTAGGCTACCGTATACTGTGAAATGGTGTGGTTTTGACCTCGATTGGAGACTACAAATCCCAATCCTTTTTCAGGACTCAATTGAATGGCGTAGTCGTCACGATCACTATTGATATGGTCGCCCAAGTTCACGGAAGGGGTAAGGGTGTTCAATACAACCTGTGTCGCATATAGGTCCAGTCCACCATAACCGTCCCTTCCTTCGGAAGCAAAGAACAATAAGGTTCCATTGTAGAGATTAGGGTATAGTTCATCTTCTTTGGTGTTGACCTTGGGTCCTAAGTTTTTGGATACGCCCAGACTACCATCAGGCTTTACTTCGGCAACATAGATATCATATTTTCCATAGCTACCTCGCATGTTGGAAGCAAAGAACAAACGCTTACCGTCATCAGAAATGGTGGGGTGCTTGGCGGAAGCATATTTTGGGCAAACCTCCATTTTGGTCACATTCTTCCATTCGCCGTTGATGTTTTCGGCCCTGTAGATTTCATGGATAAGTTCTTTCTTGGAGAACACACCGGTCAAAGGCTTTTGATAGGTGGCTTTGCTGAAATAAGCGGTTTGACCGTCTTGGGTCACTGTCATGGAAGGTACATAACCATCCAAGGTGGATAAATTACCCTCCATGGCATGGGTTACAAGGTCCTTGTCCATTTGGGCATTGCTGTTTTGGCTATACATTAGTATTCCAGAAAAAAGTAGGCTGTAGATAAGTGAACGTGTCATGATATTCTGATTTGGGGGTTAATACATGACAAAGATCAAAAAGATTTTAAGGGAATACTTATGAATTTTTCATAGGTTTTTACTTTTACCGAGTAAAAAGTGCATTTTATCGAAAAAATTTTAAATATTTTTCATTCAAACAACATCTAAGTAACGTTTATCGGTGATTTTTAACCTTTTATCTGCTTAAAGGTGACCCTTTTACATATATAAAGTCCGCAATCTGTGGTTGATGGGCACATGAGGGGCTAATCTCAATTCGCCGTAAAGGGTCGGAATACCTTTTTTACAAATCGTGGAGGTTCAAAGCGATACCCCAAATATAGTACCCCATAGAATTCGTCATTCTTCACACTGCTGTTGCTGTCTTCGTTATACCAGTTAGAGTTAAGGGTGAGGTTCACCCCAAAGATTACCTTCTCCGAACTGTATCCCAAATTGATGCCGCCTGAAGCGGAACGGGTAAAATAGGTCTTTCGTTCAATCTCGGTGATTCCATTTTCTGTGGATTCATCTTTGGAGAAGCGAACACCCAGGGAAGGGGATACATTTCCGGAAATAAACCAATTCTCATGGAATACATGGGTGTAGAAATATCTTGGGGAAAATCTCAGGTTAAAAAACTTTTCCTTGCTGCGGAGCCCCAGTTCATCAAAAGAAAAAATATTGTAGTCATAATATAAGGTTGGGATAAGACTGCCACTGCTTACTTTTTGCCACTCATTCTGATAGACAATGTTCCGATATGAAAAATTTGGGTTGAGTACATACGAAGTGGACATGCCATAATGCGAGTTGGTAAGGTTGTTGAATTGTATGTACGAGTTGGTTCCCTCTATCCAGCCCGGGGCAAAATCGGCTGTGTTCTTTACGTAATAGCCAGAAGTTTTGCTATAATTGAGACCTTGTACCCATTTGCCCAAGAAGAACCGAAATTGATAGTCAGTAAACGACGATTTTCCCTTAAGGTCCTCATCGGCATTGGCCCCAAGGAATTTTGGAACGAGCCCTACACTTACCCCGATGAATTCATAATCCAAGGAAAGAAAAAGCCGGTACCTGCTGTTTGGAGCCAGTTCCAGTCTGGCATCCTCAGTACGGTTTCTATAAAGGAGTACATCGGTCCGGGTATCTATATTGGCTTTTAAAATGATTTTGTCCGTGTATGTGACTATCCTGCTCGTATCTTGCTGTGAATGGCCGTGCCAGCATGTAAAAAATAGACCAAGGGAAAAAATCCCAAAAAGGGAAAAGTGTATGGGGCCATTAAGAAAGTATCTGGACATATAGCCACAAGATACACAGCTTTAGCCAATCCGCGTTCCGTTTTTCACGTTTCGCTCCGGTTGGATAAGGGTTACTTCCTTGTTGTCCCCAATTCCGCCAAGGACAAGGCATTCGCTCATGATGTTTGCAATCTGCTTAGGGGGAAAGTTCACCACGGCCACCACTTGCTTTCCAATAAGGTCTTCGGGGGTATACAGTTGTGTGATTTGGGCAGAGGTCTTTCGTTTTCCCAAGTCGCCAAAATCGATGATCATTTTATAGGCCGGGTTTCTGACTTCCTCAAATATTTCAGCATTAATGATGGTGCCGACCACCATCTGTACTTTTTGAAAATCTTCCCAGCTAAGGTTTCGGTCGGGTTCAATATCCACGGACATATGCTTTTTTGTGCAAGGTACAATCTCCATTTCCAATGGGCCAAAACCCATAATGGGTTTAACTCCATATTATCACTTTCCCAATAGGTTTTTCAATATGGGGATTTCAAAGCGATGTTGCCAAGCCAAGAAACAGCAAATGGCAAAAGTGATCAGGGCCAAAATAAAAAGGGTACCTCCATCATTCTGGACTTCAATACCAAGCAGGGTAAGGTGTGAAAAAATGGCCCCTCCAAGGATTCCCATGCCCAATACCGCCCCAAGCCCAGTGGTTCTTGACACTAACAAAAGAATGGCCGTTACCAGTTCCAATACCCCGATTCCTATCCGTCCAACCGGTTCCAGACCCAAGGTCTCAAAAATATATACCGATTCTGGGGCGGCGGTGAACTTAAAGTATAGGGTCTGCAATAAAATTACCGCGGCAATGATTTTCAATAATAGATGGATGATGGATGTACGGGTCATGATGGTGTTGTTTTAATAATGGTACCATCTAGGTCGTAAAAGTGTGACGTAGTTAACGTTAAAAGTTGTATTGGCCATAATTTTATACAATGGGTTATTTTTGTATGAGAATCAGCATGGGACATTCCCATCGCAATCGAGAAATGATAGATGGAATTACTGGAGCATTTAAAGTGGCGTTATGCCACCAAAACATTCGATCCCACCCAAGAAGTATCCGAAGAGGATATGGAAAAGCTGAAAGAGGCGATACAGTTATCGGTCTCCTCCTATGGACTACAGCTGTATAAAGTATTGGTGATTTCAAACCAGAGGCTCAAGGAGGAATTGAAAGCGGCCTCATGGAACCAAGACCAAATTACGGATGCCTCCCATCTTTTTGTGTTCTGCAACTATACAGAGCGAAAGGATGAAGACGTGGACACCTATATCCAATCCATTTCACAAATACAGGGCACCCCCGTGGACAAATTGGAGGGATATGGGAACTTGATCAAACGTAGTTTGGTGGAAATGGATGAACCCACTTGGATTTCATGGTCCGAAAAACAGACCTATTTGGCCATGTCCACGCTTTTGATGGCTTGTGCCGAATTGCGGATTGATGCTTGCCCCATGGAAGGCTATGAGGTGCAAAAGTACAATGCAATCCTAGGATTGGACGAACAAGGGTTGAATGCAAGCGTGATAGTTCCCGTGGGCTATCGCTCCAAAGAAGACCATACCCAGTTTAGAAAAAAGGTGCGCAAGCCGCTTGAAGAGCTCTTTGAGATTTTGTGAAGGGTAAAGAGTTAAAAAAGCCCCTATCTAAGGGGCTTTTCACGTCATTAAGCGGAGGAAGAGGGATTCGAACCCCCGGAGGTGTGACCCTCAACAGTTTTCAAGACTGCCGCATTCGACCACTCTGCCATTCCTCCTAAGCGGGTGCAAATATATAAAGCTTTTTTGGTTCTGTAAAAGTTTATAAACTTTAATTTTTTACACCAATGAATCCCATTTTAAGGGAGTACTTTTGTGTACATGATGGAATGGTACCACTATGTGCTTTTGGTTGCGGTTGGTTTTGCCGTGGGCTTCATCAATACCGTGGCGGGAGGTGGTTCCCTACTGTCCTTGCCCACCCTTATCTTTTTAGGGCTTCCCCCGGCCGTGGCAAACGGGACCAATAGGGTGGCCATCGTTATCCAAACGGCTTTGGCTACTGCGGGTTTCAAGAGTAAGGGGGTTTCTACCTTTCCATTCAATCTATATTTGGGTATTGCGGCCTTTTTAGGGGCTATTTTGGGAGCTTGGATTGCTATTGATATCAACGGCGAGACCTTTAACCGGATTTTGGCCATGGTCATGTTGGCCGTGGTGTTGATCATTGTTTTTAAGCCCAAAATGCGTTTGGAGGATATGGAAGAAAGGCTCACGGGCAAATACCTATGGTTGAGCCTCATTGTGTTCTTCTTTTTTGGGATCTATGGCGGATTCATCAATGCAGGTCTAGGTTTTTTAATGATATTTTTCATGCACTACGTAAACCGGATGAACCTCGTTCGGGTCAATGCCACCAAGGTGGCCGTGGTTTTTATATATATGCTGTCCGCCTTGGCCGTTTTTGCCCTTAATGATAAGGTGAATTGGAAATTGGGACTTATTTTGGCCATTGGAAATGGCTCCGGGGCATGGGTGGCGAGCCGTTATTCTGTAAAAAAGGGAGACGGATTCATAAAGACTTTTTTAGTGGTTGTGGTCATTGCCATGGCCATTAAACTATGGTTTTTTTAACAATATAAAACAAGACAAGTATGCCGGGTTTTGAACTTTTTGGAGATAAGGAACGGGAACAGGTACAGGATGTGCTGGATTCTGGGGTATTGATGCGTTATGGGTTCGATGGAATGCGTGACGGACATTGGAAGGCAAAGGAGTTGGAAGCTGCCCTTTCCGCTAAAATGAAGTCCAAACACGTGCACCTATTGAGCAGTGGCACGGCCGCACTTACGGTAGCTTTGGCCAGTGCCGGTGTAGGGGCGGGGGACGAGGTTATCATGCCCACGTTCACTTTTGTGGCCAGTTTTGAATCCATTTTGGCCCTTGGCGCCATTCCTGTTTTGGTGGACATAGATGATACCTTGACGCTAGATCCTTCCGCAGTGGAAAAAGCCATAACGTCAAAAACCAAAGTGGTGATGCCCGTACATATGTGCGGCTCCATGGCCAATTTGGAAGCGTTACAACAGATTTGTGACCAACACGACCTTCTGCTTTTGGAAGATGCCTGCCAGGCCATTGGGGGAAGTTATAAAGGAAAACCTTTGGGCAGCATTGGGGATTTGGGCTGTTTTTCCTTTGATTACGTAAAAACGATAACCTGTGGTGAGGGAGGAGCCGTTATCACCAATAATGAAGCCTATTACCAAAATGCCCATAAATATTCGGACCACGGGCACGACCATATTGGAAATGATAGGGGGGCGGAAGCGCATCCTTTCTTGGGATACAACTTTCGGATTTCAGAATTGAACGCTGCCGTGGGACTGGCTCAACTGGATAGACTGGATGAATTTATCGCTCTACAGAAGAAAAATTATACCATTTTAAGGGAAGCGCTATCACAGGTTCCAGAGGTTACCTTTCGAACGGTGCCTGATGGGGGAGAGGAAAACTATTCATTCCTGAGTTTCTTTCTTCCTTCGGAAGCGATTGCCCAACAAGCCCACAAAACTTTGGGGGAAAACGGAGTTGATGCCTGCTTCTATTGGTACAACAACAACTGGCACTACTATAGAAAATGGGAACACCTCACCCAATTGGAATCATTGGGCAACCTGCCCCAAGAAGTCATTGAGGGCTTACCGGATTACTCCAAGGCCGATTTTTCCGCATCGGACCACTGGATAGGCAGGACCATTTCATGTCTGATTAAATTAAGTTGGACTGAAACTGAAGTCCGGGAAAGGGCTAAAAAAATGGTGGAAATCCTTGAAAAAGCCTGATAGGTCCAATTTTGTATTTGGGAAAAACCTAATACTTCACATACTCCACAATTTCCAATCCGTAACCCACCATCCCCACTCTTCGGGTCTGTGCGGAATTTGAAAGCAAGCGGATTTTGGAAATATTGAGGTCGTGTAATATTTGAGCACCAATCCCAAAATCTTTCGTGTCCATATCAATTTTGGGAGCTTTGAGGACACCCTCTGCCTGAAGTTTCTTCAATTCTGCCAAACGGCCCAATAAATTTTTGGATTGGTTCCCTTGATTGATGAAAATCATAGCGGCTTTGTCTTCAGCGTTCAAGGCATTGAACATTCGGTTCAAGGTCTCATCCGGATTGTTGGTCAAGGTGCCCAAAATATCATTGTTCACCAAAGTGGAATTGATACGGGTCAAGACCGGGTCACCGTGTTTCCAGCTACCTCGGACCAAGGCAATATGTACTTGATCGTTGGTGGTCTGTTTGTAGGCGCGCAGACGGTATTCCCCAAATCGGGTTTGGATAGTGAAAGCTTCTTTGAGTTCAATCAGGCTATCATGCTCCATTCGGTAAGCGATCAAATCTTCGATGGAAACGATCTTAAGGTCAAATTTTTTCGCCACTTCCAAAAGTTGGGGCAAACGGGCCATGGTGCCATCCTCGTTCATGATTTCCACGATGACGCCAGCAGGCTCCAATCCCGCCAAGCGGGCAAAATCAATAGCGGCTTCGGTATGTCCTGTACGGCGTAGCACACCACCTTCCTTGGCAATGAGTGGAAAAATATGTCCCGGGCGGGCCAGTTCATGGGCCTTGGTGTTGGCATCGGTCAAGGCCAAGATGGTTTTGGCCCTATCCAAAGCGGAAATTCCCGTGGTGACCCCATTTCCCCTCAAATCCACAGAAACCGTAAAGGCAGTTTCCAAGGGGTCGGTATTGTGCGTCACCATTTTGTGGAGTCCCAAATCCTTGCACTTCCCTTCGGTAAGTGGGGCACAGATAAGCCCTCGGCCATGGGTGGCCATGAAATTCACTGTTTCAGGGGTAATCAGTTCGGCAGCGGCCACAAAATCGCCTTCATTCTCGCGGTTTTCATCATCCACCACAATAATGACCTTGCCTTGTCTGATGTCTTCAATGGCTTCCTCTATGGCGTGCAACTGTATTTTTTTCTCCTCGACCATTACTCTTCAGAATCTTTTCTTTTTCGTTTAAATATGCTTCTAATACGATCTATAATGTGTCCAAACCCAAACAGTCCTCTATCCGCAGTGGCCCTTTTGGTCAATGAAATACCCAAGGGCAGCATGATCAAGGTGGAAAGCCAGGCTCCGATCGCGGGGTGTATATTACCTTCCTTGGCGTAGTTTCCGGCGAATACCCCAATAAAATAATAGGTCAAAAATAAGACAATGGCAATCACCATGGGCAATCCCAGGCCTCCTTTTCGGATAATGGCCCCCAAGGGTGCTCCTACAAAAAATAGAATAATGCACGAAAATGCCAGAGCGAACTTTTTATGCAAGGAAAGAATATGACTGTTGTAGAACTTGAACCGTTGCTGCAATTCATCTTTCTTGGAAACTACGGTGGTCAAGATACTGGTAACCGAATTTTTGGCATTGTTAACGATTTGTAACTGCTGCCAATCTTGGAACGATTCCAAAAGTTCGTCCACACTTTTGAGGGAATCTTTTGAAATTTTATTTACAGGAATCTGGGTCGCGGCTTGAATGGTGTCCCTAATAGCTGCTTTTGGAGGAAATGCCCCCATACGATTGACGATATTCTTGGAGAATGCCTCGACCTTTTCCAGATTGTTGGTTCCCAACGAGTCGATATCCTTGATCAAACGCCCCACATTCTTCATTTTGTCCGTGGTAATATTCCCGTCTTCCTCCAAATCTTGATTGTTCAGTTCCGATATATCTATGTTGATAGTATAGGTTTCAAAATGGGCCTTGGCGAAAGGTTGTTTTCTTTTTTCCTTGTTATCCTTTGGAACCAGCTCCTCGTAGTAATTGCCATCTTTCAGCACCAACTGGATAATGTCGGAATCCTCACTACTGATCAATTCCCCGCCTTTGGCCTTGATGACCGTGCTGTTTACATTTTGGTTGGTTTTTTTGTGGATGACCACATTGTCCAAAAACCGGTCTTGTTCCCCGTACTTGCGTTCCACTTTAATGTTCATGCCCTCACCGGTACCCTCAAAATCACTAAAAACCCCTTCGGTAATGGCTGCGGCTGGTTTTACCTTGGCAATGTTACGTCTAAGGTTGAATATTTTTTGTTCGGATTTTGGAATAACATTGTTGGCGAAGAAAAAGGTGACCACCCCTAGAAAAAGTACGAAAATGACCAAGCTTCGCATTCCTCGCTGTAGGGATATCCCTGAAGCTTTCATGGCAGCGAACTCATAGTTTTCCGCAAAGGTACCAAAGGTGAGGATGGACGACAGCAATACGGTTAAGGGCAATACCTTGTCCACCAAAGTGGGGATGAAATAAAAAATAAACTTCCCAATAATGACCATGCCTAGACCTTTTCCTGCCAAATCATCTATAAAAAGCCATATTCCCTGAAAGATGAATATGACGATCAAGATGACAAAGGAGCTAAAGAAGTTATAGAGAAACCTCGATAATATATACTGGTCTAGTATTTTCAATGGCTAGTTTCGTGTTATGTAATACCCTTTATCCTCGTATTTTTTCTCGTCAAAGGTAAATAGGGTACTTGAAAAAGGCTGGTTGGTTTTGAAAGAATTAACGGTTATGGTAGTTTTTGTACCGTTGTTTCCCGTCTGGATAAGCTTGTAGATATGCTTGGTCTGTGTGTCAACGCCCAAGAGCACGGATTTGATCTCCGTATTGGAATCAATGGGGGTGAGCTTTACATATTGTATTTTTCTTCCACCCACATTTTGCAATATGTCCCAGGCATAGTTGTGTCCGGTTTTGTAGAATGTCAGCATTTTTGAAGGGCTCACATTATCGGCATCTTGATCAACATCCTCAATGGTCACTTCCTCATTTTCGGGGACAACGGTGTATACCTTGTTGCCATCATATAATTGTTGCGCCCCAAAATAGTTCAGAAAGTATTTTTCGCCACTCAAGGAAACATTACCGTGTGTTTCCTGCTTTAAATTGGCCTCACTGTTCTCCAAGGTCGATGTAAAATCGATATAGATATTGTCATAGCTTTTCACCTTATTGTAGACTTCGTCCAAAAGTGCCTTGGCCTGAGATGAGCTCTGCCCATATGAGAATAGTGCAACGGTAAAAAGTCCGATAAAAAGAATGTGTTTTTTGATCATGGTATTATTTTGATTCGTTTTCTAAAAATTGTTCCAGGGAATACATGTCCGGAATCAAGACCTGACGGGCTTTACTTCCTTCAAAAGGACCTACGATCCCGGCGGCTTCCAGTTGATCAATGATCCTACCGGCCCGGTTGTATCCCAATTTCAGTTTTCGCTGGATCAGGGAGGCGGAACCTTGTTGTGCCGTAACGATGACTTCGGCGGCTTCGCGGAACATGGCATCCCTTTCCGAAATATCATAATCAATACCCGTGCCAGAGTCTTCACCTACGTATTCTGGCAGTAAATGGGCCTCAGGGTAGGCGCGTTGCGACCCAATGTATTCGGTGATCTTGGACACTTCGGGCGTATCTACAAAGGCACATTGCAAACGGGTCACATCGTTCCCTTGGGTGTAGAGCATGTCCCCGCGGCCAATGAGTTGGTCGGCACCTTGGGCGTCCAGAATGGTCCGTGAATCTATTTTGGAGGTTACCCGGAATGCAATCCTTGCCGGGAAGTTAGCTTTTATAATACCCGTGATCACGTTGACCGAAGGCCGTTGGGTGGCAATGATCAAATGGATTCCAATGGCACGGGCCAACTGTGCCAATCTGGCAATGGGGGTTTCCACTTCCTTGCCTGCGGTCATGATCAAATCTGCAAACTCATCGATCACCAAAATGATGTAGGGAAGGAATTTATGCCCATCGTTCGGATTTAATTTACGGGCCTTGAACTTGGCATTGTACTCTTTAATGTTCCGTACCATGGCTGCTTTTAACAGCTCATAGCGATTGTCCATCTCAATACAGAGCGAGTTCAGGGTATTGATCACCTTGGTGTTGTCCGTAATGATGGCTTCATCCGAATCCGGGAGCTTGGCCAAGAAATGCCTTTCAATTTTGTTGTAGAGGGTCAATTCCACCTTTTTGGGGTCGACCAAAATGAACTTGATTTCCGCCGGGTGTTTTTTATAGAGGAGCGAGGTGATCACCGCATTCAATCCTACGGATTTTCCTTGTCCGGTGGCACCCGCCATGAGCAGGTGGGGCATTTTGGCCAGATCCACAACAAAAGTCTCATTGCTAATGGTCTTTCCAAAGGCAATGGGAAGTTGCATTTCCGCTTTTTGAAACTTGTTGGACGCTATCACCGATCGCATGGAAACAATGGACGCGTTCTTGTTGGGCACCTCAATACCCACGGTTCCCTTGCCTGGAATGGGAGCAATGATCCGAATGCCCAATGCGGCGAGGGAAAGGGCAATATCGTCCTCAAGGTTTTTGATTTTGGAGATACGGATACCCGCTTCGGGGACAATCTCGTATAGGGTGACCGTAGGGCCTATGGTGGCCTTGATCTGTGCAATCCCGATTTTGTAATTCTTAAGGGTACTTACAATACGGTTTTTGTTTTCCTCCAGTTCCTCTTGGTTGATGGTGATGCCACCGGCTGCACCATGCGCCTCCAATAGCTCCAAAGGTGGGAACTTGTAGCTGCCGAGTTCCAGTTTAGGGTCGAATTCCCCAAAATCCTTGACCAATTTTTCGGCCTTGATATCTTTTTCCTCTTTTTCCTCCTTGACTTTTTCAACCTCCAGACTGATGTCGGCCTCTTCCTCTTGGGGAAGGTTCACATCCAACCCGGCTTCATTTTGAAGGGGTGGGATATCTTTTTTATGGGTATAGGTGTCCACGGCAACGGGAATTTCCTCTTCCTCTTTCAGGTTCAGCTCAATAGGGAGCTCTTCCGTTTCTTGTTTTTTTGCAACAGGGGTTTCCGTTTGAAAATCGGACTTTATTTTTTGGCGTTGCGAACGGAAGAAATTGGCGACCCCTTCGGGCGTAAAATTGAAGAGTTGTACCAAGATGACCATCAGCATAAAAATCAAAATCAAGAACACCCCTATTTTTCCGGTGTAATCTTGGAGGAAATCGTTCATTTCAAAGCCAATAAGCCCACCCAACAAAGGTTGGCTCGAAGCAAAGAAGCCCAAGGCAATGGATACCCAGATAATACCGATAAAGCCCCAAATCCATTTGCCAATGAGGCCTTTTCCACTTAGTCCCAAAAACAGGTATAACCCAGTGACGGCCAGTAATAAGGGAAAGGCAAACGATGCAAGACCAAATCCTTGGTACATGAAAAAATGGCTCACACTGGCCCCAAACTTGTTCAATAAGTTGCTGGCCTGGGCGTTTCTGTGGGCAAATTCGGAGAGAATGCTCTGATCTTCCTGCCATGTAAAGTAATAGGACATGAACGAGAAGAAAAGTGCTATGCTGAGTACAATCAGCAAACTGCCCAAGATGATCTTGTTTTGCTTGGAAGGTCTAAAGGAGACCTTCTTTTTGGCGGTTGTAGGTTTGGATTTTGATTTTGTCCTTTTCTTTGCCATTAATCCGTTTGCTATGGGGCTAATTTACAAATTTACGCTGCTATACCGGGTCTTGGATGTTCTTACATCAATTTGGGTATATAGATGATCAATCCAATAATACTGGCCATGATGGATACGATCATCACTGCACCCGCGGAAATATCTTTGATCAGACCAATTTTAGGGTCTTGATCAGGTTGTACATAGTCCGCCAGTTTTTCAATGGCCGTGTTCACTCCCTCTATGCCCATGACCAATCCAATGGCAAAGAGTTGAAGCATCCATTCCATGGCCGATATCTCAAAATAGAATCCGGCTGCGGTCATTACCAAGGCAATAAAAAACTGTATTTTGATACTGGCCTCGGTACGCAAAAGCAAGAACATGCCTTTGAGCGCATAACCGATACTGCGAATTCTATTATTGAAAAAAGATTCCTTAGGCATCCATCAATGCTTCAAGCGCAGCTTTGTAATTGGGCTCGTCCACAGTTTCGGAAACTTGCTCGGAATAGATGACCTGTCCCTTTTCATTGAGCACCACCACGGAGCGTGACAAAAGCCCTTGCAATGGGCCATCGGTAAACTCTACATTATAGGATTTTCCGAAGTTTCCATCCCTGAAATCGGATAGGGTCTCCACTTTGTCAATGCCTTCGGCACCGCAGAAACGGGTTTGGGCAAAGGGAAGGTCTTTGGAGATGCAAAGTATCTTGGTGTTGTCCAGTTCGGCCGCTTCTTGGTTGAATTGACGGACAGATTGGGCACAAGTGCCCGTATCTATACTTGGGAATATGTTCAAGACCACTTTCTGGCCTGCATAATCCGAAAGGGAAGCAGGGGAGAGGTCGTTCTTGGTCAGTTTGAATTCCGGGGCTTGGGAACCGTTCTCTGGAAGGTTTCCAAGGGTGTGTATTTCATTTCCTTTTAAGGTGACTGTAGCCATGTTTTTATATTTGGTTCAGCTCCAAAAGTACTTAAAAAAAACCTTCCCGTAATGCATTGCGGGAAGGTTCTTGACTATAAAATGTGGTAAGGTTTATTTGTCGATGGAACTGAGCACCCGCGACATAAAGGCATTCATGGCCTCTTTCTTGGGAGTCCCCTTTTGTATCTCGTTGGACACTTCCAAGGCGCCATAGATATTGGAGATGATTTCTCCTATGGTGTCCAGTTCGTTGTCCTTTAACGTAGAGACCTCACAGATGCTTTCCAAGGTCTCTGCGGTTTCCAACAGATAATCCTCGTCATGCTCCTCAACAAAATTTACCAACTGTTTAATGATGGGCAACTTCATTGACCAAGGTTTTTAGTACATCATATTTGTTGGTCTGCACCTGATTTTTCAATGTCCCGTTGGAAAAAGCGGCAAAGGTGGGCAGGTTGTCCACATTGGCCATTTTCCGCGACTCCGGGAATTTTTCAGCATCGACCATCACAAAAGTGACATTTTGGTTAAGGGAAGCCTCTTTTTTAAACTTAGGCTTCATGATCCTGCAATTTCCACACCAGGATGCGGAGTATTGCACCACCACGGACTCGTTACTGGCAACAAGCTCGCTCAGGTTATCTTTTTCCAATTCTATGATCATGGCGCTTAGTTTACGTGGTTGGCCAAATATTCCGCTACTCCGTCACGGTTGGCGTTCATGGCTTCCTTGCCTTCTTCCCAGTTGGCAGGACATACCTCACCTTTTTCCTGTACGTGGGCAAATGCATCCACCAAACGGATGAATTCCTTCACGTTTCTACCAAGAGGCATGTGGTTGATGCCTTCATGGAACACCGTACCTTCTTCGTCGATCAAATAAGTGGCCCTATAGGTTACATTGTCACCTTCCACAAGAACAGAGTCGGTCTCTTCGTTATAATCTTCATTTGTGATATCCAAAATACCCAAAGCCTTGGCCAAGTTTCTGTTGCTATCGGCAACGATAGGATACGTTACCCCTTCAATCCCACCATTGTCCTTGGCAGTGTTCAACCAAGCAAAGTGTACTTCTGCAGTATCGCAAGATGCGCCAATCACCAAAGTGTTCCTTTTTTCAAATTCTGCCAAATGTTGTTGAAAAGCGTGTAGCTCCGTTGGACAAACAAAGGTGAAATCCTTTGGGTACCAGAAAAGCAAAATTTTCTTCCTTTCAGCCTTGGCTTTTTCTAAAATGTTGATTTTGAAAGTGTCACCCAATTCATCAATGGCATTTACTTCGATGTTTGGAAATTTTCTTCCGACTAATGTCATTCTTGTGTTTTTTATAAAGGTTATACTGCAAAATTAGCGCAGGGAAATGCCTTTCCCAAAGGAAAAAATCAGTATTTCCTATGGAAGGATAGCCGTGACTTATGGTATAAAAAAAGCATTGGATTTTTGAAAAGCCAACAATTCCAAAGGGTGAAAAATCATAATTTGACAAAGAAACGAAGCTCGTGAGGAAATGAGGCTGCAAATTTTTAAGCAGCGGCCTTTTCAGTCAACATTTTAATCTTGATTTTGAAGGCTGCGAATAATAAGGTCATGAACGGACTCAACCAATTAAATATGGCATAAACTCCATACTCCATAACACCAACGCCCAATACGCCGCTGTGGTAGGCTCCGCAGGTGTTCCAAGGTACCAATACGGAGGTCACGGTTCCTGAATCTTCAAGGGACCTACTTAAGTTTTCCGGGGCCAGTCCCCGTTCTTCATAAGCTTTGGAAAACATTTTTCCGGGGACCACAATGGCCAGATATTGGTCCGATGCGGTTACATTGAGCGCCAAACAACTGCCCACGGTACTGGCAAAAAGCCCGAATGTGGTCTTGGCCATTTTCAGCAAGGATTCGGTAATGCGCTCCAAGGCACCAATACCATCCATGATGCCGCCAAAGACCATGGCACAGACAATCAACCAAATGGTGTCCAGCATACCTGCCATTCCTCCCGAGGAGAATAGGTCGTTTAAAGCAGGGTCGTCCGTGGCAATGGATGTGTCCACGGTGATGGCATTTAAAATGCCCTTGTATCCTGATTCAAAGGAGAGGTTTTCGCTACCGCTAATGGAGGTGACAATATCCGGCTGAAAAATCAATGCGAAGGCACCACCCAACAAAGTTCCTATCAACAAGGCCAATAAGGGAGGCGCTTTTTTAACAATCAAGAAAATCACCGCAACGGGGACCAAGAATAACCAGCCGCTAATATTGAAGGTGCTCCCAATGGTTTCAAGGATGGAGCCCGTATCAGCTCCCCCTTTGGTTTCAATGGTAAAGCCCATAATAATGAACACCAATAAGGTTACGGTGATAGTGGGTACGGTGGTCAGTGCCATGTACCGAATATGGGAAAACAATTCGCCGCCTGCCATGGCAGGGGCCAAGTTGGTAGTGTCGCTCAAAGGGGACATTTTATCTCCGAAGTAAGCTCCTGAAAGTACCGCGCCAGCTGTCATTCCTAAAGAAATGCCCAAAGCTTCACCGATGCCCACCAAGGCAATACCCACCGTTGCGGCCGTGGTCCAGCTGCTTCCCGTGGCAATGGAAATGATGGCGCAAATAATTACGCAGGCTGCCAAAAATATGGTGGGATTCAATATTTGGAGGCCGTAATAGATCATGGCCGGAATAATACCACTGACCAACCAAGTCCCGGAAAGGGCGCCTACCATCAATAAAATGAGTAGGGCCCCGGTAGTGGAACGCACATTCTCGGCCACTTCGGCAATCATTTGTTTGTAGGATACTTTATTGAAAAACCCCACGATGGCCGCCATGGCACCACCCATAAGAAGGATAAACTGATTGGAACCGCTCAGGGCGTCATCACCAAAAACATAAACATTGTAGGCCAACATAGCTACCAGCGCAAAAACAGGGATCAAGGCTTCCCCAATGGTCAGCTGCTTATTTTCAACAATATGTTCATCCTGTCTGTACTTTGGCTTTTCCTCTTTGTTTGGCATGTGGTCTGAGTTTGTTAAGAGGTAATATTACGATTTTGAACCTTGTTCTCCAAACGGCTTTTTATCGTTTAATCCATAGCGGAATGGGACAGGGACAGAATCCCCAATTTTTCCATGCAGCTCTTCATGGCCAAATAGGTCTGGTGGATATTATTGTCCAATCCAATGGAAAAGCGGATAAGTCCTTGCGACAATCCCAGCGCTTCCTGCTCTTCCATGGGAATTTCCGAAGAGGTGGAACTGCCCGATGCGCTGAAAAGGGTCTTATAGAAACCGAGGCTCACCGCCAAATAGCCCAATTTTTGGGTTTGCATGAGTTCCATCAAAGCATTGGCCCGATCTACGGAGCCTACGTCCAAGGTGAGCAGACCGCCAAAACCGTATTCCGGATTCATTTGGGATTTCATCAACTTGTGACCAGGGTGACTTTCCAATCCCGGATAGACCACTTTTAAACCATCCCTTTCAAATTCTTGTGCCAAGTAGAGGGCATTTTCACTGTGCTTTTTGATACGGATGTGCAGCGTACGCATATTTTTGAGGATGGATGCCGCCCGAAGACTGTCCAACGTGCTTCCCATGAGCATTCCCGCTCCGTTGTTCACATCTTTCAACCCAAGGCAGAAATCACTTGACGCACAAACCGCCCCCGCTACGCAGTCACTGCTGCCATTGATGAACTTGGTAAGACTGTGGATGACAATGTCCGCACCCAATTGGGCCGCGTTAATGTTCAAAGGGGAGAAGGTATTGTCCACCACCAAAGGAATACCATGTTTCTTGGCCAATTTGGATAGGGCTGCGATGTCCGCTACTTCCAACAGGGGATTGCTGATGGCTTCGCAATAGATCATTTTGGTTTTTGGGGTGATGGATTGCTCCACCATGTCCAAGTCGGTGATATCTATAAAGGATGTGGAAATATTGAACTTCTTCACAAAGTTTTTCAAAAAGGCATAGGTGCCTCCGTAAATGGTCCTACTGCAAACAATATGGTCATCCGTATCGCAAAGTTGAAAAACCACAGCGCTGATGGCGCCCATTCCACTAGCAAATACATTGGCCGATTCCGTGCCTTCCAGCTGGGCCATGGCCTCTCCCAAATACAAATTGGAAGGGGAGGAATGTCTGCTGTACAGATAGCAACCTTCAGTATTACCCTCAAAGGTGTCGAACATGGTCTTTGCGGAAAGAAAGGTATAGGTGGACGAGTCCGATATGGAGGGGTTCACCCCACCAAACTCACCAAAATATTGCAGGTCTTGAATGTGTTCCGATGCTTTGTAGTCCATTGTGTGATAATTTTAGGTGAAAGTATTCAACTAAAGACATAAAATCAATAATTTAATTTAAATTTAGATTTCCATTCTATATTTAATCAGATACAGAAAAAATATCAGCATGGAACTCGACCCAACAGATATAAAGCTGGTGTACTTGCTTCAGGAGGACTGCAAAAAGACCACAAAACAATACGCGGACAGCTTACAACTCTCCAAAACGGCGGTGTATGAGCGTATACGACGATTGGAGCGCAATGGGGTAATCACCCAATATGTGGCCTTGGTGGACAAGGAGAAAGTACGGCGCGATTTTATGGTGCTCTGCCAGATACGGTTGGTACAGCATACCAAGGAAAATGTATTGAAATTTGAACGGGAAATCCTTAAGTTGGAAGAAGTATCCGAATGCTTTCATGTTGGGGGCGACTATGATTATATTTTAAAGATCCATGTGGGGGATATGAAGAGTTATCGCGAATTCATGCTGACCAAGCTTACCACCATCAACAATATTGGGAATACGCAGAGTTCGTTCGTTATCAATGAGGTGAAAAACAGTCCAGCAGTCCATATTTAGCAAACTTTAACCTAAATCGGTGTTAAAAAAGTCCATTGGATAAAGGGGGATGCGTAATTTTTGGCGTATCAAAAAACGAACAACCATCAAAAGACTTCTTTTTCCGTCATGAAAACCCGTACCCGATTGTTTCTCACCGTGTTGGCCACGGTCATTGGAGGGCTGTGTTTAGTCCTGTACACCACACTTTCCCAAGATATTTTGTTTGAAGGCATGAGCTTTTGCTCGTCCTCCCCAATGGATTTGACACTGGGTACTTTGGCCATGTTCACCTCGGCCGTTCTCACAGGTTTCATTTCTTCATTGATAGTGGTCCGCGATAATTTTTGCCCCCATTTTTTTATCTCCCTCTTTATTGTTGGAAAATTGTCCATGGTGGCGCTTTGTGGACAGTGGGGCGGACCTTTGTGGTTTGAGTCGGGCGTACACCTTTCTCTTTTGGGTGGACTTTGGTTGGGATGCTACGGCGCCGTTAAATTCCCATTGGCTCCAGTATAGTTGTTCCGCCAAGGGCGCACCCAACTTTTTTACTCGGATATGTTAAGGAAAAATGCATGGTCTATCGGAGAAACATTGTTATTTTTGTAGTTGATAATCGAACGAATAATTATCTCTAAGCATTTACTATGAATCAATATGATGTGGCCATTATTGGCTCTGGACCTGGAGGCTATGTAGCGGCAATCCGTTGTGCCCAATTGGGAATGAAAACTGCAATAATTGAAAAATATGCCACCCTGGGGGGAACCTGCCTAAATGTAGGTTGTATTCCATCCAAAGCCCTTTTGGATTCCTCGCATCATTACGAAGATGCCGTAAAACATTTTGAAGAGCACGGAATTGATATTCCTGGAGAGATAAAGGTAAACCTGGAGCAGATGATCGCCCGTAAACAGGGTGTTGTTGACCAGACCACCAAAGGAATCCAATTCTTGATGGATAAAAACAAGATTGATGTTTATGAAGGTTTGGGCAGTTTTAAGGATGCCACCCACATTAATATAGATAAAGCTGATGGCAAAAAAGAGACCATCGAAGCAAAGCATACCATTATTGCCACAGGCTCCAAGCCCTCCTCATTGCCGTTCATCAAAATTGATAAAGAACGAGTCATTACGTCAACAGAGGCATTGAAACTGAAAGAGGTGCCCAAGCATATGATTGTCATTGGAGGTGGGGTCATTGGACTGGAGCTGGGTCAGGTGTACAAACGTCTTGGTGCCGAAGTGACCGTAGTGGAGTTCATGGACCGCATTATCCCCGGAATGGATGGAGCGCTTTCCAAAGAATTGATGAAGGTGATGAAGAAGCAGAAAGTGAAGTTCAACCTATCCCACAAAGTAAAGTCGGTGGAGCGCAAAGGCGATGAGGTCATTGTGAAAGCCGATGATAAAAAAGGACAGGAAGTCACCTTCACGGGGGATTATTGCTTGGTCTGTGTGGGAAGAAGACCGTATACGGACGGATTGAATGTTGAAGCTGCTGGAGTGAAGTTGGATGACCGCGGTAGAGTGGAGGTGAACGACCACCTTCAGACCAATGTATCCAATATTTACGCTATTGGGGATGTGATCCGTGGTGCCATGTTGGCCCACAAGGCCGAGGAAGAGGGAACTTTGGTGGCGGAATTGTTGGCAGGTCAAAAACCACATATCGACTATAACCTGATTCCCGGAGTAGTATACACATGGCCAGAAGTTGCCGCGGTGGGTAAAACTGAGGAACAGCTCAAGGAAGCTGGTGTGGAATATAAAGTGGGTCAATTCCCCATGCGTGCCTTGGGCCGTGCCCGTGCCAGTATGGATATTGATGGATTTGTAAAGATCTTGGCCGACAAAAAGACCGATGAGGTCCTTGGTGTGCACATGATCGGTGCCCGAAGTGCGGATTTGATCACTGAAGGGGTCACGGCCATGGAATTCAGGGCATCTGCCGAAGACATTGCTCGAATGAGCCATGCCCACCCAACTTTTGCGGAAGCTGTTAAGGAAGCTGCCTTGGCTGCTACAGATGATAGGGCCATACATGTTTAAAGTATAGCATCAGCCAAAGGCTGTATGAAATTTTGCCCAAAGGGTCATTGAGTTAAATCGCTGACGTTTTGGGCTTTTTTCAGCCCCTAACGGTACGTAGAAATCTGCGCAATACCAATCGCGCACGGATGGAAAGTTCCCTCAGCAGGGGAATTGAAGCTTCCTTTACCACAATGGCTTGACGTTTCACGGAAGCCCAAGCCCAAGCAATCTGCGATTTTATCTCCACTTCATGTTGGTTGTATTTCAAGGCCAAATAGGTACAGACCACCATAAAGAGAATAGCCCCGGGAATAACTATCTGTGGGGTTAGGGAGTGGTTGAAAAAACGATAGAGCCCCAATCCGGTAAAACTACCGTAGAGAATAATAAAGTGGATCACATAAATGGACAATGTGCTGGCGCCTATGTTCAAAATGGTACGATTGGTCAAGAATTTCCGTAGGAGCATGAACACGGCAAAAACGATAAAGACATTCCCAAGCCTAATGAAGAGGTAGTTGTTCAAGGGAATCAATCCAAAAAACTCCCATCCCGTAAATGCATATAGGGATGCAAAGGCACTGGATGAATGATAGATCAACAAATACCCCACCACCGTTGCCAAAGGAATTCCCACCGTGTACAAGTGTTTAAAATTTTTGAATCGGGTGAAGAGTACCGAGATAAATCCACCCAAGGCGGTATAGCCCAACCAAGGGATTATCGTGAATACGGACCCATTGGCCTTGGTGAAATAGTTGGCCAAGGCATTGGGCAAAAAGGAAAACGACCACTGTTTGTATACCGGCTCAAAGAGGAACAACACCAGCGTGATGCCCAAGAGAAGTGTTGGGAAAAGATATGGTTTTCGCTTGCTTGTGATGAGATAAATCCCTATCAAAACAAGAATGGAAAGGCCAATGCAGTGCAATACATCCACCAGATAGAAAGCGTTGTACACCTGTCCTTTGAAGAGCCCAAAAAGGTTCAAACGGAGTAAATAGCCAATCAATAAAAGCTGCAATCCGCGACGAATACCTTTGGATACCCTAGGGTTTTCAAATCCTTTTTGAGGCACCCGAATCAGTAAATAGGTGAAAATAAATCCGGAAACCGTAAAGAAGACCGGCGCGGTGATGCCCCTAAAGTACAGCCAGATGTTGAACGCAGCGTTTCCAGTATCCCTATAAATAGGGTCCATTAGCCCATCAATGAAATGCCCTTGGAGCATCATAAGGATGGCCCACGCCCGCATGGCATCAATAAAATACAATCTGTTGGTCTGTGCGTTCATTTGCTTTTGGCTACCCTATATACTTGTTTAGCAGCGGGTTTGGATGCTTTCCGGGGCAAAATTATACAAAATACTCGCATCTGTTCCCCAATTGGGGTATTTTAGCGAAACAATCAAACATTTCTTGTAATGGCTGAAATTTTGGCACTCGCCGGAAGCAATTCTTCAACTTCCATCAATTTTAAATTGGTTCAATATACCACTTCATTGGTACAAGACCATGATATTCAGGAACTCAACATGGCCCAGCATCCATTTCCCATGTTCAGTGAGGATCTTGAAAAACAAGAAGGATATCCCGATACCTTGGTAGACTTGAAAGATAAAATCCAAAAAGTGCAGGGGTTGGTCCTTTCCGTGAACGAGCATAATGGAAATCCTTCGGCCTATTTTAAGAATGTACTGGATTGGCTGTCCCGGATAGATCGTAAATTTTTGGAAGGCACAAAAGTTTTTCTCATGTCAACTTCGGGAGGTAAACGAGGGGGTATAGGCTCTTTGGGCATTACCGAAAATATGCTGCCTAGATTTGGTGTAGAGATTGTATCCACCTTCTCCCTGCCTTCGTTCCATGAGAATTTTAAGGATGGGAGTATTGCGGACAGCGATTTGAAAGAGAATCACCAAAAGGCTTTGCACACTTTTCTACAAACACTTCAATAGACATCCCTTGCGAAAGCGGCAAACCTATACCATCACCGATCCTTCCCTGGTCAAAGAAGCTTTGTTGGACTGGTCGGGCAATTATGAAAAGGTTGTTTGGCTGGACGATAATGGACATCGTAATGAATACCATTCCTATGATGCGGCGTTGGCCCTGTCGAGACAGACGGGTAAGTCAAAGATTATTGATTCACTCGGTGTATTGAAAAGTTCCATTGCGGAAATGCAGGATTGGCTGTTTGGATATTTTTCCTATGACCTTAAAAACGAACTAGAAGATCTACAATCCCATAATTATGATGGATTGGGTTTTCCCACCTTACATTTTTTTCAGCCTGAAAAGGTCATATTGCTCCAGGGGAAAGAATTGACGTTTCTGTATTTGGAACATTGTGCCGAGGAGATGGGAAATGACGTTGGGGAACTCTTGTCCAATAAGGGATTGTCCGAACAAAGAAAGAGCCCTTCAATCCCCATTCGGATTAAAATGCGTATCCACAAGGATGCCTATTTTGAAAAGGTCAACCGTTTTTTGGAGCATATCCATCGTGGGGATATTTATGAGGCCAATTTCTGTCAAGAGTTTTATGCTGAAGACGGCGCTGTGGATCCTTTGGAAACCTACAAGCGGCTGAATGCCATTTCCCAACCTCCTTTTGCATGTTTTATGCGATTGGATGAGAAATATCTACTGTGTGCCTCCCCGGAGCGCTATTTAAAAAAGATGGGGCAGACGGTTATTTCACAACCCATCAAAGGAACAGCTCCAAGAAGTCAAAACAAGGCGGAAGATGAAAGGTTGAAGCAACAACTTGCCCAAGATGAAAAGGAGCGGGCCGAGAACATCATGATCACGGATCTGGTACGCAATGACCTGTCTAAAAGCGCATTGAAGGGGAGTGTGGTGGTTCAGGAACTTTGCAAGGTATACCCTTACAAACAAGTGCACCAGATGATTTCCACGGTGATCGCTACCGTTCCAAAAGACAAAAACCCGGTAGAGCTTATTGAAGAGACCTTTCCCATGGGCAGCATGACAGGCGCTCCAAAGATTTCGGCCATGAAGATCATTGAGGAGTTGGAAGAGACCAAAAGAGGTCTGTACAGTGGTGCGGTAGGCTATTTTGATCCCAATGGGGATTTCGATTTTAACGTGGTGATCCGCAGTATCCTGTACAATGCCACAAACAAATATGTGTCCTATTCGGTAGGGAGTGCCATTACGGCAAAGTCGGACCCCGAAAAGGAATATCAGGAGTGTTTGCTAAAGGCCAAGGCCATGCGCAGCGTTTTGGAAACGGACTGATCTTTATTGCTATTTTTGTGGCATGCTGAAACAGTTCGCCGAACATATCAATTCCAATCTCCCTTTCCTAAAGGAAAAATCCCTTTTATTGGCTTGTAGTGGGGGAGTGGACAGTGTGGTATTGACCCACTTATGTGTCGCATCTGGGTTGAAGGTGACCTTGGCCCATTGCAACTTTCAATTAAGGGGGGATGAAAGCGATGGAGATGAGGCTTTTGTCCGGAATCTGGCCCAAAAATCAGGTGTTGGAGTGATGGTCAAATCTTTTGACACGGAGAAATATGCAGAAGCGCATAGAGGTTCCATTCAAATGGCGGCAAGGGAGTTGCGCTACCAATGGTTCAAGGAGCTTTTGGGCTCTACGGAATTTGATTTTGTACTGACAGCCCACCATGCCGACGACGATTTGGAGACTTTCTTGATCAATCTATCCCGTGGAACAGGTATTGAGGGGCTTTCAGGGATACCCATCCAGAATGAAAAAGTAATTCGACCCTTGTTGAATTTTTCAAGACAGGAAATTTTGTCCTATGCCAAGGACAATGCCTTGGAATGGCGGGAAGATAGTAGCAATTCGGAGAGCAAATACCTTCGCAATAAAATCCGGTTGGATATTGTACCCCAACTCAAAACATTGCATCCGACTTTTTTGGAAAACTTCAAGAGGACCCAATCCCATTTGGAGCAGACCCAAGCCTTGGTACGGCATCACGTGGAAGAAATCAGAAAAAAACTGTTTGAAAGTCAAGGGGATATCATTAAGATAAGCGTGGAGAAGTTGCAAGAATTGAAGCCCACTGCCGGGTATCTATACGAACTCTTTCATGCGTATGGCTTTACGGAATGGAATGATGTGGAAGGCTTGTTGCACGCCATGAGCGGCAAGCAAGTGTTGTCCAAAACCCATAGGCTGGTAAAGGATCGTACCCATTTGATCTTGTCCCCAATCGAGACTGGATTGGAGGAAGTGTTTTGGGTTTCGGACGATGTCAAGGAACTGGAAATCCCCATCAACATTAGATTGCAAAACGTTAAAACGGTTGAAAATACGGGGCGGAATGTCATCTATTTGGATAAGGAAAAGTTAAACTTCCCGTTACAGTTAAGGAATTGGGAAAAAGGCGACTATTTTTATCCCTACGGAATGAAAGGGAAGAAAAAGCTGTCCAAGTTCTTCAAGGATGAAAAAGTGGATGTCGTTTCCAAGGAAAGACAATGGTTGTTGTGTTCAGATGACGCCATTGTTTGGGTAGTGGGACGAAGAGCGGATGAGCGGTTTAAGGTTGAGGATTCAACCCAAGAAATTTTAAAGATCACACTGGTTTCATGAAGTATTTTTTACTCGTATTTGGATTTCTATTCGCCAACCTAAACATTGCTGCACAAACGGATGCCGACCCCGCTCTTTGGAGCCATGAAGTGAACAAACTATCGGATACGGAGTACGAACTGATCTTTAAGGGGACCATTATGGATGGGTGGCATGTGTATTCCCAATACACCGCCGAAGGGGGTTCGTTGCCCAGTGAATTCACCTTTGAAAAAGCGGGAGAGGATTATGAATTGATTGGCAAGACCACAGAGAGTGAAACTATCCAGGAATACAGCGATATTTTTGAAGTGGAGGAGACCTTTTTTAAGGAAGAGGCCATTTTCACCCAAAAAATCAAACTGCTCAATCCAGAGGTACGGCAAATCACCGTAAATCTCTTTTACCAAATCTGCAAGGAAGTCTGCATCCCCAAAGATGCTTTGTTTCAGATTTCCTTGGACGGCAATGCTTTTACCGAAACCCAAAAGGAGTTGGATGAACGCAGCTTGGCCTTGGGAGAATCCCTGCGATTGGATTTAAAGAACAAAGCGCTCTTGAACCAAGGTGGTCTTGGGAGTTCCGAAGGGAGATCCAATCTATGGATGATTTTTGGTCTGGGCTTTTTGGGAGGGCTTATTGCCTTGCTTACGCCCTGCGTTTTTCCCATGATCCCATTGACGGTATCATTCTTCACCAAACAATCGCAGCAAAAGTCCAAAGGAGTGGCCAATGCGATTTTGTACGGATTTTTTATTGTCCTGATTTATTTCTTGTTGAGTTTGCCTTTCCATCTGTTCAGTTCGGTAGATTCACAAATACTGAACACCATTGCCACCAATATTTGGCTTAATGTAGCCTTCTTTGTCATTTTTGTGGTCTTTGCCTTTTCGTTCTTTGGATATTACGAACTCACCTTGCCCAGTTCTTGGGCCAACAAGATGGATTCCGCCTCATCTAAAGTAGGAGGGGGCTTGGGTATATTTTTTATGGCCTTGACCTTGGCCATTGTCTCCTTTTCATGTACCGGGCCTATTTTGGGCGGACTCTTGGGAAGCACCACCTTGGCCGAAGGCGATGTGGCCACCAATCTGACCATGGGTATGGTAGGGTTTGGTCTGGCACTGGCGTTGCCCTTTGCCCTCTTTGCCCTTTTCCCCGCCTGGTTGAACTCCTTGCCTAAATCAGGCGGATGGATGACCACCGTAAAAGTGGTTCTGGGCTTCTTGGAACTGGCCTTGGCCTTTAAGTTCTTGTCCAATGCCGATTTGGTGGGCAATTGGGGTATCTTCAAAAGGGAAATCTTCTTGGGGATTTGGATAGTGCTGTTTGTGCTGATGACACTTTACCTTTTCGGACTGCTTCGCTTTCCGCATGATGGCCCCAAACAAAAGCTCTCCCCGACCCGAAAGTTTTTTGGAATAGTAGGATTGGTGTTTTCGGTGTATTTGGTATTGGGAATACTCAATGTGACTCCGTTGAAACTGTTGAGCGGATTCCCGCCCCCCGATTTTTATAGTGTGGTGGAAACCGAGAGCGATTGCCCATTGGGATTGGATTGCTTCAAGGATTTTGACGAAGGTGTTGCCTATGCCAAAGAGGTGAACAAACCTATTTTGCTCGATTTTACCGGTTGGGCCTGTGTCAATTGCAGGAAAATGGAAGAAAATGTCTGGAGTGACGCCAGCATTTACCCTTTGTTAAAGGAAGAATACGTACTCATATCCCTTTACGTGGATGATAGAAAGGAGCTTTCGGATGCGGAAAAGTTTGATTTTCAGTATGATAGTGGTCGAATAAAGGCCATAGAGACCGTGGGGCAAAAGTGGGGCACGTTCCAGACCATCAACTTCAATGCGGCATCACAACCCTATTATGTACTGCTTTCCCCCGATTTGGAAATACTCAATGATGCGGTCCAATATGTTGATGTGGAGACTTATGAAAAATGGCTCAGGTCCGGTCTGGAAAAGCATCAACTTTCCATGAACAAATAACA
>CP051244.1:2665928-2780766 GCA_017795045.1 Allomuricauda sp. | reverse complement strand
ACTCTGGGCATTGGTAGCTTTGCTATTGCTCATTATGGTAGGAGCACTGATTTTTGTCAACACCCTTAAACCGGATTATTCAGGTGAAAAGACCTTGCCAGGATTGGAGAATAAGGTCAATGTCTTTTATGACACTTATGGGATTCCCCATATCTATGCCGAGAATGAAGTGGATGCGATCAAAGTCTTGGGATACGTTCATGCCCAGGACCGGCTTTGGCAGATGGAATTGTTGCGTAGGGTGGCCAAAGGAAGACTTTCCGAGGTTTTTGGCCCTGATTTGGTAAAGACGGACAAGTTCTTTCTCTCTTTGGGAATTGATGAGTATTCGGCCCAAACAGTAGCCAATCTCAACATGAAGAGTGATATGGTGGTACTTTCAAGAGCCTATCTGGATGGAATCAATGAGTTCATAAAAAAGGGACCGACGCCTGTAGAGTTTTACCTCACCGGATTGGAAAAGGAGCCTTTTGTTTTGGAAGATATTTATGATGCCGTGGGGTATATGGCCTTTAGTTTTGCCATGGCCCATAAAACGGATCCGTTGTTGAGTAGTTTACGCGATAAGTTGGGGGAGGAATATATGCGTGACTTGGCTATAGATTCCGATACTTCCACCGTATGGATCAAAAACTATCCCAAAGTGTCCATGGATTCCTTGGGTACGGATATCACCAATAGTGTCACCCAAGCTTTGGAAAAGCTGCCCATACCCCAGTTTATTGGAAGTAACAGTTGGGTAATATCGCCCGAAAAAACAAAAAACGGCAAGGTTATCTTTGCCAATGACCCCCATATTGGCTTTGCACAACCCTCTGTATGGTACGAGGCCCATGTGAGTACACCCAACTACGAAAAATATGGCTACCATTTGGCTGGTGTGCCATTCCCATTGTTGGCCCATGATCGAAACCTGGCCTATGGAATGACCATGTTTGAAAATGATGATATTGATTTCTATTACGAGGAGATGCATCCGTCCGATAGTACAAAATATAAAGTGGCATCAGGGTATAAGGACTTTGAATATGTAACCAAGACCATCAAAGTAAAAGATGGGGAAGATATATCCTTCACCTATAAAAAGACGCACCATGGTCCGGTATTGAATGGTATTGCCGATCAAATTTCCCAAGAAACTCCCGTTTCTATGTCGTGGATCTACACTAAACCCAAAAATGAGGTCATGGATGCCTTACATGGCATTAGCCATGCGACCAATATGGAGGAATTTAAAAGTGCCCTTCCCAAAATACACGCCCCCGGACTCAATATTATGTATGGGGATGCCCAGGGCAATGTGGCTTGGTGGGCCACGGCCAGATTATACCAAATGCCGGATAGCCTGTCTACCAAATTTATTCTAGACGGAGCTTCGGGAAAAGAAGAGCCTTTACGTTATTTGGATTTTGAAGAGAACCCAAGTGCCGTGAATCCACCTTGGCATTATGTGTATTCGGCCAACAATCAACCAGATTCCATTGCTGGGATGGTCTATCCGGGATATTATTTGCCCGAGAATAGGGGCAAACGTATTGTGGAGCTCTTGGAGCCCAAGGATGATTGGGACAAGGAGTCCGCATCGGAAATGATTTTGGACGTAACCTCATCGGTCAATCCGTCTTTGATCACGGAACTCATTAAGATGTTCGATGTCACCACACTCACCAATGAACAGCTGGTACAGGTAGATTCGCTAAAAAATTGGAACGGACGTTATTCCTTGAACAGTACAAGTCCAACTTTATATCACCGATGTGAGTATTACACGGTAAAGAACACCATGGAGGATGAGATGGGAACTGAGTTGTTCAACAAGTTTTTGGCCACACACCTTTTTAAACGACAGATTGCGTGGGGAGCCAATATGGCAGAAGGCAAATGGTGGGACAATGTACATACCAAGGATGTGGTGGAAACCCGAAGGGACATTGTGTTAAAATCTTTTGCTGATGCCTGGACCTCTTTGGTGGTGGATTTTGGACCCGACCCTAGTCAATGGACGTGGGATAAGGTACATACCTTGGAACATCCGCATCCCATTGGACAGGTAGAATCGTTACGGAAATACTTCAATGTGGGGCCATTCCCTGTAGAGGGCAGCCGTGAGGTCATCAACAATATGGGATTCCCCTATGACAGTACAGGTCTTTATAAGGTCAACTCAGGACCTTCGACCCGACGCATCATAGACTTTTCCGATGTGGAGAACAGCATCAGTATATTGCCAACTGGACAATCTGGGAATCCGTTCAGCAAACACTATAAGGACCAAGCGGAGATGTATGTGAAAGGAAAGTTCCGTAAAATGATGATGAACCAACAAGAAATTGAAAATACGGCAGAATCCGTGCTTATTTTCAACAAGGAATAACCCAGAAAACCAATGCCCTTTCCCTCATCCGTTGGTTCTGGATGGGGTTACGTCAACTCAAAACCCGGTATCCGTCAAACGGGAGTATAGGATTGGTTAAAATCATTTACTTTTTGGGCTCATTTAAGAATAGTCCCAAATGCTCATAAAAGTTTACGGAAGTGCCGTTTTTGGTATAGAAGCCACCACCATCACAGTTGAAGTAAATATAGATAAAGGAGTGGGGTACCATCTCGTGGGCCTTCCAGACAATGCCATCAAGGAGAGTAATTACCGTATAGCCGCGGCACTGCAAAACATTGGCTATAGAATCCCCGGGAAGAAGATCACCATCAATATGGCTCCTGCCGATATGCGAAAAGAAGGGTCTGCCTATGACCTTACCTTGGCCTTGGGGATACTGGCGGCTTCCGATCAGATCAAGTCAAACGGAATTGAGCAGTACTTGATCATGGGCGAACTTTCATTGGATGGTGGCCTTCAACCGATCAAAGGGGCTCTTCCCATTGCCATAAAGGCTAAAGAGGAAGGGTATACAGGATTTATCCTTCCCAAGGAGAATGCTGCTGAAGCGGCCGTGGTAAGTGGATTGAAGGTATATGGAGTTGGGAACATCAAGGAGGTCATTGATCATTTTGATTCAGGAATTCCATTACAACCGACCCATATGGATACGCAAAAGGAGTTTTATGAACGTCTGGACCAGCCTGAGTTCGATTTTTCGGATGTAAAGGGACAGGAAAGTATAAAACGATGCATGGAAATCGCTGCGGCAGGTGGGCACAATATCATTTTGATCGGACCACCAGGGGCAGGAAAGACCATGTTGGCCAAGCGGCTTCCCTCCATATTGCCACCCATGACCTTGAGCGAAGCCTTGGAAACCACAAAAATTCACAGCGTAGTCGGTAAAGTGAGAAACCAAGGACTCATGGGGCGGAGACCGTTTAGAAGTCCGCACCATACCATTAGCAGTGCGGCCTTGGTGGGTGGTGGGAGTTACCCACAGCCCGGTGAAATTTCATTGGCACACAACGGAGTCCTGTTTTTGGATGAACTCCCTGAGTTTGAACGTAGGGTGTTGGAAGTAATGCGACAACCCATGGAGGATAGGGAAGTGACCATTGCAAGGGCCCAGTACACCGTGACCTACCCCAGTAGTTTTATGTTGGTGGCCAGTATGAACCCCAGTCCCGGAGGGTACTTTAACGACCCAGATGCCCCTGTGACCTCATCCCCGGCGGAGATGCAGCGGTATATGGGTAGAATTTCCGGTCCTCTGTTGGATAGGATAGATATCCATATCGAAGTAACCCCGGTTCCTTTTGAGAAGTTGTCGGAAAATAGAAAAGGGGAAGATAGCATTACCGTTAGAAAACGGGTGATGGAAGCTAGAAAAATACAGAATGGGCGGTTTTTGGAAATAGGAAATCTGCATTATAATGCCCAAATGGGAACCAAGCAGATCGCAAAATTCTGTGTACTTGGGGATGCATCAAAAGAATTGCTAAAAAACGCCATGAAACGGTTGAACCTTTCAGCACGTGCCTACGATAGGATTTTAAAAGTGGCCCGCACCATTGCGGATTTGGACAATGCTGAAAGCATCCGGGAATCCCACATATCCGAAGCCATTCAATACAGAAGCTTGGACCGGGAAGGTTGGCTGGGTTAATTTATTTGATGAATAGATAGGGCCATAAGAACTTCATAATCAAAATGATAAAAAAAATCGAAAAAAGCGGTAAAAGTGTAAAAAATACGTTAAACATTGTGCTTCAGTCGATTATTGAAAAAATTATACGATAATTTTGCGGCCGTTTTTAATTTAGTGTATTAGAATGCAATGTGTTGAATTGAATCCTGCAGGGAATTTTGACCCGTGGGAACAGGAGAAGATAGATGAGTTGCTGCATCAAGAAATAACACAATCGCTGAGTGATCGATTGGTGTTTGAAAATGAAAGTGTAAAACTATGGGAATTACGTCTCGCCCCAAGGGAACGTATTCCGTTTAGAAAACACAATACCAACTATGGTTGGGTATGTACCACAGGGGGATTGGCCTTGACCCGTTACGGGAACGGAAAGATAGACATGATAAAACTGGATGCCGGGGATACCGAATATTTTGAATACAGGGGAAAAAACTATGTGAACGATCTGGAAAACATAGGCGAAGACCCCATTGTAATCAATATTCTGGAATACAAAGAGACCAAACTGGACAACAAGTTGCAGTTCTGCAACTAAATGGCCCTGATGTTTGCCTTCAATCCGGAGATGATTCCCAGGATATTATCCACGGTATCCGTTAGGTAGTATTTTACCGCCAAATGTGGAATTCTTACGGTGGTGAACCCATTTTTGAACGAATGCATGGCGTCCTCTAGATCATTGATGGCCTGTTCATGGGTGATCATGTTGTAGTCCTTGTCAATTTCAATATTGAGTTTTACCCGGGAGATGGCAATGTCCACGGATCGTTTGCCGTCCCACCATTCCAGCATGGGGTTGGCCCCAGCTTCTTTTAGTGCGTAAAAAAGTTGTATGGCTTCAAGGGGAGTGTCGTTGTTTAAAATAACCCTTTTAATGAGTTTGGTATGTCTTTCGCAGAGTTCAACACCGAGTGAATCAAAAGATTCCCTGTATTGTTCGTGTCCGATACTTCTGGCGCAATCCTTACATGTCATAAGTATTTGTTCGGTTTAGGTCTATGTATGATTTGGGATTATTATAACTTTCGCTTTTCCATTATCGTATAAATTGTCGATGTAAAACACCCCACTTTTAGACGAAATGCATTTTTTTGGATGAAATGCAACTTTTCTCCCGATATCCTCTTATTTTAAAGACCAAGAAACCAATACGATCATGTTTAAAAAAATAGGTCCGGGCGTTTTGGTCGCGGCCGCATTTGTGGGACCAGGGACCATAGCCATGTGTACCTTGGCAGGGGTTCGGTTTGGCTATGCCCTTATCTGGGCTTTATTGGTGTCCATTCTGGCTACGATCGCACTTCAGGGAATGGCAGGAAGGATAGGAGTGGTGACGCAGTCCGGACTTGTGGATGTGGTAAAGGGGGAACTTAAAAACCCTTGGGCAAGAAAACTGGTTATTGTTGTGGTCTTGGGGGCTATTCTCATTGGCAACGCTGCCTATGAGGCAGGAAACATTGGTGGGGCTACCCTGGGATTGGAACAACTTTTTCCCCAACAACAGCTAATGCCATTTTATCCTTTATTGGTGGGTCTGTTCATTTTTGTGTTGCTCTGGTTCAGTAATTATAAGATTTTGGAGCGGATTTTTGTAGGCTTGGTCGCTCTCATGGGGGTATGTTTCGTAATCTGTGCCCTGTTGACCCAACCTTCTATTTCGGATGTTTTGCAAGGTATGTTCGTTCCTAGCCTGCCCGAAGGCAGTTTGCTGACCGTTATTGCCTTGGTGGGGACCACTGTGGTGCCCTACAACCTTTTTCTCCATGCCTCTTTGGTAAAGGAAAAATGGAAATACGATAAAGACTTGAAAGCAGTGAAGTGGGATACGGCCATCTCCATTGGATTGGGTGGGCTGGTATCCTTGGCTATCTTGGTCACGGCTTCTGCAGCTCCTATAGATGATGTAAGCAACGTCTTGGATATGGCCAAGGGCTTGGAGCCCTTGTTCGGCAAGATGGCCGTACACCTTATGGGTGTTGGGCTTCTGGCAGCCGGGATTACTTCGGCCATAACCGCATCACTCGCTGCAGCATTTGTGGCCAGCAGTTGTTTTGGTTGGAGTGGGGGAATGCAGGACAGAAGGTTCAAAATGGTATGGGGCTTTGTACTCTTTTGTGGGGTTTTCTTCTTATCATTCGACATACAGCTCATCCAGGTGATACAATTTGCACAAATGGCTAATGGGGTATTGCTTCCCATCATGGCAATTTTGCTATTATGGATTGTAAACCGTGCATCTGTAATGGGACCATACAAAAACACATGGATTCAAAATGCCATTGGAATCGCCATAGTGGGGTTCAGTATTTTTTTGGGAGCGAAAAGTATTTTTAAAGTAATCGGATGGTTGTTATGGAGCAGTGGTTTATAGATATCAATTGCGATGTGGGCGAGGGAGTGGGCAATGAAGCCTCAATTTTTCCGTATATAAGCTCCTGCAACATTGCCTGCGGAGGACATGCCGGAGATGTGGATACCATGCGACGAATTGTAAAGTTGGCCAAGCAGCATCATATTAAGGTAGGAGCGCATCCTTCCTACCCGGACAGGGCAAATTTTGGCAGGCAGGTCATGGATATTTCACCCCAAGAACTGCAGGATAGTATCAAGGACCAATTAAAAACCTTTATGAAGATTTTGCAGGAAGAGCAGGTCAACCTACACCATATTAAGGCCCATGGGGCTTTGTACAATCAAACTGCCATGGATGAAGCATTGGCGGAAATCTATTTGGATGCCCTTGTTCCATATGTAACGGAGACCTTGCTATATGTTCCATTTGGCTCTGAAATATCTAAAAAAGCCCAGCAAAGAGGTTTTGATGTTTGGTTCGAGGCTTTTGCGGATAGAAACTATAACAATGATTTAAGTTTGGTTTCACGAAAACTGCCCAATGCCCTTATCCAGAACCCCGGGGAGGTCTTGCAACATGTAGTTTCCATAATAACGGAAGGTAAAGTTTTGGCCGTGACAGGAGAAAAGATTGGAATAGAGGCACAAACTTTATGCATACATGGCGATACAGCCTCCGCATTGGAAATATTGATGTATCTTTCGGAAGAATTGCCTAACCATCAGGTACGAGTACAGTAGTGAAAAGTTACCCCATCACCATTAAGCCCTTTGGAGAACGCGCTATTCTAGTGGAATGGCCCAACCAAGTGGAAGAGTCTATTTTAGCGGACATCCTTGATTTTATGGATGCTTTCAAGGAATTGGGGCTACCCGGATGGGAAATGTCCGTCGCTTACAACTCCTTGACCATGGTTTGCAACCAAGAGCATTTGGACTTTGAGGCCATTAAAAAGCTTGTGTTGGACTGCCATTCAAGGCAAGCGGCTACCAAAACCAAAAGAATCCAACATTTATGGCAAATACCGGTCTGTTATGATTTGGAATTCGGTATTGATTTGGAAGAAGCCTCGAAGACTTTGAATTTATCCCCTGACGAATTGATACAGGAGCATACGGCACATCAATATGTGGTGTATGGCATTGGGTTTTTACCAGGTTTTATGTATTTGGGAGGATTGCCTACGGGCTTGGAAATCCCAAGAAGGGCGGAACCCCGTCTACAAGTCGCTAAAGGCTCAGTAGGATTGGCGGGAAAACAAACCGGGGTGTATCCCCAAGATTCGCCGGGTGGCTGGAACATCATAGGGAATTGCCCCGTGGAACTGTTCAATCCAAAAGCAGAGGAACCCTGTTTTGTGAAGGTGGGCGATAAAATCCAGTTTCAAAAAATATCCAGGGCGGAGTATGACTTGCACAAGATCGAGGGAGAAGTGGGAATTTACAAACCAGAGAAAACCGTATTGAATGCTTAAAGTGTTGAAATCCGGTTTTTTTATGACCATACAGGACCTAGGTAGGTTCGGGCATAGGGATATAGGAGTGCCCATTTCCGGCGCCATGGATGTGGATTCGGTAAAAAAGGCCAATCTGTTGTTGGAAAATGACCCTAATGCAGCCGTTCTTGAGATTACCATGCAAGGGCCAACACTCCAATTTGAAGAGCCTACGGCCATTTGTCTTTCAGGCGCCCACATTTCCGCTACCTTGAACAATGTGCCCATTGAAAACTATCAGGTTGTGCAGATTTCCAAAGGGGACATTCTCTCTTATGGTAGGTTGGAAAATGGATTTAGAGGCTATTTGGCCATTAAGGATGGGTTCCAGACCCCTAAAGTTTTGGGCAGTCGGTCCCAATTTATTCCGGTCACCAAAAAGAAACATGTCAAGGATGGGGAGGAGATTCCATACAAAAAGACCGATTCTTATGCCCCAATTATTTCGGAGGTCAAGATAGAGGACCATTTTCTGGGTGAGGAACTGGAAGTGTTCAAGGGACCTGAATTTTCTCTTTTGTCCGACCAACAATTGGCCGCCATTTTTTCAAAACAGTTCACGGTCTCCAAAGAAAATAATCGAATGGCCTATCAGCTTAAGGAATTGATTCCGGGGCACGGACATTCCATGCTCACTTCGGGAACTTTGCCCGGGACCATACAATTTACGCCGGCCGGACGTTTGATCATTTTAATGAAAGATGGACAGACCACAGGAGGATATCCGCGTATACTGCAACTATCGGAAGCTGCTATTAATACACTTGCCCAAAAGAAGTTGGGGGATACTTTGTCCTTTAAGCTCCTATAGTGGGATATACTATTTTGGATTTTTTTCTCGGATAGGTATTACCATAAAAGTATTTTTTTGTAACATTGGGGCATGAAAAGAAATATTCTAGTCAACGGTGTCGTCATTATTATTCCAAACATGGAATGATACAGACTTGCTGTTGATGAAAAGGGCCTGTATCAAGATTGATGCAGGCCCTTTTTCTTTTGCATTATAAAAATAAATGAATATTGGATTTTTTTAAGTATAAATAATTGATTTTTAGGTAGTTGTATTGATAATATTTCAAATGGACCTAGATAGCCCGAAACTGTTAAAAATATAGGGTTTTTTAAACATCTATCTTTGGATAACATAAAGAAATTCAACAAAATTCTCGATTCGAACGAAATTTGACAATGGAACTGAACAAGTTTAGTAAAAATGTGACCCAAGACCCAACCCTTCCTGCTGCACAGGCCATGTTGCATGCCATAGGGTTGACCGACGAAGATTTACAAAAACCACTTATAGGCATCGCAAGTACAGGCTACGAGGGAAACCCTTGTAACATGCACTTGAACGATTTGGCACTGGAAGTGAAAAAAGGGGTGCAGTCTACCAATATGGTCGGACTTATCTTCAATACCATAGGGGTCAGTGACGGTATCTCCAACGGAACCCCAGGGATGCGGTACTCCTTGCCTTCGCGGGACATTATTGCGGACTCTATGGAAACTGTGGTACAAGCCATGAGTTATGATGGTTTGGTGACCGTTGTGGGCTGTGACAAAAATATGCCCGGTGCCTTGATGGCGCAATTGCGTTTGAACAGACCTTCCATTTTGGTGTATGGGGGAACCATTGCCCCGGGATGTCACAACAATAGGAAATTGGACATCATTTCCGCATTTGAGGCCTATGGACAAAAAGTGGCAGGAACCATTGATGAAACCGAATATAAGGAAGTAATCCACAAAGCATGTCCGGGAGCCGGCGCGTGTGGAGGGATGTACACAGCCAACACCATGGCATCGGCCATTGAGGCCATGGGGATGTCCATGCCGTTCAACTCTTCAATCCCTGCGGTGAACCAAAGCAAAGGAGCCGACTGCGAAGCTGCGGGAGCCGCTTTGCTCAACCTGTTGCAAAATGACCTTAAGCCTAAGGATATCGTTACCAAAAAATCCTTGGAGAATGCGTTCCGATTGGTAACCGTTTTGGGTGGTTCTACCAATGCTGTATTGCATTTTATGGCCATTGCGCACGCTGCTGAGGTGGACTTTACTTTGGAAGACATTACAAGAATCAGCGAGACCACTCCCTTATTGGCGGATTTAAAGCCAAGTGGAAAATATCTTATGGAAGATCTTCATAAGGTTGGAGGTGTTCCAGCGGTCCTAAAATATATGTTGAAGAAAGGAATGCTTCATGGCGATTGTGTCACCGTGACCGGAAAGACATTGGCCGAAAACCTTTTGGATGCTCCAGACTTGGCAGAAGGACAGGATATTATCAGGCCTCTGGACCAACCCATCAAAGAGACGGGGCATATCCGTATCCTTTATGGAAATTTGGCCTCGGAAGGTGCTGTGGCCAAGATTACAGGTAAAGAAGGATTGGAATTTACCGGAACAGCCCGAGTTTTCGATAGTGAAACTGCCGTTAACGAAGGAATTCACACCGGTAAGGTCCAAAAAGGAGATGTGGTGGTCATTCGATATGAAGGACCTAAGGGAGCTCCGGGTATGCCTGAAATGCTGAAGCCTACCTCGGCCATTATGGGCGCAGGCTTGGGCAAGGATGTTGCCTTGATCACCGATGGAAGGTTTTCCGGAGGGTCACATGGTTTTGTGGTAGGACACGTTTCCCCCGAAGCCCAAGTAGGTGGAGGTATCGCTTTGGTGAAAGATGGGGACGAAATCACCATCGATGCCGTGAACAATACCATCAACATCAATATTTCTGATGAAGAATTGGAGCAACGAAGAAAAGCATGGAAGCAACCTGAACTGAAAATAAAATCAGGTAGCCTGTACAAATACGCAAAAACGGTTTCATCTGCCTCGAAAGGATGTGTTACCGACTTATTTTAAAAAAACAAACACTAAATGCCCATAGAGGGAAGGATATGTATTTCCAAAATAAAGGCTTATGGAAACATTGAAAGCACAAAAAAAAGAGAATAAAAAGAGCGCCTCAATACGTATTACGGGTGCTGAGGCTATTATACATTGCTTGTTGGCCGAAGGAGTGGACCTTATTTACGGGTACCCTGGAGGAGCCATCATGCCTGTGTATGATGAATTGTATAAATTCCAGGATAAGCTTACCCACATCCTAACAAGGCATGAGCAAGGGGCTACCCACGCCGCGCAAGGGTATGCACGGGTAAGTGGAAAGGTTGGGGTGGCCATGGCAACATCGGGTCCTGGTGCCACCAATTTGGTGACCGGTATAGCCGATGCCCAAATAGATTCCACACCCATGGTGTGTATCACGGGACAGGTGGCAAGACATCTTTTGGGTTCCGATGCCTTTCAGGAAACGGACATTGTTGGGATTTCAACACCTGTGACCAAATGGAACTACCAGATTACCCGGGCCGAAGAAATCCCTGAAATCATGGCAAAGGCATTCTACATTGCCAAATCAGGTAGGCCAGGCCCAGTTTTGGTGGACATCACCAAGAATGCCCAGTTTGATGAATTGGATTTTGTGTATGAGAAATGTACGGGGGTACGAAGCTATAAACCTGCTCCGGATATCGAAGTAAGTGCTATTGAAAAGGCAGCGGAATTGATCAACAATGCCAAAAAGCCCTACATCGTCTTTGGACAGGGTGTGATTTTGGGTGAGGCAGAGGAACAGCTAAAGGCATTGGTCGAGAAAGCGGGAATTCCTGCGGCATGGACCATTTTGGGACTTTCTGCCATGGATACGGACCATCCATTGAATGTAGGTATGGTGGGCATGCACGGAAATTATGGCCCCAATGTCCTTACCAATGAGTGCGATTTGCTTATTGCGATAGGTATGCGCTTTGATGATAGGGTAACCGGAAATTTGGAAACCTATGCCAAGCAGGCCAAGATCATTCATTTTGAGATAGATCCTGCGGAAGTCAACAAAAATGTGAAGGTGGATGTTGCTGTTTTGGGCAATGCCAAACAGACCTTGGAATTGCTGCTTCCCTTGGTAAATAAAAATGAACATAAGGAATGGTTGGGCGAGTTTGAAAAAAAGCGTCAAATCGAATTTGATACCGTAATCCAAAAGGATATACATCCCACCAAGCCGGGACTTACCATGGGTGAGGTCATGGAGCAGATCAATGTGGCTTCCGGTCACAAGGCGGTCATTGTTTCCGATGTGGGACAGCACCAAATGATGGCTTGTCGTTACGCTAAATTCAAGCAGTCCAAAAGTAATATCACCTCGGGTGGTTTGGGAACCATGGGATTTGCCCTTCCGGCGGCCATTGGTGCCAAGATGGGAGCTATGGACCGCGAGGTCGTTGCTATCATTGGTGATGGCGGGTACCAGATGACCATTCAGGAACTTGGGGTTATCTTTCAGCATAATCTACCCGTAAAAATAGTGGTATTGAACAATGATCACTTGGGAATGGTGCGTCAATGGCAGGAACTTTTCTTCGAAAGACGATATGCCTCAACCGTTATGACCAATCCTGATTTTGTGAAAATCGCGGAAGGATATCACATTAAGTCCAGAAGGGTAGTGGAGCGTTCGGAATTGAAGGATGCCGTAGAGGAAATGATGGCTTCCAAAGACCCTTATTTCTTGGAAGTACGGGTAGAGAAAGAAGACAATGTGTTCCCAATGGTTCCAACAGGGGCTTCCATTTCAGACATCAGATTGAAATAAAGATGAATCAGGCCAATAGTTTGGATATACCGGTCAACTATCCCGCTTTGCTTGCCAAATCCAAGGAAATGGGCTTTTCCATGTCTTCGGATATGGGTGTAGGTTCCTTGTTAAGGACGTTGGTGGCTTCCAAATCCAATGGAAATTTCTTGGAATTGGGTACGGGAGTAGGTCTGTCATTGGCTTGGATGGTACAGGGAATGGACAAAAAATCCCATGTCATCAGCGTGGACAATGACACTGAGCTTATCCAGATTGCCAAAGCCTTTTTTCAAGACGAACCCCGTTTGGAGCTTGTTTGTGCAGACGGCGGGGAATGGTTGGAATCCTATGAAGGCAATTCATTCGATTTGATTTTTGCGGATGCTTGGCCTGGAAAATACAGTCACTTGGAGAATGCCCTGGCTTTACTTAAGATTGGGGGCTTTTATGTCATAGACGACATGAGCAGACAACCCAATTGGCCGGTAGGGCATGAGGATAAGGCGAACCAGCTGATAGAATTATTGGAAAAAAGAAAAGATATAACAATTACAAAAATGGACTGGTCCACAGGACTCATAGTTGCGGTTAAAATAAAATAAGCATGGAAAATCAATGGTATACCATATCGGTGTATTCCGAAAACAATGTGGGTTTGCTCAATAGAATATCTGGGATATTCTTAAAGAGACACATTAATATTGAGAGTTTAAATGTTTCAAAATCAGAGATTGAGAACGTATCAAAGTTCACAATCGTGATTTTTTCCACCGAAGATTGGGCGCGAAAAATCGTCAACCAAATAGAAAAACAGATTGAGGTCATCAAGGCCTACTATCATACGGATGATGAAACCATTTACCAAGAATCGGCCCTTTTTAAGATTGCGTCCCACTTGTTGTTTGATGAAAGACAGATTCAGAACATCATCAAAGAAAGCAATTCACAGATTGTTACCGTGAGCAGGGATTTCTTTGTTTTGGCCAAGACCGGGCGTCGTCATGAAATCGATGAGATGCACGATGCGTTGGAACCTTACGGGATCATGCAGTTTGTTCGCTCCGGCAGGATAGCCGTGAGTAAGGCGGCCATGCCAATCACCAATATTTTAGCAGAATTTCAAAATCAATAAATAGCAAAATCAAATAGTTAAAATGGCAAATTACTTCAACACACTATCACTTCGTGAACAATTGACCCAATTGGGAAAGTGTAGGTTTATGGACCCAAGTGAGTTCGCTGATGGTGTTACCGCTCTAAAGGGCAAGAAAATTGTAATAGTGGGCTGTGGTGCCCAAGGGTTGAACCAAGGGTTGAACATGCGTGACTCTGGACTCGATATTTCCTATACGCTTCGTGAAGCGGCCATAAAGGAACAAAGACAGTCATACAAGAACGCAACTGAGAACAATTTCACCGTGGGGACCTATGAGGAATTGATCCCTACCGCTGATTTGGTCATCAACCTAACTCCGGACAAGCAACACTCCAAGGTGGTAGGTGCGGTAATGCCCTTGATGAAAAAAGGAGCCACCCTATCGTATTCACACGGGTTCAACATTGTTGAGGAAGGAATGCAGGTGCGTGAGGACATCACTGTGATCATGGTTGCTCCCAAGAGTCCAGGTTCTGAAGTACGCGAAGAATATAAGAGAGGTTTTGGGGTACCTACCCTAATTGCAGTCCACCCAGAGAACGATCCCGAAGGAAAGGGATTGGAGCAGGCCAAAGCCTATGCCGCCGGAACAGGTGGAGACAGGGCCGGTGTTTTGGAATCTTCTTTCGTGGCCGAGGTAAAATCGGATTTGATGGGAGAGCAGACCATCCTTTGTGGATTGTTGCAGACTGGATCCATCCTTTCGTTCAATAAAATGATCGAGAAAGGTGTTGATGCCGGATATGCTTCCAAATTGATACAATACGGTTGGGAAACCATTACCGAAGGATTGAAACAAGGAGGGATCACCAATATGATGGACCGTTTGTCCAACCCTGCCAAAATCAAGGCTTTTGATTTGGCCGAGGAGTTGAAAGTGATCATGCGTCCCTTGTTCCAAAAGCATATGGACGACATCATGAGCGGTCATTTCTCCAAAACCATGATGGAAGATTGGGATAATGGCGATAAAAATCTATTGGATTGGCGTGCCGCTACCGGAGAAACTGCTTTTGAGAAGACTCCGGCTGGTGATGTTTCCATTTCTGAGCAAGCATACTATGACAATGGTGTATTGATGGTCGCTTTTGTAAAATCTGGGGTTGAATTGGCCTATGAAACCATGACCGAGTCTGGAATCATTGGGGAATCCGCGTACTACGAGTCGCTTCACGAGACCCCATTGATCGCGAACACCATCGCAAGAAAGAAATTGTTCGAAATGAACCGGGTAATTTCCGATACCGCGGAGTACGGTTGCTATTTGTTCGACCATGCTTGTAAGCCGTTGTTGACCGACTTCATGAAAACTGTGGAAACCGATGTTATTGGGAAACACTTTGGTGAAGGAAAAGACAGTGGGGTGGACAACATCAAGTTGATTGCAGTGAACAAAGCCATCCGTGAGCATGATGTGGAGGTGGTTGGAGCGCGTTTGCGTGCTTCCATGACCGCTATGAAACCTATTGGATAAATATTAGATATTGGCCTCATGAAGAAGACTGTGGATGCCTATTTTCCACAAATAGCGGATATATATCAAGCAGCGAAGACTATTGCCCAAGTGGCCCAAGTGACCCCTTTGCAGCAGAGTATCCGGTATTCCAAAAATTATGGGGCCAATATTTTACTCAAAAGGGAAGACCTGCACCGTGTTCGGAGCTATAAAATTCGCGGTGCCTACAATAAGATCAGTTCGCTTTCCAAGGAAGAACTGGAAAAAGGCGTGGTCTGTGCCAGTGCTGGCAACCATGCCCAAGGTGTGGCATTTGCCTGTAGTCATTTACAGGTCAAGGGCACGATTTTTATGCCCGTGGTCACCCCAAAGCAAAAAATAGACCAGACCAAAATGTTTGGCGGCGATTGGGTAAAAGTAGTGTTGGAAGGAGATACCTTTGACGATTCCAACAAAGCGGCCCAATTGTTCTGTGCAGAAGAGGGTAAGACCTTTGTGCACCCTTTTGATGATGAAAAAATCATTGAAGGGCAGGCTACGGTAGGACTGGAAATACTTCAACAGACGGATACTCCGATTGATTATGTCTTTGCAGCCGTTGGCGGCGGGGGATTGGCTTCCGGGCTATGCGCCACCTTCAATGCGTTATCGCCCAAGACCAAAATCATTGGCGTGGAGCCCGAAGGGGCACCTTCCATGAAAAAGTCCATTGAAAATGGAGGGCTCGTGGAGTTACAACAGATAGATAAGTTTATAGACGGGGCAGCTGTCCAGAAAGTGGGACAATTGACTTTTCCCATTTGTAGGGACTATCTACACCAAATGATGACCGTTCCCGAAGGGAAAGTCTGCCAGACCATATTGGACCTGTACAATCGCGATGCTATTGTGGTGGAGCCCGCAGGGGCTTTGACCATTGCGGCTTTGGACGATTTTTCGGAAGATATCAAGGGCAAGAATGTGGTCTGCATCATCAGCGGGAGCAACAACGATATTACCCGTACCGCAGAGATCAAGGAGCGTGCCTTGTTGTATGCCAATTTAAAGCACTATTTTATAGTGAGGTTTCCGCAGCGTCCAGGTGCATTGAAAGAATTTGTAGTGGATATCTTGGGACCCAATGATGATATTACCCATTTTGAATACTCCAAGAAATCGAGCAGGGAAAATGCCCCTGCTGTGGTGGGTATTGAATTGAAATCGTCCGAAGATTTGGAGCCTTTGATCCAGCGTATGAAGGCCAATAACTTTTTTGGGGACTACCTCAATGATAAGCCTGACCTTTTTCGGTATTTGGTATGATTCCCTGCGCACAACCCTCAGCTTATTTACTCCATCGTTTTCGATAGGAAACCTTTGAAAACAAGGCAACTCAAAGCCTTTTTTGTGTTAGCTTTGTTAGGAAAACACGACTGTTTTATAGAACTTTAATAGCATAAAAGAACAACATATGCCAGCAATAAAAAGTACCATACCTGAAGCATTTCAAATCACGCAAGAGATTCATCAAAAGACCTATTTGGTCAATGGGGAATTGCGAAAATGGGAGGGGAGTACCACTCCTGTGGTCTCTACAATATCTTCCACTAAGGAATATGCCCCGACAACCTTGGGCAGTATCCCCGATATGGGGGAACCCGAAGCTATGGAGGCTTTGGATGCGGCCTTGGCGGCCTATGATAAGGGACAGGGGGTTTGGCCCACGATGAAGGTGAAGGACCGTATTGAATGTATGGAATCCTTCGTCAAGAAGATGGAGCAGAAACGCGATGAGGTTGTAAAACTGTTGATGTGGGAAATTGGCAAGTCACAACCGGATTCTTACAAGGAGTTTGACCGTACCGTTGAGTATATCTATGATACCATTGAGGAATACAAGCAGTTGGATCGGGATAGTGCCAAGTTTGAAAAAAACAATGGTGTCTATGCCCATATCCGTAGGGGGCCACTAGGTGTGGTGCTCTGCTTGGGACCTTATAACTATCCCTTGAATGAGACCTTCGCGTTGTTGATTCCGGCTATAATTATGGGAAACACCACCATATTTAAACCCGCAAAACATGGGGTTTTGTTGATTGCGCCACTTTTGGAAGCTTTTAAGAGCAGTTTCCCAAAAGGTGTGGTGAACATTCTTTTCGGTAGGGGTAGGGCCGTGGCCGCTCCCATCATGAAAACCGGAAAGGTGGATGTGTTGGCCCTTATCGGAAACAGTAAATCGGCCAATGCCTTACAAGAACAGCACCCCAAAAGCAACAGATTGCGATTGGTATTGGGCTTGGAGGCCAAAAACCCGGCCATTGTATTGCCCGATGCGGATTTGGACCTCACCATCAACGAATGTATTGCGGGTACCCTGTCCTTCAACGGGCAACGCTGTACCGCACTCAAAGTGGTTTATGTGCATGAGGATATCAAGGACGAATTCCTAAAACGCTTTTCCGAGAAAGTGGATGCCCTTAAGTTTGGCAATCCATGGGATGACGGGGTGAGCCTTACGCCACTGCCAGAACCTGGAAAGCCGGCTTATATCCAAGAATTATTGGATGATGCCAAAACCAAAGGGGCCAAGGTCCTTAACAAAAAGGGAGGAAAGCATTTTGACAATTACATCTGGCCAGCAGTATTGTATCCGGTTTCCAAAGATATGCGGGTGTATGAAGAAGAGCAGTTTGGGCCCATCATTCCTGTGCTGTCCTTCAAGGATATTGAAGAGCCTTTGGACGATATGGCGGAAAGCAACTACGGACAGCAGGTGAGTCTGTTCGGAAAAGATGTGTACACCCTTTCGCCCCTAATTGATTCCTTGGCGAACTTGGTGTGCCGGGTAAACCTGAACAGTTCCTGCCAGCGTGGCCCGGATGTGTATCCGTTTACCGGACGAAAGGATTCTGCACAGTCTACGTTAAGTGTGCACGACGCCCTGCGTTCGTTCTCCATACGTACTTTTGTGGCCTTTAAGGACAACGACCTGAACAACGAGACCATTGAACAGTTGTTGGAGGCCAAAGTGAGCAACTTTTTAAGTACGGACTATATCTTGTAACAACAAATTTCTCATATTCTCCTTCGACTGCGCTCAGGACCGGGTTCGAAATGACTGCAAATTGTTGTATGTCATTTCGAGTGAGTCCCGGTGGTAATCGGGACGACGAGAAATCTCTTTTTCAGTCTTGGTTGGATTAATGTTGTGAGTAAGGTGTTTAGATTTCTCACATTTTCCTTCGACTTCGCTCAGGATGACAGTTCGAAATGACTGCAAATTGTTGTATGTCATTTCGAGTGAGTCCCGGTGGTAATCGGGACGACGAGAAATCTCCAATGAAGTTTAACATAAAAAAAAAGCCTTGGAAATTTCCAAGGCTTTTTTTTGCTTTCAAATTCTTTTGTCTAATTTGGGGTGGAACGGGTATATGAGAAACCACCTCCAAGCGCCTCATAATCCATGTCCCATGAGTTTATGGTAATGGTTAGGTAAATGTTTTCATCTTCAATCCAAAGAGCTAATTTTTTTCCTTCTAGTACATTAAAACTTGTTACTATACCCACGGAGTGTGAATAATCTAAATAAAAGTCACTGTGCACTCCATGAATGATATCGTGGTTGCCATCCAAATAGTTGATCATATCGAAAACATTCTTAAAGCTATAGAAATTTTTGGGATTACCAAGTTCGGCGTAAAAGTTAAAATTTTCCCACGCTGAGTTTTCATAATTTCCGCCCCCTGGATCTAATATGGCCCATCGTACCCGTTTCGTGCCGCCTGTTGGATTAATTTTTGCATAGTCATGTATCCCATACCCTCCGTCATCATAAAAATCCTCCATTAAATCAGACTCATTGTCGCTTACATGGACTGCATCTTCTAGAAAGGTATCTTGCCACCATTGAAAGTTATAAATAGGACCATCGTCCTGTCTAGTTATTATAACATTTTCGGTAATCAAATCTTGATTGGCTGGCTGGGTCCAATCCGCATAGGATTCCTTTGTGAATGTTATATCGGCCCCATTCCAAATGGTCACGGGGATTATTGATTCTTCCTCCCCACCACAATCACTGTCAATTCCGTCATGCGGAACTTCCGTTGCGGAAGGATTGATGTTTGGGTCATCGTCATTACAGTCGCCATCTTCATAAACATAGTCATTTGGGCGTTCTGTAAAAGAACAAATAGTGATTGAGACACTGGAATCCCCGTAATCGTCCCCATCTTTGTCTAAATATACTGTTATAGGATTATCAGGGTTGATATTAGGGTCACCATCATCACAATCTGTATTGTCAGTAACATACTTTTCAGGTACTGTAACTCCATCACAGAGTTCCAAGGATTGGTTGGGATCCCCGAAGGTGTCGCCGTCATTGTCCAGATAATAGGTCACCATGGTGCAATTGGAAAAAATATCGGCATTGGTGTCATCGGGGTCATTGGCATTGGCCACATAACCGTCCGGTTTGTCACAGGCCTTTTTCGTGTCACCGGAATCGCCTTCGCCATCAGCATCTCCGTCATGGTACCAGGTTTTCTCCTCACAGGCCTCATCCTTTTTACAGGACTGGTTTACAAAGAGGGTCAGGGCCATGAACATGAGCCCCAAGAGTTTTGGATGTTTCATCGTGAATTTTTTATTGTTTTTCCAAAGGAAAGCAAAGACATACCGGAATCATGGGAGGAATTGACGGATGCCCTGTTTGGGTTGATGTGTGCTTGGTTTGGGTTGATGCAATGTTCCAGTCTTAAAATTACAGAACAGTCGTTGGGCGTCAAGGTGGCAACTTTTGGGTTATGGTAACAGATTTCTCACAGCTCCTTCGACCACCCCTTCGACTTCGCTCAGGGCAGGGCTCAGGACAGGGTTCGAAATGACTGGAAATGGGTGTATGTCATTTCGAGTGAGTCCCGATAGGCATCGGGACGACGAGAAATCCCAATGCTGTTTATGGTTTATTTTAAAATAAACCCAAAGGATTTTGTTTGGGGGAGGTGAAATTTATCGATGCCCTGTTTGGATTGATGGGATATGATAAGAGAAGTGAGAAGTCGTTCGTTTATCGCAATATATTTTCCTCATCTAGGACAGAGGTTCGTCGTTTTAGGAATGTCAATACCAGAAAAGCAATACTGGAAATGATAAAGCCTACCAGAAAAGTCAGGTTGAAATTAGTGGTTCCATTGATGAGTTCCCCGGCCATATCAAAAACAAAAAATATAGTGAAGAGATTGAAAAAACCATTCTTTTCCTGTTTCAAGACCTTTTTCCAACTAAAAGTCATAACGGGCTGTCTATACTTTTTAAAATTTGGAATAAAGGCAGGGACCCTTTCGGACCAAAACAGATAGGTCATCCCAAACTTTTTTCGTAAAAATTGCTCTTCCGCGAACATGATACGTTCATAGTACACCCAAAAGAGGAAACAGAAAGCCGTTACAAACCAAAAGTTGCCGGTCAATAAGGCCGGACCCAACCACATAAAGAAGTTTCCCAAGTAAAGAGGGTGTCTTACAATGGAATAGATACCTGTGGTGTTGAGCGTATCTGCCACCTGACCCTTTACATTTCTACCTGAGGTGTTCTTTGGGGCATGGCCAATGGTGAAGATTCGGATAAACTGCCCCAACAGCCCCACGAACAAACAGAATAGTTCATAATGAAATTCATATGGGGTGTCCTTGATGAAAAAGGTTTCGGGGTTGATCTCGGTGTTGATGTACAGGCCAATTCCGATCGCAATGATGATCAAAGGCAAAAAGCTTCGGTATCGGAACAGCCAAATTCCTTGTTGTTCAAATTCTTCCTGTAGTGCCATCTTAAGTTCCTTTTGAAATTTCTATTGAGGACCAAAACTATTATGGTCTAAATCAAAAAGGAGGGCACAATTGACGGATGCCCCTTATGGATTGACGTAGGCTGGATTTGAATTGAAGGGGAATTGGGAAGAGGTATGTTTTTGACATAAAAAAGCCCCATAAAGGGGCTCTTGGAGTTTTTGTTTTCGAAATGGATTAGATGTTGGCGGCCAACCAATCACCCACCTCGCTGGTGCCAAATGATTTACCACCTTCGGCCAAATCCTCAGTGACCACACCTTCGGCCAAAGACTTGTTGACCACAGCACGAATGGCTTCCGCTTCATCGGCAAGGTTCAAATCCTCGAACAACATGGCGGCAGAGAGTACGGTTGCCAATGGATTGGCGATGTTCTTTCCAGCGGCTTGCGGATACGAACCGTGAATGGGTTCATATAGCGATACCTTGCTTCCTACGGAAGAAGAGGGCATTAATCCCATGGAGCCAGAAATAACGGAGGCTTCATCAGTAAGGATGTCCCCAAATAGGTTGGCGGTAATGATCACATCATAGGCTTTGGGCCATTGTACCAAACGCATGGCCACGGCATCCACAAATTCATAGGACACTTCCACTTCTGGGTATTCCTTTTCCAAATTTTGGACGGTTTCCCTCCACAAACGGGAAGATTCCAATACGTTGGCCTTGTCCACACAGCAAAGCTTTTTGGACCGTTTTAGGGCCATTTCAAAGCCTTTGCGGGCCAATCGATCTATTTCATAGCGTTGGTAGGTCATGGTGTCAAAGGCGGTGTTTCCGTCGTCCTTTCTTCCTCTTTCCCCAAAATACACCCCTCCGGTAAGCTCACGAAGGATGATAAGGTCCGTACCTTCAATGCGTTCTTTCTTCAAAGGGGATTTATCAATCAATGAAGGAAAGGTAAATGTGGGCCGTACATTGGCAAAAAGTCCCAATTTTTGACGCATTTTCAACAACCCTTGCTCAGGACGTACCTTGGCGGATGGGTCATTGTCAAAACGTGGATGTCCTATGGCTCCAAAAAGTACGGCATCGGCATTGGCACATACCTCATGGGTTTCGTCGGGATAGGGTTCGCCCACGGCATCAATGGCAGCAGCGCCGGTAAGTGCTGGCGTCCAATTGATCTCATGTCCGAATTTTTTTGCTACGGCATCGGATACTTTTACGGCTTGGTCTATTACTTCGGGGCCGATTCCATCCCCGGCCAATAGGGCTATGTTCAATTTCATTTCTTTAATTATCAGTTTTCAACAATTGTCTATACTAGGTTGAGCATTTTTTCTGTGGCCTTAATGGCCGATACGGTCTGGTCGGAGTCCAATCCACGCGTAGTGAACTCATTTTCCTTGGTCTGCCAAGTGATAATGGTCTCGCAAAGTGCATCCGAATTGCTTCCGGGGGGGATTCTAACGGCATAGTCCACCAACTTGGGCAGTTCCCTTCCTTCTTTTTTGTACACTTTTTTCAAGGCGTTGATAAAGGCATCGAACTGTCCATCTCCCTGTGCATTTTCCTCATAGCTCTTTCCTTCGATTTCTATGGAAAGGGTAGTGGAGGGCTTCAGCCCTTTGGAGTGGGTAAGTACATAGGATTTTACAAATACCTTTTGTTGATGGAGGTCGCTGTCCAGAACATCGGAAATGATGTAGGGGAGGTCATCCTTGGTGACCCTTTCTTTCTTGTCGCCCAACTCTATGATGCGCTCGGTAACTTTTTTGAGCTCTTCATCGTTCAAGGTCAGTCCCAGTTCCTGAAGGTTCTTTTGAATATTGGCCTTGCCCGATGTTTTGCCTAGGGCATATTTCCGCTTTCTGCCGAAACGCTCTGGCAATAAATCATTAAAGTAAAGATTCTTTTTGCTATCCCCATCCGCATGTATGCCAGCAGTTTGCGTAAATACATTGTCTCCCACAATGGGCTTGTTGTCCGGGATGCCAAATCCGGTAAATGCCGATACCAACTTGCTCACTTTGTACAGCGAGGATTCCTTGACCCCGATGGAAATCTCGGGCATAAAATCATTGATTACGGCCACTACGCTGGCCAAGGGTGCATTACCGGCCCGTTCCCCCATACCGTTTACGGTCAGGTGCAGGCCATGAGCACCCGCTTTGAGAGCTTCCATGACATTGGCTACGCTCAGGTCATAATCGTTATGCCCATGAAAATCGAAATGCGTGTTCGGATATTTCTCAATGATCTCTTTAAAAAACTGTCCGGTCTCGCCATGGGTCAATACCCCTAAGGTGTCAGGCAACAAAATGCGTTTAACGGGTTGGGCGGTAAGAAAATCCAAAAATTGGTACACATACTCTTTGGAATTTCGCATACCATTGCTCCAATCTTCAAGATATATATTGGTTTCAATGCCCAATTCTTGGGCTTTTTTGATCACCGCCGAAATATCTGAAAAATGCTGCTCGGGCGTTTTCTTGAGTTGATGGGTGAGGTGGTTCAAGGACCCTTTGGTCAACAAGTTTTGAACCTTGGCGCCAGCTTCCACCATCCAATCCAAGGAAACCCCATTGTCCACAAAGGTGAGCACCTCCACTTTGAAAAGATAACCTTCGGTAGAGGCCCATTCCGTGATGTTCTGTACGGCCTTAAGCTCTCCTTCCGAAACACGGGCCGAGGCTACCTCAATACGGTCCACTTTGAGTTCTTCCAAAAGAAGTTTGGCCAAAGTGAGTTTTTCCGAAGCGGAAAAGGAAATCCCAGAGGTCTGTTCACCATCCCTTAGGGTGGTGTCCATGATTTCAACGGTGCGTGCTTTCATTTTCAGTGTAGGGTTGGGTAGTGTCTATAAGGGAGTGTTCCCGGCAAATTGCTCAATATCGTTTTTAATGTTCAACAAATAGTCGATGTCATCAAAACCGTTGAGCATATTTTGTTTTTTGTACCCGTTGATGTCAAAGCCTTCGCTTTCCCCAGTTGCCAAAATGGTGATTTTTTGCTCAGGAAGGTTCACTTCCAACTCCGCTTTGGGGTCGGCCTCAATGGCGGTGAAAATTTTATCCAAAAACTCGGGACTTACCTGAACGGGCAATACCCCGATGTTCAGACAGTTGTTTCGGAAAATATCCGCAAAGAAGCTGGATACCACACAGCGGAATCCGTAATCGTATACGGCCCATGCGGCGTGCTCCCGAGAAGAACCGGAACCAAAGTTTTTTCCGCCCACCAATATCTGTCCACTGTAGATGGGATTGTTCAGTACAAAATGCTCTTTTGGGGTATCATCTGAATTGTATCTCCAGTCGCGGAACAAATTGTCCCCAAAACCTTTACGCTCCGTGGCCTTAAGGAATCGGGCTGGGATGATTTGGTCAGTATCCACATTTTCAATGGGCATGGGTACCGCCGAACTTTTTAATATGTTGAATTTATCGTATGCCATGTTTTTTCAATTTTCAGTTGACAAATACCAATTAACAGTAGATTGTTCCGCTGTGTATTGATAATTGTTCATTGTTTATTGCCAATTGTATAGTGTTATGCGAATGCTTCTTCCATGAGTTCCCGTGGGTCGGTGACCTTACCGGTAACAGCCGCTGCAGCAGCAACCAGAGGACTGGCCAATAGGGTACGTGCTCCGGGACCTTGTCTTCCTTCAAAGTTTCGGTTGGAGGTGCTCACGGCATATTTTCCAGCGGGAATCTTATCATCGTTCATGGCCAAACAGGCTGAACATCCGGGTTCACGTAGCTCAAAACCAGCTTCCTGAAGAATGTCCAAAATACCTTCTTCCCTAATAGCTGCTTCCACTTGGTGGGAGCCGGGGACCAACCATGCTGTTACGTGGTCTGCTTTCTTTTTTCCTTTGATGATGGAGGCAAAGGCTCTAAAGTCCTCTATCCTACCATTGGTGCAGCTTCCCAAGAAAACAAAATCAATGGGTTTTCCGATCATGGCCTCACCTTCGTTGAAATCCATATATTCCAAGGATTTCTTATACGTGGCCACACCGCCTTCAACGGCTTCCGCAAGCGGAATGTATTTTTGGATGCCCATACCCATACCAGGGTTGGTTCCATAGGTAATCATCGGTTCTATATCACTGGCATTGAAGGAAAGTTCCTTGTCAAAAACAGCATCTTCATCAGAATACAAGGTTTTCCAATATTCCATTGCGGTATCCCAGTCCTGACCTTTTGGAGTGTACTCACGTCCCTTGATGTAGTCAAATGTTTTTTCATCGGGAGCAATCATACCTCCACGGGCGCCCATTTCAATACTGAGGTTGCAAACGGTCATTCTACCTTCCATGGACATGTTCCTGAACACCTCACCGGCATATTCCACAAAATATCCGGTGGCCCCGGAAGTGGTCAATTGGGAAATGATGTACAAGGCCACATCTTTTGGGGTAACCGCTTTGCTGAGGGCTCCATCCACATTGATGCGCATTCTTTTGGGTTTGGGCTGCATGATGCATTGGGTAGAAAGTACCATTTCCACTTCACTGGTCCCAATTCCGAAAGCAATGGCACCAAAGGCACCATGGGTGGAAGTATGGGAATCCCCACAAACAATGGTTGCACCGGGAACGGTAATTCCGTTTTCCGGACCGATGACGTGAACAATTCCATTTTTCTTATGCCCAAGCCCCCAATAAGGGATATTATGGGCTTTGGAGTTTTCCTCAAGGGCCTTTAGTTGATTGGCCGATAGTTTGTCCTTAACAGGTAAATGCTGGTTTCGGGTAGGGGTATTGTGGTCTGCCGTGGCAAACGTACGCTCCGGGTACAATACCTTGATACCTCTATTCTTCAATCCCAAAAAAGCTACGGGACTCGTTACTTCATGCACCAAATGCCTGTCAATAAAAAGGACATCCGGACCATTTTCAATATGTTGGACCACATGGGAATCCCAAACTTTATCAAATAGTGTTTTGCTCATCGTTACATTCAATAATTTGTAAGCCTACAAAGTTAAAATATCAATAAAAACCTGCTCTTGGTTTGCATGTAAAATTACGATGTTCAACCACCATTTTCATAGAATAGATGGAATGTTAACAAAAGTTGCCGTGGTATTTTCAGATATCACTGGTGGATTCCCTTGATTTTGAGTTGAATAAGTTAACTCATTGAAATTTAACATGTTCCAATTTTATTTAACATTGTTGTAACGCTATCCAAACCCTAAGCAACATACTTTAGGGCATCAACTTAAAAGTTTATTCATTAACTACATCAAAAAAACGAACCATGAGAAAATTTTACCCGGCCTTTTCGGCCACAATTCTAATGACCGTATTTCTTATGTCCAATACTGCTTTTGCACAGTTGGACTTTCTACCGAGGGGCAGTCAAATGGCAAAAGTGTCCCAAAGGATAGGAACTACGGATGTCACCATCGTCTATTCCCGTCCCAGTGTCAACGACAGGGAAGTTTGGGGTGCATTGGTCCCTTATGGGATGAACAACCTTGGATTTGGAACGGCACCCGAATCCCCCTGGAGGGCAGGAGCCAATGAGAACACCGTATTCAAGACCACCCACGACTTGACCATTGGAGGCAAAACACTCCCAGCAGGAAAGTATGGGCTGCACATGATCGTCAATGAGAATAATATGGCTACCGTTATTTTTTCCAATAACCATGGGGCTTGGGGCAGTTACTTTTATGATCCTGCTGAAGATGCCCTTCGCGTGGATGTTGAAACCGAGGAAGTGCCCCATATGGAGCAGTTGACCTTTGGTTTTGACCAGGTGGATGCCAATTCGGCCGTAGCGTTTTTGAGCTGGGAGAAAAAGAAGATTCCTTTTACGGTTGAAACGGATGTTACCCAAAATGTTTTGGCCGAAATCCGTCAGCAATTACAGACCACTCCGGGGTTCAATAGGCAAAGTTGGGAACAGGCGGCCAACTACGCGTTGAACAATGGGGGTGATTTGGATGAGGCCCTTGGATGGATCAACGCGGCCATTGAAGGACAGTTCTTCAGCCAGAAGAACTTCAACAACCTTAGCATAAAATCCCAGATTTTGGAGCAACAAGGAAAGACTGCCGAGGCCAAAGCGGTTATGGACGAGGCCATGCCCCTAGGTACTGTTCTTGAAATCCATGGTTATGGACGGCGACTGATTGCCCAAGGGAAAAAAGAAGAAGCCTTGGAAGTGTTCAAATGGAACGCCAAAAACCATAAAGGAACCTGGCCAGTGGATTACGGATTGGCCAGAGGCTATTCTGCCGTTGGAGACTATAAAAATGCATTGAAGCACATCAAAGTTGCAGAAGGTAGGGCTCCGGACCAAGGGAACAAGAATGCCATAGCCGCGAATATAACCAGATTACAGGAAGGCACGGATATCAATTAATAATCAGCCGATAAAAAGATAAAGCCCGACATTGATCGGGCTTTTTTTAGCTGATATAATTCCAGATGGTCTTGTTTTGCATCATTCGGGAGTAAGCCTTTCGGATGGGGATGTTTTCTTCTTTTTCCAACCTTGGGTCCTCCTTGAGCAATTGAATGGCATGGTATCGGGCCGTTTTCAAGATTTGGTTGTCCTTGACAATATCGGCAATCTTAAGATTGAGCATGCCACTTTGCTGGGTGCCCATTAAATCCCCCGGGCCACGGAGTTTGAGGTCCACTTCGGCAATTTCAAACCCATCGTTGGTACGTACCATGGTCTGTAAACGGGTCTTGGCCTCTTCAGATAGTTTGTGGCCCGTCATCAGGATACAGAAACTTTGCTCTGCACCGCGACCCACACGCCCACGGAGCTGGTGCAGTTGGGAAAGCCCAAAACGTTCCGCACTCTCAATGATCATGACCGAGGCATTGGGGACGTTCACCCCAACCTCAATCACTGTGGTGGCTACCATGATTTGGGTTTCGCCTTTTACAAAACGCTCCATTTCATAATCCTTGTCGGCCGGCTTCATTTTTCCATGTACAATGGATATCTGGTATTCTGGTTGCGGAAAATCCCGGATAATACTTTCATATCCATCCATTAAGTCTTTATAGTCCAAGGCCTCGGATTCTTGGATAAGGGGATACACGACATAGATTTGCCGCCCTTTGGTAATCTCATCTTTGATAAAGCGAAACACCTTTAGTCGGTTACTATCAAAACGGTGGACCGTTTTAATGGCTTTTCGGCCCGGGGGAAGCTCATCGATTACGGAAACATCCAAATCCCCATATAGGCTCATGGCCAAGGTTCGGGGAATGGGAGTGGCTGTCATCACCAAAACATGGGGTGGGATTTCATTTTTGTGCCACAACTTGGAGCGTTGCGCTACGCCAAACCTATGTTGTTCGTCCACAATGGCCAAGCCCAGGTTTTTAAACTGCACTTTGTCCTCCAAAACCGCATGGGTGCCCACCAAAATATTCAGGTTTCCATTCTCCAATTGATTGTGCAACAAGGTCCGTTCCGACTTTTTTGTGGAACCGGTCAATAAGGCCATTTTCACATCCATGTTGCCCAATAACTCTTTTAAACCCGTATAGTGCTGACTGGCCAGAATTTCTGTAGGTGCCATTAAACAGGCCTGAAACCCATTGTCTATGGCCAGCAACATGCACATGAGGGCCACAATGGTCTTTCCTGAGCCCACATCTCCTTGTAGGAGTCGATTCATTTGGGCATTGCTCCCCAAATCGTTCCGAATTTCCTTGATGACCCTTTTCTGGGCCTTGGTCAGTTGAAAAGGAAGGTGGTTTTCAAAGAAACCGGTGAATTTTTCGCCAACCGCTTCAAAGGGCATTCCCTTGATCTTTTGTTTGCGAAGCAGTTTTTTGGAGATGAGTTGTAGTTGTACATAGAAAAGCTCCTCAAACTTGAGGCGGAACTGTGCCTTGGCCAGCAAATCCTGGTTTTTGGGAAAGTGGATGTTGAAAAGCGCTTCACTTTTGGAGATCAACCGTAGTTCCTCCAAGATACTGTTGGAAAGCGATTCTGGAAATTGTCCCTTGGATTCGATGAACAACTGCTGCATCATTTTGCCCACAACCCGATTGGTAATGCCTTTGGCCATAAGTTTTTCCGTGGAAGGGTAGATGGGCTGCATGGCAATTTTCACCCCTTGTTGGTGCTCGGATAGGAGTTCCATCTCTGGGTGGGGCATGGAAAAAGTGTTCCCGTACTTGGAAATCCGTCCAAAGACCACGTAAGGCTCATTGATTTTCAAGTTCTCCCTTATCCATTTGTGGCCGCGGAACCATACCAGCTCCATTTGCCCGGTTTCATCCACAAAAGTGGCCACCAAGCGTTTTCCCCGTTTCTGTTCCACCGTTTTAAGGTGGATGATCTTCCCAACAACCTGAACATCGGCTCCACTAGGCTGCAACTGGGCGATTTTGTAATACTGGGTCCGATCCAAATACCGATTGGGGAACAGATGAAGCAGGTCCCGATAGGTCTCTATGCCCAGTTCTGCCTTGAGGGTGTCTGCCCGATTGGGACCGACACCTTTTAAATATGGGATGGGAGTTTGCAGAAAATTGGGATTCATCGAACTAAAATATGTAATTTGGAAGGACTTTTGATAGGATGATGGTATGAAGCTTACCCCGGCACTTATTTTTTTTCTCTTTACACAGTTGCTTTCCGCCCAGGTTCAGGATAAGGTGGATTTTATCCGAGCCGAGGTTTTGATTGAACCCACTCCGTCCGAAGGTCGCATTGATGGTCGTGTAGCCTATCAGTATAATGTGATTGAAGATGTGGATTCCATTTATCTTGACGCCGTAAATCTTGATTTTTCCAAAGTGTATTTGGATGGGGACAAGACAGACTACCGATACAATGGGAGAAAGATCACCATCAAAAAAAAGATGAAGAAGGGCGATTCCCATATTGTATCCTTGGATTATGTGGCGAAGCCCAAACAAACCGTTTATTTTTTGGGTTGGGACGATGCCATTGAAGGGGATGAACAGGTTTGGACGCAGGGCCAGGGGAAGTATACCAGCCATTGGCTGCCCAGTTTTGATGATATGACCGAAAAGGTGGAGTTTGACCTTGATATCATCCTAAAGCGGAACTACACTGTGATTGCCAACGGAGAAATGGTCAAAAAGGAAACCTTGCCCGATGCAAATGGATATTTATGGCAGTTTGATATGCAAAAACCCATGAGCAGCTATTTGGTGGCCTTTGCGATAGGTGATTTTAAAAAAGAGACCATTCATTCCACATCTGGAGTACCCGTAGAACTGTATTACGAACCCAAAGACAGTTTAAAGGCTGAACCGACCTACAGATATACCCAACATATTTTTGACTTTTTAGAGCAGGAAATTGGAGTGCCCTATCCTTGGCAGAACTACAAACAGGTTCCCGTACAGGATTTTTTATATGCAGGGATGGAAAATACCGGGGCAACCATTTTCTCCAACACCTTTGTGGTGGATTCGGTGGCTTTTGCGGATAAAAACTACGTAAATGTGAATGCCCATGAACTAGCCCATCAATGGTTCGGAAATTTGGTGACAGAGCAGAGTGGAAACCACCATTGGTTGCACGAGGGATTTGCCACCTATTATGCCTACTTGACGGAAAAGGACATTTTTGGGGAGGAATATCTTTACTGGCATTTGTTGGGAACCGCAGAGGCATTGGAACGTTTTTCGCAAGACGGCAGTGGAGAGGCGCTTACCAACTCCGGAGCAGGGAGCCTAACCTTTTATGAAAAAGGAGCCTGGGCATTGGTTATGCTCCAAGACAGGGTAGGGGATGCCAGTTTTAAACAAGGGATAAAAAATTATTTGGCCAAGTATGCCTTTCAAAATGTGACTATTTCAGATTTTATGGCGGAAATGGAAGAAGCCTCTGGAACCAATCTCTCCGATTTTGAAAATTTGTGGCTGCAAGAGTCTGATTTTCCTTTTGAACAGGTCAAAGCTTTTTTGGTTAAAAAGAGCCCATCCATCAAAACCTATTTTGAGATTAAGGAAACCATAGGGGAGTCCAATGATGGTGCTCCTATCATATTGGAGAACAACTGGCCCACATTTCGTTCCAGTCAGCTGAAACATCGCTTATTGTTGGATTATGGGGATGTACTGCCTATAAGTTTTCTTTCAAAAGTCCTAAAAACAGAGGATAAAAAGGTTCGTCAGGCAGTGGCCCTTACCTTACCCAAGGTATCCCAAGACCTTCAGATGAATTTTGAGGCTTTGCTCCAAGACAAGAGTTATGCGACCTTGGAACCCGCTTTGTACCGACTTTGGACGGATTTTCCCGAAAAGCGGGGAGCGTATCTGGACAAAACGGACGGTATTATTGGGTTTCCCAACAAAAATATTCGCCTGCTATGGTTGACATTGGCCTTGGTGACTCCCGATTACCGAATGGATTCAAAACCAGGGCTTTTTAAGGAATTGAGTTCATATACCAGCTCCAACCATCATTTTGAAGTTCGGTTGTTGGCGTTTCAATATCTGAAGAACATCGGCGGTTTCAATGATGAAACCTTGCGTAACTTGATTGAGTCCTGTAGCCACCACGTGTGGCATTTCAAAAAAACATCCCGGAACATGTTAAAAGAGTTTTTGAAAAGTGAAGGCAGTACGGCTCGATTAAAAGCGATTTATCCTTTGTTAAACCAAGAAGAACAGCAATATTTGGACAAAACTTTGGGCAAATGAGGGCATTGGTCATTTCGGGAGGAGGAAGCAAGGGAGCTTTTGCAGGAGGTGTTGCGCAGTTTCTGATCCAGGAGGCCCAACACAAATACGACATTTTTGTGGGCACATCCACAGGAAGTCTGTTGATCTCCCATTTAGCGCTCAACAAGCTGGACAAAATCAAGGAAATTTATTCTTCGGTTGACCAAGACAGTATCTTCAACAATTGCCCTTTTCTCATTAAAAAAAAGCATGGCGTAGAGATTATTGCCATCAACCACTGGAATGTGGTGAAAAACTTTATCAAGGGTAAAAAAACGTTCGGGGAAAGTGAGAATCTTCGAAAATTGATCAGGGAATCCATTACCGTTGAGGAGTTTGAAGAATTGAAGGAAAGCCATATGGATGTGGTGGTTACGGTATCCAACCTCTCCTTGAACCAAGTGGAGTACAAGTCCATCAACGATTGCACCTATGATGAGTTTTGCGATTGGATTTGGATTTCATCCAACTACACCCCATTTATGAGCTTGGTCAAAAAAGAAGGCTGTGAGTATGCCGATGGGGGGCTGGGGACCCTCGTACCCATCGAGGAGGCCCTAAACCGAGGCGCCACCGAAGTAGATGTAGTGGTTTTGCACACCGAAGTGAACTACCTCAACCGGATGTCTTCCAAAAACCCGTTCGACTTGATTACGACGATCTTCAGTTTTATGTTGGATAGGATAGAGAACCAGAATGTTAGGATTGGAAAACTGGTGGCCAGCCAAAAGGATGCCATCATTAACTTTTACTATACCCCTACGGTGTTGACCACCAATTCATTGGTGTTCAATAAAGAGCGCATGACACTGTGGTGGAAGCGGGGATATCTCTACGCCAAGAACAAAAATGAGGAAACCAGCCCCATTGATCCTGAACATCAGGAATAGATCAATCCCAAAGTTCGCTTACCTCTTTTTTCACGAAGGCCAACGCCGTATTGGATGGCGATTGCTTTTCCATGGTTTGGTTCAGGATGTCTTCCCGTAGCTTGTCCGGGGAATCGGTTTCGCTCATGCCTGCGGATCGGATAATCTGTATGGTGGCATTTTTGGCCGCTTTGATGATGTTCCAGCATTCATCGCTCATGTATATCTGTTGGGAAAGATTGTGCTCGAATTCGGTTTCAATCTGTTTGATGAGCAAATTCTCATAATCACTCTTGCTTTTTCCCTTGGGCGCCACACGGACCACTAGGCTATTGATGGCAATCCGCTCCAAGAAGAGCACCATTCGTTCATAGGCCTGCAAACGAACAGGTAAGGTGTCTTTTTGGGAGTCTTTATGTAAAAGGAATCGTCTTCTGCCATCTTCGTTCCGGGTATGCAGTCTAAAAAAATAAAAAGCAACAGCCCCGGTCACAACAGCGGGTAACAAAAAAGCGAAAAGTTGAAGTATATTGTCTCCAGTCATGGGATAGTTTGGTTTTTATTGATTTTACACAACAAGAACGAACCAAACTTTTAAAAAGTATTTATCCAATAATATTATTGGACAGCTTTGGCACTTTCCTTGGCCTTGGCATAAAATGCTTTAAAATCCGGTTGTAACTTAATGTTTATCCCTTCCTTGAAGTTGCCATCCTTGGCAGAGATGGACACACTGCCACTAGGCACCCCCAGAACAGTCACCAATTCTTTGGAAACTGCTGAAGCTTGATCATAGGTAGGGCCAAACTCTCCGGTAATATTAAGACCTTCCACTTCAGTGGTGAAGGATGGATTGGCCAAAATGACCTTGGATACGTTGGCCAGCCATTCCTTTCCGGCATCGGTTAGGGTGGTGGAGGTGTCAGAGCCAAAAAGACTGCTTAGGCTATTGGAGATAACGATCACTCCATCACCAACGGCTACTTTGGCGTTCTCGCCCAAGGATTGTTTGATATGGGTCAGGGAAACAATGGCCGTGGAATCGTTTGCCGATATCATATCGTTGATGCCACTGAGTTGTTTCTCTTTTCTGGCCAATGCGGCCATCGCCCGGTTCACATTCTCCGAGTTTTGCTTGGAAAGCTCCGAGAAGTTGCTCAAGTTACCCAATAGGGTGGCGTTGGCATCACGAAGCCCGGCATTCTCCACTTCCAAAGTTTCAGCCTTGGCATTACTGGAGGATATTTCCCGCTTGGCCTTGGCCAAATCTTGCTCAACACTTGAAATCTGCGATTTTAGATTGTCAATTTCAGCCAAAAGATCACTTTTTCTTTGGGAAAACATGGTCGTGGTCAAGGCTAAGAATACAATTAGGGGTAACTTTTTTCTCATGTGTGGTATATATATGGGTCGTTTATTTATAGACTGCTAAATTATGATGTTTTTTTGAGAACTGGCTTTCCTCCCAAATGTACACAATCACATAGGTCTTGCATGGACTCAAAAGGGACGGCTACTTTTTTATAGTGGTAAATGGCTTCAAGGTCACTGCTCAAATAGTCGTCATCCACGTTTAGTTGGATGTCGTTCATCGTAAATTGGCAAGGATGTTCGTAACCGGCAGCATGCGTTATTTCCAAAAACTCTTTTCGAAACGTTTTAAAATATTGGGCCAACCTATCGGATTTTAAGGGTACGTCAATACCTTTTTGTAACCATTTGCTTTGGGTGGCCACGCCGGCAGGACAACGGTTGGTGTGACATACTTGGGCTTGGATGCAGCCAATGCTCATCATGGCCTCCCGGGCCACATTGATACAGTCAACGCCCATGGCAAAGGCCATGGCCGCTTTGGCAGGGAAGCCCAATTTTCCACTTCCAATAAATACGATTCGCTCAGTAAGTCCGCGGTCTTCAAAAACTTTATAGACAGACGAAAATCCATAGGTCCATGGTAGGGAAACATGGTCGGCAAAACTTGGGGGAGCTGCTCCTGTACCGCCTTCTCCACCGTCTATGGTAATGAAATCTGGACCTTTTCCCGATTTTTTCATTAAGTCGGCCAGCTCTTCCCATTGGTCCAGTTTTCCTATGGCACCCTTAATGCCCACGGGTAATCCGGTTTCCTCCGCGATGGATTCAATAAGTTTCAAAAGCTCGGGAATAGAGCTAAATGCTTTGTGTGTTGAGGGAGAGAGTACATCCTTTCCTACTTCAACACCCCGTATTTCGGCAATTTCATGGGTGATTTTGGCACCGGGCAAAACACCGCCCTTTCCGGGTTTGGCCCCCTGCGAAAGTTTGATTTCCACGCCCTTTATGCATGGGTTTTCATCGACCAATATTTTTAGTTTCTCCATGGAAAAGTTACCATCTCTGGACCTTACCCCAAAATAACCGGTCCCGAAATGAAAGATAACATCTCCACCTTGTTTGTGATAGGGGGATAGTCCACCTTCCCCGGTATTGTGGTAGGCATCACATTTTTCCACCCCTTGGTTCATGGCCGTGACCGCTGCGGCGGAAAGGGAGCCAAAACTCATGGCAGAAATATTGATGATGGATGCTGGGCGGAAGGGTTTTCTACGTTTGTTGTGCGCACCAATGACCTTCGCGCAAGGTAAAAAATAGGGGTTTTCAATATTGGGGTGCCCTTGGGGCATTTGATAAGCCATCATAGCGTTCTTCACAAAAATATGTTGGTGGGCATAGATGTCCCTTTCCGTACCAAAACCCTCATAATTGTTCTCCTTTTTGGCCGATGCATAGATCCAGCCCCGTTCAATCCGGTTGAAGGGAAGCTCTTCGCGGTTGTTGGCCACAAAATACTGTCGCATTTCTGGGCCAATGCTCTCCAACCAGTATCGTAAATGACCCACCACGGGGAAGTTATGGCTAATGGTATGTGCTCTTTGAAAAAATATATCCCGAAGGGCTACCAATAATAGAAAAATGAGAACCCATCCCCACCAAGGGATGCTTCCAAGAAAATCCAATATAGGTTCCATGTTTTACTTGTTCAAATAATCCAAGGTCAATTGGGTCATGGTCTTTACGCCCAAGAGTAGTCCACTGTCATCAATTTTGAAATCGGGGGTATGGTGCGGAAAGGACTCCGTGGTCCCCGGGGTCATCCCTCCCAAAAGGAAAAACATACCGGGCACTTTCTCTTGGAAGTAGCTAAAATCCTCGGCACCCGTGATTGCCTTGTGAATGGTGACATTCTCCTTTCCGGCCACTTTCTCTAGGGTAGGGGCCATTTGCGCAGTCAAATCCAAATCATTGAATGTAATGGCCGTGGATGTTGTGATATCAATGGTCGCTTCAGCACCATAGGCCTTGGCAATGGCAGGAACCATTTCTTCCATGCGCTTATTGATGTGCTTCTGCATATCGTAATCCAAGGTTCTAATGGTACCGATCATTTCGGCACTTTCGGGGATGATGTTGAACCGGACCCCACTGGTGATTTTGCCCACGGAAATAACCGCAGCTTCGTTGGTAAGGTTGGTCTCGCGGCTGATGATGGTCTGAAGACCGTCAATAATCTTGGCGCTGATCATGATGGGGTCAATCCCTGCCCAAGGTTGCGACCCATGGGTTTGCTTTCCTTTTACATTGATTGTAAAGCGCTGGGCGGATGCCAAAGCTCCTCCCGGCTTGTATTTTATGGTGTTGATTGGTGTTTGGGAGTTGATATGAAGTCCAAAAATGGCATCCACATCCGGATTTTGAAGTACCCCTTCCTTGACCATGAGTTTGGCACCGCCTTCTTCACCTGGAGGCGCTCCTTCCTCAGCAGGTTGGAAGATGAACTTCACTGTACCTTTTATCTTGTCCTTGTTTTTGGACAGCACTTCGGCAACACCCATTAAAATGGCGGTGTGGGTATCGTGCCCGCAAGCATGCATCACTCCGACTTCCGTACCCAAAAACTCGGATTTTACTGTAGATTTAAACGGAAGGTCATTACGTTCGGTCACGGGAAGGGCATCAATATCTGCCCTAAGGGCGACTACCTTGCCTGATTTTTTTCCTTTCAACAGACCCACGACTCCAGTATGGGCCACGCCAGTTTGTACTTCAATCCCCAGCGATTTCAGGTGTTCCGCAATTTTTTCCGCTGTTTTGAACTCCCGGTTGCTGAGCTCTGGATTTTGATGGATATCGCGTCGCCATTCAATGACTTTGCTTTCAATGGCTTGATAGTCTTTTTCCAATTTGGCGTCCTGTGCCCAAAGGGATAGACCGGACACCAAAAACGCGAAGGTGGTCATTTTGTTCATAAGAAATCAGTTTAAAATTTTATTAGTCGATATCCTTGGTTTTGTAATTGAACAAGGGCAGTCATGGCCGAAAGGGCAATCTTACTGCCTGGAATAAGGTCTTCTTTGGGGTAGTTGCGTGATTTTGAGGATTGTCCGCACAAAATAACTTGTACTCCCGCATCCAGCAGCTCTTTGACCAGATCATAATTGGGGTTCACCGTTCCAAAACGAGCTTGGTAGGCCTCATTGTGGATTATGTCCTTGGCCGCTGTCCCGTGCAATACCAAGGCCGCCTTAAGTTGTGACACTGGCACACCGCTTTGGGCGTGCATGTTCAGGAAACGAGCCGCTGTTTCTATTTTCTTGTTGATTTCGGTATGGGATTCTCGACTGTCCATGATATCAAACACCAGTTTGAACTCGGCGTTTGTATCGGTTTTGAAATCTGGATTCTCCACGGTCCAGACCTCACCGTGATTTTCGAGCACGGGCCCTGCTTTTTTTTCTTGGGAAAATCCTAGGGATACCATGGTCATAAGGGGGATGGTTAGCAAGAGGGAATATTTCATTGGCAAAAAGTTGAGTTGCTAAATATATTCAATTCAATTCAAAACTCCTCCGTGTTTATAAATATTGATAGGTTGATTTTAGCATGAGGCCATTATTGGCTAATTTCACACCTACTTTTAAATTTCTGAGCGTTTGAGTACTTTTTTGGATGAATTGAACGATGCACAACGGGCTCCAGTATTGCACAAGGACGGTCCATTGATGGTCATTGCCGGTGCTGGTTCTGGAAAGACCCGTGTACTGACCTTCCGTATAGCCCATTTGATGAATCAAGGAGTGGATTCGTTCAATATTCTGGCCTTGACCTTTACCAATAAGGCGGCTCGTGAAATGAAAAAGCGGATTGCGGATATTGTGGGAAGCTCCGAGGCCAAAAACCTTTGGATGGGAACGTTCCACTCGGTTTTTGCCAAGTTGTTGCGGTTTGATGGAGATAAATTGGGGTATCCGAGCAATTTCACTATTTACGATACTCAGGATTCCCAACGTTTGATCGCTTCCATCATCAAGGAGATGGGGTTGGATAAGGACATCTATAAGTACAAGCAAATCCAGAACAGGATATCGTCCTACAAAAACAGTTTGATCACGGTAAAGGCTTATTTTCAAAATCCGGAATTGGTAGAGGCCGATGCCATGGCCAAGCGTCCGCGGATGGGGGAAATCTATAAGAATTATGTGGACCGTTGTTTTAAGGCCGGGGCCATGGATTTTGATGATCTTTTGCTTCGTACCAATGAGTTGTTGACGCGTTTCCCAGAGGTTCTGATGAAATACCAGGATCGGTTCCGCTACATATTGGTGGATGAGTACCAAGACACCAACCATTCACAATACCTAATTGTAAAGGCTTTATCGGACCGTTACCAAAATATTTGTGTGGTGGGGGACGATGCCCAGAGTATCTATTCGTTCCGTGGGGCCAACATCAGCAACATCCTGAATTTCCAAAGGGATTATGATGATGTTGCCGTCTATCGATTGGAACAAAACTACCGATCTACCAAGAACATTGTCAATGCGGCCAACTCCATCATCGAAAAGAATAAGGACCAGTTGGAAAAGGTGGTGTGGACTTCCAATGATGCAGGGAATAAGATAATAATCCATCGCAGTATCACCGATGCGGAAGAGGGGCGGTATGTGGCAGGTTCCATTTTTGAGAACAAGATGCAGCATCAGATGCAGAATGGGGAGTTTGCCGTACTGTACCGTACCAATTCGCAATCCAGGGCCATTGAGGATGCGCTTCGGAAACGTGATATCCCGTATCGGATTTACGGGGGGCTTTCGTTTTATCAGCGCAAGGAAATCAAGGATGTTCTTGCCTATTTGCGGTTGATTGTGAACCCCAAAGACGAAGAGGCGCTAAAACGGGTCATCAACTTTCCGGCCAGGGGTATTGGGCAGACCACTATTGACAAACTCATTGTTGCGGCCAATCATTATGGTCGTTCCATCTATGAGGTCATGGAGCATTTGGAGAAGCTCAACTTGAGTATTAATGCCGGAACTAAGCGTAAGTTGCAGGATTTTGTGACCATGATCAAGAGTTTCCAGATCATGAACGAAGGTTCGGATGCGTTTACCTTGGCCGAACATGTGGCCAAGAAGACCGGTTTGCTGTTGGAGTTCAAAAAAGATGGGACCCCTGAGGGAATTGCCCGAATGGAGAACATTGAAGAGCTTTTGAACGGTATAAAGGATTTTGTGGAAGGACAAAAGGAACTGGCAGACGCCACGGGAAGCCTTTCCGAGTTTTTGGAAGATGTGGCCTTGGCCACGGATATGGATAAGGATGTGGGGGACGATGACAGGGTGGCTTTAATGACCATCCACTTGGCCAAAGGCTTGGAGTTTCCTTATGTGTACGTAGTGGGAATGGAGGAAGACCTCTTTCCATCGGCCATGAGTATGAACACCCGAAGCGAACTGGAAGAAGAAAGACGACTGTTTTATGTGGCCTTGACCCGGGCCGAGAAACAAGCTTTTCTCACGTATACCCAAAACAGGTACCGATGGGGAAAATTGATTGACGCTGAACCCAGTAGGTTTTTGGAGGAGATAGACGAACAGTATGTGGAAAACCTTACCCCGGTCAATGATGGCTATCGGTATAAGTCCATGATCAATGCCAATATTTTTGGTGAGGTGGACAAGAGCAAGCTGCGACAGGTGAAGCCAAGTAATGGGACGCCTCCGAGTGTGCAACGCCCCAATGAAAATCAATTGCGTAAACTCAGAAAATTGAAACCGGATTTGGCATCTCCTTCATCTAGCAATCAAGTAGCGGATTCTGACTTGGAAGAAGGTACTTTGGTAAACCATACCCGCTTTGGTAGGGGCAAGGTCGTGAAAATTGAAGGCGTGGGGAACGATAAGAAAGCGGAGATTCTTTTTGAGCAGGGCGGAATCAAAAAACTATTGCTCCGTTTTGCAAAGCTGGAGGTGATCAAGGACTAATTTTCATAATCCATTGCCCATTTTTTCAGGCTTATGTTTTCAATGTAAACTTTGTTACCTTGCATTGGGATTGGCATTAATGCCATTTCTAGGTGTATATGGCAGAGTTCATTAAACTTTATGAGGAAAATCCCAACCCAAGACAGGTCGAGAAAATTGGCAATGTACTTAGAAAAGGAGGGTTGATTATCTATCCAACAGATACGGTATATGGTCTTGGCTGTGACATTACCAACTCCAAGGCATTGCAACGCATTGCCCGAATCAAGGGTATAAAGTTGGAAAAGGCCAACTGGTCCTTTGTTTGTGCGGATTTGAGCAACTTATCGGATTATGTACGGCAGATAGACTCCGCTACCTTCAAAATATTAAAAAGAACGCTTCCAGGGCCTTACACGTTTATCTTGCCGGGAAACAATAATTTGCCCAAGGATTTCAAGAAAAAGAAAACCGTGGGGATACGGGTACCCGATAACAATATTGCAAGGGCATTGGTCACAGAACTGGGCAACCCCATTGTGTCCACCTCCATCCGTGATGAGGATGATATCTTGGAATATACCACAGACCCTGAGCTTATTTATGAGAAATGGCAGAATTTGGTAGATGTGGTCATTGATGGCGGCTATGGGGACAATGTGGCCTCCACGGTCATTGATGTCTCAACCGGTATTCCCGAAGTGGTGCGTGAAGGTAAAGGAGAACTTGATATTTTTTAAAATAAAAAAGCGACCCATTTGGGTCGCTTTCTCATTCAGCGTAATACACTGATTTCTTATTTTCCGCTTCCGCCGATGGCAGGATCTTTCATGCCTTCTTCGATCATGCTGTAGAACTGATCGATTTTTGGAAGTACCACGATACGGGTTCTTCTGTTTTTGGCTCTGTTGGCAGAGGTTTCGTTGCTTACCAAAGGAATGTAGTAGCTACGTCCGGCAGCAGTCATCCTAGCTGGGTCAACACCAAAATCGTTTTGTAGGATACGAACCACGGAAGTTGCTCTTTTGGCACTCAAATCCCAGTTATCCAATAGAACACCGCTTCTGTAAGGTACGTTGTCTGTATGACCTTCTACCATAAATTCGAAGTCAGGCTTGTTGTTTACAACCTTGGCCACTTTGCCCAACACTTCCTTGGCAGCGCTGGTTACGTTGTAGCTACCGCTTCTGAACAATAGTTTGTCAGAAATGGAAACGAATACAACACCTTTTTCAACACTGATCTCAATGTCTTCGTCATCCAAGTTGCCCAACACACCTTTCAAGCTCTGTACCAAAGAAAGGTTAACGGAATCCCTTCTTGTAACGGCATCTTGCAATTTTCTGATGGTAAGGTCTTTTTCACGCAAGCTTTCCAAAGATTTTTCAAGGTTCTCGGCACCTTTTGTGGTAAGGGTGGTCAAGTTGCCCATGTTGTTGATGAGCTCTTGGTTATTGGCCTTAAGGAAGGCGTTTTGATCTTCAAGGGTTTGTAGTCTTGAATCTGCCGTTGCCTTTTCTTCCAAGCAGTCGTTCAACTTAACAGTGGCAGAGTTTAATAAATCTTGGGTTTCTTTTTGTTTGGCTTCCAAATCCGCGTACTTCTTTGATGATACACAAGAAGATAGTAGAACAGTCATCGCCAATGTTCCTAGAAAAACTTTTTTCATAATAGTTCAGAGTATAATTTAAGGATTGTTAGATATTTCATAGTAATAGAACGCAGGGCCGCAATGCCATCCAAGATCAGGCGCAAGAAGATAATGGGAAACGCTTTTTTCCGGGGAAGGTTCTTGGTGATGGAATACAACGAGTTCCTAAAATTGAGGAAGGTTTTCTTGGGATTCATGTTTTTTAAAGTGGAACCTCCCAAATGGTACACATGGCTGTGCCCCACATAATACACTTTATGGCCAGCGTTTTTGGCACGCCAACAGAGATCCACTTCTTCTTGATGGGCAAAGTAATCCTCATCAAAACCATGGAGTGATTCAAACACATTTCGCCGAATGAACATACAGGCGCCAGTGGCCCAAAAGATTTCCTTGACATCATCATATTGGCCTTCATCCTTTTCCAAAGCTTGAAATATTCTGCCTCGGCAGAATGGATACCCCAACATATCAATATAACCTCCGGCAGCACCAGCGTATTCAAAATGGTCCTTTCGGTTCAGATCCAAAATTTTGGGCTGTACAATGGCAATGTCAGAATGGGACTGGAACAAGTCCACAATAGGTTCTAGCCAACCGGGGGTCACTTCCACATCTGAATTTAGCAGGCAAAAGATATCTGCATCTATGGTTTGCAGACCATCATTGTACCCTTTGGCAAACCCTCCGTTCTCTTTATTTTGGATGATACCGATATTTGGGTAAGCATCTTTCAAAAAGGCTACGGAACCGTCCGAGCTGGCATTGTCCACCACATAAATGTCCGCCCCTTGCGAATAGCTTACAACAGATGGAAGGAACCTTTCCAGCAAGGTTTCCCCATTCCAATTGAGTATGACTACGGCGACTTTCAAAACGGCAGCAAATTAACGGCTAAAATCAGGAATTTCCTTTAAAAACCTGTATTTTTCCTCAGTATGGTCCATTTCGCAATAGTAATGCTCCAGTCCGTTGGTCACCATGAGGTAATCGGATTGCAATTGAAGGTTGTATCGGGCTATTTGGTCAAAGGTGGATTGGTCGATAGCCACCTCGGGTGCTTTACACTCCACAAGCAGGAATATGGACCCATCCGGATTGAAAACCACCACATCATACCGTTTTTTTAATTGGTTCACGGTCAACTGTTTCTCTACATTGATGAGGCTTTTGGGGTAATTTTTTGTGAAGACCAAAAAATGGAGCACATGTTGGCGCACCCATTCCTCGGGTTGGAGCACTACAAATTTTTTACGGATACCGTCAAAAATGTAGTGTCTATTTTGGCTATTTTTGATTCGGAACGAATACGCTGGAAAGTTCAATGACTGCATTGGACAAATTTGATGATTTTTTTCTGAATGGACGGAATAAAGGAAATTGTAGCTAAGATTGATGCGGGAAACCCCAAACCCATTTATTTTTTGATGGGGGAGGAGCCCTATTATATCGATAGGATTTCAAAGTATATATCGGACAACGTTCTTACCGAGGATGAAAAGGGTTTTAACCAGATGGTTCTGTATGGAAAAGACACCAGTGTGGATGAAGTGGTAGCCAATGCCAAACGTTTTCCCATGATGGCCGAATACCAAGTAGTGATCGTAAAGGAGGCCCAGCATCTTTCCCGTACCATAGAGAATCTGGTTTCCTATGCCGAAAATCCCCAACCTACAACCATCTTGGTGATTTGTTACAAGTACAAGAAGCTGGACAAGCGAAAAAAACTTTACAAGGCCATTCAAAAGAAAGGTGAGCTTTTCGAGAGTAAAAAACTTTATGAAAACCAAGTGTCGGAATGGATACGGAGGACCTTGGCCAGTAAAAAATACAGGATTTCACCCAAGGCCTGTATCTTGTTGGTGGAGTTTTTGGGAACCGATTTGGGAAAAATCAATAACGAATTGGACAAATTGACCTTGGTGGTATCCCCTAGTATGGAGATTACCCCAGAGGTCATCGAGGAGCATATTGGTATCAGTAAGGATTTCAACAACTTTGAGCTAAAGAAGGCCATTGGGGAAAGGGATGTGGCCAAAGCTTCCCGAATCGTTGATTATTTTGCCCAGAACCCCAAGGACAACCCTTTTGTGGTTACCGTGACCCTTTTGAACACCTTTTTTACCCAATTGTTGCAGTATCATGGGTTGAGTGACCATTCCCCCGGGAATGTGGCCAAGGTATTGGGTGTGAACCCTTACTTTGTAAAGGAATATACGGTTGCCGCAAAAAACTATCCCATGAAGCGGGTAAGTGGTATCGTGTCCAGTCTCCGCGAATTGGATTTAAAGGGAAAAGGGGTCGGGGCCAATAATATGGATCAGGCCGATCTATTGAAAGAGCTCCTTTCGGAAATCATCTAGGGTTATTTCTTATCTACACTATACTTACCGGGCCCCAAAAGAAAAATGACCAAAAAGACCACAAAATAGAGTAGGGCTTTTTCCTTGGTTCCGAAAGGGTCGGCACCATGGATCATAAAAGCGGCCACAGCCATGGTGATTGCGGTTGGAATGGCGGCCCACCTGGTTTTAAAGCCAATGATCATTAAAAGCGGACAAATAAATTCACCGATGACCGCCAAAAATAGGGAAGGGGCTTCACCAATACCAAAGGGGTTGGCAAATTCTGTATTCCCGTTGATGAGTTTTAAAAGTTTTGGATATCCATGGGTAATCATAAACACTGAAGGTACTATTCGGAGCAGTGCCAATCCCAAGTGGACTAAGGTGTTGTTTTTCATTTGGGGGATTTTAAAGACGTGAAAATATTAATTATGTTTTTAATCGGTGCAACAATGATGCATAAATATACGTCCTTAACCGATATTTTCGACAAAAACCGATTTACCTAAGACTTGGAAAGGAGGCGGGGTCTGCTTCATTCATGATCTGGTAGACCTTTTCAAAGATGTCTTCCGCATTGGGCTTGGAGAAATAATCCCCGTCCGAAGCATAGGCAGGTCTATGTGCCTTTGAAGTCAAGGTTTGAGGAGCGCTGTCCAAATGGCGATATCCCCCCTGTTTCTCCAAAATCTCCTGCAATAAATAGGCAGAACATCCTCCTGGCACATCTTCATCAACAATCAACAGGCGATTGGTTTTCTGGAGACTTTTCACAACATCATGGTTCAAGTCAAACGGGAGTAGGGATTGGGCATCGATTACTTCGGCGTCTATACCCACTTCCAACAGTTCCTTTGCTACTTTTTCAACAATTCGTAACGTGGAGCCATAAGACAACAGCGTGATATCCGTTCCCTCTTTTAAAGTCTCTACTTGTCCAATGGGTGTGCAAAACTCTCCCAGGTTGGAGGGTTTTTTTTCTTTGAGACGATATCCATTGAGGCTCTCTATGATCAAGGCGGGTTCGTCACTTTTGAGTAAGGTGTTATAGAATCCTGCCGCTTGGGTCATGTTTCGTGGTGTTAAAATGTACATACCTCGAAGCAGGTGGATCAAACCTCCCATTGGGGACCCAGAGTGCCAGATACCTTCCAATCGATGCCCTCTGGTGCGGACAATCAACGGTGCTTTCTGTTTTCCAACGGTTCTGTACATCAAAGATGCCAAATCATCGCTCAACGTCTGGATTCCGTAAAGGATATAGTCTAAATATTGAATTTCAGCTATAGGTCTTAATCCTCTCAAAGCCAGTCCAATACCTTGTCCTATAATGGAGGTTTCCCGAATACCCGTATCGGCCACGCGAAGTTCTCCGAACTTTTTTTGCAGACCTTCCAATCCTTGGTTCACATCACCAATGTTTCCGGTGTCTTCCCCAAAGACCATGGTTTTGGGGTATTTGGTAAACAGTGCATCAAAATTGTCCCGTAAAATGATACGGCCATCAACTTCTTCCACTTGTTCAGGGTAGGTGGGGGCCACTGATTCAATTTGGGTGGCATTATTGGCAAGTTCACTATGTAGATGCGAGCTGTACTTGGGTTGGGAATCATCCAAAAAACTCTGGACCCACTGAAGCAGCTGTTGTCTCTCGGGGGTATTCTCTCCCAAAAGATAGCGGAGGGCCGTTCTTGACTTGGAGGCCAAATCTTTTTTGAGCGGTTCATCAACGGCAATCAGGTCATTCTTGATTTTGTTGATGAAAACCCGGTTCGGACTCTTCTCTGCAGCATTGGACAGTAATTGTACTAGCTGTTTTTTGGCAATTAAATGCGGTTTTAAAAACTCGGTCCAAGCCTCTTTTTTTGCGGTCCGGACTTTTTGTTTTATTTCCCGTTCCATTTTTTTGAGTGCTTCCTCGGTACTGATCCCATTTTCCAGAATCCACTCCCTGAACCGCTTGTTGCAATCATTTTCGCGTTCCCACTGCAAGCGTTCTGCAGATTTGTATCGTTCATGGGAACCGGAAGTGGAGTGTCCTTGCGGCTGGGTGAGTTCGGTAACGTGGATAAGCACGGGAACATGGTTGTCCCGGGCTATGTCCGAAGCATTTTCAAAAGTATGGGTCAGGGCGGTATAATCCCATCCCTTGACTTTTAATATTTCATATCCTGCGGCATGCTCATCACGCTGCAGACCTTTGAGCATTTCCGAAATATCCCCTTTGGTGGTATGGAATTCAGAGGGTACGGAAATGCCATATTCATCGTCCCAAATGCAGATGACCATGGGGACCTGCATTACCCCGGCGGCGTTTACCGTCTCAAAAAAGTGTCCCTCACTGGTACTAGCATTTCCAATGGTGCCCCAAGCGACCTCATTCCCGTTGTTGGAAAAGTTGGTCTGGTCCATTTCCTTTACATTACGATAGATCTTTGAGGCCTGCGCCAACCCCAAAAGACGGGGCATTTGTCCGGCGGTACATGAAATGTCGGCACTGCTGTTCTTTTGCTTGGTAAGATCTTTCCATGAGCCGTCCTCGTTAAGGCTGTGGGTCACAAAATGCCCTCCCATTTGCCTTCCGGCACTCATGGGTTCCTTTTCCAGATCGGTAGTGGCATAAAGGCCGTGGAAGAATTCCTTTGGATTGAGGTATCCAAGAGCCATCATAAAAGTTTGGTCCCGGTAATACCCACTTCTAAAATCCCCGTCCTGAAAGGCCCTTGCCATGGCCAGTTGTGGTAACTCTTTACCGTCCCCAAATATGCCAAATTTGGCTTTTCCCGATAAGACTTCCCGTCTTCCGAGCAGGCTACATTCCCTACTGGTGACCGCAACCTCATAATCCTGAAGGATTTGGGATTGAAAATCGTCGAAGGAAATATCGTTGCTTGTGCTTGGGTCAGGTTTCATGGGCAGTCGAAGATTTCTGCGAAAGTACTAAAATACAATCAAAACAGCAATATGAAACCCTGTTAATAAAATGACAATTCAATAATAATATGTTCAAAAAACAAACATATCCTAAAATTAGTTTTTGTTTGAAGGGTATTTTTTGGGAATATGATAAAATTAAAACCATTTACGGGTAAACAGCCCTACCAAGGTCTTGGGGCTAATGGTGACTATAAAACGAATACGTTCCTCGTAGTTATTTTGGGCAATTTCCCAGCCTCTATTGGAGTAAACGGGAAAATAGAGTTCAAAATAATCGGTGACCAAATTGAGTCGTATCCCGGAGTCGTATACAAAACGGGCGTCTTCTCCTTTGTTTTTAAGGTAGCCTATATCGCCATAGGCTTCAATCCACCTCCAAATGTTGGTGCTGGCATTGGTGGTCACGATCCAATCATTGGCAAACGGATTATCAAGTTTTGATTTAAACCCTCCTTCAGATATGATAATTTGCTGACTATATAGCCCTGTACTTTCGGACCGCCCCAAATAACTTAGGTCAAACATATAATCGGTTGGTCGATCCAAGGCAAAGCTGAAGAAATTGGACTCGGTCTTGTTCCGCAAAAACTTTCCAGCATACAGCCTTAGGTTCAATTGTCTGTTGCTCTGAAAAAGTTTCCGATACTCCATTTCAAAGGCAAGCTTGGTAAAATCACTGGAGTGTTGGGCATCCAAAAACCAAGAATTATAGTTCAGGATATTGTTATCCACATCAATAAAGCGGACGTTCATCACACTATAATCCGGGTCGGTGTCAATTTGATCCGCAATATTGTCATCGATGCTCCTAAAGACATTCCGGTATCTAAAAAGCAAGCTTTGTCTACGATTGGAAAGCAGGTCATTGGGTCGCCACCCAAAACTCACCGCTGGGGTAAGGGTGGAGAATCTAGAGTTTACCTGAAAATGGGAAGTGGAACCGGTAATGGAATAATTGGTGACGTACAACCCAGTTTTTTGATGATATTTTCTGTAATGGAAGGTTGCCTTCCCTACCATGGTGCGTTCCAAAAAGGAATAGGTGGGGGAGATATCGTACTGAAAGGGCCGTTCCAAAAAGGTCTTGTTGTAAATACGCATTCCAGGGGTGATGCCATCATAAATATTGAAGTTGGCAATGGGGACGTAGAACACTTGGTTGTAATAGGGGTCTTCAGTATCCTTGAAAAATTGGAATTTCAGCTTTTTGTTGCTGGAGAAAAAACCGTTTAGAGTCTTCCAATTGTCCCGTTGGTTGAATTCCGGTATTTTTTGGTCGTAGTTCAGTACCATCCGATCTTCTCCATTTCTGTGGATGGTAACGGTCTTTGTGGAGTCAATGTCCGTGAACCAATACTGCGAAATCACGGAATCCTTTTGCATACCAAACAATGAAATGGGAACATTGGTACCTCTCTTGTTCTTTAGGACCAAAGAGATGGAATCTTCGGTCTTGTCCACACTCTTGATTTTAAAATCAATCTTTTTATCCGTACCCACATATTCATCAAAAAACCACTTTATGTCCTTGTCCGCAAACTGTTCCAAGGTTTTTCTAAAATCCATGGCATTTACTTTGGGTGCTAGGCGGTGTTCCTTGTAGAATGCAATGATGCTGCTGTCCACTTTTTTATCTCCCAGATATTCCGAAAGGTAGGACATGCCCAAGCCTGCTTTGTACCCGTTTGCGATTTTTTGGTTGAACTTGATCAAGGAATCGTTGCGAACGGTCAATGCCTGATCAATATTTTTTCGGATGGGCAACATACTTAACAAAGCATATTGTTCATTAAAGTCCATTTGTGCCAAATGAAACCCTCTGATTCCCCATACCTTGGATAGTTTACCGGCCAATTTCTGCTTGGGGTAATGGTCTTCCACGTATTTGATCATGAGGTAATACGCAATGGCATCGTTTACCCAGCGTTCTTTTCTGGGGTCAAGGAACAAAGTTTCTTTGAGATAGCTGTTGATGGCCGTTTTGAGAAACTTCATTTCAAACTGGAAGCGTTCTTCGTATGGCCTAATGAAAGAGGGAAGTTGGTTGATACCGTACAAGGGTGCCTTGTTGTAATTAAACTCGCTCACCAATAGATTGTCATGGGGGTACTTTCCTAGATTTTCCTCCAGAAATTGAGCCACTCTATTTATGGAAATCCCTTGGGATATTTCATCATACTTGTTGGACTCCAAATCCGAAGTCACGGTAAGGTGGCTCGTAATATGTTTGGTGAATTTTTTATAGGGGCTTAAAATGATCTCACAGCTTTTCCGATTTTGTCCAGAGAGGGTTACGTATTGACCGCCGGGAAACTTGGTTGAGTTTGATTCATCAAAATTGGTGGCCAAAAAAAGCTTCTCCGGATACTTCAGGTTGATTGTGGTATTGGTGACATCCGTATACAGATCATCCAGATTGATATTGTCATACAAGTGCCATTCACCATTTAAAACCGCAGGAGTTAAATACCAATCCTTAAGGTTGTAGCCCTGACCGGTAAACCCATAGGAGGTGAATTTGGCACTGGGCAGTTGTACGGTATAGGTGAAGAACAGTTGAATGGATTCCCCAGGCTCTATACTATGGCCCAATTTAACGGCGATGACATCCTTATTTTTCACACGTTCCCAATCCAGTCCGGAATAGTCATTGCCAACTATGGTTTTTATATGGGTAAAGCCTCGTTCCTTGTCCTTGGCCAAATGTAGGCTACGGTTGAATTCTTCGGCGAAGCGTTTGGCCAATGCAGTGTTTTTATTGGCGTAGGCATGGTTCCAATCATTAAAGTAGAGGGTGGAAACCCCATTTTGGGAAGTATTGACGTATGTAAACTCTTGTCGTATTTGTATCTCTTGGGTTTCATCATCCAGAATTGCCGTAATGTCATTAGTATGTTGCCCCCATAAAGAGGAACATACTGAAAAGAACAGCAAAGAAATTTGGATTAAGGAGAAACGCGCCGTCAAGAAGGAATTTTTAGAAGTTGGGGCTAAGATCATGCCCTTTGTAAAATGCGTCGATGATTTCAACGACCTCTTCCTCGGTGTCCACCAGTTGGATGAGGTCTAAATCGGTCGGGCTGATGTTGCCCGCTTCCAGCATAGTATTCTTGATCCAATCCAGTAATCCCTTCCAGAATTCCGTGCCCACCAAAATAATGGGAAACTTCTGTATTTTATGCGTTTGGATAAGGGTGATGGCCTCAAAGAGTTCATCTAAGGTGCCAAAGCCCCCGGGCATGACCACAAACCCTTGGGAGTATTTTACGAACATTACCTTTCGTACAAAGAAATAATCAAAATCCAAGCTTTTGTCTTCATCTATAAATGGATTGTCATGTTGCTCAAAGGGTAGGTCAATGTTCAATCCCACGGAAGTTCCACCAGCCATATTGGCGCCTTTGTTTCCTGCCTCCATGATGCCTGGACCACCTCCAGTGATGATCCCGTAGCCGGATTCGGCCACTTTTTGGGAGATTTTGACGGCCAAGTCGTAATAGGGTTGTCCGGGGCGTACCCTAGCAGAGCCGAATATGGACACACAGGGACCAATCTGGCTCATTTTTTCAAATCCATTGACAAACTCGCCCATAATCTTGAATATGGCCCATGAGTCGTTTGTCTTTATCTCATTCCATCCTTTGGTATGTTGTTCTTTTCGCATCTGCATAATTATAATTTAAACTGCCCGTGCAATCTTCTGTTTTGTATTTTCCAGTTCTTTCTTTAAAAACTTGGCTGTATAGCTCTTCGTATCCTTGGCCACTTCCTCTGGAGTTCCGGTAGCTACGACCATTCCTCCGCCGCGGCCACCTTCATAGCCAATATCTATGATGTGGTCCATCATTTTGATCACATCCATGTTATGCTCAATGACCAGAATGGTGTTTCCTTTGTCCACCAATTGGTCAAGTACTTCCATGAGCACCCGGATGTCTTCAAAATGTAATCCAGTTGTAGGTTCGTCGAGGATATAAAATGTATTTCCGGTATCGCGCTTGGAAAGCTCTGTGGCCAACTTTACCCGTTGTGCCTCTCCACCGGAAAGGGTGGTGGACTGTTGTCCCAGAGATATATAACCCAATCCCACATCTTTTATTGTCTTTAGTTTGCGATAAATTTTGGGGATGTTCTCAAAGAAATCCACGGCTTCGTTGATGGTCATATCCAAAACATCGGCAATGGACTTGCCCTTGTACCGAATTTCCAAGGTTTCCCGATTGAAACGCTTCCCGTTACAGGTTTCACATTCCACATAAACATCGGGCAAAAAGTTCATTTCAATCACCTTTAAGCCCCCACCTTGGCAGGTTTCACATCGTCCCCCGGCCACATTAAAACTGAACCGACCGGGTTTGTATCCCCGGATAGTGGCTTCGGTGGTCTTTGCAAAAAGGGCTCTAATCTCGCTAAAAACACCTGTGTAGGTGGCTGGATTGGAGCGTGGTGTGCGTCCAATGGGCGATTGGTTGATGTCAATGACCTTGTCGATATGTTGGAGCCCGGTAATTTTTTTATAGGGCATGGGTTTTTTGACCCCGTTGAAGTAATGCGCATTCATGATAGGGTAGAGGGTCTCGTTGATCAAGGTGGATTTCCCACTGCCCGATACTCCCGTGACGCCTATCAGTTTTCCCAAAGGGAACTCGGCGGTAACATTTTTTAGATTGTTCCCAGTGCACCCGGAAAGCACGATTTTTTTACCAGTTCCTTTCCTCCGTTCGGCAGGAACGGGAATTTCCTGCTCCCCTGTGATGTATTGTGCGGTAAGGGTATGGTGGTTCTTCAGTTCCGCGGGGGTGCCTTCGGAGATGATTTCTCCTCCATGCCGGCCCGCTTTAGGGCCAATATCGATCACATGGTCTGCATGTTCTATCATATCCCGGTCGTGTTCCACTACAATTACGGAGTTTCCAATATCCCGAAGGGATTCCAAGGAATGGATCAATCGTTCGTTGTCCCGTTGATGCAGACCAATACTGGGTTCATCCAGAATATAGAGGACACCCACCAGTTGGGAGCCAATCTGCGTAGCCAATCGGATGCGCTGTGCCTCACCACCCGAAAGCGATTTGGAACTTCGGTTCAAGGAGAGGTAGTCCAAGCCCACATCCAATAAAAATTGCACCCGGGTCTTGATTTCCTTGATGATTTCCTCGGCGATTATCTTTTGGTTGCCCTCGAGGGAGCTTTCAAGTTTTTTGAAAAAAGTGGCCAGTTCGGCAATGTCCATTTGGGCCAGTTGGGCAATATTTCTGTCCCCGATCTTAAAGTAGAGCGATTCCTTGCGTAGCCGCGCACCTTCACAGGAAGGGCATTGGACCTTGTCCATATAGTCTTTGGCCCACCGTTTAATGGACGTTGAATTGGCCTCTTCGAACTGGGTCTTTATAAAATTGGAAATGCCTTCGTAATCAATTTTGTATTGCCGTTTTACGCCTAAGGTCTTGGAATCCACCTCAAAGCTGTCCTTTCCGCCATTTAAAATGATTTCCATGGCTTCCGCTGGGATTTTTTCAATGGGATCGGTCAGTTCAAAACCATAGCGTTGGGCAATGGTCTCCAATTGTTTGAAGGCCCAAGATTTCTTGTATTCGCCCAGTGGGGCCAATCCACCTGCCTTGATAGACAGTTTTGGATTGGGGATGATCTTTTGTTCGTTGATCTCATGAACGTGCCCCAAACCGCTGCACTCTGGGCACATGCCCTTTGGGGAATTGAAGGAAAAGGTATTGGGTTCCGGAGTGGGGTAGGAGATGCCCGTGGAAGGACACATAAGATCTCTACTGAAATAGCGGGGAACGGTTTCCCCTTCTTCCAAGACCATGAGTACATTGTCGCCACTGTACATGGCCGTATTGATGGTCTCGCCCAAGCGTTTATGGAAATCTTCACTTTCCGAAACTTTCAATCGGTCAATGACAATCTCGATATCGTGAGTTTTGTAACGGTCTACCTTCATTCCCTTGGTGATGTCCAACACTTCACCATCTACACGCACTTTTACAAATCCTTGTTTGCCGATTTGTTCGAACAATTCCCGATAGTGTCCCTTTCTGGATTTGACCACGGGGGCCAATATGTTGATTTTTTTATCGAGGTAGGCTTCAATGATCAAATCCTTGATTTGCTCATCACTATAACTGACCATCTTTTCACCAGTATTGAAACTATAGGCATCGCCGGCCCGCGCAAACAACAATCGGAGAAAGTCGTATACCTCGGTGATGGTGCCCACGGTTGATCGGGGCGATTTTGAGGTGGTTTTCTGCTCAATGGCAATCACAGGTGACAGACCATCAATTTTATCCACATCGGGACGTTCCAATCCACCCAAGAACTGCCTGGCATAAGCCGAGAAGGTTTCTATGTAGCGTCGTTGGCCTTCGGCATAAATGGTATCAAAGGCCAAAGAGGATTTTCCACTGCCCGAAAGACCGGTGATCACTACGAGTTTTTCACGGGGAATGGTAACGTCAATATTTTTCAGGTTATGGACCCTAGCGCCTTTAACCTCAATATGTTCTTCGTAGTTAACCATAAAATCATAGCAAAGCTTCAAAAGTAGCGATTTGACCTGTAAAAAAGAAAGAGGTACAGGTTTCGTTTTTGTTAATTGATGATTTATTTTTGAGTTTGAAAAACAGTCATTTCGACCGAATGGGAGAAATCTAGATTTCTCAGATGCAAAGCTTCTTCGAAACGACATTAATTATAAAAAATGAAATTATTGGGTATTGGCTCTCGAATTGAACACCCTGAGTATGGTAAAGGGGTGGTGACCAATGTATCATCCAAGCATTATTGGGTCACATTTTTGGAAAATGGATTGGAAACCATTGATTTGGATTCCGAATTTGAGGTGATTGAAGCAGTAGAGGACGAAGTGGACACGGTCAGTTTTTTTGATGTGGAGCGTTCCTTGGTGAAGATTTTGGAAAAATGGAGCGATACCCATGAGAAAGTGGCTATTGCCGATAAATGGAAAGGTGGAAAATTGGTTTTGGAAACTGATGATGCCACCCAGAACAAGGAAATGCCCATTGAGACCTTTTTCCATAAGATCGTGATGGTCCGTGACCGCATCCGGGTGATGGAACAAAAGATCAACAGCAGTAAAAATCTGGATGATCAGGAAAAGGTGGACCTACAGCAATACATCACCCGTGTTTATGGTAGCTTGACCAGTTTTAATGTGCTGTTCAAAAATAAGAGCGATCATTTTGTTGGGGAGCGAAGCAAATAAGATTAAAGTTTCTTTAGGACTCCAGAGGCCCAAATATCATTGGATTTTATTAAGTTCCGAAGGGCATGTTTAATGATCCATTTACGCTCTTTGGTGGCTTGGGGCATCCATGATTGAACCATTTTTTTGGCTTTGTTAGGGTTGTCTTTTAGGATGTCGTTGATGGTATTTGCTACCGAGGTTTGGACATATTTACTGGGGTCGTCCTTAAGATTCTCCAGAATTGGAAAGATGGGGGATGGGTCGTGTACAAACATGTTCAGCTTTTTTGCCCATGGCAATCGTGGTCTTACCCCTTCACTGGATAAACGACGTACATGTTTGTTAGGGCTCTTAGACCATTGAATAAGCACTTTTAATGTCTGTTCAGGGTGTTTTTCAAGAAAGGGTCTGATGGTATACTCCCCGGTATTGCGTTTGGTGATTTCCCCAATGGCCTCCATGGATTGTTCAAAATGACCAAGGCCATACTTTTCAACATATTTGGCAATCGGCATAATCCAATAAAACTCTTTAAACATGCCTGTCTCTTTTTCATTCTCAGGACCCAAAATGGCTAACAAATGATTTAAATTGGTAAGGTAATCATCATTTAAATGGGAGTGTAAAGTATCGGCTATACACTCAATTCTATCTTTTAGCTCCAGTTTGTCAACTCTTTCCGAAACTGTACTTGTAAACGATTCGTGATTTATGGGAATACCTTCTTCAGATAGCTTATTGGCCAATAGTTGGGCCAATTCCACATCAAACCAAAGTTTCAATTGTTTGTAAGCCATACGCTTTTCTGTTTTCTTGAAAGATACTTGTTAACCGAGAAAATCAGTTAAACGGCCTCCTTTTTCTCACTCAAATATTTCCAATACCGTTTGGGTACGTGTTGTGTGTGCAATTTTGGGTTGATACGGGATTTGATACCGGTACTTTTAAAATAATCGTTCCATAGGGTCTGGTAATCGTATTCCTCGCTCAAAAAAGCATCACTTTTATGGATTTTATTAAAATGGATTTCCTTCAGATTGAGCGAGACCATTTCTACATGGTCCAGGTTATAGTAGATACCATATTTACGTTTCACATCATAGATCAGCCATTGCTGGTCTGCGTAGCGGTTGCGAAAATGTTTTGAAATCAGGGGCAACACATCAAAGTCAGGTTCAATGTTGGCAAAATAGATATCATCCTTGGTCAGTTGGAAGCGGACAAAGGCTTCCATTCGGTGTTTTTCGCGACCCACTTTTTTGGCCAATTGGTCAATGTAAAGCACAATCCCATCAGAATAATCCATTTGCTTTCCAAGGGTGGTGGCCATCAGTTTTTGAATGTAGGTATAGAGCATCAGTTCGACCCCTTCGGTTTCACTCAAAAAGGCAAAGTACACATTGGCAATGGCATTATGGCTTTTGTTTCTGATTCCGTTCCAGACCCTTTTGGCCTTTTCTACATGGGTGAAGATGGTTTCGGTCTCTGAAAACAGTCCATTCTGACCTTGACCATTTTTTTGGATGTCGGTCACATTGATTTTTTCGTCGAAAGCAACAAAGACGGCAGTGAGGAAGCCATTGAAACTGCCGTCATAAATTAAGGTTTTTGAAGGTTTCATAGTGTTCACGTTTAATTCTTTTTTGTTTTTAATTCCAAATTTTAGTTCTCGACTGCGCTCGAACTGACAATTTGAATTTAGTATGTCATTTCGGAAGAGTTTACGACAAGGAAATCTAGATTTCTTATGTGCACTCGAACTGGCATACTCCTGTTAGTAATTGGGCATTGTTAATTGAACAATGACAATTGGGTACTGTACTGATTCCGAAACTTGCCTGTTGAAGTTTGTAGGATCATACCCTTGATTTTCTCCGCATCCAAATCCCTACGTTCCCAATGACGGGAATCACATACCATAAAGTATTGGGCACGGTTAAGGGCCACCCCGATTTTCTTGAGATGGTCCCAGTTCAGTTTTCTAAAGCGGCGCGCTTTTAGGATTTTGTCCACGGAACGCATCCCAATTCCCGGGATTCGTGCCAATAGGGCCTTGTCCGCGCTGTTCACATCCACAGGGAAATGGTGCAGATTGCGCAACGCCCACGAGAGTTTGGGGTCTACGTCCATGTCCAGATAGGGATGTTCCTTGTTCAGGATTTCGTTAATGGCAAAGCCATAAAACCGAAGGAGCCAATCCGTTTGGTATAGTCGGTTCTCCCGTAACATAGGTACTTGTGAGCCTATGGCGGGCAGTCGCATATCATCTGCTACGGGAACATACCCGGAATAATAGACCCTTCTCATTTGGTAATTTTTATAGTAATGGACAGCAGAATACATGATGTCCTTATCCGTTTCCCCGGAAGCGCCCACAATCATTTGGGTACTCTGGCCGGCAGGAGCATATTTTGGGGTGCTCTTGATGATTTTTCGTTCAGCCTTGTAGCGGACAATCTCATTTTTTACCTTGAGCATGGGTTTGGTGAAATCCTCATGTTTCTTGTCGGGAGCCAATAACTTTAATCCCGAAATGGTAGGCACTTCGATGTTGACTGAAAGTCGGTCCGCATACAGACCCGCTTCGTACATGAGTTCATCACTGGCTCCAGGGATGGATTTTAAATGGATGTATCCGTTGAAATTTTCCTCTTCCCGTAGTTTTTTGGCCACGGCTACCAAGCGCTCCATGGTGTAATCCGCATTTTTAAAAATACCGGAACTCAAGAATAGTCCCTCGATATAGTTCCTTCGATAAAAATTGATGGTAAGGTCCACCACCTCTTGGATTTTGAAAGCGGCACGTTGCACATCGTTGCTTTTTCGTGTTACGCAATAGGCGCAATCGAAAATGCAGTGGTTGGTCAATAAGATCTTCAATAAGGAGATACACCTGCCGTCTTCCGTATAACTATGGCAGATACCCATTTTGGAAGCATTGCCCAGTCCTTGATTCTTGTTGGCCCGGTCACTACCACTACTGGCGCAGGACACATCATATTTGGCTGCATCTGCAAGAATGTTCAACTTTTCACGTATCCGTTCAAAATTCATAACTTGGAAATATTCCAATCAAAGATATGGAAATATTCCAATTATTGGATATAATCCATTAAATATTTTGGAAATAATCCAAATTGTGTATATTTGAAATTATAAGGTCACCTCGAGCGCAGTCGAGAAGTCTTTGTTCTTTAGGTTGAATAATGAACAATTAAGGCCTCAATCTCATATAAGTACGGATGAAATGGAAAATGAACTAACCTTAAAACGCTTTACCGATATTCGACGCGAATTGGGATTTACCCAAGCCGAGTTTGCCCAATTATTGGGTGTGAAGAATACCACGGCCGATATTGAACGGGGTAGGACCAAGCTATCAGGGAAAGTGGTGACAGAGCTGTTGAGGCAGTTCAAGATCAACCCGATGTGGTTGTTCGGAGAGAGTGACCAAAAGCATTTGGATACTTCCAAAACCAGTGTCATCCCCAAAGTGGTCACTGTCGATAATTCTGATCAAGACAATATGGTATTGGTGAATGCCCGTGCCGCCGCAGGGTATCCCCAAAATATTGCAGATACCAGTTGGTATCAACAATTACCAGCGTTTGACCTGCCCATTCCAGAGTTTAGAAATGCTACTTACCGTGGTTTTCAGGTGGAAGGGGACAGTATGTTGCCCAATCTAAAACCCAATGATTGGGTGTTGGCCCGAGCTATTGAGCATATAGATCATGTGAGTCCCAATAAAATGTACGTGGTGGTACTTCAGGATTCCGTGATGGTGAAAAAGATTGAGAAACGCCCGAATTCCAACAACATTACCTTGGTTTCCTTGAACGAGGCATACCCGCCATACGACATTAAGCCCTTCCAAATTCAAGAAATTTGGGAAGTGAGCAGTAAGTTGACCTTTAATGTGGATGCCACAACGGAAACCGGTTTGCTGAAGCAGTTGCAGCAGTCCATGGAAGAGCTGAAACGCCAGATGGGGCAGGTGAACACCTAAAAATTACCCGAAATAAGTCTCCTTGATGCTTTTAGCAAGAATGTTGGCCGCTTCAGGATGTAACCGAAACCAAAGCTCCGGTTCAAAAATTTCAAGTTCGGCCAAGGCCCATTCCCCGTCGTTGTCCTTAAAAATATCCACCCGGGCATATATCGGGAGTTCCAATGCGGCTTGAGCCGCTTTTTCGGCAAAGGTAATCTGTTCTTTGGAGGGAATGTAATCGTGTACCGTTCCACCGAAATCATCCTGTACCCTAAAATCCCCGGGTTTGGCAATTTTGAGCACCGCATGGGTAAACTTTCCGTTAAATACCATCATGGAGATTTCCCCTTCCTTTACAATGTTTTCCTGAAACTCTTGGAGCATCATAGCCTCTTCGCCAATCAACTCCTGAAAGATGGATTCGTATTTTGGGATGTCCTCTTTCAGGATTTTGTAGGTATGTCTGGCTGCTCCGGAAACACAGGGTTTCAGGATGAAAGTGTCATCCATGAACCCTTGATTATCGTGTGCATCTTTAATAGTGTCGCGAAGTGTGGTTTGGGTCCCTTTTTCAATAAAAATGGTTTTGGGGATGTTTACTCCGGCATCTGACAAATCCTTCAGGTAATGTTTGTCAATGTTCCAACAAATAAGGTCTTTGGAATTGATAAATTTCGTTTGATTGGATGCAGATTCCAACCATTTGGAAAACTCTTGATATCGGTCAAAATAATCCCAAGTGGTCCTGAACAATGCATATTTGGTGGATGACCAATCAAAATCCGGGTCGTCCCAAGACTTTCGTATGGTATTCAACCCCAAACGTTGTAGCGCTTCCAAGACCAAACGGTCTTCAAGAAGGACATTTTCTATGTAGGCACTCTCTTTTTTGGGGTTGATATATCTTGGGTCGGTCAGTACAACGACATCAAAACTCATAGGCAAACTTTAAAATCCAACAGCGGTATCGTCCCCTCTTTTATCGGCTCCGCCTTCCAAACGGCCATCAGGGAGCACACGGATAGCGTCTACTTTTCCAATGATGGGGGTTCTTTCTTCATTGATGATGTATCCTTTTGATTTCAGTTCATCGGTAAGGGTTTCGGGAAACCCTTCAGGTTCAAAGATAATCATGTCGGGTAGCCACTGGTGATGGAACCGAGGGGCATTTACGGCCTCTTGCATGCTCAGATTGAACTCATACACGTTGAGAATGGTTTGGGCCACTGCGGTAATAATGGTAGAACCACCTGGCGTACCAACAACCATATAAAGTTTTCCATCCTTTTCCACTAGGGTGGGGGTCATACTGCTCAACATCCGTTTTTCAGGGGCAATGCTGTTCGCTTCGGCCCCAATCAATCCAAACATATTGGGAATTCCAGGTTTTGCACTGAAATCGTCCATTTCATTGTTCAAAAAGAAACCCAATTCCGCCGCATAGAGTTTGGAGCCATAGCCGCCATTAAGGGTAGTAGTGGCCGAAATGGCATTACCCTCACTGTCCACAATGGAATAGTGGGTGGTTTCTGAGCTTTCAACAATTTCAACCTCCCCATGACTCACTTCCGAAGAAGGGGTGGCTTGGTCAAATGAAAAATTGGCCATACGTTCCTGCAAATAGGCATCACTGAGCAATGTTTCCAAGGGAATATCCACAAAATCGGGATCACCCAAGAAATAATTCCGATCGGCATAGGCGCGTCGTGCCGCTTCGGTGAAGAGCTGGATGGTCTTCACGGAATTGTGTCCAAATTCGGAAACGTTTTGGGGTTCCATCATCTTAAAGATTTGGTTGATGGTCACTCCACCGCTACTGGGCGGACTCATGGAAATAATACGAAGATCCTTGTAGTTAAAGACAATCGGGTCACGCCACTTGGCTTCATACCGCGCCAAATCCTCTTCAGTCATAAACCCTCCCTTTTCTTGCACAAAGGCAGCCAGTTTTTGGGCTACTTCACCTTTGTAGAAGCCATCTTTTCCATTATCTCGAATCTTTTTAAGGGTATTGGCAAGTTCAGGATATTTTATGGTATCCCCTTCCTTGAAATTGGCGGCAAACTTGGTGCTATCCCCATTAACTTCTATAAACCGTTCTTTGTAGCCTTCCAATCTGCTAGCTTGCTTTTTGGTGACCACCACACCCTTTTGGGCCAAAGCGATTACAGGTTCCATGATTTCGGACAGGGGCAGGGAACCGAATTTTTTATGTACTTCCATGACCCCGGCCACGGTCCCGGGGATACCAACTGCAGTGGCTCCAACGATGCTCATATTCGGAATCACATTCCCAAGGGAATCCAAATACATATCCTTGTGGGCGGCAAGCGGGGCTTTTTCCCGATAGTCGATTCCGCCGATATCCCCATTGTTTTTTCGATAGACCATAAAACCACCGCCGCCCAAATTTCCGGCAAACGGATAGGCAACTGCCAAAGCCAACTCTGTGGCCACCATGGCATCAAAGGCATTCCCGCCTTTTTTCATGATGTCCGTTCCAATCTTTGAGGCTTCTTCACGGGCCGAGACCACCATGGCCTTTTCCGTGATCAGTCCCGTAGGGACCGCAGGTTGCTGCTTACAGTTCAAGAACAGGAAAAGGAGGGGGGCTAGGAGTATTATTCTTCGCATAGGGAAATGAATTTTTGCTTGGAAAAGGTAATCAATTCTTCAAAAAAAGCGGTGAACTCCGCTTCAAAGTCAGTATAATGTTCTTCAAGGTCCAAAATGGCAAAATTCATTTTCGACCGATTTTGCGTCCTTCGGTTCATTCCATTCAGGACCCGCCCAATACCGGCAAGGTTGGCATAATTGAGCAGCCAATTGTCCGTGATCATATAGGGCATCATCCGTTTGGTGCCCAATGGGAGCAGGTCGTAGTTGTCCTCCAATAGGTCATAAAAGTTTTCCACGTAATCTTCAAGGGGAACTTCTGAATAATCGCTCCAGTTTTTGGCCAAAAAGTGGTCGTAAAAAATATCCACAATGACACGGCTATAATGGCTGTAATTCTTGTGCAACCGCTTGCTGCTTTGTTTGGGAATGGGGTGGGAGTCCGTGTAGGTGTCGATTTCCCGGTGCAACAAGATGCCTTTTTGGATTCGCTCCGGGAAGTGTTTGTACTTATTGCCTCGGATATGGTCCGCAAAGAAATTTCCCAAGGTAATTTCCTTGTCATCAAAGGACAGATAGATGTGGGCGAGGAAGTTCATCGAGGCAAATTTCTTTTCCATCGAAATTTACAAATTCCAAACATGGAATACGGACAGGCCCTATATATTTGCAAAAACTTTTTTAACACTATGACACTGATCAAATCAATTTCTGGAATACGAGGAACTATAGGAGGACGAACCAATGAAAACCTGACCCCGGTAGATGCCGTAAAATTTGCGGCGGCCTATGGTACCTGGTTGAAGGCGTATTCCCAAAAAGAGAAATTGACCGTGGTGATTGGTAGGGATGCCCGACTGTCCGGTGAGATGATCCAAAATTTGGTAGTCTCCACTTTGGTGGGATTGGGCATTGATGTGATTGATTTGGGACTTTCCACAACCCCTACGGTGGAAATTGCTGTTCCTATTGAAAAAGCGGATGGGGGTATTATTTTGACCGCCAGTCATAATCCCAAACAGTGGAATGCTCTAAAGTTGTTGAACGAGCGAGGAGAATTTTTGGATGCGGAACAAGGTGCCAAAATATTGACCCTGGCCGACAAAGAGGATTTCAACTTTGTTGAAGTGGATGATTTGGGGACCATAACCAAAAACGATTCCTATATCGACATCCATATTGATGAAGTATTGGAGCTTTCCTTGGTGGATGCCGATGTGATCCGCGAGAAAAAATTTAAGGTAGTGGTCGATGGTGTGAATTCCACAGGAGGTATTGCCATTCCAAAATTGTTGGAAGAACTAGGCGTCGAGGTGATAAAATTGTATTGCGACCCTACGGGACATTTCCCACATAATCCAGAGCCTTTAAAGGAGCATTTGGGGGACATCTGTAAAAAAGTAGTGGAAGAAAAAGCCGATTTTGGTATTGTGGTGGACCCTGACGTGGACCGTCTGGCGTTTATCAGCAATGATGGGGAAATGTTTGGGGAGGAATATACCTTGGTGGCCTGTGCAGACTATGTTTTGGGAAAGACCAAGGGAAATACAGTGTCCAATCTATCCTCGTCAAGAGCTTTGCGGGATGTTACCGAAAAGCATGGCGGCACCTATGAGGCAGCAGCGGTAGGAGAGGTAAATGTGGTGACCAAAATGAAGGCCAATAACGCCATTATTGGCGGTGAAGGCAATGGTGGAATCATCTATCCTGAAAGTCATTACGGTCGGGATGCCTTGGTGGGCACCGCGCTCTTTTTAATGTTGATGTCCGAAAGAGGAGGCACAGTGGCCGAACTAAGGGCCAGTTACCCTAGCTATTTCATGAGCAAAAAGAAGATAGAACTTACTCCCGAGTTGGATGTGGATGCCCTTCTGGATGCCATGCACAACAAGTACAAAGACGAAGAAGTATCCACCATTGATGGGGTAAAGATTGATTTCCCTGAAAATTGGGTACACTTGCGAAAATCCAATACAGAGCCCATTATCCGAATCTATACGGAGGCCAAATCCCAAGCGGAGGCCGATGGTCTTGCCGATAGGATCATTGATGAAATCAGGGAAGTAGCTGGATTGAGCTAGGATTTTTCCAACTCGTACAGAATCTCCTGTGCATTAAAATCCTCTGGCGAAAGCTGGATGCGCTTGTCCGCATCCAGCCATATTTTCCATGTGCCGTTTTCCTTGCGCAATCCCACATTGAATTCGCCGTATCCCCTTACCGCAAGATCTTCATCATCCTCTCTTTTGGAACTGAAACGATAATATCCTGTTTGGTAGGCCATATCGCCGGTGTCGTTGAGGGCCGTGGAGCGGATTGCAAAGGCAATACCCACTTGATGACTTCTGGATTTTACGGATTCCACAAAACTCCCAAAACTTTCCAGATACTTTTCCCCGGTCTCAACTTGGTTGAAATCTTGGGTCACCCTAAAAATATCTTGGGTGTGGATGGACTTTAATTTTTGGGAGTCGGATTGGTCGTAGGCTTCCATAAAAGGAATCCAGACGTCAGTTTTAATGGTTTCCAAGGTTTCCTGTGGAATGTCTTTGGGAGGTCGTTGTCCGTAAGACAGTACAAAAGTGCAGAAGAGTACAATAGCAGTTAACTGTTTCATTTTTTGTTGATTGAATGATTGTTGAATATAAAAAAAGAGAACCAACTTGCGGTTCTCTTTTAAGAAAAGTATAAGATTTTGGATACTCTCCAATAAAGGAGCAGACCTCCAAATGATTTAGCGATGTACCGATTCCAAATAGGCGCCTCGAACCACTTTGGCGGTTTTGTGGTCGCCTGTGTGGCTCCATCCCGGGGGCATAATCAGATATCGAAACTTATTGAGGATGCCCGGAGCATTCCAAACATCCTTGGCCAAGGCCACTATTTCACCAAAATACACATCCAGAAAATTGCCGGAGTCCATTTCGCGGGTGATGCCATACTCAATCTGGATATGGTGCTGTTCCTCTTGATAGGTCTTGAACACCTTGTCCCATATATTGAGCAGGTTGCAAAAATTGGTATCCATATAAAGTGGGTTCTTGGCGTGATGTACCCTATGGTGTGAAGGAGTTAGGATGATTTTGTTCAAAAAGCCCAATCGACCATTTTTCAATAAATTCTCCCCAACATGAATAAAAGCACCGTAAGTACCATCAATGAACATGATTAGGAACAGCAATTCTGGTTGTACCCCCAATAGGATGCAGATGGTGGTCCGGATGGTGTCCGCATACGGGGCCTCCAAGAAAAAATGGGCATGGGTCACGGAGAGGTTCATATCTTCCGGAGCATGGTGTGTGGAGTGCAGACACCAGAACAATCGCACTTTATGGCCCAGATAGTGATAGACAAAATGGCCCAATTCCCAAACAATATACCCATAGATGAACCAGTACCAGGTCATTGTGGTCTGAAATGGTGCGTATTGCTGGAACAAGCCAATGCAAAAGGCAACCATGGCAATGGCAATAAATCGCCCTACAAACCTATTGAAGATGTAAATCAGAAAATTTACCTTGTAGACCTTGGCTTGGGGTTTTTTATAGATCAATCCCAAAATAAGTTCAAGGATAAGCAGAAGCGGGATAATGGGATAGATCAGGGAAACAATACCATCATAGGTCGTGAAGGACGAATAATCGCCTGAACTCAGAATTTCCCAAGCCTGTGAGATGCCCAAAAAGCCTATGATCTCGTTATAAAGTGTTTGCAATAATTCCATGAAGTTTGTTTAGTTGGTTTAGAAAGTAGAAAACTAGGAAAAAAATTCTATAAAATTTCGACCAACAACAAATTGCATCCCACCTACGTCAAGTGGTTCACTATTTTAAACCTTACCTACTGATTCTGAAACTCTAAGGGAACCTTATTTCTGTGTTTCCAGCGTTTATGGGTCCAGAAATAATACTCGGGAGCTTCGCGTATGGATTTTTCAGTCTCTTTCAAAAAAGCATCTGTTATCTTGTAGTTCTCTACTTCAGAAGGGTTTTCGGAAAGTATTTTGAAAGTGCCTTCGTAATATCCTCTTTTCTTCTTTTTAACCTTAAGGTATACTGGAACAATGTCATTGGCTTTGCAGATTTCCTCACCTCCAACATGGGCGGGAACCACAATTCCCATGAAATCTGTCCAATACTTTGCCCTGCTGACCATGGGGGATTGATCACTGATTATACCTACCATCAACAATTCATTGCTCTCTTTGGCGGCTTTTAGGATTTTTCTGGACTCCCTTGTTGATATTAAAGTAGTGTTGAATTTCCCCCTGATCTGACGGATCAGTCTATCAAAATATTTATTCTCTATTTTTTGATAGATGCCATAGCCTTTGGACCGTATTTGAAGGTTTAACGACAAAACCCATTCCCAACTGGCGTAATGGGGAAGCATAAGCATGGTGTTGGTCCCTTTTTCTTCAAGACTATGAAGCAGTTCAAAATTGGTTACTGTAAACCGTTTTTGGATTTCTTCTTTACTAATACCCAAGGTCTTTATCATTTCCAAGAACATATCGCACATGTGGCGATAGAATTTTTTTTCTATCCCAAGTCGTTCCTTCTCGGATTTTTCGGGAAATACCAAGGCCAAGTTATTGCGAACCACTTTCTTACGATATCCAATAACATGGTACAGTAGTATGTATACTCCATCTGAAAGCAAGTAAATCAGTTTAAAGGGGAGTCTGGAGACCAACCAGAGCAAGGGATAGGCAAGGATGAATATGGTCAATTGCATAGGCGATTCGTGTGTGCAAATATAGCTATATTTGAACCCAAACCTTAATAACCATGTTCAATTTACATATCGCTACCATTGCCATCATGGCTGCCAACGTGATGGTTTCCCTCAAGGGATTCAACGACACGGGCTTTTTTGACCGATATAAGTTCAATATCAGTGGAATTAGTGCCGGACAGCGCGACAGAATAGTGACCTCTGGCTTTTTACATGTTGACTTTTCCCATTTGTTCTTTAACATGTTCACCCTATACTTTTTTGCCAATGTGGTGATCGGGTGGTTTGGTCCAGGGAAATTCTTGATCATTTATTTTATCAGTTTGATAGCAGGGAGTCTGTTGGCCATGTTTTTTCATAAGGATGAACCTTATTATAGTGCCGTGGGGGCCAGTGGCGCGGTCACTGGAATCCTGTATTCCGCAATTTTGCTGAACCCGGACATGCAGTTGGGCATTATGTTCATTCCCATTCCACTTCCAGCCTATGTTTTGGGAATCGGGTATCTCTTGTACTCCATATACGGTATGAAAAGTAGATTGGGGAACATAGGGCATACTGCACACTTTGGCGGGGCCATAGGAGGCTATTTGGTCACCTTGCTCTTTATGCCCGAACTTTTTGTGACCGACACCTTTATCGTGGTTTTATTGGCTGTGCCTATCGTGATTCTCTTCATTTTGGAGAAAATGGGAAAAATATGATTCAATAAAAACGGCCTTGTTCAACAAGGCCGTTTTTATATCTGTAAGGGATGTTTTCTTTAGTTGAGCACTTCAGCTACTTTTTGCTCTAGAGCAGGTCCGCGAAGATCCTTGGCTATGATTACCCCGTTTTCATCCAAAAGGAATGCAGCGGGAATGGCATTGATGTTGTACAGTTGTGCTATAGGGTCCTGAAATCGCTTTAGGTTTGAGATGTGGTTCCAGGCCAACCCATCGGACTCAATGGCTTGTTTCCAGTCTTCTGCACGGGTGTCCAAAGAAACCCCGATTACATTAAAACCTTTGTCCTTGTACTTATGGTATACAGAAACAATGTTCGGGTTTTCGGCACGACAGGGTCTGCACCATGCGGCCCAAAAATCAACCAAGGTGAGTTTTCCTTTGGTAGTGATATCACTCAAGGCCAATACATCCCCATCTGGAGTGGGAGCGGAGAAGTTGGGTGCTTTCACGCCAACCTCAGTAGATTTCATTTTGTCCAATTGTTCTTTAATCCGCTTTCCGGGTTCAGAAGCTTTTACTTCTGGGGAAAGTCCTTCGAACATGGCTTTTATTTCTTCTTGGGGCAATGCTTTGCCTGCCATCAGGTTTCCTATGATCAATGCAGATATCAAAGCATCCGGATTGTTTTTTGCAAACTCCACGTTGAAACTTTTGGCCTCTTCTTGGAATTCTATGAACTCTTCACGCAATGCAGTTACCGTTGCCGTATCTCTCTGTTGGGCTGCCATGCGCATATCATTTTGCATGGACATGGCCTTTTCTGACAATACCCTTGATTCTTCCAAGAAATTCATGAAAAGATCGTTTTGGCGCGTACCTTCTAATTTGGCATAGGTCATACTGTCTTTTGGAAACCTGATTTTGATATCCCCGTTCTCTAAAATCAAGGGAACGTTTCCTCTTCCCGATTCCAGAAAAATATAGGATAGTCTAGGTTCGGCTTGTGTTCCTGTAAAGCTGAAAACCCCATTTTCGATTGTAGTGGTGTCCAAATCAATCAATTGGTTAAGGGAGTCGGTGGTTCTCAGAAAGACGGTGGTGCCATTTTCTGGTTCACCGGTAACGGTAACATTTAGGGTATATCCTTCAGGTTTCGATTGGCACGAGGCCAAAAATAAAACTGCTAGGAAGATTGCTAATGCGTTTCTCATGTTTTGTTGTTTAAGCTGCTAAGGTATTCATTCCTTATGGCATAAAAAAACCCTTGGCACTTGTAAAGCGCCAAGGGTGATACTATATGGATTTCTCTTTTTAGAATTGGTATCGTATACCTAATGCAATGTCAAAGTCAAAGTTATCACTGAATCCATCATAACCCACTAGGCCCACCTCGGGTCTGAAATCTAGGGAAAGGAGTAGGGGAATGTCAAAATTGTATTCCACCCCAATGTCCCCGGCGGCAAATACAAAGACACCATCGTTGTCGTTGTCAAAGTTGGGTTCTGGGTCAAAGTCCACGCTTCCAAGTCCGCCCCCAACACCATAATACCAGTTAAAGTTGCCGTCCAGCTGGTGTACCCATTGGTATACTCCACTGAGTTTGAACGCGTCAAAATAACGGCTGTCCCTCCAACCTAAGTTGAATTCGGCCCTATTGTACTGGGCTATGGATTTCTGATATGAAATTTCCGCTCCAAAGCCATCGCTGTCCCCTAAACGGAGTCCAAGGGCGTGATTGGCAATATCTTGCGCACTCACCGCGGTTGCAGCAAATAAAAAAAGCATAGCAAATAATGAGGTAATTTTCATGAGGTTCTCTTTTTAATTAAAATTAAAATAATTTTGCAATGTCTATATGACACGTTTGAAACTCTTTCAGTCACCAAAAATTGTTCCAGATTGGATAAATCTTTGTTAAAATCTCTGTCGGATAAATTGGACGGAGAATTGTTGATGGACGACCTTAGCAGGGCCTTGTATGCCACGGATGCTTCGGTGTACCGAAAATTGCCCACAGCTGTGGCTTACCCAAAAAGTATAGATGATATCAAGGCTTTGATTCATTTTGCCAACACCCATAATGTAGGTTTGATTCCTAGAACTGCAGGGACTTCACTGGCAGGACAATGTGTGGGCGAAGGCATCGTTGTGGATGTGTCACGGAATTTTACACAGATTCTCCATCTGGACAAGGAGAAAAAACAGGTGCGTGTACAACCCGGTGTGGTTCGGGATGAACTCAACCAATTTTTAAAACCATTTGGTTTGTTTTTTGGTCCCAACACGTCCACTTCCAACCGGTGTATGATCGGGGGAATGGTCGGGAACAACTCTTCCGGAACAACTTCCATTCAATATGGGGTGACCCGGGACAAAGTGGTTGCCTTGGACTGTATTTTGTCCGATGGTAGTGAAGCTTCCTTTGCTGAAATCTCAAAAGAAACATTTGACAAGAAAAAGCAGGAAGATTCTTTGGAAGGGACCATTTATGCCCATCTGGAGAAGGAGCTTTCCAATGAACAGAACCGGAACAATATTGAGGCGGAATTTCCCAAAGCCAGTATTCACCGTAGAAATACGGGGTATGCGGTGGACGAATTGTTGAAAAACAACCTGTTCGGGGAATTCAAGGAAGACTTTAACTTATGTAAGCTATTATCCGGGAGTGAAGGTACTTTGGCTTTCACCACGGAGATTACTTTGCAAGTGGATGACCTGCCTCCACCAATGTCCGCCATGGTAGCGACGCACTATAGTACTTTGGAAGACTGTTTGAGTGATGTGGCTCCCGTTATGCAGCACAATCTGCACACCTGTGAGATGATGGATAAGGTTATTTTGGATTGTACCAAGAATAACAGGGCGCAGCTGGCCAATCGGTTTTTTGTGGATGGAGACCCTGCGGGTATTCTCATGTTGGAGGTAAGGGCCCATACTGAGGAAGAGCTTCAAAAACAATTGAAGGATTTATTGGCTACCATAGAAAAATCAGGGTTGAGCTATGCCAGTCCGGTTTTAATGGGGGATGACATCAACAAGGCCATTGAGCTCCGCAAAGCGGGCTTGGGGCTTTTAGGGAATATGGTGGGAGACCGCAAAGCGGTGGCATGTATTGAGGATACGGCCGTGGCCTTGGAAGATTTGAAAGATTTCATTGGCGAATTTTCCCAAATCATGAAGGGGTACAACCAAGACGCGGTGTATTATGCCCATGCCGGAGCCGGGGAGCTGCATTTAAGGCCCATTCTCAATCTGAAAAAGTCAGAGGATGTGGTGTTGTTCCGTTCCATCACCACCGATGTGGCCAAACTCACCAAAAAATACAAAGGAAGTTTTAGCGGGGAGCATGGAGATGGTATAGTCCGCGCCGAGTTTATCCCCATGATGATCGGGGAACAGAATTATGAATTGCTCAAACGGGTAAAATCATTGTTCGACCCCAATAGTATTTTCAACCCAGGGAAAATTGTGGACGCCTACCCCATGGATGAATCCTTGCGATATGAAGTGGACCGAAAAGAACCGGAAGTGAATACGTTGATGGACTTTTCGGATAGTGAAGGTATTTTAAAAGCTGCCGAAAAATGTAATGGAAGCGGGGATTGTCGAAAGAGTCATCATATGTCCGGAGGGATGTGTCCCAGTTTCCACGCTACCAAAAATGAAAAAGATACCACGCGGGGAAGGGCCAATGCTTTGCGTGAGTTTTTGACGAATACGGAGAAAACCAATCGGTTTGATCAAAAAGAGCTCAAAGAAGTTTTTGACCTTTGCTTGAGCTGTAAGGCCTGCGCCAGCGAATGTCCCAGTAATGTGGACGTGGCAACATTAAAGGCTGAATTTTTATATCAGTATCAAGAAAGCAACGGATATCCGTTGCGCGGCAAGCTGTTTGCCTACAATACCAAGTTGAATGCCTTGGGAAGTCAACTCTCCGGGTTGACCAATGCCATGTACGATTCCAAGCTTATCGGAGGATTTATAAAGAAAACTTCCGGAGTGGCCCAAGAGCGTAGCCTGCCCAAAGTATATCGATTCAATTTTGAGAAGCATTTGAAGCAATTCAACTTAAAAAATACAGACCTTTCCAAGAAGAAGGTGGTTTTGTATTTGGATGAGTTTACCAAATATCTGGATATTGAAGTGGGCAAGGATGCCATAGAATTGTTGTGCAAACTTGGCTATGATGTGGAGTTGTTTTATGCAGAAAGCGGTAGAACGTATTTATCCAAAGGCTTTTTAAAACAGGCCAAGAGATTGGTGGTAAAAAATATGGAGGGCCTGAGGGAGATTTTGGACCGGGACATCCCCATTGTGGGATTGGAGCCTTCAGCAATTCTCTCGTTCCGGGATGAGTACCAACGACTTCATGAAGACAAGCCGTTGCTGCAAAAATTAGCCTCAAAATCATTTTTGATAGAGGAATTCTTGGCCTCGGAAATTGTCGCAGGACATATTACCTCGGATAGTTTCACCCAAGAAGAGCGAACGGTAAAAATCCACAGCCATTGCCATCAAAAGGCATTGAGTAACCAAAAGGTTACGTTTGATGTGCTTAATCTGCCCAAAAACTACAAGGTTTCCATCATTGCATCAGGATGTTGCGGAATGGCGGGGTCTTTCGGGTATGAGAAAGAGCACTATGATACCAGTATGAAGGTTGGGGATTTGAAGTTGTTCCCGGCAGTACGGAAAAGTGACGGAGATACATTGATTTCTGCCAATGGAACCAGTTGCAGGCATCAAATCAAGGACGGAACGGAACGGGATGCCCAGCATCCAGTATCAATCCTGAGAAAGGCGTTGGTCGTTTAAGGATTTTTCGCTTTCCAGTTTTTCACCTTCGTATTCTTCGGAAACGTTTTCAATTTCCACTTCCTTATCGGTTATGGAGGCAATGAGTTCGTTCATGTCCATTTCCTTGAGGTCTTCATCAGCAAAGAAAGGGGATAGTCGGTCATGATTGTAATGATAGACCTTCCAGCGCTTGAAGGAATATTCCAAGGCGGTGAGGTTTTCCACCCAATCCCCGGAATTTAAATAGACACAGCTTCCTTTTTTGTTTTCGTAGCGTTCCTTTTTGGGTTGATGGATATGTCCGCAGATGACATAATCGTAGTCATTTTCAATGGCGAGGTCGGCTGCCGTGCGCTCAAAGTCATTGATGTACTTCACGGCTTGTTTTACGCTGTTTTTTATCTTTTTGGAAAGGGAATATTTTTCACGGCCCATTCTCACCAAGCCCCAATTGATAAAACTGTTGATGAGGATAAGTAAGTCGTATCCGTATCCGCCTAGCTTGGCCAACCATTTGGCATTTTGTATGGAGACATCAAATACGTCGCCATGGAAAATCCACGCCTTTTTCCCATCCAAGTTCAGTACCAATTTATTGGATATCTTGAAATTTCCCATTGAAGTATCACTGAACTTACGAAGCATTTCATCATGATTTCCAGTGATATAGTAAACTTCCGTTCCTTTTGAGGCCATTCCAATTATTTTTCGGAGCACCTTTAGGTGGGCTGCCGGGAAATACCGTTTCTTAAACTGCCAGATATCGATGATGTCCCCATTTAAAATGAGTTTCTTCGGCTGTATGCTGTTGAGGTAAGCGATGAGTTCATGGGCATGACAACCATAGGTGCCCAAATGTACATCGGATATGACGGCGAGTTCTATCTTCCTTTTTTTCAATCGTATAGGTTTACTTACAAATTAATGATGTAGGAATAAACTTAAAATCAAATTCAAATCAATATTTCATGAGCATATCGTTAAATAATCATCAATCCCAAAGGCAATATGTTACAATAACATTAAGTGGTCAGGTTGTTTTTGAATATGATTTTTAACATTTACCTTTGGAGTTCTTAAATTTTATACCGGATGGCTGGAAATTCTTTTGGACAACTTTTTAGACTGACCACTTTTGGGGAATCGCATGGTGTTGCTTTGGGCGGGGTCATTGATGGTTGTCCTGCGGGAATTGAATTGGACCTTCAAAGGGTTCAAGAAGAATTGGATCGGAGAAAACCGGGGCAGTCAGCCATAGTTACCCAGCGTAAAGAGCCAGATACCGTTGAGATTTTTTCGGGTGTTTTTGAAGGAAAGACTACGGGAACGCCCATTGGTTTTGCTATTCGGAACACCAATCAAAAATCTAAGGATTATTCCCATATCAAGGATTCATACCGCCCGTCCCATGCCGATTATGTCTACGACCAGAAATACGGCTTTCGCGACTATCGCGGGGGAGGTAGGAGTTCGGCCCGGGAAACAGCAAGCAGGGTAGTGGCGGGGGCCATTGCCAAGCAATTGTTGAAAGACATCAAAATAACGGCTTATGTTTCCCAAGTTGGGGAGCTCAAGTTGGAGAAGAGTTATGATCAGCTCGATTTTTCCGTAATAGAGTCCAATCCTGTCCGTTGCGCGGATATGGAAATGGCCAGCCAGATGGAGGAATACATCAAATCCATAAAAAAGGAAGGCGATACCATAGGCGGAGTGGTTACCTGTGTTATCCAAAATGTACCCATCGGTCTTGGAGAACCTGTTTTTGATAAACTCCATGCCAAATTGGGGGAAGCCATGTTGTCCATCAATGCTGTAAAAGGCTTTGAGTATGGTAGTGGTTTCGATGGGGTTGCCATGAAAGGCAGTCAGCACAACGACGCTTATAATACGGACGGCACCACAAAAACCAACCGCAGCGGCGGTATCCAAGGCGGTATCAGCAATGGAATGGACATTTACTTCAATGTGGCTTTTAAACCCGTGGCCACGGTGTTGCAGGCATATGACACCATCAATAAAGAAGGGGAGAAAGTCACTACTCAGGGTAAAGGTAGGCACGACCCTTGTGTGGTGCCTAGGGCTGTTCCCATTGTGGAGGCCATGGCGGCCTTGGTGCTTGCAGACTATACGCTATTGGCGCGTTCCAACAAAATCTGACCTGCTTTAGGTCGTTTCCCATCAAAAATAGTATATTACTTTCCTAAAAAGTAAATATGCGTAAACTTGAACTGCACTGGCAAATCCTGATTGGAATGCTTTTGGGGATATTGTTTGGATTTGGGATGACCCAAGTGGATTGGGGAAAGGATTTTGTATCGGATTGGATCCAACCTTTGGGAACCATTTTTGTAAAGCTCTTGAAGCTGATTGCCATTCCACTCATCATTGCTTCCTTGGTCAAGGGGATTTCAGATCTTAAGGATATTTCCAAGTTCAAGAACATAGGTTTGCGCACTATCGGTATTTATATTGTCACCACTGTGGTCGCTATCACCATTGGGTTGGTATTGGTCAATGTGGTTCGACCTGGAAAAGGAATATCCCAGGAAACCGTTGTAAAACTTACTGAGACCTATGCCAATGACGCCGGGGTTACCTCCAAGTTGGAAGAAGCTTCCCGGCAAAAGGACAGAGGACCGTTGCAATTTTTGGTGGACATGGTTCCGGACAATGCCCTGTCGGCCATGAGTGACAATAGTCTGATGCTCCAAGTCATCTTTTTTACCATTTTCTTGGGGATTTCCATGTTGTTGATTGGCGAGAAAAAGGCAAAACCTCTAAAGGATTTCTTTGATTCACTCAATGATGTGGTCCTGAAAATGGTGGATTTGATCATGCTTACCGCGCCCTACGCCGTTTTTTCACTTTTGGCTGCGGTAGTGGTCTCTTCAAGCGATCCAGATCTGTTATTGGCCTTGTTGAAATATGCTGGAGTAGTGGTGTTGGGTCTGGCGCTTATGATTACTTTTTATGCTGTCGTGGTTTCGGTCTTTACCAAGAAGAACCCATTTTGGTTCCTGAAGGAAATGAGTCCCGCCCAGTTGTTGGCTTTCTCGACCAGTTCCAGTGCCGCAACACTGCCGGTGACCATGGAAAGGGTTGAGGAGCATATAGGAGTAGACAAAGAGGTATCGAGCTTTGTGTTGCCTGTTGGTGCCACCATCAACATGGATGGGACCAGTCTGTATCAAGGGGTGGCCGCAGTCTTTATCTCCCAAGCCCTTGGATTTGACCTCACTTTTGCCGATCAATTGACCATAGTGTTAACGGCTTTATTGGCATCCATTGGTTCTGCTGCCGTACCCGGTGCGGGAATGGTAATGTTGGTGATTGTATTGGAATCCATAGGGTTTCCCGCAGATAAATTGGCTATAGGCCTCGCTTTGATATTCGCCGTGGATAGGCCTTTGGATATGTGTCGTACCGTAGTCAACGTGACTGGGGATGCCACGGTTTCCATGGTGGTGGCCAAATCTGTTGGTAAATTAGGGAAGCCGCATGTAGAAGAATGGGACGACCATTACGATGAAGTGAAATAACAAAAAAACATACTGTCATGAACATCTGTTTTTTAATGTATCCGTGGGACCAGATCAACCCTGAAACGGACACCAGTCTGGCCTTGATCCATGAATGTGTAAAGCGAAAACATGGTGTAGCCCTGTGCACACCGGCCAATCTAACCATTAGAAACAGCGTTACCAGTGCTTTCTGTACGGTAATCAATAGGCAGGAAAAGATTTCCAGTAGTCAAAAGACCTTTTACAAACAGGCCAGTACCCGGGAAGAAATGCTTCCCTTGGCAGGATTTGATGTGATTTTCATGAGGGCCAACCCGCCCTTGGATCCCTTGATGCTCAATTTTTTGGATTCGGTAAAGGACGATGTGTTCATTGTCAATTCGCTGCAAGGACTGCGTGAAGCCAATAATAAATTATACACGGCCGCTTTTGGGGATAGTCATAGCAATATCATTCCGGCGACCCATGTGTCCAAAAACAAGCGATACCTGATTCAACAGATCAAAGCCTCGACTGCAGACAAGATGATTTTAAAGCCCTTGAACGGCTATGGAGGTTCTGGGGTGATCCTTATTGAGAAATCGGCCATGTCCAACATTAACTCATTGTTGGATTTTTACGTAACCAACTCGGATGGAAGCTCTAACTACGTCATACTTCAAGAATACATTGAAGGTGCGGACCAGGGGGATATCCGTATTTTATTGCTCAATGGGGAGCCCATTGGGGCCATGCGAAGGATTCCCGGTTCCGATGACCATCGTTCCAATGTATCTGCTGGTGGCTCCGTGGCAAAACATAGCCTGACCAAACAGGAAAAGGCATTGTGCAAACAGATTGGCCCAAAATTGGTCAACGATGGACTCTACTTTGTCGGTATCGATGTCATTGGAGGCAAGTTGGTGGAGGTGAATGTCATGTCTCCAGGGGGGATAACCTATATCAATAAAGCCTATAAAACCAAGGTGCAGACCAAGGTGATAGATTTTATCGAAAGTAAGGTTATGGACAAGCTGACCGCTTTTGACCGCAGGTCTCGATTACGTAACGAAGTGGAAAATGCTTAGGTGCAGCATAGATGATATGATTCTTCGCATCAACAACGAAGAATGCTTTGAAGCAGTTTCCGATGATTACTCCTTTACCTTAAAGATTGATGACTATGTGCCTTATGTCTGTGGGGCCGTACATGATGGACACCACTTTAGAAAAACACTTTGGGACAATTGTATCCATACCCAATATGAGCGATGGTACGAGGAAGACCCCTGTACCAAACAAATGGTGCAATCCCATCCCATTGTAATATCCGGATGTGATAGCAGGTTCGAGTATGATCTGAACCGCCCGGAAGAAACAGCCATCTATACCGATGCTTGGGGCAAACAATTGTGGAAAACCCCTTTGTCGGAAGTCGAACGGGAGCATAGCCTTCAAAAGCACCGTAATTTCTACAAAGTAGCGAAAGCCTTAATCCATAAACTGGAGTCCAGATTCTCTAAAGTTTTGGTGTTTGATATGCACAGCTATAACTGGAAGCGATGGGAGCGGGAAGTGCCGGTTTGGAATTTGGGCACTTCCAATATTGATAATGAACGATTTGGAGGATTGGCGGAACGATGGAGGGAACGATTGCAGACCATACAGTTGCCCCATGGGATACCGTCCACTTCAAAAATCAACGATACCTTTCAGGGAAACGGCCATTTTCTAAAATTTATCACTCGCGAATTCGATAATACCTTAGTTTTGGCGACTGAAATCTCGAAGATCTATTGTGATGAGCATACCGGCATTATTTTTCCCGAAGTGGTACATGCCGTGGAGCGGCAATTAAAGATTTTGATTCCGGAGATGGTAACTACTTTTGAAAAAACGGAGGTATGATAGGAGAAAAGGAAACACAGCAATTGGCTAGGGAGTATGGCGACCTGTTTGAGATTGATGCCAATCTGGACCGTTTGGTGCGCCGTATAGAGCTGTTGAGTTACATCAACCCCTTGAACATTGAAAAGGAGAAGCACCGCTTCTTCGCATCAAAATATACCATTGATCCTGAGTTTAAGTACCCCAAGCTCAAATTCGACCCCTATAAATTGCATCGGTTGTTCTTCTCACAACGGTTGGAGCGAATTTCGGATGAAAGAATCCGTAAATTGTACCAAGAGGTCATTTATTACTATTCCAACATGGTGCAGTGTATAGAGACCATAGGGAGGGGCAAGAACTTTTACTACAATTCGCTACGGGTTTACGGGACCCCGACCGAAAAGGATGTGCAAAACGCACGTTTCATTCTTCATTTTGGGGATGAACCCATCACTTCGGATATGGAAAAAGTGTTTTCCGCTGAAGAGGCCCGGGCCTATTTTGAAGATTTTGTAAAGCAGTACGATTTTCCATTGAATATTAAGTTCTCCACCAATATTGCCGCGGAGGCTATGGTGAGCAACAGTTCCCAATCACTTTTGATCAAAAAGAACACCAAGTTCAGCAAGAACCAGCTGCTTACGTTGGCCAACCATGAGATCGGAGTGCATTTGGTTACTACCTACAATGGTTTGCAACAACCCTTAAAGATTTTCTCCAACGGTCTGCCCAAAAATGTGGAGACCCAAGAAGGGTTGGCGGTCTTTAGCGAGTATATGGGCGGGGCACTGACTCTAAAGCGATTAAAAGAACTGGCGTACAGAGTATTGGCTGCAGACAGTTTGATCAAAGGGTATTCTTTTGCCGACACTTTTGACTTGATTCATGGGCAATACAAGCTCAATCGGGACGATGCTTTTAGCATTACCCTTCGGGCGCATAGGGGAGGAGGCTTTACCAAGGACCGATTGTACCTGAGTGGCCTTCGTAAAATATACAAGCGTTATCAAAAGGAAGAGAGTATGGATGTGTTGCTCACAGGTAAAGTTTCATTGGATTATGAGGAAACCATCCAATACCTGAAGAGTTTGGAACTGTCACAGCCCATTGCCCATAAGAGCTATTCCTATGACCAAAAACTGAATACCAACAAAACTTTGGATTTTATCCTGAACAACCTAAAATAAATAATGCTACTTCCTTGGGAGGAAGTGACATTCTTTGATGGGCCTATAAGGAAATATGTTTTTCTTTGGGATATTTGATTTGAAAGGAGAAACTCTCCTTTTGATTTTGCTGTGCGGATAGTTTTAAGTTCCAAGTCAACAAGCCTTTCTTTTCATCATAGGTTGCATTGTTTACTATAATATCATCGATCTTTATTTCCTTGTTTTGGGACTTGGGAACCCTATCCATGAGTTTTAGGCTTACTTCAACATTTTTATTGTTTTTGACTTCCAAGTTGTAAGTTCGGTCCAGGATTCTATTGCTTCCAGTAAAAGACTTGCTTTTAAAATTACGGTCTTGTTGTCTGGAAACCGTTATGTTATTGTCTATGCCCAATGATAGGATCATTTCTTTCTGGGTGGTATAAGGGTCCAGGACCGTTTTACCGGCATAAGCTCCCTCAAAATAAATATTGGCTTCTCCTGGAAGCAGTTGGTGCTTTTCCCAATCTTTGAAACTGGCGGTCAAGAATACATTTTCATCAATAATGGGAGCCGCAAAGTATTCATAGGTGGCAGGAATTATGAATGTATTGATTTCAATGGCATTGATATCCCCGTTGGAAGCAATTGAATAGGGCTTTTTTATCTCGAAATCGGTCTTGGTGGCCTTTTCATTGGTACGGCTCTTTTTGGTGGTGATCAAGACCACACCATTGCTGCCACGACTTCCGTATAGTGAAGCAGCCTCACCCAGTTCCAAGATTTCAATATGTTGAATTTCATTTTGATCTAAATCCTCTTCCGAGAAGTCACTCATGGGTACACCATCAACAATGTACAATGGTGAGGGGTGATTGGATTCACTTTTGCCCCGGTAGGAGTTCGTTCCTCGGATGTTGACGCCAGCGACCCTTCCGTTCAGCTGGTTTTCCATATCAACAGTGGAAACAGCATAGGCCAATGCTTTCTTACTTCTAGAGGTCCCCATGGCTGTTACTACAACTTCATCAAGGGCGTTTGCATCCTCTTCCATGCGCACATTAATGATGGATGAGTACAATGGCAATTCTTGCGGAACCATCCCGATATATGTAAAAGACAACTCTTGCCCATAGGGGACATCCAGGGTGTAGTTTCCATCAAAGTCGGTACTGGTTCCTTGGGTTGTTCCTTTCACCAAAACGTTCACGCCGGGTAATGGCTCACCGGATTCATCGGTTATAGTTCCCACAACTTTTTTGATATTGGGGTTATAGGCATAGCCTTTCTTCTTTGCTGCTGTTGAGTGCCTCTTTTGGTAAGGACTTACAAAATCCAAATATTTGGTTTCCAATTGGGGCTTTGCAATATTATAATTGGGATTCCCTGTAGAAAGAACCACCTTCACATTGTCCCAGTCCTGACCTGTTTTTTGGTAGACATTGGCCTTATATGCCAAACTCAAGGGGGCATTCAAGCCGGTAGATTTAATATCGTAATTGGGCACCCATCCTGCATCTTCAACCAAATATGTCAGGGTTAGGTCTAAGGGCATGGCCATAGGGGCGTTGAAGGTAATCGTAATTTCCCCCTGTTCCTTTTCCGGGGCATTGTTGGCTTCCGCCAGTTGCAGTTGAAGGGCGCCGACCTTTAGTTTCAGGGTATTGATTTTAAGGGTTGTATCGAAGATTTCATTTTTTATTGCGGTGATGCGCTCACGATAGTATTGCCCCACCTGTTTCACCCTGTCAAGACTTAGGGCTTGGGTGTCACTGTTCACCAATCGGTTATGGGTAAGTACGGTTTCTTCTTCCTTAAGACCAATTATGGTATTGTTCAGCAATGCAATTTCACGTTCTAGTTTTATGATGGTGTCTTCCCATTCCTTGAAATCGGGATTGCTTTCGGATTCTTTTAAATAGTTGATACCGTAAGCAATGGAAAGAATGGATACAGTATTAAGACCTGAAATTTGAATGCTTCCCTCATCGATTTTATGGGATAACCCCGTAAAGACAACTTCATTGGACCCTTCTTTTAAATGGCATTGGGCGGTTCGAGTGATTTGTGCGCCGCTCAGGTAAACGGTCACTTTTTGTATTTTGGAGGGAACCTTTTGTTCGTTGGCAAAGAAGAAAAAAGGGAATAACAGAAAGATAAAGACTGGATTTTTCATAATGGTTGGATTAAGATTACCATCAAACCTAGTCCGAATCCCTTTTTTTTGAAACAACGATTGTGGGAATACCCTTTTTGGGTTAGTGTAGGGAAGGTTTCAGTGAGTTATTCCAGTTCCCTTCCAATACATCTTTTTGTATTATCATCAGTTTGGGAGCAGTTGGAAAGGTAGAGGAGGGTAAAAAGGGCAATCAGCATATTTTTCATGACAGGAGAAGCTTACGTTGTCACCCCAAAAACTTGGCCTTGAGCTCAGGGGTAGGGATCATACAGGATTCTTGTTTTCCGAACCACTTATAGCGATTGCGCGCCACAAAATCGTAAATGGCATCCCTAATGGATTTGGGAATCCATGTAAATATGGCCAAAAGGACGTACCCCCCACCAAAGCTTTGGCCAATTTTCAGTGCGGCATCCGATTTGGTATAGTAGGCCACACCGGGTTCAATAAGGATAATGGAATCTACTTGGGATGTATCAATGCCCCGCTCTTTGATCATTTGTTGACCCACTTCACTTTGCAGCGCCGTATAACGGAACATATCCTTTCTATCCCGTTTGATCACAAACTGGACCGAACTGTTGCATAGATTGCAGACGCCGTCAAAGAGGATTACTTTCTTGCCTTCTTCCATACTGCAAAGATACGATGACTTACTGTCTGGGCCTAATTGGCCATATAGTCATAAAAAGTTTTTGAAATGTCTGCCAATTGTTGGGGGCCTTTGTCCGAATCCTGGATGTTTTTACTGAGCAACACCAACACATAGCTTCGCCCATTGGGTAAATACACAATGCCTGCATCGTGGTGCACCCCGGTAATCCATCCTGTCTTGTGGGCCACTTCAACATCTTTGGGCAAATTATGCGGAATGATGTCGTTGAACCGTTGGTCTTTTAATATGTCGACCATGTTGGCACAGTCTTCCTTTGTTCCTGCTTTGTTGGTGGCAATCGCTTCCATAATGATCAACAGGTCTTTTGCCGTGGTGGAATTGCTCAATCCCAAATCATAGGCCTTCTGATCTTCCACACCGCGCAGCACCTGAATGTTCTCAGCACCTAGGTCTCTCATGGTAGCGGTTACCTTTTTGGCATCCACCAGCTCTATCAGAACATTGGTGGCAAGATTGCTGCTAACGGTTATCATGCTGTACATTAGATCCTTGAGGGTTACCTGGGTATTGATTTTGTTATATATGACATCGTCACTGTCATCACCAATATCCATACTGTAGGGACTGCCGTCTACAATACTTTTGAACTCATTTATAAGAAGAATGGAATCGTTTAGGTTGATTTTACCCTCTTCTTTTTGTTTGAAAAGCTCGATCATTACGGGAACCTTCATGGTGCTTGCAGCATGGAACTCTTCATCTTTATTGATGTATAGGGTATCGCTGGGGTCTGAAAGGTTTAGGAACGCCACTGCCACGTTCCCATCAATGAAATCAATTTGTGAACGGACCCTATCTTCCAAGATTTCTTTTTTGGTGGGTTTAGGCTGACAAGCGGTAAAGAAATAAAACAGTGGAACCATCAACATTAATCTTCTAAGAGGTATCATTTTGGGAATCAATGGCATTCTGGTTTTTGTTTGAAACGGTTCAAGTTTGATGTCCGGTTTTGACATTGGATACGGTTGGTTTTTATGTATAGCAGTTGGCCTGTAAGATACACTTTTGCAATAGTGATACATCTGTATTTTGGTCATTCTATTTTTTTGGCTTCGTGGTTGCCTCCTTGATGGAGGGTCAAACTGTTCACCTCCCCATTTTCACCTTTGTTGAATGTTAGCTTGATGTCCGCATTCACCAAACTGAATTTGTTCTCTTCAAATGGAATGATTTCATTTTTTCCCTGTCCAGTGGCTTGGACAAACATCGTATCCTCTTCCTTAAAGATCGAGATGATGAAATTTGGGGCCAGTTCGTACTTGCCAAGGTATGTATCGGTAACGGAAGCATCGAGCTCTATTTTGGTCAGACTTGGGATGGGCGCATCGGTTCGTTTTAAATCCATGTCATACCCTGTGCCCTTTGCTGTGACAGAAACAATCTCATTATTGGAATCCCGGATAAAATGAAGCGTAGTGACACCGCCGCCTTCAAAAAAGAACTTGTCTTTTTCAAAAGGAGCTATCTTGAATTTGCCTCCGCCGGTCCTCATGGAAAAAAGCTGTCCATCCTCAAAGGTGATGACACGCTGATTTTTCTTGTCAGGCCCGTACACCGCCTCATAAGTCTTCATTAGATCTTCTGATAGTACCACTGGGGTCCAAGAAAAGGGCTTTCCTATGGCCACGGCTGCCATTTTTGTGGCGATGTCCCCGGGAGAGTTACAGTTGCAATTGGAAAACACCGCAACGAACAACTTTTCTTCCGGCAGGAATATGGAACTGGTCAAATATCCGTTGATCCCCCCTCCGTGGGATATCATTGGGCTTCCTTGGACATTTCCAATTCCCCATCCATAACCATATCCTGTTTTTTCACCATTGTTCAATTGGTAGGTGGACTGGGCTTCGATCCTTGAAGCTTTGGAGATGACCTTATCCTCCATGACCGAGCTATACCATTTATAAAGATCATCAACCGTGGAAAGTAAGGAGCCGGCCGCGTAGGGCTGTGTCATGCTCAGAAAATCGGCATTGATAACCTCACCATCCCTTTTGTCGTACCCATACGCCCTATCTTTGATGATTCTGGAAGGGGAACCGTAGTAGGAATTGGACATTTTCAACGGTTTAAAAAAGGTGCTGTCAATATAAGTTTCATACGTTGCGCCAGACACCACCTCGATAATGTGGCCGAGGATAAAATAGGCCGAATTGTTGTACCGCCATTCTTCTCCTGGATCAAAATCCATGGGTTGGTCCTTGAAGAAATCAATCAATTCCAAGGGGGTGAAATCTTTTTTCCGGACTTCGGCATCCCAAGTTTCCATTCCGGTGTAGCTTTTGATGCCCGAGGTGTGGGTGAGTAGGTGTTTTATGGTGATTTGATGTCCGTGGGTAGGGTAGTCCGCAATATATTTTGTGATATCGTCATCCAAGCTCAGTTTTCCTTCGTCCCGCAGTTTCAAGATGGCGGATGCCGTAAACTGTTTGGTAATGGAGCCTATTCTAAAAACATTCCCAGGTTTCATTTTTATGCCAAGTTCCAAGTTGGCCATTCCAAATGCCTTCCTGTACAAAACCTTACCGTCTTTAACGACCAGAGCCACGGCACCGGGTCCATCGGCCTTAAAAACTTGGGTCATGAGCGAATCAAATTCCGCACTTGGGTTTTGGGGCAGGGCAACTTGAAAAAAGAATGCTGTGATAACGGTGATTAAGGTCCTTTTCATTATTGAGAGGTTTTAATATTAGCAACCCACAAAAGATTGTCTTGTGGTAGGAGGGGGAAGATTGGATTTACGTTTTGAAGTTATGAATTTATGGTGAACAATGACACGTATTTTAATCGTTATCGGCATACGTTTCTACTTTATATGTTCGGTAAGCATTTCCCCAAACTTTACCCCTAGGTCAATCTGTCCATTTGAAGAGTAGTGAAGGTCATCTTCCCATTTTTCCAAATCATCGGTATCAATAAGGTAGGTGTTGGGCAGTTCCTGACTGATACGCATCTGTGCACCGACAACCGTATCCAGGGCGGGGTATCTATCCGGTGGTGGGTTGACTTTTCCGAATATAACGGGTAAATCAGAACTTTTAAGGTCTTTTCTGATGGAGTTGATCAAGAGTTCAAAGTTGTTGTAGTAATCCACCCCGGCTTCGGGGATTCGCGCATCCCGTTCCCCTTGCATCCAAAGTAGGGCCCTTATTTTTACTTGGGGTCCTTTGGTTAAACTATCGGTTAGCATGATCAATCTTTTGTACATGTTCCCAAATTCGGGATGTCCTGTGATTTTAGCTTTCTGTTGATCGTAATTGGGTGACCAGTCCAGCAGGGAAGCTCCTCCGATGGCGTATTTGATCAACAGGAACCTTTTGTTTGGATAATTTTTGCTTAACTCCATGGACAGCCCAACTTCTGGTCCAAAATTACCTTTGGGAGGGGTCAGGCTTGGGTTCAGACCAAAATCAAAGAAGGTAACGTTGGAAAAGGACATCGGTTCCAAATCGGTTAGTTTTCCTTGTCCAACCATATTGGATTGACCTCCCATTAGGATTACATCGTACTCCAAATGGCCTGATAAACCATCGGCATATCGAATTTTTGGAGTACTGGAACAACTCCATAGAAGGATGGTGGATAGGGCAATGAACAAGAATCGAAGTGTCATCACTTTCTTTGTATTCATAGGTTGGGGTGTCCCTGCAATCGTCATCATCTATTCCCGTGCAGCTTTAAACTCACTGCCATTGTACCATTTTGGAAAATAATCTTCGTTGGCCAATTTGAATCCCACATTAAAGAGTAACTGTAGATCCAATTGTATTCCACTCAACTCTGCGGTTTCCGGGTCGTATTCATCCGAGGGTTGATGGTATTTGTACATGCGATAGTGGTCATTGTACTTTTTGATGTCCTCAATGCTGATATCAAACCCTTCATAGGCACCACTTGCATATAGGGCGGGGATTCCAATTTTGGCAAAATTAAAATGGTCCGACCTAAAGAAGTATCCTTTTTCCGCTTCTGGATCGGGGATGACATATCGGTTTTGTTTTTCGGCAGCTTCTTTGGCATAATCATCCATTTCGGAATGACCATAACCGGTAATGGTCAGGTCTTTCATTTTTCCCGGACTGTCCAGAGCGTCAATATTGATGTTCGCCACCGTTTTTTTAGGGTCGTAAATGGGGTTTTCCGCATAATATGCCGAACCCAAAAGGCCTTGTTCTTCCCCCGTTACTTCAATAAACACAATGGAACGCTTTGTGTCACCACTTTTTTTGAATGCTTCCGCTATGGCCAATAAGGCCGCAGTCCCTGTCGCATTGTCCACCGCACCGTTATAAATGGAATCCCCATCAATGGCCTTGCCAACCCCAAAATGGTCCCAATGTGCTGAGTAGATGATGTATTCATCTTTTCTCTCCGTGCCGGGTAATAATGCCACTACATTTTTGGAAACATCCTTTTTAATGGTATTGGTAATGCCCACCGAAACCGTTAGGTCCAACGGAATTGGGTTGAAATCTTTGTTACGGGCCAAGGTCTTGTAGTCCTGACCTTTCATGGAAGAAGTATCGAACATTTTTTGGGCACTTTCCCCACTGATCCAAGATTCCACATTCAACAGGGGCAAATCGCTTTCTATCGTCAAACGGGAACCACTCCAGCCAGCTTCCACCACATTCCATCCATACGCGGCCGGTTCGGTATCATGGATGATGATGAGTCCATCGGCACCTTGCCGGGCAGCTTCCTCATATTTGTAGGTCCAACGTCCATAATAGGTCATTTCGTTGCCTTTGAACAAAGTGGAATCCCCGGATTTAAAGCCTGGGTCGTTGATCAATACTACGGCTGTTTTACCTTTCCAGTCAACACCTTCATAATCATTCCATTCATATTCTGGGGCCACAATGCCATACCCGGCAAAAACAAGTTCCGAATTTTCAAGCCCTACTTGGGCAATGGATTTATTGGTTGTGGCCACAAAATCCTTTAGGCGCTCCAAGCTTATGGTGGTGTTTTTCCCGGAAATCACCATATTTTCAGAAGGCGTTCCTGTAATTTCAACCATGGGGACATCTTGGAAAAAGCTATCGCCATTCCCCGGTAAAAGACCCAATTTTTCAAATTCATCCTTTAAATAATTCACGGTCTTTACCTCACCTTCCGTGAAGGGTTTTCTCCCCAAGAATTCATCCGACGCCAAACGTTCCATGTGCTGGCCAATTGTTGTTTGGTCCACTTCAACTGGGGTTGCCTCTGACTTTTTGTTGTTTTCACAGCTGGCAAAGAGTACCATTGCCAGCAGAATTTTCAAATAACTTTTTATCATGGTCTAGTATGTTGAGGTTAAAACATTTCAATGTAATAAGCTGTTCTTACATGTCCCATTTCCCTCCACTTCCGGTAAACTCAATTCCATTTTTCAAGCAGAGTGCGATCAATTCGGCCGGAGCGTGAATTTTTGTAACATCGAAGAACGAAACCAATCTTTTCCCGGTTTTTGTGTGGACTGAAAGTTGACAGTTTCTTCGGAATCCCAAGGATAGGTGGATTTTTTCAATATCCGAAAGAAGGATGTCCTTTTCACGTTTATCAATAAGACCAAACGGTCTTGAAATGGTCAATCTGTCTTCATAAAACATGAACTCCCAAGATAGGATACGCTTAAGCATATGTGCTGTCAATATCAGGGTGGTAATTCCAATTACCATGATTTTCCATTTCTGGGGAGCTTTTCCGTGTAGTTCAACCAAATACAAAAGCCCCAAGACCAAGGAGATGGAAAACAGCATTACTCCCAATGGGAACAGTATGTTTTGTTTTGAAATAAAAATCGGTTTGTTTTTCAAAATTTCCCGCAACTTGTTTATAGGATGTGCTTTACATCGCAATACTTACAAAATAAGCATAAAATCGATCTTCGTGGAAATTTCAGTCCGAGTGATTTACTTCTTTGTTGACTTTCACCCATTCAACTCGATTATCGATGTCCTTTTCCACAGGACCAACAATCATAAAAAGGTTAGATAGATAGGTAACCTCCACAGTTCTCTTGTTGTATCCCAAAGCGCCAACGTCCTGCATTTGCAATTCTACTTTTTTGAAGTCGAAATGACCATTTTCATAGAGTACTTTCTGTGTTTTCCAAGCTGATGAGGAATACACGATGTTTAAAGGTCCGATGATCAAGATTCCCACTAAGGTCAATGCGGGAAATATTGAAGTGATTATTTTCCCTTGTCTTGTTTTGAAAGCCCATAGGTTCCCAAACAAGGTTAAAGGCGTCAATACCATGATCCCGAAATACGCAAACGACTTTATCGCCTGGCTTTTAATCTCAAAGGAAGTCAGTGCGTCCAAGCCAAAAAGCAGTAGGGCCAGCATGAAGATTCCATATAAGATTCTCGATATGTATTTGGTCGTCGTCATTTTTTCAACGCCATATGTAGAATCGGGTAAGGTTTCCCGGAAGAGTCCAATTCAGAGCGACCGATGACTTCAAATCCGAAATGTTCGTAAAATCCAACGGCCTGTTCGTTCTGTTCGTTCACGTCGACTTTGGTGACATTGAGGTTTTCCATGGCGTAATCCAGCAATGATTTGCCAACTCCTTTGCCTCGGTGTTCAGGATCAATGAACAGCATTTCCAAATTCTGTTCCGCAACACCGAGGAAACCCAAAATGTTGTTTTCGTCATTCCTCATGCACCTCAATTCCACGGCATCTAGGTAGGTATTCAGGATCAATGGTTTAAAATACTCAATGTCCTCTTCCTTTAAAAAGTGATGGGTGGCCCTGACGGAAGATTCCCAGACCCGCACCACTTCTTTATATTCCGTTTTGCGTATTCTATCTATTTTCTGTTTAATTTTCATAATCAACGCCAACTTTTTATATAAAAAGTACATTTAAATATCCCAAAATAGGTGTAATTGACCATAATTTGGTTTTACTTGATGGTAATTGGACCATATTCTCCCATAGAAGCGAGTGACACAAGAGGCCATTTTGCAGGAGCCGAGGATTGATTTTTCATTTTTTGGCACTCCGTTTTTATTCAATTGTTTCCATGAGTTCAGGGGCCAATCCTGCAATATTTGCGGTCAGTTTGCCAAGCGCGGAAATATTTGATAGAATAATGATGCCATTCTTGGTTTCGGTGTTCAGGATCATGGAAGATGTATATCCGCCCGTGCCACCGTTATGCCAGTCCCAAATTTCGCCAGAATCCGTTTTGATCAAGCCCCAAGCCAAGCCTGTGGAGTAATATTCGTCTACGGTAAAATGCTTTGCCCTGGTCAATTTTAATTCTCGGTTGGTATCATCGAACTGGGCAAGGGCAAATTTTGCCAGATCTTCAATGTTGGACAATACTCCTCCAGCTCCCATATGTGAGGCCATATCCCAATTAGGGACTGGATTGCCCGTATCGTTCAACCCTTCTACAAGGATATCCCTAATGCGGTCACGATTGGTTGTGGAGCTGGGCATATGATATTTGGAAAATATTCTGGTCTGCAGCAAATTTTCATATGTGGTATTATCAATTTTCTCCAGTAGATAGCCCAAAAGACCAAAACCCAGATTGGAGTAGGAGGACGCTGTTCCTGGTTCACCGATCAGTTCCAGCTTTTTGGTAAGGTAAAGTCTCAATTTATCCTCTCCGAAGTCCTTGTACGGATTCTCCAAACTCAGATCAGGGGAGCTTAGGCTGATCGGTACACGGGGCAGTCCTGAGGTATGGGTAGCCAGTTGCTTGAAAGTAATCTGAACGTTGTTCTTCAGCGAAAAATCAAGATGCTCATTAATTGGGGACTCAAGACGGATTTTCTGGTCCACAACAAAATCGGCAAGTAAGGTGGCCGTAAAAACCTTTGTGATGGAACCTATTTCAAAAACCTTCCCTGAATTGTCATAGGGTATAACCGAATCTTTTTCCTTTTTGAACCCCAAAAAGTGTACGTTCCCATTTTCAATTAGTGCAATTGATAATTGTGCTTGGTTGGGGAGTGTGTCCATGCAATGGGTAATGAGCTCTGATTGCTTTTCTGAGAGATAGACCTTCTTCGTCTGTTTCGTTGTTGAGGTTTCCAATTGTCCATATCCAGAAAGATGTGTCAGCGCAAAAAATGTTATCCAGAGGTAGTTTTTCATAGGATTATTAAAGTGTATTCCCTGTTTAATTGATAAATGAAACTTTGTTTTGGCTCTTTGCCACTATGGATCATAATCCTTTTTGTGGCCCGTTTTGTTTTTCCAATCTTTTAAGGATACTGCCCTCACGGTAACCGGTCCATTTGTCAATAATGGTTCCTTCGGGATTTATTAAAACGAAGGTTGGTATTCCTTGAACCCCATATTTGATCGTTGTTTCACTATACCTGCCTTTTCCATCGTAAACACTGTTCCAGGTGACTTTATCCCGTTCCAAGGATTTTAGCCACACCTCCTTTTTAGGGTCTTGGGTAAAACTGACTATTTTTAGGGAATCGGAGTGTTTTTTGCTTATTTCAACCAATTCGTCCGCAGCCTGGATACAAGGACCGCAATACGCTGCCGTAAAGTCAAGAAGGGTATATTCTCCTCTAATATTTGAAAATTTCACGGTTTCTCCTTTTTGGTTCACTCCTTCAAAATCGTGAAAGGTATCTCCAATTTTAGCGATATTCTCCCTTAGATATACTTCAACTACTTTGGCATATTTGCTCTCCTTTATTTCAGGGGTATAGCTATTGAATATTTTCTGTACGGTGTCTTTTGGCAATTTATTTTTTAGAAAGCCAAGTTGCATTACGCTTATATAAGTATTGGGATGGGATTTTACATAGTCAACCTGTGAAGCATCTGTAATACTGTCAATTTTTCTGATTTTCTTCCAAATTTCAGCCCCTGTTTCTTGTTGTTTTTCTTGGGGGAGTCCCATAAAGACTTGGACCAAGGAATCTCTTTTTTTATTGTTCTCTTTGGTGAGGCTTTGTGCGTAAGCAAAATCTTCATGGGTTTTTGAACCTTTGACATCCACGTCCCAAGGAAAATCTGCAATATCTGCTTTGACAATGATATTCTCATTTCCGATAAGTAGATTGGTATAGATGAATTTTTTATCCACGATTGTGTTCAACCAGATATGTTCAGGTGGACTGGCCAAGTTTCCTTCAAACGTAAAGGTGTTGTTTTTGACTGTGGCACTATCAAAAACCGCATCGGTTGCCATGTTTCTCAGATAGAATGTAGTTCCATCGGGAAATCCGGTTACCTGTGCGGATATGGTGAACGTTTCCTCTTTGTTTTCGTTTTTGTTACAAGCACTTAGGGCAATAATAAAGGCTGCAATCAATATTAATTTTGTGAATGTTTTCATGTTCTTCAATTCAGGTTGAATTTTTTCTATTGGCCCAAAACGGTCTCGATTATGAGTGGTTACGGAATACAAGCTACTAAACTATTGGATGGCACCGACTTTTGATTTATAGTTTATATATAAAATTAGTAATTACCCCGCTACTGTTAATGCATGTTGACATACTTAATCATATGTAATCAAAATAGATCAACGTCATTACCATTGTGTTATAGAAGCCATGGCACATAATTGAATACCACAGATTTCTTTTAAAATATAAGAAAAGGGTGAGGTATACCGCCCCTACCAATAACGCATTAATTAGACCCAAAGCACCGAGTTGAATATGATATATGCCAAAGGCGAAACTTGTTATCACGAAGCTTATATAGGCTGCAAACCTTCCTTTAATCATCTTTTCCAAACGTGTGAAGATGAATCCATGGAAAACTATTTCTTCATAAAACCCTCCTATCAACCACCCCATGATAATCATTAAAAGGAACTGCAATTTCCCACCTTGAATAGTGTCGGATAGTCCTACATCTTTGTATTCTAAATTCACAAAAAACTCCAAAACAGGATGAAAGACCAACTGCATGAATGCCAACGTGAGAGCAGCAACAAGACCTCCAATCAGAATAGATTTTGGATTGAATTGCTTAAAACTGAAGCCTATGTCGGAAAAATTCTCCTTGGAATATTTTAAAGCGAACCATGTAATAAGTAATATAGGAATGCAGTAACCAAAAAACGGAATGAGTTCAGCATGTGGTAAAACGATAATTGTACCTATAGCTATAACATTTAGAATTTTCTCGTATACTTTCATTGCGCACAACGACTCGTTATATCAGATTAGGAGCATGTTTCCCTAAAAGTTGGTGGCCATAAGATACCACCTTTTGTTATTAGAATGTTCATTGGACAACTCAAATACGTCAATCCCGAACGCACCGCACCGAGAGTCCACCAAGGGTTTTGACATCGTACCGGAACACTTTGGATTTAATGGACATGTCAGGGCCACCATAGCTGATGTCCCATCCCCATACTTTACCATTTACACCGGCAGGAGTGGACGACCACCAGAAAGCAAAATACCCCAAGACGTCATAACCATTGTTTCTGCGAATACCCGCCGGAAGCGCATTGAACCCACTGTTGTTGGTGCCATTTCCATCTTCTTTCCAGCCCTTAGTACTTTTTAGGGCCTCACCGGCCTTATCCATACCGCCAAATTGCTCTACCAGTAGGGACCATTCGGTATCCGTTGCCAAATGCCAATCGCAGGGGCAGGCTTTTATTGCTGCTTCCCAAGTGTAGAGCAAGCCCAGTTCTTTCCGGTTGTCCTCATGGTCGTCATACGCGTAACTGTCCGCCATCTTATAGTTGAGGTTTTGGGCCATCCAGGTATAGGTGGTGCCCGTAGAAGCGTTTTTAAAGCTGATGGTCGCATAGGTCTGGCCATCGCGCGAGTCGGTAAAGGTGCCTGTGGATTGTGCAATTCCCGCGCAGGCAAAAAGTAGAATGGAAATTAAGATGAAAATGTGCTGTATCCTCACGGTGTGTATGGTTTTGTTTTTACACGACCACAAGATATGACCTTGCGGGAGGGGGTGAAGTTTGGAATCCATGTCTCCAAAATACTTTAATTAAATGAAATAGCGGCTTGGATGGGCACCCAAACCGCTATTGCTTGTACATATTCTTTTGCTTAGTACTTATTTGATTTTCTCAAATTTTTAAACTGCTTGACCATTTTTCCAAAATTCTTGTCCTTTTTGCGTTTTTCAGCTACAGTTGATTCAAAATGTTCTTTTTCCCGTTTCATTTTCAGGTAATTTTCATAGAACAATTTATCTACCTTTCCACTTTCAACCGCAGACAGAACAGCACAATCCATTTCTATGGTATGGGTACAATCTTTAAACTTGCAGTTTTTGGATAGCTCAACAATTTCTTCAAATGTTTTCTCCAATCCCCCAACTGAATCTGTGATACCCACTTCCCGTATACCGGGATTGTCAATGATAATCCCGCCATTTTCAAGAACGATTAATTCCCGGTGGGTGGTTACGTGCCGTCCTTTGTTCGTGCTTGTGCTAATCGTATTGGTTTTCATCAGTTGTTTGCCCGAAAGATTGTTCAGAAGACTTGATTTTCCAACGCCTGACGAGCCCAACAAGCAGTACGTTTTGCCCTTTACGATATATCCTTTCACTGTCTCGATTCCTTTTTGGGACGTATTGCTTATGGCGATTAGGGGTACGTGCTTCACTCTTTCTTGAACTTCTGATATCAAATCGGTCAGAGCCGTTTCGGAAATCAAGTCAATCTTATTGAGAATGATGATCGGTTGTACGTTCGATACATTGCAAATGGTCAGATACCTTTCTATTCGATTGATATTAAAATCCCTGTCCACAGCCTGTACAATAAAAGCAAAGTCAATATTGGTTGCTATGATCTGATTTTCCCCTTTTTTGCCAACGGCCTGTCTTTTAATGATGGTTTTTCTGGGCAAAATAGCGTGTATGAGCACTTTGTGGTCATCATATTCAGAAATGGCGACCCAATCGCCCACAGCGGGAAAATCTTCACGACTATTTGCGGTATATCGTAGGTTCCCTGTGATTTCTGCCTCAAATTCGCCGTTTTCCATTTTAACCATATACCTCTCCTTGTGCTCTGCAATAATTCTTCCGATTCCAAAGTCTAAAAGGTTATGTTGAATCCTTAGTTTTTCTATGCTGTTGTTATATCCGAAATGTTCCAATTTCATATTCTGTGTGTTTAAACCATTGCAAACACTACGGTATTTATATTCATATAAATACAAAAGCGCCCACAATGCCTGTGATTATTTGCAAAATGTAAATAGATGGTACTACCTCAGATGGTTACCTGAGGAAAAGAAGGGAGATAGTCAAAGAAAATTGACTATCTATTTTACAATATCCGAATATGATATTACAGCTGTACTGAACATAAAATGTATTGGGGTACAAAAATACAAATTTCCCTTATAAAGGGTTAAATAAAGGAGTGTTTTTGTATTAAGCCCAACGGCCCTGGCTATGGCAAGTGCAGGATTTTGAAACCGCTTTCTTGTCCGCCTACCGTAAATTTATTTGGTTGTAATATCTTCATTTTTTAAGCAGTCAACCCGCATTTGCTATAGCCGGTGTTGGGCACAGTCTTTTATTTCTTTTTCTTTCGCACGATTGTCATTGCTAGAAGGCCTAAAAATCCAATTGGAATTCCAAGTAGATAGCTAATTCCTGCTGTTTTGTTCCAAGTCCAAAATCGTGCTGAATAGCTGGTTAATGTCCATTTCTTAACTTCAAATTTAGGGGCAACTTCACAGTCGGTCGGTGAACACAGAATAGTATCAATCCCGACTACTTCTCCTTCAATTAATATCTCAGAGTGTCCTATTTCGTAGTTGTATGGGTCAAAGGGTGAATTTCCTGTCAATGTCAGTTCTTGTCTGTGAATTTTAGGGTGTTTGTCCAAAATAAACTGTGGAATCTCAATTTCACCCTTTACGACTCTTGCTTCTGGACATGGACAACCACATTCTTGTCCAGTAATTATCAAGTCAGTTTCAGTCGGTCGCGTCCAAAGTGAATTGATTGTCGCTGGTGTGAAACCATACAATAAAATGAGTATCCATATTAACCAAGCGTATTTCATTTTTCAGATTGTCCCCAACTTGTTTATATAAGCATAAAATACATCTATATACCCCAATACAGCCATAAAACAGATATAATGATGCATTCTTTATTTCTACATGACTAAGACCATGGCTCACTAATTTCACCCATTTCTTTCTTATAACCAATTATTTAACCCCAACGATTTCAAAGAGTTATCAACCCATAACTTTTTAAAATGTATCCCATGAACCTTTGGATGAGGCCGAAAAGGATGCCCTTTTCAACATCAAGGGGCTGTGGGAGTGCCAGGAACAGATTAGGGGATAGGAGTCAGGAGTTAGAAAGCTGGTGGTCATTTCGAATTCCTGTCCCGAGCTTGCGAGGGAGCTAAGGGAGTATGGGAAATCTATTTTTTGGGATTTCTCAATCGTCATTTCCCTCCTCATATCGAAATGACTTGGAGCCAGGTTTTCTTATTTGTGTTTTGGCATTCCGACACGAATGGCACCAATGTTCACGAACTGTATTGGATTTGTCATGTCGAGCGCAGTTGGGACATCAATGGGATTTTTCGTCGTCCCGACAGTCATCGGGACTCTGTCGAAATGACGTTCGGAGTCCTACGGAAAGGGTTTTACAAAAATGGCAACGAGGATATCCATAAAACCGGCCCCGATGGGGGACAACCAGAAATAATCGGCCAAGAAGAAAATGCCCAAAACAAGTATGGGGGAAACCAAATCCACCCATACCGCTTTCTTGCGCTTTGCCCAATCCAAAGCAAACAAGACCAAAGCAGGGAACATCTGCACCCCTTTGTTGAACAGTTGACTTTCATTCATTTGCAGGTCAAAGGATGCCCTAAAAATCGCAGCGCTGGTGCACATTACCATACAGCCGAGCATCAGGCGCTTGTGTAAAAAAGCTTTTTTTCGGTAGGCAAATGCCAGAACAAACAAGAGGTATGCAGAAAGTAACCGAAACACATTGTGTCCGGCCGCATCTACCGTATTGGTCCCCGCATAGGCTTTGTAGACCACCGGGAAAAGACCCGTGGGTACCATGGCAGCCATGATCACTACACCGAGTATACCCAAGGTCATGTGTGTTTTGTAGTTTTTAACCCGAATCAAAAACACCTGTACGGCGTACAGCAACACCCACAAAGTAAATGAAATTCCATGTACCACCAGATGAATGGGCAATGGCTCTGGGTTGTCAAAATATTTGGAGAGATAGAAGGACGGCGCAAATCCCCAAAACACGATTAGGATAAACCAAATGGCCGAAAAGGCAAAATATTGATTTTCTGACGAGGCTTTCATACCCTGCAATGAATTGATACTGAAATGACTACCGGGGGAGATGGACAAGTTCGCACATTCTGCCCGAATCACCAACAGTTATGTTCGGGCAGGAGTTATTTTTCCATTACTTAAGGTGAGTACCTGTAGATTTGAAGGCATGCCTCGTCCTTGAGTTTGTGGTCTTTCTTGGTCCAACTTCAATTTTTTGTAAGAATATGATGCGTGGTTTGGAAGTTGTTTCCTATTGTGTAAAGTGTTATATTTCAACATAAAACAAGCATAATTATGATGACTTTTATTTCTAAGTTCAAGTACGTACTTCTTCTGGCTGTGGTATCCATGTTTGTGGTTTCCTGTACCGCCGATTCCTTAAAAGACACTGAAGACACCTTCCAAATGCTACAAGATCAGTCTTCGGACTCTGGCAGTTCGGGCAGCAGTAGCAGGCCCAATAGCATGGGATGATTTTGGATAGCTAATTAAAGCGAGTTCAAGAAATCATTTAAGTCTGTATCCTTGTCAAGCCTTAATTTCTTTTTGAGACGGTATTTGGATTTTAGGATACTGTCCGGCAATACGTTGAGGGTGGCAGCAATTTCCTTGGTAGTAAGGTTCATGCGCAAAAAGGCGGCCAAGCGTATCTCCTTTTCCGAAATATCGGGATAGAGCGTCTTGAGTTTTTGGTCAAAGTCGTTGTGCACTTCGGCAAAATAGGTCTTGAAGATTTCCCAGTCCTTGTCCGAGGCATTTTCCTTTCTCAACAACATTACAATGCGGCGGAACTCTGTCTTGAACTTTTCGGGGGACGATTTAATGTTTTCCAGATTTTCCTTCAACTCTTGGATAAAGGTGTTCTTTTGCACCAAATGCAGGGTCTGGCTGGTTAGCTCTTTCTTTTTGTGGGCGATTTCCTGTCGGTAGATTTCCTCCTGCTTCTCGCGCTCCACTTTGTTTTTCTTCATTCGCTGCCGGAACCCAAAGACCAACAGCCCTGAAAGGGCTAGGGCAGAGGCCATGCCCCCAGCGTAGAGTCCTTTGGTGAGTTGGTCCACCTCAGCCTGCGCATTCAAAGTGTTTATTTCTTCTTCCTGTAGGGCAATCTCAGCTTCTTTTTTTTCGGTTTCGTAGATGGTCTGGAGTTCGGAAAGGCGTTGGCCGTTTTCAATATTGTAAATGCTATCGTTCACGGTTTTGTATTCCTTAAAATAGGTCAAAGCTAAACCTTCCTTATTTTGTTTACTGGCTATTTCGGATAAAAGTTGGTAGGCCTTGGCCTGATTTTCCAACAGTTCGTTTTCTGTTGCCAGGGATAAGGCTTTTTGGGCCCATGACGCTCCTTCTTCCAGTGCACTCTCTTCTGTGGAAATTTCGGCCAAATGGATTTGGTTGACAACCACGTTTCCTGTTTGACCTATTGAATCCGCCAGAAAAAGTGACCGCTTAAAGTATGTTTTGGCTTCAGGGAATTCGCTTTTTAGTTGGTAGTATCTCCCCAATCCAAATAATGTGTTTATCTGACCCAATGGAAATTTCATGCTTTGGGAGAGTTCCCAGCTTTCATCATATTGTTTTTTGGCGGTTTCCAGACTATCCTTTTTATTCAGATATATATTGCCCAAATTGGTAAGGGAGGCAATAATACCATGTTTATCGTTGTCTTGCCTGTTCATTTGTTCCAATTGTAACAGATAGTTGATGGCGTTTGCGGTATCGCGCATCTTCAAATAATTCCGGGAAATTCCTCGCATGGCATCTTTTAAACTATTTCGGTCGTCATACCGTTCGTAAATGTCCATGGCCTTAATATTGTTTTCCAAGGACAATCGATATGCACCCTTGGAGAAATGCATTCCAGCAATAACATTATAACAGGCCGCAATTCCCGTGGAATCGTTCTTCTTTGCAAAATTCTCCATGGACTTGTTGGCATATAACAAAGTACTGTCATGCTGACTCATAATGGAATGGTTAATGGCTATGTTGATTTGCATGGCGGCGGTTGAGCTATACTCTTGGGCTTTTTCACTCAGTTTAATGGCTTTCCGGTAGTAGGTGTTGGAAGAAGGATAGTCATCTATATAGGAATAGGCAATCCCCATTCGTTGGTACCCGGTGTGTTGAATGGGAACGTTGTCCAGTTTCCTTCCCAAGTCAATAAGTTGGTCAGCATAGCCGAAAGCTTTGTCAATATCCCTGTTGATGTGTGCTCTCCATAGATCGACCAAAATGGGTGTTCGGGAAGAATCAATCGGGGATTTTTGCAAGGCATTCAATAAGCTGTCAATAACCTGAGGACTAGCATCATATTGCCCATAACCATCAAAGTGGGTTATCAAAAAACAGACAAGGAGAGGAATATATCGTTTCATGGTTCAAGGTTGATTGCTTTACCAAGATACCGATTAATTCCATTGGCCAGACTTTCGTTTCCATATGTAAAAACTCACTTGTCCATGAAAAGTCTATAAAATTTTCAGATTGATTTGTGTTGTATATCTCTGTAAAGTATTGATTTTGAAAGGTTTTTTTAATAAAAAACATATTCTTAAAAAACGAGCTGTCCATGCTTAGTTTTGATGGAATCCTAGGTAGCTGTCCATACTTTGTCCATGCCCAAAAATAGGTCGGTGGGTGATTGGGGTCTAATTTCGACAGCGTTGAACCCATTAAACCAATACGTTATGAAAACCATTGTAAAAAAATTAAATGTGTGCTCCTTATTCATTTGGGCCATGACTTTATGCATTGCTGTTTCGTGCAGTAAAGACAGCGCAACCGACCCGCCAGTAGAAAATGGCGGGGGAAATGGGGGCGAGAATGGCGGTGAAAACGGAGGAGGTGAGGAGAACAACAATCTCGAAGACATCAACTCTTCCATTGCCAGCCTCACCTACAACTCTGATGAGCTCTTGAATGTACAGGATACGGGAGGAGCCGCCGCCGAAAGAACCATGAATTCAGACAACACAGCCAATACAGGGCCCACTTTGGGCCAATTGTTCGAGTGTAGGACCATGGACTATAGCTTGGAATCCAATTATGACGATGTAGCCATCTTGCGGCCTACCAATGGTGTGGTCTATCCTGGGGCCTTGGTCATAGGCAATGCCGGAATGCTGGACGGTGCTCCCGACCCCTTGGCATTGGACCGTGCCCCGGTGACCCTTCGTTTGGATCTCCCCGGGATAGGAGCCCAAGGCAATATTGTGGTGGACAATCCCACCAATTCTTCCGTGCAATCCGGTATAGATGATGCCTTGGAGTGGTGGAATGCCAACGCCTATCAGGATGGTTATGTGAATGCATCCAATTCATCCTATCAAGCTTCGGAATCGTATTCCTCTAAACAATTCAGCATGGATGTGGGATTGAATTTGGAATGGGCCACAGGGTCTTTGGCTTCCCAGTTCGATTATGAGAGCACAACTGAAAAGCGTTATGCCGGGGTGGTGTTCAAGCAGGTTTTTTATACGGTGACCATGGATACCCCAAGTTCGCCCGGCAGTGTTTTTGATGCTTCGGTGACCCAGGCACAGGTTGATGCCGCCATTGGTTCCGATACCCCACCAGCTTATGTGAGTTCCGTGTCCTACGGCCGTATCATTATGGTGCGCATGGAAACCACCAATACGGATACCTCCATTGAACTGGATGCCGTGTTGGAATATGCAGGGGGCGTAAGTGGCGTAGGGACGGTAAATTCCACGTATGATGAGATATTGAAAACCTCCAGTGTTACGGTGGTGACCATCGGCGGAAACGCCGAGGCAGCTTCCGAGGCCATTAATTTAGCGGATATCGACTCCGGTTTTGGGTCACTCAATAGTGTAATTACTGGGGAGAATGCCGTTTACAGTCGAGATAATCCTGGGGTGCCCATCGCGTACACCATTCGGTATCTTAAGGATAATTCGCTGGCTAAAATGGGTTATACCACAGATTATAGGGTGGAAAGCTGCCAAACTTTTAAGTATGACCATGCCAGTGTGGATGTGGACAATAATTCCATTTTTGATGTCCGTTACCGATTTGTCTATAAGACAGCAGGGACCAACAATACGGTTATTGGAGGGTATTATACCGTAAACAATGGTCAGCGTTCCGTGAAGAGTCCACCAGATGGTTCACATGATGTAGAGGTGGAGTTCCAGTTTCAGGATGCTTTTGTATGGAGACAATTGGGCAGTCCAAGATCCTATGGTTATCTGAGTAGTCAGAAGTGCTTTGAGGTGACCAACAACCTATTGCTGCAAATCACTTTGGCTCCCATTAGCTGTAATTGATATAGTGTCGACAGTCGGCCGCTCAGGTGGGGTTCAACTACCTGATGCCGGCTGTTTTATTCCAGTAAAAAAGGGAATCTGTTTTTTATTGGTATTAGGCTATCCGACACGAATTGCAATGTGCCTGTCATGTCGAGCGCAGTCGAGACATCCGTGGGATTTCTCGTCGTCCCGATCTTCGTCGGGACTCTGTCGAAATGACGTTCGGAATCTTATGGTCATTTCGAACTCCTGTCCCGAGCTTGCGAGGGAGCTGGGGAATGTGAGAAATCTATCATTTGGGATTTCTCAATCGTCGTTTCCTTCCTCATATCGAAATGACTGGCAGGAGTGAGGGAAACCTATTCCTCCCAATTTTTAAGTCGGTCTATGTATAAGTAGTCTTCCACAAACTGCCGATGCTCGGGACTGGTCATTTTTTCAACCAAATTCAAGGCCGAAATATAACTGGTCAAGTTTCCGTTGGAGGAACTGAACTTTCCATCCTCGACAAAAGTGACTACACTATCGTCCTGGACCTTTAAATTGGGATAATTCTCCTGTAATTCCTTTCCACCACCAATATAGGTAACGATTTTATGTCCGTCCGCAATCCCGGATTCTCCGATAAGCTGGGCTCCTGCACAATTACTCACTATGTATTGGGTCTCCTCGTTTTTCCTTTGGATGAATTCTATCATTTTCTGGTTACGGACCTGGGCATACATATCGTAACCACTTGGAACAAATAGGGCCGTGAGCTTGGGGCAGTTCTCAAAAGTATAATCGGGGACAAAATGCATGCCTTCCTCGGTGGTGATGGGTCTTTCGGTCTCCGCTATGGTGATTACGTTAAAAAGTTGCTCCACGTTTTGGTTGGGTTTTCCAAAAACATCCGATGTGGCAATGACCTCTCCCTGCAAAACGCCATTGAACATGAGCAGTCCTATGGTGGGCAATTCCGGATTGAACGGTTTTAAGTGTTTGGTAAGGGTATCCGAAGGCACCTCCACATAATCAGTTTGTTCAGTCTCAGGGCTGGATTTTGATTTTTCGGTATTGCAACTCAAAAGAATGGCAGCAAAGAGTAGGGGTGTCAATAGTCCTAAATGTTTCATGTTATGTGTTATTTCTTTCTGTGGGTTTAATGATCATTCTAAAATATTGGTCCTTGTAGATATAATATCCGAGCCAGTTGTACAGCGTGCGTACTTTGTTTTTAAAGTTCACAAGCCCCATAATGTGTACAAAAATCCATATAAGCCAGGCACCAAAGCCTTTTAGGGACCGTTTTTGTCCAGGGAAATCCAACACGGCCTTGTTTCGGCCAATGATGGCCAGGGAACCTTTGTCGGTATAGTGGAACGGTTTCCAATTTTGGCTTTTCCGTTTTAAATTATCAGCTAAATTTTTTGCTTGTTGTAGCGCGGGTTGTGCCAATTGTGGATGTCCATTGGGGTAGGCCTTATCCCCGATGACCAAGGCACAATCTCCCAAGGCATAAATGTTGTCACACAAATGCACTTGGTTGAAGGAATTTGTTATTAACCGTTTACCGGCCCCAAAACTGTCTTTTGGAAAACCCTCAAAGGTTTTGGCGGATACCCCTGCTGCCCAAATCAGGTTTTTGGATGGAATTTCAGTGCCATTGGACAATAGAACGGTTTCCCCATCAAAATCCTTGACCAGTGTGTTCATGGTCAAGTTAACGCCCAGTTCCGATAGCTTTTTGGCGGTATAGGTTTGGGCATTCTTGGACATGGACGCCAAAACGGAATCTTGTCCATCAATTAGGTGGATTTCCCCAAGGTCGTTCTCCAGAAGTTCCGGATAATCCTTGATGATGATGGTGGTCTTCATTTCTGCCAATATGCCCGAAAGTTCAACCCCCGTAGGCCCTGCGCCTGCAATGACAAAGGTGAGGTACTTTTTTCGTTCCTCTACGTCATCGATTCTGGTGGCACGGTCCAAACGGGTCAGGATCACATTTCTAAGGGAAAGGGCATCACTGATGGTCTTCATGGGCAGGCTGTACTTTTCAATGTTGCCATTTCCAAAAAAGTTACTTTCCGTCCCCGTTGCCATCACCAGAATGTCGTATTCCAGCTCCCCGTTGCTCAACAATATTTTGTTTTCTTCGGGCATCACCCGTTCAAGGGAGCCCAACCGAAATCGTACATTCTTCAATTTCCTCAAAATCTTGCGGAACGGATAGCTTATGGCCGATGGTTCCATAAAGCCCGTGGATACTTGATAGATCAAGGGTGGAAAAAAATTGTAGTTGTTGCTGTCCACCAGAGTGATTTGATATGATTCGGAATTCCCCAATTGTTTTACAAGTTCCAGACCTGCAAAACCTCCGCCTACCACAACCATTTTTTTAGTGTCCGCCATGTGTTTGACCTTTTCCTTTATTCGGGTAATACAAAGGTGGCCAAATGAACTTCAATAAAAATTAAGCTGGTTTAAGAAAATCACTTTCTTTTGATTTCACTCAGGTATTCTGGGGTCAGGCCAAGAAAACTGGCGAGCACATATTGGGGCACACGTTGCACAAATTCCGGGAAACTATTCCGGAAACTGAAGAACATTTCTTCTTTGGAAAGACTATTGATGTATTTGATACGCATAAGGGCCGCTCCATAGGCCGTTTCGAAAATGGACCTATAGTATTTCTCCATTTTCGGGAATTTTTCCAGCAGCTCTTGGTATTTTGAAAAGGAAATGGATAACACCGTTGATTTTTCCAAGGTTTCCACATAAAAATTGGAAGGTCTTTGGTATTGAAAGGCCAAAAAATCGGTCAGCCACCAAGTTTCCATGGCAAACTGGGTGGTCTTGGGGTTGCCCAAATCATCAATGAAGTAGAGTTGCAAACATCCTTTTGCTACAAAAAACAGCGTGTCACAACGTTTTTCGGCATGCAGTAATTTTTCTTTTTTGCGATAGGATCTAATATCAAAAAAGCGGATGATTTCCGATAATTCCTCTTCTGAAAAGTTGACGTAGCTGCTGATGTGTTCCGTTAGGATCTGTTCGCTCATGGATTAGGGCATAACAAGCCGTAAAGATACGCATCTGTTCGCTGAGTTTTCCAATCTTAGCAAGCCTGAACTTTTAATTAATTTTCTCCATTTGGACCCAGAACGGAAATATCTTTTTTTTGTCCACAAGATAATAGGGCAGTATTTCACATTCCATGTCTGGGAGATAGACATTGTTCATTTCAATAATATCCGTAATGGGGCCTTGCACTTTTTTTCTAGTGACCACACTTCCTGCTTCAAACAATAAGTTTCCTCCGGTTGCTACAGGTTTGATGAACTTCAACTTTATATGGTACGTTCCGGCATTGACCTTTACGTTCCACTTTCCATAAACTTCCTCTTGGTTCCAGATACCCCGTTCCCCATCCGCATCATTTCTGTTCAATATGGTGGGGTTCTCGTTGGCATTTCCTATTTCAATGCGTGGAGGGTGCAAAAGGTTCTCTGAGGAAATCAGTTCGTAGTATAAGGTGTCCAAATCCTTTTTGAAGGTTTCCGCAAGCTCTGTGTTTGTTGCAATGATATTGGACTGTTCATAGGGGTCTTTTTTTATGTCGAACAATTCGAATTCGGTAATATGGGAATCATAGGAGGTATGCCCTACCAACTTGTAATCCCCTCTTTGTATGGCAATGTTGTTATACAGTTCGGGATAGCGACGGGTCCAGTAGAAGAACAGGTGCCTTTCCGGCCAATCTGCAGACGTGGAGTTGATCAAGGGCACCAGACTGCGCCCATCTATCTTTTTGGATTTGGGCAAATCAACACGGCAAAGTTCTGCAATGGTGGGCAATAGGTCTATGTGTGCTGCTGCTGTTTCAACTTCTGTATTACTTTTAAATGAGGGGTTTTTCATAAAAAATGGAACCCTAACGCCGCCTCGGTATACACTACTCTTTTTTCCTCGCATACCCGCTATATATCTGGATTGCTGCGGACCATTATCGGTCATAAAAATGATAATGGTGTTATCAGCGATATTCAGCTCTTCCAGGGTATCCAGCAATTTACCCACATTCTCATCAATATTAGTGACCATACCATACACTTTTCGGGCGTCTTCTTTATCTTTTTCCGACATATGGGGAAACGGTCTGTCATCATTTTCAAAACCAGAGGCCGGGTCTATGTCCTTGTACATTTGGTAGTACTTATCGGGTACTTGCAAGGGCGTATGCGGGGCATTGAAGGATAGGTAGCAAAAGAAAGGGCGCTCCCTGTTTTCTTGGATGAAATCCATGGCCTGTTCTGCAAAGATGTCGGAGCAATAACCGGTATAGGCTTCCTGTACCCCGTTGTGCCAAAGTACGGGGTCAAAATAGCTGCGGTCTCCCTTAAAATAGGTGGTGATGTCTCCTACCTGTCCCATTCCCCCGGCCAAATGGATCACCGATTCGTCAAACCCTTGATCGTTCGGCCTGAACGGATAATTGTCCCCCAAGTGCCATTTACCAAAGATACCCGTACGGTAGTTGACTTGCTTGAGCATTTCAGCAATCGTCACCTCGTTTTGGGCCATGGTGGCACCACCATTGTAGGTGTCCCTGACCCCGGTGCGCAAACTGTATCGGCCTGTCATGATACTGGAACGTGTTGGTGCACAGACCGGTGATACATAAAAATTATTGAAACGGACACTCTCTTGGGCAAATTTATCCAAAACAGGTGTTTTTATATGGGGATTGCCGGTACTCCCTAAATCCCCATACCCTTGGTCATCGGTTATTATAATGATCACATTGGGTTGATTAGGAGCTTGGCCAAAAGCCAAATGGGCCATGCAAAAAATAAGGGTCAGAAGGAAAAATGTTGTCTTTTTCAAAGTGTTACTTTTTTAATTGCTCCAATCTGTTGATGGCGTTTTGGCTTTGTGGGTTCAATGCCAAGGATTTTTCAAAACTTTCAATGGCTTTATCCGTGTTGCCCATGAATAAATATCCCTCTGCTAGACTGTCATAGAGATTGGCAGAATCTGGGAAAAGTCGTGTGGCCAACAAAAACACCTTTATTCCTTGCGAAGATGTTTTTGGGTTGAAGACCAATTGTAACCCAAGCGTGTTCAGATTGCCTTCAGGGATGGAAAAAGCAGGATGACTTTTTACTATGGAGTCGTACAATTGGGATAGGTTGTTATAATTCTGGCCCGAAGCCAAATCGTTAAAATCCTGAAACGTGTAGGCTCTTTTTTTCGATGGTTTGATGCTTTGGGTTATCAAACCATCGGCAACTCCGTTTTTGGAAGGGTTATTTTCAATAAAATGCAGGGCGTTTTCATCCTTTTTTAGCACGGCATCCAAAAAATGTAACGCATAGGCCGATACCCATTTGTAGGACTCCATGATTTCCGAGTCATCTTTGTCCTGTCTCTTGTCCCTATCGGCAAAGAGAATCCCAAGGGTACTGAAATAGCTGTGCGTAAGGTCATGGAACTTCAATTGGTACGAGGTGGCTTGGGTTATGCTGTCGTACAACTGGAACTTTGTGTTGAGTTCAGCATCGATCTTGTCCTCTTTCAAAACGATATCGGGAATGTCTTTCTGCGCCATATGGATGTAGGGTACATCTATTTTTGCGGCGTCAAAAAAGTGGGATTGCTCCAGTAGTGCGTATTGATATCTTTCTGTGCCATCCAGACTTACAATGGCTTTGATATTATCATTTCTATTTTGCACGATGATATTGGATAGACCGCCAAAACTGAAGCCCATTACAGCAATCTTGTCATGATCTACTATGGGAAGTTTCCCAACTTCTTTTATCAAAAACTCCATATCCCTCGCCTGGGTTTCCATTTCCTTGGCGTAGTTGTTGCTGAACCAACGGGTCTCTGTGCCTCGACTTAGACTGGACACTACCACATACCCGTGACTTACCAAATATTCACAAAGCGCAAAGTTTTCTATGGAGGATGCCATGAAACTGGGGGCATAGACAACCACCGGAAATTTCCCCTTCAAAAAATCCAGTTCGGGATATGCTGTTGTTGGTTCTACAAGGTGTTTTTGGTTGTCGGGGGTGTTACGGTAGTAAAACCAATTCAAGATCTGTTCATTGGGCAAATGTTCCCATTCCTCTTCCTCTTTTAGTATCTCAAGGTAATCCAGAACCTGTAAGGGTTTTATGTCATCTGCAATTTGCCCTGCGGGATACCAAAGGCTTATGGAAATGGGTCGGGCCATCTTTTTGTTGGTATAGTCCATGGCCCTGTGGTACGTTCTTGAGCTATCCAGAGTAGGGTAGTGGCGAAACCCCACGGTGTACTTTCCGTTTTCAAGGTTGATTTTCTCGAGAGAAGTTTGTGCAGCCACCATACTGGCATGGAAGAGGACCAAAATTTGAAGAACCGGCAATCTTATACTACATCGGTCAGTATTCATTTTTTTTCTTTTGTAAGAAACTGCTTTTCTATGACTCACTCAGATTCTGTTTCATTGGTATTTTCCTCAAGTAAACTTTTATTGGTCGGTTCGGTAGTGCCATTAAGTCCAATTGGATTTGTAAGTGAATTCAGGTTCTTTATTTTTTCAACGTCGCGGCCACTAACTCCAATTATTTGGGATTTTTCAGAAAGGTACTTGTTAAAGGAGTTTATCAAATAAGTATTTGAGCTTTCATTTTTGTCCAATGAGACCACATAACGAGGTGAATGATCAAATGGGTCCGCCTTTCCAAGTCGTATAAAACTCACTGAAAGTATACTGGAACTCACAAATTGTAATGAAATGCTTGATTTGGTCACCTCATTTCTAGATTCCACGGAATCGTTCAACCCTCTTCCCGCTGTTATTCGGGACGATTTGTATTCTCCATTTCCATCTACAGAAATCAAAATGGATTCAAAAGCAAATTCCGATAGGAATAAAGTGCTTAGGGAGATTAATTTTAGACCAAAATTTATTATTCCCAAAGTAGTGACGGTAGAAAGTAAAAGTCCAATGAAAGTTTTGGCACCGCTGACAAAAGCTACTAATGCAATTAAACCGACTATTGCTCCTGCAAAGCCAATCTTGGATAAATTCTTGGCACTTTTATTCAATACAGTATCATTCAATGTAGCCTTGGGAATGGGTTGTGTCTCTTGCATTAATGCCATGCGGAATTTGCCATTGCCGGAGTGATAGTAATCGTCATAAATTCTGTTCACTATGCTTGAGCTGCCAAGTTCCGCCAAGCGATTTGAGATAATCCTGCGAATTTCATCAGGATGGACACCAAGGTCAACATCGGTTTTGGATACGGATATCTCGTCATTAGTGTCTTCTATGTATACTCTTCTCTTCAATAAAAAGAAGAATGCAAAAAATATTCCCGCACTCAAAAGCACAAATATCAAGGTCACCAGGAATACACTTTTGGGTATTTCAGGGAGTTCGTAGTTAAAAGAAGATGTTTTGAGTATTAAAAACGTACCGATGGAACATACAGACAAGATTATGGCAATAATACTTTTTTTTGACTCATTCGTAATGGGACTAAAAGGGCTCCATGAAAATACCACTGAAATGGAAACCAATAACAATAGCCATTCAAACCTACTTCCGTAAAAAACATCTATGATTTCCAGATAGTCAAGGAACAATGCAACGAACAGGATCAAGAATGGGGAGAATGAAGATATCAGTGCATTTAGGAAATTTTGGGAAACAATAAAATATCTGGGTGGAATTTTTTTCAAACCCACAAACACCCTTGTGGTTATATTTTCAATCAAGGTTGTAGGCTTTATCAATTCCAGGTCTTTTTCCTGTAAAAGTTTAAACAATGAACCTTTATTGTAAGCATAAGTTGATTTTTTACTTGAATTAAGGTCCTTTGCTAAACTTTCAGTTAATTTTTTGTCGGGGTCGAACTTAAATACAACGGATAAAGCAACGCGAAGATATTTTACGCCTATCCCCAGAAGTAGTGATCCTGTAAAAAGCTTTAATATAAATTGGCCAAAAGGTATTATTTGGCTCCCATCTTGACTTGAGACATGCTCTCTAAAGCTCTGGAAATCCCCTTTTGTCAACAACAAGAGCACAATGCCGCAGATTAGACAAATAATTGAAAATATTCCCCACAGTTTTCCTATCTCTTCAAATGGGTTTCGGATTGATTTTGTGTCGTTGTTTTCCATTTTTTGTTAGTTGGTTTATTGGTTTAAATCTTGGTTGATGCAATGGCGTATCTGCTTTAATTTTAAAAGTGTGATTTTTGGTTTGTCACCAATGGTTAAATACAATAATGGTTAAGGCTTTGGGGGAAGATGTGATAGCCTACCGATAAAGTTAATAAATTAGATCAGTTGCGGTACTGTTACCGCCTGTAATTAATTGTGTGTTAAACGGATATTTTGTTTTCGTTCAACTGCTTTTATCTGTTTTTTCAGTTGGATTTCAACATTCACGGGCTCTTTCGCGGAATACAGATTCCATGAAGATGGTAGAGTTCATCATGGGGCAATTGGCTTTTCAATCATATATTCTAATTATCTCCCCATTGCCTTTTCCGCGTACACTTCTCACATATCCGTTAAGTACTTTTTTCATTGGTATTGGATTATGTCCAGGGAAATAGTCCTTATATTTTTCATATGCGTCTTCTACCATTCCAGAAGAAACAACATTGACTCTTATACCATTCTCAATTTCAAGCGCTACTGCCTTGACAAAACTATGTATTGCGCCATTTACCATTGAAGCACTTGTAGTTTTGATTACCGGGTCATCAGCCAATATTCCTGTGGTCAAAGTTATTGAACCATTGAGGTGTAGATAGTTTTGCCCAATACGAACAAGATTCACTTGCCCCATAAGTTTGCTTTTCAGCCCAACGTAATAGTCTTTTTCTGAAAGTTTATTAAAATCATCCCATTTTGCTTCTCCTGCAATGCAAATAATGGCATCAAATTTCCCGATAGTTTCAAACATTGCCTTAATCGATTTACTATTGGCTATATCAACCATTATATCTCCTTTTGTTCGTCCAGCTATCAAGACTTCATCGTTTTGGTTAAAATGGGAAGCGACTACTTTTCCTATAGTTCCGTTTCCTCCAATGATCAATATTCTCATTTATTTTTGACTTAGTTTGTATTCAAAATGAAATCCAAGGACTTTGAAATTTTGATTATAGTAGAATTTATGGGAACGTGTATTTTGTACATAAGTATTTAAACCAATGGATTGATATTCATTGGCTAGTGCCCATTGTTTGATCTTATCAATAAAATAGTTGCCAAAACCTTTGGATTGAATCTTTGAATCAATGATTACATTATCCAGTTCCAATTGTTTCCCACAATAGATCCTTACTGTTGTCCAACCGGATGAGATACCTATTAGTTTTTTATCTTCAAAGAGACCAAAGCACCTATAATTAGGTAATTGAGACATTTGATGTAATAACTTTTCTATGGTATCACTAGTCATTTCTGGGTTTAGAAGGTTAAGGAGATAAAGCACTCTTTCAAGGTTTTCCAGAGGGTCTATAAGTTCAAATCGGATGTTTTTCATATCTTTACTTCGGTATATATAGATGTGTTGAATTAAATAAAAACTAGTTTTTTAGAAAAAGACAATACTGATCGATCAATTTTTCATTTCTCCTTAAGTAAGACCACTTTCCGTGTCTTGTTGAAATTAAAAGCCCACACTTTTCCATATTGGTCAAATAGGTTGAAATTGTTGATTGAGAAAGTCCAGCTTTTTCTTGAATGTACGTTACGCAAACACCATCGTTAAAATGCTTTAAGGTTTCATGCGGCGGAAAGTTTTTTTTAGGCTCTTTCAGCCATTCCAATATTTGTAGTCTGGTCTGGTTAGATAAACATTTACCAATTTCGGTTGCACTTTTTAAATCCATGACGCAAATATATCTATAATTCTAGATATATGAAAATAATTATTTTGAGGTTCAGGTTATTTTGACTTATTGCCTAACGGTTTTGTGCAACCGTTAGTTACGGGAATTAAGGTAATGATTTTCGGTCAAGGGGTTATGAGGGCCATTTGGGGAGGATTCCAGACTGCTTCAAGCACAGTGGAAAGTAGGAGGGAAAGGCTCCATTTTTAGTTGAAATGTATTTTCATGCCTTCGTGGGAGGCCCTAAATCCTAACGCTTCGTAAAATTTTATGGCTTCCGGTCTTTTTTTGTCCGTGGTCAGTTGCAATAAATGGGCGTTTCGTTCCTTGGCTCTCTGTATGGCCCATTCGAACATGGTTTTTCCAATACCGAGTCCTCTTTGGTCTTTTCTGATCCGTACGGCTTCTATTTGAGCCCTGATTCCCCCTTTATAGGTGAGGTATTGAATAAAAGACATTTGTAATGTCCCGATGATTTCAGCCCCTTCGTTTTCCACAACAATCAGTTCTTGGTTAGGGTCTGCATCTATATTTTCAAATGCGACGAGATATTCCGTGGGCAAGGGTACTTGATAATTTTCCCTTGTTCTTCCAAGTTCATCATCCGCGATCATTTCCACGATTTTGGCCACATCGTTTTGGGTCGCTTTTCTAAATTTCATTTTTTGAACGGTCTTGGTTATAATTTCGTTGTGGGAAGTTTTTGCTCAATAGTCATACATTTCCAATTCGTCAAAGTCTTTTATGTTAGACAGTTTTATTACATGTTCTATTTCAACATCACTCCAGGTTTCATTGAATATCTCATCTCCGCCTTCTGCATTTTCATTGGTGTTTTCTTTGATCAGTTTCTTTTTTGTCAAGAAGTTGATGCTTGTTTCCCTATTTATGATTGGCCCATAATTACTGCTTGAATCAAACCCTATCAATTCAAAATTTGAGTTTTGAAACCTGAAAGTGTATTTCCAAAATCCATATCTGCCGTGTCCGTAGTGCACGTACAATTTTTCATTTTTGATCTCAATACTTAATTGAGGCGGGAAGTAAACCCCGCCATCTTCATTTTCGGATGAAAAGCAGTCATAATTTTTATCGGCTACACGGTAACCTTCAGCAGTTTTGAACAGCACAATGATTCCGCGCCTATTTCTATCCACTTTTTGGTCAAATCTATTGGTGACCATATTTGTAGTATCGGTCTTTTTGATCAGCACAACACAATCTTCCCGTCCATCATTGTTTAGGTCCCCATAATAGTTTTCAAATTCCGTATATCCTTTTGGAATAAAATGGGATGGATCATGGTTTTGTGCCTTGCAGGCAGCTATTGTCAACAGAAAAAAAGGTAATACGCTTAAGATTTTGTTCATTCAGTATCAACTTTTGGCGTTACCATGGAATCGTACTTTTATTCCGGTTTATGTACTTCCAACTCGATTTCCACCATAAACTCAGGTAATGCCAATCCCTTGACTTCAAGCCAAGAGCCAGTTGGAAATCCGTTTTTATAAATTTCAGCCCGATATGCTGATTTTTCCAGCATTTGTGCCATATCAGTTGTAAAAATATCTTCTTTTACCACATCGTCAAATGTACAACCGTAATGCTTTAATATTTTTTCCAAATCGGCATAACAGTTTTTCATCTGTTGTTCCAGATCGCCAATGGCCGTTGGATTTCCTTCACCGTCCATGCTTACAGCTCCGGATATTTTAATATCATTTCCAATTTTTACGGCGTGGGAATATCCGTAGGCCTTTTCCACTTCAGGTCGCAAAAGGAAATATTCAGGTTTTTCGGGTTCAGCTATGACTTCTTTTTCAACTTCTTTGATTTCTTCCTGTTGTTTTTGTTCACAACTATGGCACATAAGAGCCAGCACAAAAAGTGTAGTGAGCAAGGTTGGTCGGGTGGTTTGTTTTTTCATAATTCAGATGGTTTGGGCCTACTTTGGTCGGTTTTCGGCTATCCCGGTAACCATGGGGTATCGTTTTGAGTGTATGGCATAACGATTTGTAAACCCGTTGGTTACGGTGTTTAAGGTAGTGATTTTATGTTGAGGGATTACATAGGCAATTTCTGGGGGATAAAGAGGGGCAAGAACATAAGCACGCTCATACGAAGCGTATTGCCTCAACAGGGTTTATTTGGCGTTCATTTTTACATTTAAAGCTACGGTCCAGGCCAATATCAGAACAAAACCCAATTTCTGTATCAATGGGGAGTATTGGGTAAGACTCTCGGAATAATAGAACAAATTGTTGAGGCCCACAATCGCCATACACAGTATCCCGATAATGGTAAAGAGGGCCAACTTTCTCTTGTGAAGCGCCCTGATCATTCCAATGATCACCACCCCACCGCATAAACTCAAAATCGTGGTAAGAACGTTGTGTAACGGAGTGAAAATAAAAATGGCGGACAACATGCCAAGGGTCCCTGCAACTTTTATGGTCATTTTCCATGTTTTGTCCTCTTCAAAGTGGTCTGCGAATTTGTGGAAGAACAGTATCATACTGGAGCAGAGCACGACCAGTGCAAAAATGGCAATGGGCCGTGCGGGGTTCTCAAGTCCGTTTACACTTTTTTCTGCCATGAGGTTACACCAATGGTTGTTTTGCCATTCAAACCCAGTGGCGTTTACATGGGCACGCGAACCTCCGGGATAGAACAGCGTGGCGTAAAAATAAAGCGCAATGAAGATTAAAATCCCAATGCTTGGCAGATAACGCAATACGTTTTTGGTGTTGGTCATTGCCTATGTTTTATGTCCATTGTAGGGAGGTGTTTTTTCAGCGGAATCAATCGTCTGTCAAAGCGTCAAATTCTTTTCTCTTTTCCTCCATCCACTGGCCCATTGCTTCAGGAGATTGCATTAACTCTTGCATTTTATCCATTGCTTTAAGATGTGCTTGTTCGCCCTTTTGAAACATTTCCATTGCATGTTCTTTGCTCATCGCGGCCATTTCATCAAATGTGTTAGCTTGGAATCTATGGTCGCAAGCGCCACCAAGTTGTCTGCATGTCATTGTTTTCATGATGGTTTGGTTTATAGTTGATTTTAATCTTCAAATGCGTTCAACGGTCTGCATACCTGTTGGTTATGGCATTTAAGGTAGTGATTTTTAGTTTAGGAGCTGCGCAGGAAGTTTGGGGGAGATTTCAGGTTGTCTAAGGAAAGCGAACGGGCAGGTAAGAACGGTGCCATTATGTATAGCCACTGTTAATTTTACTCATTGATAGGTCTTATTCCAAAAATTAGCAAATAACCTATCATCCAAAATTCTCCAATGGTTGCGGGTAGAATAAGAAATCTATTAAAGCTAAAATCAATTCCTGCGTAGCGGATAACGGTGCTAATTAGATAGCCAATACCACCTAAAACAATAACTCTTCCTAACCAGACAGGCATTCTTTTAGATTTGATGACTATATATCCCATAGGAAATAGCCAAAGCCCAAAGAAAAGACCACCAATACCCCAAGCATTTGAAATTATATTTTGAAAAACCTGAATTAGTAAAATTTTGTCTCCCATAGTACTTATATCAGAATTGGCAACACCTATGGCAGAGGCGATTGAAATTGCACTTATCATAATGGCTACAGCATTCACCATTCCCCATATACCTAGAGTCCAAGCTTCCCATTCATAATTGTCTTTAAATAATTTATAAAACCAAACTGCGGTAAGTGCTTGTGATATTACTATGGCAAACTCTAATAGTAACCTAATTCTTGCAGTAGATTTTAGTTCCACTAAATTCGTTAGCGTTTGTTCAGGATTACCAGATACAAATATTTCAGAATGAAAGACCATAAACCCTAAAATCCCTGAAATAGCCATCATTAAATACCATACGCCTGTTATTCTTGCAGTTTTAATCGATTGCTTTCGTTCTTTATGTAAACCCATAGATTGTTTGCTATTCGTGTTCATAATACATTTGACGATGTAACAGGATTATTGTTACAGTTTTGCTCTAATGGCATACAACGGTCTCGGCTATGATTTCGACTTATGAAATCCGCTAGGATTTTCAGAAGCCTGTCCTGAGCGCAGCCTATGGGTAGGCGAGACCTGCGCCATTACTTATAGCCATTGTTAGGCACAGTATTTATTCTATTCCACTTTGTTTTATCAGAAATATTATATTCGTCCCAGTTAAATTTAATCCATATCTTGTCATTTCATCATCGACCCTTTGTGGTGTTTGACCTTGTCCGTGTCCTCCTAATTTATTTCTAATTGTCGGTATTCCACTTTCGAGTAGGTTTTGTAATGAAGTGAACTGATTTTGTGTGAAAGAAGGAACAAGCTCATTTTGAAAACAAATTTGGATTAATTTTCTGGCAGTATCTCTTTCGCTAAATTCCCATCCTTTTTCTTTGCATATTGTTTTCATTACACTCTCAAAAGCCTTTAAACATTCTGTTAAGCATTCTTTATTCCTTCCGTGACGATAATGCTCGTGAGCTTTCAAATATTCTTCATTAGCTCCTTGAAACTTTCTATTCCAAAGTAGAGAAATTGTCGGTTTAGTAATTTCGCTATGAGTATAAGTTGAATCAACTCGGATTATTTCTCCACCATCAAATGAATAACCAATACCTTCTTCTTTAAACCTATCGTTCAATTCATTAATTGAATCATCTGGTTTTAATTTTGGTTTTGCGTAGTAAGAGTATTCTTTATCCTCTCTAATTATTCGGTCGATATATTTGAATGATAATTCTATAACATCAATGACTTTTTCATTATCCTGTTCTTGAAGCAAAAAGTTTAAAACTTGTTCTTCGTAACCATCATTATATCCATCACCTAATTTGAATAACCCATATTCTCTACAAAGAGTCTTTTGGATAAACTCATACACTTCTTTTATTTTGTGGTTATCTCCATATTCATCTTCGCCAATAGCATCTCTTAAAATATGCACGATTTTCACTCTCAATCCATTTGGGATTTCATCATAAGTGAATATTTCAGGGACTTCTCCTCTTAATCTTTTTTGTCTTTTAGAAAATAGGTCAAATATTGGCATTCTTTTACTGGGTTGTTGTTTTATATTGTGCCTAACTTGTTTATATAAGCATAAAATACATCTATATACCCCCAATATAGGCATAAAACCGATGAAATAGATCATCCTTTATTTCTATCCAACCCTTTAACCCATACGATTTCAAAGAGTTATCAACCACATTGCATTTAAAGTGTATATTTGTCTAGCTACACTTGTCAGTTTTGCGATGTTCAAATGTTATTTGTTCAATTTCTTAATCTTCTATTATGCGAACCGATGAGAATCAAACCAACTGCCCCCATTGTAATCAGAACATAAGTGGGGACGAGGTGAAAATCACCCCCAAAATTTCCAAAATGCTCAGTCCCGCACAGGTACAACTACTGGACTACGCCCATTATCTGGATGCCCCAGATTTGGTCAATGCCCTAAAATTGGTACATGATGTTACCATCTACCATTCCCATGAACTCTTGGACGAGGCCGAGAAAGATGCCCTGTTCAGCGTAAAGGGGCTTTGGGAGTGCATTGCGAGGATCAAGGAGTAATTTCCAGGAATTAGGAGTTAGGAAATAGGGGTTAGGAGGTAGAATGGAGAAAGAAAAGGCCGCAAAACATCTCTAAACTAAAATCTGATATCAGAAATCAGACGTCAGATGTCAGAAAGATTTTTGCGACCCTTTGGTATAGTATGTTGCCGGGTTACATTTCCCAACCCTCACGGTAGGTGCGGGTAACAAACTGGTTGGCATCCTCAAAATTGGTGACCTTCATGTTGTCCCCGTCCCACAGCAGCTTTTTACGGCCGTAGAACTCCATATTGCCATCGCCGTTGGGGCGTTGCAGCATATAACTGCGTATGGCCAGGTTGCCCATGAGTACGGTCTCGGTCATGGGACCGGCATACTCAAAGGATGAGGTAAGGCCCATATGCTCGGGGCTTCCGTATCCTGCTTTGCAGGCATCCACCCATTTGCGCTGGTGGCCGTATTCAGGTTCCGGCATATCTTCCACTTCCGGTCCAAACTCGGTGGTACCGTCATTCAGGTACAGTTTGGGCGTCAATGGCGAACTGTCGTTGATGTTCGTGGAAATGACCCCGTTCTCGCCGTGGATCAACACGCCGTTTTGGCTTCCCGGACCTCCAATATCGCTATCGGCAGGGATGATTTCGGGGTGGGAGGGACGTATGCCCCCATCGCTCCAGGTCATG
>CP051244.1:2657529-2658580 GCA_017795045.1 Allomuricauda sp. | reverse complement strand
GTTCAAGGTAATGAACGAGGTGGCCGGACACCCTTCTGGGTGGTAATCGGGGTTCCACATTTGGGAGAACACCGTGCCCACGCTACATTCGGCGGCAGTGGGGTAGCCCAGTTTCAAGGTTCGGTAAGGGATATCCACCAAGTGACAGCCCACATCGCCCAAGGCGCCGGTCCCGTAATCCCACCATCCACGCCAGTTAAACGGGTGAAGGTTGGGGGTGTAGGGTTTCAATGGGGCTGGGCCTAACCAGAGATTCCAATCCAAATCGCTGGGTTTGCTGGAAGGGTCTGGCTCCGGCATGGCATACCCTTGCGGCCAAACGGGCCTATTGGTCCAGATTTCCACCTTGGTGATCTTGCCCAGTTTTCCAGAGTCCACCCATTGCTGCACCATGCCCAATAAAGGGTTGGAGCCACCTTGGTTCCCCATCTGGGTCACCACTTGCTTGTCGCGGGCCATTTGGGTCAGGATACGGGCTTCGCGGATGTTGTGGGTCATAGGTTTTTGTACATATACGTGCTTTCCGAGTCCCATGGCATAGGCGGCCGCAGGGCCGTGCACGTGGTCCGGAGTACTGATGGTAACGGCATCGATACCCTTTACCTTGTCCAGCATTTCACGATAATCATTGAAAAGCTTTGCTTTGGGGAATTTTTTCACCGTGTTCTTGGCCGATCCGGAAAAATCCACATCACAAAGGGCCACCACCCGCTCACGGCCATTGGCCGATGCATTGCTGATATCACTGGCACCTTTACCGCCCGAACCGATGGCCGCCAAATGGAGGCGATCACTGGGGGCCAAATAGCCGGGGCCGCCCAGAACGTGGCGTGGAACGATAAAAATACTGGAAGCCAGTGCGGTACTTTTGATAAAACTCCGTCTGCTGGAGGGGGATGGTTTTTCTTTCATTGCTTGTTAAGGTTTGTTGAGATTAATTTTCCCCAACAAGATAGAAAAAATAGTGTTGGGAATGGTTTGGTTTTTTGTGATGTTGATTTTGGACCAACAGAAAATAGTGGGTTCCGTTGATGGCTTAATCAAATTGAAC
>CP051244.1:2634682-2657164 GCA_017795045.1 Allomuricauda sp. | reverse complement strand
GTTGTTGTTGTTGTTGTTGTTGTTGTTGCCCTGACCTATATTGATATTCTTCAACTTTAATAAAATTCGGATGCTCAATTGGAGAATCAATTTGGTGTATTTCGGTCAATGTCCATCCCAAGCCTTGCCTTTTTTTCATGGTATTTGCAATAAAGCCATATAGTTCGATCACATTAATGGAATTTGGGATGATAAAATCTGCATGTAGCGAATCTGATTCACCCGGTTCAATCTCAAATGGACCTTTATCCCAGTCCCATTTACGGTCGGCAATCAATGGCCATTCGACCTCGGTTCTATGCTGCTCCACGGGATCATAGCCTAAATTTATCCAGTATGTTACATCATCGGGAAAAGGGGAAACCTGTCGGAGTCGAACCTCTGCGTTACCTGACCTAAACACTACTGATCCAACATTGTCAATCTTCAGTTCAACATGTATCAGTGTCCAATGATTGAAGGTGCGGACATGGGTAATGGCCGGTACAATGTTTACTTTAGGCAATGCTAAACGTTGTCTAACAAACAACAAATAAGTCCATAGCCCCGCTATGATTATAGCTAGACCTTCAATGAGAATTTTTAAAATTTCCAAAACTTCTTTTAGCTCTTTCCAGTCCATTCAATCGAGTGTGGTTAAAGTAAATAATAGAGATATTTTAAAAATATTAAATACAGGATTGATTTTCAAACAAACAGGAATGTTTGTGCTAACTGTTATCATTTCGAGTGAGTCCCGAAGCCTTCCGGGACGRCATTCGTCATTTCGATATGAGGCACTTAGTGCCGATTGAGAAATCTTTTAAGTTAGATTGGATTTCTCACGCTCGCATAACTCGGTTCGAAATGACAAATGAATTGGTGTAACTGGTGCTTCGACTCTCTGGTCGTCCGGAAGGCGGGCGCTAACCAGCCACAGAAAAGGAGAAAATTACTTAACGAGGATGTATTGCCATTCCGCACTAGATGCGGAATCAAAATGAGGAAACAGTAGTGGATTCCTGCTTTTTTATCCCGTTGAAGTACGGGGCGCAGGAATGACATTGGTTATTTTTTGGCTTCCACCAAGTCCAATTGGTCCACACTCACGTTGGTGGTGAACATGCCGTAATTCACAATGGCCTTGCCTTTTTCCAAGGCGTCTATACTGCCCACGGCCTTACCGTCCATCATGCGTACACGGTCGCCCACCTTAAAAACAGGTCTGGGTTTGTTCTTTTCGGCCTGGATCTCCTTTTTCTTTTTGATTTTCTTTTCTACCCTGACCTTCTTGATTTTTTGTTCCAACTCTTGGGCCACCTGTTGCTGCTGTTGCTTTTTCTCCTTGGCCTTTTTGGCCGTGGTTTTCTTGCGCTTGCTGTTTTCGGTCTCCACAATGCGGAGCATTTCGGATATCAAAGGACGTTTTTTGTTGTCCAAGAAGTATTTTTCGGCTGCCGAGTTGATTTTGTTGCCCAATTGGATCATCCGTTGGTTGTGGTCGTACAGTTCCTGATAGTTCTCCAATTTGGATTTGATTCGGGAATTCAGTTCTTCCAAACGGCTGGCCTCTTCACGGGCCTTGCTTTCCTCTTCCTTGAGTTTGGAGCCGGTCTGTACCATTTTGCTGCGCTCTTTCTGAAGCTTGGCGATTGTGGCATCAAAACGGACCTTGCTGCGTTCTATCTTTTTCTTGGCCTTGTTAATCAAAGAGTAGGGAATGCCGTTCTTTTGGGCCACCTCAAAGGTGAAGGAGCTACCTGCTTCGCCCAATACCAATTGAAAGGTGGGTTCCAAGGTTTTGGAGTTGAAACGCATGTTGGCATTGGTGGCATGCGGCAATTCATTGGCCAAGGCCTTTAAATTGGCGTAGTGGGTGGTAATGACCCCGTAAGCCTCACGCTCGTAGAACACTTCCAGAAATGCTTCCGCCAATGCACCTCCCAATTCGGGATCACTTCCTGTTCCAAACTCATCGATGAGGAACAAAGTGCGGTCGTTGCACTTCTTTAGGAAGTGGTTCATGTTCTTGAGTCGATAACTATATGTACTTAAATGATTTTCAATGGATTGGTTGTCTCCGATATCCGTTAAAATCTTATCAAAAAGACATACTTTGCTCCGCTCGTGAACTGGAATCAATAGGCCACTTTGCAGCATGGTCTGAAGGAGTCCAATAGTCTTTAGGGTGATACTCTTTCCTCCCGCATTGGGTCCAGAAATTACGATAATCCGATTCTCTTTATGTAGTTGAATGGTCTGCGGCCATGTCTTTTCATTCTTCCGTTTGTTGTTCAAGTACAGCAGTGGATGGTAGGCATCCCTTAGAAAAAGCTCCCGTTCCTCACTGATTTCAGGAAGCAGTGCGTCCATTTCGGATGCGTACTTGGCCTTTGCCGCGGTAATATCTATATCCGTAAGATAGGTCTGATACAGTTTTAAAAGGGGGGCAAAAGGCCTAATGCTATTAGTGAGTTGATTGAGGATGCGTTGGATCTCCTCCTTCTCTTCAAACTCCAGATTGTTGAGTTCCCGGGTGTGGGCCACAGTGGACTCCGGAATGATGTAAACAATGCTTCCGGTCTTGGAACTACCCATTACGGTACCCTTTACCTTGCGGCGGTGCATGGCCTTTACCGCCAATACCCTTCGGTTTTCCACAACGGATTCCCGGATGTCGTCCAGGAAATCGGAAGATTGATACCGCACCAATGCGGCTGAGAAACTTTGGTTGATCTTGCCGCGGACACTATTGATTTGCGAACGGATGTATCTCAATTCATCGGAAGCGGAATCCTTGATTTCCCCAAACTTGTCTATGACGTGGTCAATGGCGGCCGGAATTTCGGTATTCGGCTCCAAAGCCTCGGACTTTTTAAAAAGTAAGGGGTAATACTCCTTGAATTTCTTGAAAAATTTTTGATGGATGGTAACCGTCTTGCAAATGCTCGAAATTCGCCTGAAACTTGGAATTTCAAGGGTGCTGTTTTCAATATTCAATAAGGACAGTTCACTATTGATGCTGTCAAAACCATGGTTTGGAATCCGGTTGTCATTGGAATAGGAGGCCAGGTACTCCGAAGTCTGCCCCAAAACCTGCAACAACGCTTCTTTGTCGTCAATCGGAGCAATTTCCAATGCGTATTCCTTTCCCAATTCGGTATTGCAACGCGAGGAAATCTGTTGCAATACAGTGGGGAACTCTAAATCCTGTAATGTTTTGGGATGAATATTCTGCATCTTTTTCAACTGGCGGCGTAAAGATAGGATTTTGGCTTGGGAGGGAAAAAGGGTTTTTGCCGACAACTTGGCCATTTAAAGACATTCTATGCTTACATTTGAAAAAATAGCGCCTTTTGTCGCGAATTCTTATGCAATGGGCAGGGACAACACCTTGATTTATGTAATAGCAGGTATCATCCTGCTCCATTTTATTGTGGGAATCGGTTATTTGCTCTACAAACTGACCAAGAAAAAATAAAAAGCATTTATGGATGTCAATATTGATCCAAGCTGGAAAGCCCATTTGGAGCAAGAGTTTCAAAAACCCTATTTCCTGCAATTGGTGCAATTTGTGAAACAGGAATACGGCGAGCATACCTGCTATCCCAAAGGCAAGGATATTTTTGCGGCCTTTGACCATTGTCCGTTTCAGGAAACCAAAGTGGTGATCATAGGGCAAGACCCCTATCACGGGCCCAATCAGGCCAATGGGCTGTGTTTTTCGGTAAAGGACGGTATCCCACATCCGCCTTCGCTGGTCAATATTTTCAAAGAAATCAAGGTGGATGTTGAAAAACCGTATCCTACAAGTGGGAATCTGGAACGATGGGCCGATCAGGGGGTGTTGTTGCTCAACGCCACCCTTACGGTTAGGGCACATCAAGCGGGCAGCCATCAGAATAAAGGCTGGGAGCAGTTCACGGATGCTGTCATCCGTACGGTTTCGGAGCAGTTGAATGGGGTGGTGTTTTTGCTTTGGGGCGGTTTTGCCAAAAAGAAAGCGGCCTTGATTGATAAGGGAAAACACCATATTTTGACTTCTGGACATCCCTCGCCGTTAAGTGCGAATAGGGGATTGTGGTTTGGAAACCAACATTTCAGCACGACGAATGGCTTACTTTCCCAACTGGGCAGACAACCGATAGATTGGTGATTTAAATATGGAAAAAACACGTTTCATTCGATAAAATTCGAGTAGTTCGTGTCAATCAGGGATTATTAGATTGTTGGACTATCTCCAGAGAAAGTTCTCAACAGGTTTCATTCCATCGACTAAATTAAGGTCAAATAATCTCGATTGAACCTCGTTTAGTGTTTTTTCTGAAACTTGTTGCTGTCCCCAAGTGGTCTTGGATAGCCATTCCTGAATATCCTCCAATTTTTGTTCGTATCTGTTGGATAGCGTACGGTCTATGCTTGGAATCTGTTTGAATTCTGAGGTGTAGGTGTTGATCACTTCCAAAATATGGTCCAATATTCCGGAGTTTTCCTCCAGAAAAGCATTGGTTGCCGCCAAAACGAAACATGGCCATGGGGTAGGGCAGTCGCCCAACCATTTAAAGGTGCCCTCATCCACCAAAGGCTTGGTGGTAAAATGCTCCCACATAAAATAAGCTCCCGAGCCGTTGCTCAGGCTTTCCACGGCCCCGTCGAGGTTATTGATGGTTTCAAACTGCAGCTGGGCAGGGTCCCAACCTTGGTTATCGGCATTGACATAGGCCATTAAGTGGCTGCCACTGCCCAAACGGCTAATGGCCGCCTTGTCATCTTTGAGCTCGGATACGGATTGCCTTGGGCTGCCCGCAGCTACATGGATGCCCCAAAGTAGGGGTGAAGAGATGTACTCCATTACAATCTTGCTGGGATTCCCTTGGGAAATGCTCTTGACCATGCCTTCGGTAAGGATGATGGCTAAATCCGTTTCGCCATCTTGTAGCATTTGGGCCATTTTACCCGTTCCTTCGGGAACATCGGTCCAGATTAGTTGTATGCCACGATTTTCAAAAGCACCATCTTCCATGGCCAAGTGCCATGGCAGGTTGAAATGCTCGGGAACTCCAATAATTTTTACCTTTTTCATAAAGAGCAATCTTTAGTGTCCAAAAATACCCATTCCGTTTGGTATGATTTTTATGTTGAACAAAAAATCAAGGGATAAGATGACTTGAAACCAATTTTTCAAGAGTGAACTTGATAAGGTCTTCCACGGTCTTTCCCCCAACTTTTGAAAACTCACCAGTGGCACGGTTTGCAAGAATGGCATTCAAGGAAACGGCACGGTGTCCATGCATTTTGGCCAATCCGTATATGCCTGAAGTCTCCATTTCCAGATTGGTTATCTGCTGATTTTGATAAGTAAATGCGGCAAGGCGTTCATTGAAATCGGAAATCTTGGGGTTAAGTCGGAGGCTTCTTCCTTGTGGGCCGTAAAACCCTGAATTTGTACATGTTATTCCAAATCGTATACGATTTGAAGTGAAAATCCCCTCTAATGTTTTGTCGCAATCAACCGCATAGGGATGAATCTTGTGGCTACTCCATCCCAGAAATTCGTCAAGCTTTTTCTCTAGGTCGATATTGGTGCACTGTCCAGATTCATAAAAATGTAAAAGCCCATCAAGGCCAATGGCACTGGTGCTCATCAAAAAGGAATCTACAGGAATGTTGGGTTGGATGCTACCCGATGTACCAATCCGTATAAAACTGAGCTGTATTTTATTGGATTTAACTTTTCGTGTTTTAAAATCAATGTTGGCCAGGGCATCCAATTCATTGAAGACAATGTCGATATTGTCGGTACCTATGCCTGTTGAGATTACGGAGATGCGTTTCCCTTTTAGAAATCCGGTATGGGTGTGGAATTCTCTTTTTTGCTTTTTAATTTCAATGGAATCAAAGTGCTTGCTCACGGAAGCTACCCGGTCAGGGTCGCCAACGGTAATAATGGTCGTGGCAATATCCTTTGGAAGAAGATTGAGATGGTAAATGCTGCCATCAGGGTTCAGAATCAGTTCTGAGCTTCCTAAGGACATTTTAGAGTTTTAGAATACGGTCTGTGGATGTGTTGTACAGGAAGTTATACTTTAAAGAGCCGCCTAAATATAATTGATTATCACGTATTTGCGAATAATAATTAGTTTGGTTATCCAAAACTTCCTTGCCTTTTTTGGTAAGTCTTACCGGGTTAAAGGAGCTGAACAGTGGGCGTAATGAAGTAATGATTCGTTCGTATTGTGTGTCACCAAAACCATAATAACCCTGATCGGTCAAAAGAGTTCCCAACAATTCCTTTCTTGATTTAGGCTTTTGGTTAAAGGATGTTTCCAAAATCTTGTTTTCCAATTCGTTGAGTCCATTTTTTATGGATGGGAATCGTTTTAGGTGGGTTTTCAAGGCATCGGCCAGATATTCAAATTGAAAATCGTTGTGGGCAATCAGGTTTTCCAATCGGATAGGATTGTCACTACAGTACAATTGCCAAACATAATCGGCAAATTCAATGTCGTCTTGTGTAAGTATGGTTCTGTCCTCGTAGAGTTTTAAAAGCTTTTCGTCGCTCAATTCGTTCAGACCGTACATTTTGTCCGTTTCATCCTCTTTCCCACTGCAAACCAATGATATCTCGGCATGTCTTCTATGGGTTTTCAGCCAACTTAGAACAGCCAGCATGTTTATCTGGCAGAAGAGGTCGTATTCAAACCAGAGGACAATCTGGTCCTGTTGTTTGTGGTTGCATAGAGACCGGTACTCTTTTAGGGTCTTTTCAACAAACCAAGACTTGGTGACCTTGTAGTTTTTGCTTAAAAAATCGAATCGTGTTTTCCAAAAGGATTCACTGCCTACAGTACAGAGGGTCTTTCCTTCACAGAGCATTTCGCGCCATGTGATAATGTCTCCTTTTAACTGCAGTGATTGTAATCTTGACGTGAAACCGTCGCCGTTGGTGATGTGCAACAGTGATTTCATTTTCAGTTCAGTTTTCGTTGGTTAGGAAGAATAAAAGTAAGATTTAAACCAAAAACACAAAAATTTTTTCGTAAAACATTGGTTATCAATGTCGAAATTTAACAGGGTTGAAATGTAAAATACACTTTTCAAAAGGCATGTAATCAACCTCCTACCCGTTTTACCCTAAAACCATGGTCTTTTAAAAATGCCATGATTTTATCCCGATAATCCCCTTGTATGATGATGGAATCGTTCTTATAGCTCCCGCCAACCCCTAAATAGGTTTTAAGGTCTTTCGTCAATTTTTTAAAATCGGAATCAGCACCATTATATCCATCCAAAATGGTCACCGGTTTTCCTTTTCGTTTTTCGTATTTGCAAATTATGGGGTCATCTTGCAGCCAATACGATGCTGTTTCCTGTTCTGTGCTTTCCACTTCTTCCGGTTCGTGGTCCGGAAAAAGGTTTTTAAGTTGATCCTGTAGGTCCATAAATTATTTTTTCACCAATCCCAGTTCCACAAGCCGTTCATGCAAATATTCTCCTGCGGTTGTATCCTCAAAGGCTTTGGGGTGTTCTTCGTCAATACAATCTTCAAGACAGTTGAGTGGCATATCACTCACGGGATGCATAAAGAAGGGTATGGAGTATCGGGAAGTACCCCAGAGCTCCCTGGGTGGGTTCACTACTTGGTGTATGGTTGATTTGAGTTTGTTGTTGGTCAAACGGGAGAGCATATCGCCTACATTGATCATCAGCTGGTCAGGGCGTGCAATGGCATCTACCCATTCGCCCTCATGGTTCTGGACCTGCAATCCTTTTCCGTGGGCGCCCATGAGAAGGGTAATCAAATTGATGTCCCCGTGTGCCGCCGCTCGTACCGCATTCTTGGGCTCTTGGGTAATGGGCGGGTAGTGAATGGGCCGTAGAATGGAATTCCCATTTTTGATGTAATCGTCAAAATAGGTCTCTTCCAGTCCCAAATGCAGGGCCAAGGCCCGCAACACATATTGGGCGGTCTTCTCCAGCATTTTGTAGGTTTCCTTTCCCACGGCATTGAACTTGGGTAACTCACGGACGGTTACATTGTCTGGGTACTCCGCTTCCAACATTGGATTGTTTTCCACGTATTGTCCAAAATGCCAAAACTCTTTCAAATCACCCTCCTTCTTGCCTTTGGCGTGCTCTTTTCCGAAGGAGGTGTAGCCCCTTTGTCCTCCAATACCCTCAATCTCATAGGTATCCTTTACATTTTGGGGCAATTGGAAAAACTTTTTGATTTCGGCATAGAGCTGGTCTACCAGTTCGTCCGAAAGAAAATGACCGCTCAGGGCCACAAAACCGATATCTTCAAACGCGGCACCGATTTCTTTGACAAACTTTTCTTTTCTAGCTGGATCTCCTGAAACAAAATCCTCCAGGTTCACACTTGGAATTGCGCTCATGTCGTCAATTTTGGATTACATTCAAAAGTAATGATTTCAATGGAACGATTGGGAATTTGATAAAATATGAATGCTTTTTTTCTACTTTTATCAAACACGAATTTTAGGATATGCGATACCATATAGGGGATTTGGACCAACAGAAATTACTGGACTTGTACGCGGCGATGCTAAAGCCCAGGATGATAGAAGAAAAGATGTTGGTGCTGCTTCGGCAGGGGAAGATTTCCAAATGGTTCAGTGGAATTGGTCAAGAGGCTATTTCGGTAGGGGTCACCCATGCCCTGAAGGCTGAGGAGTACATTCTGCCCATGCACAGAAACTTGGGGGTGTTCACTTCCAGAAATATTCCTTTACACCGTCTTTTTGCACAATGGCAAGGAAAACAAAGCGGGTTTACGCAGGGACGGGACCGAAGCTTTCACTTTGGCACTCAAGAATACAAGATTGTGGGGATGATTTCCCATTTGGGCCCTCAATTAGGGGTTGCCAATGGTATTGCCTTGGCCAATATGCTGAAGCGCAACAAACAGGTGACCGCAGTTTTTACTGGTGAAGGAGCCACTAGCGAAGGGGATTTTCACGAAGCGCTCAATGTGGCCTCGGTTTGGAGTCTTCCTGTGCTGTTCTGTATTGAAAATAACGGTTATGGCCTATCCACGCCCACCAACGAGCAGTACAATTGCGAGAATCTGGCAGATAGGGCCAGGGGGTATGGGATGGAATCCCGAATCATTGACGGGAACAACATTCTGGAGGTCTATTCCAAAGTGGATGAGCTCTGCAGGACCATTCGCAAACGTCCCCGCCCCATTCTTCTTGAGTTCAAGACCTTCCGTATGCGAGGGCATGAAGAAGCCAGTGGCACCAAGTATGTTCCGGAAAAGCTGATGAAGAAATGGGCCAAGAAAGACCCTATCGCCAACTACGAATCCTTTTTGTTGGATGAAAACCTGATTGCCAAGGATGAAATAGAGGCCTTGAAGGAACGGATATCGGAAGAAATCAATGAAAATCTGCAAATGGCCTTTGATGAACCTGCTATTTCTTCGACTGAAAGTAAAGAGTTAGGTGAAGTATATCAAAGTTTTAAATTTGAGGAATTTAAAAATAGTAGTGAAATAAATAATATTCGTTTTGTTGATGCCATTTCCGAAGGTTTGGAACAGTCCATGTACCGTCATAATGAACTCGTTCTTATGGGGCAGGATATTGCCGATTATGGTGGGGTTTTTAAGATTACCGAAGGGTTTACTTCAAAGTTTGGAAAGAGTCGTGTGCGCAATACACCCATTTGTGAGTCGGTGATTGTATCTGCGGCGATGGGACTTTCCATCAATGGTATGAAGGCCGTGGTGGAAATGCAGTTCGCTGATTTTGTGAGCAGTGGATTCAATCCCATAGTGAACTATTTGGCCAAAGTGCATTATCGGTGGAATGAAAAAGCCGATGTGGTCATTAGAATGCCCTGTGGTGGTGGGGTTGGGGCCGGGCCGTTCCATTCCCAGACCAATGAGGCCTGGTTTACCAAGGTGCCCGGGCTCAAGGTGGTGTATCCTGCTTTCCCGTATGATGCCAAAGGATTGTTGAATACCGCCATCAATGATCCCAATCCTGTGTTGTTCTTTGAGCACAAAGGATTGTACAGGAGTGTTTATGGTGATGTGCCATCGGATTATTACACTTTGCCCTTGGGAAAGGCCAGTTTGGTGAAGGAGGGAGAAGCGGTTTCCATAGTGAGCTACGGCGCCGGGGTGCATTGGGCTCTGGAAGTATTGGAAAAATACCCGGAAATTGAAGCAGATCTCTTAGATTTGTGTACGCTACAACCTCTTGATGCTGATGCTGTCTATACTTCGGTAAGGAAGACAGGAAAGCTCATCATTTTGCAAGAAGATACGTTATTTGGCGGTATTGCGAGTGACATCTCTGCAATGGTCATGGAAAATTGTTTCGAACATTTGGACGCGCCCGTAAGAAGGGTGGGGAGTTTGGAAACACCGGTACCATTCGCTAAGGAATTGGAGGAGAATTACCTGCCCAAGAAAAGATTTGAAACAGCATTATTGGAGCTGTACAAGTATTGAATTACTGACGCATTAACAATTTTTTAATACCCCAAGAGGACATTTTAGGTGTCTCACTCGTATATATGTAAACTTAAACTCCAATTCTTATGGTAAAACAATCATTTTTAATCATTGCACTGGCAGGACTTTTACTTACGTCTTGCTCCGTGTCCAAAAGCGCAAGAACGCAACGTAACTTATTTAGTGGCACGTGGATTTTGGACAACATCTCCTACGAGAACAATTCCGGAAATTTTAAATCCGTCATCTTCAATGATGCCGAAGATATCTGCTTTGAGGGAAGCCAATGGTTCTTCAGGGACAACAACAGTACCGGAAGATACACCATTAACCAAAGTACCCTCTGCCAAGGCGGAGACCGTTTTTTCAGATGGTCCGTAGTGGAACCCTCCCAGAACTACAGCAGTCAATTGCAGTTCAAGTTCATCGATGAAAACCGAAAGGACATTTCCGGAGGATATGGGTACCGATTGAACATCGTTAACCTTACGGAGCAGGCCATGACACTGAAATCCAATGTTTCGGTGGATGGACAGCCAGTAACCATAGTTTATGAATTCACAAAAAGCTAACACATGAAAAGAGTTATATTAAAAAGTACAACAGCAGTCTTGGCATTGAGCCTTATTTTAAGCTGTAATGCCGTAAAGAATGCCAATAATACCCAAAAAGGCGCCGCCATAGGTGCCGGTGGTGGAGCTGTGATCGGTGGAATCATCGGGAACAACGTAGGAAAAGGAAACACGGCCCTTGGTGCCATCATTGGTGCCGTAGTGGGTGGTGCTGCCGGTGGTTACATCGGTAACCGAATGGACCGACAGGCGGAACGTATCGAAGAAGAGATCCCCGGCGCAGAGGTAAAACGTGTGGGTGAAGGTATCAATGTTACCTTTAGCGGAGAAAACGGAGTATATTTTGATACAAACAAATCCGATATCAAAGGAGCTTCCGCAACTACCTTGGATAAATTGGCCGGTATTTTTAAGGAATATCCAAAATCCAACATTTTGGTGGAAGGACATACGGATAGCGCTGGAAGCGACGCCTATAACATGACCCTGTCTCAACAGCGGGCACAATCCGTAACCAACTACTTGATGTCCAAAGGGATTTCAAGCGGAAGGTTTACCACCAAGTGGTATGGAGAGACCCAGCCTATAGAAAGTAATGAGACCGCTGAGGGAAGGGCCCAGAACCGCCGTGTGGAGCTTGCCATTGTAGCTAGCGATGAATTAAAGGAAGAAGCTTACGAGCAGACCAAAAACTAGTAAGCCACTGTAATAGACCAAAGCCCGATGTATTGCATCGGGCTTTTTTTTGCTGCATGATGAGAATTAACACAAATTTGAAGTTTGTTTTAAGGTTTAAATGTAGGATAATCATTACCTTAAGGGAAGTTTTACAGACTCCTAAAAACTCCAAAATATCATGAGTGATATCCTTGAAAATAACACATATCAGATTCAGGAATTATTGGTGAGAATGGAGCGAAATAACAAATTGATTCAACGTCTTGCCCAAAAGCTGGGTTCCTATACCTGTGAACCCCATGACTATTCTTGTTTTGAGAAGTTATATGAGCTCAAGCGAAGCTTCAAGGAATATACCAATGACCAAAAGCGCATTATGGATAGCCTCAAACAGAAAAAGGGACAGTCCACAGAGGATTTGGATGGGGAAATTGAACATCATTTTGCGCACTTCAAGCAGTTGGAAAAGGATATAGCTGCCTATTTATTGGATACGGACAAGTATAGTTGATTTTCAGCACTCTACTTTAAAATTCACTTTCTTTATAAACTAAGCAGGGAAGTGTTTCATACTCCTGCAAACATCCGTAATATTGTAGGGCGATAAACCAGTCTTGCAATGGGAAAATCCTCAAACTCCGCCCTAGTTATACTAGCTTTTTTTGCCATATATGTAATCTGGGGGTCCACATACCTTTTGAACAAGATCGCGGTCATGGAATTGCCCCCGTTTATGCTGGCCTCATGCCGATTTACCACTGCGGGACTGTTGATATTTGCCTTGGCAAGATCCATGGGCATTTCACTAAAGATCACCAAAAGACAATTGTGGAATACCATAATCGCAGGAATCCTTTTTCTGAGTTTTGGAAATGGGGTAGTGGTATGGGCGCTGCGGTATGTGGATAGCGGCTTTGCCGCCTTGGAAATATCCGCCCAGCCTTTGATCATTCTTTTGTTGATGCGCTTTTTGCAGGGCAAAAAAATTCAGCCCATGTCTTTGGTGGGAGTGGCCCTTGGTATTATCGGAATCTACTTGTTGGTAAGTCAAAAACAGATTATTGCCCAAGAAAGCTCCATTGTGGGGATGATCATGATATTTTTCTGTATGCTCAGTTGGGCCTATAGCAGTCTTTTTGTCTCCAAGGCCGATTTGCCCACCAACTATTTTGTGAACACGGGATATCAAATGTTTATGGCAGGTATTATTCTGGCACTGATGAGCTTGGGTTTTGGGGAGGAATGGATATCTCCGTTGGATTGGAGCGGAAAGGTACAATTGTCTATGGTATTGCTGATTGTTTTTGGAAGTATCGTGGCATTTACATCGTTCAACTATTTGTTGAAAGCGGTATCCCCGGAAAAAGTGGCCACTTCAACCTATGTCAATCCCATTGTAGCGTTGCTGTTGGGATGGTATTTTTTGGACGAGCAGATAACGCTTCAATCTGTCATGGCAGCCGCAATATTGTTGACGGGGGTGTATTTTATCAATACCAAAAAGACCTTGGCCATTTTTGAGCGCTTCAAACGATAAGATGTACCGCCATTTAATTCAATAGATCAAAACGGTGGGTATATTTAATGGTAAGGGTCTGATTGTCCACGGCATCGATCAAATCATCGTCCTTCACCACATTGAATACCACAAACAAACCGGTATTGGCATTCTGTAACCATCCAAAACGGGCATTCACCGAAGTGATGTTGGATACGTTGTTTCGCTGGATGAGGCTCTGGATAAAGATTCTGGGTGTGAAGGAATAGGAAAGCCGCAATCCGCCCACCAAGGCCGTTAGATCCCCGGTATCCAGTTGAATATCGCTATGGCTAAAGGTCAACGAACTGTTGAATCTATCCCCGACCCTGTATTTGGCCGTCCCGCTGTTGGTGATTTGGTGTCCATTGAAATAGCCCCCGATAATGGTTCGCGTGTCAAAAGAAAGTGCGTTGTTGGGATTGGTAGTGATTACAAGCTGCAACTCTTCATTTTCATAATTGCCCACGGGTACGGTGACATCCGAAATGGTAAAATCCTCCAACACCCGTTCCGTGGTAAAGTTGATGCCGGTATGGACCTCAAAACCACTCTTGAATACCCAGTGATTGTCCACATGCAGGAAACTGGTGATCAATTGGTCGTCAAAATTCCAGTACCCACGATAAGAGACGTGTGGACGTATCTCCAGCATTTGCCCCGCATTTTTAAAGCGATGGGCCTTAAAGACCAGAAATTCAGGTTTTCTAAAGGCAGTTCGTTGTAAAAAGCCCACTTCAGGGTTAAATCCTTCACCAACTTCGGTGTATCCTGCATTGATGTTCCAACCACTCCATTCGTAATTCCCCAAGATCTTGAAGGCATGGTCCCCACTTTCAATGCCCGGAGTGACACTCTTGGCCACAAAACCATTGATTGTGGCCTTGTTCCCAATGCCCCATTTGCCATCCATGGCATAGACCCGGTTGTAGTCATCGTCCATTTCGCCCAGACCGGCTCTATTCACTAAAATGCCACCCAAAGAAGATCGTGTGCCTCCAAAATTATGGTTGACGCGGGCCACCGTAAAGTTGTTTTTCTCAATATCGGCCTCGACCACATCATCCGTGAACATGCTCAAAAACCCTACGTTGGTCTGTCCCACCTTTCCGGACAATCGTGCCCCGCCTATGATGGGGACCAAGCTGCCATCTTCACCAATACCGATACGCCTACTGAAGAACAGGTCCACTTCTCCGGGACTTCCCACCCCAAATTGACCTGCATTTTCCAAGAAAAATGCCCTTTTTTCGGGGAAAAACAGATTGAAACGGTCCAGGTTCACCTGTTGGTCATCCACCTCTACTTGAGCGAAATCCGTGTTATAGGTAAGGTCCAGCGTAAGACTGGGTGTAACACTATACTTGATGTCCGCCCCCGCATCAAAATGGGTGTCCGTTTCGTTGGGCGATACGGATTTATCGTTCACATACTGCCCCAGCACATAGGGAATCAGTTTCAGGTTACCGGGATTTCTCAGGTTCAATCCGCTTAGGTTTCCGGCCAAGGACAAACGCTTCATATCAAAACCCAAGGGGAGGGAGGTCCAGTATGCGGTTTCCGTATTCTTGCTGATGTTGCGTTGAAAATTGAGCCCCCAGGTCTTGTCCTTCCCCGGCGCAAAACGTAGGGACCGGAAGGGAATGGCAAACTCGGCACTCCAACCATAATCGCCCAATTGCGAGCGTACCTTCCAAGTGGCGTCCCAATTCAGGTTGGTGCCCCCAATGACACCGCCCTGTTGCCGATTGGCATTATTGTTCCCCTTGCCCTCGTTATCAATTTGGGCATCGTATTCCATCCCTTGCGCATTGGTTCCAAAAAGAAAGCCATTTTGCCTATCGTGGTAAGTGTCTATGATGAAGAGAAAGCTGTCCTCATCATTTAAATCGGCATCGCGTCTCGAGTCCGAGACTACAATCCCGCTTGCATTTTTGTCATAACAGACCACGGCCACATAAAAGGTGGTGGCCGTATACGCCACTCGTACTTCGGTCCGTTCCGAGACCGCTTCCCCGTAATTGGGCTTTATCTGTATCAAATCCGTTATGGCGGGAATGTTCTGCCATAGGGGATCGTTGATGATATCGCCATCCACATTGGGGTCGGTTTCAAGTTCCGTGGCAAAATAAGTGGGCTTGTTACTTTGGGACGGGGTTTGTTGTGATGAGGCAAAAAAAACGCTCAACAGCGCTAAGACCACAAAGGGTTTTCCTAAGACAATTTTCATAAAGTGAGGTCTGGTTTGATGTTAAATATACTCTTTAAATCGGAAATCTTTCAGGGATTGATTATTTTGTAGAGACCTTATAATAGACTGCAATGAAGACGGTTATAAAATATATGTTCGTGGTATTGGTACTGGGGGCTGCGGGCTGTGCCTCAAACCCCGGATCCAAGGTTTCGGCTGCAGAATTGGAAGCATTGAACAACGCTATTTCACAAAAATCCATTGATATCACTGCACGTTGGGCCCGACCCATGCCCGATCAGGCCTTGACCAGTATCGCCAATGCGGGATTGATTTCCCCGGGCAGCTCCATTAACCGTATAGACATTACCGGAAGTGGTAGTTATTTACGGGTCGTTCAGGATAGTGTCATGGCCGATCTCTCTTATTTTGGTCAAAGGCAAATAGGAGGTACCTACAATCCACGCAAGGGGGGAATCCATTTTAAGGGATTGGCCAAGGACTTCACTGTGGAACCTACCAAAAAGGGCGACGGGTATACCATCCAATTCTCGGTAAATGAGGGAGTGGAAAACTATCAAGTGACCGCCCATGTGTTCCCTTCCCAAATCAGCAATGTCAGTGTTGTGAGTTCCCATAGGGGCCCAATCTGGTATGATGGAACATGGGAGCCGTACAACCCAGAATAATTTACTCCAAGTCTGGAATTACATCTTTTTGTCATAGTTTTATACAAGAAACCAAATCACTAAAAAAAGCGTAATGAAATATTCCCGAAAACCCTATACTTTGATTTTCGCATCGGCTGTTGCTTTGATGGTCTTCTCCTGCAATGGAAAAAAGGAAGAAACCAATGAGGAACAAGCCAATGACCAAACCGAACCAGAGGTTATCCACACACCTTCCGAATCCAGTTTGCCCTTGGAGTTGTTGAACCTCCCCGAAGGGTTTAGGATTGGCACCTATGCTGAGAATGTGGAGGGCGCCCGTTCCATGGCTATAGGGGACAAAGGGACTCTTTTTGTGGGAACACGTAATGAAAACAAGGTATATGCCCTGCAAGATCTGGATGGCGACCTAAAGGCAGAGAAGATTTTTGAGATCGCTTCCGATTTGGAGCAGCCCAATGGAGTGGCGTTCAGGGATGGGTCTTTGTATGTGGCCGCGGTGAGCAAGCTTTTGCGTTATGACAATATTGAGGACAATTTGGCCAATCCGCCGGAGCCTGTGGTGATCTATGACGATTATCCCACAGAGTTCCATCATGGGTGGAAGTATATCGCTTTCGGTCCGGATGGAAAATTGTACATACCCGTTGGTGCTCCCTGTAACATTTGCGAGCGTAGCAGTGAGGATGAACGCTTTGCCACCATCACCCGTATGGACGCTGATGGAACCAACCGCGAGATTTACGCCAAAGGCGTTCGGAATACTGTTGGGTTCACTTGGCATCCAGAAACCGGGGAATTATGGTTTACCGACAATAACCGTGACCTGATGGGGGATGATCTTCCTCCGGGAGAACTTAACCGGGTGACCGAGGCGGGACAACATTTTGGTTATCCGTACTGCCATGGTGGCACCGTGAAAGATCCCGAATTTGGAGACCAGCGCCCTTGCTCCGATTTTGTGGCACCCGCACAGGCCATGGGTGCCCATGTGGCCCCATTGGGGGTGAAGTTTGATACCGGCTCCATGTTCCCCTCCGAATACAAGGGACATGCCTTTGTGGCCGAACACGGCTCGTGGAACCGCTCTTCCAAGGTAGGGTACAGGGTCACTTTGGTGAAATTGGAAAACAGCGAGGCCGTGAGCTACGAGCCCTTCATCGATGGATGGCTGGACGAAGAGAAACAGGAGGCCTTTGGCCGTCCCGTGGACCTTTTGTTCATGAAGGACGGTTCCCTACTGATTTCCGATGATGTGGGCAATGCCATCTACCGGGTCACCTATCAGCCGTAACCTAGACAAAAGTTTTAGGGATTGGAAGGGGTAAAATCCTCCATTTTCCATGTGCTTGATGGATTTCCCTCACTGGAGATTTCCAAAAACACATGGGAGGCTTTGCCATATCTGCTCCTGGATACAATACGTTCAATGGTATAGGTCCATTTGCCGTGCTCAAAGATGAACTCGGCCTTATCCTTTCCCTTGCTTTTTTTCATGCGTCCGTTTTTCAGGACAAAGCAGGGCAGTTCCAAGGAGCTTTTTGGCCTTCGCCAGCAACAGTATTGGATGTCGCCGTGGGGCTGTTGGGTTATGGCTATGGTAAATTGTAGGTTTCGGCACAGGATAAGTGTCCGTCTCGGGGTCGGGTCAGTAAAAGAAATGGCGATGGCGGTTATTTTAGGTTGATTTGGTTTAAGAGGAACGGAATCCGTCAGTGGGTATTGTCACTAAAGGATATTTTTCCTTTTCCAACTTGTTCCATGGATGAATCCAAAGATGTAGATGATGAGTCCAACACAAATAAGACAAAAAATTTGTAGGGTATTTATAGTTTCTAGAGTAGTCATTTTCCTAAATTTTTTGGAAAGCTAACAAAGTCATGGGGTATTGCACACTCCCAATTGATGAATGGCCCGTTTTAATTGATGAATGACCCATTTGAATTGACGGATGCACCGTTTTGCGTTTCAAAACCCCAAAAATTCTTCATCTTGGGGTAGCTTTTTGTCCCGCCAATTTGTTATTTTCATAACCTAGGTGTAAGAAAACCAACACCTTGCACAACGACTAATTCAAAATAGACCGACCTCAGCATGAAAAAACTCACTTTCCTTTGCTTGGCATGCCTATGCATGGCCCCCTTTTCCTTCGGACAGCGGAAAAGCACCACACCCAACATCACCGAATCCCTGTATGGCTCCATGGCCTACCGCAACATCGGTCCCTTCCGGGGCGGTAGGGTAACCACCGTTGAGGGGATTCCCAACGACATCTTTACCTATTATATGGGTGCTACGGGCGGTGGCGTCTGGAAGACCACCGATGGCGGCGCTACTTGGAACAACATTTCCGATGGCTTTTTCAACACCACGGGCATTGGTGATATCACCGTGGCCCCATCGGACCATAATATTGTGTATGTGGGCACGGGCGAATCCTGCATCCGTGGGGTAAAGACCTCCCATGGCGATGGCATGTACAAATCCACCGATGCAGGCAAGACCTGGAAACATATCGGACTGACCGAGACCCGCCATATCGGCGAGGTGTATGTTCATCCCAAGAATCCCAATTGGGTCTACGTGGCCGCACAGGGCAATCCGTGGGGCAAAGACGAGCACCGAGGCCTCTACCTCTCCAAGAACGGAGGGGAGAGCTGGGAAAAGATTTTATATGTAAGTGATGATTCAGGCATTGTGGACATGACCGTGAGCGATGAGGACCCCAATTTTATGATGGTCACTTCGTGGCAGTTCCAGCGCAAGCCTTGGGCGCTCACCAGCGGCGGACCGAACAGCAAGGTCTTCAAGACTACCGATGGCGGCAAAACTTGGAAAGAGACCGGCAAGGGCCTGCCTAAACTTAAGGGCAAACTGGGTATCGACATATCGCCAGCCAATCCCAACATCGTATACATGGTGGTGGAGGCCAAGGAACGCGAGGGCGGGGTCTACCGTTCCGATGATGCCGGGGAAACCTTTAAACACACCAGCAACGATGCCACGACCTTCGCAAGGCCGTGGTACTACATCCACGTGATCGCCGACCCCAACGATGAGGACGAAATTTGGGTCATGAACAGCTTCGCCATGAAATCCATTGATGGCGGCAAGACCTTTAGCGGGGAACCGTTCACCCATGTGGACCATCACGATATGTGGATAAACCCCAACGACAGCAATATTATGATCAATGCCAACGATGGCGGCGCGGCCGTCACCTACAACGGCGGCAAATCATGGTCCAGCATCTACAACCAGCCCACGGGGCAGTTTTATCGCGCGCTGACGGACAACGGCCATCCGTACCGGGTGTACTCCGGCCAGCAGGACAACAGCACCATCGCCATAGACAGCCGGGTCATGGACGACGGCATCGGTGAGATGCACTGGGACGTGATGCGCGCCGGGGAATCCTCCACCGTGGCCCTGGACCCCAACAATCCCCGTTTTGTGTACTCCACCTATTTTGCCAGCAATTTTGTGGAGTGGGACCGAGATATCGACAATACCCGCATGGTGCGGCCCTATCCGGAGCGCATCAGTGGGGAGCAGCCCAAAAATCTAAAGCTTCGGGCCAATTGGAACGGTCCCGTGATCGTATCGCCCCATAACCCCAATGTGATCTACTACGGCTCGCAGTACGTGATGAAATCCACCGATCGTGGGGTCACTTGGGAGACCATCAGCGAGGACCTTACCCGGAACAACAAGGACCACCAAGGCGAGGGGGGAGGCCCCATCACCAACGAGCAGATCACGGCCGAGAGCTACAACAACCTCTTCAACATAGAGGAATCGCCCCTGCGCGAAGGGGTGGTGTGGGTAGGCTCCGACTGTGGGCTGGTGCACGTGACCCAAGATGGCGGAAAGACCTGGACCAACGTCACCCCAAAAGGATTGCCCGAGGCCATCATCAATGTGGTGGAACCTTCGCCCCACGATGCGGCCACGGCCTACATTGCGGTGGCGGGCTACAAACTCAACAATTTTACCCCCATGATCTACAAGACCACCGACTACGGCGCCTCTTGGCAGAAGATCACAAACGGGCTGCCCGGCGACACCTTTGCGCGTAGCGTGCGTGAGGACCCGGACCGCAAGGGACTGCTCTATGCCGGTACCGAAACGGGGATGTACGTCTCCTTTACCGATGGCCAACATTGGCTGCCCCTAAAGAACAACCTGCCCGAAGTGCCCATTACGGACCTCCGCGTGCAGCGCAAGGACCTTGTGGTGACCACCCAGGGCCGTGCCATTTGGATCTTGGACGACCTTACGCCCCTGCACCAGATCACCGATGCGGTGGCCGCCGCGGACCATTACCTGTACCAGCCCCGCGATACCCATGCCGAGCTCTCCGTGGCCTACAGCATAGATGGCGGATATGGCCAGAACCCGCCCAAGGGCGTACAGTTGCATTACCTGAACAACAAGGCCGTTGGGGAGGGCACCCCCATGGCGTTGGAGATCTTGGACGGCAACGGCACCGTGATCCATGCCGAGTATACCGATCGCCCCCGCACCGGCTGCGACACCTTGGTTAAGCCCCAACTGAAAAAGGACCTTGGCGCCCACCGCTATAGCTGGAACATGAAAGTGGGCCGTTTTGACTGCCTTACCGAACTCCATACCACCAACCGCGACCTGAGCGCCTACGATGCCGCCCCCGGTAACTACCAAGTGCGCCTTACCGTGGGGGACCAGGTGCAGACCCGCGATTTTGCCATAACCGTGGACCCGCGGATCAAGACCAGTGTACAGAATGTGGAGGCCGCCTATGCCGAGCGCGATGGCCTCTCCCGATCCATTTACGAAGCTGCCACCCAAATGGCCAAGGGCGTGCGCGACCTGCGGAAGATCAAACAGCAACTGCATTTTGTGCTGGGCGAGACCCAGGATGCCCAATTGCAGGAAAAGGGCAAGGCCCTGGACCAAGCCGTGGATGTGTGGATCGCGAAGATCCTGCAAAAGGAAATGCGCACCTACCAGAGCAACTATATGTTCGAGGCGCGGCTCTTGATCAAGTTCAAGGATTTTTTGAACGAGATCGGACAGGGCAATTTGCCCGTGAGCCAGGGTATGCGCGATGTTACCCGCGACTATCTGGCCCAATGGACCGCCCTAAAGGGCGAGCTGCAACATATAAAGGCCCAAGACGTGGCCCAGTACAATACGCTCTTACAGCGTGCGGGGCTGCCGGAATTGTATTGGCCGTAAGAGATACTCATGAGTAACTTAGTTGAAACTAGATCATAGAATTGGAATAATAAAAAAGTTTTACATGGGAATTACCGCTGCGCCAGAATTATGTTTTCTAACGAGAAAACCAACAACGAATATTGATTCAAGTATTGATTTAATCGAGTACCATGTTGAATATGGTAGTAAAACCTTTTATTTCAAATTTTCTTGGGATCATAAGAATTCGGAGATAGTAAACGATAACATACATATTATTAGAGGATTGTTGTTGAATGGTAAAATAAAAGACGGTGAAATGTTGAAAATGTCGAATGAATATCTCGAGAAGATTTTGAATACAGCAGTTTATCCGAAATCACCTAGTGATAAGTTGAATAACCTGTTATTAACCATACACAAGAAACAGGAATATGAAGGAGCTAAAATCGACCCTGATATATTCGAAAAGGAAGAAAGTATTTACTCATTATATTTTAAAAACCGTCATGAATATTTCTTCTATCTGGAAACTTTAAAGGAAAAAGGAATGTTGGATTTTAGAGCAACAAGATATTTGGGAAGTGATGATTGGCACATTGGGAGTATTTCTCTTATGTATAGTGGTTTGGAAGAGGTTATTGAGCTCCAAGAAGAGGGGGAAAATTCAAAGAAATGTTTTGTGGCCATGTCGTTTAATAGTACAGATGAGATAATTGCTATTAGAGAAACTATAAGGGAAGCAGTTAGACAGTCAGGTTATGAGACCATTTTTATTGATGAGATTCATTTCGATAGTGATGTAACAATTAATGATGAGATAATAAGCCAAATAAAAAAATGTAAGTTTTTGATATCAGATTACACAGAACAGAAGCATGGTGTATATTTTGAAGCTGGATATGCATTGGGAAAAGGTAAACCAGTAATATATACATGCTCCAAAAAGGATTTTGCCAGTACGCATTTCGATACAAACCATTATCCTCATATTGTTTATCAAGATTTGGACGAACTACAAAAAGGTTTGGTGAACAAAATTGAGGTTTGGATTAATTAATAAAAAATCGGAAAGTATGTTTGAAATAGTTCTTCCAGCTATAATTACTATAATAGGAAATGTTATTTTCTATCTTTTGATTAAAAGAAGAATAGACAATTCAATTGAAAGAAGTAAAATTGCTTATAGT
>CP051244.1:2615492-2634642 GCA_017795045.1 Allomuricauda sp. | reverse complement strand
GTATTTTTAAAGAGAAGGTAGAAATATACCGTGTCCTTCTGAAGAAAACTTATGAAATTAAGAAGGACTTAAATCGATTTCAGTTTGTGGGAAATAAAGAGGATGGAATGGAAATAATGGAAAAAATCAATGATTATATCGGTTTCTATACAATGAACCAACCTTTTCTTTCGGATGATATGTTATCTGAATTCAAGAAATTAAAAACCGAGTTTCAAGAGATATTTGAAAAGTTATACATGCACATAACAAATGATAACTATGATGGCTTAAAGGAATTCCACGAATCTACTAACAAACTAAGGCAAAATAGCCCATTTCAAGATATCGAGAATAAAATAATCTCTGAGATGAAACAAGATTTGAAAGTAATTGAGTTTAACCAATAATAAAGAAGTATTAAAAACAGAGATTTTCATTCTCAGCAGATCATTACTGTGAATATATTCTCATTTTATTTATGAGAATATTATTTCAACCCCCCAATAACCTTCTTGCTCAGCCCCGTATATTTTTTGATAACCTCGACATCTAGGCCGTCTTCTTTCATCTTCTTCGCAATGGCCTTCGCCTTTTCCTTTTCGGCCCGCTTGCGTTCCGTTTCCAGTTTAAATTCCTCCAGTTCTTGGCGTTCCGGGCTGGTGATCTCAAACAGGCCGCTTTCGCTCAGTTTGTCCATAAGCCCCAGGTCCTTAAAACTCACATAGCCCTCCTCGGTAATGATCAGGTGGTCCAGCACTTCGATCTGTAGCAGTTGGCCCGCTTTTAGCATATGGTCGGTAAAGATCAGGTCGGGGTCGGTCACCTCCAGCGCGCCGCTGGGGTGGTTGTGCACCATCACCAGTTTGTTGGCCAGTTTGTAGATCGCCATTCTAAAGACATCGGGCGGTTCGGCGGTAATGCGGTTCACCGCACCCAAGCTGATCAGCTCCACGAACATGATCTTGTTGATGTTGTTGAGCCCCACCACCCAAAAATGTTCCTGGTTGCGGCGGATCTTGTTCTCGCGCAGCAAAACCTGCTGCATAATGCTGTAAATGTCCCTGGCGTTGAGCACTTTGATCTTTTGTTCCTTGGTGAGCCGTACGTTCATAATCTCAAATTATACAAGTTATACAAGTCTGCAATGTGCTGGCCAATGCGCCTTTGGAAAATTGTCCATTCAGTGGCGTGCATCGTCCATTTTTTGAGGTTATGGATCGCGTCAACTTTGTACCATCAAATTAAGTATAATAATTTTTAAGTACAAACACCATGAAAAATGTATTCACAACACTAGTAGTCTTTACTACAACCATTACAGGGCTTTTTGCCCAATTGCCAGAACCCGGTTTCATTATAGACGAGCATACCGCCATAGTGATCACCGACCCACAGAACGATTTCCTTAGCCCCGATGGCGTGGCCTGGGGTGCCGTGGGACAGAGCGTACAGGAGAACAACACCATTGAGAACTTGGAAACGATCTTTAAGTTGGGCGAAGAGCACAACATTCCCGTATTTGTTTCACCCCACTACTACTACGAGCACGATCACGTGTGGAAGTTCGAAGGGGTCTTGGAAAAACTCATGCACAACATTACCATGTTCGATCGTGGGGACCAATTGAACGTGGAAGGTTTTGAAGGTTCCGGCGCCGATTGGTTGCCCCGCTACAAAAAGTACATCAACAAGGATAGGGTAGTGGTGACCAGCCCGCACAAGGTTTTTGGTTCCGAATCCAACGACTTGGCCCTGCAACTGCGCAAACAGAAGATAGACAAGGTGATCTTGGCAGGGATGTCCGGTAACCTTTGTGCCGAATCGCACATGAGGGAACTTGTGGAGAACGGTTTTGAGGTTGCCGTGGTGGGCGATGCCACTGCTTCGGCCAAACTCCCCGGACTGGATGGCGACCAAGCGGCACAGACCAACTACAAAATGATCAGCAGCAAGGTATACACCACCCAAGAATTGGTGGGCGAGCTGAAAATGCACAAAAAATAAATTCTGTGTTTAGTGTGATGGTGCGGTTGGAAAGGGGCCAGGCTTATGTCTGGCCCTTTGTTTTTGGGAAAAATGTCCAAGCACACGTGAAGTTTGAATGTGTCAGTTCGAGCTGTCATCCTGAGCGCAGTCGAAGGAGCTGTCGAGAACGTAAAAGCATGGTGATGATCTATTAGGTTTCCACTGCGCTCAACCTGACAAGTAATACGCTTTTTGGACCATACCCTCTTTGTTTTTGTTGATAAAGACTCTTTCGGGAAAAATGTCCAAGAGGATGTGAAGTTTGTCCATTTTATCCCACGACCCCGCGCCGCAACTTTGTACCATCATTAATCCATAATAAAAAACAAGACTATGACACGTTTACAAGCATTGGAACCCAAGGAGACTACCGGACGGTCCAAAGAACTTTTTGACGGTATCCAGGCCAAATTGGGCATGGTGCCCAACATGATGCGCACCATGGGGAATTCCCCAGCCGTTCTGGAAGGCTACCTGAACTTTAGCGATGCCTTGGGCAAAGGAAGCCTAGGCGGAAAATTGGGAGAGCTTATCGCCTTGGCGGTGGCGGAATCCAACACCTGCAACTATTGTTTGTCCGCACACTCCTTTATCGGGGAAAAATTGGTGGGCATTGATACCGATACCCTACAATTGGCCCGCGAAGGAAAGAACAAAGATCCCAAGATCGCCGCAGCACTCTTTTTTGCCCAAACCTTGGTGGAAAAACGCGGTAGGGTAAGCGCCGACGATGTGGCTGCCGTTAAAGCTGCCGGCCATTCGGATGGTGCCGTGGGTGAGATCGTGGCACATGTGGCCCTGAATGTCCTTACCAACTATTTCAACAACACCGCCAACACCGATATCGATTTTCCGGTAGTGGAGGCACAGACTGTTTAATCACGCAATACAAATAAAAACAAGAATCATGAAAACAATTAAAAATGCAATTCTATTGGGATTGGCCCTTGTATGGGGAGTACTTGCCCAAGCACAGATCGATCCCGTAAACAAAGACGGAGTGGCCATTGGCGGATACGATGTGGTGGCCTATTTCTCCGGAACGCCCCAAAAAGGGACCAAGGCCCATGCGGCCAAGCACAACGGGGCAACCTATTATTTTGCCAGCAAGGCCAATAAGGACGCCTTTACCAAATCGCCCAGCAGTTATTTGCCCGAGTTTGATGGGTACTGTGCCTGGGGGGTTGGCGAAAAACAAGCCAAATTCCCTATCAACCCAGAAACGTTCGACATCATTGATGGAAAACTGTATCTGTTTTTCAATGGGGATTTCAACGGGAAACCTTTCAACACCTTCCCAGATTGGAGCAACCGCACCACTCAATTGGAAAAAGCGGCACACGCCAACTGGCCCAAGGTCAAGAACAGCAAATAATTTTTATGGGCAGGTCGATATTTTTCGGGCTGCCCTTTTTTCAACACACAAAAACACACAATGACCCAAGAGAAAAAATTTCCGTTGCCTCCCTTTACCGAGGAAACGGCTAAGGAAAAAGTACAGTTGGCAGAAGATGCCTGGAACAGCCAAGACCCAGAAAAAGTGTCCAAGGCATACACCGTGGACACCGAATGGCGCAACCGCTCCCAGTTTGTAAACGGGAGGGAAGAGGTGGTCGCCTTTTTGACCGAGAAATGGAAAAAGGAAAAAAAATACAAATTGAAGAAAGAATTGTGGGCCTTTACCGACCATAGGATTGCAGTTCGTTTTGAATACGAATACCAAAATGCCGAAGGAGCGTGGTTTCGCGCGTACGGGAACGAGAACTGGGAGTTCAATGAACATGGACTGATGCAGAAACGCTACGCGAGCATCAACGACCTGCAGATCACCGAAACCGAACGGCGACTTTAATTAAGTATAGTGCAGGGTCAACTTCGAGCTGTCATCCTGAGCGCAGTCGAAGGAGCTGTCGAGAAGTTGTTAAACCCAACACATTGTATTGAGGTCTCGACTGCGCTCGACCTGACAAGTTTTGATTAATTGCCAACATTCAATTTATAAACTCAAAAAATGGACATATTCAACACCAACACGCTCATCAACGAACAGACCGGGAACCTAGCTTTTAAACTTTCCAGTTTTGAGGACGATTGCCAGTTCTGTTCCCTCAACCGATTCAACTATTATTCCTTGATCTGGATAAAAAGGGGGAGTGGCACCGCCCAGATAGATTTTGCGGAGTTCGATTTTACACCCGATACGATGTTTGCCCTAACACCTTATCAACCTTTTACCCTCAAGGAAAAGGATAAATTGGAGGGTGTGGTGTTGAATTTCCATCCGGATTTTTTCTGCATCCATAAGCACAATGAACAGATTGCCTGCAACGGGGTGCTGTTCAACAACATTTACAGTCCGCCCTATTTTTGCGTCACCGATGATACCCGAGGAGAGTTTGAAATAATCCTTTCCCAGATGAAATCCGAAGTGCAGAAAGCGGATTTGGCCCAATACGAGCTATTGGTCTCCTACCTGAAAATATTTTTGATCACGGCTTCACGGTCCAAGGCCAAACAACAACCGGAATCCTTGCAGGACACCCCGGACGAAAAAGAACCCTTTATCCTTCAAAAACTGAAGGACCTTATCGAGACCCACTTTAAGAGCAAACACTCGGCAGGGGAATACGCGGATATGCTGAACATCAGTCCAAAAGCGTTGGCCAAGATGACCAAGAACCACTTTAACAAGACCATGACCAACTTGATATCAGAACGTATCATCATTGAGGCCAAGCGGGAACTGTACCTCACCGATAAATCCGTCAAGGAAATTGCCTTTGATCTAGGGTATGATGACGAACACTATTTCAGCCGATTTTTTAAGAACAATGCGGAGATATCGCCAAAAATGTATAGGGACACCGTAGGTTTTGCACGAGCCATGGCCTAAGATTTGGTATATTGCGCAGCATGAATCCAAAAGTCGATTTCTTTTTTGAGAAAGATACCCCATGGCAATCAGCTTACAAGCAATTACGGAAAATTATCTTGGATTGTGGATTGATTGAAGAACTGAAATGGGGCGTTCCATGCTACACCCATAATGGCAAGAACGTGGTGTTGATCCACGGGTTTAAGGACTATTGCGCACTGTTGTTCCACAAAGGTGTACTATTGAAGGACACCGAAGGAATTCTTGTCCAACAAACCGAAAACGTACAATCCGCACGGCAAATTCGGTTTACGGGAGAAGCTCAGATCCAAGAAATGAAACCTATCCTAAAAGCGTATCTGTACGAAGCCATTGAAGTGGAAAAAGCGGGGCTACAGGTAAAGTTGAAAAAAACCTCAGAGTTTGAAATGCCCGAAGAGCTTCAAACCAAACTGGACACGGATACCGAATTCAAAACGGCTTTTGAAGCCCTCACCCCTGGGCGACAACGAGGTTATATGCTCTATTTTTCCCAACCCAAACAGTCCAAGACCCGCATATCCCGGATTGAAAAAAGTTTTCCAAAAATTTTGGATGGGAAGGGATATAATGAGCGGTAGACTTTTTGAAAAAAAGGTCAATTAAAATCCTCATCAATAATCACTTTATCCGTGAGTAGATCTTGCAAATGCACTTTGGCCACTTCGCCAGCGCCTAAAAACAGAAATCGCATACCAGCGATATCCCCCATGGATTCGTTGTAGCTTCCGATAAAAATGGGTTGGTCCTCGAGGAAAACGGTCAACTCTTTTTCTTGTACCTCGAGGGTAAGGTTCCTAAATTCAGACAGATCCACACCAAGACTGGACAGGTCGTGCTTTTTGCCACTGAGGTACACATCGCTCATCATCACCCCAATTTCCGAGACACAGCCAGGAATGGAGGTGCTGATCACCATACTGCTCTTGGTACCCAAAATAATGATCTGGGTTTTTTGGCAGACGGCCCATTTTTCGTGATAACTGTTTTTCAAATGGGTGGTGAGCCTAAAATTGTCCCCAGAAATGGCCCCAAAATCATCCACGATATGGAAGGTTGATGAAATGGGCTCGTCGCTTGCCTTTATTTCTTCCAATAGGGAAGGAGCGAATGCCAATTTACCTTGTTGGATATCCTTTTCATCTACATACTTGGGAATGGGTTCGTAATCCACCGTGCCCAACCATCCTTCGGACTTGATGAACAGGTCGTGTTGCTTAATGGCTTTGCCATCCACCACCAACTTGGCCCTAAAATAACCAGGGAAATAGTATTGCCCAGTGGCCTGTTTCTGTCCCATTTCCAAAGTTATGGTCTTGGTGGGATCCCAAAACTGTTGAATGTAGATACTATCCGATTGGATGGAATCGATATCCAAATCAAAGACCACCGAGTTGGGAAGGCCTTTGGCGAGAGGCCTACTGTTGAAGTATACACTGGAGGTGTTGAATTCCGTATCGGGTTGGGAGCCTTTTAAAGAATAGAAAGAGATAAAAACCACCGCCATTACCGAAGCGGCCAACATAATAATGCCCAGATTGGAATTCACTTTACTCAGCACTGAGATCTTTTTGGAGTCCTTGTTCTTGTTCTTGAAATCCCTCCAATTTTCAAAACCCGCAAACTGGGCCAAGGTATTCAGAGTGGTAATGCTCGGGGCACTTTTGTAGTTCACTTTGCCCCAAACACGCTTCAGGGTAGTGGGGCTCAAAAGGACTTGGGTTTGGTTTTGGATTTTTTCGCTCAGTTCAGAAAAAACATCGTTGTGCCAATGTTCGGAAGGCCCCCAACCAAGGCTTTGTTCAATTTGGGACAAACATTTTTGCACTAATGGATACTCCGGATACATATGCGAATATTCTTCTATTGCAAATGTTGGAAAAAATCCGATACATGAACCATAATGAATCAACTTGCACGGGATTGTTTCCGCAAAAACAAAGGAATACGGGACCTTTCGGCCATAAATCATTCATCATGAAAAAAGCGAGCATTATCATCATAGCCCTTTTGGGCTGTTTTTTGGGCAAGGCCCAGGACATTATTCCTTTGGATACCATCAATTGGAACTTTGAAGCGGAGTCCTATATTTTGGAGGAGTTTAAGGGCAAAAAGTCCATTTACCTGCAAGGGGGGTCCATCATCCTAAAAGATGGCGATTTTTTGAACGGCACCATTGAGTACGACATCTATTTAAAGGAAGTTCAAGCCTTTCCGGGGGTCTATTTTAGGATGAACGGCAATGATGCCGAACACTTTTACATTCGTCCACACCAAGCGGGCAATCCAGATGCCAACCAAGCCATTCCCTTGACAAATGGGATTTCCCCGTGGCAGTTGTACTATGGTGAAAAGTATGCCTTTCCCTATGAATACAAATACGATGATTGGACCCATGTGAAACTGGTGGTCCATGATGACAAGGCCCAAGTGTTTCTGGATTATTCAGAGGAACCGAACCTTTCTTGGCAATTGTTCCATGAACCCGTGGAGGGCGGCATCTCGTTGAATGGCGGAAATGCCCAAGGCATGCATCTGGCCAACATCAAAATTGATAGGGCCAAGCACGAACTCAAGAATTTTAAGCCCTTGGACCGAAAACCGATTGAAGGACTTGTTCCGAAGTGGCAGCTCTCCGATAAGTTTGAGGAACAACTGTTGGATGATCATTCCAAAATCCCACAAATCATTGCCGACAGGACTTGGGTTGAATCCGTCGTGGTAGAAGAAGGTACGGCCGCCAATATTTCCAGAAAAGTGGAACGCTTTGATGATGTCCCCGGCAACACTGTATTTGCCAAAATTGAACTGGACGCCACATCGGATATGATCAAACTCTTTGAGTTTGGCTACAGTGATAGGGCAGTGGTCATTCTTAATGGCAAACCCATTTATAAGGGCAGCAATAGATACCGTTCCCGGGACTATCGCTATTTGGGCACAATCGGTCTCTTCGATGCGGTATATCTTCCCTTGAGAAAAGGAAAGAATACACTTTTATTGGCCGTTTCAGAGGATTTTGGCGGATGGTTGGTCACCGGGAGATTTGTGGATACCAAAGGATTGAAAATACAATAACACATCAAAAAACGATAAAAAATGAACCTACGATTTCTAGTAATCGCATTAAGCTCTGTAGTAATAAGCTGCCATATGGCCTTGGCCCAAGATATGTTGGTGGCCACAAAGGTCAGCCAGCGAGCCAGCGTCATGCAGCGAATTGGCACAACCGATGTAACCGTGACCTACAACAGTCCGGCTGCAAAGCAGCGGAAAATTTTTGGCGGCATCGTACCCTATGATTTTGTGGTCGATGGGGTGGAATATCCATGGCGGGCAGGGGCCAACGAGAATACCACCATCAGCTTTACCCATGATGTTACGGTGCAAGGAAAACCCCTTGCCAAAGGCACCTACGGATTGCACATTTTTGTGCGGGAAGGGGAGTGGACCTATATTTTTTCGAAGAACCATGAAAGCTGGGGTAGTTTCAGTTATGATTCCAAGGAGGATGCCCTTCGGGTTACAGCCACCCCTGAACCAAGTGAATACCGGGAATGGCTCATCTATGAATTCACCACAAGGGAGGCCGAAGAGACCACCTTGGAATTGCAATGGTCCACAGTGAAATGTGGAATCACCATCGGCACGGATGTCACCGCCAATGTGCTGGCCGATTTAAAATCAAAGGAAGAGAAAACTTCTGATGACTACATCAAATTGGCACAATTGACCCTGTCCGAAGATGCCAAAAATGTGGATGCGGCCTTACACTATGCCGAAAAGTCCATCGCCATGGGAGAGGAGTTCCGTAACCTGATGCTGAAATCCGAACTCTTGGCCCAAAAAGGAATGTCGCAGGAAAGTAAGACCTATGAGCAGAAAGCATTGGAAGTGGGAGAGGGCTTTCCCTATTTTTACTACTACCCTCTGAGTTTTATGCTATTGGAGGGCAATCCTGAAAAAACCTTTGAAATTTTGTCCGAAATGCTCCAGAAAAATCCCAATAATTGGATTGCCAACCTGGCCATGGGAGAATACTACATCAAAGCAAAAAACCAAGAGAAGGCGACCTATCATTTTGGGAAGGCCTATGAATTTGCCGGGGAGCGGTCCAAGCCCTATGCCCGTTATATGTACCTCTCCAATGCGTTGATACTGGATCGGATGTAGCGGTCCTGATCGTGGGTCATATTGATTTTTGCGGAAATAAGGCAGGGTCTGGTCCGGATGGCTTCCGTAGTTTTCCTATATTTATGGACTCCCCCAGATACCTATTTGTTGTAGCCCAAAAATATATTGAAATGCGGAACAAGATTGCCTTTTTTCCATTGTTGACCCTGACTTTTTTATGGATAAGCCTTACCTCATTCCTTCCAAAAACGGAAGGTCAGCCCGATTTGGACGGACAGTCTTTGGTCTTCAATACCGATGGATTATACTTTGCAGAATTTTACGATTACATTTTTCGGGGCCATTTTGAAAATGTGGACATCCAACGGGAAGATGTGATGTTTCCCACCATCTTTGGGGAGTATCTCAAGGCCTTTGGCGCCCAATGTCCCAGTGCATTGCCAGCGGATAAGGTGGAAATCATGAAATGGGTCTGTGCAAGGGAACAGGTAACCACCAACGGATACGGAATAGAGACCAGCCGGGTCTGTATAGATTGGGAGCTGGTAGGAACTGGTTTATATGCACGCCGCGATCTATACCACGCCAAACTGGTGGTGGAAAAAATTCAAAGCGACGATGCACTACGCACTACTTTGACCATGATGACCGACCCCAATGCCATGGGGAATTCGCTGGACATGGTACACAGGGCGAAGGGCCTACAAAACGATATGGCTCAGATTTTTTTGTTGAATCCCTGTAACAGTCCCGGTCTGCGCCGTTTTGAAGAAAACCTGAAACGCTTTGCTTTGAACGAGCCTGCCATTCGGATGAAAGGTGCCAGTAAATATACTTTGATGAAGGAATCGGGCGGTCCCACAGGAGCACAGGATTTGGGAAAGTTGGTGGAAGACCTTGTGGCCGACCAGGCCAGGACATGGGCCTTTAACCGGTTTGAGGCGGGGAGCATTTCCGGGGTAAGCACTTCTGAGGACGGACAGGGGAGACCCAGGGAGCTCAGGGCCAACTATCGGTTTCGGGGATTCAGTGGCAGCAGTGCGGGCTCGGTGCGGATTGTTTTTGAGAATGGTCTGCCCAAGTGTATCTATTTCTTTGATTTCCCCCAAAACTGTAAGACCCCCAACAGTGGTATTTTGGCCGCTTATGCACAGGGGAAATACGCAAGGTAGGGTGTAAATTGGGATGGGCAGAACCCATTAGGGCAAACCAATGCCCAACTTCTTCGTTCAACCATTTTATACCTCATATATTTGCAACGTTTTGATTATAAAACTGTAAACCAAAATTATGAGTAAAGTAAAAGAGAACGACACGATAAAAGTCCATTATACCGGAAAACTGACCAATGGGCAAATTTTTGACAGCTCGTTGCAAAGGGAACCTTTGGAAGTTGCCTTGGGGCAAGGTCAGCTTATCCCCGGGTTTGAAAAGGGACTTATTGATATGGCCGTGAATGAAAAGAAAACCATAACCATAGCCAAGGAAGAGGCCTATGGAGAGGTCAATGAATCGCTTTTTCAAAAAATATCCAAATCCCAATTGCCCGAAGACATCAAACCCGAAGTAGGTATGGGCTTGGTAGGCTCCAATGCCGATGGACAGCAACAGCAGTTCCGAGTGGCAAAGGTGGAAGCCGATGACATTATCTTGGACGGGAACCACCCGTTGGCCGGCCAAGACTTGGTGTTTGATCTGGAAGTGGTGGAGATACTGTAATATATGGCCTAAACATAATTATACGCTAAGTTTCATAGGGAGAGAGCCGATTTCTGGTTTTCTCCTTTTTTTTTACTTAAAGTGGACAATATACGATGCTATCCGTTGCATTTAATTTAAAAATTGATAGATTTATTGGATACTAACTAAACCTTAACCAAATGAGGAACAGCCAGATCCTTATTCTTCTATCCCTATTTTTTTCTGCTTCTTTATGGTCACAAGAAACTGTTTTTGTCAAGGGGGATGAGAATGGAAATGGGTTTAGTAGGTCAAGGTATGGAAAATGCTATGTTATTACTCCCAATCATGTTGTAGCTTCCTCCGGCAGCATTGACATTATCAATAAGAAACGGTTAAAATTGAAGGGCAGACTAATTGAAAGTTTTGAACCGGACCTGGCGGTATTGGAAATTGAGGATTCAGAAGGTTTCAATTGTGAGGAATGGGAGCTGAACACGAATACTGCAACTGCGTTGGATAACTCATCCACTGGGTTTATAGATTATAAGGATGAATTTGGCACTACAAATTACTTTCATGTGAACATTACCTCAATGGATGATTCCAGTATCTCCATAATTCCTCAAAATTCAGATACCTTTTTTTCAAAAGGGATGAGTGGTTCATCACTATATGTCAATTACAAAGGAGATAAAGTATTGATGGGTATGCTGATTTCTTTGGAGAATGATCTTAAAACGGGATATGTGTATCAAATCGATGATATTTTTAGAGTACTCGAGCCCTTTTTCAAAGTTGAAGAAAATAGCACGGAAATAGTACAAGACCCATTATGTAAGGAAAATAATACTGGGGATTACTGTTTTACAAACACACGGGACCAAAAACTGGTCATACAATTAAATCATTATAGAAACTCAAAGGAGAAGAATCCGCATGGATATAAAACGTTTACCATAAACCCTAATGAAAGTAAATGTGTGTATGGGTTATTGGCAAAACCAATGTTGTATTATATAACCACTCAGGAAGCTTTTTATGATGACTCCAAGTTCCGAGGGTACGAATATTTGTTAAAAGCTCCGAACCGTTCAAAATTTCTTTTGGAGAAAGGAGAACTAAAGATTCAGACTTGTCAGACAAATACATACATTATAAAATGAAAATACTTGTTTCATTGGTTTTTTTTGTCACGGCATATGTTTCACAAGGACAAATTTCGCCCAATGCATCTTCCATCAATAATAAAAACTGGGAAGTATGGCAAGAAAGGATTCCGGTAAGCGGAGGGGTTAGGGTAGGCCTTATGCTGGAGCAGTCCAAATCCGAAATAAAACCCAATAGATTTTTTGTTATGATACCGGACACGGCATTAAAAAGTTTGTGTGTTGAGTTGAGTTCCAAAGATGGCAGGTACTCGGCAAGGGTAGATTACGACCTTACTGATGTTGAACAAGGGATGAAGGAGTTTTATCTTCCAACGAGGTATGCCAAAGAATTAAAAAAATATGCATCGGACGAGCTTGTAATTCTTGCATCGTTAAGTTCTTCCTGCGGTGAGAACCCAGAATGGTATTTAATAAGTAGCTGGGATGACAAAATCCACGAAACCGCTTCGGTGGTTGCGTATGTAAATTCAGCGGTATCCACATCACTTTCTTTCCAGAATGGGAATGGTGATAATAAAGAATTAAAATTTGAGAATTTGAAAATACCCACGGTTGCATTTAATAAAAAATGTATCGTACCTATAAATTTATTGGGGACAGAAAGCTTATTACAAGTAAGGCAAAGGGTTCGAAAAATGAATCGGGTAAGGTTCAATACTTATGAAATACCGGTTAAAAGATTTTAATTTGAAAATTAAGGGGCGTAAAAAAGCAGTTCTGTTATTGGTGCTTCTGTTTAGTGGTTGCACTCTACTTTTTTTGATTGTAATAAACATTCCCATACCTACAACTTATAATGTTACGGTACAAACAGAAAGGCTACAGTACCAAACCATAGACGACAACAATTCCCGAATACCTCTAAATGGGGTCCAAGGGTTTACATACGAAGGAGAGGATTTGGGAATTTTAAATGGCTCTTTTCATATTTCACCCCAGGCCAATGTTTTGATCGAACGTATTGCTGAAGGCCCGTTGCTCATTCAAATAACAGGGAAAGGGGAAATGAGTGCCGGGGATATTTATTCCGAGCAGGGTAGGATTTATAAAAAGGCGGATAACTTTATTGAGTTTATTGTTCCAGAGCCTTCGGATGAATCAAAAAATGGGGTAACAACGATTATTCCAATATCTGGTAAAGTGGTCTTAGGAAGGGTGGTGAATTATGAATCGTATAATACCAGTACAGCCATAGTTAGGTCCGGCACCGTTAAAATGATTGGTAAATCATTGATAGGAAACCATTTTTTTGAATCAGGGACTTTTAATCTAAACATTGGGGACCAATTTGTAATGGAAGAGGAAGATGATAAGGCATACGGGTTTATTGTGGTAAACGAAAATCCTGCTATGACCGCAGCTTATCGTATGGTGGGAAGAAGAGGGAAAATTATAACCCCCGGTCCGGTAGATATAAATTCTGGCTACTATATTTCAACTTCACTGATCAGTAGGTTTTTATACGATAATTTTTTTCAGGGCATCAGTTGGGCGTTTGCTTCCCTGATACTTTTTGGAACACTGCTTACGTTTCTGATTGATTTGGAGACAGTGTTTGGTAAAAGAAAAAAGTGATTCTTGGACCCTGTTATAATTCGTGTCCAGAACTATAGTTTTACATACGCCATCTAGAGAGGAGTAGGGTGAATGGTTTGCCCACCATGGATTTTTAGAACAGCCTCCTTAAGTTCCATGAGTACGTGGCAGGTGTTCTGCCGTTCCAATTCTGAAAAGGCATCTATGGGAAGGTAGTGGAACATGTAAACGGCCTTGTCCAGCCATTGGGCAAAGGAAAGCAGATCGCCCTCGTGGCATTCTTCAAAGTAGGCGAGGAGGGGGTGTAGGTCATCTGGTTTTAAGCTCATTTTGGGTGATTTTTCGATTCGGGATGGCTTAAAACTAGTCAATATCAGATTTACAAGCAATCGAAAATTTTAGGGATGCATTTCAAACATATAGAAACATTGTTTTGTTCTATAAAAGTATATGGTAAAAGCATAAAAATTTTTCTACCTAAAAATTGAAAGTTTGTTATCAATCCTAGTTTATCATAATACTTTTAGGATATTTTTTTGACTTTACCTGAAAGATACACTTGATAAAACCCCCAACATTTCTACGGTTTTTCTGCAATCCGTTCCGGCAAACATTTTTTATCTTTAAAGAGTCAGGATAGCCTTCTTGATTTTTCCCCCGAACATCTATTTGGTCATCAAAAAACAACCGTCATGAGAAAATCGGGCACCAACAACGGCTTTAAACTGAACGTGATATCGGGCACCTATGTGGTGATGATGGGGTGGCACTTGCCCCAGAACCAGTGCGGGGAGCTTATGGGTTTTTCCATACACCGCGAGAGCCCTTCGGAGAACGAAGCCTTTTATTTAAAGGGCATGAAGGTATTTCCCGAGACCGACCCGGGATTTCCTCCGGGATCCATGTATGAGATCAGCAAACAGCCCATTCAAGGGTTCCAATGGTCCGATTATTCGGCCAAACCGGGACTTACCTATACCTACACGGTCACGGCCTTGAAAGGTACCCCGGCCAATCTGCAGGAGTTCAGCTCCGTTTCGGTGGTCATTACCACCGAGAGCCCCGAAAATGGCGATCAAGATGTCTATTTCAACAGGGGTATCGCAGCCTCACAGGAATATGTGCGCCGTTTTGGGGACCAAAGACCGGAAGATGTGCCCAACGACAAGGCTTTTGAGTGGCTGTCGCGAGGGTTGTACGAGGCTTTGGAGAGCTACATCAACAGTTGTACGCCCGGAACGGACGAGCTGTATATTGCCGCCTACGAATTTTATTATGACAAGGTGTTGTTGCTCATCAAAAACGCCATTGATAGGGGAGTAGTGGTAAAATTTGTGTACGATGCCCGCAAGGACAGTCCTAAAATTAAAAACCAAGAGGCTATGGCTGCTTTTGGATTAGACACCCATCCCTTCGCGTTTGAAAGGACCAGTCCAAAATCCTATATCTCACACAACAAGTTTATCGTAAAAGTGACCAACGGAGTGGCGAAATCGGTCTGGACCGGGGGCACCAATTTTTCGGAAGGGGGCATTTATGGCCATTCCAACGTGGCCCATGTGGTAGAGGATGAGGCCGTGGCACAAAAATTCAAACTGTATTGGGATGCCCTGGTGGAAAAACCTGAAAAGAGCAGTACCCTTAAGCAACGGGTGGAGGCCCTTTCACCGCTTCCTGTCAATAACCTGACCGACGGCACCCATGTGGTGTTCAGCCCCAGAAAAACCATCGATGCGTTGGATTGGTACGCGCAATTGGCCAAAAATGCCCAAGAAGGGCTTTTTATGACGTTTGCTTTTGGCATGAACGATGTGTTTAAGGATGTTTATGAAAACGGGCAGGCACCGTTCAGGGTCGCCCTGTTGGACAAACTCACCCGGGGTTTCCGTGACCCAGCAGACAAAACCGCCGAGGAGCAGAAGATGCAGCTACTCAGAAACAAAAAGGAAAATGTGTTTGCCGTGGGCAACTTTGTCCGAACCCATAAAATTGATGGTTGGCTCAAGGAGAAATTGACCACATTGAATTTCCACGTGCGTTACGTGCACAACAAGTTTATGCTGATAGACCCCTTGTCGGATTCACCCATTGTAGTGGCGGGTTCCGCAAATTTTAGTGAGGCCTCGACCATCAAAAACGATGAAAACATGGTAGTGGTCAAGGGCAATACCCGGGTGGCCGATATGTATCTGGGAGAATTTATGCGCTTGCATACCCACCATGCTTTTAGGGAATCGTTGGCATGGCGCAAGCCTAATGACCCACCCAGACCCTTGAGCACGGGCAATTGGTGGCAAGATTATTTTGGGGAGACACCAAGATCTATCCGTAGGCGGTTTTTTGCCAGGTTGGATGAATAAGATAATGTTGGAAATCAATTATTTGTCATTTCATAGAGAAACAATTAAAAGTTATAATCATGGGGTATGAAATTTTACATCACACAGAAAAAGATGAACTGGAAAAAATGGTCCGGAATTATTTAGAGCGTGGGTGGTCTCTGCAAGGAGGGGTTGCCGTAGGCGTTAAGAACGGTAATTCGGAAGCCTACTTTCAAGCAGTGAGCAAAAATTGATCATACCACTCTTTTTTAGGAGTTGGGCAAGTGCGCAATTGGGTTCTTGGACCGAGTTTCTTTTTATGGGCGGGAACATGTATTGTGTGCTCTGCAATGGCTGATATTTGTATTTTTTTTGTAAGTTGCTGTAGGCCAAAACCATATTTGCCAACCTCAAAGCTTTAAATTCCAGAACTTCTCTTTTTTTGAATTCGCTATGGTCAAAAGCAATTTTACCATGGAGAAACTCATCAAGCTTGTTGGACTGATGCATAAAAGTCCGATTATTTTCAATCTGGCAGTGTATACTTTTTTCACCATAAGTATCAGTGCCCATAGCGCCAAACTTCACAAAGTCATTCCAACCGACAGCATTACGTTGGACGCCAGATATTACATCGAACTGAACACCTTAAAATCCATAGCGGCCGATCTGGATGCTTCCAACCCACTCGACATAAACGACGAGTGTGGGGAACAGACCTGTCAAAGTTTACGGGAGTACCACCACCAACTCTACAATCTGGAAGATGACTTAAGGGTATATCAAAATCTACTGTATTACAGCATCTATGCTTCCACACAAATTTTTGAAACCTATGCAGAGACCACAATAGCAAACGAGGAGTTTAAAAACAAGCTGCAAAATAGACTAATAGTAAAGGAAGGCATAGCCCAGTTTGCCTCGCTGCTTGCAGATATTCCCTCCATCTATGACCATATCAAGAATGGTAGTGGTCCGTTACCCAAAAAGACAGGTGACAAATTAGTACAATTGCTGAACAAAGCGGATGCCAATCTTACCGTTCTCAATAACGTGGTCAAGGTGGCCAAGCGAGATGGGGGTACTGATGCTGTCACAGAAATTACCGGCAGCCAAAACTGGTCCAATGTGTATGCGAGCCTTAAATCTGGCATAGATGCCTTAGTCTTGAATGAGCATTTCAAGACCTTGGTCGGTTCGGGCAATGCCACCAAGGTACAGTATTCCAGGGCCAGGGCAGGGGTTGGTGCCCTTATTTTTAGATTGTTGGGTGTTTGGGCCAACCATGAACAGCAGCTCATGAGAGAATCCATCGGCGAACTGGATGAATATTTGCGGGTCAATCAACATGTATACCAGCAGCATTATCAGCGAAAAGTGTTGAAGCGTAGCATTTATGACTATATCGACACCCTGAAGACCAGAGTCCAAAAGCAAATGCGGAACGTGGAATGTAGCTCCCGCTTTTCTCGGGAAGACCGAAAAGATTTCCTCATGAACAAAAACACCTTTGGTGCCGGTCTTCTCTACTACAAGGAAAAGATAGTCAATGCTGCGGCTGACCATGGTTTAGTTTGGAAAAGCCCTCCCTGTGTAACCTATGCGCATCGCTTTTCGGTTAGGGATGGTGTGGGGAAGGAGTTTCCGGCAGAAATTAAAGTTGAGCAGTGGACCGGTACCAACAGTAACAGAAAAAAGTTTGAGGGGATTGCCAATGGCAACAAGGAATTCATGCTCCTACCAACCACCTATCTCCTTAGAATCCCACAGCAAACGGGTCCTGACCAAGTGTCCAAAAGCGATATTATACTTTGGAGTTATAAAATACCGGACAGCCAAAAACAGGTCATAAAACCCAATTCTGCAAGCAAAGATTCCATTCGCCAGATCACGGTAAAACCTTATGGAAGAGTTCAATTGGAAGTGTTTGACCCACAAGGAAACCCTATGCCCTTTAGCTATACTATTTCCAAAGGGAGTAAAATTGAGAGATCCACTGCGTACCTAGGCAAGATATCCGAAGCCAAGAATGAAACCACCCAACCGGTTATTTTGGACCTCCCTGCGGGTGATACCCTATATCTGGGATTGGAAGACTTAAAACGTATTTTGGCACCTAGAGAGGTCAAGGATTTTGTCCTGGAGCCTGGAAAACTCAGAAAGTTCAGCTATACCCTTTACCCACATCCCTACAAGTTTACCATTATGGACGGTGTGGGTAAACCCATAACCCCTTACATCAACATTGCAAGGGTTTCCGATGGCCATGTGGTTTACGATGGACCCAGCAAATCCGAAGACATACGGTTAGCCCCGGGTAACTATAAGATTCATATCAAGGAATCTATCGATTTGAGTTTTTTCAGGGTATCCGAAGCTACCATTTCCTATCATAACATTTCGAGCTACGACCCCTATAGTATTACCCTGAATCCGTACGGTAGAATCAATTTGGATGTAGTGGACCAAGTGGGCAACCCCATTGATTTTAGATATGCTTTTAAAAATCTATCCAACGGCAAAACAATAGCTTCTTCGCTAACAGCACAAAACAAGACGGTAACTACCGATCTGCAAGCGGGGGTAGAACTGGAATTGGAGCTTATACATGCCTTTGATTCCGATACCAAAGAAGTTGTGGTGGTTCCTGGAAAAATAAACCAACTCAAATACGTCTATGACAAGAGGAAGTTTTACGAGACCCCAAAAAAAGTCACCGATCCACAACCGTTGAATTCTAAACCAAATTCCACGGCTAAAACACTAAAGGAAGCTCCAGCTGGTTGGGCAAAGGGAGTTTTGTACAATTCAAATGATGGGACTTGTAAAAGATATACTGGATTGACCTTAGAGTTTGTGAACAGGAACAGTGAGTTCTTCAATTTGGAGACTGGGGAACGTTCTGAACGTATTTTGGTACCGCCCGGTCAGCAAGTACAGGTGGCCGCACCAAGCAATGGCGGGCATTACCGGGTACAGGTGGTTGAGAAGGATGGTTCAAAAAATACCGTTTCATTTTGGTATTTGCAACGCTCCGTGGACGGTTGGTGGTTTGCCGCAGGATGTGATGACGGTACAAAACCAGAATCTTCCAACTGCTTTAACGGCATTGACAATAGGGGAGGGAAAAGCTATTCGGAGTGTAGAACACTAGGAGAATAGTGATAAGTATTTCCATAGCTGGGCTATACGTAATTTGTGCACATATGGACGAGGTGAAACCAAGAATGACTTGTTTATTGAAGTTATAGATTGGTAACAGTTATAGTTTTGTAAGGAACTTTAAATATAGAACGACACTTCCAAAGCAATTTTACATAACGTCAAATTATAGCTTACGGATGGCGAAACCCTTAAAATACAATATGACTACATTTGTACTATAA
>CP051244.1:2530522-2611067 GCA_017795045.1 Allomuricauda sp. | reverse complement strand
CTTATTAAGTAACGTAATTTTGATAAAACACGATACCTTTTGTTGAAATTAGAAGTCAAGAAACACCAAATAAGTAAATGGAGATATAATATTCACCGACTTCAAAGTCATATAAAATATTTCCTTCATTGATTCCTATCACATCTGATTTTGTAGCACCGCCACCATCCAAATCTATCTGAACCTCGTCAGTATTTTCATTTACAGTCAAACCGTTGGCAACAATGGCATAACCGAATTCGTTTGCACCAACACTCAAAGGATTGCCTCCAATAGTAACATCAACAGGCCAACCGTTCAAATTGGTATCATCCAAGTAGATTTTAACAACTCTAGAATCGAGAACACCCAAAGCATTCTTTAAACGCACCTCGTAACCTGTGAATGAATCATAAAGGAAACCATCCACATGATCAAACAAAATATCATTGCCAGTATTGGCAACCGGCATGCCCCTATAACTTAGGTTCATAACATCATTAGGGTTTGCAAATGCACCATAATAAACCGTCTTACCATCATTGGCAAAACTTTGGTTGTATGACTTTACAATTGGGGATATGCTATGCACCCCGTTTTCACCATAAAGGCGTTTGAACGCTTTTTCAACTTCACAACAGCTAAAATCTATCATTTGGCAACGTTTTTAATCTTTTCATAAGTTCTGTATCCACTCATACCGAGCATGGCAAGAAGTATCGAAATCAATTGGCCTAATTCAATTGAGGGTAGGGGAGCGACATCCAAACCAAGTGCATCCATGAACCAACTCAATAAATCCCGTACAATGAAATGGTAGGCGAGGGCAGTACCACAGACCCAACCAATGAAAGGGCGCCAACCACTAACGAAAATGCTTTTATTGGCAGCTTCGATTTTGTTCAATTCAATCTGATGGAAATTTGCCTTTTGCATTTCCCTGGCCATGGCCAACTGAAATTCTTGCAGCTTCTTTTCCTGACCTTTAAAAAGGTTCATGAATTCACGGCTTCCGACCAATCCCGAGAATATGCCCAAAATTTTATCTATCATCTTTATCGAAGAATTTTTTAATGTTCAACACTATTGCAGTTACAAGAAGAATCACGGTCAATCCCTTTTCCAAATGCACGAACAGACTACCGAGCGACACCAAGGACACCGCATTTACTTCCGCTAATCTCATTGGCCCACGATTTCAAGGTAAAGCCCATTCTTTGCGTGTACCGCATCAAAGGCATTCATTTCAGAACCGAAGAAAGGCACATACATTTTGAGGGTTTTATTGAACCTCTTTTTTCCATACACCTCAAACATTTTGCGTACCTCTTCCGATGTCATTTCGTATTGCATCCCTGCAAAATAGTCCTGATTGAAAAAGGGGAGTGCCAAGTAAATGAACCATGTGCGGGCATTTTTCACGTCCTTTTTGGTATGATCCGATTTTGTAGCTTTAATAGTAAACAATTCCACCAAAAGACATATGGACCAAACCACCAATGCAACCAATGAGGGAATGAAAAGCACCCACTTAACCAATCGGAAGCCAAGGATTTTGGCCTTTGATTTTCTCTTTATCATCATCATCTAATGTTAAATTCAAGATTTCCGTTAAGTTCCTATCCTCGCCCGTAAAATTAAATTCGTCCAAGGTGGCGTTATAACGTTGTATTCCAAATTCAGCTTTGACCTTATAATAATCGGCCAATTTGAGAGGGATAAGGGCATCAACTATATTGTCTTCATTGGTGAACATGGAATGTATTTCCTGATAAATGGAATTTGCTAGGGCTTGCGCTTCGTCCCTAGTCAAGTTCGAGCCAATCCCCCGAGCAGAATCCCGTACATAGGAAAGACCCTTTATCAATGTGCCCCAAACCAAGGAAACCAAAGCCAAGAGTAAGGCCAAGGCAACCAAGAGCAAAACGGGGTTGGTGGCCCAAAGATGTTTTATCTTCCCTAGCATCCGCAACCGCTTTTACCTACATTCAAAAGTAAATCCTTGTATTCTTCCACGGTCATGGAAACGGTGTTTGAACCATTGGAAGAACCAGTACCGCCAGTATCACCGACATTCGTTCCACCTTTTCCAGTTCCACCGCCCTTTCCAACAGAATCAGAACCCTTTTCCTTTTCACATTCACAGGGCTTTTTAGTTTTGCCCAAAAGCCATAGTATCAATACACCAACGGCAGCGACCAAACCACCTATGACATACATCCACTTTTTATTCTTGTTCTTTTTCATTGCTTAAAAAAATATTTCAGGGTTGACCAGTTCCCCATTGGCGTATAGTTCAAAATGTACATGGTTGGTCATTCTTGAATCATACTTGCGGGCCAAATCATCCGCAACGCACATTTGTTGTTTCTCATGGAAAACAGTTCCAACAGCGGGCAAATTGGTCACGTACATGATTTTCGCCTTGTAATCACTATAACCCCCAATACCTTGAACCTCGACAAGCCTATAACTCAAATCATCCGCATACGGATAACCCAACCTGATTACCTCGCAGGGAAAAGGAGCGTAAACAGGATTACCCTTTGGGATAAAGAAATCCAATCCTTTATGCTTCCTGTTTCCACGGGAAGCCCCAAACTCTCCACAGCCCCAAGCATCGCAGCCCCTAAGACCTTGTTTGTAGTTTATAGCTGAAAACCTCATGAACCTTGACAATAGAAGTACCAGTAACGTGATTACCGATACGATTAAACTTTCTTTTGCTCCAATATATCGGGCCATATGAACCAAATCACAAAGGGTAAGGTCAAAACAGTCATTAAGACCCAAAACCCAAGATTATCCTTCTTGAACATCTTTAGAACCTTCTTTTTTAGTTACCGAATCGACAAGTTTTTTCACGGTTCGTTTTGGGGTGCTGCCCTTGGTTTCTTCATTGTCCCAAATGGAATCCAATTCGGAATGCAGGGTTTTCACACATTTTGCGACAGCCTGAAAACTCAAAGCGTACTTTTCGAGCTTGCTCCCAAAGGATAGAACCTTAATTACCTTGTGCACCATGGGTTAACGGCTGAATTTTCCGAAATATCCCGATACCTTTTTACCGCTAGAGGTAAGCCCGCTACCATTTTGGGTAATCACCATACCAATGTCCGATAGGACAACGGATTTAGTAGCTTTGTTCATGCTACAAGGGATAATCCTTGTATGGCCACTATTGTGGTAAGTTATTTCGGCAATCATGGTGATATAGGTCTTTCCGCTAGATGGTGCGGTGTATTCCTTTGAATCACCATACGGGGCAACCTTTGCCGTGATCAAACCCTTGCCCCTTGATTTGTTCCAAGCGTTGATGATGGTCTGGCCCTCAAACTTGCCCTGCCTGATAATCGAATACTTTGCCCCACTTCTTTTGGGTGCTTGACGATTACCGCTATTTCGGTTACCGTAGGCATTACCGTTACGGTAATTGGAATTCCTGTTGTAACCGTTGTTCCTATTGTAATTGTTGTTTCCGTATGACATAATTCGCTATTTTGAAAATTTCTTCAAATAGATTACACTCGCAAGGACACCCAACACGGTAAGCGTAATATGTCCCACGGTAAGACCCCAAAACAGGGGCTTCATAAAAAATTCCTTCACTTTTTCCATTTATGTTTGTTTTTAATCCTTTTTAAAAATCCGTTCCAAAATCAAGAAGAGCGTAAGGGCAGCAAAGCCAATCAAGACCCAGCCTATCCATTCTATGCCCTTCAATGCATCCGTGGCCATTATCGGTACAGTTTTTTTGCCTTCGACCTCCCTTTCTTCTTATTGTCCGTTTTGGCGAACAAAGCAAATAGGGCAGCAATAGCAAGACCGACACCACCAAAGAATTGAAGCGTTTTATTTCCCGCCAAGTCCTTTACATCCTCGACAACATCAGCTTTCAATTTGACCCTGATTTGAGGAACTACCTTCGTATAGGCTTTTTTTGTTCCACCGCTACCATCTTTGTTATTTGTCCTACGAAGAGTAATCTGCGTACTGGTCACGGTAATGGTTGCATTTATCTCAGGGCCGATTTGTTTGAGAGCGGGAACAAGGGTATTGTTCAAATAGGAATCAACACCTTTTTCCAAGGCTATAAGCCCTCTTTTGGTGCAATCCTTTGCCGTATCATAACGCCAACCAATCCAGTTTTCCAAAGTAGTGGAACCCGCCTCAAAACTTGATTTGCCCCAAAAGGTTTTGAAAAAATTGTTTACGGATTGTTCCAATTCCCCCCGTGGGACATCCAACGCCTGTTTAAAATGGTTGGATATGATGGAAATCCATTGGGGAAGTTCGTTTTCGGCCCTTGTGGGTGTCCAAGTGGAACCCCAACACTTAAAGCCATCCTTTAACGCCTGACCAATGGTCTTTCCGATAACTTCGGAACTGACTATGCCACCAAGAAGATTGGCAACTGAACCAATTGCACTAACTGAACCGAGCACGCTACCGCCCTTTGTTCCACCGCCCGCAATAGGCGGCGTGGTACTTGCAGGGGAACCTCCACTAATAGGTAAATAACTCATTATAATTTGTCTTTTAATAGAAAACCCCGCCTTGCATGCCAATCAAGGTGAAAGCGGGGAAACCCTAAAATTCACGACCAAAATTTGTTTTATCTGATTACCCGTTTGGGTTTATAGTCCACGGTCAGGTAGGCCATATCTTCGTCAAGGGATGTATCGTGGTGGATGGTAATGGCATCCAATTCTTCGATCGGGAAACCTTGTTGGCCCACACCATTGGAATAGGCCGTATCATCGACTTCCAATTGCGACAACTCAAAGGAGTTTTTATAGGCCCTCATTTGTTCGGCAGAGATTTCAACCTTGCGCACCTTCTTTTGGCCATTGCCCAGACCATCGCTTACCAAATAGGTAATCTTATCGGGGGTATGGTCTCCATTGAAAAGGAGGAAGTCCACGTGTTCGTAATTTTCGGTGCGTTCGGCTTGTGTAGACCTCAATTCCGCTTTCTTGATTACGATTGGTTCACCCATTTTGGCATTGTCCATATTGTACACGTCAAAGGTGGCACCGCCCAAATTGGTAAGGGTTACCTTGTATTTGGTGTCATCATCGAAAAGGAGTACACCCGAAGCGGAGAAGAACAACAAGGGGCTGTTTTGGTAAGTGGAAGTACCCGCACTATAAGACCTGAACCTATCCAAGCCCAAATAAGTGTTCAAATCAAAGATATGACTGTAAGCGACCTCGGGAATACGGTTCACATCGTTTGCATTGGCAGTAACCAAATCAACCTTAACGGTCGCACCCGTTGGAAAGCCATTTGAAAAAATCAATCCTTGACTTGGGATATCGACCTCAAAGGTCAATTCGTTTGCAGCGTTCGCACTCGCTAGTTTCATACTTGTATTAATTAAAAATTGTTGTTTCTAAATCGTTACAAGACAAACATATAAAGGGGATAATTGCATTTTTGCAGATGTGTGCATCCTTGTGCACCGTTGTGCACCAATGTGCATTTTTGTGCATCTTTTTTGTGGCCAAAATCAAATTGCGCCCATCTTTTCCCGTACATAGTCCAAACTAACCCCGTCAACTTTGGCAACATCCGAAAGCAATAGATAACGTTTGCTTCCTGAATCTTCCAAATAATCATTGAAGTAGGGGGCGACCGAATTTCTATGTATGCCCAAATAGTTGGCCAGCATTTTCTTTGTAACTACCATAACTTAACATTCAAGTTCAAAATCTGATTCATATCTAGAGAGGTCAATACACTTTATCATTTCCCTATACTTGAATTCGTGTATGTACTGGCTTATTTTGCGGTAGTACCAGTCCCAAAGGTCGAAGTCGTTGAGAATCCTGCGAACGGGGAGAAGGAAACGGACATCGTGATTGGTGGCAAAGTAGGAGCGGAGCAGCCCCTTAATCATACGTTGTTGGCCTATGAAAGTCTCTTTTATGTTGCGCACCAAACGACCAATGGCCTTTTTCGCAAGCCCTACAAATCGGCCGACTTTTTCAAAGTCCACAAAGTTGTAGGTTTCTTCCTTGTTCACCTCGGATTTGCCCGTGTTGTGCTTAATCTCAAAATGGTTTTCACTTGCCTTTTGCAACAGATTGAAAATAAATTCCCTATCAAAGAGGGATTCAAGGGTGAGGCCCTCAATTTCCGATAGATATTTGTTGCTCAATTGGTATTCGTAGCGCCATATCTTTCCATCAAGGCCCAAGGTTTCCCACAGGCTTGATATATAGGGCTTCAAGGTTCCCGTTTGCATCTCACGGGACTTGTCATAGATACGGCAAAAGCGACTGGATGAACGTTTCCCAATCTGTACGCCCGTAAACTCGATTTGGCCCTTTTTCGTCTTGGTGTACACGTTCACATCCTTTTCACGTCCGGAGATCAGAAAATCACCATTGAAGATGCCCTTTAAAAGTTCCGGTATATCGTGTTGTTTTTCGCTGAAATCGAGGGCTATATCGAGACGGTTGACACCCACGTAATCAAGGCCCAAAATGTCCAATACTTCCGTGGTCATTTTATGAAGCTTCTTTGGTTCAACCGTATAGAACAAATGGTTTTCCAATTGGAGCTGTACAAAATTTTCATCTATTACGTTGCTCCGTGGCTTGAACACCATTGTACCGAAGGAATGCCCCTTATAGGTCAGCGTTGCACGATGTTTGTAGACCTTCGTTCCGTATTCGGCCATGTCTATGACCAAACCGTCCGTGGTATCCGTTATCGGATCACCAGTCAGGTTCAAAATCAAGTAGTCCGTACCCAAAAGATAACCCCCGTCGAGTAAGTCCCCGTTATACCTAGCGGGGACGTTAACGCCTTGTTGCACAGTATCTAACATAGGCCAAAATGTTTTAAAAGTTCGAGAAACAATAAGAATAGCGAGAGGGCAAAGGCATAAAACGCCAAGGTATGCACCATTGCCAATGGCATTTCCCTAAGGGTCGTTGGATTCGGTTTTGTAAAAAACCGTTTTGTAAGTGTCTTCATTTTCTTGGTTGTTTTTGTGTTCATTTATTCCAATGGTTTTTCGCTACGCTGCAAGACCGCGGGAGGATGTCAGTTAGGTAGCTAATTGTACTTGACGGATAAAAAGCCGTCCTTATCCCAATAGATATAGGCCACTTGTTCCCGATTGAAGCCCTTATTTCTTCCAAGCCGTTCGTACCTGAAAATCTTTGCGTAATAAAAATTTGGCAACGATGAAAGGTTACGGGCCAAGGAATCTATGTTCCTACGGGTCAAACGATAACTCTTAAAACCAGTAGGGGGAGAGCCTTTGGAACCAAAGGCAACAACTGCCGTACCTTGGGAAATTGTCATTTCAGAATGCGTTTTTAGTCCGTTTTACATGTCTTTTATGGGATTCAATCCCTTCACTTATTTCCGCAGGATCTAGACGATCCTTTAAGGTTTCCATATAGTCCACATTTACCATTTTCCTATATCGTTCCTGTACATAGGGATTCAAGGATTGGTAAAAGCTATCTTCCTCATTTTCATAAGCTGTACACGCATGTAGTTTGTGCACAACTTCTAGCCAAAAGGTGCAGAAAATGAACTTCGGTTCGGGCATACCTTGCCCATGCATGCACTTAATGCATGCCTCACCAATACGTTTTTCCACAACCTATAACAGTTTGTGCGTGAGGAGTTTTTTATAAAGGGATTTATGCGTCTCGGCAAACAATGAAAAGCTGTAAGCTGCTTCCGAAACACCGTACGTGTTCGTGTCAACAGGATGAAACGGCTGTACATGTACATATCCCGTCTTTTTGTGGACGCAAAAATCCAATACCACGGACTTTAGATGCCTGCCGTGAACATCGGTATAAGGATGGGATAAAACCAGACGTGTACCCAATCTCTGGGTAAAAAAGTAACGTCTTGCATTTCTTTGAAACGTTGCGAACGAGAGCTTTGTAAAGTTCATTTTCTTGACCTTGTCGAGGGTCAAAAGCTCTTTCTTGGAAGGTTTTTTAACGATTTTCGTTAAACGGCGTTGGCGTTCTGCGCCAATTTCAGTACATTGGTCGTTCATATTCGAATGACATTTAAATAGAACGCACTAGGGGCTGTCACACCATATACTAGTGCGTTCTTGGTTAAACGAAATTTTTTCCTACTTCTTTTGTAAACTTCTAATTTCCCTCTTGTAGGTCAAAACTTGTCATTCGTTGTACCATAATTTACATTATGTAAAATAGAAAATGTATAAAGAAAGAGAAACCAATAATACTTTCCCTATTTTACTTAAGCCATCACAAATATCGGCACATTGGATTTCCGGACCAAATGCCTGGCCTGTGCCTTGTTGGGTACGCATAACAATTCTGTGTTGGTCCGGGACAGATAACTCACCAGACCATCCATGGCATTGGAACCTTCAGTAAATTCATAAGAAACTGTTTTTTGCCATAAACTTTGGGGTTGGTATGCGGTATCATGCTTCTTTATACGGAACAATCGCATGGGCTTTTCACTGTCGCGTTTTAAATCCTTAATGATTTCCAGACCTTTATTCTGTACCTCATTTCCAAAAAAGCCCAAATTCAAATCCTTGAACGTATGGAATTTATGATCCTCATCCATAACCAATACGTTGGTATTGGCTTCCGATACCACATAATCGGTAAGACTATCGTTCCAAAGTCCCAACATTGACCTACGTTTGCCCAATACTATGATATCAAAATGTTGTTGGTCAAGATGTTCTTTAATGGTACTCTTCGCATTTCCATACACCAAGGTATAGCTAATGGGCAACCCCTCCCCTTTCTGAATATCTTGGATTATACGCTGCATCTTGGAACGGGTTTTTCGGTCGTCCTTGTAGATGGTGTCCAAGGCGGAAAATTGACTTTCCCGCTTAACCACATCGATGGCGGGCTTAACGTGTAGAACATCAATGGTTGCGTTGATTGCCTTGGCCATTTCCACGGCATTGGCCAATATATATTCTGAGTTTTTGGATACCTCCAACAAAACGGTAACTCGGTACTTCGCGGTTGTGTTTTTAGGGCTCATTTGCTCAAGATTAGATGTGTAACCTAAAGATACGACACAAACCCAAACCTTACCCTAGTTTAACGTTTGATTAGCGTAATAATTGTTTGATGCTCAACGATATGTGTTCAAAATTATGGATTCTTGACATTTCTAAAACAAGTGACGTATTTTCTTGATCCAGCGTATGGGAATCTTATACGGAGCGTACCGGAGGGGGACATCCAGCCAATTGGCACGTTTTACCACGGCCTTGTGATGGGAAAATAGGTCGAAGGAGTGTTTGCCATGGTACCCGCCCATTCCCGATTGCCCTATCCCGCCAAAGGGCAGTTGCTTATTACTGATATGGATGACGGTATCATTTATAGCACCGCCCCCAAAACGGTATCGGGACATGATTTTTTTCTGAAATGCACTTTTCTTGGAAAATACGTAAAGTGCCAGAGGTTCGGGATGACTTAAAATATATCGGTCCAGGTCAGCTTCGGTGGTATAAGATATTATGGGTAATATTGGGCCGAAAATCTCCCCGTTCATCAGTGTGTCCTGCATATCGGGTTCATCCACCAAAGTGGGGGAAATATATTGGTCCGCATCGTTGCATTCCCCACCAAAGAGCAACTTCTGTCCGTCTAGGCTTTCCTTGAGTTCTTGATAATGCTTTGTTGTGGCCATTCGGGCAAAATCTGGGGAAGCTTCCGGCTCTTTTCCATAAAATTTTTGAATCTGCTGCTTTAATTCCCCCACCAATTGGTCTTTTACACTATCATGCACTAGAATATAATCCGGGGCCAAGCAGGTTTGTCCCGCATTGATGAACTTTCCCCAGGCAATGCGCTTTGCGGCCAGTTTAAGATGGGCCGATTCATCCACAATACATGGATTTTTGCCACCTAGTTCCAACGTAACGGGAGTCAAATGTTCGGCAGCGCTTTTATACACAATTTGCCCAACACGCGTACTCCCCGTAAAGAAGATATATTCCCATTTTTTGGACAAAAGTTCCTGAGAAACCCCCACTCCACCCTCAACAACGGCCACATACTCTGGTGGGAACACTTTTCCAATGATATCGGCGATGATTTTTGAGGTATTTGGACTTAGTTCCGAAGGTTTTAGCACTACCGTATTTCCAGCGGCTATGGCGCCTACAGCCGGAGCCAATGCCAGCATAAAGGGATAGTTCCAAGGAGAAATAATCAATACTTTGCCATAAGGTTCGGGTTGTATCCAATCTTTTGATGGGAAATTGGTCCAAGAAGTTTCCACGGGGGTTGGACGACTCCATGTAGCACATTTTTGAATAGCATATTTTAACTCGGCGAGCACCAATTGGGTCTCGGTGGCCAAGGCCTCAAACTTCGGCTTTTTAAAATCGGCATAGAGCGCGTCGCAAATGGCATCTTCACAATCTTTGATCTCTTGCATCAGCCGTTTTAGGTATTGCTTCCTAAAATGTACCTCCTTTGTTTGTTGCGAAGCAAAAAATTGGTTCTGCTGTTGTATTAGGCCTTCCACCATATTATATGCTGAATGATTTCCCTAAATATAACGAAACTGAATGTAGAAGCTCCAAGATCTTTTGGATTGAGGGCAAAAAAAAAGCACCGATTTAATCGGTGCTTGATATCTTTTTTTGAAGAATGGATTATATGGTTATTTCCTCAGTCACTTCATTGGGGTAGATTACAGTAGCTTTATCATCACATTCGCCATCACCAAAATCAACAGTCACTACAAGACCATTCTTGGAAACTATCATGGTACCTGTGGTGAAGTTTCCACATTGGGCATCGATTTCTACGCCATTGGTCTCGATGGAATAGGTATTTCCATTGGCTTGTATGGCCCAAGATCCCGAAATTCCAATAGTGAAGTTATCCAAGGTCTCACCAAAACTGAATGTGAAGGTTTTGTCGCCGGTTTCAACAATGCTGCTTCCATCAGCCAATTCAATGGTGATATTGCTGGTCACTGTGAATGAAATGGAATTTCCTTCGGTATCACCGCTCATTGTGAAATTCCTGGTTCCATTGATCTTGATATCGCCTACGTAAAAATCGTTGTACGCTACACTGAATGAGGTAGCTTCCCCACTGGTGTCATATGTAGCAACAACGGTTCCGTTCACATTTTCGGTTCCGTTCAGGACACAATTATTGAAAGTGGCCGTAAAACCGGTTTCGGTATACTCGGCACTGTAACATTCGTTTGTTTTTGCCGTTTTGGCGGTCTCTCCATTATCGGCGAAGAGTTCTGCCAAAGCATTATCAGCCACACTGGTTAATTCGTCAGACGTCAAAATGGTCTGTACTTCTACTTGGGTCAGTTCTTGGTCACTTGGCGGTTTTGCATCATCGCTACAAGATTGCCCAATAAGCAAGGCCAAACCTATGAAAGTTATTTTTCCAATGTTTTGTATGGTTCTGTTCATGTCGTGTAAGTTAAGGTGTTACGGTGCTTAAACGGTCTTGGAAATACTTTAGTACATTTATTGGGTGTAGATCGATAAAATGTTAGGGAGCATTCAAATATTTTTTCTTGAAATCTGTTATTTTGATATATCAATCTAAAAACTCATGAAAAATATCTACAAAACCTTTTTGGGAATTGCTGCATGGATACTCGTTTTATCTTGTAGTAATGATGATGGTGCTGCTACTGGTGCTGCTAACCTAGAAGTGATAGGCATATGGGATTTGGCCCAAGTCAATGTCAGTTCGGCACAGGATATTGATATGGACGGCACTTCTTCAACCAACTTAATGAATGAGCTGGATTGCATTTCGGGTACTCTTTTGATTGATGGAGATATGGTATGGACCTTTGAACAGACCAGTGTGAACATTACTGCCATTACCAATGGTCAGTTTGTGGCCCAATGCTCAGGCTCTGTGGCGGCCACTGGGGCATGGTCTTCCTCAGGTACCGAAGTTGTCCTGCAGGGAAGCAGCCTTTTGGGCACCCTTACCATTGATGGAGATCAATTGACCAAGGATATTGGAGATGATTTACCGGGAATCCGTAGTTATGTCTATGTCCGAAGACCTCAGTAGCATATAATTGGATCAAGGTTTTTGCGCCACAATGACCCACATTTGTTTATCGTCTTCACGTTCCCATTTCCCATGGTCTTCGATTTCCGAAATGATCGTGAAACCAGCCTGTTTCAGTTCTTCCCGGACATAGTCGGCAGACAGTGAATGGGATGCCACTTGCGTTTCCCTGGATTTCCCACGTACCCAATCCTTGAGTTTTTCAAGAACCATCACTTTTCCACCGGGTTTCAGAGCCGACTTTACATGCTGGAGTATTTTTTTATGGGCATCCATTTCATGGTAGGTATCCATAATAAAAATCATATCCAACTCCCTTTCGGGCAGTTTGGGATCGTCATAGTCTCCCAAAATGGTCACAATGTTCCCCAAGCTTCGCTTATGGGCATTCTCCCTTAGTTTTTCCAATCGGTCAGAACGGACATCAACCGCATACACCCTACCACTTTCGGTTACTTTTTTGGATAGATGCATGCTTAAGTAACCTTCATGGCATCCTATATCGGCCACTTTGTTGCCCTGCCCTACCCCGATCAGGTCCAGCAAGAATTCCGTTTTCATCCATTTGTCCCGCTCCTTCCAATCGGCTTCGGTGTATTGTCCCAATAGTGTTGTGGGTAAAGCAACCAAGAGCAACAAAAGGAAGGAACGGATGGATGATGTTGGCATAATTCGATTAGTTTTCAATAAGTCCTTGTCCCTCGATCCATGGAGCGCCTGCTGTTTTTAAGTCGGCTTCCAAGGAAGGCAAGGTATTTTGGACCAAGGTGGACAATTGTTTCTTGATTCCCTGCAATTGGTCATCAGCCCTTTTTAGGGCGGCTTTGTGGTTCCCGGTCGGGCCATAGGTATTGGCCAGTGCCACCATACCCACAAAATTGCCATCCCCAGGTGTAGGCGGATTGCTCTCCCCTATCTCATTTTTCGCAGGGTTTCCATTCATTTGTTGATTCAATTCCAGTAACTGCATTTTGGCCGCATGGATTCTTGAGGATAATGCTGCATTGGGATTCACGGCCTCATCCATGGCGCGTTTCATGGCATTCACTAGGCTGATACTTTTGCTTAACACCGTATTGGTGGCCGTAAGATCTTGTTGAAACTGTTGGAATTGGTTTCTAAAGGCATCTATTTCGGCAATCGGCTTGGAAGGCAAGGCTCCTTTGCCCAAAGCCTTTACTTTAAAAGTTTGCGGATTGGACAGTGGTTTCAGTTCTCCATCAACACGCTGGTATAATTCCACGGAATAGGTGCCGGGCGTAGCTAAGTATGGAACTGCAAAGTAGTCTTCATCACCACCTTGGGGACTCTCCAAGGAAATCCCCCCTCTAGATGCATAGGAAAGGTCCCATGCTACCCGATTAAACCCTTTTTTATTGGTTCCGGACACTGTATTTACCACTTTGCCGGAACCATCCTTGATCAAAAGGACCAATGCAGGCTCTTCTTGAGTGGTTTCCTGTGCCAGTTGATCCCATCCTGGGAACGGAACATTGCTCTTTTGCTTGTTGAGCTCTTTTTCCTTTTCGGTACGGATTTCCTTCAATGACTTAAGTTTTTCGGGAAGATAGTAGGTGAAAGTTGCCCCGAAAGATGGATTTTTGGCCGCATACTCGGAATGCCCTTGGCCATACACCTCATCTTTTTCAATATACCAATAGGCAGGTTTCACCTTGAACAACGTGGGAGTTTTGACTGAGGGGTCAAAATCCCGTAAAGGCGAAATATCATCCAAAATAAAGATGCCCCTTCCAAAGGAACCGCCCACAAGATCATCTTCCCGGCGCTGAATGGTGACATCCCTAAAGGAAATGGTAGGGACTCCCCCATCCAATTTGGTCCAACTGTTTCCACCGTTGTTGGTGAAATAGATGCCGAACTCCGTTGCGGCAAACAACATCCCTTTCTTTTTGTGGTCTTGGACGATTCTCCACGTAACCAATCGTTTGGGCAAGTTTCCGTTGATGAAGGTCCAAGTGTTTCCTTTATCGGTACTTTTTAATAAGTAGGGTTTAAAATCCCCTTCCTTATGATTGTCGAGCACCAAATAAACGGTATTGGCGTCGTGCAAATCGGCACGGACGTCGTTGACAAAGGCTCTATTGGGCACCCCTTTGATGTTGCCCAACATGATTTTTTTCCAAGTATCACCACCATTTTCAGTGACTTGCAGTATCCCGTCATCGGTTCCGGCATAAATAAGACCCTCTTGTAATGGAGATTCAGCTAGCGAGGTGATGGTATTGTAGTTGGACATGGCCCCAACATCCCACGGATTGTCCCAACTCTGTTGGCGTCCCATGATGGGCAATGGTAACCGCTCTTCGTTCCTAGTTAAATCTTCTGAAATTGGCGTCCAGTCATCCCCCCTATTTTCTGATTTCCATACGCGGTACGAAGCAAAATACAAACGTTCCGGTTTGTGTGGACTCACCAAAATAGGGGAATCCCAGTTGAAACGCTCAGAGGGTTCCCCTGCTCTGGGCTGGGGCTGTATAAATACAATTTCCCCGGTGGTCTGGTCTATTCTCCATAACCAACCTTGTTGGAATTCACCATAGGTGATGTTCGGATTTCCCGGTTCCGTGGCTGATTGGTGCCCATCGGCCCCCAAAGTGATCCACCAGTCCGAATTTAGGATACCCGCCTTGCTCTTGGTGCGCGAAGGTCCGCCATGGGAACCATTGTCCTGGGTGCCTCCAAAGACATTGTAGAAAGGTTTGGCATCATCAACGGCAATTTTATAGTATTGGGTCACGGGCAGGTTGGCAAAGAAACGCCATGTCTGGGTATCATCATAGGATTCATAGAGACCACCATCGGTTCCAAATAGCACATAATCCGGGTCCGAGGGCTTAAACGCAATGGCGTGACTGTCCACGTGCTTTTTGTCCTCATTCATTTGTCGGAACGTCTTTCCATGGTCATCCGAAATCAAAACGATATAGCTCATGAGATACAATCGACCTTCATGGTGCGGCGAAGTATAGAGTTCTTGATAGTAGTGTGGTCCAGTTCCACCGGAAACCGCATCGGACTGTTTGGTCCATGAAGCCCCTCCGTTTGCTGACATGAATACTCCTCCTTTTTTTCGGTCCAACTCAATGGCCGCATAGATGGTTTCATTGTCAAACTGGGACATGGCCAAGCCAATTTTCCCCAAATTCGAAGTGGGAATACCACTTTTGAGTTGGGTCCAGCTTTCCCCTCCATCCGTACTTTTATGGATACCTGATCCAGGGCCACCACCTATATAGGCAGCAACCGTTCTGTGACGGTCCCAAGTGGCAGCATAGAGTACATCGGGATTGGTGGGGTCCATAACAAGGTCTGTGGCACCGGTCCATTCACTGTTGCCCAAGGTTCTGTTCCAGGTTTTACCGCCATCTGTGGTCTTGTAGAGGCCCCTCTCCCCTCCTTTTGACCATAAAGGCCCTTGGGCAGCGACCCAAACAATATCCGAGTTTTCAGGGTGTACAATGATTTTGGAAATATGTTCTGAAGTCTTCAGTCCCATATTGGTCCATGTTTTGCCTTCGTCATGGCTTACATAAACCCCATCGCCAAATCCTACGTGTCTTCCACCTACATTTTCCCCAGTACCAACCCAAACCGTGCTAGGGTTGTTGGGGTCTATGGTAACGCATCCAATGGAATAACTGGATTCTTTGTCGAAAATTGGGGTCCATGTGACCCCAGCGTTCGTGGTCTTCCATACATTGCCCGATCCCACGGCAACATACCATGTGTTTTCATTGTTGGGGTGTATGGCAATATCGGCAATACGTCCCGATGTCAAAGCAGGGCCAAGACTCCGGAATTCCAGTCCGGCATACGGGGACGGGTCGGTTTTTTGGGCTTTGGAAGTAAAGGTCAGGGTGAAAAATAAAAATAATAGAGCGTAGACTTTGTAGTAATGTCCCATGTGTAACAGTTTAGTCGGTTTAGTAGTGTAATATAACTAAAAGCCTGTAGGTCAGTTCTAAAAGAAATGTGAAAAAAATATGAATTATAGTGGAGATAGGGTCATTTACGGTCTTTAAGGCGGTAGACAAATTTCAACCCGCTCCAGTCTTCATCGATAGCCGCAACTTTAGTATCCACAAGACCGATGGAAAGTAAATGCTCACGAATACGCTCTCTATTGAGATCTGTTTGGATTTTGGAGGTTCCCTTGGGCCAACTCACCCACAAACTACCGTTGGGCTTTAGGTGTTCTTTGCAATGCTCGGATTGTAGAATCATTTCCTCTTGGGTAGTGATAAAAAGATGGATGAAATCCATTTTGTCCCTTCCAAAGCCCTGTTCGATGTTCAAGTTATTGGGAAGGTCAGTAAATAGATGCCAATATTGTTCCGGGGCTTTAAGTACCAAAACGGAAAAGTCTTCTTTAATACCTAGTTTTTTGGCTAGCGGGGTTCCTGAGTATCCTGATGAATTCATTATGTAATCAAAATATGCAACCAAAAAGTTGCTTTATATAAAAACTTTCGTAAATTAGCAACCAATAAGTTGCATGAATATAATCAAAAAGCGATAGATATGAATGATGTAATTAAAAAAGAGCATGTATTTGCCCATCCCATTCAAAAAGTCTGGGATGCCATTACCAAAGCAGAAGAGATCTCCAAATGGTTTCTGAAAACAGATTTTAAAGCCGAAAAAGGCTTTAAATATACTTTTCAGTCCAGCGGAGAAGCGGACTGTACGCAAATTACCGGTGAAGTGAAAAGTGCGGATCCCTACATTTTAATCTACACATGGGTTGTGATGGATACCAATGTTGATACCGTGGTACGTTGGGAGCTACAGGAAATCAAAGGCGGGACAAAACTATGTCTCGAACATTCCGGTATCTCAAACTACCCTGAAAGTTCTGCCGTCACATTCTTCAATAGTTTCAATTCAGGTTGGGACCACTGTGTAAACGATCTTGAATCATTTTTAATGGAAGAGGTACATGCAAGATAACATTACAAAAATCCTCAAGGCCATTGCCGACCCAACAAGGCGTGAAATATTTCACGCCTTGGTCATTGCAACTTCTGCCCTATCCATTACACAGATTTGTGGTCAGTTCAGCATGAGCCGTCAAGGGGTAACCAAGCATATCAAAACCTTAGAAGATGCTGGCTTGGTGGATATCACCTCAAAGGGTAGGGAACGATTTTGTTTGGCCGATGTTCAACCGCTCAAACAAGTTTCAGAGTGGATGAAATTCTATGAGAAATTCTGGGATGGTGCATTGGGCAATTTAGGTACTTACTTGGACGAAAGTTAATCGATTCTTCATTGACGAATTTAGAAAGGTTAAGCTAAGGATTTGTATTTTAGGGATATGAATCCGATTGGTGCCCTTCGGGATACAGTGAAAAACCACCTCCTTGTCCAAATCCAAAATGGAGCGTTGGAAGTTGGTAAAACTATTAATTTAGCCCAACTGTCCCGAGATATTGGAATAAGTGTTACCCCAATTCGGGAAGCTTTGAGTCAATTGGCCTATGCCGGGGTAATCAAGGCTGTTCGAAATAGAGGTTTTGTGGTTGCCCAATTGAGTGAAGAGGAAGCCAAGAATCTATATGAAACCATAGCACAACTTGAGGTGATGGCCTTGGAAGATTCCATTTTTACGGTAAACTCCGTGGAATCGTTACAGCAAACTTTGCATTTGTTCGATACTGAAAGGGACCCTGTTAAATGTTTAAACCTTCGGTTTGTATTTCATCATTTGTTGGTTCAGAATTGTCCTAACACCATTCTATTGCAAACCTTGGACAATTTAAAACTCAGATTGCGTTTTTATGAGCAAGGCTTGGTCAAAGACCCTACTTTTTATGCAAGAATGAAGCAGCAGAACGAGGCAATCCTACGTGCCATTGAAGAAGATAACCTACCCACGGCCTGCCTTATTTTAAAGATGAGCTGGATGGGCGCTTTGGAATATATCACCAAAAAAATGGAAACCCCTTGAGTGCCAGAAAATAAATTCGATAGGATTCCGTTAAACACAAAAAACAACTTCGATGCAATTTTTGAATAGGGAAATAGAAGCATTGACCAAACGAAAAAAATCCAGGACACTGGTCAAAAGACAAGTGTCATGTGGAATTTTTCAGGATTTGGATACCGAGGGACTTCGTATCAATAAAAGAGCCCCAAGAAAATAGACTATTCTTTGAATAGTGACTTATCCAAACCGGGGATGAGCCCCAATGCATTCTTGTAGTATACTTTCTTTAGGACTTCATCTGGCAAGTCCAGACCATACATGGCCCAAAAGGCGTGGTATTTTTTATAATAGGGAAAATACTCATCGGCGGTTTCCAAAACCCTAAAATAGGTGGGGAACTCTTCAGGTTTCCAACTATCCTTTCCAAATAGTATCCGGTCTTGGTATTTTATGAAAAATGCCCGAGCCCGTTTGGGTTGTCGCCCCAACTCGGCAATAATGGCTCCAATACCCACATACATATTGGGCATTTCTTCCATACAGGCCTCCAATTTGTCCAAATCATTGGCGTACCATCCCATGTGCGCATTAATGAACTTGGTTTTCGGATGTTTTTTGAACATCCGATGCTGTTCGTCAATAATCTGTTGCCACGGGGCTGGGTCTGTTGCGGAGCGTTTCCTTCTGGGGTGGGTCTTTAGCTCCAGCCATCGTTCATTGTTACTGTCCATAGGGTCCCAGAACGACTTTGGGTCCGCTGAATGAATCAATACAGGGATTCCCAACTCGGCGCATTTTGCCCAAATGGGGTCCAATCGTGGATCATCCACGGCAATCCGATTGCCATTGATATCGTTGTTTCTGAGTCCTAAACTTTTGTATACTTTTAAACCTTTGGCGCCACTTTTCACATCTTCTTCCAGTTGTACTGCAGCACGTTCTCCCCAATCGGGAGTTCCCACGCCACTAAAGTCCACGTTGGCAAAAACAGCAAACCGATTGGGATAGTGCTGGTTTACATTTCGCAATTTGGCTTTCAGCTCTTCTCCAGAGCCCCCACTCAGATTCACCATAATGCCCTCATTGAGTTTATCCATATCTCTTACCAAGGTTGACAAATCCTGGGACCCCATACGGAACTGATGACTATGTACATCGATAAAGGTGAATTTGGCCCGCTCCACAGGGTGTTCAGGAACCACCAAAGTAGACTTTGGGTTGTATTCCTCAAATCCCATTTCTTGCGCATTAATGGTTAAAAGAGTGGTGAAAAACGCTAAAGAAAAAGCTATGCTTTTGATTCTCATGGTGTGGTTTTGGTTAACTGGTTATAGGTTTCTATGGTATCAATATCAATTTCCTTTCCTTCTGGTTGAAGGACAGAGATTTGTTTTTTATGGGCTTTGATAATTTGTCTTGCCCCAAAATTCCCACTCAATTGGGTAAGTTCCAAAAATAGATGTTTGGGGAAAATGGCGGGTACTCCAACTTTCTCTCCATAAGCTGTGGCTGTAATCTTCGATAGGTCCTTTTCAAACTTACTTTTGAGTTGGTTCAGGTAAGGGGCTTCCAGCAGGGGTTGGTCCACCAACATGATCAATATGCCATCCGGGGAGGGGTTCTCTTTCAAAATATGCTGTACGCCTTTGGAGATGGAACTTCCCATTCCCAATTCCCAATTGGAATTGTGGATGGATTCGACTGTATTGGGAATAGCGTTTTGGATGTGCTCCGCACGGGCTCCAAGTACCACGGTGACGGAATCGGACACTTTTTTTGCTTGCACTATGGCGTGCCCCAACAATGTGGTGTCTTTCCATGGGAGCAATTGTTTGGCCTTGCCCTTCATTCGTGAAGAGGCTCCAGCCGCCAATATCAAAATAGAAATATTGGTCATGCTAGGTATGTATTTTTCCCATTTTGTCCTTCAGGAGCTGCGGCTCCTTTTTGTTGATCACGGATAGAATTTCGGATAAGATGGAGATGGCAATCTCCTGAGGGGTTTCCGCGCCAATATCAATCCCTGCAGGACCATGGATTTGGTCCAGAAATGTTTCCGAAACATCAGGGCAACGTTCCAAAAGTTCATCAAATAGTTTTTCCCTTCGCTTAAAAGGCCCCAATAGCCCAATATAAGCACCAAGTTCATCCTTTAGGGCCATAACAAACTGTAGGTCCTTGACAAAACTATGGGTCATGATGACCACAGCCGTTTGTGGGTCCAGACTATATTGAAACGCTTCGGGTTCCACCTGAATCAGTTTATGGATGCCGGGGAAATCCTTTTCCGATTTTTCTTCCCTGGGATTGGCCACTACACTTACTTCCCAACCGGTAAGAGCTGCATATTTGCACAATTGAACGGCATCGTGTTCCGCTCCAATGATCAACAACTGAAAGCAAGGCTGCATTTCTTGTTCAAAAACGGCAAGCCCTTCTTTTGGGCCAACTTCATCGGTCACTGGGAACATGTCGTCTCCAAACTGGAACTCGGAATGATAGTTGTCGTTATCACTCTGCTCTTTTTGATAATAGGAATGGATATGGAACGGCTTTCTGTTTTCAATGGTACTCCAGAAATGGGTCAAAAAGGTTTCATTGGGCTTAAAGGTCTCCAACAAGATGTACAGAATACCTTCGCAACCCAAGCGGTAACGTCCATCATACACCATGACCCGGGAGATTCCTGTGGTAAAGACGGTTTGGGCTTGTCGTAGCACCTCTTTTTCCACACACCCCCCACTTACGGCTCCGACCATGCCCCCATTTTCAAAAATCAGCATACGGACACCGGGTCTGCGGTACGATGAACCGTCCAAAGCGACCACGGTGGCTAGAACAGCGGCCTCTCCCCTTTCCTGATAGTTTTGAATGATAGTTTTTAACTCGTGTGTCATTGCCAAAGATTTCGAGTGGGTATAAACGTTGTTGTAGCTTCTTTCTGCAGGGTTTCCTTTGGGGGAATCGATACAAATCCATCTACTTTGGTAAGTCCTGCCAAATCCCCAGAACCGGATGATGATAGAACTTTTGCCGTCAACCTTCCTTCCTTCATATCAATTTTGACCCCGATAAATAAGGTCAAATCTGTTTCATTAGTGTAGGGGTCACTTAAAAATACGGTAAATTGTGGTGCTACCCTACCCAAAGTTTTGTTAAGCCAAGCCTTAAAATACAAATGATAGTTGACAAAGGTCGATACAGGGTTACCGGGGAATGAAAACAAAATGGTCTTGTGTTTCAGATGTTTTCCAAACCAAAACGGTTTTCCGGGGCGCTGCAATACCTTATGGAAGGCCTTTTCCACTCCCAGAACTGCAAAAGTTTCTGGCAAGAAATCGAACTTTCCCATGGAAACGCCTCCGCTGAGGAGCAAAACATCATAGGTTTTGATGAGATGCTCCAATGCTTTTTGGATGGCTGACGGTTCGTCCACAAGATGATGGATGTCCGCTGCAATGAGTTCCGTTTCCAAAAGCGCATAAAGGGAATGGGAATTGGACTTTCTAATTTGAAATGGTAACGGGGTTTCCTCTACATTTACCAATTCGTTCCCTGTGGAAATGACTGCAACTTTGGGAAGTTTTTTTACCACGACCTGTGCTTTTCCGACTGAGGCCAATACCCCTATTTCGGCAGAAGTAATGGAAACCCCAGATTGAAGTAAAACTTCACCTTGAGTAATGTCACTACCTTGATAATGTATGTTTTGACCTTTTTTTATGGGCTTTTCAACTGTAAATGTGTCACCCGAGTTTGAAGTGTGCTCATACATGATTACTGTGTCGGTATTCTTGGGGACTATGGCACCGGTCATCACCTCTACACAATGCTCCGCTTGTTCCAAAGTAGCCTGTGGACTTCCGGCCTGTGCAACACCTTCGGATATAAAGGCTTGCTCTGTGGATTTTAGAGCTTCAAAACAGATGGCAATACCATCTTTGGTAGATCGGTCAAAGGGAGGGAAATCCCTATCGGCCAAAATGGTTTCGGCCAATACCCTTCCGTGGGATTTATCAAGTGGAACTATTTCGTTCCCATAGTCTTGTGCATGGTCCAGAACTTTTTTTAATGCATCGTTGAATCCAATCATGAAAAGAGATTTATTTCCAATCCATTTTTGAGCAGTACGCGAATCCCCACAAACAGCACCAAAAACCCGGTCAGCATTCGAATGCGTTTTGCCGATAGTTTTCCGATACTGAGCCGTACACCTAGTTGTCCGCCCATCAACACAGCAAACAACAACCCCAATATTTCGGGCCAGAAGATTTCAAAAGAGTCGCTGACAAACAATCCTCCAATACCTGAAACGGAATTGACCAAGATGAAAAAACTGGCCAAAGAGGCAATGACAATCGGTTTGTCCCATTTCATATGGTTGAGTACGGGCGCCAAGAATATCCCCCCGCCAATGCCTACCAAACCGGATAAAAGGCCAATCCCCGCTCCCAGAAGATAGGAAACATAGCTTGGATATTCTTTTACGTTGAAGTTGGAGCGTAAAGAAAGGGTTTGATAAATCAGCGCTATGGCCGATACAATCAAGGCCAAGGCCAACAAAATGAAGAAAACCTGCTCCTTCAACCGGAATGAGGCCCCCAAAAAGGCCATGGGGATACTGGTGACCACAAATGGAACGAACTTCTTCAGGGGCAAATGCCCGTTCTTGTAATAAAGATAACAGCTTCCCGTAACCACGGTGAGGTTACATAACAAGGCAGTTGTCCGGATAGCAAAGAAACTCGTCAGGACCAAGGTAAGGATGGCCAAGTAGCTGGATCCACCTCCAAAGCCTACGGCAGAATACAGGGTAGCTACTACAAAGAACGCAAGGGTCAGTAAAATAAAATCTCCAGGAGCTAAGGACATAAGGTCTTCATTTTGTTCATCCCACCCAGCACGTTGTAAAATCTTTTATTGGGATAAATGGGGTCCAGTTGTCGTATGGCCTGCTCACTGCGTTTTCCCGATTGGCATATGACATATACTTCTTCCGCCCCAACAATGTGTTCCGAAGCGGATTCCAAATGATCCAATGGAGTATTGACGGATTTATTGAGGTGTTGATCACTAAACTCCTCAGGAGTACGCACATCCAATACAATGATACTTTGTTGGGAGTCTAGCAGAATCTGAAAGTCTTCCGCAGCTATTGAAGGGACCAGACCACAATCCAATGGCTCATATTGTTCCTGTAATTTTTTGATTTTTTTATTTTCGGGATTGGCTTTAAAACCAATTTTGATGGACTGTTGGGTCAGTCCATCAAAGAGCAATAACTTTCCTGATAGGACCTCTCCTATTCCGGTCAATACCTTTACGGCCTCCAGAGCTTGAAGGGTACCAATGATTCCAGGAATTACGCCCAAAACCCCATTCTCGTTGCAATTGGGAACTTCTTCAGGACTTGGCATGTTGGGATATAAACAGCGATAGGTGGGGCCATTGTTGTAATTAAACACGCTCACATGTCCTTCAAAACTGTGCAATGCGCCATAGACAAAAGGTTTTTCCAAGATAACACAGGCGTCGTTGATGAGATACCGTGTTGGAAAATTATCTGTGGCATCCACTACCAAATCGTATGTTTTAATGATTTCCAAGGCATTGTCCTTGGTCAAAAAGGTGTCATGTAATATAAATTGTGTGTCAGAATTTTGTGCGCTCAATTTTTCATGGGTCACCTCCAGCTTCGACCTTCCCAAGTCATTTTCAGTATAGAGGGTTTGTCTTTGCAGGTTGTGCAATTCAACGGTGTCTTGATCCATAAGCCCCAAAGTACCCACACCCATGGCGTTGAGGTACTGCAGGGCAGGTAATCCCAGCCCGCCCAAACCCACGACCAAGACTTTTGAACCGGCCAGCTTTTGCTGTCCTTCCGGACCAAAATCCTTCAATTGGGTCTGTCTGATATACCTACTCTCCATGGTTCAACGCGATTTTTGATTTCGCAAACTCGTATTCCGATAATGAATTGGCATTGTACAACACCTCGTCATGTTCGGGGAATACCAACTTGGTATCCGTATTGAGCAAAAACTTTCGGGGACAGGAACTTTCAGATGTTTCCAAGTGGGTTATGGCCTTTTGAAGCCCTTCGGGTTCCCAAATGGTAATCAAAGGTTCAGGCAGCTTCGTTTGGTTGGTCGCAAAGGAAGTGGCCGATGCATTCGGGTCCCTTTGTTCCACCAATTGTTTTATGCTTTCCAAATCCAAGAGAGGGAGGTCACAGGCCAACACTAACCAAGCAACATCTGGGTGCGAAGTATATGCGCTGAGGATACCATTAAAAGGACCGCGATATTCATTTCTGTCCACAATGGTCCTATATGCTTTGTCAACAGTTGATTCTTGTTCTTCGCGAACGCTCAAGAAAACAGTATCGCATAGCTGTTCCAATAACTGGTAGAGATATTCCTGCTGGGGAACGTCATGATAGGTAATCAACCCTTTATCAGACCCCATCCGGGTACTTTTTCCTCCCGCGAGGACCAATCCGTACAATTTGGGTGTTGTTCTTTCCATTTCGCTGCTGTAATCAGATCAAGATTTGGGGATTTACCCACCGATAGAGGTCATTGAATTGTCAAAAACGGTATTGGAATGCTCGTTTTGCGCTTCAAATCCTGTTTTGGCCCTCGAACCAATGGTTTTTAAAATGGTTTCCTTTACCTTTTCTTCTGAGGATTCTTCACGAATGATATCCCGGAGATTGGCTTTGGGTTTTCCATACAAGCAGGTGATGACATCCCCAGTTGCGGTAATCCGCAAACGGTTACAACTGCCACAGAACGTTCTGCTGAAAGATGGGATAATGCCGAAAGTGCCTACATGGCCATCAATCTTATAATTAATGGATGTGGACTCCTTGGGCGATTCCAATTTTTGGTAATTGGGGAAAGTGCCTGCAATGTGTTCCAGTATGGCCTTATAGTTCCATTTGATGGTGTTGAAGTTTTTGCTTCCTCCATTGAATGGCATCTCTTCCAAAAATCGGACAGAAACCTTATGATGTTTCATCACATCCAAAATAGGGATGATGTCCTGCTCGTTCTGCCCTTCCAAAACAATGAAATTGATGCGTACATTAAAACCTTCGATAATCAGGCGTATCAAATTGTCATGGACAGTATCAAACTGTTTTCTTCGGGTAATGCGCTCAAACGTTTCCCGTTTGATGGAATCCAAGCTTACATTGATATTGGTAATCCCCAATTGTTTGAGTTCATCAATATGGGGACCGATCAATGTGGCATTGGTCGTGACCGAAATGTCATTCAGCCCTTCCAGCTGTGCCAAATGGCGTAGCAACACCATTAAGTCTTTACGCACAAAGGGTTCGCCTCCCGTGATTCGGATTTTGTCAATACCTTGGGAAACCAAAATCTCGCTAACTTTTTTAAGTTCCGGGATGGAGAGCAATCTATCATTTTGGACAAAGTCTATCCCTTCGGAAGGCATACAATAGTTGCAACGGAGGTTGCATCTGTCGGTTACCGCCAATCGTAGATAATTAATTTGTCTTCCGTGATTGTCTATCAACATAAATCTAAATAACTGCTTTGTAATGGAAAGATACCGATTTTATGCGGATTATCCCCCACTCACTGGGGGGATAAGCGCAATCTCATCGTAGGAATTGATGGCATCGTCATCATCGGCATAGTTGTGGTTTACGGCCACGGCCAAGGAGGACAATTTGTTGAGTTCTGGGTAGTTGTTTCCCAAAAATTGTTTCAATTCCCTTACGGTTTTTGGTATTTGTTTACCGGTTACACTGGATGTGGGAACAGACAAAGTGGGACTTCCCACAATGTCCTTCGTGATTCCAAACAAAAGTATCGTCATATGATCAACCTATAATTTCCTTTTCTGGTACTTTTAAAAGTTCTGGTGTTTTGGTAAATGGTTGTTTATAAAGTCTATTTCCGGTAGCGGATTTAAAAGCATTGGCCACTGCACCTCCTGCTGGCGGCAGTGTGGGTTCGCCCAAACCGGTAGGTGAAAGCCCATTGTCTATAAAATGGGTTTCCACAACAGGGGCGTCCTTAATCCGGAGCAATTGATATCTGTCGAAATTATTGGCGGTGGGCTTCCCGTCCTTAAATGCCAATTCCCCGAACATGGAATGTCCTACACCATCCAACACACCGCCTTCCACCAAGTTTTTGGCTCCGAGGGGATTTACCACAATCCCGCAATCCACCACACAGGTGATTTTTTTCAGTACAGGCTCTCCATTTTCAATTTCAACATCGGCCACTTCGGCCACGTGGGTGTTGTGGCAGTAATAGTTCACAAAGCCTTGGTGTACATCCTCCGGCTTTTTGCCCCAACCTGATTTGTCGACCGCCACTTTGATGACTTCTTTCATGCGCTCGGGAGAATATTGGATACGTTCATCTTCCTCAGGATTTACGTTATCCAATAAATCCAATCGCAATTGTATTTTATCCACTTCCATCAGCTCGGCCAGCTCATCAAAGAAACTTTGTTCGGCATAGGCCAAAAAGTTGGTATATGGGGCACGCCATGCGCCTGTGGTAATGTTACTGTCGTATTTAGCGGTATCCACTTGGTAATTTTCAATGGCACCGGCTGGGAAGAAATTGGGAACGAGGCCGTACATATTGGAATTCACGGCGGCCTCTTTTAAGTGGTAGGCCGTTACTTTTCCATCTTTCACTCCTGCTTTAATACGGTATTTGATGGACATTCGGTAGATTCCATCTTCCATATCTTCCTCTCTGGAGAAAACCAACTTTACAGGTTTCTTGGCTTTATCGGCAATTTCAGCAGCTTCAATGGCAAAGTTACCATAGAGTCTTCGTCCAAAGCCACCACCAATACGGGTCATTTCCAAATGGATATCATCGGCTTCGCGGCCTAACAATTGTGCCACAAAACCAGCAGTGCCTTCTGGAGTTTGTATGGGGCCCACTAGGTGCACTTTCTCTTCGGTCACATTTGCGAAGAAATTCATGGGTTCCATACAGCTGTGCGGCAAGAAAGGAGATTCATAGGTGCGTTCCAGCACTTGGTCCGCTTCTGCCAAGGCTTTTTTTACATTGCCGTCCGAACGTAAGGTCTCAAACTTGTTTCCATCCAAAAGGTTGGTCAATATTTTGTCATGTTCCTCGGTACTTTCAGCTTTGGTTACCTCTTCCCATTCGGCCTTGATGGCTTTTTTGGCTTTCATGGCCTCCCATGTAGAGTTGGCGAGCACCACTATTTTATCACTGTCACTTATAATGCCTGTAATTCTTGGGACTGCTTCTGCAAGTCCTCGTAGTTTTTCACCTATGGTGAAGATGTCCACCACACCGGGCATGGCCCTTGCGGCGGAATCATCATAGGAAACCAATTTTTGTCCAAAAGCAGGTGGACGCAGTACTGAGGCATAGACCATGCCCTCGGTTTTGTAATCCATCCCATAAAGAGATTTTCCAGTGATGATTTTATCAATATCCACATTTGGGGTGTCTTTCCCCATAATCTTATATTCCGAAGTTTTTTTCAAGGGAACATTCTCAGGGACTTCAAGTTGGGCGGCATCTTTAACGACATCGCCATAGCCCAGGGTTTCTCCTGCTGCATTGGTGATGACCCCTTCACTCACGGTACATTCCGATGGGTCCACTCCCCAACGTGCCGCCGCCACACTGACCAACATCTGTTTGGCCGCAGCCCCGGTCTGGCGTAGGGCATCCCATCCAAATCGGATGGATTGGCTACCCCCAGCCACCTGTCGGGTGTAATTATTGGTATCCAAAATACCTTGTTCCACATACACATTGTCCCAAGCAACATCGAGTTCCTCGGCAATGATCATGGGCATGGAAGTCTTTACCCCCTGCCCTACTTCGGGATTGGGAGAAAATATGGTGACCGCACCATTGTCTGCAATTTTGATAAAGGCATTAAAGTCGTTGTAGTCCAAACTGGCCAAATCTATGGCGGGTTCGGCAATGACCTTAGGTTTGCACGCCTGGAAAAGGTTGAAGCCAATGAGCAAACCTCCTCCGGCCAAGGAAGAGTTGCGCAAAAAGGCCCTTCTATTTAAAGTGTTGAATGTATTGTTCGTTGACATGATTCTGTTTTTAGGTGAAAAGCTGGTATCCATCCATATTCTCCGCAGCGATCTGCACCGCTTTGCGAATTCTGGTATAGGTAGCGCATCGGCAGATATTGCCGTTCATGGCGTTCTCAATGTCCTCTTCGGAAGGATTGGGGTTTTTCGCCAAAAAAGCGGAAGCGGTCATGATTTGTCCCGCTTGACAATACCCGCATTGGGGCACATCCACTTCTTTCCAAGCTTCTTGAACAGGATGTGTACCATCCTCTGATAGCCCTTCGATGGTGGTGATGGATTTCCCATCAATCTGGGCAAGGGTAAGGGAACAGCTTCTCATGGCAGTGCCATCAACATGGATGGTGCATGCGCCACATTGGCCAATTCCACATCCGTACTTGGTGCCCACAAGATCAAGGTGATCACGTAGCACCCATAAAACAGGGGTGTCTTCGGCCACATCTACTGTTTTGGATGCGCCGTTGACATTGATTTGATACGTTGGCATAGTTTTTTGATTTGAATGAATATAGTTTGTATGCTGTTGAAGTTACCAAAAAATGAATCGAACCTTACATTTTTAACAGCGACACACTTATTTTAACTTTTCTTTAAATCTATTGCGCATTTTGGGAATAATTTTTGGAGCAATTGAACGTTCTGCATGTTGAACCTTAACTTTTATGAAAATGAAAAATGTACTTCGTTATTTTTTCCTAACCTCTTTGGTCCTTGTTTTCTTTGCTTGTGGCAATGCTGATGATGATGTGAATTTCAACATCAATGATGGTGAGTTGGGTCAGGGCAAGGAACCGGACGACTGTCTAGGCTTTAGTGATAATGAGTTGTTACTTTCCATACAGGACCAGTTTACCACCTTACCGGGAAAAGTCTCCATTTTGTTCAAGGTTTCGGATGACATGGGAAATCCTATTTCTGGATTAACGGCCGATCAGTTCACCATTTATGAGCAAGGGAGGAACGACGATTGTTTCAATATTATATCTTCTTCGGAGTCCCAAGCTCGGATTTCCCCAAACTCCCAAGTATTCAACAACAATACGTTATTGGTGTTGGATTTGAGCAATAGTGTATTGGAGGGTAGTTTGGAGGAGTTAAAATCCGCTTCTGTCAGTTTTATCAATAATGTAATGCCTACGGGTGAAGAAGCAACAGGCTCCTTTAAAATGGCCATTTATTGGTTTGATGGGGAAGATGAATTGCATGCCTTGAATCCCTTGTCCTCAAACGCTGAAGAATTGACCGCTGCCGTAAATGGGATCACTGCCGATATCAGTAATGACCCTTCCACGGATTTGTATGGTGCGGTGATCAAGTCGACCAAAATAGCGGAAGACTTGCTCAAGGAGAACAATAACAGTGAAATCATTGGTGCCGCATCCGTAGTTTTGTTTACCGATGGAACGGATCAAGCTTCCCGATATAATGAGGCCGATGCGCTGAAAGCTGTAGATAACGCCAATAAAAACATTTCCTATTTCTCCATTGGACTTGGTGCGGAGATCGATACCGAGGTGTTGACCAAAATTGGAAAGACCGCCAGTGTATTTGCTTCCAATAAGGAAGAATTGGAGAATACCTTCAACCAGATTTCCCAACGAGTGGCAGAACAAGCCAACAGTTTCTATCTTTTTGAGTATTGTACCCCAAAACGTGATGGTAGCGGGGAAAGCAATTTGGTCATTCAGTTGACCGATGGTAACAGCAAAGGGGCCGTTCAGACTAAATTCAGTGCCAATGGATTTACTGGTGGTTGTGAATAGCGGGACTTTTGAATAATCCCTATCTTGGGCGTCATAATTAATAAACAAACTATGACTTTCAGGAAAAAAAACTTGTACACTTTATGTTGTGCCCTATTCCTTGGGGCCGTCTTTGCAATGAATGCCCAAAATAAGATTCCATTGGAAGGTCGATGGGATTTGGAAATGGAGTTTGAGGGAAAGACCGTTCCTTCTTGGTTGGAAATCAAACATTCAGGGCATGCAACGCTTATAGGCCGCTTTGTTTTTGCTTTTGGTAGTGCTAGACCAGTTGCGGAAGTAAAGACCTTTGGAGACAACCAGTTTTCTTTCAGCATTCCCCGTCAGTGGGAACCCGAAGGAACCGATATGGTTTTTCATGGTGCCTTGGTGGATGGTAAACTTAAGGGAACCATGATCTATACTGATGGGTCTGTGAACCATTGGACAGGTGTTAGAGCCCCTAAATTGGCTTATACCGAAAATCCAAAATGGGATAAACCCATTGAAGTGTTCAACGGAAAAGACCTTGCAGGATGGCATACCGACCGTGACCCAAACCAGTGGGTGGTCAAAGATGGCATTCTCACCAGCCCGGAGTCGGGAGCCAATTTGATTACCAATGAAAAGTTCCAAGATTTTAAACTTCATGTTGAGTTCCGCTATCCAGAAGGAAGTAACAGTGGTATTTACCTTCGTGGCAGGTATGAGGTGCAAATTGAGGATGATGAAGGTTTGGAACCTTTGGATATTTATATTGGTGGGGTCTATGGTTTCTTGGAGCCTACGGAAAATGCAGCCAAAGCTGCAGGGGAATGGCAAACCTATGACATTACGTTGATAGGGCGAAGGGTTTCTGTGGTACTAAATGGCAAACCCGTGATTACCGATGCCACAATTCCTGGGATTACCGGAGGGGCTTTGGACAGTAAGGAAGGAGAACCTGGTCCATTTATGATCCAAGGAGACCATGGCCCAATTGAATACAGAAGCTTTGTGGTCACTCCATTGAAGAAATAATATATGTATTGATTGAACATAAAAAAAGCCGGAATTTAATTCCGGCTTTTTTGTGTTTATGATTTTAGGGGTACAATCTTAATGTTGCGCCAGTTTACCTTAATGCCGCCCCCATCATGAATCTGAAGTGCTATGGAACCTTTTCCTTCGCCAATCTTTTCATCGGTCAGTGTAACCATTTCAACTCCATTCAACCATGAGGTGATTTTAGATCCCTCTGCACGGATTTTCATGGTGTTCCACTCCCCCATTTTAAGGTTTTTGTCTTTCTCTGGGTCTGGTTTGATCAACCAGCCACGACCATAGGATTCGTAGATTCCTCCAGTATCCTTACCTGGAGGGGCCACTTCCACTTGCCAGCCACTTACTTTGGTGCCATCAACGGTAGAACGGATGAAAACGCCACTATTGCCATTGGCTTCTTGTTTGAATTCCAAGGTCAACTCAAAATCATCATAAAAATCATTGGTGGATAGATATCCATACCCGGCTTTAGGTCCACTTTCACAGATGAGAAGTCCGTCTTCCACGTACCATTTCTCATCTCCATGAACAGTCCAGCCGTCCAGATTTTCCCCATTGAACAATTCGATTGCGTTTTGTTGGGCACAGCCCACTAACGAGATACATGCCAACAAAAGGCCAAAAAAAGTTAGTTTCATAATGTAATGATGGTTTCTTGATTTTAAGATTCTGAAAAGATACTGAAACTTTGATGGATTTGACAAGACCCGTGGTAGGGTTTTTCTAACAAAGGTTGTTTATTATGTAGCGACCACAACTAAATTACATCCTAAAAACTGACGTCTAACTCAAAAACAATACCATGGATGTAGTCAAAGAAATCATTCAGAACAGTGCCATCGGACCATTGCCGATGGGATACAAAAGATTGGTGCTCTCCCTTTTTGTATCCATTGTGTGCACATTGTTTTTTATGTTGATCCTATTGCTGATCAATGGGGCCACGGCCAATTTCCACTACGGTTACTAACGATAAATCAACGCATTTCCAAAGTTTTGTTCTTCAATGGGTTTGGATAAATCCAGCAGAAATCCATTGATGACGGCATGGGTGATTTTATCTCCTTTCTTTAAAAAGAAGGTTGGGTTTACGCCGGGTTGTAAACGAAAAGGGGTCAATTTAAAATCTTCCCCTACAAGATGGATAGGGGTACTCACAGCTGGATCTAGCTTTGGCAGCGCAGTTTTTAAATAGGCCACACCTTCTTTTAAGAGTTCTTGGGCATACCCCTCACCTGTAGCGGAAACCATTCTTGGAGGAACTATAGTATATCCCGAAGCATCAAAGGTTTCATATCCATAAAAAGTAGACAGGTCCCCTTGGTCCCCTACGGAGCTTCGATAATAAAAATGATTGTGGTCATTAAGGTCCACTTCGTTGCGGTAAATTCCTAAGTCCAGAATATAATCCTCACCCAAAAGATTATAGGTGGCATTCGCAATTTTTAGGTCGAACAACTTCCTGTCATTATGGGGGATTTTCTCGTAATCCTCAATGGGAATATTTTTGTAGGTGTCCTTGGCTATGGTATACAAGGCTGAGAGAATGGACACATAGTTCAACTTTCTGATTTCCTGTTTTTCCACATCGTTGGCATAACCACCGGATTCTATCAAAATAAGGCTGGTTCCCCATTTGGCAATATTGTCCCCAAAAGCACGGGGTTCAAAATCATCGCTATAACGTCCAACCTGGCCCGGGGCATAATTCTGGATAATCTTGTTCATGTACACAATGATCTTCATGGCATTGGCCCTGATCTCATTGATGTCTTTTTCATAATTATAGGCTGTGGCCAAATAAGAAATAGTGGCGGGTTTATCCGTCAATTCTGCATTGTAGTACGTACTTTGATCATGTAGATTGAAACCGAAATCGGCATTTAAACTGTCCCGTATACGCTTTAAGGCCCTTCCTTCAGGAGATTGTAAGCGAAGCGCATCCCTATTGATATCTATTCCCAAGGTGTTTCTTCGTTGGTAGACTTCCGCTCCATCTGGATTGAGCATCGGTAAAAAATGAAGGGTCAACTGTGATAGGATGTCTTGTTTCTCGGTCTTGAAATCTTGGGAATCCAGAAAATGAAGGATGTCAAAAATAGCCTGGGTGGCCGTTGGCTCATTACCGTGCATCTGTGACCATAGAAAAACATTGATTTTTCCGGTTCCGATGCTGATCAAATTCAGATTTCTACCCTCAATGGATTCGCCCACTTTTTGGACCTTGAACTTCGGATTTGCATCAAATTGTTGGATCAGGGGCTGGATATCGGCGTGCTTCACCCGCCTTTTGTCCAAAGAAGGCTCCTTGTATTTCCCATAGGTTTCATATAATTGCGAAGTAATTGCTTCTTGTCCATAAATGGACAATGTGGTCAATACCAATATAAAGGACAACAGTTTTTTTAACATCATCTTATTTTGTGGGTACAGGCTTAAAGTTATACTTTTTAGTGGCTTTTCGAACTTTTTCCATGAAGTCCATTCCAGGGTCTGTTTTTGTAGTACGGTAGCCATCATCCACTTCCAACCAAAGGGGATGACCCTCGAACTGGGTATATTCTTGATGGCCTATAACGTACTCAATATCGTATTTAGATGCCAAGTATTCCACCAAATAAATGTTGGACTTAAGCTGTGCTTTGGTTAACGGTAGGTCTTTTCCACCCCCCACGTTCTCAATGCCAATGGCACAGTGGTTCAATCCAATGGTGTGTCTTGCCATGGTGGTTTCGGGCATCAATCGGTAGATGGTACCGTCCCTATCCACCAAAAAATGGGAGGAAACATTGAGCCCACTCACATTTTCCAGTGCAGGGCGCCAGTTGGGCAGTGTTGGGTTGTTGAATGCCCTGAATGATCCTTCCAAGGTTGGAATGACTGTCCAGTGCAACACGACCATTTTCGGAACAATGTTGGGGGTGTCCTGTTCCAGCTCATAACGTTGGGCCAAGTATTCCCTGGTAAGTTCTATACGTTGTTCGTTAAAAAGGATAGGGATATCCACAATTTGTCTTTTTACGGAACAAGACCATGTTGAGATTGCCAATAAGAAGAGGAACAGTATTTTTTTCATTGAAGGGTATTTTGCGTAAAAATAGTGTCCAAAGGGAGAGCATAGCAAATTTGCAACCTCTTTTTTCCCCATTCCCGCGCTTTTTTCACATCCTTACCCATGTAGATGTCAATTCGGTTTTTCCACTTCCAGTGCATTTTGTCCTTTACATAAAAGGTGTCTGGAAAGGTGTCTATTTTAACCATGGTATTATGCGTAAGCCCCATTTTAATGAGGTCGCGTGAGACCGCAATGCATTTCATGCCGGGTTTTAACGTATCGCCCCATGCCGCTACCGAAGGGGAAATACTATCCGTTTGCCAAAAGACCGAATTATAGGCCGAAGCCGTTACCTCATGCCCCAACCATTCAAACTGGGGAGGTTTAAGCTTGACCTCCTGCTTTTTGGAGCAAGCCGTTGCAAGGATAAGTATGAAGAGTAGTTTTCTCAATAGGCCTTTTGTTCATTCCTAAAGATACATATTCCTTGGAATCAGCCAGGAAGTGGCACATAGGTGTCATCATCCGTCATCATGGGAAAGGTTTTGTTCTTCCATGCTTCCTTGGCCTGTTCTATGGTTTCCTTGCTTGAAGAGACAAAGTTCCAAAAAATATGACGTTCCTCTGGGAAGGGTTCACCGCCAAACAGTAACAAATGTGTGTTTGGGCGGAGCTTGATGTTACAGGTGTTCTCTACCTTCGAAACCAATATGTTTCCTTTTTCAACCATTTCGCCACAAGCTTCTATACCGCCTTCCACGATACAGATGCCGATTTCCCCTTTAAGTTTTCCGTTTACATTGAGTGCATAGGGTTCAGCATTTTTTATTTCTATCATAAATAATGGCGAATGCACCGGAACCGGTGACACTTTTCCGTAACCCTCTCCTGCCACCAAGGTGAATTCTGCACTTTCGTCCTTCCATTTAGGGAGGTCTTTCCCTTCAATATGATGGAATTGGGGTTCCATGTTTTCCAATTCTTTGGGTAGGGCCACCCATATTTGATAGCCATGTGCCGTGAACACATTTCCCTGGCGCATATCCTCAGGGGTTCGTTCCGTGTGGCTCACCCCCTTCCCTGCCGTCATCCAGTTTACCGAACCTGGCCGAATACGCTGATGGGTTCCCAATCCATCTTTATGGATGATTTCCCCCTCGAGCATAAACGTCAGTGTGGATAGACCAATGTGCGGATGTTGGTCTACATCCATATATTTTTGTGGCCCCAGTTGTGTAGGTCCCATATGGTCTATAAAAATGAAAGGACCTATCATTCGCTTTTTTCGGAACGGGATAAGTCTTCCCACCAAAAAATCGCCTATATCCCTGCTGCGTTCTTCAATGATCAATCCTATGTTGGACATGTGGTAAATGTTTATATTTAGAAACAGAAAGTTACAAATACATCCAACACCATGAAACTACTTAAACGTGTTTTACTGCTCCTGCTCATTATTGTGGGGGTGGTCATCTATTTGAATTATCCCAAATTGAACATTATCTCAGGTTATGCTGCCAAAAATATGGCCTCTGGGGTCTTTGTGGCAGAGCGTTCGGCTGCCTCCATGAATCAATACGATAATAATGTGCCCTTGATCGAGTTGGCCGAAACCCATGTGGATGAAACGGCAGAATCAGCTTCCTCTAAAGTTTATGGGTTGATGGAACGCACAGCGGTATATCGGGATGGATTGGGAACGGTACTGATCAATGATAGTTATGATGCTAAAAAACTCACCATTCGCCCCCATCGGAACAAAATTGTGGATACCATTCCATACCCTTACGGACAGGCAGAACCTTTGGATTCGATTTTTGAGGAAGTGGATTTGGGGCAACTCAGTAAAGCGGTGGCCATGGCCTTTGGCAATCCTGAAGTTCAAAAGACGCGAACCCTTTTGGTGCTTTACAAAGGGCATTTACTCACCGAAAAATATATAGAGGGCTTTACCAAGGACACTCCTATTTTGGGGTGGTCCATGACCAAGAGCGTATTGGCCACCTGTTTTGGGGTTTTGGAACATCAGGGCAAATTGGAAATGGATTGGCCGGCCCCAATTGCGGAATGGAAAGCCGATGAACGAAAGAACATCACCCTAGATCATTTGCTGCGCATGCAAAGTGGTTTGGAATGGGATGAGGATTACAGTGGGATTTCCGATGTGACCCAAATGTTGTTTTTGGATAGCGATATGACGCAGAAGCAAAGAGAGAAAAAGGCCATTGCCCCACCTACGGAGATTTGGAACTATTCTTCGGGAACCACCAATCTACTTTCCGGGATACTCAGACAACAGTTCAGGAGCCATCAGGAGTATCTGGATTTTCCCTACTCCAGTTTGATTGATAAAATTGGGATGTATTCCATGGTATTGGAGGCCGACATTGACGGAAATTATGTGGGGTCTTCCTATGCGTGGGCCAGTACGCGTGACTGGGCCCGTTTTGGCCAATTGTATCTGGACAGGGGAAAATGGAACGGGGAACAAATCTTTTCTCCGGAGTGGGTAGATTATATCACTACACCCACTATACATTCAGATGGAACCTATGGAGCCCACTTTTGGCTCAATGCCGAAGGTAAGTACCCCGATGTGCCCAAAGACTTATTTTCTTGCAACGGCTACCAAGGCCAATATGTATTTGTGATACCGTCCAAGGACTTGGTCGTTGTACGGACCGGTTTGGCCGAAGAACCGGAATTTGATGTGAACGGGGTGTTGTCAAACATCGTAAAAGCAGTACCGTAAATCGATGTGGTATACTAAAATGCCCGGAAAACCACAGTATAAGGGCACTTCACAACAATAATTTCATTTACGGGAACACGGGTGGTACATTTACCATGTAATTAATTCAGAAAGTAATTTTTTCATTTTCATATAGTGTTCNCAGAAAGTAATTTTTTCATTTTCATATAGTGTTCTCGTAAAAGAGTCTTGACCCAAGTGGCAAGGCTCTTTTTGGTTTAAGACCTTTGGGAAAATGGTTGAAGCGAATTTCTCGAATTCTTCTTATTGATTTTATGACTTTCCAAATAAGGAGGAAACCCCAATACTATGTGTATTATGGAATCCAGTTATTTTTCCCAAAGTTGGGTTTCCGCTTTTCCAAAAATGCATTTCGACCTTCCTTGGCTTCTTCAGTCATATAGGCCAACCGAGTGGCCTCTCCTGCAAATACCTGTTGGCCAACCATGCCATCATCGGTAAGGTTCATGGCGAATTTGAGCATTTTAATTGAGGTAGGCGACTTTTCCAGTATCTCCTGGGCCCATTCGTAGGCAGTATCTTCCAATTCCTCATGGGGAACAACGGCATTCACCATACCCATTTCATAGGCAGCTTGGGCGGTATAGTTTCGACCCAAGAAGAAAATTTCCCTAGCTTTCTTTTGTCCGACCATTTTAGCCAGATAAGCCGACCCGTATCCTCCATCAAAACTGGTCACATCGGCATCGGTCTGTTTAAAAATGGCATGTTCCTTACTGGCCAAGGTCATATCGCACACCACATGCAGGCTATGTCCTCCCCCAACGGCCCAACCGGGCACCACGGCAATGACCACCTTGGGCATAAAACGAATAAGGCGCTGCACCTCTAAAATATTCAGTCGGTGATAGCCATCTTCGCCCACGTAGCCTTGATGGCCTCTGGCTTTTTGATCACCCCCACTACAAAAGGCCCACTTTCCATCCTTGGTCGAAGGTCCTTCGGCAGATAACAACACTACGCCAATAGAGGTGTCTTCCTGGGCATCATAGAAGGCTTGGTAAAGTTCACTGGTGGTTTTTGGACGGAACGCATTGCGCACATTGGGTCGATTGAATGCGATGCGTGCCACACCATCACATTTTTTATAGGTGATATCCTCAAATTCTATGGCGGTCTGCCAGTTGGGTGATTTCATAAAACAGTATTTGATGTCACAAAGTACGGCATTTTTAAAATTTTTGTCCCTAAGCCAATAACGACTTTAGCCACTTTAAGGAATCCATGAATCTACTCGATTTCTTTTTTATTCCATCAAATAAGGTCAGGGTTGTATCAACATAAAAATCACTAAATTGGTATCTTTCACTAAATGATCCAATTATGCGAATCAACCTCCCAGTTTCTTTTATCCTAATTTCCTTGTTATTGGTTAATTGCTCTAAACCCCAAAAATTTGATGTGCTCATCAAGAATGGCCGTATCATGGATGGTTCGGGCAATCCTTCTTATTTTGGGGACTTGGGAATCAATGCCGATACAATTGCCGCAATGGGCGATTTGAGCAATGCAACGGGAAATATGGAGATTGATGCTTCCAACTTGGTGGTCGCCCCAGGGTTCATCAACATGTTGAGTTGGGCGGTGGAATCCCTTATTGAGGACGGTAGGTCCATGGGGGATATCAAACAAGGGGTTACCTTGGAAGTTTTTGGAGAAGGAGTGTCCATGGGACCATTGAGCGAGGAAATGAGGCAGCAAGATCAAGAAAGTCAAGGCGACATCAAGTATGACGTGTCCTGGACCACTTTGAACGAATATTTGGAGTTTCTTACCTCAAAAGGCATTTCGCCCAATGTAGCTTCCTTTGTTGGGGCCACTACCCTACGCGTACATACCGTGGGGTATGAGGACAGGGAACCTGCCCCACAGGAAATGGACTCCATGAAATTGATGGTAAAACAGGCTATGGAAGAAGGCGCTTTGGGTGTGGGATCTTCATTGATTTATGCTCCTGCTTTTTATTCCAGCACCGAGGAACTCATTGAGCTCTGCAAAGTGGCCGCTGCGTATGATGGCATGTATATCAGTCACCTGCGTAGCGAGGGAAGCCGACTTTTGGAAAGCTTGGACGAATTGATTCAAATAGCCCATGAGGCAGGAATTCGGGCCGAAGTCTATCACCTAAAACAAAGTGGTAAGGAAAATTGGGACAAATTTGATGCCGTGGTGGCCAAAGTGGATTCGGCACGTAGCAAAGGCTTGAGCATTACTGCAGATATGTACAATTATGTAGCAGGTGCCACAGGATTGGATGCGTCCATGCCCCCATGGGTACAGGAAGGCGGGTACGAAAAGTGGGCGGAACGTTTGCAGGACCCTACCATCAGAAAAAAGGTCATGCAAGAAATGACAACCCCTACCGATGAATGGGAAAGCCTGATGCAGGCAGCAGGGGACCCCAGTAAAATCCTTTTGGTGGGCTTTAAGAACGATTCCCTAAAATACCTCACCGGGAAAACCTTGAAGGAGGTAGCGGAAATGCGAAACCTTTCCCCAGAAGAAACCGCCATGGACTTGGTGGTCCAGGATGGTAGCCGTGTGGGGACCATCTACTTTTTAATGTCCGAAGAGAATGTAAAAAAACAGATAGCTCTGCCGTGGATGAGTTTTGGTTCGGATGGACAGTCCATGGCCGCTGAGGGGGTTTTTTTGAAATCGAGCACCCATCCCAGAGCCTATGGAAATTTCTCCCGTCTATTGGGCAAATATGTCAGGGACGAAAAAGTAATACCGCTTGAAGAGGCTATTCACAAGCTCACTACCCTACCCGCTACCAATTTGAAGATCAAAAAACGGGGCGCATTGGCCCAAGGCAATTATGCTGATGTGGTTTTGTTCGATCCCGAAGAAATTCAAGATCAAGCTACTTTTGAAAAGCCCCATCAATATGCCACCGGAATGGTACATGTTTTTGTGAACGGCACCCAAGTACTAAAGGATGGGGAACATACTGGGGCTTTTCCGGGACGTGTGGTGCACGGCCCCGGCTATCAAGGAGACTAGATTAAAACCTTGTGTCACATTCATAAGTTTATATCCATGGATTCAATTATCACATTTTGTTATAGGTATATGGTATGGTGCATTGCCCCAGTGTTTTTATTTGGCTGTAAACCGAAACTTGTGGAGACTGTTGAAACTGTCGAAATAAAGGGTGTTTATGGCAACCCAAAACCTTTATGGGACAAGGGATACAACCTTAATGAGCTTGGGGTAAATGCCATTTTTGTACATAGTGGGTCCATAAATCCTGAAATGGTTGATAGGGCCAAATCCGAGGGGTTAAAAATCTATGCTGAATTTGCCACTTTGAACGGGAAAGGGTATGTGGAAGAGAACCCTGAAGCTTGGGCCATCAATGAAAAAGGTGAAAAAGTACAGGCCGCTACGTGGTTTATGGGGGTGTGCCCCACCGAGCCCGGTTTCCGACAGTATCGATTTGACCAATTGAGGGATTTGCTTTTGGAGTATGATCTGGATGGGGTTTGGATGGATTATGTGCACTGGCACGCACAATTTGAGGACCCTGAGCCTATATTGCCCGAGACCTGTTTCTGTGACCACTGTCTTGCCGAATTTTCAAAAAACTCCAATATTGAGATTCCTGAAGGGACCACCTCGGAAAAAGCCCAGTGGATTCTTGATCAACATGATACAACCTGGCGGGATTGGCGTTGCAAGGTGATTTACGATTGGACTTATGAAATGAAAAAAATTGTCAAGGAGGTCAAACCCGAAGCATTGCTCGGATTGTATCATTGCCCCTGGGATGATAAAGAATTCGATGGGGCAAGACGACGTATTTTGGGACTCGACTATGACCTATTGAAGGAAACCATTGATGTTTTTTCCCCTATGGTCTATCATGGTAGAATGGAAAGAGATCCCAATTGGGTAAAAGAGAACATTCTTTGGTTTGGGGACCGCTTGAAGGTCAAAAAGGATGAATATCCAAAAGTATGGCCCATCGTTCAAGCCCTTAACGGCCCTGAGACCATTTCCGCAGAAGAGTTTGAAACAGTGCTAAGAGGTGGACTTTCGGGAGCATCCAGTGGGGTGATGATGTTTACCACTTCCGCAGTAGCGGAAGATGCAAGCAAAGCTGAAACGATGAAAAAAGTATATACAGAACCAATGGGAAAAATGGAGTGATACCCAAGCTATCTTCTATTTTTTGCCTCAATCCACTTGGCCATATATTTACTGCTCGCCAAAGTGTGATGTTGCAATAGTCTTCCAATGAAGTTTTGATCGCGATGGGCATCGAGGTTTTGAGATAATGATTCCAAGGTTTCTTGCAATTGGTCTTGAAGCTTTTCTTTATCATACAGCGTATTGATCAAGACCACTCCATTGGCTTGTGTCTCTTTCCAAGAATCCGAGTTTTGATAGAGCAAAATCGCTGCTTGGGAAAAGGATTCCCAATCTTGGCAAACAGTTCCGTTCCAAGGCAAATTACCCTGCATTCCTTCTGCTCCAATGGGTGTCGTGATACTTGGAGTACCATATAGCATCGCATCCAATAATTTACCCTTGATGCCTGCCCCAAACTGGATCGGGGCCAACACCAAACGGGCCTTTTCCATGATGTCTCCGATATCTTCGCCCCAACCTTTTACGAGAAATCCCTGCTCGGGATGGTGCATTTCCATGATTTGTTGTGGCAGATAGGCTCCATACACATGGACTTGGGCATCGGGCAACTCTTTTCGGATGAGGGGCCATATCTTGGTTTTTAAAACCTGTATCGAATCCACATTGGGGGCATGTCTGCCATTACCCACAGTAACAAAGTCCCTTCGGTCTTCAAAACTGGGCCATTGGTGATAGCCTTGTTTTGAGATGTTTTCCACCATAAAGGGAAGGTGCAGCAGTAGATTTCCCGGAACGTTGAGTGTTTCCTGTAAAATGGTCAACTCATAACTGGAAATCATCAAGGAAAGATCCGAACGATAGATGCTCGCCAATTCCCTCAAGGTTATGGGGTGGTTGGTCCATTGGTCAAGTGTGAATGGTTCCCGCTTCTTATGGGCCTCTTCCCTAGCCTTTCGGAGTCCGTGAAGATCTTCGGTGTTCAAAATACGAATGGCCTTGGGGGCAAAATCGGCCACACGCCATCCAAATTGTTCCTCCACCATAAATCGGTCAAGGACTACCACATCAGGAGATAGTTCCGTTACAAATATGTCAAAACTGGAATGGTTGAGCAGAATATCGACCGAAGTAATACCCTTCTTATCCAAATCAAGGCTATGTTCCGTTTTTTGGGCCGTGGATGCAAAGGTGATCTGATATCCGAACTTTTGGAAGGCGTCCAGTAACTGCAGCATTCGATGACCTGCCGCCGTGGTATTGGGTTCTGGCCAAACATGACCTATGAACAATGACTTTTTCATGCTTACATCAGTGCGGCAAATTTCTTGGAAATGCTGGAGCGTAGTTTACGCTCATAGTCCTCCTCCAACCACTCCTTGTAGTTTTTGGTGTTGTTCATGATGCAATAGGAATATTGGCGTACCCTATAGGCTATCTCATCTTTGAGTTCCTTGGCCAAGATACGGGCATCAAATACATCTTCACTGTTTTCCACACAGATTTGGGCATGCTGCTCTATGCTGCGCTCCAATACCTCTTTGGATTTTTTGCCTTGGGCAAAGACTTTCTTGTATTCTTCCTTGATATCGAACGTAATGTTGTCGGATTTACTGAATTTGGCACGGAGTTCTTCGGGCATTTCGTAAACGAAATCCCGTTCGATTTCCTCATCATTTTTGATGTTCTCCAGATAAAAATCTGGAAAATGGAAGATTTCTTGCCAATCCACGGGAGTGTCCCATGGTCCGAAACGGGCAATGTTGTTCCCAAGGTCTATCACGTTGAACTCGTCCTTGTTGGGCAATATCCGTGACCCCCGCCCTATCATCTGAAAATATAGGGTGAGCGATCTTGTGGCCCTGTTCAGGATGATGGACTGCACACTGGGCTCATCAAAACCGGTGGTGAGGATACTGACCGAGGTAAGGATGGCATCAGGAGTTTCGGCAAACCATTCCAGGATTTCCTTTCGTTCGTTGGCCGTGTTTTTGTTGTCCAGATGGCGGATGTTGTACCCTGCCTTTTTAAAGGTCTCGTAAACGTATAACGAGGTATTGATCCCATTGTTGAAGATCAAGGTCTTGGTGCCTTTGGCAACTTCCTCGTAAGCGGATAATAGTTTTCCCAACATACTGTGGTTTCCGTAGAATTCGTCAGAAGATTTTACGGTATAATCCCCATGGATGCCCAACTTCAAGGTTTTTAGGCTTACATCAAAATTATAGAGGTTGGCCCGTGCCAAGAAACGCTTTTCAATCAAGGATTTTATGGACTCCCCAATGATCAAATGCTTGTAATGATCCTTCATGGGAAGTTTAATGTTGGAACTCAGGGGAGTTGCCGTTACCCCCAAGATTGTGGCCTTGTCAAAGTACTTGAACAGCTTTCGAAACGAATTGTAGTGGGCCTCATCGATGATGACCAGGCCAATATTGTTGATGGTCACCTTTTCTTCCTGTAACCTATTGTTGAGGGTTTCCACCATGGCCACAAAGCACATATAGTCATCTTGATCGTGCAGTTCCTTGACCTCGCTGCTGATCACTTTGTTGGCCACTCCAAAACCGTGTAACATTTGGGAAGTTTGCTTGCTCAACTCGATTCTGTGCGTTAAGACAATAACTTTCTTACCCGTGTTTTGGATGTATTTTCGGGTAATTTCGGAAAAGACCACGGTCTTGCCACCCCCTGTGGGAAGCTGGTAAAGGATATTCGTGCCATCAGGGAGCTCTTCCAAATGCTTGAAGATTTTTCTAAGATCTTCCTGTTGGTAATTGTATAATGTTTTCTTGTTTACAGCTTTTTTTACCTCCAAAAGAAAAGGGTTTTTGGTTCTTGATCAACAAACCTTGCAAAATTAGGAGTTTTTTGCAGTAAGGTGGAACCCTATGGCCGCAATTCTATTAAGATACTATCAACAATGCGAACAATCCGAAACTTTTTTGGATGTTGCTCATAACATTTTGATAACAATAACATTTAGGGCTTGGAAAATAGGCTATTATAATGTATAATGTAAGCTTATGTATCACCTAGAAAACCATTTTTGAGCATGAGGCAATTAAAAATCATCAAACAGGTCACCAACCGGGAATCCAAATCTTTGGACAAATATCTTCAAGACATCAGTAAGATTGATTTGATCACTGCCCAAGAAGAGGTGGAGCTTGCCCAACGTATTAGGGCCGGGGACCAGGTTGCCTTGGAAAAACTGACCAATGCCAATCTGAGGTTTGTGGTATCTGTGGCAAAGCAGTATCAAAACCAAGGGTTGAAATTGCCCGATCTCATCAATGAGGGAAATGTGGGACTGGTAAAGGCCGCCAAACGGTTTGATGAGACCCGTGGATTCAAATTCATCTCCTATGCGGTGTGGTGGATCAGGCAGTCCATTTTGCAGGCACTCGCGGAACAATCCCGGGTGGTACGACTCCCCTTGAACAAAATAGGTTCCATTAATAAGATCAAAAAGACATTTTCCTATTTGGAGCAGGCCCATGAGCGGCCACCTTCCCCGGAAGAAATTGCCAAAGAGTTGGACATGACCGTTTCCGAAGTGAAGCAATCCCTGAGAAATACGGGGCGACACGTATCCATGGATGCTCCATTAAAAGAAGGGGAAACCTCCAACCTATACGATGTGATCAATACCGGGGATTCGCCCAAACCGGACAAGGGATTGATGCACCAGTCCCTGAACACGGAAATCAATCGGGCCTTGGACACCCTCTCCCCTCGTGAGGCAGATGTGGTGCGTTTGTACTACGGTATCGGCAATCAACCTTCCATGACCTTGGAGGAGATTGGGAGCACCTTTGACCTGACACGGGAACGTGTACGACAGATCAGGGAGAAAGCGATCCGTAAACTGAGGCATACCTCAAAAAGTAAAATTTTGAAGTCGTATTTGGGATAGTACCATTTCAACATAAAATAGAAAAGGGGATGTTAAAAACATCCCCTTTTCCATGATATCCACTTAAACTATAATTATTAAGAGCAGCTCAGTTGATTGATATCAAAATCGATGAGCATATCGTTTAAATCTTGAATAAAGTTAAGATACGCCGTGTTTTCGTGGTTAAGATTTTTCATATTGCAACGTTTGGGGTTTACTATAAATAATCAAGTTCGGCCAGTTCATTGATGCTCAAAATTTCGTTGAGCTCTTGTAAGAATGCCAAATATTCTTCTCCGTAGGTATCGTATAACATAATGATTCGAGGGTTTGATGTTGGTCTATGTTATTAACGTGAATCTATGGGAAAGATTATTGTTTATCAATTAATTGTGGTGAAAATGGGTGTTGCAGTTGTGAAATGCCCCATGATGGGGATAAGGTAAAATGGATTCAGCAATTACTCTGAATCAAGGATATCCAAGGATACACCAAACTCGAGGTCCGGGTCTATCTTGCTCGGACGAATGTTGAATTCATCATAGATGAAACATAGGCTCATGGGGAGTCTTCTACGTTCCCTTTCGGCATCCATTCCCAGCTTGGACTGAAGTGCGGTCCTGACCTCAAAGGCCTTATGACTGATCTTGGGATGGTCATGGCTTTCCAATTCCTTGAGCAAAGGAATTTCCTTCTTGTCCCCTACTTCCAGCATCTCGTCCAACAGCATTAGTTTGCACTCTAAATCCTTGGCATGCTCTAAAAGCGGATGAAAAATACTTTGAAGATAATCGGGAAGGGTTGGGCTTTCCATGGGTCTTGTTTACATGGTTCGGAGGATTTCCATTTCAAAGTCTACCTGCTCCTGTACCTTGGGATACTCCATTACAAATTGGTCGTATAGGAAAGCGTGGTGCTTTGGGTCGTTGTCCGTTCTACAGAGCATGAGGATTTCCTTCACGATTTCCAACAAACCGTTGGCCTTCATCATCTCCAGACTGGGACGGACTTTCTGACAGGCCAGGTCCACTTGCTTAAAACTCTCGTTCTGCAAGTGCACCTTTACGCTGCCAATAAATTCCATGAGGTTTTGTTTGAAGAGCCTCACCAGCTCTTCCATGAGTTCCATCTGCCCCATACAGTCCTGCAAAATGGGCTTTAAGTTGATGGTATGGGCCAAATGGCCGGGTTCTAGTTCTTTCTCAATAAATTGTAGGTTCTGGGACATGGGCAGCTCCTTGCCCAATTGCTTGGCCACTTCTTTCATGGCTTTGGCGATCTTTTGCTGTTCATGGGACAAACGGGTATTCTCCATGGCATCGATCAGGGATAGGAACTCTTTCAGCTCGTTGGGCATATTATCGGTTTCTCCCATAAGGGTTTCCGAACCTTGGATGCCCACTTTTTTGTAAATGCTTTCCAATTGCTTCATTTCGGGAACACCAAAAACCTTGTTTTCAAGTCCGTGTTTAAAGACCTGAAACGACTTTTTCAGCTCACCGGCCTCCACAACGCCCAATTCCTCATACGAAAAGCTGCTTAGCCCGATTTCCAATTTTTCCAAATACGTGAGTAGTTCCCTAGTTTCCAAAGTTTGTTCAATTATTGAATTATCACCTAAAAATCCGCATTGGATCAAGGGATTACAATTAATTGTTATGTAGCCCGTGGATTTTGTTGTCAAATTGCTTTATTTGTAGGTGTAAACCACCAACTATGAAATACACTTCCCTTTTGTGCGCTGTAAGCCTCTTTTTTTCATGCGCCGAAAAACAATCCGATAAAACTGAGACCATGGAAGAAAAAGCCAGAAGAATCCATGATACCGTGATCACTGTGGATACCCATGTGGATATCAATGTGAGGAACTTCACGGACAGTATCAACTATACCCAAAGACTCGAAAATCAGGTAAACCTGCCCAAGATGGAAGAAGGTGGACTGGATGTGGCCTGGTTCATTGTCTATACCGGACAGGATTCCTTGAATGCCGATGGCTATGCCAAGGCCAAGGAGAATGCCATTTCCAAGTTCGAGGCCATCCACAGACTGTGCGAGGAATATGCCCCGGACCGGATAGAATTGGCCTTGACCTCGGACGATGTGCGAAGGATTTCCGCAGCGGGCAAAAAAGCGGCCATGATTGGGGTGGAAAATGCCTATCCCCTTGGCGAGGACCTATCCCAAATAGCGGACTACCAAAAACGGGGGGCACGGTACATTTCCTTGGCCCATAACGGACACAGCCAGTTCAGTGATTCCAACACCGGAGAAGCGGACGGGGTGTGGTTGCACAACGGACTTAGCGAACTGGGAAAACAGGCGATTGCCGAAATGAACCGCGTTGGGATCATGATCGATATCTCCCACCCTTCCAAAGAAGCTATAAAACAGATGATAGAACTATCCAAAGCACCGGTGATCGCCTCGCATTCCTCGGCTAGGGCACTTTGCAACCATAGCCGTAATCTGGATGATGAACTGCTCCTTTTGTTGAAGGAAAATGGAGGAGTGGCCCAAACGGTAGCCTTCACTTCGTATTTGAGTACGGAAAAGAACGATGCCCGTGCGGCCTATATGAAGAGCATCAATCAAAAAGCGGCGGATTCCCTAGGATTGAACTGGTACGAGCGCTCCGAATTTGGCTCTCTTGACAAGGATCAACAGGAGGAATTCATGGAAAACTATCCCAAAGTGACCAAGTTGGGTGAGGAAATGGCGGCAAACGACCCCAATGTCCCCCCAGCGGTGAACGTATCCGACTTGGTGGACCATATCGACTACATGGTGAAACTCATTGGGATTGACCATGTGGGCATCAGCTCCGATTTTGATGGCGGTGGCGGTATCGAGGGTTGGTCCGATGCTTCCGAGACCTTCAACGTAACCTTGGAATTGGTAAAACGTGGTTATACCGAAGAAGAAATCGCCAAACTATGGGGCGGTAACCTCCTACGCGTCTTGGACGAGGTACAGGCCGTTGCGGCTACCCTTGACTAAGATCTAGGCGTTCTCTTCCTTTTCTTTTTGGGCCAAGCGGTCCTTTACGAACTCTATCTTGGTCTTGCCATGGGCCTTTGGGTTGCCATGGTCGTCCAGGTTCACCATGATAATGTTGTCCACGGTAACGATGCTCTCGCGGGTCATTTTGTTCCGCACTTCGCAGTTCAACGAAATGGAGGTCACCCCAAATTTGATCACATCGATTCCGATCTCAATGATATCGCCCTCAACGGCGGTGCTCATAAAATTGATCTCTGACATGTATTTGGTGACCACTTTTTTGTTTTCCAGTTGTATGATGCTGTACAGCGCGGCTTCCTCATCCACCCATGCCAGCACCCTACCGCCAAACAAGGTCCCGTTGGCGTTCAGGTCTTCTGGTTTTACCCATTTTCTAGTGTGAAATCGCATTATTGTAACATTTAGCGTTATATCTGTGATACAAAATTAGTCCAAATCACGGCCAGAACACTCCATTTTAGCACTCCTTTACGATGGAATTACGGATTTGAAACATTTCATTATCAGGGAATACGGACTCTGCAATTTTGCCCGTCATAGATTCCACAATTGAAATTGGCTAGAACAAACGCTCCTGTGGACTGATGGTGGTTTTGGGAATGGCCAGACCACATCCCAGGGCAGGATTTAACTTTTCAATAAAATAGGCCGAAAGCAAGGGCGAGGCCAGCTCTAGGTTCTGGTGCACAAAAAAGTGGATGTTCTCCAATCCCAGCTCCTTCCACGCGGTCAATCGGGTCACCCAATCGTCCAGTCGGGGATAATCCGTTTCGTGGTTGGCACCCACGTAGCGCACAAAGGCCTCGTTGTTGGTAAGCCGCATGTGCATCAGGTCTCGCCTGCCTGCCGTGTCCACCAACACATTGGCCATATTGTTCTCTTCCAACAGATGGTAAAGCTCCTGCGAAACCATTTCATCGGTGAACCAATCTGTATGGCGGAACTCGAGTGCCAAGGGAAATTCCTTGGGCCAGTACTCCACAAAGCGCACTACCCTGTCCCAATTCTTGGGGTTGAAGTTGTTGTGCATCTGCAAGAAAATGGTGCCCAATTTCTCCTTCAAAAGTGAGGTTACCTGTAAGTACTCGTCCACTATCCCATAAACTTGGTCGTTGAGTCGTCGCAAATGGCTCACCGCATTGGTCATTTTTGGAAAAAACTTGAAACCCTCCGGGGTCTTGTCGTACCATTTTTGGTATTGCTCCGCCGGAAAAATGCGGTAAAAGGTGGCGTTCAACTCAATACTGTTGAACTGGGTGGCGTAGTATTCCAGCTCGTCCTTGGTGCCACGGGGGTAAAAGTTCTTAAGGTCCTGCCGGTTCCATTTGGCGCAGCCCACATACACGTTGGGCACTCTCCCACCCTTGTATTGGGACAACACCACGGCGGTGTCCGGGTGGTCCGATGGAATGGTAAAATCAATAAGTTCCGGGTGGTCTACTTGGCCAAATTTCATAACGCTGCTTATAGCCCCAATGTTAAACAAATTCTGTGAAAAAGAAAAAGCCATCGGAAAATGGCTTGGGCATAAAAGAACAAGCGCCCAAACCTACCGTCTAATGGTCAAACAAGGGAGGTATTCCTTAAGGAATACGTACAGGTTGAACGATAGGTCCGGGCACTGTCCCAAAAAATACTTGGCTGTACCTTAAGGCTGGCACTCCGCGTAACAGGAAGCCATCATTTCTTGGCATTCCTGCTCGGTAAAGGAGCCCCCCGCGATGCAAGCGGCCAATTCCGCATCACAGAATGCGCAGGGAAACGTAAAGGCCTGTTCGGTCTCCGGGTTTTCCGGCAACTCGTTAAAGGCCCTTTCCTGGGGTGTGTTCAAGAACAGCAGGCCTACCAAAAGCAATACGGGGATAGCGAAAAAGAAGATCTGTTTTTTCATAATGTCAATGATTAAGTGTTTACTAGGTGTTTCTTGGTTAAGATAAGAATTACTTCTGAAATAAGTAGGAAAAAACATATGATTTTATGATTAATCTTTTGGAACACCTCCATATTGGGAATATGGGGCAAGATCTTTTGAAAATTCCTACATTTAGAAACGGACAACTTGGGTATGAGTCAAAACGAATAGTCGTGCACGCTGAAGAAAGTTTAGCATATGAATAAGTAGTACAATATTCAAGAAAATCGAGAAAATGAGTTGGGAGATTATACTGTTTAATTCAACACAAAAGATTAATTCGGTTGTAGAATTGGATGAAAATCAATTGGAACAGACCAATTTTAGTGGAATTTTAGAATCTTCATTTGACCGAATTAACAAAAAGGATAACTATAGGGAGATAATAGGTGCTGACTTTACTATTGACTATTTTGTAAGCAATGAACATACAAGCAATTTTATGCTGTCATTATATGGGGAAAATGGGATTTATGCCCTCATTGAATTAGCCAAAAAGCATAATTGGCAAATTTATGACTCTGGAACTGATGGAATGATTGACTTGGAAAATCCAAAAAAAAATGGATTTGAAAATCACGGAAAATACATTGAACAACTAGTTAAAGGTAAATCATAATGGCAGAAACAGGCGAACCAACATATGACTACGTCTGCTTTGGTGATTTAGCTTATGAATTTGACTTTTCTGACCTCAAAGAAGCCGAGCAAAAAATTAAACGGAAATTAAAATATTATGGGCTTGGTAAATATGACCAGGAAAGAATTGAATATGTAAGAAAATTAAAAAATGACTTGTTCAGAGAGATTGGACTTCAATCTAAATCAAAATTTTTTAATCCCTCGAAATCCAATTTTGCCGAATTTACAGACTTTGATAGCGAAAAAATGAAAAAGGATTATTTAGATAGATATGATAAAATAAGTGATTCAGATATGTCTCGAATTTTAAATTTTGCGATTTACCTATATCATATGAGATAATAAAAATGGTTTACAGCACTGGTTATAATCCGGCGTGGCAAAAGTGCAAAACCAAATTTAATAATTGCAGTAGAATAAAAAATGATTGTTCCTAATATAGAAATTGTAACATTTTTAGTTATAATTTTTTTCGGACTTCCGATAATCTGGAGTGCTCGAAAAAATGAACTTTTTAAATTCTTTAGTTTTGTTGGACTAGTAAAAACGATTAACAAATCCCTTATAGTTCAAGGAATAATCGGACTGTTTTTAATACTCATGACTTGGATATGGAATTCTGCGGATTTTAAATATGATAGCTTAATAGTGGGAACAACTTATACGTATGTGGTAATCGGGCTTTTTATGTATTTACCTGCATTGGGAATTTTGAATCTAATAAAATTGATTGTAGAAAATAAGCTCAAAAATGAAAAAGTAGAATAAAAGCGACACTCTCCACTACCACAAAATTGTATCTTGTAACAAAATCAACCTCCCCAACCCAAATATGTCTATCTTTCGGGCACAAACACCCAACCGTTGAACAAGACCGTGGCACATCTCCCAGATCACAAACAGACCGAGGAGCACAAGCGCCTTTTTGAACTACTGAAACGCGCCTACATAGATGCCCGTTACAACATGAAGGAATACCATATCACCAAAGGTGATCTGGAATACCTGTCTCACAAAGTGCTGCAACTAAAGCAGCTTACCGAGGAAATCTGTCAGGAAAAAATAGCGCAGATCGGGGAAGATGCGGCAAATGCAGGGCCATAACACCAAGTTGGACCAACGACAATACAATCAACATCAATCAAAATCACCATACAATGAAACAAACAATCCACTACCCTATCTTTGCCTTACTGCTGATTTTTTTCGTATCCTGTCAGCCAGAGAAAAAGTCAAACCTCACGCTGCTTAGTGATCAAATCCCCACGGAAACTGCCCTGATATTTGGGGAAGGTGTGGTCTCCACCGATGATTTTGAGTTTGCCATCACTTTTAGCCCAGAAATGGATGAAATGTTCTTCACACGAAGAAAACCGGAAGACGATAATGAAATTTTCACCATGAAACTGGAAAATGGGCAATGGTCCAAACCGGAGCCGGCCTTTTTTTCCACCGATGCAGGCTGGGATTTTGAACCCCATATTGACCCCACTGGAAAGCTGCTCTATTTTGGGACCACAAGACCCCTCAAGGATACCACCAAGGCCTCTGGGATGCACCAATGGTACAGCACAAAAACCGTAAAAGGATGGAGCGCCCCCGAGCCTTTGGGCAGTCCGTTCGTGGATCGAGTGGTCATGTACCTGACCGCTTCGGAAAACGGCAACCTGTACTTTACTTCAGGTGAGGAGGACGACAAGCCCGAGGATTGGGTCATTTATAGTTCCGATAAAAAAGCAAACGGCTATGGCAATGCCAAGACCATGGCAACGGACATCAATTTCTCAGGAAAGTGGATCGCCCATTCCTACATTGCACCGGATGAGAGCTACATGATCTATGATGGTGAAAGTGAAGACGGTTTTGGGGACTGCGACCTATACATCAGCTTTAATCAGAACGGCACTTGGACAGAACCGTATAATATGGGCCCCGAAGTAAATACGGAACATTGTGAAATGACCGCAAGTGTCTCCCCAGATGGAAAGTACCTGTTTTTTCACCGCGGTGTCTCTGGAGATGATGAAGAAGTTGAAATCGGTAATATTTACTGGATAGACTTTGTCCAGCTAAAAGAGAAGATTCTAAGCAAGGTGGGCAACTGACCGCGACCATCTTCCAAGATACTTTCAAAATTACTACATTTAAGCAACCAATGGATTGTATCTCCCAAGGTTGAATACTAGGTAAGATGAAAGTCACCCCAGAACATAACGAACGGATCGCAAAACTGACCTTTGCTGGGGTATATCCGCATTACGTGGCCAAAGTGGAGAAAAAAGGTCGTACCCAGAAAGAACTGCACGAGGTGATCACATGGCTCACAGGCTTTGATGATGAGGCCGTTCAAAAACATATCGAATCCAAGAGCACTTTTGAGACCTTCTTCCAAGATGCGGAGCTGAACCCCAATGCCAGCCTCATTACCGGGGTGATCTGTGGGTATCGTATTGAGGAAATCGATAATCCCCTGACCCAACAGGTCCGCTATTTGGACAAACTGGTGGATGAGTTGGCCAAGGGCCGGAAAATGGAAAAAATACTGAGACAGAGCTAAAATATTATGAATCTAACCCTATTGGATGAATCTTTTCAGGTGACCAAAGAACAGGTGGACTTTTACCAAAAGAACGCCTTCATCAAGATCAAGGAATTTTTATCTCCCGAAATCGTGGCGCATTTCAATGCGGTTATATCCAAAAAGGTTGCAGAACTGAACAAGGTGGATGTTCCCATCAATCAACGGGATACCTATGGAAAGGCCTTTTTGCAACTCTGTAATCTCTGGGTGCAGGACGAAGAGATCAAAAAACTGATCCTAAGCAAACGGTTGGCCAAAGTGGCCGCAGACCTCATGCAGGTAGATGGGGTTCGTATCTACCACGATCAAGCCCTTTTTAAGGAGGCCGGCGGGGGAATCACCCCTTGGCATGCGGACCAGTATTATTGGCCGTTGTCTTCGGACAAGTCCATCACCATCTGGATTCCCTTGCAAGAAACACCTTTGGAAATGGGACCCTTGGAATTCAGTGCAGGCAGTCAAGAAATTCTGCTGGGACGCGAACTGTCCATCAGCGATGAGAGCGAACAAGTGATCCAAAAAAACCTGAAGGTCAATAATTTTCCACACACTATAGAAGCTTTTGATGTTGGCGAAGTCAGTTTTCATTCCGGTTGGATTTTCCACCGGGCCGGGGCCAACACCTCTGGTAAGACCCGAAAGGTTATGACGGTAATCTACATGGACAAGGACATGACCTTAAAAAAACCTGAGAATGATGGCCAAAAGAACGATTGGGAGACCTGGTGCCCGGGAGTGGCCATTGGAGAGACCATAGATTCGCATTTGAACCCTGTCGTATTTTAAAATAACCGCTAAAAAACCTCATGAAAAACAAAATTACCCTCCCCCTATTTTTATTATGGGCCATAGCTGCCGTTTTTGGACAGGGCTTTACCTCTCCGCAGATAGATTCCTTGGTGAACCGATCTATGGAAATGATGCCCCAAGTGGGCCTTGCCGTGGCCGTGATAGAAAATGGGAAGGTCATCCACTCCAAAGGATACGGAAAACTCTCCGTTGATTCTGAAGAGATGGTTGATAAGCATAGTTTGTTTCAAATTGCCTCGAATACCAAGGCGTTCACCGCGGCCGCATTGGCCATTTTGGTGGATCAGGGAAAACTTAAATGGGATGATCGGGTGATTCAACACATCCCGGAGTTTACCATGTACAATGCATACGTCCGGGAGAATTTCACCATTGTGGACCTGTTGACGCATCGCAGCGGACTGGGGCTCGGTGCCGGGGATTTAATGTTTTTCCCTCCGGGAGCTGATTACAAAATTCAGGATGTGCTCAACAGTTTTCAATACTTTAAACCCACTTCGGATTTTCGCACCAAATACGATTATGACAACCTGCTCTATATTGTAGCGGGCGAGGTCATTGCCAGGGTAAGCGGTCAGACTTACGATGAATTTATCGAACAGTATATTTTAGGTCCGTTGGGCATGGACAGGACCGCGGTGCGTTATAAGCGATTGAAATCGACCCAAAACGTGGCATCCGCACACTCCACTGAGAACGGAAACGTAAGAAAGGTAGAGCGCTACGTAAAGGGTGAAGGCCCTTTGGTGGCTTCGGGCGGAATCTATTCCAGCGTCCATGACATGTCCAAATGGATTATGGCCCAATTGCAACAAGGAAAATACGGCGAAGCTTTGGACAAGCAGATTTTCAGTCCTGAGCGGCAAGCGGAAATGTGGCGCCCCTATACCTTTATCAGCTTTCAACCTAGACCGGAACCGGACAACAGATACCATTTTGGGGCCTATGGTCTTGGGTGGCGGATTTCCAATAGGTTCGACCATACCGTAATTTCCCATACAGGCGGTCTACCGGGCATGTTGTCCTCCGTGGTAATGGTACCCGAATTGAATTCAGCAGTCGTGGTGCTCACCAATGGGGCTCCCGGGGGCAACAGCTACCACACCATAAGTTCGGCTATTCGGGATGAATGGATCAGAAAGGACCGATGGGACTATTTGGCGTCCGCCAAGCAACAATTGGAGTCCGGACAGGCCGAAGCCGATGCTACCTTGGATGCCGTTTGGGAAAGTGCCACAATCTCCGATGTAAAAAAACTGGGTGCAAGCTCCTTTTTAGGAACGTATGAAGATAAATGGTTCGGAAAGGTATCCATCGAAAACCATGGCGGAAAACTTTGGTTCAGGTCACTACGTTCCCCGCAGTTGAATGGAGAAATGTTCCATTACAAGGACAACACCTTTGCCGTTAAAATGGCCTATACGGATATGCAGTGCGATGCCTTTGCCATTTTTGAGATGGATGCGTCAGGAAACCCGATCGGGATACAGATGAAGGGCATTTCCCCCAACATGGATTTTAGCTTTGATTATCAAGATTTGGATTTGGTCCGAATCAAGGAATAAAAAAGTAAAAATGAAAGTAATACTGATTGGAGGCACTGGCCATATTGGCACGTATTTGGTACCAAAACTTGTTGAAGCCGGTCATGAAGTGGTCTGTGTAAGTCGGCAGCAGTCCCAACCCTATGCCGATCATGACGCATGGAAATCCGTGGAGTTTGTTGGCATTGACCGGGAAAAATCCGAAGAGAACGGAGATTTTGGGACTCAAATCGCCTCATTGAAAGGTGATGTGGTTATTGATTTGATTTGTTTCACCCCCCAGAGTGCCCAGCACCTTGCTGAAAACCTAAAGGGCAAAGTCCAACATTTTCTGCACTGTGGCACCATCTGGGTCCATGGGCATACCGTACAGGTCCCCACCACGGAGACTGCAGAGCGGAATCCCTTCGGTGCCTATGGAATAAACAAAGCAAAGATTGAAACCTATTTGCTCAACTTCCATAAAGCATGTGGGTTTCCGGTCACGATTCTTCATCCGGGACATATTACCGGCCCGGGCTGGTTGCCCGTGAATCCGGCCGGGAATCTAAATCCGGAGGTATTTCTGCGATTGGCCCAAGGCGAGGAAATCACCTTGCCCAACCTTGGGATGGAAACGGTTCATCATGTGCATGCGGAGGATGTGGCTCAGGCTTTTGTCAAGGCCATGGAGAACAGGGAAAATGCCATCGGGGAAAGTTTCCATGTAGTTTCGGAGCAGGCCCTTACCCTGAGAGGTTATGCTGAGGAAATGGCCAAACTGTTTGGGCAACGGCCCCAACTGCGTTTTCAACCTTGGGAAGAATGGCAAAAGACCGTCAGCGAAAGGGATAGGGAACTCACGTGGGACCATATTGCCCACAGCCCATGTGGTAGCATCGAAAAAGCAAAGAAGCAGTTGGGATATCAACCCAAATACAGCTCGTTGCAAGCAGTCAAGGAAGCCGTTGAACATTATTTCCAAACAGAAGGAATACAGATTATCCATAAAGGATGAGTATCTTAAAGACAATATATCATGAGTCATTATTTCAGCAAAAACTTAAAAACCTCATTGAAAAACTGTAAAGACATTTTTTTAAAAAGCATGAAATCAAACATATCATTGTTGGTTTTGGTCATGATGTTTTGTTGGTCGGGTTGCACGGAACATGAAACGCGAGATAAGGAGGGTCTTTTGTTGGCTATAGAAGCTTTTAACAAAGCCTTTAAGGAAAGCGATTTAGTGACCCTTGATGCCATGACAACGGAAAATTACCAGCATACCAATGGAAATTCAAGAGCCATTGGAAAGGAAGATTGGTTCAGCTATTTGGAGAAAAGGGATGCCCGGATACAATCCGGAAGTTTGGAGGTGATGGGGTATCAAATGGACGAAATGGAAGTGGGACTATACGGTAATACGGCCATAGTCACCGGTAGAATCATTGTGGTACAGGCGGAACATGGGGAAACCCAAACCAATGCGTACCGAATCACCAATATTTGGATCAATGATGATGGGAATTGGAAAAGGGCCGGATTCCACGACGGGAAGATAGAGTAATCTACAACTCCCTGATCTTGATGTCGCGGAACCACACCTCAAAATACCAATCCTGCAGGGTTATTTTCCCCTCTGTGGCTTGTCCAAATTCGGGGTAGTTTTTAAAATGGGTTCCTGAGATTTTTTGTGGCCATTCCGGTGCGGTAAAATCCTCCACTGCGGTAAGTGTGCCGTTTAAATAGAATTCCACTTTTCCATTTACCTGTTTGATGCGGGTCTGGTTCCACTGGCCAGATTTGGTGATGGCCTCATTCTTTTGAGGGGAAAAACCATACAGGCAGCCCGATTTTTTAACGGCAACATCATGATCCATATGATTGGGGTCCAGAATTTGGAACTCGGGTCCGGTTTGATAGGCTGTGCCAACATCGGGCTTTTCCTGAACGTTGATGAATATGCCGCTATTTCCACGGTCCGAGATTTTCCATTCCAAGACCAGCTCATAGTTTTCATAGGCCTTGTCCGTGACCAAATCCTCATTGTGCTCGGATTCCAGTTCAACATTTCTATGGAGTTCGCCGTTTTTCACTTCCCAGACTGTTGGTACGCCAGCATTGTATACATGCCAACCGTTCAAGGTTTCCCCATCGAACAACAACTCCCACCCCTGCTCTTTTTCAATATCGAGCAATTGGTTATGGGTGGCATTTTCCGCTGCCAATTTTTTGGTGCGCCAAATCTGGGCGTCCTCTTTCTTGCTTTCGTTTTTACACGAAATGGCCGAAAGAACAAGTATAGCAATGACAAATGATTTGATGTTCATGGAAATGTACTATTGATTCTCCCTAAAAGTAGTCAAATAAAATTTTGGAGTGCATGTTCATAACATCGTTAACAACTATCGGCCTAACAAAAAATGAGCGGTGGACGATTGTGTAATTTTATTAAAACTATCAGCCATGGATTCACGATCTAAGAGTCTTTTGGACCTCCGCCCCGAAATTCTACAGTCTTATTTCAACAACCAAATGAGTGCGGACGAACGTTTTCAAAACCAAACCTTACGGCCTATCATTAAACTCCAAAACCTATTGTTGATTGAGGTTTTCAAGAACTATATTGGCAAGCACAAAGGGGTTTTTCATGACCTTTCCTTGGAGAAAAAGATGGAGTATATTGAACGGGCCATCCAAAAGGACATTAAGTTTAGGAACTCTCTTAAGGGAATGGTCATTGGACAATTTACCATTGAGGAATATCAGGAATATATTAAAAACTCCTCCGCTTTGAACAAACGGATGATGAATATGGTCATAGAACGCTTGAAGGACCAGATCCAGCTTTTGGAAAACGAGGTGTTAGTTCAAGGTTGATTCGCCATTGAGATTGGTGGTGAGGATATCGCTCATCAAATCAAAATAAGGTCGAATAGCTCGATACGATTTGTCCACTTCCTCGATAAAATTCGGGGATAGTACCTCTTGGTCCGTAAAATTCCGTACAAAGACATACTGTTTGTTTTTGATCAAGTCAATATCCGGGTGGTCCTTATCAAACCCTTTTGGGGCCGTTTTTACCGCATCGCCTTGAAGTTCTCCCCAAATTTTGGTGAAATCTGGGTCATTGATGACCTTCCTAAAATCCGAAGCATCCATTTCCAACTCTTTTCGTATGCGGAACAGGTCTTCTTTATTGGGTGCCCAAAAACCGGTGGCCAGTAGAGAATTTCCCGGTTGTAAATGAATGTAATATCCTCCCCTTAGATGTGCGCCCAATCGGGAAAACGAACCTGCAAAGTGGGTTTTATATGGGGTTTTATCCTTTGAAAAACGTACATCCCGATAAATACGGAACAATTTCATTTTTTCAATATCATCATGTTGTTCCAAGCGTTCCTTCACATTTGCCAGGAAGGATTTTACCTCGGTTTCATGGGCTTTGAAAGTAGGCTTGTTTTTTTCAAACCACTCTTTGTGGTTGTTTTTTGACAACTCTTTTAAAAAATCAAATACTTTCTTGGAAATTTTCGAATCAGTCACGCTATATCAATAATATGTTATTTTTAAACTAAAGTTAGCTATTTCCTAAGGCTGTAGGTAAGGTTTTGTCTAAATTTAGGACAATAATTGTTGTATGGACAAGGAAAAAATAATTTCAGAGCTCAATAGGCATAAAAAATTGCCCTATTTGGACTATAGGTTAAAACAAGAAACCGAGGATTTCACGGATACGCTTTTTTATACGCTTTTTGATTCCAATACCCCGGTGGCCGTGAACCTTGAAATGTTGGAGAAAAAGTTTGACCGACTGACGGATATGGCTTGTTGGGATTTGGAAAGGCCCAGCAATGAACTTTGGAACAAATACATAAGCGGTTTGCCTGGAATTTTGGAAAAACTCAATCTGGACGCAGAGGCTATTCTTAATTGTGACCCAGCTTCACTGTCCCTCCAGGAAATTTATATGGCGTACCCAGGTTTTTATGCCATTTCCATTTACCGATTGGCCCATGAGCTCTACATTCAAGGAGTACCCATGATTCCGAGGCTCATGACGGAATATGCCCATAGGCAGACAGGGGTGGATATCAATCCTGGAGCTACCATTGGCAAATCGTTCTTTATAGATCATGCCACCGGTGTGGTGATTGGGGAAACTGCCGTGATACATGATAATGTGAAGTTGTATCAAGGGGTAACCCTGGGAGCGTTGTATGTATCCAAAAACCTTCAAAAGACCAAAAGACATCCCACTATAATGTCAAACGTTACCATTTATGCCAATGCAACCATTTTGGGTGGTGAAACCGTAATCGGAGAAAATTCGATCATTGGTGGAAATGCATGGCTTACAGCTTCCGTACCTGCAAATTCAACAGTATATCACACCCCAGAAATTAAAATCAAGACAGCCCCAAATGTCCAATAGCATTCTCGACCTTATTGGAAACACCCCAATGGTGGAATCCAAAGTATTGAACCCCAACCCAAACGTAAGACTGTTTTTTAAACTGGAAGGCAATAATCCAGGAGGAAGTGTCAAAGACCGTCCTGCCTATAATATGATCAAGAGCGGGCTGGATCGTGGGGATTTTTCCACCGCATCCAAACTGATCGAGGCCACAAGTGGCAACACGGGTATAGCCTTGGCCATGATCGCAGGGATCTATGGACTTGACATTGAACTGGTAATGCCCGAAAACTCCACCAAGGAACGCGTACAGACCATGCGCGCTTACGGAGCCAAAGTGACTTTGACCCCATCAGATGTTGGGATTGAAGGTGCCAGGGACTATGCTGAGGCCAAGGTCAGGGATGAAGGATATATTATGCTCAACCAATTTGCCAACAACGATAACTGGATGGCCCATTACAAGACCACGGGACCGGAAATCTGGGCGGACACCAAAGGTGATATCACCCATTTTGTATCCAGCATGGGCACTACTGGGACCATTATGGGGACCTCGACCTATTTGAAGGAACAAGATTCCGGGGTACAAATCGTGGGCGTACAGCCTACCGATGATTCAAAGATTCCGGGTATTCGTAAATGGCCCGAAGCCTATCTCCCCAAAATATTCAATCCACAAAAAGTGGATACGGTACTGGAAGTCAGTGAGGAAGAAGCTACTGAAATGGCCAAGCGATTGGCCAAGGAGGAAGGTATCTTTGCTGGCATGAGCAGTGGTGGTGCCGCGGCCGCGGCCATTAGATTGGCCAGCACCTTGAAAGAGGGCACCATTGTTTCCATAGTCTGTGATCGAGGAGACCGTTACCTTTCTTCGGATTTATTTGATTAAGGCGGGTCCAATTCCATTTTAATACCGTTCCAATAGATTTCAAAATCGCTTAAGTTATTGTGATTGCCATTGGGTATGGTATACATTTTTTTGTCGCTGTTGGAGATGGAGTCATACAATTTTTCCCCTGATGCATATGGAACCACATTGTCCGTGGTGCCATGAAAAATACGAATAGGACAATCCACCTTCTTTAAAAATTCATGCGATGGAATCCTATAGCGCAACAGATAGGACACCGGTAAAAAGGGAAAACGTTCTTGGGCCACGTCCAAAAGACTATAGAAAGGTGTTTCCAAAATTAATTTTTGTGGTTGATTTTTGGAGGACAATTGACTTGCAATGCCCGTACCCAAAGATCGTCCGTAAATGAGGAGCTGTTCTTCAGGATATTTTTCCATTGCATAGGCATAGAACAGTTGTGCATCTTGATACAGTGCATCCTCACTAAGTTCACCGGTACTTTTACCATAATTACGATAGTCCATCACCAAGACCTCATATCCCAAATCCACAAAAGGCAACACAATTTCACCCCAGCGAGACAGGTCTCCGGCATTTCCATGAAAGTATAGGATCAACCCTTTAGGGTTGTCCGTATAAAAGTGAAGGGCATTTAAACGTGCTCCATCAGTAGTATCAAGAAAAATTTCATCGAAATTGGCATTGAAGGTATAAACATGATCTTCAGCTAGCTTGGTGGGTAAAAAAATCAGTTTTTCCTGGAATGAATACAACATGACGGTGAGTAACATCAAAATAACAACCGTAAAAATACCAAAACGTTTAAGCTTTTGCATTGGCCCGTTTTGAGGAGTGTTTCACATTGATGCTGGATCCTTCCAGATTCACTTTGGTGGGTTTGCTGGTGATGATCTCCTCCAACATGCTGTGGTACGATTCAAAGTTGTTCAAATCCTTGTGTCCCCCTCCTATCACGGTGTATAGTTTTGATAGTCCAGGTTTTATTTTGGACAACTTTACACTGGTTTTGTAAGGAATGAGTCTATCGTCGGTCCCATGTATGATATGTATGGGGCAGTTAACGTACTTCAACCACTTGTATGTGGGCATGGGAAACTTTATAAGCAAGGAGAGCGGCATAAACGGGATGAACTTTTTGGCCACTTTGCTCAAGCTGTAGTAGGGCGCGTCCAATATAAGCATGCGCGGTTGGTTCATGGAGGCCAGTTTGGCCGCAAAACCCGAACCCATGGAACGTCCATAGAGAATTATATATTTTTCGGGCACCTTCTCCTTGATCTTGTTGTACACCACCTGCATGTCACGCTTAATGGCTTTTTGGGTACGACGTCCCGTACTCTTCCCGAAACCACGATAATCCACCATGATCACATCGTAACCATGACGGGTAAAGTCCACGGCAAACTTGCCCCACCCTTTAATGCTTCGGGAGTTTCCTTTTAGATAGAAGACCACGCCTTTGGGATCTTTGGATTTGAATCGAAGGCCATTGATCGTGGCCCCATCACGGGTCTCAAAATTATATTCCTCAATTTCTTGGTTGTCGTAATAAAACTGAAAATCCTTGGGCAATTTTTCTGGTTTAAAAAGAAAATAGTCCTGTAGGTAATACAACAGGACACTCAGCAAAACGTATATCCCGAGTATCATGAGTGTGATGTAGGCCCAGTTTTGCATAAAAAACGTTTTATCCAAAATACGAAAAATACCAATACTTCATATCTATGGACTTAGGGATCAATATGTTGTGTCTTTGGATAAAGATTTAAGAATCGGCAAAGGGTCGAAAATTGGGCTTTTAATGTCAGATTATTATGATAATCCAACATTATATACGCTTCATCGATTTGTTTGAAATATTGGTTTCGGATGCACGTTATTTGTTACCATATTGAGCGTCCCAATCTCACAAACCTATGAAATACGTAAGCAAAATTTTACCTTGGAAAACAAATATTCTAATCACACTAGTAATATTACTGGCTTTAAATGTCTTGAACTTCTACGGAGTTTATACCAATAGGTTCTATTTTTTGAAACCTGATAATTATATTTTTCCGCTGCTGAGCACAGTACATTTTCTGTATCTGTATGTAATGTGGTTCAAAATTTCAGAAGACGAACTGCCCGATCCAAAAATGCGTAATGTAGAGTATGCCCTATATGCCATAATGATTGTTTACTTTTTTAAGATTTATGATAGTGTTCAGACACTGACTTCTTTCCCGGAGTTTGTGGAGCATGTTATCCCATCCACTTTTAAACCTATGGCCATTCTCATGTTAGTCCTCTATAGCTTGCTTCCTGTTTTTACAATTTCATTGTTTTGGTACAGGCGTAACTATGTTGGACACTACAATTTTGAAGACTACAATAACAATCTCAATATCTGGCAATAGGAACAGCCTATAATCCCCGGATATAACTGCCGTAGAGATCCTTGAATTGATACCCTTGGACAAAACGGTGCTTACTCAATTTTTTATGGGCCACCAAGCCCCAGAGCAACAACTCTTTCATAAAATAGGAGTCTTCTTTTGAAATATTGGGTTGATATTCCTTTAAAAGTGCTCCCAATGGGGTGACGGAATCCAATTTTGACCTATATTCATCATCGGTATCTTCATCCAAAAGATCAAAGCCTTCTCCTTCAAAGAACCAATGGATAAGTTCATCGTATTCCGTTTCGGCATCTTTTCGCTGTAGCTTGTCAATTTTAGGGAAATAATGGGGGAATATGGATTTTATGGCCTCTTCCACAAGCGTTTCGGCCACAAAACCGGCTCCTTCCTGTTCCCCTTCATAAACCAACTCTATTTTTCCTGTGATGGAAGGGATCACTCCCATAAAATCAGTCAATCGGACGGAGGTCTTATCATCTCCTGATTTAATGGCCCTACGTTCCGCGGTGCTCAATAAGTTTTCAAAAGCGGTAATGCTCATACGGGCACTTACCCCACTTTTGGCATCCACATACTCACTGTTTCTGGCCTCAAAGCTGATTTGCTCCAATACTTCCATGGCTATATCGGGTACATATATTCCTTCGGATTGTCGCTGGTCCAGACGGGCTTCTTGTTGGGTGATTTTTTTGGCAATCTCAATAGTTTCGGGATAATGGGTCAAAATCTGAGACCCAATCCTATCTTTCAATGGGGTGACAATACTACCCCTATTGGTGTAATCTTCCGGATTGGCGGTAAAAACAAATTGCAGGTCCAATGGAAGGCGTAGTTTGAATCCCCTGATCTGGATATCCCCTTCTTGAAGGATATTGAAAAGCGCAACTTGTATTCTAGCCTGTAGATCAGGCAACTCATTGATAACAAAAATGCAGCGGTTGGCCCGTGGGATCATCCCAAAATGGATTACTCGATCATCCGCATAGGAAAGCTTGAGGTTGGCCGCTTTTATGGGGTCTACATCACCTATAAGGTCCGCAACAGTAACATCTGGGGTGGCCAATTTCTCATAGAAACGCTCATCTCTGTGTATCCATTCAATCGGGGTTTCATCTTCTTTTTCCTTGATCAGTTCCGTGGCATATCTGGAAATGGGATATAAGGGATCGTCATGTACTTCGGAACCGCCTACAATGGGCATCCACTCATCCAAAAGCTGTACCATCAACCGGGCCAAGCGGGTCTTGGCCTGACCACGCAATCCCAATAGATTGATGTTGTGGCGGGAAAGTATGGCCCGTTCCAATTCAGGGATTACGGAGTTTTCATAACCCCACACCCCTTGAAAAGTTTCCTCGCCACTGGCAATTTTCCCCAACAGGTTGGTACGTAACTCATCTTTGATACTCTTACTTTGGTACCCTGCGGCTTTCAATTCCCCGAGGGTCTTTATTTTGGTATGATCTAATTTCATAGAAATCCTTATCCTTTGATTCGTCTTTTTCGGTTTTGTTCGTAATCCTCAAAAATCATCTCGCCCAGACCTTTTAGACCTGTGTAAAATGCCTTGCCCTTGTTGGCTTGGGTAAACTCTCTCACAAATTGCATCAAATATGGGTCCTGGGCAATCATGAAGGTGGTGATGGGAATATGGAGTTTTCGGGCCTGCTGTGCCATGGCATAGCATTTTTCCACGATGTACTCATCCAAGCCTACACTGTTCTTGTAATAATCCCCATTGGGCAGTCGTAAACACGACGGTTTTCCGTCCGTGATCATGAAAATCTGCTTATTGGTGTTCCGCTTTCTTCGGAGCATGTCCATGGCCAATTGCAGACCGGCCACGGTATTCGTATGGTAAGGCCCTACCTTTAGGTAGGGAAGATCTTTGATGGGAATAGGCCACGCATCGTTTCCAAAGACCAATATGTCCAAGGTGTCCTTGGGATATCTAGTGGTAATCAATTCAGCCAAGGCCATGGCCACTTTTTTGGCCGGGGTAATTCGGTCTTCACCATAGAGGATCATGCTGTGGCTGATATCAATCATCAAGACCGTGCTCATCTGGGCCTTATGCTGGGTGTCTTCCACTACAAGGTCGTCCTCATTCAATGAGAAGCTGTCCAGTCCATGGTTTACTTGGGCATTTTTAAGACTTTCGGTCATGGAAATATGTTCCAGGGCATCCCCAAAACGATATTCCCTAAACTCTCCCGTATGCTCATCACCTCTGCCTGATTTTCCAGTTCTATGGTTCCCTGCTCCGCTACGCTTGAGTTTTCCGAAGATTTGGTCCAAGGCCCGCTGGCGCAACATACGCTCCAACTTGGAGGTGATGGACAAAATGCCACCTCCAGGTTCTTCTTCATAACCTTCTTCCGCTTGTCCCCCTTCAGGGTTATCTGTATCAAATTCCTCCCGGATATAGCCTTTTGCCTTGAGGTCCTCTATAAAATTGTCAATGGTATAATTGTCATCGGTAAGTTCGTACTCCTTGTCCAACTCCCTAAGCCAGTCCAAAGCCTCCTCCACATCACCCGAAGTATGTGTAATGAGTTCCTGAAAAATCTCAAAGAGTTTTTCGAACGGGGTTTGGTCCGGCGCTTCGTAGGTGGTAAAACGAAACCCTTTTCTTGTATTCATAGCCATTACATAAAATTAACGCATTTTAATCTAATGGCTCAGCGTTTAAAGAAAACTTAACGCTAGGGCTTACTTGTGTCGCTTTTGAAGGGTCTGTACGATATCCTCCAAGGTATACCCCTTGGCCTGAAGCAAAATTAAATAGTGGAAAAGCAAATCGGCACTTTCGTTCAAAAATAGTTCTTCATCATTATCCTTGGCCTCAATCACGGTTTCAACGGCTTCCTCCCCCACTTTTTGGGCAATCTTGTTGATGCCTTTTCGGAATAGGGAGGCCACGTAGCTATCCGGGTTCTCCCGATCGTTCTTTCTGGAGGTGATGATTTGCTCCAAGGTAGATAGAAAACCATAGGTTTGGGTGTTCTCCTCGGCCCAGCAAGTATCGGTTCCTTTGTGACAAGTGGGCCCTACCGGATTGACGGATACCAACAGGGTGTCGCTGTCACAATCACTTTTTATATCGACCAGTTCCAAGAAATTACCGCTTTCCTCTCCCTTGGTCCATAGGCGTTGCTTGCTACGGCTGAAAAAGGTCACCTTTTGGGTCTTTTGGGTGGTGTCAAAAGCCTCTTGGTCCATATAGCCCAACATGAGGACATTCTTGGTGTTTGCGTCTTGGATGATAGCGGGTATCAACCCGTCCGGGTTTTTGTTGAAATCTATTTTCATATCCTAAATTCTAACGGGAATTCCTTCTTCCTTCAATTCGTTTTTTAAATCCTTTATTTCAATCTCCTTAAAATGAAATACGCTTGCGGCCAAGGCGGCATCCGCTTTCCCTTCTTTAAATGTATCCGCAAAGTGTGGAATGCTCCCAGCACCGCCTGAGGCAATGATGGGAATGTTCACCAACTTGGATAATTTGGCCAACGCTTCATTGGCAAAACCATTTTTGGTGCCGTCATGGTCCATGGAGGTAAACAGGATTTCCCCGGCCCCACGTTGTTCAACTTCTTTGGCCCAATCAAAAAGGTCCATTTCCGTGGGGACCTTACCGCCAACCAAATGAACTTTCCATGTTCCATCTATCTGTTTGGCATCTATGGCCACCACAATACATTGGGAGCCAAATTTGGCCACCAGTTCATTAATCAACTCAGGTCGTTTTACAGCAGAGGAGTTGATGGAGACCTTGTCCGCTCCATTTTTTAGAAGGATGTCCACGTCTTCAACCGAAGAGATGCCCCCACCCACGGTAAAGGGAATGTTGATGGTTTCGGCAACGTGGTATACCAGCTCCGCCAAGGTCCTTCGTTTTTCCTCGGTGGCGGAAATGTCCAAGAACACCAGCTCATCAGCACCCTCTTGGGCATAAATGGCTGCAAGTTCCACAGGGTCCCCTGCATCACGCAAGTCTACAAAATTGACGCCTTTTACGGTTCTTCCGTCCTTGATGTCCAAACAGGGTATGATACGTTTTGTAAGCATAATTATCTGTCACCCTGAACTTGTTTCAGGGTCTTATTATTTAAGTAATCTCCAATGTTTTCAACTTTGGATTTAGATTTTTTATTAAATTAATTTTCCAGTCTCGATGCCAATTCTTCAATTGTTTTTCGCGGGCAATGTCATTATTTATATCCGAAAAAGTTTCAAAATAAACCAAATCGGTAAGATTATATCTTATAGTATGCCTTGAGCCAATTCCTTTAGAATGTTCAATCACCCTTTTGTACAAATCAGAAGTAACCCCAATATAGAATGAGGTCCTATATTTATTTGTCATTATGTAAACAAAGCTTTGTCGCATTGCTATGCGATTCCGAAACAAGTTCGGAATGACCTTTGATTTCGCTATTCATTTTTGATATTCAAGTCTACATTTTTATAGAACCCCAAATCGGTATCCTTCAACAATTTGGTCCATAGGGCTATCTGCCCGGTATGATAGGATAAATGCTCCGCAACGTGGATGATATTACCCACTCCCGAAAAATGGAATCCCTGTACGGCTCTCTTTCGCAACAATTCTTCCAAGGGGGCTTCATAAAAGGCCCTTTTTGCCTCATCAATGGTATCACTGAGCTTTTGTATAAGCTCGGCCTTGGTGAACCCAGACGAAACGGAAAACTCCTCATCACGTGCACGGGTATCCTCCAAATTCTGGATGGAGGCAATCCCGTATTGGGTAATGTTACCGCAAAGGTGCAGGATAAGGTTTCCTATACTGTTGGCCGATCCATTGGGCTTCTTCCAGATATCGGACTCCGGAAGTTGGTCCAGACAGATTTTGATCATGCGTAGGCTTTCGTCCATGCGATATCCCACATTCCAGATGAGTTCTTCCTGAAGTTGTTTTTCCTTATCCATTTTGAAGAATATAAGCTTCCAATTGCTTTAGGCTGATTCGGTTTTCATAGATAGCCTTTCCAATGATGGTTCCTTCACAGCCCATTTCGGCAAGTTTGGGCAGTTCGTCAAAAGTTGAAATACCACCACTGGCAATAAGGTTGATGCCGATTACCTCTTTGTCCTCCACACCACTTCCCGTAACCATGGTCTCATGTTTCATGGTCTTGGAGATGATTTTTTTATAAAGTTCGAAAGAAGGCCCTTCCAACATGCCATCCTTGCCAATATCAGTACAGATTACATACCGGATTCCCTTCTTTTGGTAGGACCGGATAAAGGGAACCAATTCTTGGTCAGATTCCTCCTGCCAGCCCGAAACCGCTACTTTTTCATCTTGGGCATCGGCTCCAAGAATGATCTTGTTGTGGCCATAGTTCTCCAGCCAACCCAAAAAAATGTCTGCATTCTTAATGGCAATGCTCCCTCCTGTTATTTGATGGGCACCACTTTCAAAAGCGATGTGAAGGTCCTGATCGGTCTTAAGCCCACCCCCAAAGTCAATCTTTAAGCTGGTTTTGGAGGCAATGTTTTCCAATACCTTGTGGTTGACTATATGCTTGGATTTGGCCCCATCCAAATCCACCAAATGGAGGTTTTGAATCCCATGGGCCTCGAATTCCTTGGCCACTTCCACGGGGTCTTCATTATAAATTTTCTTGGTATTGTAGTCACCTTTGGAAAGGCGAACACATTTCCCTTCAATAATATCTATAGCTGGAATCAGTCTCATTCGTAATCATATTTAGCGTTGTCCATGGCCATCCACATGGTGGAGTCCCCTATCTTTTTGAATCCCAATGGTTCATAAAGTCCGTGGGCATCCATGGTCTTCAATCCAACGGTATGAACCGCTTTGATATCTGGATGTTCCAAGATAGCCCCAACCAACTTTTTACCCAACCCCTTTCCTTTGTGCGGTTCAAAAATGATGACATCCATAAGATAGGCAAAAACCACTTTATCGGTCAGTACACGGGCAAATCCCACTTGTTCACCCTCGTTGGAATATACGCCAAAACACAGACAGGCATCAATGGTCTTTTGGGTCATTTCCGGGGTTCTATATCCACCCCAATAGGTAGATTTCACCTCTTGGTGGATTCTGGGGACATCCAATTTTTCCTTGTCCGATGAGATATAGTACTCCATGATCAGATCACCGTTAAAAAGTTCTCCAAAATGGTACTGCCCACCTCACTGCTTTTTTCTGGGTGGAATTGTACCCCGTAAAAATTGTCTTTCTGCAATGCAGCACTATAGGGCAATGCATAATCGGATTGTGCAATGGTATCCTTGCTTTTTGGGGCATAAAAACTGTGCACCAAATAGATGTAGGATTTCTCAGGGACTCCTTTGAACAAATCGGATTGGAGTTCCGTAATCTGGTTCCATCCAATTTGGGGCACTTTTACGGTATTGGGAAACTTAACCACATCCAGATTAAAAATGCCCAAGCCTGTTGTATTGCCCTCTTCTGATGACTTACACATGAGTTGCATACCAAGGCAAATACCCAAAACAGGTTGCTTTAGTGCGGGAATGAGCTTGTCCAAGCCAGTATCCCGAAGCTTGGCCATGGCCGAACTGGCCTCCCCCACACCAGGGAAGATAACCTTGTCCGCTTGCTTAATTTCTTCAGCATCATGGCTCAAGACTGCCTCAAACCCCAAGCGTTGTATGGCAAACTTGATGCTTTGGATGTTTCCTGCGCCGTAATCGATTATCACCAACTTCATCTACATTAATTTTTTATTGTCATTAGGATCGTAGTGGGAAACCTAGATTTCTCATTTGCAAACTCCTTCGAAATGACCTAGTTTATAATAAACCCTTGGTTGAGGGTAATACCATTTTCTCCGCATCCCGTTTCACGGCCATTTTAATGGACTTGGCAAAAGCTTTAAAAATGGCCTCTATTTTGTGGTGTTCATTGTCACCTTCGGCTTTAACGTTCAAATTGGCCTTTGCTCCATCCGTGAAGGATTTAAAGAAGTGCAGGAACATTTCGGTAGGCATGTCCCCCACTTTTTCCCTTTTGAACTCAGCATCCCATACCAGCCAATTTCTTCCACCAAAATCTATGGCCACTTGGGCTAAACAATCATCCATGGGCAAACAAAAACCGTAGCGTTCTATGCCTAACTTATTGCCCAATGCCTTTGAAAACACTTCGCCCAAAGCAATGGCCGTATCCTCAATGGTATGGTGTTCGTCCACTTCCAGATCGCCATCGACCTTGATGTCCAAATCCATTTGTCCGTGACGGGCCAATTGGTCCAGCATATGGTCAAAGAAGGCCAATCCGGTTTGGATGTCACTTTTTCCAGTCCCATCCAAGTTCAATTTGATTTGGATGTCCGTTTCGTTGGTCTTTCTTGAAATTTCACCAATACGGTTTTCGAGCTTTAAAAACTCATAGATTTTTTCCCAGTCGTTGCTCTCCAAGGCGATATACTCGTCCAATTCCTCCCGCTTTACGGTAATCTCCCCTGTTCCCAAATGGGTGTCGTCATTGATGAAGATACCCTTCGCACCCAAATTTTTGGCCAATTCCACATCGGTCAAGCGATCTCCGATCACGAAGGAATTTTCCAAATCATAGGCATCGGAAAAATAAGAAGTCAACATCCCTGTTCCCGGTTTTCTAGTGTTGGCATTGTCCTTGGGAAAGGTTTTATCAATAAATACTTGGTCGAAAACCACTCCTTCATTCTCAAAAGATTTCATGATAAAATTGTGTACCGGCCAAAAGGTATCTTCTGGAAAAATATCCGTACCCAAACCATCTTGATTGGTGATCATGACCAACTCATAATCCAGCTCTTTGGCAATTTTTCCCAGAAACGTGAACGCCTTGGGATAAAAAATCATCTTCTCAAATGCATCAATCTGTTCGTCGGCCGTTTCCTTTATAATGGTTCCATCACGATCAATAAATAATACTTTCTTGCCCATTATGGTAGTTGTTTTAAAATGGCTATCAGTGTTTTGTTCTCTTCGGGAGTCCCAACGGTAAACCGAAGGGTATTTTCACATAAAGGTTGGGTACTTCTATTGCGCACCACTACTTTATGCCCCAATAATTGTTGATATCGTTTATCGGCATCATCCACCTTGGCCAATACAAAATTAGCATCCGTGGGATAGATTTCCTGTACAAAAGCCAATGTCTTTAAAGCTTCTATCAATGAAGTTCGTTCTCTTAATATCTGTTGGACTTCAGTGGCAACCGCATCTTGATTCAACAGACGCTGCAAGGCTTGCTGCTGTGTAAGTTGATTGACATTATAGGGTGGTTTGATCTTGTTTAAAATGGCAATGATTTCTTCCGAGGCATAACAAATCCCCAGTCGAATACCCGCCAAACCATAGGCTTTGGAAAGGGTTTGGGTCACTATCAAATTGGGATATCCCGCTAATTTGCCCACCCAACTCTCTTCTTCTGAAAAATCAATGTAGGCTTCATCGATTACCACCAGTCCCGGAAAAGATTCCAATAACTGTTGCACCTTATCCACCGCAAAGGTATTTCCCGTGGGGTTGTTTGGGGAACAAATGAACAACAGCTTGGTGTTCCCATCCACCGCTTTCTGAGTTTCAGGGATATTGGGTTCAAAGTCTGGTGTCAGCAATACTTCCCGGTTTTCCACCGCGTTGATGCCTGCCAGAACCTTGTACATGCCATACGTGGGGGGCAAGGTGATGATGTTGTCCCGATTGGGTTCACAAAATGCTCTATAGATAAGATCCAATACTTCATCACTGCCATTTCCCAGAAGCATGTTGCTCTCAGAAACTCCTTTCTGTTCTGCCAAGAGTGATTTTAGGCTTCGTTGGTAGGGATCAGGATAGCGATTGACGCCGTTCTCAAACGGATTCTCATTGGCATCCAAGAAAATCATTTCAGAACCGTCCGAAACATACTCATCCCGAGCAGATGAATAGGGTTTCAATTGGTCCACGGATTCCCTGACCATATTTTTTATGTTGAATACAGTTTTCATTTTGAATTTTTTAATCTGAGGGTCACTGCATTTTTGTGTGCTTGAAGGCCTTCCGCTTCGGCCATGAGTTCTATGGCATTTCCAATACTCCTGATACCCTCTTCAGATATTTTTTGAAAGGTCATGCTTTTCATAAAACTATCCAGGTTCACTCCGCTGTACTGCTTGGCATACCCATTGGTGGGCAGGGTGTGATTGGTTCCTGAAGCATAATCCCCAGCACTTTCCGGGGTATAGTTTCCAATAAACACCGAACCTGCATTTTGGATGCCATCAAGGTAAAATCCTTCGTTTTCCACACAGACAATAAAGTGTTCGGGGCCATATTCATTGATCAAATCCAAGGCTTCTTGGTCGTTTTTCACCCGAATCAATTTGCTGTTGGCAATGGCTTTTTCAGCAATGGAGGCCCTTGGCAACACTTTTAGCTGAGTCTCTATTTCCTCCTCTACAGCATTGATTAAATTTTCTGAGGTTGATACCAAAATCACCTGACTATCGGCGCCATGCTCGGCCTGACTCAACAAATCAGAGGCCACAAAAGCTGGATTGGCCGTATCATCTGCCACCACCAAAAGTTCACTTGGCCCGGCAGGCATATCAATCGCCACACCATATTTGGTGGCCAATTGTTTGGCCACGGTAACGAATTGGTTTCCCGGTCCAAAGATTTTATAGACTTTAGGGATGGATTCCGTTCCAAAGGTCATTCCTGCAATGGCCTGTATGCCCCCTACCTTATAGATTTGCGTTACACCGCAAAGTTGTGCGGTATACAAAATGGCCGGGTTGATTTTCCCTTTCTTGTCTGGAGGTGTGCAGAGTACAATTTCTGAGCAACCCGCCAATTTCGCTGGAATGGCCAACATCAAAATAGTGGAAAACAGTGGCGCGGAACCCCCTGGGATATACAATCCAACCTTTTGGATGGGCCTCTTTTCCTGCCAGCAGGAAACCCCGGGCATGGTTTCCACTTCTACCTTTTCCGTGCGTTGTGCCGCATGAAACTTTTCAATGTTCGCCTTGGCCAGATTTATAGCTTGTTTTAAATCTTTAGAAACAAGCGCTGACGCTTTTTTTATCTCATCAGAAGAGACCCTAAAGTCATTAAGGGAAACCCCATCGAAGCGCTCCGTATATTTTTTCACAACGACATCCCCTTCGGATTTCACTTCTTCAAAGATGGCATTGACCGTACCCTCAATGTCCGATACGGTTTGGGTAGGTCTTTTAAGGACCTCCCCCCAATTTTTTCGTTCTGGATAATCTATTCGCTTCACTACAGTACCATTTTTTCAATAGGACATACCAAAATTCCTTCGGCTCCTGCTTGTTTCAGGGCATCAATGACCTCCCAAAAGGTATCTCTTGTAATGACTGAATGTACGGAGCTCCAGCCCTCTTCTGCCAACGGCAATACTGTTGGACTCCGCATTCCGGGCAAAAGGGAAATGATCTCATCCAGCTTATCATTGGGTGCGTTCAACAATACATATTTATTTTGGCGTGCCTGTAAGACCGATTTTATCCTGAATTGGATTTTCTTCAGAATCTCCAAACGCTCTTCGGATATGGTAGGTGATACCGCCAAAACGGCTTCACTGGTCAGGATTACATCGACCTCTTTTAAATTGTTCTTGAAGAGGGTGCTTCCACTGGAAACAATGTCACAAATACCATCGGCCAATCCAATGTTGGGGGCAATTTCCACGGAACCGTTGATAATGTGCAAATCTGCCGTAACGCCTTTGGATTTCAGGTATTCATTTACCGTATTGGGATAGGAAGTGGCTATCTTTTTGCCTTCCAAGTCTTTTACGGAGTTGTACTTCACTCCCTTAGGAACTGCCAAGGAGACCCGACACTTGGAAAAGTTCAGTTTTTCAACAACGGAAATGTCCTGCCCTTTTTCCACCAGTACATTTTCCCCGATGATGGCAATATCCACTACCCCATCCCTTAGGTATTGGGGAATATCCCCATTACGAAGGTAAAACACTTCCAAAGGGAAATTTCGGGCGGTAGCCTTGAGTTGATCTTTTCCATTGTCGATGGAAATGCCACAATCCTTTAAAATAGCGAGGGAATCCTCATTTAACCGGCCACTTTTTTGAACCGCGATCCTAATCTTTGTCATTATTCTTTCTTTGGTGTTCAACAACCCAAACGGGCACAAAAACAAAACCCGTTTGATTTCTCAAACGGGTTAGAATATATTTTTAGTTACAGCAATACATCTCTACCTCGCTTGAGAGCAAGTGTAAAAATGATGATGTACGTTTTTGTTTCTCATTATGGAATCAAAAGTAGGACATATTTTTTTATCAAAAAAGACTTATTTAGTTATTTCCCAAAATTAGGGGCAAACCATCATCTCCAGACCCCACCACTACCACTTTTGCATTGGGCGATTCGGCGAGTTTTAAAGTAGCCTCAATACCTTTATCCTGCAATATCTTGTCCGTGAGCGAAGCACTCAAAATCTTATTGGCATCGGCTTTTCCTTGTGCTTCAATTCGAACCTTTTCTGCTTCTTTTTGGGCAGTGACCAATCTAAATTCATACTCCAAGGACTCTTGTTCCTGTTTTAGCTTTCGTTCAATGGCATCCTTGATGGTGGGCGGCAGGGTTACATCGCGAACCAAAACCTCATTCAATTGAATATATTGGTCATCCACAATTTTTTGGGTTTCCTCAAAGATTTCCTGTTGAATGGCATCACGCTTGCTGGAATACAACTGTTCTGGGGTATATCGTCCCACCACGCTACGGGCCGCAGAACGGATTGCTGGCAGCAATACCCGATCTATGTATTGTTCACTTTTTTCTTGGTGGAGTTTACCCAGCTCATCATACTTTGGTTGGAACCAAACGGAAGCTTCCAATTTAATATCCAGACCATTTGATGAAAGTACATTCATTTTCTCGAGCTTTTCCTGTTGGCGAACTTCATATACAAACACCTTGTTCCATGGGGCAACCAAGTGGAAGCCTTCGCCCAAGGGCGGCTCATCCGTGACAACACCTCCTCCAAAGTATTTGTAAAGAACCCCAGCTTCACCGGAACCGATGGTCACTGTAGATCTCGACATAAATATGATCAGAAAAATAATGCCCGCTAAGGCTGGTAAAGCAATCTTAGGTAATCTATCCATGGTTTTATAACATTTAAATTAATCCGTTGTACTTTCTGATGAACCACTCCAAAGCAAGGGTAAGGACTATCAATCCCAATAGTATACGGAAATCTATTAAAGATACAATATTCTCTTTGCTCTTTTGCGTGGGGACGTATTGTTGCGAAGTGGTCAGTTGCTCCAACATGGCTTCGGTATTGTTACTGAAATACAGGTTACCGTTGGTCTTCTCGGCCAAACGGCCCAATTTTCCAAAATTGGAAGAAGTGAATTGATCTTCTGGGTTAAAATCCAAAATTTTAAAGCTTCCGGATTGTTTCAGGTTGGCGTCTTTTACCGTAACCGTGAACTGGTATTCCCCAGCTTCCAAGTCGCCAAGGTCTACTTCAAAAAAATTGCCTTTCAACAACATGGGGGATTCGCGGGAAAAACCATTGTCTTTTCCCCGTACTTGGATGCTTATGCTTGCACTTGGGTCAAATTGATAGCTTTCATCAAAATAGGATGCCCGTATCTGTGCCAGACTTGCATTATCAAAGACCAAGTCGTAGTCGAGTTCCAATCGATTTCGTTGACCAGTACTTCCTAAATACACCATAAGTTTGCCCATAAAAGCGTCGAAATTTTGGAAACTTTGGTCATTCCGGAAGGTCTGGGCACGCCATTTCCAGAGATTTTCCCCGAACAAAACGGCTTCTCTTTGATTTCCTTCGGATAAAACGGCAAATAATGGACTTCCCAAATCCACCCCACGAATCTGTTGGTAAAGGATAATCTCCCCACTTTTGTTCAGCTGAACATTCCCGAGATAACCTTCTAATGGCGGAAACCCATTGACATTGAAATCATCCAACCCAAAGGTTTGGAATGTAGCGTTGCGAACGGGTAAAATATCTTCGGACTGGTTGTTGTTCTCTTTCTGAAAACTTTGTTGCACCCTGTTCAGGAAATTCCAATCCGTTTTGGTACCTGTTATGGTAAAGGTGCCCACACCGGATTTTGAAATATGGTCGTATATGGCATTGAACTTTCGGTTGGGCTGGTACAGGATAAGGAGGTCGGCCTCTTCCAAAACGCTGTTGGAAACAGTTGGGGGATATATGGAGACGGTGCGCTGTTCATTGGATTCAATTGCTTTTTTCAATGCGCCCATATCGGGATGGAGCATGTCAGAAACTATGACCACTCGGGTTCTCTCATCAATCACCTCAATGGCAGTTTCCTTTCTATTATTGGCCGTACTTCGTTCATTGACCAAGGTTTCCACATCAATGCGAATGGTTTTCATTCCAACGCTCTGGGCCTCAACCAATGTATGCAAAGTCTGGCTGTTTTTGGTTTGATCAAGTTCTACCCTTTCCCTATGGACCACTTTGCCATCCAAGGTTATGGTGACGTTCTTGGAAACGGATTGCTGGCCGTTGTACAAAACAGTGGCCTCCACGGGAAATCTATTCTTCAAAAACGCATAGGTATTGGTGTTGATGAGCCCAATGGAAATATCCTCATAACTTGTGGTATCACCTACCACAACTGGATTTACGGAAAGATTGCTTCCTAAGTTGAGATATTCGTAATCCCTACCCAAGGTTTGGTTCCCATCCGTTAAAAGGACCACGGCGTTGGTGCCGTTCACAAAAATCTCATCAACTGTGGAGAGTGCCTTGGAAATATCGGTATTCCTTTGGTTGAACCTCAGGGAGTCCAAGGGACGAATGTCCTTTCCAAAGGCATATGCTTGAACGGAAAAATGCTCTTGAAGCGAAGGATTTCCCAAGAGATGCTGGGTTGTCTCCGAAATGGAACTTTCGGACTGGGCTTCTTGGATGGATGAAGAATCGTCGACCAACACGATGAGATTGGCCTTTTCCAAAAAATAATCGCGATGGACAAACTTGGGGTTGATCAATAACAAAAGGCCACAGAACAAGGTTAAAAACCGTAATGTGGCCAGTAGTATTCTTAGGGAACCCTTTTTTGGGATTCTATAAAAGTATTGATAAAGGACTATGGATAGCGCGGCAACCGCTGCAAGAACAATAAGGAGTACCGTGCTAAATTCCATGCATTTTATGTTAGCATGCCACCGTCCACGCTCAACACTTGTCCGGTAACATAATCTGAAAGATCGGAGGCCAAAAATAGGCAGGCATTGGCCACATCCTCAGGTTTTCCTCCCCGTTTCAATGGAATGGCATCTCGCCAACCCTGAACCGTTTTTTCATCCAACTTATCGGTCATTTCAGTTTCAATGAAACCAGGCGCAATGGCATTGCAACGAATGTTCCGTGAACCCAATTCCAAGGCAATGGATTTGGTGAACCCGATCATCCCGGCCTTTGATGCGGCGTAGTTGGCCTGTCCGGCATTTCCTTTGATTCCCACCACGCTGCTCATGTTGATGATAGAGCCTTTTCGTTGTTTCAACATGGTACGCTGTACTGCTTTGGTCATATTGAACACCGACTTTAGGTTGATTTCCACCACAGCATCAAAATCATCCTCTCCCATCCGCATCAATAAATTGTCCTTGGTGATTCCCGCGTTGTTGATCAATACATCGATCCTTCCATCAAAATCTTCCAAGACTTGGGCCACCAAAGCTTCTGAATCCTCATAACTGGCCGCATTGCTTTTATAAGCCTTGGCCTTTACGCCCATGCCTTCCAATTCTTTTTGCAGTTCCAAAGCTGGAGCTTCACTGGAACTATAGGTAAATGCCACATTGGCACCATGTTGTCCGAATATTTGGGCTATCCCTTTTCCAATTCCCCTACTTGCCCCGGTAATGATTACGTTTTTTCCTTCCAAAAGTTTCATATGCTGATAGTGTTTGAATGGTTATCAACCAAATATAGTTGTTGTTTTATGTTTTGCCGAAAAAAAATCCCGCTTTACACGGGATTTTAGATAAGTTTTAACGGTTAGGCTTAGCCTACCACTTCTTTTACTTTTACGCCAATTTCTGCTGGGGAATCCACTACGTGGATACCGCATTCGCGCATGATTCTTTTCTTGGCTTGGGCCGTATCGTCACTACCGCCTACAATGGCACCGGCGTGTCCCATGGTACGTCCGGCAGGGGCAGTTTCACCGGCAATAAACCCAATGATAGGTTTTTTACTTCCACTTTCTTTATACCATCTGGCTGCTTCGGCTTCCAATTGTCCACCAATTTCACCGATCATGACCACACACTCGGTTTCTGGATCATTGATCAATAGTTCCACTGCCTTTTTTGTAGTTGTTCCAATGATGGGATCCCCACCAATTCCAATGGCAGTTGTGATTCCCAATCCTTGACGGACCACTTGGTCAGCGGCTTCGTAGGTAAGTGTTCCAGATTTGGAAACGATTCCTACTTTTCCTTTTTTGAATACAAAACCGGGCATGATACCTACTTTGGCCTCTCCGGGAGTGATGACACCTGGACAGTTGGGGCCTATCAAAGTACAATCAAAATTCTTGATGTAGTCGTTGGCCTTGACCATATCGGCTACGGGAATACCTTCAGTAATGGTAATGATGACCTTGATACCGGCATCAGCGGCTTCCATAATGGCATCTGCAGCAAAGGCGGGTGGTACAAAAATGATGGTAGTGTCGGCACCCACTTTTTCAACCGCTTCCAAAACAGTGTTGAAAACTGGTTTTCCCAAGTGTTCCTGTCCACCTTTTCCGGGGGTCACACCTCCTACTACATTGGTACCATATTCAATCATTTGTCCGGCGTGGAATGTTCCTTCGCTACCGGTAAAACCTTGTACAATTATTTTTGAATCTTTGTTTACTAAGACGCTCATATGTTAAACTTAATTAGGTGTAAAAATAGGCTTTGCTATGCGTTTTGTCTATTGTTTTTTTAAATCTTTTTCAATTTTTCGAGGATTTCCGGGATTTTCTTAACCAAAGCCATTTGCTTCAGTTTATCACGGGCTTCTTCAGCCGGACTTCCAAAATAGGCCTTACCTCCTTCCAAGGATTTGGCAACCCCGGTTTGGGCCAAAATAATTGCCTTTTTTCCAATGGTTGCGGCACTGGTAACTCCTACCTGTCCCCACATGATGACCTCATCCTCCACCACCACACATCCTGCGATTCCCACTTGGGAAGCAATCATACATTTCTTTCCAATAACGGTATCGTGGCCAATTTGGATTTGGTTATCCAGTTTTGATCCTGTTTTGATACGGGTGTCTCCCGTAACACCACGATCAATGGTACAAGCTGCTCCAATATCTACGTGGTCTTCAATGACTACCCTACCCCCGGACAATAATTTGTCCAGACCTTCGGGTCTATTCTTGTAGTAAAAGGCATCTGAACCCAACACGGTACCGGCATGGATGGTAACATGGTCCCCAATAATACAATGATCATAGATGGTCACATTGGGATGGATGGTACAGTGCTTTCCAATTTTTACATGGTTCCCAATAAAAACATTGGGCTGTATTGTGGTTCCCTCACCTATTTCAGCCGTTTCGGCTATGGAAGTATTGGCATTCTGGAAGGGTCTGAAAAATTTGGTCAGCTTGTTGAAATCCCTAAAAGGATCATCGGAAATCAACAGTGCTTTTCCTTCGGGACACTCCACATCTTTGTTAATGAGCACTACGGATGCCTTGGATTCAAGGGCTTTGTCGTAGTACTTGGGGTGGTCCACAAATACAATATCCCCTTCCTCCACCACATGGATTTCATTCATCCCAAAAATGGGAAAGGTTTCCCCTCCCACAAATTCCGAGTCAATAAGCTCCGAAATTTCTTTTAAGGTATACGCCCTAGGGAATTTCATGGCTGATTATTCTTTAGCACGTTCCATGTACGCCCCTTTTTCCGTATCGATTTTGATTTTGTCGCCTTCATTGATAAAAAGCGGAACGTTGATACGGGCACCGGTTTCCACTGTGGCCGGTTTGGTGGCATTGGTTGCGGTATTTCCCTTTACACCGGGTTCGGTATGGGTCACCTCCAAAATAACACTGGCAGGCATTTCCACTGAAAGTGGCATGTTGTCCTCCGTGTTGAAGATGATGGTAACTACCTCGCCTTCCTTCAATAGTTCGGGAGAATCCAACGCATCCTTTTGAAGAGCGATTTGGTTGTAATCATCCGTGTTCATGAAGTGGAAGGTATCCCCTTCCGGATATAGATATTGATAAGATCGGGTCTCTACCCTAACATCGTCAATCTTATGCCCAGCGGAGAAAGTGTTGTCTATTACTTTTCCCGTAGTGACACTTTTCAACTTGGTTCGGACAAAGGCAGGACCTTTTCCAGGTTTTACATGAAGGAATTCAATGATCTTAAAAATGTCGTGGTTGTATCTAATGCACAACCCTTTTCGTATATCTGAAGTACTTGCCATAGGATTAATTTGAACTAAAATAGCCTTTCATGATTCCGCGTTGCGAATCCCTGATGAATTGAAGGATCTCATCGCGTTCCGGAGTTGCCTCCATTTCAGCTTCAATAATGGATGCCGCTTGGGAATTGTTATAATTTTTTTGATATAATATTC
>CP051244.1:2456092-2530507 GCA_017795045.1 Allomuricauda sp. | reverse complement strand
TGATATAATATTCTGTAGATATTCTGTATCTCCCTGATTTTTTCAGCTTCAAAACCCCTTCTGCGAAGGCCAATGGAGTTGATCCCCACATAGGATAAGGGTTCCCTTGCCGCTTTTACAAAAGGAGGTACATCTTTCCGTACCAATGAACCACCAGTGACAAACGCATGGTTTCCGATGGACACAAACTGATGTACGGCTACCATTCCGGCCAAAACCACATTCTGACCAATGGTCACGTGTCCGGCCAAGGTTGAATTATTACTGAAGATGCATCCATCCCCCACTATACAGTCATGGGCCACGTGGCAGTAGGCCATGATCAGGCAATTATTGCCAATAACTGTTTTCATACGGTCAGAGGTTCCTTTGTTGATGGTGGCACATTCCCTAATGGTGGTATTGTCCCCAATATGGACCGTGGTGTCTTCTCCTTGATATTTTAGATCTTGGGGCATGGCAGAGATAATGGCTCCTGGGAAAATATTGCAATTTTTTCCAATACGGGCCCCTTCCATGATAGTAACATTTGAGCCAATCCAAGTACCTTCACCTATGGTTACATTGTTGTGAATGGTGGTGAAGGGCTCTATGACCACGTTTTTGGCAATCTTGGCACCTGGGTGCACATATGCTAAGGGTTGGTTCATCTATTCGTCAGCGTTTTTGGTTTTTACGATTTGTGCCATAAGTTCGGCTTCTGAAACCAACTTCCCATTGGCATAGGCATAGGCCTGCATGTGACAAATGCCACGGCGAATCGGGGAAATCAAATCGCATTTAAAGATTAAGGTGTCTCCGGGTACCACCTGTTGTTTAAACTTCACGTTGTCTATTTTCATAAAGAACGTTAAGTAGTTTTCTGGATCGGGAACAGTGCTCAACACCAAGATGCCTCCGGTCTGGGCCATGGCCTCTACCTGAAGTACGCCTGGCATAACCGGAGCGCCGGGAAAATGCCCCACGAAGAACGGTTCGTTCATGGTCACGTTCTTTACGCCTACCACATGGGTGTCTGAAAGTTCCAGAATCTTATCCACCAACAAAAAAGGCGGACGATGGGGTAACATACCCATGATCTTGGTCACATCCATTAAAGGAGTCTGATTCAAATCATAGGTAGGAACCTTGTTCCTTTTCTCTATCTTGATGATCTTGGATAGCTTTTTGGCAAACTGGGTGTTTACAAAATGACCCGGCTTATTGGCGATGACCTTTCCTCGAATCCGTGTCCCGGACAAGGCCAAATCCCCAACTACATCAAGTAATTTATGTCTTGCAGCCTCATTGGGATAATGTAGGGTCAAATTATCCAAGATCCCATTGGGTTTAACGGATAGTTTTTCTTTGTTGAAGGCCTTTTCCAACTTTTTCATAGTGGATTCGGAAATTTCCTTGTCCACATATACAATGGCATTGTTAAGGTCCCCTCCTTTGATCAGGCCATGCTCCAAGAGCATTTCCAGTTCATGAAGGAAACTAAAGGTACGGGCATTGGCAATTTGCTCCTTAAAGTCGGAAATATGCTCCAAAGTGGCATTTTGGGTCCCTAAAACTTTAGTGCCAAAATCTACCATGGTGGTTATCTGATAATGGTCTGAAGGGATTACGGTAATCTCACTTCCGGTAGCTTCGTCCTTATAGGAAATAACATCTTTTACCACGTATTCCTCACGCTCCTGATCCTGCTCCACAATACCCGCTTCTTCCAACGCTTTCACAAAAAACTTGGAAGAGCCATCCATGATAGGAGGTTCTGGGGCATTCAACTCGATCATCACATTATCAATATCCAAACCAACCAAGGCGGCAAGAACATGCTCCGAGGTTTGGATTTTCACCCCATTCTTTTCCAGATTGGTGCCTCTTTGGGTGTTTACCACATAATTGGCATCGGCCTCAATGATGGGTTCTCCCTCAAGGTCTACCCGTTTGAATGCAAAACCATGGTTTTCCTTTGCAGGTAAAAAACTCATGGTCACATGTTCCCCTGTGTGGAGTCCTACTCCCTCAAGGGTTACTTTCTTTTCAATGGTGCGTTGCTTATTACTTGTCTTGCTCACCTTCAACTTTTTTTTCTATGTTGGAGATTTGATTCACCAGTTTTGGTAAATTCTTGAAGTGTACGTATGATTTATTGAAGTCGCCGTAGTTCAGTGCGGGTGATCCTTGCAGCACTTCATCATCCTTCACGTTTCTTCCAATCCCCGATTGTGCTTGTATCTTGACCCGATCCCCAATGGTAATGTGTCCCACGATGCCCACTTGGCCACCAATAAGACAGTATTTCCCAATTTTAGTGGATCCTGCTATGCCCGTTTGTGCCGCAATAGCGGTATGTTCACCAATTTCAACATTGTGGGCAATTTGGATTTGGTTGTCCAATTTTACACCCTTTCGTAAAATGGTAGATCCCAGTGTGGCCCTATCTATTGTGGTGCCAGCCCCTACATCCACATTATCTTCCAAGATAACGTTTCCGGTCTGGGGCACCTTGCTGTATTCGCCCTTGGCATTTGGTGTAAATCCAAAACCATCAGCGCCAATGATCACACCGCTATGTATGGTGCAATTGTCCCCAATAATGGATTCTGAATATATTTTGGCCCCTGCAAAAATCATTACATTGTCACCGATAGTGACATTATCACCAATATATACGTTGGGATATACTTTTACATTGTTCCCTATTTTGACATTCTCGCCCAGATACGAAAAAGCCCCTAAATAAAATCCTTCCCCGTAACGGGCACTTTCAGAAATAAAGGATGGGCTTTCCACGCCCACTTTATTGTTCTTTACTTGATTGTAGTACTCCAATAATTTGGAAAAAGATTTGTAGGCGTCCTCTACTTTGATCAATGTGGTGGACAGGGACTGTTCTGGAATAAAATCCTTGTTCACAATGGTTATGGATGCCTTTGTGGAGTAGATGTAAGAGGTATACTTTGGATTGGCCAAAAAAGTCAAGGAGCCTTTTTCGCCCTCTTCAATTTTGGATAATTTATGCACAGCGATTTGAGGATTTCCCTCAACTTCCCCCTCTAAGATTCCGGCAATTTGGGTAGCTGTAAATTTCATTTGTGCAAAAGTAACAAAATTTGTTAAACAGCTTCCTTAGGGTAGCAGCTATAATATTTGGTCACGGTCTTGGAAAGTGCCTTAAGGCTGAGTTGGTCAGATTCTTTGAGCACATCGGTTATTCTTCCATTCTTTTTCAGAATGTGTATGGCCTGTCCATTGCTGTTATAGGCTTTGTTCGAAATTTCTCCCTGAAACACAAAATTGGAGGCTTCTTCTTCTGAAAGATCGTATTTCTGGACGACTTCTTCCAATTTTAGTTGCATTTTTTCGGGGTTGGCCGGACGCTTTTTTATTTTGATGTGCAACAATTTTCTGTTGAGCACCATGCCGCACATTGTGGAAAGCACAAAATCTTCATGGAACTGCCATGATTTTATGGCTCCAAAAATGTCCACATCATCCAATTGGGCAAACTTTGCCAATGCCCCGCTGTCAAATTTCTTGGGCTCGTTTTCGCCCAAAAAGAATAGAAGGGCCCCACTACCGGACAAATGGCTTCCTTTGATCAAAAGCTCACGGGCACGTTGCATAATACGCACCAACAACTGCTCTGCCACCAAGCCTGTCTTGTGCAGGTACACCTGCCAATACATGAACCTTCGTGCCATTAAAAACTTTTCCACGGCATAGATCCCTTTCTCTTCCACCACCAGGCTCCCGTCCACTACATTGAGCATGGAGATAAGCCGTTCCGAATTGATGTTTCCTTCCGTGACCCCGGCATAAAAACTATCTCTTTTGAGGTAGTCCAAACGGTCCATATCCAATTGACTTGAGACCAATTCGTTCATGAAAGGCTTGGGATAATCCTTTTTGAAAATGGCTATGGCAGTGGCCAAGGCTCCATTGAATTCCTTGTTGAGTTCCTCCATAAACAACAAGGACAGTTTTTCATGGCTTTGGTCTTTCACCACAAAACCTTCCAGGGCATGTGAAAATGGACCATGGCCAATATCATGCAATAGAATGGCGCATAGCAGTCCGGTTTCTTCTTCCTCACTGATATCCACCCCTTTCAGTTTTAGGACTTGAATAGCCCTATCCATAAGGTGCATACTGCCCAGTGCATGGTGAAATCGGGTATGATGGGCACCTGGATATACCAAAAAGGACATTCCCATTTGGGAGATCCTACGCAACCTTTGAAAGTAAGGATGCGCGATCAGTTGAAAAATTAGTTCATTTGGAGTTCCAATAAAACCGTAAATTGGGTCGTTGAAAACGTTAAGCTTATTGGTTTTTACCAAGGATTTTTGTTTTAATCCCACAAAGATAACTACTATATGAACAAGATAACAATTCTTTGGGTCGATGATGAGATCGATCTATTAAAACCTCACATTTTATTCCTGGAAGGCAAAAATTATAAAGTAGTTACCAGTCAAAGTGGACAGGACGCCCTTGAAGAGCTTAAAAATTCCTTTTTCGACATCGTGTTCCTAGATGAGAACATGCCTGGCCTATCCGGTCTGGAGACCCTGAATGAAATAAAGAAATTTGATGTATCCATTCCTGTGGTGATGATTACCAAGAGCGAGGAGGAGTATATCATGGATGAAGCCATAGGGTCCAAAATTGCGGATTATCTCATCAAACCGGTAAACCCCAACCAAATATTGCTGTCGCTCAAGAAAAGTTTGGACAACTCGCGTTTGATTTCAGAGAAAACCACCGCAAACTATCAGCAAGAATTCAGAAAGATTGCGATGGATCTTTCCATCATCAACTCGTTTGAAGAATGGGTAGAGCTTTACAAAAAGCTCATCTATTGGGAGCTTCAGTTGGAACAGATCGAGGATTCCGGGATGTTTGGGATATTGGAATCCCAGAAGGCTGAGGCCAACTCGCAGTTTGGCAAGTTTGTGGACAAGAATTACCGCAGCTGGTTTCAGGATGGGGACGCTCCCATAATGTCGCACACCCTTTTTAGAAACAAGATCCAACCGGAACTGGAAGGGAACAAGACCCTATTGGTGGTCATAGACAATCTTCGCTACGACCAATGGCTGGCATTTGAGGAGACATTGGCCATTCATTATAAAAAGAAACAAGAATCGGCCTACTACAGCATCTTGCCAACAGCCACCCAATATGCACGGAATGCCATTTTCTCGGGGCTGATGCCCTTGGATATGGAAAAGCAGTACCCCAATTGGTGGAAAAACGATACGGATGAGGGGGGGAAGAATCTTTTCGAAGCAGATTTTTTGGGAGCCCAATTAAAACGTTTGGGGCTTAACCTGAAATGGGAGTACCATAAAATCAATAACCTGAAACAAGGAAAGCAGTTGGTCCAAAATTTCAAGGCACAAAAAGACAACGACCTAACCGTGGTGGTCTACAATTTTGTGGACATGCTCTCCCACTCCAAAACAGAAATGGAAGTGGTGAAAGAGTTGGCATCCAATGATAAAGCCTATAGGTCGCTTACTCTCAGTTGGTTTAAGAATTCACCTTTGTTGGAGGTTATACAGCAAGCCCAAAGTTTGGGCATGAAACTGATATTGACCACTGATCATGGCACCATCAATGTAAAGCAACCTTCAAAAGTGATCGGGGACAGGGATACCAGCCTGAACCTGAGGTATAAGACCGGAAAAAGTCTCACCTATGAGGATAAAGATGTCTTGGCTTCAAAAAAACCACAGGATATCCATTTGCCCAACATCAATTTGAGCAGTAGCTATATCTTTGCTAAGAACGACTTGTTCTTCGCCTACCCCAACAATTTCAACCATTATGTAAGTTATTACAGAAATACCTATCAGCATGGAGGGGTCTCCTTGGAAGAAATGATCGTTCCTTTTGTAGTTTTGGATGCTAAATAATACCGATTTGAAAATTACATTCCGACTAGATGAAATCCAAAAGGCGGCACAAGAGGTCCTGCAAGCTGCCCCGAACAAAATACTATGTTTTTATGGGGAAATGGGAGCCGGAAAAACTACCCTTGTGAAGGCCATGCTCAAAGAATTGGGTGCTGTGGACGCAGGGAGTAGCCCAACTTTTGGGCTAGTGAATGAATACCATGATGACCAAGGCACGGTTTTGGCCCATCATTTTGACTTTTATCGATTGAACGATGAGAGCGAAGCCTTGGATATGGGCTTTGAGGATTATTTGGACCCAAGCGTATGGGTGTTTATTGAATGGCCTGAAAAAATCGCTTCCCTACTTCCGGAAAACGTTGTACCCATTTTCCTGCATTTAATCGATGAAAATACGCGTTCAGTCGAGTTAAATGTTTGTTAACGGACAATCCCCCTATATTCAAACCAGTTTATTGTACAGGACATCGATGAATCGACGAAGTGTGGTTTTTTAACGTTAAAACGCAAATTTTATCGATGAAGCGTAGGTGAAGTTGAAATATTTTCCTACATTTGTCCTGTAGATGAATTCATTTATTAACCAAAAACTCTTTTACGATGAACACTAAAAAAGTTTTTTTTGGATTACTAGGTGTTGCCTTTTTGGCCATGACTGTTGCTGTTGCGACAGTAGATTTGGACAAAAGTCAAACTACTAGTATCGAGAAGTCTAAGATTAGAAAGCTGTAATTTTTTCCAATCTTAACTGTAGTACAAATGGTCCTATTTTATGATAGGGCCATTTTTTTTGCAATAAAATCAGGTTTTTTATGTTATCATGAGTGATGAGTGACAAAAAAAGTATCCGTAAGAAACTGATCATGGAAGGTGTTTTTGCCGTTCTGATCGCAGTATCCCCCATCTTGTTCTACTGGTACAAATACATGCCGGAAGGTGCAGAGACATGGTCATTTTTGGGCATTGAATTTGGCACCAATGGATTTGATGATGTCGGGGAGGCTTTCTATTATTATTTTAATAAAATTGTTCCTTTATTACTCTTGGTGGTATGGTTCGTGACCTGTAAGAATTGGTGGTATTATGCCATTCTGATACCCATTTCCATGTACAGCTTCCAATTGTTTGCCGTACTCACCTTTGACTCCAATATTGTTGATGAGAACGAGGTTATGTATGTGGTCGCCGTGACCATGGTGGTAACCCCCATAGTATACTTCATTAGGGTGAAGTTGGTGGATAAACACGTGCATGGCATTGATTTGGACGCCATGGATGCCGAGTTAAACATACTGAAGGAAAAAGAAGAACTTCGAAAGGAAAGGGAGAAACTGGAACAACGCCAGAAGACCCTTTCAAAAAAAATGTAAATTTGTTTTAATGCCCATGGCATGACACTCAGATTTACAATGTATGAACCAGCCATCCTCCCCTTTTAGCAAACAACAGCTCCTGCCCCAAGAAGAAACCTTGGAAGTGCTTAAACAAAAGGGGGAACTCTTTATAGGTATCCCTAAGGAAAACCAGTACCAGGAAAAACGTGTCTGTCTTACACCAGACGCCGTGAATGCCCTTACCGCAAATGGTCACCGTGTTCTCGTTGAATCCGGTGCAGGGGAAGGCTCCAATTTCACGGATATTGATTATACCAATGCCGGGGCCGAAATAACCCGAGACACCAAGAAGGTTTTCTCTTGCCCCATCATTCTTAAGGTAGAACCCCCCTCGCTATCTGAAATAGATCTTTTGAATCCCCAGACCATTGTGATTTCTGCATTGCAGATCAAAACGCAGCGAAAGGAATATTTTGAGGCCATGGCCAAAAAACGACTTACCGCCATTGCCTTTGAGTACATTAGGGATGAAGACGGAAACTATCCCGCAGTGCGCTCATTGAGTGAAATTGCAGGGATTTCTTCCATCTTGATTGCCTCGGAACTCATGGCAGCGACCAGTAAGGGCAATGGACTGATGCTTGGAAACATCAGTGGCGTGCCCCCAGTGGAAGTGGTCATTATTGGAGCTGGTACCGTAGGCGAGTTTGCCGCTAGATCCGCATTGGGATTGGGTGCAAACATCAAAGTGTTCGACAATTCCATTACAAAATTGCGAACCCTGCAGACCAATCTTAACCGTACGGTATACACATCGACCATACAACCCAAAAACCTTATCAAGGCCCTAAAGCGTTGTGATGTGGCCATTGGGGCTACCCGTGGAAAAAACCGCTCCCCTGTTGTGGTGTCCAGTTCCATGGTGGAGAACATGAAAAAAGGAGCCGTTATCATTGATGTGAGCATAGATATGGGAGGCTGTTTTGAAACTTCTGAAATTACCACCCACAATAAACCCACTATGGAAAAATTTGGGGTGATCCACTATGGGGTTCCCAATATTCCATCCCGTTACCCCAGGACTTCTTCCATTTCAATAAGTAATATCTTTACACCGTATTTGCTCAAGATAGGTGAAGATGGAGGGCTGGAACATTCCCTTCATTTCGATAAAGGTTTACGAAACGGACTTTATATGTACCACGGTATTTTGACCAATAAATCGGTTGGGGACTGGTTTGGACTCAACTATAGTGATATTAATTTTCTGATTTTTTAAGGCGAATGGCTTTTTTACAGCGTTTGGGATGGTACCTGGTAGGGCTGTCCATTGGTATAGTTTTTTTGGTTTTCTTTTTAAAGAAAAAATCCGGGGAAGAGGGATTGGAATTTTGTTACTTCCCCAATTGCAGGGTGCTCAAGGATATGCGGTCCAAAGCCTTGGTTTTTGATGAAAATCTACCCGAACAGTATAGGGATACGGTATTGATCAAATCTTTTTTGACTGATGGCGATGTGGATTTTGGAAAAAGTGATACCGAAGCGGAGCCTTGCAAGGTTTATATTATTTTCCATGATGTAAATGGTGAGGACTACCAGATGCAAGCTGAAAATTGCTCGGAACAGGTAGTCATTAAAACTATGGAAAAAGCCCTTTAGGTATCCAGTTTCCTACGTTTGCGTTCTTTTTGCAACAAGGCGAGTTCCCTAGAGGTTTGGCCGGCCACGGAAGTGTTTTCCTCTGCCCTTCGTATCAAATAAGGCATTACATCCTTTACGGGGCCATAAGGAACATATTTTACTACATTGTACCCCTCTTGGGCCAAGTTATACGTAATATGGTCACTCATTCCAAAAAGTTGTCCAAACCAAATATTGGTGTTCGAAGGCTCCAATTGATGTTGTTCCATTAAATCCACCAACATTAAGCAGCTTTTCTCATTATGGGTTCCGGCAAATAAGGTGATTCGGTCCAAATGCTGCATACCATAGGTAATGGCAGCATCAAAGTTTTCGTCTGTTTCTTGTTTGGATTTACAAATGGGACTTTCATAGCCTTTTTCGTGGGCCCTGTCATTTTCCTTTTCCATGTAGGCTCCCCTAACGACTTTTGCCCCTATCTTGAAACCTTCCTCATGGGCCAGGGCACAAAGCTTCTTCAAATAATCCATTCGGTCCCAGCGATACATCTGAAAAGTGTTGTACACAATGGTGTTCTCCTTGTTGTATTTTCGCATCATGTCCAGCACTAGATCATCCGCAGCATCCTGCATCCAGCTTTCTTCGGCATCAATCAATAAGGCGACTCCCAATGCATGGGCTTTTTTGCACACCTTTTCATAGCGATCTACAATCCTGCCCCATTCCGCAGTTTCCTTTTCATCCAATGGCTGTCCAGAACTCTTCTTTTCGTACAGTTTAAAACGGCCAAATCCTGTGGGTTTGAATACCGCAAAAGGCATAGCATCTTTTTCCTTGACAAAATCCAGGATCTCCAAGGTCTTTTGTACGGCAAAATCAAACTGGTTGTCCACTTCTTTGCCTTCGGCTGAATAGTCCAGAATGGAGTGCACCCCTTTGGTGTACATATTATCGATCACGGACAAGCAATCCTTTTCATTGACTCCTCCACAAAAATGGTCAAAAACGGTGGCCCTGATAAGTCCCTCCACAGGAAGATGTGCCTTGAGGGCAAAATTGGTCACCGCAGAGCCAATCCGAACCAAGGGTTCATTGGCAATCATTCTAAACAAAAAATAGGCCCTCTCCAGTTGGGAGTCCGATTTCAGCTCGAAAGCTATTGCGGTATTCTCAAAATTCGGTCGCATTATTGGCAATCTTTTAAAGATCCAAATATAAGTCGCGAATCTAGAAGATTATCAATAAAAATAATCTTTATTTAGCGGTGTAATTTGAATTATGGAATCCATTAAATCACAATCGTACGAGGTTCATTTAGGAGAGCTCGCAGAAGCGGCTCTAAGACAGCATATTGCCAAAAAAAACTATTCCAAGGTGTTTCTTTTGGTCGATGAAAACACCAAAGAGCATTGTTTGCCTGTCTTTAAGGGAATATTGGATTACCCGGTAGATTCCATTTTTGAAATTCAATCTGGAGAAGAAAACAAACACATCCATACTTGTTTGGAAATCTGGGAAAAATTGTCCAATCATGATGGCGACCGAAAAAGTCTCTTGATCAACTTGGGTGGTGGTGTAATTACCGATTTGGGAGGATTTGTGGCCTCAACCTTTAAGCGGGGAATAGATTTCATCAACATCCCCACTACCCTACTTTCCATGGTGGATGCATCCATAGGTGGTAAAACGGGTGTTGATCTTGGTGCATTGAAAAACCAGATTGGAGTGATCAATCAACCCCAGATGGTGTTGGTGTTCACTGAGTTTTTGAAAACCTTGGACCCCAGACAAGTGGTCAGTGGCTATGCCGAAATGCTGAAACATGGGTTGATAAAGGATGCTGCATACTGGGACGAGCTGAAGACACAGGGTAATTTTACGGACCCCAAGAGCATACAACGGTCCATAGCCCTAAAAAATGATGTGGTCCTGCAGGATCCCACCGAACAAGGCCTTCGGAAAATTCTGAATTTTGGCCATACCTTGGGCCATGCCATAGAATCGTACTGTTTGGAGAGCCCCAACAAGAAAACCCTTCTTCATGGCGAGGCCATTGCGGCAGGAATGATATTGGAAGGCTACCTTTCGCACGAGTTGAAAGGTTTGTCCAAATTGGCCCTGTTAGAAATCAAGGATACCTTCTCAAAACATTTTGAGCCGGTTGAACTGGATGATAACGATATCAAAGCCATACTTAAGCTTCTCAAATACGACAAAAAGAACTCCCATGGTGATGTCAATTTTGTGCTACTCCAATCTATTGGCGATGCCGTTACGGATGTTAAAGTGCCGGGGGAACTCTTTTATAAAGCGTTTGCTTACTACAAAGAATAATCGCTTCATATACTAAATAATTCCGTTCACAACTCTTTGGTTTTACGGCTTTTAAAAATTCATAGTTTAGGATAGCATTAAACCTATCCATTATGAAACGTATACTCATTGACTACAAAAAGCTGGACCACAAGGTGGCCGCTGTTTTGATTGATTCCTACCCTTATGGGTATGGTGATGAAGATATTATTTCCTTGAAAAAACCAAATGGCGAAGTCATTGAAGCTGTAGAGGTAAGGACTGAGGACACCATATATCTAGTGAAAATCAGTAAGAGCCTTTCCAATTTCATTTCCAACTTTGAAGAAAACATTGAAAGGGAATTGGGCAAGGAAGAAGTCTTGGAAACCGATGAAAGCCCCATTAACGAAGCTGATTTTGAACCAGATTCCGAAGGGGATTACGAAAACGACAGCCTATACTAGACTTTTACGTTACAGATATCGCTCCCTGATAATTTTCAGGTGATGCGCCTGATGTCCACTAATGATAAATCCGGTGGCCCTGACACTTAAAGGTGACCCACTGGAAACACCCAATCTTTGCAACACCTCGTCATCAAAGGAGTTGAACAATAGAATTGTGGATTGCCGAACGGCCATATACTCTTCCTTTATATCCTCCATCGTTCGTTTTGAAGCGTTTGAGTGGGGTACATAAACGTCTTGATCAAAACCCGGCAATGGAGTTTTGTCATTCCGGGCAAACCTCAAGGCTCGGTACTGAAAAACTCTTTCCGCATCAATGATGTGCAATAGTACTTCTGCCAAGGTCCATTTTCCCTTGGCATAGGCATATTCAAGTTTTTCTTTGGGGATATCATCCAACAAGGCCAAGAATAGTTTTTTCCCATGGTGCAATTCTTCCATGAGACCCACATTGTCCAAAGCAAGGATATAGGTATGGTAAAAAGGATTGTATTCAGAAGATGGCAACTCTGAACTTCGCATGGCCCAAATGTTGAACGGGTTACAGCTCGTTAAAGATGGTGTGCATCAAACGCTTTTTGTCATTGATGCTCTCTTCCAACGAAATCATGGTCTCTGTTCTGCTAATACCGTCAATATCATCAATTTTAAAAATGATGTTCTTGGCATGGGTGGTATCCTTGGCCCTGATCTTGCAGAAAATATTGAACTTTCCGGTGGTAATGTGGGCTACGGTCACATACGGGATTTGGTTGAGACGTTCCAGTACAAACTTGGTCTGGTGGGTCTTTTCAAGAAAAATCCCAACGTAGGCAATAAAGGAATATCCCAGCTTCACATAATCCAAAGTAAGGGAGGAACCTTTTATGATTCCGGATTCTTCCATTTTCTTCACCCTAACGTGTACCGTACCAGCAGATATCAAAAGCTTTTTGGCAATATCGGTAAAGGGTGTACGTGTATTATCGATCAGCATATCCAATATTTGATGGTCGATTTCGTCTAGTTTTACTTTGGTCATTATATTGAATTTTTCAGCAAAATTAGTTAAATAAAGAAATTAACGTAATAAAAATGGTTCTTTTTTAAATTTTTAACATTTTTGATAAAATCCAAGATTTCTTTGTGGCCGGACAGTAGCTCCAAATCCTTTTGATCTAAACAGTTAAAGGTCTCATGGCCATAGAACCCATTAAGTTTGCCCATATCGCCCAACTCGGGTCGGAACAAAATCCTGTTTCCGTCCAAGACCTCCTTGAAACGTATTCCGAGTGAAATTCCTGGGTCCAATTCTGGATTCAAAACCTGTGGGTCATGTACCAAAATATCGTAGTAAAGTTTCTCGTTCTCAGGAATTTTGAAATAATCCAATGTGGAATACTTATCTATTTCCCCTTTTGAAATAGTGGTCAAGGCTTTTATCAATGCATGGAAAATATATTTCCGGGTGTCCTCTCGCATATAATCCTTTGGGTAATGTCCTGCCTCAAACAATATAGTGGGCACTCCCAGCATTTGAAAGGTATCCCCAACGCAATTGGCATTGAAGCCATCATCATATCGTCCTACTTGTTCGGGAACCATGCTCTGCAAGGTTTCATTCATGGCTACAATCAATTTCATGGCCACTTCCCTATTTGGTGTGATGTCGCGCTCCTCGTTGTTGGCAGGGGACAAAAAAGACACTGTGGCAACCTTTGCGGAATGACCCGCGGAAAACAATGTTCTTTGGTCATGCAGGTTAAAACAATAATGGGGTTCGAATTTTTCGAACAAATCCCTCAGCGCTTGACTTTCGGGTTGGGTGAGTTCTTGTGCGTCCCTGTTCAGATCCACTTCATTGGCATTGACCCGGGTATAGGCTTTTGCACCGTCAGGGTTTAACATCGGCACAATCATCAAGGTGCAGGTTTCCAAAATGGTCGATCCCTCATTGGACTCCAGATAATTTACCATGTCCCAAACCGCCTTGGTGGTGGTGGATTCATTTCCATGCATTTGTGACCACATCAGGATTCGAGTTTCCCCTTTCCCCAAGGAGAACGCATAGAGAGGTTCCCCCTGCACGGACTTACCCAAAATCTTCAAAGCGGATGCTGGTCTCGTATTGAGGCAAGCCTCCAACATCTCCAAATTGATATATCGGTTTTGTATGCTACGTTCTTTATATATTGAGTGGTCAGTCATAGGTTGTGTCATAAGTGAGTCGCAAAAATAGCACACAGGTTGTTTACAAATGTAATTCATGTGTTATCAAAATAGATACATTTGTAAACAAAAGCAAAGGTGATTTTAGTTAAATCGATACAATTGTGTCGTGAACTAAAATTGTAAGAGTTATTAATCAGTAAAACAGCTAGATATGATAAACCATTTAATTTTTTTCTTTTGATAAAATCAATGATTCTGAAAAACATTTTTCTAGTCCATTGCAATTTTTATTAGTTTTAGAATTGAAAAGTTACAATTGTGAATAAAGATATCATCCCACGTATACAAACCATCATGGATCATTATGGCCTGACGGTTTCTGCCTTTGCCGACCAAATTGGGGTACAGCGTTCCAGTGTTTCCCATTTGTTGAATGGGCGGAACAAACCCAGTCTGGATTTTGTGATGAAGTTGGCGGACACCTACCCCGAGGTAAATCTGTACTGGTTGTTGAAGGGAGTCGGGGAATTCCCTTCATCAATAAAAGGTGGGGAAATCAAAAAAGAGATTGCAGTTCCTGAAAAAATAAAATCTACGCAGGTTCAAACCAATCCCATGGTCGAGGATAAAGATACTCCCCAATCCACAAAAGTGATTGTTTTTTATGCTGATGGCACTTTTGAGTCCTTTCGAGCAAAAAAGGATTGACCCGCTTTAGTTCTTTCCGTTACTTTGTAACTATGGTAAACTATTTCTTCTCAGTAGTGCTCATTTTACTTTTTTGGGCATGTGGGCAGCCGCCCCAACGCAATTGCACAGACTTTAAAACCGGCGAATTTACATTTACTACCGTGATTGACGGAGAGGAAAAGAAGACCACGTTCCATAGGACATTGGATACCGAAGTGGACTTTTATGACGGAAAAAGGGATACTTCGTCCGTTCGCTGGATCAATGATTGCGAGTATATCTTAAAAAATAAGAATCCAAAGAGCAAAGCAGAGGAAAAATCAATACACATTAAAATATTGACAACTTCCGATTCTTCATATACCTTTGAGTACAATGCTGTTGGCGATAAACGAAAATTTAAGGGAACTGCCCACAAAATAAACTGACCATGTTTGAAATTTTTACCAGCCCGGATGCCTGGATGGCATTGATCACTTTGACCTTTTTGGAAATTGTCCTAGGGATCGACAATATTATCTTCATTTCCATCGCTGCCGGCAAATTGGAAAAGAAAGACCGAAAAAAAGCCACCAATATTGGTCTGGTTTTGGCCATGCTCATGAGGATCGTATTGCTTTTTGGGATTACATGGCTTACCAAGATGAAAAAGCCCTTTATGCTTTTGGATGAATCTTGGATTACTGGTGGGATAAGCTGGCAGGCCATCATTCTCTTTTCTGGTGGACTGTTCCTTTTGTACAAGAGTACCAAGGAAATTCATGAGAAAGTTGAAGATCGCGGACACGATGAGCGTGAAGTGGAAAAATCAAGATCATCTTCTTTGATGAACGCCATTGTTCAGATAACCGTAATCAATATTGTATTTTCCTTTGATTCCATATTAACCGCAATCGGGATGACCAACGGCATATCTCCCAACCCAACCGATGCCTTGATTCTTATGATCACAGCGGTGGTCATTTCCGTAGTGATCATGATGCTGTTTGCCAGTCCTGTAGGGGAATTTGTCAACCGACACCCGTCCATACAAGTGCTGGGGCTGTCTTTCTTGATCCTTATTGGGTTTATGCTGATTGCCGAAGCGGCCCATTTGTCCCACCTCGTGGTATTTGGAAACGAAGTAGGCGCCATACCCAAAGGATATTTGTACTTCGCGATTGCCTTTTCCTTAATGGTGGAATTCTTGAATCTCAGGATGCAGAAAAACAAAAACCCTGAGCAAGAAGCGGTTGAATAAATGTCAGTTTGGACGTTGATAAGCCAACTCCGGATGCGCTTCCTTATGTTCCTCAAACAACTTTTGTTGCTGTTTTACGGTAAGGGTGCTTCCATCATGACTCCAGCCTGGAGGGCCAAAAATGTACATCAGCTTGTGGGATAGTTTATCCACTTTCTTTACATCGTTCCAAATGTCCTTGAATTCATGGGTGAGTATCACAACCGGGTTAAAGGAGTTCGGGGAGTGGATTACACCGTATTTCACATCGATGTCATCATCCAATTCCTTCCAAGTCCCAAAAACCTTATCAAAAATATTTAGAAAGCCTCCATGGTTCTTGTCCAAATACTCCACATTTTGGGCGTGGTGTACTTGGTGCATGGTATGGGTGTTTAGGAATTTCTCCAAAAAGCCCAATTTGGGAATGTACACAGAGTGCAACTGAAACTGCCATAGTGCCTCAATGCCCAAACAAACCACGACCATTTCAGGTGGAAACCCTATAGCGGGCATCCACATGTAGAACAAAGGTTTGTATAGAATGGTGAACCAGCCATTGCGAACGGCCGTTCCCAAATTAAAGTTGTCGGAAGAATGGTGGACAATATGTGCTGCCCACAAAATACGGATCTCGTGGTTGGCCCTGTGAAACCAATAATAGGTGAAATCATCGGCCAATTGACATAGTATCCACACGTACCAAGCATATCCAAAAGACTCGTAGCCCAAAATATTTTGTCGGGTGCCATTCTCTATAGGATTGAAGAACTCATACGTGGCCTCAAAAAGAACAATGGCAAAAATCACCTTGAAGAGGGGCCCCAAAATCGCGGAACCAATTCCCATAAAACCACTCGCTGCCAAATCTTTCCAATTGTAAAGATGGTCATCCCCATGGGTTTTACTATAAGTGAGCTCAAATAAAATAAAGGCAATAAAAACTGGTACGCCGTACACCAGCGGGTTGGTGAAATCCATAAAATATATTAGCTATGAGGTTAAGGAGTGCATATTACTGTTCAGGTTAGAATATAGGTAGAATATATGTCAAAACAAAGAGGTTTGGTCAGAACCATCTTTTTTGGTCTCGGTGTCGGTCTCATCGGTGTCCACATTTTCCTCGTCCACTACTTCCATGTCTTCCGCTTTGGGTTCTTCGGGCTCCTCAAAAACCAGAGGTTCCAAAAGGTTGATGTTCTTGACTTTTTCCGCAGTGAGCTGGTTTCCGATGGCCTTGATGCCCTTGACGGAAATGAAGTCTTCCACATCCACTTCAAGGTTGGGTTTTGGGTCTTTTCCGCGTGGCTTTACAAACTCAACCTCTATCACAGGTCTCCAATCCGTTGTGGCAAGTTCCATAAACGATTTAGGGTGCTCGGAAATGACCAATTCTTCCTTATTTGGATTCTCAACCAAAAAGCGCTTCAGATAATAGCGCTCTTTTTCACCTTCATAATGGACTACGGAAATGGGTTTCTTCGGATTCCATTTCTCCAGCACGATCATATCCTCATTAAAGTGGGTGGACAAATCCGGTGCAATGGTCCGTACGGTTCCCTTTTGGTCTATCACCAATAATAAATCGTCTCCCCTGAAATCGCCCAACAGTTCTCCCCTGCCGTCCACATTGAGTCGACTTACCACTTCATCGAACCAAATCTTTCTGGGTTTTAGGGTGGAAACTCCTTTTTCCTTCAATTCGATACGCTTAACACTGTATTTGGTGACCAAATTTCCTTTTGAAGCACGTCCTTTGATGAGAACATCGGCAAAATCCAAGTCCCATTTCAATTTTTTGATACTGCCCGATTGCCTCAATAATACGGTAATCACCTCGGCTTCCCCATTGGGGTTGGCCGAAAAGTAAAGCACTTCTGCGGAGGCCTTATCGCCGGATAGCGGGTAAATCTTGTCACGCGTAATGCTGGTGACGTTGAATCGTTTGATGTAGCTCGCACCGCCCTTTCCATCCTTATAGATCATGTTATAGGTGGTGCGCTTGTCCTTTTTCTTGAATACGGCAACGTGGATGATATTCTTGCCCACAAAGACCTTGGAGTCTACCTTGGTGACCATCATCTCCCCTTTTTGGGTAAAAACGATGATATCGTCAATATCGCTGCAATCCGTAACATATTCATCCCGTTTCAGCGATGTCCCAATAAACCCTTCCTCCCTGTTTACATAGAGCTTGGTATTGCGGATCACCACTTTGGTGGCCTCAATGTCGTCAAACACTTTAATTTCGGACTGTCGCTCACGACCATTGCCATATTTCTTTTTGAGTTCCTTGAAATAATCTATGGCATATTCCACCAAATGTTCCAGATGGTGCTTTGTTTGTGCTATACGTTCGTCCAGACTATCAATAAGTTGTTGGGCTTTCTCCAGGTCAAACTTGGAAATACGCTTGATACGGATTTCGGTCAACCGAACAATGTCCTCTTCGGTCACCTCTCTTTTTAGATTTTTGGTGAAAGGTTTCAGGCCTTTATCGATGGCGGCAATCACACCTTCCCAGGTTTCCTCCTCTTCAATATCCCGATAGATCCGGTTTTCAATAAAAATACGTTCCAAGGAAGCAAAATGCCATTGTTCCTCCAGCTCTCCCAGTTGAATCTCGAGTTCGGACTTCAACAATTCCACGGTATTTTCCGTGGAACGTTCCAGCATCTCCTTGACCCCAATAAATAGTGGCTTGTTGTCCTCAATGATACAGCCCAAAGGCGATATGGACGATTCGCAGGCAGTAAATGCATAAAGCGCATCAATGGTCTTGTCGGGTGAAATGCCATTGGGTAGATGCACCAAAATTTCCACTTCGGCCGCGGTATTGTCCTCTATTTTCTTGATTTTGATCTTCCCTTTATCGTTGGCCTTCAAAATGGAATCAATTAAAGAAGAGGTATTGGTCCCATAAGGTATTTCAGTGATGACCAAGGTGTTCTTGTCCAATGCCGAAATTTTGGCCCTTACCCTAACCTTTCCGCCACGAAGACCTTCGTTATAATTAGTGACATCTATGATTCCACCTGTGGGAAAATCCGGATATAGTGTAAAACGCTGCCCTTTTAGGTGTTTTATGGAGGCGTCTATAAGTTCGTTAAAGTTGTGCGGCAGTATTTTAGTGCTAAGTCCAACCGCAATTCCTTCCGCTCCTTGCGCCAGTAACAACGGAAATTTTACGGGCAGGTGTACGGGTTCCTTCTTTCGGCCATCATAGGACAATTGCCATTCCGTGATTTTTGGGCTGTAGATTACCTCAAGGGCGAACTTGGAAAGTCTGGCCTCAATATATCGTGATGCTGCCGCACCATCACCGGTCAAGATATTTCCCCAGTTTCCCTGAGTGTCAATGAGTAGGTCTTTTTGACCGATTTGAACCATGGCATCCGCGATACTGGCATCGCCGTGGGGGTGGTATTGCATGGTGTGCCCCACTACATTGGCCACCTTGTTGTAGCGGCCATCGTCCAATTCCTTAAGGGCGTGCATAATCCTGCGCTGCACCGGTTTAAAACCGTCTTCAATGGCAGGGACGGCACGTTCCAAGATTACATACGAAGCATAATCCAAGAACCAATCCTTGTACATTCCGGTCACCTTGACCAAACTGTCCTGGCTCTCTAAACCTTCCTCATTCAGTTCTTCGTTCTCTTCCATCTAGAAGGATGTGTATTTATTTGGTTTATAGTTGGTTTTCTTCTATCAAGTCAAGTTCGACTTTAAGGTTATTTATAATAAATTCTTGTCGGTCAGGGGTGTTTTTCCCCATATAAAACTGCAAAAGGTTGTCTATGCTCATGGCCTTGTCCAACATCACAGGCTCCAAACGGATATCATCACCAATAAAATGCTTGAACTCATCTGGGGAGATTTCACCCAATCCCTTAAATCGGGTAATTTCTGGCTTTCCGCTCAATTTTTCAATAGCATTTCGCCTCTCCTCCTCGCTATAGCAATAAATGGTCTCTTTTTTATTTCGAACCCTAAAAAGTGGGGTTTGCAGGATGTACAAATGATTTTCCTTGATCAGTTCCGGAAAGAATTGCAGGAAAAAGGTAATCAGCAACAACCGTATGTGCATTCCATCCACATCCGCATCCGTTGCGATGACAATATTATTATACCGCAAATCCTCCATGGACTCCTCAATGTTCAATGCTGCTTGAAGTAGATTGAACTCCTCATTCTCATAGACAATCTTTTTGGACATGCCATAAGAGTTCAAAGGTTTTCCCCGAAGACTGAAAACAGCTTGGGTGTTCACGTCCCTGGACTTGGTAATGGAACCTGAAGCCGAATCCCCTTCGGTGATAAAAAGGGTGCTCTCCAACCTTCGGTCTTTTTTCATATCCTGAAGATGTACACGACAATCCCTTAGCTTTTTATTGTGTAGACTGGCCTTTTTGGCACGTTCCCTTGCCAGTTTTCGAATGCCGGAAAGTTCTTTTCGTTCCTTTTCGGCCTGTACGATCTTACGCTGCAGGGCATCAGCCGTTTGCGGGTTTTTGTGCAAGTAATTGTCCAAATGGGTTCCCACAAAATCGTTGATATAGGTACGTACCGTAGGCAGGTCCCCTCCCATGTCCGTGGAGCCCAATTTGGTCTTGGTCTGACTCTCGAAAACAGGCTCCATTACTTTAATGGAAACTGCGGAAATAATAGATTTTCGTACATCCGAGGCATCGTAATTTTTCCCATAAAAATCCCGGATGGTCTTGACCACGGCTTCCCGGAATGCCGATTGGTGCGTTCCACCTTGGGTGGTATGCTGCCCATTTACGAAGGAATGGTATTCCTCACTGTACTGGGTCTTGCTGTGTGTCATGGCCACCTCAATATCATCTCCTTTTAGGTGGATGATGGGATATAGGAAATCTTCCTCATTGTTGTTGTCCTCCAACAAGTCCTTCAATCCGTTTTCTGAATGGTATTTTTCGCCATTAAAGACAATAGTAAGTCCCGGATTGAGGTATACGTAGTTTTTGAGCATGCGTTCCACATACTCATTGCGGTATTTGTATTTTTTAAAGATGGATTCGTCCGGAACAAAACTCACTTTGGTCCCCCTACGCCGCGAACTTTCTTCCAAAAGCTCTTCATTGGTCAGGTTCCCTGCTTCAAACTCTGCGGATTTGGATTGCCCATCCCGGTTGGACTCTACCCGAAAGTAGGTGGACAATGCGTTCACGGCCTTGGTTCCTACCCCGTTGAGTCCCACGGATTTTTTAAAGGCACGGGTATCGTATTTTCCCCCCGTGTTCATTTTGGAGACCACGTCCACCACTTTGCCCAAAGGAATGCCACGACCGTAATCCCGAACATGTACGGTATTTTCTTTGATGTTGATCTCTATGGTCTTCCCGGCACCCATTACGAACTCATCAATACAGTTGTCAATGACCTCTTTGAGGAGGATGTAGATACCATCGTCCGCGGAGGAGCCATCGCCTAATTTGCCAATGTACATCCCGGGACGCATACGGATATGCTCCTTCCAATCCAGCGAACGGATATTATCCTCTGTATATTGGGTTTCTGCCATGTGTAAAGGGTTAATCCTTGCTAATATAAAATTTAGGGGCAAAAATAAAAGTATAGCGGCAAGAATTTAATCAACAATGGGTGTTGATAGGCGAAAACCATTCTCAAAAACAAAAAAGGCCAAACCTAGGTTTGGCCATAAAATGAAAGAAAAATACTCTTTTCTTTCTCCTACTGTATCACAAAATCTTCCTCAGATTCACCAGTGAGTGAATCAGCGGTGACTGATATCTTGCCTGTACCGGCCCCTTCCGGCACCTTTACTTTTAATCTTGTTGCAGCAGAATCGACCTTGATGACCACGCTCTCCACATCGCCAAACTTTACCATGTTCGCTTGGGGGTTGGTCTTAAAGTTGATTCCTTCAATTTCAACAATGGTCCCTGCTTTGCCCGAGGTGGGTGAAAACACAGAAATAGCCGGTATTTTTTCCAATACGGTGAAATCAAGTGATGAAACATCCGAACTGGCGCGAAAAGCAACAGATATGGGACCGGTACTTGCCCCTTCGGGAACAACCACGTCCAGCTTTCTTGTGGAAGCACTATTTACCTCGGCCTGCACTCCGTTAAATGTAACAATGTTATTGCGCCATACCCTGCTAAAGTTTTTACCCGTTATGGTCACTACGGTTCCAGGCTGTCCTGCTTCAGGGAAGACCCCTAAAACCTGGACATCTTCCAGTTCTGGTTCAGGGACTACATCCTCGTTTTCATTACAAGATGTGTAGAACATCATACTTACCAAGGAAAGTCCGATCAAAATTGTTTTTTTCATGTCAAAAATTTGGGTTAATAATTATAACTAACCCCTAAAATCGATACTCTGGAACAAAAAAAGACCCATCAATATACCGATGGACCATATGAGTTGACGGATATAGGTTTTGGATTGACCAAGAAAACGGAGAATCCCCAAAAAAAAGGAGTCTTAAAAATAAGACTCCCTTTTGGTTTACTTGTAAAACTGATAGACAGGAATTAGTTTTCAGGATCAGGATCAGGGTCAAATTCCCAGAAATCCTCCAAGCTGCCATTGGAACCATTTCCCAAACCAACATAGGCCTTACCATTGATCACAAAAACCGTTGCGGATTGCCGAGCTTCACCCGGAAAACTGGCAACCTGTACCCAAGTATCGTCGGTGGGGTCGTACTCCCAAAAATCTTTTAAAAGGTTTTGGTTTATAGGATCGTCTATGCCTGTTCCAATATAGCCTTTGCCCTTTATAGCAAAGCCCACGGCATTTGATCTTACGGTGCTCTCTGCTCCTACATCTGCTTTCTGTGTCCAAGTATTGTTACTTGGATCATACTCCCAAAAATCATTAAGAAAATTACTGTTTACATCAAAGCCAGTACCTATATAGCCTTTATCGCCTATGGCAAAACCCACAGAAAAATATCTACCCACCGCTCCTACATCTGTTTTCTTCGTCCAAGTATCGTCATTTGAATCATATTCCCAAAAATCTTTCAGCAAATTTTGATTCTGATCTTTTCCAGTACCTATATAGCCTTTATCACCAATAGAAAACCCTACGGCAATACGTCTTGCAGATCCGGGAAATATAGTTTCTCCATTCCACATATCTGCACCTGAATCATAACTCCAAATATCTTGGTATAAGGTTGTTCCCAATGAACCTGTTCCTGCATATGCGGTATTATCAATTACAAAGTTTACTGCAGCACTTCTAAAACCGCCGCCAAAATCAGCCTTTTGTGTCCATTGATCTGTATTGGGGTCGTATTCCCAAATATCACTAAATATTGAACCATCATGTACACCTGTTCCCACATAGCCTTTATCTCCTACTGCAAACGCTATCATTCCACTTCTCTCACCTCCCCCAAAATCCGCAACTTGGGTCCAACGGCCATGGAATACGGTGAACTCTTCACTTTCGGTGGTATTACCGCAGTTATCAGACACAATGAAAGTTCCCGTTCTGGCCCCTTCTGGTACATAGACATACATTTTGGTGGCTTCAGTGCCATCCAAGGAGACTTCTAAATTTTGCCCTTCTTTATCATTAAAATGTATTTTTAAGCCTTGGCCAAATGTACCCTGAATGGTCACTTCGGAGCCCCATTCACCTTCATTGATCGAGAGTCCTGTTATTACTGGTGCTGGATAAACTTCCAGTTGAGCTTCACTGAAGCCAGATTGGCCATTTACTTTTACCTCCACAAGTCCAGTTACGGCTGTTTGTGGTGCTTCAATGGTCAAGCTGTTTGATGCGTGTGCAGTTACGGTTGCTTGTTCACCATCGATATAAACGGCTGCGTCCTGGGCACTGGAGCCAAAGTTTTCCCCGCTTATGACAACCTCCCCTCCTGCGCAAATAGCGGACACATCCAATCCCGAAATGGTTGGGGCAGCTTGTGTCGTGGTCACCTCAAAGTTCGTGGCACTTGTGGCCGAACTGTTGCCCACCGTCACTTTAATTTTCCCCGTGGTTGAGCCATTGGGAACATCTACCTTAAGTTGTGAACCCGAAGCTTCTTTCACTGCGGCTACAGTTCCGTTAAAGGTTACGTTGTTCCCGGTCTTTGTGGTGCTGAAGTTTTTACCGGTAATGGTCACTTCGGTTCCCACCGTTCCAGATGCAGGGGAAAAACCATTGATTTCCACTGCTTTGGGTTCATCGGTCGGGCCATCGTCCTTGCCGCAGGAAGTGTTCAGGGACAGTGCCAAAACGGATAGGCCGACCAGTATCGCTTTTTTCATATCAAAGATTTATTTGGGTTAATAATTATACTTAACCCCTAAAATCGATACTCTGGAACAAAAAAAGACCCATCAATATATTGATGGGCCATATGAGTTGACGGATACAGGTTTTGAATTGACGGATATTTTATTATCCTCTCAAGATTTTTTCAATTTTTACACGTTGAAGCGGAAATGCATCACATCGCCATCTTTAACAATGTACTCCTTGCCTTCCACCCGCATACGGCCGGCTTCCTTGACCTTGGCTTCGCTGCCATGTTTCACATAGTCATCATAAGCGATGACCTCGGCACGGATAAAGCCTTTTTCAAAATCGGTATGGATCACACCAGCGGCTTGGGGCGCTGTGGCTCCCACGGGAATGGTCCATGCACGTACCTCCTTGACCCCAGCTGTGAAATAGGTCTCCAAATCCAACAAACGGTAAGCGCCACGGATAAGCTTTGCGGAACCGGGTTCAGAAAGGCCCAAATCTTCCAAGAACATTTGGCGTTCTTCGTAGGTTTCCAGTTCGGTAATATCGGCTTCGGTACCCACGGCCAAAAAGATGACCTCGGCATTTTCCTGGGCCACAGCTTCCTTTACTTTTTCCACATAGGCATTCCCGGTAGCTGCGGCTTCTTCGCCTACGTTACAGACATACATTACAGGCTTGTCCGTAATGAGCTGTAGAGGTTTTACATATTCCAGTCTATCCTCATCGCTGAGTTGAATAGCCCGTACCGATGTGCCGGACTCCAAACCTGTTTTCAAGGCATTAAGAACAGCCTCTTCTTTCTGGGCTTCTTTGTTTCCGGTCTTGGCGGCACGTTTTACTTTGTCCAGCTTTTTCTCCACGCTTTCCAAATCCTTCAATTGGAGTTCCATGTCTATGGTCTCCTTGTCACGGATGGGGTCTACGGAACCATCTACGTGTACAATATTGTCATTGTCAAAACAGCGTAAGACATGAAGAATTGCGTCTGTTTCCCGGATGTTGCCCAAAAACTGGTTGCCCAGTCCCTCACCTTTACTCGCACCCTTTACCAAACCAGCAATGTCCACAATTTCCACTGTGGCAGGAATTACACGCTCAGGGTTCACCAATTCCTCCAATTTTTCCAAACGGGTATCGGGAACGTTCACCACCCCAATGTTGGGTTCAATGGTGCAAAAGGGAAAGTTGGCACTTTGCGCCTTGGCATTGGACAAACAGTTAAAGAGGGTGGATTTTCCCACGTTGGGCAATCCTACGATACCGGCTTTCATCTATTCAGGTGTATTTTAAGGCTGCAAATATAAGTTGAAGTTTTGTTTTGGGCGTTTTAAAACCCTTTTATCAGGAAATAAAAGCCCATGGCAAAAAGTCCGATGATTCCAAAAATGGCCACAAGCGATAAAATACACCCGGCCTGCTTCCAAAAACCATTGTATGTTTTTTCTTTTTCTTGCATAAAAAACCCCGAAAATAAGTTCGGGGCTAAATTAGTGGTTTTTTATGGGCTATCCGTTGGGATGCATAAACTTCTGCTTGCCCAAAAGTTCTTCTTCGCTTTCCACGTGGTCTTCATCCGGTACACAGCAATCCACTGGGCAAACCGCGGCACATTGGGGTTCTTCATGGAATCCCATACACTCGGTACACTTATCGGGTGCAATGTAATAGATTTCGTCACTTACAGGTTCCTGGACCTCCTCAGCATTTACTGCTTTTCCATTGGGAAGGACTACATCTCCCTCCAAGGAAGTACCGTCACTATATCGCCATTCATCGGCTCCTTCGTATATTGCTGTATTGGGGCATTCTGGCTCGCAGGCCCCGCAGTTAATGCATTCGTCTGTTATAATTATCGCCATAATTTTCTTTTTCCGTGGTGCTGATTCATTTCAGCATGCGTATTTTTGGCAAAAATAAACCCTACCAAATTAGTATACAAATATAATGAGGGCACATCTCCCAATATTGAAAGCTTTTGTTAAACTTGGAAGTTACCTTGGCGATTTTTGTGAAAATGACAATGGCTCGTTGGCTTCATTTGATGAGGCCTTGGCCAAGGCTGAACAGCAAAATGGGTGGTTTACCCGGGACAACATCATTGTTGCGTTACAGCAATGGAGTGAATTATTGACCGAAGAAAACCTATCCCGATGGCTTTCCAAGTATGACTTTACGGTCGATAACGCTCCAAAGACCATCGGTATTGTCATGGCCGGTAATATTCCCTTGGTGGGATTCCATGATTTTTTATGTGTGCTGCTCTCTGGAAATAAAGTATTGGCCAAACTTTCTTCCAATGATAAGATATTGCTTCCCTATCTTTCCGATTATTTGATCAAAGAGGAACCGATATTGGCTGAACGGATTGAATTCACCGAAGGTAAACTGGAAAACTTTGATGCCGTCATTGCCACAGGAAGCAACAATACAGGTCGCTATTTTGAGCATTATTTTGGAAAAAAACCGAACATCATCCGAAAAAATAGAAGTTCGGTGGCCATCTTAACCGGGAATGAATCCCAAGATGAACTGGAAGCCTTGGGTGAGGATATTTTTAGGTATTACGGGTTGGGTTGTAGAAATGTTGCCAAACTCTTTGTTCCCACAGGATATGATTTTGATACGTTTTACAAGGCCATGTTTACTTTTCAGGATGTTATCCATCATCATAAATATGCCAATAATTACGACTATAACAAGGCAGTGTACCTCATGAGCGATTTTAAGATTTTGGACAATGGTTTTTTGGTGCTCAAGGAAGATGAAGGGTTCTCTTCCCCTATCGCGGCCTTATTCTATTCCCAATACGACTCCCAAGAAAAATTACGCGAACAATTATTGATGCAAGAAGAGCAAATCCAATGTATTGTATCAGCCGAGACCCAATCCAACGATATTGCTTTTGGAGAGACCCAAAACCCCCAACTGGGTGATTATGCGGATGGTGTGGACACCATGGATTTTTTACTTCAACTATAGAAAAACCGATTGCCGAAACCGTTTTTAGATCCAAGTTTTTTTTAGACCTTTACCTTCTAAATTAAGGGAATGAAAAAACACAATTTTAGCGCAGGACCTTGTATTTTACCCAAAGAGGTCATGCAGAAGGCTTCCGAAGCCGTAGTGGAACTGGACGGTATTGGTTTATCACTTATAGAAATCTCACATCGCAGCAAGGAATTTGTGGCGATAATGGAAAAGGCCCGTTCGTTGGCCCTTGAACTTTTGGGATTGGAAGGAAAGGGATATCAAGCCCTGTTCTTGCAAGGAGGGGCCAGTATGCAGTTTTTGATGGCCGCCTATAACCTTTTGGACAAAAAGGCAGGATACGTCAACACAGGGACCTGGAGCCAAAAAGCGATCAAGGAAGCCAAACTGTTCGGTGATATTGTGGAGGTGGCTTCGTCACAGGCCGCAAATTTTAACCATATCCCAAAGGGATATAGTATTCCTTCCGACCTGGATTATTTGCACCTTACCTCCAACAATACCATTTTTGGAACCCAGATCAAGGAATTTCCCAAAACAAATGTTCCATTGGTTTGCGACATGAGTTCGGATATTTTTTCCCGTCAACTCGATTTTTCCCAGTTTGACTTAATCTATGCAGGTGCCCAAAAGAACATGGGACCAGCCGGGACCACTCTTGTTGTGGTAAAAGAAGATGTTTTGGGCAAGGTTTCCCGAAAAATCCCGTCCATGTTGGATTATTCGGTACATGCGAGTAAAGAGAGCATGTTCAACACACCTCCTGTATTTGCAGTATACGTGTCCATGCTTACCCTACAGTGGCTAAAGGATTTGGGAGGTATTGCCGCCATTGAGGAAATCAACGAGCGAAAGGCCAGCCTTATTTATTCCGAAATAGAATTGAACCCCGTATTCTCTGGCTTTGCGGCCAAGGAAGACCGTTCCACTATGAACGCCACTTTCAACATCACTGACGATGGATTGAAAGAAGTTTTTGACAGCATGTGCAAAGAGGAAGGTATCAGTGGTATCAACGGGCACCGATCTGTGGGAGGATATCGCGCATCCATGTACAATGCACTACCCTTGGAAAGTGTAGGGGTTTTGGTAGACATTATGAGTGAATTGGAGAAAAAAGGATAGATTAGTGTTAAGTTTTTAGTTCTAAATCCTAAATATTGATCGAAGAAAGAAGTTTTGAATTTTCGTTGCGCATCATCAAATTGGTTAAAAATTTGAAGGAAAACAACGAGTATGTCTTCGCCGATCAATTATTGCGTTCATCCACCAGCATTGGAGCAAATGTAGCCGAAGCAGGTGCAGGTCAATCCAAAAAAGATTTCATTTCTAAAATGGCCATAGCTTCAAAAGAAGCACGTGAATCCAGATATTGGTTACGATTGATTCATAAAGCCAATTTATCTGACCTTGATTTGAAAGAGTACTTGGAAGAAATAGAGCAAATCATCAAAATTTTGACCAAAATTGTCAAAACCAGCCAAGAAACTATTTAAAACTTAAGACTTATAATTTAAGCCTATGAATATTGTACTGGCCAATGATGGCTTAGCCCAATCGGGAATAGATGTACTTCAAAAGAAAGGTTTTGAGGTGGTCACCACCCGAGTGGCCCAAGAACAATTGGCAAATTTCATCAACACCAATTCCATTTCGGTCCTTTTGGTGCGAAGTGCCACTGAAGTAAGAAAAAAAACTATCGATGCCTGCCCTGGCCTTCAATTGATCGGCAGGGCCGGTGTAGGTATGGATAACATAGATGTGGATTATGCCCGGTCCAAAGGAATCCATGTCATCAATACGCCCGAAGCTTCTTCGGAGTCGGTGGCCGAACTGGTCTTTGCCCACATGTTCAACGGAGCTCGATTTTTACATGATTCCAACCGAAACATGCCCTTGGATGGCGACAGTCAGTTCAAGCAGCTCAAAAAAAGCTATGCTTCCGGAACGGAACTGCGCGGAAAGACCATGGGGGTCATTGGTTTGGGAAGGATAGGTCACGCCACTGCAAAAATGGCGATTGCCATAGGTATGAAGGTGCTTTACCATGATCACCATACCCAAGAAGTGACCTTGGAGGTTTCTTTTTATGATGGACAAACCGTACAGTTCAAGTTGGAAAACAGCACGCTTGAGGATGTTTTAAAGAATTCTGATTTTGTCAGTATCCACGTTCCATCACAAAATGGGTATGTTATTGGGGCAAAAGAATTGGCGCAGATGAAACCTACGGCAGGCATCATCAATGCGTCGCGTGGTGGTGTTTTGGACGAAGTGGCCCTTGTGGAAGCCTTGGACGCTGACAAATTGGCCTTTGCGGGATTGGATGTCTATGAATCCGAACCCCACCCGGAAATCAAAATATTGATGCATCCCAAAATATCGCTTTCCCCACATATTGGGGCATCGACCCAAGAAGCACAGCAACGTATTGGCATGGAATTGGCGCAACAGATTATCAAATTGCTAAAATAATTGGTTTTTTGACCCTCATACGGGTTCAAAACCTAGTTTTTCACTACATTGTCTTCCTAACCTTAACACAAATACAATGTCAGGATTATTGGATTTACTAAATAGCCCCATGGGCCAACAATTGATCAGCGGAGTGGCCGGACAAACTGGGCAATCCGAAAATAAAACCGCAGATGTTTTGAGTATGGCCATGCCCTTGTTGATGGGTGCCATGAAAAAGAACACCTCTACCCCTGGTGGGGCCCAAGGACTTATGAATGCGCTGTCCTCCAAACACGATGGCAGCATTTTGGATGACATGGGAGGTCTCTTTGGAGGTGGAGTGGACCAAAACGTAATGGACGATGGCGCTGGAATCTTAGGGCATATCTTGGGGACAAAACAACCCCAAGTGGAAAATGCCTTAAGCAGCAAATCAGGTTTGGATGCTGGAACCATTTCCCAAATCCTTAAAATTGCCGCACCCATCCTATTGGGATATTTGGGAAAACAAACGCGTCAGCAGAATGTGAGCAGCCCTGATGGACTCAACGGTCTTTTGGGTGGACTTATGGGCGGTGGTAAAAGTGCCTCCAAACAACAATCCCTTATTGAGACTTTTCTGGACTCAGATGGCGATGGCAGCGTTATAGATGATTTGGCCGGAATGGTATTGAACAGTGGTGGACAGAAAAAAGGCGGCCTTGGCGGGATGCTGGGCGGACTTTTTGGCAAATAGCCTTTCTGCTTAACGATATTTAACAAAGCTGTTTGAAATTTCAAATGGCTTTTTTTGTATCTTAAACCTATGAAAAAGAGAATTTTATCCTTCTTAGTGGCCTTTGTGGCCACTTTTGGCCTATTGGTGTCCTGTTCTGCACAAAAAGAGGCCTTGGACATTTCCGACGAAGAACAGGCCGTTTTCAATTCACAGGAAGAAAAGGAAGTAGAGATCAAAGATGAGGAGAGTGAATATGAGATCATCATCATTGAACCCGGATTCTACACTTGGTTACTGAGTATTGCCCGACCCGAAGGCTACTACTCCCAATCTTTCCTGGAAAACAGGAATCAACTTCTTGTAATGGAATGGAACAGACGTGTTGTACAGCCCGGAATCTTTAATCCAAATCTGTATATGTTCCAAATAGATTATGACCCAAATATTGATTATGGCTATGAAGTAAATTATAAGCTCTATAATTATTTCGTTTATTTCCAGCGAAAATACAAACAGCGTCTTGGCCCCTTTCTTCCAAGGATTTAAAACCGTATTTTTGCATCGGAACATTCTTGCCGATGAAAAAAATAAGGGACCGCTGGGAAATTCATAAAGACTGGCAACTTTTCTTTCCATTTTTGGGCTTCGCCTTAGTACTGCTTACCGCTTACTGGATATCCAGACGTTTGTTGCACACCTTTGGGCTTAACAATACTTTAGTGGAATGGGTTTTTACTTTGGGTTCCACCATCGGGTTGACTGTAATCATGATTCGGTTTTTTCTTTGGTGCTTTGAAAAGTTGGAGCATAAATGGAAAGTGGCCCACAAATGGGAAATGATTGCCATTTTCATTGTCTTTGCCATAACGGGAAGTGCTTCAGGAAAACTTGCTGCCCCCTTGGTGGAATGGATGGGACTTGGAGAAAACAATACCCATGGCGCCATCTATTGGACCGCACGTATTCTCTTGATCTTTCCTGTATACCAATTTATACTGGTCTTTGTTGGTTGGCTGTTCGGGCAGTTCAAATTCTTCTGGGAATTTGAAAAGAAAATGTTGAAACGCATGGGATTAGGATTTCTCTTCCCATAGTTTTATGGTTTTGTTAACACAGAAAAAGTATTCGGATAGGTTACTTTGCCAAGATGACCTCATTGCTTCCTAAACGTATCATTGCTGTTGTTTCCTTTGTACTGGCCTTGGGGATACTTACCCCATCGGCAGTAAAGCTATCACATGCGCTTTTTGGACACTCCAAGGAAAAACGTTGCATTGCTGAGGGCACAAAGCACATCCATGAGGCGGATATCCATTGTGAATTCCATGACTTCACCTTGGTGTCCAAAGTATTTGTTGCTTCTTCCTATGAATACGTTGCCTTGCAAGTACCGATTATTGGGCATCAACACAATTTTCACAACTCTTTTTTTAAACCTTACCAAAAGGAATATCAGGCTTTAAGAGCCCCTCCTACTGTTTCATTATAGTTTTCGTTTCCATTCAACACATTCAATAACGTAGTAATTTTTATAATGAAACAATTGTTCACGTCAATGCTTTTTGCATTGGCCCCACTATATATAGTTGCACAGAGCACAGTTACAGGTAACATATCGGATTCAGAAAATGGACAACCTTTGGAACAGGTATCCGTATATATCCCCCAATTGGAGAAAGGAGCCGTTACTGGGACTGATGGCTCATACACCCTAAAAGACCTTCCCGAAGGTTCCTACAAACTTGTAGTGGCCTATTTGGGCTACGAAACCTATTCCACAACCTTGGAAATCCATTCAGGCAGTAATACCTACAATTATGCCATGACTCCCTCGGCCATTGAAATTGACGAGGTTGTTCTCTCCACCCCTTTCCATAAGCTTCAACGGGAAAATGTGATGAAAGTGGAACAAAAGTCCATCGCTGAGCTCAAAAGTGAAGGCGCCATTACCTTAGCGGATGGTATTACCAGAGTCCCCGGGGTAACCTCGGTTTCCACAGGGGTAGGTATTGGAAAACCTGTGATCAGGGGACTGAGTTTCAATAGGGTTTTGGTCTATACCCAAGGCGTACGATTGGAGAACCAACAATTTGGAGGCGAACACGGTCTTGGGGTCAATGATGCCGGAATTTCCAGCATTGAGGTCATCAAAGGACCCGCTTCCCTACTCTACGGTTCCGATGCCCTGGGTGGCGTACTCTACCTAAATCCTGAAAGTTTTGAACTCCCCAACCAGACCTCGGGTGACATCAACCTAAACTATTTTACCAATACTTTGGGGTATGGTGCCAACGCGGGGTTTAAAACCTCGGGCGAAAAACTTAAGTTTTTGGTAAGGGGCGCTTATTCATCCAATGTCGATTATGAAACAGGCGATGGCACCGGCGTGACCAACTCCAGATTCAAGGAAGCCGATATTAAAACCGGACTAGCCTATCAGGCCACCAAGTTCAAGACGGAATTGAGGTATAATTACAACGAATCCAATTTGGGTATACCCGAAGAAATTGGGGTGCAGGACAATGGCAGGGATCCTTTGTTACCGAATCAAGAGATTGCAACCCATATTTTGAGTTCGAAAAGTAATTTTTTCTTTAGAAAATCCAGTTTGGAAGCCACTTTCGGATATATTTTCAATGATAGGAAAGAGTTTGAGGAGCACCATGAACACGAACATGAAGAAGGTGAAGAACACGAAGAGGAGGAACATGAAGAAGAAGAGGGTGAGGAAGGTCCCGCTTTGGACATGGACTTGAGCACGTTTAACTACAACTTGCAGTTTAACCCCCAATGGGGCAGTATGACCACTATTTTTGGTGTACAGGGTATGCACCAAAAGAACGAGAATTTTGGCGAAGAAGTACTTATTCCCAATGCCATTACCAATGATTTTGGGGTATTGGCCACTTCCCACATCCATTTCAATAAAAGTGATCTGCAATTGGGGTTGCGGTATGATTTAAGGTCGATAAACGGAGAGGAAAGTGGCATTGTTGGCGATGAGGAATATATTCCCAGTTTGGACAAGAATTTCAACAGTTTCAATGCTGCTGTGGGATATAGGGCGGATTTAACGGATAACATCCTCTTCCGTTTGAACATTGCCACGGGATTCAGGGCGCCCAACCTATCCGAATTGACTTCCAACGGACTCCATAGTGGCGCCAATAGGGTGGAGATAGGAAACCCAGATTTGGACAGCGAGCAAAATGTACAGGTAGATTTGGCCCTTGAATATAGCAATCAACATATTGAGGTATATGCCAATGCGTTCTACAACAATGTGAGCGATTATATCTATTTGCAACCTACTGGGGAGTTTAGGGATGATGATCCCATTTATGTTTTCCAACAACAGGATGCCAAACTCTACGGTGGCGAATTTGGATTCCATTTACACCCCCATCCTTTGGATTGGCTGCATTTGGAAAGTAGTTTTGATATGGTTTTTGGAGAACTGGAAGACAAGACCGACCTTCCGTTGATTCCAGCTAACCGATGGAACAATACGCTACGGGTAGAATGGAACACCGCTAAGGGAACAAAGTCCAAGAGTTATGCCTTTGCCACGCTTCAATCTGTATTTGACCAAAATAAAGTAGCCACGTTTGAAACCCCTACATCGGGATATAGTCTATTCAATATGGGCTTTGGTGGAGAAATCACCATTTTTAACCAATTGGTGGGCTTCAAGATAAGCGGAAACAATCTTTTTGATAAAACCTATATCTCGCACCTATCCCGATTAAAGACCGATGGCATTGCCAATATTGGCCGTAACATTGCCTTTAATTTGAGTATTGGATTGTAAAAAAAGTATAAAAATTTCGAGAGCGGCAGATAGTTTTTACGGTTTGTCGCTCTTTTTTTTGCTCAATAGATAGGTGTAGATCCAAGTCAAGGTAAAGGTGGGCACGATATCCATACCGGGAATGAGCTCTTCGGCAAAGGTGATAAGACCAGCCGCTTGCCCTACCCTACCCTTATACAATCGGGTCATGAGCCACCCTGCAATGGGAGCCCAGATTACATCCGAAAACTCCCCTATTCCGGGAATCGCGAACGAGAGCATACCAATGCCATCGAACAAAAGTCCTAAAAGTAGATTACGGTACTTGGGGTCTTTTTCTTCTGTCATTGTGGTAAAATAGAAAATCCAAATGAATTGAAGAAATGCCTTAAGACAAATCGGAGCTGATAAGTTTTAGAAACTCGTTTCTGGTCTCTTGTTTTTCAAACTGTCCTCGGAATCCTGATGTTGTGGTGACCGAGTTCTGTTTTTGCACCCCGCGCATCATCATGCACATATGGGCCGCTTCAATAACCACGGCTACTCCTTTGGGTTTAAGGGTGGCGTTTATACACTCCAAAATATCATGGGTCAATCTTTCTTGGACCTGAAGCCTTCTGGCAAAAACATCGACTACACGGGGTATTTTGCTGAGTCCCACAATATGTCCATTGGGAATATAGGCAATATGTGCTTTCCCAAAGAAAGGGAGCATATGGTGTTCGCAAAGGGAATACACCTCAATATCCTTGATGATCACCATATCGTCATAGCTTTCCGCGAACATGGCACTTTTCAGGATTTCCGTAGCATCCTGTTTATATCCCTGGGTAAGGAACAGCATGGCTTTTGCAGCCCTTTCTGGGGTTTTCACCAAACCATCTCGGGATACATCCTCCCCAATATCCCCCATAATCTTGGCAAAGTGGTCCTTTACCTCGTTTGTGATTTCAATATTGTATTCTTCCAGATTGCGATACGGTGCCATAGGCTTTACTTGATAGTATTTATTCTTTTTTGAAAATAAGTATTCAACTTTTTAATCTTAGGCTCTATAATGACCTGGCAATAGGGTTGTTGTGCATGGTCGTTATAATAATTCTGGTGTTCCTCCTCAGCCTTGTAAAAGGGTTTTTCCTCGGAAATGGCCGTTACAATGGGCGAAGCAAAAATCTGTTCCTTTTCCAACAGGGCAATGAACTCTTCCGCTTGCTGCTTTTGAGCAGGGTTTGTGTAAAAGATTTCACTCCGATACTGGGTCCCCACATCGTTTCCCTGACGGTTCAAGGTAGTGGGGTCATGGGTGGCAAAGAATACTTCCAGCAATTCCACATAAGATACTTTTGAAGCATCAAATGTAATCTTGATGGCCTCCGCATGTCCAGTACGTCCTGTACAGATTTCCCTGTAGGCCGGATTCTTAATGGTTCCCCCAGTGTATCCCGAAACTACTTCGTTCACCCCATTGAGGCGTTGAAAAACAGCTTCGGTGCACCAAAAACAACCGCCAGCGAATATGGCGGTCTCCCAATCCATGTTGACTTGTTTGTCCATGAAGTTTCAAAATTAGGTAAAGTTTAGTATCCCGCAATCCAGATAAAAAACTAATTTCCTGTCCTCAGTCGGAAAGATGCCCGAAAACTTAGTAAAAATTCCAATCTTTGTTACGCAATGGTGTATTGCGCCATAAGAAGCTGTTTTCATGATCAAGGCAACAAACATTCAAAAAAAGTATGGCGACCTGAAGGTTCTTAAGGGGGTCGACCTAGAAATCAAAAAAGGGGAAGTGGTATCCATTGTAGGGGCTTCGGGAGCTGGAAAAACCACCTTGCTCCAAATTTTAGGAACTTTGGATTCCCCTTCCAACGCACAGGAAAGTAATCTGTTGATCAATGACATGGAAGTGACCCAATTGAACGATAAAAACTTAGCCCGTTTTCGTAACGAACATATTGGTTTTATCTTTCAGTTTCACCAATTATTACCTGAATTCACTGCACTGGAAAATGTTTGCATCCCAGCTTTTATCAAAAAAACACCCAAGGAGGAAGCGGAAAAACGAGCCATGGAACTTTTGGACTTTTTGGGTCTCAAGGACCGATATCACCATAAACCCAACGAGCTTTCAGGAGGGGAACAGCAGCGTGTGGCCGTAGCACGTTCCTTGATGAACAAACCATCCGTTGTGCTGGCCGATGAGCCCAGTGGAAATCTGGATTCGGAAAGTGCGGATAATCTACACAAGCTTTTTTTTAAGCTTCGGGATGAGTTTGGACAAACCTTTGTGTTGGTGACCCACAATCTGGAGTTGGCCAATATGGCGGATCGTAAGTTGACCATGGTGGATGGTTTGATTGTTTCCTAGCGTACCATGACAGAATCGGAATTAAAGCTTTTTTTGGATGAAAAGGTCGTTCAATACAACCATCCCCGCTTTTTGGAGGATGACCCCATTCAAATCCCCCATCGGTTCAGCCTAAAAGAGGATATAGAGATCAGCGCATTTTTGACGGCGACCATTGCTTGGGGTAATCGGAAAAGTATCATCAACAATGCTTCCAAGATGATGGAGCTTTTGGGAAATACCCCCTACGATTTTGTAATGAACCATTCCCAGGGTGACCTGGAAAAGCTTTCTACCTTTGTGCATAGAACCTTTAATGGAGTAGATCTGCAGTATTTTATCCGCAGTATGCAGCATATCTATCTTCATCATGGTGGATTGGAACCTATATTCAGTCAAAACGGCGAAAAAGACTCCCTGCAACCCGCCATTTCCAATTTCAAGAAGGTGTTTTTTGAACTGCCCCACCCTACCCGGACCACAAAACATGTTTCGGACCCCATGAAAGGTTCCGCCGCCAAACGCATCAACATGTTTTTGCGTTGGATGGTCCGCGACAACAGCACCGGGGTTGATTTTGGCCTATGGAAAAGCTTGGACCCAAGCCAACTTTCCTGTCCCCTTGATGTACACTCGGGCAATGTGGCCCGAAAACTGAAACTGCTCAAACGCAAACAGAACGATGCCAAAGCTTTGGCTGAATTGGACCTAAACCTAAGAAAGTTGGATGCTTCGGACCCGGTAAAATATGATTTTGCCCTTTTTGGATTGGGTGTATTCGAGAAATTCTAAGTATGATTGCTTTGCTTTCTATCACCTCAACCTATAACCCTTGGGGTATTCATCAATCCGACAAATTAGTCTTTTACCATTCTTTTAACAGAATAAGAGTCTTCTAATTCCCTATTTTTAGGCTTAGACTAATTAACCTTAAAAAATGAAAAATATCTATCTTCTTCTGGGCATGGTCCTATGCTCATCGATTGCTTTTGCACAAAACCGCAAACTTCCTGTGGACACAACCGTGACCACGCAACACTCGGTTACCATAAATGGGGTAAACATCAACTACACGGCCACTACGGGAACGCAACCTGTTTGGGATGAGATGGGTGAGCCCGTAGCCTCACTCCATTATACCTATTATACTCGGAACAATGTAAAAGATAGGGCCAGTCGTCCCCTTTTGATCTCGTTCAATGGTGGTCCCGGCTCCGGTTCGGTTTGGATGCACTTGGCCTATACCGGCCCCAGAATCCTTAAGATCGATGATGAAGGCTATCCTGTTCAACCTTATGGGGTAAAGGAAAATCCTTTTTCCGTATTGGATGTTACCGATATTGTTTATGTAAACCCTGCCAACACCGGGTATTCAAGAACCATTCCTGAAACCGGGGAGAAGGTAGATCGTGAAAGATTTTTTGGCATTAATGCAGATACGGCCTATTTGGCCGAATGGTTGAACACTTTTGTGACTAGAAACAACCGATGGAGTTCCCCAAAATATATTGTAGGTGAAAGTTACGGTGGTACCCGGGTCATGGGGCTATCCTTGGCACTTCAGAACCAACAATGGATGTATTTGAACGGAGTCATCATGGTTTCTCCTGCCGATTATAAGGTTTTCCGCGACAATGACCCTGTTTCCAGTGCACTGAACCTCCCTTATTTTGCTGCCACCGCATGGCATCATAAAGCACTTCCTTCAGCGTTACAGAGCAAAGATTTATTGGAGGTTCTTCCCGAAGTGGAAGATTATACCTTAAACACCTTGCTTCCAGCCATTGCAAAAGGTGGTTTTATTCCTGATGCGGAAAAGAAGGCCGTTGCCCAGAAAATGGCGTATTATACTGGTCTAAAAGAACAAGATATCTTAGATCATAACCTGGATGTCCCAACCCAGTTTTTCTGGAAAGCCTTGATGAAGGAAAGAGGAGCCTATACAGTTGGCCGATTGGATAGTAGATACCTTGGGATAGATAGGCAGGTTTTTGGTGACAGCCCTGATTATTCCCCTGAATTGACGTCTTGGCTGCACAGTTTCACACCTGCCATCAACTACTATTTACAGGAAGAGCTCAACTTTAAGACCGATATTAAATACAACATGTTTGGACCGGTACACCCATGGAACAATGATGATGACAATGTTAGGGAAAATCTTCGTCAGGCCATGGCCCAAAATCCATATTTGAATGTGTTGGTACAATCTGGCTATTACGATGGGGCCTGTACTTATTTTGCTGCAAAGTATACCATGTCGCAAGTAGACCCAAGTGGCCGTATGAAAGATAGGTTTGAGTTTAGAGGATATCGCTCCGGGCATATGATGTACCTAAGACGGGAAGATCTGCAAAAGGCCAATGATGATATCCGAGCGTTCATTATAAGGACACAGGCCAACGGAAAGAGTGCCAAATATTAAGAATCCTCTTAAAAACATTCAAAACGGTAAAGTGGGCTCAGGCTGATTTTACCGTTTTTTTGTAACAAAATTTGGTAACTTACTACAAATAAGTAAACTACAAAACTATGGGCGGTGGCGGTTTCATGTTGGATGCGGTAAAGTCGTTCAAGGCTAATCGCGAATTGGTAAAAAAGCGAAAGCTAAAAAACAAGGGCGATGTATATGGACGTGAAGTTGCCACCCAACTGAATTTAAAAAAATCCACTCCACTGGATATGTTGCGTATTCGGAAAAAAATTGCGCAGCGCAAGCGAAAAGATAAGAAAGCAACCTTCTACACAATTCTTACCATGATCTTGTTCGGACTATTACTCTATTATCTGTTCTCCTGATTTTAGAATCTGATTATTTGCGTATTTTTAGCAAAACCAAACATAGATGCAAAGAATAAAAATACAACTACTTGTTTTGCTTTCATTCATATCATTTTCCGAAGCTCTAGAAGCGCAAGATTGGCCCAACCTTCAAAAGTTTCAGGAAGCCAATGCCGAAGTGATGAAAAATAAAAACACGGATGGCCGCATCGTCTTTATGGGCAATTCCATAACCGAGGGCTGGGAAGATGCCAATCCTTCATTTTTTATCGATAATCCATACATCAATCGAGGAATCAGTGGGCAGACCACGCCCCAGATGCTACTTCGGTTTCAACAAGATGTCATTGATCTACATCCCAAAGCCGTGGTCATCTTGGCGGGAACCAACGACATTGCCGGGAATACGGGTCCTATGACCTTGGAACAAATCCGGGACAATATCCTGTCCATGGTGCAATTGGCCAAGGCTAATGGTATACACCCTATCGTATGTTCCGTTTTGCCGGCGTACGATTATCCATGGCAACCTGGTCTTCAGCCTAATGTGAAAATTCCAAAGTTAAACCAACTACTGAAGGAAATGACGGATAAGCAAGGGGTGATGTACCTTGACTATTTTTCAGCAATGGCCGATGATCGAAATGGATTGCCCGAAGCCTATACCACTGATGAAGTCCATGTAACCAAGGAAGGATATGTCGTGATGGAAAAATTGGTCAGTGAAGCCATCAGCAAAACCTTAAATCTTGAAAAGTAATCTGTTCATAGCGGTATTCTTTTTGGGAATTGCATGTACAGCCCAAGAAAAAACCACGGTTATGCCCGCATTGGTTATCCTCAAAGATTTTGACAAGGTCAGGGATTTTACCATGGATCAGAATGGGAACGAGGCCTATTTCACCATTCAATCCCAGACGGAAGATGTTTCTGTCATTTCCATGTCTTTAAAGAAGGGTAATGAATGGGGAACTCCTAAGATGGCGTCGTTTTCAGGTGAATACAAGGACATGGAACCCTTTTTGTCGCCAGACGGGCTTCGACTGTATTTTGTGTCCAATAGACCATTAAATGAATCTACCGCAGACACCAAGGATTTTGATATTTGGTATGTAGAGCGAGAGTCCCCCTCCAAGAACTGGTCCAGCCCAATTAATATGGGCACTCCGATCAACACGGAGCACAACGAGTTTTATCCTGCTGTATCAACCAATGGAAACCTGTATTATACGGGTGACCGACCAGATTCCAAAGGAGAAGATGACATTTTTTTTAGCAGTTATGAAAATGGAAAGTACAGCGAGCCCATTTCCTTGGGAGAGAACATCAACTCCAAAGGCTATGAATACAATGCCTATATCGCCAAAGACGAATCCTATTTGATTTTTGGAGGATATGCCCGTGAGGATGGTCAAGGTAGTGGCGATCTTTACATAAGCTTCAAGGGGGATGACAACGAGTGGTCCAAAGCCAAACCATTGCCCGTACCCGTAAATTCAAGATATATGGATTATTGTCCTTTTGTTGATGAACCCAACGGTCTTCTTTACTTTACGAGTAGGCGTGTTCAAAATCCAGCGGGGACTATTCAAAACGTGGACCATTTGAAGCAATTTTTGGATTCATATGAAAATGGGAATAGTAGGTTGTACAAGGTTAATTTCAATATAAACGAAATTGTGCGCCAATAACAGCACCAAATTCAGAAATGCAAGACCCTACGGTAACTATTTATATTCCTTTTAAGGATACCGCACATTTTCTTCCTGAATGTCTGGATTCCATCCTGAAACAGACGTATCCCAATTGGGAAATCCTTGCCGTAAACGACCATTCCACTGACCATAGCCTCGATCTTTTGAATTCCTATGCACAAAAAGACTCCAGGATAAAGGTATTCAACAATTCAGGCAAAGGCATTATTCCCGCTTTGCAGACTGCCTATGCCCAAAGTACCGGGGATTTGGTGACCCGAATGGATTCGGATGATATCATGAAGCCCCATCGTTTGGAAGTCATGGTCCGGTCACTTTTGGAATCAGGAAAAGGCCATGTGGCCGTTGGACAGGTCCACTACTTCTCAGAGCGGGGTATCAGCAATGGTTATGAGCGCTATGAGACCTGGCTCAACCAATTGACGGCCACGGGCGCCAATTACAGTGAAATTTATAAGGAATGTGTCATTCCCTCTCCCTGTTGGATGGTCTATCGGGAGGATTTTGAAACCTGTGGTGCGTTTCATCCCCACCGATATCCAGAGGATTATGATCTCACTTTTCGTTTTTATGAAAACAATTTGAAGATCATTCCTTGCCATGAAGTGCTCCATTTATGGCGCGATTACGACACCAGAACCTCCCGTACCCATGAGCACTATGCCCAAAACTATTTTCTGGACATCAAACTCCATTATTTTTTAAAGTTGGATTATCGGCCCAACCGCCCATTGGTCATATGGGGTGCTGGATTTAAAGGGAAAACCATCGCCAAAACCCTTTTGGAACAAAATATTGACTTTACATGGCTATGCGATAACCCGAAAAAAATCGGAAAAAAAATCTACGGAAAAGACTTGGTCCATTTTATGGCCTTGAAGGAGTTAAAACACCCGCAAAGCATAGTCACTGTGGCCAACGAGGAAGCGCAACAAGAGATTACAGCATATTTTTCCAATATGGGCCTACACCCCATGGAGGATTATTATTTCTTTTGTTAAGCTCCTCCCCTAACCTTCCATCACATTTACCACTCCCTTAACATTGAAATTTATGGGGCTGCACTATTTTAATCCCTATATTTGTCCAATCAAAGTTGGGAATGCAGTTTAAACATCCAGAAATCCTTTGGGCCCTTTTTCTCCTCAGTATTCCCATTCTAATCCATTTATTTCAGTTAAGACGGTTTAAAAAGACACCCTTTACCAATGTGGCCATGCTACAAAAGGTGGTCTCTGAATCACGAAAAAGCAATACCCTAAAAAAATGGTTGTTGCTTGTTACCCGTTTACTCTTATTGGCCGCCTTGATCATTGCTTTTGCACAACCATTTTCTTCCACGGTAACGGCATTACAGCAAAAGGAAACTGTAGTCTATTTGGACAATTCCTTTAGCATGCAGGCCAAGAACAATGGCCTTTCGCTGCTGGAAAAGGCCATCCAAGATTTGGTCAAAAACATAGATACGGAGACTGTTTTTAGTCTGTTCACCAATGAGAGCACTTTTAGGGATGTTTCTGTAAAGGATATTCAAAACCAGCTATTGTCCCTTCCTTACACACATAGGCAATTGAGTCTTGAGGATATTCAGTTAAAGGCCAATACCTTGTTTTCCAAATCCAATGGCACCATAAAAAATTTGATGGTCATTTCTGATTTTCAACAGCGTATGGCAACTGGACCAATACCGTCGGATTCCACGGTCCAATCTTATTATGTACCGGCCCGACCAAAGGGCTCCGTCAATGTTTCCATAGATTCCATATACCTTGAGGACGATTTTTCAGATCAAACCAAACTCCACATTCTCCTGAGCGGCGGTTCCAATGACCAAACCGTACCCATTTCCCTCTACAATGGTCCATCCCTAATCGCAAAATCTGCTGCCAAGTTTGACGGCAATACTACATCGGAAGTGATGTTCTCTATACCCAGTGGACAAGAAATCAACGGGAGAATCATCATCACGGATAATGGTTTGGGGTACGATAACCAGTTTTTTTTCAACATCAATACTAAGGAGAGAATTAAAGTCTTGGCCATAAGCGCTTCCACAGGTGATTATTTGGAACGTTTGTATCCTGAAGAAGATTTTAGCCTGATGAAAGTGCCCATTGACCAATTGGACTATAGTGCCTTGGAAGGACAGCATATGGTTATTCTTGATAATTTGAACACCATTCCCAATAGTTTACAAAATGTGCTTGCCTCTTTTAAGGAAGATGGGGGTACTTTGGTCGTGGTACCTTCACAGAATAGCGATTTAGCTTCGTACAATAGCCTATTTTCCCAGCTTTCCAGTGTCCAATTTCTTGAAAAAGTGAACAATAGTGTGAACATTACCGCTATTGCTTTTGGTCATCCCCTATACAAAAACGTGTTTGAGAATGAAGTGGCCAATTTTCAGTATCCGAAGGTAGGGCAGTATTATAGAATTCGTTCCAATCTACCACGGATATTGTCTTTGGATAACAACGAACCGTTTTTATTGGGAACTAATGGGTTGTATTGCTTTACGGCTTCCTTGGAACCGGAAAACTCAAACTTTACCGCATCCCCATTGATTGTCCCCACGTTTTACAACATGGCCACATCCAGCTTGAAACTGCCCGAAATTCAACATACCTTGGGACAAGCAGAATCCGTGGACATATCTACCCAATTGCCCAACGATGCCATTTTAAGCGTGTCCAAAGGTGATGAAACGTTTATCCCATTACAACAGAGCCTCCCCAATAAAGTGAGGCTTGTTTTTGAACAGAACCCTACCTCGGATGGTATTTACACCATCACCCAAAATGGTCAGGCCTTAAAAAACATAAGCTTTAATTATCCAAGATCCGAGAGCCAATTGGCCTATTTGGATATGGAAAGTTTGAACCCGACCAATACCCAGGAATCCATTGGCTCGCTTTTTACCTATTTGGAAGCTGAAAACAACATTGCCGCTTATTGGAAATGGTTTGTTATTTTAGCGTTGCTTTTGGCACTGGTAGAGGTAATCATCCAAAAAATCATTCCATGAACATTCTGCTGAAGTCCGCAAGAATAGTGTGCCCCGAGAACAGGGAACTGCACATGAAAAAACGTGACATCCTTATAAAAAAAGGCATCATTGAAAAGATTGCCGCATCCATTGATTCGCCGTCCAACACCAAATTGGTCGACTTGAAAAATCTCCATGTCTCCTTAGGTTGGTTGGATACCGGCGTCAGTTTTGGTGAGCCGGGCCATGAGGAAAGGGAAACCATTTCCCACGGGCTTCATGTGGCCGGGAGGAGCGGTTTTACCGATATTGTCCTATATTCCAGCACCAGCCCCGTGCCGGACACCAGCTCCGATGTGGTGTTTTTAAAGGAACGCGGGCAAGGAAAAGCCACTAACCTATATCCCATGGGGACTTTGACCAAGAACTCGGAAGGGAGCGATTTGGCCGAATTGTTCGACATGAAAAATGCCGGTGCTGTGGCCTACTACGATTTTAAACGACAGATCAGCAACCCCAATCTTTTGAAAATAGCCCTACAATATGCACAGAATTTCGGTGGATTGGTCTTTTCCTACCCGCAAGAAGGTTCAATTAAAGGGATAGGGGTCGCGCATGAAGGGATAGTCTCCACCACCTTGGGATTGAAGGGCATTCCGGCTTTGGCCGAAGAACTTCAGATTGCCCGAGATCTTTTTATCTTGGAGTATACTGGCGGAAAATTGCACATTCCAACGATTTCAACGGCAGAATCGGTAAAACTGATTGCCAATGCCAAGAAAAAAGGGTTGGATGTCACCTGCAGTGTAGCGGTTCATAATCTGGTTTTTACAGATGAAAGCTTGAAGGATTTTAATACCAACTATAAGGTATCCCCTCCTTTGCGGACCCAAAAGGAAATCAAAGCGTTGATCAAAGGGCTCAAGGATGGTACCATTGATTACATCACTACAGACCACATTCCCATGGATGTCGAGGAAAAACGGGTGGAATTTGACAATGCCGTTGACGGTACCCTAGGTCTGGAATCGGCTTTTGGTGCCCTTAACCCCATATTTGGAGTGGAGGAAACTGTGGCCCTACTGACCAAAGGTCATGAGCGATTTGGGGTAGAGCCCCCTTCCTTGGAAGAAGGCCAAAAAGCTTGTCTTACCCTGTTCGACCCAGAAATGGAATATACCTTTGGAATGGAAAACATTCTGTCCACTTCCAAAAATAGCATGTTCTTGGGAACACCTTTGAAGGGAAAGGTATACGGTATCATCAACAACGACCACATTTTAATCTGATATTTTGAACGAAGCCAAATCCGGTAAGACCACTGCAGTTATAGCCTACATCACCTTGGTGGGCTTTTTGATCGCCATGAGTATGAACATGGAGCCCCGTAATACGTTTGCACGCTTTCATATTAGGCAGGCCTTTGGCATGCATTTGGTGTTCCACGCCATGGCCATCGTGCTTTCCTTCAGCCAGATAGTTTTTCTCACCTTGCCACTTTATGGATTGTATGTTATCGTACTCATATACGGGCTCACCCAAGCCTCATCAGGAAAGAGCAATCCCTTACCTTTGATCGGGGAGCATTTTCAAAAATGGTTTACCTTTATTTCTTAAAACAATACCATGTCCCCCACCCCATTATCCTTGGAATATCTTGTACGTCCGTCATCAGCTGAATCTGGTAAAAAGCCCGCTATTTTTATGTTCCATGGGTATGGCAGCAATGAAGAAGATCTCTTTTCCTTTGCTTCTGAACTCCCAGAAGAGCTTTTGGTGATTTCGGTAAGGGCGCCATACCACCTAGATCCTTTCGGATATGCGTGGTATGCCATCAATTTTGATGCGACCCATGGGAAATGGAACGATGTGGAACAAGCTTCGGAATCCCGTGAAAAAATCGTTGCATTCATGGATGAAGCCATTGAAGCCTACGATTTGGATACTGAAAATATTACCCTTTTGGGGTTTAGTCAAGGGAGTATCCTAAGCTATGCCGTGGCACTTTCCTATCCTGAAAAAGTGAAAAATGTAATCGCTCTAAGCGGTTATATCGATGAAAATATCATAAAGGCGGGATATACGGAAAATGATTTTGACACCCTTCATATGTATGCGTCCCACGGACAAGTGGACCAGGTAATCCCCTTGGAATGGGCCCAAAGAACCCCGGATTTTCTAAAAAACCTTTCCATAGATATTACCTACGAAGAGTTTCCCATTGGCCATGGGGTTTCACAGCAGAACTTTTATTCCTTCCGTAAATGGTTGGTGGAACACCTTTAATTGCTCCGGGTGTACAGCAAATGATCCAATAGGGTAAAGTCCACACCCAGATCATCCTTGAGTTCGTATTTGATGATCAAATCCCCCCAGTATTTTCCATCCGAGAAATCGGCCAAGATCCATTTGTGGTTCAATACCTTGATTTTGTTGATTTTAAAATCGCTTTCCATCCCTGCGTAGGGAATCAATGGATTGTCCCCGGATTTTTCATTGGTCTCCAAAAGCTTGTCCTCGATATAACGGGCTGGGTGTTCCAGATTGAGATGGTCATAATATGCCAAGGCATCGTCATTGTTTTCCAAGGAAAAGTACTGCATGTCCAATAATCGCAATTGGGTCTTTTGGATGGAATCCTCAAGCTGTTCCACCTTGGTCTGCAACTCATTTACATCGGCAGTCATGGCCTTTTGCAGATTATTGGCACTCACAAATTGATACAGCGCCAACAAAGCGGCAAATACAAATAGATATAAAAAAATCTTGTTCTTCATGGGTTAGATCTTCAATTTCAAATTATCATAGGCCAAATGTACGTTCTTGGGAAGTTTTTTCTCCACTTCCCCATGAAATCCCAACATATGGCTAATATGGGTCAAATAGGTTTTTTCCGCTCCTACTTCTTCGGCAAAGGCCAATGCTTCCTCCAAGTTGAAATGGGAATGATGCGGTTCTTCCCGTAGGGCATTGACCACCAAAACCTTTACGCCTTTCATCTTGGCCATTTCATGGGCATCCACCCGTTTCACATCGGTCAGGTACACAAAATCCTTAAAGCGATATCCGAAAACCTGCAGCCGATTATGGTAGGCTTCTATTGGGATGATCTCCATATCTTCCAATTGAATGGGGGTGTCCTTATATACTTGGATCACTTGGACTGCCGGAGCACCGGGATACCGGTCTTCATCGGCAAAAATATAATCAAAACGTCTTTGCAAAGAAGCAATGACTCGTTCATGGGCATAGATGGGAATATCGCCCTGCCGAAAGAAAAAAGGCCGGATGTCATCGATTCCAGCGGTATGGTCCGAGTGCTCATGGGTAAAAAAAATACCATCCAGACGATTTATGGGGTTGGTCAACATTTGCTGCCTAAAATCAGGCCCACAGTCTATTACATAATGGTAACCCTTCCAAGAAACCAAGACCGATACCCGCAATCGCTTGTCCTTGGGGTCTTGGCTCAGGCACACGGGATGGTTACTGCCAATGACAGGTATTCCCTGTGAGGTTCCGGTGCCCAAAAAGGTGATGGTCATCACGTCGTCCATTAAAATCAAAATTATAACTTATTTATTTAATAGATTGAATGAAGAGTGTAACTTTGTGGTCAATAAAATACCGGATATGCCTACTGTACTCAGCAAAGAAGATGCTTTTGAAAACATCCCTTCGATAAAGGCAAAAACGCTTCGCATAAATCTTAACCCGAACATCTACGGCACCTTTGCCGAAATTGGTGCGGGACAGGAAACGGCCAGACATTTTTTTAGGGCCGGTGGTGCTTCAGGGACCATTGCAAAGGCCATGAGCGCTTACGACAAGTCGTTTAGTGATGCCATTTACGGGATTGAGGAAGATGGGCGGTATGTGACACAGTCCCGTTTGAAAAAGATGTTGGACCACGAGATGCAATTGGTGGAGGAGCGTATCAGCAGGGAAAACAACCCCGACTATCTGTTCTTTACCTATGCCAATACGGTGGCGACCATCGATTTTTCCAAACGCTACAAAGGCCATGGCTGGGTTGGTATCCGATTTCAATTGGATCCCGATCAAAAAGAATATGATGAGATTGTCCTGCACATTCGTTTTAAGCAAAATGAAGCCCGTCTACAGCAGGAAACCCTTGGGATCTTGGGGGTAAATCTTATTTATGGGGCCTATTTTAAGTTCAATAAGCCCAAAAAACTTCTAAAATATCTATACGACCATATCGACAAGGACACTGTTGAGATTGACATGGTGAATTTTACAGGTCCTAATTTCAAGGAGGTCGATAACCGATTGATGAGCTTGCAGCTGATCAAAAACGACATGACGGACGCCGTGATGTTCGGTCCCGATGGGAACAACCTTTTGCCCGCTGCCGCACTCTACAAAAAGAACATCTTGGCCCTTCGGGGAAGTTTTAGGCCCGTGACCAAGGTGAATATGGACATGTTCCAAAAATCGTATGACATTTTTATCCGTGAACAGACCGTTGACATGGATAATACCATAGTGGTTTTTGAGATAACCCTATCCAACCTCAAGGCTTCTGGGGAAATTGATGAACAGGACTTCATGGATCGTGCGGAACTACTCTGTTCGTTGGGCCATACCGTTCTCATCTCCAAATTCCAGGAATATTACAAGTTGGTGGAGTATTTCAACAACTACACTAAGGCCCGAATTGGCCTTACCATGGGGGTGAACAATTTGGTGGACGTCTTTGATGAAAAATACTACCGCCACTTAAGTGGAGGCATCTTGGAGGCCTTTGGAAAACTGTTCTTCAAGGATTTAAAGGTATACCTATACCCTATGAAAGATCCAGAAACTGGACAGATCATGACGAGCAACAATGTCAAGGTGCATCCACGGATGAAGGAACTCTACAAGTTCTTCAAGTACAATGGCAAGGTGATGGACATCATTGATTATGACCCTGACATCATGCACATTTTCTCCAGGGATGTCTTGAAAAAACTCATGAGCGGGGAAAAAGGTTGGGAAGATGAGCTTCCGGAAGGTATTGCGGAAATCATCAAGGAAAAACACCTGTTCTCCCAAAAAGAACTTCCTGAGGATAAAACCCCAGAAAAGAAGAAAGAAAAGGAAAAAGCATAATTCCTTCAACAAATTCTGATTTACTTCCGCTAGAACATTCAAAAGCTATTTTGAAAGTTGAGCTATGAGGTAGAATTTGGATTGTTGGTATTTTAGATTTTCGGGTTTCTTCTTGGTTCTTGCACCATTTATCCTTTATCTGAAATCTGGTATCAGACATCAGAAGTCCAACCTCCAATATCTGAATCCATCAAATCTATCATTCACCTAGCAACTGCGCCGCATGGTCCTTGGTCTTCACTTTTTCAATGACCTTTTCCACCACGCCTTCTTTGTCGATTACAAAAGTAGTTCTATGGATACCATCAAAAGTCCGCCCCATGAACTTTTTGGGTCCCCACACCCCAAAGGTGTTGATCACGGTATGGTCCACATCGGCCAATAAGGGAAAAGGAAAGTTGTATTTATTCCTAAAATTGGCCTGCTTGCGCTCCGTATCTGCGCTGACCCCCAAAAGTTCATAGCCTTCATCGGTCAATGCCTTGTAATTGTCCCGTAAATTACAGGCTTCCATGGTACATCCTGGAGTACTGGCCCTGGGGTAAAAGAAGACCACTAGCTTTTTGCCTTTGTAGTCGCTTAGATTAATTGTGTTTCCATCTTGGTCTTTTGAAGAAAATTCAGGTACTTTATCCCCTACTTTTAACATGTTCATATGCGAATGGTCTTAATTTTATTGTTTAATAATTATATTTCAAAATTAAACAAAAATGACTAAACAGGAAAAAGTTGATTTCACTATCAAAACCTTGGATGAGCTCTACCCCACCATTCCCATTCCTCTGGACCATAAAGACCCTTATACGCTTTTGATTGCGGTATTGTTGTCCGCCCAAAGTACGGATGTACGGGTCAACCAGATTACCCCACTGCTTTTTGAAAGAGCGGACAATCCCTTTGATATGGTAAAACTTTCCGTGGATGAGATACGGGAGATCATAAAACCCGTGGGGCTGTCCCCCATGAAATCAAAGGGAATCCATGGGCTATCGCAAATCCTGATTGAAAAATACAATGGAGAGGTTCCCAGAAACATTGAACTTTTGGAAGAGTTGCCCAGTGTGGGGCATAAAACGGCCAGTGTAGTGGTTTCCCAGGCTTTTGGGATACCCGCTTTTCCTGTGGACACCCATATTCACAGGTTGATGTACCGTTGGGGATTCAGTAATGGAAAAAATGTGGTACAGACCGAAAGGGATGCCAAACGCCTGTTTCCAAAGGAAATATGGAACCGTTTGCACCTACAGATCATCTGGTACGGCAGGGAATATTCCCCAGCAAGGGGGTGGGATTTGGACAAAGATGTCATCACCAGAACCATTGGCAGAAAAACGGTCCTTGACGACTATCATAAAACAAAAAAGAGCCGCTAATCGCGGCTCTTTCATTTTCCTTTTTGAAGCTAACTAGTTCAATGTAACTTCAAATGCATGTTTTTTACAATCAACTACATGAATCGATTTGGAATAGCTAAGCAAAAAATCGATGGTCTTTTGGCTAGCTCTTACCGATGTAACGGCTTTTTGTTCTTCAGAGTAAATGTTTTCCATATTCTAGCATTAATGTTTCAAATAGATAACGCCGCTAGAATGGAAATATTGCAGGCTTCGATGTAATGCCCGATTAATTCGTTAAAACGATATTCTTACGATCTACGATTTTTCGAAGGTTGATCAAGGCATATCGCATTCTTCCCAATGCTGTATTGATGCTCACCCCAGTGTTTTCGGATATTTCCTTAAAACTCATGTCCTTATAGATACGCATGATCAACACTTCTTTTTGATCTTCGGGCAATTCCTCGATCAAAAGGGTAAGATCACTGTCTATTTGATCTTTGATGAGTTGTTTCTCTGCATTGAGCTTCTCATCCTTGATCACGGAAAAGATGTTGAAGTCATCACTTCCCTCAAACTTGGGCATCCGCTTGTTCTTACGGAAATGGTCAATGATCAGATTGTGGGCAATTCGCATCACCCAAGGCAAAAACTTGCCTTCTTCACTGTATTTACCCCTTTTCAAGGTTTTGATCACCTTGATAAAAGTATCCTGGAAGATGTCCTCTGCAACATCCCTATCCAAAACTTTGGAATAAATAAAACTGGAGATTCTTTGGTTGTGCCTATTGATCAAGGTCTCAAGGGCCTTTTCGTCACCGGCAATATAGCTCTTTACTAATATCGAGTCATTAATCTGTAGTTCCATACAAATTACTTTTTTTGGTTAACATCTAGGGTTTCCCTTTTCCAAGGAAAGCCTTTAGGTATTTAGTTTATTGTAAAAAAGTAATTATCGCTGTATAGGCCTATCAGATTTTTAATTACATCCCAAATATAGAAAATTAGGTAGGTGACCTGAAAATCTATGTTGTGATTTGCCTGTTTTTATATGTTAACTGATGCAATATACGTATTAAGTGAGGTGTATCGTATCTTTGGGGATCTAATTTTAACAGATGGCAACCCCTATAAACGTAGATCCCAAGCAGAATATTATCATTAAAGGTGCCAAACTGCACAATCTCAAGAATATCGATGTGGTCATCCCCCGGAATAAACTGGTGGTAATCACGGGATTGTCCGGTTCGGGAAAGTCCAGCTTGGCCTTTGATACCCTCTATGCCGAGGGGCAACGACGTTATGTGGAAAGCCTATCATCCTATGCCAGACAGTTTTTGGGGAAACTGGACAAACCCAAAGTAGACTATATAAAAGGTATAGCCCCTGCCATTGCGATTGAGCAAAAGGTGAACTCCACCAATCCAAGATCTACGGTGGGCACCACTACCGAAATTTATGACTATCTAAAATTATTATATGCCCGTATCGGGAAGACCATATCCCCCATTTCTGGAAAAGAGGTGAAAAAACATACGGTAACCGATGTCATCAATTATATAAAATCATTGCAGGAAGGCGCCAAACTATTATTATTGGCCCCGGTGACCATCAAGGAAGAACGCGACCCCATAAAATCCCTGGAACTTTTTTCAAAGCAAGGTTATGCAAGGATAAAACACAACGATAAGGTCATCCGGATAGACCAAGTGCCCGAAGATATCGGTCGAACTTTTGATTTGGTCGTGGATCGTATCATTATAAAGGAGGACGAGGATTTTTACAACCGCTTGGCCAATGCGGTGGACAATGCCTTCTTTGAAGGAAAGGGACAATGTGCCATTGAAAATCTGGAAAACGGTGAGACCAAAACATTCAGTAACCAGTTTGAACTGGACGGCCTAAAGTTTTTGGAACCCAATGTACACCTCTTCAGTTTTAACAATCCCTACGGGGCCTGCCCCAAATGTGAAGGGTATGGTGATGTCATTGGTATTGATGAGGATTTGGTTATCCCCAACACCGCACTTTCCGTGTATGAAAATGCCATTTTTCCGTGGCGGGGCGAAAGTATGGGCTGGTACCGCGATCAATTGGTCAACTCGGCCTACAAATTTGACTTTCCCATCCATAAACCCTGGTTTGAACTGTCCGAATCCCAAAAACAACTGGTATGGGATGGCAACGAACATTTCATGGGTCTACATAAATTTTTTGAACAGCTCGAAGAAAAAAGCTATAAAATCCAGAATAGGGTCATGCTTTCCCGTTATCGGGGGAAGACAAAATGTTCTGTCTGTAAAGGAAAGCGACTCAGGGCCGAGGCCAATTATGTCCAGATTGCAGGGAAGTCCATTTCAGATATTATTGAATTGCCCATCAAGCGATTGATCCCCTTCTTTGAGGAACTCCAACTTTCGGAGCATGACAGGACCATTGCCAATCGTTTGCTCAAGGAAATCACCACCCGTTTGGACTTTTTGCACAAGGTTGGGTTGAGCTACCTCACCCTCAACCGAAAATCGAACACCCTCTCCGGCGGGGAAAGCCAGCGCATCAACTTGGCCACTTCCTTGGGCAGTAGCTTGGTGGGTTCCATGTATATTTTGGACGAGCCCAGCATTGGGCTGCACCCCAAGGACACCGAAAATCTAATCGAAGTTCTTATTTCCCTTCGGGATTTGGGCAATACCGTAATTGTGGTGGAACATGACGAGGACATCATGAAAGCCGCCGACGAGGTCATTGACATAGGGCCCGAAGCTGGCACTTTGGGTGGTGAGGTGGTGGCCACCGGAAGTTTGGAGGCCATTCTCAAGGCCCATTCCCTCACAGCAGACTACCTAAATGGCACCAAGGCCATTGAAGTGCCCAAGGAGCGTCGCAATTCCAAAAGCTATATCCAAATCAAGGGTGCCCGGGAGAACAACCTTAAAAATATAGACGTCACTTTTCCTTTAAATATGTTGACGGTGGTCACGGGCGTTTCCGGAAGTGGTAAAAGTACCTTGGTCAAGAAGATTCTGTATCCCTCCATATTAAAAGAAGTGGGGGGTTATGGCGAAAAAGCGGGTCAGTTCACGGCCATGGAAGGCAAATATGCCCATATAAAACACGTGGAGTTTGTGGACCAGAACCCCATTGGGCGTTCGTCCCGTTCCAATCCGGTTACCTATATCAAGGCCTACGACGATATCCGAAACCTCTTCGCGTCGCAAAAACTGAGCAAGCTGCGGGGTTACCAAGCCAAACATTTTTCCTTTAATGTGGATGGAGGTCGTTGTGAAAAATGCAAGGGTGAAGGTGAGATCACCGTGGAAATGCAGTTTATGGCCGATGTCCATTTGGAGTGTGACGCCTGCGATGGCAAGCGCTTCAAAAAAGAAATTCTGGAAGTACAGTTTGAGGGCAAAAACATTGATGACATCCTGAACATGACCATTGATGATGCCGTGGCGCACTTCAAAACCCACCAGCAGGACAAAATTGTGACCAAGTTGCAGCCCCTACAGGATGTGGGATTGGGCTACGTGACCTTGGGGCAGTCCTCCTCTACCCTATCCGGTGGTGAGGCACAGCGGATAAAGCTTGCCTCTTTTTTGGTCAAGGGGAACACCAAAGAGAAAGCCTTGTTCATCTTTGATGAACCCACCACGGGATTGCATTTCCACGACATTAAAAAACTGTTGAAATCCTTTGACGAGCTTATTGCCAAGGGGCATTCTGTGATTGTGATCGAACACAATATTGAACTCATCAAATGTGCGGACTACTTGATAGATCTTGGCCCTGAAGGCGGGGAAAACGGCGGGCATTTGGTGGCCGAAGGCACGCCCGAGGAAGTCGTCCAAAACCAAGCATCCCATACCGCGGTCTATTTGCGTGAAAAGCTCTGATCTTACCTCAGTCCCATTCCTTGGATCTTTGGTGTAAGATGTTGTTCATCTGCATGGCAACAACCTGTTTTCAGGGCAAATCTATAGTAATTTTCCTTCAAGGTTGATTTTTATATCAACCCAAAACCCTGTTTTATCAATTGGGAAGCCCCATCCGTCAATTAGTGCCCATAAGCCCTTTACACATTCCTAAGTTTACATTGGGTAACATATAAAGGTATATGATATGAAAAAAATTACTCTCTTGACGACCGTATTGTTCTATGTAGTACTACATGGTTCTACTCCTTCAAACTTGGAGGATTCGTATTTGAATATTATTGAAATTAACGATCAGACACTTGAGGAAGTCTATTACCATCAAATAAGCTTTCAACAACCCACAAAGTTGGTCTTTACAAATTTGACCTCTGTTGATGGCGATGTATATTTTCATCAAAACCATAATTTGGTCGAAGTGGAATTTCCCCTCCTCAAAACAACCGGGGAGTATTTTTACTTTCATCAAAATACTGATTTAAAGGTAATCAACGCCCCCAACTTAACCTCTGTGGGCGGGTATCTATATGTATATGGTCATTCCCTACTGGAAGAACTGAACATCTGCAATCTTCAAGAGGTAAAACAAATCCATGATTCCATCCCCTATACCTATATTGAAAACAACAATGCCACCATAGATGGAGGCCATTGCCTAGTGCAAGGGACTCCAAGCAACCTAACCCTCACCAACAATACCTTGAGTGAAAATCTGCCTACCTCAAGTCATATTGGAAAGATTGAAGCAGACAATAATCTACCCTATGGAGAATTGACCTATTACTTGTCAAAGGATGATCTAGAAATGGATAATCAAGATTTCGCCATTGTAAATGGAAATGAACTTGTGTCTGTCTCAACTTTTAATTATGAGGTAAAAAATGAATACGAAATCAAGGTTGGAGTCCGTAATGTAATGGGCGAAACTTTGGAGAAAGTTTTTCAGATACGTATTGAGGATATTCCCAATGAAAATTTGGTTACCATTGAGATTACGGACAGGACCATTGACAGTATCTTCTACCATCAACATAATTTTACAGAGCCCACCCAATTGGTCTTTACCAATTTAACTACGGTGGACCAAGAAATCTACTTCCACCAGAACAACAATCTTGTAGAAGTATTATTCCCGGTGTTGGATAAAGTTGGTGGTATCTTTTACTTCCATCAGAATCCAAGCTTGGAAACCATCAGTGCCCCCTATCTTAGTTCTGTAGGGAATTATTTATATGTGAGTGGACATTCTTTACTACAACGGTTAGAGGTGTGCGAGCTTTCTAAAATCGAACAAGTAGATGAAACCTTAGAGCCTTACTTTTATATTGCGGACAATACTGAAACCATTGATATGGGCCCACACTGCTTTGAAAAAAATCTGGAAGGAGAAAATAGCATCTTTGTCTATCCCAACCCTAGCAAAGATTTTATCCAAGTAGATTCCAAACACACTCTGGAAACTGTATCCCTTTACGATCTTTCTGGAAATCTTGTAAAAGTATTTAAGTCTGGGGAGGGTCGCTACGATGTAAGCGATATAGCACCTGGCATGTATCTTCTGGTATCCAATCATGTCAATCGCTCCACAAAGGTCAAAAAAATCATCGTCCAATAAACACCAATACCTTCTTGAAACTTCGCTTTTGGCTTAGGTTGATTTTTCCCATCAACCCAAAACCCCTTTTCGTCAATTCATAAGGGGCATCCATCAATTGGCACCCTATAAAAATAGGCACACACCTTAATATAGTAGGTTAAAAGAGAACAAAATGATCTATCCATGATCAACAAACTTGTTTTACACCTATTGGAAACGAAAACATCTGGGCACTTCCTTTCAGATGGAGGCTTTTCAACCCCAAAAAACTTACAAACTCAAAAACTATGTACTCCCTCAAAAACCATCTAATACCGTATAGAAAAAGTCTACTTGGGCTGTTGCTGGCCTTTTTTGGACTAAGCTTTTTTCATCTCGGCCGAGGTGCTGTGGACTCCAAAGGAACACTGACCACAACTACACCCGAACCGACCACCATGGCAGATGGACTTTATGTGCCCAATATTCAAGCAAATATGATAGGTATAGTAAATGCCGATTGTAGTGCTATTGATTACCTCATTGGTCTTAGGAATGTAAGCACGGAGGGGGAGAGTTTTCTCGAAAATCAAATAACTATGGAAGATGTAAACGACCCCATGTTTGTAGTAAACATACTTCCATTTGATAAGGGTGCTGATGCAACACCAAATACCTTTGATCCTGGGGATACATGGCAATATTCGGCAACTAGGGTGCTCAATGCAGAAGACTTAAATCTTGACGCATTTCAAAATCAGGCCACCGTTACCGCAGGAGGTAACAATTTCCTTTCGGACGATTCAAATTTTCCAGGCAGTAATGACCCCACCCTTACCGATATTTCCGCTTGCCGGAGTATAGGTACGGTACTTTCTGTTGAGACCAAAGATTGGTGGGGCAATGCCCCGGGCTGTGAGACCATTGAATACCTACTTTACGTACAATATAACAGTATTGCAAAAGAAGCATATACCAACATACAGATAACCAATATTGGTCCCAATCTCACCTTTGTCTTGGAGAACCCCAATGTAGGTGACACTAATAATAACAATCTCTTCGATAACAATGAAATTTGGAAATACACCGCCACCCGCCCTTTGGACCAAAATGATTATGATATCATTACCCTAAAGGAACAAGTGACCGTCATGGCTCAAGTGGATGGGCACCCCTTGGCCACGGTCAGCGACCTTTCTCATCCCAGTGACTTTTTGGATGAGGCTACCACGGATGTCGATGCAAACTGTGAAAAAGGGGCCATTGCCTTGATCAAAACAGGCACAGATGTAGGAGGGGGCTGTGGTATAATAACATACACCTTTGCTTTTACAAATATAAGTGCGCTAGGCAACACCTATGAAAATATTACGCTTGAAGACCCCATGTTTGGGGGGTTTATTGATTTGGGTGCTGCAGTAGAAAGCATGACGAATGATAATGAATTAGAGCCAGGTGAAACCTGGACTGTTCAAGCATTTTATAACGTTACCCAACAAGACATTATCAATGGGCAATTGACCAACCAAGCCTACGTTGTGGCAGAACTTAAAGATAAACTGCCGTTTAGGTTTTCCGTGGACGCATCCGACCCCAGTGATCCCGCCCAAGACCGTGAAACCGTTACAGACCTTACTGCCTGCGCTCCCCGTATTGCCATTATTAAGAAAGGGGTTTCCAAAGACCCTTTGGGCAATGATGGGGGATGCAACACCATAGAGTATACCTTTTTTGTTACCAATGAGAGTGAAAGTGGAGCAGCCTTGGAAACCATTATCGTCACTGATTCCCAATTGGGTGTTGGTGACATTAACCTCTTTAGTAAAAACGGTGGTGATCAGGATGAATTTTTGGAGGTAGGTGAAACATGGGAATACACCGCAAATTACGTCATAACTGCAGCAGATTTAGTGGAGGGTAAAGTGGAAAACACAGCCCATGTCAGTGCTTTTGAGCCCAATCTAGGTATCACGGTCGAGGATGAATCTGACTTTGAAAATGTGGACGAAGACCGCCCCACGGTCACCGATATTTCCGAATGTGCCCCAAAAATTGCCTTGATCAAAACCGGGGTGGCCTATGGCGGCCAGGGAGAAGAAGGAGGTTGCGCATTCATTGACTATACCTTTACAGTCTCCAACGAGAGCACCAAAGGCCAAGTCTTGGAAAATATTACCATTGCTGATCAAGACCTTCCTATTCTAATAGACAATAATTTTCCGCCCACCTCTGGTGATGTGGGCAATGACGGCCTTTTGGGCCCTGATGAAATCTGGGTGTACGAAAACATAGAATACCAACTCAACACAGATGATCGTCTTGCCGGGCAAGTGGAAAACACGGCCATAGTCACGGCCACCATGGAAGGCTTCGCTGAAATTACCGTGGAGGATACCTCGGATTTTGAAAACACTTTGGAGGATAGGCCTACCGTTACCTTGCTTGGGGATTGCGAACCCCGCATTGCCCTTATCAAAGAAGGAGTGGTCAATGCAGACTGCTCGGCCATAGACTACACCTTCACCCTGACCATTGAAAGCACGACAGACGAAAGTTTTGAAAATGTGGTGGTCACTGATATGGACCTGCCCTTGGTAATCCAAGGCCCCCAAGGCGATGGCAACCTTATAGGCATCTTGGAACCTGGTGAAACATGGACCTATACCGCCACCCAACCCATAAGCCCTGACGATATTAATTTTGGGTGTTTCCACAACCAGGCGCAAGTCACCGCCAATGTACAGGCCTATCCGGATTATATGGTACAGGACCTTTCGGATGATGATAGCCCTGATGAGGACGATGTTACCGAAGTGGACCTGAGCACTTGTCAAAACCCGGCTGTTGGCTTGATCAAAGAGGCAGAACTGTTGGACATCAACAATGATAACTGCCCCGAGAGTGTGAGCTATACCTTTACCGTGACCAATACGGGAGATGTGGCCCTGCACCAAGCCCTCTTGAACGATGATATGCTGAACGGTGAGGTCCCCGGTCCCACCCCAGAAAGTGATGACGGAGGGGACGGTATTCTTTCCGTAGGGGAAAGCTGGACCTACCAAGCCATTTACAATATTGTCCAAACGGATATCGATAATGGTTTTGTGGAGAACACCGCTACCGTGACTATGTTCAATCTTTGTAATACTGCGCAGGTAGGCGACACCTCTGATGATAACTCGAATACGGAGAACGACCCCACCAACATTCCCATTCCCAACGACGCCTGTACCGATGGTAATGCGAGCATTGGCCTCATCAAAACAGGAGCAGTTCAGGATGTGAACCAAGATGGCTGCCCTGAAAGCATCCTCTATACCTTTACTGTGACCAATAATGGGGACATTGATTTGGATACCGTGGAGCTTATGGATGATGCCTTGGGTGGAAATATCCCCGGTCCAATCCCGGGAACCGATGAAAACGAAGATGGGGTACTTTCCCCCGACGAATCCTGGACCTTTGAATACCTGTATGAGTTGGTTCAAGAAGACATTGATGCTGGGTTTAAGGAAAATCAGGCTACTGTCTCTGCGGAACCGCTTGGGTTGGACATTACAATACAGGATGATTCCGATGACAATAGTTTGTTGGAGAATGATATAACCAATACCACCGTGCCCAATAACGCCTGTACGGACGGGGCGCCCAGCATAGGATTGGCCAAGTCTGGGCAGTTGGCGGACATCAACTCGGACGGATGCAGTGAAAGTATCCTCTACACCTTTACCGTGACCAACACGGGAGAGCTCGATTTGGAAAATGTGACCTTGGAAGATGATAAGTTGAATGGTACGGTAAACGGTCCCACCGAGGGAAGCGATCTTGGGGAAGATGGTATGCTTTCCGTTGGCGAAAGTTGGACCTACCAAGCCCTGTATGCCATACAACCAGCCGATGTTTCCAATGGTTCTGTGGATAATTTGGCCTCGGTATCGGCCAACCCAGTGGGATTGCAAGCGAACGTTTCGCAGAATGCTTCCGCAAGTACCGTGGTGCCCAACGATGCCTGTACCAATGGGTCGGCGGGAATAGGGCTAATCAAGGAAAGTGAGCTGGCTGATGCCAATGGCGATGCATGCCCCGATTCCATTATCTATACGTTCACGGTATCCAATACCGGCGAGGCTGACTTAGAAGAACTCCTCTTGGAAGATGAAAAACTGGGAGGTTATATCGCTGGTCCTGTACCCGGAACAGACAATGGCAATGATGGCATATTGTCCGTTGGGGAGAGTTGGACGTTTAGGACCACCCACTCGCTTACCCAACAAGATATCGACAACGGTTCGGTGACCAACCAAGCTATGGTTTTTTCGCAACCCGTAGGCTTGGAAGCCCAGGTCTCGGATATATCCGATGACGATAGCTTTGATGAAGACCAACAGACCGTCACCACAGTTCCCGCTGATGCTTGTCCCAGCCAAGGAACTGACCCTGACTTCCAAATTTATACCGGAATCACCCCCAATGGGGATGGCATCAACGATTATTTCAGAATTGATGGTATTGAGGCCTATCCCAATAATTCCCTGAGAGTTTTTAATAGATGGGGCGCCTTGGTGTATGAAGCCGAAGGATACGGTATAGGCAATCAGGTTTTCACAGGGGTTTCTGAAGGTCAGGCAACGATCATGAAAGACCGAAGTCTGCCCAGCGGCACTTACTTCTACATTCTGGAATTTGAGACCGAAAACCCAGGTGAGGCCAGCTATTCGGGATACCTCTATATCAACCGGGATTAATGTATCCAAGCCATTATATAATGAAATCAACATTCAGAATACCTTTCATGAGAACACTTATTTCGATGACGTTTCTATGCCTAGGGTGTATTTGTACTGTTCATGGGCAACAAGACCCCCAATACACCCAATATATGTACAACACCCAGATTGTAAACCCTGCCTATGCAGGTTCTAGGGAAGTAATGAGTATTGGGGTTTTGGGCCGTACCCAATGGTTAAGTCTGGAAGGTGCCCCACAAACAGGCACTTTTACACTCAACTCACCCATAGGTGTTTCAAAGAATATGGGGCTTGGGCTCTCCATCATATATGATCAAATTGGTCCGGCCACCGAGTCCAACGTTATTGTGGATTATTCATATTCCATACAGCTGGCCCGACATGATATCAGTAAACTATCCTTTGGGCTTAAGGCAGGGATAGACCTCTTGGATGTGGATTACACCAAGTTGAATATCTATGACCCCAACGATCCCTTTTTTCAAAATACAGTGGACAATAAACTGCAACCCCAAGTCGGGGCCGGGATCTATTACCATACCCAAAAATTCTATGCTGGGTTCTCTGTCCCCAATTTCATGAATTCCAAACATTTTGACGAAGGCTCATTGAACGATGCCGACTTGGATAACATAGCTGTGGAACGCTTGCACTATTTTTTTATCACAGGCTATGTGTTTGACCTCTCCCCCAACCTAAAGTTCAAACCCGCGACCTTGGTAAAGTTTGTCAGTGGGTCTCCCTTACAATGGGATATGTCCGCAAACTTTTTGATCAATGAGAAGGTTGCCCTTGGCGCTTCCTATCGGTGGAATTCCTCCATAAGTGCCTTGGCCGGGTTCCAGATTTCCCCGTCCATGTTCTTGGGAGTGGCCTATGATTATGACTCAACCCCAATCAAAGATTACAATAGTGGTTCCTATGAAGCACTGCTCCGATTTGACCTATTCCATAAAACAGACAAAGTCCTTACACCTAGATTCTTTTAAAATTCACCTTATGAACCACAAAACCATCCTTGGGATCCTATGCACCATTTTTACCATATCCATTTCATACCCTCAAAACAGCGTTATTAAAAAAGCTAATGAAGATTTTGACTCCTACTATTTCATAGATGCCAGAGAAATTTATTTAAAAATTGTTGATTACGGTTATGAGTCTCCACAAGTGCTCAAAAAATTAGGGGACACCTACTATTTTAATAGTGAGTATGCGGAGGCTGCGGAGTGGTATAAAAAATTGATGGAAAAATTCCCGAATGATGTAGACCCAATATATTACTGCAGGGCTGCCCAAAGTTTCAAGAGTATTGGCGATTACCAAACCTCGAAAAAAATGATGGGTAAATACTCCAGTTTGTCCTCCAATACGGAGATTGCAAAAAATTTTATGGAGGGTTATGCCAAATTGGACAGTTTGGTAGGATTTAAATCCAGTACCTACGAAGTGGCCAATATTACAGGTCTACTCACCAGTTCTGATTTTTCTCCAGCTTTCTATGGGGATAAGGTGGTTTTTGCATCTTCTTCAGCAAAAACGGAAGGGGACAAAATACATAATTGGACAGGACTGCCCTATTTAGATTTATTTGAGGCCGAAGTAGATGAAGATTGGCGGTTGTCCCATCCTAAACCACTTGAAGGTGATATCAATACCCCGTATCATGAATCCAATGCGGTCTTTACCAATGATGGAAAAACAGTATACTTCACTCGGAATAACTACTTCAAGGGACGAAAAAGAAAAAACAGGCAAAAACTGGTCAGCCTTAAAATATACCAAGCCACTAAAATGGACGACGGTTCTTGGAAAAATATCACCGAACTTCCTTTTAACAGCGATTCACACTCTGTGGCACATCCGGCCTTGTCACCAGATGAAAAGCGACTGTATTTTTCATCGGACATGGAGGGCACCCATGGAGAATCGGATATCTGGTATGTGGATATTGTAGGGGACGGTTCCTTTGGAACGCCCGTTAACCTTGGCCCAAAAATCAATACGGAAACACGGGAAGGTTTTCCCTTTATTGGGAAGAACAACAACCTTTACTTTTCCAGTGATGGGCATTTGGGACTCGGGGGACTCGATATATTTGTGGTTTCGCTGGAACCTGATGGGGAATTTGAAGAAGTGACCAATCTCAAGCAACCCATTAATTCCAATAAGGATGATTTTGGTTTTATCTTGAATGAAGAGAAAAAAATTGGGTATCTGGCCTCCAACCGGGATGGTGATGCCGGAAGTAGTTCCGATGACATTTATAGGGTTTGGGAAAGCTGCGGCATAACCATTATCCAAGGAGCCATTTCTGATTCCAAAACAGGAAAACCCTTGGATGGGGCCACGGTTAGCCTCATGAACAAGAACAACAATAAAGTAGCCGAAACCACCACGGACAGTAGTGGCAATTACATATTTAAGGGTGTAGTGGATTGCAGCAAAGCGTACACGGTTCATGCAGAGTACAAAGATTATACCCCTAACCAAAAAAGTACGGTCACTCCACGGGGTTCCCATACCGAACAAATGGATATTGAACTTACACCTCCAGAGTGCCCCATTGATGATTTGGGGTGTAGGCTAACCCTGCAACCTATCTACTTTGACTACGGAAAGTCCAGAATACGGCCTGATGCCGAAGTGGAACTGGCCAAGATTCTCCAAGCCATGAAACAATATCCCGAACTTTCCATACATATTGAGTCCCATACCGATTCAAGGTCAAGTAGCCGGTTTAACCTTAACCTATCCGAAAGACGTGCCCAAGCCACTCTGGAATGGTTGGTGAAACAAGGGATAAACCGAAGTAGGCTATCTGCAAAAGGCTATGGAGAGACCCAATTGTTGAACAACTGCTCCAATGGAGTGAGGTGCTCAGAAGAAGAACACCAACTCAACAGAAGATCCATGTTCATTATCAATGATTGATTTTTATAGAACTAATAATCAACATGTTATAGAAATTTTAGTTTTTTGGCACGCTGCTTGATATTATCAAGGTGGATGTAAATAGGTACATCTAGAACTTAAAACCTTGTAGTATGAAAAAGTTAGTACTCTTTATAGCAGCGATCGCTTTCGGTACACTAGGTACCCAAGCCGCCAAAATAGAAGAAAATGTTGTAACAGCTACAACATATCGATATGGAAACTCATTTATCTTCGTTGAAGACGGGGTAACTTTTTCAGTATACCCTGATGGTGAGTTCGATTTTTACATGGACAACCGAGTAAATGTTGGTGTTGGTGCCCGAATTGGAAATGTGGGCATTACCTTCAACTCTGGGTATAACTACGACCCTTATGTGCAGTATGATGATTATGGTGCCGTGATCCAAGTGGAAAACACCCCCATTTTTTACGATTACTATGGTCGGGTTTCACAGATAGGTGGTGTGGACATCTGGTACAATAATGGTAGGGTAAGACGCTTAGGTGGATTGCATGTATATTATAATGGAGGCGTGTTCAGTCACTATACAGGATTCATCAACATCTATAACAGACATTATGTGTACCGTCCTTTCCATAGGTATTTTGCCAGACCAGCTGTAGGGTTCTGTACCGTATATACCTCACCATATAGAAGATACTATAGACCGGTACGATATACGTACTATACTCCTTACCGACACAACTATAGAAGAACTTATGCCAAAGTTGGAAGGTCATACAAGTATAACCCCAATAGGAGAAGTAAAGTCTATAGAAACGATAGAAGAGTAGCGGTACGTGACAATGCCAGTATACGAAGAGGATACACAGGGCGTAGCAATAAAACGGTGGCCCGAAACGATTATAGGAAAGGTAATACCGTTTCCCGCTCCAACACCGTAAAAAGACAAGTTGCCCCTAATAGGACCAGTAGTAAAAGGGTGTACAAAAAAGCGGATGGTGTATCTCGAAACAGTGGTAGAACCGTGGCCCAAAAGCAGGTGACCCGGACCCCAAACCGGAAAACCGTAACGCAAAGAAAGGTTACCTCTACCCCTAGTCGTAAGACGGTGACCAGGACCACTACAAGTACGTACAAAAAGCCTCAGACCAGAAGCAGTTCAAGTAGGTCTGTAGTAAGTAGAAAAAGTGCTCCCAAAAGAACGGTTTCCAGAAGTACCAAAAGTACTACTGTTAGAAAAAGCACTGGTAGAACAAGTAATAGAAGCAGTAACGCTGGAAGAACATCAAGAAGTTCCAGAAGGCAATAAAGATAGTTTTTAGGTTGGTTAGTTGTTTACCCCGTAGTTGGATTTATCCGCTACGGGGTTCTTTTTTGTATTATTCCTGTCTCTTCTTCAACCATTTGGAAAGCACGCCTGAAACATCCTCTGAAATTTCAAACCGATATAGAATCCCAACATACATCACAACAATCAAAATGGATTTCAGCAGAATATTGATGATGGGATGAAAAGAGAACTGCAACATATTGAACAATACCGCCAACAGGAGGAGTGTGGCAAAAACCTTGAAAGTAGCCCCCGTAAAAGGCAGAAAGCCAAACTTTCGTTTTACAAAACCCAACTTGACCACATTAAAAATAAAAATGGAAATAAAACTTGCCAAGGCTGCCCCTGTCATCCCCCATTTTGGAATAAATAGAAAGTTCAACACAATGGTCAACACGGCTAAGCAGACTCCAAAAATCAAAACTGTTTTATAGTATTTGGAGTTGTACAGAATGGAGTTGTTGTTGCCCAAGAGCGAATCGAATACCTTGGCCAAACCAATCAAGAAAACAATGATGAACCCGTTCCGGTACGATTCCGGGAGCAGGAGATATAAATCATTTAAGTTGAGTATGATCAGAACAAATAAAATCCCCGATGCAATAAACAACGTCAATGAGGTTTTTTGATACAGTTTTTTCAGACCCACTTGGTCGTTGGTATTCAACAATTCCGCAGTCAGTGGATAGGTAATCTGGTGCATGGCCCTGGATGGTACTATGATCACGGTGGCAATATATACGGCAACCCCATAGTAAGCCACATTTTCAATACTGATGAATTGATTGAGCATAACCTTATCGATTTCCAACAAAATCAAGGCCGCCGAACCTCCCAAAATAATCAAAAAGGAATAGGAAAGTACTTCCTTGGTATGTGCCGGAAACTTAAAATTCAACCGGGGAAACCTGAGTGTATAGGCATACATTTTGATGATCACGGTACGCAATAGGTACAGTCCAACCAAACCTTTGAAAAAGAAATCCAGCGGAATAACTTCAAAATGCAATAGGATCAAAAGAATGGACACCCCTATCCTACCGAACACCTCTTTCATGAAATTTCCAAAAACCGATTTCAGATGTACTTTGCACCAGGCATAAAAAACCTCAAAATATGCCATGGCCAACCCCACAACAAAAACATACCAGAGATAATCCTTTACCATTGGGTTTACCTGTGAAACCAAGTCCCCCAAAGGTTCATGCCAAAAGAAACCCACCAAGGCCACAGGAACAATCCCCAGCAAGGGAATCAATAGCATCAATGTTAAAAAAGAATCCTTTTCAGAATCTTGACAAAAGCTATAATATTTCACCATAGTGTTGTGCACCCCAAAAGCCATCAAGGGCATTAAAATGGCACCAGAGGCCAGGATGAAGGTTACCAATCCATAGTAGGCATCTGGCAAGATTTTGGTGTAGAGGAAAAGTGTGTTCACCGCACCAAACAAAAACCCGAGATAGGTGACCACAACATTTTGTATGGATTGCTTTAGTACGATTCCCATTAGATAAATTTAGCCAAACTATGGGTCAGAGCCCTTCTATGGAACTGTTCCACATCTATTGAATTTAATTGCAGTTCCCCCTTCTTGTACTTCTTGAACCAATCCAAAAGTACCGATTTTAGGGATGCTATATCGGAATGCAGGAAGAACTCCCCTGCTTGAACCGTGGTCACCATGGTCCCGGCCTCCCAAGCTTCCGGACCTAGGGCCAAAATGGGACGTTTGGCGTTCAAATATTCAAAAAGTTTGCCCGGGATGATACCTTGGGTCTCTTGGGAATCAATTTCGAGCAACAACAATATTTGTGATTTTTGCTGTACCTCCAAAACTTGGTCATGGGAAAGATACCCCATCTGATTCAAGTAGGGATCAAGTCCAAATCCATGAATGGATTTGAGCACCTCTTCCCCAATCACTCCAGCCAATTGAATACGAAGGGTGTTCCCAAAATCTTTGTTTTCTTGAACAAGTTCAGCCAGAGCTTGCCATAAACCCACAGGATTCCTCCCTGTAAGCAATGACCCGATATGGGAAATCGTAAAGTTGGTATCCTGAGTCATGGGTTTTAAAGTCTCATCAAACCCATTGGTGATTACTTTAATGGGCTTGTCGGTAATTGCCTCGAACTCCTTTTTTGTGGTATGGCTGGTCACCACAATTTTGTCGGCGGAAACCAGTACTTCTTGTTCCAGTTTTTTGTGCTTCCGCTTTGCATATGGGGTCAAGCGTAATTTTTTATGGTACCCTATGGTCGTCCATGGGTCCCTGAAATCCGCAATCCATTGGACGGCGTATCGCTTCTTTAAGCCCAAACCTATCAAGTGCAAACTATGGGGCGGTCCTGTAGTGATCACGGTTTTTATGCCTTCATCCGCAATGACCTTGGCCAAGTATTCCATGGAAGGCCTTACCCACAACTTACGGGCATCAGGGATAAAAAAATTGCCCCGTATCCACAGTAACAATTTTTCCATGGTTGAAGGATTCGTTTCCTTAATAATCCCGGAACTGATGGTTTTTGTCTTCTTTTTGGAAAGCAAGGAGGCCCAAGCATAGGGTTCTTTTATGGGTTGTTTCAGTACTTTAATGTCCTTGGGAATTTCCCCAACCAGCTTTTCATCAATGATGGGATAGCTGGGATTCTCCGGGACATAGACTATGGGAGTGAATCCAAATTCGGGCAGGTATTTTGTAAACTTTAGCCACCGCTGTACCCCTGGTCCCCCGGCAGGAGGCCAATAGTACGCTATGACCAGAATCTTTTGCATCAGGATTCCTTGGATTTCTTGGAAACAAAGGAATAACCAACACCCCCCACAATGATCAGTCCCAGTAAAATACAGGCCGCCAAGCTAATCTGACTCCCCGTTTCCACCACCTTGGGTTCAAATTTGAACTCGATTTCATGGGTTCCTGCGGGCACCTTCATCCCACGAAGTGCGTAATCCACCTTATAATGGGGTTCAGGTTTACCGTCAATAAAGGCATTCCAACCTGAGGGGTAATACATTTCGGAAAATACCGCAAAACCTTCATTGCTGTTGTTGGTTCTATATTTTAAATAGTTGGGGCGATAGTCTTCCAAGCGTATGGAGGCCAGTGAATCCAACTCATATCGATTCTTGGTCAAACGGGGATAAGTTGTGGTATTGACCACCGCTTCCAATTTTGAATCAAAATCCTTCAGCGCTGCAATCTCCTCATTGGCCGATGAAACCGAAAGCAGACGTTCCACGAACCAAGCATTGCCATTGGCATTATCGTTCAAGGCAGGAAAGCTGTTCCCTTCCTCATCCTGTTGGATGATATATTTTACATTGAGCATGTTCAACACCTGTAGATTGTTTTGGTACAGATGGTACTCGAACAAATCTTGCAATGCCCTAGGCTTTGCGGCATGGTATCCTCCGATGGACTTGTGGAAATAAGAGGTTCGGGCACCGTTCAAGCCTTCCTGTGGATCAAACACTCGGTAGATGGAATCGTCCTGTTGGATCATTTGGTCCAGTTCACTTGCCTGGAAAGGAGTATTTACCTGACGTTGGCGTACAAAATCACCTTCATTCACGTAACGAAGGGCCACCCCGACCAAATCAAACAATATCAACCCACCCAGAGCCAACACCAAGAAATTCTTGCCTATTTTCTCCTTTATGAATAACCAAAGGACCACAGCGGCAAGGGTCACATAAATCAAAGACCGTATCGTGTCGCTGGTATACACTGCTTCCCTATCCCTTTGGATCATGGTCATAACGTCATCACCAAAATATCCGCGGTACATCTCATCCCGCAATCCTTCAAAGTCGAAGAATCCTTTTAGAAGAAAAATAAACACGCCCAACCCCAAAGTGATGAAGAAACTCAACTTCAAGGCCTTTAGTTTTTCTTTGTCGTCCTCGGATTTTTTGAAAAGCTCCCACAGACCCAGTACACCCAAAACGGGCAAACAGAGCTCCAATACCACCTGAATGGAAGAAACTGCCCTAAACTTATTGTATAACGGGAAGTAATCAATCATAAAATTGGTAAGGGCTGGGAAATTCTTTCCCCAAGAAAGCACTAGCGCCAATATGGCACCGGTTAAAAGCCACCATTTTCGTTTGCCCTTCGCGAGAAAAAGTCCTAAAAAGAACAGGAATACCACAATGGCCCCCACATAGGCAGGCCCTGCCACTATGGGTTGGTCTCCCCAATACAAGGGCAGTCCACTGGACAATTCCAACGCTTTGGAAGGGGGTAGCCCCTGACCAACCAAATATTCAAAGACCTTGGAGTCCGTACCTAGGTCTTCATTGCCGGAACCTCCGAACATCCTTGGAACAAACAAGTCCAACGATTCAGCAATTCCATAGCTGTATTGTGTAATGTATTCCTTGTCCAACCCATTGGAAGCTTGCATAGGCGTTCCGTCCGGGTTTACGGTCAATTCGGATTTACCACGGGTACTCCAATCCGCATACTCCTTGGTGGCCATAAGCCCTGTGGCATTGGCCGCTATGGAAAGGGCCACGGCCAAAATTAAAATCCCTACGGAAAGGAATAGATGTTTTAGTGTCCTGTCCTTGATGGCATAAATAAGCTGAATCAGTCCCAATACCAATACCAACAACATAAAATAATACGTCATTTGGTAGTGGTTGGCGCTGATTTCCAAAGCCATGGCCAAAGCGGTCAAGATAAAGCCCCAGAGATATTTTTTTCGAAATACCAAGACGATGCCCCCCAATACCATGGGAATATAACCCAAGGCATGGGCCTTGGCATTGTGTCCCACCCCAAGGATGATGATGAGGTAGGTGGAGAATCCAAAGGCCAATGCACCTAAAGCTGCCAGTCTAAAATCCACTTTAAGGCACAAGAGCAAAATATAGAACCCAATAAAATATAGAAATAGGTAATCGGCAGGTCTAGGCAAAAACCGAATCAAACGGTCCAATTTCTTTACGTAATCATGTGGATAGTTCGCCCCTAATTGATAGGTGGGCATACCGCCAAAAGCGCTATTGGTCCAATATGATTCCTCCCCGGTAAGCTCTTTATAATCGTTACGTTCCTTGGCCATACCCTTGTACTGGGCAATGTCGGATTGAAAAATGGCCTTTCCCTGCAATACGGGATAAAAATAGACCAATGACGTAAGTATGAACAAGCCAAAAACACAAAGATGTACGATAAAGGCCTTGGGAGAAAGTTTCATGGATAGGTTTTGAAAAGACAAATATTAGTCAATTTCTTCAAAATCTATGTATTCTCCAACTTTTTTTGAGGGTTTGGAACCTTTGGAGGTTCCTTTAAAAATAGTAGTCTTTCCTTCCTCAGTAGGCTCATTTGTATAGTGTTGGTACTGTCCAAAATCCTGTCCAAAACGCTCTTGGGTCTTCTTCATGGCATAATTGAACAATCTGGGGGCCAACCACTTTAGCAGTAATTTAGCTGCGTAGTATACTAATATGAGGAATAAAATCGTTTTTAGTACAACCATATAACCTTAGTTATTGTATCAAAATTACACTGTTAGTTGCTTAATAAACCCAAACGTTTCATAAAATAGTATTAAAATCAGTTATATGGATTTTTCCTTCGTCAGAAAAGCACTGTTTCTCTCCCTTTTTGCCCCTACCCTTTTAAGTGCCCAATATACCGATGTCATCAATTCCAATAGACCTGGCCGGGCGGTCAGTGCCTATGCCGTTGGAAAAAATGTGGCACAGGTTGAAATGGGGCTGCTGTATGAGCAACGGGACGATTCTGAACAAAACTTTGACTCCAATATTTTTGGGACTGATATTGCCCTACGATACGGACTACTCTTCGAGCAACTGGAGATTGTATACGAGGGTTCCTTCATTTCGCAGAATATTGACTATTCCTCCCCGTTGGGAACGGATGGTAGGCTGACCGATTTTTCCAGAAACCGTGTGGGGCTAAAATATTTGGTCTATGACCCCTTTAAAAACCCAGAAAAAAACAAGCCCAATCTATATAGCTGGCGGGCCAACAATGTTTTTCAGTGGAAAAACCTGATTCCTGCCGTTTCCTTATATGGTGGGGCCACATTTACCGTTGGGGACAATCCCTTTTATGTGGGCGACCCCGTATTATCGTACCGTGGGGCCATTGCTACCCAGAGCAGACTATCCCCAAGGTTTGTGCTGATTTCCAACATTGCCTATGACCGTATTGGCACCGATTTCCCGGAATGGCGCTATGCCCTTTCCGTGACCCATGCCTTTAGAAACCCCAAATGGAGTGTTTTCTTGGAAGGACAAGGCATCAACAGTGACCGTTATTCCGATATTTTGGCGCGCACCGGCTTGGCGTACCTGTTCAGCGAAAACTTTCAGGCTGATTTTCATTTGGGATCCAACTTTAAAAGTGACCCTTCCAGAATCTTCGTAGTGGCCGGCTTCTCCTACCGCTTGGATTTCCATAAGGACAAACTTATCCCCATTGATGAGCAAAGTGGCGGTCAAAATGGAAAAATCAAAAAGAATTCCAATAAGAAAAAATCAAAAAAGCGGGATAAGAAAAATAAAGACGATATAGATTTCTAAGTTTTTACCCCAACGCTTTTATGCTGTAGGTAATATTCCTATTATTGAACTTGTAAAAGTTGATGTATGATCACCGTTAAACAGGTTCAATCCAAAGCAGAATTAAAGGACTTTGTAAAGTTTCCCTTTTCCCTATATAAAAACTCCGACTATTGGGTCCCGCCCATCATCAAGGATGAAATGGAATCCTTTGATGAAACCAAAAATCCGGTCTTTAAAAATGCCGAAGCTTCCTTTTTCTTGGCCTACAAGGATGGGGAAATCGTGGGCAGGGTCGCTGCCATTGTCAATTGGTTGGAAGTAACCGAACAACAGCTCAAAAAAATGCGTTTTGGGTGGTTCGATTTTGTGGACGACCTTGAAGTATCCAAAGCCTTATTGGACAAGGTGGCCGAAATTGGCAAGCAGCACCAGCTTGAGTACATGGAAGGACCCGTAGGTTTTTCCAATCTGGACAAGGTAGGTGTGCTTATTGAAGGCTTTGACCATATCGGGACCATGATTACCTGGTACAACCACCCCTACTATCAATCCCATTACGAAAAACACGGATTCGTCAAGGAAAAGGAATACCTCGAAAACAAGTTTTTGGCGGCCAAGGCCGACCCAGCCTTATTCCACAAGGCCAATTTACTGGTGAAGAAACGGTATGGACTTCGGGAAATGAATTTTACCAAAAGTTCGGACATTATGCCTTGGGTAGATAAAATGTTCGACCTGTTCAACGACACCTATTCCAAGCTTTCCTCTTTTGTGAAGATTACGGACATCCAAAAGGAATATTTTAAAAAGAAGTACATCAGTTTCATCAATCCGGAGTATATCAAGTTTGTGGTGGATTCCAATGATGAACTTGTGGCCTTCGCCATAGTGATGCCCTCGTTTTCAAAGGCGCTGCAAAAAGCCAATGGGAAATTGTTTCCCTTTGGTATCTATCACTTGTTGAAAGCCAAAAAGAAAAGCAAGGATGTCATTTTTTACCTAATTGGCATCCGCCCCGATTATCAGAACAAAGGGGTCACGGCCATTATTTTTAACGAGTATTACAAAACCTTCAGTGATAAAGGTGTTGTAAACTGCATCCGTACCCCGGAATTGGAAGAGAATGTGGCCATACGACAAATGTGGAAGCATTTTGACCCCGTGGTGCACAAGCGCCGAAGAACCTATCGCAAAGACTTGTAGCAGAAGAGTTTGGTGGGTTTGTTAAAATAAAAGATTGCCAAAATGCACGAATCCCTACTACAAAACATATCCAAACATGTAAAGCTCTCTCCCGAAGAGATTACGCTTTTCAACACTTTTTGGACCACCAAGACTTTGGAGAAGGGAGATTATTTGCTTCAAAATGGAGAGGTGTGCAAAACGGACAATTATGTAATTTCCGGTTCATTAAAAGCTTTTTACATCAATCCTGAGAAAGGAACAGAGGAGATTCTCTATTTTGCCATTGATGATTGGTGGGCCACGGATATCCTCAGTTTTCAAAAGCAAGAACCCTCCATGTACACCATTCAGGTGTTGGAAAAGACAGAACTGCTCCAAATCCAACATTTGGCATTCCAGAAAATGTTGGCGGAAATCCCAAGGTTGGAACGGTATTTTCGTATCATTCTGGAAGGGTACACGGCCAGTCTACAACGGAGAATCGTCATCAACAATACCTATGACGCTGCCCATCGCTACGCCGATTTTTTGGAAAACTACCCCCAACTCGCCAAAAGGGTGCCCCAATACCTCATTGCCTCCTATTTGGGAGTGACTCCCGAATTTATAAGCCGAATACGAAAAAACAAACCGAAATTGAACTAGATCAATTTTTAGGGTTTTCTTTTGGTACAACTTTGCTTTCTAAATGGAGAGCAAATGAAAAAAGTACTTATTATCAATGCCAGCGTGCGAAACGAAAGATCGCAGAGTAGACAACTTACCCAACTGTTCTTGGACAATTGGCGAAAAAAGAATCCCGATGATTCCTTTACCCACAGGGAAGTGGGACTGGAAGAAATCCCACCCATTGACGAAAGTTGGATTGCCAGTGCCTTTGTAAGGCCCGAAAACAGGGAGGAACAAAACCAAACCGGAGTTGCTTTGAGCAACATCCTCGTCAAGGAACTTCAAGAACATGATGTTTATGTGCTGGGCACCCCCATGTACAATTGGTCCATTCCCAGTGGTCTCAAGGCGTATATAGACCAAGTCATGCGGATCAACGAGACTTGGAAATTCCGTTCGGGAAAACCGGACGGGGATTATGTGGGACTATTGGAAAACAAAAAACTGTTCATCCTATCCACCCGGGGCGATACCGGATATGGGGAAAACGAAAAGAACGGACACATGAACTTTCAGACCACCTACCTGAAATTTATTTTTGGGATGATGGGTGTTACCGATACCACCATCATTTCATTGGACAATGAGGAATTTGGCGGGGAGATCTTTGAAAAGTCGAAGCAAAGGATCTATGAGCAAATCAACGCAATTCCCTAAAGTCACTTCAAAAATTTTGAGCATAAAGTGGGCCATTGGGTTCACTTTTTTTGTTTTTAAAGGATTTTTATGATCTTAGAATACCCCAAATCACATCAAAAACCATTGACCGAGATGCATTATGGACCATACTTCCGTAAAAATCATTGAATGTTATACGATTACTGGCAGAGGGTTGCTGACTGAAATTCAGCATAGCCTTGATGGGCTGCCACCCAATACGATACTAATGGACCCAAGTTCCAAACAGGCATGGGCAGTAAAGAAAAGGGTCCTTTCCGGACTGCTTATGATGGCCGATTCCGAAATAGTTTTTGATTGCGAAACTGAGTTTGAGCATCTAAGCTTAGCCTTTAAGACAGAGGCAGAACGCGATAAAGCCTTCCATAATGAGCTGGAGAAAAGAAAACAGAACATTTATGGGTACCTTTTAACCCCGACCATGGACCATGCAAACGCCAAACCAGAACCGGGAACCACATTATTAGTCCAGATAGAATCCTAAAACCCTTGGAATCTTGTCGCATCCCCTACTCCATCTTTGCAATCTGGTCCCGCAGCCTTTGGTTGGCTTGGTGCAACAGCTCGTTCTGATGTTTAATGATGCCCAAAAAGTCCTGTATCACGGTCAGGTTTTCTTGTTGGGTGCCAAT
>CP051244.1:2365612-2453987 GCA_017795045.1 Allomuricauda sp. | reverse complement strand
AGGTCAGATTTGGTGTATTTTTTCATTTGTAAAAAAGTTTAGAAATTCTATATTATAGTTCGAAAATCAAAACCAAGGTAATTACTTTCGGGAATAAATCAAAATTTTAGTACAGATTTTCTAAACTCGGATATCAATCTGTTAAATTAGAGTATCGAAAATCAAAAATTATCATGACAGAATTAGGATTGTTTTTATCCAAAAAGTCAGCTAGCAAGGCAGAAATCTCCAGAAAAACTGGCATCAGTAAATCAAGGATAAGTGAATTGACCCTTAACCCTTCTACCCAACTTCGAGCTTGGGAACTTTATTTGATTGCATTGGCCTTGGATGTAAACCCGGGAGAAATGTTCAAAGAAATGTATAAGGATCTCTCCTTAAAAAATGATTAAAGTACTTGTAATTTATTGAAAAATCTATGACTCCTTTAGGGTTATACTTGACCAAAAAATCTGTGAACAAAGCCATGGTTTCTAAACGTACCGGCATTAGTCAATCACGTTTATCCCAATTAAGTATAAATGAATCCACGAAACTAAGGGCCGATGAGCTCTATCTCATTGCCCTAGCTATTGATATGGATCCCGGAGAAATGTTCAAAGAAATTTACGGCAATCTTTCATTGCTGAACTAAAGGTACTACTCCCCCATCGCGGCCGCTACGGCAGCAGAAAGTCTTTTATAGGTACCGTTTTCCAATCGTTCCCTAATGGATGAAAAGGCATCCAAGGTCTCTGCAATATCCTGTAGGGTATGGGTGGCCGTTGGAATCAATCGCAACAATATCAATCCTTTTGGGATAACCGGATAAACCACAATGGAACAGAAAATACCGTGGTTTTCACGCAGATCCTTTACCAAGGCCATGGCCTCTGGGATACTTCCGTTCAAATAGACCGGGGTAACACAGCTACTGGTGGTTCCCAAATCAAAACCACGCTCGCGAAGTCCGTTCTGCAGGGCATTTACATTCTCCCACAATTTGGCCTTGAGCTCTGGTCTGGAACGAAGCATGTCCAATCGCTTCAATGCACCTTTCACGTAGACCATGGGCAGCGATTTGGCGAACATTTGCGATCTTAGGTTGTATTTAAGGTATTCTATGATTTCTTTGTCAGCAGCCACAAAAGCCCCGATACCCGCCATGGATTTGGCAAAAGTGGCCAAGTATACGTCAATTTGGTCCTGTACACCTTGCTCCTCTCCTGCTCCTGCTCCTGTTTTACCAAGGGTTCCAAAGCCATGGGCATCATCTACCAACAAACGGAACTGGAATTTTTTCTTCAGCTCCACGATTTCTTTAAGGATTCCCTGCTCTCCGCGCATTCCAAACACCCCTTCGGAAATTACGAGGATACCACCACCGGTCTCGTTGGCCAATTTGGTGGCACGTTCCAGGTTTTTCTCCAAACTCTCTGGGTCGTTGTGCTTAAATGTGAAGCGTTTGCCCATGTGCAAGCGCACCCCGTCAATGATACAGGCGTGGCAATCCACATCATAGACAATAATATCGTCTTTGGCCACCAAGGCGTCTATCACGGACATAAATCCTTGGTACCCGAAGTTCAACAAATACGAGGCTTCCTTATGAACGAATTCGGCAAGCTCTTTTTCCAATTGTTCATGGTAATCGGTATGACCGCTCATCATACGGGCGCCCATGGGATAGGCAGCACCGTGTTCGTAGGCGGCGTCCCCATCAACTTTTTTGATCTCCGGTAGATTGGCAAGTCCCAAGTAGTCATTGATACTCCACGTTATCACATCCTTTCCTTGGAATTTCATTCGATTTGAGATGGGTCCTTCCAGCTTCGGGAATACAAAATACCCTTCTGCCTGCGATGCCCATTTCCCTAGAGGTCCTTTGTTTTCAATGATCCTATCAAATAAATCTTTCATCTACCTTAAAATTGATTGAACTGCAAAAGTATAGATTTTTACGAAGTACGCACAACGAAATTTTTATACAAAAAAACGACAATGAGATCATTGCCGTCTTTATTTAGATTGTGCAGTACATCTTACTACTTTATATATTCTATTTTTTCTGGTACCTCGGCATTTTGGATATCAAAAAAGCCTTGGTTTTCCATCCATTCATTGCTGTACACCTTGCTCATATAACGTGAGCCGTGGTCTGGGAAGATAACCACCACATTGCTGTCCTCGGTAAATTCACCTTCGGTGTTCAACTGGAACAGTGCCTGCATGGCGGCCCCACTGGTATAGCCTACGAACATCCCTTCGGTATGGGCTATTTTTCGGGCCATATGGGCACTTTCACCATCGGTGACCTTTACGTAACGGTCTATACTATTAAAATCCGTGGCTGTTGGAATAAGGTTTTTTCCCAAACCTTCAATACGGTAGGGATATACCTCATTATGATCGAACTCCCCGGTCTCGTGGTATTTTTTCAGTACGGAACCATAGGCATCCACACCCAAAACCCTCACATTGGGGTTCTGCTCCTTTAAATACCGTGCAATCCCGGAAATGGTTCCCCCAGTACCGCTGCAGGCCACCAAATGGGTGATGTTCCCGTTGGTCTGCTCCCAAATCTCAGGACCAGTGGTCTGATAATGGGCCTCAATGTTGAGTTCGTTGAAATACTGGTTGATATAAATGGAGTTCTCGGTTTCTTGGTGAAGACGTTTGGCCACTTCGTAATACGAACGTGGATCGTCTGCGCTTACGTGGGCAGGGCATACATATACCTTGGCACCCATGGAACGCAACATATCTATCTTATCAGGCGATGATTTTGAACTCACGGCCAAAATACAATCGTACCCTTTTACTATACTGACCATGGCAAGGCTAAAGCCCGTATTTCCCGATGTGGTCTCAATAATAGTACTTCCTGGCTTAAGGATTCCCTTGCGTTCAGCCTCCTCAATGATATGGACGGCTATACGGTCCTTGGAGGAATGTCCTGGATTGAAGGACTCCAACTTGGCATAAAAGTTTCCGGTTAGGGGAGCTGCAATGGTGTTAAGCTTAACTAAGGGGGTATTTCCAATTAGGTCAAGGATACTGCTGTGCGCATTTATCTGTTTCTTCATAACTGGTATTAGGTAAGGGACAAATTAGCCATATTTCGCCAAAAGTCCGGCACAAAAGTAACATTTTTATTTTTAAAAGGCTTTTCCTTCAAGATCTAAAATAAATACGTAATCCTTCACCGTTTCCCGTAAAGCCTCGAATCTACCGGATGCCCCACCATGCCCGGCATCCATATTGGTGTCCAAAAACAATAGGTTATCATCTGTTTTATAGTCCCTTAGCTTTGCTACCCATTTAGCAGGTTCCCAATACTGCACTTGAGAATCATGCAGTCCTGTGGTAACGTAAAGATTGGGGTAATCCTTGGCCTCTACATTGTCGTAGGGTGAATAGGATTTGATGTAATCGTAGTATTCCTTTTCATTGGGATTGCCCCATTCGTCATATTCTCCTGTGGTCAACGGAATGCTATCGTCCAACATGGTAGTGACCACATCCACAAAAGGTACCGACGCAATGACTCCATTATAGAGTTCCGGGGCCATATTTACGATAGCGCCCATCAAAAGACCTCCTGCGGAACCTCCGCTGGCATACAAATGTTCCGGACTGGTATATTTTTGCTCAATCAGAAACTTGGAACAAGCTATAAAATCGGTGAAGGTGTTCTTTTTTTGAAGCATTTTCCCATCATCGTACCAAGGTCTTCCCAAATACTCTCCTCCCCTTACATGAGCAATGGCAAAAATGAAGCCCCTATCCAACAAGCTCAATCGAACAGATGAAAAATAAGGGTCTATGGTACTCCCGTAAGAACCGTAGGCATATTGCAACAACGGACTGGTCCCATCCAAAGGGGTGTCTTTTCGGTACACTAAGGAAATGGGCACTTTTTTGCCATCCGATGCTGTAGCCCATAAGCGTTCCGTGGTGTAATTGGCCTTATCGAACTTACCGCCAAGGACTTCTTGTTCCTTCAAAACTTTTTTGGTCTTGGTCTGCATGTTGAAATCGATGACGGCATAAGGCGCCCCCATCTCATTATAGTAATATCTGAGTTCGTTGGTATCAAAATCCAAGTTGACCGAAGGTCCGGCCACATAGGTTTCACTATCAAAAGGCAGGTAATAGCTGTCTGTACCGTCCCAACGGGAGATTTTGAGCTGGTTGAGTCCATTCACACGCTCGGAAAGCACATAATAGTCCCTGAAAATTTCGGCATCTTCCAACAGTACATCCTCACGATGTGGGATAAATTCTTCCCAATGTTCCGATGAAGTCTGGCCTTCACTGACTTTCATCAGTTTAAAATTGGTGGCCTTGTCCATATTGGTAAGGACATAAAAATTGCCTTCGTAGTGCGAAATGGAGTATTCCACGCCCAAATCACGGGGCGAAAATATCTTGAAATCCCCATTGGGGTCATCGGCATCTAAAATTTGATATTCCGAAGTGAGCGTACTCACCGAACCGATTACGATAAATTTTCTGGACTTGGTCTTATAAACAAAGGTATTGTAGGTGTCATCCTCTTCATGGAACACCAATACATCATCCGTAGAAGAAGTACCCAATACATGCTTGAAGATTTTGTCCGAACGAAGCGTTACAGGGTCCTTTTTGGTATAAAACAAGGTTTTGCCGTCATTCGCCCAAACCGAGCTCCCGGTAGTGTTTTCTATAATATCCGGAAATATTTCACCCGTTTGCAAATTTTTTATCTGGATGTTGTATTGCCTTCTGGATACCGTATCCGTGGCAAAGGCGACCAAGGTATTGTCCGGGCTTATGGTAACCCCTTTTAGGTTGAAGTATTCGTAACCTTCGGCCATCTGGTTGCCATCGAACATGAGTTCCTCTTCGGCCTCCAAACTTTCCTTTTTACGCGAGAAAATGGGGTATTCCTTTCCTTCCTCGTAGCGGGTAATATACCAGTAGCCATTCAATTTGTAAGGTACGGAGGAGTCGTCCTCCTTGATTCGGGATTTGATTTCCTGAAAAAGCGTCTCTTGGAACTCCTTCGTATGGGCCGTTATTTTTTGATAATACTCATTTTCGGCATTCAGGTAATCAATCACGTCCTGATCTTCCCTATTGTTCATCCAGTAATAATCATCGGTCCGCACATCACCGTGTTTCTCCAGTTTTGTAGGTTTCTTTTGGGCCACCGGGGGTTGTATACTCATGGATTCTTGTTTAGTATTTTGGCAAGAGCCTGCAAAAATAAGGCTTAAAATGATACTATAAGTGAGTGTTTTGGAATGTCCCATGGATTTAGATTTCTTCCAATGTATTACTTTTGAAGTCAATTACAACTAAAAAATTGCGACTATGTTTGGAGATTTAATGGGAATGATGGGAAAATTGAAGGAGACCCAGAAAAAGGTTGCCGCCACCAAAGAGCGTTTGAATACCGTTCTGATTGATGAAGCATCCGCCGATGGCCTGTTGAAAGTGACCCTTACCGCCAATAGGGAAATTAAATCCATTAGTGTTGACGAGTCTTTGTTGGAAGACAAGGAGCAACTGGAAGATTATTTGGTATTGACCCTTAACAAGGCCATCACCAAGGCTACCGAGGTCAATGAAACGGAATTGGCTGCCGTGGCCAAAGAAGGGATGCCCAATATCCCGGGAATGGATTCCTTTATGAAATAAGCTATCCTATTTTTTTCAAAATAGTGAGGAAGTGGTCGTGCATGGCGTCCGTATAGTCCAAATGGGTGACAATACGCAGCTTTCCCTGCCCCATTCCAATGATGGATATCTGGTTTTCTTCCAGTTTTTTCAAAAAATTTGGGGATGATATTTGGGATTCATCCAACTCAAAGATGATGATGTTGGTTTCTATGGGCTCCACTTTTTTAATGAAGCTAAGTTTGGAAAGCACTTCCCCGATTTCGGCTGCTTTTTTGTGATCATCCGCCAATCGGTCAATATGGTTGTCCATAGCATAGATTCCTGCTGCGGCTAGAAAACCGGCCTGACGCATCCCTCCACCCAGAACTTTACGAACACGAAGCGCCTTTACAATAGTCTCGGAATCCCCTACGAGTACAGAACCTACAGGACAACCCATGCCCTTGCTCAAGCACACACTTATAGTATCAAAATGGGCTCCGTAGCTCTTGGGGTCCTCTTTCTTGGCCACTAACGCATTCCATAATCTGGCCCCATCCAAATGGTATTTGAGGTGGTGTTGATCACAAACCTTCCTGATTTTTTGGAGTTCTGCAAAATCCCAACAGGCTCCCCCTCCCTTGTTGGTGGTATTCTCTATACAAACCAAAGAAGTCAAGGGACTGTGGTAGAAATCTGGAGGATTTATGGAGGCTTCCACCTGTTCTGCTGTCATCATCCCTCGATGCCCATCCACTAATCTACAACTTACCCCACTGTTAAAGCTGACTCCTCCTCCTTCATAATTAAAGACATGGGCATATTTATCACAGATCAATTGCTCACCGGGCTGGGTATGGAGTTTTATGGCCGTTTGGTTGGCCATAGTGCCGCTAGGGAAGAACAAAGCCGCTTCCATCCCAAAGTATTTGGCCACTTTTTCCTCCAAAGCATTTACTGTGGGGTCGTTTTTAAATACATCGTCCCCTACTTTGGCGGCCAACATGGTCGCCAACATTCCCGCTGTAGGCCGGGTAACCGTATCACTGATCAGATTGATTTCCATAAAAGTTCAAAATTCAATATCAAGGCTCAACATCAAGCCGTAGGATATTCACTTTAATTCCCCTTTCATCATTTATTATTACCTAAAACCTGCCCTCTTCAACATTATATATACCGTGTTTTCTATGTACTTGAACTTGTATTTATCTTAACTAATTCATACAATCCATTCCAATGGGAGATCCATCCGGAATCTTTGGGGTCGGTATCAATTTAAAATTTTCGGGTTTGTCCAAAAACGCATCGATACGCCGCACCATTTCCACGGCAATGGCTGTTTTTTCACCTCCAAGCAAGGAAGCCTTGAGGTTTTTAAGGGATTCATGGGCTACGGCATTTACCTGAGGGTGCACGGCATCATGGGCGGCCAAGTTCATGATATGGTACAACACCCGAAAATTAATCGTCTGCTGTACTTCATCCAGATAGGCATCACGGTTAGAGGCTCCGATGGTGTTTTTTATCGTTTCCTCCAAAACTTCCGAAAGTCCCAATTGGTTTTTGTCCAAGCTCTTTTGCTGAATCAATCTAGAGGCACGTTCTGGGTGCAATAAAAGTACCAAGGTCATATCGGCCACGGTTTCGGCAGCGGAAAGGGCATCAAAGCTCACCCCTGTCCTACCATTGAACGATTCACGGGTTCTTGAATATCCAATGGCCCTAGGTGGAAAAAGCTCCAATTTATCCTGTGGAATGGCAATTACTTTGGCATCCAAGGTTTCCAATATGGATTCCAAGGCTTGTTCCTGTACCGCTTCGTTTATCATATGTACCGTACGTTGTCCGTCACCTTTGGTGGCATAATTGTAATCCAGTCCGCCTACAAGCTTGGCAACCGCTTCTGCCTGATAACGGTGAAAGAAATACAAAGGTGCAAATACATCTTCCAAAACCGAATTGGGTTCGCCGGTACGGATGTTGTCCATGGAAAAATTATTGATGGCCGTTTTCCTAACCTGCAAAACGTTTTCCAACTCTTGGCTCGCACTTTTACCGTTGTCCCACAAATGGGCCAAGGCATGGGCACCTCCTGTGGGTCTCGCATCCTGATCGGAAATATACCGCAAACCATCATCTTGGGCCTTTTTTAGGATGGCATTCAAGGCTGTCTTTTCATCAGTGCCCTTTGGAAAATCGGAATAGGAATAGGCCACGGTCACTTTGTCCCACTCCCCTATCCCCGTGTCATAGGCATTGGAGAAATCTATGCTGTTTCCATCCAATTCAAACTGGGGATGCGGATAATCCATCACCGATGCCCTGTCATTGGTACTTGCCGCAAAATTATGGGCAAATCCAAGGGTATGGCCTATTTCGTGGGCAGAAAGCTGACGGATTCGGGCCAAGGCCATATTCAGCATGGGTTGGTAATTATCATCCCGTTCGGCAAATGGTTGGTTCATTAAAGCTTGGGCGATTAAAAAATCCTGACGAATACGCAGACTTCCCAAGCTCACATGTCCTTTTATGATCTCTCCTGTACGTGGATCGGTAACACTGCTGCCATAACTCCAACCCCTTGTGGAACGGTGCACCCATTGGATTACGTTATAGCGAACATCCAAAGGACCGGCATCATCGGGCAATACTTTTAGCTGAAATGCGTCTTTGTAGCCTATCGCTTCAAAGGCCTGGTTCCACCACCTTCCACCTTCCAAAAGAGCAGAACGAACGGGTTCCGGGGTACCATTGTCCAAATAATACACAATGGGCTCCACAGCTTCGCTCACGGGGGCACTTGGGTTTTTCTTTTCCAATCGGTGACGGGTCACAAATCGCTTTAAAATGGACTCTTGGACCGGGGTGGCATAATCATAATATGAAAATGGGTATGAACCGCTACGTGGGTCGAACTCCCTTTTTTGGTACTTATCATCTGGCAATTCAATCAGTGAGTGGTGTTGTGCTACAGTGACCAAACTTGGGTTGGGGGTCACGGATTGTATCCAGCTTCCAGTAGGGGTTCCTTCAAAGGTAAGTATGGCATCAAACTCCACATTTTTTGGAAAAGCCTTGGTGCGTTCAAAATCCAACGCGCTTTTGGATTTGTCCAAACTGTACGACCCCTGTTTGGTGCTTTTCAGCCTATTGGCCACCCCGTGGGCATCCCGCATCAAGAAATCAGTAAAATCAATCAAATAACTTCCACGGGACTCTTCCTCTATCTTGAAACCGTGCAATACCGATTTGGCGAAAGCCTGCTCCACGGATTTTCGTTCCAAATTGTTCTGGGTGATGGCCCTATATTCCAAATTGGGCTGTATCAATAACAATTTATTACCAGCTTTTTTGAAAAAGACCACCTGTTCGTTCCCGAGTTGTCCGCGATCCAGACCAATATCGTTGCTTCCTATCCCACTGCTCAGGGCATACACATATAGGAACTCCTTGTCCAACTCATCCACTTGGAGGTATATTTTGTCGGATTCATCGTCGTAGTAAAAGTTGAAATATCCGCTGAACTTTTGAAAATCCTTTGCCTTGTTAAAGGTCTGCGCTTGTAGTACAGTACAGAACGAATACAGTATAATCGCCAGAGTAATGCTTTTCTTCATAATAGTGTGGAAATTGGACTTAAAAATATGTATTTCATTTTTAAAAACATATGAAAACGTCTTTTTAAAAGATTGGGTGTGAGATGGGTTTGGTAGTAGCAAAACAAGTGTTGGTCTACCAATCAAGTTTGATTCAGTTATATTCCAAAAGAAGTTTATTTTTGTGCGAAAGTTAAGTATATGACCACTACAGATCAGCAGAAAGATCTTATTGAGCGCCTTGGTGCGTTAAGGAGGTATCTTTGACATTGATGCCAAACTTATTGAAATAGAGAACGAGGAGGAGAAAACCTTGGCTCCGGATTTTTGGGACAATCCGCAAGAAGCCCAAAAACAAATGCAATTTTTAAAATCCAAAAAGAAATGGGTAGAGGATTACAATGCTGCCCAAGCCTTATTGGGAGACCTTGAGGTCTTGATGGAATTCCAACAAGCTGGGGAAGTCTCTGAGGAAGAAGTGACACTACAATACGATAAAGCATTGTTGGTCATAGAAAACCTAGAGTTCAAGAACATGCTTTCCGATGAGGGTGACGAGCTTACCGCTGTGCTTCAGATTACGGCTGGTGCTGGAGGTACGGAAAGTTGTGATTGGGCTTCCATGCTTATGCGGATGTACCTCATGTGGGCCGAAAAGAACGGCTACAAAGTCAAGGAACTCAATTATCAAGAAGGCGATGTTGCCGGGATAAAGACCGTGACTTTGGAGATTGATGGCGAATATGCCTTTGGTTGGCTCAAAGGTGAAAATGGAGTGCATAGATTGGTCCGTATTTCCCCTTTTGACAGTAATGCCAAACGCCACACCTCGTTTGCTTCGGTATATGTGTACCCACTGGTGGACGATACCATTGAAATTGAGATCAACCCTTCTGATATTGAAATCACAACCGCTCGTTCAAGCGGCGCAGGGGGACAGAATGTAAACAAGGTAGAGACCAAGGTCCAATTGGTACACAAACCCACGGGGATACAGATTTCCTGTTCCGATTCGCGCTCGCAGCACGACAACAGGGCCACGGCATTAAAAATGTTGAAATCGCAGTTGTATGAAATAGAGCTTCGGAAGAAACAAGAGGCCCGGGCCGAGATAGAATCCTCAAAAATGAAAATTGAATGGGGGTCGCAAATCCGAAATTATGTGATGCACCCCTATAAACTGGTAAAAGACGTGCGTACTGGAGAGGAAACCGGTAACGTGGATGCCGTTATGGATGGGGACATTAGCGCATTCTTGAAAGCCTATCTGATGATGATGGGGCAAAAAGAGGAATAGTTTTTGAAGCCTTTTTTTAAATACATTCGGACATCGGACATCGGACATCGGACATCGGACATCGGACATCGGACATCGGACATCGGACATCGGACATCAGACATCAGACATCAGACATCAGACATCAGACAATTATAGAAATATGATCAAAATATACCACAACCCAAGATGTAGAAAGTCCAGGGAAGGATTGGAACTTTTGGAGAACACAGGAAAAGAGTTTGAAATAGTAAAGTATTTGGAAGATATCCCGTCTAAAAGTGAGTTAAAAGAAATTTTAGGGTTTCTTGGCATGTCCCCAATGGAACTGATCCGTAAGGACGAAGCCATTTGGAAGGAAAATTATAAAGGGAAAGAACTTTCCGATGATGAAATCATTGCCGCCATGGTGGAACATCCCAAACTTATTGAGCGGCCTATTGTAATCAATGGAAAAAAGGCCGTTGTTGGTAGACCGGCTGAAAAAATCAATACCTTGCTATAGGATTGATGCTCAGAGGTATTTATATCAACATTAGTATAGATTTCCTATTTTTGAAAATTGAATCGACTGTCATGAAGAAAGTGCATACCTTAAGTATTATCACCCTATTGATAGGGTTACTTTTTACAAGTGAGACTTTTGCCCAGTATGGATATGGTTCTCCTTATGGAAATCGATATGGTAGAAGACAAAGTACACTCCCTCAAGTACAGTCTACCCCAAAAGAAGAGGAGCCCCCCACAGCAGAAGAGGTGGTAGATTCGCAGATGCCCTCGATTACAGAGGCTTTGGGCCTTAACCCTTTTGAGGAGGCCGTAGTGCGTACTACTTTGGTACAATCAGTTCAAAAACGCATAGAACTTCAAATTTTGGGTCTTGAGCCATTGAAGGCCAAGGAGGAAATGGAAAAGATTGAAAAGAAACAAAATGAGGAGTTAAAGGCCGGCTTGCCAGAGGACAAATTCAACGCATTTATGGAACTCCAAGAGAACCGCTTCAAATCCAAGAAGAAAAAGAAGAATAAGAAAAAGAAAAAAGATTAACAAATCGTTAAGGTCATTGACGGGCCCAATTGTGCTGTTGACAGATATTAATTTCAGTTCTTCTGAATTTCCTACCACATTTGTCGACTTAAAACCAAACTATGCACAAAATCATCATCCCGTTATTTCTATTCGCTTTATTTGCGGTAAATATCCAAGCTCAAAATTCCATCACCATTTCTGGAAAAGTGGTGGATCAAGACTCCGGTCAACCGTTGGAGTATGCCACTTTTGTGCTGCAAAACGCCAACAGCCCCGATCAGGTCACCGGTGGAATAACAGATTTGGATGGCAAGTTTGAGGTTGAGGCTTCGCCAGGTCAATATAATATCCGGGTTGAATATATTTCCTATAAAACCTACGCCCGTACCAATCAAACATATAACGCTTCCACAAATTTAGGTTCCATTATCCTAGCTCCTGACGTAGCACAACTACAAGAAGTTGAAGTCGTCGGGGAAAAAACCACTGTGGAGGTAAGACTGGATAAAAAGGTCTATAATATTGGAAAGGATATCACCACTAGTGGAGGAAATGTAAGTGATGCATTGGGCAATATTCCTTCTGTTTCCGTGGATGTTGAAGGGGCCATAAGTTTACGAGGCAATGAAAATGTGCGGATATTGATCAATGGAAAACCTTCCGCTCTAGCAGGGTTTGGTTCAACTGATGCCCTACGTCAATTACCGGCAGATGCCATTGAAAAAGTAGAGGTCATCACCAGTCCGTCTGCCCGTTATGATGCAGAAGGAACAGCTGGAATCCTGAATATTATCCTCAAAAAGGAAAAGACATTGGGTATCAACGGGTCCGTGAATACCACCGTGGGCATTCCTTTCAATGCAAGGGCAACGACCAATTTTAATATTCGTACTGAAAAGTTCAATATTTTCAACACATTGGGGTATTTCCACAGGGAATCTCCGGGAGAAGGAAGAAATGACAATACCTACCTTTCTGATGCTAGCCAGTTTGATCGAATCATTGAAGAAAGGGATATCAGTCGAAATGACGATGGTTTTAACATAAATCTTGGGATGGAATATTTCTTAACGGATAAATCTTCCATTACCGGTAGTGTTTTCTTTAGATGGTCCGATGAAAATGACCTGACGGAAAACGACAACCAGCGTTTTATAGATAATAACTTGGACAGCAGAACCTTTAGAACGGAAGATCAGGGCGAGGATGACCGTAGCAGTCAGTATTCCTTAAATTATACCAATAACATAAATGATAACGGCCACAAGCTTACCGCAGATTTTCAATATTCAACGGATGATGAGGATCTTTTGACGGTTATACAGGAAAACAACACTTTTCCAAATGACAATTTGTTGGCCCTTGAGAACATTTATGAAAAGCAAACCCAAGATGATATTTTGGCCCAGATAGATTACGTTCTACCCATGGGCGATGCGCAATTTGAGGCAGGTTACCGAGGTAATTTTGAAAAGGAAATCAATGATTATCAATTGGATACCTTGAATCAAGGTACAGGCAATTTTGAAACCAATACCGACTTGACCAATATATTTACGTACCACGAAAACGTAAACGCAATCTACACCCAATATGGTAACAAGTATGGCAAGTTCTCTGTTTTGTTGGGCCTGCGTTTGGAAAATACCCAAATGAAAGGGAGTGTGGATTCTGACATTGATGGCGCTGTATTGGATGAACTCATTGGGGAAGATGTTGACCTTAATTTTGATAAAAATTATTTGGGTCTATTCCCTACGGTAAACCTAGTTTTTGAAATTTCAGAGACCCAGAACATCTCTCTTGGATATAACAGAAGGATCAACAGACCAAGAGGTTGGTTCATCAACCCGTTCCCATCACGATCTAGTAGGACCAATGTTTTTCAAGGGAATCCGGACCTTGACCCTGCATTTGCCAATGCCTTTGATTTGGGATATATGAAAAGATGGAAAACTTTGACCTTCACTTCTTCCATTTACTATCAAAAGGAAACAAGGTCCTTTGAGTTCATTACGGAAGAAACGGGCCAGGTAACTTCAGATGGTATACAGATTATCCGATCTTTGCCCATAAACCTATCCACCAATGAACGTGTTGGTGCGGAAGCAGGTGTAATGTACAGTCCTACAAAATGGTGGAGATTGAATGGGAGCGTCAACTTCTTTATGTTCAGTACAGATGGAGAGTTCAACAATGTAGATTACGGTGCCTCCAACTCAAGCTTTTTCACTAGATTGAGTTCCAAGTTCACACTGCCCGCTAAAATGGAACTTCAGGCAAATTCATTTTATATGGGTCCACGGCAAAATGCCCAAACCGAGACCGAGGCAATGTTTTCTTTGGATATGGCATTGAGCAAGGACTTGTTCGAGGATAAGGCTACACTTTCATTGAATGTAAGTGATATGTTCAACTCAAGAAAGCGCCAATCCTATACACAAACTGCTTCGTTTATCAGGGACAGTGAGTTTCAATGGAGAAAAAGACAGGTGAACCTATCATTTATATACCGATTTAACCAGCCCAAGGATAGAAGGCAAGGAAACCGACCCGACGGGGATGAACGTGGTGGTGAAGAGCAGGGAGAGTTTAAAGGCGGAGGAAATTCCTAAGCTGGGGACAAAAAAAAGAAGCCTTTTGGCTTCTTTTTTTTACTGTCTTTTTTTATTCTTCGAGCTGGGCTTTTTTGGCCTCGCGTTTTTCTTTCATCATTTCCCTAAGGTTGCCGACCAACCAATAAGGGACCACAAAGGTCAATAAGAAAATCATCAACCAAAAACCGATGGTCAATATTGTCAAAAAAGCTAAAAATCCTAGATATTGGTCAAATTCGAACATTATTCTTTCCTTTTGTTCAACAAAGATATAATGAAAAAGTATTATCAAGCAACTACCAAGATACTTTTATGCCTTTTTTGAACCAAAAATTTTCTTTCGAAAAGTACCAAAAAGTGCAGCGGCCCCAACGGCAATAATTTTCCAAAATTTGAGAAGCGCTGCAAAAAAACCAACTTTCGTCAAAATTTTACCAGCAATCAAGCCTCCTATCCCATAGGCAGCAACATCGTCAAAATCCGGATCGAAATCTGAATATCTATACCCTTCATTAAACTCGGTACTGGATATTACTTTATCCACATTTTGTTCGACCAACGATAACTGATTCATATCACTTATTGCATTCAGGTTTAAATATCCTTTTCTTCCCAAGATCCTAATGTTATAGTTCAAGGTATTTTCGTCTTCTCCCTCAAACTTAATTTCTTTGGCCCAATATAACTTCTTTGTATTTTGATCATAGTAGGGTTGTGTTGCCCAACCAACAATTTCAGCTGTGGGATATCCCTGTTCTGTTCGGAATTTATTTTCTTCTATGGCGCTTTCCTGCATTTCTTCCAGCAAATCGTCATAATCAATGTCATCAGCATCACTATCATCGATATACCCCTCTTCAGAATAGGTAATCTCAATCGCATAGGTGAAATTCTCTCCTATAATGGGAGTGTCCTCAGGAAACAACATTCCTAAATTTTCAGAAGGAGGGTTCCCCCATAGTTCTGTCAAAACCCTTTTGCTTTGATCTCCATCAAGATATTTGTATCCATTGGGAACATTCAAAGTTGCCAAATCACCTCCAAGTATAATGGTTCCTTTTTGATACGTAAACGAATTATTGATGCTATCAATAATTCGTTGATAGGCAATTTCATCAATTTCGTTATAAGTTTCAGTGGAATCTGTTTGGGCAAATGAAGTGTATGTACCCAAGAATAAGGCTAAGTAAACTAAGTTTTTCATGGTTAGCGAGTTGTTAATGGGTTTTCAATTAACCAATAATTTGTTAAAAGAAAAAGCTGTATTACAAATTTTAGTCAAAAAGCAACATTATTGGGTTCATGTAGATGCATGATATTTTCATGCTTATCTTTGTTACATATTATCAATTATCATATTCCAATGGATTTCAGAATAGAAAAAGACACCATGGGCGAGGTAAAAGTGCCCGCAGACAAATACTGGGGGGCGCAAACCGAACGCTCCCGAAACAATTTTAAGATTGGCCCTTCGGCTTCCATGCCCCTGGACGTGGTCTATGGCTTTGCCTATTTGAAAAAAGCCGCGGCTCATGCCAACCATGAACTGGGTGTTCTTGCCGTGGAAAAAAGGGATTTGATTTCCCAAGTCTGCGACGAAATCCTGTCCGGAAAACACGATGACCAATTTCCATTGGTGATTTGGCAAACAGGATCCGGGACCCAAAGCAACATGAATGTCAATGAGGTAGTTGCCAATAGGGCCCACGAAATTGCCGGCAAGAAAATTGGGGAAGGCGAAAAAACCATCCAGCCCAATGACGATGTGAACAAAAGCCAGTCTTCCAATGACACTTTCCCCACAGGAATGCACATTGCCGCCTATAAAAAGATTGTAGAGGTAACCATTCCGGGAGTGGAACAACTCAAAAATACCTTGGAGAAAAAATCCAAAGAGTTTAAGGAAGTCGTGAAGATTGGGCGTACCCACTTAATGGATGCCACTCCCCTAACCTTGGGACAAGAGTTCTCCGGGTATGTATCACAGTTGGAGCACGGACTGAAGGCCTTGAAAAACACATTGCCCCATTTGAGCGAACTTGCCTTGGGCGGAACTGCCGTAGGTACTGGACTTAATACCCCAAAGGGCTATGATGTCCTTGTTGCCAAATACATTGCGGATTTCACCAAACTTCCATTCATAACTGCTGAAAACAAATTTGAAGCTTTGGCGGCACATGATGCCATTGTGGAAAGCCACGGCGCCCTTAAACAATTGGCAGTGTCGCTCAACAAAATTGCCAATGATATTAGAATGATGGCCTCAGGTCCCCGTTCCGGAATAGGGGAAATCATTATACCGGCCAATGAACCCGGAAGCTCCATTATGCCCGGTAAAGTAAACCCCACACAATGTGAAGCACTTACCATGGTGTGCGCACAGGTATTGGGCAACGATGTGGCCATAAGCGTTGGGGGCACACAAGGCCATTATGAACTGAATGTATTTAAGCCCATGATGGCCGCAAACATTCTTCAGTCGGCCCAATTATTGGGTGATGCCTGCGTGAGTTTCGATGAAAACTGTGCAGTGGGTATTGAGCCCAACCATCAAGTGATCAAAACCCTTTTGAACAACTCCTTGATGTTGGTTACAGCGTTAAATACTAAAATTGGATATTATAAAGCTGCTGAAATTGCCAATACAGCCCATAAAAATGGTACAACCCTACGGGAAGAGGCCGTTAATCTTGGGTACGTTACCCCAGAAGAATATGATGCTTGGGTAAAACCGGAAGATATGGTGGGCAGCTTAAAATAGTTGCTAACCTTCTAAAAAAAAACAAAAGGCCCGTCCAAATTGGACGGGCCTTTTATGGTTTATGGATAGTGTGTGTATTATTTCAACTCAAATTTGGAAGTACCCAACAATTTCAACTTGTTGTCATAAACATTGACCATGTAGTTTCCTTTTTGGTAGTCACCAGCAGGTTTGTTTACGTAATCACATACATCCAAGGAGCTGTTCTCATAATAAAAGTTGGTTCCTTTGCTGTATGTAATGGAAGCTCCTTCCTCAGTAGCTTTGGTCAATCCTTCTCCAAGAACGTTTCCTTGAGGACCCAATACTTCAATGAAGAACTCCCTGTCACCAGCCTCGGCAATAGTGTTGTTGGCCACTGTAAAACATACTTTAAGTTTATCGGTAGCCCTGGCTCTTGAAGTAGATACCAATTTACCGCTGCTTCTTTCCTTAACAGCATCTACGCTGATGACAGAAAGGTTAAGTGCAGAACCTCTTTCCACAGCATCGGCCAATTGGGTGTTCTGTACGATCAAGGAATCGTTGAAAACAGTTTGTTTTTCCAACTCGGTGAACGTACTGTCGCGCTGCATGGCCAACAAGCTGTTGGACTGTGTCAAGGAATCTACTTGTTTCAATAGTTTTTCTCTTTCAGCCTTTAGAACGCTTACTTGTCTTCTGTATCTTGAAAGGGAAGCGATATCGGCTTTCATACCCTGTACTGAATCGATGTACTTTGCAATGTTGTCCCTAGCGGCAACCAACTCTTCGTTAGTGGCGTTGCTTTCAAGGATAGCTTTGTCGTACTCAGATTTCAAGTTGTTCAAATCTTCAACAACCAACTCCTTTTCTTGTGTAAGGGCTTGAGTGGTCTCCTTTTTATCTTGGTAAAGGCTAACAGTGTAGATAATGGTTCCCAAAAGAACTACACCCAACAAACCAGCAATTACCTTCAATCCGTTGTTATTTTTTGCTTCTGTCATAACTTTTTGTGTTAATTGATTCTCGTTTAAGGTTTTTAATCAATCGTGTTTGGTTTATATACGCTTCAGATTATTGTTTGGATCATTTGAAATAAAATAATCTTAAAAAAATCACTGTAAAGATTCAGATACCTTAATTTTAAAGGAACTTCAAAAGAGTCGTCATGATGAAAAAAATTACCATTTTGTGTTTAGGAATTGCGTTGATTGCCAGTTGCAAGTCAAAAAATAAGTCACAGGAGGAAACCCATGAAACCGTTTTAGAAAGCAAAATGGATATCCCTTCAGAAGTCTCTATCATACCTATTGAGCATGCCACTGCGGTTTTGGAATGGAATGATGTTACCTTATATATAGACCCTGTAGGAGGGAAATCTGCTTTTGAAGGACAAAACAGCCCTGATATAATTTTGGTGACGGATATACATGGTGATCATTTTAATTTGGAAACCCTCCAAGAAGTTTCAACAGAGAACACTACAATTATTCTTCCCCAAGCTGTTGCAGATGAAATTCCAAGCGAGTCTACCTTGGCCTTGGATATCATGAACAATGGGGACACCAAAACCCATTCCGGAATAGCGATTGAAGCCATTCCCATGTATAATTTACGGGAAGAAGCGTTGGATTTTCATACCAAAGGACGTGGAAATGGGTATGTCTTGACCATTGGTGGGCAGCGTCTCTATTTTTCTGGGGACACCGAGGACATTCCGGAAATGAGGGCCCTAAAAAACATTGACAAGGCTTTTGTGTGCATGAACCTTCCCTATACCATGACCGAAGATAGTGCCGCGGATGCCGTTTTGGAATTTCAACCCAAGGAAGTCTACCCATACCACTATAGAGGTCGACCCGATATAAGTGATGTGAAAAAGTTTAAAGAGCTTGTAAACAAAGGGAATCCCAGTATTGGGGTAATCCAATTGGATTGGTATCCGAATGACGATTTTTGATGGAATAAAATATTTCCCCTACATTGTCGTTAAGATAACAGACTTAACCAAATCAAAAAATACTTTACCATGGCTCCCAAATCCCATGTTTTAGTAGCTATTGCATTTTTCTGTGCACTACAAGCTGCTTTTTCCCAATGTGACAATTTTTATTCCAAGGTGACCTATGCGCTGAACCATTGCAAAAAAGGAATGTCGGCCACCAATTTTGAGCACCAAATGTATTATGCTGAAAGGGCTTTGACGGCCCTTGAAAAATCGGAACAGTTCAAAAATGAATGTGATTGCGCCAAGGCAGAGAACAAAACTTTAGACGCCTTGGAGACCTTGGACAAAGCCATTGAACCCGTTGATTGGGAAGCTGGCAGGTACTTTACCAAAAAGGCCCTTGGGCAAATCAATGACCTGATCACCATTTTGGATGAATGTACTTTAGGTGCTTCTACCACGGTGACCATAGCCGACAATGCAACCACCACCATGGAACACCAGGCCCATGCTGACGATGAAGCTCCTGAAAACACTATGGAGTTGGAGATGATCAAGGTGTTCGAGAAACATTCCAGTGAAAAACTAAATTCGGCAAAAGAGGCTATTGACCAGCTTGTGGAGCTTTCAAAAACCATTGGAACCCCAAATGGCAACAGTATTGACTCCAATAGTTTGGAGTATCATCAAAAAGCCTATCTGGAGAATGCCAGAAAACTTCTTGAGGAAGGATTGAAAAATATCGGCGGAGAAGAGTAAAATTCCCGTCTACCTAATAAGTTTCTTGTATTTGATACGCTTGGGCATGATATCCGTTCCCAAGCGTTTCTGTTTATTCTCCTCATAATCGGAGAAAGATCCTTCAAAGAAATATACCTGTGAATCCCCTTCAAAAGCCAAAATATGGGTGCAGATCCTATCCAAGAACCATCTGTCGTGGGAAATGATCACGGCACAACCTGCAAAATTTTCGAGACCTTCTTCCAAAGCCCTCAAGGTATTCACATCCAAATCGTTGGTGGGCTCATCCAAAAGTAAAACGTTGCCTTCTTCTTTTAGAGTCATGGCCAAGTGAAGTCGGTTACGCTCTCCACCGGAAAGCATGTTTACTTTCTTATTCTGCTCACTACCAGAGAAATTAAATCGGCTTAAATAGGCCCGGGAATTCACTTGCTTCCCTCCCATCATCACCAATTCTTGTCCATCACTGAAATTCTCCCAAATACTCTTTTCTGGGTCGATGTTAGAATGAGATTGGTCCACATAGGCCAGTTTGGCGGTATCCCCAACAATAAACTCGCCTTTATCCGGGGTTTCTTCTCCCATAATCATTCTAAAGATGGTGGTCTTACCCGCACCGTTGGGGCCAATTATTCCAACAATCCCTGCTTGGGGTAGATTGAAGTTTAGGTCTTCATACAACAATTTATCCCCGTAAGCTTTGCTTACCCCCTTGGATTCAATAACGTTGGTGCCCAATCGGGGTCCATTGGGGATGTAGATTTCCAGTTTTTCTTCCAACTGTTTTTGGTCCTGACTAAGGAGTTTGTCATAATTCTTCAGACGGGCCTTTTGCTTGGTCTGTCTTCCTTTGGCTCCTTGACGAACCCAATCCAACTCACGTTCCAAAGTTTTTTGTCTTTTGGAGGCCTGTTTGCTTTCCTGTGCCAAACGCTTGGCCTTTTGGTCCAACCATCCAGAGTAATTCCCTTTCCAAGGAATGCCTTCACCTCTATCCAGTTCCAAAATCCAGCCAGCTACATTATCCAGGAAATAACGGTCGTGCGTTACGGCAATCACCGTTCCCTTGTATTGTGCCAAATGGTGTTCCAACCAATGTACGGACTCTGCATCCAAGTGGTTGGTAGGTTCATCCAACAATAGTACATCGGGTTCTTGTAGCAATAACCTGCATAAGGCCACACGTCTTCGTTCCCCGCCAGAAAGCACCCCAATCTTCTTGTCTGATTCAGGCGTACGCAGCGCATCCATGGCAATCTCCAATTTGGTGTCCAGTTCCCATGCGTTCGATGCGTCAATTTGATCTTGAAGTACCGCCTGGCGGTCCATCAACTTTTGCATCTTATCGGCATCTTCATATACTTCGGGAAGACCGAACATATCGTTGATCTTATTGTATTCGTCCAAAATAGCAACGGTCTCGGCAGCGCCTTCCTTGACGATTTCAAGTACGGTCTTTTCTTCATCCAATTGAGGCTCCTGCTCCAGATATCCTACCGTATATCCTGGGGAAAATACCACATCACCCTGATAGTTCTTATCCACTCCGGCAATGATCTTGAGCAAGGTGGATTTACCGGAACCATTAAGACCCAGAATCCCAATCTTGGCCCCATAGAAGAAGCTGAGATAAATATTTTTGAGTACGGGGGTATTGGCCGTTTTAAAGGTCTTGGTAACCCCGGACATTGAAAAAATGACCTTTTTATCGTCTGACATTTGGTTGTGTTTATAGAATTAAGAAAAAGAGAACTTATACCCGTCCCTTGAGTGCGTTGAAAACCCAAGCTACGGCAAAAAAGCCTATGCCTACTGCTCCAAAACCGTATCCGGCCACTTCATCGTACTTGAAAGCCCCAAGGGCTATCATTCCGATTCCCACAAAAATCATAATCCAAGTGGCCCAAGCGAGCACAGTATTTTTGTTCATTCCCATATATATCGTTCAGTAGAAGTCCAAATATCGTAAAAAATGGACTATTCCAAAATGGTTATTTGTCGATTATCCCTCAAAAGGGAACCGAATCCCGCATTTTTCACGCACAGTGTCCAGTAATTCAGCCACATCCAAACTATTTTGATGCGTCCACAAATCACTTTCCACTTTCTTCGCCCTCAAGCATTGGTGCACCTCCAAAATCTCGTAATAAAACCCTATTCCTTTTAACGGATGTTCAAAAGTTTCAGAAACACCATCTTTCAGTAAAGTATACCCATCTGCCTCATGCCATCGGGAGGGAAGAAAGATTTCACCTTGGCTTCCTGATAGTTCCGCTTCGGTACGGGTTCTACTGGTAAATCCACTATACAGCACGGCTTGCGCCTGGGGATACTGGAAAATCATTGAGGTCTGTAATTCCGTTCCATTAGGGTGAAAATTTGATGCTGCAAATATTTCCTTGGGCTTGCCCAAAAATAGGTAGGCCAAAAAAATGGGATAAATACCAATATCCAATAATGAACCGGAAGCCAAATCAAGGTTAAGCACCCGGGACTCCTCATCCCTATCCAAGGCATAAAACCCAAAATCCGCATTAATGTGGGTCAAATCCCCTATCTCCCCATTATCTACCAACTGCTTTACTTTTTGAATGGCCGGATTAAAACGGGACCACAGTGCTTCCATAAGAAAAACCTTGTTCCGTTGGGCCGCATCCACCATTTTCTGAACCTCTGGTTTGCTCACCCCCAAGGGTTTTTCGCAAAGTACGTGCTTACCAGATTCAAGGGCTTGCAAAGTCAATTCTTTATGGAACCGATGTGGGGTGGCAATATAGACCACATCCACAGTATTCGAAGCAAACATCTCTTCATAACTTCCAAACATATTCTCAATGGCATATTCTTTGGCAAAATCCTGTGCCTTCTTCAATGAACGGGAAGCTACTGCTGCAACCTCGGCATCTTCCACCAATTGTAAATCCGATATAAACTTCCGTGCAATTTTTCCCGGGCCCACGATGCCCCATCGTATCTTAGTTTCCATATGGAATCAAAAGTAATGATTATAACTCCTTATCTTTAGCCAATAAGAAGAAATTGACGGTACATGGATATCAACTTCAATAAAAACGAAGACCATAATAAATTAATGCTTTCCCAACTGCGGAAACGACTAGCCGAGGTTAAATTGGGTGGGGGAAAGAAACGCATTGAAAAGCATCACGAAAAGGGCAAAATGACCGCCCGTGAGCGTATTGATTATTTGTTGGACCCCGATTCCAATGCTGTTGAAATTGGCGCGTTTGCGGGAGATGGAATGTATGGGGAACATGGTGGCTGTCCGTCTGCCGGGGTGGTGGTGAAAATAGGATATGTCCAAGGAAAGCAATGTGTGGTGGTGGCCAATGATGCCACGGTGAAAGCTGGAGCCTGGTTTCCCATTACAGGAAAGAAGAATCTAAGAGCACAGGAGATTTCCATAGAGAATAAACTGCCCATTATCTATTTGGTGGACAGTGCCGGGGTATACCTCCCTATGCAGGATGAAATTTTCCCGGACAAAGAGCATTTTGGTCGCATTTTCAGGAACAATGCCATCATGAGCAGTATGGGCATTCCCCAGATTGCTGCGGTTATGGGCAGTTGCGTGGCCGGCGGGGCCTATTTACCCATTATGAGCGATGAAGCCCTTATTGTTGATAAAACAGGAAGCATTTTCTTGGCAGGCAGTTATTTGGTAAAAGCGGCCATTGGTGAAAGCATTGATAACGAAACCCTGGGCGGGGCCACCACACATTCCGAAATCAGTGGAGTCACCGACTACAAGGCCAAGGATGATAAGGATGCGCTCGATAAAATTAAAAGTATCGTGGGCAAGATCGGTGATTTTGACAAAGCTGGTTTTAATCGGGTTGAAGCAAAAGAACCAACGGAAAACCAAGAAGATATTTACGGTATCCTCCCAAGTTCACGGAGCGATCAATACGATATGCTGGAGATCATAAAACGATTGGTGGACAACTCCGAGTTTGAACAATACAAAGAGGGCTATGGTAAAACTATTTTGACCGGCTATGCCCGAATTGATGGTTGGGCCGTGGGCATTGTGGCCAACCAACGGAAAGTGGTCAAGACCAAAAAAGGCGAAATGCGCTTTGGTGGGGTCATTTATTCCGATTCGGCCGATAAAGCCACCCGTTTTATTGCCAACTGCAACCAAAAGAAGATTCCCTTGGTGTTCCTGCAGGATGTAACCGGTTTCATGGTAGGCAGCAAGAGCGAGCATGGGGGCATCATTAAGGATGGTGCCAAAATGGTGAACGCGGTTAGCAATTCCGTGGTACCCAAATTCACCATAATCATAGGAAACAGCTACGGGGCAGGTAACTATGCCATGTGCGGCAAAGCCTATGACCCTAGATTGATCGTGGCTTGGCCCAGTGCCGAACTTGCCGTGATGAGTGGAAACTCAGCCGCAAAGGTGCTGTTGCAGATTGAGAAGGCTTCCCTTGAAAAAAGTGGACAACCTTTGGATGCCGAAAAGGAAAAAGAATTGTTTGATAAAATCAAACAGCGGTATGACAACCAAATATCCCCCTATTATGCCGCAGCACGGTTATGGACGGATGCCATTATAGATCCCTTGGATACGAGAAAATGGATCAGCATGGGGATTGATGCTGCCAACCATGCCCCCATCGAGAAAAAATTCAATATGGGTGTGCTTCAGGTATAGATCAATCCACAGAGAATTTGGCCAATTGGACCTCTTCCCCCACTTCTTGTAAACGGATTAAAAATTCCTCTTTTCTTTGGTTGGGCTTTCCAAAATTGTACTCCACGCTACATTTTAAAAACGTAGCCGCTTTGTTGGCAGGGGTTCTGTTCCCGTCATAAGTGACGTTCAAAATCCATTCTCCCTTGGTATCGGAACCCACAATTTCAAATTGCTCCGTGGAATTCCCGTTTTCCAGTTCATCCAAGATTCTTTTTCGGTCCCCTACCTCAGTATGTTCCCAAGTGAAAAATCGTTTCTGTGGATTTACGAACTGTACGGAAAATTCAGCATCTGGTTGGTTCCAATCCAACACCAACCGGGCATTATAGGTAAGATTGTTGTGGTATTTTGGGTTGACCTTTGAGATATCCAACTCCGCCCTATGTTTGTTCACCAAGTTTCGCACCTCTGTTCCCACTACCTTTTCCATTCCCCTAAAATTCAATTGGGGATTGGCTTCGCCCGTTAGCATCCCATTGTACATATTGAGTGCTTCCTGATAGTTTCCCAATTGTTCTTGTGACATGGCCACATCCAAATAGGATTGAATCTTGTTGGGAAACACTTCGAACAATCGATTGGCCGCCAAAAGGGCCATATCATGGTTTTCGATTTCCACGGATCGCAGATATAGGCTTCTCAAAGTGCCATAATCGGTGTCCTCGCTTTCCAAAACATTGGACAAAATACGCAAGGCAATTTCTGGACTGGTCCCAAAAAAGAAATTGGAGACATCCAAGAAATACGATGGCTCATTTTGATATTTTGCCCTTTGGGCAAGATAGATATCATATGCTTCCCTGATGTTTTTGCCTCCTTTTAGTTCCTTTAAATATGGAGTAACCAAGGTTTTGGTATTTACCTTGATTTTTTCTTTGTAGATATTATCGGTCAAACGGGCCAAGTCCTTCTTCTCTCCGGTTTGCTTGGCATATGTTGCCGTTTTTGTGGTGATCAACAATACTCCGTTAGCCCCCAAACTACCATATTTGTTGGTAGCGGCCAAACCCTTTAAAACCGTGATGTCTGCAATGTTTTCCGGATTTACAAAATCTGTACTGTACACCACTCCACTGTGCGATCCTGATTGTCTCAGGGGAACCCCATCAACCACAATCAGACCATAAACATTTCCCAAAATAGTATTCCGAGGACGCATTCTGACTTGGCTCAAATCTTCATTATTCCCCAAATTGACTCCTGAAAATTTTCCCTGTACGGCCATATTGACCGTGGATGCGGCATCAGGGATATCGTCTTCAGTAATGGATTGAACGGCATAACCCACGGCATCTTTGTTCTCTTCCCCATAGGCCGTGATTATCTTTTCTTCTGGTTCTGCTTTTCTTTCACTCACCACTACTTCCTGTAGCTGTACACCTCCATCGCCCAATGAAAAATTCATCGTCTTGGAATCCCCCAAAACCTGTTTTTCCATTTTGTCTCCGTACATCGCAATAAGGGTATCCCCTGGCTTCCCATGAATGCTGAAACCTCCTTTTTCATCCGATCTTACTTTGTCCTCCTCATTACCTTGGATATAGACTTCGGCATTGGACAAACCAGCAGTACCGCTTAAAATGGTTCCAGAATATTCCTCAATGGGGTCAATGGATTCATCCATAGATTTCTTTTCCATAAAATTCACCACATCACCATTGTTGACTATGGATAATAAATTAAGGCTTCCCCTATCAAAGTTCTTAGTGCTGTTAACGATAAACAATTTTCCTCCAAAGCTGGGGGTGCTTGTTCCAAGATTCTGTCTTCCATCGGTGAACAAGAGTACGGTGCCACCAGTTACATAATTTCCCAAGGATGCATAGGACGTAGCGCCATCATAGGAAAGTCCTTTAAGTTTTTCCTTAACGTCGGTCCAACTACCAGCGGAAACCACAAAGTCATGCTTTGACAAAACTTGGTCACTAAATGTCAGAACAGTAACCTTGGCATTCTGGGCTGTTTTAAAGTAAGCATCCAAGAAATAAAAATCCTTTTCCAAATCCCGATTCTGCATAGAGAGGGATACATCCCAACAGATGGTAACATTCTCGGTGTTTTGGGCCTGTACATGAGTTCCCCAAAAAACCCCAAAGGCGAGAATCATTATAGACAATAGCTTGGTCATTTTTAAAATGTTGTTGTGGAGCTACCATTTTTTATTTGGAAAAGGGCCTGGTTAATGTTTTTAGCGGTAAGTTTAAAAACTTTGATTTCCTTACGCTGGTTTTTGGTGCCAAAATCATAGAATATGGTGGCTTTAAGATACGATGGGGTCAAGCTTTTGTTCCCTAAATATTTGACATTTATTGTCCAATTGCCTTGAATGGGTTTGTAGAACAGATAATCTTCAGATGAAAACCCGTTGGTTTTTTCTTCTTGAATTCGCTCTGCATTGGAAAACATCGTATGCTCCCATAAATAATATTGATTCTCTGGGTTGACCAACTGAAGCTCAAACTCTGCTTCGCTGTTATTCCATTCGAACAACAAACGGACACCGTCAAAATCCTCATCTTCTGTCTGGACGACACTTGTACTTCCTATTAGGGAACCTTGCCTGGAAAACAGGCTATTGATGTCTCTTTTAATGATGGGTGCAAAGGTTTTGGAAGAATCCAAAAGTGATTTCTCCACTAAATCAAAATAGCGTGCATAGAGGACCACAGCACTTTCCACCGCACCCATATTTTCATAACTCCTTGCCAAGTCCGAATAGGATTGGGCGTAATGGGGCCTCATGGCAAAAATCTGTTTGTATAGGTCACTGGCCCATTCGTACTGGTTTTGTTGCTCCAGCAGATATGCCAATGCCTTGAGTACTGTAGGATCCGTGGCAAACTTGTTCTGAATTTCTTCACCAATGGTTTTTTGCATCTCACCATCTTTCCACTTTTCACCAAAAAAAGAAAACATATCCAGATAGAAAAAAGGAGAAGTTTGATACTTTTTCTCCAATTCCTGATATAGCGCAATACCTTCTGCTTCACTGGCAACCACAGATAGTTCCTCTATATATTTTGGGAGCGCCATCTTGGAAATGGCCACGGCACTTCCTTTTTCAAAATAATTATCCCGTCGCCGGGCCAAATCGTAAGGTTTATTCGTTCCTGGCTCTCTTGTAGCATAATTACCCGTTTTTGTGTTGATCACTATGACTCCACCTGCCGATCCAGTTCCATATTTAGAGGCTCCCGCCAAACTACCGATCACTGCCACCCGCTTTATGTTATTGGGAAGGACAAAAGTTGGCGCGGTTCTATACACCATACCATCCACTTCATAAATTGCGCTTTGACCCAAGAGCTTCTTCATGGTATTAAGATACATCACCGGGATATTTGGGTCATCAGGTGATGGTTCTATGATTACCCCCGGAAGTCTTCCTTGAAGTGCCCGAACCAAATCAATGGCTGCCGGGTTGAGCTCATCCCCATCAAAAATTCGTAAAGAATACCCAACCCTATCTTTGTCCAAAATACCGAATCCGGTTTTAATCAGGTTCTTGTTGGACTCATACTCATACAACAACTCCTTTTGGGTTTTCTTTTTTTTCTTGGTCACTACTACTTCATCCAATTGCTCAATATTGGGATACAAGGTCACGTTTAAGACCGAGGTAATGTCTTCCACAATGATTTCAATGGTCCGCATACCCACATAACTATAAACCAAAGTCTGTCCTTCATCCACATAAATTTCATAGGTTCCATCCGTGCTGGACTGCACGCCAGTGTCTGTACCCTTCACGGCAATGTTGACATTGGATATGGGTGATGCCCCATCCGATACCCTACCCCATACCTTCTTTATCTGGGATTGGGAAAAAATCATTGAAAACGATAACAGGAAAACGGTAAACACAATTTTACGAAGCATGGCGATGTGTTTTTTGGCTAATTTCCTACAAGTTAAAAATATTATTTAAATATTTAGTTCCCTGCACGTTACGAATTAAAACCGTATCACAGTCATCCAGCTATTAAGGAAATAAAAGCCTTCCTCCCTAAGTTCGCCAGAACCAAAAACCCATTTTACATGGGTATAGGTCAATAGCCTTGTTGCTGTTTTATCCTTGGGATCAGTAGTAATTCGGTCTGTCTGCCATTTACATATCTGAAACCGTTCTCTCCATAAAAGCCAGCTTCTTCCAGCATAATGCGAATGTCCCGTTTCCATTCGGGTAGGTTCACGGTAGCATTCAATTCTATGGCATAAACCGTATTGGGATTTAGGGGGTAGTTTTCACCGTCATCCTTCATAACCCCTCCTTGGGCATCCCACATGCCAATAGTAGTCCCTGCAGAGTGGCCATATGTTCCCAACGGATGGGTATAAATGGCTGGTTGCAATCCATTATCCTTGGCATCTTGCAAGGCTTTGGCCAATATTTGGTTTCCTGTTCTTCCCTTGATCATGTTTTTGGTGAGAAAATCCTGCACTCGGTTTCCGTCGTACAAGGCATTCACCAAAAATGAAGGGGCTTCCGTTTCCCCAGGTTTAAGTACATAAGCCAACTCCTGACAATCTGTATTGAGGCGCAAATAGGTAATTCCAAAATCGCAATGCAAGAGGTCCCCTGGCAGTATCACCATATCATCTGGACGGCCTGAAAAGGAATATAAATGGCCCACCAATTCTTCACTATTCCGCTGGATGTCGACAGTTGGATGAAACCATGTTTCCAGTCCCAGGTCGGTCACTTTTTGTCGCATCCACCATTCCACCTCAGTGGTTGTGGTCACCCCGGGAGTGATCACTTTTTCCGAAAATGCTTCTGCAATGATATCGTGGGTAATATCCACCAACTGATCGTAGATGACCATTTCACGTTCGGTACGGGTTTCAATCCAACGTACGGCCAATGATTCGGCGGAAACCACTCTTGAATGGAATTTCTTGGGTAGATTCTGCATGAACTCATCGTAATCTGTTTTGTCCAAACCATCTGCAATATTGTGGTCTTTGGAGAAGTTCAATCCAATTTTGTTTGGGTTTCGCTCTGCGATCAACTCCATTAACCGCTTCCATTGATCGGGTTCCTTTTCCTTGTCCCATGCCGAAACGATGCTTTTCCCGACATTATAACGTGCCACGGCGAGCTTGTCCATGGTGTTCTTTTCCTTGTCCCGATAAAACAGTAGGATGGTCCTTCGCCTTGCGTTCAACCAGGTGGCAGGAAGCATGGTCCGCAGGACCGGGTCTTCATTGTATTCCCGTGAAATCAACATCCACATATCCACCCCTACATCATCCATCAACTTTGGAAGTAGATTGGTAAACCGATCTTCCAGCAATTCATCTACCACCCGAGCGCGTTCCACTTCGGGAAGGATTTGTTGGGATTGCAATACAAAACATGAAAATATGCCAAGGATGGTAAACAGTCTGTTCATAGGGTTGATTTTGGATGAAGTTACAAAATCCATCCATATCCAATCAATGTGGCATCAATGATTGTCCGATACGCATGAAAGCTGTTTTCTTACTAGAAATCAAATGCTTATATTAGAAGTCAAGGAAATCTCCCCCATTAAATTAAACAAGGATGAAGAAAGTTTGTTTTCTAATGTTATTTGTTTGCGCTGTAGGTTGGTCACAAACAAAAATTGAGGGGGCTGTCCTTGATAAAGCCACACAGCAACCACTACCCTTTTCCACAATTACCGTTTTTGGAAAGGATACCCATCACACCATCACCAATGAGGATGGTAAATTTGCCGTGGATGGTCATATCCAAAAAGATTCCATGGAAGTACGGCATTTAGGGTTTAAAACAAAAATAGTGCCCTTGACATACTTTACGGATGAGTCCAAACTTTTTTTGGAGCCCGATGTTTCCACCCTACAAGAAGTTGTGCTCACCGCTGGTGAGGACAAGGAATACCCTTACAGGTTGTTGGACAATATTGTTCAAAAGTATAGGCAACAAGGGGAAACCACTTCGAGCAAGGCCTTTTTAACACTAACCTCCGCTGTGAGAGGCATCCCCCTAGAACAGATAGAAGGTTTTTATAATAGTAAGCAAAGCCTTTCAGGAGGTATTACGGATCTAAAAGTCAAAAGCGGACGATTTGGCCTCAACAAATCTTTTGCGTTTTACAGTCTGGACAACACCCAGATTTTAAGTGATTTTACCTTTTTCGAGGAAACCGGTCAAATATTGCCCGATCACCCTGGCAATATGGACTACAATGCCCTCAAAAGAAAATATATGGTTCGAATTGACGATTGCAGTTCGTGCACCCAAGAAGAAGCATCGCTTTCTTTTACACCCAAAAACCCGAATGGGAGGCTGTTCTATGGAAAAATGATTGTAGATTATGAGAAGTTGATTGTCAAAAAAATTGAGCTTGGCATCAAGGACCCCGTGACCAATGCCCTGACCTCCATAAATGAAACCGTTTCCCTGACCCCCATGGAAATTGGGTTCAATATTGTTTTCAATCCTTTGGATTATGGGAAAATCCAATATTTGGATTTCTCCTTTCAGATGAATTACACTACGGAAAGTATTTCGGAAATCATCAATTCACGAACATTCATCTATTTCTATGATTACAATAAATCGTTTGAGGAACCTTATTTTACAAAAGACATTTCCTTTAGCAATGACTATGATAAAATAATCGCCCTACAGGCATCCGATGATTTTTGGGAAACCAATTACCAATACCCAAAAAGTTTTAATGACCAAAGATCTTTGGATTATATGAAAGAAAAAGGGTACCTGATCAATTATGACAGCTATATTCCTATCGAAGATTTGGCCTATGCCCGCCCATCGGTCCTTTCATGGCAAGAAGACAAACGTTTTGAATGGGACCATTTACGCGATGAAACCGAGGATGTTCCCAAAGGGATTCAAGGTGACAAGGAATATAAAACGGGAAAGAGCTATGATTCCCCCTTTCAAGTTCTAAGGAAAACCTCCGGCCCCAAAGGAAAGAACCAGATCAATATTGGTTATATGCTGGATATGTACTGGGATTGGAACGGAAACAGAAAAATTGTGGGAAGAACCCTTATGGATATCAACTCTTCCGAGTTTCATCATGAGCATACCAGAAACAAACTTATTTACATTAATCTGCTCTTTGATATCTATGAGATATATAGACAGTTGGGCAATTCCCGAATCAAGGAAGGGATGACCTTTGACGAAATGAAAGCCATTTACGATGAGGTCTACGATGGCGCCAATGCCGAAGCTAAAAACATGAGGAAGGAGACCGATCATGGGGATGACCTTGAGGCGTTGCGCAAATGGAACGGCAGGATAAAATCACGGTTGAAGATTGATAATTTCGCCCTTATGCGATAACCTTCAATCTATTCAATACCAATTTTGTTCGTTAAAAGTCACTTCCTTCCCCGGCCCGGATAGAGTTTATAAAACTATTTCCCTAATGTTCCCATGGAGGTATTGATCTTTACCAAACCATTCCCTTCATATTCTTGGGTTAATTTTAGTACCCGGGTTTCCGAACGCTGCGTGGGAAGTCCATAATTGAAATAACTGGTTATCCTCAAGTAGGTAGGGGTTTGGGTTTCACTCTCATAATAAAGTAAATTTAATAGCCACTCACCTGACACATTTTCATCCAGAAAAAATTGAGTACTGGCATATCCCCTGTCCGTTTCATCATCATGGGATTTTACTTCCCATGTCTTGAATGAAGACTCGGGATCCTCCAATTGGAACCCAATCTTAACATCAGGGTTGTTCCAAGACAAAGCGATTCGGGTATGTGAAATCTCTCCTCCCATTCCTTCGTTTATTTTTTCCCAGCTCGGTCTTTCTTTATTGGACTTCACATATCCATAAGAGTCCGTGGTCATGAACAAATCTGCGCCATACGCATCATAAGGAAGATCATTCCCTCTCATGGCTTGATAATCTTCATACGTCTTGGAAACTTTTTTATAGTTCATTCTTTCCGCGTAGGCCTGTGCGACATCACAATAGGATTGTGCGGACAAGGGGTCTTGCTCCAATACTTCAAGGAAAATCTCCAAAGCCTTATCATGTTTGCCCAATAAGGCGTACCTATAGGCCAAACCTCTCAAAGCAGGTATGTTTTGCGAAAATTCTTCATGAATTTCCTTTAGGATATTGTTTGCTTCCTTTTCGTCTTTCCAACGTTCTCGAAAATAATACGCCATATCCATTAGAAAATACGAATCCTTCATGTAATCTCCCTTGCTCGTTTGGAACAACTCCATTGCCACTCCTTCTGAGGCAATGGTTCCAAAGGCTTCCATATACTCCGGAATTGCAGGTACATAATCTGCTTCTTCAAACAAGTGGTTCATACTATTGCGCACATCGGCCGTGGTATAATCCTTGCCATACCCCAACGCATCCATTTCACTTTTGGCTTTGGTATTAATGATGATTACCCCACCAATAGCCCTTGGCCCATAGCGGCTTACGGCTGCATTACGTTCCAATATGGCCACTCGGTCAATATCCGAACCGGTTAAATAGGTAGGAGCCGTTTCCTGCACAAAACCATCCACATCAAAAATAGCCCTGGGTTGTGAAGTCCGAAGGGAATCTCCTGTAACATCCATATAAGAGATTCTGCGTAAATACACGTTCACTTCACCATACGGGGCTTCAGGAGGCCTAACTACCCGCATATTAAGGTTAAAATTCTGCAAAGACGCCAAAAAATCCGGACCCACTGGCAACAGATTATCACCATCAATAATTTCCAGGGCAGTGGAAGAACGATCCTTGTCCAAAATACCTATTGTGGTCTTGATCAAATTTTTATTGGTGGCATAGTCTATCAACAAGTCCTGTCTGGTCTTACGCTTGGTCTCTTCCACAACCACCTCTTTCAACTTTGTAGTTCTGGGTGAAAGGATGATTTTAAATCTTTCTTCAATTTCCAGTATCTCCATTTCCACATTGCCATACCCTACTGCGGAAAACACCAACACTTCCCCTGTGTCGGCATTTAAAGAGAACCTTCCTTCCTGATCGGTCTGTACCCCACGCTCCGTACCTTTTACCAAAACGTTCACATCTTCTATAGGGGTTTCCCAAACATCGGTGACCTGTCCGGTAACCATCCTATCCGTGGCTTGGGGGTAAAGTGGCAGCACCGCACACAAAACCAAAAACAATAGTGTGTTTTTCATTTTTTTTGAGATTTCAATGATATAACTGATTATAAATCAATCGGGGAACTTTATGAAGATATGAAAAAAAAGCTTACACAGTGTAAGTAAGTTCCTGTGTTTCATTACGCAATATTTTCCCCGTTTTGGTTTCAATGAATTTGGGAACGCAATAAATGACTTTGGGCACTTCAAACTTTTGAAGCGTTTCAAGGGATTTTATTTCTAGAAGGAGCTGCTTTGTATTGCAAGTTCCTTCTACTATCAAAATCAAACGTTGTCCCAATTTTTCATCGGGCTCTCCTGCTACAAAAAATCTGGAATTGAAAAGTGGGGATAGCTTTTCTTCTATCTTTTCAGGAACCAGCTTTATTCCTCCAGAATTTATAATGGAATCAAACCTACCCAACCACTGAAAGGTATCTTCCGAAACAATGTCCACCAAGTCGTTGGTCACAATTTTCACATCGGAAATAGCCGGTGCATCAATGACCAGACATCCCCTTGTATCCTTTGAGATGTTAACCCCGGGAAGTGTCTGAAAAATATCGGAACCTTCGGGACCATTAATGGCTTTTATGGCAATATGGGTCACGGTTTCGGTCATGCCATAGGTTTCATAACAGTGGGTGCCAAGGGTGCCCAGCTTTTTTTTAAGAGTTGCATTTACCGGTGCCCCTCCTATGATCAATGTGCGAACCTGCCCCAATTGTTCCAGTGAGTTTTGCACTTGCAGCGGAACCATGGCCGCGAAATCATATCGTTTGCTGGTACGGGTCAAGGGTGTGGAGGTGGGTTCCACATAATCCAATTGCCAGCCCAAGACCATGGCACGGACCAACATCATTTTGCCTGCAATCCCTGAAAAAGGCAGACAAAGCAAGGCCGTATGACCCGCATCCATGTTGAAATATTGACCGGTAGCCTTGGCGGAATTGACCATATGCTCCTTCTTTAAATTGATTTTCTTAGGCGCTCCCGTAGACCCGGAGGTAAAAACCTCTTGTGCAGGGTCCTGTGAAAGCCAGCCCAATAAAAAGGTGCCCATATCACGCTCAAAAACACTGCCTTCCTTGACCAAGGCATGCCCTTTATCCAAAAGTTCGTTAAAGGAGTACGGAACACCGTTGAGCTTAAAAGCTGGATGGATATTATGCCATATCGGATTCCCCATGGGTCAATGCTACAAATTCCTCTTTGGTCATTACCTTTCCGAACAATCGCTGTTTCCAGTTTTTCCATCCATATTTTCTGGAGAAGAACCATAACAGTAAGGGGAAAATCACAAACACGGGAATCAACGCATCCCACCCCAAAGCAGGTTCAGAAATATCTTTGTAAACAGAATTGGTTTGAAAAGCTGTCCAATCCGCTGTGACCAATAAAGCCGTTATTAAATTGTTGGCAGCATGAAAACCCAAGGCGAGCTCCAGTCCTTCATCCATCAAGGTGAGGATTCCCAAGAAAAAACCGGTACCGATATAATAGACCAAAACTCCATGACCCAGCTTTTCCACTTCCGGGTTGGCAATGTGCATCAAACCAAATAAAGTGGAGGTGACTACCAAGGGCACCCATCGGTTTTTGGCCAAAATGCCTAGACCCTGCATCATATGTCCCCTAAAAAGGTACTCTTCGAAACTGGTCTGCATGGGAATCAGGACAACCCCAATAATCGCCAACAGAACAAACTTGGCCCAATCAAAATTGAGCACATATTTATCCGGGGAAGCGTAAATATCAATTCCTGTCAGAAGTAGTGTCAGTACGGTCCATAAACCAAAGGAGAAAAAAATCCGCTTCCAGTCCACTTTTTTTCTGGAGGTGGTCAACGAGGTTATGGACTGTCTATGGACCAAATAGGTCCAGCCCCATACCACCAACAATCCAACAGACAAGGGCAGCAAAAGAATAATCAATACCGTATTGGAACCTAGCTGCTCTATCAACTGCTGCATGGTGTCCTCCACACTTATGGGCGAATTGATCGTGATGATATAGTTCATTACCATAAAACCCATAAATGCCAACGGAATCACAAAATATTTCCATAACCCAATTTCTCCTTTATAGCCTTGTTCTATATACATAAACTTTTAATTAAATCATTTTTCCAATTCTTATTCGACTTATAGCACAAATTGCCGTGCCCCACTTCCAATGGACTCTCAAAATTGTTGGTATACAAGCTTCCAGTGCCCAAACCTTGTGGCATTTGGTTGCCCAAGGTGTATGTCCATTGGGCAATGGCATTGAGTCCTATATTGCTCTCCAAGGCACTGGTGATCCACCACCCGATTCCCTGCTTTTTGGCCAAATCAATCCACTCCAAACTCCCAGAAAAGCCGCCGACCAAACTTGGTTTCAATATAATATATTGGGGTTGAATGGTTTGTAGCAATTCTTCTTTTTCTGTTACACTGAACACGCCTATGAGTTCCTCATCCAAGGCAATGGGCAAGGGAGTATTTTTGCATAAATCTGCCATCTCCGTAGATTGACCAGCCTTGATGGGCTGCTCTATGGAATGCAATTGGTATTCTGACAATCGTTGGAGTTTTCCCAAAGCTTCATGAGGTGTAAATGCTCCGTTGGCATCTACCCGAAGTTCAATTTCATCTGGACCAAAGTTGTTACGAATACTTTCCAAAATGGCCATTTCCTTCTCGAAATCCAAGGCCCCTATCTTCATCTTGATGCAGCGGAACCCTTCCGCCAATTTCTGCTCCAATTGGGAAAGCATAAAAGACTCATCCCCCATCCAAATCAAACCATTGATGGATATGGGCGCTTCGTCTTGGGTGAATTCCGAAGGGAACAATTCAAATGGATTCGAGGACTTTAATGAGCGAAAAGCCTGTTCCAGTCCAAACTGAATGGAAGGAAACTCTTGAAGCCGGTTTAGTAGCTCCATCTCACCCAAATCCATATTATCACAAACCCAGGCAAGTTGTTCTTCGTATTCGGGGACATCGTCCACACTCAACCCCCTTAAAATACCACACTCCCCTATACCAAGGTGGCCTTTTTCTTCGAGAATCAAAAACCAGGTCTCCTTTTGGGTAAGAATGCCACGGGAGGTCCCGCTGGGTCTTTTAAAGTCAAGGGTGTACTTTCTGTAATGTGCTTTCATCCAATGGTATCAAATGTAACCATTTTAAAAAGCCCAAGCAGAAAAGATCTTAGCTAAAGTTGAACCAGAACCGCACCCCTTCATTATCCCTATCAATGTTCAATTTGGATTGAAGCTGGTTCACAAGTCTGTTCATCAGTCGGATACCCATGGAGGAATGGGCACGCTCCTCGGCATCTTCTGGAAGTCCTACTCCATTGTCTGTGTATTCAAAATAACCCTGTTCTCCATTTTTTCTGAGATGGATATAAATTTTTCCGTTCTCATCATTCTCCGGGAATGCATATTTAAAGGAGTTCGATACCAATTCGTTCAAAATCAATCCAAACGGAATGGCACGGTCTATATCCAGCTCGGTACCTTCGGCATCAATGGTTATGCTGATGTTGTGGCCACCTTTCTTATAAACCGATTGCACACTGTTGATCAAACTTTCAATATATCCCTGCATTTCAATAACGGAAAGGTCATCGTTCTGATACAACTTTTGGTGAATCAATGCCATGGCCTTTACCCTGCTCTTTCCTTCTTCCAAGGCTTCAATGGCGGCCTTGCTCCGTGTATTTTTTGTTTGCAGGCTCAAAAGACTGGAAACCATCTGAAGGTTGTTCTTTACCCTATGGTGGATTTCCTTCAACAGGGAATCCTTTTCAATAAGCGCATTCTCTATGATATGGTTCTGCTCCGCGATCAACCGCTGGTTTTTTATACTCTTTACATAGGCATATACCAATCCTGCAAAACCAAGCAAAGTGAAAATCAAGGAAATGAACACCAAATTGATGCGCTCATCCTTAGCCTTCATCTCACTACGCGCCAATTCGTTGATCCTTTTTTGTTCATCGATCAAACGTTGGGAATTTTCCAAATCCTCATTGGCCACTATGGTCACCAATTGCTGCTTTATGATGGAGGATTGTTTTTGCGCAAGGGAATCTTTTATCCGCTCATTGCGCTTATAATACATGGCCGCATTTTTGTAGTTTTCGACCTTATCATAATAGGCTGCCAACAAACTATTCCTTTTGATGCTTTGGAGTATGCCAATATTCTCAAAATCAACATCCAGACTTTTTTTGGCTTCCGTGTAACGCTCCAATTGCAGATTGGCATCGGCCAAATAAAGCGTGTTTTCAATGATTTCGTTTCTGTGGGCATTTTTGGGAGAAACTTCCAAAGCTTCAATACTGCCCTTGAGCAAGGGGATGGCTTGCTCGTATTCCCCCAACATGACGTGACATTTGGCAATATTGCCTTCGATATCTGCTTTGAGCAAGTCGCTCTCAAATATCTCCGCTTCGCTCTTTTGTGCCGAAATGTCATTGAGATAGACATCCAAATAAGCTTTTGCCTTTTTTAATTCGCTTAGAGCAGTTGGGGCCGAATTGTCCAATCTCAGGTAATTGCCCACTTTACTGTGGTATTTGGCCAACCCGTAGGAATCATTGTCCGCTATGGTTGGTTTTACCTCCATGATGTATTGGTTCCGAGCCTTTCGGTACAGTCCCAAGTTGCTGTAAATATCATAAAAGGCCACATTTTCCGTAATGCCCATTTCCCGTTTCTGCTTACGGATCTCAATCTGCTTGTCATACAATTGGAGATTGGCATAATTGTCATCCAAGACATCCAAAACAATTTTTTGTGATTCGGTGTCCAAGGAATCCTTGGCAAAATAGAGCTCCTTGGCCAGCGCAGTACTTTTGTCGTATTCCCCAAGATCATTGTATATCTGGGCCTGCATAACCTGATATAGTCTTGTGGCTATGGTGTCATTGGTCTTTTGGGCATTGGAGAGGTATATTTTTACAGTATCCAACCAATCGTATGCCGAATGTTCTTGGTACCTGTTCACGGAATTGAAAAAGACATTGAACCTCCCGGATGGGGTATTTATATCCTGAAACTCCTTTAGGGTATTGGGTTCCTCACCAGTGATGGATTGCGCAGAACCACTGAATAGGAAAGCAAAGTATATGGTGGCAAATAAGAATCTTACGTAACGTCCCATTAATCTATTAAATATATCGACCTTGGGAATTACCCTCAAGGTCCATACTATTGTTTGTGCCCTTTTTCATGTCCCCATTACGCAAAACGGTAAATCTGCCAAACCCTTAAAATGAAGGTTTGCAATGCAAGTATGGGGTATATAAAGAACGCTAGTTTACCTCCAAAATTAAATCCAAACGGAAAGACTTGCCCACCAATGTTGTGAAACCCCAAATTTCTGTTGTGAAACTACCCTTTGGTTATGTGAAAGTGTCTTTTGTCGATGTTTTGTGCATTTCATGGATTTTACGGAGTATTGGCCCATGTACCAAACTAAAAAAGGCCTTGCCAATTTGAACAAGACCCTTTTACGAGAACACTATATGAAAATGAAAAAATTACTTTCTGAATCAATTACATTGCTAAAGTACCGGCATCCTCCCGAAGCATGAAAATTTTGTTGTGAACCCCGTGAAAGTTGTGGTCATGTATTTAAAAGGGATTGTGGCATAAAAAAAGTGCCCGATCGGGCACTTTATCATATCTTATTGTTCCTCAAGAATCAACTGTTCATTGAGGAGAGGATAAACTCTTTGAAATCCTTGGAAATGGGAATCAAGTTGTTATTGATCATAATATCCTTGGAGTTGATGGCATCAATATGGTCCACATTCACAATATAGGATTTGTGCGCCCTGTAGAATTTGTTCTTGGGCAATTTTTCCAAATAATCCTTCAAGGGAGAGCGCACCAAGAATTTCTTGTCCACGGTGTTCACTTCCAAGTACACGTTGTCCGCTTTGATAAATTGAATGTCACCGAACTGGATTCGGTAATACAAATGTTGCTTTTTTACGAATATGGAGTCTTTGAGCACTGAGTTGGATGTGATGGTATCTCCATCCTCACTGTCCGTTTCCTTTATTTCCGCTTTTTTTGAATAGTTAAAGTTGGAAAGGGCAATTTCTATGGAAGTATACAAATCTTGTTGCTCAAATGGCTTCACCAAATATCCATCCGGTTTTACCGTTTTGGCATTTTCAACCGTGGCCCTATCCGAGTTGGAGGTCACAAAAATGAATGGAATATTGTACGCATCGCGGATGTGCTTTCCAAGGTCTATCCCTGTTTTGTCAGAAGCCAAGATAATGTCGATCAAAACCAAGTCAACATGGTTGTTCTTCAATACTTCCACGGCCTGCTCGTAAACAATGACATTGTCCACGATCTCATAACCAATCTCTTCCAACATGGACTGCATATCATCCGCAATGATGACGTTGTCCTCTACAATCAAAATTTTAATCGGTTGCTCCACGTTCCTTAAAGTTTATCTGGTTATATCTCAAAATTACAAAAAATAATTTACTGCCGCATAGAAGAGTATGGACAATAGAAAAGTACTGAGGGCCAACTTTTTAAGTTCACTATCCAAGGCTCCTGGCACTTGGGTGGACATGACTTTTATCAAGTGGACCACTATGGGCACAAAAGCGATCATAAAAAAGGATTGCGCAATGCTCAATCTTTCAATAAGGATGTAGGTTATAAAGCTAAGAAGGGCAGATACCAATAATAGGAAATGATATTTTTTTCCATTTTGAAACCCCATTTTTACGACCAAGGTATTTTTTCCGTGCTTTCCATCGGAAACCACATCCCGCAAGTTGTTCAAATTAAGGACCCCCACACACAATGTTCCTATACCAATAGCGGGCAACAATGACGTCCAAGTGATGCTTTTTGTATAGAGGAACATGCTTCCCAACACACCCAAGAGCCCAAAAAACAAAAACACGAACACATCGCCCAAACCCATATACCCATAAGGATTGGAACCCATGGTATATTTCAATGCGGCCCAAATGCTGAGAATGCCAAGTATTAAAAACAATAGGATGTAAGGTAGATTATCCAACCCAAAAGCGCTATAGATCAACCCAATGGCCAACAAAAATGAAATCCCAATCGATACGATGATTCCTTTCTTCAACGCAGAACGGGTAAGCCACCCACTTTGTAGGGCACGTGCCGGACCTATCCGGTCTTCATTATCGGTTCCCTTTACCCCGTCGCCATAATCATTGGCAAAGTTGGAGGTCACCTGAAAACCGACCGTGGTCAACAGTGCAAGAATAAAAATCGTCCCATTAAAAACACCTTGTTTGGTAGCCAAGGCGGTACCCATTATAATTCCGGATAGAGATAACGGAAGGGTGCGCAGTCTAGCAGCCTGTACCCAGGCCTTAAAATTTCCCAAGATTAATACGGATCTTCTATTTTAATTCGTTTTCCGTCTTGGTACGAGGCTACAAAGGCATCCTGAAAGCCCATCTGTACCAATTGTTTCCGGAAGGATTGCGCCTCATCCAAGGTCTCAAAGTTCCCTAGTGAATACGCATAAAATGGATTGGTCTTTACAAAAAGTGTATTGGTCAATGCTTCTGAGGCAAGCGTTACATTGTTGTCCACAAACGACTTTACCTGTACGGAATAGATGGTTTCCTTATTCAGGAATTCTTTGGCCAAGTAAAATTCCTTGACCAAGCTGAGTTCCTCATTCTGGCTTTTAAGATTGTCTATTCGGGTCTTGATGGCATCCAGACTGTCAATACTGACCAAAAGATTGTTTTGGTTCTCAAAGGATTGTTTGCTACTCAACCCTGCTGTAAAGGATGTGATGGCCAAGGTGCCAATCACAAAAAGTCCAACGAAACCCATAAGAATGTTCCGTTGCAGCTTTATTTTCCGCAAATCCTTGTTCTTATATTTTATCTGATCTAGAAGTCTTTCGTTGATAATCTGGGCCTTATCGATATCCTTATGAAGGTCCAACAAATCGCTTTCTTCAATAAAAGGCATATTGCTAAAAGGTTACGGGTTCTACAGTTCTGCTAAGCACATAACTGTCAATGAGTTAATCTACACACTTACAAATGTAAAGTTTTTGTTGAAAGAAAAAAACCCAATGGTATCAAAATCCCTTATAAATCCTTGCTATTTGGGCCTTTATGGTATTTTACTTACAACAAGTGGATGCCATCCTCCTGAAGATTGATCTTTCGTTGCCGGTACAGAATGCCTATCCCTTTTTTAAAAGCCTTTTTGCTCATGCGCAACATCTGCTGTATTTCTTCTGGAGAAGATTTATCATGCAAGGGCAGAAATCCATCGCTCTGCACCAACTTATCATAGATCATTTTGGCCGTGGGCTCCAACATTTTCGCCCCAATGGGTTGAAGGGACAGGTCTATTTTCTTGTCCGTCCTCACATTTTTGACATATCCTTTAAGAGCGTCCCCAATAGAAATGGGCCTGAAAACATCACTTTCAAAAATGAGTCCTTTGTGCCTTTCATCCACAATGACCTCCCATCCCAACGGGGTTCGTCTATAAACCAGCAAATCCACCTCATCGTTTATCTCATAGGCCACTTCCACATTGGATAAAAACTTGTCCACCTTGCTGGAACCTGTCAAGCGGAATGTTTTTTCATCCAAATAACAGTGTACTACATACTTTCTCCCTTCTTCCATTCGCACGGTCTGTTCCTTGAACGGAACCAATAAATGTTTCTCCACGCCCCAGTCCATAAAAGCCCCGAACTCCCCTACTTCAGCCACTTCCAAAAAAGCAAAACCATTTCTAATGATGAGCGGCTTCAATGTAGTGGCTATGGGGCGTTCATGATTGTCCAGATAACAGAACACCTCCATATCCATGTCTATCTTAAAATCTTCCGGGACATATTTATTGGGCAGAAGGATCTCGGTTTCTTCATCATCTCCCAAAAAGAGGCCTACGCTGGTACTTCGCAGTACCTTTAGGGTGTTATAATTGCCTAGTTGAATCATGTGGCAAAGGTAGATTGAAATTATGGGTATAAAAAAAGCTGCCCATTCAGCAGCTTTACTTGTGGTGCCTTTTCTTACGTATAGATGGATTCCTTTTTGAAATGCTTGGCCAACATATAATAAATCACAGCACGATATTTATTCTTATCCGACCTACCATAGGCATCTATGACCGTATTGATGGCTTCGGACAATTCGGGACCATCTGAAAGTCCCAGCTTTTTGATCAGGAAATTGTTTTTTACCGTTTCCATCTCCTTTTCATTGGACCCAGAAACTTTTGAAGCGTCCAAATTATAAATGGAAGGTCCCAATCCTACGGTTACCTTGGTCAAAAGGTCCATGTTGGGTTCCTCTCCGAATTTTGTTTTGATCTCCTCTGCGTACTTCTGGATGAGTTCGTCTCGTTTGCTCATTTTTAAATGGTTATTGTTGATGATGTATACTTGCCCTAAGATATGAAATCGAAGTAGCCAAGCAAAATTTTATCGTTCAGCAATCGAGGGGTGGCAACCTCCAAAATCTTGGGACTGCCAGATACATCATAAAAATTGGTCAAACCATTCTTCAATTGTTCCTCATCATCCACTTTTTGATATGAAAACCCGTACATCTTTGCCAAATGCTCGGCCGTATGGCCATGATGGGTCTCAAAAAAGGTGGAAAACTCACCCGTATCCTCATTTCCGGGAAGAATCCTAAATATTCCTCCTCCAGAATTGTTGATCAGAATAATTCTAAAATCTGGACGCATGTGAGCGTTCCACAACGCATTGCTATCATAGAAAAAACTCAGGTCGCCCGTAATCAAAAGTGTGGGCTCTTCTGTAAAAATGGAGGCGCCCACCGCCGTGGAAGTGCTTCCATCTATCCCACTCGTGCCACGGTTACAAAATACCTTCAGAGAAGGGTGCATGGGAAACAATTGTGTATACCGTATGGTGGAACTGTTGGCCAAGTGCACCTGATACCCTTTGGGTATACCTCGGAGTACCTCATCAAAAACCGTGAAATCCGTGAATGGAATTTGTTCCAAATACGTCCTGCGCTTTTCTTCATAGCCTTCTTTTACGTTGAGCCATTTGGTTTTGTAGGCACCAAGGGTACTTTCATCAGGAAGTATAGCCTTGAAAAAAGTGTTGGGGTCTACCTTTAAATGCTCAGACAGACAAAAGAACGTATCAAATGCCTTTTTGGGATCCACATGCCAATGGGTCTTGGGTTGATACTTTCGTAAAAAAGCCTTGATCTTTTTGGAAACGATCAGTCCACCAAAAGTGACCAGCAAATCCGGTTGCAAATCCTGAAAAAGGGTTTCCCGATCGGCTGATTTTTCTATAGGGGCGATAATACTGTCAATACTGGAAAAGAAATCTGGATGATGCAGATTGGACGTGGTCTCGGTGAATACCAAGGTGTTGCCATCTTGTGCCAAGGCTTCCAGCACTCCCCTCTCCATAATATTGGGCTGGTTTACCCCCACCAGTACCATTTTCCGTTTACTGGTTTTCCAAACCGAAGCGAAACGGTCCCAATCCATTTGGACTTTTTCCAATTCCATTCTTTGTTTATCCGCTGGAATGGGGATGGTAAGCTCTGATACCGTCCCATACAAAGGTTCCTCAAAAGGAATGTTGATATGTACCGGGGATTTTTCAAAGAGTGCGGTTTGCAGCGCTTTCTCGATAGTGGCTTCGTTATAGGCCTGTATATCTTCTTGATTTTCTTTTGAGCGTTCCCCTCCCCATTTGGAAACGGTAGCAGCTGCATGTGAAACATCCTGCTTCAAATTGGCGGAGTACCCTACGTGCTTTTCCAATACATTTTCTTGACGGATGGTCTGGCCGTCACCAATATCAATGCGATAGCTGGGACGATCTGCCGAAACCACGATCAATGGAATATCACTGTAAAACGCTTCGGCCACGGCAGGGTAATAATTCAACAACGCACTGCCCGATGTACAGACCACGGCAACCGGTTCCTGTAATTGCTGCGCCATGCCCAAGGCAAAAAAAGCAGCGCATCGTTCATCCACAATACTAAAGCACTTAAAAAATGGATACTTGGTGAACCCCAAGGTCAAGGGAGCATTTCTAGAACCCGGGGAAATCACAATATTTCTGATACCTCGGGATTTAAAATGTAAGACCAATGTCTGCGCCGAGGGGATATCTGAGTACATCATGGAGTACAAAAATACACCTGAAAATGGGATTGCCCTAAATTATGCCATGCCAAATTACAGGATATTGAGCATGGTCCTGCTTTTATTCTGGGTCTCAATCCATTCCCGTTCCGGGTCAGAGGCCTGTGTTATCCCCCCACCTACGAAGATTGAAGCTGTGTTACCCTGAAGTTCCATACACCTCAAGTTCACAAACAAAGAAACTTCTGCCTTGACATTGAGATTGAGTTCGCCCAAAAATCCCGTGTAATAGGTTCGCTGATAGTCTTCATTTTCCAAGATAAAGGTCTTGGCCGCTTGGGTCGGGATGCCACAAACCGCAGGTGTGGGGTGCAATAGGGAAATGATTTCCCGCACGGAACTATTTTGAGACAACACACCTTTGATTTCGGACCGCAAATGCCAAAGGTTTCCCGCCCTAACAGATTTGGCAGCTTCTACATCCAAGGTTTCCATGGAAGGGGTCAAACGTTCCTTAATGTAATCCGAGACCATTTGCTGTTCCTCCAGTTCCTTTTGGCCCCAGTTTGGGGTCTCTCCCTGAACAAACGGAAGGGTGGCCGCCAAGGACATGGTGCGCACTGTTTTGTTTTGAATCTGTACCAAGGTTTCTGGGGTGGCACCACACCAAGTGCCTACTTTAGGATGGGAAAACAAATAACAGAACGCATTGGGGTACGACAGCAAAAGTTTCCCGAAAATTTCGGTGATGGGTTTCTCGGTTTCCTTTTCCAATTTTCTGGAGAGGACCACTTTTCCCAATCGGCCTGCAGCGATTTCCTGAATTCCTTTTTGCACCAAATCAAGATGGGCCTGCCTGCCTATTTCAGTAACGGAAATCTCTTCAATCGAAGGACGAACACTACTGGTATGCCCACACAAATACATCTCATCCGGTTTGAGCAATACCGCTCCATTCTCCAAACGGAACGGGGCAAAGACAAATCCACTTTCCGTAAAATCCACGACCGGGTGCAAGCGATCATCCGTTTGAAAGACTGCCTTTATTTGGTCCTCCTGGGGTTTCCGATAAATACAGAACGGTAGACCTTTTTGAAACCAAAGGTCCACTTGTTCCATAATGGTTGTAAAATCCTTATTCTCTGGGTAGGGCAATGGTGGTAAGTTTACAGTTGGAAATGAGTTTCCCTTCTTCGTCGGTGACCTTGATCTCCCAAAGTTGGGTGGTCCTTCCCCTATGCAACATGGATGCGCGCGCATACACATAGCCTTCCTTTATGGACTTGACATGGTTGGCGGCAATTTCTATACCTCGAACAAAGAATTTTTTTCCATCCAAAAAAACATAGGAAGCGGCACTGCCCACACTCTCGGCCAATGCTACGGTGGCCCCTCCATGGAGAACGCCATCAGGTTGATGCACTTTTGGAGTTACCGGCATGCGGGCAAGTAAAAAATTCTCCCCCACATCTATGTAATCTATATCCAGGGTTTCCATCAATGTCCCCTTGCAAATGTCGTTGCAAACGGACAGAATTTTCGCTTTATGCGCTTCCATCGTTCTATTTTTTTGTAAAATTACACAAAGCTAAATCAATAGTACCCCTACAATCCACTTTATGTTCCCCAAAGAAGAAACGGTAACGTACGCCGCTAAAAACACCTATCTTACGCAGAATTCACTGGGAGAAAAAACCAAAAACGTTTGGTTGGTATTCCACGGCATTGGCTATCTAAGTCGATATTTTGTGAAGTATTTTGAAGGTCTTGACCCCGATGAAAATTATATCATTGTTCCCCAAGCTCCCTCCAAGTATTACCTGAAGAATGAATATAAATATGTTGGGGCCAGTTGGTTGACCAAGGAGAATACTTCCATGGAGATTGAAAATGTCATCCATTATGTAGATGCGGTTCTCCAAGCAGAACAAATACCTTCCCACATAAATCTTGTTCTTTTTGGATTTTCCCAAGGGGTTTCGGTGGCCACCCGTTTCTTGGTCCATAAAAAGCTGAAATGCCATGCCTTGGTTTTATATGCCGGGGGAATTCCGAACGAACTCAAAAAAGAAGACTTTGATTTCCTTGATCGGGACACAACGCAGGTAAAATTCATCTATGGGGATAAAGACGAGTTTATAACCCCCGAACGATTAGCTTCCGAAAAAATAAAAATCGAGGACCTGTTCCAAGGAAAGGCTGAAGTTCTGATGTTCAAAGGTGGTCATGAGGTGAAACCAAAACTCATTCGGGGTTTGGTCTAACCCCTATTTCTTGTCATTGGGCCCCTGTTGGGTTTCTTCTTTCTCTGGGTAATAGGTAATCACCCGGGTGATGTAGGTGTTGTTTGGGGTGATGATTTGCTTTACCCAGTTTTTTTCCTGGTGGTTATCAAACTGAAATATGTATTCCTTAACAGCTTCCGTGGTCACGGTCTTGGTCACCACCTTATCCAATACTCCATCCGAATAATGATAAAAGCGTTTCTCTTGTGAGATAAATTCCTTTTCCGCTACATTGTACAAAAAGTCTTCGCTGGTAACCAGTTTACCGTTTGGACTAAAAACTTCCTCAGTGGCACGGTTGGGTTCCCCATCTATATACTCCTTGGTAAGGATCACTTCCTGTACCCCTTTTTTAGTTTTCCGTTCCGACGTGCGAACGGATTTTTCCAAAATACCATTGGTAAACGTACTTACGGTAATCTCATTTTTATAAGGGGTGTATTCAAAAGTGGTCTCATCCACTCCTTCGGCATTGGAAGTAATGATCCGCTCCAACTTACCCTCTTCATTGTATTGGTATTCCTGCTGTTCCAAGAACTGTTTGTCATAGGAAACGATTTTTTCCAATACTTTACGTTGTGGCACCGTATCAATGGTGTAAAAATTGGCCATGGAGGTAGATGCGTCCAACGTATTGTTCTTATAGCTTTCCATGCGTTTTTCCACCAATTCCCCACCATCGTACTTATAATAGGTAATATCTTGATCGGAATCGTTGTATTGGGTCACCGTCCGTTTCAACACCCCCTCTTCATTAAACTCGAAAGACTCCCTGCCATAATCCGTGATCACCAGACACGACTTTACCTTCCCATTCAGGTCAAAATCCCCCACATGAAATATGCGGACCTCTTGGGGATATAGACTGAGATTCAGAAAAAAGAGAAAGAATGAAAGTATGGTGTAGTCTTTTATCATAGGACAAAATTACTTTTAAAAAGAGCAACTAAAAAATTTATGGCACATACCGTGCCTAAATTAACCCAAAGAAAATATGGACTTTAAAACTTACGATCGGGATGAAACGCACTTAGGTCCATGGATGTCTTTTCCCCTGAGACCAATTCTGTTACAAATTTACCGGTGGCAGGGCCCAAACTCCACCCCATCATGGCATGACCTGTGGCTATAATGAGATTATCAAAACCTTTGGGTCGTCCAATATATGGTAGGCCATCTGGGGTAACCGGACGCAGACCGCACTGGGCATTGTTCTTGTCCTCTTCTGATATGGTAAGTCCTTTGTAATAATGTGTTGCTCCCTTGGCAATGGCTTCCACCCTTTCTTTACGAATGATGCTATTGATTCCTGAAAACTCCATGGTCCCAGCAAAACGGGTAAAACCTTTCATTGGCGTGACCGCCATTTTGGATTCCATTAAAATTGCGGGCATGGATATTCCGGTGGGTGCTTCCACATTGATGCGATATCCTTTTCCCGCCTGCAACGGAAGCTTTATTTTCAATTTTTTGGAAAGAAGAGAAGTCCATGAACCTGCCGCAAAAACCACTTCATCGGCTACATAACTTCCTTTATTGGTGACCACTTCCGAAATGGTATTTCCTAAAATCTTCAAGTCTACCACCTCTTCGTCCTTTTTAATGGTCACTCCTACTTTGGAAAGGAAATCCACCATACTTTTCATAATCTGGGGCGGGGTGGTATGTCGGTCGCATTCGTATAAAATGGCCCCTTCGGCATTCAGCTCAACATTGGGTTCCATCTTCTGGAGTTCGGACTTGCTCAAATGTCTGCCTTCCAACCCCAATGCACCGGCTTTCTCCATTACTTCCAATTCATGGTCCCTTGCTTGATCGGTCTGATACATCATGAGCAGACCTTTATCACCCAAATGAAAATCACCCAGATCGCCCGAAGCCTTCATGTCCTCATACAACTTTCTACTGATAAGGTTAATGTCCCTGATGACAGGCATGGACCGCTCCACCTTTTCCTTGGTGGATGATTTCTTGAAGTACCAGGCCCATTTGAAGAAATCCATATCCAATCGGGGCTTCATATAAAACGGACTGGAAGAATTGAACATATACTTGATTCCCTTTGAAATCATTCCCGGGGAGGCCAAAGAAATAATGTGGCTAGGCGTTAAATAACCGGCATTGACAAAAGAGGCCCCGGAAGTAATATCGGACTTGTCCAAAACCGTGACCTGGTGTCCCTCCTTTTGCAAAAAATAGGCTGTTGAAAGTCCAACAATGCCCCCACCGACCACTATGACGTTCTTGTTCTTACCCATACTTCGAATCATTTCCAAGGCAAAATATCGCCCTGTTTTAGGTTAACCACAAAGCTCTAAAATAGGGAGCCAAGATACATAAAGGGCTTGAAAAAGTTAATCAGGCGCCCATCATTTCTTTCGTAATCTTTTAAGTACTTTTGGTAAATTTTGAAAACCTATCACACAATGAAAAAAATCTGCTTGTTTGCCCTGGGCCTGATGTTTGCCTGCAACTCCTCCCAAAAAACAGTTTCAGAAAATGCCTCAACAGCAACCCAGCAAGGACCGGATTTGTCCATTACCTATGCCCATACCATTACCCAAGATGAATTAAAGGAACATTTATATACCTATGCATCAGATGAGTTCGAGGGGAGGGAAACCGGAAAACCCGGCCAAAAGAAAGCAGCGGAATACCTGAAAGCCCAATATGAGGCCATGGACATTCCAGCAGCCAAGGTAGATGGCGACTATTTTCAAAAAGTTCCCCTTGAAGTGGCCGGTGTGCCCCAAGGTAGCATCAGCATAAACAACACCACTTTTCCCTTAGGGGAAGATGTGGTGACCTTTACGGTGGCGCAAGGTGATTATAATGAAATCATATATGTAGGCTATGGGGTCGAAGACGGCAACTATTCGGATTATACCGGACTGGATGTAAATGGAAAAGTAGTTCTCATCAAAGCAGGGGAACCCGCCAATACAGATGGCACCTATGTAGTGACCGGTACCGATCAAAAATCGGTCTGGGGCAATATGTCCGATGGCATGGAAAAGAAGGCCAATCTGGCCATTGATAAGGGCGCCCGGGGAATTTTATATTATGACTCCCTAAACTACCCTCGGTACCAAGGGTATTTTAATTTTATAAAAACCAATAGTAGTGGCAAAATGGAGTTGGCCGGGGACAACAGCGAGGTGTTCTTGATCATGCTCAACGAAAAATCCGCCACCAACCTTAAAAAGGATATTGATGCCAATGCCACACCGGAAAAAATCACGGTAGACATAAAATTGAGTGTGGAAAGTGGAAACGAAAAGATTGACTCAGAAAATGTCGTTGCGGTATTGAAAGGGTCCGAAAAGCCCGATGAATATGTCATCATTTCATCGCATCTAGACCATATTGGGGTCAATGCCAATGGCGAAATCAACAACGGCGCGGATGACGACGGCTCTGGGACCGTTGCTCTTTTGGAAATAGCCCAAGCCTTTAAGCAAGCTGCCGATGAAGGCCATGGACCAAAGCGGTCCATTGTATTTCTTCATGTGACCGGAGAGGAAAAAGGGCTGTTGGGTTCCAGATACTATACGGATGTAGACCCTATATTTCCTTTACACCAAACCGTGGCCGACCTCAATATAGACATGATCGGCCGTATAGACCCCAACAGGGATGGGGACAGAAACTATTTGTATCTCATCGGTTCAGACAAGTTGAGTACGGAACTCCACAACTTATCAGAAGAGGTAAACAAGAAATACACCAACATTGAGTTTGATTACACTTACAACGATGAAAACGACCCCAATAGGTTCTATTATCGAAGTGATCATTACAACTTTGCCAAAAACAATATCCCCATAATTTTCTATTTCAACGGAACCCATGCGGATTACCACAGACCGGGCGATACCCCGGACAAAATCAACTACGATCTTTTGGAGAACCGAAGCCGTCTTATTTTCCATACGGCGTGGGAAGTAGCCAATAGACCCAATAAGGTTCTGGTAGACAAACCCATTGAATAATATTCAAGGAATCATACAGAAAAGCCCTCCAAATGAGGGCTTTTTCATTACAAGCAAACGACAAATAAGGCTTTTAAATTTCTTATATCCACCAGACTTGCCAAATGATGTGATTATTCCATATTTTTACACCAAATAAGTTCTTTACTTAATTTCTTTATCAAAACGATAAAGGTCTTCATTGAAGAATGGAGTTAAAAGGGAATCGTGTGTAAATCACGAGCTGACGCGCAACTGTAAGTCCGATCCCATTTTGGGATAGCATGTTTTTGCCATTAGAGCCATTGTCTTTCTAAAAAGATGAGAAGGCGGTAAAAATCGGATGAGCCAGGATACCTGCCTTTTCGTTCCCACTTTGTGGGATTTTGACGGTGCCTTCGCGTATAAGGCAGGTCGAACGTTTGAACTTTCCCATCAACCCGGGCAAATTCCGTACGCGTTCTTCTTGTTTTAAGGCATTGCGAAGTTGAGCTAAGGAGCTTTTATCTAATTGTTCAATTTTATAAAAGCTTTAGCAATGAAGACAAGCAATTTGGGTTACCCAAGAGTTGGTGCCCACCGTGAGCTGAAAAGGGCTTGCGAAAAGTATTGGTCGGGCAAGATTTCTTTGGAGGAACTGCTCGTGACCGGAAAGAGCATCCGAAAAGAAAACTGGAAGCTCCAACACGAAAAGGGAATCGACCTTATCCCTTCCAACGATTTTTCATTTTATGATCAGGTTCTGGACACCACTTTAATGGTGGGTGCCATTCCAGAGCGCTACAAAAATGCCCAGGCATCCAATGAAAATTTATTGGATCTTTATTTTGCCATGGCGAGGGGCTTGCAAAAAGATGGCGTGGATGTCATTGCCATGGAAATGACGAAATGGTTCGATACGAATTATCACTACATCGTTCCTGAATTTACCAAAGATCAAGAGTTTGCACTACTATCCTCAAAAGTCATTGACGAATTCAATGAAGCCAAAGCACTTGGAATCCATACGAAACCTGTGCTTTTGGGTCCTGTAACCTATCTGCTACTGGGGAAGGAAAAAGAAGAGGGTTTTAAAAGGCTTGATTTATTGTCCAAGCTTCTTCCTGTATATTTTACCATTTTGGAAAGATTGACGGAAGCGGGAGCGACCTGGGTACAATTTGATGAGCCTATACTGTCCACAGACCTTACACATGAGGAGCAAGAAGCCATTATCCATGTATATCATAGGATTTCAGAAAAATTCCCAAACCTAAAAACCTATTTGGCCAGTTATTTTGGGGATTACGGGAACAATCTTGATACTGTGCTTTCATTGCCGGTATGTGCACTCCACTTGGATTTGAAAAGAGGGCCCAATCAACTGAAACAGGTTTTAAAGTCCGATAAACGCAGAGAAAACATTTCTCTTTCTTTGGGTGTGGTCGATGGGCGGAATATTTGGAAAAATGACTTCGCAGCCTCATTGCAATATATTCAGCAAGCCAAACAACAATTAGGAGAGGACCGTATCTTCATATCTCCATCTTGTTCGTTGTTGCACGTGCCTTATGATTTGGACTTGGAACAAAACGAGAAAGTGCTTTCCAACGAAATAAAGGATTGGATGGCCTTCGCCAAACAGAAATTGGAAGAACTCCAAAGTCTAAAGACACTGGCCCATATCCCTGATCATGGATCCCATCCTCTTTTCAAGGAGAATTTGGCTTCCATCAAAAAAAGGGAGAATTCCACATTAATCCATAAAACCAAAGTGAAACAACGTCTGGAACAGTTGGATGAAAAGGATTACCATAGACAATCCCCGTTTGAGAAAAGGAAGGTCCTGCAAGAATCACATTTAAAGCTTCCACTTTTCCCAACCACTACCATTGGGTCTTTCCCTCAAACTAGCGAAGTGAGACAAAATAGGTCATTGTTTAAAAAGGGGGTGATCAATGAGGAACAATATGTTGCATATCTAAAAAGTGAGACCGAAAAAGCAATAGCATTACAAGAAGAAATTGGCCTGGACGTACCCGTGCATGGCGAATTTGAACGTAACGATATGGTGGAGTACTTCGGGGAACAACTGGAAGGCTTCACGTTCACCCAAAACGGATGGGTCCAAAGTTACGGATCGCGCTGCGTAAAACCCCCTGTTATTTATGGCGATGTCTCCAGACCAAATCCCATGACGGTTTTCTGGACTTCATTTGCACAATCATTGACCAACAAACCTGTAAAGGGAATGTTGACTGGACCTGTAACCATTTTGCAATGGTCTTTTGCTCGGGATGATCAGCCCCGATCCGCTACCTGTGAGCAAATTGCATTGGCCATTCTGGATGAAGTCTTGGATCTGGAAAAAGAAGGCATCAACATAATCCAAGTAGATGAGCCTGCCATCCGCGAAGGATTGCCTTTGCGCAAAAAAGATTGGAACCATTATATGGAATGGGCCATAGGGGCCTTTCGGCTATCTACAAGTGGTGTAAAGGATTCCACACAGATCCACACACATATGTGCTATTCCGAGTTCAATGATATTATCCAGAGCATTGCGGACATGGATGCCGATGTAATCACCATTGAGTGTTCCCGATCCCAAATGGAACTGTTGGATGCTTTTTATCAGTTCGATTATCCCAACAATATAGGGCCCGGGGTGTATGACATCCATTCCCCACGGGTTCCTTCCTCCAAAGAGATTTTGGGGCTTTTACAAAAAGCTGAAAAAGTGTTGCCTGCTTCCAAGTTATGGGTAAACCCAGACTGTGGATTGAAAACAAGAGGTTGGGAAGAGACCAAGGAGGCTCTGAAGATCATGGTTTCGGCCGCACAACAGATGAGAGATACCATTAAACAACCAGTGCACTAAAACAATGGGGCCAATGAAAATTGGCCCCTTACCCATATGGCACACCACGAGGAAAAAAATTGCCCGCGCTGCAATACCCGTTTCGAATGTAAAATGGGTTCCATCACCTTGTGTCAATGTACGACTGTTGAACTCGATAAGGAAGAGTCTGGATACATTAATCTAAAATATGACGATTGTCTTTGTGCCCAATGTATGAAAGCACTAAAGGCCCAATACAGGAACTTAAAACATCAACAATCCTTAAAAAAAATACTAGGGATTTATTACAGAAAAAACCATGACAACAGCTGAACGGATAGAGCAATCCAAAACCAATATATTCAAAGCGGTATTTCCCAATACGGTGAACCATTACGATACACTTTTTGGAGGTACTGCCCTTAGCTTAATGGATGAGGTGGCCTTTATTACCGCAACCCGCTTTAGCAGAAAACAGATGGTCACGGTGAGTACGGACCGCATTGATTTTGAATCCTCCATCCCCTCAGGAACCATCATAGAATTGATAGGCTCGGTAGTGAAGATAGGGAATACAAGCCTAAAGGTCCAGGTAGATATTTTTCTGGAAGAAATGTACTCCAATACCCGGGAAAAGGCCATAAGTGGCCTATTTACCTTTGTGGCGTTGGACGAAAACAAAAAGCCTATTCCAGTATTGTAAAACCCACCACTAAACCATGGGAATATGAAGGAAGAAAATAAAACCTATGTTTCGCCCCTACTTAGTTTTGACATGTATTTGGAGCATTACCACAAATTATGTGGGCGACTACGGAGAAAAAATGACGTCACCCAACTACAGTCAATTCTAAAAAGTGAAATCGCTTCCAAGGTACGGGAAACCATCCTTGAAGAAGAATATGATGCGCTTGTCCTTACAAAATCCAATCAAAATATTGTTTGGGTAAGCAACGGTTTCCAAGAAATGACGGGATACTCCAAAAGTTTTGCGTTGGGGCAAAAGCCTCATTTTCTCCAAGGACCCAAAACTTCAAAAACCATTAAAATGGAAATTCGGGAACAGTTAAAGCATAGGCATGGATACAAAGGTTCTATTATAAACTACCGTAAGAATGGGGAAACCTATATATGCCATATCAAAATAGTTCCCATTTATGATCGCAACAACATTCTGACAAACTTCTTGGCGTTGGAAAAGGAATTACCTGCCGCTTAATCGGAAAAGTACACCAGCCCCCCTTTCAATACAAGTTTCCCCAAAAACAAAAGCCTCTGCAAAAAAGCAGAGGCTCTGGGCTATTGGGTGGAAGACCGGGTTCGAACCGGCGACCTCTGGAACCACAATCCAGCGCTCTAACCAGCTGAGCTACAACCACCATTAAAAGCGGATGCAAAAATACTTTTTTGTATTGATTCAACCAAAAGATTTTACTACTTCCCTTAAGCAAAATCAACTTTTTTTAAAGGTGTCCACTTTCTGTTAAGTAAATCACATAAGGTCAACACAATATAAATTGAAGTCTATTTCCTACAAATATCGATGAAATGCATTTTTAAGCGGATAAAACACACATTTTTTGACCTTTCACAACATTTAGTTTCTTACAACAGGTATGGAAAGGTATTTTTACACTTGGTAGATTAGCGTAGTATGCCCCATAAAAAATTCAACCTTTCACTACTCCAATTCCAACTTGGGAAAGTTGCCATTCTTTGGTGCGTACTTCTGATGTCTTCATTGGCACACGCGCAACTGACCAAAAAAGATAGTCTTTCCTATAAATTAAAAAGGTTACAATCCACCAATCGGTTCAATGCCAAGGACACTACCCATATCAACTTACTTTCCGATCTTGCATTCTCATATCGTTTTGTCAACAGTGATAGCCTACATAGCATTTCCAAGCGGGTATTGAAATATAGTACAGACATTGAGTATACCGGAGGGATCATAAAAGCGTTAAGTGGAATGGCCAACTACAATTCTGATCAGGGTAATCGTGAAAGATCTATGGCCCTATTTAAGGAGGCTCTTATCTTAACTGAAGAAACCGGGAATGAGCTATCCGAATTGGACATTATCAATGGTCTGGCCCATGATTATAGTTATGAAGGCAATTATGCCGAAGCCCTGAATCTTTATCTGAAAGGGATTGATGTGGCCCGCCGTATTGATTGCAAAACAATGCTGTCCATATTAAATGAAAATATAGCCAGCTTGTATGCCGACCAGAAAGATTATAAGAATGCCCTTATCTTTTATGATACGGTACAACGAATCAACCGAAAACTGGGTGATGATATCATAGACGCCGAAACCTCGAGCAATATGGCCTCACTCTACAAGGATGCCAAGGATTTTGACTTGGCCATGTTCAACATCAACAAGAGCATCAATACGTTTGAAAAAAACAAAGTATATGATTGGTTGGCCTATGCCTATGAGGTAAAGGGAAGCATATATCTGGAACAGGAAAAATATCAGTGGGCCCTATATTGGTATGACCAGAGTAACATGCTCCACAACCAACAGTTGGATGACGATCGCGAAAAAATAAACCTGATGAACGGTATGGCCAAGGTGTACCTGGGCTTGGGTAGGGACAGCCTCTCCATGAAATACGCGAACGAGGGCCTTGAGATATCCAAAAAAATACAATCGTTGCAAGGGCAGATAGATTGTTCCGAAACGCTTTACAAGGTGTACAAAAACAATGAAGAGCATGTTGCTGCCCTTAATTATCTTGAAAGCTTCAAAGCACTTTCCGACTCCTTGTTCCGGGACAAGAACAAACAAAGCCTTTCCCTGTTGGAAACCAAAATACAGTACGAACAGGAAAAACAACAACTTATAGAGGTCAATGAAGCTGCTTTGGCCAAGCAACGGAACTATATCTACTTTACGGTAATCATCCTATTGATTCTCAGTGTGATTACATTTGTGATACGCCGTAGTGAGAAAATCCAGAAAAAGCTGAACAAGGAACTTCACGAAAAAACTGAAGCCGTAACCGAGAGGGAAAGCCAGTTGAACGAGGTGAACAAGACCAAGACCAAACTGTTTTCCATTATCGGGCACGATCTTAGGGGGCCCATTGGGGCATTACATGGATTGTTGAAATTGTACACGGATGGTGAAGTGAACAAAGATGAATTTGTATCGTTCATCCCAAAGCTTAAAGCTGATGTTGAGAACATCTCCTTTGCCTTGAACAATCTGTTATCATGGGGACAGACCCAGCTAAATGGAGTAGTTACCAAACCCAAACGGGTCTCTTTGGATAACTTGGTGAACGCCAACATACAGTTGCTTTCCGAGATAGCCTCTGGGAAATCCATCAAGATCATCAACCAATTGCCGGAAAATCCCCAAATATGGGCCGATCAAAACCAAATTGATATTGTGATTCGAAACCTTCTGAGCAACGCCATCAAGTTTACCCCGGACAATGGTCTGATCACCATTGAGGCAGTGGAAAAGTCGGGCATGTGGCAAGTAACGGTAAAGGACACTGGCATTGGAATGAACCAAGAAATCCAGAAAAAGATATTCGAAGACTCCTCCAATATCACCACCTATGGTACCAATAATGAAAGAGGTACCGGTCTAGGGCTGTCGCTCTGCAAGGAGATGATCCTGAAGAACAAGGGGAAAATATGGGTGGAAAGTGTTCCCCGCAAAGGCACTTCGTTCTTCTTCACCGTTCCAAAGGCTGAAAAACGGTATCAGCAGGCCAGTTAATCCAAATTAAATAAGGGCGTCCAAATTATCCACAGCGGCATAGCGTTCCACTGTGAAACCTTCAGCGTGCTGCACTCCTACCAATCTTCCTAAATCCCTGGCCCTATAGATAACACTGTCCGTAAAGTTCTTACTGCTGATAGGGGTTTCCGGCTCATCACTGTTTGGGTCGTAGAACTGGGAGGCATAGGCCATGATCGCCTCAGCTTTCCTGTCCATAAAACCAGAAACATCCACCACAAAATCCGGTTCCAAATTCTTCCATTGGATGAAGTGGTATACCAACTTCGGACGCCAAGGGTCCTGCCATTCGTCATCCCCATCCATTTGGGTGTCAATTTTCACCAGCCCACTTAAAAAGCATGCATCACTTACCAGCTTACTTCCTTTGGGATGGTCAATATGGCGATCGTCCACGGCGTTGCATAGTACAATCTCCGGGCGATATTTCCGAATCATCTTGATGATTTCCATCTGGTGCTCCCTATCGTTCATAAAAAAGCCATCATCAAACTCCATATTCTCCCGAACAGCAATGCCCAGAATTTTTGCAGCCTTGGCGGCTTCCTTGTCCCTTAGTTCTGCGGAACCCCGGGTTCCCAGTTCACCACGGGTCAAATCAATGATCCCTACTTTTTTTCCACGGGAAACTTCTTTGGCTATGGTTCCTCCGGCACCCAGTTCGGCATCATCCGGATGGGCCCCAAAAACTAAAATATCTAACTTCATAGGTTTTGTTATGCGGGTATGGTCATGGTTTTGGCCTGCGCAATGGCTTGTTCAATATCTCCAATAAGGTCATCAATATCCTCGATTCCCAAAGAGAACCGGATCAAACAATCCTTGATGCCCTGCTTCTCTAGATCTTCAGGGCTCATCAAAGCATGCGAGGTAGTCACGGGCAAGATCACCGTACTTTCCACCCCGGCCAAACTCATTACCGGTTTTATCAATTTAAGGTGTTTGAAGAATTGGGATATATCCACATGGGGCAACTCAAAGGAGAGCATTCCCCCAAAGCCGCTCATCTGTGATTGGGCCAATTCATGATCAGGATGGTTCTTTAGTCCTGGATAATATACTTTTTCCACATCTGGATTGCTTTCCAAATAATTGGCCATTTTTAAGGCATTGTCGTTCTGCGCCCTCACCCGGATTCCCATGGTCTTGATACTTCGTTCCAAGAGCCAAACCGTATAATCGCTCAAATTACCTCCAAAACAAATGGCTGATTGGAACACTTGGTCCATATGGGCTTGTGAAGCTGCCACCACACCTGCACAAATATCGGAATGCCCTCCCATATATTTGGTGGCACTGTGCAACACCACATCCACCCCAAAATCAATGGGATTTTGGTTGATGGGGCTGGCAAAGGTATTATCGATCATGGAAATCAATCCTTTGGATTGGGCCAACTGGGCCACTCCCTGGATATCCGTAATGGTAAGCAGCGGGTTGGAAGGGGTTTCCAAATACACCACCTTGGTATTGGGTCTGATTTCCTTTTCAAAGTCTTCTACGGCCCATCCGTTGGTAAAGGAATATTCTATGCCATACTTATTAAGCTGGGTAACCGCAAAGTGATAGGTGCCGCCATACATGGTCTGCTGCAGCACAATATGGTCGCCTGCCTTCAAAAAAGCCATCAAGGCCGTGCTGATGGCGGCCATGCCACTGCCAAAAATCAAAGCGGCCTCGGCATGTTCCAAGGCCGCCAGTTTTTTGCACAACGCTTCTTGGTTGGGCGTGTTGAAATATCTTGGGTATCGTTTTAGGTCGACATCATCAAAAGGATAAGACGTGGCCATGTACAATGGGGACACGGCACCTCCAAAAACTGTATCGTCCAATTGCCCACTATGGGTGCAAATGGTATTGACTCCTTTATTTTTGGTATTCATGATGGTATATCTTTAATAGGTTAAAGATACGAAACCCATCATACTTGAACCTGCTTCCATTTTCCTTTTTTGAACCAGACCATGGCCATGATGGCCAATAGCACCTCGGCCAAGGTGATGGCAATAAAGACTCCTTTGGCCCCCCATCCCAAAACCAAAGCGGCCACATAGGCCAAAGGCAATTGAAATAACCAGAAAGAAATCAGGTTGATCTTGGTCGGGGTTTTGGTATCCCCCGCCCCATTGAACGCCTGACTGACCACCATACCATACGCATAGAAAACATATCCCAAGGCAATGATCTGGAGACACAGCGCTCCATTTTCCACCACACTGGGTGTTGCGTTGAACCAAGAAATGATGCTTTTAGCAAAAATGAGATACACCAAGGATACAGCTCCCATAAAATAGGCATTATATTTTCCTGTTTTCCAAACGGATATTTCGGCCCGATCGGGTTGCTTTGCGCCCAAATTCTGTCCCACCAAAGTGGCTGCGGCATTGCTCATGCCCCATGAGGGCATAAGGGTAAACATCATCACACGAATGGCTATGGTATACCCGGCCAATACCTCACTACCGAACTCGGACATAATCCGCATGAGGAATACCCAACTCGAAGTACCTATCAAAAACTGGGCAATGCCTCCTAGGGAAACCCTGATCAAATTCACCATGACCTTGACGTTCAACACCAAATCCTGAAGTACCAATTTGATCTTTCCCCATCCAAAGAAGAGGATTCCTAATTGAAACAAGACTGCCGTACCACGCCCAATATTGGTAGCTATGGCCGCTCCCATGACCCCATACTCGGGAATGGGTCCCCAACCAAAGATAAAAATGGGGTCCAAAATAATGTTGAGTCCATTGGAAAGCACCAAGGTCCACATGGCCATGGAGGCATTACCGGCACCCCTAAAAATGGCATTGATCAAGAACAAAAGCATGATGGTAATGTTCCCCCCGATCAAAAGTTTGGTATACCCGTATCCTTCGGCAATTAAATCGGGTTCTCCTCCCATGAGCGCCAAAATTTCCTTGGCATATAGGATTCCGACCACTCCCAAAACAAGGGAAACCAAAACACCCAAGCCTATAGCCTGAACGGCAGCCACCTTGGCCCCGTCAACGTCTTTCTCCCCTATTCTACGGGCCACTACCGCCGTTGCGGCCATACTCAACCCAATGGCCAAGGCATATACCAAGGTGATGACGGATTCGGTCAATCCGATGGTAGCCACGGCGTTTACGCTTACTTTGGAAACGTAGGCAATATCCACCAAAGCAAAGATGGATTCCATCAACATCTCCAAAATCATAGGGATGGAGAGCATAAAAATAGCCTTGCGGATGCTCCCGGTTGTAAATTCGGTTTCCTTACCGGATACGGCAATCCAGAAATAGTTAAGATATTTCTTTACTGAAAAGTTTCTATGATTAGATTGTGTCATTTTAAAAAGAATTATGTGTGTAAAAAAGAAGTAATGTCAATGGTACCGAAAAGTATTTCGGTTACTTTTTTGGCGTAAAGCCAAAGATGACATCTATAGCGTACATAATTCTTATAACTTCATGATGAAGCAAATATGCAATTTTTTTTCAAGTGAAATCCCATAAAGGGCAAATTATTTTGCGTAGTGCACTTTATATCGCCACAAACTGACCCCTCCCAAAATGAATACCCCAAGTACGGTATACCAAATAAAAGTGGGGGTTATCACTTGATCTCCACTGGCATAACTGTGCAATCCCACCAAGTAAAAATTAACTCCAAAATAAGTCATCATGATACTGGCAAAGGCAAGGATACTGGCAAAATTATAGATCCATTTCCCCCGAAGACCGGGTACCAAACGCATATGGAGCACAAAAGCATAGATCATTATGGAAATCAGGGCCCAGGTTTCCTTGGGATCCCAACCCCAATACCGTCCCCAACTCTCATTGGCCCATTGTCCTCCCAAAAAGTTTCCAATGGTGAGCATTACCAGACCAGCGGTCAAGGCCAACTCATTGATAATGGTCAGCTCCTTAATGCTCAAGTCCATTCGTTTTTTGTTCTTTTCAGTGGTCAAAATCATTAGGATAAGGGCCACAACCCCCAAAATCATCCCAACGGTAAGTGGGCCATAGCTTCCCACAATAACGGCCACGTGGATCATAAGCCAATAGCTGTCCAGAACAGGCACCAGATTTGAAATGGCCGGATCTACCCAACTTTGATGTGCAATGAACAAAAGCATACAGGTCACAAAGGCACTTGCCGCAATGGTGAGCTCACTCTTTTTGGCAAAGGCCAAGCCAATTCCCATGGTGGCCCAAGCCACGTAGAGGATACTTTCATAGGCATCACTCCAAGGTGCATGACCCGAAATGTACCAACGCAAGATCAGTCCGGCCGTATGCCATATAAACATGAGGATAATGGTCCCCTTGAGCAGGTATGCCAATGCATCGTAGATTTTCCGCTCCTTAAAGATTTTCAATATCAGTATAAGGAAAAGGAGACCCCCTACCAATCCATAATACCTGTACAATCGATTGAAGATATCCAGTTTGTTGTATATAATCTCAATCTTTATCTTTTTATCGGAAGGCAATATTTCCTCCCCATGGTTTTTCTGATTCTGTTTGAAAGCATCCAACAATTTGTCCGGTTGGGAATAATCTCCCGTAGCTATGGCTTCTTGCAAGGAACCCAAGTAATAGGGCATGGCATTCCGCACAAAATTGGAATACAGGGAATCCTGCATTTGGTATTGACCTGATCGGTACTCCACTGCCGAAACCCACTTATTGTTCTCATCTCCCAATAAGGGGAAAATCTTGACTATCCTACCACTCAAAGCAATGTCCAACAAACTGAGTCTTTCGCCTACTTTTTTAAAGTCCTTTTCAAAATTTGAAGGATTGTTGGTCGATGTGGCCTTCTCCAAATACGGTTGCAGCTTGTACCTGCCTTTTTCATCAAAGAAATCCGTGGCCTTGACATATTCCGTGCCTTTTGGCACCCCTACAATTTCCCGGATACTATCATTTTCACGTTTGGCTAGCTCTATGAACTCCGTGCTGTACCATACCCCAGGGTTCATCATCATGGAAAGAAAAACCTGATTGGCCGTTAAATCCTGATAGGTGTCCTTGCCACTCAATTTACGTAAAAGCTCAGAGGCAAACGTATGGACTGGTTTCATTCTACCCCCTTCATCCTGAATGACCAGAGCCCCGAATTTTTCTGCATGTTCCTCGGCAACCACCGCTGAATGAATGATGGAATCTACCTGCTGCTTTGTGGGCAATCCAGCATGTTCATGACCAGTGGTATCCTCTTGGGCATTAGCCAAAGTAGTAGTGAACAATAGCACAATTGCCGTAAGTGCGGCTTTTTGGGCCTTTACCTTTTCAATAGCCTGTTGCAAATCCCTAAAGCGGGTCTTTCCAAAAAACATGATGCCCATCAACCCTATATACAATAAAAAATAGCCTATGTAGGTAATCCAAGTTCCCCACATATCGTGGTTAACGGACAGAACGGTACCCTTTTCATCCGGATGGAAACTGGATTGGAAAAAGCGATAGCCCCTATGGTCCAAGATATGGTTCATATAGATGTCATAGTCAAACGGACGTTCATCCTGCACCGTTACCTTGCTCATGAACGAGGCATAGCCTGTCTCGGTTCCAGGATACTTTTCCGCGATAAAATCATTGAGTTTGATCGAAAAAGGAAGCTCATATACCTTGGAACCATAGCTCAATGAAAAGTCCAATCCGCCTACGGTAATCTTGTCCGAAAAATCGGCATAACCCCTAGCACCCAACAACTCCACCTGTTTGGTTTCCCCATTGGTCGTGATGGAAACGATCAACGCGTCCTTGGAGCTTTCATCTACCTGCTCCTTAGGCAACTTGACCACTCCGTAGCTTCCCTTCACTATGGGGTCGGGAATTACAAACTGCATTCCCGCCAATGAATAAAGGGAACGCAAATGCAAGGCTTGCAAGCTGTCGTTAGCCACATTGCCTTGGAATTGGTCCGCCATCCGCATAAAGTTTCCTTCGAACGGGGTCTTTATTTGATAATCACTGCCATCGTAAAAAATGTTGATGGCTCCTTCCGTCTCCTTGTTCAGGGCAAACAACACATTATGTATACTGGCAATCTGGCCATTTTCCAGATAATGCTCATGGCGTTGTCCATCCCCGGCTTCCACAATCTTTAAATATTCCTTTCCGTTTTCATTGGGAACCAATCCTTCGTCCGCACCAGCAATAAAGTCAACATATTCAATAGTAAAAGGTTGTCCGTTGAAATCGGATTTCCAGGGAAGACTGGAACGACGGCCTTCAGGTGTTACGATCAGATTGTCCTCAAGTACTTTGCGCCGGGTTTCCCCATTAAAATCGCCATCCACAAAAGCAGTCAAATAGGTCTTGTCCGAAAACATTTTGTTCTCCGTGGCCCCCTCTCGAATGGGCATTACCCCTTCATAACTGATGTATCGGGTAACAAATGCACCCAAGATGATCAATATCCAAGAAAGGTGCAGGACAAGTACCGCCCATTTTTTCCACTGCAACAACTGGTACCGGAAAATATTCCCGATAAAATTGATCACAAAAAAGACCATGATCGCTTCAAACCAAGTGGCGTTGTAAATGTAAATGCGTGCGGTTTCCGTGCTGTACCAACTTTCCACAAAGGTGCCAATGGCCATTGCCGTGGCAAAAACCAAAAAAAGAACGGCCATAAGTCTGGTGGAAAAGAGGGTTTTCTTGAGAATGTTGATCATGTAAATGCGGTGTACTTTTCAACATGCAAAAATACGGCCTTTTTACAACTTAGTTGTTCGTGGCATGCACAAAAAATCAAACAATTTTGTTAATTCTTTACGTATCCCATCGGTTCAAAATTTGTAGTTTTGGGCATGCTCAGCATTGTGATTTTAGGTACCGGAAATCTTGCCAAGCATCTGTTCAATGCCTTCGCCAAAACAGATGGTGCCCAAGTGGTTCAAGTGGTTGGGCGAAATCGTGACCAGTTAAATTGGTTTTCTGAAAAGACCGCCATTTCCGATGATTTTTTTTCCATCTTGGAGGCCGACATCTATCTCATAGCCGTCAAGGACGATGCCATAGCGGAGGTCTCCCAAGCCTTATCGCATAAAAAAGGTGTGGTGGCCCATACCTCTGGGGCGGTTCCCCTAAATGCCATCGCGGCAGAACGAAAAGGGGTCTTTTATCCTTTACAGACCTTTACAGAAGGGAAAATAATGGATTTTAAACCGATTCCCCTATGTATTGAGAGTAACCGTGATGAAGACATATTGATTCTCAAAAAGTTGGCCAATTGCCTATCGGATAATGTGAAGCAAATAGATTCCGACCAACGAAAAAAGTTGCATCTTGCAGCCGTTTTTGTCAATAATTTCACCAATTACCTATTTGGCGTGGGGGAAGAAATTTGCTCGGACAACCAGCTGTCCTTCGACCTATTGAAACCGTTGATCAAGGAAACCGCGGAAAAAGTACAGTCCATGTCCCCGAAATTGGCCCAAACCGGACCGGCTCGGAGAGGGGACCAAAAGAGCATGAAAGAACATTTGAAATTGCTGAAAAACAAAAACCAAATAGCACTTTACACCTTGTGCAGCGAAGCTATAGAAAACGCTTATGAAAAAGAATTATAAGGAATTGTTGAGCGACATCACCACTTTTGTGTTTGATGTTGATGGTGTATTTACCGATGGCTCCGTATTGGTGACATCAAAAGGGGAACTGCTCCGCAGAATGAGCGTAAAGGATGGCTACGCAGTCAAGACCGCCATTCAAAAAGGGTATAACGTATGTATCATTACCGGAGGCACCAACGAAGGGGTCAAGGAGCGTCTTCAAGGACTAGGGGTTACGGATTTTTATATGGGGGCACATCACAAGCAAGACCCCTTGGAAGAGTATCTGGATATTTACAACATAGACCCCAAAAATGTGCTGTACATGGGTGATGATATGCCAGATATCCCCCCCATGAAGATAGTGGCGGTGGCCACTTCCCCCCAAAATGCGGTACAGGAGGTCAAGGCGATTTCCGACTATGTTTCCCATAAAAATGGTGGTGATGGCTGCGTGCGGGACATTATTGAACAAGTTCTTAAAGTCCGTGGGGATTGGAACGATAACTTCAGTGCAGAAAATGACTGACAACCCGCTCAATACAAAACTCAAAACATACACACTAATTTTAGGCTCCGGTTCGCCCAGACGAAAAATGTTCTTGGAAGAAATGGGATTGGATTTTGTGGTACGACCCAAATCCGTGGACGAAGTTTATCCCGACCATTTACAGGGAAAAGAAATTTCAGATTATCTAGCGGAACTCAAGGCTGTTCCCTTTCAGGCCGAGCTAAAGGAAAACGAGATTGTACTGACTTCCGATACCGTGGTGTGGCATAACGGTACCTCTCTAGCCAAAGCCTCCACCAAGGAAGAAGCTTTCTCCATGCTTCGCACTCTTTCAGGGGATTGGCATCAAGTGATAACATCGGTATGTTTTACCACCAAAGCCAATCAAAAGATCGTAAACCAAACCACTGAGGTAAAATTCATGGATTTTACCGATGAGGAAATCAATTTTTATATTGAAAACTGGCATCCTTTTGATAAAGCTGGGGCTTACGGCATCCAAGAATGGATCGGCATGGTGGGAATTTCAGAAATACGGGGTTCCTATACCAATGTAGTGGGGCTCCCCACCCATTTGGTTTACAAAACGTTAATGGACATGGTTTCTTAGGTTGGGTTGCTTAACTTTACTGAAAACCAGTGTCATGACACCCATTCGCGCTACTATTACCCTCTTATCCTTTCTTGTTGCCTCAATTTCCTGTAAACAGAAATCCGGTTCCACAGAAGAAGCTATGCTAGTTTCCAACGAGGAGGTGATATTGGAAACCGTAGCTCCCAAGAAACCACTTTCCAATGAATTTAAGGACTATTGGTACGCAGGCAAAGCTGAGATTACTTCCTATACCTTGGAGCAGGCACGTTATGGGGAACTTCGGGATGGGAATGCAGTCCTTATTTATGTTACCGAGCCATTCCTTCCCGAAAAACAAGTCAAGGCAGACCATAACAATCCTGGTAATATATCGGTCTTAAAACTCAATGCCACCAAAAACTTTTTAACGGGTATCTACCCCTACTCCATCTTAAGCAGTACTTTTTATCCGGTCCATGACAACCAGCATGCCTTAAAGACCAGTTTGTCCGTTCAGGAATGGTGTGGCCATGTCTACGCACAAATCAACAACAGAAATACTTTTGAATACGCCTCCCATTCGTATTTTGAAAAGGAGGCAGACCAAAAATTAAGTTTGGACAAAGCGATATTGGAAAATGAAGTTTGGACCAAATTGAGAATCAACCCCTTTGACCTTCCCATTGGTAACATTAAGGTTATTCCATCTTTGGAATACCTTCGTTTAAGGCATACCACAATCGATGCCTATGATGCAGTGGGGTCACTTTCATCCAATGAAGGAATGGCCTCCTATACATTGACTTACCCCAGCTTGGACAGAACTTTACAAATTGATTTTTCTCCCGAGTTCCCGTATACCATACAGGGATGGACGGAAAGTTTCAAAAGCGGATTCGGGGCCAATGCCAAAGTCCTGACCACCAAGGCCACTAAAATGAAGTCCATCAACACGGCATATTGGGGCCAGAACAGCAATGAAGATTTAGTGCTCCGGGACAGTTTGGGGCTATAATTAACAACTGGGGAGCGGCTTGTTAAAGATGTTCTAAAGTGCCAACCCCTGCTACTAAACTTTCTATATTTGGGAAACCACAAAAACCAAACTATGCGTAATTTATTGGTTTGCACCTTGGCAATCATTGGAGTCCTATCCAATGGTATTGCCCAAAAACCGGACAAACCTACTTCAGCAGAAATCTACCACAATCTCCAAAAATTGAATTTTTTGGGTACTGCACTCTATATTGCCGCCCATCCTGATGATGAGAACACCAGGCTCATTTCATATCTCTCCAACCACGACAAGGCCAGAACGGCATACCTCTCCCTGACCCGTGGCGATGGTGGACAAAATTTAATCGGTTCCGAACTAAGGGAGCTGTTGGGCGTATTGAGAACCCAAGAGCTTTTGGCTGCCCGAAGTATAGATGGTGGGGAACAACGGTTTTCCCGCGCAAACGATTTTGGTTTCTCAAAACATCCCAAGGAAACCCTCAAAATTTGGGACAAGGATAAGGTATTGGGCGATGTGGTCTGGACCATCCGTAATCTAAAGCCCGACGTGATCATCAATCGGTTTGACCACCGAACCCCGGGATCCACACACGGACATCATACCTCTTCGGCCATGTTGAGCATGGAAGCCTTTGATTTGGCCAATGACCCAAATGCCTACCAAGAGCAATTGAGCCTTACCTCTACCTGGCAACCCAGAAGGGTATTTTTCAACACTTCGTGGTGGTTTTATGGCAGTCCCGAAAATTTTGAAAAAGCCGATAAATCCAAAATGTTGAAGTTGGATGTCGGGGTCTATTATCCCAATCTAGGTCTCTCCAACAATGAAATAGCCGCCATGGCCAGTAGCCAACACCTTTGCCAAGGTTTTGGTAGGCTCACGGATAGAGGTTCCACCGATGAATATGTGGAGTTGTTAAAAGGTGATCTTCCTTCAGGCACCAACCTTTTTGATGGCATTGACACCAGTTGGTCGCGCATCAAAGGTGGGGCGGCCATAGGGGATATTTTATATCCCATTGAGAAAAATTTTGACTTCACCAATCCTTCCAAGCATGTGCCTGATTTGGTAAAAGCCTACCAACTTCTACAAAAGATAAAGGATGAACACTGGAAATCCATCAAATCCAAAGAACTCAAAAATTTGATACTTGCCTGTTCCGGGCTGTATTTGGAAGCTAATTCTGAAGAGGCATCCACCACACAGGGAAGTATGGCAAAAATAAATCTTGAGGTGGTCAACCGCAGCTCGCAGGAAATTACACTTAAAGAAATACAGCTTATTGGCGCCACTGCTGCCATACAACCCAATAAGGTACTCCAAAACAACCAAAAGGAAGACTTTACCATGGACTTCACTGTCCCCAACACGGCCCAATACTCCAGTCCATATTGGTTAAATGAGCCCGGTACTTTGGGAATGTACACGGTAATGGATCAAAATCTTATCGGAAAACCGGAAACGCCCAGTGCTTTTAAAGCCCAGTTTGTGTTGGATTTCAATGGAACGATCATCAATGTTGAAAAAAACGTGGTCCATCATTATTCAAAACCGGATAAAGGGGAATTGTATGAACCTTTCGTGGTTTTGCCAAAGGCTACTTCCAAAATCGATGAAAAAGTCCTGATTTTTTCTGATGCATCTTCCAAAGCCGTGCAGGTAAAAGTACAAGCTGGAACCGATAACCTAAAAGGACAGGTAAGCCTGAACCACCCTTCGGGCTGGATGGTCTCCCCGGCCAGTATACCTTTCTCCATTGCGCAAAAAGGTCAGGAACAAACCGTGACCTTTACCGTTACCCCGCCTTCCTCAGAAAGTGAAGGGAAAATTTCCCCAATAGTCACCATCGGAAACCAAACCTATGGCAAGGAACTTGTGGAGATTACTTACGGACATATTCCAAAGCAATCCATTCTATTGCCTTCGGAAGCAAAAGTGGTTCGTATGGACATTCAAAAATCGGGAGAACATATTGGGTATATCATGGGTGCTGGTGATAAAGTTCCTGAAAGCTTGGAGCAAATTGGCTACCAAGTACATCCCATCGACCCCAGTGACATCCAAAAAGGATCCTTGGACAAGTACGATGCCGTTGTTGTAGGTATTCGCGCCTACAATGTAGTGGATGACCTGAAATTTAAACAACCCATTTTATTCGACTATGTAAAAAATGGCGGGAATATGATCGTGCAGTACAACACAGCTGGACGCTGGGCCGAACAATTTGAGAACATCGCTCCTTATGACCTCACCCTGTCCAGAGATCGTGTAACTGATGAGACTGCCAAAGTGGACATCATTGCCCCAAACAATTCCTTGGTAAACTTCCCCAATACCATTAAAGAAAGTGACTTTGATGGATGGGTCCAGGAAAGAGGGTTGTATTTCCCCACGGAATGGAGCTCGGAGTTCACCCCGGTACTTTCCATGCACGATGAGGACGAATCCCCTAAAAATGGAAGTCTTTTGGTGGCACCTTATGGAGAAGGTCATTATATTTACACAGGGCTCAGTTTTTTCAGGGAACTTCCGGCAGGGGTTTCAGGAGCCTATAAACTTTTTGCCAATATGCTTTCCGTGGGAAAGGATGAAGTAAAAAAAGAAAGTCATGTCAAAGGATAGCATGAATACTAAATTCGAGTGGAAGAAGGAATACACCATTGTCATTCTTTTGAACATGATTTATATCCTTATTTTTTATTTCATCATGATACTAAATAATTAAACCTTAATGGCCTTATTAGATTGGATCATTCTTGGTAGTACATTGCTCTTTATTGTTGGGTACGGCGTATGGAAGACCCGTGGGAGTAAAAATGTTGACGATTATGTTTTAAGTGGCAATGATGCCAAATGGTGGACCATTGGGCTTTCCGTAATGGCCACGCAGGCCAGTGCCATAACCTTCTTATCCACACCGGGCCAGGCATTTCACGATGGAATGGGCTTTGTGCAGTTTTACTTTGGACTTCCGTTAGCCATGATCGTTATCTGTCTGGTTTTCATTCCCATTTACAAAAAACTGAAAGTCTTTACCGCCTATGAAATGCTCGAGGGAAGGTTTGACCTAAAGACCCGGACGCTCACCGCATTCCTGTTTTTGGTACAACGTGGTCTTGCCGCGGGAATCACCATTTTTGCCCCTTCCATCATCCTTTCGGCCGTGTTGGGTTGGGATCTACGGACCCTGAACATCATTATTGGCATTCTTGTCATTATTTACACTGTATCCGGAGGTACAAAAGCGGTAAGTGTTACCCAAAAGCAGCAGATGTTCATCATCATGATGGGGATGTTCTTTGCCTTTTTCTTCATCTTGGGGTCCTTCCCTACGGATGTTTCCTTTGGAAAGGCATTGAAAATAGCAGGGGCCAACAACAAATTGGACATACTGGATTTTACGTTCGATACCAACAACCGATACACGTTTTGGAGTGGTATTACGGGAGGTTTCTTTTTGGCACTGGCCTATTTCGGAACCGACCAGAGCCAGGTACAACGCTACCTATCGGGAAAGTCGGTTCGGGAAAGCCAATTGGGGCTGATTTTTAATGGTATCCTAAAGATTCCCATGCAATTTTTTATTCTATTGGTGGGTGCCATGGTCTTTGTTTTCTATCAGTACAATCCCTCTCCCTTAAATTTTAACCCAGCGGCCACCGAAGCGGTCATGGAATCGGAATATTTAGATGATTACAAGGCCTTGGAGGAAGACCATTTGGAGTTGGAGATGGAAAAAAGGATTGCCCAAAATGCCTTTTCAGCGGCACTGGAGCTCAAGGAATATAATGCCATTCAGCAGGCCAAACAGAATATCATCAAAATCAATGAAAAGGAGCGTGCCAGTAGAGACACCGCCAAAGAGCTTATAGAAAAAGCCAGCACAACGGTGGAAACCAATGACAAGGATTATGTCTTCATACATTTTATATTGAACAACCTTCCTACTGGGCTCATTGGGTTACTTTTAGCCGTAATCCTATCCGCGGCCATGTCGTCCACGGCTTCTGAGCTCAATGCATTGGGGACCATCACTGCATTGGACCTTTACAAAAGAAACAATAAGAACCCTAAGGATGACAAACATTACCTTTTTGCCACCAAGGGCTTTACCCTACTTTGGGGAATTATTGCCATTGCCATTGCCTGTGTGGCCAGTCTGTTTGATAACCTTATCCAACTGGTGAATATTATAGGTTCTATATTTTATGGCAATGTATTGGGTATTTTCCTCTTGGCATTTTTCTTCAAGTTTGTGAAAGGCAATGCTGTTTTTGTGGCGGCCATAGTCACCCAGATCATTGTGATCATAGGATGGTACATGGATTGGATGTCCTACCTATGGCTCAATGCCTTTGGATGTGTGCTGGTCATTATATTGGCCTTTATCACACAAGCCTTTGATAACTTCTTGGGTAATTCCCCCATAGAGTAATAAAAAAAGCCCACATAAAGTGGGCTTCCAAAAATCTTTTAGGGATGTCTATTCGGTTTCCCATTCTTTTAGGGAGTCCTTGTTCATTTTTACATAATCTTGGTTACCCTCTGCTTGTGCCGCCACCAAGGATTTCTTGGCAGCTTCAATGGCTCCTTTTTTATCGCCTAATTTGGCATAGATCAAGGATTGAACACGCGTCATCCAATAGGCACTTCCATCACCCATGGAAACCGCCTTGTCTATCCACTCCTTGGCTTTGCCCATATTCATCCCCTCACTGAAATAATAAGAGGCAGCATCAAAATAATCGCCCGCCTTTAAATTGGAAGGTGATGCCATAGCAGCTTCAATGCTCTCTGTGGTCTTGGCCACTGTAGGGACCACAAATTTTACTCCAACATATACCTTTTCCCAAAGGATACCCAAAGTACCACCATTATTATGCAAGTCATCAATGATCATGGTATAGGTTTCAATGGGAACGGGCATGGGGTAGACTTCCACCTTGACCGTTGCAGCCACCTTGGAAGCATCCCACTCTTTGGGAGTTCCCCAGTTCTCTGAATCCGAATAGAAAATGACTTCCCAAACGGCTTCACCTGGTCTTGTAAAGATGGCGTAAGTGCCGGCTTTTAATTCTTTCCCTTCAACCACAACATCATCGCTAAAGGTAACAGTGGTGTTTTTATTAGCTCCTGTTCTCCAAAGAGCATCATAAGGGACCAAATCCCCAAAAATGGTCCTTCCACGCATGGAGGGACGGGAATACTCAACAACTACATTGGTAAGCCCCACAGTTTGCTCCAATTTGGAGGATGGACTGGGTTGCGGTGTCTGTATCTGGGCTTGCAGAGAAACCGAAAGCAATGCCGTAAATACTACTAGTGCAAATTTTTTCATAGGAATAGTGTTTTAATTGTTAGCTGAACAAAACTAAATATAAAGACATGTCTCATTTGTTAAGAAATTCCTAAACAAATAGCCACTCAATGACAAGAAGGTGATAAATGAACATACCTCAAATAAATTTTTTGTTTAATTTATTTATAATAAAGTTAAACATTTTGTATTTTTGTATCACATTTAAAACAGTAACCGTGTATCAACTAAGAGCTCTACAAATAGTCCCTGTGAGCAAGTCAAAGGCTTGGGAATTTTTATCAAATCCAAAAAACCTAAAAGTGATTACTCCCAGTAGTATGGGTTTCCATATTTTGAGCGGGGCGGATAGACCCATGTATCCCGGTCAAATCATCGAATACAAGGTAAAACCCTTCCCTTTTTCCAGTGTGAGATGGGTCACGGAAATCACCCATGTAGCCGAAAATGATTATTTTGTTGATGAACAACGCTTTGGTCCTTATGCATTCTGGCACCATAAGCACTTTTTAAGGGAAACCTTGAACGGGACGGTTATGGAAGACATTGTGGATTACAAGCTTCCCTTTGGCATTTTGGGGAGATTAGCCCATTCATTTTGGATAAAAAAACAACTGCAGCATATTTTTAAATATCGGGAACAAAAACTCATCCAGCTTTTCGGAGAGGTCCAAGAAACCAAGAATGCACTGGAACTCAAGCGCATTTAATGCAACGGTATGATGAAAACCATTACCATATTTTGGTTCCGGAGGGATTTAAGATTGGACGACAATGTAGGACTGTACCATGCCCTAAAAGGGGAACACCCGGTACTTCCCGTGTTCATTTTTGATACAGAAATACTGGACAAACTTCCTGAAGACGATGCCCGGGTCACCTTTATCCACGAGCAACTTCAAAAAATCCGGGAGACCCTGAAAACCCAATTTAAAGGTAGTATCGCCCTGTTCCATGGCAACCCCATTTCAGTTTTTCAGGAGCTTATTTCCAAGTATGAAATCGATACCGTCCATACCAATCACGACTACGAACCCTATGCCCTAAAACGGGATGCTGAAGTGAAGACATTCCTAGACAAGCATGGGATTGGATTCAACACCTATAAAGATCAGGTGATATTCGAAAAAAATGAGGTGGTAAAGGATGATGGCAATCCTTACGTGGTGTACACACCTTACATGAAACGCTGGAAGGAAAACTTCAATCCATCCAAAAATATCAATGGGCATGACTCCTATAGCTTACTACGTGAAAGCGTATTGCAAGAAGACAATCTACCCAATCTAAGCCTTAAAGACATTGGCTTTACCGAATCTACCATCAAAGTTCTTGATTACACTGCCACACCAAATTTCATCCAACACTATGAAGAAACCAGAAACTTCCCCGCCTTGGCCAGTGGCACATCCAAATTGGGTCCGCATTTGCGATTTGGCACGGTCTCCATCCGTAAAATGGTACAAAAAGCCATTTCCGAAGAAAACGAAGTGTTTTGGAACGAACTGATTTGGCGGGAATTCTTCATGCAGATTTTATGGCACTATCCCCATACCCTCAATAAAGCTTTCAAGCCCAAGTATGACCGGGTTGAATGGCGAAACAATGAAGCAGAATTTGAACTGTGGAAAACGGGAAACACAGGGTATGCCTTTGTGGATGCCGGTATGCGGGAGCTCAATGCCACCGGCTATATGCACAACAGGGTACGGATGATCGTAGCCAGTTTTTTGTGCAAGCACCTACTTATCGATTGGCGATGGGGAGAGGCCTATTTTGCTGAAAAATTGTTGGACTACGAACTCGCCAGCAATGTAGGAAATTGGCAATGGGCCGCTGGCAGCGGAGTGGATGCAGCTCCCTATTTTAGGATTTTCAATCCCATGACCCAGATTGAAAAGTTCGACAAACAAAGGCAATATATTGACCATTGGGTTCCTGAATTACAAGAACTTAACTACCCTCCAAAAATGGTCGATCACAAAATGGCCCGCGAACGCTGTTTAAAAGTCTACAAAGAGGCGGTAGGTTGATGCATTTTCAGTATTTTTAGAATTCGTTCAATCTCTTGCCATCTTAAATATTGGTCTTGAGGTTGTTGACAATGTTTAACCGACTCAAACATTTTGAAAATGAAAAAAATTTCAACCTTACTCTTTTTAGGTTTGATTTCATTGAACCTAACTGCACAAAAACTTACTTCAAACAAAAAAGCCTTGATTGCTTCCGTAGAGCAGCACAAGGATGACCTTATCAAGATCAGTGATTCCATTTGGGCCTTGGCCGAAACGGCCTTTGAAGAATCAAAATCCGCCGAAATATTGGCCAAGTATGCTGAAGAAAATGGAATGAACGTCACCCGTGGTGTGGCAAATATCCCCACGGCGTTTACAGCCACCTATGGTTCGGGAAAACCAGTAATCAGTATTTTGGGAGAGTTTGATGCCCTCCCCGGGTTGTCACAGAATACGGTCCCCACCAAAGACCCACGTATAGAAGGCGCACCAGGACATGGGTGTGGGCACAATATGTTCGGAGCTGCCAGTTTGGGGGCCGCGATTGCCATCAAAGAACAAATTGAAGCTGGAAAAATAAAAGGTACCGTCAAATTCCTGGGGACCCCAGCCGAAGAAAAATATTTTGCCAAAGTATGGATGGTGGAAGCCGGGCTTTGGGACGACGTGGATGTGAATGTAAGCTGGCACCCCGGGGCCAACATAGAGGCCGATGTACAGAGCGGCCTTTCCTTGATTGACTTTATTGTGGAGTTCTACGGACAGGCGGCCCATGCCTCAGCCGATCCATGGAACGGTCGTAGTGCCTCCGATGCTTTGGAGCTGTACACCACAGGAATCAATTATTACAGGGAGCATATAAAACCTACCTCCAGAATCCATTATCATATACAAGATGGAGGCCAAGTAGTGAACGTGGTTCCCGATTATTCCCGAATTTGGGTACGGGTTCGCGATCCTAAAAGAAAAGTAATGCTTCCCACCTATGAGCAAGTGAAAAAAATGGCCGAAGGGGCTGCAATTATGGCCAATGTGGATTATAAAATCTCGTTGGTTTCCGGGATTTATGAAACCTTGGTGAACCGTTCGGGTGGTGAAATCATGCAGAAAAACTTGGAGCTTTTAGGCCCTATCACCTATACGGATGAAGAGATTGCCTATGGCAAAGCCATCCAGGAGGCCACTGGAAAACCCCAAGTGGGCATGGACAGCGACATCAATCCCTTGCGGGAAACCGAAGAGCTTCCCGGTGGTGGATCTACCGATGTGGGCGATGTAAGTTGGAACGTACCCAACATCAACCTAAGTGTCACCGTCGCCCCAAAAGATACCCCGTGGCACTCTTGGGCCGTTGTGGCCTGTGGTGGAATGAGCATTGGCCACAAAGGAATGGTCTATGCAGCCAAAGCCATGGGAATGACCATGTTGGACCTTTTTGAAAATCCAAAATTGGTGGATAAGGTAAAAGAAGAATACAAAACCCGTAAAGGAGATGAAAAATATGAGGCTATGATCGATGGCCCACCTCCAATACAAGGACAATAGATAATGAAAAGAACAATATGTATAAGCCTGCTTCTCGCAGGCTTTTTCAACTTGCAGGCCCAGAGTAATGGACTTTCCATTTTTGAACCTCTCATGGGAAAAACATGGAAAGCTGAGGGTACTTGGGGCGATGGTTCCCAGTTTAAGCAGGAAATCACATTTGACTATTACTTGGGCCAAACCTTGGTGGTAACCCACAGCAAGGGTTTCACCAATCAGGAGCAGACCACTTACGGTGACAGAAACCATGGCATTAGAAAATACGACCCACAAACCCAATCCCTGATTTTTTGGGAGTTTGATGTTTTTGGCGGCGTTACCAAAGGTACCGTGGCCCAAAAAGGCAAGGATATTGTCTATACCTATCAATATGGCGATTCACAGGTTACGGATTATTGGGAATATGTGGATGCGAACACTTATAATTTTACTGTGGGCAGTTACAAGGATGGAAACTGGGAACAAACCTATCTGCAAACCCAATTCAAGGCAGACATCCCTGATTTTGGTTTTACATTTGATCATTATTCCATCATCGTGGATAAATTGATGGAAACCGGTGATTTTTACCGGGATGTATTTGGATTGACCGAAATTCCCCATCCCGATAAGGCTCCTGGTTTCAGATGGTTTCAAATACACGGAAGCTCCCAGCTGCATCTCATCAAAAAAAATGTGGACGGATTTACGAAGAATAAAAGCATGCACCTCTGTCTGTCGACCCAAGACTTGGAAAGTTTCATCGAGCACCTGATGGCAAAGAACATTGATTTTTATGACTGGCCGGGAAACAAAAACTCCATTACCGACCGATCGGATGGCGTTAAACAAATCTACATCCAAGACCCGGAAGGGTACTGGATTGAAATCAATACAGCAATACCTTGATCATTATGAACAATCCTATTTTACATACATTTCCGTTGGGTTTTCCTTGGCACACCCAGGACCCCTTCCTCTTCTGCGTATACCATTTGGACCATTTTCCCAAGGGAAATGGTGAAATGGGACCCGACCCTGAGCTACTCAAGGGAAGAAATATGGGCAATGATTTTGACCCCACCCAAAAGTGGCGCATGTACCATGGCAAGACCATACCCGGTTTTCCCTATCACCCACACCGTGGATTTGAGACCATTACCGTGGTGAACAAAGGGTATTGTGATCATTCAGATTCTTTGGGAGCTGCCGGGAGGTTTGGCAAAGGCGATGTACAGTGGATGACGGCAGGAAGAGGGGTACAACACTCCGAAATGTTTCCGTTGCTCCATGATGATACGGACAATCCCATGGAACTGTTTCAAATTTGGTTAAACCTACCCAAGGCCAATAAGTTTGTGGATCCCCATTTTAAAATGCTTTGGCACGAAGAGATTCCCATGGTAAAAGAAAACGGGGTACAAATAAAAGTCATCGCAGGGGATTACAAAGGCACTCCTGCCCTTTCCCCGGCCCCTGATTCCTGGGCGTCCAATCCTGAAAATGAGGTAGCCGTTTGGAATATTTCGGTAGAGGCCGATACCCAGTTTACTCTACCAAAAGCGAGTAATGGCACTAATCGCACCCTATACTTTTACGAAGGGTCCGAAATCTTTATCGGAGACCGCAAGGTAAACTCCAAATTTGGCATCGCTCTGGATTCTACCCAAGAAGTCACGGTTAAAGTGGGTGCAGAAAAAGCCCATTTCTTGATGCTCCAAGGAAAGCCTATTGGGGAACCCGTAGCCAAATATGGCCCATTTGTTATGAATACCCAAGAAGAAATCCAACAGGCCATGGAAGAATACCAGCTCACCCAATTTGGGGGTTGGCCTTGGCCCCATCCAGACCATGTGCATGATAAACACAGAGGTAGATTTGCACTTTATCCCGATGGCTCTCTAGTGGAAAAAGACTCGTAAATATTCCTATTTACCTGAAATAGAACGACAACCTTCGCCATACGCGGGTAAAATTTCTAAAAATTATTTGCGTAGTTAAATAGCTACATATATATTTGTAGCCATATAGCTTCATATTTTAAATTGCTTCATGATGAAATTGAGACGAGATCCATTCCAAGCCATTGCCGACCCAACACGCAGGGCCATATTGGTCCTGCTGGCATCACAAACCATGACCGCTGGGGCCATAGCGGAAAATTTTGATGCGGCTCGGCCCACCATATCCAAACATCTTCAAATCCTAAACGAATGTGATTTGGTCAAATCCAATCAACAGGGTAGGGAAATCTTCTATGAGTTGAAGGTTGACAAGATGCAGGAAATTGACCTGTGGCTGGAACAGTTCAAGAAAATCTGGGAAAACCGTTTCGATAATCTGGATAGGTATTTGGCCGACCTTCAAAACGTAAAAAAGAATGGAAAACACTGAACGCAGACAATTATCAATATCAAGAACCCTCAAAGCTCCCATTGCATTGGTATGGGAAGTATGGACCAACCCCGAACATATTGCCCAATGGTGGGGACCCAATGGTTTTACCAATACCATACAGCAAATGGATTTTAAGGAAGGTGGTGAATGGAAACTGACCATGCACGGGCCAGATGACACCAACTACCCCAACCGGAGCATTTTCAAGGAAATAATTCCCCATAAAAAAATTGTGTTTGAGCATTTCAATCCACATTTCATTACCACAGTTGTCTTTGAACCCAATGGAGAGGAAACCCACATGTCTTGGACCGCAGTATTTGATACCGAGGAAATGCTACAGACCGTAATCAAGGCCCACAAAGCTGATGAGGGCATGAAACAGAACATCGCCAAACTTGAAAACTATATATCCCAATTAAAACCTTCTCTATGAAAACCAATCTCTTATTTGATTTTACTGTAAACAAGGAAAACAGCAGCGTACATGTAAAGCGGGAATTTGCCGCCGGACAGGATGTGGTGTGGGATGCTTTCACTAAACCGGAAATCCTGGACCAATGGTGGGCACCACAACCGTGGGTGTCCAAAACCAAATCCATGGTCTTTGAGGTAGGTGGAAGACGCCTGTATGCCATGTGCGGTCCCGAAGGAGAGGAACATTGGGCCGTGGCCGATTTCACCTCCATTTCACCAAAGACCAACTTTCAGTATATGGATGCTTTCTGTGACTCAGACGGAAATATCAATGATGAATTTCCAAGATCTAACTGGAATTTGGATTTTGTAGACCAAGGAAACACCACCATGGTATACATCACCATCAAGCACAAAAACTTGTCCGATTTGGAAAAAATAATCGAACTTGGTTTCAAGGAAGGCTTTACCATTGCTTTGCAAGGGTTGGATTCCATATTGTCAAATTCATAAATTATTCCTACCATGAAACAAAAAATCATCACTGTTGTGAGTGTGCTGTTCGGTCTGATGTTCATGAATGCAGGATTGAACAAATTTTTCAACTACATGCCCGTTCCTGAAGACCTGCCGGAAAGTCTCATGCAAATGATGCAAGCCATTATGACCATGGGGTGGTTGATCCCTTTAGTGGGCTTTGTGGAACTTGTTGGCGGTATATTGTTCCTTTTCAAAAGGACCAGGGCACTGGGGGCCATTGTCATTCTGCCCGTGATGGTGGGCATATTGTTGATCAACACCATTACCGATACTTCTGGACTTCCCATTGCACTTCCCTTATTTGCCATAAACCTTTGGGTCATTATTGAGAACTGGCCCAAATATCACCCTATGCTACAACCTTAAACCAATACTGACATGGATACAACACCCATCACCATAGACGTAAACATTGCTGCAACCTTGGATAAGGTCTGGGCTTGTTATACAAAACCGGAACATATTACCCAGTGGAATTTTGCCGATGATAGCTGGCACTGTCCATCCGTAAAAAATGATTTGCAAAAAGGCGGAAAATACATAGCTCGAATGGAAGCCAAGGACGGAAGCTTTGGGTTTGACTTTGAAGCGGTTTACGACGAGCTTGTCCCTGAAGAGAAAATGGTCTTCACTCTTGAGGACAGAAGAAAAACAACCGTTCTTTTTGAAGAATCCAATGCAGAAACCAAAGTGACTATCACCTTTGACGCTGAAAAAGAGAACTCCCTAGAGATGCAAAAGAATGGCTGGCAGGCCATTTTAAACAATTTCAAGAAGTATACCGAATCACATTGAGGTTTTAGACCCTTACTATTTTCGCCCCAATGGCCCGTAAGCGCTCATCAATGTTTTCATAACCACGGTCTATCTGCTCAATATTATGGATCGTGGAGGTTCCTTTGGCCGAAAGTGCCGCTATCAACAGGGAAACTCCTGCCCTAATATCGGGGGAAACNGCTCAATATTATGGATCGTGGAGGTTCCTTTGGCCGAAAGTGCCGCTATCAACAGGGAAACTCCTGCCCTAATATCGGGGGAAACCATGGTAGTGGCCTTTAGGGTCGATTTAAAGTCGTGCCCGATCACTGTGGCCCTGTGGGGATCGCAAAGAATGATTTTTGCCCCCATATCTATCAATTTGTCCACAAAGAACAGTCGGCTTTCAAACATTTTTTGGTGGATGAGCACCTCTCCCCTAGCCTGTGTGGCCACTACTAGAATGATGCTCAACAAGTCTGGTGTCATCCCTGGCCATGGCGCATCGGCAATGGTCAATATGGAGCCATCTATGAAATTTTGGATTTGGTAGCCTTTGTCGTGCTTGGGAATGAAAATATCATCATCCCTACGTTCAACAGTAATACCCAATTTACGGAAAACACTGGGAATAAGTCCCAAATTGTCCCAACTTACATTTTTAATGGTCAGTTCGCTGCGGGTCATGGCCGCCAATCCGATCCAACTACCTATTTCGATCATATCGGGCAACATGGTGTGTTCCGTACCTCCCAATTCATCAACGCCTTCAATGGTCAATAAATTGGAACCAACACCTGAGATTTTTGCCCCCATACGGTTAAGCATCTTGCACAATTGCTGCAAATAGGGCTCGCAGGCAGCATTATAGATAGTAGTGGTACCTTCCGCCAATACCGCGGCCATGACAATATTGGCCGTTCCGGTCACGGATGCCTCATCCAAAAGCATATAGGTGCCTTTGAGTTTTGTGGCCTCCACACCATAGAAATATTCTTCTTTGTTGTAGCGGAACTTTGCTCCCAACTTTATGAATCCCTCAAAATGGGTGTCCAATCGACGCCTTCCGATTTTATCGCCTCCGGGTTTTGGGATATATCCTTTACCAAACCGGGCCAATAAAGGTCCCACCAACATGATGGACCCACGAAGTCCCCTGCCCTCTTCCTTGAATTTGGCCGATTGTAGATATTCCAGATTGATGTCATCCGAAATGAACGAGTAAGATCCCCTGCCTTTCTTTTGGATTTTAACCCCCAAATCTTCCAACAAGGCAATCAGTTTGTTTACATCGACAATGTCCGGGATGTTATGGATCGTGACTTTTTCTCCGGTCAGAAGTACGGCACAAAGAATTTGCAGTGCTTCATTCTTGGCACCTTGGGGCGTAATTTCACCATGTAGTTGATGTCCACCCTCTATTCGAAATGTTCCCATGGATTCCTTTGGAATTTAATACCTTTTTTTCCTGTTGCGTTGCCCTTTTTTGCTTCCGCCACCATTTCTGTTGGATTTGGCTTGCCTATTTTTAAGGAACTGTCCGCTATCAGTCAGGTTTTCGCCATCATTGGCCAAATCAATCTCCCCGTTGCTCATTTCCTTCAAATGGCCAAAAATAGCCACATCTTCCACAGTATCCTTGTTCCAAGTAAGGTAGCACTTTTTCATGTGGTTGGCTATGGCATATTCCAACCCTGAGCGCATATCACCCTTCTCCCATTTTACGGCCACATCGATCATTCTTTTGATGTTGTTCCCATAAAATCGATATTTAGGGTGGTTCTGTGGGTACTCCAAAGGTTCTGGGCGCTGTTGCAGCACTTCCTTGGAGGTGATGGGAAAGGGAGAATCCACGTCCAGTTTAAAGTCGGACATGATAAACAATTGATCCCAAAGCTTATGCTGAAAATCGGGTACATCCCTTAAGTGGGGCTGAAGATTTCCCATGACACTGATAATGGCCTGGGCCTCTTTATTGCGTTCTTCCCGGTCTGCTATGGAAACGGCATGGTCCACCATTTTTTGAAAATGACGGCCATATTCGGGAATGAAGAGCTTTGGACGCTCTGTATTGTATTCTAAATTCTCTACTAGGTTCAAATTGAAATGTTTATTGAAATTAAATTATCGGGAAGTCTATCCGATAACGCCTGCAAAATAATAAAATTATGGCAATCTCCGGTTTTAAAGGGAAATAACACCTTCCACGGTGGAAACTTGTTTGTATTTGGCTATCACCTCGTCCGGATCCTTCATGTTCACGGTGATGGAAATACTGGTGTATGTACCTTTTTTTGACTTCTTGGACTCAATTACGGCTCCCGTATTGTCAAAAATGGCATTGATTTCGTCTATGCGATTTTCGTCCGTGGGCACAATAAACTTGAACAAATAATTGGAAGGCCAACTGGTAGTTTCCAATAATTGCTCCTTGAGTCTCGCATAGAATTCGTCCGGATTGTCTTTTTCCATCTTTTTTTTACAAATATATGGCTTACGGCCCAATTTTTTTTCCATCGGCTGATTTCATTACTTTGTAATTATAAATCACAGTGTTTGGGCAAGAACAAAGTAGTTGTTACGGGAGCTCCGGGAACCGGAAAAACATCCATAATCCATGGTTTGGAAAAGAAAGGGTTCCATTGTTTCCACGAAATTATAAGGGACATGACCTCCAAGGCCAAGCTTGAAGGGGAGGAACATACCCATATCTCAAATCCTTTGGTGTTTGTGGAGGATGCCATGCAGTTTAACAAGGACCTACTCCATGGAAGGGCAAAACATTATCAAAACTCCTTGATGATGGACGTTCCCCTTAGCTTTTTTGACCGTGGAATCCCAGATGTGCTCGCTTACATGGATTTCTTCGGACAGTCCTATGGCAAAGAATTCATAGACACCTGTCAGAAAAATAGATACGATACCATTTTCATTGTTCCACCATGGCAGGAAATCTATGTCTCGGACAATGAGCGTCTGGAAACCTTTGAAGAAGCGGAGAATATCCATGATGCCCTGATGAATACGTACACCCAATTTGGCTATAACCCCATTGAAGTGCCAAAAGATGCAGTCCCAAAGCGGATTGATTTTATTTTGGAAACCCTTAATCAACTTTAGTGCAAAAAGAAGCAAAGGTTATTTTAAAGGAATTCTGGGGCTATGATGATTTCAGGGGATCCCAAAGGTCCATTATAGACAACGTCATTTCCGGGCAGGATGTACTGGCATTGATGCCCACTGGTGGTGGAAAATCCATTTGCTACCAAGTCCCCGCATTGGCCATGGATGGCATTTGTATTGTGGTTTCCCCATTGGTGGCCTTGATCCAAGATCAGGTAAAACAATTGAAGGCAAGAGGTATTAAGGCCATTGCCCTGACAGGAGGAATCCCCTTTGAGGAACTCAACGACCTTTTGGACAATTGCCTGTATGGCAATTACAAATTCCTCTACCTCTCACCGGAACGATTACAACAATCCATAATCCAGGAGCGTATCCAAGAAATGAACGTGAATCTCATCGCTATAGATGAGGCCCATTGTATCTCGCAATGGGGCAATGATTTTAGACCAGCCTATCTGGATTGTTCCCTACTTAAAGAACTTGTTCCCGATACTCCTACCATTGCGTTGACGGCCACGGCCACGCCTAAAGTAGTTCAGGACATTGTCCAAAATCTGAAACTGGACAACGCCACTATTTTTAAGGATTCCTTTTCCAGGTCCAACATTGCTTTTAAGGTAAAGCGCACCGAGGACAAGCTATACCAGTTGAAAAAATATATGGAGAAATTCCCGGGAAGCTCCATTGTTTATGTACGTTCCCGAAAAATGACCCAAGAACTTTCGGAGTTTTTGAACCGGAACGGTATTAAATCTACATTTTTTCATGGGGGCATCTCCAAAACCGAGAAGGAGGAAAAACTCAACCTTTGGTTGGAAGGAAGCATCAATACCATGGTGGCCACCAATGCCTTTGGTATGGGAGTGGACAAGCCCAATGTTCGTTTGGTAGTGCATTATCAAATCCCGGACAGTTTGGAAAGTTACTTTCAAGAAGCAGGAAGGGCTGGTAGGGATGGAAAACCCTCCACTGCCATTATACTAACCACCCGTGAGGATCAAGAAAGGGCCAGACAACAGTTTCTATCAGGGTTACCGGATGTGGCATTTGTGAAGACCGTGTATTCCAAATTGAACAATTTTTTCCAAATTTCCTATGGGGAATGGGTCGAGGAACCTTTGGGGTTTAAGTTCAATAAGTTCTGCAACCGATATGGTTTTAATCCCAACCTGGCTTTTAACGCCTTACGGATATTGGACCAAAACTCTGTAATAGCGCTTTCGGAAAATTTCAGGGAAAAGACCATGCTTCAATTTGTAGCTCCAAAAGCGGGCATTTTTGCGTATCTGGATAAAAACCGTAAAACAGCTCCCATTATTCAGACCATACTTCGTACTTATGGCGGAATTACAGAATACGAAACAAAAATAAACCTGTATTTACTGTCCAAGAAAACCGGCAAGAGCGAAAAATCCTTGAAAAAACTTCTAAAACAATTGCAGGATGATGGTATCGTGGAATACCAAAACAATACCAGCGACCTTGAAATCACCTTTTTGGTGCCCCGGGAAGACGACCACACCATAAACCCATTTGCCAAAAGGATTCGGGAACTCAATGCCGTGAAAGAAGGAAATATGGAGGCCATGCTGGGCTATATCAAAAACAAGAAAACCTGTAGAAGTGTTTATTTGCTAAAGTATTTTGGGGAAAATGCCAAGGAAAAGTGTGGCACTTGCGATATTTGCACCAAACAGAACAAGTTAAAATCCCCCATTAAGTTAGAGGACAGAATCCTGGCCTTTCTGAAACTTGGTCCAAGCACTTCCAGAAAGTTGGAAAAGGCGACCGGAGTGGATGAAAGAGCATTGTTATTGGCCTTACAGGGACTTTTGGAGGATGAAGTCATCGTTTTAAACCAAATTAATGAGTACACCATCAAAGAATAAATTGCGAATCGTTTTTATGGGCACCCCGGATTTTGCGGTGGCCAGTCTTAAAAGTATCCTTGAAGCGGGTTTTGAGGTCGTCGGGGTGGTTACCGCCCCTGATCGGCCAGCAGGTCGCGGACGAAAAGTCCAACCCTCTGCCGTAAAACAGTTTGCACAGAAACACCATATAAAAGTATTGCAACCCACCAATTTAAAAGACGAATCCTTTCTGGATGGATTAAGGGGGCTGCATGCCAACCTACAAGTAGTGGTAGCCTTCAGGATGTTGCCCAAGAAGGTTTGGCAAATGCCTGAACACGGCACGTTTAACCTACATGCCTCACTCCTTCCCCAATATCGTGGAGCAGCGCCCATCAATTGGGCCATCATCAACGGAGAGACCGAAACAGGGGTGACCACCTTTTTTATTGATGATAAGATTGACACCGGAAGCATCATCCTCCAAAAGAAAGAGAATATCCTGCCAGAGGACAATGCAGGCTCATTACATGATAGACTTATGGAACTTGGGGCCGAACTTGTAGTGGAAACCTGTAACCAAATAGCTGCCGGCACCGTGGATGGTCTGCCCCAAAAGGAAATCAACAACCTTAAGCCTGCCCATAAAATCCACAAAGAGACTTGCCGTGTGGACTGGAATGCTCATTTGGAAGACGTACATAACCTTATTCGAGGTTTAAGCCCCTATCCCGCTGCCTGGACCTATTTGATCAACCATGATAAGGAGGAACCCATCAAAGTTTATGGAACCCGGATAGAAACCGGAGAACATAATCTTAAACCAGGGAAGCTTATAGTAGACAAGAAATCACTCAAGGTTGCTGGAAAGGGAGGTTATTTACAGATTCTGGAACTACAGTTGCCTGGCAAGCGCAGAATGAAGATTTCCGAAGTTTTGAATGGATTGAACTTGGATGAAAATGCCCACCTCCGCTAAACCCTTGCTATGAAAGGGCTGGGAAAAAAGTGGTTGTTTTTTCTGACTTTATCAACAAACGTTTCAAGTTATCAACAAAAACCCCTATTTCCCTCGGTTTTACTTGCGTTAAATGCAAATCCGTATAAATTTGTTCAGCATTAAAATTATTTTAACAACAATTAATTTAATTCCATTATGAACAAAACAGAGTTAATCGATGCTATGGCAGCCGATGCGGGCATCACTAAGGCAGCAGCCAAAAAAGCATTGGAATCTTTCTTGGGAAATGTAGAGGGATCGCTTAAAAAAGGAAACAGGGTTTCCTTGGTTGGTTTTGGTTCTTGGTCCGTTTCTAGAAGAAACGCCAGGGAAGGTAGAAATCCACAGACTGGTAAGACCATCAAAATTGCAGCTAAGAACGTAGTAAAGTTCAAAGCAGGAGCAGAATTGAGCGGTGCAGTAAACTAATCAATTAGTAATTACAATATACAAAAGCACTTCCCTAGGGAGGTGCTTTTTTAGTTACAAGGGTTTTTTGTTTTTGTAAATGTTGTATATTATACTGCAATTAAAGTCAAGTAGTCCATGAAAATGGTAAGTCCAAAGCCAGAAAAAGGCACGTTGCTTGTTGCAGAACCTTCGCTCACCGGTGATGTTTCTTTTAATAGATCCGTGGTCTTACTTGCCGAGCACAACCATGAAGGCTCGGTAGGGTTTATCCTGAACAAACCTTTGGATTATACCATTTGTGACCTTGTCTCCGAAATTACCATTCCCTTCAAAGTATTCAATGGCGGTCCCGTGGAACAGGACAATCTTTACTTCATCCACAAGGTTCCAGGATTGATAGAGGACAGTGTTGAGATTTCCGATGGTATTTTTTGGGGTGGAAACTTTGAGAAAATCGTTGAGCTCATCAATAATGGCATCATTACCGAACAGGACATTCGCTTCTTTTTAGGGTACTCCGGGTGGGGGTCACAACAATTGGACAATGAGCTTTCCTCCAAGTCTTGGGTAGTGGTCAAAAATGAATATGAGAGCAGTATTTTGGGTAAATCCTCAATTTCTTTCTGGAAAGAAAAAATGGTAGAATTGGGCGGTGATTACCTGTTATGGTCCAATGCCCCTGAAAATCCTTCGCTTAACTAGTCTGTGCCATTCTGGCCTTGGCATTCAATTTTCCCACTAATCCTTTGCTGATCGTACTTACAAATTGTTTTTTGCGGTATTGGCTTATGGGCTGAATCCCCACAATGCTATTGGTTATAAAAAGCTCATCTGCCTTTTGGAGCTCAAAAGGGGATACCGATTCTTCCAGCATTTGGAAACCTTCCATGGACTCCACTATCTCCATGATTTTTTTCCGAATGATCCCATTGAGGCATCCATCACCTAATGGTGGGGTTTTTACCGTGTCTCCCTTGACCAAAAAAAGATTGCCATTAATGGCTTCAACCACATTTTTGTCCGTATTCACCAATAAACAATTGGAATACCCATTCTCTTGGGCATACACACTGGCGACCACATTCAGGATTTTATTGGTGGTCTTTAACGTGGACAACATATCCTTGTTGACATAGTAATCCTTGAAAAGTTCCACCTCATAACCCTCATCTTGGATGAGATAAAATGGAGATTCCATTGCCCCGACCTCAATCAAGTAAGAGACATCATTGGTCAATGGGGCGTACAATCCCCCATCATTTCTAAAAACAGTGATGCGTACCCTAACAGCTTCATCATCCAATTGATTTCCGCTGATGGTCTTCTTGATTTCCGTTTCCAAAAATTCCAAGGTAAACGTCATGGGAATTTCCATACGCAACATACGCATGGAAGCCATCAACCTAAAATAATGGTCTTCCCAAAAGAAGAGGTCTCCCTTTACACATCGGAGGGTCTCAAAAAGAGCATCACCATATTTTAACCCCCTATTGATGGAAGTTAGGATATCCGTTTCAGCTGAAAAAAGTTCTCCGTTGAGATTTACCATAAAAAAAACCTTGAAAAATCAAGGTCAAATATACGGCTTAGTTGAGAATACCGCTATTTGGAGCCCAATACCTGTTTCAGGTCGGAGATTTGGTTTTCCCAAAGCATCTTGGCCTCGTCAACTTCATCATCTTCGGCAAAATCTGTTATGAAGAGAGAGACATCTTTGGTGATTTCATCCACAATGATACGCATCTCAAAAAAGGAATCGTCCTCATTGTCCACCCAAGTGAACTTGACAAATTCCTCACTTTTTCGCTTCAACATTTTGGCCTGTTCTTCGGCCCCGTCCCAAATAAAGGTGAATATCTCACCTCTGGAATTCACATTATCGGCATACCATTCGGAAAGTCCGGATGGAGTGGAAATATATTGGTAAAGCAACTGTGGGGATGCTTGGATTACAAACTCAATTTCAAATTTTACCTTATCGCTCATTATACTGTTCTATTA
>CP051244.1:2271658-2365467 GCA_017795045.1 Allomuricauda sp. | reverse complement strand
CCGCAATCCTATGCGGTAAATAAAAACAAAATCGTATCTTAATTCAAAATAAGAGAATTATGTTAGGAATCTTACTTTCAAAAAGAGGGAAAACAAAAACAGTCCAAATCCTTATGGTAGCTTCCGTGCTATTGATAGGCTTAGGTTTGGCCTTGCTATAAGGCATCTAGTCCAATCCATAAGAAAAACCACCAACATTCCATATACTTAATCAGAAGGCCACCAGCATTGTTGCCTTTTTTCTTTTGAAGTGCATCCGTACAATGGGTTTTACCATTACATTTATGGTATGAAGAACACCATTTCCGAAAGAGTTGCTGATTTTTTAAAAAAATTCCCCCCTTTCAATATTTTGGCGGAACACCAATTGGAAAAATTGTCCTACGAGGTCACCATTATCCATAAGGAAAACAACAGCTTGGTCTTTGCGGAAAAGGAGCCTCCCCACAACTTCTTTTATGTGGTGCACAAAGGAGCCGTGGCCCTGACCAAAAAAGGGTCGCAACAGATGCTGGACATTTGTGATGAAGGGGATATTTTTGGTCTACGCCCCTTGTTGGCGCACGAAAACTACAAACTTCAGGCCACGGCACGTGAAGAGACCATTTTGTATGCCATTCCCATTCAGGAGTTTAGGCCCATTGCCTTGGAGAACCAACAAGTTGGGGACTTTTTAATTGAAAGCTTTGCCTCCAACACGCGTAACCCCTATTCCCTTAAACATAGGGGCAAGTTGTATGGGGTTCCCAATGAAACGGAAGGAAACCCGGAAACCAAAATGCTGGATCTACAGCCAGTTCGCTACTCCACCAATTTGGTGACCTGCTCCAAGGAAACCCAGATCAAATCCTTGGCCGCTTCCATGACCCAAAGAAATGTAGGCTGTGTTCTTGTTACCCAGGACGGACTTCCCATTGGAATCATCACCAATAAAGATTTAAGGAACAAGGTTGCCACGGGATTGGTTTCCATTACGGAGAATGCCGAGGCCATTATGTCTTCCCCGGTCATTACCTACTCCAAGGACCTGACCATTACCCAAGCCCAAATGGCTTTGATGAAAAGCCAAATCAGTCATCTGTGCCTTACTGAAGATGGGACCACGGACACTCCCGCCATAGGCATACTTTCCAAACACGATGTCATGGTCGCGCTGGGAAATAACCCTGCTGTACTCATGCGGGCCATAAAAAGGGCTACGGACTCCCAAAGACTCCGGACCGTTCGGTATAGCATCTTAAATCTCTTGCAGGGCTATTTGGAACAGAACATTCCCATGGGATTGGTCTGCAAAATCATCTCCGAACTCAATGATGCCACCATCAAACAAGTCATACAAATTTGTGTTGACCAGATGGAAACCCCTCCTCCAGTGAAGTTTACGTGGTTGGCCATGGGAAGTCAAGGACGGGGCGAGCAATTGCTCACTACCGATCAGGACAACGCCATCCTTTACGAAGATGTTCCAACGGAGAAAAAGGAAGAGACCCAAGCCTATTTTTTACAGTTGGGCAAACAAATTTCAACGGAACTCAACTTAGTAGGGTTTGAATATTGTCCGGCTGAAATGATGGCCTCCAATCCGCTGTGGTGCCATAGTTTGGAGGAATGGAAAGAGGTTACCTCCCATTGGATGAACAATCCTGGTCCGGATGAGATTCTCCTATCTTCCATTTTCTTCGATTTCAATGTGAACTATGGGGAAAAGGCACTCGCCGATGAACTTTCGCTGCACATTTTTGAGAATGCGAAAAAGTATCCCCAATTCCTGACCCATTTAGCAAGTGGAGCGCTTCAAAATCCATCGCCATCAGGATTTTTTAGGGACTTTTTGGTGGAACAAGATGGAGAACACAAGGATTTCTTCGATTTGAAACTTCGTGCCCTCATGCCCATTATTGATGCCGCAAGGGTCCTTATCCTTTCCCATGCCATAAAATCCATCAACAACACTGCGGAACGCTATGAAAAACTGGCCGAACTGGAGCCCAAAAACAAAGAACTCTATTTGGCAGCTTCGTATGCCAGTAAAGCGCTTTTAAAGTTCAGGACAAGGCAGGGCTTGCAGCATAATGATTCTGGCCGGTATATTGCCTTGGACCAATTGAACAAGGAAGAAAAAATAAAGCTCAAAAGGACCTTCAAGACCATCAAAGAAATCCAAGAGCTGTTGCAAGTACGATTCCAAGTAAAAAATCTTTTGCGATGATGGGTTTCTTTTCCAAGAAAAAACATTTGGAACTTCCTGAATTTTGGTTGAAGTATGCTAGCCATTTCAAGGATAAACTTCCAGAAACGATCTCCGAAAACACTTTTGTAGTGCTCGATACCGAAACCACGGGGTTCAATATGACCAAAGACCGAATGCTATGCATAGGGGCCTTAAAGCTCAGGGACAACACCATGGTCGTAAAGGAAAGTTTTGAAGTATATGTGGAGCAAGAGCATTATGATGCTGAAAGTGCCGAAATCCATGGAATCCTTAAAAAGAGTAAAAAAGAACGGGTAACTGAACTGGAAGCTTTGCAACAATTTTTGGCCTATGCCAAAAACCATGTGTTGGTGGGCCATCATGTACTGTTCGATGTAGGTATGATCAATGCTGCTTTAAGACGAAACGGACTTCCCCAATTGCTTAACAAGACCTTGGACACTGGACTGCTTTATAAGCGGACCTTGCTCATTTCTTCCGTACTTCGAAAGAAAGAAAACTATTCGTTGGATGAACTTGCCGAAAAGTTCAGGATTTCCAAAAAAGATAGGCATACCGCTTTGGGCGATACGTTGATCACCGCCATTGCTTTTCTGGTAATTATGGAAAAATTAAAGCCCAAAAATTTGAAAGACTTGTTCAAAAAACAAAATCCACCAAAATTTGGGCTTTAAGTCTTATAGACTTTCCTTCATGATTACCTCAACCACTTCTGGGTTCAACAACGTTGAAGTATCACCCAGATTACTAGTATCCTTTGAGGCAATTTTTCTAAGGATTCTTCTCATGATCTTACCGCTACGGGTCTTGGGCAAACCGGGCACAAACTGAATCTTGTCCAGTTTGGCAATTGGCCCAATATGTTCGGTAATCAATTGGTTGATCTCTTTGGCAAGGTTTTCCCTATTTCTGGTTTCCCCTGTTTCTTTTAAAATGATATAGCCATACAATGCATTCCCCTTGATATCATGTGGGAAACCAACAATAGCCGATTCCGCCACCGCAGGGTGTTCATTGATGGAATCCTCTATGGGTGCCGTACCCAAATTGTGGCCGGAAACGATGATCACATCATCTACCCTACCAGTGATTCGGTAATAGCCCACTTCATCACGAAGCGCACCATCACCCGTAAAATATTTCCCTTCAAAAGCGGAGAAATAGGTGTCTTTATAGCGTTGGTGGTCTCCCCAAATGGTCCGTGCTATGGAAGGCCACGGAAATTTGATACACAATCGACCTTCCACTTGGTTCCCTTTCATCTCATTGCCATTCTCATCCACCAGAGCAGGTTGAACACCTGGCATGGGCAGCGTGGCATATGTGGGCTTTGTAGGGGTTGAAAATGGTATCGGAGAAATCAGGATTCCCCCGGTTTCTGTTTGCCACCATGTATCCACAATGGGACAATTCTTCTCTCCAACGTGATCGTTGTACCAGTGCCAAGCTTCTTCATTGATAGGTTCCCCCACAGTTCCCAAAACTTTAAGGCTGGAAAGGTCATGCTTGGTAACAAAATCCAAATTCTCCTTGGCCAAGGCCCTAATTGCCGTTGGTGCCGTATAGAATTGGGTTACTTTATGCTTTTCGACCACTTCCCAGAACCTACCATAATCAGGGTAAGAAGGCACGCCTTCGAACATTACGGTGGTAGCTCCATTGGCCAGAGGTCCATATACGATATAAGAGTGTCCGGTAATCCAGCCGATATCCGCCGTACACCAGTACACATCCTCTTCTTTATATTGGAAGACATTTTTAAATGTATAGGCCGTATAGACCATATATCCAGCGGTGGTATGCATCATCCCTTTGGGCCTACCTGTAGAACCCGAAGTATACAGAATGAAGAGCGGGTCTTCGGCATCCATGATTTCTGGAACACAATCGGAATATGCCTTCTCCAAAAGAGGTTGTAACCATTTGTCACGACCTTCTTGCATCGGGATTTCTTCTCCGGTACGTTTGGCCACCAATACAGTGTCCACATTGGGACAATGCTGCAAAGCTTCGTCCACAATACCTTTTAGGTCGATGGTCTTGGTACCTCTGTACGATCCATCCGACGTCAGTACCATTTTGGCTCCACAATCGTTGATACGTGTGGCCAAGGCCGTTGAAGAAAATCCTGCAAACACCACGGAATGGATCGCGCCGATACGTGCGCAGGCCAACAATGAAATGGCCAATTCAGGAATCATGGGCAAATAAATTACAACCCGGTCCCCTTTCTTGATTCCTTGATCCTTGAGTACATTGGCAAATTTGCAAACCCTTTCGTGCAACTCACGATAGGTAATATGCTCTGCCTCCTCATTGGGGTCATTGGGTTCAAAAAGAATGGCCGTTTTATCGCCACGACTACGCAAATGTCGGTCTATACAGTTTTCGGTAATATTGAGCTGCGCTCCATCAAACCACTTAATTTCGGGTTTTGTAAAATCCCATTCCAAAACAGAATTCCATCTTTTTCTCCAAAAAAAATGTTCTTCCGCCACTTCTTCCCAAAAATCCTCAGGGTTTCTAACAGATTTGCGATACACCTGAAAATATTCTTCCAGATGCTTAATATGGTAATTGCTCATTTAGGTATAGTAAATTTTTATGTGCCTTAAAATTAAAAAAAGAGAGGGACTTTCACCAGAATTAATGCTCAATTGCTTCTCCGGCCCCACTAGGTATACGTATGTTTTCCACAATACCCTGTACTTCTTCCGGAGGAGCTGGTGTAAATCTTGAAACTAAAATAGACACGGCAAAATTGACCAACATACCCATGGTTCCGAAACCTTCAGGTGAAATACCCCACCACCAGTGCTCTTGGGTACTGGTTTCCGGGTTTCCAATCCAACCGAGTTTAAAACGGGCAATGTAATAGCATGTGATACCAAGTCCGGCCACCATACCAGTGATGGCTCCTTCCCTGTTCATCCGCTTGCTAAAGATTCCCATGATAATGGCCGGGAAGAATGAAGATGCGGCCAAACCAAAGGCCAAGGCAGTCACCGAGGCCACAAAGCCCGGAGGGTGAATACCAAAATATCCGGCTACCACTACAGCCAAAAGTGCTGAGAAACGGGCAACCCATAGTTCTTTTTTATCCGAAATGTCCGGAGCGATCTGCTTTTTGATCAAATCGTGGGAAATGGATGTGGAAATTACCAAAAGTAACCCTGCAGCAGTAGATAGTGCTGCGGCCAATCCTCCTGCGGCAACCAAAGCAATGATCCAGTTGGGCAATCCTGCAATTTCAGGGTTTGCCAAAACAGTGATATCACGATCCACATACAACTCATTGGCTGAAGAGCTGGCATTGGAAATCATTCGTTGTCCTTGTGTGCCCCTGCTTTCTATAAACTCGGGCTGTCTGCCTTCAACGGCATCACCTGGGCGGTATTGGATCTTTCCATCCCCATTTTTATCCGTCCAGGCAATGAGGCCTGTATTTTCCCATTTGGTAAACCAAGCTGGAATTTCCTCATAAGGGGTATCCTCAACAGTTTCAATGAGGTTGGTACGTGCAAATACGGCAATGGCCGGAGCTGTGGTATACAAAATAGCGATAAACAACAAGGCATAACCAGCCGACTTACGGGCATCACTAACCTTGGGTACTGTAAAAAAGCGAATAATCACGTGAGGTAATCCTGCAGTACCCATCATCAGTGCCGCAGTGATAAACAGCATATCGGTCATGGATTTGGTACCATCCGTATAGGCCGTAAAGCCCAGTTCGGTCATCAACCCATCCAACTTATCCAACAAATACACCCCGTCTTCACCTGACGAAGCGAATCCCAGTTGCGGAACTGGATTTCCAGTAACCATAAGGGAGATGAATATGGCGGGGACCATAAATGCAAAGATCAGTACACAATATTGTGCTACCTGTGTATAGGTAATTCCTTTCATTCCTCCCAAGAACGCATAGAAAAATACCACAGCCATACCTATGTACACCCCAGTATTCACCTCTACATCCAAGAAACGGGAAAAGACCACACCCACTCCACGCATTTGCCCGGCCACATAGGTGAACGATACAAACAATGCAGCAACAACGGCCACGGTACGGGCTACATTACTGTAATAACGGTCTCCGATAAAATCAGGGACCGTGAATTTTCCAAATTTTCGCAGATATGGGGCCAATAGCAATGCCAAAAGCACATATCCCCCGGTCCATCCCATAAGATATACGGAACCATCATATCCTGCAAAAGCAATAATTCCTGCCATTCCCAAGAAAGATGCCGCGGACATCCAGTCCGCGCCTGTGGCCAAACCATTGGCCAAGGGAGATACTCCTCCTCCTGCAACGTAAAATTCTTTGGTAGATCCCGCTCTGGACCAAATAGCAATTCCAATATATAAAGCGAAAGTGAGCCCGACGATAATAAACGTCCAAGTTTGTATATCCATTATGCGTCCAGCTTATATTTTTTATCCAATTTGTTCATGAGTCGGACATACACAAAGATCAAGATAACGAAAACATAAATCGATCCCTGTTGGGCAAACCAAAAGCCCAATTTAACACCTCCCAATTTAAAGGCATTCAGTTGATCCACAAGAAGGATCCCAAACCCAAAGGAAACCAAAAACCAAATGGCAAGAAGAATGCCCAGGTACTTTAAATTTTCTTTCCAATACTTTTCTCTCTGCTTAATGTCCATTTTATAATTTTAATGCCTGAAATATATGAAATCTTCAGAAAACAGCACTCAAAATTATAAGGGATAACATTTTCAAGAAAGTTTGTTTAAATACTCCGAAACGTTGAGTTTGATGCGTTCATCAATGTTTGAAACATCTGCTTTTTCGAAATCTTTCCCTGTAATACTCTCATACAGTTCAATATACCTTTCGGAAACCGATTCGATGTAGGCATCGCTCATTTCGGGCACAACCTGACCTTCCAAGCCCTGAAAATTATTTGCAATCAACCACTGACGCACAAATTCTTTTGACAACTGTTTCTGGGATTCGCCTTTTGCCTGTCGCTCTGCATACCCATCCGCATAAAAATAGCGGGAGGAATCGGGTGTATGGATCTCATCGATGAGTACAATTTGCCCGTCCTTGGTCTTGCCAAATTCATATTTGGTATCCACCAAGATCAATCCGCGCTCGGCGGCAATTTCTGTCCCCCTCTGAAACAGGGCCCTGGTATATTTTTCCAAGACTTCATAGTCTTCCTTGGAAACAATGCCACGTTCTAAAATCTCTTCCCTGGAAATGTCTTCATCATGATCTCCCTTGTCCGCTTTGGTCGCCGGGGTGATGATGGGTTCGGGGAACCTATCGTTTTCTTTCATCCCTTCGGGCATAGGCACCCCACATAGCAAACGCTTTCCTGCTTTATACTCCCTTGCCGCGTGTCCTGAAAGATATCCCCGTATCACCATTTCCACCTTAAAAGGCTCACAGGCCTTTCCTACTGCCACGTTGGGGTCCGGTGTAGCCATTAACCAATTAGGGACAATATCCTCGGTGGCCTGCATCATTTGGGTGGCGATCTGGTTCAGAATCTGCCCTTTGTAAGGAATCCCTTTGGGCATGACCACATCAAAAGCTGAAAGTCGGTCCGTGGCCACCATGACCAGGATATCATTCTCCAGCGTATATACTTCCCTTACTTTTCCTTTGTATACCGATTTTTGGCCCGGAAAATGAAAATCCGTGGCCATTACTGTATTTTGCCCCATAATCTTGTTTAGAATTGGTTTTGGTGTTCTATGTTCTTGTAGGCGTCGATAACCTTTTTGACCAGTTTATGGCGAATGACATCCTTGTCATCCAAATAAATGATACTGATGCCGTCCACATTCTTAAGAATAAGCAAAGCTTCCTTTAAGCCCGAAATGACCCGTCGGGGCAAATCTATTTGCCCAGGGTCCCCCGTTAGCAGAAACTTGGCGTTCTTTCCCATACGGGTTAGGAACATCTTCATTTGGGCATGGGTGGTATTCTGTGCCTCATCCAAGATCACAAAAGCATTGTCCAAGGTGCGTCCCCGCATGAAGGCCATTGGTGCAATCTGAATGGTTCCGTCTTCAATGTACTTTGCCAATTTTTCAGCGGGAATCATATCCCGGAGGGCATCGTACAAAGGTTGCATATACGGATCCAGTTTTTCCTTTAGGTCGCCAGGCAGAAAACCAAGGTTCTCCCCTGCTTCCACAGCAGGACGGGTAAGAATGATTCGCCGCACCTGTTTTTCCTTCAAGGCTTTTACGGCCAAGGCCACTCCTGTGTAGGTCTTTCCGGTGCCGGCCGGACCAATGGCAAAGACCATATCGTCCACCTTGCAAGCATCCACCATTCTACGCTGATTTACGGTCTGGGCTTTTATCAATCTGCCACTTACACCGTGGACCAAGACGTCCCCGCTGCTTTTGGATGCCACATGGTCCTCATTTCCATCACTGGTGAGTACCCGCTCGATCATGTTCTCGTCAAGCTTGTTATACTTGGCAAAATGGCTCGTGAGCATATCAAATCGCTTGTCGAACTCTTCCAATAGTTCTTCATCCCCATACACTTTTATCTTATTGCCTCGGGCAACGATTTTCAGCTTTGGGAAATATTTTTTCAGCAGTTCAATATTCTCGTTCTGTTGCCCGAAGAAGTCCTGTGGGCTTATATCCGTGAGTTCAATTATAAGTTCGTTCAAAAAACGGGGTGTTTAGAGTTATTTTTTGAAGAATTGTATTCTTTCTTTTTTAATGTAATTTTACTCCACAAACTTAACCAAAAATCAATTCGAGCGTGGAAAAACATATCAACAGTATTGCATGGCAATCATAACCTTAACTACAGATTTTGGCTATAAAGACCACTTTGTAGGTGCTGTAAAAGGGACCATTCTGGGTAGTCTGCCCGAGGTGAACATTGTTGATATTTCCCATGCCATAAGCCCATTCAACATCCAAGAGTGTGCCTATATCCTTAAAAATGCCTACCGTTCCTTTCCTGAGGGTACCGTGCATATTGTTGGGGTGGATTCCGAATTATCACCTGAAAACCAGCATATTGTGGTGCAAGTGGATGGACATTATTTTGTAAGTGCCAATAATGGGGTCATTTCATTGATCACATCTGAGATAACGCCCGAAAAGGTAGTGGAGATTCAACTGCCCAATACCCAATCTGGTTCTTTTCCCGTATTGAATGTCTTTGTACAAGTGGCCTGTCACATTGCCCGGGGCGGTAAATTGGAGGTCATTGGAAAACCTTTTGATGCACTCAAGGAACTCAAGGAATTTGAACCCCGCGTCTCCAATGATGGAAGGACCATTTCTGGAAATGTCATTTATATTGACAACTACGGCAATGTGGTCACCAACATACAGCGAAGCTTGTTTGAAGCTTATCGCAATGGACGGGACTATGAACTGACCGCCCGTACCACCAAGATCAAGGAAATCCAAAAGAGCTACAACGGTATCATCAACTTTGATTTGGACAGGAGTCAGCGAAAAGGCCCTGGTGATGCCCTAGCCTTGTTCAACTCTGCCGGATATATTGAGCTTGCCATTTATAAAAGTGACCTAAATTCTGTAGGAGGGGCATCTACCTTATTGGGATTGAATTACAGGGACATTGTAACCATAAATTTTTCATAAATGCTGATACGCATCGTAAAACTCACCTTTAAACCCGAAAATATTCCTAGTTTTGAGCGGATTTTTGACGAATCGAAAAACGGGATTTTGGCTTTTGAAGGGTGCTCCAAGGTAGACCTTTACCAAGACCTCAAGAATCCAAGCGTGTTTTTTACGTACAGTTTCTGGGAAAAGGAATCAGATTTGGAAAACTATAGGACATCAGATTTTTTTAGAGCGGTTTGGGGACATACCAAAACCCTATTTGCCGATAAACCGGAAGCTTGGAGCGTAGCCAAGGTAAATTCCTCAACTCCAGAATAATGTTTGCAATTTTTAAGAGAGAGGTCCAGTCTTTTTTTACTTCACCCATTGGGTATTTGATCGTAGGTTCTTTTTTACTGCTCAATGGACTTTTTCTTTGGGTGTTCAAAGGGGAGTACAATATTTTTGATTATGGCTTTGCCGATTTGGGCAATTTCTTTTTGCTGGCCCCGTGGATCTTTGTCTTTTTGGTTCCTGCCATCACCATGAAGAGCTTTTCTGAAGAGCGTAAAATGGGTACTTTGGAATTGTTGCTGATCAAACCCATTTCGGTTTGGAAATTGGTCTTGGGCAAATTTTGGGGTGCATTTCTGTTATGTGTCATTGCCTTTGTTCCAACCATCATCTATGTTTTTGCCATTTCCAGCTTGGGGGTCATTGAGGGCAATTATGACCTAGGGGTGGTTATGGGCTCCTATTTTGGATTGTTGTTCTTAATAGCGACCTATGCCGCCATCGGAATCTTTGCCTCTACCCTTTCGGATAACCAGATTATTGCCTTTTTGGTGGGTATCCTGATTTGTTTCATGATTTTTAATGGATTCGATGCCCTATCCTCTCTGTTTTCTAATGGGGAAACCCAACAATGGATACAGGGTCTGGGAGCCAAATCGCATTTTGACAGTATCGCCAGAGGGGTTATGGACACTAGGGATTTGATATATTTTATCTCCCTCACCCTCTTTTTTCTGTACCTCACCCATCAACGCCTAAAACAATTGCCTAGATGATGCCAAAATTTTTTGTTTCCTTGCTCAAGGCCATTGTTGTTGTCATTGTACTGAACCTTATTGCCGGTTTTGTGTACACCCGATTGGACCTGACCGAAGACCAACGCTACACCTTGTCCCAACCTGCCGTGGAGGTGGTCCAAAAGTTTGATTCCCCTGTCATTGTGGATGTATTGTTGGATGGAAACATCCCTCCTGAATTTTCCAAACTCAAGACCGAGACCATTCAGCTATTGGAGTCATTCGCCTCAAAAAACAGCAACATCAAATATAATTTGGTAGATCCTCTGGAAGATGAGAGTCAGGCCCAACAAACCATTGCAGAGCTTCAAGGTTTGGGGCTTCAACCCGCCAATGTCACGGTTGAGGAGAACGGAAAGGTTTCCCAAGAATTGGTATTTCCTTGGGCCATGGTCAACTATAGGGACAATACCGTTAAAGTTCCACTTTTAAAGAATAAACTCGGCTCCACGGCCGAAGACCGCATCAACAATTCGGTGCAGCAATTGGAATACGCCTTTGCCGATGCCTTTACCAAGTTGAGCATCACGGAGAAAAAAAGTATTGCAGTCATCAAGGGAAATGGAGAGCTCGATGATATGTATCTGGCCGATTACCTGACCACCATTCGCGATTATTACAACATTGGCGCCATCACCTTGGATTCTGTGGCGACAAGTCCGCAAAAGGTGCTGGATCAACTCAAAAGCTTTGACTTGGCTGTGGTGGCCAAACCCACGGAAGCCTTTACGGATCAAGAAAAGTATGTTTTGGATCAATATGTGGTTCAGGGTGGCAAATCCATTTGGTTGATGGATCAGGTGGCCATGGAAATGGACAGTATCTATAGTGGTGGAGGAAGTGCATTTGCCCTACCCCGCGACCTTAATCTCAAGGATTTTTTCTTTCAGTACGGGGTGCGGATCAACCCGGTTCTCGTCAATGATATGTACTTCACCCAAATTGTTTTGGCCACTGGGGAAGGAAACGATTCCCAATACAATCCCCTTCCTTGGTATTACAACCCCATGGTGTTTTCAAGGAACGATCACCCCATCAACACCAATATAGAAGCGGTTCGGTACCAGTTTACCAGTCCCATGGAGGTATTGGACAATGATTACCAAAAGACCGTTTTGCTCCAGAGCTCCCCTCTGTCAAAAACTGACGGTGCTCCCCGACAGATCAGTTTGGATATTTTGAACAATCCCCCGGATAGGGAGTCCTATACCAATGGTGACCTACCCTTGGCCGTTTTGATCGAGGGAGATTTTGTTTCCATGTACAAGAACCGGGTAAAACCCTTGGAACTTCAAAATACCGAGGAACAAGGTCCAGAAAACAAAATGATCGTGATCTCCGATGGGGATGTCATCAAAAACCAATTGCGCAACGGCAGACCCTTGGAACTTGGGTATGACAAATGGACCAATAGTTTCTATGGCAACAAGGAATTCTTGGTGAACTGCACCAATTACCTTTTGGACAATACCGGACTTATAAACATTAGGAACAGAAAAGTATCCATCCCGCTCTTGGATGTTGAAAAAATTGTGGAACAGAAAACGCGTTGGCAGCTAATAAACATCGGGATACCAGTTGTATTGACATTGGTTTTTGGTATTTTCTTCAACTATGTGAGAAAGCGAAAATTCACTGTGTAGCTGTTAATAAATTTGTTTCTCTGCTTAATCGTTTTAAGATATATTTGCTTTTGTCGATTACACGGCCCGTTTACTTGGATGAAACATCCAACGGACAACATAGCTAAAGAATTTCTTTGATGAAGTTTATTGTATCCAGTACATATTTATTGAAACAATTRCAGGTTTTGGGAGGAGTTATCAACAATAGCAACACCCTACCCATCCTGGACAATTTCCTATTTGATCTAAAACAAAATCAACTTACGGTCTCCGCGTCCGACTTGGAAACCACCATGAGTTCCGTACTCGAAGTGGATTCCGACGCCGAAGGTACCATTGCGGTTCCTGCCCGGTTGTTGTTGGACACCTTGAAAACGTTTCCAGAACAGCCTTTGACCTTTGTTGTTGAAGATAACAATACCGTGGAAATCAGCTCCAACCATGGTAAATATGCCTTGGCATATGCCGATGGTGCTGAATTTCCAAAAGCCGTTGAGGTTTCCAATCCAAGTTCTACCACTCTGTTGGGCGATATTTTGGCGACGGCCATTAACAAGACCATTTTTGCCGCGGGCAATGACGACCTACGCCCAGTAATGAGCGGGGTGTTTTTCCAGTTCTCCCCGGAGAATCTCACCTTTGTGGCCACAGATGCCCATAAGTTGGTAAAATACCAACGGCAAGATGTGACCGCTTCGGAAGTGGCCGAATTTATCATGCCCAAAAAACCTTTGAATCTGTTGAAGGGGATTTTGGCCGGTTCGGAATCTGAGGTAACTATCGAGTACAATGACAGCAATGCCAAATTCATTTTTGACAATTCGGTATTGATCTGTAGGTTGATTGATGGAAAGTACCCGAATTATGAGGCGGTTATTCCGAAGGAAAACCCGAACAAATTGACCATTTCCAGAAATCAGTTCCTGAGCTCGGTCCGTAGGGTTTCCATTTTTTCGAATAAGACCACGCACCAAATCCGATTGAAGGTTGCTGGAGCCGAGCTGAACATATCTGCCGAGGATGTGGATTACAGCAATAAGGCCGAGGAACGTCTGTCCTGCTCCTACCAAGGGGATGATATGCAGATTGGGTTCAACTCCCGTTTTTTGGTGGAAATGCTCAACAATCTTTCTTCAGATGATGTTTCATTGGAAATGAGCTTGCCCAACAGGGCCGGTATCCTTACCCCTATTGACGGGTTGGATGAAGGAGAGCACGTGACCATGCTGGTAATGCCCGTGATGTTGAATAACTAAGTACACAACCTAAATATATGAAAAGCGGGAACCAAGGTTCCCGCTTTTTCTTTTTTTTATAGGAAACGTATGGTGAGAAAATAAATGGGCGATTCGCCGTTGGCCGCTTTTACCGCGTTTACAATAGGCAGGACAAACCCTAAGATTCCAACTCCCATAAGTCCCAACAATCCCAATCCAAAGACTAAAATAGCAGGAATGCTTATGATCAAGTACAGTAACAAACTCAACTGTAGATTAATAATGGCCTTGCCGTGCTCGTCCATTCCTTCAACCGTTCTTCTTGTAGCCAACCAAAGAGCAAGGGGTACAATGAATCCTCCAAATCCAGTAACATAATGTAATAGCTGTGATAAGTGTGTGAAGGCCAATAAGGTATTGTCCTTCCTAATAACGTTTTGATTGATGATTTCCATTTCTGATTGATTTTTGATGATGTACTTTATTAGTGTCCTTTTTATGGAAAATGTTACAACCCATGGTTAATTTGTACTTTTGACCCCATGTTGTACAATGATAACATCGTTGCCCTTGCAACCCCATCAGGAACTGGGGCCATTGCCGTGATTCGCATCTCGGGTCCGGACGCCATTTCCATGGCCGATTCTGTTTTTCAATCGGTAAAAGGGAAAAAATTGTCCCGCCAGAAAACCCATACCATTCATTTGGGGCATATTGTGGATCAGGATAAGATCTTGGACGAAGCTTTGGTATCCATTTTTAAGGGACCGCACTCGTATACGGGTGAGAATGTAGTGGAAATCTCTTGTCATGGCTCTCCGTACATTCAACAGCAGATTATACAATTGATACTACAGAAAGGGTGTAGAACTGCTTCTGCCGGGGAGTTTACCCTCAGAGCCTTTTTGAACGGAAAAATGGATCTGAGCCAAGCGGAAGCCGTGGCCGATCTTATTGCCAGTGATAGTGAAGCGGCACACGACATTGCCATGCAACAGATGCGGGGCGGCTTTAGTAACGAAATCCAAAAACTTAGGGAAGAGCTCCTCAACTTTGCCTCCCTGATAGAGTTGGAACTCGATTTTTCACAAGAGGATGTGGAATTTGCCGACCGTACCCAGTTCAATGCCCTCTTGAACCGAATCAGTGAAGTGCTCAAAAAATTAATTGATTCCTTTGCTTTGGGCAACGTCATCAAACATGGTATACCCGTAGCCATTGTGGGTCAGCCCAATGTGGGCAAATCTACCCTTCTCAATGCCCTGTTGAATGAAGAAAGGGCCATTGTAAGTGACATTGCGGGTACTACCAGGGATACCGTGGAGGACCATATCAGCCTTAATGGAATCAACTTTAGGTTTATAGATACCGCAGGGATACGGGAAACCGAGGATGTTGTGGAAAAAATTGGTATTGAGCGTACTTTTGACAAGATTGAAAAAGCGCGTTTGATCATTTTCCTGTTTGATCGCATTGATTTTGACCGTTCTGAACTGGAAAAAATCAAAAAAAAATATCCCAACAAGCAACTTTTGGTCATTTGCAACAAGGTAGACCTTCTGAATGACGAACAAAAAGAACAACTCAAAAAGGAAATCCCCAACCTATTGTTCCTTTCGGCCAAGCATCAATCCGGTATGGAGGAACTTCAAAACAAACTTCTAAGTCTTGTGGACTCTGGGGCGTTGAGTGGGGACAGTACCATCATTTCCAACAGCAGACACTATGATGCCCTATTGAAAGCATTGGAGGAGATACAAAAGGTAAAAGAGGGCATGGATGTTGGTTTAGCAAGTGATCTTGTGGCCATAGACATCAGGCAAGCACTCTTTCATCTTGGCGAAATTACCGGAAGTGTCACCACGGACGATTTGCTGGGCAATATATTCTCCAATTTCTGCATCGGGAAATAAATCCCATACGCCTCTAAATTCAGATTAGATTAGAGGTTCGACTCCATACAAGCATCGTAAGTTTGACTATGCCCAAAATCATAAACAAATCCCTATTTTAGTGTAAGCATCCAAATTTCAACAATTTAAATCGCTTGCATCTTGCCTAAAAAGAGAATACGTGAACTTAAAAAGACAGTCCGAACCTTTTGGACCTCATTCTTATATGGATCGTTCATAATTCTTCTTTTATTCCCGTTGCTTTCCATTTCTCAGACCAATGAGCGACTGAATGTCTCTATGGCCGAAAAGATTTATATCCAACTCGGTTCTAGTGTCTATGCCACGGACCAGGGAATATGGTTCAAAGCTATTGTGGTGGATTCTGAAAACCACTTACCAAGTACAACAAGTCAAGTATTGTATGTTGATTTAATTGGCCCGAATGGAAAGGTCATTGAACACAAATTGACCAAACTTGCCTCTGGCTTGGGCAATGGTTCCTTTGAACTGGGTAAAAATTACCCTGTGGGACGTTACCTCATTCGCGCCTATACCCAATGGAACAGAAATTTTGACAATGATTTCGTTTTTGAGGATTATATCAACATCGTAGCACCCGAATCCCCACCCAACAACGGCATCTTACATACATTAACCACCACTGAACTGGAATCGGGCAAATTTCTATTGATCGGAGAAATCAACTCCTCCACTATCAAATCCTCAGACGAAAAGCAGATTCCCATATATCTCAATTATGCAGTGGGAAAGGATACCCTGGAACTAAAGAAGAAAAACGGGGTTTATACCTTAATCTATGAAACTCCCAAAAATGTGGATTGGGTAACTTTATCCGTGGGAGAAACCCCGGATTCTTACCGATCGGAAACTGTCATCCTAAAGAAAAATCCCGTTGATCTACAGTTTTTCCCCGAAAGCGGGCAACTGGTTCATGGTTTCCTCAATAAATTAGGTGTCAAGGCCATTGGAATAGGTAGCAAAGGAATCCCGCTAAAGGGTACTGTTTTTGATGATAAAGCCCAACCTATCATAGATTTTTCAACCAATCACCTAGGGATGGGAACCTTTACCATGCAGGCTGATAGTGCCAGAACCTATTATGCCAAAGTTTCGGAACCCAATGATTCCACTGGAACAACCACCCATATCTATCCATTGCCCAAAGTATCCCCGGAAGGCAGTATCCTATCCGTATCCCGCGTAGGGGAAAAAATCTGGACCCGTATTTCCTCCAACAGCTTGAAAGGACAAGTTTATATCAAGGTTGCCTGCAGGGGAAAAGACTATTTTTTATTGGAAGGCCCGTTAAAAAATGGAAAACTGGTGAAGGACATGCCATCTGATGAACTTCCAGCTGGGATTTTGGTATTTACCCTACTGGATCAGGAAAAACGACCTATTGCCGAACGACTTTTCTTTAATCATAAAGATGAGGAAGCTTTGGACATTTCAATCCAGACAGATAAAAACGTATATAGTCGTAGGGAAAAGACCCAATTGGACCTGCATATTATTGGACCAGCATCCCAATCCAAGAGAGCCAGCTTATCGGTCCTTGTCCTGAACAAAGCACACTTTCAACCAGAATCCATCAATACCATCCGTTCCTATCTCCTATTGGATTCGGAGATTCGAGGTGAAATAGAAGACCCGGATTATTATTTTAGGGCTCAAACCCCTAAACGTTTTGAGGCTTTGGATGCACTATTGCTCACCCAAGGTTGGAGAAATTACCTATACCCCGTAAAACGGAAGGGCCATATTTTTTATTGGCCAGAAAAAGGCTTGGAAATCAATGGGGCTGTTCAAGTTTTGCGAAACAAATCAAACACATCGCCAAATATAAATGTAAGTCTGGCCACTTTTGGAAGGGAAACCAAGTTTTACACTACGGCAGCAGATAGTTTAGGTCGATTCGGTTTTGTATTGGATGACGATTACGGTCCCGATATGCCGTATTTATTAAGCTCTGTGGACCCCAAGGGAACGAAATCCAACCACAATATACGTTTGGACACCATAAGTCAGCTGAAGGTTGCCTACAGACAGAAACCCATTATCCGTGAATCGGACACCGTGGTCAAAGCCGTAGTAGAGGCTGGGAAAGAAAGACTTCGCACCGAGATGGTATTTGACTCCCTTTATGGTGTTACCCAATTGGACGAAGTGGTGGTTTCAGATCATTTCCTAACACCCGAGCGGGCAAAACTTTATGAAAAATATGGAGATCCGGATGTGATCATCCCCGGTGACGATATACGGGACAAAGAAAAAGAATGGTCGTATGGATTGTATAGCATCCTTTTGTTCAACTATGGTGATCAAATAGCCATAGAGCGATTCCCGGACGGGTTTATGTTGGCCCACGTAAGGGGCGGTAGCAGGGAAGCTACTTTATTGATGGTAGATGGAAAATTGCTGGAAAGCCATCTTTACGAATATGTCCCCAGCATGTCCCCAGAGATAGTGGAACGCGTGGAACTCATAAAATACGCCAAGTTTTTCAAGTCCCGGTACCTCACTGTATTTCCCCAGGCCGACTTATTTGAAATACCATCTTTGGGCCATATCATTTCCATAACCACCAAAGGTGGTGTGGGTGTTCAGGCTCCTATCCGGCCAGAACCGGGAACCCTCAAGGCCTCGATACCCCTATATTCACCCGTGAAAGAATTTTATGCCCCAAAATATGACAAACCCGTTCCATCCCAAGAGGATAAACCAGACCTACGATCGGTAATACATTGGCAACCCGATATTTTTATGGACCAAACACAGAAAGCGTCCAGTAGTTTCTATAATGGGGATATATTGGGAGAGTACGTAATCATTGTGGAGGCCATTTCGGAAGATGGCCACTTGGGTTATGCAACAAAAGAATATGTGGTGGAAGAAAAAAATGGATTCAATGAAAAGCCCGACCCCAGTAACTAACCTTTAAAGCAAACAAATGAGAAACAGGGTCGGGCACAACACATCAATCAATAAACTAGATTCTTCTAAGCTCGCCAGACTCCAATGCTTCCTTAATATTGGCAGCTACTTGCCAATGACTGCCAAAAAAACGACTGCCATCGGTCTTTTTTATTTTTATCCGTACTGATCCATCCTTTTTCTCCTTAATGGAAGTAACCACAACCTTGTTCCCCTCTACCCTTTTGTAGTTGGCCAATCCACCTCGTTTAATGATAAAATTGGGCTTGGGAAATTCAATATGCTCGTACTGGGTGGATTCCGGTTTTCCAACCTCAAGAATATCCCCAATGGCAATCTCACCCTCATTCAAGTTTTGGGCCTGAAGCCCAAGGGCAAATACTGAAAACATCAATGTAAAAATGTATTTTTTCATAGCAATTAATTGAGTTACCATATGACTTCGTCTCCGCTTCATGTTCATATGGGAATGTCTTCAGACATAAGCAAAGCGCGTGCCTAAAATGCCACAATCACCATGACGACCAATAAATAATTGAAAATAGATTATTACGAATAATTCTTTTGAAAATCAATAATTAGGTCGTGGGTAATTTTTACCCACACGGTACATTTCTCCTCGCCTCTATTTTAATTTTTCCCGAAGGGTCTTACGGTCAATTTGGAGAATTTCAGCCGCCTTTGTCTTGTTGTTCCCAGTAGCTGCAAGTACCTTTTCTATATATTCCTTTTCTATCTGTTTGAGTGGTTTCAAGGCCTGCTCCGGAAAATCTATTTGAAATTTCACCTGTTCCGGTAAATGCTTTACGGTCACTTGGCCATCACTCATAATAACAGCTCTTTGGATCACATTTTCAAGCTCCCTGATATTTCCGGGCCATGAATAGCGCTCCAATACTTCCAGAGCATCTGGGGCTATTCCCACCAATCGGTCCTTATACTCCACTCCATACTTCTGAAGAAACTTGGACACCAACATAGGAATATCTGAAATCCTCTCCCTAAGAGGGGGAACGGATATGGAGACCACCGTAAGCCTATAATACAGATCTTCCCTGAAAAGTTTCTTTTCAATAAGCTCGGTCAAACTACTGTTGGTGGCAGCAATGACACGTACATTAAGTTTTTCAGACTTTTGTGAGCCTACTTTGGTAACTTCCTTTTCCTGCAAAACCCTTAGCAACTTCCCTTGAACGGCCAAAGAGGCATTACCAATTTCATCCAAAAAAATGGTGCCATTATTGGCCGCCTGAAAAAAACCATTACGGGTTTCAAAGGCCCCGGTAAATGCGCCTTTGGTGTATCCAAAAAGTTCGGCTTCAAGAAGGTTTTCGGGAATGGCCCCACAGTTGACAGCAATAAAGGGCGCTCTTGCAAACTTGCCCGAATAATGGATGGAACGGGCCACGAGCTCCTTTCCCGTCCCGCTTTCACCTTGGACCAAAATGGTGGCGTGGTTGTCCTTTACGCGCTCAATGATCTCCACAACCTCTTTAAACGCCTCTGAAGTGCCTATCATTTCCCCGTACCCTTGCTGCATCTTTGAAGGCTCCTTCCCTTTTGATTTTCGCTGTTGGATACACTCCAAGGATTTTTGCACGGCATCGGCCAATTCCGATTTCGTAAAGGGCTTTGTAATATATTCGGTGGCCCCGGATTTTATAACGCTCATGGCATCATCAATGGATGGAAAACCGGTAACCACCAGTTTGGGAATATCCGGGTAATGCTCTGCCATATATTTGATCAATTGAATGCCATTGATATCCGGCATGTTGATGTCGGTGATCAAGAGGTCAATTGCCGTATCTTTTAATATGTACAGTGCTTCCTTGACCGAAACAGCGCTATAGGTATGGTAGTGCATGGAAGTTAAATGCCGTTGCAGCAGCTCCAAAATCTGTATATCATCATCTACCAACAGTATATTTTCCTTCTTCAACATCCTGATTTTTTTTATAGTTTGGGAAATTCTATGGTAAAGATAGTACCGCTAGGGCTATTGGGCATATGTTTTATGGTGCCTTGATGGCTCTTTACAATACCGTGCACCACGCTTAATCCCAATCCGCTACCCTCTCCCACGGGTTTGGTCGTAAAAAAGGGGTCGAACACTTTATTTGCGATGTCTAGAGGTATACCGACTCCCTCATCCGAAATTTTAAGGACAACCGTTTCTTTATGTTCGCAGACCGCTACCACTATCTTACCCTTGGGTGGAGAAAAGTACAGGGCATTCACTATAAGGTTGAAAAGTACCTGGGTCAACTGGATCTTATCAATCTTTAGGGTGATGTCTTCTTGTCCGACCTCCAATTCGCAACTCACTTCATTTCTACTGAGCGTGGTACGTAAAAGGTCAATGGCATCCTTAATAATGGGCACTATATTGACGCTGGCCCTCTCTTGGGGCATTTCGCAGGCAAAAAACATCAGCTTCTTGACCACTTCCCTTGAGAATATGGCGTTGGAAATGATTTTGTCCAAATCCTTTTCTGCATCGGAGTCTCCTTCAATCCGTTCACGTAACAATTCGGCAAAGCCTAAAATATTTGCCAAAGGTGTATTCAGCTCATGGGCAATTCCGGCCGTGATCTCGCCTAGGATACGCAACCGATCTGCCTGCTCCACCTGTCTGCGGATATCCACTTGATTTTCCTTAATTTCCTTACGCTCCAAGAGGTTTCCCACTTCAAGACATACATTGTCCAAAAGCCGCTGTTCCTCTATTAGAAAATCGGACTGTGTGTACTTGGATGAGGGGTACCCTACCCTGATATAACCTTCCTGCTCATTAAAAACCTTGATGGAGGACTGCAGAAAAACACATTTTCCCATTTCTTCATCCGTTTTTATGTTCAACGAGGAAGTTTGTAACTCCACAAGGGCATCGGCATCATATTGCCAGGCACGTTGAAGACAATGGGCTATTGCCCGCAACACCTCTTCAATTTGCTCATAGTCACAATTTACGATCAAAGACGTCACCTCATACAAGCAGGTCAATTCCTTGATTCGTTCCCGTAATTTTTCTTCAGCAGTATGCAAAGCTTTCTCTTTGCTTGCAAATTACTAATTTCCTATCTACAAATTGGAAGTGTACAATAAACGGCAGTACAGCTCAATCAGTCGTTATTGAGCTTAATTTCTGGATTTCATGGTCTGCCGCCAAAATCAGCCCCTTTAAATATGTTGAATCCTTTTTGGGGCATTGCTGTGTCAACTGGTATTTGGAACTTTCTATAAGTCTTTGGCAATAGGCAATTTGCTCATTGACCGGCAACTTGGAAATGGTTTGCTTAAAAAGTTCATCCAAATGGACCAATGGCGTTTTTTTTGATTCGCTGCGTAAAAATTTAAACATTTAACTAAAATAGTTGGTTGGATTATCCAGAAAAATCCACAAAAACCAGGCCATGTGTTTAAATCGAAAAGATTATTTCCTTTCTTCCACACGGAGCATGAACCCCCTCCTATTTACATTCACAATACTTATTCTGGAATCTTTGGACAAATGTTTTCGCAAATGCGAAATGAAAACGTTGAGACTCTTCTTGTTAAAGTAATCATTCTTATCCCAAATGGTGGTCAGGATTTCCTTGTGCGTGCAAAGTTGGTTCATGTTCACTGCCAGTAACGATAGAAGGTCAAATTCCTTTCCGGTAAGTTTTATCTCCTCATCTTTATATCTCAGGCCAAATCTATCCGTATCCAAGATATAATCGCCTATTTGATAGCTGGATACTTGTCCTTCCTCTGGTTGGGTGTTCGACAAACGGGATAAAAGTGCATGGATCCGCACCACCAGTTCCTCTTCATCAATGGGTTTCTTCAAATAATCCACGGCCCCAAGGGAAAACCCTTTCAACACATCTATTTTTAAGGATCGTGCGGTTAGAAAAATAAATGGAAGCTGGGGGTTTATGCTCTTAATTTTTTGGGATAGTTCAAAACCATCCATATCTGGCAACATTACATCCAAAATGGCAAGATCAAACACATTGGCGTTGACTTTTAAGAGTGCATCTTTGGCATCCTTGGCCCATGATACCGCAAAGCCTTTCATTCCCAAGTACTCCGAAAGCAGATACCCCAAGGAAGCATCGTCTTCCACCAAAATCAATTTATACGTGTTGTCCATTTTTTGTCAGGTTAAAAGAAAGCGTGAACGTAGTCCCCTTTCCCAATTCACTATCCACTTTAATATGGCCATGGTGCATCCTCACAATTTTTTGCACATAAGACAAACCAATACCATGCCCCTTTACCTTATGCAGGCCACCATTTTGCACCCTATAGTATTTTCTAAAAATCCGTTTTCTTTCCTTTTCGGAAATGCCCTGTCCATTGTCTGAAATGGCAATGATCAACTTTCCACGATGTACACTGGCCTTTAACCGTATTTTGGGGTCGTCTGAATACTTTTTGGCGTTTTCCAATAGATTGAGAATGGCGTTTTCCAAGTGGAACTTTTCCAAGCGCATGTGATAGGGACCTTCCTCCAGTTGATATTCAAAATCCGTGTTCTCATACTGTGAAAGCATTTTAAAATCCTCGCAGATCCGATTGAGCTCTGGCCTAAAATCCAATTCGGTGAACTGCATCAGTTTTTTTCCCGATTCCAAGCTGGCCAACTCCAAGACCTTGTCTATATGTTGCTTGAGCCTATCCGTTTCCCTACGAATAAGTTCCAGGACCGGTTTTTTATCCTCCGTAAGTCCATCCTCCAATATTTTGCTCGCCAAGCCTATGGAAAATACCGGGGTCTTGAGTTCATGGGTAAGATTGTTTATAAAATCGTTGGTAGTGGTGATTATACTGCTCTGCCAATAAAAAGATCGTAACACCCAAAACACTACCACTATAATGGCCAAAAGAAACAATAGCCCTGGAATGGTAAGACCATTCAGCTGACGGTAAAAATACGTGTTGATATCCTCAAAGCCCAGTTCCAATATTACTTCCTTTTGTAGGTGTTCTGGAAGGTACCCTTCAATCTTTATAGGATAGGTAAGTATGTCCTTACCTCTTAGATGTGGCTTTTGAGAGGTAAGGTATTGCGTGGAATCCCTAGCGTACAATGCAAAAGTAAAAGGAGCGTCTATCCCAGATACACCAAGTTGGTAAGATATGTAATCATTCAGGTAAAACTGTGAGGCTCTTTCCAGGCTGTCCAAACCGATCTTCACTTCAGAGGTGTCTTTGGTTATGGCATTGGCAAGCGTATAGGACAGCGTATTGAATTCGGAGAGTTCTTCATTGATATGGCTTCTTGCTTCGTCTATTTTTTTTGAAAACTGTACGCGGGCCAGCCCCAATCCTACCTTCAAATATTGATACTGTACCACTAAAAGTCCAATGACAGAGACCACAAAAACAACAACATATACGTTTCTCTTTGTCAGCATATTGCGAAATAAGTAAAAAAACACATGCAATTTACCCATTGGTTAAGTAGATTAATCTTTCATTAATCTTTTTGTTTTTTTGTTAACCCCAAGCTACTGGACAAGTCCTTATTTTTACCCTTGAGTTTAGTTAATAAAAAAGTAAGTAGTGTAACTTTTCCGAAAAACACTGAAAAAGGTCAACCTTATGGGTTGGCCTTTTTAATTGCTTGCTTTCTTTTTTCAATCTTCCTTTTTTCAAGAAAAGGTTTGTGCAGTCTGTTTTACATATCCCTTATATTTGTCTTCCAAATTTTAGGCATGTTTCATTTTTTTCAAAAAAAATACTTCTTGGCCGATTATCTTCATGGCATGGTGGATATACATAACCATATACTCCCCGGTATAGATGATGGGGCCAAAACGGTAGAAGAATCCATCGATCTATTAAATGGTTTCTCCGAGTTGGGCATAACCAGCTTTATCTGTACGCCGCATATCATGCACAATCATTATGACAATACCCCCAGTACCATACTTGCGGCCCATAAATTGCTTGAAAAGGAAATAATCTCCAAAAAAATGGAAAATATTTCGCTTGAACCTGCTGCGGAGCACATGGTTGATGACAACTTTGAGAATTTGCTTGAAAACGACCAAATCATGGCCCTAAAAAAGGAATATCTCTTAATAGAGATGTCTTACCTTCAACCTTCACTGAATTTTGATGCGGCCATTGATAAAATAGCCTCACACAATTACTTCCCCATTTTTGCCCATCCAGAACGGTATATGTATTTCCACAGAAGATACAAAGTCTATACCTCATTAAAACGACAGGGAATACTATTTCAAATGAACCTTCAATCCCTTAGTGCAAATGCATACGGGAAAGACGTTCAGAAAACAGCCTTGAAATTATTGGAAGATGGATTAATAGACTATGTTGGTTCTGATGTCCATAACCTAAGACAATTGTCGCTTATCAAGGAAACCAAGTTGTCTAAAAACACCTTGAACCTTTTACTTCCACTTATTGAGAATACGATACAAACTTTCTATTGATCAAGAAAAGTTCCACCATTTTTTAATGGTCTTGCCATACCCATAGCCATACTTGCCACCGTACCCCAAATTGGTCTGTTTAACGTTATTGACCACAAAGGAGAGATTCTTGAGTTTTCCTTCTTTTTGGAGTTTCAAAGGATATTCAACCACCTTTCTTTCGGTAACATTGGCCTTGGTAACATAAAGTACTTGGTTTGCGTACTGATTGATAAGCAGGGTATCCGCCACTACCATTAACGGTGCGGTGTCCACAATGATATAATCATACATGTCCTTCACCGTTTTGAACAATTGCCCCATACGATCACTCATTAGCAATTCAGAAGGGTTAGGAGGAATTTTTCCAGAGTAAATAACATCAATTGGGTGGTTATTTATGGACGTATTGACTATGATTTCACTTTCGGAAAGTGATGAATCGAACAAATATTCCGTCAAACCTTTACCCACGTTTCTCTTAGCCTTGCCATTTAGACTTTGTTCGCCCTTTACATCTGAAAAGAACGTATAAAGTTTTGGATTTCTAATATCTGCCCCAATGAGCAAAACCTTTTTCCCTGTATTGGCAAAGATTATGGCCAAGTTGGACGATACAAATGTTTTTCCTTCCCCAGGCACACTGGAGGTCACAAACACCACTTGTCCCGAATCCTTTGATTTTGACTTAAGGATATAGTCCAGGTTTGTCCTAAGAATCCTCATGGATTCCGCCAACACGGACCTGTCTTCCCCAAGTACCATCTTACTCTCTTTTTTTCCTAGTTTAGGAAGCTCAGCCATCACGGGAGTATCGTTGACGATGGTTTCTAAATCTATCTTATTGTGGATTTTATTATCCAAAAGGTCTTTTGCGTAAACCACTGAAAATGGCACCAAGAAGCCTAGTAAAAATGCGGCCAGATAAACAATCTTCGGTTTCGGTGATACTGGAAAGCGGTTTGCGGCATGCCCCTCTTCAACAATTCTGGATTTGGGCTCTGCAGAGGCGAAAGCTATCTGGGATTCTTCCCTTTTTTGGAGTAAATAAAGATACAACGATTCCGTAGTCTGCTGTTTCCTTGCGATATCCCTTAATGCTCTTTCATTGCTCGGTGCCGCATAAATTCTAGAATTGATCTGGGAGAGTTGCTTGCTCAAGCTATTCACCCTTAAATTCAAATTATTGGTCACATTGTTCAAACTGGAAAGCATTCCTCTTTTTAAAGTTTCAAGCTGTTGGTCCAATTTTACGATAACCGGGTTTTTCTCATTGGAACTTTCCAAAAGTCTGTTCCTCTGAGCCACCAGTTCATTATACCTAGTAGCTGCATCTGATATCCCTTGATTGGACAACCCAATATTGGTAGGGATTATATCGTACTGGTCTTGCGAACCTATAAGGTTTTGCATAGAATTTGCAATATCCAATTGAATGCTGGCATCTTCAAGTTCCTGCTCCCCAGCTGCACTCCTGGTAAAGTTAACATTGGATTGGGAACCCAGGTCAGCTATTCCCCTACTGGATTTATAGGTTTCGGCAGATTGGTCAACATCGGACAGGTTGGAATAAATTTCCGTGATTCGGTCATTGATGAATTTTGAGGTCCTATCCGCAATTTCCTTCTTGTCCGCAATGGCATTGCCATTGTTGATTTCAATAAGGTGGTTGATGATATCTATCGCTCTACGCTGAATGGGATCGGTGAGGGTAATATTTATAATATTGGAGAACTCACTGGCAGGACTCACCTTCATGGCCTTTTGGTAACTTTGGGCCACATCACTTACAGGTCTAATCTGTATCTTAATCCTTTTACCTATATAGGCTTTTAACTTTTCGGTGTTGGGTATCAAGATAATCTCACCTACTTCCGTTGGAATGGCCGAACCAAACGATTTGGACTGAAGAGGCTCATCTTCATGTTCCGAAAATCCATAGGACGATTCCGATTTAGGCTCTACATAGAAGTCATACTTGGATTGGTAAATGACCGAATCCGAAGCCAAAAAATTTATATTGAAAGGAAACGTTTCGCCATACAGTTCATCATCCTTCAAATTTCCCTGGATAACATACTTAATATTAACCCCCAACTCTTTAATGACTTGAATAAAATTGGCCCTTGAATTCAAGATTTCAATTTCATCCTCAATCCGGGTCTTACTCCCTGAAAAAACATTAAGATCCCTAAAGACACTAAGCTCAGAACTGGAATTTTTGTCTTCCATTATCTGAATTTTGGCCGAAGCACTAAATTGGGGCACGGTATACCTTAAATGGACATATGCCAAAGACATGGCCACCAACAAAGAGATTACGAACCATTTCCAATACCTGAGATAGGTACTCAACAAGCTTCTAAGGTCCAGGCCCTTACTACCTTTTATAAAATCCATGAAAAATTGGGGTTAACAGCTTTTATTATTATATAACTATTAATTTCGGGTAAATATTACAACCGCAGAGGTAATTAAAATTGATGCTATTGAAATTGCTATGGAGGCTCTCTGATCTAGACTCGATTGTGTTTTTCCAGATTTATTGGGCTCAACATAGACCACATCGTTTTGCGTTAGGTAATATACCGGCGATTTAAGTGCGTTCTTTCCGTTCAAGTTTATTCTATTATAAACCTTTGTGCCATTGAAATCCCTAATGACCATGATATTGTCACGACGGCCCTTAATGTTTATATCGCCTGCAAGTCCAAGAGCTTCAAGAATACTGGTTTGCTCCCCATCAATTCTGTATGTACCCGGCCTATTGACCGCTCCCAAAACGGTTACGGTAAAATTACGGATCCGGATATTTATTATGGGATCTTTCAAATAATCTTTAAGTTTCTCCCTCAACAGGTCCCTGGTCTCGGATGGGGATAGTCCGGCCACTTTTATTTTTCCGATTACCGGGAAATCGATCTCGCCATCCTTATCTACCAAATAATTCACTTGTTCTGCCCTGAACCCTCCTTCTTCGGCTCCTCTGAGCAAATTAAACGGGGCACTGGCTTCAGGATCCAATGTAGATATGTGGATACTCAACAAATCATCAACTTTAAATTTTGTCGTGAACGAATTGTCTTCCACTAAAGTTTCAAACTGACTTGCATCTTGAAAATACACCACTTCTTTGGTAGAGGAACAAGAAGTCAAACAAATTACAGAAAATATAACAAGGATAGGAGTGATAAAATTTCTACGCATGAATGATAAGGTTAATGTGATTGAGAGGATACCAAAGGATTATCCGCACTCTTTAATGGGTTTGGTTTTTGTTGTTTTTTGTCCAATTTACAAAAATCGGAATTGTTGGAGATGTATTCCGGAACAATACTTTTCATAAGCTGTACCACATTGTCCTTAAAGAATAGGTTTGAAATGCATAGTTCATCGATCATGGTCCTAGTCTTTGTATAATCTATGTCCCGTACTTTACTGATCATGATCTTGTCATGATAGGTTGGTAAAGTATTTTCGCCGTTGGCCAGTAATTCTTCATACAATTTTTCGCCCGGCCTCAATCCGGTTATTTTAATATCAATATCATCAGGATAATGCAAGCCTGATAATCTGATCATATTTTTTGCCAGATCCATGATCTTTACGGATTCTCCCATATCAAATATGAAAATCTCCCCTCCTTTGCCCATTGCGCCAGCTTCCAAAACAAGCTGTGACGCCTCGGGTATGGTCATGAAATATCTGGTGATGTCCTTGTGGGTAACGGTCAATGGACCGCCTTTTTCCATTTGCTTCCTAAACAATGGGATCACTGATCCGTTGGAACCCAATACGTTACCAAACCTAGTGGTCACAAACTTGGTCTTCCCTTCTTGTTGCCTACAACTTATGTACATCTCTGCGATGCGCTTGGTCGCTCCCATGACATTGGTTGGGTTAACCGCTTTGTCCGTGGATACAAAAACAAATTTATCCACATCGTATTCCACCGCAAGATCTACAATGGTCTTGGTTCCAGCAACATTTATTTTTACCGCTTCGTATGGATTTTGTTCCATGAGAGGCACATGCTTGTATGCCGCTGCATGAAAAATACGATCGGGTCTATGCTCCTCAAATAGCATTCTCATTTTGTTTTTATCCCTAATATCGCTTACGATAGGAATAAAATTAAAGAAGCCCAATTGTTTAAGTTCCTGTTGAAGGTCATATAGAGGTGATTCTGCCTGATCTACAACAATAAGTGATCGGTAGTTGTATTTGCATATCTGACGAACCAGTTCACTCCCAATGGACCCTGCTCCCCCTGTGACCATGATGACCTTATCTTCAAAATCCTTCATCACCTTACTGTTCTTGATCGTAATGGGTGGCCTATCCAAAAGGTCCTCAATCTGCACCCTCTTGATTTGCGACACTTTTAGCTCACCATTGATCCAATCTTCAACAGGAGGCACAATTTTTACCTTAACAGGCAGATCCACAATCTCATTGACCAAGGTGCGTAATTGTTTTGGACGAATGGTCTGTATGGAAAAGATGACTTCCGAAATATTGTTGAACCGAACAAAATCTTCGGTAAGAATGGATTTATCGTATACTTTTACCCCATTGATCTGCTTTCCAACCTTCTGTAAATTATTATCCACAAAGCCAACAACCCTGGCCTTCATTTTGGAATGATTGGTCAATGTATTGTATGTAATGATTCCTGATTCCCCTGCACCATAAATGATCAGGTTCTTGGTCGGGGTCTCATTTCTGTTCATTAAACTTTCATAGCAAATCTTGAACACATAGCGTGATGCTGTCAGTGTGATAAAAGTAAGTAAGCTATTGATGATGATGATGGACAATGGAATCGTAAAACTATCCACAAACTCCATATACCTATTGAGCAATATTATGGCTATGGTTCCAATACTGGCCAAACATACTGCGTTGAATATGGCATAGACATCTTTTATTCCCGTATGCCTCACGACTCCTTTGTAGCTCCCAGAAATCAAAAACGCGGCCAAGAACAGTAACACCACAATGGGCAACTGGGTCCAAAGCCTTTGTACATCAAAATTGAAGCTAAGGTTAAACCTTATGAAATACGCCAAAATAAACGAAACCGCAACAATGCACAGGTCAATAAACAACACTGTCCATTTGGAAGCGTAATGTTTATTATTGTTAAGAAGGTAATTCTTTATCATTGGATTTCAGTTTTAATAATTGTGCATATTCTTTCCAAATCATCCAATTCCAAGCTTGACCCACTCGGTAGGCATAGTCCATTTTCAAAGAGTGATTCACTTACGCCATTGGTATAACTGGGCATGTCTTGAAAAACCGGCTGCAAATGCATGGGCTTCCAAAGTGGTCTTGACTCAATATTCTCGTTTTCAAGTGCTTTTCGTATTCTCTCGCGAACCCCATAGGAAGAAAACAGACAACATGTGAGCCATCTATTGGAAATACTTCCTTCTTGTTCGGGCAAAAAGCTTATTCCTTGAAGACCTGAAAGATTATTCTTGTAATACTCAAAGTTTCTACGACGGGCATTGACCCTATCTTCAAGAACTTCCATCTGTCCCCTACCAATACCGGCCAGCACATTGCTCAATCTATAATTATAGCCAATATGTGAATGTTGATAATGAGGTTCATTGTCCCTAGCTTGAGTGGCCAGAAAAATAGCTTTCTCCTTAACCTTTGCATCTTTACAAACCAAGGCCCCTCCACCTGAAGTGGTTATGATCTTGTTCCCATTGAAAGAGAGGATACCCATGTGGCCCAGGTTGCCACAATATTCCCCTTTGTACATACTCCCCCAAGGCTTCCGCACTGTCTTCCAGGACAGGGATATCATATTTTTGGGAAATGGCGTTGACCTCATCCACTTTATAGGGCATCCCGTATAAATGAACGGCAACAATGGCCTTGGGCTTTTTTCCTTTGGCTATTCTTTCTTCTATTGCCTTCTCCAATAGTTCCGGGGAAATGTTCCAAGTATCCTTTTCACTATCAATGAAAACGGGAGTGGCTCCCAAATAGACAATAGGATTCGCAGAAGCGGAAAAAGTAAAGCTCTGACATAGGACTTCATCACCAAGACCGACTCCAAGCAGTTTTAATCCCAGATGTATTGCCGAAGTGCCTGAACTTAAGCACGCAACATGCGCACCGTTGCCAATGAAATCTTCGATGGCATCTTCAAACTGTTTTACGTTGGGACCAAGAGGAGCAATCCAGTTGGTTTCAAAAGCTTCCTTGACATATGCCCTTTCATTGGAGCCTATATGAGGGGGGGATAACCAAATTTTTTTTGAGATAACGGTTTCCATTTTAAATTTTGGGTTGATATAAGTAGGTGAGCCTTTAAGCTCTTCAAGGATAAAAGTAATAGTAAAATCTCCCCTTTTACCCATTTGCATTCACTATTCGCCGAAGATGAAAAAAAATCGATTAAGTGTCGGTTTGAAACAAAACCTTACGCCTGCCAGTTACAATTAAAGGTAGTCTGCTCTATCGCTGTTGGATGAAATACACATGTTGAAGTCACCATTACCCATAAAAGGGCTGGTCACGTGTTGTGCTACAGCACCAATCTTGGAAGTGCCGTTCAAATGAAAATCTCTAGGAATGGTAGACCCTATTTTACCTGCTGTATCTCTTTGGACAATTTTATGGAATAAAGCTCCGCCCCCATTTTTGACATATGGGAACGATCTTTCCAATAATCAATATTGAACTCCTTGAAAAAATCCAAGTCATCTAAATATTGTACCCCTTTGGTGTTAAAAAAATCTGCGGTGGAATTTCTAATTTCCTCATCTACTTTATTTAAGGAAGGGGACGTGAAGAAAATCAAACTCGAATGGTTCTTTGCAGCCACCTCAATGGCAAAATCCACAAAGCTCTCAAACCTATGGTTCACTTCAACAGGTTCCTGAATATCAATTCTTTGGGTTATCCCACTTTCTTCCAATATGGCCTCAAAGGTCTCTTTTTGGTTCTTGGTAGGTACCAAAGGGGAAAATCCGTTGGATCGTGAACCCGTATTCTTGCCAAGAAATGCGTTTTTTAACATTCCCAGCACCTTACCATTGTAGACATAGCAATTGGATAGATTTGAAAGATAAATTTCCTCTGGATAGTATTTCTTGATGAAATCCTCCATAGCATCCGAATCCTTGGACTCGTTTAAGAGCGACAACATATCATCACCCTCATAATCAATGTCGTATACCTCATGATGGTCTACATGTACCAAAACAAGCTGACCTTCCTTTTTCAAGGTGGAAATCAACGCAGTTGCATAGCTCAAGTGGGTGCCATCCATACCCATATTGTATCCGGGAATGGAAAAGCTTTCGGGGTCAACATGACGTGCCGCCCTAGAGCTTCCAAGCACCAATAAATCAACTGAATCCTTAACGGAATTAAACTGATTTGCCTTTCCAACACTTTGTCCTGTATAAACATTTTCTTCAATACCGTGCAAGGTAATATATACCAATCTGTCACAAATCAACAGACTGATCAAAATGAAGAGGAACAACGTAATGGATTTCTTTTTCATTTTATGTTAGAATTGAAAATAAATGAAATTGTTTGCATCTGAATAGAACAGAATGATATTGATGATGGTGAAGGTCAGAAAGGCCACATACCACCAGGGTTTCATCCTTGAGCCAAATTCCTCCAATCGTACCTTTCGTACAAACAGAAACGTATCAAAAATAAGCGCCAAAAGCAAACCATATACTACTGTTCCAAAAATGCTCAGATTGCCTATAAAAGGTTTGCCATAATCCGAACTGAACAGTTTGTGCATTATGATCCCGGTATCCTCAAAACTCAATGACCTAAAGAATATCCAAATAAAGGAAACCACCAAAAAAACTGCGATGTTATTGAATAGGCGGTATCTATTGGGTATCAAATTAAAGCGTTTTTCCAATGCCAAAAGTATCCCATGCAATGAGCCCCAAACCACAAAGTTCCATGAGCTGCCATGCCATAGCCCTCCCAAAAACATCGTTATGAAAAGGTTGCGATATTGCTTAACAAGTCCTTTCCTGTTTCCTCCCAACGGTATATATAAATAATCCCTGAGCCAAGAAGACAAAGAGATATGCCATCTTCTCCAGAACTCGGTAATGGACGAAGAAAAATAGGGTAGATTAAAATTAGGTTTGAATTCAAACCCCAACAATTTTGCCGTTCCTATGGCAATATCCGAATACCCACTAAAATCAAAATATATCTGAAACGAATACAGCACCACGGCCATAAGAATACTAGAGGAATTATGCAATTCCGGGGCATTGTAGATACCATCTATCAAAGACCCAATGGAATCGGCCACCACTACCTTTCTAAAGAAACCGACCACTATTTGAAAAAGACCGTCCCGGAACCTTTTATGGCTCCATTGTCTTTTGCCCACCAATTGGGGGATAAGGTTTGAAGCCCTTTCAATGGGTCCTGCCACCAGTTGCGGGAACAATGCCACAAAGCTGGCGAAAGCCACAAAATCCTTGGTAGGCTCAATTTCCTTCCGATAGATGTCTATGGAATAGGACATGGTCTGGAACGTATAGAAAGAAATACCTACGGGAAGGATAATATTCAATGTGGTGATTCCCGGAACATATCCGATCGTTTCCCCAATTGCCAAAAAAGAGTCTATAAAAAAGTTGAAATATTTAAATACGCACAATAACCCCAAGTTCACAAAAATGCTGATCATTAAATACGAACGGCTCTTTCTGCCTTCACTTTTGGCTATGGCGATACCCAAAAAGAAATCCACAAAGGTGGAGAATGCTATTAAGGAAAGAAATCTCCAGTCCCACCAGCCATAAAACACATAGCTGGCTACCAAGAGCACCAAGTTCTGTACTTTAACCTGTTTTCTGGGAATTGACCAGTATAGAATAAAGACGATTGGAAAAAACAATAAAAATGCAAGGGAGTTGAACAGCATCTTAGTCGAAAGAATTTTACATCTGCCAAAAATAGTTTCTTGACAAGAATATCAACCTATTTTTAGATGTTTTCCCTTTTAAAAGGATAAAAAGCATTGAACCCGGAAAATTCCGGGTTCAATTATATGGTGCAGGTATTACATTTCAAATTCTATAACCCACTGTCAACCAAGTTGATGTACTCTTCAATGTTGGTGTAACCATCATTATCCATGTCACCACTGTCATCGGCAACTTGCGGATTAAGTCCCATGGCCATTTCCCACTCATCGGGCATACCATCCCCATCACTATCTGTTTTGGAGGTACCATTATTGAGCGAAGGATATCCTCCAGCCATCTCGGGGGAGTCGACAATTTTACCGGATAGACTGTAATAATCCTGGATGACCCTTTGGTCCAAGGTATCAAAATAGGGATATCTAGCCCCGGCGTTGGCCAATACATAATCTATGGCCTGATTCACTGGTCTAGGAATAATGCCTGAATCCACTGGAGGCGATCCAACAATGTAAGATTCCCAATTGGGTGCCAAAAATGGAACGCTAAAGTCGTTTGTATTGTCTGATTGGTAAATACTACCTGAATGTCCTTGTCCAGAATCATTTATATAGCTGGTAATATTGGCAGAACCGATATCGGTAACTCCTTTTTTCCAATGATTTCCAATGGCCGTCCAAGATTGTCCGGAACTAAACCCTCCAGCACCTCTAAAATCATAGAATACGTTGTTGATAAGTTCAAAGGTGGATCTGGCCGCCCTAATGTTTCTCTCAGAATTGTGGGCCACATAGTTATTATAAAAGGTAACATCCTGGGACCTGTTGATCAAAACACCCATGGAATGGGAACTACTCTCATAGTGTACAGATTGACCCAAAGCTTCAGATATAATACAATTCTGAATGGTTATATTTTGCGAATCGACCACGGAAAAGTTCTCATCAACACTCCAAGAAACAGAACAATGATCTATAATCATGTTGGAAACGTTCAAAAGCTCCAGCCCATCATAAGCAATCCCTGACGGCTTTGACCCTACAATGTTCCCTGAGGCATCTTTCCAACCATCATCCCCTAGTCTAAAACGAATATTTCTAAGTATGATATTATCGGTATAATTAAACCTTATGGATCCCTTTATGGTAATACCTCCACTATTTACAGGTGCAGTTTGTCCAGCAATGGTCAAATCCCCGTTCCTAACAAACACTTGATCTTCATAGTCCAACTCTATGGTACCTCCAACGGCAAAAACTATGATTCTAGGACCTGAAGCTTGAAGAGCCTCAACAAAGGAACCTGGTCCACTTTTGTTCAGATTGGTAACGGTATAAACGGTTCCTCCCCTACCTCCAGTCACATTTTTCGCAAAACCTTCAGCAGTGGGAAAAGCTTTCAAATTGGAAGAAACAGTGTCATCTATCGGGATTTCTCCGTCGGAATCACCACCTTCGCCATCAGTAGTATCATCATCAGGATTCTCTGATGTTGTGTCATCATCATCATCATCGCTGTCGTCGTCGTCGTTATTTTCATCTATGTTTTCACTGATTTCATCTTGAACGGATTGATAAAATAAATCCGAATCCTTAGCGCAAGAATTCAACATCAGTAAAACAAATAGAAAAAACATAGTAAGTGGGAAATAAAATCTTCTAATCATGGGTTTTTGACTTAGGGTTGTAAAATTAATTACTAAAAAACTTTTTTAGTTGAAATGCATTGTTTTTTCGATGAAATGCACTATTTTATTTATTTTTCTATACAAAGTAGTTATACGCCATTCAACCATGAAATGGATCGCTTCGTCGACTTTTTTAACAAAAAAAGGGGGTTTTTTCGACCAACTACCTGTTTCTTTAACAACTGAAGGGAAATCAAGTGAAATACTTAAGCGGGCTTCTGTCCTTTATTATAATGAAGGTTATATTTGTGCTTCAAAAAAACACACATGAAAATACTGGTTACCGGAGCAGCCGGTTTTATAGGGTTCCATACTGCCAAAAGTCTACTTGAAAGGGGACATTCAGTAGTTGGTATCGACAATATAAACGACTATTACGACGTCAACCTAAAATTGGCCCGTCTAAAGGAGCTTGGTATTGTGGCCGACCTCAACGAACTGGAAACCGGAACCACAACAAGTACCTTGTTCCCAGATTTCTCATTCGTAAAACTGGATCTTACCGATAGGGAAAACCTGCCCAACCTGTTTTCCATGGAAAAGTTTGACGTGGTATGTAACCTAGCTGCCCAAGCAGGTGTAAGATATAGCCTGGAGAATCCAGAGGCTTATATTGATAGTAACATTGTTGGTTTTCTCAATATTCTAGAGTGTTCCAAGAAATATGGGGTAAAGCATTTGGTCTATGCCAGTAGTTCCAGTGTTTACGGAGCCAATAAAAGTGTTCCCTTTAAGACATCCGATAATGTGGACCATCCTATTAGCTTGTATGCAGCCACAAAAAAGAGCAACGAATTAATGGCGCACACTTATAGCCATTTGTATCAATTCCCAACCACGGGTTTACGTTTTTTCACGGTATATGGTCCTTGGGGCAGACCAGATATGGCTATGTTTCTCTTCACCAGTGCCATTTTAAAAGGAAAGCCCATCAAAGTGTTCAACCACGGTAGTATGGAAAGGGATTTCACCTACATAGATGATATTGTGGAAGGAATTGTACGTATCATCGAGGCCGATGTTGCCAAAAGACATAACGATGAGGGTCTTTATAAGGTGTACAACATAGGGAACAACAAGTCCGTGAAATTAATGGACTTCATCGGCGCAATAGAACAGAACTTGGGAGTCACCTCCAAAAAAGAACTTTTGCCCATGCAAGACGGGGATGTTCCCAAAACATGGGCAGATGTCCAAGATTTGGTGAAAGACTACGATTATAGTCCCAACACTCCTGTTGAAGAAGGTGTGGCCAACTTCATAGAGTGGTATAAAGATTTCTATGGGGAAAAAGTATAGCCCTTCTTTTGGTTTGAGTCCATGCAAATCCCAAACTATGAAGAACATTACCTTTTATCGGTTTTAATCAACATTGGTAGTAAAACTATCCTGTTTTAATTTCTTTTACTGATTTTTGCACTGAACTTGAAACTACTTTTTAATGGATATTACACACCTAAAGCTTAGTCCTGACCATAAAATTTTAGTAACAGGAGGGGCTGGCTTTATAGGCTCCAATCTATGTGAAGCCCTCTTGAAAAACGGCAATACGGTTAGATGCTTGGACAATTTCGCAACCGGAAAAAGAGAGAATATTGAACCCTTTCTTTCCAATCCAAACTTTACGCTCATTGAAGGAGATATTAGAAATGCGGAAGATTGTAAAAAAGCATGTTCAGGGATGGATTATGTATTGCACCAAGCTGCACTTGGTTCGGTCCCTAGGTCCATCAACGATCCCTACACCAGTAACGAAGTCAACGTAAGTGGCTTTTTAAACATGCTCATCGCCGCTAAAGAAGCAAAAATCAAACGCTTTGTATATGCTGCCAGTAGTTCTACTTACGGAGACTCCAAGAATATGCCCAAGGTAGAGGACATTATTGGAAGGCCTTTGTCCCCATATGCCATTACCAAATATGTCAATGAACTGTATGCAGATGTTTTTGCAAAAACTTATGGAATGGAAACCATTGGACTTCGATACTTTAATGTATTCGGAAGAAAACAAGACCCCAACGGAGCGTATGCCGCTGTTATTCCAAAGTTTGTGATGCAACTCATGAAACATGAATCCCCTACCATTAATGGCGATGGTAGCTTCTCAAGGGACTTCACCTATATTGACAACGTCATTGAAATGAATGTCAGGTCAATTCTAAGTCCCAATCCCGATGCCGTCAATACGGTATACAACGTGGCCTTTGGAGAGCGCACATCATTAAATGAGCTTGTGGAACTTCTAAAGGAAAATCTTGGAAAATACGATGCGGAAATAACCAATGTGAACATTGTATATGGTCCAGAAAGAAAAGGTGATGTACCACATTCCTTGGCATCGATTGAAAAAGCAAAGAAACTATTGGGGTATGACCCAAAATTCAATATCGAGAGCGGATTAAAGGAAGCTGTGGATTGGTATTGGGGCAACTTGCAATAAAACGAACAATTCAACGATTATATATAGTAAACTTTTCATCCAAAATTAATCCTGACGAATTATTCTCAATTAAATGAATTTACTTGTTATAGGTACTGGTTATGTAGGTTTGGTAAGTGGTACTTGTTTTGCAGAAATGGGAAATAATGTCACCTGCATTGACATTGACCAAAAGAAAATAGAATCCCTTAAAAAAGGGATGATTCCCATTTATGAACCTGGATTGGAGCCCATGGTGGCCAGAAACATCCAGAACAACACCTTACATTTCAGTACTGACCTCTCTAAACACATTCAAGATTGCGATATTGCCTTTATAGCAGTGGGCACACCAATGGGGGAAGACGGGTCTGCAGACCTACAATATGTTCTCAAGGTCGCGGAGCAGATAGGTCAACACATGCAATCCCCACTTATTATAGTTGATAAGTCAACCGTACCTGTGGGTACTGCAGATAAAGTACGGAACGCAATAAAAAAAGAATTGGAGAAGCGGAATGTGGACATTCAGTTCGACGTAGTTTCCAATCCTGAATTTTTGAAGGAAGGCGATGCTATAAACGATTTCCTCAAACCAGACCGTGTGGTTGTGGGCTCTGACAATGATGAGGCCACTAAAAAAATGGGAAGGCTCTATGCACCTTTTTTTAGGAGCAGTATGGATCGTCTCATTACCATGGATGTAAGATCGGCGGAAATGACCAAATATGTGGCCAATGCCATGCTTGCCACCAAAATATCCTTCATGAACGAGGTGGCCAATATCTGTGAACTTGTCGGGGCCGATGTAAACAAAGTGAGGATCGGGATTGGATCCGATCGAAGAATAGGTTACAGTTTTATATACCCCGGAAGCGGATATGGCGGCTCTTGCTTTCCAAAAGATGTAAAAGCATTGAAGAAAACGGCAATGGAGCATGGTTACACGCCTCAGTTGATAGGTGCCGTGGAAGATGTCAATGATCGCCAAAAATTGGTAATCGCCAAAAAAGTGGTAGATCGTTTTGGAGAAGACCTAAATGGGAAGACCTTTGCTGTTTGGGGATTGGCCTTTAAGCCTCAAACCGATGATATGAGGGAGGCCCCATCCATTTACATTATAAAGCATCTTGTGGAAAAAGGCGCCACCATACATGCCTATGACCCTAAGGCCATGGAAGAAGCAAAGCACTTTTACCTCAAGGACGTCCCGAACGTAACATACTTCGATTCCAAATACAATACCCTAAAAAGTGCTGATGCAATGATTCTACTTACGGAATGGAAAGAATTCAGGTCTCCAGATTTTAATGAAATCAAAAAGCAATTGAACATGCCCGTTATATTTGATGGGCGTAATCAATACAATGATACCCTTTTGGAAGAAATGGGAATCGAATACCATCAAATAGGAAAATCCAAATAAGAAACAACCATTATTAAACTATAAAAATGAACCCAACTAAAATAGCAGTCATTGGACTGGGTTATGTGGGACTACCACTAGCCAGACTTTTTGCAACCAAATTTCCCGTAATCGGATTTGACATCAACCAAGCCCGTGTTACTGAGCTACAAAATGGAACGGACAGTACTTTGGAGGTGGAAGATGATATCTTGCAGGCCGTTCTTAGCAGTGTTCCCAACATGGAGACAGGGCTGTTCTGCACTTCCAGTGTTGACAATATAAAGGATTGCAATTACTATGTGGTCACAGTACCAACTCCTGTTGACAGCACAAACAGACCCATACTTACCCCACTTTACAAAGCTAGTGAAACGGTAGGAAAGGTCCTTAAAAAGGGAGATACTGTAATTTATGAATCAACCGTATATCCCGGTGTAACGGAAGAAGAATGTGTTCCCGTATTGGAAAAAGTAAGCGGTCTCACTTTTAACAAGGACTTTTTTGTTGGGTATTCCCCGGAAAGAATAAACCCAGGGGATAAAGAACACACCGTAGAGAAAATATTGAAGGTCACTTCGGGATCCACTCCAGAAATTGGTAAAAAGGTAGATGCCCTATACGCTTCAGTAATCACTGCAGGTACTCACTTGGCCCCTACCATAAAAGTTGCGGAAGCAGCCAAAGTAATTGAAAACTCACAGAGGGATATCAACATCGCGTTTGTGAACGAATTGGCAAAGATTTTTAGCCTAATGGAGATAGACACCCATGATGTACTGGCAGCAGCCTCAACCAAATGGAACTTTTTGCCTTTTAAACCCGGACTGGTCGGTGGCCACTGTATTGGTGTGGATCCATACTACTTGGCCCAAAGAGCGCAACAATTTGGATACCACCCGGAAATTATTTTGGCAGGACGTCGCATGAACGACGGTATGGGAAAATATGTTGCTTCCGAGGTCATAAAATTGATGGTCCAAAACGACATCAAGATCAAGAGTTCAAAAATATTGGTAATGGGCATCACATTCAAGGAAAACTGTCCAGATGTCAGAAATACAAAAGCTGTGGACGTAGTTACCAACTTGAAAAGCTATGGAATCACGGTAGATGTATGTGACCCTTGGGCCTCTCCTGATGAGGTAATGCATGAATACAACCTTGAAACTTCAAAGACAACCAAAGCAAACGATTATGACGCAGTGGTTTTGGCTGTGGCGCATAATGAATTCAAGGATTATCCTTTTGATTCATTAATGAAGAAGAACGGTGTACTCTACGATGTTAAGGGATGTATAGAAAAAGATTTGGTAAACGGTAGATTATAACACATGAAGCAACAACCTCTTATCAGTGTTGTCGTACCGGTATACAATGTAGAGGAATACCTAAACCAATGCGTTGACAGTATACTTGACCAGACCCATAAAAACCTTGAGGTCATTCTGATAAATGATGGCTCCAAGGACAATGGTGGGAAAATCTGTGATGCATATGCGGAAAAAGATGCAAGGGTCAAGGTAATACACCAAACAAACAAAGGACTTAGTGGTGCCAGAAATTCTGGCCTTGAATTGGTTTCAGGTGAATATTTGGCGTTTGTGGACAGTGATGACTGGATAGAACCCAACATGTTTTCCCGCTTAACGGAACTATTGCAAGAAAACAATCTGGACATTGTAGAGTGTGGCATAGCAAAATCCAATGTAAAGAAGCAAGCCAAGAAAGACGTCCAGCTTACCATTGAAACCTATGAGGAGGCTTTAAAAAGAATCATTAAGAACAACCAATATTCGGTTTGGAGAAGAATCTATAAGACCAGTTTGGTCAAAGACTATCGTTTTTTGGAAGGTAAGACCTCCGAAGACGTATACTTCACTATAGACAACCTGAAGAAAGTAGATAGGATCGGTGTATACCTTATGCCCTTCTACAACTACAGATACAATCCAACGAGTATCACAAAGAGCCCATACAGTCTTAAAAAATTCGACTCCTTGGATGCCGGGTTCTATCTTTTGAACAAGGTTAAAACGGATGGAGATGCCCCAGAAGTGGTATCAATAGCCTATGACCATATGTTGAAGAAGTTATTGAAACACTACAAATTACTCAATTACAATCCACATGTGGACCCCGATTATGAACATCGCAAAAAATTAAATACAAAGATTAAGGAACTGTACCCCCATTCCAAGGAACCCATCCCCTACCTTAAATTGGCGGTGAAGCTTCCCATAAAATTATTTGAAATCTTTATCCGTTTCAACAAACTGAAACACAACCTAACCAACAGTAAAGTTGGGTAAGTCCTGTATATGTCTAGAGTAAGGAAATCCATTAAAAATGCCAAAATTGGAATATTCTTTTTTGGGCTGTCCATCCTTGCTCAATTTTTCTCAAGAAAAATATTCCTTGAATTTTTAGGAGACGAATTTATGGGTCTTACCGGAACGCTCAGAAGTATGCTGAGTTTTCTAAACCTTGCGGAATTGGGAATTGGGACAGCTATAGGCTATACTTTGTACAAGCCCATTTTTGACAATGACAAGATAGAGATCAACAAGGTTATTGGATTACTCGGATTTCTATACCAGCGCATAGGTTTGATCGTGCTGGGTACCGGAGTAGTGGCTTCCCTCTTTTTCCCTTGGATTTTCAATGATACTTCCCTTTCCATTGGGTTGGTCTATTTTACGTTCTTTTCGTTTTTGGCGACCACCTTGTTCAGCTACTTCGTCAATTACCACATGGTACTTTTGGAGGCAGATCAGAAAGGCTATGTTGTACAAGGATATTTTCAAACAAGTAATATTATAAGACTCATTGTACAATCTTTGGTGTCTTATTATTTCCAGAGTTTATATGTCTGGGTAGCCTTGGAACTCTTTTTCTCAATTTTGTACTGTATCATCCTTAGAATAAAGGTAAAGGAGCATTACCCATGGCTCACCATACGGGCCAACGAGACCAAAAACATCATCAAGGAATATCCTGAGGTCATCAAGAATATCAAACAACTTTTTGTCCATAAGATTGGGTCTTTTGTAAAGGATGGCACTGACAATATCCTGGTATTTGCCCTGGTAAGTCTGGAGAGCGTGGCATTTTTCGGGAACTATCAGCTCATATTCACCAAGCTTACGGGGCTGGTAAAAATGGTATTTTCCGGAACACGGGCAGGTATTGGCAACTTGGTCGCGGAGAACAACATGAAGAATATCTTTAAGGTGTTTTGGGAAATACAAGCATTACAATTCTTCATTGGTGGTGTATTGGGGCTTGTACTGTATCATTGTATTGAGCCGTTTATCACTATTTGGGTAGGCGAAGAATATATCCTGGATAAAAGCGTACTCCTTTTACTCGTCATCATTTTTTTCATTGGACAAATAAGAGGTGCTGTCGAATTTTTTAAAAATGCCTATGGCCTTTTTTCAGATACCTGGGCCCCTGCCGCCGAAGCTATTGTCAATTTATTGATTTCTTTCATCTTTGGCAGGATGTTGGGCATTAGTGGAATTATGCTGGGCACGTTGGTAAGCCTTGTACTTTTTGTGGTGATATGGAAACCCTACTTTCTTTACAAGCACGGCTTTAAAACCAGTCTCTGGCCCTATTGGAAAGGTTTTTTGGGACACCTGTTTTTGTTTCTTTCTGTGTTTATTGGATTGAATCATTTCATACAATCCTTTATAAATACCGAAGTCAATAACTACGGTGCATGGATTTTGTTGGTTGTGGAGATTACCGCCATCAGCGCTATCTCATATGGCCTGTTATTGTACATTTTTGCAACTGGTTTTAAAAATCTGACCTATAGGGTGGTCAAGCTGGTCTCTAAGAAAATCTCAAAAAATGGACACTAAAAAACGGATTGCATTTGTTATCAGCAAACTTTCTTCGGGTGGAGCACAACGGGTCATTGCCACTTTGGCGAACAACTTGGTTTCAAAGTTTGATATAACCATAATCACCTACTCCAATCAAGAATCCTTTTATGAATTGGATGAAAAAATAAACGTGATCCCCTGCTTTGAGAAAGACCATATCGAATCCAGTAAAAACGCACTCCAATCCATACGACTCAACTATCGGTTATATAGATCCATCAAAAACATTTTAAAAGAGGAAGGAATAGACCTGGTCATCGGATTCATCACACAGTCCAATATTTTCTCGGTATTTGCGGCCAAGAAAAATAAGGTTCCCTGTATCATATGTGAACGTACAAATCCCGAAAGAGCCAAAATCCAAAAGTTTTGGAAAATTTTAAGGCACGTGGCCTATCCCAAGGCAGATTGCTTGGTAGTTCAAACCAACTTCGCCAAAGATTTCTATCTGAAAAACATTCCCGAATCCAATATTAAGATCTTACCCAACCCGATCAATCCAAAATTATCAAACAAGCGAACAGCGGAGCAAAAAGAAAATATTGTATTGGCGGTGGGAAGGCTTCACAAGCTCAAGAACCATGCAATGGCCATTACATCTTTTGCCAATGTGAACCCCCAAGACTGGAAATTACTGATTCTTGGGGAAGGAGCCGAACGGTCCAACCTAGAGAAATTGGCCGCCAATGTACAGAATGTGGAACTGCTGGGAGCAAAGACAAATATTGAGACGTATTATAACAAAGCCAAAATATTCTTGTTCACTTCCTATTACGAAGGGTTCCCAAATGCTCTATTGGAGGCCATGCATTTTGGGGCCGCCCCCATATCAACTGATTGCAAATCCGGTCCCTCTGAAATTATTGAGGATGGAATCAATGGGTACTTGGTCAAAATAAACGATGATAGGGCCATGACCAAACATTTAAGTCAATTGATTGATGATTCCAACCTAAGGAATTCCATGGGAAAGGCCGCACAAAAGACCACCGAAAGGTACTCATCGGAAAATGTGACCCGTTTGTGGTACGATTTGATCATTTCAAAACTTAATTAAAAAAAGACCCTTAAATTTAAATCATAAAAAAGCCCTTTGAAAATCCTCAAATACGTTATACTGTCCCTTATCATCCTCAATCTACCGGCAGCCACCCTTAAGTTTGGAGGCGGTGGACTGGGCAGTATGTTGAGCTATGCCTCTTTGATCCTTATGATCATATATTTCATGTTCTCCAATAAGGGAAAAGCCAACATATGGATGATCGTTATAGGACTCAGCTACTATCTTATATCTGCATTCCAATATACCGGGGACTTTAAAACGTTTCTTACACTGTTTCTAAAATACTTCATTGTAGTCATTTGCGGGTATGAAGTCATCAAGGATACTTCAAAGAAGGAGCTTTTCTACTTTTTAATCGTGGGTGCACTAAGTATTTTGATCCACACGCTTTTCTTTACAAGTGATTATGGAAGGTACAGTGGGTTTTACATCAATCCAAATGTTGGTGGTTTTATATGCATATTTGGTTATGGTCTCACTTATGGCCTAGAAAACAAAAAATTAAAGTTATTGGGGCAGTTTCTTTTCACTTTAATGGGCCTGTTGACATTTTCTAGGACCTTCATTGCCTTATGGCTCCTTTTGAATGCCCTGTCCATTTTTATCAATATCAAGAACATACGTATTTTCTTGCTCGGCGCCCTCATCATGAGTACACTTTTTATGATCGATGAATTTATTGGCCTCAACAATCCAAGGTTCCAACAACTCAAGGCAATAGTAAACAATGAAAATGTGGACAGTAGGGAAATCAATGAGGACTCCCGGACGGAAACATGGGCAAGATTCTATGATTACATCCTGGAAAAACCATTCTTTGGAAATGGATATGGTGCATTTCAGGGAGGAGGAGTACACCGATTAGGTTCCCACAATACGTATCTTTTGGTGATTGGTGAATCTGGTATTATACCATTTTTACTCTTTGCAGGACTATTCCTGTTTTTGATCTATAAAGGCGTCTTACTGTTCAGAAAAGCTCCAAATCTGTTGATGCAGGCCATTGGAATATCCGTGTTTTTATTGGCAAACCATAATTTTTTCAATTTTTATTACATCACATTTTTGGCGATGTGGTTACAATATCAGGTTGCCTTGAACGATAACGAAGAAAGCTCCATGAATCAAAACCCGCTTCCCATATGATTGTAAAAATATTTTTTGTGATTCCCTCGTTAAGGGCGGGCGGTGCGGAAAGGGTAATGTCATTTTTGGCTGAAAATTTGTCCCATGATAAATTCAAGGTAACCTTAATCGTTATTGGCCACCAAAAAGACCAGGCATACTCCGTTGATACCAAAATGGTGGATGTGGTCTTTTTGGGCAAGGACAAGGTGTCTCAAGCTTTCCTTCCCATGTTCCGGCAGGTTAAAAAGCTAAAACCGGACATTGTACTCAGCTCCATAGGACATTTAAACATATTAATGTCTTTCATGGCCCCATTACGGCCAAGAACGGCCTTTGTGGCCAGAGAGGCCAATATTGATAAGGTGCGGAAAAAATTCAGTGCCAAAAAGAAAGGATTAAGACGTATTAATCTTAAGAAAATTGGATATAGATTTTTGAAAACCATCATATGTCAATCCAACGACATGTATGAGGGGTTTACAGGTGAATTCCCCCAGTTCAAGTCAAAAACAGTGGTGATCAACAACCCGATCACCGATGGTTTTACCCTTAAGGAAAAGAAAAATGAAACTGGGATATGCGCATTTATTACGGTTGGGGCCTTACATGGCAGAAAAGGCCATGATAGGATTCTAAAAGCCCTTTCAAGATTCCCCCATCCGTTTACATACACCATCGTTGGGAACGGAGAAAAAAAACAAGAGATTTTTGACATGGCAAAGTCTTTGGGCATTTTTGAAAAAATACAACATATCCCTTACACCAATGAAGTTCCCAAATATTTGGCCAAGAACGATTTCTACTTGCAAGGCTCTTACGTTGAAGGGTTTCCCAATGCCGTTATAGAGAGCTGTGCCGTTGGTACCCCGGTGTTGGCGTTTGACGCCCCGGGAGGAATCAATGAAATTATCGATGAAAATGTCAATGGGAGTGTTTCAAAATCCGAAGATGAATTTTTGGAAAGTCTTATTCACCATACCACAACCAATACTTTCAATCCAGAACAGGTGAGGGAGTCTGTTCTGAAAAAATATGGGAAAGAAATCATACTCAAAAAATATGAGGATCTCTTTTTTAAGTTTATTTAACCATCATTTATGAAAATCCTTATAATAGTACCCAACAATAACCTTGGTGGAGCTGAGCAATTTCTTCGAATGGTGGCTTCCCATTACCACAAGGAGCATGAAGTTTCCCTTTATTTTTTTTATAAAAAAGTAGAAGCCAATGCTTGGGACAAACTTGTGGGATCCAATATCAAAAAACACTTATTCTCGAACAAGAATGAGAAAATGGGGTTTTTAAAATTTTTCTCCCACCAATTATTCGGAAACAAGGAAGAGTATGACTACATCTACACTTCCAATGTTTTTGTTACGGGAATCACGGGTCTATTTTTAAAACTTGGACTGCTCAAGACCAAAAAATTCATTGGTAGGGAATCCACTTCCATATTTATTCGATATAAGGGATTAAAGCTGATGCGCTATAAACTCTTCTACTATTTGGGATACAGCAAAGTAAATCTTCTTATTTGTCAAACAGATGTCATGCGGGAACAACTGGTCTCCGCACTACCCTTTTTAAAGACAAGGGCGCATACCATTTCAAATCCTATCAACTTAACCGAAATGATAGCTATGTCCCAAAAAGAGTTTACCATTGAACTTCCAAATGAATATATGGTTACCGCAGGCAGACTAATGCCCATCAAAGGTTTTGACTATTTGATCAGAGCATTTGCCAGCATAAAGGATAGGTTTCCAAATCTAAAATTGGTGATTTTGGGAGATGGAAACGAGGAGGAAAAACTACGGGATTTAAGCCGTTCCCTTCAACTGGAAAACGATGTGATCTTTGAAGGGTATGTACAAAATGTTTATCCATATTTTAAAAATGCCAAGCTTTGCGTAGTGTCCTCCATACTGGAAGGCTTTCCGAATGTTCTGTTGCAAATGATGAGCCAAAACAATAATGTGGTATCTACACTTTGTGCGGGCAACATTGATAAAATCAATGGAATTGAGGTGTGCCGACCCGGCGATGTTGAAGATCTTGCAAAATCCATTGAAAAGGTATTAATGGGAGATACTACAAATAATAGAATGCTCTTCGATACGTTTTTAGAACAGAATGATATTGAAAAGTTTGTGAAAAAGGTTGAGAATTTAGCGTAAGAATATGGATAGCAAAAATGGCTCTCTGGTTATTTCTTTGGATTTTGAACTACTCTGGGGGGTTCGGGACAAAAAGACCATTGCATCCTATGGTCAGGATATAGAGAATGTAAAATATGTAATCCCAAGGTTATTGAAGGTCTTTGCGGATTATGATGTAAAAGCTACTTTTTCCACCGTAGGATTTCTATTTGCCCATAACAAAGAAGAACTTTTAACGTATGTGCCTCAAGAAAAACCAACGTACATCAATAAGAATCTGTCACCCTATAATGGACATTTTGATCTTCTTGAAGAAAGTTCCCTTACGGATCCCTACCATTATGCCCCCGAGTTGATCACTCAAATAAAAAGTGATCAAAGACATTCACTCGGAACACATACTTTTAGCCACTACTACTGTCTGGAATCCGGTCAAACCTTAGACCAGTTCAAAGCAGACATCGTTTCGGCCAAAAGAATTGCCGAAAACAACGGTATACAGCTCCAATCCATTGTGTTTCCAAGAAACCAATGCAATATTGATTATTTGAACGTTTGCCAAGAACTTGGAATAGCTTCATACAGGGGCAATGAAAAGAGCTGGGCCTTTGAAGGAAATAGGAATAAAACTGGAAGGCTATGGATGTATGGAAGAAGATTGGGAAGGGGTCTGGACGCCTATTTCAATATATTTGGACACCATTGCTATACCTGGGATGAGTTAAGGTTTAAAGACCCTATTTATAATTTACCATCAAGCAGACTCTTAAGGTCCTATTCCAAAAAGCTTGGATTCTTGGAGTTTCTTAAAATAAGACGGATAAAAAAGAGCATGAAACACGCCGCCAAGCACAATAAGGTTTTTCATCTGTGGTGGCATCCACACAATTTTGGTTCCAATATGGATCAAAATTTCAAAAATTTAGAAAAGATTTTAACCATGTATCAGGCCCTTAACAAAAAGTACGGATTCATGTCCCACTCTATGGAAAGCCTGGTTGAAAAATTAGAAAAAGATGGACGAGATCAGTATACGTGAGGCCACAAAAACAGATTCACCGGAAATCGTTGAGTTGCTAAAAATTGCTCTAGGCGAAGGAACCGAAAAATCTGTTGAGAACTGGCATTGGAAACACTATGACAATCCATTTGGAAAGTCAAAGATATATGTAGCAACCATCGGTTCTGAAATTGTGGGCGTAAGGGCTTTTATGCAATGGAGATGGAAAGAGGCAAGTACCGAAAAAGAACTGAAAGCCGTACGGGCGGTAGATACGGCCGTATCTCCAAACCACCGGAGAAAAGGGATATTTTTAACATTGACCAACTATGCCCTTGAGAAGGTTAGGAAAGAGAATTTTGATTTTATCTTCAACACCCCAAACGATAAAAGTATCGGTGGGTATCTAAAACTTGGATGGGTTCTAAATAGAAAGATCCCCGTTAATTTGTTGGTCAACCCTCTTTTTTGGCTCTCTTCAAAGAAAAGACTGGAACAACTTTCAAAAGATTCGTTGGAGTTCATTGAACATGGGACACTACAATTTGCTACTCCATTCGCGGAAGCGGATTTAAGCTGCCCTTTTTCAAAGGAATATCTCCAATGGCGATACCTAAACAACCCTCTGGTCCCTTATAAGTACCTATACTCATCCGGTGTTTTCTTGGTCTATCGACTAAAGAAGACAAAAAAGATTACAGAATGCCGTATTGTAGAGGTACAGCTCATGGATGCCAATGCGCACCAACATGTTAAAAAGGTCATTGCAATCTTGGCCAAAAGATATCTTGTTGTTTCAATGGTCAAAGGGATTCTTAAATCCAAATTGTTATTGAAAAATGGGGTGCTAGCCGTAAATCTAGAAAGGGAAGGCCCCAATATGGTAACAAAAAATGTAACCCTCCCTGAAAAAAAATATCAAATGCTCTTAGATACCCATTCCCCATATTGGGGCTTTAATCTTGGGGACATGGAATTGTTCTAATACGTGGACGGTCAAATGAAGAAAAAAATTATACGGATAACCACAGTACCAGGATCCTTAGGAGTTCTTTTGGACGGACAATTAAAATATATGTCCCAATTTTATGAGATCATTGGAATCTCTTCTGCAGGTAACCCCCCGCTGAGTCTCGAAAAAGTGGGCCAAAAGGAAAACATTAGGGTCATTCCTGTGGAAATGAGCAGAAGAATAACATTTTTTAAAGATCTAAAGGGAATTTTCCAGCTTTGCCGGATATTTTGGAAAGAAAAGCCGGATATGGTCCATACCCATACACCCAAAGCTGGTCTTTTGGGAATGATTGCAGCTTATATCACTAGGGTTCCACATCGATTACATACCGTTGCTGGTATGCCCTTGTTAGAGGCCACAGGAAAAAAAAGGAACCTATTGGACCTGGTTGAAAAAGTAACTTATTTCTGCGCCACCCATGTATATCCCAACTCATTTGGATTACAAGAGATTATCCTTGCCAACCAATATGCCCCACAAAAAAAAGTGAAGGTCATTGGACATGGAAGCTCCAACGGAATAGACACCTCCTATTTTGACCCAACCTTATTTGATGTCCAAGATAAAGCAACCCTTGCCCAATCCCTTAATATTTCCAATGATGACTTTGTTTTTGTATTTGTTGGAAGATTGGTAAAGGACAAAGGCATCAACGAGCTTATTGCCGCCTTTACGGAGTTGTCCAAGGAAAATCACAATATTGTACTGTTGCTGGTAGGTGGTTTTGAAGCCGAATTAGACCCGCTTTTACCCGAAACCCTTGCCTTAATGGATGCCAATAAAAAAATAGTGTCCGTAGGATGGCAAAACGATGTAAGACCATATCTAGCCATGGCAGACTCCATGGTATTCCCCAGTTATAGGGAGGGCTTTCCCAATGCAGTCCTGCAATCGGCCGCAATGGGCCTACCCAGTATTGTTAGCGATATCAATGGCTGTAATGAAATTGTCAAAAATCATGTTAACGGTATCATTGTAGCACCAAAAAATACGGAACAATTAAAAAATGCCATGGCTTCCCTGTTGAACAATAGGGATACGGTTCAATTGAACTCTGGTGAAATTAGAAAACAAATCCAAGACCACTATAAAAGACAAGTCATTTGGGAGAACATTTTGGAAGAATACAACCAGTTGTTACTGAGCTCCAACACCCCATAAAGCAAAAAATATATGTACAAATTGTTTTTCAAAAGATTCTTAGATTTAGTGCTTTCCATATTTGGATTTATTCTTCTTTTTCCAGTTTTCTTATTCATCTGGTTCATACTTCTATTTGTGAATCAAGGGAAACCTTTCTTTCTACAACCTAGGCCTGGAAAAAATGAAGCCATTTTCTCCATCATAAAGTTCAAGACCATGAAGGACACCAAAGATGGAAATGGGAAACTTTTACCTGATGAATTAAGGGTCACCAAATTTGGAACTTTTTTACGAAAGTCCTCTTTGGATGAAATTCCCCAGCTGATCAGTATCATCAAAGGGGATATGAGTTTAATAGGACCTCGGCCCCTGCGGGTGCGCTATCTGCCCTATTACACCGAGGCAGAAAAAATAAGACATACCGTAAGGCCGGGAATAACTGGTCTTGCTCAAATTTCGGGAAGAAATTTATTGGATTGGGACAAAAGGCTTCAAAAGGATATTGAGTATGTGAACAATCTATCTTTTATACTTGATATGCAAATTTTTGTAAAAACAGCCATAAAGGTCCTCTTCAGAAAAGATGTCGCCTTGGATTCAGAATCCGGTATGATCGATTTCGATGTACTTAGAAAAAATGAAGCCCAGAAGAATTGATTGTGGTCAGCATTGAACTTTAAAACATATTAGTTCACCAAATCCAATTTATCCATTTCCTGGGTCTTCTTGACCAAGTTTCTTTGTTTTGCTATGGCATTATTGATGACCAACTTTCTTTTTCCGGAAGGCAATAGGGGAATGTCATCAACATATTTGATCTTAATTTTTGCATCCTCACCGAAATATTCCATATAGCGGTCGTGTAGGGTCCTTTCACTTCTGTCATCCAATCGTTCGGAAACCTTCAATTTTATGATATATATGCCATTTTCCTCCTCTACAAATTGAAACTGCTCTATTCCCTTGAACTGCAATATATGGTGAATTATATGCGAGGAAACGTACTCTCCTTTGGTATTTGTGAACATATCCATTTTTCTACCTTCAATACGGGCAAATGACACGGTATGATGTTCTGGGTCCTGCTGCAAAACACCAACATCTCCCGTATCATATCTGATAAGAGGCATGGAATAATTGAACAGATCTGTAATGACTATCCTTCCCGGTTCTCCAGGATCTACAGGTCTGTCATGGTTCAAGTCCAATATCTCTATATGATAGCTGGCCCAATTGATCTCAAAATTTCCTGTCTGACCGTTAATTTTTTGCTGTGCCAATATTCCATTTTCACTGTTGGAGTATCTAGATACCACCTCTGTCCCGAAATACTCCAACACCTTGTTCTTTACATCGGAACCTAATGCTTCGGCTATTGCAATCACCGAATTGACCTTGAATTTTCGTTGGCCAAAATCCTTTTGGTTTTTGTCCAGATATTTGCAAATGGAGTCCAAAGCGGAAGTATAGGCCAATAAATTTTTGTTTGACTTGTCCTTTTCAAGTGCAGATATCAATTTCGCAACATTTTGATCGCTCAAATTGTCCACAGAGTGCATGGATATGTTCTGAAGCAAGGACAATAGCCAATTTTTCTTATACTGCTTGTCCCATAACCTTAGGTAATAGAGTCTTGATCCAAGTTCAAACCCTGCTCTTTCCGCAAAAAATATGGTGTCGGCAGTGTTCCTATCTCTTTTGTTTCCATCATGCAATATCTTAAAAGGTTTACCGGTTGAGCCGCTGGTACTGACCTCGTGCATGTGTCTGTTCTTGTAATCCAAACTTCTAAAGTGCTCAAACTTCTCCCTTACAATCTGTTTGTTTATTACAGGGAATTGTTCCAACTGGGCCAAGTTTAAAGGGATATCATAATAAAAAGGCACCGTTTTAATAGTATGCTCAAGAATATTGGATAGATTTTTATGCCTTATATACCGAGCTTCGTCAGAGTTGGGGTTGTTTAGCACCAACTGAATCTCCCGATAATGTTTCTTTACTCCCCCACCCTTTAAGGCATCAATGCTCCAAAAAGCATTCTTGCGAAGTTTTTCCAAAATTTTGATCATAGGTTGTACATTATATAATGGGGGATTGGTTTATCATTTATTTTTTAGTTGTCAATTTCTATCCGGCTAACGTATATTACCTTATTTTTCAGACTATCAATCACATAGGTGTATTGTTTAGACTCCTCTTCAGGAATTTTTACATATCTCCCAACATGCTGGCCATCAACTGTGGCATAGATTAAGGGATCATCCTTTAGCACATTGTACTTTACTCTTCTATATTCAGTGGTATCATTGGGCCTTAAATCCCCAAACCGTGTCGATAGCAAAGCAACTTGTCTAAAAATACAATCTGTATGGTTCACAATACGGACCGGGATGCCTGATTCTTCTTCAACTGAACTGGCAATCTGTCCATAAGTATCCTGTAGACAACACCCAAGGAACAATCCGGTCATTATTTTGAACAAAACCATTCTAAAATATATTCCATCTAAAATTACCATATAAGAGTTCCATCTGTTGTTTAAAATCTGCTAAATCCCTAAAAAATCTATGAACTGCATTCTTTGTTTTAATTATGGCCAATATTCCATTATAAGACAAGAAATTCGTAATTTTAAACTATAAAAAACTTCATTTCTCAGTGGTGAGATCATACACTTTTCTTCTCCTTCTTTTTTTTACTTTCAATTGCTTTTCACAACTCCAAGTTACGGGAAGAGTGTTGGAATATAATGATAAGGGAAAAACCATTGGGTTACCAGATGTAAATGTCTATTGGTTATCCAGTACAATAGGAACAACCACCGATCTATCGGGAAACTTTAAAATTCCTTTTAACAAAGATTATAAGTTTCTTGTTGTTAGCTCCATTGGGCACCGCTCGGACACCATTCCCGTAAACAGGCCCAGTCTTGGCAATATTGTACTATACCCCAATGTGGTATTGGAGGAAGTAATCGTGGAAAAGGAGTTTGCCCCCTTACAGAAATCGCTCTTCAAGGTACAGAACGTGGTGGCAGTGGACGGCAGAGAAATGCTAAAAGCCGCATGTTGCAATCTCTCTGAAAGTTTTGAAACCAATCCTACCGTGGATGTAAACATTTCCGATGCCATTTTAGGGGCCAAACAAGTACAGATGTTGGGACTAAATAGCCCGTACCTGATGTTCACCCAAGAAAATATGCCATCCATAAGGGGTGCATCGCAGGTATTTGGACTTTCTTTTACCCCCGGCTCCTGGATTGAAAGCATTCAAATTACAAAAGGGGCTGGAAGCGTGCTCAATGGTTTTGAGAGTATTTCAGGGCATATCAACAGTGAATTGGTAAAGCCTTTGGCAGACAAGCGTTTTTTTGTCAATATGTACGCAAACAACTATGAGCGCTATGAGTTCAACTCTCGAGTAAACCATAATATTTCCGATTTTCTTGGTGTTGGGTTCTACATCCATGCCAATTTAAGAAACGGGCATATAGATCGTAATAAGGATTCATTTCTAGATACTCCACTTGCCAAACAAGTCAATTTCATGAACCGGTGGCAATACCTAAATCCGGAGAACGGTTGGGTAAGCTATTTAAATATGCAATACCTATCTGATTCCAAGGAAATCGGTCAATCTGATTTCAATCCGGATACCGATAAGCTCACCTCCAATTCATGGGGAAGTGAAATCAATACCTCCCGATGGGACCTGTCTGCTAAAGTGGGATATGTGTTTCCCGACCTACCCTATCAAAGTTTTGGATTTCAAACTGCATTTAGTTCCCACGATCAAAATTCTTTTTATGGGCTGAACCTCTATGACATAAACCAGAATGCTTTTTATTCAAATTTGATTTTCAATAGCATCATAGGAAGCACCCAGCATAAATTCAAAACGGGATTAAGTTTAACCCACGACGGTTACAAAGAGACCGTAAATTCGTCTTCTTTTAACCGAAACGACAATACCATTGGTGCCTTCTTTGAATACACTTATGACAATCTGGAAGGTCTAAGTTTTGAAGCAGGCATACGCGCCGACCACAGTAATAATTTGGGTAATTTTGTTACCCCTAGGTTCCATTTGAGACAATCTTTATGGGACAAGGCCAGTTTTAGGGCCTCATTTGGGAGAGGAAAGCGTGGGACCAATATTTTTTCGGAGAATCAACAACTTTTTGCTTCCTCTAGACAGATCGTGATAAACGGTACTGGCGGCAACTATTATGGTTTAAGGCCGGAAAAAGCATGGAACTATGGGGTAAGCTTCATTCAAAAACTGTATTTATGGAACAGGGTCTTGGATTTTTCCATTGATTTTTACAGAACATCATTTGAGGACCAAATCATCGTAGACTGGGAAAATCCGAGGGAAATAGCTTTTTATAATCTGGATGGAAAAAGTAGATCCAATAGCCTACAAATCGATCTTAACTATGAAATCCTCCAAGATTTCCATTTAAGAACCACCTACAAATACTTTGATGTAATCGCTGATTACAACAGTGGCCGATTGACAAAACCATTACAACCTTCGTACCGATTCTTTGTCAACCTAGGCTACGAAACACAGAAAAAGTATGAAAGGCAATGGCGTTTCGATATCACATCAAATTGGCTCGGAAAACAAAGATTGCCCAACACGAGTTCCAATCCTGAAGCGTATCAACTACCCACCCATTCCGAAGAATATGTTTTGGTAAATACGCAGATTACACGGGTATTCTCCAATAAATTTGAACTTTATATTGGTGGGGAAAACATAGGGAACTTTACCCAAAAAGAACCGATTTTGTCAAGTAACAATCCTTTTGGCCCATATTTTGACAGTACCATCTTATACGGCCCTGTTCTGGGCAACACCTATTATGCGGGCTTTAGATATAAAATTTAAACTCTATTCCATATGAAAACAATACTATTTGCCGTTTTTACAGTAATGCTGGTTTCCATTGGCCATGGTCAGGAGAAAAACAAATCGGTTACTTTTGAAATAAAAGGAAATTGCGGCATGTGCAAAAATCGCATTGAAAAAGCTGCCATAAAGATCAAAGGGGTAAAGTTTACTTCCTGGAATGCGGACACAAAAGAGTTCCATGCCATCATCGATGAGAGGAAATGTTCCATATCGGACATCAAAAAAAGAATTGCAGAAGTCGGGCATGACTCAGAAGGGTTCACAGCACCAGACGAGGTCTATGACAACTTACCGGAATGCTGTAAATACAGAGACCCCGCAAGCATACATATGGACCATGGAAAACATTGATGGGTTCCATCAGATACAAACAAGGTTTTAAAACAAAAAAGGAGGGCAAATGCCCTCCTTTTATATTATGAAGTATCTTATTTATAAGATTACATTTTAACAACTCGTTTGACCACCAGTATTTTACCATTGGCATCGGTGACCCTTATTACATAGAACCCAACGGAGAGGCCATATAAATTTTTAATCACCAAGGTATCGGTATTTTGGAAAGCTTCTTCCCTAATCAACATACCCATCATGTTGAATACTTCTATCACGCAATCCTTGCGCTTACTTAGGTTTATAGTAATCTTTTCCGTAAAAGGATTAGGATGTGCCGTAATAATAATAGGCTTATCATCCAACAAATCCCCTCCCTCTTCCCATACAATGGGTTCGAGAAGCATTGGGGAGAAATCATATGGGTTTTTCTTTCTAATGACTCCAGATTTACCTGAAATGCCCCCATTCTCCACATCAATACTAGCTTGGAAAGAAGAACCTGCAGAAGCCTCAAAACCTGGGGTTAGATCAATTTGGTTAACAGATTCAAATCTTGCCGAAGTGCCGGCAGGTACTATAAAGTTATTGCCAGCTTCTATATTATATTGATAATAAAAGATTTCTTCCGGATTATAGGTGTTACTTACTATATAATTGTCCAACTGGGCCAGTCCATTTTCTGCATAAAACACTCCCAACACTCTAGTATCGGTAATATCATTGGGATCAACCAAAGGAAGCGTCTGTCCATCAAAAACATATGTGCCGTCGTAACGCAACATGGAAGTTGTTATGAATGCAGATGTTCCATGAATAGCCTCCCACTCTACCCAAACCTTATCTACAAAGGAATGGTGAAAATAGAACACGGGGTCCCTTGGAGACAATGTAGTAGGCATTGCACCTCCTGTCCAAACGTGTGCCCCACGGTGCACGGCTTGTCTTTCCAAAGCATTGCTAAAAACAAAGAAATCGGTAGCGTTCATTAGATTGCTTACATCCATTGGGGTGGGTAACGGTCCTCCTTCTCCAAAATTCCGGTTCAAACTCCAATTTTCATCAAAAGTCCCCAAAAGATCATCGTCCCAAAGGGCATCCGTAGATGATTGGTATATGGAAGAATCCCAAAATGCCAAGCTTATTTCCGGGTTGATGTCCTGGACAGCTTGTTCCATTTCAAACATTTGTCTACGGTGCCAAGCCAAGAAAATTTCCCGTTCGGCCTCATCGGGAAGATTAAAGTGTAAATCAAGTCTTGTTGGGTCCGCAGTATTGTCAAAGTTGAAGAAATCACCATGAAATTGGGCCAAATCATTAAATAAATCCGGGCCTTCCCTTAAGAGATAAAATGCATTTACCAACTCAGTTTTCTCATAATCGGTCATTTCATCAAACCCCTTACGGATACTTTGTCCAACACTCACTTGGACAAAAAGACAAATTGCAGCAATATAAACTAAAAAGTATTTTTTTTTCATAGGTTAACAGAACTGTGGCAAATGCTAATATTTTAATTGATGGTCATCTGTTTTAGAAAAGATGTCATGTGACTTTTTCAAATTACCATTCATTATCAATGGGATGAGCCGTTCACATCCAATTTTTTTTCTATTCTCTCCAATCTTTTCAGCAGATCCTTCATTTTCTCATTTTCTTCCTTCAACTCTTTTATTTCATCATTTTGACTTAAAACGTAAAGAGTAAGCTCTTCTATTTTCTGCAATAATTTTGCATTCATGGTTCCAAGATCGATTCCCTCTTCCTCAATCTGCTTGGCACTTGGGATATTGGGCAAGTGTCCATGCTCTTGGATATATTTTCTGATTTCTTCCAATTTCAACAAATCAAACTGATCGTGAAAAACAAAATCAGGCCAATTTCCTTGAAGTTCAACACGAACCCCTTCTGCAATCACATTACCTGCGACAGCCAATCTATACCCCTGTGTATCTGTGGTACCTATTCCTACATTACGATCGGCAAACAAATCCCTTGCGGTCCAATCCACGGTGGTGAGATTGGAGTTCTCTGAAGTAAAGTCCACTACTCCACCTCCGGCTGAAGTGGTCACTGTTTCTGTATTGCTGACCGTAGAGGTGTTTCCTGCTAGATCTTCCGCAAATACGGTGAAATCGTAGCTGGTACTTGGTGTGAGTCCGGTCACATTGAACGTGGTAGCTGTACCTGAGCTGCCGATACTCACGCCATCCCTGAAAACCTCGTAGTTGGTCACCCCTACATTGTCCGTGGATGCACTCCAGGACAAACTGGTGCCGGTTGATGTTGTATTGGAAGAGCCAAGGTCCGTGAYCGCACTGGGAGCCTCCGTATCCGGAACCCCTGGTGTGTTCACGGTCTCCGTGTTGCTCACCGCAGAGGTGTTCCCTGCCGCATCTTCGGCAAATANACGGTCTCCGTGTTGCTCACCGCAGAGGTGTTCCCTGCCGCATCTTCGGCAAATACCGTGAAATCATAGCTTGTACTTGGTGATAGTCCAATAACATTGAAGGTCGTTGTCGTTCCCGTATTGGCAATGCTCACACCATCCCTGAAAACTTCGTAGTTGGTCACCCCCACATTGTCCGTGGATGCACTCCAGGTCAGGTCCGTACCGGTTGACGTAGTATTGGAAGAGCCAAGGTCCGTGACCGCACTGGGGGCTTCGGTATCTGTTCCCGCCAACGTATTCACATTTACTGTGTTGCTCACCGTAGAGGTGTTCCCTGCCGCATCTTCGGCAAATACCGTAAAATTATAGCTTGTCTCCGGTGACAGGCCGGTCACATTGAAGGTGGTGGCAGTACCCGTATTGGCTATGCTCACACCATCCCTGAAAACTTCGTAGTTGGTCACCCCTATGTTGTCCGTGGATGCGCTCCAAGTTAAATCCGTACCGGTTGATGTTGTATTGGAAGAGGACAAGTCCGTAACCGCACTGGGGGCTTCGGTGTCACTACCGGCAACAACTATGGACACGGCATCTATCAAAACAGTGTTCCCTGCGATAGTGCTTGTAGAGGATGGACTTGTATACACCCTTATCCTAGGTCTAGATGTGGTAGCTCTAACATTAAAAACATATTCGGCCCACTCAGTTCCAGAAATCTCTGTAACGGAAAACCCCGCCATCCCGGCCCAAGCTGCAAATGCAGGAGCGCCTGGCACCGTCCCCTTAGGGCCTTCCTTCGCCCAAATTCGTATGACATAGTCTTCCCCTACAACGGCATCAAAATAATATTCCAAAATCCTACCATTGGCGCTGGTAGATACCGCTCTAATTGAAAAACTACCAGACTGGGCATCAGTTCCATCTGAGGTAATGGTCGCATCTCCTATCCATCCTGTTGTGGCATTTGCTTCATTTTCTATGGAAGCTGCATTGGATTCGACATGTAGATTTTGAGAAAAAAAAGTACTAGGGAAACCTAAAATCAAAATTAGGGGTAAAACTCTTTTGAAAATCATTTTCTTGGCGGTGTTTTTATACGAACAAGGGAACATTACAAAAATATAGTGTGTTATAGAAAAAGGGGACCTGGACCTAAAAATTATCGATGAAACGCAAAAAAACACTTTGAGTACCACATAATTGCCCCTCTATGAAGATTGGGTAATATAGCAATACATACTTCATACCCAACTTTGTTCGTTATTACCATATACGTTCGGGCCAAACCTGATTCCCAATAGCCCTCGGGGCATGAGTGTATCAGCTATTATTTTTGAACCATTTGGGAGCGTTTAACTTAAAATATAATGTATTCTTTAAGAGTATTTGTGACATTTAGCGTAATTTGGTTTCAAATTAAAGGTACGACCTAGTTGAACCTTTAGTTATCCGCCCTATTTTTTAAAAATTTGTCTTAACCTCTATTAAAAATGGAACACAACTTTTTTAACCTCGCGAGGAACAAAATGTTCTGGATTTTAGATGCGGTGAAAGGGGGTAAAATCAAAAAAAACTTAAGAGACATAGAAGCCTCTTTTTCTCTTGGGTCATTTGATTTACTGATGGATAAGAACAATCCTGCCTTAAAAAACTTGTTGGATCTAGCCGTAAATGAAACCGAATTCTACAAGAACCGCAAAACATATACTTCCCTCCAAGATTTCCCTGTTGTTAACAAGAATGTTATAAAAGAACATTTTGGGGGATTGGTGACTACATCTTCCAAGGAAAAAAAGGTCAACAAAATTTTCACCAGTGGCTCTACGGGGGTCCCTTTCATGATATATCAGAATCAAGAGAAAAAAAATAGGAACACGGCGGATACCATTTATTTTGCGAAGCAAGCTGGATTTACCATTGGTGACAAATTACTCTATGTAAGACTATGGACCAAAGAGCTTAGGAAGAAAAGAATACCTGCCTTAATACAGAACATTTCCCCGATCAATATAGAGGATTTGGAAGGTGAAAAAATTCAGCATTTGTTGACAAAACTCCAAAAAAACAAATCCCCAAAGGGATGGCTGGGCTATCCTTCCGGTCTTGAAAAAATATGTGACTATTTAGATGCTATCAATTCAAAACCAATTCATTGCAACATCAAGTCCATCATAGGAATGTCTGAAAACCTGAGTGATGATGTCCGCAGTAGAATGTGGTATTACTTTGATACCCCTATGGTCTCCAGGTATTCAAACTTTGAAAATGGTATCATAGCACAACAGACCGCCAGCAGTAATTATTTTGTCATAAATTGGGCCAGTTACATACTTGAAATATTGGATTTCAACTCTGACAGACCTGTGAAACATGGCGAATTGGGCCGTATTGTGATTACCGACCTATACAACCATGCCACCCCCATGATCAGGTACGATACTGGAGATGTTGGCGCCATAGCGATCGATCCCGATGAACCTTTCCCTGTATTGAAAACAGTGGAAGGAAGAAAATCGGATATTCTATTGGATACCATGGGTTCCATGATAAGTCCTTTTAAGTTCATGAGTATCATTCCAAAATATCCAGAGGTCAAACAAATCCAATTTTTACAGGTAGACAATGCAACCTACACTATCAAAATAAATATGGATGACTCTTTTAATAGAGAAGAAGAGCTCCTAAGCTTATTCAAGTCCTATGTAGGCCAAGATGCCAAGGTAAAAATGGAGTATGTGAATGAAATTCCCCTATTAAATTCGAAAAAAAGAAAAATCAGTCGAAATCTCTTAACTGAAAAAAATATATCAAGAGAAAAATCCCTTTCCGTTTAGTATTCCTTTTATGAAACCAAACCACATCCTATTTACCTGTGCGGGCCGCAGAAACTATTTGATCAACTATTTTAAACAGGCCTTACAGGGCAATGGACTCATATTGGCGGCTGACAATCAATTGTCGGCACCGGCGTTAGTTGATGCCGATGTAGCTTTGGAGGTCCCTTCCATCTATGATAAAGAATATATCGGAAAATTAAAGGAGCTCATAAAAACACATGAAATCAATGCGATCATTTCACTCAATGATTTGGAGCTGCCCATTTTGGCCAAACACAAGGAAGAACTTGAAAGTCTTGGGGCCAAGGTAATTATATCTGCCCCCAATGTAATTGACATTGCCTTTGACAAATGGAAAACGTTCAACTTTTTCAAGGAAGTTGGGGTAGATACCCCCAAGACGTATCTGACCCTTTTTGATGCCCAAAAAGCATTGGAAAATGGTGAGTTGGAATACCCCCTTGTCATTAAACCCAGATGGGGAAGCGCCTCCATAGCCATTGATGTGGTTGAAAATGAAGAAGAACTTGCATTGGCCTATGAATTGCAACGTATCAAAATCAAAAAATCCATTCTTAAGGATGCCAGTGCGGACGATATTGAAAAAAGTATCCTTATCCAAGAAAAAATAAATGGGGACGAATATGGAATAGACATCCTAAACGATTTTCAAGGAAATCATTATGGCTCATTCATCCGAAAAAAAATGGGTATGAGGTCTGGTGAAACGGATAAAGCATTATCTGTAATAAACAAGGAGTTCTCTAAAATAGCACAAACCATTGCTGAAAAGACCAAGCATATTGGAAACATGGACTGCGACTTTTTTGTAAGTAATGGAAAGGTGTATTATTTGGAGATGAACCCAAGATTTGGTGGAGGATATCCCTTTTCACACGAAGCTGGAATAAACACTCCTGCCATTTATCTTGCTTGGCTCAATGGGGACGACTCTGTGGACCGGTTCAACAACTTTAAAGAAGGATTGATGTTCTCTAAATGTGACAGACTTATCCCGATCAAAAATTGGTAATAAGCATAGCTTATCTCTAAACAAAATAAAAAAGCCGAGCATTAGCTCGGCTTTTTTTATGTCAACCCTATCTACAGGTTTATTATCTTGAATTCCGACCTTCTGTTTTTGGAGTGCTGTTCCTCTGTACAACGTACCCCATCCGCACAATCGTTCACCAATTGTGTCTCTCCAAAAGCTTCATGCCGTATACGATCTTGAGATATTCCCTTGGAAATCACATACTCAACCGTACGTTCAGCCCTTCTCTCGGACAGCCACTGATTGTATTGGTGTGTACCTCTGGAATCTGTATGTGCAGCAATCTTAATGGTCAGTTTAGGTTCACTTTCCATAATGGCCACAAGCTCATCCAACAATTCCTTGTCCTTTGAGGTGAGGTAAGATGAATTCAATCTAAAGTACACATTGCCCAATTGATTGATTTTGTTCTGAAGGGTAGCTCGTCTTGCTTCCTCGGCCTCTTTTTTGGCTTTCTCGGCAGCGGCCAATTCGGCAGCTTCCTTTTCCCTTTGTAAACGTTCCGCCAACAAGCGGGCTTCTTCTGCTTTTGCTATGGAATCCTGAACCCTTTGTTGCTCTTTTTCCATTTCTTCCAACAAGGCCAATTTTTCCTGTCCTTTTCTGGAAAGTCCTTTTTCCACATCAAACCTGTAGGCAACACCCAATGCGTGTTGAATGTGATTTGTGGCATTATCCGTACTCATTGCCCATTTTCCCGTAGTATTGAAATCCAACCCCCAATGGTCAGAGAACCATGTCCTAAATCCCGCCACGGCGTTGTAAGTTCCCCTACCTTGATTATTCGCGTCAGTGTAACCGGCACCAATACCAATATATGGGTCAAAAAATCCGGTTTCCCCCAAAATCATATTTAGGTCATAGCTTACCCTAAAATCAATTCCAAAGTAATCTTTGTCCTCAGGATTGACCACTTTATCAATGGTCTTTCCTTCCTTGTATTGGTTATAGCTACCAATGGCTTCCAATCCCAATCCATTCTTAAAATAGCGGCCAACACTAATTCTGGAGGGGTAAGGTACCATGTTCCAGGCATCTTCCATATCAAAAAGTCTGCTAAACTCATGTCCGGAATCATCCACTATGTTGGTTCCCAAAGAAACAAGCCAATAGCTGTTTACAATGCTATCTTTCTTGGTCAGCTCCAATTCTGGTTCTTGGGAAAAAGTAGATGTGGTTAAAATACATGCCAAAGCCACACAGGCCAATCTTGAAATATTCATTATGTAAGATTTGAGGTTATTGATAACAAAGCTAGGCCAACATGCCAAAAAGGAGAAGTTTGCACTTTCAAGTGCTTTAATTTTCGATGAGACGCAAAAAAAGGAAAGTTATTTTGGGTTTACCACCCTACCTTTTGAAAATGGATTTCCTTTGGGGTACGTGGCATTTTATACAAATAAAAAGGGTGCGAAACAGCTTGGAATCCTTCTTCTTTTGCCGGATTGGATAGTTCTATCGCTACCAATAGTTCGTCTTCGGTCTGCTGAATTCTTGATAGCATTGGTTCCTTTTCTCCTTGAAGTTCTCCCAAGCAGACGACCAAAACCGTTTCGGTTGAAAAATCAATACTTGGAACAGGAAGACCAGGCTTTCTGGTCTTGTTGATCTGTGCATAGAATTTGTTCAACGACTTGGTATCCTGTATAACCATGGTCTCATACTCAGAAATACCACTGTATCCATCATGCGCCACCAAAACCAAATCTTCCATTTTTTCCCCATATAGGGACTGCGCCTTACAGGAAAGCAACCCAATCAACATCAGCAAAGACAAGGCATATTTCATATATTAAACGGTATTCTTGAACCTGGAATTATAGGCTTTCTCGTAGATTTCTTCATACAGGGGCAAAATATTGATAATATCAAACTTGGAAGCTACGTTGTATGCGTTTTGTTTGAATTTTTCCAAAGTTTGGTCGTCCCTCAAGATCTGTAGGGCCTTGGAGGCCATATCATCCACATCACCCACATTGGACAAGAAGCCCGAAACTCCATCAATGTTCACTTCTGGAATACCTCCCGTATTACTGGAAACCACCGCAACCTTGTTGATCATGGCTTCCAAGGCGGCCAAACCAAAACTTTCCGTTTCCGAGGGTAACAGGAAGAGATCTGAAAAACAGAGAATCCTATCAATTTCAGTACTATTGCCCAAGAACAACACTTTATCCTTCAGGCCTAAATCATCACACATCTGCTCAGCACTTTCCTTTTCGGGCCCCTCTCCCACCATAATCAATTTTGAAGGAATTTCCTTTTGAATACGATGGAACACCCGAATAACGTCAGGAATGCGCTTTACCTTTCTAAAGTTACTGATATGGGTTATGATACGCTCATTGTCCTTGGCCATCAAAGAACGTTGGCAATCGGTATATTCCGTACTGTACTTGGTTTTTTCTATAAAGTTGGGAATCACCTCAATATCTCTTTCAATCTCAAAAAGATCCAACGTACTTTTTTTCAAGGCCTCGGAAACGGAGGTGACCACATCGGATTTATTGATACTGAAGGTAACAGCGGGCTTATAGAATGGGTGTTTGCCCACCAAAGTGATATCGGTTCCGTGCAAGGTTGTGATCATAGGAATAAAAATCCCATACTCCTGAAGCATCTTCTTGGCCATATAGCCCGCATAGGCGTGAGGAATGGCATAATGCACGTGCAGCAACTCGATCTCATACAATTTTATGGTATCCACCAACTTACTGGACAATGCCAGCTCATAGGGTTGATAATGAAACAGGGGATACTCGGGAACATGGACCTCGTGAAAATGGATGTTGTTCCCTAAAAGTCCCAATCGAACCGGTTGTTTATAGGTAATAAAGTGCACTTCATGCCCTCTTTCCGCCAAGGCTATTCCCAATTCGGTGGCAACAACACCACTTCCCCCAAAAGTGGGATAACAAACAATTGCAATTTTCATGAAAACAAAGCTACGGTAATATTTGCTTCTTAATTTATAATAGAATCATAAATAGCTTGTTGTATCCTCGTCCTAAGACCAGACTTGATCAACAAGGTATTGGTGGCCGATGGGTAGGTTCGGTTGGACAAGAACACATAGACCAGCTCTGCATCGGGGTCTGCCCAAGTATACGTTCCCGTAAAGCCACTATGTCCAAAACTCTTATGGGATACGCAACCACAGGTTGGCCCACTCTCTTCCAATTGGGGTTTATCAAATCCCACCCCGCGTCGTACATTTTTATTGCAGAAATAACAGGTATTGAATTTTTTCACGGTCCTATCATTAAAAAAACGAACCCCTCCGTAATATCCGCCCTGCAGGTACATCTGCATGATCTTGGCCACATCACTGGCCGTACTGAACAGTCCGGCATGCCCCCCTACTCCGCCCTGCATGGCCGCTCCCATATCGTGGACATATCCCTGAATGGTCTGGTACCTGTAGTAATCATCCTCTTCGGAAGGGACTATTTCATCTTTGGGAAACTTATGCAAGGGATTAAACGCCGTATGCTGCAGTCCCAAAGGCGTATAGAGAAACTCACTGATAAGCTCATCAATAGGCTTACCATAAGTGTCCTCAATGTATTTCTTAAAAACATAATAGCCCACATCACTATATCTGTAGCGATTGGATTTCAAACTCTGCCTTCCTATTCTATCGTAGATAGAATCTTTATAGGCATTAGTGAGATACAAATGATCGGCTACCTGATAGGAATACCCTTCTGTGGGTGACTTTCTATAAAATTCATCGGACGGTTTTCTTTCCTTGGTAAGCGTGTCCAGATAAAAAGCGATCCAAGCCGGAAGGCGACCGTAATGGGACAACGCCTTGAGCACGGTTACATCCTTTAGTTCAGTATCCCCATATTCCGGCACCAACTCTTGAAAGGTATTGTTTAGGGCAATCTTTCCCTCTTCCTCCATTTTCATGATCAAGGGCAGGGTAGACAATATTTTGGTCAGCGACGCCAAATCATAAATGGAGTTGGTATTCACGTGTCTTGTGGAATCATAAGTAGGTTTTCCAAAGCTTTTGTTATAGACCACCTTACCTTTTCTCGCCACCAAAACCTGTGCCCCGGGAAACATTAGGGAATCCAGACCGGAATGCACCAAACTGTCCACCTCGGCAAGTCCTGTGGAACTCAACCCTACCCGTTCCGGGATGCTATAGCCTAAACGCTTCAAGGATTTCAGTTTCTCCCCGGTGTTTACCGGAAACTCTGGATGCGCGGAAACCGGGAGTTTACCATCGGCGCCAATGGCACCAAAAATGACCTCCGCAGCTTTTTCTTGGGCAATTTTACTGTTCTGATAGGCTACCACCACACCATCCATTGCATCAAAGTTCAATACATCCAACAGGGCATAGGGTTTGGCAAAAAGGGTCAAAATGGTATTGCTGGTACGCAAACGCGATATTTCCTCCAGCCAAAAAATCTCATTCTTGGAGAATTTATACCCTTTCCAAGGGCTTGCATTGCTTTTGTGGAACCCTATAATCACCAAATTGTAATTGGTCAACTCTTTACGATATCCGGCGATGTCCTTTGCCTTGATGGCTGTAACCTTGAAATATTGGTTCAGTGCATCCAAAAAAGGTGCTCCCTCATCATCCCCAAAATGGACATAGGCTATTTTTTTGTTCTCCAATTTTTTGATGGGCATCAAGGAGAAATTATTTTTGGCTACGGTAATGGCGCCCTCAATGGCCTCTTCATAAAGTACATCGTTCTCGATTCCATTTAAATCCTCATAAAGGTTTTCCAAGGCAATGGGCTTATAATCGGACAATCCGGCCTTGTATTTGGCCATCAAAATCTTCTTTACGGAATGGGAAAGGCGTTCTTCGGTAATGGTCCCGGCTTCGTAGGCCTCCATCAGTTTTTTCTTGGCCGACAGCACATCCACAGGCATCAGCAACATGTCATTTCCAGCCAAAAACGCTTGTAGCTCCACCTCTCCGTCCGGTGCGAACTCAGAAACGGCCTTCATGTTCAGGGCATCGGTAAAGACCAATCCCTTGAAACCCATTTCATTTTGAAGCAGATCTACCACAATACTTTTGGAGAGTGAGGAAGGAAAGCCCTCCCTTTCTTCCAAGCTTGGAACTGCCAAATGAGCAATCATCACCGAACTCAGACCATTATTGATGGCCTTATTGAACGGATAAAGTTCAATGGAATCCAGTCGTTCCCTATTTGAAGCGATAATGGGCAATGCCTTGTGGGAATCCGTAGCTGTATCCCCATGACCAGGAAAGTGTTTTCCGCATGAAAGAACCCCAGCAGCTTCCATGCCTTTTGCAAAGGCCACACCCTTCTCACCCACATTTATGGGGTCTTCCCCAAAGGAACGGTTTCCAATAATGGGGTTCTTGGGATTGTTGTTCACATCCAGGTCTGGTGCAAAGTTGATGTGCACCCCCAAGCGTTTGGCATGTTTTCCTACCTGATACCCTACCTTTTCCACAGTTTTGTTATCCTGAATGGCCCCCAAGGTCATGTTCCAAGGAAAGGCATAGGTTGAATCCAACCGCATGGCAAGTCCCCATTCAGCATCCAACCCGATCAAAAGAGGAATTTTAGATTCTGATTGGTACGTATTGGTCAGTTTTGCCTGTTTTACAGGGCTGCCCGGTAAAAAAATGACCCCGCCAATACCCTGTTCCTTCACCAATGTGGTTATTTTATCCGTGGCGGCCTTATCTTGATTTGAAGCAATGCTCACCATGAAGAGTTGCCCCACCCGTTCTTCCAAGGACATTTTTTGGTATTGCCCTTCCACCCAATGGGCTTGGGCCAAAGAATCTTTCACAACCAAAGGGTCATTTTGACCGCTTAGGCACACACTGAACAATAAAAGAAAGGGAAAGTAGTAGTTTAATCGCATAAATATCTTGCCTATGACATGAACTTATAGCATATAAAAATATTGCATTTCATCGAAGAATGCACAGAAATTAAGATAATTTAAGAGCATTGCTATACAAAACGGGCATGCCAACTTTCACTGGCAGGGACTTCCCAATTCTCCAAATATTCCAATTTACTGGCCACCAAATTGTTAAAGACTATGGTGTTTTTGGATATCGCCTTTTCCTTTGCCATCCGTTTGAAGTCCTGTAATGGTTTATAGGCGACGAACTCTCCCTGTTTGAAGGAAACGTTCATTCTATCCAGTAAAACCACGTTGTATTTCTGTTCCAAACTTTGGATAAAGTGAACCGAAGCGTCTATGGAACATCCCGAAGCGCCGGTATTGGACTGGTCCAACCCAATGATGATGAATCTTTTATATCGAATCTCAAAACCTGCATGCAGTTCACTGCCATGGGCCGTCCATTCCTTTAAAAATCCGGATAGGCTTTCTTCAATCTCTTTAAGTTCTGCATCGGTAAAACTTCTGTTGGATTGGTAAATCCATATTCTTGAGTGACCTGGAAGGTCTTTAAAATCTGTCAACATACTAAATGGAGTTTGCTAAAAGTTCGGCCACATCCAAAACCGAAACAGTATCTTCTTTTTCATGGGCTTTGATACCATCCGTCATCATGGTGTTGCAATAGGGACATCCTGTTGCAATAATGTTGGGTTGGGTCTCCAAAGCATCTTTTGTACGTAAGACATTAATGTCCATATCTCCCTTTTCCGGTTCTTTGAACATTTGTGCCCCTCCAGCTCCACAGCACAATGCCCTACTCTTGTGTCGCTTCATTTCCACCAAATCGGCGTTTGTTTTGGAGAGTACTTCCCTGGGCGCTTCAAAAACCGAATTGGCACGGCCTAAGTAACAGGGATCGTGGAAGGTAATGCGTTTTCCTTTGTAGGTGTTGCCTTCAATGGTCAAACGTCCGGAATCCAACAATTCCTTTAGGAATTGGGTATGGTGCACTACATCATACTTTCCACCAAGGCCTGGATATTCATTCTTAAGGGTATTGAAGGAATGTGGGTCACAGGTTACAATCCGCTTTATTTCATAGCCGTTCAACAATTCAATGTTCATCATGGCCTGCATTTGGAACAGAAACTCATTTCCTGCCCTTTTGGCCACGTCTCCGGTAGAACTTTCCTCAGGTCCCAAGACGGCAAAATCCACCTTAGCCTTGTTCAGCAACTTTACAAAGGCACGGCTTATCTTTTTGGCACGGTCATCATAACTACCAGCAGAGCCCACCCAGAACAATATTTCTGGCTGCTTTCCTTCGGCCATGAATTGCTGCATGGTCTTCACTGTCAATTGCTCGCTCATAGTCCTAAAATTATTCGTTCACCCAATTTAAACGGTCCATTTGGTTGTACGGCCAAGGGGCTCCGTTGTTCTCTATATTGGACATCATAGTGTTCAGCTCCATTGGTGCCGCAGACTGTTCCATTACCAGATACCTTCGCATTTCCACAATAATGGACAAGGGATCTATGCTTACGGGACATGCTTGTACACAAGCATTGCAGGTGGTACAGGCCCACAGTTCCTCATGACTGATATAGTCTCCCAAAAGCTGCTTTCCATCCGGGACAAACTCCCCTTTGTTGGCATCCATGACCTTACCCACTTCCTCCAAACGGTCACGGGTGTCCATCATGATCTTCCTTGGGGATAATTTTTTTCCTGTCTGGTTGGCCGGACACTCGGAAGTACATCTACCACACTCCGTACAGGTGTATGCGTTGAGCAATTGCACCCAACTTAAGTCCATGACATCCGAAGCGCCAAACTTTTCAGGTACTGCAGCATCCCCTTCCGCAGGTGCGGCAAATGGGTCTGCCGATGGGTCCATCATCAATTTGACCTCATTGGTCACCGATTCCAAATTATTGAACTCCCCTTGGGGCTTTACCCTTCCATAGTACGTGTTCGGGAATGCCAAAAGAATATGCAGGTGTTTGGAATAATAGAGGTAATTCAAAAAGGCCAAAATGCCCAAAATATGCAACCACCACGCTGTCCGTTCAATAACCATCAATGTGGAGATGGACAATCCGTCCAATAGCGGCAATATAAATTGACTTATCGGAAAAGCGCCTGCCTGGGTGTAATGTTCCGCTCCCAATTGCTGCAACTGAAAATCCGCAGCATTCATGGTCAAAAACAGCAACATCAAAACAAATTCGATGTACAGGATCATGTTCCCATCTTTCTTGGGCCATCCTTGCATTTCAGGTTTGATGAACCGTTTCAACCGGATAATGTTCCTGCGGATCCAAAAAACCACGACGGCCACGATTACCAAAAGGGCCAAGACTTCAAAAGAACCGATAAGGAAATCGTACAATCCTCCCAAAGGCGAAAACAATCTGTGCGTCCCTAGAATCCCATCGAGGATGATCTCCAATACTTCTATATTGATAATGATGAAGCCTACATACACAATAATATGCATAAGACCGGCCACGGGACGAACCACCATTTTGGTCTGCCCCAATGCGATACGAACCATGTTGCGCCAACGCTGCGACTTGTTATCGCTTACATCAACATCTTTCCCCAATTTGATATTTCTGGACAGTTTTTTCACATTTCTCGCAAAAAAACCTATTCCCACAATAAGGGCTATCAGAAAAAGAATGTTGGGCACGTATTCCATAGGCTAGTTTTCCTGTTGTTGGGCAGGGTCGTTTTCGGGAAGGGCGTATTCTTTCTGCTTTTTCCCGAACACGGACACATTTACATATCGTTTTGGGTTAAGCCTGAAGTCTTGCAGCAGAAGGTCCAATTCCTTTGAGGCATCCGTTAGGTTCCTGTACAGTTCCTCATCCTGGGTAAGCTTCCCCAAAGACCCCTCTCCTTTCTCGATTTTTTCGAGCACGGAGTTCAATCGGTTCACCGTAACTTGAAAATTGGATACGGTCTGGGCAAGACCTGCATTGGCCAATGAGTCGGACAGTTTTGAAAAATTGGTGGTGATTTTGTTCACATTCTTCAAGGAATTGTCCAATTCTTCTTTATTGTTTGCCAACAGCCCATTGAGCTTGTCCGCACTTCCCTTAAAGGCATTTACCATCTCGTGAAGGGCCACAATGGTTTGTTTGAGTTCTTTTTTGGTGGGATCGTCCAAAATCTGGTTTACGTTCATCAGCAGTGAATCGGCATTGGAAACCGCTCCCTCCACTTTCATTTGCAAGGGGGTTAGTTTTTGCTGTACCAGTTCCGTGATTCCCGGTTTTATGTTTGAAGTTAGTGTATCTCCTGATTTTGCCAGCGGGGCATTATCAAAAACGGGATTTATCTGGATTCCCTTTCCGCCGATGATACCGGTGTCATAAAGTTCCGCCACACTGTTTCCGGAAAAATCAAATTCGTTGCTGACGGTAAAGGTAACCACCAGCTTTCCTGAGCTGTCCTTGAACTTAATATTGTTCACATTGCCCACAGTGAAACCATTGATGGACACTTGGGTACCGGGTTGCAGTCCGCCAACATTGTCGTATACGGCGTAGAAGGTTTTGTTGTTTTCAAAAAGGGAGGCGGATTTAAGATAACTCAGCCCAAAGATGAAGGCCAAAATCCCAACGAGTACTATAATCCCAGTTTTGATTTCCCTGGATAGTTTCAAAAGATTCGGTTTATGGTTCTAAACAAAATTAGGAATAATTTTAACAAGACTGCCATTGTTTTTGCACTCCTAATTTACTGCCTGTGATATGGGTACGCGTTTTCCATTTTTATAGGCCACAATATATGAAGTGGTATACCCCTTGGCATCAGCATTGGATTTTAGCTGTTTTGCTTCTTCCAAAGTACTTGCATTCCCATACATGTATCGATACAGGTTTTTAAAGGGTTCCCGCGACAATTGATCCAGACCGTTAAAGTTGGCGCCATTAAGGGGAATGCTCTTGGCACTGGCCAAAAGCTGTATTTTAAACACCACATCCGATTTGTTTGCTACTGGGGGAGTCACGGTTTCTTTTTTGACTTCCGCCGGAGGTGTGGACTCTTCCTTTTTTTCCTGCTGTACAGGTTGGGTCTCTTCTGGAAGGTTCACGGCAACTTCGGTATCTTCAATTTCAATACTTGTTTCACTTGGTACTGGAGCCCCACTGATATCCGCCTTGTACGCCAAAACTGCGTAAGCGATGGCCTTGCCCATTTCTGTTTGTCCTTTTGAAGAGTTGAGGTAGCTCCCTTCGCTTTTATTGGTCAAAAAGCCCGCTTCCACCAAAACACTGGGCATAAAGGTTTGGTGCAACACTATAAATCCTGCTTGCTTGACTTTTCTATCTTTTCTTTTTAGTTGTTTGGTGAAATTATCTTGAAGCCTTTTTCCCAACATGATGCTCTGGTCCAAAAACTCTTCCTGCATAATGGTAAGGCCTATCACAGATTCCGGGGAATTGATGTCATACTCGGCATAACGCTGCGCATAATCATCTTCCAAATAGATCACGGAGTTTTCCTTTTTGGCCACTTCAAAGTTCTGTTTGTTCTTATGAAGCCCCAAAACAAAAGTTTCCACACCACTGGCGTCTGAACTATGGGAATTACAATGGACCGAAACGAACAAGTCTGCATTGGCCTGATTGGCGATTTCCCCTCTTTTGAAGAGATCCACAAATGTATCGTCCTTTCTGGTGTATATGACTTTAATGCTGGGGTCCTTACTCAATTCCTCGCCAGCTTTCAGCACAATGTTCAATGATATATCCTTTTCCAGATACCCATTTCCGAGGTTTCCTGGATCGTGCCCACCATGCCCTGCATCCAAAACCACAATAAATTTATCCTTGGGGGGGACTTCGGTATTATTTTTGGTAAAAGATGTCAGTGTGAGGAGTGTAAGGAGAAAAACCAAAAATGTTGACCTGCTTTTATTCATAAGAACCGAGTAATTATAGTGTCCTGTAATGGTTAAAAATATCGTAATCAGCCATAATCAGAACAAAAAATATATGTAAGTTTGAGCCCAAAAACTGAGCCAAACCAGCACAAAAATAGGATTTATCACGTTGCAATCAAACAAACATCTTTTAGTTTTCCTATTTGTTCTTCTTTGTGGCACAATATCCTCGGTGGCTCAGGAAGACCTCATTACCCCTTTGCCCATCAAAGCCATCAAGGATAGCATAACGGCTCCCGTCCTTACCTCCGATTTGCTAAAAGGTCCCAATGAGGTGGATTCCGTTGAGGTGGATTCCGCTTCCCAAAAGCAGCCTTTGTTGTTGGATAAAATTAAATATAAAGCCAAGGAATACGTAAAACTCAGTCAGAAAGATAACAAAATTTATCTGTACGATGAGGCAGAAATCTATTATCAGGATACGGAGCTCAAAGCCGGTGTCATTGTAATGGATTATGTAAAAAATGAGGTATATGCGGGCCGGATGAAGGACTCTACGGGCACCTACTCACAAATCCCCTATTTTAAACAGGGTAGCAATGAAGTCCGTCCGGACTCCATACGGTTTAATTTTGATACGCAAAAGGCCCTTATCTGGAATTCCAGAACGGAACAGCAGGCCGGTCTAGGCCAATTGGGGAGCGATGCCATGAAAGTATATGCCGAGGTCACCAAAAAAGAGAACGACTCGGTTTACTTTTTAAGCGAAGCCAAACTCACCACCTCAAAGGATACCGTTGACCCCGACTATTACATACGGGTGCGCAAGGCCAAGTTTGTCCCCAAGAAAAAGATCATAGCGGGCTTCAGCAATATGTACATTGTGGATGTCCCTACTCCTGTAGCCTTGCCTTTTGCTTATTTTCCATTGACTACAGGGCGGGTAGCAGGACTTTTGTTCCCCACTTTTGGAAACGACCCCCAAAGGGGGTACTTCCTACAGAACGGAGGATATTATCTGCCCATCAGCGAATACGTGGACCTTAGTGTTACAGGGGATTTCTATACCAACGGCAGTTATGGATTTCGGGGGCAGTCGGAGTATTCAAAACGGTATCAATTCCGGGGCAACATCAATTTTAATTATGAAAACCTGATCCAAAGCCAAAAAGGCTTTGATGATTATAGCAGGACCAGCAACTACAATATCCGTATATCGCACACCCAAGACCCAAAGGCCAGTCCTTATTCAAGGTTCTCGGCATCCGTGAACTTGGGGAGCAGCCAATATTACACCAACTCGCTCAATCAAATAAATAGGAATAATTCGCAGACCAACACCTTTGCGTCCTCCATCAGTTATTCCAAAACGTTTCCTGCATATCCTTCGGTGAATGCCAGTCTTACGTTGACGCATACCCAGAATACCCGAACAGAGGAAAGGACCATCAACATGTCCCTACCGACCTTTCAGGCCAGTATGGAGCGTATTTTCCCATTTGCGAAGCGAGATGGAATAAAAAAGGGAATCTTGCAGAACATCAACTTTCAATACGATGTGAACGCCCAGAACAGCATCACCACCAATGAGGAGGATTTTTTCACCAGCAAAATGTTCGAAGGTGCCCGGGTCGGGGCCAGACACCGTATTCCCATTGGCACCAACTTTAAGGTGGCCAAATACTTGAGCGTAAGTTTAAACGGAGGTTATGAGGATGTATGGACCTTGGAGACCATACGCCGCAGATATGTTGAGGAGGAACAAGCGGTTGTCACGGACACGGTAGCGGGGTTTGACCGATTTAACCGCTATAACTTGGGTGCCAGTATAGGTACCGTGGTGTATGGTACCTTTAATTTTGGGGAGGACAAAAAGATTCAGGCCATACGCCACGTCATGCGACCATCCATTGGATACAGTTACACCCCTTCCTTTGAACAATTTTATGATACTTACACTGATGGCGATGGCGATGAGGTACAGTACACTCCGTTTGAGACCAGTATTTATGGAAGGCCTTCGTTGAGCAAGGGAAGTTCCCTGAACTTTTCATTGCAGAATACCTTGGAGGCCAAGGTGAGGGACAAAGACTCGACGGCCACGGAACCGAAGAAAATCAGTATTCTGAGTAACCTTACCCTGTCCACGAGCTATAATTTTGAGGCGGACTCCCTGAAATTAAGTCCAATCAATCTTTCCGGTTCCACAGAAATCATCAAGAAGGTACCCATTAACTTTTCGGCCTCCTTTGACCCCTACGCGATAGACAACAATGGTAGAAGAATCAACACCCTGAACATAAAAAACGGGGGAGGGTTGGCCCGACTTACTTCGGCACGATTGAACACAGGCTTTACCTTGGACAGTGATATGTTTAAAAAAGGGGCAAAAAACAAGGAGGATAAGGACAAACAGGAAGACCCAGACTATGGGGCCAATCCATTTGAGCTAAAGGGTGCCCGGGATGGCGAATCCCACTTTGGAAATAAGGATGAATCCCCCGGTGATGATGATGATGTGGAGAACCCAACATACAGTACCAAAATTCCATGGGATGTACGACTCACCTATGTGGCTACCTACAGCAACCGAAACCGGGAAAAACAAATCACCAACCATTCTTTGATGTTCACTGGAAATGTTCAGCTTTCCCCTAAATGGGAAGTGGGCTTTAACTCCGGGTATGATCTTAAAAACAAGGGATTTGCAGATACACGGTTCAATTTTAAAAGGGATTTGAACAGTTTTAGGCTCAGTTTTGACTGGACTCCCTTTGGCCGTTATGAACGATGGTATTTCTTTATTGGAATAAAGAGTTCCATCTTGAGTGACCTGAAATGGGAAAATAGAAGCCAGCCTTTTAGTGGTAGAAGATAATTTTTGAATATCTTCAAGTCTCTAAACAAAAGCATAGACTTTCCATGAAGAAAATCATAAACACTCCAAAGGCGCCTGCTCCCATAGGCCCCTATAATCAAGCTGTATTGATCAAGGATACCCTATACATTTCAGGGCAAATTCCAATAGACCCCACTACGGGCAAATTGGTGGAAGGGGATATTAAAAAGGAGACGAAGCAATCCATGGAAAACCTCAAGGCCATTTTGGAAGAAGCTGGCCTTACCTTTGATCATGTGGTAAAAACCTCCATTTTCATCAAGGACATGCACCAATTTTCGGAAATAAACGAGGTATACGGCACCTATTTTGATGCGGATACCGCCCCGGCCAGAGAAACCGTGGAAGTGGCCAATCTCCCCAAATTTGTGAATGTTGAAATTTCTATGATCGCAATCAAATAGTTTCTTGGTGAAACTCAACCAGACCTTCAATAGGTCTTCTGCGAATAACCCCAAGAATAAGATCGTTCCTTTCCAAACAGGCTTTTAGTTCGTCCTGCAGAAAGTGCGCTATACTACCTACAAAGTTGATAGGTACCTTGGTGGCCAGTTCAAACTGCATAATGTAGTTGTTCACAAACTGTTGCAGGCCTTTTTCAATGACCCCCTTGCAATACGGATGCTCCTTGTTTTCAATAATGAAACGGGCAAACGTGGCCAAATAGGTATTGGGATTGGGCTGTTTGTAAAGATTTTCTTTGATGACATCTGCCTCCAGATTGTACTCCTTGGCGAATTTGATTCCCAAATCCTGTGGCATCTTATGGAAATAATAATCACGCAACAACTTTCTTCCAAAGAAGTTACCACTACCATCGTCCATTAAGATATAGCCTAATGAGGTAACCTTTTGCATCAATTGATGACCATCATAATAGCTACAATTGGAACCTGTGCCCAATATGCAGACAATCCCTTGACGTCCAATCTTGGTCGTGGCATATATGGCGGCAAAGGTATCTTCCCGAACCTCAGCTTTGGCATTGGGGAAAAAATCCTTGAAAATTTCTTTTAGGAAATTCTTCATTCTATCCGTGCCGCAACCTGCACCATAGAAATACAATTGACTAACGATTTCTCTATTCTTGGAAAGCTCAAAATTATTGGCCAACCTATCCTCAATCACCTCACGTGTAAGCACCTCTGGACTTAACCCAAGGGTTTGGGTAAGAAACAATTGTTTCCCCTTGTCGTCCAATGCAATCCAATCGGATTTAGTGGCTCCACTATCCACAATCAAAATCATATGCGTCAAAGTTTTTTGTTGAATCCCAGGAGAGGGCGATTGCCCTCTCCTGGGATTATATGCAAGATACTATTATTAAAGGCTCGCAGCGTGCTCGGCCAAATCTACCAATTTGTTTGAATATCCGGTTTCGTTATCGTACCAAGATACTACTTTGAAAAATTTGGAGTTCAGCTCAATTCCAGCTCCGGCATCAAAGATGCTTGTTCTGGTATCGCCCACAAAGTCTTGGGAAACCACAGCTTCATCCGTATAGCCCAAAATACCGGCCAACTCACCGTCAGCAGCTTTTTTGAACGCTTTTTTGATTTCCTCATAAGAGGTCTCTTTCTCCAACCTAACGGTCAAATCCACAACAGATACATCTGCTGTAGGCACCCTAAAGGCCATACCGGTAAGTTTTCCTTCCAAAGCAGGAATAACCTTGGTTACCGCTTTGGCAGCTCCAGTAGCAGCTGGAATAATGTTCAGAAGGGCACTTCTACCTCCTCTGTAATCTTTTCTGGATGGTCCGTCAACGGTCATTTGGGTCGCTGTGGTAGCGTGGACCGTGGTCATTAGACCTTCCTCAATTCCAAACTCATCATCAAGTACCTTGGCCAAAGGAGCCAAACAGTTGGTAGTACAGGATGCATTGGAAATAATGGTGTCAGACGCCTTGACATCTTGGTGGTTTACCCCCATAACAAACATTGGCGCATCTTTGGACGGTGCGGAGATCACAACCTTCTTGGCTCCCCCATCAATATGGTATTGGGCAGTTTCCAAAGTAGTGAAGATACCGGTACATTCGGCAACAACATCTGCACCAACCTCATCCCACTTCAAGTTTTTGGGGTCGCGTTCTGCAGTGATCCTGATGGTTTTTCCGTCTACAATAAGATTTCCATCCTTGATTTCGATGGTACCATCGAATCTTCCATGAACAGAGTCATATTCCAACAAATAGGCCAAGTGCTCTACATCCAGCAAATCGTTAATGGCCACTACATCTACATTGTCCCTTTTTACGGTTGCACGAAACACCAACCTTCCAATTCTACCGAATCCGTTGATTCCTATTTTCAATTTTGACATTTTCTCTCCTTTTTGGTTTTTAATTATGTTGTCATTATATCAGAAACTCTAATGAGTTCTTGGTCTATTTCCGTATGTGCCTTTATGGCCTCGGCAATGGGGGTAAGTACCAGTTTGGTATCCTTTATCCCCACCATGAAGTTGGATTTGCCTTCCAATAGGCTCTCCACAGCCTTCACACCCATTCTACTGGCCAAAACCCGGTCAAAACAGGTGGGGTTTCCACCACGTTGCATATGCCCTAGAACGGATACCCTTACATCATAGATGGGCAAATGTTCTTCCACATATTCTTTAAGTTCGAAGACATTCTTCCCGATCTTATCGCCTTCGGCGACAATTACGATACTGGAAGACTTGCCTGATTTTTTACTTCGTTTAAGGGACTCTACCAAACGTTCGAGACCCAAGTTCAATTCGGGAATCAAAATTTCTTCGGCACCTGCCCCTACACCTGCGTTCAAGGCAATATGGCCTACATCCCTTCCCATGACCTCCACAAAGAACAAACGGTTATGGGAACTTGCGGTATCCCTGATCTTATCCACAGCTTCGACCACTGTATTGATCGCGGTATCAAAACCGATGGTATAGGATGATCCCAAAATATCATTGTCAATGGTTCCTGGAATACCCATTACAGGAAAACCAAACTCTTGGTTGAAGAGCATGGCACCGTTAAAGCTACCATTGCCCCCGATCACCACAAAGGCATCTATGCCTTCCTTGACCAATTGGTCGTAAGCTTTTTGTCTTCCTTGCTTTGTCCTGAATTCCTCACAACGGGCAGATTTAAGTATGGTTCCGCCTTTATTGATGATGTTGTTGACACTCCGTGCATCAAGGGCCTTGAAATCTCCCTCTATCATACCTTGGTACCCACGATAGATACCAATACATTCAATTTTTAAGTAAGCACAAGTTCGGACTACAGAACGAATCGCTGCATTCATTCCCGGGGAGTCACCTCCAGAGGTAAAAACTCCTATTTTCTTTATTTCTGAAGCCATTCAAAATTTTAAAGGATCAAAACTAGGAAACTTTATCCAAAATATGAATGGCTTAATAATTTATTTACCTCCATTGATTTTTTCAAACGTTTTCGTAAAGAATTCATCAAAATGCGTGAAAAACTATAAGCCTATTGTCCTGTTTTGGAAGGAGAATCTTTCTTGGGCATAAACCGGATCAGACTGTCCTGCCCCATAACCTCAGTCGCCTCTTTTTGTTTTGGGGCCTCTTGTACTTTGTCCTTCTTTTTAAAGACCTTCTGCATGAGCTCCTTAAAACTGTTGAAGTCTACCTGATAGGAAAGTCCAACCCCTTGGGTATACCCTTGGCGTTCGGCCAAAAATCGTTGGATTTGGTTCTCCCGATTAAAGATTTTGGCACTTAGGGTCCCCTGCTCATTCAATAGCACCTGGACCTCTACATCACCGGCCACTACCGTTTCGGAAACTCCTCCCACAGGCACCCCTACTCTTCCGTTTACCAAGATTTTATCAGATATCTGGGTGGAAACCGTGACCCCTATCCTATTCTCGGTCCGCGTACTGGCATTGGGGTCCAGAAGACCTTGCTCGTAGGAGACTCCTAGATTGAACTTGTCATTGTCACTCCCCAAGATTTGGTTCAAGAGTCCAGAGGCTGTCTGTATAAGGTTTCCGGTAACAGCCTGTTGGTTGATTCCGGACTGTGAATCCACGAATGTTCCCTGCGCCAAAAGAAAAAAGGCATTTCGTTCCTTTACAGTAGGATCCTGCAATCGGTACTGGAGCTCGGACTGTACCACGGAACTGGTTCCGGGAAAGTCAATATCGAAATTGATATTGGGGCTTTCCAGCTCCCCGTCCAAACGCACGATTACCTCAGTGGGTATCCTTCCAGCGAAACCTGAATTGTCCAACAATGGGGCCGGATTGGCATTTAGGGCATATACGGCCTCAAGGTTCAACTGGGCCGCCAGGGGATCCCGCTCCCAAAGAATGGTGCCGCCTGGGCGTACCTTGAACTTTTTGTCGATGACCCCGCCATACTTAAAGTTGTACTCACCCGTTACGGCAACAAACTCCCCGTACATATTGAATTTTCCATTGGTGTTGATCTCTATCAACAAAATTCCTTCCCCGGTTCCCTTAAGGGAACTTCCCGTGCTCTGATCTACTACGATCTCTACTTCGGCCTCTGGGGTCACCGCAAGGTCAAAGGCCATTTCCAAGCCTTGATAATCTTGCAACACCCGTTCCTGTTCAAAGGAATTGGATTCCCCTTTTTCAATAAAATTGATAAACGAATAGTCCCCTATACTGGTAACATCACTCAACGGAATCTTAAGGGAGGTGCCCCTTGCCGTGGTCGCATCCACAGCAATGGTCAAGGCGTCAGTTGGTCCATAGATACTTCCCGTACCATTGATGAAGCCTTTTCCGTAATAAAGGGATTCTTCATCATATTCCGTATTAAGTATCATGAACCGATCGTTCTTGGTATCCACATCCAATCCAAGATACCAGTCAGAAAACCCAGTATGGCTAATGGTTCCATCCAGAGTAGCTTTGGTGCCTTCCGCTACGTCGGAAAGCCCTACATTCTCAAAATAGAAGGTTTGATCAAAAAGCCGGACGCGGGAATAGGGTGCAAAATTATAGTCCACATTGAGGTAGGGAATACCAATACCTGCATTGTTGAGGCTCAACGTTCCATTGATGGACGGGTTGTACAGGTCTCCAGTGATCTTGGCGCTTCCTATGACACTGCCCCGTATGTTGGAAATGACCCCATCGCCCAATGGGCTAAAGGGTTCTAGACTAAAATCGGTGAAATTGGCGGCAAGATCCACTTGTTGTCTGTTGTTGATATTGGTCACCTTCCCGTTGATGCTCATCTTCTCCTTGCCATTATCGACCAACCAAGTACTCACCCCAAATTGGGTAAGATTGTTGTTCCCAAAAATGCCTACTTCCAAATCTCCCAAACGCATGCCATTAACGCTAAAGTCTTTCACATTAAGGCTGGATGTGGGAAGGTATTTGCCGTCTTTTTGTAGGATGTTGAGAAAACCATCCACCGATCCGTTCATCTTAAGGCTGTCTATGGCTGGAGTGATCTTGCTGAGGGACACAATCTTAAACTGTAGGTCCAAGTCTTTATAGGTAGAATCGGCCAACTCGCCCCGGAGCCTGATCTGCTCCTTATTGTTGTTGTCCATCACCACATCCTCTATCGTTATGCTGTCCAAGGTCTTGTTGATGATAACCTTGTTCTTACTGTTCCCATCTTTGTTCAGCACCCAAGTGTTCCCCTTAAAGCTGATATCCGATTTTTTAAGGCCAATGACCGATCGGTTGTTCGCATTGAAGGTATGGTAGAAATTGAGGTTGTAACTGTCGTTGTACTCGCTGCCCCCCTTGAACTCGGTTCTAAAGAAAAGCGTGTCCTTCAATGTAGTGTTGATAAGACTGAAATCTTTAATGTCATAATAGACCGTGGACATGTCCTCCACCGAAACGAAAGTATTGAAGAGCGGGTTCTTGTTATCGACCTTGAGTTCAACATTATCGAACCTATTGTCAAACGCCTCTATACTGGGCGATTTGAACGTAAGCTTAAAGTCGCCCTCGTCCGATACAATACTGCCCCGCATAAAGGTATTGGGGCCAAAGACCACTTCTGGAAAGAAAACATCCACAATTTTATTGTAGATCTTAAAGTTGAAATCCACATGCTGACCCTCCGAAATTTCAAAGGGTTTGTAATTGGTATAAATACTTCCCACGGAGTTTTGCACCAATTTGCCTATTTCATTCACCTTAAATTTCCCTTTGACATACCCTGTGATGATATCCGGTGAATTGATTTCAATGGTGCGGACCGTATCCCTGTCAAATGAGGAAAAAACAGCAAAATCCTCAAAATAATAGGTGGTATTTATATTTTGATAGGTGGTGTTGGAAAAACGCATCTGGCCCACCATATCATCCAAAGTCCTTCCTTCAATATCCATATTCACATGACCTTTGAATATGGAAATGCTGTCATCAATAAAATTGAGTTCCTTAAGATCGGCGTAATCCACGGCAGCAATAAAGTTGAATTTGTTCTCGGTACCGCCAAAGTCCGCCAAACCCTTAAAATCGAATCGGAAATTTTCATCATTGCAAAGCAGGGAACCATCAAACAACTGATCTTTTAAGATCCCTGAAACCTTAATGTTATTGTATTCGTAATTGTTGAACTGCAGTTTATAGACATCACCAATAACCTCAGTATTCAAATTTTCAGCGGCAAATCCCTTTCCTTCCACATTGAAATCCAAGGAGGTCAGCCCCAATTCATCATCTTCGATAAAATCTCCTAAGTCAAAATCTATAAGGGATATAAAACCTATGTAGGAAGCGTCATTTTTTGCTTGGAGATTGGTCATTTGCACATCCATATAGCTGCTACCCACCGCTGTATTGAGGTTGATTTTTACATCTAAGGACGTCTCCGTCACTTCTGCATCACCTCGAACCGTAAATTGTCCTAGCTTTTGTACAGTTTCGGGAATGTTATCCCCCAAAATATTGGGCAAAATGGCCCTAAGTTGATAGTAGCTGGAGGTAAGGTTGTCCAGATCGGCCTGCATGACAAAGGGAGCCTCATCAGAAAAAATATTGGAGAACACAAAATCACCATGGATACCGGTATTTTCCATGTGCACATATAGGTCATCCACTTTTAGTTGATTGAGCACTCCTCCCATCTGTCCAGAAAAAGTCACTACCCGGTCCTTGCCAAACTCATTGTAAAATGCATTCACTTCGTTCAGGGCCACACTGGATTCATCAAATTGTGCCTCGATGTTCACCTTGTCCAAAAACTCGGCAAAATCCTCCCGATTATAGTTAAAGACCAAGTTCCCTTTGATTTCTGATTCTTCCGTGTCAACAAGAAGGGAATCAAAACGCATCTGTTCCTTCGTATACTTAAAGTGCGTAGTCAACTTCTTTAGCCGAATGCCCCGCTTGGCCAAGGTGGAAAGGTCTTCAATCTTCAAGGTCACTTCCGGGCCCAAAATTTGAAAATCCCGTGCCAATATCTTCAATTCTGAAAAATTGAGGGACTCTTGGGCCTCCAAATTTTCATCGATCAACCGGAACCTACCACTATTGATCAGGATTTCATCGGTGGACATAAAAAAGGGAGGTGTTCCCGGAGGTCTTGGCTTCCCGTCATCCAACTTTGCCACGAAAACATCCAGATTAGTGTCCCGTTCCCCTTCATAGGTCTTTAAATTGAAAATGATACCGTCCACTTCCATGTCCCCAAACTCCAACTTTCCATTGGCCATGTTCCGTATGTTCAGTATAGAAGTGCTCAACTTATGGATATAGGCCAAGGTATCTTTTTTATAATCCTCTATATAAATTCCCTTGATGCCGGTATTAAGCGTAAAAAGTGAAAGGCTAACCCGATCGATCTGAATGTTGGTCCCGAACTCCGCATTGATGGAATTGGTGGCGTATTTGGCAATTTTGGTCTGCACTACCGGCATGGACAACACCAAAGACCCCAATACCATGAGCAGTACTAGGGCCAAAAAGAATCGTATTAGTATTTTACGAAGTTTTTTGATAGGGCTTTATGTTTTACCTTTGATGACCAATTTTTGTTCCAAAACCAGTGACAAATCCAAAAAAATATATTCTGGCCATTGAATCTTCTTGTGACGACACATCTGCCGCTGTTTTGTGCCATACAAAGGTACTGAGCAATGTGGTGGCCACACAAGAAATCCACAAGCAATATGGTGGTGTTGTCCCAGAGTTGGCTTCACGGGCCCATCAGCAAAACATTGTACCAGTGGTTCATCAGGCCTTGGCCAAGGCAAATATCGATAAAAAACAACTATCTGCCATAGCATTTACGCGTGGCCCCGGACTTATGGGTTCGCTGCTCGTGGGCACCTCCTTTGCCAAGTCTTTGGCCTTGGGACTTGACATTCCTTTAATCGAGGTGAACCATATGGAGGCGCACATTTTGGCACACTTTATTGAAGATGATGACAATACCCCCCCGAAATTCCCTTTTTTGGGGATGACCATTAGCGGGGGACATACACAAATTGTGAAAGTTTGTGACCATTTTGATATGGAAGTCCTTGGCGAAACCTTGGATGATGCCGTGGGCGAAGCCTTTGATAAAAGCGCCAAACTTATGGGACTGCCCTATCCCGGAGGTCCCTTGGTGGACAAATACGCCCGGGAAGGCAATCCGCATGCTTTTGAGTTTCCAAAACCCAAGGTAGACGGACTCAATTTCAGTTTTAGTGGTCTAAAGACCAGTATTCTTTATTTCCTTCAACGGGAAACCCAAAAGAACCCCAATTTTGTTACGGAAAACATCAAGGATATCTGCGCCTCGGTACAGCATACCATATTGGAAATCCTGATGGATAAACTGACTTTGGCCGTGGAGCAAACCGGAATCCAAGAGATTGCCATTGGAGGTGGTGTGGCCGCCAACTCCGGTATACGTGCCCGACTTAAGGAAGCTGAGGAAAAATTGGGATGGAAAACCTATATCCCCAAGTTTGCCTACTGCACGGACAATGCCGCCATGATCGGGATTGTGGGTTACTTAAAATTTCTGAAAGGTGATTTTACCGACCAAAGTGTCGCCGCCAAGGCACGCTATGCAATTGGGAGCTAAACCAGTCTTGGATTCGCGGATTATTCGGATATTTGGACATAGCAGAACACTGGCATATGGCCTACAATGAAGAAATAGCCCGTAGGGTCCAATACCTTTTGGGCCTCTTTCCGGAAGATTTTACCGAAAAGAAAATGTTTGGGGGCATTGCTTTTCTTTATCAAGGTAAAATGACCGTAGGAGTGGTAAAAGATGAATTGATGGTTCGTGTGGTCGGAGAAAAAATGGACCGTATCTTGCAGCAGGATTATGTACGTCCCATGGATTTTACGGGAAAGCCCATGAAAGAATTTGTTTTTGTCTCCCAAAAAGGTTTCAAGACCGAGGAACAATTGCACCAGTGGATTGAACTGGCTCTGGAACACGCCAAAAGTAAACTTTAGCCTATGCAACTTTTCTACAACCCCTTACTGGACAATAGCGTTACGCAATTCACTTTTCCTCCGGAGGAGAGCAAGCATATTGCCAAAGTCCTTAGAAAAAAAGAGGGAGATATTGTCCATATCACCAATGGAAAGGGATACCGTTACGAAGCGGAAATATTGGTCTCCGACCCAAAGCGATGCAGAGCTACCATTGTGTCAAAACACAAGACCATTCCTAAAAGGTATGCACTTCATATGGTTGTGGCCCCCACCAAAATGAACGATCGGTATGAGTGGTTTTTAGAAAAAGCCACCGAAATCGGTGTGGATGGGATTACCCCCATCATTTGTGATCATTCCGAACGAAAAGTGGTGAAGCAAGAAAGAATGGAGCGTGTGCTGCAATCCGCCATGAAGCAATCCTTACAGACGGTGCTACCAAAACTGAATCCGGCAATTTCCTTCAAGGATTTTTTGGAACAGGAACAAACGGGCCTCAAATTCATTGCGCATTGTGATGATGGCGAAAAGATGGAACTCAAGCGAAAGGTCATTTCCGATATGGACATCACCATCCTTATTGGTCCCGAAGGGGATTTTTCCAAAGAGGAAATCGATTTGGCCCGCAAAAAGGGGTTCATCCCCATTTCTTTGGGCAATACGCGACTGCGAACCGAGACGGCTGCGATTGTTGCCTGCACCACCGTTGCCATCATCAATAGTTAGCGCTTTACTTTGGCCTTGGCCGCAGCAGTGATATCCAAGTTTTCGGTTTCGACCAACAAGACAAGGGTCAGACTGTCGGATTCCGAAACCAGTTGGGGAATTTTCATACTAGCTTTTCCCGCCGAAGCCTCCAAATCCAAATAGGCCTCCTGAACCACAATATTGCTGTTCTTTAAAGTCCTATTCCGATTCTCTCCGCGCTTCACTTCAGTGGTTCGATCATCGATCACCAAAATGGCCCGCAACAGTTTATGGTCCAAATCCCCCGTAGCGGCATATTCAAACGAAACGGCATTGACACCAGCAACAACATTTCGTAGCTGAATTCCGTTTTGGGCCTTCTCTTTTAGATGGGAATTGATTTCAGCATAGAGCTTGGCTTGGTTGGACCCCACAAAGTGAAGGCTACCATTGAGCACCATTTCAGGGGTATAGTTGCCATCGTAACCCAACTTTTTATTGTATTCGCGCTGCTTTCGGCTATGGCCCGGTTGGGCAAAAGGGTCTTTCCAACCTATATAATCCCAGTAATCCACATGGTAGGAAAGTGCAAAAACCTCATCGGGAAATTCCCTTTTTACTTTATCCAAGAGAATATCGGCCGGCGGGCAACTGGAACAACCTTGGGAGGTAAAGAGCTCCAGGACGACCATTGGCGTTTCTTGGTTTTCCATTTCAGACAACGGATTTGAAACTTCCTCGGTCCGCGCTGTATAAAGTGCCATCAAGGACATCGCGAAAAAGGCAAATGAGACAATTATGACTTTTTTAATCATGAATACCGTACTTTTGAGTAGTTGGTTAATCGCAAATCCATGGGACAACTTACCAAACTAGGGTGCATTTTAACTTTTTTTATGATGGGCACAATGGGCGCCCAAGAGATTGCCATCCTCAAGTATGGAGGGGGGGGAGACTGGTATTCCAACCCCACTGCGCTACCCAACCTCATTGCGTTTTGCAACAATGCCATCGGCACCAAAATCAACCCTGAACCAGAAACGGTCGAAACAGGAAGCGTTACCCTTTTTAAATATCCCTTTCTCCATATGACGGGGCATGGCAACGTCTTTTTTACCGACGAGGAGGCCCAAAACCTGAGAACCTACCTCCTTTCCGGTGGTTTTTTACATATTGATGACAATTATGGAATGGAACCCTACCTGAGAAGGGAGCTTCTCAAGGTATTTCCTGATAAGCAATTGGAGGAATTGGGCTCGGACCACCCCATTTTTGATCAAAAATTCAAATTTCCCAACGGACTTCCCAAAATACACGAGCATGATGGCAAGAGACCTCAAGCCTTAGGTGTTTTTGACAAGGGCAGATTACTCTTGCTCTTTACCTTTGAATGCGATTTGGGTGATGGCTGGGAAGACCCCTCGGTGCACAACGACCCAGAAGAGGTGCGATTGAAGGCACTACAAATGGGTTCCAATATTATTGAATATGCCTTTAAAAGCTAATCTATGACCTCAAAGACCATTGCCAATGGAATTCTAAGGGCCGTAGCCATTATTGTGGGTGTGGTTCTTTTGGGCTACTTTTTGTACAAGATCCAATCCGTGATCACCTATTTGGCCATTGCCTCCGTAATTGCCCTTTTGGGTAGGCCCGTTGTTCTCTTTTTACGAAAAAAACTAAAGTTTCCCAATACACTCGCCGTAATAGCCACCATGATTTTTATGCTCGGTATTTTTATGGGCATATTGGCGCTTTTTGTGCCCTTGATATCGGAACAGAGCAAAAACCTTTCCCTGTTGGATATTGAAGCGTTAAAAGGCGATATCAACAAACTGTATTTTCAGATTTTGGAATATTTTGGGGCCTCTTCCGGAAACGTGGAGCGCTTGGTGGAGGAATCCCATTTGGAGGAAAGTTTTCTAAAAGGTCTTGACTTGGGGTTCATTCCCAATTTTCTCAATTCATTCATGAATGTCCTGAGCAATTTTAGCATCGGTCTGTTCTCAGTGCTGTTCATCTCCTTTTTCTTTTTAAAGGATAGCAAACTGTTCCAAAATGGCATCCTTACCTTTGTTCCCGATGACAAGGAAAGTAACCTCGTAAAATCCATTGATAAAATCAACGGATTGCTCTCAAGATACTTTGCGGGCATCCTTCTTCAGCTTTTTATTCTCTTTGTGATTTACACCATTGCACTGTTGATCGTTGGGGTGGAAAATGCAATTGTGATTGCCTTCCTCTGCGCCCTGTTCAATATCATTCCATACATTGGTCCGATCATTGGCGGAGTGATCATGGTGACCCTTACCATGACCAGTTTTTTGGGAGCGGATTTTAGCACGGTTATCCTACCCAAGGCCATGTATGTTTTAATAGGTTTGGCCATTGGTCAACTGGTGGATAATTTCTTTTCACAGCCCTTTATTTTTTCGACCAGTGTGAAGTCCCACCCCCTTGAAATCTTCTTGGTCATCATTATCGCCGGACTACTTTTTGGGGTGGTTGGAATGGTCGTAGCCGTACCCGGATATACCGCCATAAAGGTGATTTTAAAGGAGTTTTTGGCTGAATATTCCTTTGTGAAGAAATTAACCAAAAATTTATAGTATCAGTTTGAATGAATTGATATTGCATACTGGTGTACAAGAATTTATACATGAAAATTGGAATGCTGACACGATGTCAGTTTTGCTCCAAAAACCCCTCTTTGAAGGGATTTCCCAAAAAGAATTGGTAGAGCAGCTCGAGGCCAAGAAAAAATGCAAGGACAAGCTCCCTGCCTGGTTTGCCGCACCACGCATTTATTACCCTAATAAGCTCAACATTGAACAGACCAGTTCCGAGCAAACGGCACGTTATAAAGCAAGCTTGGTGGTGGGTAAAAACCTGCTTGACCTTACCGGTGGATTTGGAGTGGATGCCTACTTTTTTTCCAAAAAAATGGAAGCCGTTTTTCATTGTGAAATCAACAAGGAACTCAGTGAAATTGCCTCCTATAATTTTGGGGTTTTAGGACAAAAAAATATCACTTGCATTCCTGAAGATGGCATCCACTATGTACAAAACCATTCCCAAAAATACGATTGGATTTTTGTAGATCCCTCACGAAGAAATGAACATATTGGAAAGGTGTTTTTACTCAAGGATTGCCTTCCCAATATTCCCGAACACCTCCCCTTACTTTTTAACCGTACCAAGAATATCCTCATCAAAGTTTCCCCAATTTTAGATCTCACCCAAGGTTTGGAGGAACTTAGTTATGTAAAGGAAATCCATGTGGTGGCCGTTAACAATGAGGTAAAGGAATTGCTCTACTTGTTGGAGCAGAATTATACGGGGGATGTCATGATCAAAACCATCAACCTCACCCAAGACAAAGAAGTTGTTTTCGACTTTATCCTCGATGAGGAAAAAGCAAGTACCACACAATTGGGAGAACCGCAAAAATTCCTATATGAACCCAATGCTGCTATTCTAAAATCCGGGGGGTTTAAAATTGTGGGGGAGAAACATGGATTGTCCAAATTGCATCAGCACTCCCATTTGTACACGTCCGAAACACTGGTGGACTTTCCTGGGAGAAAGTTCTCCATAATACAGGTCCTCCCCTATTCAAAAAAGACCTTGCGAAGCTTTTCCCAAACGAAGGCCAACATCACCACCCGAAACTTTCCACTTTCCGTGGCAGAACTGCGAAAAAAGCACAAAATCAAGGATGGCGGCGACCGCTACCTGTTCTTTACCAAGAACCATGATGATTCTTTAGTAGTTCTTGACTGTTCCAAAGAATTGGATTAATCCAAATTATCTAGCCAAGCAACAAACAGGTCCAGCCAATTTTTTAATCTTTTATCCTTGTGTGCCAAGGAAAAACCATGCCCACCCGAAGGATAAATATGCATAGTAGTCGAAATATCATGGGCCTTCAACGCTTCAAAAAACATGAGGCTGTTTTCTACAGGCACCGGATTATCATCTACTGCGTGCAGTAAAAAAGTAGGCGGCGTATTGGCCTTTACTTGCTTCTCGTTGGACAAATAGTTCAATTGTTCCATAGTTGGCTCCTTGCCCACCAAGGATTCCCGTGACCCCATATTTACAGCGGGCTCCATAAGGGTAATCACCGGATAGATCAGCGCCATAAAATCAGGGCGGGCAGAAATTCCATCAATAGCATCCTGTGCTGGGTACACTATATCCCCAAAATGCGTTCCCAAGGTAGAAGCCACATGTCCACCTGCTGAGAATCCCATGATGCCAATTTCATTTTTTGCCAAATTCCATTCCTCTGCTTTACTCCGCACCATCCTGATGGCTCTTTGGGCATCTTGCAAGGGAACTATTTGTTGGTCTGCCACAATCGATTTTGACCGTGGCAACCGATACTTCACCACAATTCCAGCAACGCCGTTTCCATTTAGGGCCTTGGCTATATCCCTACCTTCCCAATCGTACGCCAATCCGGAATACCCACCCCCAGGGAAGATAAGCACCGCCTTTCCATTGGCGTTTCCCTTTGCAGGAAGGTATACCTCCAATGTTGGTTTTTGAACATTGGTAATCCAAATTATACCTGATTCCCTATATTCTACTTGCTCTTTTTCATTAGTGTCCGTTTTTTGGTTGGGCACTGCATTGGGCCAAAGTGGCACAATAGCATCTTGTGCCGACACACCTAAGGACATCATCACCAAAAACAGAAATTTTATTCTTGTTGTCTTCATTGTATTTTCATTTAGTCTTGCTCTGGACAGTCCCATTTAAAGTTGGCTACTTTATCATTGGAGCCGGCCGAAAGATTATAATGCCACCATTCGGTCCTGATGGACCAAAACCCATGGGCCTCCATGGTTTCCTTCAGCAACTTTCTATTCTCCAAGATTTCCTTTGGCAAGTCCAGATTGTCATGATAGGCCCTTTTTCCAAAAAAGTCGAAGTCCGTCCCCATATCCAATTCGTTTCCTTCCAAATCTTCCAAAGTAATATCCACCGCACCTCCTTTGTTGTGGATCGACCCCTTCTCTGGATTGGCCACATATTGGGGATTGGGTACAATGGCCCACATTTTATATTGAACGGAATTGGGTCGGTAACAATCAAAAAACTTTATTCTTACTCCCTTCTCTTTAAAATCGGCATTGGCCTTGATAAGCGCTTTGGCTGTTTTTACCCGGGTATAACACTCTGCGCAGTCGTATACCTTCGCCTTTAAGAAATTATTTTCGGTGGCATATCTCAAGTCATAGGCAAAGTCGTCGCTAAAATCCGCCAAACGCACGAAAGTGGTGTCCGCCAGCCCTTCAAAAGTTCTTAATCCTTTTTCAGGTTCTTGGACCACGATTGAGTCTGCCAGCTCCATAGTCGTCATTTCAACCGGTTCCGCCGTTTTGGCTTCCTTGGGTTTTTCGTGGCAACTGGAGAAAATAGAAATCAATCCCAAGAGCACAATGCAATATCTCATAACATTCAATTTATCCGTTTTTGTTTGGCCAACCAAGTATACAAAGAATCCGTGGTGTAGGCCCTATCCCATGCATTATGGCCTACCCCTTTATATCTTGTATATTGAATATTGTAGTTCATTGATTTAAGCTTTTCCACCATGGCATCGGACTCCTCGACCGGGATGGTCTCATCCAATTCCCCGTGAAAAACCCAAATGGGCATTTTCTTATCAATCCAATGGGCATATGGTAAGGGCGCCATGCCGCATACCACGGCCATGGCTGCAAACCTATCCGGGTATTGGGTGGCCATTTCCCATACGGCATTACCTCCCCTGCTTATCCCTGTGAGGTATATTCTATTTATATCGACCCTGTTTTCAGCAACAATGGAATCTAAAAGTTGCATAACGGCTTCCGTGTTCCACCATTTTCTTTCATGGGGATTATGAGGCGCCAATATTAAAAAAGGGAATTGCTTGCCTTCCTTTAAAAGTTTGGGGGGTTCATTTGTTTTGAATTCTTCCTGGGACTCCCCAGATTCCCCTCCTCCGTGCAAAAAGAGCAACAAACCATAGGTTTGCGAAGGGTTGGACAAATAATCTTCGGGATAATATAGATAATACCGTAGGGTTTCCTTGGTTATGGTCAATTGTTGTCCTTCTATCAGATTGGATTGGGCGGCACAGGCCTGAAACAGTAAAAAAGTGCCTAAAAGCAATGTATGGGGTACCCTAAAAAATAATCGCATTCACAAATCTACAAAAGTTTGGCTGCGATTTCCTTCCAGTTATCTGCGCGTTCAAACTCGGTCTCACGCATGTTGTGGGGAGAAGTGAACATGATTTTTCTACCTTCAAAGGGTTTAAGGTTACGGGAATGGTCATCAATCAGCAAATCTCCCTTCAAAATATATTTATGTCCGCACAAGATTCGATGTTGCCAAGGAATGAATGGAAAATGTTCATCCAACCAATCCGATTTTTCACGCAATGAGTTTGGATACTCCATGGCAGCCGAGGCAATGTACACCTCATGTTCCTTGGACAGTTCCCGTAAAACCTCCTGACTATCGGGAAATACCTCCAAGTTTCTAAAAAACCCATCCCGCGCAGTATATCCCCTTACCAGTTCCAGATGCTCTTCGGGAACACATTGTTTTATTCCCTTTCCATGGCAGTCTTCCAGTTTTATTTGAGTATTGAACTCTGAGTTGTACAATTCCAAATGCGCTCCATAGGTATCCGCAATCACCTCATCCATATCCACAAAAATGATCATATTTCGTTTTTTTGATGAAGTACGGCAAAATCCAAAACAAACAAAAGAAATTTACAGAATGATAATCATTGGACCTTGTTTTGTTTGATTTCACAATAAAATAAAACCTTCACTGACATTCTTCTTTTGATTGATTCCATTCCATGATTTTTTTTCATGGGACAGTGACCAACCCCCTGTTGGAGGGCGGACTGTATTTTATCGATAAGGGGTTATTTTTATTGGCCATACCACAGGGTGAAGCTTGAAAAGCATGCACTTCATCGCCTTTTATCCACCGTTTATATAAAGTACTCACTTTGATGTTTTTTTAACTGGAACAGCAAGCTACTTTTGCACACGATTTTAAAAAAATTCGCTGTGAAAAGAATGAAATTCGCTGTTGTTCCCTTACTGTTTTTGTCTGTACTTTTTATCTCATGTAGCACCTCCTCCACAGATGAGGAAGAAGCCTTCTTTGTAGCCAGCACGGCCACTGATATGGAAATGGAAGTTTTGCACCTTGTGAATGAATATCGCCTTTCTAAAAACCTCACTGCCTTAGAGTTTAATGTCACGGCTTACGCATATGCCACAACCCATACCAATACCATGGTCAAGGATGGGGAAATAAGCCATAAGGATTTTGAAAAACGCTCGTCTGAATTGGCCATGGAGACCAACGCAAGTCACGTTGCTGAAAACCTTGGACGTAGATATATTTCTGCCGAAGCTTTGGTTGATGCATGGTCCAAAAGTCCAACCCACCAAAAAGTAATGGAAGGGGATTATGACTTTACTGCAGTAAGTATTAAATCTGACCCTGAAGGGGTACTGTATTTTACGCAACTATTTTACAGATAACATCTTTTTTGATGGCCTGCCACTAGATACTTTTCTTGTTAGCATAACTAAATTCCACTCTAAACCCTTTTAAAGAGTGAAAAC
>CP051244.1:2244939-2271108 GCA_017795045.1 Allomuricauda sp. | reverse complement strand
GTATTTCTCATAATGCTATTGACTGTTTCGTTAAGCGTTACAGGGCAGACCTTTGCTCCAACCATCGTAAGCGAAGACGAAGTAGATCTCTCCGCAAATGCCGTTGACGGCAATTTGACCACCAATGCTTCGGTTAGGGCAAGCACAGGTGTCTTATTGGGAGTTGGAGCCTACTCCGGTCACTTGGAAATGGAGTTTCCATCTGCTTTAAATCCCAATACCACATCATATGTTAAACTGGAAACCGAAGATGATCTTCTTCCCTACCTATTAGGGGGAAGCCTTGGAGGACTCCTATCGGACATTGCAGGTGCGATCCTTATAGGGAATCAAGAATTTACAGTGACCGCCAAAAATGGCAATACTACCATACTGGAAGAAGCTTCAGGAGTGGCCAACGCCTTTACCAATGACCAAATGAAAGTAGTGACCAATGTGGACAATGACTACTTTATGGCCATTACTCCGAATGCTCAATACAACCGCATACGGATGACCAACCAGATAGGGGCATTGCTTGGACTCAACAATACCAAGACCTTGGGTGTTTTTGGAGCTTTCCACAATCAAGGATTGGCTTCGTGCGGTCTCCCCACATATACTTCTTATACTGGTACTGGGCTCACTTTGGACCTACTGGACTTGGGCGGGGCAGGTGTCACCAATCCCCATTTGTTACTTGATGGTGATACAAATACATTTTCAGAATTGAGTCTCGGCATATTGGGTGTCGCTGCAAGTATAGAACAGACTGCCTATTTTGACACACCTTCCAACTCTGATGATAACTATTATATCACATTGGCCATAAACCCTTCTTTGCTACAAGCCGGAGTGGCCAGTTCCATTGAGGTAATTGCCCAAAATGGAGCAGAGTCCCCCTTTTACACAGAGACCCTGAACAATATATTGACCTTAGATCTCTTAACATTGCTACAAGGTGGTCAAAAGGCAACCATAGCCATCGCACCTGGTGATGAGGCAACTCGAATTACTGTCCGTCTATCATCTTTGTTGAATGTTGCCTTGGAACAGCAATTGCAGATTTTTGATATCTATCGGGCTCCAGCCCTACCCATACTGGATGCCAATTCGGAAGATGTGAGCATTTGTACCGGAAACTCCGTTGACCTGATCGCCACAACTACCGGGGGCAACGAACTAAGATGGTATGATGCCGAAACCGCTGGAAACCTTTTGGATACCGTAAACTCTGGGGAAGCCTATACAACTCCCGTGTTGAACACCACCACTACCTATTATGTGGCAGCAGCCGAGCCAGGCTGTCCCGAGGAATCTCCAAGGGTGCCCGTTACCGTTACCGTGGTTGATATACCAACGGCAGGTGACATAAACATTACCGGAGATGAAAACCCAATCTGTTCCTCAAGTATTGTGACTCTAGTTCCCTCAAGTACGATCAATGGCTCCTACAGTTGGTATTTTGATGCCAATGCCACCAACGAAATTACCAATGGGCTGGTGCAAGGACCTGTTACCTATTCCATAGCCCCAAACGGTACCCTTTCCATTACCGGCCTGGATGAAGCTGGTGGACCCTATAATTTCTACGTGCGTATTACCGAAGCTACAGCAGGCTGTGAGAATGCTGCAGGAGATTTGGCCCAAGCCACGGTAGACATCATTGATTCGAACAATAGCATTACCATTGACTCAACTCCCGTCATTGATCTATCCAATCTGATTGACTTTTTTCAAGGGACACCCTCCTATAACCTAACCGGATCGGTAAACGGTGACGCCAATGTTGGGGATACGGTTTCCCTTTTCATCAATGGGCAGATCTACACAGGGGTCTTGGATACCAATTTGGATTTTGATATTGTGGTCGATGGTACCGACGTGGCTTTGGATATTGATGGCCTCATTGAGGTATTCTTGGAAGGGGCACTTTGCACCCTGACCGGAGATATTACCGTAGACCTTCCCGAACTTGTCGTGGATGATCTTCTTCAAATTTTCTGTGCTTCAAGTAATCCTACTTTATTGGATTTGCAAGTCACAGGAAACGATATTGTATTCTTTGATAGTTTGGATACCTCCGTTGCACTTGACCTTAACACCCCCTTGGTTGATGGCTCAGTTTACTTTGCCGGTATTTTGGATATCCCCATATCTGTCTTGACGAGGATTGGTATTACAGTCACCCTCTTGGAAGACCAACCTATTACCTTGACGGGACAAACAAGTGAAGCCTGTTTGGAAGAAGAACAATACACCTACTCCACTGAAAGTGGAAAACAGAACTACACATGGACTGTTACAGGAGGAACCATAGTCGATGGTGGAGGTACAACCGATGCCAGTGCCACGGTCATATGGACCGAACTTCAAAACACTTCAATCAGTGTTCTATATGAGGACAGCACCAGTTGTACACCGACCGAAGCCACAGAATTACAAGTGGAAGTTGAAGACTGCGGGGAAGTATTGGGTGAAGAGTTCTGCTTGGAGGTTTACAACGAATTCACCCCAAACAATGATGGGTACAACGACTTCTTTGAGATAGAGTGCATAGAAAACTATTCCAATACACTCCAGATTTTCAATAGGAATGGCAACAAAGTCTTCGAGGCCATGGACTATCAAAACAATTGGGATGGGATTGCCAATGTAAACGGTGTCATGGGTAAAGGGCAACACCTCCCTTCTGGCACCTACTATTATGTGGTGAATATTCCCGAGCTCAACAGAAATCTTGTGGGCTGGCTCCAACTGGCACGATAAAATCCAAATTCCAAACCTATAAATCCAACAATTATGAACATCAACATAAAGAATCTCGGCATACTCATAGGTCTGGTTTTGGTCATACCACTGACCAAAATACAGGCGCAACAAGCCCCACAATACACCCAATACATGTACAATACCACGATACTCAATCCAGGATATACAGGCACCTCGGGTAATTTTGAGGCCAATGTACTCTATCGAACACAGTGGGTTGGCATAGATGGCGCTCCAGAAACACAATCGTTTACCGTACAAGGGAGAACAGGAAAACGAATTGGTCTAGGACTAACAGCCATCAATGATAAGATCGGGGCTTCCAATGATGTAAAGATCAATGGACACTTTGCCTATGAGATTCCAACAGGACCACAGACCAAGCTCTCCCTCGGCCTGAATGCCGGATTGGACATCCTATCCATTGATTGGTCCAAGGGAAATTACGCGGATGACCAAGACCCCATATTTGCTGAAAACCTGAACAAGACCAGACCCATATTTGGGATTGGCGCCTTCTTCTACGGTTCCAACTGGTATATGGGACTTTCCAGTGACAACCTTATGAACTCTCAGATCTATAATGACAATGAGGTTGCCGTGACCGATAGAAAAAGTCAATATTATCTTATGGGAGGTTATGTCTGGGATGTTTCCAATACAATCATATTCAAACCTGCATTTTTGACCAAACATGTTTCTGGAGCCCCTTTGACCTTGGATGTCTCGGCAAATTTCCTCTTTCAGGAAAAAGTAAGTGTTGGACTTGCCTATCGCTACGATGATGCCATCAGTGCATTGGCCGGTTTCCATTTGGCCAAAAAATTCTTTATAGGCTATGCCTATGATTATTCCATATCAGGATTGGACAACTATAATGATGGTTCTCACGAAATCATTTTGAAATACACCGTTTTTGATGCCAACAAAAGGGCTTTGTCGCCCAGATTTTTTTAAAAAGCACCATGATGAAAAAAATAATACTCTTCCTAACACTATCTGTCTTTACCAGTGTTTTTCCACAAAGCAAATTGGAAAAGGCCGATCAATTGTTCAACGATTTCAAATTTGAAAAGGCCATTGTGCTCTATCAAGATTTGGCCATGCGAAAAAGCAGACCCTCCGTCCATGTGATCCAACGATTGGCTGACAGTCATTTCAACCGAAATGAATACCAAAAAGCCAAGGATTGGTATCAGAAACTCTATGCCATTGAAGGCAAAAGAATGGGTGAAAACAACATCATCAAACTGGTCCAGTGCCTAAAAGCCAGTATGCAAACTGCTGAAGCCGATATGCTTCTACGTGATTTTTACTCCGATCAAAACCGATTGGATATGATCATGGCCCAAAAAAAGAATCTGGACAGTCTTTTGCTGAAAAACCCCAAATACGAAGTTCAAAATTTGGAATTCAATAGTGATAAATCAGACTTTGCCCCTTCAATCTATGATGATATGCTGGTATTTGCCTCGGCTAGGGACACCCTAAAGTCCAATGGAAAACTGTATCCGTGGAACAACCAACCGTACTTGGACCTATACCTTACCAACCCCCACATGTCACAATTTGTCCCTGAAAAGTTTCTGGAAAACCTGGAATCCTCTTTTCACGATTCCAATGTGGCGTTTGACCCAAGGTCCAAATCCATCTATTTCACCAGGAATTTCATCAAAAAAGACAAACTGAATGCCAACAGTGAAGGGCTCTCCAATATGCAGATCCTAAAAGGAACGATTTATGCAAATACCCTTGTCAATGTTACTTCCCTTTCCTTCAACAGTAAGGAATACTCGTGTGGACATCCGGCTTTGAGCCCGGATGGCAAGTATCTGTATTTTACCTCCAATATGCCCGGAGGACATGGAGAAAGCGACCTGTACGTGGTTGAACTTGGCTTGAACGGTGATGCCCTTACCCCACCCATGAACTTGGGGGAGACCATCAATACCCGGGGCAGGGAGATGTTCCCTTTTGTGGATGGCAACACCCTATATTTCTCCTCGGATAGCCATTATGGTCTGGGAGGGCTGGATATTTTCACCTCAACGATCAAGTCCAAATCCAGTTACGGTCTACCCCAGAATCTTGGCAAGCCCATCAACAGCAATATGGACGATTTTTCATTGGTGATGGACCACAGTGCCGGGGATGGCTATTTTGCATCCAACCGATTTGGTGGTGCCGGGGATGACGACATCTACTATCTAAAAAAGGCCAAGCCCATTGATTGTCTTGAGTATTCTGGATATGTGCTAGATGAAAAAACCGGCGAACCCATTCCTCTGGCCAGTGTTGAACTCTACGATGTAAACACAGGGCTTTTGGATGCCATGAAAACCGATGAAACCGGATTCTTCAGTTTTGTTTTACCATGCAACAAGGAAAATAAACTGGTGTTCATCAAACCAAAATATGTGAAAAAGGAAATTATGGTACCCACTGGCGAAAATCTCCAAACAGCTTCAACGAACAACATGATTTATTTAACCCCTTTTGAAAGCTTGGTCGTTAAGGACGGGAATGTTGAAAAAATAAAGGTCAATCCCATCTATTTTGAGTATGACAAGTCTGATATTACCCCCCGTGCAGAAATTGAGTTGGAAAAGGTTCTCTTTGCCATGCGAGAATTTCCCGGCATCAAAATCAAGATTGAATCGCACACCGATGCCAGGGGTTCCGACCAATACAATCTAAAATTGTCCGATGACCGGGCCAAGTCCACCATGCGTTACCTGATAGCCAAAGGCATTGATTCCAATAGGATTGAAAGTGCAAAAGGCTATGGAGAGTACCAACTCAAGAACCATTGCTCCAATGGGGTCAGGTGCAGTGAACAGGAACATCTGGTCAACCGCCGATCGGATTTCATCATTGTGGAAAAGGATTTGGGTGACCAAAACGCCCGTAAATAGTGCAATAGGGCTGTTCCCAAGTAGTTTACTCCTTGATCATGTTTGGATCTAGAACAGTCCTAAACCCTAAATGCTCCAAAGAAGAATCCAGACTGGTGGCCATCCGTGCTGAAATTCGGTAACTGGCGCAATAAGAGGCGCTGCACAAAAAAGACCCGCCTTTAATGACCTTTTCACGGGCATAGGGATTGGTGGCATTATAGGGCCTTGAGGCTCCTTGGGGGTTTAGGGTCACCTGCTGTTCGGCTTGGAGTTGGCCATAATATTGGGTATTGTACCAATCATTGGTCCACTCCCATACATTACCGGCCATATCATAGAGACCATACCCATTTTGGGGATAGGACATTACCGGGGCGCGTTTCTCATACCCATCAGTCTTGAGGTTTTCCACCGGAAACTCCCCCTCCCAGGTATTGGCGTTTGAACTGAGTTGTTCCAAGTCTGTACCCCAGAAAAAAATAGCATCTTCCTTACCGCCCCGGGCCGCAAATTCCCATTCCGCCTCCGTGGGCAATCGCCTTCCCGCCCAATTGCAATACGCAATGGCATCCTCATAAGCAATGTGTACCACGGGATGGTTTTCCTTTCCTTCAAGGGAACTTTCCGGTCCATCGGGATGTTTCCAATTGGTACCGATACCCCACTTCCACCATTGGGAATAGTCATAGAGATTAGGTACCGTGGATTTTGTTTTTTTGAACAGCAACGAACCGGGCTGTAAAATGGAATCATGGGGTTTGGGTGTTCCTTCAGGGAGTTGCTTCTTCATTTCCTCCCATTCAATCTCGCGTTCCGCTACGGTGATATATCCTGTTTCTTTCACAAATTCGGCAAATTGGGCATTGGTGACCTCATGCGCATCCATGTAAAAACCGTTTACCGCAACTTCATGGGCGGGGCTCTCATGGGGCATGGCCATTTTATCGGATGAAACAGCACCCTGCACAAATACCCCACCGGGAATCCATACCATCCCTTCGGGAATAGCAATAGGAGGTACCGTATCCAAAGAGGAAAGATCCAACTTCTCCTCTACTTGGGGTTTCTTGATATCTTCTTTTTGCCTCTTTTCCTTTTCTCCACAACTTAATAACGACAGGGCAATCAATACCATTAAAAATCCACTTGTGCGATACACACCCCTTATGTTTACTTCCATATGAAATACCTTCCTAAAACTTTATTATGACTTCCAATTCTGTTACCCTTGCAAGGTATTAAATCTAAGCCGTAAAAGATTCCCCCAGCCCTGTCAAAATCGAGTTTTTATTTAGGAAAATAACCGTTACCTTCACAAGCAATACCATTCAAAACCGACCACAAACTATGCTTCCAAAAGGTAATTTTCCAGAAAAGGTTTTCCTGAACGGGACCATTTATTCCTCTGATGCAGCCCAGATATCGGTATTTGATCGCGGGTTTCTTTTTGGCGATGGCATTTATGAGGTCATGGTGCAGTTGGACCATGGCATATTTTACAAGAAAGCCCATTTGGACCGTTTGCAAGAGAATTTGGACAAAATCAACATTTTTTATGATGTTGGCCAAATGGAGGCACAAATTGCTCCTTTGCTCGAAGCCGCTTCCCTTGAAGATAAGTCCTGTTTGATCTATATGCAAGTGACCCGTGGCGTGGCCCCAAGAAAGCATGCCTATCCAAAAGGTTTCCCAGCTACAACCATGATGTATGCCCTACCTTTTTCACTTCCCCATATCAACACAAAAAATATAGCGGCCATTCTGCAACCCGATTTTCGTTGGCACCGATGTGATATCAAGTCCATTTCCTTGCTGGGCAATGTCATGACCAATGAAATGGCCATGAACCAAAACGCGGATGAAGCCGTACTGGTACGGGACGGAATGATTACCGAAGGTTCCCATACCAATATCTTTTTTATAAAGGATGAAAAAGTGTACACCCATCCGGCCAACGAACACATTTTAAATGGTGTCACCCGAAAGATTGTACTGGAACTGTGCCAGGATTTGGGGATTCCTGTGGTGGAAGAACCCATTGCCGCCAATTCAGTTTCCGCAATGGATGAAGCCTTCCTGACCGGTACCACAACCCAAATTGCTTCGATCGCTCAGCTTGGGGAACACCGATTCCATCTTCCTGACGCCATTGGAAAAACAACCTTAAAACTACAGGAAGCCTTCGCCAAACTCAAGCAATTGGATTCCTCAACATTGATAGTATAACCATGCACAATTTTAGAAAAACCAATACCCTTCCCTACCTTGATTCATTAAAGAAAATAGGCGTGGGACTATGCCTCCTGTTCGTTTTTTCATGTGGAGGCACCAACAATTACGATCTTCTGATTTTAAACGGAACGGTTTACGACGGGTCTGGCAACACCCCGACCAAGGCCGATATTGCGATTAAGGACTCCATGATCGTTATGATCGGTGATCTGGACAATGCCACCGCCACCCGGACCATAGATGCCCAAGGACTTGCCGTTGCCCCTGGTTTTATAGACATGCACACGCATTTGGAACCCATTATGGAACTTTCTTCCTGTGAAAGCCACGTAAGGCAAGGGGTCACCACGGCACTGGGTGGACCCGATGGGGGCTCCCCATGGCCATTGGGGTCTTTTATGGACAGTCTTGCGGCCAAAGGCATCGGAATGAATGTCGCTTATTTGATAGGGCACAATACCATTCGAAGGAACATCATGGGGTTGGAAAACCGAACTCCCACCCCAACGGAACAAAAAGCCATGGAGGCTCAAGTGGACAGTGCCATGCAGGCGGGAGCCTATGGAATTTCCACTGGACTTAAATACCTTCCCGGCACTTTTTCGAAGGTGGAAGAGGTCATTGCCCTATCCAAGGTAGCTTCAAAATATGGCGGAATCTATACATCCCACCTTCGGGAAGAAGGTCTGGGACTTTTTGATGCCGTTGCGGAAGCCATCCAAATTTCAGAGCAGGCCGATATTCCCGTGGTGCTCACCCACCACAAGGCCATTGGGAAACCCATGTGGGGGAAAAGTTCCCGTACGCTGGCCATGGTAGATTCTGCAAGGACGAAGGGGTTGGACATTAAAATGGACCAGTATCCCTATACCGCCAGTTATACCGGAATATCCGTAATCATTCCCAGTTGGTCCATGGCCGGAGGGTTGGAAGCTTTTGAAAAAAGAGTTTCGGACCCAATTCTCAGGGACAGTATCCGAAATGGGATTGTCTTCAATATTTTAAACGATAGAGGTGGTTCCGACCTGAACCGTATTCAGTTTGCAAAAGTGGAATGGCAACCCGAACTGGAGGGAAAAACATTGAAATATTGGGTGGAACAAAAAGGAATGGAGCCCACGGTGGAAAACGGTGCAGAGTTGGTCATTGAGGCCCAATTGAATGGAGGGGCTGCCTGCGTCTTTCATGCCATGGCCGAGGAAGATGTAACACGGATCATGCAACACCCACAGACCATGATAGGTTCCGATGGGCGTTTGGTGGAACCCGGTATGGGCCACCCCCATCCCAGATGGTACGGTACCTTCCCACGAGTACTCGGACATTATGTACGTGAGAAAAAAACCTTATCCCTTGAAGAAGCCATTCGGAAAATGACCCTTTTGCCCGCACAGACCCTTGGATTGATGGACAGAGGACAAATCAAGGAACATATGAAGGCAGATATGGTCATCTTCGATCCAGAAACTGTTATAGACAAAGCTACTTTTGAAGAGCCACACCAATATCCTGAGGGCATCCCCTTTGTCATTGTAAATGGAAGTATAACCGTGGACAATGGCAGTTTTGTAGATGCCCGTTCCGGTAAAGTATTACGAAAACAATAGAATAGACCTATGAAATCATTTGTAAAAGCTCCCTTCATTGCCTTGGCCTTGATATCTGCCTGTATTTCGGCCCAACAGAGCACACAAATTGACAAAAAGTACACCAAAGAAATAGCCAAGTTGGCCAAGTCCAAAAAGGTACAGACTGCCTTTGGACATATCGATTCACAAGAACATCAAACCATGAAAGATTTGGTGACTTTGACCGAAATCTTGGCCCCTCCTTTCAAAGAAGAGGAAAGAGGCAAAGCCTTTGGCCAAATGTTACTCGCGGCAGGAGTGGACAGTCTGTGGACCGATAAGGTAGGTAACGTCATCGGTTTACGGAAAGGAACCTCAGGAGAATCGGGTTTTGTGGGTGTAGATGCCCATTTGGATGTGGTTTTCCCTGAAGGTACCAACGCAACGGTTACCCATGTGGGCGATACCCTAAAAGCTCCCGGTGTGGGGGATGATACCCGTGGCCTTGCCATGCTCATCAGTCTATTGAAAGCCATGAACCGATCCGAAATCCAGACCCAAAAGGACCTACTTATTGTTGGAACCGTGGGCGAAGAAGGCTTGGGAGACCTTCGGGGCATGAAGTATCTATTCAACGAATCTGGGTTGGACATCGACTCCTGGATTGCCATTGATGGTGGTGATATAGGCCGAATCAGCAATGCAGGTCTAGGCTCCAAACGTTACAAAGCAATCGTTCGCGGCAAGGGCGGTCATTCGTGGGGCGATTTTGGCCTCGCCAATCCGCACCATGCCCTAGGCAAGATCATCTCCACCTTTTCATCCGATGCATGGGCCTATACTTCGGAAAGCATCCCAAAAACCAGTTTCAATGTGGGTCGAATGGGTGGAGGGACCTCAGTCAACTCCATTCCTTTTGAATCTTGGATGGAAGTTGATATGCGTGCGATAGACCCCAAGAATTTGGATGAAATTGAAGATTTGTTTAAAAATGCCGTGGAAAAGGCGATTACCGAATATAATTCCAGCGGTATAAAAGGAGAGGTCACCTATGAATTGGTCCAAATTGGAGATCGTCCTTCCGGGGAGCTTTCCCCTTCCCTACCCTTGATTCAAAAAGCAATGGCCGCTACCGAATATTTTGGTGTGGAACCTAAATTGGGACGTGGCTCAACCAACATCAACATTCCCGTGTCCAAAGGAATTCCTTCCGTATGCATTGGCAGGGGCGGTAAAGGTGGAGGGGCACACTCCCTCCACGAATGGTACCTGAATGATGAGACAGGCCCCGAATCCATCAAACTGGCCCTATTGATCACTTTGGCCGAAGCAGGACTCAAAAAATAATACCATGAAACGTTCATTTTATACTCCATTGTTCCTCGTCACTTTTCTATTTTATGGAATGGCTTCCGCCCAGTTATCCGAGGATAAGACAGCTCAAATTGACAGTCTGTTCCTCGACTGGAACCGTCCCAACCACCCCGGAGGTGCCATTGCGGTTATGCAGGGGAATAAAACGGTTTTTTCCAAAGCGTATGGTTTGGCCAGTTTGGAATATTTGGTGCCCAATTCCCCGGGAACCCAGTTCAATGTGGCATCGGTTTCCAAACAGTTCAGTGCCTTGGGGATTGTACGGTTACATCTGCAGGGCAAACTATCGGTGGACGACACCATTGACCGTTATATCGATGGATTGCCGGATCTTGGAAAAAAGATTACCATACGCCATATGTTGCACCACACCAGTGGGCTACGTAGTCTACATGCCCTTTTTGCCTTGGCGGGATGGCGGGGAGATGATGCCAAGACCAATGCGGACCTAGATCGGATCATTGTAGATCAGCAAGAATTGAATTTTGAACCCGGGGCGGAATACCTCTATTGCAACACCGGTTATATGTTCTTGGCGAACATTATTGAAAAGGTTACGGACAAGTCATTTGTGGATTATATGCGGGAAAATGTATTTGTTCCCTTGGGAATGGAAAATACTTATGTGGAAGACCAATACAACCGGGTCGTGCCCAATAATGCCACTTCGTACATCCCTACCGTTGATGGTTTTGAACGTGCCGTGGAATATTGGGGCTATGTAGGCTCCGGGAACATGCATACTACCACCGATGATCTTTTGGGATACCTGAAAAACTTCTATGACCCTCTTCCGGGTTGGGAAAAGGCTTTCGAACTCATGCTAACTTTGGATCCACTCAATGACGGCAGTCCCAATCAATATGCCTTTGGGGTAAATGTGGATGAACTTTTTGGTGAAAAGCGAGTAACCCATGGAGGGGCCATTGGTGGATTCCGTTCCAACGTTGCCGTGTTTCCCGAAAAAGAAATCAGCATTGTGGTCCTCACCAATTTTTCCAGCGCATCCCCAGCTTCCAAGGTTTCCAAAATTGCAGAGGTTCTTTTAGAACCGGCCCACTCACCAGCGCCTAAGTCTCTAAAAAGAGTCTCAAAAACCAAAATGCAATCTTATGCAGGCTTATATTGGGATGATATTACCCTTCAAGAGCAGAAAATTGAAGTAAGTGGGGATACCCTAATTTTGGTTGGAGGAAGTCCAAAATTCGTTCCGGTCGACACCGATAGGTTCGAGGCAATTGACCCTGAAAACAAAACCGTGATCACCTTTGATGGAAATACAATGACTCTACTACGCAATAGCGGTGCACCCTTGGTCTTTAAAAAATATACCCCTTCGGCGTTGGACCCGAAAAATGCAGTGGAGTATGTCGGTACGTATTATAGCCCTGAAATCCAAACGGCCTATACCCTACATTTTTCAGATGGAAAGCTGTACGCCCACCATATCAGGCATGGAAAATTGGAGCTCAACCAAAAGCAAAAAGACCTCTTTGAGGGCAAGTATCCCTTGAGTGTGCTAAAATTTATCAGAGACGATACGGGGAATATAAAAGGGATGCGGGCATCCAACGGCAGGGCCCGTAACCTTTGGTTCAAGAAAACAGAATAATTCAATATGAAAACAGGTAGATTTATTTGCGCTTTTGCGGCCGTTCTAATGCTGACGTGCTTTTATCTTGAGGCACAAGAGTTCCCGGACCGCGTATGGCACAAGGCCAGTCCAGAAGAAGCCAAGGCTTGGCAAAATCCAAAGGCACAGGCTTTTCAAGAATACCTTATCGACAGCACCAAAATTACCGGACTGATGATTGTTCACAAGGGCAAGGTGGTTTTTGAATATGGGGATTTGGAGGAACTCAGTTATATTGCCTCTTGTAGGAAAAGTGTATTGTCCATGCTGTACGGACAGTATGTGGAAAACGGTACCATCCGCCTCAACAAGACGATCAAAGAACTTGGGATAGATGATGTGGAAGGCATCCTCCCTATTGAACAGAACGCTACCGTCCAAGATATTATCTCTGCACGATCTGGAGTATATCATCCTGAAGGGTATCCCGGAGGAATGCAGGAATATGCCCCCAAGCGGGGTTCGGTAAAACCCGGGAGCTATTGGCTGTACAGCAATTGGGACTTTAATGTGGCGGGTTACATTTTTGAAAAAGAGACCGGACGCAACATCTACGACGAAGTGGAACGCCAACTGGCCAACCCATTACATATGCAGGATTGGGACCGCTCCATGCAACAAAAGGAAGGCAATACCTCCATCTCAAAATACTTGGCCTATCCGATGTGGTTTTCCACCCGTGATATGGCACGTTTGGGATTGCTGATGCTCAACAAGGGAAAATGGAAAGATGTCCAAGTAATCAGTGAATCTTGGGTAGATGAAATGTTGAAATCCCGTACCTCACATGAAGAACTCAACCGCAACGTTCCCGTTTTCCAGGGAACGGGTATCAATTATGGTTACGGATACATGTGGTGGCTGTGGCAAGCTGTGGATGACCCTCGTTTTGAGGGGGCCTATTCCGCCAAAGGGGCCATGGGTCAGAACATAACGGTTTACCCTGCCATAGAAACGGTCTTGGCCTTTAAGACCAAAGCCATTTATGGCCGGAGGAACTCTTCCAGTGTACGTTTAAAAGTAGCCCAAAAGGCAGCTGAAATATTTGATTCCACTATCAAATAATTCTGTAAAAAGTATCTAAAAACTAAAAAATCCCCATAAATGGGGCTTTTTTAATCATGTTATGTGATTGAAGGGCTTATACCACTATCACTTCCACATTATGTTTTTCCAAGGCTTTTAGGTGCTCATCCGGAATACCATCATCCGTAATCAATTTATGGATATGGTCGCATTCACAGATAAATGCCATCCCCGATTTGGCAAATTTGGAGCTATCGGAAACCAAAATCACCTCCTCGGTAAGATTGATCATCAGTTGATTTAACTGGGCCTCTTCAATATGGTGGGTAAACACTCCTTTATCAGGTTTAATGCTATCCACACCCAAGAACAGTTTGTTACAGGACAATTGCTTCAGGTTGCGTTCTGCCAATGGACCTACCAAGGACATTGAAAATTCCTTGAGATAGCCTCCCGGCATAAATACTTCCAAGTTGTCTTGCTGGGCCAAGTTGTTCACAATGTCCAACGCATTGGTGATCACGGTCAGCTTTTGAAAGTCGCGCAAAAATCTTGAAATCTCAAAAGTGGTGGTCCCCGAATCCAAGATAATGGTATCTCCCTCTTCTATGAGCGAGGCAGCTTTTCTTCCAATCCTGGTCTTCACCTCCATGTTCAGCTTTTTCTTCTGACTAAAGGTTAGAATAAGATTGTTTGATTTGAACGCCCCTCCATGGGCCCTGACCAATAAATTGTTTTTTTCCAGCTTGTCCAGGTCATTTCTAATGGTGACTTCACTGACACCAAATAGTTTACTGAGCATATTGACATTTACTTGGCCATCCTTATCGAGTTCCTCAAGGATTTTCGCCCTACGGTATGCAGTTTTTTTCATCAAAATTCTATTGCCTATGGTTAGCTATAAAGGCAAATATAACTTTAATCTTATAACCAAAAAATCGCCTATTGGCATTAATCCTGATCGAAAACCTATCCTAAGACGCTCATATTGACCCCTGTAGTGGCTCCCTTCTCCAAAGAAATATCCACTGGGGCATTGCTTTCCCAACTACCACGGGTAAAGTCCGGAACATCAATGGATTGTGACCTATTGGCAACGGATTGCTCGCTCAAAGGTGCAACAGCACTCCAAAGTGCAGCATCATACACATCTTGATCTAAAGGAAGTCCATTTCTCAAACAATCGATAAGTCTCCAATCCATTATAAAGTCCATTCCACCATGTCCGCCTACTTTTTTGGCCATTTCCCCCACTTTCTTCACAATCTTGGGGGTGTACTGTTCTTCCAAAGCCTTCATTTCCTCCTCTGTGAACCAAGAATGCCCAGTAGCCACCCTAGATGGTTCAGGCCATTTACGGGCAATACCTTTGGTACCGCTCACCAAATGTATCCTGGAATACGGTCTGGGTGAGCTTACATCGTGCTGGATCATGATGCTCTTTCCCTTTTTGGTCTTGACCAAGGTAGTGTTCATATTACCTCTAAAGGCAGCATTGGTATATTCTTGGAAGAAAGGATCTTCCTTGGCCAATTCCATCGCTTTTTGTTGCATGGTGAAATCATTCGTGGATAATGAGGTAAGGTAATCCATATTATCCCCCCGGTTGATGTCCATGACCTGGCAGATGGGCCCCAAGCCGTGGGTAGGGTACAAACTTCCATTACGAGTAGCATTTTCCTTTAAACGCCACATATCCTCATATCCTGTTTCCTTGTTGAAGTTGAGGCCCACCAAATCATGGATATAGGCCCCTTCACCATGGATAATGTCCCCGAAGAATCCTTGTCTGGCCATATTCAAGGTCAATAGTTCAAAGAAATCATAGCAGCAATTTTCGAGCATCATGCAATGTTTCTTGGTCTTTTCGGAGGTTTCCACCAACTGCCAGCATTCGTCTATGGTCTTGGCTGCTGGAACCTCAACGGCAACGTGTTTGCCTGCCTCCATGGCATATACGGCCATTGGGGTGTGCAGTGCCCAAGGGGTAGCAATATAAATCAGGTCGATATCATCACGATCGCACATCTCTTTCCAAACCTCTTCACTACCGGAATAGGTATCTGGGGTATGCGTGGTATCTTCCAATATTTTTTTGGCCTTTTCCACTTTTTCGTGAACCAAATCGCATAGACCTTTTATTTCAACGCCTTCAATAAGTCTGATACGTCCAACCGCAGCTGGACCCCTCATTCCCAATCCTATAAACCCAACCCGAACAGTCTCCAAAGCTGGAGCTGCGTATCCGGACATATTAAAAATCTGTTTCCCATCATCCTTGACAGGTGTGCCAGGTTCTGCCCCGGCAACTGATGATGATTCATTCTTGCAAGAAACCAGTGCATTGGCCCCGACCACACCAATTCCCGCCATGGAGACTGATCGTATAAAATTTCTCCTGTTGTTTTTCATAAGATTGAGTTTTAGTCCATCAAACTCCTGGCTTCCCATAGGTTTTGACAGCGTTTGTATAAAATATCTTCTCCAGAACTGTTTCGGGCAAGGCCAAGCCTTTGAATTCCCCCTTGAATTCCGGTGCTTCCATTGTATTTTCCGTTGCAAAGAAATCCCAGTGGAATTTCCATAGGTGTTCCAATCTATCCGCCACTTCCTGACCAGATAGAGAGCCATCGTCAATCACATCGGTACCATAAATAATCCTGTCTTGGTACTTGATGAAAAAATCCCTCACCCTTGCATGGTCTTGTAATGCTTGATACTGTACGTGACAAATCCGCTCCGCTAGATCGGTCATGGTCTCTGGGAAATCATCCAATCGTTTGGCCACTTCATCCAGATTCCATTCCAAGCTAAAAAGGTGCAAGCCCACGAATTTTAATTTGGGATGGCGTCTAAGTATATTGTCCCTTGCTTCAATCTGGGCTTCATAAGAGGGATACTCCGGGTTAAGGTACATATGGTACTCCGGATGGGCACTAAAATAGTCACGGTCCGAATCCACGGTCATTTCATCCAAAGGAAGCCAGCAGTTTTTGGGCTCCCCTTGATGCCCAATAAGTACCAAATCATTGGCCTGAATGTATTCATAAATGGGATCGAACGCAGGATGGTCCAGCATGAGGAAATTTCCTTTTTCATCCCGGAGTTCGGCATCCATGCCAATATTCTTCCACATTTTTACTCCTTTCGCCCCGCGGGCTATACCTTTCCTGATCTGCTCCAACACATCTGTCAACCAGTTTTCCTTTCCCCATTGCCGCATATCAAAAGAGCAGACATAGACCGCACGATCATTGAATGTTTCGTTCAGGGAATGAACCATATCTTCCTGTTCTTTTAAGGAAGGAAAAAAGGGAATATCGGTATTTATGGACAAGAAATAGACATCATGGCCTATGGCCGCTTTCATCTTTTCCCCACTTTCGGTATTCAGATGCACATGGGCATCAAAGAATGGTCGTAGCATGGTTTTAGTTCTTTACCATCAATAGTTTGGTCTTCACCAATTCCGTGACAGCATTGGTTGCCACAGGAAAGACTTTTCTAAGATCTATTTCCTCATTGCTCCGTAATCTTTCTTGGAGTGTTTTCATGAAGATATTCTTGATCTCCGTAGCGAGGTTTATCTTAGATATGCCCAAGGATATGGCTTTTTGCACTTGGTCATGGGGAACACCGGAACTGCCGTGCAGCACCAAGGTTGAAGGGGTAATAGCCGCAATTTCCTTTAAAAGTTCCAACTGTAACTTAGGCTCGCTCTTATAAAATCCGTGGGCTGTTCCAATAGCGATGGCCAAGGCATCAACCCCGGTTTGTTCCACAAAATCCTTGGCTTCATCAGGTTGGGTGAAACCTGCTCCTTCCGTAGATTGACCCAATTTGGCCACAAAACCCAGCTCGGCCTCTACATGGGCCTTGTATTGTTTTGCCAATTCCACTACTTCCTGTGTCATGGCCACATTTTGCTCGAATGGGAGTTCACTTCCGTCGATCATAACAGAATCGAATCCTGCATCCAAACATTTATGGGCCAACTCAACGGAACCGCCATGATCTAGGTGTATCCAACCCGTTACGCCAAACTGTTTTAGTCCAGAACGACCTAGATTCACCGCTGTTTCAAGTCCCATATAATCAATGGAACTTTTGGTCAGTTGCAAAATAATGGGTTCATTCAAATCGGATGCCGCCTTAAGTACGCCATGCAAGGTTTCCACATTGTAGTAGTTGGTTGCCAAAAGCCCTCGCCCCTGTTTTGTGAATTCTTTCAGTGTTTGTTTAAGCTCCATACTAGGATGTTGTTTTGCTATGTTGTAATTGTTCTATTTTCGTTTGCAAGGCCTTTTTATCCTTGAAAGCCTCTGTTCCTCCTGCCATTGTGGTGTTGATGGCCCCCATCAAATTGCCATTCAAGAGACAATCCCCAAGTTCTGCCCCTTGCAGGTATTTCGCAATAAATCCGGAATTGAACGAATCCCCGGCGCCGATGGAGTCCACATAAACATCTGCCTTGAAGGCCGATACTTGAATACGATCCCCATTCTTGATTCCCAAGCTGCCTTTACTTCCCATTTTAAGGGCTATGGTATTGGCGAAGGGTTCCACCTGTTTCAAGGCATCTTCTACGCTATCTTCTTGGGTGAGGCGTAAAATTTCCGCTTCATTGGGCATAAATACATCAACATAGGGTAGACATTCTTTGTAGTCAAAATTCCATACATCGGCAGGATCCCATTGTAAGTCCAGAGATGTGGTCAACCCTAAGCTCTTCACTTTTTTAAATATGGCCGTAATCTCTTGATGGAGTCCTTTCTGCAAAAAGAAATTGGATAAATGAAAATGCCTGTAGTCCGACATTTCAAACCAAGGGATATCCAAAGAGGTCATGGCCTCCATGGCACCACAATAGGTAACATTGGCCCTATCCTCATCATAATTCATCACCACGGTTACCCCTGTCTGATGGCTGTCCGACCTTCTCACAAAGGCAGTACTTACGTTGCGGTCTTCCAAGGTTTCCAAGATATAATCCCCAAATTGGTCGTTGCCCACCATTCCGGCAAAACCTGTGGAAAGACCCAGTGCGGCTGCATTGGCAGCCATGATGGCCGAGGAGCTTCCCAAAGTGAGTGTTAGATCGTTGGCCACTATTTCTTTTCCTATTTTGGGGAAGCCTTGAATCCCATTAAGGATAAGGTCCACATTAAGTTCCCCAACTACCAGTAGATCGTTTTTAGCCATGGCACAAAAGTTTGGTTTCGGTCGATGGTAAAAAGTCCATTACATCTTTATGTTTTAGCATGCCCAAATCGTCATTGACACAATTTGCCGCCCCAAAGGCCGCTCCATAGCGGGCTACTTGCTCCAAGGACATATTTTCGGAAAGGGCATACAATATTCCTGCGGTAAGACAATCCCCACTACCCACGGTACTGATTACTTTCTCCAAGGGTTTTAGGGCATGCACCACTTCAGTTCCATCTGCAAGGTAAAGTCCCTTTTTACCCTTGGTCAGCGCCAGAAGCTGCACACTATCCTTTAAATCCTTCTGTACTTTTTCAGCGTCCTCGGTTCCAAAAAGGTCTTTGGCCTCGTGCTCATTGATATGCAGTCCATAAAACCCGGACCGAAGCGCATTCTTTAGTTGGATCCCAGTTCCATCCAACATCAATTTCTTGTTCAAACCCTTACAGCTTTGGGCCACAATTTGACTTGCATTCCCTGGGACACCTTTGGGCCAAGAGCCCGATAGGTTCACCATTTCGGATTGCCCCACAAGTTCCTGCAACTTTATGGTAAAGGATTCCCAGTCTTCAGGGCTTACCGTTGGACCAGGCTCCAAAATCTCTGTATTGGCCACAGAAGCATCATTAGAACGGAAGGTATAACATTGCCTGTTGTTTTCTGACAGCTCTACCCCTTCAACCTGTATCCCTCTTTTTTCACATTCCTTCTTGATCCATTGGCCCGTGGTTCCTCCCCAAAATCCAAAGAGGGTCACTTTCTTTCCCATTTCGGCCAAAGCCAAGGCAACATGGGTCGCTTTGCCTCCCGGGTAGGGTTTTATTTTTTCCATACGATTGACCGACCCTATTTCAAACTCCTTGAAGTAGGCATAACTGTCAATAGATGGATTTGGACAGATACAAAGAATCATGTCACTTCTCGTATATGGTTACTCCTTGCACCACTCTACTAATGGCGCCGTTGACTGAAGGATTATCCGGATTCAGTCCCAACTCCTGCGATTTATAAAGTCCCAAAAGCTGACCTATGACCACATAAGGCAAGATGAAAACACCGGCAGCATCATCGGGGTGTTTGGTTATTGGGAACATATAGTTGGATTCCATGGACTCGTTTTCTTGTCCCACCAAGACCATATCCAGATAACCGCCCCCTTGAACTATGCTGGAAACCAGATCATTCTCATATTTGGCCACATGGGCATCCGGGGACAGGAAGAAGACCAACAGGGTATTTTCCTTGACCACTGCCCTTGGACCATGTCTGAACCCCAAACAGGAATCGTATTTACAAATCACCTGACCATCCGTGAGTTCCTGTAACTTCAAATGGCATTCATTGGCGATTCCCAAAAGTGGGCCGGACCCCAAAAAGATGGCCCGATCAAAATCCAAACGGGCCAAACCCTTCAAAAGTTCTGCGTTATCAAAAATTTTCACGGTTTCCTTTCCCACATGCTCCACCCAAGCCTGGGCCTCATCCAACTCGTCCAAGTTAAACACCAATAAACTGGAAAGCAGCATGGATGAAAAACTACTGGTCATAGCCAAGGATTTGTCATTGGTTTCCTCTGGCAACACAATACAATAATGTGTAGAGGAATCCTGTTCTGCCATTTTGGCGAGAGCTCCGTCTGGATTACAGGTAATTACCAAATGTTTTAGTTTTCCCAATCTGGACTCCAACAATTTTACGGTTTCCACACTTTCGGGACTATTACCGGACCGCGCAAAGGATATTAAAACAACAGGAGTGTCGGTTAAGGGATCCACTGCCTCAGGATGTGTCACCAAGTCCGTTGTGGCAATGGCCCTGGTATTGAGCCCCGTAGCCTCTGCAATAACAAGTTCTACCGATTCTCCAATAAAAGCAGATGAACCGGCTCCTGTCAACAATATAGTTGTGTTGGGATTTGACAAATGAGCGGAGAGGAACTTGCCGATCCCATCCCGTTGCCCTTGAATTTCCTCGAAGACTTTTTTCCAAACTTCAGGTTGTTGAAAAATCTCTATTTCCGTATAGGTTTTATTCTTTTCTACCATTTCCATGGTCATATTCTACTTTAATGGTTAGGTATGGCCAAGCTTAAGTAGCTGACCTATCAACAAAATAAACTAAAATGTTTCACAAAAAAAAGCTTTCGATTCCTTTTTATTTAAAATAAATTTATTTTCAAATTGTTTTTATTTGTATTTACCTATATGAAACGACACACAATACTTGATAAATATCAATATCTGAGGAACAAATGTTTATTTTTCACAAAAACATTACTTCATATACGTATCAAGCCGTATCTTTCGGGTCCAAAAATACCTGTCCTGCCCCATTTTGGTGTTTTTGAAGCATTGTTCAATACTTTATACCAAAACCAGCATTCCAAATGCATTCCAATCAGAATATAGAGAAGAATCTCTTCATTATCCTGTACCTTAATTCCATTTATCCACTCAGTTCAGAACTTAAGTCCTATCTGGCCAATAAGATCAAAAGCTGCTTTTTCAGAAAAAATGAAATCATTAGCAGGGCCGGGGAAGTTTGCAATAGACTTTACCTTATAAAAAAAGGGATGGTCCGGGGCTATTTTTTAAGTGATTCCGTAGAGATCACCACATGGATTGACACCGAAAATGAAATCTTCACCTCTATAACAGGCTTCTTCAGAAATGAGAAGAGTAGGGAGTTTATCCAAAGTCTTGAAGAAACCCATTGCGACTATCTGGATTATGAAGACTACAAGTATTGCCTCAATCATTTTCCTGAAATACGCCAGATCAACAGAATCATGCTCGAGCAATACTACATTTTGGCAGAGCATAGGGTGTATTTGGCCCGGATTCCCAACGCAAAAAAGCGGGTCCTCTACTTTAAGGAAAACATTAGACCCGATATTGTAGGAAGAATCCCCAGAAAACATCTGGCATCTTTTTTGGCGATGAGACCGGAAACCCTTTCCCGCATCATGAAGGAAATTCTATAGAAGGCTTATCTCAATACCATAAGTCCTACACCAAACCTGCATTTTGTAAGAATAACCCTTTAACCAAGCCCCTTAAATAGGGGGTTTAGGTCTATTTTGCTTCATTTACTGTAAGAAAATGACTCTAAATTGATATTTGTCAATTCTCCGAACGATTTCATAAAATAAGACTATACCACCTCCGTTTCTTAGGTGAGAATAAGAAAAATTGTACAATTCTTAATGCCGTGACTGTAGGAAAATAATGGTCACCTCAACCTAAAAAACATTTAAAAAAAGTTCCCTCTTATGAAAGATATTTACTAGAACCCACCCAATATATTTTCTTGATTTTAAGGCGGTCCCATTAACCTTGGCGCCACTAAGTGAATTGCCTCGATTTTGCAGGCGTGACCTTCCTATGCCTTAACTGAACCGAAATACAGAACAAAAAAACAATTGACACAACCTTAAACCAAAAATCAATGAAAGATTCAATCTACATGAAATTTATGCAATCCTTTTTTTGCCTATTCCTTTTTGCAGTGACCGCAACCATGGCACAATCCAACAGTGTTGTAGTCCTGGATGCCAAGTATTCACAGAAACAACAGGTCTTGGACAATCTGCCAAACCAGACGGAGGTATTGGAAATCGATGAAAATGGAAATCCGTGGAAATCCATTAGGGAGTACCTGGAAAACCATCGATCCACTCTGGCAGTCCACCTGTTTGTCAATGCAAGTTACAATGCTTTTGAACTGGGAAACACCACCTACGATTCCGATAGTGTGGACCAAGAATTTGAACTATCCATGTTGGAAGGACTCTACCAAGGCGACCACATTCAACTTATGGTCTATGACTGCAACTTGGGGTCCAATGCGGAAGGTCTGTCCCTACTCAAGAAAATCAGTGACAAATCGTACTTCAACATTGCCGTACCCACCAACTGTAACTCAGTTTTTGGTGGCAATCTGACATTTGATCATACCACCATGAACCAAGCAACCCAAAATTCAATATTTCAATAGATCAACCGACCATGAAACAGACTTTTACAAGCTTTTTATCGCTTTTCGTACTATTTCTACTGGCAGGGACAGTAAAGGCCCAAACTGTGGATATGACCGTACAACAAGGACCCAATGTGGATGTAATGGTTACCGTTGGATCGGCCAACGTGGACCTATCCACTTTTGAGGACGACCTGGAACAAGCCATGCACTTAAAAGGAATTCCCTTGGGAAAACTAAGGGTAGAGGCTTTTCAACGAAGCTCCATATCCTCGGACCAAGCAGATGCCAGCGACATCTTCAATAGCTGGAACAAAATGAACTTCAATGGAACAGAGCCACCCGTACACAACTCCTATACTGGGGACTATTTCTCTTTTGACTCAGGAACAAACCGGGTCATTGCAGATTTTGTGGGCAGATATACTTCCTACGGATGGGGGTTTGCCATGTATGACCCCACAGGGGATATCGCTGACGGCTCCATTTCAGCAACCTGGGGACTCAGTGAAGCTCCTTACGCTCACGGTGAGGTAGGTTTTATTTTTAGGAAAGTGGACAACCAAAACTTCTATGCCTACATTATAGACAACCACTCAGCTTGTGGTAATATTAGCGGTTATGGTACCGACGGTGATCCTGCCGAGGCCATTATTAAAGTTCAGAACGGCTCCATAACCGTATTGGCCCTGAACACCAATAGTGGAAACTCCGGTTCTGCCACTTATGGGTGGGACGGAACTAGGGCGGACATGTTTGCTGCATACTTCAATGGCCAGACCATAGATTTTAAAATTGATTTGAATGGCAATAACATCAAAATCTCAAGGAGAGGTGGTGGTGGTACTGCCGGAACCGATTGGGTGGAAGCCTTTAATTTTGATGACACTACCCATGCCCAAGGTAGCTATGGTTTTTACGTACACGAACAATCCGGGGCTTATTTCAAGGACATCAACATTGAAAAATTGGAACTTCGTGCCTTTAAAGATGTACTGCGTGAGCCCCAATGGCGAAACAGTGCCTTGCGTTTCAACGTAAACTTGGACGATCTTGAGGTTGCGGATTTTGATTCTGATACCGACCTATCGGAAATCTTGATGCGAACCATCAATGAGGACATCCACTACATTGGTTGGGGTACCAATACCAATGAGGCCCAATTTGAGCGTTTCATTACACAAAACAACGACCAGGGTACATTCATCAACAGGGATGCCGGAAGCTGGAACTCATGGATCGATGACATGGCCCAATACATCTACGAGCAATATCAATTTGGTACGGTAAGTGCCGGGGAATTCTTCATCGCCGGGACATCGGTTGAAATCGATGTAGACCCTGCCCAGCTTAAAACCAATACGGCCAACGCCAGTTACCCAAGTGGTCGCTGGAACATTACCCATGATGAAACCTATTTTGACAACAATACCGGAAAAGTGTCTTGGAACGGGTTATACCTCGAAGACGTACCGGAATACTACGAAAAACCGGGTAAGTATACCTTTACTTTCGAAGATCTGCCCACCGCACCAACGACGTTGTTTTTCCACCGTAAGCCAGTTGCGAGTTTTACGTATAGCGGGGATACCGGTTTCATCAACAATACCTCCTATGATTTGGATGGCGGTGCCAATAATGGTATTGCCCAATCCGAATGGAAATGGAAATCCGTGGATGCAGCCTCCACAAACGATTGGAACACGGGAGCTTTTGATAAGAATTCCGTGAGTGATGGCCAATATTTGGTTATGCTACGCGTACAGGACCACCAAGGAACTTGGAGTAGTCCAACCAGTATCTATGTGGAAAAAACTTCAGGCTCAGGAGGTTCAAGTGACCTTCCCATAGCCCAGTTCAACATTCTTCCGGATATGCTCAATACCTACACAGGTAGCATGACCATTGCTATTGAGGATAACTCTGTAGATCCCTACGGTAGAACTTTGAGCACCCAAGAGTGGATTGTTACCCAACGGGTCTATGATACGGACGGTGACCCTACCGATACGGAAATTTACAATGCGGGTACTCCTATGACCGATTTCTCGGCCTACAACAATATATCTGCAGAATACATCATCAGTCTTCGAACACAAACCGATACCGGTGTTTGGTCCGAACCTTTTTATCGCACACTGACCATTGTGGATGATAATACAGACCCTACCATCACTGCAACGCCTTCCAGCGGCAACCTGGACACCGACACGGACATCCAATTGGTTTTTGCCGATGAAAACGGAGGTAGTGGTTTTGATGTACAACGTTTTGCCAAAATTCAGAGTGCCACTCCCCCAGCGACCGATAATGCCGCGTGGACTTCATGGAGCAACAGTCAATCCAAGATTACCACATTCGCTAGTGGAGGTTCCGGTTGGTACATCCATGCCGAAGTTAAAGATAATGCCGGGAATGTAGGTACAGCAACCTTTGGTCCATACGATGTTACCCTGGTGGTAAGTGCCGATGACGATCTCGCCATTTTGGACGAGGATACCACCTCCAGTCCAATAGACGTGCTCTTTAATGATGTGTACGATACCAACGTTACCCCAACCGTGACCATTACGGTACAGGGAACCAAGGGTAATGCCGTGGTCAATGGAAGCAATCAGGTAGTGTATACTGCAAATGCCAATGAAAATGGAACGGATACCGTAACCTATGAGTTGGATGATCAAGGCCAGAAAGTAACAGCCAACATTACCCTATCCATTTTACCCAAAGATGATTTGCCCGTGGCAAATGCAGATGCCTTTACCATGGATGAAAACGATACTTTGAATGAGGACGTTTCTACCAACGATGTGGAAATTGATGGCGATGACTTGGTGTACCATTTGATTTCAGGTCCATCGCATGCAGCTTCCTTTACCTTTAATCCAGATGGAACCTTTTCATATGAACATGATGGGGATGAATCTGGTTCGGATAGCTTCACCTATAATTTTGAAGATGAGGTATCCTTCACACAAACTGTGACTGCTACCCTTACCATCAACAATGTAAATGACATCCCTGAAGGAGGTAATATATCCGTAGATGTCATTCAAGATGCAGGATACACATTTGCTGCGGAAGATTTTACTTTTTCCGATGATGACCCAAGTGATGGTTTCAATGGAATACAAATTATCTCATTGCCTTCAAAAGGTACATTGACCTACAACGGAAACCCTGTTTCGGTCAATGATATGATCAATGATGTAACCCTATTGGTATACACTACAGCGAGTGGTGAATTTGGCGCCAATTATACCTCCTTTTCATTTAAAGTCAAAGATGGTTCCGATGCGTTGAGTGCCACTACATACAGTGCAACTATCGCAGCGGCCCAAGATACCGATGGGGATGGAATTCCAAACGATTTGGATACCGACGATGACAACGACGGTACCCCTGATACCGACGATGATTTCCCATTGGATGACTCAGAGGATACCGATACCGATGGTGACGGAACTGGCGACAATGCCGATACCGACGATGACAACGACGGCAC
>CP051244.1:2199978-2241018 GCA_017795045.1 Allomuricauda sp. | reverse complement strand
ACCCCTGATTCCGAGGATGCGTTCCCTAAAGATGATTCCGAGGATACAGACACCGATGGAGATGGGGTTGGAGACAATGCAGATGATGATGCCGATAACGATGGAACCCCTGATTCTGAAGATGCCTTTCCAACAGACCCCAATGAGGATTCTGATGCAGACGGAGATGGTATTGGGGACAATGAGGACAATGATGACGACAACGATGGTGTCACCGATGAAGACAATGATGGAGATGGTCTTGGAGACAATGTGGATACCGATGACGACAACGATGGCATTCCCGATAGCGAAGACGATTTCCCAAATGATGCCTCGGAAACCATCGACACCGATGGGGATGGAATCGGAAACAACGCCGATACCGATGATGATGCAGATGGGTATTCCGATGAGCTTGAAATAGAGCAAGGAACAGACCCAACCGATGCTTCAAGTATTCCATTGGATACAGATGGCGATGGTATTCCAGATAGTTTGGATGATGATGATGACAACGATGGTGTTGTGGATGGTGACGACGCATTTCCAACGAGTGATGAGCCTACCCTGGTTCCCGCTCAGGCCTTTACTCCCAACGGGGATGGCAACAACGACGCTTGGATCATTCCGGGTATCGACAACTATCCCAATAACACGGTATCGGTCTACAACCGATGGGGCCATGAAGTGTTTGCCACAAGGTCCTACCGAAACAACTGGGAAGGTTTCTACAAGAGTAGAAATGAAAAGCTTCCTGCTGGATCGTACCTGTACATCATTGACTTGGGAGATGGAAGTGCTCCATTGCAAGGCTGGATCTTTATCAACTATTAACCACAACAACAAAAAACACACAATACAGACATGAACCTAATTAATAAATTACAGATACTGTTGGCGGCCATGGCTTTTACCGCAACGGTGAGTGCCCAACAAGACCCCAACTATACCTTTTACCGGTATAACATGAACATATACAATCCGGCTTTTGCCGGAAGCTCCGAGGCTGCCGAATTCTCATTGGGAATTCGGAGTCAGTGGGCCGGTATAGAGGGTGCGCCAGAGAGCCAAAGTGCAATTTTTGGTATGCCCATGGGAAAAAATGTGGGATTGGGGGCGTCCATTCTCAATGACCGTACCTTTATAGAACAGCAAACATGGGTGGCCATAGATATTTCATATTATATTGATCTGGATGAAGAGCACAGGCTTTATTTCGGAATCAAGGGAAGCGCCAACTCCTATGATGCCAACACCAATGGTCTGGTTACCTACGGTGTGGGACAGGATGGGGCCCTAACGGACTATGAAAGTAGGTTTACCCCAAACGTAGGTGCAGGGGCTTACATGAAGCACGACAGATATTTTGTATCGCTTTCGGCCCCTAAACTTCTCACTCCTGATAGATTGCAGGAACGAGATGGGAATGCCTATTTGGGCGCAGACCGTATGCATGCTTACCTCAGTGGAGGCTATAGCTTTTTCTTGGGAAAAACCTTGGACCTAAAGACCATGGGAATGTTCCGATATGTAGATGCCTCCCCCATATCCTTGGAGGTCACCGGTATCTTGGACTTTGGGGAGCGTTTTGAGTTTGGGGCATCATACCGTCATGATGAGAGTATCAGTGGACTTGTGCTCTTCAATGTGAGCAACGGTTTCAACTTGGGATATGCCTATGAGACCTCCATCCAAAATTCCATTGACGGTTTGGACAACAATACCCATGAACTCTTCATGCGATTGCGTATGTAAAATCAAAGTAGATTTATACTTGAAAAATGCCCCTTATCTGATGGGGCATTTTTTTATGGATATACTTACGTTTTCTTATTCTCGTTGAGAGTTTCACAACTTAATGCCCAATACCGTAATATCTAACAAGATTTTTACCCCTTACCTCATCGTTTTGTTTAGCTTTGCCAGCATTCAACCAAATTGCAAAAATGCAGCGCCTTTACGTATTGTTCTTTTTTCTCGTTAGCCTAACGACCTATTCCCAAGATGTAGAAATTTTTAAACCCAATCCCAATAAAAATAAGCTGGAAGCCATGGAGACTTCGGGTCCCATAAAAGTGGACGGTGTTCTGGACGAAGCAGATTGGGCAAAAACAAAGCCCCACCCCAGGTTTACCCAGGTAGACCCTTACCAAGGTGAAGCTCCCAATCACGATACGGAAATCAAGGTGCTTTTTGACGAAGACAATCTATATTTTGGGATTTTCTGCAAGGACTCCTTGGGAAAAAAAGCCATTCGGGCCACAGATTTTAAACGGGATTTTAACTTTAGGACCCATGATTTGGTAACCCTCTGTTTTGACGGGTTCAATGACGAGCGAAATGCCATGTCCATAGTAGTCAACCCCTATGGGGTACAACGGGACTACCTATCCTTTGATGCCATGTATTATGATATTGAGTGGGACGGTAGGTGGACTACCCGGACCACCCGAACGGACAAAGGTTGGATTGCCGAAATTGCCATTCCATGGAAGACTTTAAGATACCCCAAGACCGATGACCCCACCCAAATTTGGGGCTTTCAATTGTATCGCAACCGAAGATTGACCAACGAGATTACCGCTTTCTCCCCATTTCCACGTTCGTTCAGTGCGGCACGGATGGATTATGCGGGTAGACTTACCAACCTAAAACCCCCACCACCAACGGCCAATATCCAGGTGAAGCCTTACCTCCTCACCTCCTATAATCGGTATAAGGGAAACAACCCGGATATTGAAGATGAGAATACGGATGTGAAAGCAGGTGGTGAATTTAAATGGGCCATTGACCCCAACAATGTTTTGGACATAACGGTGAACACCGATTTTGCACAAGCAGATGTTGACCGTCAGGTGAACAATATCAGTCGTTTCTCGGTATTCTTCCCGGAACGACGACAGTTCTTTCTTGAAAATGCCTCCCTTTTTGGAATCAATGTGGGTCCTGGTGACCGTTCGCAAGGGGGATCCATGGTGGTACAACCTTTTTTTAGTAGAAGTATAGGTCTTGACAACGAAGGGAATCCGCTTCCCATTGATGTTGGAGGACGTTTTGTACATAGGGCTTCGCGAAGAAATTATGGCGGGATTTATATTCGTCAAGCAGGGAATTCAACGGTGTCCGCAACCAACTTCATGGTAGGAAGGTATTCAGAGAATTTTGGAAAACAGAACCGTATTGGGGCACTGGTAACCGCCAAAAATGGTTCTGAGAACACCAATATTACCGGAACTGTGGATGCCTTCATACGTTTAGGGGAACCACATTCCATCAACGCCCTTTTGAGCTACTCCGGGAATACAGAAATAGGTGGGGGCGGTTTTTCGGGGATTGCACAATATTATTATACTTCCAACAAATGGAAAGCATGGTGGACCCAATCCGTGATCACCAAAGATTTCAACCCGGAAATGGGATTTGTCTCCAGAAGTGACGTTATAGGAACCACCCCTGGACTCACTCGGTTCTTCCGAGGTGAGAAGATGCCTTTCAAGCAATGGTTGCGCGCCTATGAACCCAGTGCACATGCCCAGTTTTATCACCAAGCCTCCACGGGAAAATTGATTGAGCGCCAGTTAACCGGAAACCCATTGTACCTCAATCTTCAAAATGGAGGGAATTTTGGTTATGAGATCACCAGCTTTTTTCAAAACCTGACCGAAACCTTTACCCCTTTGGGCCTATCAGTCCCCATGGGCGAATATGATTACGTACAACATTCGGTTTTTGGGAACAGTGACCCTTCCAAAAAGCTCAATTTTGGAGGTGAAATAGAATGGGGCAGCTATTTTGATGGGGATTTGACCTCGTACAATGCTCAGGTAGGATACTCTCCCCTTCCCCATATTTCCTTGGGCGGAAGTTTTAACCGAATTGAATTTGATGGTGTAGGAACAGGTAGTATCAGTAAAAAAGTAGATCTGTTCAGTTTGGAATCCCGTTTGGCCTTGAACCCAAGGGTCCAGCTGTCAGGGTTCCTTCAAAAGAATACGGAAAACGACCTCACCAACATCAATATCCGTTTTTCATGGGAATACAGCCCGCTGTCGTTTGTGTATTTGGTGTTCAACGATCGGGATTTCAATGAGACCCTCTACGGAAATCAAACCGAGCAACAGGCCATTGTAAAAATCAACTTCCTAAAACAATTCTAATCTTTCCCGATTAAAATTTGTTTTAGCTCGTGTTCATTAACGGGTTTGATGATATAATTGCCCACTATCTCATAGTTCTTGGCGCGTTCTTGGTCCGATGGATGTATGGATGAACTGACCACATAAATGGTAACCTTTTCCCTATTGTGATGGGGTATTTTCACAAAGTCATCCAGAAAGCCCCAACCATCTTTGATGGGCATGTTCAAGTCCAAAAAAATGACCGAGGGCAATAATTTTCCAGCCCCCAACCTATCCAAAAGACCATCTATGGCCTCTTGCCCATTTTGAAACACCAATACCTCATCGGAAAAGTCCAATTTTTTCATCAAGACCTTCATACCAAATAAGTGTATGGGATCATCATCCACAATACAAGCACTTTGCAACTGGCCCATTGTTTTTACGCTTTTAATAGTTTTACCCTGAATTTTGTCCCTATATTGATTTCACTTTCAACCTCTATGCGTCCGCCCATGGACTCTATCTGGTTTTTGGTGATAAAAAGTCCGATGCCGCGAGCATCCTTATTGCCATGAAAGGTTTTGTACATCCCGAACAATTTTTGACCATATCTCTCCAGATCAATTCCGAGTCCATTATCCTCCACCATCAATTCAATGTACTGCCCCTCTCCATTGGCATAAATGGTGAGTGTACATTCCTTTTTATGGTCACGGTACTTGATGGCATTGGTCACTAGGTTCAAGACAATGCTCTCCATATAGGCCACCACCCCTTTTACCTTCATTTCATCTGGAACATCTACCTTGACCTGGATCTTGTTCTCAATAATCAAGGCGTTTACATCCATTAAAATCTTGTTCACGGTTTTCTGTAGGGGGACCACTTTTAGTTTCTTTTCCGTTTCCAGTTTTACCTGCACCACTTCATTAAGGTGCGCAATGGTCTCATTGAGCCCGTGGGAAGCCCTGCCCAGCATCGTCAACGTATCCTTGCGTTCTTCCATGGCCAATGTTTCATCCAAAAGGAACTCACTGATCATGGTAAGGTTGGCCGCATGGGAACGCAAATTATGCGAAACAATATGTGCAAAATTGAGAAGGCTGTTGTTTTGGTTGGTGGTCAACTGCAACAATCCCTTTAGCTTCTTTTCCGCATTGATCCGGGATGAAATATCCACAATCTGCGATATAAAATGGGAGATTTTCCCATCTATTTTCTTTACTGAAGTTACGGTTAAAAGTACATACACCAACTGTCCTTTTTTATCAAAATAGCGTTTCTCTATTTGATACGTGGATCGTTTTCCTTCCACAACTTCCCGAAGTAGGGCAAGATCTATTTCCAGATCGTCAGGATGGGTTATATCTTGAAAGGTCAATTGCAAAAGTTCCGAATTGGTATACCCTAAACTATTGCACAGACTTTGGTTCACTTGAATGAACCTACCATCCATCCCTACCAATGCCATCCCCACGGAAGAGTTCTCAAAAGCGCCTTGGAGTGAATCTTCACTGGTAACCAATTGCAACTGGGCCGTTTTTAACTCGGTTATATCCGTATTGACCCCAATCATTCGCAAGGCCTGTCCTTCTTTATCCCTTATAACTGTAGCTTCGGCTTTTATCCACCGGACTTTTCCATTGGGCCATTTTACCCTAAACGTGGTGTTGAACTCCTTTTTCCCATCTATGGCGTCTTGTACCTCCATGGAAGTTTTTTCCAAATCTTCTGGAAGTACGCAGGCTTGCCACGCTTCATATACTCCCTCAAAACTGGATGCCTCAATACCATAAAGCATGTACATGTTGGAGTCCCAGAATATTTCATTGTTTTGGATGTCGTATTCCCATATACCGATTCCAGCAGTTTTTGTGGCCAATGCCAATCGTTCACTGACATTTTTGTATTCGATTTCAGCTTTTTTACGCCTTTCAATATCCTGAAAGGTTCCGGTAATCCGAACACATTTTCCATCGATCATTTCAGGTTCGCCTATGGCCCTTACCCAAACCTCCTTGCCTTTGGCAGTAACAATCTGGAGCTCCGTGTCCCAAGCCGTTCCAAGCTCAATGCCTGTCTGTACCATTTGGGTTATGGTGTCCCGACTGTAACCTTCTTTAAAGAAGAATATCCAATCTTTGAGGTTAGGGATATAATCATCGGGTACCTCATGGATCTCGCGGGTAATACTGGACCAGTAAATGGCATTGTTCACCAACTCAACTTCCCAACCGCCAATCCGTGCCACTTCTTGAGATTTGATCAAATGGGTCTCATTCAATTTTCTCCCGGTGATGTCTTCCAAAACCAGGATTACCCCGCTTACCACATCATCTTCGTCTTTTACAGAATCTATCTTCCATTCGTACCATACACTTTCACCATTTTCCAAAATCACTCTCATGGTATCCGTCCTAAAACTGACACCTTCCAAGCAATAATCGATGTCCAACTTTAGCTCTTCAGGCAATTTTGGCATGGATTCAAAAAAGGGTTTTCCCAAGGAATTTCGTGATAGCCCAAAATGGTTGAGCCATCGATCTGAAAAATCCACAAAAGTTAAGTGGGTATCCAATAACGCTATTGGAACGGGGGTCCTTTGAAATAGAGATTGGTCAATCGTCATGTAGCACGCTGGGTTATTAAACTAAATTTAGGAAAAATGTCGCTAATAGTTTGCCATGATTACCTACAATAACGATAAAAAAAACTGTGCTAGTATTCAGAAACAATGTTAATCCTTTACTATTCCAAAAAATATTTACCCATAGGTCCAAATCCATTTTTAATGTCTATACTTGATTTATCAAAATTCATATAAGGATATGAAAATCAAAGGATATTTTTTGGTGATATGTTCATTAATTCTCTTGGAAAATTGAAAACATGGATTAGTGCCAAAAGCTTTCGTAATTTATTTATTCCAACTAATAAGTCCTCAAACACAAGGAATTGTAACAAACAATTTGTTTCTTTTCCCAAGGGTTACCATGAATTATAAGTAACTTGTAGGCAATGATGGAATACTATAGTCACTCCATAGAACTTACAAGATAACCTTAACCATGAAAGCGAAGAAACAGCTCGAAATCAAAGCCGGGGCGGCTGATTCATGCCCAACCTCAGAAACCACCATAACTGAAACACATTTTACACGTCGCGAAGCATTGGGGCTGACCGGAATGGCCGGTTTAGCGGCACTAATGGGATTGACTTCCAGTGCCATTCCAATGCAGCCACAAAAAAAAGTGCGTATTGCATGTCTTACCACCTATTGGGCCGCAACCCGGTCGCATGCAGATTGGATTTTTACCAAGTTGTTGGATGGCTATTGGTGGCAAGGTGCTTACATGGAGTCACGTGTAGAGGTCGTTTCCGTTTACATTCACCAACTTAAGGAAAGTGGTCTGGGCCAGAAAATATGCAAAGCCAAGGGCATTCCCATTTTTGATACCGTTGGCGAAGCCGTGACCCTTGGTGGTGATGAACTTGCGGTGGATGGTGTGGTCATTGTTGGGGAACATGGAAACTACCCTACCGACCTCAAAGGACATTGGCTTTTGCCCCGCTGGTGGATCTACAATCAGGTTATTCGGGTTTTTGAGCGGAGTAACCGTTCCGTTCCCATTTTTAATGACAAGCACCTTTCCTATAATTGGGACGAGGCCAAGTGGATGTTCGACAAATCGCGTGAGCTCAACTTTCCACTGACCGGAGGTTCCTCCATACCCATTTACTATCGGAAACCTGAAAAGGAACTTCCCGTGGACACACCTATAAAACATTCCATCGTACTTGGCGGAACCTCAGATGAAGGTGCCATTTTCCACGCCATAGATGTACTCCAGGCTTTTGTGGAACGTCGTAAAGGAGGAGAAACAGGTGTAAAATCCGTTCAATCCATACGCGGTCCAGAAACCTGGAAATGGGTGGAAAACACCCCATGGGCCCGCAAACTATTGGGTTCCGTGGAGCAAAAATTTGAATTGGAAGCCGGACACTTTCAACAGCACCCCCAAACCAATATGTGTCTTATAGAGTATAATGATGGCACCCTAGCTGCTGTTATTGGTGGCCGAGGTGTGGGATGGACCTATGCCGGTGAAATTGAAGGGCAAAACGACCCCACTATCATCTCCATGCTGGGTTGGGCCGGCCCTTTTGACCAATATCATGCCTCTAATGCACAACCGCACTGGATTACCGAAATGATGGTGACCAAAAAAGAACCTTTCCATGCAGAGCGACTACTATTGTCTACAGGCATTGTAAACCACTATATGGATTCCAATTGGGAGAACAGTGAATATTCCCCGATAGGTCGCCGAATTGAAACCCCAGTACTCAATATGAAATACCACACTACTCGGGGAGCACAATTCAATACAGGGGAACGGCCACCAAGTCGCCCGTACATAAGAGGGTTTAGCGAATAGAGCAAGACTCAACAATAATGATAAAAAGCAATACGCATATGCAACGAAGAGAACTAGTAAAGAGTTTATCCATGCTTCCCTTGGCTGGAAGTGTTTTTCCCATAACATCCTTATTGTCCACTCCTGCAGCTGGGAACAAAATACCTTTGAATTTTGACCAACAAACCATGCCCGAGCTACACCGGAATGCTTTTGTTATGGATGGACACACCCATGTCATGACCCGTGAACTGTTGATGGGAACAGATATAGGGCAGCGTTATTCGGATGGTACCGTGGACCTTCCAAGGGCCATAGAGGGGGGGCTAGATGCCATGTTCTTCTCCGTATATACCCCGGAACATTATTATCCGGGAAGATTGGAGACCAAAAACACCTTTCGTGTGATCAATCTAGCTTTGGAACAGATTGAAAAGAACAACGATGTCATTGAATTGGCACTCAATGCTTCCGATATAGAACGCATCAACAAAAAAGGGAAAATGGCTGCTTTTCTGGATTTGGAGGGCGGTTACGACCTTGATGGGGATATTCTATTGCTTCAAGCCCTCTATCGCTTGGGACTTAGATCGATCCAGTTGACGGCTCACAATACAACCAATGCCTTCATCGACACGTGTAATGATGTGAGCCGTTGGGGCGGAATCAACGATCTTGGCAAAGAGGTCATTGCAGAAATGAACAGGCTTGGTATGGTCATCAATGTTGCCCATGCCTCCAATGATGCCATCCTACAGACGGTTGAGGCCAGTAAGCATCCGGTCACCTACAGCCATGGTGGATTTTATAGTATTGTGAACCACCCACGCTGTATTACGGACGAAGCTGCAAAAGCAATTGCCTCAAAAGGAGGTGTGATCGGGATTCACTTTGGCAGTCTTTTCAACAATCCAAAATATTTTGGTTGGCAGCAAAAGGCCGCAAATGAGACCACTCCGTCCTCGGTACAGGATTTTGCAAAGACCCTTGAGGAAGCAGATAGGGCGGTTGCCAAAGAAGTTCCTTTAAATTTCAAGGGAACCATTCCTGATGAGTACTGGATGCATGTGGACCAACTGGCCAAGGTCATCGATTATGGTGTGAATTTAGTGGGAGAAGACCATATGGCCATCGGTTCCGATTTGGATGGTGGCCCGGAGCTACCACGTGAAATCAAAGACATCAGTGACTTTCCCCAAATCACTATGGCCATGCAAAGGCTGGGTTATAGCGACGAACGAATCAAGAAAATCCTTGGTCTCAACTGGCTGCGTGTGATTCGAGAAGTAACCGGAGGATAGAGGAAAGAGCGGAAAATCCAAATCGTACAAAACAAAAAAGCAAGCTTAAAGCTTGCTTTTTTTATCGGTGATCGCGGAAGGATTCGAACCTTCGACCGTCTGCTTAGAAGCCGCTTTAATACCAAATCTTCCAAAAACCAAAATCACTGTATTTTATTGTATTTCAGTGCGTTACATTTATTTTGGCCACATTTGGAATCAAATGGAATCAATCATTTGTTTGCAAATTGTTTGCAAATTTTTTTGCTAACTTGAAGTAAATGAGAACATATTTGACCCTTTTATTGGATACAAGAAGAGCTAAAAAAGATGGCACCTACCCTATCATTTTTCGCCTCACCCATTTGCGAAAAACAACATCCATCACAACTGGTTTTTCAATATCCGAAATATTTTGGGATCATCAAAAATGTTCCATTAAAAGAAACTACACTCGCACGGAATCCATTGCCCGATTGAATACGCTTTTATTAAAAGAAGAAGCTCGTGCAAATGACATTCTCAACAAACTTTCTGATCAAGGTAAGTTAAACTATTTGTCAATTGTTGAAGTGAAAAATCGAATCACAAAAAACAGTACCTATGAATCCTTTTTTGAATTTGGGAATTCTGTAGTTGAGGATTTAAAGGCGGCACACAGATATGGGACGGCCAGACATTATAAAGGCATTTTATCGGTCTTGAAGACCTTCAATAAGGGCAAAGATCTTAAGTTCAATGAAGTGAATTACTCCTTCATCAAACGCTTTGAAAAATATCATTTAGCAAAGGGAAATAGTTGGAATGGATTATCTACTTACTTACGCGGCTTACGAGCACTCTTCAATAAGGGTATAAAAGCAGGATTAATTGAAAAGGAAGCCTATCCTTTTATGAATTATACCATAAGACAAATTCCAACCGAAAAACGAGCTTTGGAAATTGAAGATATCAGAAAGATTCTAGAATTGGAAATTCCAGAGGGTCAAGCTTTGTTTAGATATCGAAACTATTTCATTTGTTCCTTTTTTCTCTATGGTATGAACTTCACGGATATGGCCTACCTCCAAGTAAGCAATATTGTGAACGGTCGTATTAAATTTCGCAGAAAGAAAACGGGAAAACTATATGACATAAAAATAACCGGACAACTTTCAGAAATCTTGAACAGTTATTTGAAAGGAAAGAAAGCGGAGGATTACATATTTCCTGTAATAAAACGAGAAAACCCTGCTAAACAGGAACGAGAGATTAATTGGGAAAGGCAGCGTTATAATCATGGGTTAAAAACAATTCAGGAGTTATGTGGAATTGAGCAGAAGCTTACAACCTACGTTAGCAGACATAGCTTTGCTACACAAGCTATGCTTCACAACATTCCTTTGGAGGCCATTTCTGCCATGCTTGGACATAGTAAACTGAATACAACTCAAATCTATCTCAAATCGTTGCCGACTACTATCCTGGATGACTACAACGAGAAGTTAATTGAAGCTATCTAAAGTTATTCAGACAATCTAAGGGAGGTCGTCATGACTGGAAGAAAGCAGTATTTCCAACTAACTTATAGTCAACACTTTATACTATATACTGATACTGATTAACCGAACTCTAAACTGTCTATAAAACAGTACATTCAGAGGCAAAACTTATGGTTGCTTTGCATTACCAAAATAAGTAATAAATCTAAAATAAACTTAAAATAGAACCTTAAACTTCCAACTTCAAGTTTGTCTACTTCTTTATCAAGCCTTTAAATAGACTTTTTGCTTAATTATGTTTTCCATAATTTAAGACCATAAAATGGCATTCATTGAAGAATGACCCCAATGAGTCAGCTACTTTCTTTTTTATATTTGTTTACCGCATTCTCCAACTTGACGGCAATCCGGTTCCTTAAATTTTCGGGCTTTAAAACCTCAACGGATTCTCCAAAACCCAACAACATACGTTCCAATTCAAAATTGGGTTTGACCAAAAAAGTAACCTCAATACTACCATCTTCGTGTTCCTTGACCAATCTTTGCGAATGATGTATGGGTTTGGTGAGAACATATGGTGCATTATGGCTGTCTATCCATAACTTTACAACCGAAGGACGTCCTCTGCTTACCGTAACCCCCACAACATCCTTATAGAAGTCATCCGCATCAAAGTCATGCTCTATATAGGTTAATGCCAAGTCGTAATCCAAGGCAATAATCCGGTCAAGAGCAAGGTTTACCACTCCCCTATTCCCATTTCCCATCCCGATCAGAAACCAGCGATTGTTGAACTCCTTCAACAAGTAAGGGTGAAAAGTAATGACATTGGACTCGGTGGCTTTAAACGATTTGTACTCCACCTTCAGCACAATCTTTTTTTGAATGGCTTGATATAGTTCATCCAACCAATGAAGGCCTTTCAGGTTTTCATTCTTGTCCAAATGGATGATGGAAGACCTATGTGTTTTCTCCGTATACACTTTATCCTCCAATCGCTGTATAATTCCACCAAGTTCCGAAAAGAGTGAAAAATCTTTGAACTGTTTCAGCATTTCCACAGTTTCAGTGAGTACATTCATATCGTTTTCATTCAAGGGAATATCCGTAATGGAATAATCCTCGTCCTCATAACGGTAAAATTTCTTGTCATAGACCACAATAGGTGCATTATAGCCCAACTTATCGCTGCGCATCATTTGAATATCCAACTGTACCGTACGTTTACTGACATTGACGTCCCTTCCCTCATACTCGTAGAGCGCATCGGAGCATGCCTCTATCAAATCCTCCAAGGTCCACTGACGATAGTTGTTCTGTAAACAATTATCAATCGTCTTGTACCTTATGAGAGCATTCTTATTCAGGGCCATAACTACTATTTTTATAGGAAATTAGCAGTTTTATTTATCTACGCAAAATAATTGCGCAGATAAAAGTTTAATTTGATTTAAATGAAATAAAGAATGGAACGCCTCAATTATTTAAGAAATCTAAAAAGCAATATAGATAGCTTGCTTACAAATCATAAATTTCAAACTACCACACTTCAAAACATAATTTCAACGGGACTAAAATATGTATCTCATCATCATAAAACAGGAGATGAAAAGTTCTCGAATATGATGTTGCAAATGGCTCTTTGTAAAGCAAATTCAATTCTGACCTTATCGAATGGTATGAGCTTTTCATCTAAAGAAAATGAATCACACAATGCTTTTATTGACATACATTCCATGTCTAGCATATTTAGATCGTTATATGAAAATTATGGGTATTTCAATCATCTTTTTATTCAAGGTTGGAATGAAGAAGAGTTTATCGTTCTATATAATATGTGGAAAATATGCTCATTGAACCAACGATTAAATTTAGTCAAGAAAAATACTTCTCCTCTTTCGGATGAAAACTCAACTAAAATTAAAAAGGAAAAAGAGTTCGTCAACAAATTAATCTCAGAAATAAAGTCTACAAGCATCTATTCCAGTAATCAAAAAAAGATTGATGACTACATTAAAAACAATAGATGGCAACTAACAATTAATAAAGGTCGAGTACAAAATATTTCATGGAAAAATATCTATGCAAACACGAACAAAAACCACTCCGAAGACTCTAGGTCATATCAAATGTTATCCTTGGACGCTCATCCATCGTACTACTCGGTATTTCAATTCGGAGACTTGTATAAGAATAGACATGATCTTGAACGACGCGGGACATTATTATACCAGACTATACAAATAATCTCTTGTTACCTATTTGATTTTCGTAAACTAATGCCAAGTTTGGATTCAATTTCAATTGACCAAGAGCTACTATTCTTAATAGATTTCTTAGGAAAAGATGTGAATAAGAACGAAAATTAGTTCTACGCAAAATGTTTGCGCAGTAGTTGTGAAATCTTTGTACGGAATCATAAGAGTCTATTTGGCTCATCAGTAATGCTCCGTCGAACGGGGAGTCGACGGAGCTTTAAAAAGAAAAACAATGGAACCAAAAATGAATATTACCGGAAAGGAATTGATAGAAATGGGCTTTACATCAGGAAAGTGGTTTAAAGAGGCCATAGCACATATCAATGAGAACAAATTGCAAGGCAAGGCTTTGACCAACTATTTGGAACAGTTCAAATCACCTGTGCCAGTAGGATTACATACAGAGGTGGTTCCTTTTTCAGTGAACATAAAAGCCGAAAATAAACTGGAGGAGACCAATGTTAATTCCGTTATTGAGACTATGGATGTCCTTATGCGTACTCCTACCTTGGTAGATGGTGCCTTAATGCCCGATGCTTGCCCTACTGGTCCTATAGGAACCATTCCTGTTGGCGGGGTGGCCGTTGCCAAAAATGCCATCCATCCTGGAATGCACAGCGCGGATATCTGTTGTTCGGTATTGTTGACCGATTTTGGAAATACCGACCCCAAAGATGTATTGGATGCAGCACATAGTGTTACCCATTTTGGACCTGGGGGCCGTTCGAGGGAAAATCAGTTCAGGTTTCCAATGGATTTATTGAAGGAAATGGAAACCAACTATTTTTTGAATGACCAAAAGTCGCTTTCGGCGGCTAGATCTCATTTGGGAACCCAAGGAGACGGAAACCACTTCCTATTTGTGGGCATTTCTAAAAAGACTGGCAATACCATGATGGTAACACATCACGGAAGTCGTGGCTTTGGTGCAAATCTCTACTCAAAAGGGATGAAAGTTGCCGAGCGGTTCAGAAAAGAACTGTCACCTGAAACACTCAAACAAAACGCTTGGATTCCTATCGATACCGAAGAGGGTGAGCAATATTGGAATGCGCTGCAAATTGTCCGAAAATGGACCAAGAAAAACCATGAGTGCATCCATGATGCCACTTTGAACACATTGGGAATCAAACCAGAAAACCGATTTTGGAACGAACACAATTTTGTGTTCCGCGATGACGAGCTCTTTTATCACGCCAAAGGAGCGACTCCTTTGGATGCCAAATTCATGCCAGACATCACTGGTCCAAGATTGATTCCTTTGAACATGTCAGAACCTGTTTTGATTGTTGAGGGTGAAACCACCAAGAACAATTTGGGTTTTGCACCCCATGGAGCCGGCAGGAATGTGAGCAGAACACAACACAGAAAAAGTAAGAGTGGTAACTTTCAAGAAATCTTTGAGGAAGAGACCAAAGGTCTGGACGCTCGTTTTTTCTCCAACGAGATTGACATTACCGAATTGCCCAGTGCTTATAAAAATGCCGAGACCGTCAGAAACCAAATGGAAGATTTTGGCTTGGGAACTGTAATTGATGAAGTAATACCCTATGGTTGTATTATGGCTGGGGATTGGCAAAAGAATGCACCATGGAAGAAAAAAGCGTGATACAAAAGCATTTACCAACTATTAAACATATAACAACTTAATATTTAGAACATGAAAAATGATAAATTAGATTTACCTGAACACCTACACCAGTTTGCTTTTTTACCAAAATTCAGTGAGAATATTGAATTTTTAGCCGGATTCTGTGAAGAGGAAGATTGGAAATACCATAATACAGAATCTGATTCTGAGTTTCCAATATTAGAAAACTACCTTAAATACACATATAAGAGGCTAGCCGAAGAAAGGAAAATTTCCTACTCCAATGAAGGGAAACATTGTTGCTTAAATACTGGCTTAGTTACTAGAAACCAAGAACCAATTTTCATGGTCTTTGAAGAAAATAAACTTGAAGATGTTGACCCATATTGGCATTTTTACAGATTTGTGAGAAAAGGTGAATATGAATTAAGCAAGTTCCCTACTCTTCCTGAAATGGCCTTCTATTTGGATAATCCAAGTAAACTTGTTTATGACATCAAGAAAGAGTTAGTTGCTAACATAGAGCACATCATTGAAGACAATAAAGTAAGATTCCCTGCTCCCTATTCTACAATGAACAACTTTCAATTACAAAATTTTATTAAAGGGTCTATTGACAATGCAAAAGAAAGGGTTAAAAGAAGCTATAAAACAGCTGTTCCTCAATACTATAGAAACAACATTCAATTACTGATACCCTTATGCCTAACCGATCCAAAAATTGCAGACTTGGCACTTGTAGTTGAGGATTATGGAATGATGTACAGAGCTTCAACTTGTTTAACTTTAGATATGGCAATAAATAATGCTAGGCAGATAGCTCGACCAGATAGAGATTGGTTGCAGCCATAAAAGAATTGAATACTTTTTGGGAATTAATATTTGTATTTCACATATTTGCACCACAAATGAAAAATACTAGAGTACATAGCAAACCGGGAGCACTGTTCAATCAGTGTGACTATCGCTGGATATTGGAATTATCCTCGCGTAAGGGACGTGATGTGTCTAGTTGTGAATCTATTTTATAGTGATGTAAAGCAAATCATGATACAATACACAAGCGTCCAACAACATTGGGCGCTTTTTTTATGGAAAATTTTTAAGAAATGAGTGAAAATTAAAACGATATAAAGAGAAATAGTTGAAACTAAAATCAATTGAGAGACAGGCGATTGTAAAATGTTCAAAATCTGCTGAAAAGCGGACAGGGGAACTATTACCTAAAATGAAATTAACTAATTGATTTTCAGTAAATTAAATCATTATTTTTCTTGTGTATTCAAAATATTGGTTTCATATTTGCACCGTCGAATCAAGAACGACACAAGTGAATCATAACAGTAAAAACGAAGCTATGCTTTTATATCAAAGTTGTTTTAAAAGCCGATTGTTTGGAGAACAATCATTCAGAAAGCTTCGGTTCTTTCCATAAGGGGCACAGTCTCCTATAAAGAATCCGAAGCATTCAAGAAAATGGAGTGTTTCGGATTTTTTTATGCCCAATTACCGCATAAACATTTCCGAGGCCAATGCAAACTGCATAATGGGATTGGCATGTCCATACCCAAAATGCACTAGGAAACTTATATCATGGAAAGAACAAATTTTGACATGTACCTGTTCAAGGCACTGGATGCATATCCGTATGACCTTGAGGAAGCGATCGAAGCACTGAACTATGCCCTATCCTATGATGACAAAAATGCAAAGGCTCTTTGTCTGATGGGAAAGGTATACGCTGAACAGTTGGGTGAATATGAAGCAGCCAAGGAATGCTACGCCCAGGCCATGACCAGCAATATGGAGGTGCCTTATATATATCCTGATTATATCAGAACCTTGATCATGAACGAGGATTATAAAGAAGCCCAGAAACTCTTGGATTTCGCCATAGACTTGAAGGCAGCAGACAAAGCAGCTTTGTATTTCTATCAAGGTTTGCTCAACGAAGTACAAAGCGAGTACAAGGAAGCGATCAATGCATACAAGCAAGCAAAAAAACACGGACTGAACAATGAATTCATAAGACGGATTGAAGAAGAGATAGGTCGTGTAAAAGGAAAGCTTGGGAAGAAGAAAAACAAGAACAAGAAAAAACGAAAGGAGGATACATCTAAAAACCGCTCCAAATAAGGGGCGGTTGTATGGGAGTGCGCCGAAGTTGGAGAGTCGGGGCGGACTGTAAATCCGTTGTCTTTGACTGAGTAGGTTCGATTCCTACCACTCCCACCATAGGTCCAAAGCACATGGGTTATCCATGTCCCTGAAAACTTGGGGTTGGAAATCAAGTGCATACAGATGTATCAAAGTACCGTAACTCACTGGCTAGAGTGCCCAACTGTCTCTTGGGAAGCAATGGGTTCGATTCCCATCGGTACTGCAAGGAGGGTAGGCAAATATTGGTTCGTTGCGCTCGCCTGCTAAGCGAGTCTATCAATACGGTAGTGAAGGTTCAATTCCTTTGCCCTCAGCAAAATGACAAGGTGGCTGAATGGTCAAGGCAATGGATTGCAAATCCATCATTTATGAGTTCGAATCTCATCCTTGTCTCACTAAAGACAAATGCTCCATTAGCATAGTGGCCAGTGCATCCGGCTTTCTACCGGAAGACAAGGGTTCGATCCCCTTATGGAGTACAAAATGAGGTATAACTCAGTTGGTAGAGTACCGTGCTTTTAACACGGGAGTCTTGGGTTCAAGCCCCAATGCCTCAACAATATGCAGGGATGGCGAAAATGGTAAACGCGCCTGATTTAGGATCAGGAGATTGAGAGTTCAAATCTCTCTCCCTGTACAAGGCTCCACTAGCCCAAACGGTAGAGGCAAAGGACTTAAAATCCTTAAAGTCCAAGTTCGAATCTTGGGTGGAGTACAAGACCTGTGATGTAACGGCTAGCATGCAAGAATTTGACTCTTGCCGAAAAGGTTCGATTCCTTTCAGGTCTTCAAGGAACAGTAGCAAAGCTGGTCAATGCAACGGATTGAAGATCCGTGGATACAGGTTCGAGTCCTGTCTGTTCCACAATAGGAATATAGTTCAAATGGATAGAACGCTAGGCTACGAACCTAGAGATGCGAGTTCAAGTCTTAGAAATCCTATAATGGGACAACTACGCATGAACATTGCGTAGTACAGATACAACTTTGTCATGTACTTGAAATAAGCATCATTGTTAATGATTCTTAGGTACAAAGAAGTTCATTGAAATAAGAAGCTCTATAATCGAGCTTCCTTGAATGAAATCATCATGTAAATGATGGGGCGGCTTATCGTCCTTAGATAAACTTGGCAACAAGGATAAATCCATGTGCAGACCATGCATGTGGAGACTTTTTTCAGAGAAAATAGTACAGGTAAGCAAGCAACAAACATATTTTGACGAAACCTCAGGGGCGACCGCTGAGAGGTCTTAGCAAAATATAGCCGACTGAATATAGGCTTGAGGTGGAGACACCAATAGGAAAAGTTGTAGTAATCGGTAACGTTTGAATCATCCAATTCGGCGGTGCTGGTTGCAGCATAAAAGTAACCCGACAGGTAAACTGTTCGGCTACTTAAACTGCCGTAAGCTGGGAGGCTTGCAAGAAGAAGGTTGGTATTTTGTAGGCCAAAATCTACGGAGCCATTTCCGAAGCCCTTCTTCTAGGTCAACGTTTTGTTTGGGTTCGATTCCCGAGAGAAAACCATTCTACTCTTAGCTCATTTGGGAGCATCAGAAAAGCAAAAGACTTCGGGCGTTGTAGCAGCTAGTAGTTGCCTAAACCCATTGCAACATATGGGATGATGGAGGCCGCAAACCTCTATCATGCGGTGAACATTCCAATAGGTCGCCCCGGGAGGGGACACCTATTAATGGTGGGGGAGCCAACCCCTGTAATTGCAAAGCGTGGCCATAAACCACTATGCAAGCCAGGTCTAAGTTGCCGAACAGCTACAACGGTTTCTGGCATCGGACAGGTACGTGATTTCCAAAGCAACGGAAAAAACGTGGAAAAATAGGGAAAGCCCCGGCCATAATCCTATGAAAGTCTGTCCATAAGCGTGGGTATTCCCAGTGCGCTTTTTAAAATATTTTCAAACCAAAAAAATTGGTTTGCCAGAACTACCCCTTCAAAGAGAATTGGGAGTATTTGAAAACAGATTCCCGTTTTGATGGGATCATGATATCAAGCGGGTCTTGTTGGGTGTTTCTGTAGGGCACCATTGTATGGAACGTTGCCGAGAGGTATCATGCTTTCATGTGCAACTTGACTTGGAGGTTTGGATTGTTAGCCAAAAAACAATCGCAACATCTGTAGGACGTGGGTTCGAATCCCACTCCCAATTATTTGGGATAGTTCAGGGGTCAGAACAACAGACGTGGATGTCGCGGGTTCGACTCCCGCTCTCCCTCCCAGGAGATAGCTCAGTTGGTAGAGCACTACGCTTTTAACGTAGGATTATGGCCTGAAAAACCATACCAAAGCCGACCATCTTGTAAAACTGGTCTCCAGCCTGTCACGCTGTAAAATTGACAAAAAACAGTGAATGCAGATCTGTTGGATGTTCTTTTGGACCTACGACAATCTGGAAAGTACCTTGAAATCGGAATGCATTGTCTAGTAAAGGGTTCACTTTTTTGTGGTCAGCCCATTTGGATACACCAGTTGCCCAGCAACTTGAATCCCAATTTGGCCCACTGCTCAAAACTGGTCTTGGAACTTGGCAATGGTCGGGTTTCCGTAGTGGACGGATGATTTGTATCCACTGTTTTTTAATACGAAATGAATCAACTAAAAATACCCTTGGGATAAATGCGGTACCCGTAGCGGATATCCCAAGCTAGCAAGGCCACAACAGGCCTTGTGTCCAATGATTGTTTAATTAAAAATGTAAAAAAATGAAACGAGTAAGAATCAATGCGGGAAAAGTAGGTTTAGTTTTTAAAAAGGGAGATTACAAAAGAGTGATCGACCATGGAACCTATTGGTTAGGGTTTAATGAACAATTGGTCCAATATGACCTTACAAGACCTTTTGCAGCCCCAATAGCAGCGGAGATCTTGCTTGAGGATGAACGATTGGAGGCAATGCTACATGTGGTCGAGGTCAAGGACAACGAATTGGCCGTGGTTGTTGAGAACGGAAATTTCAAGCAGGTGCTTACCGTAGGTAGGTATTTCTTCTGGAAAAATCTGTTGGACTACAGGTTCATCACCGTGGACCGCAGCAAGATTGAAATCACTGAGGAAATCGATACCTCTTGGTTAAGTCGACCTGAATTGAGCCAATACATCCGTTTGTTCGAAGTGGCAGCGTATGAAAAGGCCATTATGCTGGTTGACGATGTGTATGCCAAAACACTTTCAGGTGGTACCTATCGCTTCTGGAAGAACGACACCACCATCAAAATTGCAAAGGCGGATATGCGCCAATTGCAATTGGAGATTGCCGGACAGGAATTGTTGACCAAGGACAAGGCGGCCGTTCGTATCAACTTTTATACACAGTATAAGGTAACCGATATCGAAAAGGCGCTCTTGGAAAACAAGGACTATGAAAAGCAGCTTTATATCGCCATGCAACTTGTATTGCGTACCTATGTGGGTGGATACAGCTTGGATGAGCTTTTGGAACGCAAGGAGAGCATTGCGGAAGCGGTGTTTGACGACATCAAAACCGAGGCCACCAAATTAGGGGTGACCGTTTTGAACTGTGGTATCCGTGACGTGATCCTTACCGGGGAAATGAAAGATATCATGAACCAGGTTTTGGTGGCACAGAAGAAAGCCCAAGCGAACATCATTACCCGACGTGAAGAGACCGCTTCTACCCGAAGCTTGCTGAACACAGCAAAGCTGATGGAAGAAAACGAAATGCTCTTCAAGTTAAAGGAGATGGAATACGTTGAAAAGATCGCCGAAAAAATCGGTGAGATCACTGTCTCTGGTAACGGGGGTATGGTAAAACAATTGAAAGAGATCTTCTCTGTCAATAAGTAGATTGGAATGCGCCAGAGAGAGTTGGCGCATTTTTCTTTTCCCTAACCCATATGGATACTTTACTCATTGGCACTTGAATTTAAGGGTGTAACTTTAGTTCTTTCAGGAAAATTGACCACCATGAAAAAACCTTTACTTCTATTACTCCTAATTATAGGTCTCCAATGTACCATAGCACAACCTAAATACGATAATCTTTGGAAGGAAGTTGAACAGCTTGAACTCGATGGGAAGTTTAAAAGTGCCTCTGAAGTCGTAGATAAGATTCTTAAAAGGAGTAACAGAGCCAACGATAGTGATCAAATTGTCAAGAGCTTTATCTACAAATCCAAGTTCGCGCTTTTGCTTGAGGAAAATGCCCAGCAACAGGTTATCAAAGAAATACAGGGCTATATCAGTACCTCCAAATTTCCGACCGATGCACTTCTTACATCCGTATATGCAGGTTTTTTGGAGCAATATCTCGCCCATAATCAATATAAAATCCGAAACAGAACGGAAACTTTACATAGTGAAGAAACCGATGATTTTGAAAAGTGGGATGCCAATACCCTAGTAATCCATATAGGAGAACTCCACAAACAATCATTACAGCATGCCAAAGAGCTGAAACAAATACCCATAGATCAGTTCAAGGCAATTCTCACCGAGAGCAATACCTCCAAAAAGTATAGACCGACACTTTATGATTTTTTGATGCACAGGGCACTGGCCTTCCACAAAATCGACAGATGGTATGTAAATAGGCCTGAAGAACGGTTTTTCCTTAACGACCCCGTGATTTTTGAATGCACGGAAGAATTTGTCAAAGAACCCTTCAAAACCGTTGACAGTATTTTTTCGAATCAAAGGGCCTTAAAGCTGTTCCAAGCACTGGAAGCCTTTCACAAAAGCAACGATACCATTGCCTATGTAGATGTGGTGATCCAAAGATTGAAGTTTTCAAGGGACAACTCTCCATTGGAAAATAGAGATCGATTGTACTTGAATGGATTGCAAAGACTATATGAAAAATATCCTGACCATAGAGTCTCCGGAATCATAGCCTATGAAATCGCGGAAAGCCTGTTCAATGCGACCAATAGCAACAATGCAAAAAATGACCCGCTACTTGCGGAACAAAGGATCAGGACCTATAACTTGTGCAAAGAAGTAATTGATAAATATCCAAACTCGGATGGTGGTCTGCTCTGCAAAATTTTAAAAACCAAGATTGAAAAACAAGAATTAGATATTGAGATGGAGAAAAATATCATACCCAATAAACCATTTCTTGGAAAGGTTACTTTTAAAAATGTAGATTCCCTTTATATCTCCATATATCCTATCCCCAACGAATACTTTACGGACACCTACTCTTATAAGCGTGACAGTCTTGCACTGAACGTAATCAAAAACACAAAACACATTGCCAATAGGTTTTACAGCCTACAAAAGAATAAGGATTTCTATAGTCACGACATAGAGATCGACTTTCCTGAACTCCCTATGGGCAGCCACTTGATTATTGCATCAAAAGTTGAGAATCCAATAGCCCTCAATGAAATATATGCGTATGAAAAAGTCCAAGCCACAAACTTGGTGTTGCTCTCCACAATGGCCGAAAAGAGTCTCGATTTTAAATTACTGGACCGGTCAAACGGACACCCAATTCCCGGAGCCAAACTTACCTTGACTGATGACGAGGACTACGTTAAAATTGGAGAGACCGATTCCCATGGCTTTTTCTCGGTAAAACGACCTAAAAAAGATTTCTATGATTTAAAAGTCGTGGCCATCAAAGAGCATGATACCATTGTAAACTATGATCAAAGGCTGTATTCAAAAAGCAACTATTCCAATAATGAGGATGAGCGCTTGGCCAAAATGTCACTCTTTTTGGACCGAAGTATATATCGCCCAGGACAAACCCTCTATTTCAAGGGAATCCTAACGGAACAAAAAAAGGGAAAAACCAACGTTGTGCCGAACACGTGGGTGACCTTGTTCATCTATGATGCCAATAATGAGGAAATCAAAGAAATACGATTAAAGACCAATGACTTTGGTTCTGTCCATGGCCAATATGAGATACCCCGCAATGTGCTCACAGGTGAGTTCTCAATTGAAATGGATGAAGATTATGGAACCGATGACGAGGATGAAGACCCCTACTGGTACAAAATCGATGATTTTGAAATGGCCGAAGTCTATTTCTCGGTGGAGGAGTACAAAAGACCACGTTTTGAAGTGAATTTTGAAGAGGTAAAGGAAACCCTTCTGGTCGGGGATTCCGTTGTTGTCAAGGGCAATGCCAATGCACTGCTTGGTACGGCCATTAAAAATGCAAAGGTCCAATACACCGTAAAACGAAATATGACCTCATTGCGTGGTAGTCTCTACTATCAAGGTGAGGCACAGATCATAGCCCAAGGTGAAGTTGTAACAAATGGGAAAGGAAGCTTTGAAATTCCATTTGTATCCATTCCCGATTCCACCATTTCCAAAACACACAGGCCCATTTATTCCTATGACATCACAGCGGATGTCACCGACATCAATGGAGAAACAAGGTCCGCCGAAACCACTGTCCGGGTAGGCTATCATAATCTACAGGCCAATCTTAAGATGGCCTCTACATTGAACAAAGAAGAATCCAACAGTATCAGTGTAACGGCTCAAAACCTGAATTCCCAGCCTATTCCCGCCCAACTGGAGATAGAGATATTTAAGCTAAAAGAACCTGATCACGTATTCCGAAAAAAACCTTGGGGCTTACCCGAAGGGCAGATAATGGAAAAAGAAAGGTATCGACAGATCTTCCCCCATGAACCATATGATAGCCTTGACCTAAAGGAACATTGGCCCGAAGAAGAAATGGTTTTAAAAAAACAAATTGAAACCAATGGCGAGGAAAATATAGTTTTGGGAGACATGAAGGGATGGCAAGCTGGATCTTATACCATCACACTGACCGCTGTGGACCAATTAAAAGACACGGTTACAATTGAACAAGGGTTTGATGTATATGGCAATAACGAGGCATTCGTATCCAAAAGTCAACTTTTTGATTACAAACTTGTCAATAGTACCTATAAAAGAGATGGCTTCGTACACCTTCAAATTAGTACCGCAGCAGAGAACCTAAAGTTTTTCTTGGAAGGTTATTGTAATGAAAAGAAGGTGTACAGCAATGAAATTGACATTAAAAAAGGGACTTCATATATAAAGGTTCCTGTTGAAAAAGGCTATAAGGACAAATTGGAGTTCAATTTGTATTTTGTAAAATTCAATAGTCTTTACTCCAAGCAATTTGCTGTAAATTTTCCTGAAGTCACTAAAGGGCTGACCATCGAAACGATAAGTTTTAGAAATAAGCTTGTTCCCGATGCAAAAGAAATATGGAGCTTCAAGATTACCAATTCAGATAACAAGGGTGCCAATGCGGAAGTCTTGGCAAGTATGTACGATACTTCTCTGGACCAATTTAAGCAACACGATTGGGATAGTCGATTGGGATATGAATATTACCATAGTGCCTATGCACCGAGAATAGATGATAGCTATTCCTTTACAACCACAAATTTTAGAAAGTTCCATTACACGCCACGACTAAACGCACTTACTTTTCTAAAAAACTATCATCAGCTCAATTGGTTTGGACTCGATTTTGGAAGCACGCAATATGATAATGACCGTTATCTCCAAAAACTCAAGCTCAAGACATATCAACCCCCAAAGGCTGAAGGCAACATCAGTGGTATTGTGATGGATTCGGACGGGATACCCCTCCCTGGTGTGAACGTAATTGTAAATGGTACCACTTCAGGGACACAGACCGATTTTGATGGCTTCTATTCCATCGAAGCCCCCATGGGTTCCGAATTAGTTTTCAGCTATATCGGTTTTAAAAATGAACTGGTTCCTATCACGCAATCCAACTCCGTGAACATAGCATTGGAAGAGGATTCCCAAGCTTTGGATGAAGTCGTTATCACAGCTCTGGGGGTTCAGCGCAAAAAAGATTTGACTGGTGCAGTTTATATCAATGCCTACAGTATAAGTGCTGATATTGAAAACAAACTTGCCGGTAAAGTGGCCGGAGTACAAATTACTGAGGCTGCTGGAAGTACAGGAGCAGGAACTCAAGTCATCATTCGGGGAATGACCTCCTTGAACTCTAAAAATAGGCCGCTCTTTGTCATTGATGGTGTTCCCGTCGAATTTGGTTCGGATGGATTGAATGAAGTGACCATTCTTCCTTCCGACATTGAGGATATTACCGTGTTAAAGGGTGATTCTGCCACGACCATTTATGGTTCACGAGGCGTCAATGGTGTGGTCATCATTACAACCAAAAAAGGTCTTGAAAATGCCCTACAGGTAGAGGCCAGAACCAATCTAAAAGAGACTGCATTTTTCTTGCCCAATCTCACAACGGATTCCAATGGTTCCATCAATATCAATTTCGATTCACCCCAAGCCTTGACCAAATGGCGGTTTATGATGCTTGCACATACCAAGGATTTAGAGATTGGCAAATTGGAAAAAACAGCAATAACCCAGAAAGACCTGAGCCTTGTTCCAAACTATCCACGTTTTTTAAGGGAAAAGGACACATTGGTATTTTCTTCCAAAATCAGCAATCTCACTTCCGATCCGCAATCCGGTGTTGCCATCCTGCAACTGTTCGATGCGGAAACCATGAAACCATTGGATCAGAACGTCTTTGGAAATGACCAAACCCAAAACTTCAATATTTCCCCCAACAGTGATTCAAACGTTTCCTGGAAGCTCCATATCCCTGAAAACACTAACGCAGTTCAGGTTAAAGTGCTGGCCAAATCCGGTACTAAAAGTGATGGGGAAAGTATGGTCATTCCCATTTTGTCCAACAGGATATTGATAACCGAATCCAAACCCATTTGGGTGCTGCCCAATAGCACTAAAGAAGTTGTTCTGGAGTCATTGAAAACACAAAGTTCCACATCGCTCCAACATCATCGATTTACATTGGAGTACACTTCAAATCCAGCATGGACCGCCATAAAATCATTGCCCTATCTTATGGAATTCCCCTACGAATGCGCAGAACAGACCTTTTCAAGATTTTATGCCAATGCCATTGCGGAACATATTGTAAACAGCAATCCCCAAATAGCCGAAGTATTTCAGAGTTGGGCAGATACTGGTCAAGAGAAAAGTACCCTTGAAAAAAATGAAGAATTACAATCCATTTTAATTGCTGAAACACCCTGGGCAAGGGATGCTAAAAATGAAAGTGAAAATAAAGCAAGGTTGGGTAGACTTTTTGAAAAGAACGCCCTAATTGACCATCAAACCCAAGCCATGAACAAATTGAAAGAGCTACAGTTGGCTTCTGGAGGTTTCCCATGGTTTGCCGGAGGTCGTGAAAGCAATTTTATCACCAGGCACATAGTGGCCGGATTTGGACACTTGAAAAAGATGAACGTCACGAGTGAAAATAGTTCCCATACCAAGGAACTTATGGAAAGGGCTTTGCAGTATTTGGACATGGAGTTTGTCAAGAACTATAAGCAAAGGTTGAAAGAGGCCGTGGACTCCACCAAAATCGCTTTGACCAATGCCGATATCCATTACCTATATGCCAGAAGTTTCTATTTGGAAAGTCATCCAGTAACCGGAGAGCTAAAAACCATACAAGAAAAGTATGTAGCGTTGTGCGAGGAAAAATGGTTGACCAAACCGCTTTATGAGAAGGGATTGACTGCGCTCATCATGAACAGGTATGGCAAGAAGGACATTGCAAAAAAAATTCTGGAGGCTCTCGACGAACAAGCAGTGCACAGTGAGGAGAACGGGATGTATTGGAAGGCAAATAAATCAGGTTGGTATTGGTTTCAGGCTCCCATTGAAACCCAAGCGTTGCTCATAGAGGCATTTACCGAAATAGGAGCAACCAATGAAACCATTGATGGCTTAAAGTTATGGCTGTTAAAAAACAAAAGGACACATCAGTGGGATACCACAAAGGCGACCACGGAAGCCATCTATGCATTGCTCATCCAAGGAAATAATTGGTTATCGGTAGCCGACAACACCTCGATCTTAATAGGGGACCAAAAGATCCAAACCAAAAAAATGGATCAGACCGAGAAAGAAGCAGGTACCGGTTATATGAAACTTGTTTGGTCCGAGGAGGAGATATCACCGGAAATGGCAGAGATCAAAATTCAAAATAAGAGCAAGGTTTCCGGATTTGGGGGAATTTATTGGCAATACTTCGAGAATTTGGACAAAATCGTTGATGCTGAAGATGGTCCTTTGATGATTGGAAAAAACATATTCCTCACCGAAAAAACCACGGATGGCGAAAAGTTGAGGCCTATAGGTCCAGAATTAAAATTAAACCTTGGTGACCTTATCACAGTTCGATTGGAAATTACTTCCACGGAGGAATTGGAATTTGTACACCTTAAGGATTTAAGAGCTTCTGGTTTAGAGCCCATTGATGTACTCTCTGAATACAAATGGCAAGATGGATTAGGGTATTATCAATCCACAAAAGATGTCGCAACCCATTTTTTCTTCGACCGTCTCCCAAAAGGTACATACATTCTTGAATATCAATTGAGGGTCAATAATAGTGGAAACTTTGGTACAGGAATTGCGACTTTGCAAAGCATGTATGCCCCTGAGTTTTCTGGACATTCGAAAGGTGAGCGATTAAAAGTTGAATAATAAATTTAAAATGGACAAAATGAGAGTCGTTCTCCTTGTTATCATTCTACTTCCAATAATTCACAGTTGTAAGCCCAAGGCAAAGTCACAACCTAAAGAGCAATCCTTTTCAAGAATTCATAAGGACGGGTCATGGGGCTATATTGATAATAATGGGGATACCTTGATTCCACTGGACAAGTACGAGTTTTTAAACCCAATCGATGCCGAGGGAATGATATTGGCGCACAGCTCTGGGAAGTCAGGTTATATCAATATCCATCAGGACACACTCATTAATTTCATATATGAAGATCTGGGGGTCTTTTCAAATGGTCTGGCTCCGGCCAAAAAAAATGGTAAGTGGGGTTTCCTGGATAGTAAAGGGAACATAATCATATCACATAAATTCGATAACGAGAGCTACTTTTATAAATGTGGGCTTGCATCGGCCAAAGTGAATGGAAAATGGGGATTTATCGATAGATTGGGAAATACTGTGGTGCCAATCATCCATGATGGCGCTCAGTACACTAAAATCGATAGTCTGGTCTGCCTACGGATGGGTCAAAAATGGGCTTTCTTCTCCTGTAATGGAGAACAATTAACGGATTTCCAATATGATGCAATAACAGGAGGATTGCACAACCAACATAATTACACCTATTTCAAGAACGGTCCGTGTTTGGTAAGTATTGAGGGAAAGCTCAGTTATATCGATGAAAATTTTGAACCAATTCTTCCCTTTGGCAAATTTGAAAAGTACAACGCATTTGATGGCTCAAAAAGGGCCATTGTGAAGACTTCCTCAAAGTTTGGCCTTATCGACCGGGAGGGACAATTTATTCTCATGCCAGAATATGATAGCATTGAAAGCTTCCCGTATCCCCTAGGGAGATATAAGCTTAAATTTGATGGATTGTACGGGATAATGGACGCAACCGCAGACCAAATATTGCCGATTACCTATAGGTCCATAGCCCCAAACTATTTCAAGAACGATTCCATAACCATCGGTACACTGATCTTAAAAGATGACAATGGAAAATTTGGTGTGACCGACTACAATGGAACGCCATTGATACCTATGATATATGATTCCATAGATAAGTTTGAGGAGGTCAATGGTCGTAGTTACGCCATAGTAAGCCGTGATGAAAAATATGGTGTCATCGATTCAAAAAACTTGGTGGTCCTACCCATTGAAAATGATTTTATTTATTCGGATAGGTGGATGGAATATTTGATTGTGGAAAAGCAGGGTTCCTTTGGTCTATACACCAAAGAGGGCAAAGAAGTTCTCCCTCCCCAATACGACTATCTCAGACCATGTTATTATGATAAAAACAACAGGTTTATTGCTGGCCAAAATGGAAAACTTGGGTTGATCACCAAAGAAGGGAAAACCATCATACCCATAGAATATGACTATATTTCAAACTGGGTGGAATACGGTCCAAACGAACATTTTGTGGTAAAGGATGGAAAACACGGTCTTATCGATCGAGATGGGAAGACCACGGTGCCACCGAAGTATGACGAAATTATCTACAATAACCCAACATTGATCAAGGTTAAACGTGACGGGCTATTTGGTACCATTGACCGAAAAAACAATATAGTTCACCCAATTAAATACGAGAAAATCTATTGGGAATGGCCTTATATTACCGGACATCCTTTGGACACTGTATTTGTAAAATACAACAGAGAATATCTTGCCACTGATACCAAAGCCAATATTATAGATATGGAAATATCGGAGAAATTTATAGAAGAAAAGTTTCGATACCTATCCCATTGAAGACGAATGGAGCAAGGCCAAGAAGTCTTGAAAGCCCAAAATCTCGCAGGACTAACTTTCTGAGTGTGGCAGGCCCATCCCTGTAAACATAAATATTTGATTTTCAAAACAGTAAAGCCAAATATTGGTTGGGGTCAAATTTTCCGTTCTTGGTGGTCTCAACCATCTAGCTCATCCACCTTAGGGATTACCTAAAAACTTTCACATAATGTATTGAATGTTAAACCAACCTTGGTCATGGCAAATCAACTACAGCTAACATATAAATTAATTACAAATGGAATCTTCAAATCCTAAATCTGCGCATGCCTAAGATTCCATTTATGGGCAGCAGTAGTTTGAAGTTTACTGTTAGCTTCTACTAGCTCACTTAGATATTCAACAGCTTGACTATGATTTTCTATCATAGTCTGCCTATAGTTGGAAACCACAGAAGCATTAAAGAAGTAACCTTGAAGTTCCTCTGCTATTTCCATAGCGAAAATAAACATGTCACCCTGATTAACAGTAAACCCCGATTCTCTATCCTCAAGTGAGTCGTTGCAATACTTCGTTAACACCATCAAGAAATTCGTCAATCTTAAAGCGGGGTGAGGATGAGTAGATTCTTTTAAATAGAACCTTTCAGTATTACCAGAGAATGAAAGTAGATACATGAAAATAGATATTGAGAATAGTACAACAAGACCTTGCAGACGCTCCCTAGTAAAATTTGCGCCAAATAACCTCTCACAATACTGAAATATATGAGTACCTAAACATAATGCACTAAAAGTATCTGCATCAATTTCCAATAAGTGCCTGTCAAAATTGAATCTTGAATTGAAGACTGGATTCTCCTCTACTGAATCATTTAGAAAGTTTGAGTTTTGAACTAAATGCCCCATTTCATGATAAAAAGTGTAATGACAACAGGCTTGATAGAATAATATGTTTATCGGATTATCTAAATACGGGGATAGTATCCTAAACAAATTAATATTTGTATCCTCAATCAATGCGGTGTTGTTTTTCAACCTTCTAACCAACCAATCAACAGTCCCCATATTAATTGAAACCAAGTAGACATTGTTCGGGGTTCTCTTTGCGGCTGCATTAAGGCTAAAGTCATTTTTAAAATATAAATAAGCAGGTTCGATTCCGAAATCATTATTATGTACTAATGCCTCTTGATAAAAGGAATACGTCTGTAGGTAATCATCAACTAAGGGAGAAAATTCTGGATTAAAAATTGAACCTGATTTAACATCCGTATTACAAATAACCTCTTTTATATGTGTTTCATAATTCAGTAAATTCATAGTTTTAAAATTAATAAATTAAATCCATGCCAACCAGACCTAACCAACATGATTTAGAGGATATTTCAAGAGCCAAATTCAGGCTTTGTCTTCCAAGGAAATGGGTGGTAAGGGACAAAAGCAATGACTATGGCATTGATTTAGAAGTCGAGATATTCGACAATGATGGAAACTCAACTGGTATCTTTTTTTGGGTTCAGATTAAAGCAACGGATTCAAATAAACCTAAGAGAATTTTAAATGTAAGCTTTTCTCTAGACACTCTTAACTATTACAAAACCCTAGATGTCCCAGTACTTTTAGCAAGGTATTCAGCAAATCTTGATTCTTTTTACATAAAATGGATAAGCAATATTGATTTGTTTTTTGCAAAAAAGAATGCTGAATCTTTCAGAATTAAGCTTAACGAGGATAATTTATGGTCTACAGACACCTCTTCAAGTATTGAGAATTATCTTTTTAAAGTAAGAGCATTCAAACATGGGAATTTTGCTTTTCCCATACCTATATCAATCCATGTTAATCAAGAAGATGTAAAAGGAGACTTAAGCTCAATCTTCCATAATAAACTTAAAAAAACACTAAACAAATTCAAGGAGTTTGTTCTGGTCACCAAATCAGAAAACGCTTTATTTTCGGTAACCTTTGAGAAAAACAGCTTAATTATTGCACCGCCTGAATTCTCGGGTTGCTGGTTTCATAATCTTGACAAAAGAAAGGATGAGGAATTTATTGAAGGTTTATCAGCGGATGTTTTAATAGGCATAGCTATTTGCCTGTTAAATGCCAACAAAAATGATATTGGTGCAAGTATAATATTTAAGGCAGGATTAAGTGAAAGATTAGTGATGAGACAAGAGGTTTTCACATCTGTCTTTCAAGGTCTTTTGAATTCTAGCTATCAAGATGAAACCATTGAAATTGCAGGAAAATTACTCGATAACCAATCGATGGAAGCAACTGCTGTCACACAGCTTAATATTGCTTTTCTCGCAAATAACAATAAATCTAAAATAAAGTCTTACGAGAAATTCCTCAAGCAAAGGCTTGATAAGGCAGTCAATGATAATAAAAATGTGAGTATTGGAATTTGCCATTACAATTTAGGAAATTATTACAGTCATATTCACGAATTTACTTTCGCAGTAAAGCATTACAATCTTTGTAGAAAGTATGCGCCTATTTATTTGAACCATGAGTATTACTTCTCTGAACTAGCAAGTGTGTTATTTCGTTCAGAAAAATATTCCATTTCCGCAACTTTATATAAATGCTCTTTGGATATAAAGGATAATTCTAAAGTAAAAGGTCTTTTTGGCGATGCATTGATGTTTTCGGGACGGTATAAACAAGCGATATCAACATTTGAAGAATACCTAAAACAAGCAGAAAACCCTATAGATGAATTTTTTTTAAAACTCATCTGTTTAAAAGCATTATGCACCAAATTCGAAATCGAAAAACAAACTCGAAAAGAAAAAGACGCATTAAAGTATTATGAGTCAGTATTCGAAAATATCAATGTTGATGATGATTCTTTTGATATATTCTTGAAAGTATTAGATTTAGACTTCTTGTATCATTCCGCTTGGTATAACATGGGAGAATTATTAATCCGTAAAAACCTAAACGAAAATGCAACGATTTGTTTTTTGATGAGCGCCTTAATCAATCATGGAGATATAGAAGCATGGATAAATTCCACAATTGGTTCTATGTCCTCTGAAGAGTACATTAAGCTTTTACCCTCCATAATAAGAACGGCATTCTTTTTCAATAAAGAGGACTATTTAGTTGAACTTTACTCACATTTAGAAAGCAGCGGTCAAAAAGAAATGATTTTTGATTTAAGTAAATTTATCGATACGATACTTTCTGTTAGTTCCGAAAAAAAGGAAAGACCAACCATGAGAATCCTAAACGAACAAAATAGATTTACAGAGATTGATGATTTAATTAGGAAATTAAAAGATAAATGACTGTAGTGTTCAGGTTAAACCGAATAAAATAAATCGTCATACGATTCTTGTGTACAGAATTTTTTCTTTTTTAATTTTCCTTTAGGTACGTTGTAGACGAATTCTTTTTTCTTTGTTTTAATTCCCCATAAGTTTAAGTAGTCAACCTTTTTAAATTCAGATATATTTTCATCTACATTGAGTTTGACTCGATACTTGCAGATATTATTGCTGTCCTTATGGTTGAAAATCGGGATGTGAATTTCTTTTGCCTTCTTTAATATTATCTTTTGTTCAGATGCGACTTGAATTAGTTTGGTAATTACTTCTTCAAAGTTCTCTTCAATTCCGTTTTCATAAACCTCATAGAAGATTACTTTACAATCTTTAAACTTTACAGAAATCTGCTCAACAGTTGGATGAAGGTCTTCATTCTTTTCAAACAGCTTTTTTATTACTTTATAGATTTCTTTTGCCTGATATCCAATGTATAACTTGACCCCATCCTGAATATAGCTTTTAGTAAGTTCCATAAGTGATAAGTCCTCACTAATTTCGATGACCAAATCATATAGACCACCTCCTAAAGCATCCGTTCTTTTTTTGCTAACGGTTAGAAAATAGTCTTTGTCAATTTCTTTTACGAAGTTCTCAATCCCATCAAAGTCATCTCCTTCTGGAAGTGTCCAGTATTCGATTTTAATTGATTTATACATTGATTTCATGCAAATAGAAGACGGGTTAATATTATTTAACTGTTTACATCTTGGAACATACCCAAATTTAGTAGAAAAAAGAAGAAATTGATTAAAAACCATCTGTAGGCTAAAAGGAGTATGTTATAAGTAGTAGGTTATAACTTATATTTATTTACTGAATATCTATCCTAGATTGAAGTCAAAAATTATAAGAGAGCCCACGCGTTGTATATGCTTTTGCATTTAGTGAGTGCCAATGACCTCACCTTACGGGTGTACAAGCACCCTCGACCATTCTGTTCAATCAATAATTAATTCAAGACCAGCTTTCTTAGCTTTGTATTCTATTTTGGTCATCAAATCATAGTAGCTCCAATTTCTTAATACAAATCCCTCTTCTTTAGCAATCTCAGCCTTTTCCTCCTGATTCAAAAGTATAAGGGTTCCTGCGCTATGTTTAACACAAAAATCAATCAACCTCCGGCTATAGACATGCAAACGATTATGGACATATTTACGTTCCGTTTGGCCAAGTCTGTCAACTGCCTTAAGTTTTCTTTTGATGCCTTTACCAGACTTGGAATAAGTTGCCCCGATCTTTGCCCGTCTGTGTGCCGATTGTATCGCCAGTCTTCGGTATAAAAATTCTTCCTTTGTACCAATGGTAAGCCTTGCTTTGCCAACCTTTACAACAATGGGATATTCAAGGGACAGGGAAGCCTCTGCAATAATCTCCGGTCTTAATTCATGGTTTTCCTTTTGAATTTCAAACACTGCCAACAAGAAAATCTTGCCTTCTTTTAGCTTTATGTGCGATGTGCACAGCTTGGTCCTTCCCTCCACTACCCTCTCCAACAATGTCCGTTTATCCGTAAAATCCTTTCCCAAGTAGGTTTTAAAGGGAATCCGAAATAATCGAAAGCAAAAGGCTTTTTTCTCTTCATTATAGGCAAGTCCACTCAATCCCTCCAAATCAAAGGGAAAGGCCATATCTCTCCTGAAGTTTTTTAAAGATCGTTCACCGTTCCAATACTCCGGTCTGTTTTTCTTGAAAGATGAAATCAATGCCTGGTTCAAATTGGACAATATGTTTGTGGGGATTTCTCCTTTAAAACGATCCGATACCACTCGATAGGTGGTGTTTATCCTAGAACGGTTAAGTATTCCCAGTTCATCCTTCTTTTCATCTGCCAATTTATATTTTATCCCCTCTGATAGATAAAAGAATTCCCTTATCATTTCCTGAACATAGAGATGGGTCACTATTAGGTTGGCCGCCCTAAAGCACCTGTTCTGCCACTGGTAGAGTTTATCCAAGGCCTGCTTTTTCTCCTCTTTCGTAGGGAGGTCTATCAAGAGTTGGATCTTTCGAGTGAGTTTTAGGGTTGACTTTTCCATGTTAGGCTGATTGCAATTGATGTTTTGCTTCCATTAGCCTATAGGCTATCATGAATTCATGATGCACCTCCTTTTGGGAGAGATTAAGTTCGTTGGCTATTTCGGAAAAGGAATAACTTAGCTCGCAACGCATTTTAAGCACCCTTGCTTGCTCTTCGGTCATCTCACCAGTAAACTTTATCTCATCTGTCTTGTTGTTACTGGAATCAAGCTTATTTCCCTGATGAAGGATGGTTTTAATATCTTCAATGGCTTCCTTGATCTCACTACAGGTTTCATTGATACCTTTTCCCATTGCTTTGGAAATGGCCTTATACTGAAAGCCATATTTCAAACACAGATTGATTACATGCCTTTTGCGGTCATCTAATAAAGGTAGGACGCGTATGATACTTTCGAATTTCTCTTGTTCCTCTTCCTGAAATTTAAAATTGTTATTGTCCTCAGCCGGGTCATAACCGACCATATAGTCTTGGTAATTCTCGAAACTCTCTAACGAGTGGACTTTCCTGAAAAACCTGTTCTTAGGGCGTGTATAGTATGAAATACACTCCCTTTTCATCACAAACCGCAAGAAAAAATAAATGTGCTTGGGTGATTCCAAACTGTCCCTATTCACCCACAACTTTAAGAATACATCTTGTACCAATGTTTCCACAACAAAACCATCATCAAGAAAGCTCTTGCCCAGCCAGTAAATCGGTCTATTGTATTTGGTATAGATTTCCGAAAAAGTTGAATAGCAACCTTTCTTCAATAATTCAAGGTGCCTGTTGTTGATATTTGAAATCACGAGCATCAAATTTTAATGATAACTTACCAAATGTAATCATTTATTTATTATTCGTAATTATTAATTTATTATAAGTATATTTTACAGTACTATAAATGAATTACTTGTCATTTTAGGGTTAACAAATACGCCCATGACAAAAAAAGATGATCATAAAGACCCTGCACTGGTTTCCATAGGTTCAATGTTCGAGACGGGAAAAATTCGAAAGATGTACACACTTGCCGAATTATATCCGACCCGGATAGCAAAATCACTTGGTATAAATTATGGCAGATATATGGTCAAGCTGAACCATCCTGACAAGTTCACAATGGGAGAAATAGTAAGGCTAGCTGAATTGTTGGATATACAGCCTGATATGATTACCAAGGTCATATATGCGGAATTGAAGTAAAAATTGAAACTAGCTCCGGAAACCATTTTTTTCCTGACTATTTCTATAGAGGTATTTCAAAAGCTCAATAAACGATGAAACTCCACCCAATATTCAAATCTAGAACTGAAAATTTTAGGATAAATACCGATTTAGCAGTTTTAAAAAAGCTTTTGAATGACGAAAACAAAAAGTTTCATTTCAAATGGCAATCGGAAAACAGTTTCATCATAAGTCTAAATTTCTCGGTCGGGTCCAATTTGATCTTTGACACTAACCACCCAAATACTAAAAGTGATATTTTTTATTACGGGGATTTATTAAAAATGAAGGATTCAAAGACTGAAATCATTTTGAAAACTAAAAGGAAGCTGTTTCTTCTTTTCCTTATGATCATTCAAACATTCATTGATGTAGAATTTCCAATCTTCATGATTGCCTTATTCTTATTTCCTGTTGCAATTGTTGTATTACTGAATTTCATTAAGAGTGAAGAAGATAGGTTGTTAAAATTATTTATTGAATTCCTCAACCATCGATTAAATTCATAGTATCATTGTTCAAATAAACGACACAAAATGACTCAAGGGATACAAGTGCATATAGATAATTTAACAGAGTTTCAAAGAAGGCACCAAAATCTTCTTAAAGATTATGGTAAGAATAAGAAGAAAAATATTAGAATCAATAAAGAGATGACGGATATTAGGGATGTTTGTGAAAGGTATATTTTCAACAACAATCTTAATGAATATTTGGACTACGGTGGAGTTACACCACAAGTTCAGGCTGAATATAATGATTTTACCAGCGCAAGTGATTTTTATGGAATATTAGAAAACCTGATTTCTGAACTAAAGTCTAAATAAAAGATGAAAATGCAATGTAAACTCCCCCTAAAACCCAACTTTTGAAAATTGAATTGAGAAGTAAAAACCCCAAATCTTACCCTAACTTTTGCGCATGGATCCTGTCGGGTTTTTGTAGTGTTCCGGTAGATAAGCGTGAAGCAAAAACCCGATAGGGCGCAACCTACTTTTTGGATTTCAGTAGCCCATATCCTCACCCGCTCCCCTAGCCTTATCGATACCCCTTCCAAGGGCCTTGATGATCTTGGCCGCCATTTGCACTTTATTGGTCGGGATACTGGGTGCTTTGACCCCCATCGTCTTAAGCAGTTTAAAGGCCATATCCTTTTCCTTGGTGGGCAGTCCCATCACCTTGGCAAAGAACTTCCCCGGTTCCTTGGCATGGGCCTTTCTACCAATATAGGATTCCACATAGTTTCTCTTGAATCCTGTTGTCCTGTCAAAGGTCTTTTCTGCTGCTTGGTAAAAACTGTCCCTATCAAAGCCTCTCTTTACCGTTTTTCCGTTCAGTTCCACTTCCGATGCCTTGTGCTTTGCCATTGGGGAAAGGGTATAGGTGTTCGTCACGTCCCTTCTGCTGACTATGATATGGATATGGGTCTGTGGCCCTTCCTTTTTCATCCCTGCGGCCACCAATTGTCCATTCTGTTTATGGGGTGCCAATCTTTCTTGCTCTTTGATCCTTTTTTCAAGCTCATTGACATTCCCGATGGATTCTCCCCGTTCCACTTTCCGTATCTCGTTCCTGAGCCTTGCTATTTCTCCCCGGTATGGTGCATTCTCCTGAACCTGTTTGTCAAAGCCCCTATAGGTGCGCTCATGTTCTATCTTGGCATAGTACTTCAAGTTCTCGGCCTTGACCTCTTGGTTCCTATGGAAACTCTTGGCATAGTCCTCCATGAGTTTCCTTGTATATTCCCTTAGCATATTTGGGTCATTCCCGATGGCCTTCAGTTCCCTTTGGTTGGGACTGACCACTATGGAATAGAATTTCGGATCCTTCTGTCTTAATTTGGCGGTATTGGCATCTATTTCATCAATGACCGTTTGAGGGCTTACGCTGTCGTTTTCTTGGTCAAAGAATTCTTCCCTTAGTTCGGGCAACCTCTCCTCGTTTTCCTTTTCCAGATAGTCCACATAGTTCCCTACACTGGAGTTGTAGGTACTGCCCATTTTCTGTGCTGAGATGGTAAGGTACATGGTTGTTATTTTAATCGATGTTTCAAGCTTTCAAAATCCCCGATGTCCATTTTGATTTTCAGATACGGCTTTCCCATCATTGGCTCCACCTTCTCAACATTTTGAAGTATTTCATTACAGTGTTTTTTATACTCTTTGAATTCTTGCAATATTCTGTCATGCTCGACTTTTGGAACGGTATTCCTGGGCTCTAAAAAATCCATTCGCTCTTCCTGAATCTGAACAGGTTCCCGTCTCGGTCTCTTTCCATCCTTTACATAGGCCTCATATAGAATCAACATCATTTCATAGGTGGGCCGGATACTTGTCTTTTCCATGTTCTTGATAATGGCGATGAGCCTATCGAATTTTTTCATCATCTGACGCTCCAATTTTTTGATACTCTCAAGGATGACCTTCGTTCCCTCTCCAAAAGGGTCAAGGTTGTTCTCCTTGAAGTATTGCACCATTCCATCCAATACCTCGCTATGCGATTTGCCGAACCTTTTGGAATAGCTGCGAAAACGTGTGGCCGTTTCCCTCTTCACGGTAATATTGGAATAAGCACCTGTCCCTTTCTTTGTTCTTCCATTTGTTTTTTGCTTTTCCATAGGTGCGATTTTGTTTTTTAGTGAAAATGCGTCAATTTTTTCGTCAAAAATTTCCAGTGTTTATTGGGCATCCCAAAGGGTTTACTGTAGATTTTGGAAAAGTCTACTGTAGCCCCTGATTTTGTACAGTATTCCAAAATCTGTTCAATTAACTGGTTTTCAACTTGTTGAAGACCCGAAAACAACCATGATGGCGCAATTTGCGCATCACCCTCTTGCTATTCCCTTCGTCCCGCAAGCGGGACCAAATGAATACAGCATGATTGAAAATCAGCTGGCCTATAAATTTTCTTTGGTTTGTACGGACTTTAGGAAAGTCAAATCAATTATTTATTTGCCGCACAAATTATGCTTGAAAGCATATTATAAATATAACCTTTTTACTAAAAAAAAAATACGTTGTGAATGGATGAATGGTAATATGAACTGATTTGAATAGTTATTTTTTTTAGATATAACAATCACTTATTTATTAATCCATACAATACGAATGGCAAAATAATTGAGCCAAATGTAAGTGCCATTGAATATATGAAATCAGTTACACCTCCGTCCCTATCAGTCTTCGGTTCTTTCTTAAATAATCCTTTGTATATTCTTCGAAGAGGCCATTGCAACATTAAAAAAGTTAATGGCATTAAGGTAAATGGCCCTAACTTTTCAGTTATTGTTTTTGGAAAATTATTTACAAAATCCCCCCCATAAACCATCAATACAATTGCTATTGCAAAACAACCTAGATACAGAATATCTTTTTTAAGCATTTCATTATCAATAAAAAACCAAATAGAAACTCCGGCATATAAAAACCAAGTTGCTCTTTCTTTTTCAAGCATGTCGCTATCTCCATTGATATACAGAAAATGAAATATTAATAGTATGAAGAGTACCAAAGATATTATGGCAAACCTTCCTTCAATGGTTTTAAAGAATTGCTTCTTATCAAAATAGAAACTCGCTTTTTTAGAAACTATAATAGAATCTATCGGTGATTTGCTTACTGGTGTTAACTTAAAAAATTCTGGAATGCTGGAATTAACTTTTTTTATTCCACCACCAAAGTCAATCTTGAAATGAATATTATTTTCTGTAACCACATAAACGTTATCATATTCAGTATCATCAGAAGGAATATAAATCAATATGTCCTGACCTTTAAAATTACTACTCTCATCACCTCCTGTATATCCCAATATTTCTATGGCCCCCTTTATATCTTCAGGGTACTTTAAATAGTTAATTAAGAAAAAGAACAATTGGTTAGAGAGGTTATTAACTTCTATCTGGATTGAGTCTTCAACTTGGAACAGATTAATGGTCAATTTGTTATCTAAACTTTCGAAATACAAATCTATCCATTGTCCGATAGCCAACTTTAGATTCTTCTCAGAATAGCCTTTTACATTAATCAATCCTTCCATTATTCTAATAGTTATGCTGTACTTCTCGAATTAGCCCATGATAGGCTTCAGAAAACAAACGTATCTCCCTTTCTTCATGATACCTTGTATACAATTCCATAAACAGCCTCAAAACAAAGTATAATATCACAAGTGTCCAGTTGGAAATTACAAACGCTAAAATCAAAGAAGTCAAAACCCCCAAAATATTAAAGGTCTTGACCAAAATTTTCAAAGATTTTATAAAGTCTGTTTCAACAACGAATTCATTCTTTTCGTTCAATTTTCCCTTAACTCTGTAAAACTTATGAGATTTTAGCCTTACCAATTCAAATTCCTTCATATTGACAAAGCCTTTATATTCTCCGCCTGATACAAGTTTATGTAGTGCTGAAATAGTATAATCTGTTTTGGTTAGTGTAATGCTCAAAGTTTAATTTTAAGTCTTTCTTTAACTTAAGTAGCTTTTCAACTTATTGAAAAGGATTCTTTCTTGTATTCGATACACAAACCAAAACCATAATAAACCAAAAGGTGTAAGCCATAGCGCCCAAGTTAGAAAAACTTCTTCTGATGCTAACGCTGCAATAATTGCAATTAACATAACTGCTAGGAAAAAGTATAATTCAATTCGGATTTTGGTTCTAAGTGAAACTTTTGTCTTGCCTGACTCCGTTTCAATTAAATTGGCATAGCCTTTTATTCCATCTGCAAACCCTGGATTAAATTTTACCATTATTGTTCCCACCGAAAAGTTGGATAAAAATTTAAAAGATCGATAGTCTATCCATTTAACTCTAAATTTTTGGTTATTCTGAAACCTTAATTTTTCTTCTAATTGCTCAATGGTCCCATTG
>CP051244.1:2068445-2199488 GCA_017795045.1 Allomuricauda sp. | reverse complement strand
ATGAAGAAGAGATAGAACTAAATATTAAACCAAGTGAAATCAAGATAAATCGATTCAAGATTTGACAAATAGGCTATTATCATGTTAAATAGTGTTAAAAAATGAGGTGTTTGCAAATTGTTTGCAAAAAAATAAGCCTCAGAAAGAGAAACTCTCTGAGGCCCTATGAATACTAGTGATCGCGGAAGGATTCGAACCTTCGACCGTCTGCTTAGAAGGCAGATGCTCTATCCAGCTGAGCTACGCGACCTAAGTTTGCGGGTGCAAAGATACTAATGTCTTCGGTTGTAAAAAATATTTTTTTGATTTCTTATACCCTTCACCCACATTTCTGCCAATTCTCTAATGAAAGCCTATTTCTTTCAGTCCTTCATGGCTTATTTTTATGACTTCCATGGGTTTTTTGTCCCAGGTCATATCCTGTTCCACAAAATATTTCATCATCCCTGAAGCTTCTTTTTGAGCCAAAATCCGTTTAAAATCAATGGTACCTTCACCGACTGGGGCAAACTTTCCCTCTTTATCCATATCCTTGACATGCCATGCCTTAAATCGACCTGGGTATTTTTCAAAATAGGCAAGGGGGTCGGCACCGGCCTTGGTCACCCAATACAGGTCCATTTGAAAGTTTACATATTTTGGGTCTGTATGCTCCAAAAGATAGTCAATGGGTACAATACCCTCTTCATTTACTTTGTATTCAAAATCGTGGTTATGATACAATAACTTTAAACCAACGGCCTCGCACTTTTTGCCCATTTGGGTAAGTATTTCAGCCAAATCGGATATAGGACCTTTCATTCCCATACTCTTGGTCTCCGAGTTATACGTGAAGAGTCCCATTGGAGGTATTGGAATGACAAAGTACTCAAATCCAGCTTTTTTTGCAGCTGCCAGTTCAGTGTCAATATTATCCAAAGTAGCCGAGGCTTGATGGGTACTTACGGGCTGTAGCCCCAGACCATTCAAATACGCCTTAAAATCCTCGGGAGCCATTCCATAGTACTTCCCATCATTGTAACCAGCGGCCTCCACATAGGCGTAGCCTGCCTCCTTTACCTTCTCCAAGGTAGCCTTGGCATCATCTCCCATGTTATCCCTGACCGTATACAGGGCCAGTCCGCCAAAGTTCTCTTGGGCATTTAAACTTACTGTCAAAAGCAGTGTTAAAAATATACCTAGAACACCTTTAACTGATATTAAAACTGTTTTCTTCATCATCTGTAATAATTAATTCCTGTTCAATATAGGATTTTCTTGGGGATATTCCTGCCACAAATACTGCGGTTCATCACTTGGAATCCCCTATGTCTGTAAACAATAAATGTTGTTCAAAAAGAAAGCCAACAACAAAAATTCTTTGCTATTGGCTTTACAGATCCATAATAGGCTTATCCCTACATTCAGAGTCCGCTACGGATTTCCTTGATGTTCTTTAACGTATCGCTGACCAATGCTTCCAGTCCAGCATAATCTTGATCTGCCAAAACCTTTTTGCTGATCAGTTGAGATCCCATACCCACACAGGTCACCCCAGAGGCAAACCATGCTTTTAGGTTATCGGTTTCCGTGCTTACCCCTCCGGTAGGCATAATGCTGGTCCAAGGTTGTGGTCCCTTTATCGCCTTCACGAAACCGGGGCCATAGGTTGATCCTGGGAACAGTTTAATGATTTCCACTCCAAGCTCTTCCGCCCGGTTGATCTCCGTAAGGCTGCCACAGCCTGGTGAATACATTATCTTTCTACGGTTACAGGTCACTGAAATGTCCTCCCGCAATGAAGGGGTCACAATAAAGTTTGCCCCCATTTGTATAAAAAGTGAAGCTGCTGCCGCATCCGTAATCGACCCCACTCCCATGATCATGCCCGGGAGTTCGGCCAAAGCGTACTTGTTGAGTTCTGAAAAGACCTCGTAAGCAAAATCGCCACGGGCCGTGAATTCCAACAAACGTGCCCCACCATCATAACATGCCTTGAGCACTTTTTTTCCAAGTTCCACATCAGGGTGATAGAACAACGGGACCATGCCCGTTTCCTGCATGACCTGTGCTACTTCCAATCTACTATACCTTGCCATATATCTTCTTCTATTCTAAATAATTATTATCGGGCAACCCTTCCGGAAGCATCTCCTCCCATGAGTTTCTCCACTTCATCCACGGTTACCAAGTTCGCATCCCCCTTGATGGTATGTTTAAGGCAAGAAGCCGCTACCGCAAAGTCCAATGCGTTTTGATCATCTTCGGGATACTTAAGGAGTCCATAAATAAGGCCTCCCATAAACGAATCCCCACCACCTACACGGTCCACAATATGGGTGATTTGATACTCACTGGACTTGTACATGGTTTTCCCGTCATACAAAACCCCTGCCCAAGTGTTGTGCGAGGCAGATATAGATCCCCTAAGGGTAGTGATCACTTTTTTGGCATTGGGGAAACGCTCCATCATCTGCTTACAGACCGACAAAAAGGCTTCTGCCTTTACATGCTCGCCTTGAGTAGTGATGTCCAATCCCTCTGGTTTGATTCCAAAGTGCTTCTCGGCATCTTCCTCGTTGCCCAATACAATATCGCAATATGAGGTCAGTTCGGACATGATTTCCTCACGCTTGGCATCGTCGCAGTACTTCCAAAGTTTTGCTCTGTAGTTCAAGTCTGTGGAAACCGTAAGCCCCAATTTCTTGGCAGCTTTAACAGCTTCGATACAGGCGTCGGCAGCTCCTTGGGAAATAGCGGGGGTAATCCCTGTCCAGTGGAACCATTCGGCTCCTTTGAACACTGTGTCCCAATCCACCATACCTTTGGTAATCTCGGCCATGGCTGAATGGGCACGGTCATAGACCACTTTACTGCCCCTGCTCACGGCACCGGTTTCCAAAAAGTATATTCCAAGACGATCTCCACCAAACACAATATGTTCGGTACCAACCCCTCTTTTTCGCATCTCCATGAGGGCACATTCCCCTATATCGTTTTTGGGAAGCCTTGTCACAAAATCCACAGGCACCCCATAATTGGCCAAGGAAACGGCCACATTGGACTCTCCCCCACCATACACCACATCAAAACTACTTGCTTGCGAAAACCTTAGAAAACCTTCAGGGGCCAAACGCAGCATAATCTCACCAAATGTCACAACTCTTTTCATTCCTTCTACTAATCGTATTATTTGTTTGTTATTGTTTAATTTAATCTGAATTCTTACTCTTTATCTTCCTCAACTTCTTCACCTTTTGGAGGTCTTTTGTGCCAGTACGATGCCAAAATAGATCCCGTAATGTTCATTAGCGGGCCAAATACGGCAGGTGCAAGTCCCATGGTGGCAATCTTGCCCAAGGAGTTTGCAATACCCGAGGCAAGTCCCCCATTCTGCATTCCCACTTCTATGGATATGGTCCTGGAGTCTCTCTCGGACATGCCCACTAGTCGTGCGAACCAATAGCCCAAGGTATATCCAAAAAGGTTGTGTATCAATACCAATACCATCAAAAGACCACCTATATCCAGTAGGCTGTCCCTACCGGCCGCAGTGATCACTACAATGATCAATCCGATACCCAACATAGAGATTATAGGCATGGCCTTATCCAACCACTTGGCTCCATTGCCTCTTAGCTTGTTGAACAACAAACCAGCCCCAATAGGCAAGATGATCATTTTAACAATGCTCCACATCATACCCAATACATCTATTTCGATGAATTCCCCTGCCAATAATTTCATCAACAAAGGAGTTACAAATGGGGCCAAAAGTGTAGCTATGGATGTAATGGTAATGGACAGGGCCAAATTTGCTTTGGCCAAATAGGCCATTACATTGGATGCCACCCCACTGGGCGAACAGCCGATCAATACAATACCCGCGGCAATCTCAGGTGGAAAATCACTGACTGTGGCCAACAGGAAACCCATAACCGGCATAATGGCCAATTGGGCGGTTACCCCCACCAAAACCCCTTTTGGAGTTTTAATGATTCCCACAAAATCGTTGACGCTCATGGAGGTTCCCATACCAAACATGATTATCTGGATCAGAGGGATGATCAATCCTGTAAGCTTGAAGTCTCCTATATAAGTGAAATATTGGGGATAGTACAATGCCAATGTTACCCCGGCAAATATCAAGGCCGTGAACACATTGCCATTCAAAGATTCGTACCCACTGAAACCATAGGCGCAAAAAACAAATACGCCAATGATCACGAGACCTGCACTAGGTAAATTACCCGTTGCGGCCATGCCTATGGCAATAACCAGCAAAAGCAGGGAAATCCCCAAGGAAATTGAGTGTTTATTTAATTTTTTCAAAAGTCAAGTTTGTTTTGGTTATTCTTATGTACAGTTGTTGTTCCCTTTGGGAACCTTTGGCTATAGTTTAAAGGCCTGTCTGGCCAATAATTGCCATTCCCCGTTTTCGGAGAGTTCATAAATCTGCATGTTCCCTATCTTGATTTCCAAGGGTTCACCATCTTTGGTGGCACTGGCCAAAAAGATGTTCCGTACCACTGCGGTATTGCCCGATAAGGTTATGCTCTGCTCTGGTCCGGTCACTGATTGAAAATCGAAGGGGCCATTGAGCACATCATCGATAAAGGTTTCTTTGTCCTGTACCAATCCGCTGGAATGGCCATAGGTCATTTTATCTGAACAAAGCTTTTCCAACACTTCACGGGTTGGATTTTCCAATGCCTTGTTAAATTCCAAAACCACAGCTTCCACGTCCGATACTTTAGGCGCAGGGGCTGCGGATTCAACCACTGTTGTTGTCTCTTCCGGTTTCTGTTTGGCATCCCCGCAGGAAGCTAGGGATAGCAACAGGGCCATTGCCGAAAGGGCAATGGCCGTACTATTTTTTACAGTCATAAATGTTTATTAGTCTTTTATCTTCTCTACCAGGTCCTTTTGCTCAAGACCTTGTCCAGTTCTTCCCTGGTCATTTTGCCAAGTTCAGGTTTTCCTTTTAGCCAAGCGATAAAATCATTTTTGATTTTATCGGTCCATTGGCTATCAATTTCACCTGTGGTGTATTTTTTGGTTTTTATCATCTCAAAACCGAACACATCCTTTAGGGCCACAAACTCTGCAGTGGCCACAACTTGTTCGGCCAAATGGGCGGGCACAAAAAGGACACCTTCTTGTTTGGCGATCACCAAATCACCGGGAAGTACTATGGCAGCTCCCATGCGGATGGGCACATTGAGTCCCATGGTCACCATTTCCTCCAAAAAGGAAGGATGGAAATCCCGTACAAAAGCATTGAAACCTTGCAATTCCTTGACAGTTTCCAAATCCCTTGCACTCCCGTTGAAGACCACACCATTGCCAGACTTGCTGAAAATTGAAGTGGCCAAAGTAGCTCCCATGAGCGTACCGGCATCAATTTTACCGAAGCCATCCGCAACATAAACGTCACCTTGGGTAAGCATATCGATGGGCCAGGAATTGGTATTTCCTTTTCTGCCCTCAGCATGTCCACGCGCTTTGATGTTAGTTTCAACATCGGGTCGGCTTGGCATATACATGGCCGTTAGCGCACGGCCCACTACTGGAACATCGTCATGGATCATTTTCCAATTCCCTTCGAACTGGTTGGTATACCCCTCGTTATTGAGTACGGTCCAAGCGTCGTCTATGCCAATTTTTTTAGCACGTTCCAAAAGGCCATCCGGAATCCGTGGACGTCCGTCATCAAAACGTTCACCCTTCCATTCCGAAGTCAAGAAAATCAACTCCTCTTTTGGGATTGTCTGACCTTTCAGACCTATTGAGATAAAAAATAAAAATACTATGGCAATGTTCAGTTTGAACATATGTTTCATCATGTTTAAGTTAATCGTTTGTACTATTTGTTTAGTCCAAAGCAGCTATACAATCAATCTCCACCAAGGAATCCCCAGGAACACCACCATAGGTAGCGACAGTAGTTCTTACAGGAGGGTTTTTACCGAAACGTCCACGGTACACTTCATTCATGGCGTGGTAATCGTTAAGATCCGCCAAATATACATTCACTTTTAGCACTTTATCCATGGAGGAACCGTTCTTTTCCAATTCCTTTTGGATGTTGTCCAATACAATTTTGGTATGTGCTTTTATTTCGAAAGGTTCAACGTGAGCCCCTTTACCAGCAATATACAAAGTGTTTCCATGTTTTACGGCTCCAGAGAACAAAGGAACATCTTGGTCGGTCACAATATCTCCAACTATTTCCTTTTTGGCTTTTTCCCCACCGGTCATGGCTTTTGCCGCAGCAGTTGCCCCAACTCCAAATAGAGCTGCCAATCCTACTCCAATTCGTTTGAAAGATGATCTTCTTGATGTTTGATTTTCCATATTACAATGTTTAAAAATGATTTAAGGTTTGTTTATTTTTCTATTGTATACATTTTTTTGAAGACTAGGTAGCCAATGGTGGGCCTCCCGGTACATTCAATTTTTTACGATTTTGCCTGTAAGATACCTTTTTGGCAGAAAACTTGGCTGTTAAATATTCCCCAAGGAATACGGAACCGCTTAGCTCTCCATTGGAAATCTTACCAATGAACCAAAAATTGACACCATTTCCTGGAATCCTAAAACTGCTTCGGAGTACCACTTCGTCCCCTTCGATCATACCGATCATATCCTGACTGCCATTTTCACTGGTGTGCGTACCTGATATCCAGTTACCATCCTGCTCCAAATAAAATTTATGGGTACTATTGCTTGTAAAGTATTTTACGTCTGCTTCCCAATGACCTGAGATATCCTCACTTGGGGATGCCATTTCATCTGAAATTGGCTCTCTCTTTTGCGAAAGGAAGTCATACAATCTGTCCGCAACCACTTTTGCATTTCCAGGACGCATCTGGCTTGGGGTGATGGTGATGGAAGTACTGTCTCCCCTACTCCAACCTCCAATGGCTATCCTTGGTTTGTTACGGGCTACTTCCTCGGCCACTTCCTCCCCAGTAATGTGAAGTTTGTCCGGGTCCCATTTCAAGATTAACCTAGGGGTCCTGTTGTTCAAGCCTTTGGGCAAGGTCACTTCTGAAGTGATTCCATCAATTTTGGTCAACTTGGAAGAAATCTCATCCAACCAACCCAACCAGGTCTGCCACTCCTTATCGTGATCTCTGGTCGTCCAAGCCTCAACAGCGGCCAACATCCCCAACATCTCCTCTTTTCCTACTTTGTTGTCCCTTCCAGGTCCATGGTGTGGCGAACTGGCCTGCCATGCTGCCATAAGAAGGTCTTTGTCTCCCAATAACAATCCTGCACACTGTGGTCCACAAATGGCCTTTCCTCCACTATAGGCAACCACGGTGGCACCACGCTCCAAGTGAACGCAAGGGATGCTTAAATCTTCCGCGGCCGCATCGGCCAAGACCGGAATGCTCTTTGGCTTGGCAATTTCACTGATCACTTCCAATGAAAGTGGTTTTCCTGTTTCATTGTCATCCCCGGTCATGATATAGATCATGGCCGTTCTTGGGTTAATGGCCTCCCTCATTTCTTCGGGCGAATCCACGGTGATCACTTTTACCCCAATATTTCGGATAGCGTGATCGTAGTAGTTTCGTGAACTTCTTGGGATGATGACTTCGTTCTTCTCAAAATCATCAATATGGGGTATTCTGATCAGTTTTTCTGGGTTTCCACCGGTCACACAGGCAGCTGTAACGTGTTTCATGCCTGCGGCGCAACCTGCGGAGACCATTCCCCAATCCGCCTTGGTGATTTCCGCTAAACGACGGCCAATCCCTTCGGCCAACTCATCGTATTGTACAAAGTACCCAGACGCGGCTTCTATGGCCTCTATCACCTCGGGACGTTCTGTGGAGCCCCCCAATATGGTAAAGGTGCCTCTACAGTTTATAATGGTGTCTATCCCCAAGGATTCATAAATACTGGGGCCTTTGGATGACTTGGTCATCAATGGACCTGTAACACTTCCCAATGTACCACCAAGCATTGATTGGCTGGCCATTAGGCTTCCCGCTACAGGAACAACGCCCAATTGTTTGATTATTTCCCTTCGTTTCATGCTCATGTTTTTAAGTATTAGTTTGTTTTAGTTTGGTCATTTTTATTTGTCCCATTCTTTGCTGGACAATCCATTAAGGTCATACACTACCCTTCCATCCTTCAGGGTCACCTCGCACTGAAACTTTTGATCTCCCATCATCTTTTCATTCTTTGTGTCCACAAAGCCAAATTCTCCTTTTTCAATGCTAAGAATGGCCACATCGGCAATGGCACCAACACTCAAATGCCCCAAATCGGTCCTCTTGATGTATTGGGCAGGGTTCCATGTGGAAATGGCAATTACTTCCGCTACGGGCATGTCCATGTTCAAAAACTTGGACATGATGTTGGTCATATCCTTCATACCACCGTTCATACTTCCTATGTGCAGGTCAGTACTGATGGAATTGGGTTTAAATCCTTGCTGCATGGAAGGAACTGCTTGTGAAAAAGCAAAGCTTCCTCCTCCATGGCCTACATCAAAAACAATCCCTCTTTTTTGGGCTTCAAAAACAAAAGGCTTCACTTTTCCTTGGTCATCAACCACTCGCTCCCTGCTACCCAATGAGGCATAGGCATGTGTGAAGATATCCCCTGGCCTTAACTTTTCCATGAACAGGGTCTCTATGGACAACATAGGTCTACTTCCTCCAAAATCGATCATTACGGGGACTTCGGCCAATTTACCTGCTTCAACAGCTCTTTCTGTTGGGGTCCATTCGAATCCTGAATAGTGGGCCAACTTTACCCCTACCAACTCCTTGTATCTTCCAACGGTCAAGGCAGTCATTTTTGGATCCATGTCGTTAACGTTCTGCTCGATCACACCACCTTTCATACCGGAGCCCACAATGTTCAAAAATGCCAATACCCGAGTCTTGGATTCATCGATCACGTTTTTCTTGAAAACCTGAAAATTACGCCATCCTGCACTACCGGCGTCCACGATGGTGGTCACACCACTTCGGAAGGTAAAGTTATCAGGGGCAACACTGTGCGACCCTCCGCTGTACATTGAATTCTCTTCGGTTCCGAAGAAAACGTGTCCGTGAAGGTCTATAAGTCCCGGAGTGACCAATTTATCTTGGGCGTCGATAACTTTCTTACCCTTCTTGGCCGATATGTTACTGGCAACCTCAGCAATTTTCCCTTCTGAAATGGCCACATCCATTTTCTTGTTAATGCCATTTTTGGCATCGATAAGTGTTCCGTTCTTGATCACCAAATCATATTCCTGTGCTTGAACGGCCTTTGAACAGAATAAGACTGCCAAAGCAATAAGTGCGTACTTTAATTTATGTATTTTCATTGTATTATGAGATTATGTTATTCTTTTCTTTCTTTTATCATTTGGAATGCCCTACCTGGACTCTCCACAGTGAAGGTCTCCACATTGCCATTATCCTGAAGGGTAATGAATGCCTGGGTTCCCTCCTCACCGCCAAATGCAATATTGGAAGCTTTTTTACCTGTTAAAGGAATCTCTTCAAGGATTTCCCCACTTGTTGTGGATATCTTGGCAATGGTACCTTTTCCGTGACGGGTCACATACAAATTCCCATCTGCATCGGTACGCATACCGTCCATTCCAAAATCTTCAAATTTGGTCAGCAAACGTTTGTTGCTGATTTCCCCTTCGGGGGAAAGGTCATAGGCCCATATATTGCGTTGGACGGATTCGTTCACATAAAGTGTTTTGTTGTCCGGGCTTACCTCTATACCGTTGGTGGTTCCCATATCTCCTTCGAGCAAGGTAAAGGTCCCCTCTTCCACTCTCCAAATCTGTCCTTTTGAATTGGCCCAATCGGGATCGCTGGCAAAGATGATATCATTGTCCATAATGGCGATATCATTGGGCTGGTTCAGTTCGTCATTGTGGGCATAAACACTGATTTCCTTGGTATCCATATCCACTTTTAGCACATTATGCATGGTATAATCCGCAATGAACATATCCCCATTGCTGTTAAACCGAATGCCATTCCCAATACTTCCTTCGGGAAGGGTGACAAAGAGGGAGGCATTCCCCGCAGCATCCACTTGACCAATGGTACCCTGCTTTTCAAAATTCACCACATAAAGAATACCGTTTGCGTCAACAGCAGGTCCTTCTATTCCTCCGGTAAAACCTGATGGTTCAGTAAAAACGCTGCTCTGATACAAGGTGGATTCTTCTTTAGTGCTATTTTCCTGTGCTTCGGACGTTGACTGGTCGTTTGATTTTTGCTTGCATGCCGTGGACAGCAACACGAAGCATACGGTCATCAGCCTAAAGTTACGGAAGCAATTGCAAACGCCCATATTCTTAATAGCCATTGTTATACGATATACAGATTTCATAAAAAAAGTGGTTTAATTGGTTATCCCTATGGTGTTTCGTTCGCCTTTCTCACTTTAGCCACCTCTTCTGGGGTTATTTTTGAGCCCTTGTTTCCAAAATTTCCGCGCACATAGGTCAATATACCCGCTATCTCCTCATCTGTAAGTCTGTCCAACTTGGGCATTACGTTGTTATAGGACTTTTCGTGTACAAATATTTCTCCACTAAGACCTTGAAGCACTACATTGATCAAGCGTGTTTTATCACCCAATATCCACTCGGCATCGTCCAAGGGAGGGAAACGATCGTTGCCCAAACCATTTCGTTGGTGACATACCGAACAATAGGTATTGAAAAGCTTTCCACCTTCACCTATATTTTCATCACTGTACTTGCTTTTTTCATCTTTATCCCGAACAACTATATCCTCAAACTCAACAGGGGTTTTAATGTTGGAAGCCGTTCTTTTGCGCTCTTCCATCCCAGCCAGTTCAGCTTCACCAAATTCGTCCTTATCCCCTTTGTACATGATTCTCCAAATCTTACCTTTTTCGGAATCCGACACATACAAAGAACCATCAGGCCCAACTGCCAATCCCATGGGACGGTACATTGCATCACTGGTGTTCTTGATGATTTCCTGCTCTGCGAAACCATCGGCAAATACTTCCCAAGGTCCTGTTGGAATTCCATTTTCCATTGGAACAAAACCTATAAAGTAGCCGGTTTGCGGGTATGGGGCACTACTGGTAGAACCATGAAAAGCTATAAAGGCCCCATTCTTATATCGCTCTGGGAATTGATCTCCTTCATAGAACATAATATCGTTGGGTGCAAAATGTCCAAGAAACCCAACAACGGGATCGGTCAATTTGTCCACATCCTCTCCTTGTTTTTCGCCATCACCACCATATTCGGGATTAAGGAAATAGTCTCCTTTGATTTGGTCATAGTAGTGGTATGGCCATCCGGCATCATCCCCATCCTTAAGCCTCACAAATACTTCCGAAGGCAATACGGAACCTTCCCAAGGTGTAAATTCGGTTGGCCATGTGGGATGCATATAATCCCTTCCGTGCACCACGGCATATAAGTTGTTGTCTTGGTCGTTCCAATCCATTCCCACAACGCTTCGTAGACCTGTAGCAAATTTCTCCCCATCTTCCTGAAACTGGTTCAGTTTGTTGGCATCAAACTTCCAAACCCCAGCCCTATCTTCCAATATGGGACAAGGGAACATTCCCGGGGACAATGGTGATCTATCATCCACTTGGCAAACATCGGAGGGAGCGCCATACACGGTATACAAATTTCCTTCATTATCAAAGGCTATAGGCTTGGTATCGTGCTGTCTTGGAGGCTGTCTGTCCGTCAAGATCAATTCCAGTTCGGTATCGGGCACCAATTGGTCCGTTAATTTTTGTCTGTAGATCCGTGTTACCGAACTGAAGTATAGATATCCATTGTGGATACGCATTTCGGTTCCGTAACTACTGCGGTCTATATAATCATCAAATGTTTCAATGATATCGGCCTTACCGTCATTATCGGTATCCCGAAGTGCTGCATTCCCGCCTTCATCATTTGGGAATCTCAACTTTACGTAAATATCGCCATTGGTATTCACGGTAAGGTGTCTGGCTCTTCCTTTCAAGCTGTCCACAACGGCCACAACCTCAAATCCATCTGGGACGAAAAGACCTGCGTTGTCCGGGTCTCCGGGGGGCAATCCATTGTCCTTTGAGGTACATTGTACAAGAAAAATTGCGGCAATCATACAAAGTAAGGGATACGTAAAAACACGCCTTAGGTTAGCGCATTTAAAGTTTGATTGGCTAGTTTGGTTCAAAAAATTACTCATTTTAGTCAAGGGTATTACTCTATTGTTTGGTTTTAGTTTAGTTCTTTATCTCTTGTGTTGCGGCAATCATTGCTTTTAGGGTATTCACCACTCCTGCGCTGGCCTCATCCGGTTTTTCACTGTAATAGTTCTCCATAAATGAATCAGCGGATGACCACACTGTATGCATTACCCCCAAATATTTTTCAGCCATTTCAGGGGTTGAATTTTCTTTGAAGGAGTGCATCATTTCCACTTGTTGTTCTGCTACATTGGGCCTACGCCATGGACAGGCAATAACCTGTAATCCGTTCATGGCAAAATAGGCTGGCGTGGGAATGGCCTTTTCATAATGCCAATCACAAATGACCACGGATTTTGAAATCATCCCCACTGCACTGGCGGTATCGTTATAGCTTCCCTCCCACATTCCTATTCCTGAATCCGTTCCATCTATGAGACGATCGCCCCAGATCCATAGTTCTTTACCATTCTTCTGTAAATGATCGCTTATTTTGTTCACTTCCCCTGCAAAAAGCATGGCAGGATCCTTTCCTTGGCATCGCGGGCAATCTGGATGGGCCAGATAAAACACCTCATCCATACCGGCATGAAAAGCGTTGGCCTCGAAAACCTCCATAATCTCATCCACTATATCAAAAACAACATCATGTACTTTGGGATGCAACGGACAATAGCTTTTACAATAAAGTCTATCGGCATTGGGCCATTCGTATGTTTCCGGAAGTTTTACATTTGGGGTCTCGTCAAAATCTGGGTAGGCCTCCAAAAGTTTGCTCAAATCACTATGCCAGGATTGGTGTCCCAAAAGATTGACCTGTGGAATCAAATTGATGTTGTGCTTTCTGCTCACCGCAAGCAATTTCTTTACATCTTCCTTGCTCAACGGATTCTCATCCCTAAGCTCTGGCCTGGACTCATAGGCATAATTGTAATCGACCCTCAGAACAAGGGTGTTGATTCCACCGGGAGCCAGTTCATTTTCAATGAATTTTACAAAATCGTTTACTTTGTCCTTGGATGGGGCGGCTATACAAAAGCCTCTCACCGCAAATGAAGATTGACCAAAACCTAAGGTGGTGGCAAGTAGCAAAATCAGCAATGTTATTTTTCTCCCCATAATCCTGTTTTTATAGCTTGAGTTTAATTCCTTTCTTCTCCAACCATCCCGTAATCGCAACTACGAGCAGGGCAAATACCATGGAACCCAAAAGCCCTATTACCCCGGTGTTCAGAACATCTGGCAAGGTGAAGCCCACAAATGTCCGCATTGGATAAATAATATACGGCAACATATAGCAGGTCAATGTAGCCGTTCCTGCCGGGGCGATGATCTTGGCCCATTTTGTAATTTTCTTCTTATCAGCGATAAAGTGCAGAAGGGCAAAAAGGAAAAAACCCATGGCAGAGCACACGGCCAGCCATGAGGGTGTTGCCCTTAACTTGGAGATTCCCCATAATGGGCGAGTCCCCAATGCATAAACAAGACATACAATCCCCAAAACCGCAAGAATACTATACACTTGCTTCAGGCTGATTTTGGCATATCTTTCAAAAATCAATGAAGCCAAAATCCCTGCCGAGGTCAATCCGGGTATAGTACCCCCGATCAAAGTTGAGAAGTATCTGAATGGACCATTCAATTCCAAAGAGAAATCGGTTTGGGCCAACACTGAAAGCAGATTGAAAAGAATCCAAACTACAATCATTATAGCAAAATTCCCCCTTGCATATAGAAAAATCAAGGCGTTTGCCAAATAGGCCCACCCAATCAATCCCAAAATACCCCACCATTGTGGACGCATCCAATGCTCTCCAGCGGCACCTCCTTTGTAGATCAAGGCCAAAAACAAGAATATGAGCATTCCCAAAACTTGAAGTGGGAGATGCCATTTTTTAGGAATTGGGCTTCTTTTATAATGGGTCCATATCAAAAATACAGCAAGGGCCATCAACAGACACCAAAGATATTTTCCAATCATCATGCCTTCACTAAATGCGGTTTCGTAGTTCACCATGAAGACTCCTATGAAGAGTAAGGAGAACGACCTTATTAGAATATGCTTTGCGATGGATGCACGCGAGTCCCCTTTCTTTAAGCGATTTTTGATCGCAAAAGGAATACTGAGACCCACTATAAAAAGAAACAAGGGAAAAATAATATCGGAAAAGCCCAAATAATCTTCACTTGCCTTGGCATGCAAAAGCCATTTTGGAACATTATCCAATGTCCAAAAGTCGTTTACCCATATCATAAAAACCATGGTCAACGCCCTCAGAATGTCTATTGAATTGAGTCGCATATTAGTTTCCGTAGGCCTTATATCCTTTTGAAAAATTTCCCAAGTTTATTACACCCATATTATAAGTACGCACGAAACTTTAATAACCCTATATTTTTTTGTGATTTTTAATAAAAAATCTTCATATATATAATCCTGCAAGCTATTAAATTTTCGATTTCCTTGGATTTAAATTGCAAACAATTGTTATTTTTTCAAAAGAAAGCCTTCAAAAAAAGAATCCTCTTTGAAAGCTCTTAATATCTTATGAATCCATTTGCCTTCGAATTCCATTATTCAAGATATAAAACAAAAAAGCGGGCGAGAAAACTGGCTTTCCCACCCGCGGCTTCAAACTTAACTCAACTTAAACATGTAAACTCTAAAAATTAGGGGCGCCAGTATCCCACCAAAGTCTAGTGCCTCCATTGTCGGGACCGCCCAATTTGGAAACGGCTCCGGCAACGCCTTCGGCATTGGTAGAAAGTTCACTATCCACAAAAGGAATCCTTCGTATTTGAATATCCGTATCTATGGTTCCGGGGCTTTGATTGCTCACTACCGGGAAAATTTTGGGGTATCCGGTACGACGGAACTCGCTCCACGCCTCTTGTCCATCAGGGAATACCGCTATCCATTTTTGGGTGATGATCTTTTCCAATTTGGTTTCATTGTCATCAGCACCATCCCAAGCAATGGTTGCATCGGTAAGGGCATTGATATTGTTGGACGGGTATACGGGATCCACATAATCTGCAGGCACGGAAACGTTGTCCGATATATAATCGTCCGCACTGCCCACACCTCTCTGTTCAAAAGAAAGTGCAATTCCCATTTCATAATTGGCCTGTGCATCACCAGCACCACTCCATCCCCTCAAAGCGGCTTCTGCTTTCAGGAAAGCCACCTCAGCAGCCGTCATTAGTTGTGCCGTGTACTGGGTCAAATCGTCATTGATTACGGCAAATCTCACATAGTCGGCCTTTTGGGCCGATGCATCTGCATATCCATCCAACAAGGGCAATCCATTCCTGATTCCTTTAAGTGTTCCGGGAACAATGGGCTCGGTTTCCGAATCCCCCGGATTGACCTCTGAAAAATAAGCACTGATTCGAGGATCGTTATACCCTCCCATAATAGACTCCATGGATGCGTTCATACGGGTATCTCCCCATGAATTATCAATTTGGGCCAATGGATGGCTGTTGGTACTGGTCACAAAGAATCCATCGTCATTGCTGGCCATTACACCCAGAGGATGACTCAAGGCCTTTTCACCTTGCAACTTGGCCTTTTCAGGGGCTACTTTGGAAATTCGGATAGCCAATCTCAACCGCAAGGAATTGGCAAATCTCACCCACTTTGAATAATCCCCTCCGTAAGCGAGGTCGAACGCCGAAAATCTTGGGCTATCGATATCCGCCATAAGATTATCCACGGCGGTATCCAAATCAGCAAAAAATGCATCATAGGCCTCTTCTTGTGAATCATATACCCCTGCGTTATCCAAATCACCAAAATTGGTGTATACAATAGGACCAAAAACATCTGAAACCCTATGCATGGCCTCCACTTTCAAAATCAGGGACACCGCATACAGGGTAGGATATTCCCCTTGGGTCAAACTCTCAATGTCTTTTACATTGTTCATGACATTGGAGTAAGGAACGGACCAGATGGTATTGTTCCAACCGCTCACCAAGTTATAGGTCGTGTTGTTGGATCCGTTCTGGAAAGGGTTTGGAGGGGTCAAATATCCTGCGTAGGCATCCGCGTTCAAGTTCTGCTGAAGTTGGTACTGCCATCCGGGATTGAAAATATAGATACTTTCAAACACGGGCTTATATTTGGATCCCACATGTTGAAAATCCCCTTCGAGTTGCTCTTGGGTTATTTCCCTTGGGTTTTTATTGAGTTCTTCAAAATTCTCAGTACAGGACGTAGCCAAAAACCCTAAAGTAGCTGCCAAAACGCCCAATCTATATATATTTTTCATGAGTTTTTTTTAAAAAGTTAGTTTTACGTTTAGACCTGTGCTCCTTGTGGAGGGAAGACCTAGAACATCCACTCCCTGTAGTGCATTGCCCGTACTTAAACTGACATTGGGGTCATGTGGGGCATCCTTGTAGAAGAAGAACAGATTGCTTCCCACCAAGGAGGCGCTCACATTGCTGAAGAAAGATTCTTCTCCCAAATCAAAGGTGTAGCCCAACGCCAATTCGGCCAACCGTACATTGGTGGCACTATAGACGTATTCACCCGTAAAACCATTCCTTCCTCCTGCTGCACCGTAGTATTGTTGTGCCGTCCAAGTTTCCGGATTACCATTGATATCAACCACTTCGATGGCTCCATTGGCTGTCTCACGCGCTGTGTTGTTGCTCAACCCTTCCACAGCGGCCTGGGTCATGCTCATGGTCTCACCACCAAACTTACCATCGATCAAAAAGTCAACACTAAAATTTTTGTAGCTAAAGGAGTTGTTCCATCCCAAAGTAAAATCTGGATTGGCATTACCCACTTTTTCCAAACCTTCGATAACATTGTCGGGGTTTTGGTCATTTTCCACCAAACCACCATCAACCACAACAGGTCTACCCTGCTCATCCCTTTTTACCACCCGGCCATAGATGTCCCCAAAGGAACCTCCTTCTACCAAGTAGGAAGCAAAGGAATTGTTCCCTGCTCCGGAAAGGGTAAAGTATGTAGGCTCAATAAGTCCATCGGCAACCGTGCCATCATAGATGCTTTCCACTACGTTCTTGTTTCGTGCAAAGTTCAATGTGGTCTTCCAACGGAAATCCTCACTCTGGATAGGCGTGGCAAAAACCGTGGCCTCAATACCCCTGTTAACAATCTCCCCTGAGTTTAAACCTGCATTGGGTGCCCCAATAACCGCAACGGAAGTTGGGAAGGGGAAATACTGGTTAACCGTCTTGGTGTTGTAGTACCCTACATCAAAGCCCAAACGATTACTGAAAAACCTCCACTCGGTACCCAATTCAAAAGACTTCTGCTTTTCTGGCTTAGGTGTGGTTCCGGGGAAAGGTCTGATAGGATCGGTAGGACTGATTCCATTTCCAAACAGAATGGTTCTGTTGGGGTTGATCTGGTTCGGGGAGAAATCATTCCCCACCTCGGCGTAAGAACCTCGTACTTTGGCAAAAGAAATCTTCTCGCCAAAATCAAACATCTCTGTTAAAACCCCGGTTAGACCCACAGAAGGGTAGAAAAATGAGTTGTTCTCCGGTGGCAAGGTCGATGACCAGTCATTTCTGGCCGTAAGATCAATAAAAATCTTTTCATCATACCCAAAAGTAGTGCTCGCAAAAACAGAGTTTATCTGCCTGTTCAATGACGTTTGCGATAGTGCTACCTGTGAATTGGCATTAAAGTTTTGAAGGGTAAACACATTTGCAAATTGAAGCCCTCCCTGTGATCCAGAGTCCGCATTAAGGATTTCAGTGGTATTTCGCTTTACACTACCCCCAACATTCGCGGTAAAGGAAAGGGTTTCCGTGATATCGTAATTGATATTGGCGATAACATCACCATACAACTGACGGATATCTTGTTTATTAAAGGTGTAGCTCCCGTTCTCATGGGCCAACGTGGCTTGTGTGGAAGCATAGGCCTTACGCTCAAAATCCAATAAGGATTGATCATAGGTGCCCCTGGTCTGGATGGACAACCAATCATTCACCTTGAAATTCAAGTTCAAGGAGGCCAACAATTTTCTGTTCGTGTCCTCCCTTGGGTTCCTGTAGACAATCCAATAGGGGTTTTGTTCAATATCGGACAATGGCCTTACCCAACGCTGCACCTGAATGTTCCTGTCTGGGTTGTACTCCTCAAAATCGGCGTAATCCGATAGGCGTCCATCGGCAGTTGGAAACACATAAGTCCCTACCAAAGGATTGAAATAAAATCCTGAAACAGCCCTATTGCGTATTTGCTGGGTAGATGCCATAATACTGGCATTCATGGTCAACACATCATCAAAAAACTTGGCGGTTTCCCTTAAGTTAATGGTATGTTGCTTTAGAGTATTATCTGGAAGAATCCCCGAAGCAAAGCTATTGCTATACGAGAAATACGTCTGTGCCTTTTCTGTTCCACCGGACAAGGACACGGAATTGATGTTGTTTACACCTGTTTCCAGAAAATCATCAACATTCTGCTGTGCCGCATCACTGAAATCAATCATGTAAGCAGCCCTATCCACCGTAATGTTGGATGAAAAATCCACTTTAAAGGTACCGTCTCGGCCTTTCTTGGTGGTAATCAATATTACCCCATTAAGACCGGCATTACCATAAAGTGCCGATGCGGAAGCACCTTTCAATACGGTCAAGGATTCAATATCATCCGGATTGATCAAGGAAAGGGCATCTCCACCGTCCCTACCTCCACCAAAGGTACTTGTGGGCTGTGACGCCGTTGGGTTGGATAAAGGCACACCATCCACCACATACAAGGGCTGGTTGTTGCCAAAAGAGTTGTTCCCTCGCAAGGTCACTTTTACCGAACCCCCTACACCAGATGAACTTCTGGTAATGGCCACACCGGCCACCTTACCGGACAAGCTGTTCATAGGGTTGGTCTGTTTTACCCGGTTCAATTCATCAGAATCGATATCCTGGGCCGCATAAGTCAAAGACTTTCTGGTCTTTTGGATACCAAGGGCGGTTACGATCACTTCGCTAAGCTGATTGGCATCTTCCACCAAGGTAATATCGATGGTTGATTGACCATTGACAGGAATCTCTTGGGTTTGAAAGCCAATATAGCTAATGACCAAAACGGCATTGTCATCCACAGAGATGGCATAATTCCCATCAAAATCGGTCTGGGTACCGTTGGTGGTGCCCTTTTCAACAATATTTGCCCCGGCCAATGGAATTCCCTGTTGATCCAGAATAGTACCGCTCACTTGTTGCTGCAAACGCTCTACGGTCTCTACTTTTGATTCCTCGGCTTTTACCTCGGATTTCACCCTCTTTCTGACCACTATGGTATTGTTTGTGGTGAATTCATATGTGAAATCTATAGGGGTAAGCAACATATCAAGAAGTTGTTTTGCTTTTACAACACCTTGTTTTACCGGAACTTCCGGCGCATCTTCCAACAAGTCGTTCCTATAAATAAATTTATAGTCGGCCTGTTTGTTCATAAGTTTGAAAACCTGTTTTGCACTGAGCACTCGATCCTTTGCGATCAAAATATCGGCATCTTGGGAAAACCCTTCTTTGGGTCCCAAGGCAAAAGCCAGCGTGCAAAATAAAAAGGTAAAAGTTTTCATCAGAAACTTTAGGAGCCGAAAACCTGTTTTAGATCGGCCCAAATTCAAGTTAATTTTCATAAATTAGCAATTGGTTTAGTTAGACATAGTTTTAATTAATCCGCTGAGGACAAAGGCTATTACGGTGGAATGTGTTAGCCTTTTCCTTTTTTTATGCAATCAGCATTTCCTTATTTACTGTCCTATTTTATATGTACAGTTTTATTTTTCACTTCAAATTTGACCTCGCCTTGGCTCGCCACACCAATCAATGCCAAAATATCGTCAAATGATTTGGTCCTTTCCAATATTCCGGTAAAATTAAAATCCTTACGTTGGGCCGACTCGAATATTACATCTATGTCATACCACCGTGAGAGCACTTTCATGATTTCGTCCAAGGACTCCCCATCAAAGATAAACACCCCATTTACCCAAGAGATGGCTTGGGAGGCATCTATATCAACGACTTCTATTTGGTCCATGTTCTTTAGGATTCGTGATTGTTGGTTGGGGCGAAGTGTTTTTCTGGAATTGCCTTTTTCCAATGCAATCCTGCCCCCTACCAAGGTGGTCACGATCGCATCGTCATCTTTGTAAGCACTCACATTGAATTCGGTGCCCAAGACACTTATTTTCTGATCATTGGATATTACACTAAAGTCCGAACCCTTGTTCTGGGTACTTGGTGTGACCTCAAAATAGGCCTCTCCGTACACAAGTTCTACCTCGCGGGTCTGTCCCTCGTAAAACGTTACCGGATATTTTAGCTTGGTCTCAGCGTTCAACCATACTTTTGTGCCATCGGACAATTGAAGGTAAAACTGGCCTCCCCTAGGTATGGTCAGGTAATTGTATAAAACATCGACTTCATCGTCTGTGCGCTCATGGATGCCATAAACAATCTGCTCCCCATTGCTCCGGATGGTGCCTTTTTGAAAACTCTTGCCTTTCTCAAGCGCCACCTGATCACCATTTTCCAAAGTGAGCACCGCCTTATCGGAGCCGATGACAATTTTATTGGGGATACTTTCGGTATCCTTCTGAAAATAGCGGCCACCAAAAATCAACCCGATCACCAACAATATGGATGCGGCAATAGAGATCTTGGTGTACGTATGAAGTCTACTCTTTCTTTTGTTGGACTTCACTTTCTGTTTTATGGATTCCTTGGCTTTATGTAGGTCGTAGTCTGCCATGCAACTCGTTGTTAGGTAGTGGATTCTAACTAAATTATTAAAGATCGTGATATTGTTTTGGTCACTCAACCAATCATCCAACTCCTCCAATTCCCTGCGATTGGCCTCCTTGTTGAGGAACTTGATGATTAGGTTATGCCCTTGGGTCGAATTCATACTTTGCAATTACTCTTAAATACGTGTGAAAGTTTTTTGACCCTGTATTTTTTTATGATTTTTTTTATAATTTTTCGGGCGAAAACGATAAAGTAGATGGAAAATCATCAACCTCTAAATGGACTATACCAACAATAATTACTTTTTGACCAAAAGGTTGATCAAGGGTGACGAAAAGGCTTATGAATACTTGATGGACGCCTATTACCAAAGACTTTGTGCCTATGCCTATACCCTGACCAGCGACCATGGTAAAGCAGAGGATATTGTACAAAACGTCTTTGTAAGGGTTTGGACAAAACGAAAAAAGCTCAATCCAAATTTTTTGATCAAAAACTTTTTATACAAATCCGTATACAACGAATTCATTGATGAATACCGCAAGAACAAATCTGTTCTATATCTGGAAAAAAAATATCTGGAGGCCATAGATATTGTCGTGGAAAAAGAGGAAGATAATCTTGAGGAAATCATTAGATTGGTAAATCTGGAAATCAATAATCTCCCCACAAAGTGTAGACATATTTTTCTGCTCAACAAAAAAGAAGGGCTCACACATACTGAAATTGCAGATCATCTTGGAATTTCCACCAAGACCATTGAGGCACATATGACCCGTGCCTTTAAAATCCTTGAGAAAAAACTGGGGCATAAATATGAGACCATTTTCTTTCTCATGTACAATGCCTAGAGTACACTTAAACAGCGAATATCCTGTTGTCCCAGATTTTTCGATTCTGGAAAGCCGGGAACATCTGCACTACTGAACTTGAACCGAATAATTAATCAAAACCGAATAACATCCCTATAAACCATGAAAAACGCAAAACCCATTGCACTTCTGTTCTGCTCTCTTTTATACCTATCCTGTAACCAGAAGAAAAAGGAGGAGAAAAGTACCGTGCCAACTGAAACAATCCAAACCATGACTGAGAACAAAACTGAAGAATTACCAACACTTACCATAAACAAGGAATCCTTTACCCCATTGGGGGACCTTCATTTTAAACACAGCGTTGGAGGGGCGCCCATTGAAGAGGAAACCCTGGTCATGGTAAAATACGATGATGAATTTCTGGAAATAAAATTTGAATGCAGGGACAACCCTAGAATGGACCAGAACCATTTTACCGAAGATAACACCCCCATGTTCACGCAAGAGGTATTTGAGCTTTTTATCAGCAAAGGAAAAGAACCCATGGAAGACTACGTGGAGATTCAATTAAACCCCAACAACGCCATGTTTTTGGCCACCATACACAACAACTTTAAAGGTGACGGGAAATTCAGCTCGGAACATTTGGACCCCAACGCCATGGGTGTGGAACATAGCGCTTTTAAAGACCAAAACACCAATACATGGGGTGGACATATGAAACTCCCATTAAAGTTGCTACAATACCCTGAAAACACGCCGGACAATGTATATCGATTAAATTTTTACCGAATCATTTCCCAAGAAGACCATACCGAGAAAGATTGGAGGAACAATGCCGAAAACTCGACCTTTGCCTGTTGGAGTTCCACTATGGCAAAAAGACCAGCTTTCCACAGACCTGAATACTTTGGCTACATGGTTCTGGAATAAGATGGCGTAAAAATCTTAACACGCTCATTTTAAAACAAAAAAGGGGCGCTGGTTGTCACCTGCGCCCCATACAATCTAAAAAACTAACCAAACAATTCCAATGATTGCTCGATTTTACACGCCACTACAAGAGCGGCGGGGTCATTGCATTGGATATACAATGGCCAAATATCTTAAAGCCTTAAACGGCTTTACTCAATACGTCGGCCAAACGTTCGGCCACGTAGTCTACCTGTTCGGGTTTAAGTAGTACAACACCCACACTCAGTTGATCCTCGGCTCCATCTCTCCCACGTCTTACATTGGTAAATATGCAAGGGTTCTCTGCTTTTAGGGCATCGCTTACTTCTTTAGGGCTCATTTTCACTTTTTCTTGATCCCAGCTCACCAACATACTTGGAAAGGCATTTGCTGGTCCAGGACTGATATGGGTCTCTCCCTTAACCGTTTCAACGGCAGTTATCTTTGATTTAATGTTCTCAATACGATCCAGCCAATCCTGCCATTCCTTTTCATGATCCATTTCCAAATAGGCCTTAAGGGCTGCGTACATTCCAAAAATCTCCTCTTTGTTGACCTTCATGGGCCTACCTATTGGAGCCTCATGGGGGCTATGGTTGAACTTGGCCGCTTCAATAAGGTCTTTTCTACCAAAAAGAAGTCCGGCACTCTGAGGTCCCCTGATCATTTTTCCTCCTGAGAAAGTAATCAGGTCGAAACCTATTTTTTGAAACTTGAACAAGTTTTCCTTTGGGGGTACATCAGCAGCGGCATCAATAAACGTAGGTACATTATGGCGCTTGGCTATTGCTACAAACTCTTCGTGTGAAATGGGGCCTCTTGCCGCATTAAAGAACAAAGCCATCACTGTATTTTCATTGATAGCGGCTTCCATTTCTTCCGCGCCATCAACCTCTACAATCCGGGCCCCTGCCGTAGGGATTGCTTGATCAAATACGTATCTATGGCTTTTCTGCATAATAACTTCCGGACGTGGATCGGGAAGGTCCGGCAATTGCCTTCTCTTCTTCAGGTCCATACCTGTTATGGTCGCAGCGGTACCCAATACCATGGCGCAGGCTGCTCCCGAGGTCACCATAGCGGCTTCCACGTTAAGCATTTCGGCTATCTTTTCCCCTACCTTGTCCTGTAGTTGGTACATATTGGCAAAATCATGGGCGGTGGAGTTAATGGCTGCCATAACCTCTGGACGCATCAATGAGCCCGATAAAAAGGTCATGGTAACCCCCGCATTGATTACCGGGGTCACGCCCAGTTCCTCGAAAAAGTTCCTGGTCGGTTCCTCTGTTCCAGCTCCCGGGTCGGTCTTGTTGAATTCACAGGCCGATACCATTCCGGTACCTACCAATCCGCCTACTACCGGAACAGCCGATAAGTTTTTCAATAATTTTCTCCTTGTAATCATCTGTTATTGTTTTTGGGTTATTCCAATTCCATGATACCGTCCATTTCCTCCCAATTGTACTGAAAAGACAGTGACCGAGTGCCACAGAACTCACTCATGTGGCACCCTTCACTGTTCAACTTATTTTAAATTTCCCCTGTCATTAAAAATGAACCAATTACCATCCTTGTCTTTGAACAAGGTTTTCATTGGTATCTATTTCTTCCTGAGGTAATGGATAATATCTGTTTCGTTCTGCATAACCGTTGGGTCCCAAGACAGTTTGGGCCAATCCCCATCTTCTCAAATCATTGAAACGATGGTATTCAAAGGCCAACTCCACTTGTCTTTCGTGCACAATGGCATCGAACAAAGCTTCTTTGGTCCCTGTGGTTCCTGCATCCAACAAGGGCATTCCCACACGATCACGAACCTCGTTCACCGCATCACGGGCAACATCCCTCATATCCAATTCATTGGCAGCCTCTGCATACATCAACAATACATCTGCATATCTGATGGCCGGGAAGTTGGTACCTCTGTTGTTCACATACATTACGGGAAACAAGCCTTTCTTTAGGTTGTACCCTGTTGCGGACCATACGGATTGATAGGTGTCCAAGTTCAAACTCTCCGTGCTCAGTTCAGGAGCAAAAACTTCCCCATCAATAAATATGGATTCATTGAGTCTTGGGTCACCATCTTCAAAAGCATCAACAATGGTCTGTGTGGGCAAATTGTTTCCAAAACCTCCATTTACCTGTGGGTTGTTGTAAGATACCCTTAAGGTACCAACGTCTCCTTCACCTACTTCGGCAAACTGGATTTCAAAAATGGACTCCACGTTGTTCTCACTGTTGATATTGATAACATCCCCAAAGTTCTCCACCAAATCATACAGCTCTGAATCGATTACCTCACCAAGCCAAGCTTCGGCCTGCTCATAGTTTTCATCATACAGATAGACTTTTCCCAAAAGGGCCTGTGCGGCTCCTTTGGTGGCCCTACCCAAATCTGAAGCTCCGTACACCTCTGGAAGCACTGCTTCCGCATCGATCAAATCCTGGATCATCACTTCATAGATGGCAGCTCTGGTGGATTTGGCCACAAGGGCATCAGAAGGTACCTCAAAAGGCTCTGTGAACAGGGGCACATCGCTCCACAAGGTGGTCAAGTGCCAATAATAGAATGCACGTAGGAACTTAGCTTCTCCCACCAACCTACTCTGAAGGCCAGCATCGATGTCTTCCATCAAAGGTACTTCCTTGATTACTGTATTGGCCCTAAATACGCCTTCATACAGTTTTCCGTACACATCCATTAGGATACCATCGGCAGCTGAATAGGTAAAATCATTGAATCCATAACCACCAGTATTGGTAAGCACCACCTCACCCGTGGGTGGAGTGTACAATTTTGACATGGTGTTTGAATACAATTCAGTGGTCTGTAGGGTTGCATAAATGGCATTTACCCCTTGCTCCGCACGCTCGGCCGAGTTAAAAAACCCGTCTACCGGAATGGCATCTGGCGGAGTTTTATCCAAAAAATCTTTGTCGCAACTGCCTAGAGATAAGGCCAAGCAGCTAAGAGTAAGTATTTTATATATATATTTCATGATCTCTATTTTTTTCGATTTATTTTCCTCGGTTTCCTACAATCCTATTTGCACGCCCATTTGTATGGTTCTTGGCAAAGGATAAGTTCCCGTATCAACCCCTACTGCTAGAGGATTCAAATCGTTGGTTGCCCAACCAGATCCACCAAGTACATCAGGGTTATATCCTGAGTAATCGGTAATGGTGAACACATTTTGGGCACTCACATAAACCCTGGCATTGGTCAGTCCAACAGAATCCAAGATAGTTTTTGGGAATCTATACCCTACTTGGATGTTACGCAATTTCAAGAAAGAAGCATTTTCAAGAAAACGTGTTGAAGGACGCGTGTTGTCGTTAGGATTTCCACGTACCGCTCTTGGGAACGTATTTGTGGAACCTTCCCCGGTCCAGCGGTTCAATGTAGTGGCCATTTGCTCGTGCTCACCGTCCATACTTTCCAAATAAGCCCTCTGGCTATTGTAAAGTTCCTTTCCGGCAACACCTTGGAAGCTCAAGCTCAAATCAAAGTTCTTGTAAGACATGCTTCCGTTGATTCCATAGCTGAAATCTGGGAATGGATCTCCTATCACCTTTCTATCTGCATCCGTGATGGCCCCATCTCCGTTAAGGTCTCTAAACCTTACGTCTCCAGGTGCGGCACCAGGCTGTGTGGCATGGCTGGCCACCTCTTGATCGTTCTGGAAGATCCCATCGGCAACATAACCATAGAAACTGGACATGCTCTCTCCAACTGTGGTACGGGTAAAGGTTCCGTAGTTATAGGCATTGTTCACCAAATTGATGATGGATGCTGTTCCATCTCCCAAGCTAGTGACTTCGTTCTTAACCGTGGATAAGTTAACCGATACCTCATAGTTGAAATCCTCACGATCTTTTCTGTATCCCAACAAGAATTCGAAACCTGAGTTTTTGATCCCTGCAGAGTTCTCGTATGGGCCCAAGGATCTTTCAATACCAGTGGCCACGGAAATCGGGGTACGCAATAAAACACCATCAGTATCCTTAACCCAGTAATCTGCGGTGAAGAATATAGATCCATCCAACAATCCTAGATCAACACCTACGTTGGTCTGTGTTGTGGATTCCCATTTCAAGGCAGGGTTACCCAAACTGGTTACCGCCGCAGCGGCAGCTATGCCTTGGCCTGACCCTAAAATATATCTTGGTGTGGTATTGATAGTGGTCTGGTTCACATAATTGTCATTGGTATCCTGGTTACCCAATTTACCCCAGCTTCCCCTTAACTTTAGGTTGCTGATGGCTGGTATGGCAGACATGAAGTTTTCCCTGGAAATGTTCCATCCCAAAGCTACGGATGGGAAATTACCATATCTGTTCTGGCTACCAAATCTTGAGGAACCGTCACGACGGAAGGTCGCTGTGAACAAGTACTTGTCCAAAACAGTAATATTGGCCCTTCCCAAATACGATCTCAAAGCCCACTCAGACTCATTTCCTTGAATGGTGAAGCTTCCTGTTCCCGCGTCAATTACCTGTAGCTCATTGCTAGGAAATTCACGGATAGATCCTCCTAGGTTGCTATAAAAAGCATTCTGCTCTGTATAACCTCCCAAAAGGGATAGGGAGAAATCTTCAAATTGCTTATCGTAGGTCAAAATATTCTCAACCAAATATTCGTAAGACTCGTTCTTGCTCTCGGTCAATTGCTGAACAAGGTTGGTCCTGTTCTCCATCTCAAATTTGGGCACATACAATTTAGAGGTATTGAAACCTGCATTGATACCCAAGTTCAAACGATACTTCAAATTAGGAATGATCTGATACTCGGCATACAAGCTTCCCAATATCTTATTGATCGTGGTATAGGTACGTCTAAAGTTCCTTCTACCCACAATATTTTCACGGTTGTTCCTTCCTGTTTCAGCCGCATTTGGACCAGCATACCCTCCAAGGTTTCCTTCCCTGAAAATGGGCATGGTTGGTGAAGCTCCCAATAGGTAGGCAAAATCCAAGTTGTTTCCTTGACCCATATTGAGTCCCAATCCCCTACTAAGGTTAATGGACTCCCCAATAGTCAATTTTTCCCCAATCTTGAATTCACTCTTAACCCGTGCAGTATACCTTTTAAAGTTACTGAATACCATGATCCCTTCCTGGTCAAAATAGCCCCCAGAAGCCGAGTACTTGGCATTTTCACTACCTCCTGAAATAGATACATTGTAGTTTTGGATAGGAGCCGCCTGATAGGCTGCCTTTTGCCAATCTGTATCGACTGTGATGCTTTCAGGATTTGCAAATGCGGGTTCTACCGTAGCTCCGGCCGCAGCGGAAGCATCAATGTTCAATTGTGCATATTCCCTAGAGTTCAACAAAGGAATGAAATCCGTAAACTCCTGAATACCGTAGTAGCTGTCTATCGTTACTTTAGGCTTGCCACTTTTCCCTGCTTTAGTGGTAATCAAAACCACCCCGTTGGCAGCTCTGGAACCATAAATGGCAGAAGCAGAGGCATCTTTCAAGATGTCCATGGACTCAATTGAATTTGGGTCAATGGAGTTCACATCGGTAACGTTTACCGGCATACCATCCACAACATATAGTGGACCGGTATTTCCAAAAGTACCCATACCACGAACCCTGATCTGTAAGGGGGCTCCAGGTTCACCTGAACTGGAAGTGATCTCTACACCGGGGATTCTTCCCTGAACGGCTTCGTTGATGTTGGCAACAGGCTGTCCTTGTACGTCATCCGAAGAAACCGATGAAATGGCACCGGTCAAGTCACTTTTACGCTGGGTACCGTACCCCACAATGACCACTTCATCAAGACTCTGTGCATCTTCCATCAAGGTCACGTTTAAGGTAGTGGCGGTTCCTACGGCAATCTCTTGGGTAGAGAATCCCAATGAACTGAACACCAATACGGCGTCAGGACCGGAAACCTGTAGCACATAGTTCCCATCAAAGTCGGCCGCGGTACCATTAGTGGTCCCTTTTTCTATGACCGAGGCTCCAAGAATAGGAACTCCGTTGCTGTCCACAATGGTCCCGCTAACGGAAATCTGTGGAGCAGGTTGTTCCCTATCAGCCATAGGGGTTTTTCCAGAAAAGACAGGCTGTGCGGGTCTGTTGCTCTTCAGGACAATCTGGTTCTTTACGGTTACAAAAGAGATATTGTCCCCAACAAAGATTTTGTGTAACAAATCTTTTATAGGGATGTTCTTTACGTTGATGGTCACCTTTTTGTTCACATCAACTTCACCTGTTTTATAAAAGAATTTGAATTTGCTTTGGTTCTCTATCTGGCCCAATACCATTTCAATAGGGGCGTTGTTCACACTCACCGTCACTTTTGTGTTCTGGGAATATGAACTCGCATGGAGATTGAACAAGACACATATAAATAATAAGATCGAAACCTTCAATGTTCGGTTCTTGTTTAAAATGTTTTCCAAAAAACAGGAAAACCAATGGTTGTTTTTCATAATTTTGAGAGATTTTGATTGATTAACAATCCTTCAGTTAAAATCATTTGTTTAGGGGAACGTGGCCGCGTTCCCTTTTTTTGAGTCAGTTTGTTTTAATTCATTGGCAAGTGGTTTTTAGTTGGGTTGATTAATTATCACTTTATTATCTTCAATATAGTAGTCAAATCCAGCACTTTCCTTGAACGTATCCAATAGGTCAATAATGGTTTCGTTTCCAAACTTACCATTGAACTTTATGGGATCTAGCTCTGTATAGGAGTTGTTGATCTCTACATTATATCTTCTTTCAATTTTGTAGACAATCTCTTGGAAAGACTCGTTATTGAATATCAATCTTCCTTGTCTCCATTCCAAGTAATCGTTCACATCCACTTCCTCAACAGCAAACCCATTCGAGGTCAACGATGCTTTTTGCCCGGGTACAATGACCTGGGAAGCCCTAGAGCTTTCTCCCTCATGCTTATCCGATACCGAAACACTCCCTTCCACCAATACAGCAAAAGGTTCGGTGCCTTTATAGGAACTTACATTAAAATGTGTTCCCAAAACCTGGACATCAATATTGTTGGCCTCGACCAAAAAAGGACGCTTTTTGTCCTTCGCTACCTCAAAATAGGCCTCTCCGTCCAAGTACACCCTTCTTTCTTGATCTGGTAAAAAATTGACCGGGAATTTCATGGAAGTGCCCGAATTGAGATGCACCAAGGACCCATCCGAAAGCACCAATTGGAATGTTTTTCCATGGGGTACCTTTATCTCATTATACACCAACTCCTTTATAGACTCATTGGCATTGTACACAATTTTGTTTCCCACTTGGGTAGCAAATACTTTTCCTCCTTGGGTCGAGAAGTTCTGCTCTGAGTTCACATTGAGTTTCTCTGTGGTATTGTCACCCGTACTAAGGACTACGGCACTGTCCTCAATGATCAATCCTGGATTTTCCACAGGTTCTTGGGACAACCAAACGTAGGCTCCCGCAACCAGTCCAATAAAGATGGCCGCATATTTAAGGATATTGGTTCTTTTTCTTCTACGCGAAATGATCTTGAGGCGCTCTTGGATTTCATACCAAGCTTTTTCAATGTCCTCATCGCCTTTGGTGCCCAAGGCCCAGATTTTCTTTATTTCCATGAAGGCCTCCTTGTTACTGGGAGAGGCTTCAATCCATTGGAAAATTTGCGCCACCTCGGCTTCGGAAGCTGCTTCTGATAGGTATTTGGTTATCAAACGATATTCCATTGAAAGTCTTTGGTGTTTGTAGTAGGTACACCTCAAAGACTTGCTACCCTATATGCGAGTTAAGTTTTTTTTAAAAAAGCGTTAAAAAAATTAAAATCAGGATGTAGGGAATGTAGCTGGCGAGTCTCAATTTGAGAAATTTGAGTGCCCGGGTCATGTTGGCCTCCACGGCTTTGAGAGTAATGTCCATTTCTTCGGCTATCTCCTTGTTCTTCTTGTTCTCCATGCGCTTCTTCATAAAGATCTGCCTACATTTTTCAGGCATCTCAGCAATGGATTTTTCCACCAATTCCTCAAGTTCGGAAAAGGTCATGGAATCAAACCTTAAAGAATCAAGGATTTCCATGTCCAATAATCTTTCTTTTTCCTGAAGTTTCAAGGATTCATATCTTCTCTTGACTTTTTTATGGCGAAGCAGGTTCAAACAATCGGTTTTGGCCGAAGTGAACAAAAAAGAACGGATGCCTCCTATCTTACGGATTTTATCCCGGTTGGTCCACAATTTGATAAAAGCATCTTGGGATACGCTTCTGGCCTTATCCCGATCACCAATGAACTTTTGACTGAACCCTACGATATCATTGAAGTACTTATTGAAAAAAAACTCAAAAGCGCGGTTGTCCCCTTTTTTAAATTGGGAAAACTGAAAGTCCTCTGCGCTATAAAAATCTTTATTCATTTTCTGGCGATAGAAAAAATAGGGGGAAATACTTTTAATGTCGCTTACCCGAACTGTTGTATTTGGATGCCTTCAAATGCGTTCCATACGCATCCATTTTTTTTCTATATTAAGCGTATCATCAAGTACATCACCGCCAATTCTTGAAAATTCCTGTAAATTTTCAAATTTTTAACGATATTCTTTGGGTAAAATCCTAAAATTACAATGTTTTTTTGTGATATTTCAAAACAGTCGTGTTTCTGGATTCCTCTTTAACCGCTTTTCTCTAATAAAATCAAGAATTTCGCTAATATAACTTATTGTTGACCATTTTTTTATCAATGAAGGTGCTAAATAATCAGTTACACTTTATTTATTTGATTTACAACAACATACAATATGTTAAAAGCAAGACATGCTCTGGATTCCCAAAAAAGTCTGGTTTGAAGAAGCGGTTCCAAACCATCCCGCCCCAATTAATTGTACATTATCATTATATCACCCTAGTGTTACCATCTTACGCTTTTGATGCTGGGCAAAGTGGCCTCTCCATCATCATAAACCCATCACAAATCAAGAAAGCCAAAGAAACGGCATAAGTGATATATCATGTAAAATCAGGAGCATTATGTGCTATTTTTACGGAAGACCTTTAATCCTAACGCTACATCAATATGATCATCAACCGTTTTGATACGTCCCCTTCTCTACTGAACGCCTTTATTGCTGAAATACGGGACGTAGAGATTCAGAAAGACGCCATGCGGTTCAGAAGGAACATTGAACGGATTGGTGAGGTCTTGGGCTATGAGATGAGCAAGACCCTTACCTATCAGGAAAAAGAGGTCACTACGCCATTGGGTTCCAAAAAAATCCGGAGCTGTACCGATCAATTGGTCCTTTGTTCTGTACTCAGAGCCGGTTTACCCTTACATCATGGTATCTTGAATTACTTTGATGCAGCTGAAAATGCGTTCATTTCCGCATACCGGCACCATCCCAACAATTCGGATGATTTTGAAGTGGTGGTCAAGTACTTTGCCGCGCCTTCCCTGGAGAACAAGATCTTGGTACTAACGGACCCCATGTTGGCCACAGGAAAGACCTTGGAAAATGTACTCAATGTTTTAAAAGACCACGGTACACCCAAAAAAATCCATATCATTTCCGTAATCGGTTCCCAACCAGGGGTTGAAAAAGTACAAAAAGTATTTCCAGAGGACACACAGTTATGGATAGCGGCCGTAGACGATAAACTTTCCAGTAAGGGATACATTATTCCCGGTTTAGGTGATGCGGGTGATCTGAGTTATGGAATCAAATTATGATGTCCCCACCCAAGGCGTCAAAGTAAAATCTCAACGGTTTCATGGAGTTTAGGAATATGGGTGTGCCATCCGAACACCTCTTGAATCTTGTCCTTAAAAACGGCCATGGCCTCGGTTTCCCCATGTATGAGGAACACTTTTTCCGGTACGTTGTCCACACCTTCAAGCCAATACAATAGTTCCTTTTGGTCTGCATGGGCCGATAGACTTTCCAAGTGCTGTACATTGGCCTTGATCGGCACATACTTTCCGAACATTTTCAATTCCTGTGCGCCATCCAACAATTGTCTGCCCCGGGTCCCCTCGGCTTGGTAACCCACCAGTAATATGGAGGTGGATTCCATATCCGCCAGCTGCTTGATATAAGTGAGCACCCTCCCCCCTGTGACCATACCACTGCCCGCAATGACAATCTTGGGTCTGGGATCATCAATGGTTTCCCATGTTTCCCGGTACGAACTCACCAAAGTAACATGGTTGCACATATTATGGTATTCTTCTGGAGCGAGCTTATGCCATTTGGGAAATCGGCCAAAAACCTCCAATACATTTATTCCCATTGGACTGTCCACAAATATGGGAATGTTGGGGATTTTGTTCCTGTCATAAAGCTTCCACAATAAGTACATTAGCGATTGTAATCGTTCCACTGCAAAAGATGGGATAATCAAGGTCCCCCTTCTTTGAATGGTTCTTTGGGTAAGTTCCCGTAAAATGGACTCAAGGTCTTCTTCTGGATGCTCTCTATCCCCGTAGGTACTTTCCACAAAAAGATAGTCGGCCCATTGTGGCCGTTTGGGCGGATCTAGCAAATCGTCCTTTAGGCGCCCCACATCCCCAGAGAAAACCAACTTTTTACCAAAAAGGTCTATTTCAATAAAGGTTGAACCAATGATATGGCCATTATATCTAAAACGTACCGAACAATGGGGTGAAATCCCTATAATTTCCTCTTCCTCTATACTTTTAAAGAGTTTCAAGGTGGCCACCACATCGTGTTGATCAAACAGTGGAAGTGCCGGGTCGTGCTTGCTGTATCCTTCCTTATTGGCCCTTTCGGCTTCTTCTTCCAGTATTTTGGCACTATCTTCAAGAATGATCTTGGCAATCTCCAAGGTGGGTGCCGTTCCCAAAATGCTTCCTTGAAATCCTTGTTTTACCAATAGAGGGAGATATCCACAGTGATCTAAGTGACCATGGGTCAATAGGACCACATCAATCTGCGAAACCTCAATGGGCAAAGGTTCCCAATTTTGTATCCGAAGTTCCTTGTTCCCTTGGAACATGCCGCAGTCTACCAGTATTTTGATTTCATCAGTCTCCAAATAAAACTTGGAACCTGTTACCGTGCCCACAGCACCCAAAAAATGAACTTTAAGTCTTTCCATACATCAAATCTGCGTATGACACAGGGACTGCATTTCTTTAATGATCCTGCTCTTCCTACCATTGGAAACCCCCAAGTGGTCCAAATAGAAACTATCTTCCAACAACTGTCGGCACAGCACAACCTCCCTATTCAACAAGAACTGTTTTTCCCTTCCCGATAGCAAGGTGGATACCGTGATGGGATATAACCTCAACCTGTCTATCCTATCCTTCAGCCCATTCCCGGAAGGGTGGTCCCAGCTCAACAGCTTCAATCCTGCACACTGTCCGTATTGAAGTGCATCCATGGTGAATCGGGTGTTGGTGACCACCCATCCTGCGGTCTTTTCATATTCCTTTTCCGATTCAAGCGGTCCTTTGACATCATTGTATCTCGAAGCAATATACAGCGGCACCTTTACATTGCACTTAAGGCCATCCTCACCATGAAACTTGCATTCAATGATGTTCAAGATTCCATCTTTACGGGCCAATACATCTATTTCGTGGGACACACAGGTGCCCTGCACCATCTGCCCCACTTGGGTGGTGTATCCCGAATAATACAAAATGCCACTTATAAAGCGCTCAAAGGGAAATCCCGTGGGACCCAGCTCATAAATGGCCTTCTTCAATTTATATTTTGAAGCACAGACCGATTTAGCCTTTTTGAGCATGGCAAATGCCCTGTTGTAGATTTCCTTGGTGGAAATTCCCGGATAGAGTTCATCCATGACCACATTGACGATTTTTTTCACCAAGGCATCGTCCGCTCCACTGGCTTTTAGTGAATTTTCCAGCTTTGTAACGGAAAACTTGGTTTTCTCCCCTGTGGATTTTATAATATCGAACTCCTGTTTTTGCATACTTTTTTTGGTATGGGACAAGCTTCCATAAATATCTTGAAAATATCCGTATCCGTCAATGCAATTGGAGTCTAATTCCGTTACGAATTGGGCATCAATTTTTGGATCAGCTCTTCTTTCCGTCTCACAGCGACTTCAACCTTGGTGCCATCGGATAAGACCACATACCCCCCCTTGCCCTTGATATAGTTGTCCACAAAGGAAAGGTTGACCAAATGGGACTTGTGGGTCCTGAAAAATGCATCCGTATCCAACAGCCCCTCAAAATGTTTCAGGGTCCTTGCCGCGGTTATCCGTTTGTTGGAAATGGTATAAATATGGGTATAATTGCCGTCTGACTGCAACCTGATGATATCTTTCACATCTACCATGGCGAACCCATCCATGGTGGGTACCGCTATTCTTTTGGATGTTCCGGCCCCGTCCTTGAAGTTATGGAAGAGCACATCGATTTTCTGGGAAGTCTCCTTTAGTTTTTTGGACTGCTGTACCCTTTTGACAGCTTCTTTCAAATCATCCTTGTCTATAGGTTTTAACAGATAATCCAATGCGGAAAATTTAAACGCTTGCAGGGCATAGCTATCGAAGGACGTGGTGAATATCAGTTCAAAATCTATGTGATCCAACTGGGAAAGTAGATCAAACCCCGTCACATCTCCCAAATGCACATCCAGAAACAGGATGTCGGGTCCAAGGTTCCCGATTTGCCTTTTGGCTTCCTCCAACGTTTTGCAACATGATACAATCTGGATTTCCTCTTTGTGTTCCTGCAAGAGTTCTTCCAAACGGTTGATGCAATGTTGTTCGTCGTCAACGATAATAGCCTTTAGCATACTTTTTTAAAATTGAAGTTCCAAGGGCAGTTTCAGCTCTACCCGAAGTCCCATTTCCTTATCGATCATGGCTATGGAGCCCTTGGTGTTCTTAAGATGGTTGATAATATCAATACGATTCTTGGTAATCTTCACCCCCAAAGAACTTTTATGTTCCTCTTGGGGCACCTTCTTGGAACGCCCTACTCCATTGTCCTCCACTACGCATAACAACATATCCCCCTCATTCTTGATGGTAATGTCAATGGTTCCGTCCGTGGTTCGCTTGGCAATCCCATGCCAAATACTGTTTTCCACAAAAGGCTGCAAAATCATTGGGGGCACCAAGGTATTGTCTGGGTCAATGCTTTCATCCACCACAATGCTGTAATGAAGTTTGTTTTCCAGTCGTAGCGACTCCAACTGCATGTACAGCTCCATCAATTCCAGATCTTCTTCAAGACTGATCCATTTTTTCTCTGAATTCTCCAAAATGGAACGGGTGAGCTTGGCAAATTTTACCAGATAGTCATCGGCTTGCTTCACATCCTTTTTTGAAATGAAATCACTTATGGAATTCAACGAATTGAAAATAAAATGTGGGTTCATTTGACTCCTCAGTGCTTTTAGCTCTGTTTCGGCCACCTTGGCATTGAATTCCGCCACCTTCTTTTTCTCAAGGGCGTCCCGTCTGCGCTTATAGACAAAATAACCCCCAACCGAAATCAGTGCCAAGATCAAAGCACCTGCTAGATACCCGTTCTTTACCAGTTGCTGACGCTTGATTTCCTCATCGGCCACCGCTTGCTGTCTTTCCATCTGAAACTGCATTTCCTTTCGGGTCAGTTCCATTTTCTTTTCTTCGCTCAAGACACTGTCCTGTAACTGGACATGATTCTTGTATGCCCCCAAGGCCTCCTCCATTTTCCCTTCGTGTTCATAGATTTCGCTGAGCACCTTCCACGAATCGGCCTGCCATTCCACTGCCTCAATTTCCTGCGACAATTCCAACGCTTTCTGTCCTACCTCACTGGCCGCATCATAATTTCCCACGAGTATGTTCACTATCCCAATACTGTTCAAGGCAGACGCCTCAATATATTTATTGCCAATCGTATGGGCCAGGGCAGCTGCATCTTGATAATGCTCCAATGCCTTTGGGTACTGTTCCAATTTTTTATACGCCAAGGCCAAATTATTGGTAATGGCGGCCACAAAAAGTTCATTCCCTTCCTCTTTGGCCAATGCCAAGGCTTTTTCCAGATAAGCCACTCCTTCGGTGTATCGTTCCGTATCGTTATAGACAATGGCAATGTTGGAAAGTCCTTTGATCTGTTCATTGACATTCCCCGTGGATTCCGCAAAGGCAAGATAGCTTTCATAGTTTTCCAAAGCCTTGTCATACTGTTTCAAATCGGCATAAATGTTCCCAATATTACTTATTAGGGTCGACTCCAACTCCTTGTCCTGCATAGCGTGACTCAACTGTAAAGCGCTTTGATAGGCATCCAAGGCATTGAGTTCATCGGCCATGACATAGTGTAGGTGTCCTTTTTGCCGAAGCGCCAAGGCTTCACCTTTGGTCCAATCCAGCGTCTTGGATATACTTATGGCCTCTTCCACATAGGGAAAAGCTCCTTGTGGTTCGGAATAGGTCATGCTCCCTGCAATTTTGATGAGCAAATTGGCCCTGACCGAATCTTTGGCGGTATGGGAAGCCAATTCCTGTTGTAACGAATCCGCTGGGTTTTCTTGGGAAATTCCCCAAAGGGGAAGAAAACAAATCAAAAAAAGGGTAATGGCTCTTTTGAAGGGTACTGGCATGTTTGGAAATTGGTGTAGTTCCAAATTTAACGGTTTTGCCCCATTATACCGCTTTAGTTTCCCCACAATACGAATATTGCACAAACCACAACGATAATCCTAACATATGTAACGATAACTAAATGGTCGTGGTGTATGGCCCGGTAAACCCATAGTTTAGAGGTTCATCAAGACCAAATCCTTGTTATAATGCTAAAAACACCTCTATTTTTTCTATTTGTCCTATCGATTTCCATTTTTGCCAACTGTGCTTCAGATGATGGCGACTCACCCGAAAACGATGACACAGGAAAGGCAAGCGGGACCATACAACTGTCCGGAGAAGAAACCTCTGAATTTGGAAACTCCCTTACCGTGGCCAACATAGCCGTGGCCCAAGTGGGACTTACGGGAACAGATAAATCCATAATGCTGCTCTCCGAAAACATCCGAGTGGAAAACAACGAATTGGTCTATACCAATGACCAGAATGGTTTTGTAATCGTTGCTGCTGATTTTTCAACCGGGGGATCTCCGGATATTGAAAAGACCATCTCCATGACCATCGTGAAGAACGGTGAAGAATTCCGGCATGCCTGCTCATCACCCTACCAAGGCTTTTTTACCGCCTGCGGCGATGGATACAGCGTTGATTTCAATGCCAAGAAAGTTGTTTTTAATGGCACGACCGTAATCAACACGGACAGCGATGTGGTTTTGACCATGGATGGTGTCGTTACGTGGGAATAACTGCTCAACATGAAAAAACTATCACTAAAATACTACCTCTGGACCATCACCTTGGTTTTTGCTGTACATATCCATGCTCAGCAAGAATCTGATGGTTTATTGGTTTTTGACCCGCCATCGGACCAATTTATCCCCATTGTGCTGCAATCCCATAAAGGATTACCAAGATTTGGCGCAAGGGACAACTACAAAATCCAAAACAACACGGGGAAAGCTCCCGTGCGAACCGTAAGGCCGGTACGGGGCTCCTACGATACCGAAAAAAGCAAAGAGGTTGGTTTAGGCTACAGAAACTTCTCCCTCCTCCTAGGGCTCAAGTATAGGACACCCTTTATGGGTGATCTTGATCGGGAACGTTTGACCACGGTTTCGGGAAATATGTCGCAAGAGCAACGCAACTCGGCCTACCTACAAAACTATCTTCGTAACCAAATAGCGCAGAGCATGGGTACGGGTCCGGTTTGCGAAAATGCCAATCGAGGCGCAAACGAGTTTGAACGAATCCGGAATTATAAGGCTTTTATAGAGCAATGCTTAGACCCCTTGGTGCAGTGGAGCCAAAGTTTCTTCAAAAATGATGAAATGGTGGGCTATCATGTTTCCACCCTGCATGTGGGCAACAACTACGATTTTGACCAAAAGGGGTATTGGTTGGTACATCCGCTCCAATTAAACGATATCTTTTCCTTAAAATCCAGTGGTATCCATTCGGTGACCTTCCTGCCGTCAGCCTCCTTTGAAACCGAACTGATTAAAAAAAGTAACTCAAAAAACCATGTGGACTTCTTCCTTCAAATGGATGAAGGGACTGCAGAGCGATTAATGAAAGAAGGCATTAGTAAACTGTACTTGGTAAAGAAAATAAAGATGGTGTACTCGGGCAAGCCCTTATCTCGACCAAATGACCGCTTGGAATTCAGTTACTCCCATGTGAACAAGGAAATGGATGTGTATCTGGATGAAGCCCTGACCCAACACTTCACCACCTTGTCCATGGACAACCTTATTTTAAAAACGCCTTAGCAAATGAAAAAAATCGTATATGTGCTTCTGACCTTGGCCGTATTGCCCAGCTTAAAATCTCAAGAGGAGAAGGTCTTTACATCGCCATCGCCCAATTTTATATCCCTTTCATTGCAAACCCATAACAACAAGCTTCGCTTTGGGATACAGGACGAGTATTTTGTAAAATCCGATGGCACCTATGTAAGTTCCAAAGCTGAAAATTACTTTGAGGTGGACAAAAAATCCAGCCACAACCGGGCCAGTAGGCACGCTTTGCTGGAACTTTTGAAAATCCGTTTTAAAGCTGACATGTTCAGTGCCATGGACCGCGATCTTTTTACGGAACGCACCCAATCCATGTTTGAAAAGGATTTGAAATCCTACACGGCCCAACAACATGTGCTGGCCTTGGCCAATGCCCTATCCTCCAAGAGTGAACTAAAACGGTTTTTCTGCAATGAAAAGGAGGAAGATTGTGCTTCCATCTTCAAAGAAGATGGGTACTATAACGACCCGAGGAACATCCGCTCCTGGGGTGGTCGGGGAGCTTCCGAGTTCCAGCAGTTAAGGGCCTACACAGCTTTTGTGAACGAACTGTTTCCAAAATTGGAAAAATGGGGCAACTCACTATACCCCAACAACACTATTGACGGGTATTATGTGGCAAAGACCCAGCTTGGCACATACAGTTTTAAGGATGGCGGATATTGGTTACACACCCACCAAATGCACCAAAACGATTTTTTATTGCGATGGTGGGAGCTACAACCCTCCAATTCCGCAGAACGAAAACTGGTGCATCCCAACGGCTCATCGATCTTGCTTAAAATGGCACCGGAAAAAGCAGAAGCCTTTTCGGAAAACCATCAAACCATATTTCTGGTGCTTGACATCTCTGCATCCCTCAACGGATTGGAAAACTATAGGGCAGACCAATTGAAAACCACGTTTACCCTGAACAGCCCCACGATCATGATCTATTCCGATGACGGTCTCACCCAAAAAGTAGGTGAAATCGATATCAACACCATGGTATCCAAAACCAGATAATCCAAAAAAGCATGAAAAAGATGAACATCAAAATACACTATATCCTGTTCGTTATCCTGTTGGGGATGGCTGCCCCTACCCATGTGCAGGGACAGTTCCTGAAAAAATTAAAGAAAAGTGTTGAGGAAAAGATTGCCCAAAAAGCGGACGAAAAGACCGATGAGATACTGAATGGCACAAACGGGAATACCTCATCAACCAAAAAAGAAACGGAAAAGTCCACCAATACCCAGAGTGAAACAAAGACACCGTCATCGGTACCCAATCAAAAGAAAGCCTCCACAACCTATCCTGTTGGCACGGAAGGTTCCGTAATCACCTATACATCGCCCAGTTCAGATTTTATTGATATCACCATACAGTCCCATAAGGGACTTCCTAGGTATGGGGCGCTTTATTTTGTGCGGGGGACTACAAAACCTACCGACAACAAAGCGTATGAAAAACTCATGGAACTTCAATTTTTAAAGGAAACCTATGCGGATATCAATCGCTCCAAATTGACAAAGTCCAACTCTTCCCAACAAGAAAAGGGGCAGGAATTCAAAAATTCCGAGTTTGCCCAACACCATTTGCTACAACTTGCCGGATATGCTTCTTCGGATAAGGTGCTCATGGAATATTTTTGCGACCCAGAGGCAAAATCGCCATGCAATTTCTATAATCCTGCCGGGGAAAGAAAACACGTAGCCTATTGGGGTGGGGCCGGAAAAAATGAATTTGCCCAAAACCGTAGCTATACAAGTTTCGTCAAGAACTATTTGGAGCCTTTACAAGAATGGAGCCGAACGTTTTATGCCAACGGCAGTGAAACGGTCTATTATGTGAACAGGGCACTCGTTTCGGAGAAATACGATTTTAAAAACAAGGGGTACTGGATAAACAATATCTTCTCCTTGGTGGGTAGCAGTTTTATGCTCCATCATTCCGAGTTTTTACCCTTCACTGAAAATGAAAAGGCATTGGCCAACAATGCCAAGAAACACTTTGTACCCATTGATCCTTCCATGGCGAAGACCTTGAACCTTCAACAAAGGTCCCCTGTATTTGCCGTTCTTAAGGTAAAGGTATCCCCAAAGCTCAGCAACCCAACCCATGTGGCTTGGGAGTATGAGCTGGAAGATTCGATCATTGAAATTTATCGCGATGCTGCCCTTACCAATAAAATGGGGGAAATAGACCTAAAGACATTGCAATCCAAATACTAGAAACCATGCGAGCCACATATATCTTTGTTGTAATAATTCTCTGTTTCTTTTCCCAGACCACGGATGCAAATGCCCAATTTTTAAAAAAATTGAAGCAAAAAGCCGAAGAAAAACTATTGAAAAAGGCCGATGAGCAAGTGGATGCTGTTTTTGAGGGCACAGATCCACAACCCGAAAAACCAAATAAAGACAACGTGCCTTCAACTGGGAAAGAATCCTCCCAACAAAAACAGAGCACCCCAAAAAAACAGACATCTCCTTCTCCTGACATTTCTGAATTTATGGTATTGCCGTCCCCAAACCCTGCTTTCAAGGATATTGTCCTCCAAAAACATAAAGATCTTCCCCGGTTTGGGGCCATAGATTTTTATATGATGCGCGACAATCCGAAAAAAGTGGACCTTTCCAAAGAGGCAGCCGAGAAAAGAAACTTGACTGGTTTGGGATATACGGGTTTTGCCCATCTGGCCCGTATCCATATTTTAAAGGATCATTTTAAGGTGATGGACCGGACCGCCCTTACCCAAAGAACCAAAGGAACCATTGTGGAAGAGGAAGCCAAATCGAGTCTCGCCCAAAAAACCTTGTTGGAATTTGCATTCAGCATGGGGACCGATGCTTTGAAAAAAGAGTATTTTATGAACGATTGGAGTGGTGACGGTAAAAGTCCATTTGTAAGAAAATGGGGGGGACACCAATCTGATGACTTCACTGAAAATGAGCGATACGTGTCCTTTGTTGAGAAATACTTGGATATCATCCTAAAATGGAGCGAAGACTTTTTTGCTGATGGCACCCATGATTTCCAGCTTGTGTATGCTGTTAAATTTCAAGGTCAATATGATTTTGATCATGGAGGTTTTTGGTTACGACTTCCCATAAAGAGACCTCCTTTAGGGGTTTCAGCTTTGGAATACTTCAACACCTTTTCACCAGAAACCACATACGGGAATCAATTCTATGGTAAAACGGAGCAAGTGGACTACATCAATGCCGAAGTACTCTTCAAAATGAATCCGGAAAAGGCAGAGGCCCTTATCAATGATAAAAGTGTTCTGCTACAGCTGACCATGAAGGTAAAGTCTGTTTTCAAGGACTTTGATACTGCCAACCCTTTTGTTTACAATCCAAACTTCACCTACCATTTCTTGGATCCCGTTATGGAGTTATATTCAGACGCCCAATTGACCAGAAAACTGGGTGAAATCAGGTTGGACCAACTCATCTACAAGGGACCCCAATAAAATCCAACAGTGGAGAATAGGTAGTTATTAGAACAATTTTTATAAGTTTGCTTCATGTCTGAACAAAAGAACATGGACAACCTTAAGTCCCTAAGCATAGACCATGACAGCCCTGTGCCCCTACATCTACAGGTTGAGGAGATACTCCGTGACATGATCAATGACCCGGAATACCAGAATGGAAAATTCTTGCCCAAAGAGGTAGATCTCTCCAAAAGGCTTGGTATTTCACGGAACACTATCCGGCAAGCCACCAATAGGTTGGTCCAGGAAAAACTTTTAATCAGAAAAAAAGGAGTTGGTACCAAAGTGGCTAAAAAACAGGTCGAGACCAAACTGTCCAATTGGGTAAGTTTTAGTCAGGAGATGCATGCCCAGGGGATTGATTTCAGAAATTATGAGATCAAGGTTTCCAAGATCATGGCCGATATTGAAATTGCCGGGGAACTGGAAATCAAGGAAGGCCAGGAAGTTTTTAAATTGGAAAGGCTCAGGGGATTGGACAATGGGCCCTTTGTGTATTTCATAAGTTATTTTCACCCCAGAATTGGCATCACGGGAAATGAGGATTTTGGACGCCACCTCTACGATATTTTGGAGCATGAATACCATACTGTCCCAGTACTTTCAAGGGAACAGATAAGTGCCATTTTAGCCAACAAACCCCTTTCAGAAAAGTTGGGGGTGCCCGTAAACTCGGCCATTCTCCAAAGAAAACGGGTAGTCTACGACCCCGGTAACAGGCCCATAGAATACAATATTGGGTATTATAGGGCCGATCAGTTTACCTACAGTATAGACATTAAACGTTAAGATTCTATTCCAAAGGAATCTCAAGGAATCTAGGTCGATAAAGGTTGGGGTCCTTTAAAATATCTGCCCAAAAATCGAATGAATTTACATTGTAACTGGCCAAGAGGCTTCCCGGCTTGGAAAGATGCGGGTAGGCCTTGGCATTATAGGTGAAATACGTTTTGTTCGTGTCATTTTCAGTGGTGTTGTAAACAATTTTGGGCTCGGCAAATGGTCCTACAAGGGATTCCCCAACTTGTATGGCAACTTCCGGTCCCATGGTGTAACGCTGGTAGGCAAGTATAATGCTGCCATCCGATAGCGGAGAAACACTCATTTCGTTGGAAACATCCCTGGCAATCAATGCCGCATCTGCCATATTGGCCACCCAATCGGTCCCATTCCAAAATTTCCATTGTCCAAAATTGACAAAATCCTTCGGTAAGGCCCTGGCCACCAATAGTCCCTTTGTCCCGTCCTGGTTGGAAACTGCATAGGTATAGATATATCCATCAGGGTTAGGTGCTCCTGCCGACGCTGTATTCACGTAAATGGCACTACCAAATGAGGTTTGGGTTTCCGAATCAAAAAATGGGGTCTCCAATTGCTTATGCTCCACATATGGAGGTTGACTGTTCTTTGGAATTTGCAATAGGTTCACCCCTACCTGCTCAAACGTGAACCCACCAATCCCGGTGGTGTCTTTTTCCCTTACAGGATATGCGTAAATATACAGGTTGCCATCCCCTTCCGTATTGACAAAGCCATCCCCCAACCAATAATAATCATGTGGTCTTGCGTTTGGCGTATTGGGTTTGAAAAGGCCCTCGGCCTTACCTTCACTGCTTTGTTTCCAGTGAAAGGTGATCTTTTCCGAATCCGGTTCTTTTCCTGTAAGGATACCCACCGAATTATTGATCATCAAAAAGTCTTCCGGCAAGAGGGTTTCCCCATCATGGTGGCCAATCATAGTATCCCCAAAAGTAAACAGCGTCACCGTACTCTCCGTCGCCGGAACAAACTCCTTACCATCCATAGGAATTCCAAAAATGCCATCTCCTCCAAACCATCCTTCATTTTTAATGAAGAGTTCACTCCACTCTGTTGATTCGCCTGCCATGGCAATATTTACTTCCGGTGCACTGTCCTTGTCGTTCTTTTTTGTCTCTTTTTTGTCAACGCAGGAGGTGCACAACAATGTAATCGCCGCAACGCCCATCCATTGTTGCTTAAAAGAACGTATTGATTTTATGTATTCCATATGTCATCTTTTTAGGCTCCAAGACCCGTTATTTATTCATTTTACCATTACAATCCATCACTAAAATGCATGGGGATCGTAGCTATATCTATTCTTTTCTGTACTCAACTCAAAATCATCGGTTCTAAAAGGAAAGACCGGGAGTCCATCCGCATTTACCAAATCCAATGGTCCAGGGTTATCAGACCAAGCATACCTGACATACATTGGCTTTTTAATATCCCCATGATATACCGCCACTTGGGTATCATTCAAAACCTTGGCTTTGGCCCAATAAAACTTTCCATCTGCTCCCGCCATGGCAAAACCTCTTACATAGCCATGCTTATCCATACTTTTCAATGGACTGCCATAGGTCTCAAACTCAATGGTGATAATAGAATCCGACAGGGTGCTGCCTTTAAAAACAGGACTTTTTTTAAGGGTTTTACCATAGGTATGGTGTTGTGCCAAAAGGGCCAATCGCCTACCCACTTCTTTTTTGTTGTAAGGGTGGATATCATTGGCATCCCCAATGTCTATTGCATTCACTATATCCACATGCTCCAGTTCGGTGGCCTTCATTTGGGACTCCCGCAATTCGGCCCACTGACTATTCTTAGGTTCAGCATCCTCTTGCCTATAGTTTGCCAATTGAACAACCAAAAAAGGCATTTTAGGATTGTTCCATTGCTTCCGCCAATCTTGTATCATGGCCGGTAACAAGGAGCCATATTCCACAGCCCTGGATTCATTGGATTCCCCTTGATACCAGATTACTCCGGTTATGGGTATTTTATGCAATGGAGCTATGCTGGCATTATACAAGAGCATGGGGTGCGAAAATGGACTGCCATTGGCCACTTCGGGTTGGGGAAACCGACTGCTATCTATACGTACGCCTTTTTTATATTTCCAAGTCCCATTAAGGATGGAATTGCCCCAAAAAGCATTGGTATAGATTCCTCCTTTCCCGCCAACATCAAAGACACGTACCGTAAGTATATTCCCTTTTTCCCGAAGGATGTCCTTGGGTGCGGAATAATTCCTGAAATTACTTTTTCCAAAGGACTCCCCTATTTGCACCCCATTGACCCAAACCCTGTCGTAGTCATCAATTTGGTTGAGTACTATGTTGAAATCGTTTTCCATTTGAACGGAGTCCAAATCAAAGGTTCGCTTAAACCACATGCTGCCGTCATGTGAAGCGTACCCAAAATCATCCCAGAAAGCGGGCAAGGTACATTCTTCCCAATTGGAATAATCATACCCTTCTTCGTACCATTTTCCCTCAATTCCAGGTCCTTTTAAATAATATTTATCATCCCATTTCTTTCTGAACTTTTCCAATTCAGAATCCAGGGTTTTAAAACTTTTGTTGATTTTACCCACCTTCTGCGTAACCTCATCAAACTGCGGAAATGTCTTGAGAACGTCCATACCCATCCAGGTTTCTATGGCCGTAGCCCCCAAATTACTACTGATGAGACCTATGGGAACTTCTTGTTCCCCAACTAGGTTTTTCCCGAAAAAGTATCCAACGGCACTAAAGTTCCGGGCGGTTTCCTTGGACACTTCCTGCCATACGGCATTGGGTACATCCTTTCTTGGAAGATAATCCCGGTCTACCCATACCGAGCACAACCGAAGGTTGGGAGAATCATAGTTGTCATCCGGGGTTTCCTTATACCGCAGCATGTTCAGGGTGTACTGCATATTGGATTGCCCTGCACATAACCATAGGTCCCCGACCAATAGGTTGTCCAATGTCAATTCCCTCCCTTGATCATCTTCAATTTGGAGAACGAAAGGTCCTCCGGCAACCATGGGTTGCAGATTCACTTTCCAAACTCCATTTTTATCCGCTTTCGCCGTATGGCTTTGGCTTCCAATGGTAATGGTCAATGTAGTCCTTGGCTCTGCCTTCCCTTCAAGAGGAATTTGCTTATTCCTTGGCAATACCATATGGGAAGAAAAAATGGGAGGCAACTCTATCTGCCCGCACACCAACATGGGTACAAGTACTATAAAGGAACATAAGAGCTTAAAAGCTATTTTCTTCATTATTAGATTTATTTTTTCCATCCCATTTCAATTTCCTCCAAGGTCTTGCCCTTGGTCTCAGGAATCATCCTATACGTGAAAACCCACAGGAAAATGGCATTTAACATAAACAACCAAAATGTATAGGAGGGTCCAAGGTCACTCAATAATACGGGAGTGAATTGTGATATTAGCATAACCCCTACCCATAAGACCATGATGCATATGGACATGGCCACTCCCCGTACTTTTGTTGGAAAAATTTCAGAAATCAACACCCACGGAATAGGGCCTAAGGAAGACGCAAAGCAAGCCACAAATCCCAAGATGAAAATCAGCAGCCAAGGTCCTTCAAGGGCATCGAACTGATATAAGGCCCCAATGGCCAACAGGCAAACGATCATTCCCAAAATTCCCCATAACAATAGTTTTTTCCGACCTGCTTTATCAATGTACTTAATGGCCACAAAGGTGAAAATTGAATTGATCACTCCTATCAGAACGGTCTGCATAAGGGCTGAATCCACCCCAAACCCTGCCGATTTCAAAATTTCAGGGGCGTAATACATGATGGCGTTGATACCTGTAATCTGTGAAAAAAGAGCCAATACCACCCCAATGATGATCGCAGTCCGGAACCCTTTTTCAAAGAGTTCGGATAGTTTGCCTTTTTCTTGCTGTAACGCTTTTTGGATGCCTTGATGGATTTCCATGGCTTTCTCCTTCGGATTCAGCTTTTCCAGAATGTGAAGGGCCGCCGCATTGTTCCCGTTCTTGGACAACCACCGAGGGCTCTCGGGAACCAAGAACAGGGCGCCCAAAAACAATAGGGCTGGCAAAGCCTCTGACCCTAACATATAGCGCCACCCATATGCAACGTTCCAAGCTTCATCCCCTGCCTGTGCCACCAAATAATTGCAGAAATACACAATAATTATCCCCAACACTATCCCTAATTGATATAGGGAGACCAGAGACCCTCTTTTTTCCGCCGGAGAAATCTCCGATATATACAATGGCGAAAGCATGGAAGCAGCACCAACACCTACACCCCCAATAATCCGCGCAATGACCAAAAGGGTAAAACTTGGGGCCAACAGACAACCAATGGCCGATATGGCGAACAGCAAAGCTGTTATGATGAGGGCCTTTTTCCGACCGATCCGGTCGGCCACATACCCAGCGGTCAGCGCGCCTAAGATGCAACCCAAAATGGCACTGGATACGGCCCAACCTTTTAGTGAAGGGGTCAAGGAAAACTTGGTTTCCATAAAACCAATGGCTCCCGAAATCACGGCTGTGTCGTAACCAAACAAAAATCCCCCCAATGCTCCAATGGCGGTAATCTTAAAAAGGTAGCTGTTCTTTTGTGCTTCCATGCTTTTATCAATGATTAAAATCCGGTTTTACAGAATTCTGGTTTTACATTGGATTGGATCACTTTTGCCTCTCCCTCACCCAAATTTTCAATCTTGTAACGTCCTACCGCAGCAGGGACCACAAAGGTTTCGGCGTAGTGGATGTCCATACTCCTGTTTTGGGCCACCACCCGTATTTTAGTGCCTTCCACCAAATTGAGGATGTGGCATTGTTCTTCTGTATCAATGATCATTTCGTCAGTGAACTCAAATCTATGGATTTCATAAAAATGCTTTGGGTGGGTGGGTAACTTTACCTTCTTCCAATGATTACCGGATTGTACCACTTGTGGTTTGGAAATGTATTCCGCTTCTACCCTATCTCCTTGACATTCCATATTCAGGTTGGCCACACCGCGTTCAATATTCAATGGTCGTGGTTTTCCATCCAGATCCATGCGCATCCAATCGTACATCTTAAAAGTGAATATGTAAGGAGTACTGCTAATTTCCAAAACCAAGTTCCCTATACCGGAACAATGCACGGTTCCATTTGGAATAAGAAAAAGGTCATGTTTTTTGGCATCGAACGTTTGCACATAATTCTCTACCGGCATGGGCTTTGCTTGGGCATGGCTCTGCTCCAAGGCCTCTTGGAATTCCTCTTTTTGCACCCCTTCCTTAAATCCAAGATACACCTGGGCACCGGCGTCGGCATCCAAAATATAATAGGTTTCATCTTGGGTAAAGTTTTCCCCAAAATTTTCCCGCATGTATTCCAAGGTGGGATGGCATTGTACGGATAGGTTCTGTCCATTCACGGTATCCAGATAATCGAACCGTATGGGAAAATCCGTTCCAAAAATATCTGCCGCTTTGCCCAGAATGGCCTGATTATCCTGGAACATCAAAAAATCAAAGGAAACCTCCAACCGTGCACCGCTCTTTGAAATCACAATCCCATTTTCTGGTGCAATGAGCTCAAAAGACCATGCATAGTTGGGCACATTCTGTGCCAAGCCATCAAATTTTTCCTTCATCCAATCCCCTCCCCAAATCCCGGGTGAGAACCAAGGTCTTGGCCTAAAGGCATGGGCAGACATTTCCTGAAGTGCTGTTCGCAAGGTATCTCCCGAACACCATGAGACATCACCTTCAAACTGCCCGTCCACAACATAGTCCATATCCTTCAGCAGTTGGTGTTTATGTCTGTTCAAGACTGGCCAATCAATAAAGTACATGCGCTTGTATTGATGTTTTTTATCAGCCACCATAATATTGCCCAAATTGGTAACCTGCCCTGCCCTGGAACGAAACTGTATCTCATTTTTTGGAATATCCATATAAATCACGGTCCCTTCCCAACCACTCAAGGCTGCCCCAGGCCCATAGATGATATTGAGGACACCCTCCTCCGGTTTAATGGATTGCAATTTTTCCTCATCGAAAAAATCCTTTAGATCTCCGGGAAATATCTTTCCAAAAACAGGGTCGTCGCCTCCCAAATAGGGAGCCACCATCTCTTCTATGACCGAAACCTCCTTGTACGCAGAAGCCATAGCATAATTGATATGCTTTACATTTCTTTTTTGGAGTTCACTGGACAAACGGGCCATAAATTCTTCCCAGTATCCCCCCATATAACCGTCTATGAGAACACATCCTGTTTTGGGAAGTTCATCCACGAGGCTCTCCACGCCCATGGAAACAGTCCCCGTAGAAATCTCAAAAGAGGGGTACACCGTATAGCCTTCACCTGTTCTTGACCCATCTGCCTGCATTGGCATCACATACTGCTCCGTGTTTCTTTTTGTGCTCAATTTATTCTGTTTAATGGTTAAATGTATGACGGCACCTAAAATGGCCGCATGGGCCGTGCCTTTAGTAATATGAATATTGGGGAGGACGGGGAAACAAGCTTCAAAAGCTTCGTTGAAAAGGTGATAGCTCTTGGATATGCTTCCTCCAATAACAAGGCCATCTGGTTTGAACACTTCCGAAAGAGAAGTCATCACTTCACCCAAATGCTGTCCGTATTGTTCAAAAATTTCCTTGGCCTTTTCCAAAGTTTCCGCATGCTCGGCAATTTCCTTCACATTGCCCACCGTGATGCCCGTGGTCTTGGTAAAAGTTTCCAAAAACCATTGGGTGGAAATCCAATCCTCCACTCTCTTGTTTTTAAAGGGAAGGTTATAAATATTGCCTTCATTGGGTATGTTGGCATGTTCGGTAACCACATTTCCATCAATGACAAAGCCCGAGCCTATTCCGGTTCCCAAGGTTACCCCCAAAACCTTTCCCTTATCGAGATTGTTGGTATAGGTCTCCCCTAGAACAAAACTGTCCGCATCGTTAATGAAGACAATGTTATCTGGGGACGCCAAGGCATCCTGTAAGTGAGTCCACAGAAAGAGTTTCAGGTTGACCCCAAACAGTGCGTCGTATTTGTTGAGTCCACGGATATGGGAAACCCCATTGGCATAGTCAAATGGACCGGGCACGGACAGACCAATGCCCCTTATGGGCCTTTTGAACTTTTGAATGGATTCCCTTATGGCAGAAAGCAAATGGTCCAAAAAATCCTGAGCCGGCAGATTACCGTCCACTGGATAACGTTCCACCGTTTCCATGAGCAATCCCATTTGCGATGCATCCACCATACCAAGGGCAAAATGGCTACCTCCTATATCAATCCCCAGATAAAATTTGTTTTGGTCCTGCATGGACTTTACTTCTGTTTTGTGTTAAACTTAATGTTGGCATTCTTGGGCAATTGCACCTTTCTGGTGGATTGGGACAAATACCCCTCGCCATTATAGAATTCCATTTTTCGTTGTTTACCATTTTCCAAGGTGATGATGCCCGATTGCGCATCTTGCGGGACCATTATCACATTTCCCAAACCTTGATTGTTGTGGTGTACACTAAGGCTATCATTATTGATGGAAGAAACCAACAGTTCCCCCTCTTTCCCCAGTACCCGGACCAAAGCGCGGGCATTTCCATTGACCATAAAGCCGGTATTTTTTTGATTTTTTGGTTTGAAGTTTCCCGTACCATCCCCTTTTAGGACAAGTCCCAAAAAGGCATCGTTCTGTCCATAGCCCACTTCGTACTCGTAAAAATTGCCTATAAGGATGACGTCCAAGTTCCCATCCAAGTCCACATCTGTGATGGTAGTGCCCATAATTGGCGCCCATTGGGCCTCCATGGGCAAGGGCTTTACATTGAACTTGCCCCCTCCTTTGTTTTCAATATATAGGCTCTCCAAATTTTCCACGGTTCTCTTGATAGGGTTATCGGCCATATTGTTCAAAAGGAGATCCTCAATCTGGACATCGGCATAGGAACGATAATTTTTATATCTACTTTTAATGGAAACCATTTGTTCTGCCAATAAATCCCTTGATGCCAGCGGGTAGCTCATCATAGCCCCATCGGGACTTAGACCATATTGCGTGATCAAGGGGTCCACTCTGCCATCCTTGTCAAAATCCCCAACATGCAGCTCCATGGGATATTCCCCTGATGCCCTATACACGCTATTGGTTCCTTGGTTCCCGACGATATAGTCCATATCCCCGTCATTGTCAAAATCCCCACCATTGATGCTGTTCCACCAACCCGATGAATTGGGCAATACAACTTTTTCAAAACTTCCTTTTTGATTTTTGTACAGGGTTACCGGCATCCATTTCCCCACAACCACTAAATCTACCCAACCATCATTGTCCACATCGGTCCAAAGGGCTGCGGAAACCATTCCCAATTCCTGTTCACCCAATTTTGAGCGGGTGACATCGGTGAACCTCCCTTGGTTGTTTTCCAACACATAGCTTTTGGGGGCCACCCCATAGCTTTCGGGAACAACCATTCCACCTACAAAAAGATCTAAATCCCCATCTTGATCATAGTCCGAAGCAATCACACTGCCCCCACTCGTGTTCATGTTGGGCAAAGCATCCTCGGCCATGGTTAAATTCCCCTGACCATCATTTATATACAATCTATCCTGATAATGTCCTGGCTTCATCAGTGAGAATTCCGACCCTCCACTGACCACATATAAGTCATTGTCCCCATCGCCGTCCGCATCAAACCATATGGCCCCAACATCTTCATGCCCTGCTTTACTTTCAAAGGTTTTATTTTCAAAGCGGCCATCTTTGCGTTGGATATACAGCTGACCTGAAAAACCATGCGAGCCTCCAATGAAAAGGTCATCCAGACCATCACCATTGGCATCGGCAACTGCAAGGGAAGGTCCATTGCTGGAAAATTTTTGTGGAATGAGCGGTTCTATATCAAAATCAGAAAAAGGGATTTCCTGATGTTCAAAAGGAATCATCTTATCAACCTTGGAAAACATTTGATTTTTTTCGACCGTACGAATCCGCTCAGACACCTCAGAAGCATCGGAATACTCTAGTGTCAATGTAGTGTCCATCCCACCATTGGAATAGGTCTTTCCTTTTCCATCTGGCCAAACCACGATAAGGCTGTCCATTTTTTGATTTTCCGGAAATGCAAAATACAGTGAGGGTGCCACGCTGGATTGAAACCCTCTGGTGGTATAGTTCTCTGAAAACTGAACCGTACTCCCGGCATAGGCCCATACTTTTGCCCCTATCCCATTTGGATTGGTCTTTGGACCTTTAAAATTGAGTTTTAGGGAATGTCCTCCATTATGGGAAGAGGTGTTCTCCAGTACACTGCCCTTCTCATTAATGTTGTTGGTGACAATGTCAAGGTCTCCATCATTGTCCAGATCTGCGTACACCGCCCCATTTGAAAAACCAGGGGATTCAGGGGCCCATGTAGATGAAGTGTTCATGAACTTCAACCCGCCATTGTTCTTATAAAAATAGTTTTGGAGCTTTACCTCGGGCAGTCTGTTGATACTGGCCAAGTATATACTGTCCGCTTCCTCCCTAGTCCTAAACTTGAACTGTTTTCTACGATACACGATGAAATCTAAATCGGTCATATCCTTGAGGTAGCCCGTGGTGATGAACATATCCTTTAGACCATCGCGGTCATAATCAGCCATCAATCCACCCCAACTCCAGTCCGTACTGCTAATACCCATAAGTTGGCCCACCTCACTGAACGGGGCTTGGCTTCCATTGTTCAATTGGAAGGTGTTCCGCATATATTGGGGTTGATAGCCTACACTTTTGCTGAATTCAAAAAGGTTGTGGTTGGGTTTGTTCAGCATCAGTTTCCTACGACGATTATCCGAAGGCAGCATATCCAATACCAAAACATCGGTAAGACCGTCATTGTTGATATCGGCAATGTCATTGCCCATACCATTATGGCTTTGGTGATTGAGAAGCTCCTTGGATCTGTCCTTAAAAGTTCCGTCCCCTTGGTTGATATATAGGATATCATTGGAAATAAAATCGTTGGACACGTAAATATCCGGATACCCATCTTGATCAAGGTCACTTACCCCTACCCCAAGACCAAACCCTTCAATCGTAATACCGGCTTCATCAGAAACATCCGTAAAGACCGGGTGCCCCAATGGACCAACACCATCGTTGCGGTACAGTTTGTCATTGCTTTCGGATTCCCCATTCAGTTTTCGTGGCACAGGATTGTTCATCCCGGTCATTTGGTGCATATGGTTGAGCAGGTACATGTCCAAATCACCATCCTTGTCATAATCCAAAAAAGCGGATTGTGTGGAATACGAAGCATCTGCCAACCCATATTCCTGGGCCATTTCCTCGAAGGTTCCATCACCTTGGTTGATGTAAAGCAGATTTTTTCGTTGTTCTGGATCTAAATGTCCAGATCGGGAAACATAAATATCCAACCAACCATCTGTATTGATATCCACCATGCTCACTCCAGAAGACCATCCTTTGGACTCCAGACCTGCTTCTTCGGTGATATCCTTGAACCTTAGATTGCCTTGGTTCAGGTATAATTTGTTGGAAACTTGGTTTCCCGTTAAAAAAAGATCGTCCCATCCGTCATTGTTGATATCGCCCACCGCAACACCTCCACCATTGAAGTAGTAGATGTAGTTGAGGATATTCAAATCGTCATCCAAGGGAAGGTCATTGGAAAAATGGATCCCAGAGGCTTTGGCCGCCACTGGCTGGAAGAGGTATTCCCCCCGCTTTGTACCCTCCGTGCACGACGCACCCAAAATCAAGAGTACAAAAGACCAAATCCCAGATGTTACAATCCCTTTTTTCATTGCTGACTCCTTCTGTTGATGGAAGGTTCCTTTTTGCTATACGTTCAATCTTGAATTCCCCAATTGGTATTGGGTTCAGGCCCAAGTTGCAGGATAAGCTCCCCTCCCTTTTGAAAAACATCATGGGTAAACCAAAATGTTTGGAGCGGCTCATTGTTCAACCTTGCCTTTTGGATATAACTGTTCTCTTTACTGTTGTCCAAGGTTTTGATGGTAAACTCTTTTCCTTCATAATAGGTTGGGTTGAGTTTTATGGTTATCTCGTCAAAAACCGGACTGGTAATTTCATATTTGGGGGTGATGGAATTGTTCCCCGTCAAGCTAAAAAGTCCCATGGACATCAACGCACTTACGCCACTCATCTGGCCTTGGTCCTCATCGTGTCCACCATAGCCTTGGTCCACGGTCGTGGCACCGTAAGCCTGTTCGTTCACCCTTCTCACCCAATATTGTGTAAGCCATGGTTTTTGCACATGATTAAAGACATGGGCGTTGGAACAGCCCGGCTGGTTGGCATAACTGACATATCCATCCGAATATCCAAATACAAAATCCTGGGGAGCTGCTTGCTCAAAAGCAAAGTTGAGTTTGTCCGATAATACATCGTTTCCACCCATAAGCTTAGACAATTCCGTAATACCGTGGGACACCGACCAGGTTCCTTGCCACGCGTTGGACTCTACCCAACCCTGACCGGATAGCAAATCCGTATGAAGCCAATTCCCCAATCGGTCTTTGGGCAATACCAGCTTTAAGTCGGGATGGAACAATTTGGACCACCCTTCAGCTCTTTTTGAAAAATAAGCATAATCCTTTGTCTTCCCCATCTTCTTTGCCATTTGGGAAAGCGACCAATCCTGAAAAGCCCACTCCAGGGTCTTTCCGGCATTATCGGGGCAGTATCCATTGGCCATATAAAACTCAAGGTCCTCTGCGGAATCGCTCATCATACCACCGGGCATGTGATTGCGTTTCATCACTTGGAAGGCATGTTTGGGATTTGTTTTTGTCATCAAATCCTTCATGTAGGTGCTCACCAACATATTCGTTGCCGGGTTTCCTGTCATGATATAGGAATATCCGCCTGCTATGGCACCTCTGGGCAACAGTCCGCCATTATCGGCATATTGTACCAAGGAAGCCGAGAAATCATCCAAAATTTCCGGCCAAGCCAACCCCCAAACAATGTTCAGGTTCCATTGGGTAAGCCAAAGTGCATCAAAATTGTACATGTTGAACCTTGACTTGCCATCCTTATCCTTGGGTAACGTTCTTACTTTCAGGTTGGCTTTTGTGAAGGTTCCTTGGCGCTCTCCCTGGGTATAATCGGGATAATCCCCGCTGACATCGTTCAGGATCCTTCTTCCCAACAAAATGTGCCATAGGTCTGTGTAGAATTTTATCCGTTGTTGTTCTGTTCCTCCCTTGACCTCAATCTTTCCCAACTGCTCTTCCCATATGTTGAAAGTATCTTCCTTATAGCGGTCAAAGTCCCAATGGGGTGCTTCGGTTTGAAGATTTTTACGGGCGTTTTCCACGGAGGTGTACGAAATGGCCACTTTCATCTGAACCTCGTCACCTGCATTTACATCATAGGTAGCAGCAACACCGGTAGTGGGCGCATTCCAATAACTCTGGGTGATTCCAGCAAAAACGACCGAATCCCTACGGGTCATGGTATCGGAGCCTTTTATAGTGGTAATATCGCTGAATCTCTCCTTATCTTTCCATCCGTCCAAGTTCTGGAAAGGTTTATCAAACTGGATAACAAAAAACACTTTGACCTTCTCCGGTCCGCCCCAAAACCTGCCAGCTGAATCAAAGGAACCTTCCAGTTCATTTTGGCTGACTTTACGGACATCTGCATTGATCATGGTTGAATTTCCCAAATACCCTCCCAGATTGGTCAATATACTGGCCTTGTCCGCTTGGGTATATGTAAAGCGATATAGGGTAGTACGCTTGGTACTGGTCAGTTCTGTCCAAACATGATGTTTTTTTAGATACAGACGTTGATATCCCGGCATGGCCACTTCATCGTCATGGCTAAAACTGGATTTCCAACCTTGATCTCCCAAGGTAGGGTCTATATTCCCCAACGTGGGCATGATCTGTATTCCAGAAAGGCACCAACCGTGAATCTGTCCGAAACCCAATACTTCCGTGGAATTGTAACTGTACCCTCCACCATATTGATTTTTATTGCGGGTCACGGGTGCCGCAGCTACCATTCCCATGGGGTTTGCACCGGGAGTGAAGAAAAAATACCGGCCTTTGGCCGACTCCACAAACGGATTCACCCAATGCAATGGGTTTGTACTATCAGTGGGTGAGGCAAACACTTCCATTTCGGATAGACCTAGATGTAGCCCTTCCCCATCGGTGACCTCAAAGCGCACCCATTCCACTGTTTTTGTTGGGAACTCCACTTTCTTGGCATCGCCATTGTTGGGAATGGTGTTTACGCGAATCAGGGAACCATCGCTGAACCTTAAAACGCCTCCAGCGGTGTGTTCCTCCAAACCGGGACGATCATAAATGACAATGCTGTTGATGCTCCGTGGTCCGTCCCAATCCATTTGCAGCCAAGGTAATGTATTGGCTCCCCATGCCTTGCGCTCCCCGATGCAGGCCCATTCGCCCTGCCCATCCAAGCGGATCAATCCATCAATTAAATTAGAGGCTTCATTTCCTTCCAACTGGGATGAGACTCTCACAGTGGCTTGCTTGGCAATGTTTTCAGACGCCCAGCCCGAAAAACCACCCAAGGTCACCAACATTATGCAAACTACCTTAAGGGCCTTAAAAAAAGTGTTGTTCATATCAATAGCCTGTGTTCTGTGTCAGGTTTTGGTTAATATCCCTTTCTCTTTGGGGTATGGGAAGCAGGTTATGTCTTGCTGCCACGGGAACCCCGGGCTTGGCCTCGGTAACCTTTTCTTCCAGTTTGCCAAATCGAACCAAATCGAACCAACGATGGCCTTCCCACGTAAGTTCTTTTTTTCGTTCTTCCAGTATGGCTTCTTTGAAAGCTTCGTATCCCATTGCGGATAAATCTGGAAGAATATTGCGCTCCACCCCATCGGCAAATCTTGCCCTTTTCCGCACTTCATTGATGGCATCCAATGCAGCGGGAGTGCTTCCATTGTTCTGCTCATTCAACACTTCGGCATACATAAGTAATATGTCCGCATAACGGATGAGCTGAAGGTCATTGGCCGTATTGTTCACCAGAGGCTCGGCTACCCGGTCCCAATATTTTACGATATGGGGCGCATCAAATTCCACCAACTCCCCGTTGATGACATCTTCGGTCATAAAAGTCACTTCTTTTCTTCTATCCTCATCATCAAAGGAATTGTACAGGGCCATGGTAGGTATCTCCAAGCCTCCACCATTGGGCCTACCGCCATATACCCCGCCTGGGAGTGTCCTGTAGACCAAATGTCCACCTTCCCACAGGGTGGTGAACAAATCCGTACCCTCCAAAAAGCTTATGGCAAACAAGACTTCCTTGCCATTATTGTTGGCAATTTTGAAAACGTCCGCGTAGTCCTCCCAAAGCTCAAAACGTCCACTGGTCATGATTTCTTCCAGCTTACTTTTTGCCAATTGAAGGTTTTCCCCTTGCTGAAGTGCTGCTTTTGCCATATAAGCCTTGGCCGACCAGCTGGTGGGCCGACCATTGTCCACCCCAATCTGTTCGGAGGGAAGGCTGCTTTCTGCTATGGACAGATCTTCAAAAATCTGGGTGTAGACTTCGGAAACGGATGCCCTACCCAAGAAAGCACTTGAAGTAAATACTTTTTGGGGTTCCAATTGCAACGGTACATCGCCAAAGAAACGCACCAATTCAAAATAGAGAAGTCCTCTCAAGAAATGGGCTTCGCCCAACAAATCATCTTTGGTATCCCCATCCATCTCAACGTCCGGGATATTAACGATGGCCATGTTGGCCGCGTTGATGCCCAAGTAAAGATTGGACCAAATTTCCAATGCTATGGTATTCTCTGGTGTATGGGCCATTGCAGAGAGCTGGTTGTATCCATCCCCTCTATTGAAACTGGTTTCCCCTTCATCCGACAGCAAAGCATTCGCCGTCCAATAGTTGGCAAAATATAGCCCCTTGGCGTTCAATGTTTCATCAAAAGTGGCCCCCAAATGTCCATAAATCCCATTAATGGCCAATTTGACGTCCTGCTCTGTTTGGTAAAATGTATCCTCGGTATAAAAGGTCTTCACTTCCTCTTCCAAGGCACTTTCACAACCCAAGATCAAAATCAGGGCAGCGAAGTACATTCTATATTTTTTGAATTGTTTCATGATTTTGACTTTTAAAAGTTTACGTTAAGACCCAAGAGAAAGGTCCTTGAGGTAGGATATCCCCCAAAATCCGCTCCTGCACTAAGGTTGTTGTTCTGTCCTCCAAAGCTGACTTCAGGGTCCACTCCGCTATAATCGGTAAGGGTGAACAGGTTCTTTCCCGTGAGATAAAATCTAAGTTTGTTGATTTTCATCCTGGACAAAAATTTACCCGGTATGGAATACCCCAAAGTGGCCGATTTTAATCTTAAGTAAGAGCCATCCTCTACATAATGATCGGAAAACACAATGTTCCGAGGACCATCCGCGGCCCTAGTGTAGGTATTGCTGGGGTTGTTCGGGGTCCATCTGTTTGAGAAAGCCTCCAACAGTACGTTACCTTGTCCATTTAAATTTTCAAGGTTGATCCTGTTGAAGTTGGCTATTTCATTGCCGTACACCCCTTGCATGAAAATGTTAAGGTCCCAGTTCTTCCAGGTTATGGTATTGTTTATCCCAAAGGTGTATTCTGGAATGGGATTTCCGATGAAGGTCCTGTCATTATCGGCATCGATGACACCATCTCCATTTAAATCCTTATACTTTCGCTCTCCGGGGGTAAAGGTGTCGGTTGCAAACCTAGGGGTGGTTGCAGGGTCGTCATCCAATTGAACGATGCCATCCGAAACATAACCGTAGAATGCTCCGATCTCGCCACCTTCCACAAGCAACTGCCAATTGTTAATACCCAGAATCCCAAAGCCTGTTGGAATATTGTCCAAGCCGGCCAAATCCAAAATCTTGTTCTTATTATAGGCCCCGGTCAGGTTAACGTCCCAATTGAACTTCCCCTTGAACATTTGTGCATTGATGCCCAATTCAATTCCTTCGTTACGCACACTTCCGGCATTGACCACACTTTGGATATATCCGGTTTGTGAGGGTACTTGGAGGTTCAGCAACAAATCTTCCGTATTTTTTCGGTATCCGTCAATAGTGAATCCCAATCGGTCATTGAAAAATCCGAGGTCCAAACCAATATTGTATTGTTCGGTACGCTCCCATTTAAGGGCACTGTTGGCCGGTGTACTGGGCAATTGCCCCACCACCTCATTATCATTAAAGGAATGATAGGTAGGCTTGAATGTGGATTGCGCGGAATAGGGTGCAATGGACTCATTACCTATGATTCCGTACCCCAAACGCAGTTTTAGATAGAGTCCGGAGTCCTGAAGAAAATCTTCTTCCGAAACATTCCATGCGAAAGCCCCTGATGGGAAAAATCCATATTTATTGCCATCCCCAAATTTGGAGGAGCCATCAACCCGCGAAGTGGCCGTAAAAATGTACTTGTTGTCCAAAATGTAGTTGACCCTTCCAAAATAGGAAATCAATCTGGATTCTATGATGTTGGAACTGACCCCGGGGTTCAATCCAAGTCCCAAGTTATTGGAACCAAAATTTTCCGTTGGGAATCCCAAGGCATTCCCTGAAAGGGATTCAATGGTGAAATCTTGCCACGAAGCCCCTACCAAGGCATTCACACGATGTCTATTGTTAAAGGTATTAGTGTAATTCAACGTGGATTCTGCCAAATAGCTGGTGGCCGTATTCTTTGCTTGGGCCGCAAAAGCCCCTGGTGAATTTCCAAAATCGATTTCCTCGGTCCTAAAATAAAACTGTTCGTTGATGTTTAAATCCACACCTAAAGTAGTCTTCAACTGTAGATTTTTGGCCACATCCCATTTAATGGCCAAATTGTCCAATATCCTTGTGGCCTTACCCTTGCTTTCCGATAGATTTTGATAAGCCACTGGGCTTGGGAAATTGGGAATCTGTTCTTGAATGTTGCTTACTTCGTTCACAAAGGTTCCATCGTCCTGAACAATGAAATTTCCTTTGGTATAATTCCCTTCGGGATCAAAAACAGGCAACAGGGGATTGAATTGATATGCCCCTGTTATGGCACTACTGGCAACCTCCACCCCTCCTGTGGTCTCGGTCCTGGCCGTATTGAAATTGGTCCTGTTCAAACTCAAGGAGTTCTCAATGGACAATTTTTCCGTAGCCTTAAAATCGAGGTTTACCCGAAAATTGTACCGTTTAAAATCGGTTTCAATAACCACTCCTTCCTGATCTAAATACGACCCGGAAACAGCATACTTGATATCTTGGTTCCCTCCCTTTATAGAAAGGTCGTGGCTTTTGGTAATGGCCGTCCTAAAAATTTCATCCTGCCAATCGGTACCCACTCCAAAAGAGGTTGGGTTTGTATAAAACCTAGGGTCTCCCGAACCATTGTACCTGGACTCGTTCACGTAAAATGCAAATTGTGATGCATTGAGCACATCCAGCTTTTTTATAACCTCGCTGACCCCTAAATAGGTATCGTAATTGATTTGGGCATCCCCGTTCAATCCTCTCTTTGTGGTAATTATGATGACCCCATTGGCCCCACGGGAACCATAAATGGCCGTAGCGGAAGCATCCTTCAACACATCTATGGAGGCAATATCGTTGGCACTCAAGGTAGAAAGGGCATTGATGGAAGGCCCCTCGGCCACACCAGCGGAAAGGTTGTCGCTGTTGTTGTCCACAGGAAAACCATCGATTACGTATAAAGGTTCATTACTGGCATTGATGGAACTACTTCCTCGAATCCGGACAGAAGTGGCACCCCCGGGTTGACCCGAAGTTTGGGTCAACAACAGTCCCGAGACCCTTCCTTGTACAAAGTCATCGGCGGTAGTGGAACGTACCGACTCCAAATCCTCGGATTTAATGGTGGCAATAGACCCCGTAAGATCTTTCTTGGTCGTGCTTCCATAACCAATGATGACCACCTCGTCCAATTCGTTCACATCCGTTTTCAAGGCCACATTGATGGTTCGTTGTCCGCCCACCGGAACCTCTTGGGAGCTAAACCCCTGATAGCTGAAGACCAAGGTTACATCCCCACTCGGGACTTCCAAGGTATATTCTCCATCAAAGTTGGCGGAGGCACCAATGGCCATACCCTTCACCACTACGTTGGCCCCGGGTAACGGAAGACCATCGTCCTCTGCGGTGATCACCCCTTGAATGGTAATATTTTGTGCAAAGGCCATAAGATTGCCAAGCACCAAAAAAATGACAACAAGGCCTTTTGTTCTGTTTTTCATAATCGTCATGTTTTTAATTCGTACAGTTGGCTATTAGTTGAAAGTCTTCCCCGGTATCTGGATTCTTGACCTCGACATCTCCATTTTCATTGATAAAACTGAAGGTGATATCCGCAATTTCCTGACTTGGCAAAGCATTGAAAAGCTGTCTGGGCCATATGGATATTTCCCATTGGTCATTGCCGGTACTGCGCATTTTGGTGATACTGGCGTTATCGCACACCTCAACCGCTTGTCCATCTATAACAGCTTTGGCACAGAGATATACATCAGTAGCCCCTGAAAGCGCTGTTGGTGATCCTTCGGGTCCCTTTGTGGCATCAAACCCGATATGGATAATGTCATCATACGTATATTCCGCCGGTTGAAAGGTCACGGGAAAGGGAAGTGGACCACAGAGGTCTATCAACGGATTAGCCCCTCCGGTCACCTCCATACAAGGAGTGAACCTTATATCGGTCTCTCCCGCAGTTATGCCATATCCCGAAGTTCCCACAATATATCCCAGTTGTGTTTTAAGGTTATCGGTCCCGACATCCATGGAAAGTTGGATCTGTCCGGAAAAGTTTACGCCATTTGCACCGGATACCGTTTCATCGGAGATGAACACCACCCACTCTACCAGACCATAATTTTCACCGATTCCGGCAAGATCCATAATGGGAGTAGTATAATCCGGGTCGGCACCATTGGCCAGTCGCATGGTCCCATTTCCATTATCAGAAGTATAGGAAACCGTGGCATTGGAAGCTATGTCCCAAGCCTCAGGAGCCAAAACGCCAAATATAATGTTGTGGGCCGCATCTTCGGCAGGGGCAACATCAACATCTATAGTGATGTCCATTCTCTCTCCAATACCCATGGAAGAGGGTTGATTTACATTATTGATGGTAATGCACATGCTCAACAACAAAAACAGCAGAAACAGTGTTTTTGGCTGAAACAGGATGCGTTTTAGTTTGTATAGTTTGTTTTTCATTTCAGTGCATGTTAGTTTCTGGTTATTTGCTCAATCGGTATGTATATGTATTAGAGGTACAGCCCATTGGAACTGTCACTGTAAGCTCATCCCCACCAGAAAGCACTGCTCCCTGAATATCCAGGCTTGTACCATCCGAAAAATTGATCTTGGTAGGATATACAGGATCATCAAATGACCAGCTCCCACTCGCCTGCTCCAAAGCAAAAGGTGTTGTCAAATTGGAAAGGGTATACGAAGATGGTATCCCGTTTTCATACGATAATTGCAGGGAAAAAGATTGAAAATCCATAAGATCGGTGATATCGTTCCCATTCTGGAGCACTTGGTCAATCTTCCAGTCACCATCAATGTTGGTGACGAACTCGGTAAACCCTTCGGGGTTTTGTTCTGGGTCGTCATCACAACTTAATACAGCCATGACCGACAGTAATAAAATCAATCGCAAACATTTCATAAATACATAGTTTGAAGGATAGTTTAGTTAACGGTACACTTTGTTGAACAAGTCATCAAATGAAAATGGGAAGACCGAAAGCATTGAATCGACACTTCCTTCTTCCCATCATCCATTTTTAGAACTAAACCCAACAACTCAAATAATTCTATTAAAATATCATCTCTTTTACCCAACCCGGCCCATCTTTGGCCAATCAAAAATCAGGCACATTATGTTCATATGTTCATACATATGTTCAAATATAGATATTTATTGCATGTTGCCAAAAAAAATGTTTCTTTTTTGGCAATTCATTATTATAGTAACCCTTGAATTATTGATAGCCTAAATATGACACTTATAGCAAACTCTCGTTGGTCCGACCCAATAGAACCAATAAAACGTTTTCGTAAATCGTTTACCTATATACATGTTCATATGTTCATACATAAAAAGTAGTATATTTGAACGAAGTGAAATACAACCAACTTATGGATTTCTTGAATGCAGTTTTTGAGGAAATAATGAACTTTTTGGGCTTCACCAGCATACTGGAAGCCTTAAAAACAGAAAACTACGCCTTTTTCAAAAGTTTTGATGGTATCATGTCCTGTGTCTTCCTAGCGCTTCCCATTTTACTTTTTGTTGAGTTCTTCATTGTCTTTTTCAGGGAAAGGAAACAATTAAGAACGTACAAAGTAAATTTCTTTATCATTGTCTTTAATAGGGTTATTGGCCGTATTCTTTCATTGGGCACCATTGTGTGGTGTATCGGTTTCTTTCAAGAATATGCACCTTTTCAGACCTCTTACACTTGGTATTGGTTCATTTATGGATATGTAGTCTGGGAATTGGGCAGTTTTATCTATCACTATTTTGGCCACAAAGTTCGTTTGCTCTGGTGCCTCCACTCCCCGCACCATGCGGCGGAGACCATGAACTTATCTGTAAACCATGCGCATTTTTTTCTCGAGTTCCCGTATGCTGACTTTATCCGCACCGCAACATGCATGCTCCTTGGAGTTGACCCAAAGCTGTTCTTTTCCATTCTTCTGCTGGATATTACCTATGCCACTTTTATCCATGTTGGTGAGCATGTACTGCAAAAGGGACGTTTAGGGTTCCTTGGAAAACTTATTTTAACTCCCTCGCACCATCGGGTCCACCACGGTAGAAATCCCCTGTATATGGACACCAACTTCTGTAATCTCTTGAACATTTGGGATAGGGTTTTTGGAACCTATCAAGATGAGGAAGACCACCTTCCCATCCAATATGGTATAACCCGTGAGATGGATTCGGGAAGTTTCTTTGATGTATATTTTGGTGAATTCAAAGCACTCTACAAAGATGTGGTCAATGCTCCAGGCCTAAAAAACAAAATATTATATCTGTTCATGCCCCCGGGATGGAGTCATACGGGAGAACATCAAACCGCTAAACTCGTGCGCAAAAAATATTTGGACCTTCAAAAAGAAACTGCCCATATACGCTAAGCTATGAGAGGTTCAATTTCCCCCTCCTTCGCTTTCAGGTAATGCAAAAGCCATGATATACCCTCCTGGCTCATCCTCGTTTCCTGCCAGGGAAATGACCAAATATTGCTTTCCATCCATCATATAGGTACTGGGAGTGGCCGTTCCCGATGTTGGTAACAGCGTTTCCCAAAGCAGTTGCCCATTATCCTTGTCGAAAGCAAATAGTTTTTGATCGTGGGTTCCCGTCAAAAAAACAATTCCACCAGCAGTCACAATGGGTCCGGCCGAACCTCCCGTTCCCGTTATGGGTGCTCCTTCCTCTTGCAGGTCAGGATAGTTTCCCACCGGAATTTTCCACTCATATTCACCAGTGTTCAGGTTAATGGCGTTCAACATACCCCATGGTGGCTTAATTCCTGGTCTGCCTTCACTGTCCCTGAAATACCCATAGGCCCGAATGTTCAAATATCTTGGTAGGGTATCCTGCTGTTCCTCAGTATTGGCCTTTTCATTGGCCTGCACTTCCTTAAGCCAACGATCCTCCCGTCTGGACCTTGCATTTTTTTGCTCGAACAGATACGCCAAAATAGCTTCTTCCTCTCCGGGAAGTACACTGGAAAACGAAGGCATTTTCCCGGCACCGTCCTCGATTTTTTTCAAGACTTCCCCACGATCCATCTTCATTTTCAAGCCCAAAAGTGATGGATAGTCGGGTTCCTGTCCATTTTTATCGGCTCCATGGCAACTCAAACAAAAATTCTTGTAAAACTGTTCCCCTTTTTCATACAGTGAAGCGTTTTCATCTTCGCTTTTCGTTTTTTCCACTCTTTTCAGCATACTGATTTCGGGGGAGTCATTGGATTTAACGTACAGTACACCCGTATTGGGGTCGTAAGCGCCCCCTCCCCAGCTTGAACCTCCCCTGCTGCCCGGAAACATAAAGGTTCCAACGGTATCGGGCGGTGTGAAGAGTCCTTCATAACGATATGAATTGAATTCTTTCAACAAGGAATCGTGGGATGCTTGGGAGTAAAAACTTAAATCGTCCACGGTGATGGATTGCCTCGCATAGGGTGCGGGCTTAAGCGGAAAGGGCTGGGTGGGCCAAGCGTATTCCCCAGGTATATTGGATGCCGGAACCTCCCTCTCTTCCACAGGGAACAAAGGCTCTCCAGTTTCCCTATCCAACACATACAGAAACCCCACTTTGGAAGTTTGTGCAACGGCATCCACTTTTTTTCCATCCCGCTCCAAGGTCACCAAATTTGGAGGTGCCGCCAAATCGTAGTCCCATAGATCGTGATGAATGGTCTGAAAGTGCCATATATACTCCCCAGTTCCCGCATCAAGGGCAACCACACAATTACCAAAAAGATTCATTCCCACCCGGTCGGCGCCATAATAATCATAGGTAGGAGACCCCAAGGAAACGAAGACCATGCCCCGCTTTTCATCCACACTCATACCGCCCCAATTGTTGGCACCGCCTGCATACTTATAGGCATCTTTGGGCCACGTATCATAGCCGACTTCTCCAGGCTTGGGAATGGTATGAAACTTCCATTTTAAAGCGCCAGTCCTAATATCATATGCCCTAATATATCCAGGTTCAGCGCCATACAGCTCAGAGACCTCGGTCCCCATGATCAACAGGTCACCATAGACAATTCCGGGCGATGTTGGGATAACCGAAATGGCGTCTGGGTCGCCCCTGAGTCCAACATTCATACTGGCCTTACCTTCTTCTCCAAAGGACAGAACAGGCTTTCCTGTCATTGCATCCACAGCAAAAAGCTGGTCGCCCGCGGTAAACAATATCCTTTTATCGTCGCCATCTTCCCAATAGGTCACTCCCCTACTCACCCCTCCACCAGTTCCTCCATAGAAAGGGTCAAAAGACCACACCATTTTTCCCGTGTCAGCTGCGAGTGCATACAAACGGTGTCTGGCCGAAGTGGTATACATGACCCCATCCACTACAATAGGATTGGATTCATTCCTGGAGAATCTGGTACCCTCCTGGGCATCCATGGGTCTAAATGTCCATGCCGGGTTCAACTTTGAAACATTTTCCTTATGTATCTGTTTCAATGGAGAATAACTGGTACTGGCGTTATCCGCCTTGTACATACTCCATGTCCTTTCCGTTTTGGTATTTTCCCCGCATCCCACACCCAATAACTGCAAGAAAAGGGTAAATCCAATGATTTTCTTAGTTTTAGTTCTCAATTTTGCTCTTGTTAAAATGGTTGGTTAAAGATAGAGTTCATATCTTCAACATTAGTTATTTTTTTATGTACTGATGCCACAACGACCTTCAAATATCCATCTTGTTTCCAACGACATAGCAAAACAAGAGTATAGGGTAATGCCTTTTTCAAGTGTACTATTATATGAGCTGGAAAAGCAAAAGAACCTTTTTGTCCTCAAACGCTTTCCCAAGCTGCAAAGCCATATATCAACAGATTCACTAAACCAACTAAACCACATGAATTTCCACACCAACCTAAACCGACTGCGTTTCTTACTTCCCATATTTTTATTTGCCATCAGCTTGGGGCTGCATGCCCAAGAATATGATCTACTTCTGAAAGGAGGTCACCTTATTGATACGAAAAATAACATCAATACCCCTATGGATATAGGTATCAAGGATGGAAAAATAAAAAGTGTAACCAAGAGCATATCAGGGAAAAAGGCTGAAAAAACCATAGATATTTCGGGGTATTATGTCACTCCTGGCCTTATAGACATGCATGTCCATGTATTTATGGGCAACCAGTTGGATGACTATATTGCCAATGCCCAGACCAGTGTAATGCCAGATGGGTTTACCTTCAGGTCCGGGGTAACCACGGTCGTGGATGCAGGTTCATCAGGTTGGCGAAATTTCCCTTTGTTTAAAGAACAGACCATAGACAAGGCCAAAACAAGGGTATTGGCGCTTCTCAACATTGTGGGCCATGGCATGAAAAGTAGGTTTGATGAACAAAACTTAAGCGACATGAACCCTGAGATGACAGCTTATTCCATCACAAAACTCTATCCCGAAATTTTAGTTGGCATAAAAGCGGCCCACTATTGGGGCGGTTTTGATCAAGTGGATTTAGCGGTTGAAGCCGGTAAAAGGGCCAACGTCCCCGTAATGGTCGATTTTGGTGAGCATGACCCACCCAACTCCATAGAATCCCTGTTCATGGAACATCTCCGTCCTGGTGATATATTTACCCATACCTATTCGTATGGACCAACACAACGTGAAACCATAGTGGACGAAAATGACAAGGTGAAACCTTTTGTCTTTAAGGCTCAGGAAAGGGGTATTGTTTTTGATGTGGGCCATGGAGGTGGGGCATTTTCTTGGCGTCAGGCCGTACCTGCTTCCCAACAAGGGTTTAAGGCCAATGTGATCAGTACCGACCTACATACCCAGAGTATGAATTCCGGGATGAAGGACCTCAGCAATGTTCTTTCCAAATTTATGGCTATGGGATTCTCATTGGAAGATGTTATTGCCCGAGCAACTTGGGCACCTGCCCAGGTCATCGGAAGGACGGACTTGGGACATTTGGATGTAGGCGCCGAAGCAGACATTGCCGTATTTAGTTTACGGGAGGGAGATTTTGGGTTTTTGGATGTGCGTAGAAATACCCTTAAAGGAAAAAAGAAGCTGGAGACCCAACTTACCCTAAGAGCCGGTAAAGTTGTTTGGGACCTGAACGGAATGGCTGGAACGGATTTTAGCAATAAGTAGTATGGACAGCTATTTCAAGGTCATCTTCGGGTTTATTACAACTCTGCTGATTTCCAACATTTATGCCCAAGAGGTTGATTTACTCCTTAAAAACGGACATGTTTTTGATCCAGCGAACCAGGTGGACACCATTGCCGATGTTTCCATTTTAAATGGACGAATCGCGGAAGTTTCGCAAAATATTTCCAGCGAAACGGCCAAAGTGGTCGTGGATGCGACAGGGCTGTTTGTAGTACCAGGTTTGATCGATACGCACACCCACGTTTTTGTTGGCCCCGAGGCGAAAAAATTTGCCAATGGAATCTACAGTCTATCCCCTGACGATTTCAGTTTTAAGGCAGGGGTCACCACGGTTGTGGATGCCGGAACCTCCGGTTGGCGAAATTTCCCCCAATTCAAGCAACAGGTCATTGACCATTCGAAGACCCGCATACTGGCCTTTCTCAATATTGCAGGTCATGGTATGACCGGAGATGAACTTGAAAGCGACATCAGTGAAATGAATGTGGCCAAGACCGTGGAAATCATCAACCAATATCCCAACACCATCGTTGGTATCAAGATTGGGCATTACAATGGTAAGGATTGGACCCCCTTTGAACGTACTATTGAGGCTGGGGAAAAAACCAATCGCCCCATTTTTGTGGAGTGCCATCTCCCCGAATATACCTTGGAAGATCAGTTGGCCCATATGCGGCCCGGGGATATCATCACCCATACTTTTGAGAACATTTCGGAACGTAAGCCCGTTGTAGATCAAAATGGTACCGTTTTGCCTGTGGTAATGGAAGCCAAGGAACGCGGTATTCTCTTTGATGTGGGACACGGAGGTGCCGGCTTTTGGTTTGATCAAGGCATTCCGGCCATAGAACAGGGCTTTTGGCCCAACTCATTTGGTACGGACCTACACAGGTTCAGCATGAATGCAGGAATGAAGGATTTCCTCAACGTCATGTCCAAGTTCCTGAATATGGGGATTCCTTTAAGAGAAGTGTTCAAACGTGGGTCCTGGTACCCTGCCAAAGCCATTGGACGCAACGATTTGGGTCATTTGGGTGTGGGCGCTGTGGCCGATATAGCCGTACTCCGACTTAGAAAAGGCTCGTTTGGCTATATCGATGCCCGCAACAATTTGCTTAAAGGCGACCAAAAACTGGAAGCGGAACTCACCATAAAAGATGGCAAAATTGTATGGGATTTAAATGGACTGTCCGCAAAACCTATCGATTAGGTTATTGAAACCGTATACCATTCCATCATTTTAAAGTTACTTTCTACGGCTTTATTTTCCATTTTCAGCAGCAATGCCCAAAGCCTCCAAAATTTTATGATGGATGTCCGTATTCTCATAAACCCCGCTAAAATTTTGTGATTGGGGACCATATGCAAATAGAGGTACCAAGATTCCCGTATGATCAATGGTCAAGAAATCCCCTTGGACCCTTCCTTCTTTCATATTTCCTCCCACAATTCCAAGACCGGAGGTTTCATGATCCGCGGTGATGACCACCAAGGTGTTCCCATGGGTATCGGCAAACTCCAAGGCCTCGGCAATGGCTTGGTCAAAATCCAACATTTCCTCCACAATATCCCCAATATTGTTGGAATGTCCCCCATTATCAATTTGGGCACCTTCCACCATTAGAAAAAAGGGCTGTTCCTTAGCACTTAATGCATCAAGAGCTTTTTTAACTGCCTTGGGAAAAATAGCTCCTCTGCCTGAGGTAGCAGAAAGCACTTTATTGCTTCCCAAATAGATTGCTGTTGGTTCATGCAGAGTTTCAAAACTTTCCAGGGATTGGGTCTTAAACTTTTTTTGGATGGTATTTTCTTGATTTTGCCCTCCAGAAATAAAGAGATCAAGTGGGCTCTCGTTTAAATCAGCTACCAAACCTTCGGTATCGTCCCGCTCAACCCGATGGGCAAAAAAGGAAGACGGGGTTGCCCCATAAATGGCATCGGTAGTTACAATGGCTGTATTAAAACCTGCGGTACTTACCTTATCCACAAGATTGGTAAGAACATCTCCATTGGAATCGACCCCAATGGCCCTGTTATTTGTCTTTACCCCAGTTGCCATGGCTGTTGCCCCCGCCGCGGAATCGGTGATCAAATCGTCATGGGAAGCGGTCTTTACCAAGCCAATCTCCTTGATTCCCGTCAGTGTTAAGTTTCCATGGTTAGCCACCATGGCGGCTGTTATTTGCGCCAATCCATTACCATCGCCGATCATCAAGATCACATTGGTGGGTTTTGCCCCTGTTGTGTACCCATACTTGGGTCGGTACACCGAAATGGGCGTTTTCTTGTTGTAGGTGTTGGCTTCCAGATTGGTCAAATATTGTTGGGCCAAAGCAGGTTGATCGGTGTTGATGTAATCCACCCCTAGTCTCGCCAATCGAGCCCAACCCGTCTTGGTATCGGGTGAAGCCCAAAAACGGAACGGTTTGCCCACTTTTTTGGCTTTATTGATGGCTTCTTTCACGGCTTCCAAATCGGGTTCTGTCATTCTTCCATACCCATTCCAAACCGAATAGTTCTTGAAGCTCGTGCTGACCAAGGCCACTTTATTTAAATCAATTTGGTCCAATTCATCCAGATTCTGATGATCAAACCAAATGAAACTGGGATACTTGCCATAATCTTCTGGTTTGGGCCTATTACCAGAAATCACAAAGCGAACCTTGTCCGCTTTAAGGAGTTGCGGATAGCCCTCCAAGACTTCCACCAGTCTCTGCAAGGTGGCGTAGGCTTCAGATTTTAAATCGATGAGCAATTGAACATCCCTTAAATTCCCCGATTCCTGCAGTTTTTGAAGCCTATCCAGATAAAGTGTTTGAAAAGTTCTTCCTTCCACAATTTCAGCTTCGGCATGGGTCACGTAAAGGCTATTGTTCTTTAAGAACAAATCGGCCTCAATGGATGCCGCGCCGTTGGCATAGGCATACCAGAAAGGCAATTCTTGGGCATAATCGTTGTGCGAATGTACTTTGTAGGTGGTTTGGGCCTTTATCGTGGTGTTCAGAAACGCCAAAAGGAGAACAAGAATTGCCCGTGTTATTTTTTTCATTGCGTTATTGGTTTTTGGTGTAATGCCTGCTGAATCTTATGAAAAATCTCATTGTTTTCGTAGATGCCCTGAAAGTTTTCGGAACCCTTGCCCTTGGCAAATACGGGAATCAATTCCCCGCTATGTTGGTCCGAGTTGAAGTACACAGTGACTTTTTCGGGAACTTCTTTCTTTTCCCCTGTACTTTCGTCGATGTCATAAAACTTACCGATGCTTACCCCTCCGGTTTCATGGTCTGCGGTGACCACCAACAAGGTGTTGGGGTGCTTTTCCACAAAATCCAAAACGGTACCCAAGGTCTTATCAAAATCCAAAACTTCGGAAACCATCATTTCGGCATCTTTGGCGTGTCCTCCCCAATCAATGTACGATCCTTCCACCATCAGGAAAAAGGGCTTTTTCTTCTTTTCAAAATAGTCCAAAGCCATGGAAGTGGCATCGGTCAAAAACTCTTTCCGTCCTTCAATTTTGGATGGAATCCCTTCTTCGGCCAGAATATAGGCGTTGGGTTGGTCCAGAACCACCTCCGAAAGTTGAAGGGTATCCAAATGGTAGCCCTGCTCTTTGAAGTTGGCGAAAAGCTCTTTTCCATCCGCACGGTCACGGAAAAACTTCCGCCCTCCCCCTGCAATAAAATCCACCTTGGCCCCAACCAACTGCTCGGCAATTTCCTCATGCATATCCCGATCTTTTACATGGGCATAGAAACTGGCCGGAGTGGCATGGGTTATGGTGGTCAAACTGATAAGTCCGGTCTGGTAGCCTTGCTTTTGTAACTGTTCCAACAAGGTTTCCTGAGGAATGGTGTCAACAGAGACCCCAATGGCCCTTTTATAGGTTTTCTGCCCTATGGCAAAAGCAGTGGCCCCAGCTGCTGAATCGGTTATACGATAGCTCTTATCCGAGGTCTTATGAAACCCGATCTGCTTAAACCTAGAAAAATTAGGCGTGTCCTCCCCAAAATAATAGGCTGTGGATACTTGCGGAACCCCCATTCCATCACCAATCATTAAAATAACATTTAGGGGCTCTTCCTGTTCCGTACTCTTGGCTTCCTGTTTGTCCGTTTCTGTTTTGCAAGCCATGCCCATCATCAGCATACCCAACAATACTCCTCCTTGAACTGAAAATCTCATCTTCACATTTTTTAATTCTTACAAAATGGGAGCGGCAAGAGGTAACCCATCTTGCCGCATTCCCTAAAAAACACTGCTGATATCAATAACCTTGGTTCTGTTCCAAATATCCGGGTGCATTGGATGCCCCATCTATGGCATCTTGTGGGATAGGGAACAATCTGTGATTCACATCACTATCTGTTTTCTCTGTCCAAGAATCCTCATAACGACCAAAGCGGATTTGATCGGTACGTCTAAATCCTTCCCAGTATAATTCAAAACCACGCTCACGGAAAAGTATGTCCAAATCCATGGAGCCCAATGCTTCCGGTGTTTGCTCTGGGCGGGCAGTTCTTGAAGTCCTTACCATATTCACATCGGCCAGGGCACCGGCACTGTCACCTTTTCTCAATTTGGCCTCGGCACGCATCAAATAAATCTCTGCCAAACGCATCAATACCAAATCCACGCTGCTGTAGTTGTTTCCATTGGGAGAAGTATGGCTAAATTGATACTTGGACACTCGATATCCATTACGGTGCAGTCTACCTTCGTTGGAAAAGTCGACCTCCAAGGTATGGCTTACGTAGTCCACATCCTTATCGGGTCCGTTTCCTTTGGTTTGGATGACGGGGTAGATCCTATAACCTTCATCGCAGGTATAAAACGAACCATTTTCATCTTTTCTTGGACCCCAAATCACACCACGGACAATTCCTCGGTTGATTTCAAAATCCTCGGCAGAAATGCAATAATAATGGTCTTCATCATTCTCTGGGCTAACCCCGGTAAGGTCTTGCAACGCTTCTGGAATCATCTGGTTCATTTGATAAAAACGCGCATCTGCCTCCGCAGGATCGACATCTCCATAGGCATCTACCCAGGTTTGGTAAAAATCAGAGGTGATGGCCGGACCATCGGTGCCATCTGCGCTGGGATGTTCAGGTCTTGGGAACCAAGATCCCGCCAACGACCAATAGGCCCATCTGCTGTGCTCATTCTTCATGACGCCTCTTTGGTCCAAGGCAAAAATCAACTCGGGATTATCATGGTTGTCATCATTGAAAAGATCAAAATATTCAGGTGACAATGAGAATGCCCCAGAATTGATGATATTGTTGGTATAGGTAATGACCTTGTCCATATCTTCATTCGTGAAGCTCGGGGTACCGTAAGGATCACGATATACGGCAGCATTGAGGTTCAAACGGGCCAAAAATCCCCAAACGGCCGCTTGGGTAATGCGTCCCGGTCCTTTGCTGGTATCAATGACATCCACCACGGAAAGAAATTCACTCTCAATGTAGTCAAGGGCTTCCTGCCCCCTTAAAATCTCGGAAAGTTCCTCGGAGGTTTCTTTTTTGAACACCAATCCCCAGCTGTCCAGGGTAAGCATGTTCAAATACGCCCTTAGGGCAATCATCTCATTAAGGGCGCCTTGGGCCTCGGTATCTCCAGCTTCGGCAAGCGGGCGCAATACTTCCATAGCGGATAGGGTTCGTGAAATATTCTTGGTCACCTCGTTCCATGAGCTGCCCACCAAATCATTGCTCGGTGCAATATCATGGGCATGGGTCTCGATGAACTTACCACCATCATACCAGTCGGTTCCACCACGGTATGGCAATATGGCCTCATCTGCAGCAATCAATTGTAGCCCATAGTAGTTGGTATGCCTCCAGGTCCAGGCAATTTGTCCATAGGCCGGTGCTATGGCCCCACTGATCAACTCTGCCTGTCCACTTCCCTCAAGGGATTCGTCAATGACATCTTCCTCCAAATCGGTGCAGTTCACATTGGCGAACAAGCCAATTCCAAAAAGTGCGATTATAATTTTATTCTTCATCTTGAAGTGTGTTTTTAAATTAGAATGATACGTTTAGGCCAAATACAAGAGTCCTTGCCTTGGGGTAATTGAAGTAATCTATCCCGAAAGTCTGGATGCCGTCAATGGTCAAGTTGGAATTGATTTCTGGGTCAAATCCACTGTAGTCCGTGATCACAAACAGATTCTGTCCTGTAATGGTAAAGCGGATGGAATTGATCAAGTGGTCCATTCCTATCAATCCAGGTTTTAGATTGTACCCCAAAGTGGCATTGTTCAATCTAAGGAAATCACCATCTTCCAAGTATCTGGTAGATACCGTATTGGAATTGGTAATGTCTTCATTGGAGAACTGGGCGGCCAAACTTGTTGTATTGAAGTTTGATGCCAACAAACCTTTTGTGAACATGGACATGGCCGTATGGTTGTACACCTTGTTCCCGGAAACTCCGTTGAAGTTCAACCCTAGATCAAAATCCTTGTATTGGAAGTTCAAGTAGAACGCATACACGATATCTGGAAGGGCACTGCCCACAACGGTACGTTCATCGGACAAAATACTCAAACCATCCGCTCCAATTCCCATAAACTCTTGCATGTAAAATGATCCTATGGATTCCCCATTGATATTTCCATTGATTGTCGCATCTGTCTGCCCTGCACCTTGTGCAGCCCCTGTGGTCAACACTTTATAGGGCGAATTCTCCACTTTATTGTTGGTATAGGCAATATTACCTCCAATGTTATAGGAGAAGTCCCTGTCCCTATCGCTGCTATAATCCAAAGCAAACTCCAAACCGTTGTTCTTGATTTCCATATCAGGAATATTGGTCCAGTATTTATCCGTAGGCTGAACCGGGTCTGCAGGAGTTACCTCAAGCAAAATATTCTCAGAAACCTTATTGAAATAATCCACGGTACCGGACAATCTGTTGTTAAACAGACCGAAATCTAGACCTATGTTGGTTTGGGCCGAAACTTCCCATTGAATATCCGGGTTGGCCAAACGGGTAAAGATGGTTCCATATGGATAATCCTCCAAGGAACCTTCATCCCCGTTGATGGGATAGGAATCATTGTCATCCTTGCTATCCGTATAGCTCAACTTGGTAATCTTGGAAGGAATCTCCTGATTTCCTGTTTTACCCCAACTGGCCCTTAGTTTTAGATTATTGATAGCGCTATTGGTACTCAAAAACTCCTCGTTCATGATGTTCCAACCCAAGGCTACCGAAGGGAAATAACCGTACTTGTTATTGCCCCCAAACTTGGAAGAACCGTCTGCCCTCATGGTCGCTGTCAATAAATATTTGTTGTCAAAACCATAATTGATACGACCAAAGAACGACTGGAGTTCATTCTTGGTGGCATACGTATATAAATAGGTCTGGGTGCTTTCCCCGCTGATTTGATCTTGGTATTTTGGATCAATGCCATTATCGGCAAAACCTTCCAAATCAAATCTTTTTTGATGAACAAAGGTTTCTTGATAGGTCTGCCCAGCCAAAAATGTTAGGTTATGCTTTTCCGTAGCATAGTTGTAGGTCAGGGTATTTTCCACCAAAACATTCTTGTTGGTGGTGTAATACGATCTTAATCCTCCATTGATGTAATCTTCCAACAAGGAATATGGTCTTTGCTGCACATCCCTCTCAGTGGAAGAATAATCAACCCCCAAATTCAACTTATAGGTAAGTCCATCAATAATTTCAAACGATGGGGCAATATTGGTCAAGATACGGTGGTTGACCGCATCATCGCTATAGATTCTTTCGCGCGTCAGCGGATTCAACCTATTTTCCAACAACGTGGGTTCCCCATTGGTATATACGGGTAAAGTAGGGTTCAACTGGAGCATATCGCCCACAATTGACCTTGCATCGGGTCTTAGGTTTTCCGTTCTACTGGCGGTCATGTTGAATTCTATTTTCAACCGATCGTCCAATGCCCTTTGGGTAAGGTTCAAACGCCCAGAGTAGCGTTTAAGATTGCTGCCTCTCAAGATCCCTTCCTGATCGTTCACCCCAAGTGAAGTATGATACGAAAACTTTTCATTGGCCCCACTCATGGAGAAATTGATGTTCTTGGAAACCCCGGTCCGGGTAAGCTCATCCTGCCAGTTGGTATTGGCTCCTCCATCATCCAAGTTTCCACCAGCAGCCACCACTTGTCTACGGAACTCATCGGCCCCAAAGACATCTACCTCGTTGGCCAAAGTGGAGAATCCTGTGGATACACTCAAGTCCATTTGGGTTCTTCCCGCTTTTCCTTTTTTGGTGGTGATCACAATTACCCCATTGGCCGCCCTGGCACCGTAAATGGCCGCTGCGGAAGCATCTTTCAGCACATCAATGCTCTCAATATCTTGTGGGTTGATAAAGTTTAAAGGGTTAGAAGCAATTCCAGTTCCCGAATTGTCCAGCGCAAAACCATCGATTACATAAAGAGGCGTTGTACCGGAACGGAGACTACCCACACCTCGGATGATCACATCCTGCGCTGCACCGGGTTCGCCACTGGTGTTGGATACATTCACCCCTACCACCTTACCTTGTAGCAATTGCCCAGGGTTGGCTACGATTCCTTTATTGAATCCTTCACTGTCCACAGAGGCAATGGAGCCCGTAACATCCGTCTTTCTCTGGGTACCGTACCCTACCACCACCACGGCTTCCAACTCTGTGGTATCCGGGCTTAATTGAATATTGATGGCAGTACGGCCATTGACGGCCACCTCTTGGGGTTTGTACCCCAAATAGGAAACCTCTAGGGTGGCATCGCCCTCTACATCTATGGAATAGTTACCGTCAAAGTCTGTAATGGTACCATTGGCGGAACCTTTTTCAACCACGGAAGCCCCTGCCAAGGGAACTCCATTTTCATCCATGACCGTACCCGTTACCGTAATGAATTCCACCTCAATCACCCTCTTTGGGGCTTGGGGTTTCACATCAATGGAAATGGTATGGTTTATCCTTCTAAAGGTAAGGTTGGCGTCTTTCGCCATCAACTCCAGCACAGAACGCAACGAAACGCCCCGATAGGCAATATCATAGGTTTTTTGCAACCTTTTTACCTTTCTGTCGTACACAAAGGTAAATTGGGTCTGTTCCTCAATCTGTTTCAACACTTCAATGACCGATGCATTGTCTACAGCAAGGTCCACCTTAAAATCAGACAATTCTTGCCCTCTGGCATCCGCCGCCAGCACCGGATTCAACAGTGCCAGTACAATCAGAAAGCAAAATGTGTGGAATGTCAACTTGATAAATTGTTTAATAGTTAGTGAATTCATAATTTCACATCATGTTTAATGGTTATTAGTATTTGTAATTATTGAACTTCCGGCAGTCTGTCGCCGCTCGCCAAAGTGTTGCAGACTGCTTTTTTTATTTTTTATGTCATAGGCTTTTCATTTTTGGTTACGTCAGCTTTAGTCTGTGCATGTTCCGTTGATACGTATTTTTTTGTCTCCGAGGAAATCATATCGAAGTCCCTTTTTTGTATAGACAATACTTTCCAGTACCTCTCCCAGTGTTTCGTTTGTATAAGTGGCTGTTAAATGGCAATCCCCTAGACTGTCATTTTCAAACATAAAGGTTACCCCGTACCAACGCTCCAAAGAGGCAGTTACCTCTGTCAAGGCGGCATCTTCAAAGGATAGGATTCCTTCTTTCCAGTTGAGATAGGCGGATATATCCGTTTGTTCTTTGGAAATGGCTTTGGTGTTTCGATTAAAAACCCCTTGTTCATTTGGCCCCAAGAAAATCTTATCGTCCCTGGAGGCCACCTCAACCTTGCCGGTGGCAACGGTCACTGCAATATGTTGGTTGTGCGAATAGGTATTCACATTGAATGAGGTACCCAACACTGTGGTTCGTACTTCATCCGATTTAATGACAAAGGGCTTGTCTGGATTTCTGGCCACATCAAAAAAGGCTTCACCCTCAAGCTCCACCTCCCTCGTATTTCCCTCAAACCTATCCGGAAATTTTAAAGAACTGCCCGAGTTTAATCGGACCAAGGTGCCATCGGAAAGGGTCAACTCCAATTTTTGACCCCAATCCGTGGTGCGCACCACCTCCTGAACAGCTTCCTGGGCCGGTTCTTGATCAAACTTGGTAAAAGCCAAATATCCAAACCCCAACAGTATCGCCACCGAAGCCGCTACCCGTATCCATCCAAAGCTTGTTCCTCTGTTCTTTGGTTTGTTTATCGCTTTGGACAATCTCTGTTCAATACGCCTTTTGTCCGATGGGTCCTTGAACACGCCATCCATATTTCTGTGCAAAAGATTCTTGTCAAATTCTTCCAATACAGATTCTTCCTTTTCGGTAATGGTACCGTCCAGGTATTTTTGCATCAATCTTTTGATCTTATTTTCAGTCATTGTACGCTCGTTACACTATAGAGTACCAAGAGCACACATGAACGCACATAAAAAATCAGGATGTTGACGTTTCCTTAATATGGTTAACCTTTTGGTAAAGAAAGAGAGGCTTAGAAAGAAAAAAACTTAACAATGGAGAGTTCCTTCCGAAGCTTTCGGAGGGCAAATGATATCTGATTTTCAACCGATCGTTGGGAAATATTGAGCTTTTCCGCAATCTCTTTATTGGTGATATTGTTGATCCGACTCAATTGAAATACTTCCTGACATCTATTGGGCAAACTGGACAGGGTATCGTGTATCCTATTGGTCAACTCGGTCACATCTTCTTCAAGTTCCATTTCCGAAACCACGTAAACCGCATTGGCCGCTTCAATTTGTGTCTCGTTGAACTTTGCATTCCGCAATGCGTTATAGCATTTATAACGAACGGCTTTATACAGGTATGGTTTAATACTGACAATTTGCAGCTCTTCCCGACGCTGCCAATAATCCATCCAGACTTCCTGGACCAAATCCTTTGCCACGGAATCGTCCATAACCACGGAAGCAGCATAGGTGTACATGGGTTCCCACAACAAACCGAACAGGGTGTTGAATGCATCCCTATTTGATTTTGCAATACGACTGGCGAGCTCCTCCAGGGAAGCTTTTTTGGTATGGCTTTCTCCCATCAGGGACAAATTTCATAAAAAACCTGCTTGGGAAATATTACCATATTGTAAACTTTACAAGCTATAAAACCTGTATCATGGAAATTATTTGGACTGTTCTGGACCGAAGTCCAATCGCGCAAATACCGGTAAGTGATCGGATGGATACCTAAGGTCTTTTGAATCGCTTAAAATGGCACTTTTGACCACCTTGATCCCGTCGGAAACAAAAATGTAATCGATTCTTTTGTCCACAGGTTTTCCAAAATCAAACCCATTGAAGGTGCCCTCGGGACCAAAGGCATTGGGACCAGCCTCAATATGGGTATCTTTCATCTGTTGAACAATCAGTTGGATGCCTTTACTGTTGCTTTCCAGGTTAAAATCACCCATCAACACTGTTGGATGATTCCCTGGATTCAACTCTTTTATCTTTTGCAGGATGAGTTTGGCACTTTCCTCCCGCGCCTGTACACCCACATGATCAAAGTGGGTATTGAACACGAAAAACCGGGCTCCACTCCCTTTATCTTTAAAAAAGCCGTAGGTACAAATTCTGGGCAAGGCCGCATCCCAATCCTTGGAAGGGACTTCTGGTGTAGTGGACAACCAAAATGTACCTTCTTTCAACAGTTCAATGTTCTTCTGATTGTAAAAAACAGCGGTAAACTCCCCTCTTTCGTCCCCATGGTCACGCCCTATACCAAAATAGGTGTAGTCTTCAAGGCCGCTATCCATATCCTTTAGTTGGTTGATAAGCCCTTCCTGTACCCCAAAAACATCAGGAGCATAAAAATTCAGTTGGGAAATGAGAAAATCCTTTCGGTTCTCCCAGTGGTTGGGGTTGTCATTGGGATTATCGTAGCGGATGTTATAGGAAATGACATCTATGGTCTGACCATGGCCCACATATATGGTGACACAAAGGAAAAGGAAGAGAATGCTTTTTTTCATCGGAAAGGTTGTTCTTTATTTTTAGTTGGGTTTCTGTCCAAAAAATATTGTTCCGCAAGCTACCTATTTTTTCAGTGTATGGCATTATATTCCATGTTGCCAAAACGATAAGGTTGGCTCACAATCCTTTCAAAGTCTTATCCACTTCCTCAAAGATTTCAGGTCGATCGGCAAGGACCACCAATTTATCCCAAGCTTCTATTATTGTGGAACCATTGGGGGTTACATAGCTATCATCACGTTTGATCATGGCAATGATGGCATTTCTTGGAAAGCCCAACTCCACGATCTTTTTATCCGTGGCAAAACAGTCAGGGGTCACCAAAATCTCTTTCATTTCCGCTTTTGGATTTTCTGCCAATAGCAAATCGGTAGCACTTGCTTTCTTTACCTTTTCCGGTAATGCCACATGCAACCATTTCGCCACAATGGACAGTGTGGTCCCTTGGATGAGTATGGAGGTCACCGAAATAAAGAAAACAATGTTGAAAATCATATTGGCCTTATCGATTCCTGCTAGCAGCGGATACGTTGCGAACACAATGGGCACTGCTCCCCTTAGGCCCACCCATGAAATATAGAACCGCCTTCTGAGCTTCATTCTGTAGGGCAAAAGGCTCAGGAAAACTCCCACCGGACGGGCCACCAAAATCAAGAAAAGTGAAATAAGCAGACCTATACCCATAAAAGGAATCACCTGTTTTGGAAAAACAAGCAGTCCCAAGGTCAAGAAGAGTACAATTTCCATCAACCACGCCAAACCATCGTACATTTTTAAGATGGTCTTCTTGTGGATCAAATCTTGGTTACCCAAGTACACGGCACAGATATAAATAGCCAAAAACCCATTTCCGCCCACAAAATCCGTTGCGGAGAAGGTGGTGAACATCAAAGCGATGACCAACACGGGATACAACCCTTCAAAATCCAGCTTGATTTTATTGATGATGAACTTACTGAGCTTTCCAAAGGCAAAACCACCTAACCCACCCAAAACCATCTGTAGCAAGAACATGGGGACAACAGACATAAAGCTTTGGTCTTGGTTGACCACTAAGGTCAAAAAAGCGATGGTAAGCACATAGGCCATGGGGTCGTTACTTCCACTTTCCAACTCCAATGTGGGTCGTAGGTTGGCCTTCAACGCCAAGCTTTTGGACCTTAAGATGGAAAATACCGCCGCCGCATCGGTGGAGGACACAATGGAACCCAACAACATACTTTCATAAAATGTAAAATCGGTAATATACCATACGAACAGCCCCAAGGTCAGCGCAGTCAATAAAACTCCCAAGGTAGATAGGGTCACTCCTTCCTTGAGTATGGGTTTTACGGCTTTCCAATTGGTATCCAGTCCCCCGGAGAACAGAATGAAGTTAAGGGACACGATCCCTATGAACTGGGCTATCTTGGGATCATCAAATTGAATCCCTCCTATCCCATCCGATCCAGCCAACATCCCCACGGCCAAAAAAAGCAACAAGGTGGGGACGCCAAATTTATAGGAGGTCTTTCCTGCAAATATGCTCAAAAGGAGCAATAGGGAGCCTACCAATAAAATGTTCTCAATGGTCAAGTTCATTTGCGATCATTCAAAAAAAACGTGCTTAACAAAGGTATTGCTTCATCCCCTGAAAACAGCTAGAGCAAATTATATTTTTTGGATAAAGCAGGTTTTTGAACAGCTTACAATATTTTAGGGTTGATGGCCAAGTTCTTGAACAATTTTGCCTTGGTATGGAAGAATTTGTTCTCCATTTCATTGCGTTTTAAATAGGTGTCAATGAGTTTACTCTCCCTTGAATTGATCAAGAAGAGGGAACTTTCCCCAAAACTGAACTTGCGCTCCTCTGCCTTTAACAAGGTAGTGTAGTCCGTTACGATATCGACAATCAATTGGTTTTGGACTTCGTAGGATTCCAATTCCCCATAAATGGCAATTATCTTGTTTTGAAGTGCCACCTGTACATTGTCCCGCTCAAACTCTGCATCCATAAGCTTAAACTTGGCCAATTTTAAATCGCCCCTTTCCTTTCGTAAAAACAATGGGAACTGAAATGTAACACCTCCCTTAAAATTATCCACGATAAGGGAGTTTATCCGATCTGGCGTTTCTGTAATAAAATTATACTCTACATCCAGTTTAGGAAGCAGCTTATTGGCTTTGAGTCTTTTATCCACCAAAAGCTGTTCTATTTTAAATTCCAAGGAGCGTAGCTTGGGATGTTTCTCCATACTGAAACTATCCAGGGGCTTTCCCAAAATCTCCAGTGTACCATCTATTCGTCCTGCGGTATCCAAATCGGGTGTTACGCCGGGCTGTAACTCCACGGGCACATCATCTATCCATAAAAAGTTGGACAGCTCAAGGGATTTCTTCAATACCTCCACCTTACTCTGCTCGTACCCCAACGCACGGTTTCTTACCGCTATTTTTGCTTCCACGGTATCGATCATGGCCACATCCCCGGCCAGAGCACTCTGCCTCACCCCTTGGAACCGGGTTTGGGCATTGCCTAAAAAATCCTTGAATACCAATGCATCGCGATACGCCTTCAACCAATCAAAATAAGCCACGGACGCACGGTACAGCACCTCATTGACCATTAGGTCTTGGTCCGCTTTGGTCTGTTCCCTATACAGTTTGGCCTTTCGCAAGGTGGCCATACGCTCATTTATCCAAAATCCTTTTCCCAAGGACATGGATATGCCCGCACTGTATAAGCCATCTTCAGGAAGGGACTCATCTGGGTTGAGGTACGTCCCTTCCCGTTGATCAAAACTCCCCTTTAACTCAATACCAAACCACGTAGGTATCTTGAAGGTTGTATTGAGGCGGTCCCAATATTCGGTTCCCTTGAACTCTTTTCGGTCATAATCTACCTCGATCTTTGGGTCAAAACCTCCCCTCGCCTTCATTAAATTAGCCTGACCTACGTTCAATGTCAATTGGGCCTGTTTTGCAATGGGATGGTATTTTTTCACATACCCTAAATATTCTTTAAACCCAAGCACCAAGCTATCCTGCTGCGCATAGGTTCCCCAAACCATGAAGAGGCAAACACCTATAAAAACCCGTATTTCACTTCTTTTTACCATCCGTGTTTGCGTTTTGGGGTTGATAGTAATTGGGCGGGAAGCCATTGAGCTGCCTCCACAGTTCAAACCAAATGGGAACGTCTTCCAAGAGTGCCATGGTCATAGCGCCTGATCCCACCCTAATGTCCTTGGGCCATGGAACATCTTCCTCATCCGGGGCCAATAACACGCGATACTTTCCATTGGTGCTTATAAAAGTCTCAATGGCCACTATTTTTCCCCCGAAAGTACCATAGGATACATTGGGCCATCCACTGAAAACCAAGGCAGGCCAGCCATCAAACTGGATTCGTACTTTTTCTCCCAAATTGATCAAGGGCAAATCTATGGGGTTCACATAGGTTTCAACGGCCAAATCGTATTCCGAAGGCATGATTCCCACCAAATGATCACCTTCCTTGAAAGTTTCCCCAATCCCGGATTGAATGGCTTTGTTGATATACCCACTTTGTGGCGCCCGTATGTACAATAGACTGTTTCGCATCTCATAATTGGTGTAGGCATTTTCCAGTTTGGTCACTTGGGCCTCAGAGTCAAACTGATTGGACTGGGCCGTGAACAAATCGCTTTGGGCTTTGGAAATCTTGTCGGTATACTCTGCCTGTACCCTATTGATCTCCACCTGGGCATTGATGACCTCGTTCTTGCTTGCCAGCCATTTATTTTCCTGTGAAACCAACTTTGCTTGGGTTTCTTGGAGCTTCAATCGCTTTTCCTCCAAGTCGGTCACCGCCTTTAAGCCTTCATTTTCCAATTGGACCACCCGATCATATTGCCGTTGGGCAATGGTGATATTGGTCTTGGCTGCTTCAAGGTCAATGCTATCGCTTTTTACCTTTAATTTAGATTGCTCCCATTTGTTCTTGGCTTGTTGCAGTTTTAACCCCCGTTCCTGGGTCAAAGCCTTGATCTGTGTTTCCAACGCCTTTACTTTTTCTTGGTAGGAGGTCACGGCCATTGACTTTGCCTTGATCTGTTTTCCGGTGCGTTCCACCAAACTAGGGTCAAAATATTCGCTCTTCACTTCAGAAATGTGGAGGATCGTGTCTCCCTTTTCCACATAATCCCCTTCCCGAACATACCATTTTTCAATCCGTCCCGGGATTGGGGACTGAATGGTCTGCGGACGTTGATCCGGGGTCAATGTGGTTAAATACCCTCTACCCGATATATTCTGGGTCCATGGCAAAAAGAGGATCACCAAAAGGATTATGGAAAATGCAGCCAAAAACCGATTGAACTGTTTGTAATGGCGCTTTTGAAAAACCTTGGTGCCAGCCTTATAGCGGGAAAGATCCACTTTCTTATTTAGCTTGTTATGTGAGATGTTCAGCATGGTCCTTAACTTGGGTTAATCAATTTTCCTTTTTCTATGGTCAGTATTCTGTTGCAGCGATCTACCCATTTGCGGTTCTCACTGACAACTACCAAGGCCCATCCATTGGAAGAATCGGAAAGGAAATCCATTACTTCTTCCGCTTCTTTCTCCTCAAATTGATCTAACGGGTCCTTGAGGATCAAGAGCTTCGGACGGTGTACAACACTTCGGGCCAAAACAATTTTCTTGGATATGGTATAGGGAATCTTTTTCCCTTCGGGGTAAAGCATGGTCTGCAGTCCATGGGGCTGTTCCTTTACAAACTGTGTAAGGCCCGTTTTCTCCAATGCCCAGTACACATCTTCCATGGGAATGTTCTTGTCCCCAAAGGTCACATTCTCCAATATGGTGCCTTCAAATGGGTACTCCTCCGTCAACGATTGCCCCAAAAGTGAACGGTATTCGTTAAGGTATATCCCTTGGAGGGCCACATTATTTACATAGATCTTTCCCTCACTGGGCTCATGGATCCCCGCAATCAAACGAAGTAAGGTAGATCGCCCTGAACCGCTTGTACCTTTCAATAAAATGGAGCATTGCGGAGTAATCGTAAATGTTATGTCTTCCAAAATCTTCTTGCCCCTTCCGGGCACCACGTACGTCACATCCTGAAGCTCTATGGTCAATCCATTGGTTCCTTCAAAGGGTGTTTCCCCTTGTTGAGGTTCCATTTCCTTATCCACTACCTGTCCCATTTTTTCCAAGGAGGTCAAGAGGTCATAAAAGGTCTCCAGCCCCAAAATGAGTTTCTCCACGGAACCGATCACCAAAAGAATAATGATTTCCGCAGCAACAAACTGGCCTATGTTCATTTGTTGGTCCAAAACCAAAAGTCCACCGATCAACAGTAAACCTGCCGTGACCAGTACCTTAAAGCCGATCATCTGGATAAACTGTATGACCAATACCCTAAAGTGTCCTTCCCTGGCATCCAAATAATGGGCCACTAAGTAATCATTCCTATCCATGGCATGCGAGGTCTTACCGGAAAGTTTAAAACTGATGATAGATCTGGAAATTTCCTGTATCCAATGGGCCACTTTATACTTGTTTTTGGATTCCTCCAAACTGGTCTCCAATCCCTTTTGGGCCGTAAACTTGAGCACCACATAGATCAAGAGCACCAACAGCAATCCGTAAAGAATAAAGAATGGGTGATAAAAAGAAAGCAACAAAAGTCCAAACACAATCTGCAACAAGGCCGCCGGAAAATCAATCAGTATTTTGGATAGCGACTTTTGGATTGTGAGGGTATCAAAAAAACGGTTGGCCAATTCTGGCGGATAATGGTTGCTGAATTGGCTCATCTTGATTTTTGGAAATCGATAGGCAAATTCAAACGAAGATCTTGTAAATATTTTTTGTTGGACATTTTCTATGATCCTGATCTGCATGAGTTGCAGCGCACCGGCAAAGGCTACCCCTACGGTCACCAAAACCACAAGGACCACCCATGAGGCGCTTATCTGCGCACCTTGAATAAGGTTAATGATCGCTTGGATACCCAAAGGAAGGGAAAGATTGACCAGTCCGGCAAAAATTGCATAGTAAAATACCTGAAAGATATCCTTCTTATCCAAGGTAAGCATGCCCATCAATCGTTGCCATGCCGTTAAAATGTTCTTAGCCATTGGGCTTTGTTTTTAAGGTTCGGAAAATTAAGTCCACAAAATATTCGGCGGGGGTCACCTTATCATTACAGTTGGTAAGGGCCGGGAAGTGCTCTTTTAAAAAAAACTGGTGCAGGGTACCTTCCATGACCATACTGGCCAAGCTGAGTGGATATGGATATTTTGGGTCCACGGCCGCAATCATCTCGCTAAGCCTGTCCACCAACCGCTTGTAAATTGTGAAATACCCCTCTTTATTTTCATTATCCACTTCTTTGGTCAGGTATGATTTGGAATACTCACTGATTACAATCTTGTTCAATAGCACTTCATTGACGTGGGTAAAGGATTTATCCTCCTTAACGGTCTGGGCAAGTATTTCCACTGCTTTATTCAGTTTTTCTTTACTGTCCGAAATACTATGGGTTGCAAATACCAACTTGTACTCGGTCCATCCCCAATACCAAGATGCCAAATACAGCAACATTTTGTGTTTGTTCTCAAAATAGCGATAGATTGAACTTTCATTGGAACCAATCTTTGTTCCCAGCTTTTTAAAGGTGAAGCATTCAAAACCTATCTCGTAAATCAAGAGAATGCCTTGCTCAACAATTTTTTTCCCCAATGTGGATGATTCAGGATCTTTCACATAGAGTTTTTCATTGATATCCATCTTAATGGACTGCATCAACCTATCCATAATCGAAGACTTTGAAATTAAGAATTGCAAAAATAATAGTATTACTATCATAATATAATAGTTTAACTTTCAATTAACGTAATATGACTTTAGGGATGTGAACAAAATCTTAAACTATATTCATTCCTATCAAAGAAGATCATTATGATGACTTTTGCCAACATGAGAAGGGTTCTAAAGGTAATTTTGCATCAAAAACTGACCATTTTCTCCTCAATAGATTGGTCAAAAACCCAATACACTTTTAAGTACCATGTGCTCCTGTCATGGAAAGATTTACCTATTGGAAAATCGATAACAGCTCCCTGTTTCAATACCTTAAGGAGCAAAAATTCTGGAACCGTTCGGCAATACTACCTTACAACCCTCCCATTTGCCCCATTTTAATTTAAAAACATCTTAATCGTTGATTAACTGATAGTTAAGTCCATTGTTGATAAAAGTGTTGAGAACCTAAATCGGTTAACATAAAATCAAACTAAAGAAAATATGAATTTTACATGTAGTTCATCGAGAACAAATCCAAACACATTTTTTCATGCATATTTCTCATATTACTAAAAGGGATTTTAGTACACAGCCCTTCGATTTGCACAAAATAACCAACGCAATTTTAAAGGCCATGACCGCAGTGGACCATGGTCAGATAAATGATGCGCAGAGCATAGCCAATCGCGTCCATGAGACCCTATTGGAACGAATGCAAAAGGATACACATTACGTGCCCACCGTGGAGGAGGTACAGGATGTTGTGGAAAATGAGTTGATGGACAGTGAGTTCCATGATGTGGCCAAAGCCTACATCATTTACAGGAACAAGAGGGCCCAAATGCGCGAGACGGATATCTTTGAAAAGCGCATCAACCTAAAGCCCTACGAGTATCCACAATTGTATGAATATGTACCCGCCATTCGGCACTCGTACTGGATCCATACCGAATTCAACTTTACCAGTGACATCCAAGATTTCAAATCGGGATTGAGCGATGTGGAGCGCAGCGCCATTAAAAATACCATGTTGGCCATTTCCCAAATTGAAGTGGCGGTAAAAACGTTTTGGGGCGATATCTACCACCGCATGCCCAAGCCAGAAATAGGCTCTGTGGGCGCCACTTTTGCCGAAAGTGAGGTAAGGCACCACGACGCTTATTCACACCTATTGGAAATTTTGGGGCTCAACCAAGAGTTTGAAAACCTGAAGAAAAAACCGGTCATCATGAAACGGGTCCAGTATTTGGAAACAGCCCTAAAAAATGCCAAGAGCGACAACAATAAGGAGTATGCAGAGTCCATTCTACTCTTTTCCCTGTTTATAGAACACGTTTCACTCTTCTCCCAGTTTTTGATCATCATGGCCTTTAACAAGCATAAAAATGTGCTCAAGGGAATTTCCAACGTAGTGGAGGCCACTTCCAAGGAAGAACAGATCCACGGCGATTTTGGAATTGACGTGATCAATATCATCAAAAAAGAACATCCAGAGTGGTTTGACGAGGCTTACAAGAGCATGATCCAGGAAATCTGTAAAAAAGCCTTTGAAGCAGAGAGCAAAATTGTGGATTGGATCTTTGAGGAAGGGGAACTGGATTTCCTTCCCAAGGCAGTGGTGAACGAATTCATCAAGAACCGATTCAACAACTCTTTGGAAAGCATTGGCATTGCCAAAATCTTCGGTGTGGACCAAAAACTCTTGGAGCAGACCGAATGGTTCGATGATGAGATCATTGGAACCAAACATGGTGACTTTTTTGTAAAACGATCCATCAACTATAGCAAAAGAACACAAAGTATAACCAGCGACGACCTTTTTTAAATTATGGAGAACAAAACCCAAGCCACCCACATTGTTGAACAAAGTCAAGACAACAGTACCCAAGAACTTGTAAATGCCAGAAAAAGCACCCTAACCAAGCTCAAGACCCAAGAAGAACAACAAGGGTTTGAATGGTTGAATGATTACAGTCGCCAATTTTTGGCGTCGGGGTATCTTACGGAGGGCGTAACTCCTGAGGGCCGTATTCGGGAAATTGCCGAAAGGGCCGAGGATATCTTGGGTATTCCAGGCTATGCAGACAAGTTCTATAACTATATGTCCGAAGGGTTCTTCTCCTTGGCTTCTCCAGTTTGGTCCAATTTTGGAAAAAGACGGGGATTGCCCATAAGCTGTTTTGGTTCCCACATTGATGATGATATGGGGAATATCCTGTACACCCAGTCCGAAGTGGGCATGATGTCCAAATTGGGTGGTGGTACTTCGGGGTATTTTGGGAAGATCAGACACAGGGGTGCGCCGGTTAAGAACAATGGGCAGGCTTCGGGGGCCGTGCACATTATGCAATTGTTCGAGTCCATGGTGGATGTGGTAAGCCAAGGGTCGGTTCGTCGTGGGCGTTTTTCACCGTATTTGCCCATAGAGCATAATGATATAATGGAGTTTTTGGAAATCGGTACCGAAGGGAACCCTATCCAACAACTTACCCACGGGGTTACCGTTACCAACCAATGGATGCAGGAAATGATCGATGGTGATGTGGACAAAAGAACGGTTTGGGCCAAAGTATTGCAACGAAGGGGCGAAATGGGCTATCCGTATGTGTTCTTCTCCGACAATGCCAACAATGGTGCTGCAGATGTTTATAAGGACAAAGAGCACCGTATCCATGCCAGTAACCTTTGTACCGAAATCATGTTGCCTTCCAACGATGATTGGTCCTTTGTCTGTGTATTGTCCAGCATCAACGTATTGCATTATGATAAATGGAAGAACACCGATGCCGTGGAAACCATGGTCCACTTCTTGGATGCCGTGATCACGGAGTTTGTTGAAAAGTTGGAAGCCTATCGGGATTCATCCGATCGTGATGACCGCCAAACCTTCCTTTTTATGGAGCGAGCCTATAACTTTGCCAAGGAAAATAGGGCTTTGGGCTTGGGTGTGCTGGGATGGCACTCTCTGTTGCAATCCAAAAGATTGGCCTTTGACAGTCAAGAAGCCTATAACCTGAACAGTGAAATTTTCAAAACCATCAAAGAGCGTTCCTATAGCGCTTCCGAGGCATTGGCCGAACGTTTTGGAGAGCCCGAGGTACTGAAAGGCTACGGAAGGCGAAACGCCACATTGAACGCCATAGCGCCCACCACTTCCTCTGCGTTTATCTTGGGGCAGGTTTCCCAAGGAATTGAACCCATCTGGTCCAATTGCTACGTGAAGGATATTGCCAAGATCAAGGTGACCATTAAAAATCCATTTCTCATGGAACTTTTGGAAGAAAAAGGCCAAAATACCACTGAGGTGTGGAAAAGCATTAGGGATATGGATGGATCGGTACAGCACTTGGATTTCTTGTCCGAAGAAGAAAAAGCCGTATTCAAGACCTATTCCGAGTTGAACCAATTGGACATCATCTACCAAGCGGCCAACCGACAGAACCATATTGACCAAGGTCAGTCCGTGAACATCATCGTGCACCCGGACATGCCCACAAAGGAAATCAACAAAATCCATGTAACCGCCTGGAAATTGGGGCTAAAATCCCTGTATTACCAACATAGCATGAATGCTGCACAAAAATTCAAGCAGAAAAAAGAATGTGCCAGTTGTGAGGCGTAGTGGATACCTCCATATGACATAAACTTGTATGCAATCCCATTTGGATTTTCCTTACAGTATTAAAAAAGCATTGTTAAAACAATGCTTTTTTTTATACGAAAACATCCCTATTATTGTATTTGTGTATTTTTAACACAAAACAACCAAACAAAACCATATGCATATAAAAAGCTTAACCAAGAAGAATATTTTAGGTGCTTTCAAACCTACCTTACTTAATGGAAAAAGAAGCGGATTGCTACTCTGCATGCTATGCTTTGCTCCCTTTTTGGTTTGGTGCCAAGATGCTCCTTCCAAAAAGTTACTTGTTTTCTCGAAGACCAAAGGGTTTCGACATGAGTCCATTGAGGTAGGCGTCGAGGCCTTAAAAAAACTAGGTGCCGAGAATGGCATTGAGGTAGAAACCACTGAAAAATCCAGATGGTTCAACACCAAAAAACTCAAGGAGTATGATGCCGTCCTTTTCCTGAGCACCAGCGGAAATGTATTTAACCGAAAACAAGAGGCCGCTTTCAAGAATTTCATACAATCCGGGGGAGGCTTTATGGGTATCCATGGGGCATCCACAACAGAGTATGAATGGGAATGGTATGGCAGAATGATCGGTGGTTATTTTGATGGACATCCAGAGCCGCAGGAAGCCACCCTCATTGTACACGATAACACGCATCTGTCCACCCAGCATTTGTCCCAACCCTGGAAACGTTTTGACGAGTGGTACAACTTTAGATGGATGGATGAGAATTTCAATCTTCTTATTTCTGTGGATGAGTCCACTTACAAAGGAGGAAAGCATAAGAACGGACATCCCATTTCGTGGTACAAACCTTTTGAGGGTGGACGAATGTTCTATACCGCTTTGGGCCACACCAAGGAATCGTATTCCGATGAACGTTTTCTGAACCATGTTTTAGGAGGTATCCTTTACGTTTTGGACAGATCCAAAAGTGAATAACCAACACCCCTGTATGTCAATCCAAACGCATCCACTACGCAAAAAAGATAGACGCACCATTCCATGGATTGCTTTTGCAATGCTCATCGGAATCATTTTTGCCTCTGGGTGCCAAACCAAAAAAGAATCAAAATGGGCCGGGGATGCCGTCCAAGGTAAAGCCCTATATAATCAATATTGTGCTTCGTGCCATGACCTAAAGATGAATGGCATGGGACCTAAATTGGGGGGAATCACAACTCAAATTGAAAAAGATTGGTTGCTTCAATTTGTACAGAATCCTGAAAAGCTGATTAAAGATAAAGATGAACGGGCAACTCTGCTTTTCGAGCAGTACAAAAGCTATATGCCCTCGTTTGCATTCCTGTCCCAAGAGGAGATTGAATCCATATTCACCTATATCCATAAAACATCGGATAGTTTGGGATTATCATTTGACGACCATGAAACAGGAATTGGGAAAAGTAAGGATTCCATCGAAAGAACCAAACCGGACCTCAGCACGATTCCCAAGGTACATCACTCCCAATTATCCGTTGTGCTGGAGGACTTTATCAAGATGCCCAAAACCGGGGAAAACCCACCTTCCCGAGTGGCCAGCATGCGATCTGTTCCCTTAAAAAATGGCAAGTCGCTCCTCTTTGTCCACGATCAGAGAGGGAGTATCTACCAATTGCAAAACGGAAAGTCCAACGTTTTTCTCAATCTGAAGGAAAGAACGGAGAACTTTATCGATGGTCCGGGACTCGCATCGGGACTCGGTAACTTTATCTTTCATCCAGAGTATGTAAAAAATGGGAAAATCTATACCATCCATACCGAAAAACCACAAGGTATCGAGTCTGACTTTACTTTAGGGGAAGGTATTGAAGTAGCTATGCAATGGATTCTTACCGAATGGGTGAGCAGCGATCCCATGCAACCTGTTTTCAACGGGAGTAGGAAAGAACTTCTCCGAATTGATGTCCCTACCCGATTGCATGGTATGCAGGATATCATCTTCTCAAACGTCATTGATAAAAACAACCCGGATTATGGCATGTTATATCTGGGTATCGGGGATGGTGGCTGCACCATTGCAGGGTATCCAGAGTTATGTCATAGTATCCAATCCCCCCTTGGCACCATCCTTAGATTGGACCCCATGGGGAACAATTCCAGAAATGGGAAATATGGGATTCCCAAGAACAATCCTTATGCCACGAGTAGCGACAAAGGTGTGTGGAAAGAAATATATGCCTACGGGTTTAGAAATCCACATCGGATCACATGGGTCGGGAAGGGAGAAAATGCTCGCCTTGTCACGGGAGATGTGGGAGAACTGACCGTGGAAGAAATCAATGTGGTCAAGCCTGGCAGCGATTATGGATGGAATGAGCGCGAAGGGTACTTTGGGATCAATCCAAAACAAATAAAAGAAACCTACAGTCTCACCCCAAACGATATACCTTATGAACTTCCTTTTGCACTATTTGGCCATGAAACCGGGAATGCCATTTCTGGAGGATATGTCTATGAAGGCCCGATTAAGGAACTCAACCATCAATATGTTTTTGGGGACATTGTACAAGGAAGACTCTTTTTCTTAAACGGTTTTTCAATGGAACCTCTGCCCGTTTCCATCCAAGAGCTTGGTGTTTTTTATAAGGGGAAACATACCGATATGAAAAAAATCGTCGGAAAATCCCGAACAGATCTTCGCATAGGAAAAGATGGCGAGGGAAATCTCTATACGATGAACAAGGCAGACGGCATCATCCGAAAAATTATTGGTATAATTCCTATTGAACAACCTTAATTCTTGAATCTGTAGGGTTCAACAAAATTAATTTAAGAAAAAAAATAGTTTAGGCAACTAAAAGGCGTCATTATAGATTCTTTCCATTCCGTTGATCATATCTCCATACTATCAATAACGACGTTTGGCCTGCCATTTTCCATTTCCGTATTCGCTAAAACTGACATCACCTCCCATCAACTGTCCATTCTGGATTTTCCCTTTGAAGGTAAAATTAAGACGAACCCCATCCAAGGTATGGGAGCTGCGTATGAGCACTTCATCCCCATGAACACTGCCCTGCAACGCCCGGGAAGCATAACTACCGTAATGGGTCCCTTTTACGTCTTCCCCATTTTGTGCAATGACAAAGGTTTGATCCGAAGCGGTGGCTGCAAACTCTATGGCAACGTCCCACTCCCCACTTAAATCGAAAGAGGCAACATCTAGGTTTTTCTCTATTTTGGGCGGATTGGACAAAACCTCGAATACGCGGTCGGCAATTATCTTTTCCTCGCCCTCCCTAAGCTGTGACGTATTGATTCGGATGTTGGGTTCCATATTGGGGGGAAAGGGCAAAAAGCTACCCGCTCCACTAACGGCTACTCTTGGTGTACCATCCCACAATATTTGCTCTACATCATATCCGGTCAAGGGTATTTTCTTCATATCCCACTGTACCTTAAGTGAGGGACTGGGATTGGATAGTTGCTCCGGTGGGGGTTGTCTGATGGAGGTCTCCAATCCGGGAATTTTGTTGAGTTTGTCCGCAATGTATTCCAATGTACTGGTCCATATTTCCCTTTCCTTGGTATGGTCCCTTTTCATCCACATTTCAACGGCGGTAAGCATGCCCATGATTTCTTCCCGGCCAACCTTATATCCTCTTGCAAACCCATGATGGGGCGCACTGGTCACCCAGGCTGCCTTGATCAAATCTTTACGCCCGATCAACAATCCAGCACATTGTGGACCTCCCAAATATTTTCCTCCGCTATAGGCTACCAAATCGGCTCCTTGTGAAATATGGGGATTGGGTACCGGCAATCCTTCCGCAGCGGCATCCACCATAATTGGGACACCCAGCGGCTTGGTAACACTTGCTATCTCTTTTACGGAAAGTGGTCCGTTCATGGATTTAGATCCGGCCAAAACCAAAACCATTGCTGTACGGGGCCCCAAAGCGGCCTTGAGTTCTTCCTTATTATCCACGGTGATCATGCGAACACCTACACCCCTTACCGCAGATTCATAAGCGGTCCATGAATATCTAGGGATGATGACTTCATCCTTCATTCCATCCAAGTTGGGGAGCTGCCACAATTTGTCCGGATCCCCTCCAGTGACTATTCCTGTAGTTCCGATCATCATGGCCCCTGTGGCCCCTGTGGACACCACGCCAAATTCTGTCCCTGTCAGTTCCCCCAGACGTTGGCCAACACCATCCATCAGTTCATCGAACTCAACATAATCCAAGGTGGCTTCTTGCATTGCCTGCTCTACTTCAGGAAGTACCCGGCAGCCTCCTATGACCGTGATGGTGCCCCGCCCATTGATTACCGGACGGACTCCCAACTTCTCATAAATACTCTTGCCTTTGGCGGCTTTCTTTAGTACATCTGCTTTGTCAATGGCTTTTTCCGTGCCCCATCCCGCATATACGCTGGACGGTAGCAATTGTGCAAAAACTCCGGTCAAGGGAACAAGTCCCAATTTTCTGATCAGTGCCCTTCTTTTCATATGGTATCCCCTAGGTTTTGTTTTTGGGCACACTCGTCAAACATGCCCCAATTTTATCGAATTGACTAAAGATAAACCGTTTGCACTGCATTTTCAATGAGTTCAAACAAAAATGTCCCACTTAAGCCTGTTTTTGGGGATATGAACAAAACCCATATACTTTGTGATGTATTTTACAGAATCATCCACATAAATAGTATGCCATTAACCTCAGGCATAAAACGTCCGGACTGATCCGCATCATTTATCCCAAAGGGAAATCGGATTATTTTCACTTACAATATCTATTTTCGTGAAGTACGGTTTGTCCTGCCCATCATTATGGGCCTGTGAGCCCTCTATATTTGTATTGGTTTGGATATTTTTGATAACACCATGGTAGTGACCATACTCATAATCGCCTACATCATCATTGGATTGATCATCGTGGTGAGCCTACTTCTCAATGGGGTACGCCCCAGCAAAACATTGGCTTGGCTTTTGGCCATATTCACCATTCCCGTTGGAGGGGTCTTACTCTATCTCTTGCTTGGTAGAAATCGAAGGAAAAGTAAGTTGTTCTCCCTAAACAATCATGCTGGCGTTAGAAACCATCCTCAAGATGGCACTGACATGGTAAAAGTCTCCGAATACTACAGAAAAATCTCCAAACTCATTCACAGGACTTCAAAATGTCCGGTCACCGACCATAATGAGCTGACCCTCCTAAAAGATGGCAAAAATACCTTTGAAAGTATTTTTGAGGCTCTGGAAAATGCCCAAGAACACATCCATTTGCAATATTACATCTATGAGGATGGTATCTTGGCGGAAAAACTTTTGGAAATCTTTGAACGAAAAGTCGCGGAAAACGTTACCGTTCGGGTACTGTACGATGGTATAGGCAGCTACTCCTTGAGCAAGCAATACCTTAACAGACTTCGAAAATGCAAGGTTGAAGTGGCCCAGTTCCTCCCTTTTCGATTTGGAAAATTTTTATCCTCCCTAAACTATAGAAACCATAGGAAAATCATTGTTGTCGATAATAAAGTAGGCTTCACAGGGGGCATCAACATCTCGGACAAATATCTGAAGGGAGACCCCCAATTGGGCAAATGGCACGATACCCATTTAAGGATTGAAGGAGAGGCCGTGGATTATTTGAACGGACTTTTTATCTCCGATTGGTATTTGGCCAGCAATAAGAAAGTGGACACCACATCCTTTACCATCCATAAAACGGAAAAAAAAGGATCATCCATGCAAATAGTCCCCAGCGGGCCGGATGATGATTTTGCTGCCATAGAGCAGGTATATTTCTCCATTATGAACAATGCGGAAAACTATGTCTACATCGTAAACCCATACGTGATCCCAAACCATGCCATCCTCCAAAGTATGCAAACAGCCGCCTTAAGCGGTGTAGATGTAAGGCTATTAATGTCCTCGACCACCGATATGAAATTGGTGGATTGGTGTGTCCGTTCCTACTTTGAATCATACCTGAAGTCTGGCATCAAGGTATACCTGCATCCGGACGGGTTCCTTCACAGCAAGGTCATGCTATGTGATGACAAAGTCGCTAGTATTGGAACCGCCAACCTGGACAACCGTAGCCTACAGCAAAACTACGAGGCCAATGCCATTGCCTATGACACTGCATTGTGCAAGAAAATGAAAAACGATTTTCTACGGGATTGCTCCAAGTCCATTATGCTGGACGATTATCAAGCTTTTAGCAATCGTCCTTGGATCAATAAATTGATCGAGGGCATGGCCAAACTCTTGAGCCCGATTTTATGAACAAAACACAGGAATGCCACTGATCAATCTACGGGCTTTCTTCTCTTCAACACCAACCCCGCATAACCGTATACATCGGCCTTGATCTTTTGGTAGTCCCCAAAATATTGTCCAACCTCGTTCCGCAACCGATCATGTTTCTTACAGTAGCCCGTGTCGTCCATTTTGGAAGTACACTCCGAAATACCTCCCAAATGCCTTTCTTGTTCCAAAATCTTTTTTTGAAGCTGTTCCTTTTTTTGATTTGATTTTGCGAACTCTTGCTTGAACTGTTCCAAGCGTTCAAACAAATTTGGTGTGGTAGGCTCAAAAACATAGGAGTTGAGTAATTTTTCAATGAAGGATATCTCATCATCAATGAACTGAAAATAGGATTTCCATCTTTGAAGCTCATACCGAAAGTCTTCTACTTTATTTTCGCTGCTCATGACCTATTCTATTTATGGTGTTTAATCAATCAGTCCTTTTTTGCATTTTTTCAATTATCATTCAGTTCCAAAATGGGTATCTTGGGATCATACCCTATTTCCTTGACCAAGGGATTGGACAAGATGCTTCCAAAAAACAGATGTTTTCTGTTCATAAAGGCGATCATATCACAATTTGTACTCTCAATAAAAAGGTTGATGCCCTTGCTTACTTTTACGGCAGACAAAAAATGCAGCTCATAATCGGTTCCTTCCAAGATATCCTGTAACAATTGCTTATGGGTTTCCTCTTGCTTGCTCAACTTTCCATCCTTGTCCTTATCAATATGGATCACATTTATTTTTGATCCGTGCAGTTTTGCAATTTCAACCAATTGGGTCATTTCAGATTTTTTAAAGTCTGTTTTGTAATCCGTTGGGAAAGCGATCTCTTTGGGCGGAACGTACATATAATCGCTGGGTACGGCTATAACGGGGCATTTTTTTACGCTTTCCATAACAGATACCGTGTTGGTGCCAAAAATGCGTGCCTTGGATTCGGTAAGGCCTTTGGTCCCCATAACGACTACATCGATATCTTTCTTCGCTATCTCATTCTTGATAGCTTCCACCAAACTGTTGAAGGTAGAAATGGTATGGAACCGATGTTTTGGGTTTTCAGGATGAAGCTTAACCATCCCCATAAGCCGTTCCATTCCTGCTTCCGATGCTTCCTTGGCCATATCATACAGACGTTCACCGGGTTCGGGAACCATCATACTATCCAAGGTATAACCCGAAGCCTGAAAGGCATTCAGGATATAAAAATCGCACTGTACATTTTTATACAGGTCCAACGCATATCTAATGGCGTTCAATGCATTTTTTGAATAATCGGTAGGCAACAAGACTCTTTTGTCCATGGCTGTTCAGGTTTTTCCCTAAAATTACATGGGACTGTTGTCCTGTGCCATGATTTAGGTCAATTTGCCGTATGGGGCAACACCAAAAAAGGCACTTTGCAATGCAACCCAATATTCCTGATCACAGGTTCCACAAAAAGGCGCTCCAAAAACGAGTGTTTATTTTTCACCATCACCAATAAATCTACAGGCACCTCTTGCTGAAATGCGTTGATGGCTTCCACCAATTCTTGATCGGGGAGGTCATGAAACTGACAGGGCTGGCCCTGCATCAGTTTTTCAAGCTTGGATTTGTTCTTCTTTTGCTGGGGTGTGAGTCCTTCTGGGGTTGAAACATGCATGATATGCACTATGGATTCCCCTGGTTTTGACAATTCCAACAAACACTCCAAATCCCTTTTTGAGAAGTCGATTTCATAATCGGTGGGGAACAATATATTCCGAAGTGGAATACTTTTCAAATTGGATGGAATGGCCATAACCGGAACGATGGCCTTATTGACAACATGTACCGTATGCGAACCAAACAAGATTTCCTTGGCTCCCGTTGCTCCTTGGGTGCCCATGATCACCAAATCTATATTTTCATTATTGACCACGGTATTGATTTCATCTTCCAAGGTGTTAAAGGCGGCATGTACCACATATTCGTGCTTTGGGATATCAAACTCTGCCTTGATTCGTTTTCTGGTTTTCTCCAATTCGGCCTCCGCACTGTATTTATAGTCATCGGGAAGTCCAAGTTCACCTGGACTGCCCAACGTATAGTCCACACGGTAAATGGGCGGTGTATAGGCATGCAGTAGATAAAAGACACAGGTGGTGTCTTCCAATAACCTTGCCGCATAGGCAATGGCATTGAACGCGTTCCCTGAAAAATCCGTGGGCAATACTATCCGCATCATATCCTTCCAATTTAATCAAACCTACATGCTTTTACCATCTTAAACCATGATATCCATCAATTCCCAAAAAAATCGGATTTCATAAATTGCATCTTATAAATCAGTGCATCCATGAAAGGAAATTTTAACGCTTTGATAGACTCCGATCAATTGGTACTTATCGATTTTTCTGCGGAGTGGTGTGGTCCATGTAAAATGTTGGCCCCCATTCTTAAGGATGTCAAGGCCGAATTGGGGGATTCAGTGAAAATCGTAAAAATTGATGTGGACAAAAATCAGCCCTTGGCCAGCAAATACCAAGTAAGGGGCGTACCTACCATGCTGCTTTTCAAAAAAGGTCAACAATTGTGGCGGCAATCCGGTGTACTTCAAAAATCAGAGATTGTCCAAGTGGTGAAGTCTTATCTGTAAACTGATTTTACTCAAATAAGTGCACGACCAAAAAGGGTACTTGGGTATTAAAGGAGACTTTTTTGATTACGGCTTCATGGGTAAGTTTTTCAAAAAAACCATGTGCATAATTGATCATGGCCACCATATCCACTCCTTTATTTTCTTCCACCGTTTTTTGAATGGCACTTTGTATGGAACTTCCCTTTTCCACTTCAAGGAACTTGTGCCTTGTGCCCAACAGATGTTTTTCCAAAGTGTCTTTCGATTCAATTTGTGGGGGAGTGAGCCCATCCGGATTTCCAGCATACGTCACCCATATTTCTGAATTATAAAGTTGGGCGAGCTTTAAAAGTGGATGGAGTTCGTAGGTCTCAAAAACATGTTCATATCCCGTAGCCAAGAGAATATCCCCAATGGAATCCTTGACGTTGTACTCCTCGGGAACGGCTATTACAGGGCAAAAATCAATCTCATTGATGATTTTATAGGTATTGCTCCCCATGAATACCTCTTTGAGTCCGGTAGCCCCCTTGGTCCCCATAATAATATAGTCTATCTCCTTATTGTATACGGTCTTACCGACCGCATTGATCAAATGGTCCGCAACGGATAAAGTCTTAAAATGATGCTTTGGATCAGTATCGATCTCAACTACCTTCTCCAAAACTTCCTGGAGTTCGCGCTCCGATTGTTCTTTCATCAACCGGAACAGGCGGGTATCATTGGCGCCTCCCATTTTGGTGGACAAACCGGACGCACCAACTTGGTAAGCATTCAGGATGACAAACTCACACTCCACATCCTTAAAGATGGAAAATGCATAAATAATGGCATTCCAAGCATTCATGGAAAAGTCAGTGGGTAGTACTATCCGTATCATATTCGTTGTATTTCTATGCTATCCTTCAAAATCTGGAAGCACCATCAGTGGGATTTCGGTTCTAAAAGTTACTTTTTTTACCACGGGTTCCTGCGTCAATCCATCAAAAAAATCATGGGAATAGTTGGTGAGTACAATGAGGTCGGCCTTTTCCTCTTCAGCAAATTGCCGTATGGCCTCGGCCACCGTGGTCTTGATAATGACCCTATGAAATGAGGTGGTATGCCCTTCAAACCGTTTTTTCAGGATTTCCTTGTTGGCCTTCTGGATATCCAACAGACTGAATGTCTGTGCCACGTGGAAAATCTTGACCTCGGAGTTCCATAGTTTGATCAATTTCAACAAAGGCTTCAGTACATTCTTTGGAAAAAAGTGGGCATATTCGGTTGGAAAGACCAATGATCCCAACCTTTGGAAATCATACGATTCCGGAACCACTACAATAGCACAGTTCTTTATGTGCTTTATGACCTTTACCGCATTGCTGCCCATAAAAATTTCCTTGGCCCCTGTGGAACCTTTGGTTCCCATAAAAATAGTGTCAAGGTCATAGCGAGGTAAAAGGTCCTTGATGGTTTCCACCAGTCCTCCGGCTATGGACAGCTTTTCAAAACTATGTTTGGGGTTCTTGTGGCTTTCTTCCAAGTATTCCATTACCTCCCCAAGCTGGCCCACAGATGCTTCCGATAGGGATTGGTAGACCACTCCCGCCCTAGTACTGCTTTTAAACCCAGTGATATTTTCTTGTTTGGGCTCATAGGTATGCAACACATAGAATTTGCATTCCATGTCTGCGTAGAGCTTAACCGCCATAAAAATGGCGTTCCAAGCATCCTTGGAAAAATCGGTAAGCAAGAGTACGTTTTTCATCGCCTTCTTTTTTAAAATGTTCATCTATTGAGATTCTGCATCACCAAAAATGGAATCCCCACTTTTAGTCCAAGCAGGTCCACTGTGGAACGATAGAGCATGTCCTCAAAAAAGGAATGTCTTGAGTTTACCATGACCAGCATCCCAACCTCATTCTTCTCTACGTACTCCATGATACCTTCGGCCTTATTTTTGACCGAGGTGGTCCCAAAGGACAAATACGTACCGGAAAGGGAACCTTCCAGAAATTTCTTGTTGTCCATTTGTCTCATGCTGAGTTCTTCAAAATCCGTGAAGTAAAGACAATGCACCTCAGATTTGAACTTACGGGCCAGGTTCCCCAAAAGTTTGAGCTCCCTGCGTTTATAGGGCAGCATATAGTCCGTTGGGAAAAGAATTACCTTGGGTTGTCTGTATTCAAAACCTTCCGGAACGGCCAATACAGGGCATTTTAAATATTTGAACACTTCTATGGTATAGCTGCCAAAGGTGGTCTTGTGGTCACTGGTCTCCCCTTTGGTCCCCATGATGACCATGTCTATGTTCATCTCGTTCACAAAATCATTGATGCCATCCACAAGACTGTCAAAAACGGCAACAGTCTCAAAATTATGCAACGGGTTGGGCGGGTTTCCTAAAACGGCCCCTACCAAATGGTCCAACTGCTTTTCAGACTCTTCTTTCTTTATCTGTTTCCGTGCTTCCAAGTCTTCAGGAGAAGCGGCCTTGTATTCCCCATACACCTCATCCATATAGGCATGAAGGATAAAAAAGCAGCTACGCTCACATTTATACAGTTCCTGGGCATACTGCAGTGCATGTAGGGCATTCTTGGAAAAATCGGTAGGAATAAGTATGGTGCGCATGGTAAGCTCTTTTCCCAAAGATAGGACAGCGAAAAAAGGTAGAATATGATTTTGGTCAATATCGGTATATGGATAAAACCTTATTCGTGGATAACGTAAAAGGGCACCGCTGTATGAAAGCTTATTTTTTCCACTATGGAATCGAACAGGATTTGTTGAATGAAGTTCAGGTTCTTAGCCACCATGACTATCATATTGACCGATTGGTTCTCTACAAAGGATTGTATGGCAGTTTTTACACTTTTGTTGGTAATGGTATGGAAACTGTATCGGTCAGGGAAGGTCTCCTCCATATAATCAAACAAGTATTCCTTGTTCGTTTTTTGTTCCAAAGTAAGCGTTTCCCCTTTTTTGATGACATTCATGATCCTGAGCTTGCTTGCGGACAAATTCAACATTTCTGCCATGGAGCTTAAAATTCCGTGGGTGTAGAAAATATTGAAATCGGTGGGAAAAGCAATTTCTTTGGGTTTGGATAACACAACCGCATCCGGAATCACCAATGTATTGCACTGTACCTTGGTAATCACATCACCTGCGTTGCTCCCTACAACCCTTTCCTTTAATCCGGAAGCACCTTTGGTGCCCATCACAATTAAATCGATTTGATGTTCCTCCAGGTTCTTTTTAATGCTCTGGATAAAAAAACCATAGTCTTGCAGTGTATAAAAGTGATGGTTGGCATCCCCAACATTCCCTCTACACCCATCCACAAAATCTGCCAGCATATGCTTTACATTGTCTATTGAAAAGTCTTTCACAGTTGGACGGGAAACTCCAAAAGTGTCCGTTTGCGAATCCACCAATGTCCCTACATAGAGCACATAAAAGCTACACTCCATGGTACTGAACATTACTTGGGCATACCTAAGCGCGTTCTTGGAATTCTCTGAAAAATCGGTAGGGATTAAAATATTTTTCATAATCCACTCAATGACACTGCAAGTTTGCCATTCCACCAAAAAGATGGAATGATATATGTCATTTTCGGCTAGTGGACATGTTTTAAGGCCTCTTTGTCCAAGACCCTTATATCTCGGTTTTCTATAGCGATAAGTCCTTCGTCCTTAAAATCGGATAAGGTTCTGATCAGACTTTCCGTAGCAATTCCCGCAACACCTGCCAAGTCGCTCCGGGCAATTTTTAAAGGGGTATCCTTTCCTTTGTTCATCGCTTGGGAATACAGAAGCAGGGTTTGGGCCGTTTTTTTTCGTACCGAGCTATACGCCATCTGCAACAATTGCTTTTTGATCTGCACCAAATCTTCAGCCATAATATTGATGAGCTCCAAAGAAACGTTCTGGTTTTCTTCGAGTATGGCCTTTACCTGGGTTTTGGAAATTCCGGCCAGTTCCAGATTCTCCATGGCTATGGCATATTCGCGATAGGGATAGTTTTCCGTCAAGGAAGTAAATCCCAAAAAATCATCTTCCGAATATATAGAAGTGATGAGCTCTTTTCCTTCCTCATCCAAACCACAACACTTTACCACTCCTTTTAAAATAAGATACACCATGTTGGAGTGTTCGCCCATGGCATAAACCGTCTCATCCTTTTTAAAGGAAAACAATTGACCATGGTCATCAAAAAAATTCTTCAATTCGTGTAGCGACCTAATGTCGTGCTCTTTGGTATGCTCCCCCCGTTTTAAAAAAACACTTTCCAGTTGTTTGGACTTTTCCAAACGGGAATGTATGGCATTCAAAAGCTCCTCTTCCTCAAAAGGCTTGGTCAAGTAGTCATCCGCACCAAGTTCCATTCCCTTTCTTACCTCATGGCGCTCGGTTTTGGCCGAAACAAAAATAAAGGGGATGTGTTTGGTCTTCTCACAGGATGAAAACTGCTCCAGCACCTCATATCCGTCCACTTGGGGCATCATGATGTCGCACAATACAATATTAGGGGTTTCCCTTTTGGCAATTTCAATAGCCATTCTGCCATCTGGGGTTGAGTACACCTGAAATCCCGATAGATCTAAAAGCTCTTCTATATTTTCCCGTAATGAGGGGTCATCCTCAACCAACAGAATCTTCTTCATTCTCGTAGTTCTTAAGTGGTATGGTCAATGTAAATGTTGAGCCCTGGCCCAAGCTACTTGTAAAACCGATTTCAGCCCCAAGGTTGAACATATGCTGTTTTACAATGTTCAGTCCTATCCCGGTACCCTGGCTCGTCAACACATTACTGGCCCTAAAATACCGTTCAAAAATAAAGGGTTGGTCCTCATCTGGAATTCCCAGTCCCCCGTCCATGACCTCTATTAGGAGGTTCTCTTCCTGTTCCTTGACCCGAAGTTCTATCTGGGTACCTTCGTGGGAATATTTAATGGCATTATGCAATAAATTGGACAGGGCCAATGCTAAAATCTTTTCATCAAAAAATACGTTAATGCCATCAATATCCTTGGGGTATTGAATCCGCTGTCCTTCCTTTAAAAGTGTATTGGAGTTATAGACCACTTCATTGATGAGCTTGCTCAAGGGAAAAAAGGTAATGTTATACTTGACTTTCCCCGTGTCCAAACGTTCTATGGAGAGAAAATCAGTAAGGATATTATCCAAATACTTCACCTTTTCCCTAATGGTGTTGATATGTTTATCCCGTTTTTCCTGTTGCTCGGTCTCCGTATATTTTGAAAGCAAGGAAGCAGAGGTCAATATACTGGTCAATGGCGTCTTGAATTCATGCGAGACCAAGGAAAGGAATTTTGTCTTCAACTCATTCAACTGCTTCTCCGCCTTCAAGGCCTCCCTAAGCTGAAGGGTACGCTCCTCAACCTTATTTTCCAGATGTTGGGTATAGTTTTTTCGCTCGGTAATGTCCAACACAATGGCCAAGCACACTTCCTTCTTACCAATGGATGACAGTTGCAAATGCACCTCTACGGGATATACGGAACCGTCCTTTCTTCTATGGATGGTCTCAAAATCGACCTTTTCCCGTTTCTTGTTGACCAATGGAGCTATCAATCTTTTTAAACTTTTCTCGGAAAGGTCGGTCTTGATATCAAGAACGGACATCTGGTTCAATTCTTCCATGGTATATCCCAAATTAAGCTGGGCACCCCGGTTTACATTGATGAACACAAAGGTCTCCACATCAAAAATATAGATTTCATTGAGCGACTCGTTAAATATCTGAAACCAGTGATCTATGGTCTGTTCGGTTCTTTTTCGTTCCGAAATGTCCACAATAATGGCCATTACGTATTTCTTCTGCAACAATGTAAATGGGTTAAGTCCAATTTCAATGGGAAATTCACTACCATCTTTCAGAAGCCCCACAAGATCCAGACCTTGCCCCATACTTCTTTGGCGGCCTTTTTGAAGAAACACCCCAGCATCCATCTTATGCTGCTCCCTCACACTTTGGGGAAGCAAAGCTTCCAAGGGCATGCCGCTAAGCTCCCCTTTTTGATAACCAAACATACGGTTGGCCACTACATTACTGGCCACAATGATCTGTTGATCATTAACGATGAGAATCCCTTCCGAAATGACTTCCGTTAGGATCCTGAACACATTGTTTTTCTCGAACAGCTTCACTCACTAAAGTTAGCAAATAACTGATTTACATCATAAGCGATGGCCCCATCCTTGTTTATCTTTATTCAAAGCATAAAAACGATCAAAATGATGGATTCAAAAAAGAAACTGGGAAATGAATTGTACCAAAACTTGGGAAGACTTTTCTATGCCGTGGCCATGGCGGACCATAGTATCCATGCAAAGGAGATGGATCGGTTAAAGGAAGTGGTACGTGACCATTGGTTGGAAGTGGACGATATTGAGGATGAGTATGGTACCGACGCCGCTTTTCAGATTGAGACCGTTTTTGATTGGTTGGTGGAATACGGTAAGAATAGTGATGAAATCTATGAAGCGTTCGAAGCATTCTACACTGAACACAAAATCCTGTTCCCTGACTGGATAAAACAGCTCATCATGTCAACGGCCCGAGCCATAACTTCGGCCTTTGCCGGCAGTAATAAGTCCGAACTGATTGTACTGGGACGAATTGAATTGCTTTTTAGGTCTTGATTCCCAAAAGTTTTGTGATAAGTACATATAGGGTACTTAAATAAATCGAATACTGACATTACTCATAGTACCCATACAATTTTTATTGGTAATTTGGAGATTGTTTGACAAAACCCACTATGAGAAAGACACTTCTGTTCATTTTTGGTTCCGCCCTTCTTTTTTCATGTAACCATACTTCAGATAAAACCTATCCCAAAAAAATGTCCCTCACCGAATCCGTATATGCATCGGCAACGGTACAGCCTGATAGTCTTTACCAAGCTTATTCCATTGTTATGGGGATCTTGGACAAGGTCTGGGTAGAAGAGGGTGACACTGTGGCCAAAGGGGACCGGATTCTTCAAATCACCAATACCTCTCCCGAACTCAATAGAAAAAATGCGGAGTTGTCATTGCGTCTGGCGCGTGAAAATTATAGCGGAAGTGCCGCGGTGCTCAACGGCATCAAGGACGAAATCCAAGCAGCCGAACTGAAATTGAAAAATGATTCCATAAATTATTTCAGGCAAAAAAACCTGTGGGACCAAAACATTGGCTCCAAAGTGGAATACGATAACCGCAAACTGGCCTATGAACTTTCCCAAAACAACTTGAGCTTGTTAAATCAAAAATACGACCGGACCAAAAATGAGCTCGCCACTCAAGTTCAACAAGCCGAAAACACCTATAAATCCTCCCTCACTACCTCTGAGGATTTTACCGTGGTGAGTAAAATAGACGGTAAAGTATATGCCATTTACAAAAACCCCGGTGAAATCATCAATACGGTTGAGCCTGTTGCTGCCGTGGGAAGAAGCGATAAATTTATGGTGGAACTATTGGTCGATGAAGTGGATATCGTAAAGGTGAAAAACGACCAAAAAGTCTATATTACCTTGGACTCCTATGGGGAGGATGTATTTGAGGCCAAAGTGGACAAAATATATCCCAGAAAGGATGAAAGTTCGCAAACCTTTATGGTCGAGGCCATTTTTGTGAATTCGCCACCCACTTTGTATCCTGGCCTTTCCGGCGAAGGAAACATTGTCATTGCCCAAAAGGAAGAAGCCCTTACCATTCCCAAGGAGTATCTCATTGGGGCCTCCAGTGTGCTTACCGATGATGGCGAAAAAGATATCTCCATAGGCCTCCAAAACATGGAAATGGTTGAAGTCTTGGATGGAATTACTGAAAAAACGGCCATTTATATCCCTGAAGAATGACCAACTGGCCCGTAATACTTGGAATTGCCAAAACACATCTTATCTCCAAGATGAAATCCACCGTCACGGCCACCTTGGGTGTTACTTTTGGAATTGGGGCCTATATTACCTTGGTGAGTTTTATGACCGGGCTCAATGCCATGCTGGACGATTTGGTGTTGAACCAAACGCCACACATCCATCTGTACAATGAAATACGGCCTTCTGAAAAACAACCCGTGGACCTTTTTGGAGACTTCAAGAACTCTTTTAATGTGGTCCGCTCCATAAAACCAAAACAGAGCCAGAAAAAGATACACAATGCCCTGCCTATTTTGGATTATCTGAAAAAACATCCCAATGTAAAGGGTGCCACCCCCCAACTCAAGGCCCAGATATTTTATTTATCGGGCAATATTGAGCTTGGGGGCAACTTGGTGGGTGTGGATATCATGGAAGAGGTTCGGCTGTCCAACATTCAGGATAACATTATAGAGGGTTCTCCCAAAGCCTTAAAAAATAACGATAATGGGATTTTGCTCGGGGCCGGACTGGCCGAAAAAATGTCGTTGTCCCTTGGCGACCGGGTACAGATAAGCACCGTAACAGGGAACATTTTCCCCTTGAAGATCGTAGGGATATACCAAAGTGGAATCGCTGAAATTGATAACGTCCAGAGTTTTGCCAACCTTAAGACCGTACAGCGTATTTTGGGTGAGGCGGAAAATTATGTCACGGACATCAACATTAAACTATTGAATCTGGACGAAGCAGCATTGATGGCACAACGTTTGGAAAGGCAGTTCAATACCAAGGCCGTGGATATCAATGAGGCCAATGCCCAATTTGAAACCGGTTCGGACATACGGAATTTGATCACGTATGCGGTATCCATAACCCTGCTCATTGTAGCCGGGTTCGGCATCTACAATATCCTGAACATGCTCATCTACGAAAAAATGAAGGATATTGCCATTCTCAAGGCCACCGGGTTTTCCGGTAAGGATGTACAATACATTTTTATGAGTCAGGCCATGATCATTGGCGCCGTTGGGGGTGTCTTTGGACTGCTGATTGGTCTTGCGCTATCAAAAATCATTGACCAAACCCCATTTCATACCGAAGCCCTGCCCACTATAAGCACGTTTCCTGTCAATTACAATATGGCCTATTATATCATTGGTATCACCTTTGCGTTGATTTCCACATTCATTGCAGGGTATCTTCCCTCAAAAAAAGCCAAGAAAATTGACCCGGTTCGAATCATAAGAGGTACTTAACCAAAAAAACACACTTGGTACTAGAAGCAAAAAATATCAATAAACACTTTCATTTGCCCAAGGATTTTCATGTGTTGAAAGACATTTCCTTTGGGGTGAAACAGGGAGAGTTCGCCTCGATTATGGGGAAATCTGGCTCTGGAAAATCAACCTTACTCTATATTCTGTCCACAATGGATACGGATTACACGGGAGAGTTGTATCTGAACAGACAACTGATCACGGGCAAATCGCACAACGAACTCTCCAGAATCCGAAACAAATCCATTGGATTCGTGTTTCAGTTCCATTATTTACTCTCTGAATTCAGTGTTTTGGAGAATGTAATGCTGCCCGCAAAAAAATTGGCAGAAAAGTCATTGGCCGAAATAGAACACGATGCCCATGAGAAATTGTCCATGCTCCACATCGGACATTTGGCCCAGCAAAAAGCATCCCGGATTTCAGGAGGTGAAAAGCAACGGGTGGCCATTGCGCGGGCATTGATCAACGACCCTGCCATATTGATGGGTGACGAACCCACTGGGAACCTGGACAGTCACAACTCGGAAAATGTGTTCAACATCTTTAAACGGTTGAAAGAAGAACAAGGGCTATCTCTATTGGTGGTGACCCATGATGAGGACTTTGCAAAGAGAACAGATCGTATCATTGAAATGGAAGACGGGAAGATCATTAAGCATTGATACCTGCTTAGAGGTCAAACCTATCCAGCTTTCTTTTAAGTGCCGCCACTTCCTCTTGCAAGCCTTCAACCTGTTGCAATAGGTGATATACCGCCTGTACCCCCTCGGGGTTGATATCCAACTCTTTGTGAAGACGGACCATTTTTTCAAGAATTGGCAGTTCGTCGGTTGAAAGCAAAGCTTCCTCTTTTGAGTCATCTATTTGCAACAGTTCAAACTCATACATGGAATACACAAAAGATTCCTTTACGCCATGATGTTGGCAAAATGTCTTTACTGATATGTAGTTTTCCTGTTTCATTTTACGCTAGGTTGGTTTTTTCCAAGGCCTCAAATAGGGATTTCTGCTCCTCAGTCAGATTTTTGGGGATGTCCACCGTATAGGTCAGAAACAAATCTCCAAATTCTCCTTCTTTTTTATACTTGGGAAAACCCTTTCCCTTCAATTTTACCTTGGTGCCATTGTTGGTTCCCGGGGCAACTTTCAGCTTGACCTTTCCGGTGAGGGTCTCCACCAAGATCTCGCCTCCCAGAACGGCCTTGGTCAAGGGTATTTGAACGGTTTTGTACAAATCGGCCCCATCTCTTTTAAACGCCGTGTTGTTGGTAATGGAAAAGGTAATGTATAAATCTCCGGCAGGGCCACCTTGGATTCCAGGGCCGCCATGTCCTTTTATTTTAATGGTCTGTTCATCTTCTATCCCAGCAGGTATGGTCAATCGGATGTTTTTTCCGTTCACGGTCAAGGTCTGCTTTTGGGTAGTATACACGTCCATCAAGGACAATTGTAACTTGGCATGATAATCCTCTCCCCTAAAACGAACTTTTTGCCCCCTTCCACCAAAACTGGAAGCACCACCGAACATGGATTCAAAAAAATCTGAAAAATCCTGTTCAGAGCCACCGGCATGGGAATAGGTATATCCGGAAGAACTTCTGGAACGACCTTGTGAATTGGCCCTTTTGGCCTTTTCAAACTCGTCGGCATGTTGCCAATCTTTTCCGTACTGATCGTACTTTTTCCTTTTTTCAGGGTCGGACAGTACTTCATTGGCCTCGTTCACCTTTTTAAAGTTGAGCTCGGCCTCCTTGTCGTTGGGATTAAGATCGGGGTGATACTTTCTGGCCAATTTCCGATAGGCTTTTTTAATTGCATCTGCGGTTGCGCTTTTATCAATACCCAGAACTTTATAATAATCTATAAACTCCATGTGTCAATTCAATAAATATAGATTTATGACCTTTTGCAGTTTCCTGTTCAACCTAAATGGACAGGCACCTTCAAAATAAGCAAAAGTTGTTTAACAAATACATGATGTTTGTCATTGACCCGTCCCACGGTACCGTTTACATTATATTAAAGATCTATAGTCTCACTCCTTTTCCTTTTTCAAAACGGTAAGGGGTGAATTTCGGATTACGCCTATACTATTTCCAACCCCCAAAGCAAATACCAATAGGGTAATTGCCGGAAGAATAATGGCAAACGGTATCCATGAAGGTGCAAAGGTGGTATCAAACAGTATATAGGCCAATAGGGAACTGCCCAACACGGCCAACACCACACCCATAAAGGCTCCCAAAAATCCTAAAATGGCATATTCAATCGCAATCATTTGTAAAATCTGATGCCCTTGGGCCCCCAAGGTCCTGAGCAAGGCACTTTGTTTTACGCGTTGGTGCTTACTGCTATATATTGCTCCCATGAGCACGGCTACTCCCACAAAAATGCTAAAGAATGCCATGAAGTTGATTACCCAACCGATTTTACCCAAAATATCTTCCAATAGGTTTAGAATGCGCTTTAAATCCAAAATGGAAACATTGGGGAACTGGGCCACCAACTGTTGCTGTAGTTGTGCCGAGCCCAAATCGTCCTTTGTCCTGGTGGTCATTACCCCAAACTGCGGGGCCTTTTCCAACACTCCTGCTGGAAATACAACGGAAAAATTGGGTTGCAATCGATTCCAATCCACTTCCCGGACACTCTGCACAACAGTATTCATCAACCTTCCTTGCACATTGAATACAACAGGATCCCCAACGGTAACCTTGGCCATATCGGCAAAACTGTTACTCACGGAAATGGGCACGTCAGTATCCGAATCTACCTTGCCTACCCAATCCCCGGCAATAATCCGTTCGGACCGGATAAGACTGTCCCGGTACGTAACCCTGAACTCATGGTTCAAAATCCATCTACTTACTTGGGAGGTGGTATCTTTCCGAATGGCTTCTACTGGTTTGCCATTCAAGGCGGCAACGCGCATGGTCACAATCGGAATCTTATCGATTACGGGTATTCCCGATGCTTCAATGGTCTGGGAAACTGCCTCCACTTGTTGACTTTGGATGTCCATTAGGATCATATTGGCGCTATTGGCGCTATCCTCAATGGCAGCCTTTTCCAGCAGCATGTCTTTTGTAAAATAGAGTGTGCTGATCAGAAAGGTTCCTATTCCTACGGACAGTACCAATACCAAGGTCTGGTTTTGCGGTCGGAATAAATTCCGAAGACTTTGGCGTGGAATAAAGCTCCAAGAATGTGGGAAGAATTTTTTAAGCATTCCCATAAATAGTCGGGCAATTCCCGTAAGAACCAAAAAGACCACCAACAGCCCCAGTACAAAAAACAGGGACCGCATAAAATCCCCCAACAGCCAAAAGGAAAAACAGAACACGAACAGCACAATGCCCAATCCAACAGCTGTGGTGGCCCATTTGGAACGGGATTGGGGTTCTTGCACCACCCGTAAGGTCTGTAATGGTGAAACGTAAAGCGTTTTCATGAGAGGATATAGGGCAAACAAAATGGACATGGCCAATCCCAAGGAGATTCCCAATACCATACTTTGGAAAGACAGTGTGATTCCTACTTCAACGGGCAGCAAATCCCCCAATAAAAGGGGAAATAGCTGTTGTAGAAAATACGCCAGGGTCGTACCCAAAAGCCCGCCAATAATCCCCATGCAGGCAATTTGCACGAAAAATATCAAATAACTTTGCCGTTTGGTGGCACCCAAACATTTGAGCACTGCAATGGATTTTACTTTCATTTGGACATAGATTCCCATTCCGCTGGCAATCCCCACACAGCCTAAAAGCAGGGCAATAAATCCTACTAGATTGAGGAACTTTCCAAAGTTTTCATAACGTCGTCCCAAGCGTCTTGCTTCGGATAGGTGCGTATCCAAATCTGCATCTTCGGCATCAAGGACAGGCTCCAACGTTTCGTTCAACAAGGTCAAATCTTGACTTTCATCTGCTTTAAAATAGTACTTATAATCAATGCGACTCCCTGTCTGGACCAGTCCTGTAGCTTCAATATACCTAAATGGAATAAGCACCGGAGGGGCTATAGCCCCAAAGACCGAGGTACTCCCCGGCACATTCTCCAAGGCTCCTCCAATGGGCAGCGTTACAGCGCCCAATTTTATACTGTCGCCCACCTTTAAATTGAATTGAAGCATGGTTGTGGCATCCACTAAGGCTCTTCCTGTACTAAGATTATGAGCAGCGGAAACTGGTTTGGTCTCCAACGCTCCATAAAAAGGGAAACCATCATCAACGCCCCTTACCTCTACCAGTTTGGTCCCATTATGTCCTGGAAAAGCAGCCATAGAGGAGAAATTGATTTCTCGCGCATCGGCTCCTCCCAAGGAGTCCATAATGCCCATGACCTTATCGTTGACAGGTTTATTGCTTTCAATCACGTAGTCGGCACCCAGCAAGGCTTTGGATTGCGAGGCAATATTTTCTTTCAACAACCTACTGAACGAATGCACACTGACCACAGCGGCCACACCCAAGGTTATGGAAAACACAAACAACAACAGTTTGCCATAACTTGCCTTCCCATCCCGCCAGGCCATTTTTAACAGCCAAGAGAACCCAGTATTGTTCTTTCCCATGATCAAGCTACTGTTTCTTCTATTTTACCCGACCTTAACCGTATGCTCTTGTCCGTTTTTTTGGCCAAATCCAGATCATGGGTCACAATCACCAGTGCGGTACCCTGTTCCTTGTTGAGTTCAAAAAGCAAATCCTCTATTTTGGTCCCGGTTTCATCATCCAGGTTCCCGGTAGGTTCGTCCGCAAAAAGTATGGATGGTTTATTGGCGAAAGCACGTGCCAAGGCAACACGTTGTTGCTCTCCCCCTGACAATTGGGAGGGGTAATGCCCTGATCTTTCTTTCAGGCCTACTTTGGCCAATAGTTCCTTCCCCTGCTCCGATGCATTTTTAACTCCACGGAGTTCCAAGGGAACAATCACATTTTCCAAGGCCGTGAGTGTGGGCAACAATTGAAAGTCCTGAAAAACGAAGCCCACATTTTCATTTCGTAAGCGTGCCCTACCATCTTCGTCCAAATCGAACAAGTTGTGGTCACAGAGCCATATTTCACCCGCGTCTGTGGTGTCAAGTCCTGCACACAATCCCAATAAGGTCGTTTTTCCACTTCCCGAAGGCCCCACAATGGCAAAGGTTTCACCACGGTCGACTTCAAAAGAAACATTATTGAGTACATTGAGGTCATGTTCACCGCTCCGATAGGTTTTAGAGAGGTTTTGAACTTTTAATATCTTTGACATACACACTTTTGGTTAAAACTCTCAAAATACTAAAATTGACCATGACCAAGAAAACCCCATGCTCCCCCAGGCCGTTAATGTTTTGTTATTTTTTAGCGCTGTTATTGGTTGGCTGTGGAGGAAAGACCGCTGGCAACAAAACACAGGATGCCAATGCTGAAGTCGAATCCGAAACCCAAGCATCCGAAACCCCCAGTTCCAAAAAGAAGATTCTGTTTTTTGGCGATAGCCTCACTGCGGGCTATGGTCTGGAGGTAAGCCAAGCTTTTCCTGCCTTGATCCAACAAAGAATTGATTCACTTGGGTTGGACTATACCGTAATCAACGCCGGGTTGAGCGGTGAAACCACTGCAAGTGGCAAAAATCGATTGGAATGGGTCCTGGAGGATGATGTGGATATCGTTATCATAGAACTCGGTGCCAATGATGGACTGCGGGGCATTCCCCTGACGGAAACGGAAGCCAATCTGCAAACCATGGTGGATCATGTGCAAAGTGAACTCCCCAATGCAAAAATCGTTCTGGCCGGTATGATGATTCCGCCCAACATGGGGCCAGAATACACCGGGAAGTTTGAGCGCATATTTCCTAAGTTGGCCACATCAGAAGGCATCAATTTGATTCCTTTCCTATTGGAAAATGTGGCTGGAATCCCCGAACTCAACCAAGGTGATGGCATCCATCCTACCGTGAAAGGACAGAAATTGGTTGCCGACAATGTTTGGGAAGTACTAGCGCCCTTGCTCTAAATATATGCTTTTGATGGCAGAGGTACATTCCTCAAAACTGTTGAATATTTGGTTTTCGGAAACCAAGGATGGTATCAACTTTACCCGTTCCATCATGTATTTGGGTTGTTCCAAAACCCCGACAAAGAGTACTTTGATATCGGATTTTTTAAGATCCATCACAACATCTTCCAGGGTATAGAGCCCGGATTGGTCCAAATACTGCATACGATCCATGCGAATGACCACTGTTGAAGCGGTCTTGGGAATCTGTTTGGCCAATTGTTGAAATTCACTGGTAAATCCAAAAAATAAAGGTCCTTTCAAATGTTTGATAAAGACTTCCTTTTTGAGGTTTTCGGGAAAGTTGACTTCGTCTGCCCAACCTTTTTCTTCCTTTAAGGTTTTCACATCGGACCATTTGGCCGTAAGATCACCCATTTTCTTCATGAACATCAATGATGCAATCACTAGACCTACTCCCACAGCATACACAAGGTTCCAAATGGAAGACAACACCATTACCACCAACATGATGATCACCTCGGAACTAATTTTAAAGGGGCCTATTTTGGTATCCCTGGGCAAAAATGGTATGGCCCTCAGCCCTCTATAATCTATTACCCCAATACCAACGGTCACCAAGATTCCGGCCAATACTGCCGCTGGGATTTTGGAGGCTACTGGCCCCAAGGCCAACAATACCACCAACAGAAGTATCCCGGCCATCATTCCCGATACTTTGGTTTTACCTCCCGCATTGATGTTTACCACCGTACGAATGGTGGCACCCGCCCCGGGGAGGCCTCCAAAAAGGGCAGCCACACTGTTCCCCACTCCCTGTCCGATCAATTCCTTGTTGGGCTTATGTTGGGTCTTGGTCATATTATCCGCGACCACAGAGGTCAAAAGGGAATCTATGGCCCCTAATAACGCCAGTGTCAATGCCGTGAAAATATAGGGAGTCACTGAATCTAATTTAAACTGCGTGAACATATCCAAATGAATCACAGGGAAACCTCCGGGTATCTGTTCAATGGGTCTATACTCCAAATCCATCCCATAGGCAAAACCCGAAACGACCAGCAAGGCCACCAAAGCACTGGGAATTGCTGTTGTAATCTTCTTAAAGCCATATATAATGGCAATTGTGGCCAAGGCCAAGGCCAATTCCAGCCAATTGATATTTTGAAGTGCCCTTGGGATTATTTTGAGGGTACCCATTACACCTGAGGTATCCTTACCCACCAAGGCCTTGGCCTCTTTTAAGATATGCTCCTCCGAGACTTCCCCTGATCGGTCAATGGTTTCCTGAAAATCATCAAGCACCAACATTCCTTCATCCGATTCCTCTTTGAGGATTTTTCTCAGCAGGGTTTCTTGGGCCGCAGGTCTATACTGATCAATAAGTCCTATGTCTTCCTTTGGGTAGTACCCTACTGAAGGTAAAATCTGCGTGACAAGGATGATCACCCCAATGGCAGTCATAAAACCGGAAACAACCGGATAAGGAATATACCTGATATACTTTCCGATACCTACAAGTCCCAATCCAATTTGGATAAGACCCGCCATTAAAAAAACCATCAATATGGCGGGCAAGGCTTTCTCCAAGTTACCATCATTCAATGCCAGAATCCCCGTAACCACCACCATACTCACTGCGGTCATAGGGGCCGTGGGGCCTGAAATCTGGGTGTTGGTCCCACCAAAAAGGGCCGCAAAAAAACTGATGAAAATAGCACCATAGAGCCCGGCACTGGGTCCCATTCCAGAGCTGACACCAAATGCCAGTGCCAATGGAAGGGCCACGATCCCTGCGGTAACCCCGCCAAATATATCTCCTCTCAAATTGGAAAAAAATTTCCTCATAGTATTTTATATGTTTTTAGATCATCATGTTTAGGTTGATGGATTCGTTCTCCTGCTCCACATTTTCAATGATCAGTTTCTGATTGCCCGATGGAAATTCCCATACGAGCGAATCGCCTTTGGCATATCCCATGACGGCAGCCCCCATGGGGGTCAAAATTGAAATATGGTTGTTTCGTACATCACTCCTACTGGGAACCACCAACTTGAACCTCTTGTGCCATCCAGTCTCGGAGAGTATGGTAACCGTTGTATTGAACCGAATGACATCATCCGGCATGTTGGCTTCGTCCAAAATCTTAGCGGTTTCCAGTTCACCCACGAGCTTCTGCACGGAACTCTTGAGTGTTGTGTCCTTATAATATCCCGAAACGTTCATCAACCTTTTCAAAAGGACATATTCTTTTTTTTCTATTACCAAACTCCCGTATTTCATGGTATCTCTTTTAAAATGTTACTCCACTTAAATTTTCTTCGCTTTATGGAAAAATGCCTCGTTGGACATACGTCTCTTCGAGTCGTTCAATAGCAATGACAAAGGCTGCTGTTCGCATATCCAAGTTTTTGGATTTTGCTTTATGGACCACCTTGGTGAAGGATTCCCTCATTTTTCTTTCCAGTTTTTCCATCACTTCGTCCAAATGCCATATTTCGCCATTTCTATTTTGCAACCATTCAAAATAACTTCCAATGACACCTCCCGAATTGCAGAGAATGTCCGGTATGATATCCACTCCCCGCTTCAACAAAATATCCTCGGCTTTCACATCCGTTGGGCCATTGGCGCCCTCGGCAATCAAACTGGCCTTTATTTTTGGTGCGTTTTCCACGGTGATTTGATTTCCTAATGCGGCAGGAATACAGATATCGCAATCCAAATCAAAAAATTCGGCGTTCTCTATTGGGCGAGCATCCGCAAAACCCAAAATACTTCCTTTATTGGCCTTTGAATAGTCCAAAAGTTTTTCCGTGGAGATTCCTGTGTCATTATGTATGCTGCCGTAGGCATCCTGCACCGCGGTGAGTATAGCACCTTCTTTTTCCAGAAAGTAGGCCGCCCAATATCCCACATTACCAAAACCTTGAACGATAAACTTTTTATTCTTCAGGTTTACATTTTTATGTTCGGCCCAAAACTTGATGGTCAAGAAAACCCCATAACCGGTTGCCCTGTCCCTTCCTTCCGAACCTCCTGTACCAATAGGCTTTCCGGTAACCACATGTAAATTCTTTGAACGCTCGTTGGGAGATTTGGTAGACATGTAGGTATCCAAGATCCAAGCCATGGTCTGTGAATTGGTGTTCACATCCGGTGCCGGGATATCCAGTTCCGGGCCAATATTGTCCCCAAGCGCGTAGGTAAATCTTCTGGTGATGCGCTGCAGTTCGTCTTGGGAGTATTTTGTAGGGTCCAATTGAATACCTCCTTTGGCCCCGCCATAGGGCAATCCTGCCAAAGAAGTCTTCCAGGTCATCCACATGGCCAAGGCCCTTGCTGCATCAATATCCACAGTATGGTGGTACCGTAATCCTCCTTTGTAAGGACCAAGGGCATTGTTATGCTGTACGCGGTACCCTGTAAATATTTTCACCTCGCCATTATCCATTCGGACCGGGAAGTGGACAATGAACTCATTGTTGGTCACTTCCAGAATCTTACGAATGTTCTTGTTCAATTCTATAATGTCCGCAGCGTTGTTGAACTGCCTCATGACATTATCCAACATCCCTTGTTTCGGTTGCTTTTTTTTCGATGTTATTGTTGCTGTCATTTGATGAATTTTAATTGAGTGGGACACTCTTAACTATTACACATTTCATTTGTGACCGTAACGGTCAGTCCAGTGCCATTGCACCGATGGACGTATTCATTGCAGAGTTGGATATTGGCCCTATCCCGACTTAAGGAACAATAGACCGCATACCGACACGTAGAGCATAAACTCCTTGCCAATTCTTTCATGGATTATATAAACTTTGGTGATTTAAAGCTGGAATTTCAATGGATGGTATCCAAAACCTTGACCGGATAGAATACCAATATTAAAATGGACACGCCAATAATGGCCAAGAATGCTATCTCAAGGTTTGATAACATTCTATTGACCCGTAAGTTCTTTTCGGAAAGCTGGGTCAACACCCCGCCTTGTTCCAATTGAATCTTTTCAAGGCCATCCAAGGTGTTGTGTATTCGATCTAATTGATCCAATGCCTTGACTTTAGTGGCTTGCGAAACGTCTTTGGTAGCAATGGCCAGTTCCATGGGTTCCAATCCTGCGAATTGATGGTCCAATTGTTTCAGTAATCTAGCCTCATCCCGAGTTAACTTGGTTTTGGAAAAATCGTTCAACAAAACTTTGATGTCCTCATTCTCCTCTAAATTTTCCCCTTTTATAAAGGCTATTTCCTTTTCATGGGCCATATCCTGTAATTGATAGATATAGTCCTGCACCACTATCCGGTCATCATATATGGATTTAACAGTTTCCTGGATGGTGGAGAAATATTTCCTGTCCAACAAATTGGAAGCCAAGACCAGCAAAAAAGCGGTTGCCAGTACAAATCCCACCTGTATCCGTTGTCGTATTGAAAGTTTACCTACCATATTTCCATTTTAAGTTCCACCCCATATTTGTTCACTCACTTGGAGTTTTTAGCATTGGCCATCGTCAGATTCCCATTTGGATATTATCGAAATTGTTTCTTCAAATCATCCAAAATTGCTGGAACAATCAGGCCTCGAAATGCTTGGTAGTCCAATGAGCAAAGTCTATGCCTTAAAAAGCTAAAAACGATAAATCAAATTAAAATACTGAAAATCAAACATATATGAAAAATAAAAAATGTAGGGTTCAGAAGGATTCGGGGAGAAATTCCCCAGTTGGGAGAATTTTAACCTATTTAGTAACGCTTACCCAATTTCAAAATACATGTAGCTACCTAAAACTGGAGCTCTATTTTTTCGCTGTGGTTTCCTTTCGAACTTTTTCAACAACAAGGGCGCTCACCGGAGGTGATTCATTACCAAAAGCTTTACGCACGTAGGTAAGGATCGAGGCAATGGCATGATCGTCCAAATGATTATTGGCAGGCATGAGGCCATCGTATGATTTTCCGTTCACCTCTATTCGGCCTTGGATACCGTTGAGGACCACATCGATAAGTTTATGCTCGTCACCCATTACCCATTCCGAATCACGAAGGGGCGGAAAACGATTGTTATCGCCTTTACCATCACCTTGGTGACAAGCGGCACAATAGGTATTGTACAGTATCCTTCCACTATGAAGGTCCCCTTCGGAAATAACATCCTTCACGGGATCCGGGTCCCTGATGTAAGACTTGGTTTGCTTTATTTCTTCCATTGATGCCAACTGTTCTCTTCCAAAACCAGACTTGTTGCCATGGTACATGATCCTCCAAATCTTTCCCTTGTTGGATTCACTTATATAAAGTGACCCATCAGGGCCTATGGAAAGTCCCATGGGTCTATATATGGCATCGCTGGTATTGGCAACCACTTCCAAATTGGCAAAACCATCTGCAAAAACCTCCCATTCTCCTGTTGATTCGCCATTTTCATCAAAGGGAACAAAACAAACCACAAACCCGGCTTGGGGATATGGGGCACGATCCGTAGAGCCGTGGAAAGCAATAAATGCCCCATTTTTATAGCGATCGGGAAATTGGTCCCCATCGTAGAACAAAACATCCATAGGGGCCCAGTGTCCTGGAAAACCTATTACGGGCTCATCAAACTGGGCGGCCCTACCAATGGTTTCCCCATCACCACCATATCCTGGTTGCAAGACGTTTTTTTTCTGAATATGATCATAGTAGGCATAGGGCCATCCATAATTAGATCCTTTAGTTACTCTCATAAGCTTTTCCGAAGGGAGCACAGCAGCCTGCCATTTGGAATAGATATCCGGGAACATGGTATGGAAGTTGTCAATTCCATTGCCCACGGCATACAGGCTTTTGTCTTTTGGGTTCCACTTCATGCCCACTACACTTCTGATACCTGTGGCGAACTTTGTTCCGTCTTCTTGGGTGAGTCCTGTTTTATTGGCATCGAATTGCCATATTCCGGCATGCTTTTCCAGTTCAGGGCAAGGCTCCAATCCTTTTCCATTGGGGATGCCTACCGGTCCGTAAAGTGCCATGTCCTGACAGGCATCAGAGGGGCTTCCAAAAGGAACGTACATATGCCCCTCATCATCAAAAGCAACCGGCTTGGTGGTATGCCAATTTCTTCCCACGTTGGGATCCATATCCGTTAGTACCAGCTCGGTCTCACTGGTTGGAACCAATTCCCCTTCTCTAATCTTGTTTCTGTAAATGAATTTTCGTGTACTGGTATATAAATATCCGTCATGTATGGTAATCCCGGTAGCTCCCCTACCCTTTTCAATAAAATTCCCAAAGTGCACAATACTATCCGCTTTCCCATCTTGGTCCAGATCTCGCAAGGCAATGGTTCCCTTCCCGTCCTTGGAATTGCTCAATTGCGCATAAATGTCTCCCGTTTCATTGACTGTAATATGTCTTGTACGTCCAATACTATCAACCACTACCAATGCTTCAAATCCCTGCGGAAGGAACAGTCCACCATTATCCGGGTCTCCTTTTAGGGTAACTTCACTGGTTTTTGGTGTGCACTGGAACAGCGCCAACGAAAGAAATGTAAGGGCTGCCATCGGAGCCATCCTTCCCATCATTTTACTTTTCGAATTCATTTAGTTTTGATGTTATAGTGGTTATTTAGTCAATTCATTTTACGGCCAAATCATACACTCTCAGTACTTGGTTTATGAAACCATCGGCATTATAAATCTTGGCCAGATTTATATTTCGGTAAACCGGCTTACCTTGCCCAAAACTCTTTGCCCTTACCATATTGGAACAATCCACTTGACCACATATGCCTGTCCCAAAGTAATCAGGCAAATCAGTAGGAGCATGATTAGACTATGCTTTAGCGTATATCTAAAAAGTTGGGCTTCTTTACCTATCAATCCCACAGCGGCAGTAACTACTGCGATGGATTGCGGGGATATCATCTTTCCTACCACACCTCCGGAAGTATTTGAAGCTACGGTCACCAAGGGATCAACCCCGATTGTTTTTGCCGTTTCATACTGAAGCTTACCGAACAATGCGTTTGAAGATGTATCCGAACCGGTCACAAAAACACCCAACCAGCCAAGTATCGGCGCAAAGAATGGATATAAAAACCCGGTGTTCGCCAATACCAAGGCAATTGTGATCACAATCCCCGAATCATTCACCACATAGGCAAACCCCAAAATGGCCGAAACGGTAATGATGGGCAACTTTAATTGCTTTAGGGTTTCAACAAAAAGTTTTAGGCCCTCCCTGAATTTCATCCCCGATATGGGTATGGACAATAGTGCGGTAATCAAAATAGCGGTTCCGGCTGCCGATAAATAGTTGAATTTGTACGAATGGGGTATCCTGTTTCCCTGGCCATCCACAATTACATTATGCAATCCCTTGATATCAAACTTGAACGTACCGATCAAATCCAGTTTTTCCTTGACCGGGCCCAATCCCCAAATGATTATCAATATGGCCAGTATCACAAACGGCGACCAGGCCCTAGCAATCTGTTTCTTGGAAAAGGTGCCCTCCTGAGCTTGTGTATCTGGGTCTTCATTGGCAAATCTCCATATATTCTTGGGCTTCCAAAACTTCAAAAAAACAATAAGACAGATAATGGAACCCAGTCCAGCAATAATATCTGGAAGTTCCGGACCCAGAAAATTGGAGGAGAACCATTGTAAAAAAGCAAAGGATACCCCGCAAACCAATATGGCAGGAAAAACCTCCTTGGATTTTTTAAACCCGCATACCAGCATCGTCAGATAAAATGGAAGCACCAAGGAAAGGATTGGCAACGTTCGCCCAACCATTTGGGAAATGGCCATTTCAGGTATCCCGGAAACCTGTGAAGCCACCGTTATGGGAATACCAATAGCGCCAAATGCAACCGGGGCTGTATTGGCGATCAAACAAATGCCTGCCGCATAGAAAGCATTGAATCCAAGACTTACCAACATGGCAGCCGTAATGGCCACTGGCGCACCAAATCCTGCAGTTCCCTCCAAAAAAGAACCAAAGGCAAAGGCTATCAACAAAGCCTGCAATCTCCGGTCCGAAGTAATCGAAGCCATGGAGTGTTTTATAATCTCAAACTGGCCACTTTTTACAATGATGTTGAACAGATAAATCGTGGTCACCACGATCCAGCAAATGGGAAACAAGCCATATAAGACGCCGTGTCCAAAGGACAACAATGCCAATTTTATGGGCATACCATATATGAACACAGCGACTAAGATTGCCATTAAGGCAGCATATAAACTGGCCTTATGCCCTTTCATCTTTTTCACGGCCAAAGCCCAAAAAATGGTGCCTATGGGTACGAGGGCAATCAACAAAGACCAAACAATATTGTCAAACGGGTCTACAACTTGGTTCCAGTTCATGGGTCAAAACTTAAGGTTATGGATCATTTTTCCAAGTTTTACATTCTTGGAACTCCACTGATCACCCTTGGAAGTGGTGAAGTAAGTCCGTTCAAGTCATAAAAGACCCTGCCACCTTTTATGGTCACTTCACATTCAAACTTTTTGGTGCCCGACATTTTTTCCCCTTGCTGATCGTAAAACCCGAACTTACCGTCACGGATGTTGAAGATGGCCACATCGCCTTCAGACCCCACGGAAAGATTCCCCAATTGTGGTCTCTTTATGGTTTTTGCAGGTTTCCAAGTCACAGCGGTGATGATATCTTCCAGACCCATGCCCAAAGCCATAAACTTTGACATAATACTCATGATATCCTTCATTGCGGCATTCATACTCCCGCCATGGAGGTCGGTACTGATGACATCTGGAAAAAAGCCATCCTTGGTTCCGGGAATGGCATTGGAGTACATGAAACTTGCTCCTCCATACCCCACATCAAATATGAGACCTCTTTGGCGCGCTTCCCTCACAAAAGGTTTTACCTTGTTGGTCACAGTATCAATAATGGGCCGGCCATAGGTATGTGTGAAAATATCTCCGGGTCGGAAACGGCGTAAAACCTCATCTTCCAATTTACCATCCAGCATCACGGGAATGTTTCCAGCCATGTTCCCAGCTTCAATGGCCCGATCTATGGGCACAAAATAATCTTCGCCATCCCCTCTAAAATGGGCCACCTTGAACCCCACGATCAAATCTGGATAGGTTTTGGCCATCAGGGCACTTAGTTTTGCATCCATATCATAGGTATCCTGTTCCCATGCCCCACCTTTCATTCCTTCTCCCACAATATTGAGAAAAGCCAGAACCCGTGTATGCGATCGATCAATGGTCTGTTCCTTGAACGTTTTAAAAGATTTCCATCCCGAACTTCCCGCATCGACCATGGTGGTCACCCCATTTCGAAAAGTAAATCCATCAGGAGATACTGCATAAAAGCTATTTCTAAGATAGTGGCCATCCTCCACACCAAAGAATCCATGCGCATGCATGTCCACAAGTCCCGGAACTACGTATAGCCCCTTGGCATCCACAGTTCTCTTGGCCCGTTTTTCATTGATCTTTTTGGAAACCAAGGCAATCTTGCCATCTTTTATGGCAACATCCATTGGTTCGTCGATATCATTTTTTGGGTCGATCACATGCCCTCCAAGTACGGCAATATCAAATTCTTGGGCTGTGATACCATGACTGGCATACATACAAAAAAGTAGAAGTACAATGATTTTTCCTCTCATTCTTAAATGGGTTGTTTGATGGGTAACTTAAAATTCATTCCTGTTCAAGATACTACATGTCCTTGATCTACAGCATCTTTTTTTCCAATTCCATTCGTTTTGAAGAAGTCTTTTTTGAGGTTATGCCTCCCTGATAACATTTTTGGTCATCATTGTTGAAACCATAACCAAACTTTGGCCCGGACGGCTGTAATTTCCATGGAATGAGATACAAATGTCATTATATTTATCACGCACATAAAATGACAACAGATTGGAAAACACGAAACCTGGGAGCAACCCCACCCGGAAAACCTCTATTCTTTATAAACTTTGGGCCATCCTATTATCTGTAGGACCCGGTATTTTTTGCATTGGGTATACCATAGGAACAGGAAGTGTAACGGCCATGATCAAGGCTGGCAGCATGTATGGTATGCAATTGCTGTGGGTGTTATGCCTGAGTGCCTTTTTCTCATGGATATTGATGGATGCGTATGGCCGTTTTGCCGTTGTTACGGGGAAAACCGCCATAAATGCCTTTAAAAACTACCTGAAATGGGGTAAACCCCTTGCCATATTGACCATTGCAGGGGTTGTCATGGGGCAGTGGAGTTCCCTTTCCGGGATATTGGGACTCACCAGTAACGCCCTTTATGAATTTATGCGCATGTTTTTCCCCAGCTTGAACGAAGAAAACTATTGGGCCGTACTGGGCATATCCATTTTAATCATTATCATCATGTATATTTTTCTACTGGTTGGGAAATACTCATTCTTCGAAAAAATATTGGTCATTTTCGTGACCCTGATGGGCTTATCCTTCATCCTTTCCATGTTTATGGTCTTGCCATCCACGGAGGATATCGTAAAGGGACTGATTCCCCGAATTCCGCCTGGAGGAAATTTAATGGTGGCCGCCTTTGTTGGAACCACCATGGCTGCCCCAACATTTGTGGTACGTCCTATCTTATTGAAGGAAAAGGGATGGGGCATTTCCAATTTGAGTGACCAGCGTAAAGATGCCATGGTCTCTGCGATTTTTCTTTTGACCATTTCCGCAACCATAATGATCGCTGCCACAGGAGCCTTGTTCTATGATGGAAAAGTGGTTACCAATGTACTGGACATGGTTCAGGCCTTGGAACCGGTAGCGGGTAAAATGGCCGTGGCCGTTTTCATGATGGGCGCCATGAGCGCCGGGATATCTTCCATATTTCCAATTTTGATGGTACTGCCTCTATTGATCAGTGACTACAAGAGTGGAAAAATGGAGACCAATACCCCTACTTTTAAGATTTTGGTAGCGGTAGCCTGTTTGGTCGGACTGATTGTCCCTATACTGGGGGCCAATCCCATCATTGCCCAAATTACCACCCAAGTTGCCAACGTTTTTGTGCTTCCCTTGGTCATAGGTGGGATTATTGTATTGATCAATAGCAAAAAACTTATGGGAACACAACGTGCGAGTGTGTTGATGAACATCGGTCTGGTCACCGCATTCTGTTTTTCATTGATCATCTCCTATAAAGCGGTTATTGCACTGAACGATTTCTTTTGACATTATTCAGGGAAAGACAGTATATATCATTGACAGGCTTCAATCTGCTGTAAAAAGCTTTTGGCTTTTTCCGTTATCTCATTGGGATTGTCTGGGTCGGCCATTTTGGTAAGCTCGCTACCAATACCAAAACCATCGGCACCTGCCAACATCCATTCCTTGATGTTATCTGTGCTTATGCCGCCCACCACAAAAAATTTTAGGGTATTCAATGGTCCTTTTATGGCCTTGAAATAATCCAGCCCAAAAATCCCTGCTGGAAATAGTTTAATAATGTCGGCTCCATGTTCATTGGCCATGCATATTTCTGAAGGCGTCAATGCCCCCATTATCACGGGAAGACCATGGGAGTGTGCAAGTGGAATAATGGACACCTCCACGTTTGGCGTCACCAAAAACTGGGCTCCGGCTTCAATAGCTTTCTGGGCCAGTTTCTTATTCGTCACTGTTCCCGCCCCAATCAAAATATTGGGATATAAGGTTCTAGCATTCCGGATTTCCTCTAAAAAACCCGGGGTATTGGAGGTGATTTCCAATGCTTTGACGCCACCTTCCACCAATGCTCGTAGTATAGGTTGAATTTCTTGCTGATTTTTTTGCCGAATGATGGCTACCAATTTCTCCTTTTCAAGAAAGGAAGTGATCTCTTCTTTGTTCATCGCAGTACGTGTCCTTGTATGTTCCCGTTCATTATGGAGGTTATTTCTGCCTTACTACTGGTGTGCTGGTCTCCCTTAATGGTATGTTTAAGGGCAAAGGCCGCTGTGGCAAAATCAAGGGATTTTTGGGCATCCCACTGATTCCCCAAACCATGTAAAAGTCCGGCAGCAAACGAGTCGCCCGTACCAAAACGATCGGTAATGGCCACCTCATAGCTGGGTCCCGACAGTATTTCTCCATTATCCCTGCGCAGCAATCCCGATAAACGGTTTTTACTCGCAGAAAAATGATCCCGAACGGTAAAGGCAATATTGGAGACTCCCAACAGCCCCACAGCCTCTTCTATGGCATCCAAGGATTTTTCCATGGTATCCTTTCCTTTGGGTTGATATCCAAATACATCCTGTAACATGCCGTAATTGCCTAAAAGCAAATCGGTATTCTCCAGTATGGGCAAATACACTTTTCTGGCCTCTGAAGATGAAGACCAAAGCGTTCTTCTGAAATTAGGGTCGAAAGCAACTTTGACCCCAAGTTTATGTGCTGTTTCTGCTACTTTGATGGTTTCCAATGCGCAGTTTTCGGAAAGTGCAGGTGTAATCCCTGAAATAAAGAGCCATTCTTTGTCCACAAGGATTTGGGTCCAATCAAACTCCTGATTGGAAATTGTGCTGATTGCGGAATCCTTCCGGTCGTAAATGACCTTGGAAGGTCTAATGGAACTTCCCACTTCTATAAAATAAATTCCTATCCTATTTCCCCCAAAGCGAATGTTGTCAACATTAACACCATAAGACAAGAGAGAGCCACTCGCAGCCCTTCCCAAATCGTTATCGGGCAGCTTGGTCACAAACTGGACAGAATTTCCCAAAACACCCAATGAAGAGGCTACATTGGACTCGGAACCTGCAAAGTTCATCTCCATATAATTGGAAGAACCTATTTTACATCCCCTTTCGGAAGGGGTAAGTCGTAATAAAATTTCACCAAATGTTACAAAACCCATAGTCTTGGTTTAATGGTCAGTACAAATCCCAATAAAAATGTTTCTGTGAAAGTAGCTTTAGTTTTAGTGTATCGCATAGAAATTACATTGAATGCTTAAAATTATGAATCTATCCCATAGATGCCAACAAATTAGGCACATCTAACACTCCTACAATTTTTGGTTATTGTTTCTTTACAAAAAACCTCAAAAATTTGGGTTCTCCATATCCAACTTCACATGGCACAAGGCCCACTAGAATACAATACAACCCCAAATCGTTAAATCTTTTTGGACATATTTCCGTACTGGTCAGTTTTGCATAATTTTAATGCGGATAAAATAAAATGATTCCAAAACTGTTTTATCCATGCGACAAGTATTTTTAATCGAGTTTGGTACCCTTGCCATTGCTCTTGACATCATCCAATCAATCCAAAAGATTTATTTGGCCAATCCATTCAAGTAATTCCACATAGAAACCAGAAACCAGCAACCAACTACAGATGAATCCAACACTAGAGCCATTCTTTAATCAGTCTTTGGATGGTCTTTGCATTGCCGATTACGAAGGGTATTTCGTAAAGGTAAACCCCTCGTTCAAATCGCTTTTGGGATATTCGGAAAAGGAATTGAAATCAAGGTTAATCTCCAGTTTCATCCATCCCAAGGATAGAGAGACCACTGCCGGTCACCGAGAAAAATTACTGAAAAACAAACCCCTTACCAACTTTGAAAACAGATATATAACCAAATCAGGAGAACATATTTGGCTCCATTGGACCTCCATTCCCGTATCAAAAAAAGGGCTTATTTATGCCATAGCCAGGGATGTTACCCATACCAAGAAATTGGAGCAGGAACGTATCAACCATCTGGAACAGCTTTCAAGAGCGAATAAGACTCTTAGGCAACAAAATTATGCCACACCCCATGATCTAAGATCTCCCCTCAACAATCTATTGTCCCTCCTTACCTTGATAGACCTTTCCAAAATTGATGATAAGGACACCGTTGAAATACTGGATTTGATATCGCTTTCCGCGGAGGGTCTTAAGAACTCCCTCAACTCTTATTTGGATGCATTGAAGCAAAGGGAGGTCCCCACAGAAAAACTGGAAGAAGTTGACCTTGACCGAACACTCCAAAAGGTCAAAAGCTCCATTGGTTCATTGATACAAAAAGAAGGTGTGGTCTTCCATACCGATTTTTCAGAAATGGAACATGTTGCATTCAAGGAACGGTTCTTGGAAAGTATTTTTCTTAATCTCATAACCAATTCCATAAAATATGCACAACCAAATGTTTCCCCTGTCATTTCAATTGTTGCCAAGGAAGTCCTTGGTAAAAAGACAATTACCTACACGGACAATGGCATAGGAATGGATTTGGAGAAGATGGGCGGTTCAATTTTTGAAATACGTGATAAAGATAGCGGCAACCAAGAAAGTAAGGGAGTGGGACTCTATTTGGTAAAAAGTCACATGACCAGCCTTGGGGGCAGCATTGAAGTTAACAGCAAGGTCAACGAAGGCACTACTTTTACCCTGATTTTTAAATAATTGAATTTTTTTTGACAAATACCAGTCAAGAAAAAACCACCAACTAAATTTAGTTGGTGGTTTTATTTTTTTATCAATCCATTTCACGGGAAGCTTGATGCCGGCAACGCCTATATCGGTCGAGCAACCTATGGCACCATAGTATAGGTAAAGGTAATATCGGTCTGCACAGTGTTACCATCTACCTCGGTAACCGTATAGTTATCCGAAAAATAAAAAGTGGTCTCATCCGCACTGAAGTTGATCACTATATTTTGTAGTATGCAATTCCTTAACAAACCCAAAGTCTGCGAGCTCAATTGCCAAGTTCCCTCAGTTGTGAGCACGTTTTCACAATCTTCAAAACTTTGACTCTGCCCAATTTGATATGTCCGATCGGAATTAAAGGTATAGAAGGTACTCTTTTGACAATCCGAATACTGGGCATATATGTTATTACTGGGATTGTCCTCGCCATCATCTGTTATATCCACTTCCTCCATTGCAACTATAGCTGAGAGCGTCCATGTCCCAATCAATTTTTGCTCATTTGCGGTAAGCGCACCCGTAAAATCCCCTGGGCAACTTGCCCCATCATCAGAATTGCAAGAAGTAATAAAAATTCCCGTAACCATTGCCACAAGGCACCTAAAAGCATTCTTTTTCATAAAGTAAGGTTATATCATTTATAGATTGATGACATAAATGTATTAAGGTTGCATTAAAATGTGATGGAATTTAATATTTACCTTTTATCACATTCAATATTACTCTGGAAAATATGGGCCAAACTGAGTCCAAAAAAAATGATACTTTTCCAAAAGCAAACCGATCAGCCAAAATGGAAGTAAAACTTTCCGAAATCTTTATCTTCAAAACCAATGGGTCGCGCTACAGTAAAGAATCCTTGTTGGCATTGGACATCAACATGGAATTTACCGAACGTTTGTCCGAATACTTGGGGTTAACCTATCTAGAAAGTAATGAAGTAGAAGGCAATCTGTGTTATGCCCAAAATAAAAATATCCGATCTGGCTATAGGATGGTGTTCTCAAAACCGGACATTCTAAATTATTTGGACCGTCAATTAAAACCCGGCACATATTACATTGAAACGGACACTATTGTTTTTCCCAGAACCATGGATTTTGGTAATATCGATTAGCTGTAGGGTCCTGACACAAAAAAGTCTTGAATGGATTGGTTGATTGAATATACCCATATCCAAAAATTATAATATAAACAGTTACGGGTGTTGATCTTTAGAGGCTGGATTTTACCAAAATCACTTTCAAAAATGTGGTTTGTGCCTCTCCATTCACTTGGCTTTACCCAACAATTCCCCATTGAATTAAAATAATTTCTCATACATCAAGGTTTCCCAAAAACTAGGTATAAAATGATTTTAAATGTACCATTGAAAGGTCTAGAATGAAGCCGGGACCAAAACAAAACAGAAAGACAAGCATTAGTTATATCAATGTTACAGGTACTGCTGCCAATGCAACGCTTGAAATAGCCTATCCCGATTTTGCCTTTATCGATTATATGAATCTTCTTAAGGTAGATGGGGAATGGAAGATTGTAAGTAAAATATTTTATAAAAAGACAAAAGAAGAAAAATAGCTGTTAAGGCGTAGGTTCTTTTTTAAATTAGCCAACCTTTGTTGTGCTTTGCATTGTAATGTAAGGCACAGAAAGTTTTATAAATCTCTTTATTATTTATGAAGGAACTGCCTGAGGTAATAAACGCTAGAATAAGAAGTTCTTGTTTTTCAAGCGATAATTAGTGTTAACCTCAAAAATTCTAATCTTTTCTGTTCCTTAGTTACGCTAAGCTAAACTAAGGAGAACGAGGATTTCCCGTACAGTGTTAGAAATGCTATTCCAATCAACTCTTGTTAGGTAAATGAGGACTAACTGGAACTTTTAACGTTAATAAACTTCAATTAATTGAACTCAATACCTA
>CP051244.1:1939496-2064610 GCA_017795045.1 Allomuricauda sp. | reverse complement strand
CATCTAAGACTTTTTGAACTGCTTTTTGAACTTTTGAAAAGTCTTTAGGCCTAGATTTTTTCCTCCTACGGTTTTGGGTAATGTAATGCATTTTGCCTTGCCGTTTATTAAAATATCAAAAATGTTACCACGACATTCAGCACATACAGGGTCAGGAAAGTCAGTTTCTACCTTACTTCCTTTTTTTTGGTAATGTCCTTCGGAACTGCTATTCCCAATTGGAGGAATTTTACTTACTTTGATATTCCCATTAGCATAACAATCGAAGGCCAAAATCCATACCTTCAATTAGGAACCCATACATAAAGGCAATGAACCCGGATTTTTACAAAAGTCTAATTGAAAACAATAAAAAATGGGTAGAGTCCAAATTGGCCTTTGATCCAGAATTCTTCAAGAAACTCGAAAGTGGCCAGCAACCCCCGCTGCTGTGGATAGGTTGCTCGGACAGTCGGGTCCCTGCCAATGAGATTATCGGCGCACAGCCCGGCGAGGTCTTTGTTCACCGTAACATTGCCAATATGGTCGTACATTCGGATATGAACATGCTCAGCGTTCTTGATTACGCGGTCAATGCCCTTAAAATAACACATATCATCGTATGTGGCCATTATGGATGTGGTGGTGTAAAAGCCGCCATGGAAAACCACTCCTATGGATTAGTGGATAATTGGATCAGGCATATTCGAGATGTGTACAGGCTCCACCAAAAGGTCTTGGAGGAAATCCCTGAACCACAACAACGATTTGACCGTTTTGTTGAATTCAACACGAGGGAGCAGGTACTTGATCTAGCCAAAACCTCCATTGTGCAGACGGCATGGAAAAAAGGCCAGGTCCTTCACCTACATGGTTGGGTATATGGGGTAGGAACAGGAATCATCAAAGACCTCAACGTAAACATGAACTGTAATTCCCAATTGGAGGAATTCTATAGGTTGGAAATCAAAGATTAAAAGTTTTCCTATCGTTTGTGTTTAGGGTATAAAACCAATCAAAACATAAAAAACTCTTCCGTCTTTTGTTTTCCCTTGATAAGGTCCAAAATAGTTGTGCTTTCCAATACCTTAATTAAGTTGGACTTGTTTACACCAACCAATGTATGGAGCGCACAAGGATTCTGCATATCTCAATTTTCAAGGCCCATAACACATAAATTTACTCTTCTTTCACCATCTATGACCTTTACAATATCCATTAATGTCCGGCTTCTGTCTTCAGCATTTAAATAGAATCCTCCTTTGGGACCTCTTGTGGACGAAATGATATTGTGACGGGAAAGTTCTTATAATAATTTGGCCAAATAAGCTTCCGGTACGTGAATCACTCTATAAATGTCCCTTATCATGATTTTATGATCCTCATTGGAATGTAAGGCCAGATACAGCACCCCTTTGATTGCATATTTGAAAGAATTGGAAAACATATCTCATTTACACCAAACAAAGATTAAAGGGTATTTTTATCCTTTTTATGACTTATATCATGTTATGGGCGCGTGGCCCTATATACATTTGAACCAGAATTATAACCCATAATCATATGAAAACAATAGTTAAAAGTATAGCCCTGCTCTTTGCAATGATCATGATTGGATGTGGAGGAAAAAAAGAAGAGAAAAAAGAAGAGGGCTTTAGCGTACAACGGAAAAAAACTCCAACCGAACAGCCTGTTGAAACCAGCACCTCTAACGACAAAGCATCAGAGCGTGTGGATTTGACCTCAAAAGGTGTGGGCCCGATCAAATCCGTAACCTTGGACCCGGAAATTGATCGGACAATGGCCGCAAAGGGCAAGGAAGTGTATGATCAAATGTGTTTGGCCTGTCACAGGGTGGATAAAAAATTCATAGGACCGCCACCCAATGGAATATTGGATAGGAGAACCCCAGAGTGGGTCATGAATATGATTTTGAATCCTCAGGAAATGGTTCAACAAGACCCACTCGCAAAAGATTTATTGCAAGAGTTCAACGGATCACCCATGTCTAACCAAGGGTTGACCGAAGACCAGGCCCGGGCCATTTTAGAATACTTCAGGACGTTAAAATAAAATATATGAAATCAACCATCAAACTCAGTATGATGGGGCTAGTTTTATCACTCGCTCTCAACAGCAGTTGTAAAAACGGAGCCCAGAACGACACCACAGTTTCTGGCCAAAATGATACCGAGGCCATTCTGGAAAACAATAAAGGTCAGGCCTTTATTGAAGACGATGAATCCACCCCCAATGTATTACAGATAGCCATTGGATCATCTGACCACAGCACGTTGGTCGCCGCAGTACAGGCAGCAGAGCTTGAAAATGCCCTGGTCAACGCGGGGCCTCTTATGGTTTTTGCCCCCACAAACAGTGCTTTTGACGCCCTGCCCGAAGGTACCGTGGAAGACCTGTTAAAGCCCGAGAACAAGAGTGCCTTGGCCAATATTCTCAAGTACCATGTCACCGCTGGGAACTACTCCAAGGATTTTTTGAAAAACTTCAAAAAACTGGGGCAGGCCAATGACCAAAATGTCCCTGTGGAAATCAAAGGGGATGATGTCTTTGTTGGCGGTGCCAAAATAATCGCCAGTATCCCCGCAGGAAATGGGATTGTACATGTAGTGGACAAAGTCATCCTACCCCCTACTCAATGATATAATCAATAAAGAACGAATAAAACCTAATACAATGAAAATCTATAAACAATTGACCATGTTCCTGGGAGCCGTCTTAATACTGGTTTCCTGTGGCCAACAAAACAAGAGTTCAAATGGGGCGCTATCGTCGAGTGCCGCCGAAAAAGTGTATGTTGCCCCCGGGGAGCAAGATGAATACTATGCTTTCCTTTCTGGTGGATACAGCGGTAACCTTACCGTTTATGGGCTGCCTTCTGGAAGGATGTTCAAGGAGATTCCGGTTTTCTCCCAGTTCCCAACATCAGGATATGGATATTCTGAAGAAACGAAGCCCATGCTGACCACTTCCCACGGTTTTGTGCCTTGGGACGATGCCCACCACCCTGATATTTCACAGACCAATGGCGAGTTGGATGGTCGTTGGATATTCATCAACGGTAACAACACCCCAAGGATTGCCCGTATCAGTTTGAGCACCTTTGAAACGGAAGAAATCATCGAGGTACCCAATAGTGCCGGGAATCACAGTTCTTCCTTCATCACCGAGAATACGGAGTATGTAGTGGCGGGAACCCGCTTCTCTGTTCCCATTCCACAAAGGGATATCCCAATCAATGAATACAAAAGCAATTTTAAGGGATCTCTATCCTTTATCAGCGTAGATCCAGAACACGGTCACATGGACCTAAAGTTTCAATTGTTGATGCCCGGGTTCAACTATGACCTTTCACACCCCGGTCGTGGAAAATCCCATGGATGGTTCTTCTTTACCACATACAATACGGAAGAGGCCCACACATTGCAAGAGGTGAATGCTTCACAAAATGACAAGGATTTTATTGCCGCGGTCAACTGGAAGAAAATCGAGGAATACGTAAACAATGGTGGGGGTACCAAAATGCCCGCCAATTATGCCCATAATGTTTATGATGAAGGTACCCATATGGCAACCACCACCATGAAAAAAGAGGTGTTGACCGTTGATCCTTTAAAGGTGCCCGGTGCCGTATTCTTCTTGCCCACTCCAAAATCGCCACATGGTTGTGATGTGGACCCAACAGGACAGTACATCATTGGAAACGGGAAACTCTCTGCCGACTTGACCGTTCACTCTTTTGACAAGATGATTGCCGCCATTGAAGGTGAAAAATTTGATGGTGAGGCCTATGGCATTCCTATTCTTAAGTTTGAGGATGTATTGGCCGGACAGGTAAAAAGTGGTGGCCTTGGTCCATTGCATACCGAGTTCGACGGTAAAGGAAATGCCTATACCACTTTCTTTATCTCTTCTGAAGTAGTAAAATGGAAATTGGGCACATGGGAGGTCATCGATAGAAAACCCACCTACTATTCGGTAGGTCACTTGATGATTCCCGGAGGAAACTCCAGAAAACCCTTTGGCAAATACGTAGTGGCCATGAACAAGATCACCAAAGACCGTTATTTGCCCACTGGACCTGAGATGGAGCACTCCGCACAGATCTATGATATCTCCGGGGAGAAAATGGAACTGATCTATGATTTTCCAACACACGGTGAGCCCCACTATGCTGCAGGCTGCCCAGCTGAACTGTTGGCACCGAAATCAAAGAAGATCTATCGATTGGATGAGAACAAACACCCATACGCAGTAACATCACCCACTGGCTCCAAAGTGGTACGTGAAGGCAACGACGTCCATGTGTATATGTCCACCATCCGAAGCCACTTTACCCCCGATAATATTGAAGGTGTTAAAGTGGGTGACAAAGTGTATTTCCACATCACCAACCACGAACAGGATTTTGATGTACCGCACGGTTTCTCTATCCTCGGTCAGAACACCTCCGAGCTTCTGATCATGCCCGGGCAGACCAAGACCTCGGTCTGGGAACCCAAACAAGTTGGGGTATGGCCGTTCTATTGCACGGATTTCTGTTCTGCATTGCACCAAGAAATGCAGGGATATGTTAGGGTCTCCCCTGCCAATTCCAACATAGAACTCAAATGGTCACTTGGTGAATAATTCGGATTGAGTCACCATTGAACAAAGCGGGCCGTGTCCGTGACCTGCCCGCTTTTCCTTACAAATTGAAGTTCATCAACCCTTCTGAAAAAACCACTCTCAGTTTGTAACCCTTAAATCAAAAAAATGAAAAAGGCGAGTATAATAATGATGGTTGGCCCTCTTTTCTTATTGGGATTGTACATTTTCCCACTTTGGAATATCATGTTGGGAGCCCCCCAGTATCCAGACCCCCTAGGTTTGAACATTCATATAAACGGTCTAAAAGGTGTCAATGAGTTTGACATTCAAAATATAGATGGCCTCAACCACTATATCGGTATGCACACACTCCCTAAAGCAGAGGATATGTGGGAGTTTGGAACATTCCCCACTATTATCGGAATCATGGTGGCGATTGGAGTGGTGATTGGTATGCTGGGATACTTCAACAAAGTGGGCTACAAATGGTTTTGGGGGTGGTTTGTACTTATGTCCATTCTGGGTATGCTGGGCATGTACGATTTCAATGAATGGTTGATGGATTATGGCACCAATTTAGATCCTAATGCCATTATGAAATTATCCCACCCCGATGGTACCCCGATGACCTATAAACCACCCTTGTTGGGACATGTGAAAATGCTCAATTTTGATGTGACCTCCCTACCTTCCACCGGGGCCTGGCTCATGTTTGCAGGTATGATGCTCACCTTAGCTGCTGGCTTTTTGGGTTGGAAGAGTACAAAAAAACAATAATCCCTATCACTATGAAGTACCTTATCATACCTTCATTTACCATCCTCTGTTTAATCATTGGATGTTCCGTAGGCCCCAAACCTATTGATTATGGCCACGTGGGCTGCCACTATTGCAGCATGACCATTGTAGACAAACAACACGCCGCACAATTGGTCACCAAGAAAGGGAAAGTCTTCAACTTTGATGCCATTGAGTGCATGATCAACCACTTGAAAGATGAGGATGAATCCACCATGGCCCTGTTCTTGGTCAATGATTTTGACCAACCCGGTGAACTGGCCGATGCCACAAAGACCTCCTACTTGATCAGCGAGAACATTCCCAGTCCCATGGGGGCTTTTCTGAGTGCATTCTCCGTAGAGCAAGCTGCCCAACATGCTTTGGATGAAAACGGCGGAGAACTTTACACATGGGCAGAAATAAAAGAAAGGTTTAAACATTAACACGAGTACAATGACAGATTTGGAGCCCTTAAAATGCGAACAGCTTTTGGCCGACAATTATGTGGGTCGTTTGGCGTACATAGCCAACAACGAACCGTATGTGGTCCCGTCTACCTATTATTTTCTCAAGGATGAAAAAAGTATTTTATGTTTCGCCTCCAATGGACATAGGATCAATGCCTTAAGAAAACACGACAAAGTCTCTTTTCAGGTTGATAGAATCGAGTCTTTCCGTCATTGGGAATCTGTGCAGGTACATGGTTGTTTTCATGAACTTACGGGTAATCGTGCCAAACAATATTTAAAATATTTTGCGGAAGGTGTACAGGAAACCATAGACCATAAAAATGCGGAGCGTCCCTATTTTTTAAGTCACTTTTCCGGTAGGTTACAAGAAGAGGAAATGCCCGTGGTATATTGCATTGCAATAACTCAGATGACCGGAAAGTCAGTTAAGGATTTTACCTAAAACAGACCCAATTCAAATTAACAAAGAAGACTCTTTAAATCCCGCGGACCCCATGTTTTTATCCCATCCAAATCATAAATACATTTTAGGGTTACTCTTGTTCTTAATAGGGTTGCCCATCTGGGCAAGTACATGGAACATCTGCAGCGATTGCAAACACAGTTCCATCAAAAAAACCATAGCGATCGCCAATGCCTATGATACCTTGCTCATTCAAAAAGGGACATACCGGGAATTTGAAATATTGGTGGACAAACCCTTGGTGATAAAAGGAATTGATTATCCCATTGTTGATGGAGAAAAGAAAGGGGAAATCTTTAGGATACAATCAGATGATGTAACCTTGGACGGTCTGTTCATCATCAATGTTGGGGTCAGTTATACCAAAGATAATGCGGCCATACGGGTGGTGCAGAGCAAGAACTTCCTCATTCAGAATATGGTACTGGAACAATTGTTTTTTGGCATCTATCTGGAAAAGTCTTCACACGGCAAGGTATACCATAATAGAATCATTGGCGATGCCGTGGACGAATACAATTCCGGCAATGGTATACAGCTTTGGTACTCCACGGACATTGAAGTGCTCAAAAACCATGTCCAGGGTACCAGGGATGGTATCTATCTTGAGTTTTCCGACCGCATCACCATTACAGACAATGTAAGTATGGATAATCTCCGGTATGGGCTTCACTTTATGTTCTCAAATAATGATGTGTACTCCAACAACACTTTTAAAAACAACGGTGCCGGAGTCGCGGTGATGTTCTCCAAGTTCATCACCATGAAGAACAATGCATTTCGAAAAAATTGGGGAACAGCCGCTTATGGGATGCTGCTGAAAGAAATCAACGATGCGGAGATTATTGGGAATACGTTTGAGGAAAACACCATCGGTATTAATATTGAAGGATCTAACCGCATCAAGTACACCAACAATGACTTTATTGGCAATGGTTGGGCCATTAGAGTTGTTGGGGCCTGCTACACCAACAGTTTTAAGGCCAATAATTTTTTATACAACTCCTTTGATATCTCCTATAACAGTAAACTCAATGATAATGTCTTTGAGGGTAATTTTTGGAGCAGTTATACGGGCTACGATCTGGACAAAGACGGTATTGGTGATGTGCCTTATCGCCCTGTAAAACTATTTTCCTATGTGGTAAACCGCACTCCTGAGACCATTGTCCTGTTGCGAAGCCTATTTATGGATATCATTGATTTCTCTGAACGGGTCTCCCCTGTGTTCACGCCAGATAACTTAAAAGATGCCCAACCTCTAATGAAAACGCGACCATGACCATTGAAATAACAGATCTCTACAAGAAATTTGGAAAGAACCAAGTATTGAAAGGTGTGGACCTGACCATTGATGAAGGCCATATTTATGCGATTCTGGGACCCAATGGTTCGGGAAAGACCACCCTGATCAAGAGTATTCTGGGCATGGTCATTCCGGACAAGGGACACATTTCCATTCTGGATAAGCCCATAAAAAAGGATTGGAGGTATCGAAAACAAATCAATTACCTTCCACAGATTGCCAACTTTCCCCCAAATATCAAGGTAAAGGAACTGATCCATATGATCAAGGACCTAAGGAACAGTCCCAGTGCAGAAAAAGAACTCATTGAACACTTTGGTCTGGAACCCTTTCTGAACAAAAAATTATCCACGCTATCGGGGGGTACCAAGCAAAAAGTGAACATTGTGTTGACCTTTATGTTCAACAGTCCCCTGATTATTCTGGACGAGCCCACAACAGGTCTAGACCCAAGGGCATTGATTCATTTAAAGGAATTGATACAAAAAGAAAAGGCAAGGGGAAAGACCATTTTGATTACCTCCCACATCATGCAGTTTGTGCAGGAGATGGCAGATGAAATCCTATATCTACTCGAAGGAGAAATCTATTTTAAAGGGAGCATTGAAAAGCTTTTGGAGCAGACCGGACAAAATAACTTTGAACACGCCATCGCGGCCATAACCACCACAGGGAACCATGTTTAAAATACTGAAATACAGCTTTTACGACCTCATACGCAGCCGCTGGAGCTACGTATACTTTTTGTTTTACCTTGCCCTTGGATTTGTGCTACTGTTCCTGAACAACGATGTTTCCAAGGCCGTGATCACCTTAATGAACGTCATCATTGTACTGATTCCATTGATTGGGACCATATTTGGGGTGATGTACTACTACAATTCCCGTGAGTTTACCGAGCTGCTATTGGCACAGCCCATCAACCGAAGATCTATTTTTATGGGCCAATATTTTGGCGTGGCCGGTTCGTTGACCTTGAGTCTGGTGCTGGGCTTGGGTATTCCATTTGTTCTGTATGGTCTTTTGCGGAGCAATGCCATTTTTGATTTTACCTTACTGCTGGTCACCGGGGCTTTCCTGACCTTCATATTTGTGGGGCTGTCCTTTGTGATTGCCATATCCAACGAAAACAAGATAAAGGGGTTTGGCTATGCGGTCCTACTATGGCTTTTCTTGGCCGTGGTCTATGATGGGCTGTTCCTCATGTCCCTCATTATTTTTGAGGAGTACCCTTTGGATACGTTTTCTTTGGTGGCCACTGCCCTCAACCCTATTGATCTTTCCCGAATTTTGATTCTACTCAAATTGGACATCTCCGCCCTACTGGGGTACACAGGAGCCATTTTTAAAAAGTTCTTCGGTACCGATCTGGGCTTTTTGGTCTCCATGGCCATTCTTTTACTTTGGACTATATTGCCCATACTTGGTTTGGGCCATAAAGCAAAAAGAAAGGACTTTTAATAGGGCCGCAGCACAATTTCCATAAGAACATGAAAGAGAGCCTACACAAACGGCAGCTTCAAATTGCCTTACTATATTTCTGCATAGCCGCAGTCTTGGGCCTATTGCTCCGCTCCTTTTCCATGCTCTCTTTTGATTTCAACTATAGGTACGTGGTCCATGCCCATTCACACATTGCCCTTTTGGGTTGGGTATATGTGGCCCTGACCACTTTACTGCACTATTGTTTTGCGAAGGATACATCCAAAAACACCTATAACGGGATTTTTTGGTGCACCCAGATTACTTTGGTAGGGATGCTGCTGACCTTCCCCTTCCAAGGTTATGCCTTGTTTTCCATTATTTTTTCCACGTTGTTCCTAATCGTATCCTATATTTTCACCTACCATTTCTGGAAGAACATTGCTCCTACCCATAAAAAGAGTAATGCTTTAAAATGCGTAAAAGCTTCACTGGTATATATGATGGTTTCAAGTTTGGGGCCGTGGGCTTTGGGAGCCATCATGAGTACTTTGGGCACCCAATCCATCTGGTACCGTTTGTCCATATATTTTTACCTACACTTTCAGTATAATGGTTGGATGCTATTGGCGTTGCTAGGGTTGTTCTTGTTTGTTTTGGAACAACGGGGCCACATCATCCCCCAAAAAAGCTTTGTCCTTTTTTTTAAAGCAATCCATATAGGCATCATCCTTACATTCTTCCTATCCACCTTATGGACAGAACCATCACCATGGCTATATGTTCTTGGAGGCATTGGAGCGATGGTCCAGATTGGTGTTTTTCTATTTTTTTGGAAGCTCACCAAAAACGGGGTTGGCGTATTGTTTCTTTCAAATCTGCAAAACCGATTATTACGGACTGTTGTGGTGCTCATCAGTATTAAAATTGTATTGCAATTCCTTACAGCCATGCCCTATTTTGCCCAAATGGCGGCAAGATATCTCGACTTCACCATTGGCTACTTACATTTGACCTTTTTGGGGGTTGTAAGTCTTGGGTTGTTCTTTCTCTTGGACCTCTTTGGTCAATTTCGCTTATCGTATACGTCTTATCTACTGTATTTTTTGGGATTTATGCTCACGGAAGTCCTACTTTTCCTCAAAGGCCTTATTGAATGGCAGCAATGGGGGATTTTTAGCGGATATGCCACAGCATTGGTTTTTTGTTCCCTACTCATTTTTTTGGGCTTAATCATTATGTTACTTCAGAATTGGGGTAAACCTTGATTTTTTTAAAATAATCCATAGGGTTCCTATTGGTAATGGTTTAAATTTGATATGTCCTATGGCAAATTTCGACATAAAAATAATAAAGGACAATTTTGTCTTATTTAATGTTAAGCACTATCTTTGTGCTGATTCAAGTTCTCTATGATGTTTTCAAAAGCTTGTGAATATGGTATTCGGGCGGCGGTTTACATTACGCTGCAATCCTTGGAGGGCAGACGTGTAAGCGTTACTGAAATTGCCGAAGAAATTGATTCCCCCGTTGCCTTCACCGCAAAAATCCTGCAACAGCTCACCCGGAACAATATTGTCCATTCGGTAAAAGGACCAACGGGTGGATTTGAGATTGATCGTGAGGATATGGATGACGTAAAGCTGAATATGATCGTAAAAGCCATTGATGGAGATAAAATCTATGTAGGTTGTGGACTTGGCCTCAAGGAATGCAATGCAAACAAGCCCTGCCCTCTACATGACAAATTTGTAGATATCCGAACCAATCTACGGACCATGTTACAAAGTACAAGCCTGTACGAACTTGCCACAGGTTTGGAAGTGGGACTGACCTATTTAAAACGTTAAAAAAAATTTGATTAAATAAAGGACAATTTTATCCGAATTATAAAGCTAGATATTATGCACAATACCACAGAGAAAACAATCGGACAAATGGTGGCGGACGACTACCGTACCGCCCAAGTATTTAAAAACCATAGAATAGATTTTTGCTGTAAAGGCAACAGAACCCTCCAAGAGGTTGTGGCCAAAAAGGGGCTGGATTTTGAAAGCTTGATAAAAGAGCTTGAGGAGGTCCAGAACCAAGACCAAAGTGAACAACCCAATTTCTCTACCTGGCCCTTGGACCTGTTGGTTGACTATATTGAGAAAAAGCATCATCGCTATGTGGAGCGGCAAATCCCCATACTGAACCAATATTTGGACAAGCTTTGCAGGGTACATGGGGAACGCCACCCAGAACTACTTGAAATATCTGAACAGTTCCAAGCTTCCGGTGGTGAACTGGCCATGCACATGAAAAAAGAAGAATTGGTGCTATTTCCCTGGATCCGTAAAATGGTTGAAGGTATCGCTGATCGCGAAATATTGGAGCGACCTCATTTCGGCACGGTTCATAACCCCATTCAAATGATGATGAAGGAGCATGACCATGAAGGTGAACGATTTCGAAAAATTGCTGCATTGAGCAACGATTACACTCCCCCAGCAGATGCCTGCAACACCTATCGGGTAACATATTCCCTATTGCAGGAATTTGAGGAAGATCTCCATAGACATATCCATCTGGAGAACAATATTCTTTTTCCAAAAGCTGAAACGTTGGAAAAGCGAACTGTTCAATAATCAAAATTGCTATTTCGGAACAAAAGCCAAAATGAACAAAATGACACGTATATACAACACGCTGTTGATGGAATTCAAGAAAAGACAGCTGGGCTACTCCTCCATTGCCATAATCGGGCAGAGTTGTTTAGGGTCCGCAGCGGCAATGGTATTGTTAATGGGTGAAACGGCTGCGCTTCTTAAAATGACTTTGCTCTTTTTTGTCACCATTTTCTGCATGGCATTCAACGGAGCGGTACTGGCCCAACTGAAGCCTATAATCACGTTTAATCTTTTAATTTTGAGCATTGCCTTCAGTGCCATAGTCATTCTAGTCCATATTTTATAAGATATTATTCAGATACGACAACCCACATAAACCTTATAAGTAAGGAATGGAGAGTACAATTAAAGTAAATCCATGAGTTCTCGGGTTCAGGTTCCCCTTTGATTTAATTTTTTCCAATTCAAAGGATTTTGATACCGCTCTTTAAAATAGGGCGTAAAACAAAAAATGATGACCAGAGGACCATCGATGTTAAAATGTCAACGTCGGAGTTCCAGAATTAACGAATCACCTATATCAAACTATAAATCGGATAGATAGCGCCATTTTTTTTAAATTGGCAGCCTTTTTGGTCTCCTTTTTTAGGAGCTTTTAGCTTTCTTAAATTCAAAAGCAGCAAATAGAGACAAACAGGATGATAATAGATTTTTCTACAAAACCAAACCATAGGGTTACTTGTACCTAATGGATAACTGCCCCAATTGCCATATTATCTTGATAGAATCCTTCATGGATAATTTTGAACCATCAGCATGGATCCATCTTTTCAATGGTTGCTCGCAAATAAGGGAAGTAGCTTTTTCCTTACCATAGATCTTACCCATCCGGATAAAAATCTCAACATCGAACAGCCAGCGTGTCTTAAAAGGCTTATCAAAAACAGCAATTACAGTACTAGGCCTCATTACCTTAGCTCCACATTGGGTATCCTTAAACGGCATTCCCAATATTTTTTGGATAGCAAGGTTTATGGTTTTGCTTATGATCTTTCTTGCGGATTCCTTTGTGATATCAGCTCCCATTCTGCTTATCCTGGAACCACTCACAATATCAAATGTTGATTTTTCGATGGTACGCACCAATTCATCAAAATCGGTGAAGTCGGTAGAAAGATCAGCATCTAAATACCCCATATAATCGAACTGTCCATCTTTGGCCAAGTGAAGGATACCCTGCCTTACCGCTTCCGCCTTGCCTCCATTTTTTTCGCAATCGTATATACTAATGCTATCTTCATTCCCTTTTCTAATCTCTTCAAGAACCTCTAGTGTATTATCCGTGCTACCATCATTTACAAAACACAGGTGATACCCTGGATGTTTCCGTGCAAAGTCCTGGAACTCCTTTCCGCTAAGACGATCAGCTTCATTATAACAAGGGATGACCACGCCTACACAATGTTTTTGAATCAGTCGTGTTTCTTTTTTTACGGACAACTTTTCCAAAATTGGGGGTCCAATGGTTCGTTTTACTCGGGCCACCACCTCATCCAAACCAATAGGCTTTTTCATGTAATCCGCAATTCCCAATTCAAATCCATGAAGAATAACATCTTCCTCATAGTTGCCAGACATGACCATAATAGGGGTTTGGGGGTTCTCTTCCTTTAATTTTTGAATGACTTGCAAGCCATTCATTTCGGGCATATTCATATCCATAATTACCAAGCTGGGCTTAAACTCTTTAAAGATTTCTATCCCCTCCCGTCCCTTGGTTGCAATTTTCACCAAATAGCCAATCTCTTTGAGTTTTCTCTGTACGGACAACAGTATCAACTGTTGGTCATCTATCACTAAAATTTTCATAGGTTAAGGTTTACGTTTTTGAACATCATTTGACACAAATCTAGACTCTCTTCGCACTCGTCTGTTCCCAAAAAAGTTGGAAATCAAGTAAGTGTAGACGAATGGTAAAACTGCATCGATGGATAGTACAGCATTTTTTTGACAATATTCCGACCTTTAAACTGTTATATTTTCTTACAGAATGTAATGCAAAAACAAACCAACATAACACTGGCAATCGCTTTGGTTTTTGGGCTGATTTTCCATGGGGCTACCATCTTTTTCACTTTGGAATCCACCTACGATGCGCTCATACACCTTTTCTTTGCCGATCATTATGCCAACAGCTGGTTTGAACCATGGGACTACCGCTGGTATACTGGGTTCACGGTTCAGGGGTATCCTCCATTGGTGCACCAGTGTATTGCACTTTTGTCATACATCGGTGGCTTAAAGTTTGGTCTGTTCTCCATGGCCCTTATCATCATTGCCCTGTTCATCACCGGAACATATCGATTTGCCCTGGTTATCACGGGAAATCAAAAAATAGCAGGATATACAGCGCTTCTTGCAGCTTTTTCCTCCATGTTTTTGGAAACCTTGCACATATTTGGGCAATTGCCGAGTTTAATGGGCATATCTATTTTGATGCATGCCCTTCCCGAGATCTATATGTGGATCAAGACAGGAAAAAAATATAAGCTGATATCGTCACTTTCCCTGATTGCGGTAACGGTGACCTCCCATCACGTCACCCCGATTTTTGGTATGGTGTTTTTTATCTTTCCCCTGATCGGTCTAGTCATCATGGATGCTTCCAAAGAAGCCATGGAAACAAACACAAAAATTACCTTCAAGGTGTTCCTGCATCAATTCAAACGACTTTTTTGGCGCATTGTAGTGTTTGGGGGAGGTTCATTGGTAGCCATTGTGGGTTGTATTTTGCCCTATTGGATCAATTCCAAAAAAAATCCGATTACCCAAGTTCCCATTCCGCATGGTTCACGTGATAATTTTTTGGAAGTCACTTCTTCTGGTTTAGTGTTCTTTCTAATTCCTTGGGGGATATTACTTTTTTTACTACCCTATTTGTTCTACCGTTTTTATAGTAAACGATTGCTTTTCTTCGGCCTTTCGTTTTCCATGTTGACCTTATTGGGTTCTGGAGGCACAACTCCCTTACCCAAAATGATATTGGGCGATACTGCCTTCAATATACTTACCTTGGACCGATTTACGCTTTGGGCCACCATTATGGCATTGCCCATTTTTGGCGAGTTTGTCTACAGATTGGTGGAGGGCGATATACGGGAACAACTTCTTAAAGCGTTTAAGAAACCGCTACACTATATTTTGGCGGGTGGATTGGGAATCTGTTTTGTTGCCATGGCCATTTTTACAATGAGCCTTAACTATTTTAGACCTTCCCAGCCACAAAAAATCAACATGTTGCCCATCGTCAATTTTCTCAACAGGGATCAACATGACCAATGGCGTTATCTACCCTTGGGATTCGGCGATCAAATGGCGTGGTTGTCCGCACAGACCAAGGCCATGACCGTGGATGGCAACTATCACTCAGCCCGAAGATTGCCAGAACTGACCACAAGAGCCATTGAACGCTTGGAAAACTCAAAGTTCAGGGGGGTGGAGGGCATTGGATCTCTGCAACAGTTTCTGACCGTTCCCGAAAAATACAATCTCAAATACATTTTTTCCAACGATAAGTTCTACGACCCCATCCTGTATTTCTGTGGATGGCAGCGCTTACAGCAATTGGAAAATGGCATCATGGTCTGGGAGCGACTCAACATTTCACCATTACCCAAGCTGATTCCCAAAGAGGACGTCCCCAATTTCTTGAAACTGATGTGGGGGTTGATTCCCGTTGGGACTTTAATTTTGGCCTTCATCGTAACCCTACAATTGCCTTGGTATTGGAAACTAAAGGATAGGTCTGCTAAAATCGATGATTACCTTTATCACACACCCAAGTTCAATGGAATTTCCAAGGGTCTTGCACTGACCAATGGAGCTTGGACTATTGGGATGATAGGCATTTATATTTTTGGCATCTATCATTTTTATTTGGACAACGCCACCCAAATCAGCCCTGTAAATGTGGTGAAAGCGTATTATGATGCATTGGATTATAAAGAATTTGAACGTGCCCATTCCTACCTAGACCCAGAAGAAGGAGTAAGCCTCTCCCAATACATGCTGGAAGTATCGGTAACAGACGGGTTGTTGAGTTCCTATGCCAAAATGGATTCCATTGGCATTATCAAAATAAGGGAAACTGAAAGTACCATAGAAATGGAAGTGGCCACCAAATGGGTCACCCCTTTGGAAAAAGTGAACCGCAACTATCAACACACAGTGGTCAAAAAGAATGGGCAATGGTACATTAAACCCAAAAAGGTGGACAACGATATTCCGCCCAACCAATTGATTGCTTCCAACCAAACCCAATACTACAATCACGGTCGCAGGCGTATCACCACGCAGCAAACCTATCATGAGGATATTCTCCGACAGCCCCTTCTGGAAGTTTTGTCCGCAAAACTAGTCAAGTACCAAGGCAGTTATAGCATTGTTGGGGAGCTTCAGAACATTGACAACGTGCCTGCGGATGTATCCATAAAGGGTACGTTGTACAATCAAAATGACAAACAGCTGGCCCAACACGATGTTAAATTCCATACAAAGCACAAACTGATGCCCATGGAAACCACTACGTTCCGCATAGACTTTGAAGGAATTGCCTGGTCGTCCACCAAGGATACCTTACCACCAACTTTTAATCCCGATCAATTTACCCCGATCAGCTTGGAAGAACTGCCTTTTACTTTTGACCTGCAATGTGCCGGCAATGTGGCCACAACGGACCTTTATAAATCCGTAGCGCTCCAAAAGTGGAGGTTGGACCAAGAAGTTTTGACCGGAACCCTTTTTAACTATGGCACACAAGAGGTGACCGTTCCACAGATCCTGACATCCTACTACAATGAAGATGGGGACATTTTGTGGGTGCAGCACCATTTTATGTTGGATGGCATCCGAATTCAGCGCAAACAGACTTTTGAAATTCCAATGATGAATCTGCAGGAACTTGAAATCATTGCAGACGGATTGGAGAACTGCTATGTGAACGGCTTGCCCAATTCAGAAATTTCAGAACGATACTTTTCAGATAGGAACGAACAAATGAAATGGGAGTTGAGGCACCCCTTTGATGGAAAAGGATATCAATATTTTCAGGTAGAGTTGAACAATTATATCGGGAATCCCAAATAGATGAAATTAAGGCATTACATATGGTTTCTAGGTCTTGGAGTGATCGGTTGCGCCAAATCTGTTGATGCGCCTCAGGAAAAAACCACGGATACCGTAAAACTCATCTCAATGGCAACGGAGTTTAGCGCAGGCGAATCCATTACCCTTCTATTTGAGGAAAAGGCAGAGGACCAATTGCTATTGGTTCAAAATGGATGGGGGACCTTTGCCCTAAAGCCCGATTCCGCCAATACGGCCCTGTCCTTTACCCTGCCACAATCCATTTCACAAAAAAGCGGTTTGGTACATTGGACTTTGCTCCATCAAAAAAACAAGGTCAATGAAGGTGACATTTCCATATTGCCCAGTAAAATGGTATCGGATACCATGGAATCCTATATTGGTCCTACCAGTATCTTTGCCAACAATCAAGATCAGGCAATGATCGTGTCACTTCCCCAAGATGAATTTGGAAATCCTTTGCCCGAAGAAACCATCATACAGCTGACCGAAAAATTCAAGGACTTCCAAAAAAGCAAATCGGTACCCATACACGATATGATCACTCATTCCTATGTAGGGGGAGTTCGTGTTGTTGGGGAAATTTTTTTGGGCACAAGCTTAGAAAATCAAGTGTCAAAAGAATTCACTGTAAGCGTTCTACCCACAAAATCGGCCGACTTCAACATAACAGCAGTTAGACAGCACCATTTTGCCGATGGCAATCAAACCGTATCCTTTACCACATCAACGATTAAAGATCAAAATGGAAATATAATTGCCGATGGTACTTTGGTCAATTTTGTAATTGGGGACAGTTCCGGAAACCGTTATCAGACCTACGGTCTAACCTTACATGGAACTGCCGTTGGTAAAATGCTACATCCGGAAGAGCCAACGGAGTGGAACATAAAAGCACACATCAGTGGTGTATCACAAAGCAACAGTTTAAAATTGATTTTTGATGCAGCAGTCTTGGATTATGCGATCCAAATTTCCAAAGACGGAAAAACCATCACCATAGGCCCCATTCTTAGTTATATGAAACAATGGGTTCCCGATGGTATGGGCATCCATCTGGAGGTTCAAAGTCCAGAAGGTAGGTCATTGGTGAGGAACAATACTACTTCCCGAAAAGGTATGGGCAAGTTTGAGCTGCCCGAAGGTATCAATGCAAACCAAAATATTGTACGGATCACCGTAGCCGGTATTCAAAAAACCATAAATGGAGAATAGACCCATGGTACGAAAGAATTTATATCGTGCGTTGCTCTTATTGAGCTTTTTGGCCATAAATGCTGCCATCATTTATGGCTTGGCTGCGGCATGGGGCTTTCTGAATACCGGGGCCGACAAGTCTTCCATTCTTCATGTAGGTGGTACGCTGGAAAAGGCCTATCAACCTAGCATAACATGGACCACTGAAGGCCAACGCGGACGAAAAATATCCAAACAAGCTCTTGGGGAACTAGAAAAGGATTACCTGAATGCCTGGTATGTGAAAAATATTGCCCTTGCTAATTATGATCCGTTGGGTATAGAGGACTATTACACAGAAGATGCAAGAAAGCAATTGAAGATGCTGGTCAAAAACAATCAGGAAAACCATATACAAATTGAGGCCACTACCCTATCCCACCATCCCCGGTTGGAGTTCTATAGTTTGGATGGTAAATTGGCCGTGCTCACTGACAACAACGTAGTTCAGTTTGAAAACATTTATGTCAATGGGGAATTGATCCATCAAGAAAAAACGATTTATAGCTATCAAGTAATCCTGATGTTGGAAGATGGGTTTTGGCGTATCCGCCAAATAGTGAAAATCCCCAATCAACCTGAAGTGAAAAAACCATTACAACAGTTATCATTTGATGTAAAAAACTGGAAGGGTATCAACTATTATCCAAAGGATAATCCTTGGGATATGTTTGGCGACACCTTTAATGAAACAGTTATCCATACTGATTTTGCAACCATTGCCGAAATGGGACTCAATTCTATCCGGGTATTTGTTCCGTATGAAAAATTTGGTGGTGCTTCGGTTGATGAAATGTATCTACAACAATTGGAGACACTCCTGGACATTGCCCAAAATAATGACCTGAAGGTTCTGGTAACTCTTTTTGACTTTTACGGTAATTATGACCTCTTGGATTGGACCTTGACCCAGCGACATGCCCAAACCATCGTTTCCCGTTTAAAAAACCAAGAAGCTTTGCTGGGCTGGGACGTTAAAAATGAACCTGATCTAGATTTTGAAAGTCGAGGTAAAGACCGTGTGCTGGCATGGTTGGCTGAAATGGCAAAACAAATTAAAGAACATGACAGCGTTCACCCCGTAACCATAGGTTGGTCAACCCCCAAAGCTGCGCTCGACTTATCCAATGAAGTAGATTTTGTTTCTTTCCATTACTATGAAGATCCGGAAGATTTGGAAAAACATTACTTGGCTTTGAAAGATGCAATCGGTAGCAAACCACTTGTTCTGGAAGAATACGGAAAATCAAGTTATAGTGGTATTTGGAATTTGTTCTCCAACTCGGAAGATGCCCAGGCCAACTATCATGAAAAGGTCCAGGCCATTTTAACACGGGAGCAGCTTCCCTATTTTTTATGGACCTTACACGATTTTGAATTGGTTCCAACTCCTGTGGTAGGCAGAAAACCGTGGCGCAAAGCCCCTCAAAAATATTTTGGTTTGATCGATACCGAGGGTACACAAAAGCCAGCCTATCAGAAAATCAACACAAAAGAAAAAGGGATAACCAACTAAAGTCATCCCCTTTTCACACTTAACCTAAAACCTATGCGATACTAGTTTCTTCAATACACTGCGGTTTTTGGGTTTTGGATGGTTTCACCCTCTTTTTTGAACGTATCGCATTAAAATGGTCCAGGTACATTTCTGTTATTATGGACATTGGCAGCGAGCAGGCCGCTTTATAATTCTGTTTACCCAAATGGATTCGGTAGCTCCCATTGGTCAATATGTTTTCCAAAGCATTTGCCAATGACGATACGTTTTCGGGTTCAAAGAATTCGCCACGGTATCCTTCTTCCCTTACCAAGATGCCCAAGTCTCCCAAATCGGGCAGTACAACCGCTTTCCCATAACTCCCAGCTTGGTGCAATACCCCAGAGCTCCCTGTTGTGGAGGTATATGGAAAAACCACCACGGCACTATCACCAAAAATTTTTGGGACATCTTGCTCTGCTACATAACCGGTAAAGCGGATATTGCCAACATGACTGTAGACTTCCTTGATATTTTCCAAATATCCAGGCGTATTCGGGCTATCGGTTCCGGCAATTACTATTTCAATATCCAAATTGGATTTTTTGCGCAATATCTCCACAGCCTCAATCATTGGTTCCACCTTTTTATAGGTCCCAAATTTTCCAAAGGCCATGACTTGCATGGGTCCTTTGGGCAAATCATAGTTGGGTGCAGGTGGTGTTTCAAAAGACCCATGAGGGACCAAAGCCACATTTTTGGCTTTATATTTTTTTTCCAGAATAGTTTTATACTTGCTTATGGTAACCGCCAACACATCAGAGGCCAACACAAAGCGGGTCAATGTGGTCCCAATAAAGTTGTATATTCTTTGAAGGAATCCGTTTTGGGTGATTCCTGCATTTTCCAAATCTACCTGCTCCAAAATATTGTGGAGCAAAGCAATGGTTGGAATCCCCATTATTCTACAAACAAAGGGTAACAACAAACCGAGTGCGGCAGGAATCTTTTTGTCCCCAAACTTCAAAAATTGAAGATTGAAAAATACCGCATCAGGTTTTTCTGCTTTAATGGCCTTGGCCACATTATAAAGATTCTTTAAATCGTTGAAGCTCCAACATTCCTTTACGGTGATGGGACATCCTTCTTCCTCAAAAGTTAGGTCCTTGGGCGCTTCTGTTCTGTCTGTAAGCAAACTGATTTCACTCACTTCTTCTTGAAGTCTAAAGTGCTTTACCAAATGGTACCCATACTCGGTCAGGGTGACCTTACTTGGCGGGTAAGCCGTTACAATTGCTAGTTTCATAAGGTTAAGTTTTATTCTGTTATTTATGACACAAATGTCCTCATAACATACTATGAAAAGGCTCTTTACAAGATGGTTGAACCTAAAGTGTAGATGAATGGAAAAGCTGTGGAGATAAGGTAAAACATCAAAAAGGGCCGGAAGACAATCATTGCTTCCGGCCCATTCGCCCACCCTCTATTTTTAGGAAACACTATACTTTCTTGGATAAAAAATAGAGTATTTGAACGGCGAGCAAAACCAACATCACCAAAATTTGTAACTGTACCACAAGGGCCAGACTACCATGAAAAAACACTATCAAAACTATTTGGGCCATCCCCAAAATGGCCGAAAACCATATGGGTCCATATTCATCTAAAGACAAAAAGTAATACGTGAAAATATTGGCAATCGCGAACAGGGAAGTAGCCAAGGCGTATTGCCACAACAACGTTGCCATGGAAAGATAGTCTGTGCCAAAAAGCAGTGCAATGATCCTTTGGGGGAACAACGCACAAGACGCCACAATCATCAAGGAAAGTAAACCAATATACCCTATATACTTAAAAAGGATATGTCTCGTAGGTTTCCCTTCTTTTTTTAACCGGACCACGGTGGGCAACAACAACATGACAAACATCCAAGCCACAAAATACACCACACGCCCGATTAGGGCCAAAGAAGCATAAAGCCCAGCCTCCCGCGCCTGAAAAAAGTGCTTTACCAAGATGATATCACTATTATTGATAATGATCTGGGTCAGCTCATAACAGGCTGTGATCCACATGAAGGTTCTCACGTTCTTCCATTCTAAATCGGCCATTGTTGTGCCCAAGTTCAACCGCAACTTTTTATATGGAAACAATCCCAATGCCAATGAGACCAAAATTCCGAAAGAGACCAATGCCCCAAAATGGTCCCGTATGAGCAAAAAAGCCAAAAGGGTAATCCCCAAACGCCCCCACATCTCCAACTGATAAGAGATGGAAAGTTTCACAAAAGATGCCTCCCCTTGGTATTGGCCACGATTGACGCTCATTACAAAATAAACGGGTACTCCCAAGGCAAAGATTCGGAACATCAAAGCGTTTTCAGTTTGTAAAAGCGATTGTAAAAAAGGAGCTGCAAGGAATACCAATGCACCCAATACACTTCCTATCAAAAAGGCAAAAGTGCCAATTCGGTTTCTAAAAGACTCCCATTGCCCTGATGGTAACTCCGCCACAAATTTGGCCGTCACCAATTGGAAAGTCATGCCCAAAAAGGAAAGTACCAGCAATAGGGTCACCAACAAAGCTGCATCTGCAAAAGCCTCTGGTCCAAGAATTCTACCTAAAAGCAAATTGTAAATATAGTTTCCCCCATTCACCACCAATGCACTCAGCATAAATAGTTGTTGTGGTGAGACTCTTCTTTTTACAATACTAAGCACGGTCATTGCTAAGGATGTATGAGGTTTTTGTTTGTTTCAATACCTGTAGGACATTCCTGTTTTGCCACCCAACAATGGAAAGTATACTGTTGCCCTTTATTGCCCTAACGTACATCTTTTGTAAAACCCGTGCTGCCGTTGAATCCATGGATTTAACCCGTTCCAAGTTTAAAATTATTGGTCTTTTGGGGCTGATAAACCGATCCATATGACGCTCTAATATATTCACGTTCATACTGTTCAATTCTCCATTTACTGAAAAAACCCCTCTTACTTCTGTTATTTGTAAAGCCATGATTTGTAGATTTTTAAGGTTAAGATTTTTGACTTGTCATAACAAATATCAGCTGGTCTGACGTCTTAAACAGCCTTGTGTAGGCGGATGGTTGGTTACTGTAGATGAACGGAAAGGTTCACCCTTCGGCTGCGGATGAACTCGATTTAACTTTATAACATCAAAAAAACTTTAAAAGCTTAACCTATGAAACGCTTTATCAACATCATCATTCTTGGGGTAGTTGCAAATGGAATTTTCGCACAATCTTCCATGGATGCCGGATTCGAACTTCTGGAAAAGGGCGACTTTTCCAAAGCGGAGAATTATTTTGGGGATTTCCTCAAAGACAATCCAAACAACAAGACTGCACAAATCTGCTACGGTAGGGCGGTTGGTCTTAATGGAAACCCAAACAAGGCCAATACCCTATTTAATGGTATGATGATGAAAAATCCAGATGATTATGAAGTGCGCATCAATTACTATGAGTCGTTTTTATGGGAAAAGCGATACAAGGAGGCCGAAATATTGTATGCCGGTCTGGTGATAGACCATCCCAATACGTTCGGGGCCATTTTGGGATATGCCAATACGTTGAGCAATCTTCAAAAATATAAAGAGGCTTTGGTCTGGATTGAAAAAGCATTGGCCATCCAACCTGAAAACCCAAGTGCTCTGATCTCCAAAAAATACATGAATCTTGGATTGGCCAACACTTTGGTCCAGGCTCAAAACTATGATGGGGCCAAAATGAAACTGAAATCCATTTTTAAAGATTTTCCAAATGACAGGGAAGCCCTACTCAATCTGGCCAATGTGTATTTGATCACCAAGGAGGTGGATAGTGCCAAAACTTCATACCGCGAACTTGCAATCAATGCAAAGGATTCCATTATAGCCCTAAATGGCATTGCCCTGGCCGAACATATCGGGGAAAACGACAAACAAGCCCTAAAAGTTTCCGTAAGTGCAAAAAGCAAGGTAAGTGCTTTTGACGATGATGAGCTAAAAGAAAGAACCTATGGGCGCTATGCCCAAGCCCTAATCTGGAACCGTAAGTTTGTGACCGCCAAAAAATACATTGATAGCCTTTCCAACCAATATGGGGATAGCGACTGGATCTTGGCCTTAAGAGCTACTTTGGGCATGTACACGGGAAACATCAAAAAAAGTTTACAACAGTACGGTGTCATTTTAGAAAGTGACAGTACTTCTTTCGATGGAAACTTGGGTAGAGCCAATGCTCTTTTTGCTCTTGGCAGAATTGAGGAGGCTTACAAAGCCACCTACAAGACCTTGGAAATTTTTACAAACCAAAAAGATGCTCAAGGACTTATTGAAAAAATCAATGGGCAGTACAGTCCATTCCTGCAGGAGAGGGCATCGTACAGTTTCGACAACGGGAACAATGTAGCGTACGCCACTACCACCACAATACATTTGCCATTGTCCACCAAGTTTCAATCTACGTTCAATTACCAATACCGATTCACTGAAAATATGGTAACCTTGGCCAAGGCCAATACCCAAACAGCCACGACAGGGCTTACATATGCGATGTTACCAAAGTTAAAACTGATGGGGATGGTTGGTCTGAACAATGCCCAATTTGAAGGAAATGGGTATACCCAACCTATTTTGAGTACAAAATTGATTACCGAGCCTTATCGCTTACAGAGTTTGGAATTGGGCTACCAACGTGAGGTACAGAACTTCAACACCGATTTGATAGAGCGTGAGATCGTAATGCAACATTATGGCCTCAACTATAATTTGGGATCCAATTTTGGTCTGGGCTGGTACACCCAGCTCATCCATACCCAACAGAGCGATGACAACCAACGTGATCTCTTGTTCACTTCTTTGTACTATACGGCCCTGAGGAAACCTAATTTAAAGTTGGGGCTCAACTACCAATATTTGGCCTTCACGGAGCAAGTACCCACCATTTACTTTAGCCCTGAGCAGTACCAGGCAGGTGAATTCTTTACTGAATTGGGTGGGAGATTCGCCAAGGACTCCTCATACCGAATCCATGTAGCAACCGGATTACAACAAGTGGAAGAGGATGATATGACCTCCATTTTTAGGGTGGAAATGAACCTAAAGCATCAATTCTCCAGAAGATTGAGCGGTGGTTTCTACGGCAAGTACAGCAATATTGCCTCCGCAACGGCCACTGGCTTCCAGTTTACCGAAATGGGGATTCAGCTAAAATGGTCATTGAAAAAGCAGCCTTTTTTCTATGAAAAAGTGGCTTCGAGGTAACACCAACATCTTAACATTTACTCCTCTATACCAAAAATGTTTTTGATGATTCTTTCAACAGCCTTTCGTGTTCTTGGTACGTTATCCGTTTTTTAAAACTCTTGTAATCTTACAGCAATGGTACCCCTTTCGATATGTCCTTCCAATTGTGGTTGAATTTCCCTCATCCATAACGATTGATTCAGTCTTTCGCCCAAAGTGGTACAATAGAGTAGTGCATCCAAAGAAATAAGACTAAGAGGTCTGCCCATCGTCAACCATTTATTTGCGCGTTCCCATCCAAAATTTGAGCTAGCTGCAAGATGTCCCCAGTTCTCGCTTACATTCTTTGCTCGACACGCACCGGTTTCTATCCAATCCAATACCTTCCCATATTGGAGTTGATTAAGGACCACTATATATTCATTCAAGTATTTTACTTCACACCTATCAATTTCCAATGTAATCTTTCTAAAAGCTTCTTCCTTTGGAAACTCCTCAATAATACGTTCCGATCTAAGATAAAAATTGTCTATCTTCTCTTGCTCCCACATACAGGTTGGAATTGCACATAAAACAATCAATTTAATAAACTTTGATATGATTTGGCACAAAAAAACTCCCCTAAAAGGGGAGTCTCCATTAAAAAGACAACCTATCCAACCGCATTATTGCCGTATGATCTTTCCATCGTAAATCTTGTTGTTGGTGATATCCCCTATCCGATAGAGGTACATTCCCTTGGGCAAATGGCCCAACTCCAAACGTATGCTGTTCCCGTAACCTGCTGGAGTCTGGGTAGCTGCATAAACTATCTGGCCACTTAAATTCACCACGCGCACATACACCGTTCCCGTTTCTTCCGGAATTGAAATGTCTGTATAGTTCACAAAAGGATTGGGATAACATTTTAGTGTCAACACAGTTTCAACCTCATCAAAAGATGTCGACGCTTCTTCTTCCAAATCCAAGCCATTCACGTCTTCGGGAACTACCTCGGTTCTTGGTTCGGGTACTGTTGTTTCCGTCAAAACCATCTGGTTGACCGCCACTTCAAAAGGAATGTAGCTCTCATAATCCCCTTGGACCGAAATCACTATCGTCCGGATTTCATCAAAAGTGATATGCTTGCCCTCATGATTTTTAAACGCTGAAAAGGCCAAACTATATGGTTTTGTTTCGGTATTGGCCTCCAATGTATACCGAAGTCTCTCGGACCACTCCTTGGTGGCATTGGTTACCAGACTTATCTCTACGGGGGTTTCGTTTTTTATGTTGAATTGCAGGTACTCATAATCTCCAACGGGCAGCTGAAGATCTCCTGCCATCAAGTTTCTAAAAATATTGATGGTTTCTTTCACCTGTCCTTTTGCCACAACACCCCGTTCCACAATGTGCCCCTTTATATCAATGGTTTCATGTGGGGTTATTTCAAACGTATCCAGACTATCCATTTGGGTATTAAAATCAACGCCCCAAGGACCATCGGCCAAATAAATGGCATCGTATTGGTATGAGTTTTCCGCAATGATGGACAGTCCCACATCAAAAATGTATCCGGAATCCACGATGATCTGTTGTTCCCATTCCCCATTTAGATCAATAACGGTATTGAGGTTCTGGAGCATTTCCTGTTCGGTAGTCTTATAATTGGCATCCAACAACAACCACCTTGCCTTACTTTTATTAATGATGTTCAGGTGCAGTCTTCCATTTTGATAGTACCCATTTTGGATAAAAACAGTGGGCAGGACATCCTCAGCTTTATGGGACTGCAAAGACGTTTCTTCCTTCAAATTGGATAGAATTTGGTTAACCACCGTACTTACCTGCCCCATACTGTTGCCCCATACTTGAAAGTTCATATAATCGCCTGCGGGATATTCTTCCAGGTTCCAAAGACTGTAAACGGTTCTGTTCACTCCTTCCTCCCGTACTGAGAAAACTACAGCGTACTCCACACTCCCGTTTGCCCTTTCCAGTTCGGAATACACCAATTGGTGCCCTTGGAGCTCTATGGTTCTCAAATCCTTTAATTTGGAATTATTTAAACGATCGCAAATGGTTTTGGTATGGTTGTACACCTTGCCTTTTGTCTGCAATGCCAGGGCGGCCGAAACCCGTTCCCCTCCTTGGTAATAGTCAATCCCAAAAACCTTATCCGCATTGGTGATGCCCAATAAATCTTCAGGGCTTGATACGTACGGGATTTCATTACCAAACATCCCGGTATCTGGAAAATAGGCGTCCAAATTACCTGATTTGGCCATTACGGATTTGTAGCTCTTCTTGTCATATTTGCTCTGAAGGCCACGCTTGTTCTTGAACGAATTGGCCTTGTTCCGATCAAAATTGCGCTTGGCGATCAAACTGGCCAGGTCTCCGTTGCTTTCCAAACCTCCATCATTCCCGGAGCTTACAGGGGCATGATCGGTAATTTTATTGTAATTGGTGGTTTTTACCGCCGTATAAGGGTTAGCGGTAATGTAGAAGAGGGCATCGTTGAAATCATTGTCACAACTGGCATAATCCCTACGGATGTCCTCAAACCCCAAGATGATACGTTCGTTGTCCGGGTCGTTCAACAATACATTATGGTAGCGTAGGTACTCATCAGCTTCTGGATTAAAGTCAGGGTTGGAAAACAATTGCCAATTCCCAGGGGTTACATATCCTTTCCAACCGTTGGCCAGCAAAACCCAACCTATACCGGTTCCGGCCGGGAAATCCCCAATTTTCACCCGATGGCCCGTTTCCAAGCTTCCACCACTATTAAGGGCGGACACATTGGGAAATATAATGGTGATATCCTCTTCTTGTGGGATTCCGGTCATGGGTTGATCCGCTTCATAGGTGTAATAGCCCAAAATGTTCTTAAAACCAGCACCTTCAGCCACAAAGGTGACCCATACCTCAGCATCTTCCACAAGAATCACATCAGTGTCGTACCCTGAGGTTATGTATTGTGGATTATAGTCCGGTACCGGATACCCTTCGGGCAATGCATTATTGATCATATCCAAGGTTTCTTGGGACACATCGTCCTTGCCATCCAAATACAATGGAGTGCCATCAGAAGTATAATCCCCCAAGAATTTGTAATTGTATTGTTGGGAGCTTGCCCATGAAAAGGTAAGCATCGTTGCCAATAGAAGTAATAATTGTTTCATAATCGTAGGTTTGGAATACAGACCAAAATTGATGATTTCAGCCTTAAAATAGGAAGCAGCTTCGGTGAATGAATTTTTTCTGTAGACGGATGAATTCAACAAAGGGACAAGCATAAAAAAACACCCTTATAGGGTGTCTCTTTATCTATCCACGGCCAATTTCACAGTAAATTAAAATGGTATACGATACCCAATACCACCAAATACAATATGCCCATCTTGGCCAAGGTCAATGCTTTTAGTATATTACTTAAGTGTAAAGAATTTCTCATATTTAAAGATTTAGGATTAGTACTTCTACAAATCTATCCCTCACCTATCAAAGAAATTTATATGAGACGGCGAACCCAAAAAAAGTGTAGGCCAATTGAAACTTTGCAAAGGTCAACCTCATAGAAGGTTCAAACGCCGCATCAACTCAGGACGGTTGGATCTGCTAATGGGCACCACGCTCTTCTCGATAAGGACGCTGTTGTCCTCTATATCAATGATCTTACTGAAATTGATGATATAGGAACGATGGATCTGTAAAAACTTTTCCTCTGGGAGTTTGTCATGGATTTTCTTCAAGGTGGTGTGTACCAAATAATCCTTGTTCTCTGTTTTTATATTGATGTAGTCCCCTTTGGCCTCAATAAGCAATATTTCATTGTACTTTAGCTTGATGAGCCTGCGATCAATATTGATGTACAGGTCTTCGCCAACCGTATTTTCCGGGTCCACATTCTCCCCGCCTTGAGGCCGTACGGCGATACTGTTCTTCACTTTTTGAATACATTTCTCAAATCTTTCCGGAGTAATGGGCTTAACCAAATAATCCACAATAGCCTCGTATTCATAGGATGCAATGGCAAAATCCGTATCAGAGGTAGTCATTACAATTTTGGTCGGATTCTTCAGGGTCTGTACAAAATCTATTCCCGTAAAGCCCGGCATATGGATGTCCAAAAAAATAATGTCCACCTCATGTTGATTTAAAAACTTAATGGCCTCAATGGCGTTGTCAAATTCTTCAACAACATCCAACTCAGGAACCTTTGAGCACAGCTGGGAAACAATAACCCTGGCTGCGGCTTCGTCATCAACTATGATACAATTCATATTCAAATGGTTTTTAGGTATGATTCTATGCCTTTAAGGGCCATCATGAATTCATCATGATGGAAGTTTTCCCCTTTACGAAGTTCCGCTTCATGTACAACGGCAAGTTGATGTGTGCCGTTAAGCCCAAGAACATTGATTTTGTGTTTGATTTTATGAACATCCAGAGAAGCTTCCTTAAAACATGATGCCTTAATATTACCTACATATTGATGAACCTCTCTAGGAAATTCTTCCTTCAATATACCAATAAATTTCTTACGAAAGATTTCATCATTGCCAGCCAGCTCATCCAAATACTTCAAGTTGGGTACCTCTTTCATTGTTTTGATTTTTTAAGGGTAAAGTGAAATGTGCTTCCCATTCCCTCCACACTTTCCACCCATATATTACCATTGTACTGCTCAATAATCTTCTTTACCAAGGCCAGGCCAATGCCTGTGGCCATGGCATCACTCTCCAGTTTATTGAACATTTCAAAAATGTCCGTTCGGTGTTTTGTTGGAATCCCCTTACCATTGTCCGCAACGGCAAAGTACCAGTAGTCTCCTTTATCGGTAAAGTCAATCCGAATGACCCCTTTTTTCCTCGTCTCTATGGCAGCAACCGCGTTGGTCATCAAATTCATGAAAAGCTGCTCAATTCTGTATTTGTCGTAGTACAGCTTTGGGAGGTCCTCAGGGATTTGAAATGCAATGTTATCGGGAACATAAATGGTCCTTTGAATATCATTTACCACTTCTCCCAAATCAAAGATCACCAAAGAGGTACTCTTGTTTTCCAGCGTTGCGTGTTTTAATATGCCCGAAATGAGTTTGTCCATCTTTTCCAAATTCTGAAGAGCCAACACAAGGTTTTGCTGGCTTTGCTTGGAAAGTATTTCCTTTTCATCTTCACTGATCCAAGAAATCAGGGCACTAATATTTCTTATGGGGGACTTTAAGTCGTGGGATACCACATGGGCATAACTGTTCAACGACTCGTTCTGATTTTCAAGGCTTTTCAGCAATCTATCTTTTTCCATACCCATTTCGGTCACCTGTTGTGCCAGTTCACCGATATGCTTGGCCAATCTTTCGGCATCAAAGTCCTTGTCCGTTAAATTGTTCGGTTCTTCTCCTTCAAAGTTGGCCTGTAATGCGGTCAGGGCGTCTTCCAATGATTTTAGTACCTGTTGCTGCCTGAGGGTTTCCTTTTCCAGTTCGCGGTTGGCATCATAGAGTTCCTCGGAACTAATAGTAGTGGCCCGTTGGAGCATCTGTAACTTTTCATCATAATTCCCATACGACTTTCCAATGGCCTCAAAAAGTTCCTGCAAGGAGGTATCCCCGGATAAGGATTCCGGTAAAAATTTATTGAGTTGTCTTTTGAGGAGACTATGCATCATTCACTGAATAAGGTAAGTGTCATGGTTTGATTATGGAGTTTGCAGGAGCTTTGTCCTGCAAAAGGAGCCATTTCGCCATAGGAATAAAAGCCTGAGACCACCGCGGTATCCCCAATCACATGGACCACTTCCTCTATTTCTTCCTCGGTACGTTGATCCATCACCAATTTCCTTCCCACACAACTTATCAGCAATGCCAACTGGGTATCGGTATTTCTACCCTCTATGGCCAATTTTGCCGCTGATTTGGCGCCACTGGCAATATCATCCACGGTTGCCATCATCAACTGTACTTTGGAGCCTTCCGGTACATCACCAGCCAATATCATGGCATTCCTTTCCTCGTCAATGTTCAAAATGGTTCTAACAATGGCCTGTCCGTCATGGGTCCGCACACTTAAGGGGTACAGTAGGGCGGACTTGGGCAGTTCGTCCGACTTATCCCCCAGATATCTTTTGTAGAGATCCAATGCCGGCTTTCCGTCCAACTCGAACAGCACATTTTTTTGTGATTTGGTAATCAGTCGCTCCGGTCCAAAAGGAATCCAACCCCCATAATTGGCACAGGTAACCTCCAAGGATTCCCCATAAAAGCCAATGGCGATCACTTCCCCTTCCTTTGGGGGTTCGTTGTAGGAGGACAGGGTAACTTCAAAACGGTCGTCATCCCCGCAAAGGCCCCCGGAAAGTCCCGTGATACCACTACCTCCTTCTTCCAAACCGGTTATAAGATCACTGCCATTGACATTACTTCCTTCCGAAACCACAAAAATATGTTTTAACCCTTCGATTGGAATTTCTTTGGAAAGGCTCTCACCCAAAGCAATAGCATTATTGTTGAATTCGGATACGTTTTTGTTTTTTATCAAAAAATGCCCTTTTTCAAATTCAATGGCCGTAAGTGTTACGGTTCCATCCAATACCCTATGTCCCATGATCTCCCCAGAGGTCGAACCAAAAACAATATGTCCGTCCGGGAATAAGTTCCTTATCTCATCAAACAGCTTTGTATCCTCGAGCATAAACCTATTACCAAACACCAATACCAAAGGTTCTTTTAGGTCTTCCTTTTGGGAAGTGAAGACAAATTCAGCATCAACCGACTTTTTCGCTTGCAGTATCTTCATGATAATTGGTTTGTACGGTTTGTTTTTCTATGGTAAAGTAAAAATCGGTTCCCTTTCCTTCCTCACTCTCTATCCAAACATTGCCATTATAGCGATCAATGATCTTCTTGACAATGGATAGCCCAATTCCTGTTGATTTTTTGTCATTGCTGGCCGATTGGAAAATGTCAAAGATTTTCTCGTGATACTTTTTGGGAATCCCTACACCGTTATCTTTGATGCAAAATTCCCAATAGTCCATTCGATCATGGAACAAGACCTCCACAACTCCCTTTCTCTTTTCAATATGTACCGCTGCATTGGAGATGATATTCTGGAAGAGCTGGTGCATTTTGGTTCTATCCGCAATGATCTGTGGCAATCTTTTTGGTGACACTACTTTGACATGGTCGGGAATATAGATACTGTCCAAAACTTCCATAACCACCTCGTGTAGGTCTATTTTTGTATTGTTGAGTTCTGAAGTATTGGCTGTGGAATAAGCCAAAATTCCACTGATCAGGTTTTCCATGGATTCAATCTTATCTTGAATATGTCCCAAGTATTCCTTCCCTTGATCTCCCAAGGTATCGCCATAATCGTTGCTAAGCCAACTGGCCAAGGCCTCAATACTGCGCAATGGGGATTTTAAATCATGGGACACTACATAGGCATATTCCTTAAGACTTTGGTTGCTGGATTCTAATTTGGACAGCAATTTTTCCTTCTCGAGCTGTAACTTTTTGTGCTCGGTGATATCCAAATGGATGCCAATGGAACCAATATGTTCCTCTGTATCGTCAAACCTAGGGGCGGCACTGACCAACCAAAATCTAGGCTCCCCCTCTTTGCTCAAGACACATACCTCTGTTGATTCATGTCCCTTCTTTAATTCTTGCAAGCTTTTTTGGTCAATTACCGGTTCATTGTCCAGAGTCCTTAAATCCATGACACTTTTCCCCAGCAACTCGTTTTCACTGAACCCACTCATGGCACAAAAGCTTTGGTTTACCATTTGAATACGGTCATCGATACCCACTTCAATAAGCCCAAGGTTCATATTGGCAATGATTCCGCTGTATTTGTCTTTTTCTGCCTGAAGGTTCCTTTTAAATGTTCTTTTTAAGGTCACATCCCTGTAGGTCCATAAATGACCTTTGTAAACTCCTTCACTGACCACAGGTATATAATCACGTTCCAAAATTCTACCATCCACCATCTCGAGTTCATCGGCGAGTACGGTTTTCTTATTTTTCAGGACTTCGGCTATCCGCCCTACAAAGTGATCTGGGTTTTTAAAGTAACCTTTGGTCTGCTCCGCAGTATTGGCGCAATCCACTCCGATCATATCTTCGGGAGGAACTGGAATGCCAAACATCTCACAGAACTTTTTATTGGTGAGCGCTATGTTTCTATCCTCATCTTCCAATAAAACGGCCATTTCCAAATTTTTGATAAGGGTGGCCAGCCTATTTTCTGACTCTTTTAACTGGAGTTTGGCTTGGAGCTCTTTAGTGATATCCTCAACGATGGCCACTTGGTAAGATATCTCACCTTCTGGTGTCCTTACGGCATTTACCGTGGTCTTTGCCATTAATTTGGTGCCATCTTTTCTCACATAACTTTTGTTCAGTGCATAATGATCCAGCTCCCCGGCATCCATTGCCTGCATCAACGATTTTGATTTTTCCACATCTTGCCAAAGCGATAAATCCTCCATCTTGAGATTTTTCAACTCTTCCAGATCGTACCCCAACATTTCCTGTATAGCCTTGTTGCACTTGACCACCTTTTCCTGCTCCAGAAGCACAATGCCCAAAGGAGAGTTCTCCACGATGATATCCAGTTGTTTTCGCTGTTTACCCAGCAGACTTTCTATTTCTTTTTCTTGCGTGATATCCCTGATGATTCCTTGGGCAGCTATGGGAGCACCTTTTCTATCATGGATAAGACTGGCATTGATCTGAACATACTTTTGGGTTCCATTGGGCAAAATTATTTTGGCCCTATAGTTTTTAAGCATCCCCGTTTCCAAAAGAGATTGTATAGACTCGGAGGTATATTGAAGAAAATCAGAATGCACAAAATTGGATAGGTTCACGTTTTCTTTAGTGTAATCGAAACCTAGAAAGTCCTTGGCGGATTCGTTGGTTCGGATAACGTTAAACTCCAAATCCATGACCACATAGGGATCAATGATGTTGAGAAAAGCAGTGTCAACATCGTCTACCTTTTCATCCAATAAATTTTCCAGTCTAGCATTGGCTCGTTTTAAATGCTCTGCGGTATCATACAGTTCCTTGGATTTTTCCTCCAGTATTTTTTCTGCCTGAACCCTTGCTTTTTTTTGACGCTCCAGTGCCCTTTTTAAAACTTCAATCTCATTATTCTCCATTTTGCACCACATCAAATTTGACTTCAGTTCCATCTTCTTTCAACAATTCAAACGCAACCGTTGAAGAAGCGTTGAAATGCTCGAAACACTTTTCAATAAGACCATGCGCCAATCGATAAAGCCCACGGGAAGAAACATAGACCATAGAGATAGAGGTATCTGTTTTGTCCAAAATCTTGAAAGTGGGCAATTCAGCATCTGGATAGAGTTTTTGCACATGCACATGGATATGATCCTCAATGGAGTACAATAAACCAATTGGGGAGGTATAACTTTTAATGACCTCAGGGTGTGCTTTTCCCAAACTATTGAACAGATAATGCCCAAAGGCATACAGAAGATCATCTATGGGTACATTGACTCTCTTGTTCAGGCTTTGCAACAACAAAACCATTTCATTGAATTCGTACGTCCCCACGGAGGTATAGATACCCTCAGAAGGCAAATCTGATGCTTCGATGATCGCATCAACCGTCTCGAGACCATATTGATCCTCGACCATTTCCAAAAACTCGGCAAAAACTATTCCCTTCATAATCTGGCTAATATGATTTAAAAGTAGGAAAATATCTACCTAACTGGTAAGTTTTGTTGTGAAATACGGATTTTGGTTAGGCTTTCACCAATTCATTGATGTTCCAATACTCAAGAACTGTCTTGAGTTTTTCCTCATAATCTTCGTATTTCAGAGGCTTTATGATATAACCTGCTATCCCAATTTTGTAACATTCCAGCAGGTCGTCCCTATTTTCTGATGTGGTCAACACTATAGTGGGCAAATACTTTATCTTGTCGTGCTGTTTTAGGATTTCCAGAAACTCGATCCCATTCATTCTGGGCATATTCAGATCAAGTAATATGATATCGGGCAAAGATCTTCCGGATTGCAGAATTTCCAGGGCTTCTTCTCCATTTTTAGCTTCAATCAGGGTATGCTTGGATTCCAATTTAGCCAATGTTCGTTGAAACTTCATGGTCTCAATGGCATCATCCTCTATAAATAAAATGTACATTTCTATTCAATTTAGCAGTACACAAAAAAATGTATTTCAGCTTTGGAAAGATACAATCCATGGTCGAAATAAGGTTTAGTATAGACGAATGGAAAAAATGTGTCGGTGAGTATCCAAAAAAGGAGTCCGATTGATAGGGCAATAGAAAGTCTAAGGTCCATATGATCGTAAGGCCATCAATCTTAAAATGTCAACGTCGGAGTTCCAAAATTCACGAATCATCTCTAGCCAATTATAAATCAGACAGATAGTGCCATTTTTTTAATTGGGGCCTTTTGGGTCTCTTCGTATCATTCTTCGACCTTCATCTATTTGAAATCAATAAATTATATGATTTCTTGTAACAAAGTCAATCTTGGCCAGTAATCTTTACTTTAACCTTAAATGTCGACGCTGGTAGTTTTTCGGAATTGATGAGATTGGCTTCCGTCCACGGTTGCCAGCCATAGTACAAAAAATCCGGTCTTTCGGAAACTGGTATCACAATGTTATCATCCACAACAAAAGCTTCTATCGGGCTTTTTCCGTCTACTGAAAAACCTTTAATGGTTTCCCTGCCGCTTACAGAAAGTCCATGGCCATATTTGAACGACACGATAACCTGGCCATTTTTATAAATGGCTTTTTTGGGAAGCGGTCCCGAAGGTATTACATCATGGCCATACACATCTTTTAAGGCCCATCTGGCCAAACGCTCCCCCACATCTTTCTTATTGGTGGGATGAACATCGTTCCTCGCCCCAATGTCACTGGACACAGCCATTCCACCATGCTTAATTCGGACCAATAGGTTACGTTGCGCATCACGAAAATGAGGCCAGTATTGTGATCTGTACTGTATTGAATCTATGGAAGATAATTGAACCCAATAGAAGGGCAAATCGGGTATTCTCCATTTTTCCCGATAATCCAAAATCATTAGTTCTTGCAAATCGGCATATTCCTGAACCCGCTCAATTTCTTGGGCATTACTTTCTCCTTGATACCAAATTATGCCCTTTATGGGCATGCGTAACATGGGCTCTATTCCTGCGGAATACGCAAACCCTGGTTTGAAGGCATGGTTAGGTCCCAAACTATCGGAAGGTATATTTGCTGCGGTCTTGGTATTTTGAGTTGCCCTTTCCCGCACCCAAATAGGTAGGTTGTTGTTGTGTATCCAATCTTTTCTGGCCTTCCCGGAAAAACGAACATCATTTTTTAAGGTCGTTAGGCTGATGAAGGTTTCCAAAGGCGCTCCCCCAATGGCCAAATTGATCAACCCAATGGGTATTTTTTCTTCTTTACCTATCTTTTTTCCAAAATAATAGCCTACCGCACTCATTGTTTTTACAGTGCTGCTGTTGCTCAATTGCCAGTTGCCCTCAAAAAACCTATCAATCTGTAACCTTTTTCCAATGGAATCGCTAAAAACCCTACCATAAACATTCTTCCCCGCATACGTAGGATTGTAGAACCGTAACGAAGTTTGGCCAATATTTTTGAGTTCTTCCTCAAAGTGCGTCTCCTTTTCCATGGGCCATTCCATATTGGATTGTCCTATGCAAAGCCACACATCGCCAATCAACATATTGGATAGAACAATTTTCTCTTGTCCTTGGTAAAAATGAACGGTACCAGGTATACTGATTGCATCCCTTGCCTTAAAATGGACACTCCATGTTGAGTCCTTGGCCACTCGTACTTGTTTCACTTCACCGAAGAACTTTACACTCACCAACCTATCGGGTTTACCCTTGCCCCAAAAATGAATGGGTTTATCCCTTTGAAGGACCATATGGTCACTAAAGAAATGTGGTAAACTCAATTGGGCAGCAATCAGGTTGATTCCAAAAAGACAATACACAAATGCCAACAAAAACTTCATCCTTCAATTCTCTTCTTTGAACACCAAACTAAAAATGTAGCCCAAAACGAAACAGGATACCATACCAAAAAAAGCATACATTAAGAAACTGATTTCGGTATACGCGCTTATGTACCATATCAATACGGCGCTGGACACCAATCCAAGGAGGGTGCCAACACCATTGGCCTTTTTGGTAAGAATCCCCAAGAGAAACATCCCCCCTAAACCTCCAGTAAACAATCCTAGGTAGCGATAGAATTCATCCCAAAGGGATTTAATATTGGAATTGGCCATCCAAAGTGCCAATACCATGCCCACAAGACCAGTTAGCACGGTTGCAATACGTGCAATCTTCAGTAGTTTTCTGTCAGGAACGTCATTGTTGAAACGTTTATAGAAATCATTACAAAAAGCGGTGGAAACTGAATTAAGACTACTGCTTATGCTGCTCATTGCTGCTGAAAAAATACCTGCCACCAACAGCCCTGAAACCCCAACGGGAAGCTCCCTGACAATATACCATGGAAAAATGGAGTCATTGTTTGAAATGCTAGGGGACAATCGTTCCGGGGCTTCCGAGTAAAAAATGAAGAGTAAGGTTCCCAATCCAAAGAAAATAATGGTTGCCGGAAGGGTCAATACCGCATTGGTATACAGGGTTTTCCTGGAATTTTTCACATCGCTACTGGTCAAATAGCGCTGTACTATGGTCTGATCGGTTCCTTGGGTGACCAAAGCCGACGCCAATCCACCAATGGTAACGACCCAAAAGGTAGCGGTCGTAAAATCAAAATCCATATTGGCTATATTGAACTTGTTCCTTTCCGAAGCATAGGAAACCATCTCCCCAAAAGAAGCCTCGGTATTCAGCAGTATCCAGACCACAGCCAAAATACTTCCCCCCAAAAGAACAATGACCTGCATCACATCCGTCCAAATCACAGCTTCGATACCTCCAAAAGCCGTATACACGATACAAAGCAAACTCATGATGAGAATACAGGTTTCCACAGGGATTCCCGTTACAATGGTTATCGCCAACGAAGGCAATAAAAGTACAATCCCTATTCTCCCAAACTGGAATAGAATGAACGATAGACTACCAAAGGCCCTTGCCAAGTAGTTAAAACGCTCTTCCAGAAATTCATAGGCCGTGGTAATCTTAAGTCGATTGAAAAAAGGAATGAACACCAACGCTATTACCGGCGTGATGATGATTGCTGTCATATTCAGCATAAAAAATGACCAATCCGTGACAAATGCTTTTGCCGGTATGGCCATAAACGTAATGGCGCTCAACAGCGTTCCAAAAACACTGAGTCCACTGGCCCACCAAGGAATACGTCCTCCACCAATAAAATAGTCGTTGGTCGACTTTTGTTTATAGGAAAAATACACCCCTATCAATAAGGATAACAATAAATAGGCTATCAGTACTATATAATTTGTGGCCCCAAATGGATTGGCAGCTTCGCCCAATCTCAGGGTTTGCACCTTTGGTGTCCTGATGCCCGGGGAAACTTCGCCCGAAACAACTCTAAGTCCCTGATTTTCGGTCATTGGGAAAGAAAGGGCCGTTACAGGAAGGGGTCGGGGCAACGTATCGTACACAAACCACGTTCGGGTTATGGTGTTATAGGCCAATATCTCTCTTGAAAATCCAGGGTGGTTGTTCAAAATGGAGTCTCTTTTTCGAATCATTCCTCCAACAATGGAATCGTTTTGTTCCGAAGGAACCTGCAAGGCAATCTCTTCCAACTTGTTGAATAGGAGTTCATCCGACCCCCCATAGATCAAAAGATGCATGGAACCCATTGCTTGCCCTGATGCGCCCATGACAACCCTTGGTTTTCCATCAATGGCAATATTGCCTTCTTCCTGCCATGTACCATTACCAAGGTCATAAGAGACAAAAGAGGTCAATGGTGTTGATTTTTGACCTGAAATTTGGTTTCGGCCTCCAATGAGAAAGAGTTTTCGGGAGTGCTGGGTTTCTTGAACCAATGCCACATGCAGTGCACGTGGTTCCCCCGGAAAGTCAGGCAATTTTTCCCACTTTTCTGATTCCAATGACATTCGGTAAAAAGCATTGGTACTTCTGTCATCGTTTTTCCCTCCAGCTACATACACATATCCTCCTTCAAAGACTGCTGCGGTATAGGCCAGGGGTTCAGGAAGAGGTGGATAATCCGCAAAAGTGATTTTTCCGCTATCTGGGTCATATCCCATCAGAAAAACCAAATTACTGGTATTACTTGCATTTTCACCGCCAATGCATAGGATACCACTGGGCAATTGTACCGATGCCCCATATGCCAATGGTTTTGGCAATTTCTCTTCAGCAATATGCCAAACTCCGTTTTCAAAAAGGTAGATGGCATCGCTCCATACTTTCTCACCTCCCTCCCACGGTCGTCCATTGGGAAAATTGGCCCCACCAGCGGCCAAAATCACATCATCCAGTTGGCCTCCCAACATTCCAGCGTATCCCAAAACGGTTTCACCTTGCAATGTTGAGGGCAATGCAGCTCCTTCTTCAATTTTGACCTTATCCGCTAACTGCTGTGCCCTGACATTACATCCAAACAATAAAACGGTTGCAATCAATACATGGCCGACTATTTTTTTCATTCGGTAACCGGTTTAGTGGAAAATTCGATGCCTTGCTGCCCTATGGCAAAAGTGAACATCCAGTTTTGATATGAATTGGTCCCAGGCACTTTTATCTCTACTTCGTTGCATCCTTTTTTTAAATACACTTTGGTGGGCTCCCTAGTCCAATACAGTTCTTCTTTTTCCCATGGTGTTTCCTGATCTTGGGATGTGCCCCAACCTTCCGTCTTGGATGGTTTCCATCCGGGATTCTTCCATTCTGGTGATGGCAGAGGCTGTCCATTCAACAAAACTGTACCCCCATTCGCATCCCATTTTCCCCTTTGGGGAATACCCGAATATACCCTATTGGCCCTGTATGGCGTTTCAAAACTTATCCAGGCATCTACTTCCTGTTCTTTACTGGAGTGAACATATGTTTTTGCAACATAGGTTTCTCCGGGTTGGGCCTCTGGAAATTGGCCTCCCTGTTTAAAACGATCCCGGATATAGACTGTATTGCCGGATGCCAGCTTCTTGACCTTACTTTTTTGGGGCATCCCCACGGGGCCCGATAGTTCCCAAACTGTATTGGCCTGTGCTACATAGGGAAAGGGCTTATCCTTAAAATAAGCTTCCTTGTGGTGCATCAAGAATTTCTCGAACGCATCAAAATACTCATTTTCAACCGTTCCTTTTGGAGGTACCATGGTCAAATACTCCTTTGAGGCTTTCTGTACATCGGAGGTCCAAGTGGTCCATGCGTAGGTGAGCAGGGAAGGATACAACGGATTGGTGGTGATGGCCTCTTGCTCTTCATTGAGATTGACATCGGGCCATAAACAAATGATTCCCCCCAATATTTTATTTTTTGAACCATTTCCGATGGGCTTAAAGAAAAGTTTTGGGATATGGATGAACGGATCGCCATTATTGATGTAGTTGTTCCAAGAGTCCACTTCCCTGTACCCCTTTTGGTCCACATAATCAGGTTTCCAAGTTTGACGGATAACATCATTATCGGCTTCCAGTCCCGGGTTCCAAACCATGACCTCCCTTTCATGGTCCCGAACAAAGTTCACCATGTGGTCCATAAATCCTTTGGGGTCCTCTATCTCAACTTCATCAGAACCAATGTGTAGGATTGGACAGTAGCTTTTGGGAACCTCATTAAAGAATTCCTCCAAAATCCTTTCAAGAATTTTAATCCCTTCCCTTGACTCCATTTTATGTCCGGTAGCCGTTGTGAAGGCATCACTATGTCCCGGCATATCTATTTCCGGTATAACCTGTATCTGTCGTTCAGCGGCATATTCAATAAGATCTCGTATTTCAGCATAGGTATAGAACATGCCGGGGTCTCGCGAAGGTCTATGGTTTTTGGGGTCATTGAGTTCTGGATGGACCTTACTTTCAACGCGCCATGCCGGTCTATCGGTCAAATGCCATTGGAAGGTATTCAATTTGTACCTCGCCATCACATCCAATTGTTCCTTGAGCGATTGGATACTTTGAAAATTTCTACCCACATCCAACATATAGCCCCTTATGGAAAAGGCAGGCCAATCTGAGATAGCACATTGCTTGAGCAAAATGTCGCCATCGACATGGGAAATTAATTGTCTTAGGGTCTGTAGGGCATAAAACTGACCTTTTTCTGTAGCAGCGGTAATATGAATTGCCTTTTCCGTAACAGTGAGATCATATCCTTCATCTGGAAGGGAAGGGTCTTTATGGAAATGTATTACGTCCTTGGCCTTACCATCCCTCAGGATTCCCGTGTCATTACAAATAGATTCCAACTCTGACTGAATGGATTTAGGCAAAATCGAATCGGCCTCCACCCGAAAAGATGAAATCGTTCGTACTGCTTTACCCCATTCCACCTTCTGCGGAAAGGGAATCAATTTTACAGGAGCATTATTCAGTGTTTCAACGGTGAACTTAGACTGAAAACTCTGTGAGCATACTACGTTGGTGGTCAATAAGGAAGTTAATATCCAACACAGGGCATAACCTTTTTTCAATCGCTCCATGGTTTATTGTATCAAATCCGAAATCGGAATCTTTTGGAAATACAGCTCCTTGACTCCTTCATAAAGAATTCCGATATGGTCTTCATCAACCATGGTAAGACAAGAATAACCATATGTTCCCTCTTCATAAAGCTCTAGTTGGTTCTTCTCGGGCCAGCTCATTCCTCCATCGAAACTGGTCTTTATGGTGATATGGTTCCGTTTGGTCTTTGAATTGGGGTTTGAAAAGAACAGGATTTTTCCCCGTTCAGGGTGTTCGTATGCCAAGATACTTGCCATACAATTGGGTTCAATCAATGCTTCTCGGGAAGTAGGGTGTTCTTCCCATGTTTTACCCATGTCAGTGCTTATGGCCACGGAACGACCATTGATGGAATCGTTTCGATTGGCTCGATTTCTATCGTCCCTCATGTTCAGCATGAGAACCCCATTGGAAATTTCCACCACTTGCGCTTCGGTAGTTTCTGATTTTGCCCCTGTTCCAACGACCCAAGATTGACCACCATCTTCACTGTAGATGATAGTGGAATGCGGTATCCTATCCTTGTCCTTGTACTGTGCGGCAAAGACCAACGTCCCGTTCTCCATCGTTATCCCGGAGCCCGGTCCGTTGAAAAACAATTGCCATTCTGGTTTCTTGGTCATGGATGTGATATTGATGGGCTTGGACCAAGTAACCCCATCATCTTCACTTTTTACCAAAATCAATTGGCCAGTCTCCTTTGGTGACATTCCAGGCTGGGAAGCATTCCACGCACGCTCTCCCGGATGACCATGGAGCCAAAGAGCCGCCACCCAAATGGTATTTGTGTTTTTGTCTACAAGCACTGCGGGATCTCCAATACCGTTCTGATCTTCGGACAGACCTCCATACTCTCCCATATCCATGATAACTTTCATAGGTTCCCACGTTTGCCCTCCATCCGTGCTTCGGCTCATACCAACATCAATATCTTCCTGAAGATCCACTGGGTCATTATACCTATTATCGTACACCGCAATCAAGGTTCCCTTATTCGTGGTGGCCAGACCGGGAATGCGGTAAGTGTCAATATTGTCCTCACCTGCTTGCTTAAGGGCAATTCCTATACGCTGGGGGCCCATCCCTGAAGTAATTTTAGGGCTTACCTCTGTTCCGTCGGCAAGCTTAATAGATACAAGCCCAGCATTTATTTTATGGGTCAATTCCGGGGTGTCCTTCAATTCAACAGATAACCAAAAATTATGTTCACCGGACCGTATGGGACTACTCCCGGTGATGGTAAATGTTGCTGTTGGTTTTGCGATCGTACCAAAAACAGTTTCCTCTTCCTTGTTGTCGGTTTCACTGTATAAAACTCTTGCCTCGGCAATATCATTGATATCCGTGGTACCTTCCAATGAAAATGTAAAGGCTTCCAGCTGCCTACTTTCCAAAGTATCGGTCAAGCTTATGCCCATACGTAAAATCGCATTCCGTTCCTTCTTGGCCAAGACAGGCATAGTTGGCTGCAGTGTTTCTATTTGGATTCCGGCATCCTTTTTTTGTCCACATGATATAATACCTGCCAATGCAAGGGCCGTAACTGTCATCCCGAGTTTATTCTTCACCAATCCCATTGATTATTTATTTTCTTTGTTTTCTATTCTTTCAAATGTTTTCCAGCATTGATACAGGGCCCTTGGTACATGAAAACAACCTTTCCACTTTCCTCCCTTGAGCATTATATGAGGTTTTTCCTGTCGGTTTAAATATCCGAACCACTCTCCAAAAAGTGCATTTTTATAAGTCACTGAATATATCATAATATGTATGACATAATACAAATATACAATATATTTTAAATATCTTTGCCACTATAGCGGGAAAAGATGTTATGTTTATATCGTGGCGAGTTATGGCAATTTGCCAATTGTTTGAATTCCCGTTACCGTTAACCAAAAGCTTTATGGAGCGATTAAAGAAGTTAAAGCCAGTAGACACCCTTTCATTAGTTGATAAGGTAGAACTAAGGCTTTTGGAATTTTTTAAAGAAAATAATCTTGGACCTGGCGATCCCATTCCCAAGGAATTGGATTTTGCCACCAACCTTGGGGTCAGCAGAACCGTTGTTCGGGAAGCTCTGTTGCGATTACGAACCTTGGGATTGATCGAATCCAAAAAGCATCGGGGAATGATTTTAAAGCAACCCGATATCATCAACAATTTTGAGCGGATCATGGACCCTACCCTATTGGGCACGAAGACCTTAAAAAATCTGTTTGAGCTTCGGATGATCCTTGAAATGGGTATGGCCGACTTTCTTTTTGAGCACAAGACCCAGAAAGAACTTGATGAATTGGAGGAAATAGTGGAAGCGGAAGAAGCCACCAGTACAGGCAAGGCCAGATTTTCTTTGGACAAGGAAGTTGCCTTTCATGGGAAACTTTATCAGATTTCCAAAAATGATACGCTGCAAAGGTTCCAAGGTCTACTGTTACCTGTTTTTGAATATGTTTATTTGAAAGAGACCAAGGATCGCGATTTGGACGAGTATCACTACACAAAGGGTACATTCGTTACCCATAGAATGCTTTTGGACAATCTAAAAGTGGGTACTCCCGAAACGTTTAGAAATGCCATGCGAAGACATTTAGAGCCCCATTTTGACCATATTTTCAAAAATGGAAAAAAGTAACACCTCTTCTAAAAAACAGAGGGCCAAGAAAACTGGAGACCATTGATATCCCGTTGGGATTTAAATCATAAAACACAAAAAGGCCCGACTACTATCGGGCCTTTTCTCTTGAACTAAACTAACTAACTCAAAACAATCAATTAGATTTTACTGCCATCCAGGTGTTTGATCCAACAATGGATTCCTACCTATCATATCTTCAGAAATGGGCAATATTAATTTATACTCATCGCCAGAGTTAAGAAAACTTACATTGTCTATCACGAAGCTGTCTCCTGCTCGCCTTAGATCCCACCAACGTTTTCCCTCACCTATAAACTCCTTATAACGCTCGTTCAAAATAGCATTGGCATTATCGGTTTGGGAGCCATTCACATAGGCATGGGTACCAGGTTCATAATTTTCGCCATAAGCTCTTTGACGTATTTGGTTGATTTCCCCAGAGGGGTCTTCCCCAAGGAGGTTCTTGGCTTCGGCCAATAATAAGAGTACATCGGCATATCTGTACAATGGCACATCATTTTCAAAAATTCGTTCAGAGCCATCTACTTGGCCCAAAAACTTTTTAAATATGGACCCAAAATATGTTGGTTCGCTATAGGTGGGATAACCGGCTCCGCCATTGTCATCCGTATACAATCTAATGAACGTTGCATCCTTTCGGGCATCATCATTGTCATCCAACAACAAAATGGTTTTCTCGGATTGTCCATATCTATTGGCCCCAGCAATAATAAAATCGGCCATGGATTCTCCCGCAGCGTTGAACTGGGGGTTGATTTCCGTGCTTCTCCCTGTAAAACTGTTATAAATATTGGAGGCTTCATCACGCTGGTACTGAACAGCAAAAATAAACTCACTGTTTCCTTCGTTTGGCACCCCCCACAGATTATCGATGCTGGGTTCCAGACTTATTCCAAAAGAAGCGATTTGCTGTAAAGCCGTTTTGGCCTCGGTAAGGTCGGCATTTCCACCTCCCATTAAATTCCCGGACCATATATACACATCACCTTTGAGCGCCAAGGTGGCCGCCTTGCTCCAAAAATTCTTGTTGCCCGCCCAAAAACTATTGTCCGAACCAAAAGCATTCAACGAAGCTTCAATATCGGATTTTATTTGGGCCATTACATCACTTTGAGACGACCTTTCCCTACTTAATCCGGCTGGATCAACGGTTGCCAAAGGCTCCAAAATGATAGGTACATCGCCCCAGGCTTTCAATAAAGCATAGTAATACAATGCCCTTAATCCATAGGCTTGACCAATTAGATGATCTTTATCGGATTCATTGACAAAATCTATTCCCGGCACATTGATCAAAAAGTCATTGATCCGATGAATCTGGGTGTATAGCCCCGCCCAACCTCCAAAAGGAGCGGTTGAGACCGTAAAGCTCGATTCTATCAATGACACGTTTGCTGGTGACTCATAGGTCCTACCGCCCCAGACATCGCTTCGTATTTCTCCAAGCAACCATAGCGTTCCGGTCGCATCCCTTAAATCTGCAAACATTCCCGTATGGGCTGTTCTAGCACCTTCTTCGGTATCCCAAAATCCAGCCACTGTCAGTTCACTTGGTGCTACCAGTTCCAATTCGCTTTCACAAGCAAAGAGGCCCAACACCACTATTAATATTATGATATACTTTTTCATTTCTGTATTTTTTAAAATGTTACGTTAAGTCCAATGGTAATGGTTTTGGGTACTGGAAATTCACCGTACTGCACGCCACCAACCTCAGGGGTATCCCCGCTCATGCTCTTGAAATAATGTAGGTTGGTCCCTGTTACGTTGATGCTCAACCTTTTGATCACATCATTAAAATACTCAGTAGGGACATTGTACGTCAACGTTACCTCCCTTAAGGCCAAATAATCTCCTTTTTCCCAAAACTTTTCATTGCCTTCGGTCTGTAAACTTCCTACGCTCTCGCTTCCTCTCCAAACGTTCTTGGTACCATTTACAAAAACAAAACGGGGCCAGTCGGTATCGGTATTGTCAGGCGTCCATGAATCCAAGACCTCGATGGGCTGTTCCAAGTTACCCTGCGTCTGTGCATACCCTTTGTTCCTGATATGGTTCCACACTAAGTGTCCTGTGGCAAAATCCGTTTGTACGAACAGGCTAAAGTTTTTGTAAGTAAGACTGGTGTTGAATCCTCCGATAAAATCTGGTGTGGTACGCCCTATTACCTTTCTGTCAAGGTTATTGATTACACCATCCCCATTTTGATCGACCCACTTTACATCACCTGCCCATCTTTGGTTGCGGCTGGCCCCGGGCACATATTCGTCGGTAATGCCATTATCGGCATCCGCCTCGGCCTGATTGGCGTAAATGGACTCCTGTTCGAAGGCCACTACCAAATCACCCCCATAACGTTGTCCTTCCTGAAGTCCACCGACCCATTCTTCCTGACCTGTTTCAGGATTCCAAATCAAGGTTCCTCCCTGTCTGTTCAGATCATTGTCATTTTCAGGTAACTCCACCACATAATTTTTGTTGGACGTGATGGTAGCCCCTAAATTCCAAGTAAAATCATCTTTTCTGATGACATCTCCATTTATCTGAAGCTCTATCCCTTTGTTTCTGTAAGTTCCATTGTTGGTTCTTATGGAACTGAAACCTGTATAATAGGGCAAGGTCAAGTTTGCAATCTTATCCTTGATATCCCTGGAATAGACATCCATGATCAAGTTTAAACGACTGTTGAACAAGGATAAATCCAAACCTGCGTTTAAAGTAGTGGAACGCTCCCAAGCTAAATCAAGGGTTGGCAAACCTGAATTGGCATAACCTGTTTGCCCATTGTAGACACCTTGGCCACTATATGACCCAAAAACCACATAGTTTCCTGTATAATCGCGTTGACCAGGAGGGGTCAGGGAGCTAACATTTCCATTGACACCATAGCTTAATCTTGGTTTTAATACAGATATGGTCTTGCCCAGTCCCGAATTTTGAAAGAAGTCTTCGTTGTGTACGTTCCAACCAAGGGATGCACCGGGGAAGAACCCAAATTTGTTATTGCCCAATCTTGAGGCCCCATCATTTCTGAACGTAAAGCCGACCAAGTATTTATTGTCATAATCGTACAACAACCTTCCAAAGGTCGATACAATAACTTGCTCCGATTCAAAGGTTGAAGGTATTCCATTCGCCTCTGCCCCTGCATTGAGTGTTTGGATCAAATCCGTTGGGGAATTCCTTGTCCCCGCCCCGGACAGGAAAATATTGTCCTTATAATATTCCGCCCCAACCAAAGCATTGACATTATGGTTCCCAAAGCTTTCGATATAGTTCAAGGTACCTGTCAGCTGATTCCTCAAGGTCCTATTCAAACTAACGCTGGCTTCTCTACCGGTACGTAAAGGCCCTGTGTTGCTACCAACCCTGTAGGCCTTGTTAAAACTCTCGTTGTGATCATTTATGGTAAAGTGGCTTCCGTTCAAAGAGAGCTTCAATTCATCCAAAGGATTCCAATCGAGGCCTACTGAAGCTGTTAAACGCTGTTCCAAGTTCTTTCTGACAAACTTATCCTGATAATACAAAGGGTTTCCAAAGCCTTGGTTCTGCCCTGGCGCATACTGATCAGACCAGGTTCCATCGGGGTTACTATCATAGGTCCTGGAAGTTGCAGCCTGTCCTTGGAACCTTCTGAACACGGTATCTTCATTACCTAATCCTCCTAGGCTTAAATTGGAGTGTGAATATAAAATGTTGGAGTTTATCTTTACCCTGTCACTGATCTTATAGGATCCACTAAACTTTCCGGAATACCTTTTAAAACCTGTGCCCAATGTAAGTCCATCGTTGTCCAAAAGACCCAATCCTAAGTAGTATGTGCCCTTTTCGTTGCCACCATCAAAGGATATATAATGGTCCTTGGATTCACTGGTTTGATAAATCCGGTCCCCTACATCCTTATTGTCATAAAACAGGATCTGTTGACCAGGATTTAAAATATCCGGAATGGATTGCCATCCAGGCTGATTAAGGAGGTATTGATTATCTGAGGTCAACAATTGCGTGGTAAAGGGGTCATTTGTGGCATTGTTCCCTGTGGCCGCACTATGGTTACCGTCCAAAAAGGCACTGAATGCACCAGGATCACCCGTCGCCTCCCTATACCAAGCCACTGATTGCCTATTGTAATTGATATGATCTGCCGCACCAATATACTTTTGGTCGTTCCGCTCCTTGTTTATACTGTATCTGTACTTATAATTAATGGAGGACTTACCTGATTTACCCGACTTGGTGGTGATCAAAATAACCCCGTTGGCCGATCGTGCACCATAAATGGCCGTGGCCGCCGCATCTTTTAAGACCTCCATCGACTCAATATCATCTGAGTTTAAGGCATAAAAAGAACTGGGCACTCCATCGACCAAAATAAGTGGTGAGTCACTACCACTAAAATTGGTTCCTCCACGTAGTACAATTTCTGGAGTAGATCCAGGTTGCCCCGTGGTATTGGTCACCCGTAAACCGGCAATAGTTCCTTGTAAGGCCGTGGCCGGATTGGAACGTGTGGCACTTTCCAAAACTTGGGTGTCCAACTTTGCCACAGACGAGGTTAACGTAGACCTTGACTGGCTACCATATCCTGTCACCACCACTTCATCCAGCATAGCTGTGTTCTCCGCTAGAATCACATCGATGTTGGTTTGGTTGGCAACCGTAATTTCTTGGGTAGTAAACCCAATATAACTGAACACCAAAATATCACCAGAACTTGCTTCAATGACGTAATTTCCATCGAAGTCTGTTTGGGTACCATTTGAAGTGTTCTTCACCAAAACGGTGGCTCCCGGCAAGGGAACACCATCCGTACCTGTTACATTACCGGTTACCCGTACTTCCTGACCGTACATAGTGGACGAAAACAGGCTTAACAAAGTAAAAAGGAAAAAATGAGTAAGTCTTCCCTTTTTCCAAGGGCACTCCCACAAATTGCTCCTTGTGCATTTTTCTACATAGTTTGAGAGTTTCATAGATTTTAAAGTTTGATTATCTAAGTGTTATGAAGGCGAATATATTAATTTTTGTATTATGTATAACATAATTCATGAAAAAAAGTTTGACTAAAGTACTGGGTCATGGTAAAATGGCTTGGACATGTACCCAATAATGTCCATTTCTTCAAAAAGGTGCATTGCCTTGGACAACTTTTCTTCATTAAAGGCTTTATGTGGAAAACGGCTGGGGCCCATATCCAATCCAAAGTGTTTCATAAAGCTCTTGCTTCCACCATGAAACCCTCCTAAGGATTCAAGGGTCTCTACAAAAGCGATTGCCTTTTTCTGCAGATGTTCCGCTCTTTCCATTTTACCCTGGGATACACTGGAAGCAATCTCAATATATAATGGAGCCAAATGATTATAGGTACTACCCACCCATCCTGTGGCTCCAGCTATCAGGCTATCCAAAAATTTTTCGTCTATCCCAAAGAAGAGTTTTATTTTTTGGGAATCAAACTTTAAGCATTTACCGAAATCTTGTATATGATCATTGGTGTATTTGATTCCTGCAAAATTTGGGATATTGGTCGTTGCCTTTTCCAAAAAATCGGCCATTAAAAAATCTACCCTTGTCAATACCGGTATGTGATAATAATAGAAGGGAATATTGGGAGCGGATAGTGCTACTTCTTCGCAATAATGAAGCAAATCATCCATTGTTTTAGGCCTAAAGTAAAAAGGAGGTAAAGCCGCAATGGCATCCACCATTTCAGATGAATGTTCAGCCAATTCCTTGGATTCACGTAAATTGGTATGCCCCACATGGTTGATCAGGTAAAATCCTTCTGGCTTATTTTTGGCCCAAGCTTCTATTAATTGTTTGCGCTCCATGGTGCTCAATGATGTAAAATCACCGGTTGAACCATTGACAAATGCTCCGCTCACCCCATTATTCCTTAAATATTTTGCATACTCTTTTGTGATATCCAAGTTCAAAGATTTATCCTTCTGCATCGGAGCGTATGTAGCTGCTATTAAATTCTTCATATGTATTATGTATTACATATGCTAAATAACGTAATTTTTATAATCTATCAAATAAAAAGTTAGATTATCTTAATACTCAGTTATTCAATTACCATACAGATATAGTGCAAAAATGGTCTATATGAATAAAGCCCCTGAAGAAAATCAGAGGCCCTACTCATTAAACTAACTCAAACAATTAAAAAATAAATCACCGTTTTTTAAATTCTGTATATCAAGGGAGTTCCAAGTTTGAAAAGTCAATATTGGGAGCTTCTTGGGAAGAAGTACGGACAAATGCTGTGCCCACTCCCACACTGCCATTAAAAAAGCCACAGTTCTTCAAGAAAAAATGGTCTCCTTGGGTTCCTCCAATATAGTCCAATCTATGGCCTTGGGAAGCTGTTGCATCTGCGGTAAAGGTTGCCTTAGCCAATTCAATCCAATCCCCTTCCGTGGTATATACCCATTGATTCCCAAACTGCACTTCCCTGGCAATGAACCCCGTACTGGGCACAAAGTTCTCCAAAAAGGAGTGTGGTCGTTTTAAGAAAGTTGATGTTTGGGGTCTTCGCAAGCTGGCAATCAATTGCCACTCCCCTATCTCCGGGGCATAAAAATATGCCGTGTAGTCCGTTGAATTATCCGTGGAGGGCTCCCCTTTCAACAAAAACTTGTAGGTAGTCCCTGCCTTCCAATCAAACGCCTTAAAACTTTGTTTTCCCGATCCTTCATTTCCAAAATCCTGAACAGTGACATCATTGCCATTTCCAAGGTTTATCACCTTATAATCTTCCGGTATCTGGTTAGGGTCATCTGTACTGAAAGCACTCCATATAGAGAACAAAATCCTTCGTTCCGATTCTGAGTTCACCTGCATGCCAAAGTAGCCCTGGGCATGGCCATTGGCCATAAAAAACGACCCTAATATATCCTCTCCCTCTGGAACGGTAACCTCATTGTAGAACCACTGTATGTTCTTTCCCTCTGGTTCTTCATAGCTCATATGCACCGATGGTCCTCTTCTGCCGAAGTATTGATTTTCCGTAGGAACAAAGGTTATGGAGCTTACCGCCGGACCTCCGATCAAAATGTCACTGATATCCCCAATATAAGTCCCTGATTTACTGATTCCCTGAATTTCTATGTAGTGGTATCCAGAAGACGCCAACTCAAACTTACCTACTTCAATGGTTTTGTATTCGTTATTGGAGATAACCACTTCTTTGGACTTGGTCCCGACTGTTACCTTTATCTTGGATTCGCCTTGGGGCGATTTTATGTTAAGCCCCAGATGCAACTCTCCTTGAGATTCCGTTTTAAAGTAGGTACGGATCACATCGTCAAGACTGGTCCAGTTATGTATTCCTGTATCATATATGACCTCAGTATCCCTTTCGGTATCATTGATCACCCAACTATTGGCACCTGCCGGAATGGTTACGGAAAAATCAAGGCCTTGTTCAGGTGGATCAACGGAGACTGCCCCATTATCTGATTGGCATGCAAAAACCGTCATTCCAAAAAATGAAAAAAGGCAGTAATAGATTAGGGTTATTTTTTTAGGGATGCTCACAATTAGTTGCTTTTTATTTTATAATACTGATGGCCAGCATTGTTATTGGCAATTAGAATAGCTTCTTGGGTTCCATGGTGTATCAGTTGCACATCCTTAACATCACCACTTGCAAAGAATCCTGTTTTCGAATTGTCCCGATAGGCAAATTTGTTGTCTCCCAGTCCACTCAAAAACACTCCAATACCAGCATCTGCCCTAGTGGTTTCCACTTCCGACCCATAATTGTTCCCGGCCAGTAGCAAATCTTTGATGGAGTCCTTATTAAAATCATGGTAAACTATACTGTTGATCGGACTCAATTGAGCTTCAATAGGAAAGGGAACAAATTGGAACTGCTCATCATTATTGATAAAGTAGCCTGATCTAAACTCAATTGCTTGCAAATGCATTGCCTTGGTGATGTCTTCCCCTAAAATGTGCTGTAAATCGCTACTTGCAAACTCTTGGTAGGTCTTTATTCTTTCTTTCAAATAGGGCATTTGTTGAGAGGTACAGTTTTTACCCCGAACAGGTACCAGTTTTTCGTTGTAATACTTTGCCAGCATAATGTCTTCCACGCCATTCTCATCAAAATCGTTCGTGTAGACATGAAATGGCTTTTCCGAAGATGCATGAAACTTATAGTTAAGCCCCAAATTCCCGGCAATAATGTCCAAATCGCCATCATTGTCCAAATCTTCCAAGGCAATCTTGTTCCACCAACCTGTTTGACCTGAGAGGTTTGCGTATTTTTCGTTCTTGGAAAGTCGCCCTTGGTCATTTAAAAAGACTTCCAGACCCATCCATTCTCCCGACACCACTAAATCTTGGTCCCCATCATTATCAATATCTCCCCATTGGGCAGTGGTGACTAATCCTATTTCTTCCAAATCCGGGGCCAATTCCGAAATGGCATTCCTAAATTGCCCACCCTCATTGATCAGTAAAATACTCTTTGGGGCATAGGGATACTTTCCGGGAATTACCCGGCTGCCCACAAACAAATCCTCATCCCCATCCCCATCATAGTCCGAAGCAATAACCACAGCTGCGGCAGAACTTATTTTGGGGAGTTTTGAATTTGCTCGTTTAAAGTTGCCCTTATCATTTATATAGAGTCGGTCTTGCAGTTGTTCTGCATTTTCTGTGAACTCATAACTTCCACTTGCCACGTACAGGTCTTTGTCCCCATCATTATCGGCATCAAAAAAGCAAGCAGATACATCTTCATATGATCTATCCTCCACAAAATCTTGGATTCGCTGTGGAGTATACTTCCCTTCGGTATTGGAAAATAACAATTGTGCTATTTTGTTATGGGAAGCTCCCAGAAAAATATCATCAATACCATCCCCGTTCAAATCTGCTTTGGCAATCGCTGGCCCCAACTGTGAGAGTTTGTGTGGCAGCAACAATTGCACATCAAAATCATTGAACTCATTTTCCTCATGGGAATATGGAAAGGGTTCTTCAAGAAAAAATGTGTCATCATTCCCGGCCACAGGACTATGTGCAGGGTCTTTCGCATTGGCATAATCTACATGCAAGAGTTGATTGGCTTTAACTCCATCTATTTTTTGTTCCTTACCATCCAACCAAGTAATCTTAACGGAATCCAACTCGGCAATCGGTCCAAGTCCAAAATGCAATTTGTTCGAGGTTGAAGAAAGATAACCCCTGGCATTAATGAGCTGTTTTACCCTATGCTTGCCATCTTGCCCATAAAGGGTCACCTTCGTTCCTGCTCCAAAACGGTTCTTGGGGGCTCCATTAAAAGTAACTTGTAGGTAGTTGCCCTTACCTTGCTCCCTGCTGTTATTTCTTAAAAGTGTGGCCTTCTCATCCAAGTTATTGGTCACAATATCCAAGTCCCCGTCATTGTCCAAATCTACATATACGGCACCGTTGGAGAATGTACCTTTCATATCCGACCAGTCTTCAGTTTTATTGTTGAAGGTTAAATTACCCTCATTTTTAAAGAGGTAATTGGTCAGTTTTTGTTGAGGCAGTTTTTGGGTAAACTTGTAAAAATCCTCTTCTTTTAGGTTTTGCCTGTTTTGGTTGATGTATTTGTTGATTTCATTGTTGACATCCCTATCAACCACATCCCTATAAATCCCATTTGTAACATAAAGGTCATCATACCCATCCAAGTCAAAGTCTGCAAACAAAGCGGACCAACTCCAATCTGTTTTGGCGACTCCGGATAGTTGTGCGATCTCACTGAAATTTCCTTTTCCGTTATTCAGCTGAAGTACATTGTGCATATATTGGTAATGATGGTCATTGGCTATCATGGTATAAAACCGATCTATGGACATCATTGACATGGTGGTCTTGGACCTTACATAATCTTCAGGGCTCATATCCAAAACCAAGAGGTCCTGCAAACCATCATTGTTGACATCTGCAATATCTGCCCCCATGCTGTAATAGGACATGTGTTTGAACAGTTCATCCTTTTTATCGGTAAAGGTGCCATCACCATTGTTGATGTATGCAAAATCGGGCATTATAAAGTCGTTGCTCACATAAATATCCAGCAAGCCATCATTGTTCAAATCTCCGACTTGGGCGTTAAGACCAAATCCAACTTCGGGCAGGATACCTGCCTCTTCGGATACATTGGTAAAATGACCATTCCCGTCATTATTGTATAATCTATCGCTACTTTTAAAGGTTTCCGTTTCCTTGCTCTTCTGTATTTTTTCCAAATCCAACACCTTACCTGTATGCCCTATTCCAGAAGGCGCATTGGCTATGTACACGTCCAAATCCCCATCATTGTCATAATCAAAAAACGTAGAGGAAATAGATCGGTTGGTATCTGCCAATCCAAACTCTTCAGCCTTTTCAGTGAAGGTGAGGTCTCCATTGTTTATGTAGAGCATATTGGCCAGTTTTTGCTCGCCATTGTACCAGCCTGCCCTATTGATATAGATATCCAAGAAACCATCGTTGTTCACATCCGCTACCGAAACTCCAGTGTCAAAACCGACTCTTTTTTCAATTCCTGCCTCAATGGTGATATCCTCAAACTTAAAATTCCCTTTATTAAGAAACAGTTTGTTGTGATAAATGTTGGAAGTGAAGAAAAGGTCTTGTAAGCCATCATTGTTGAAGTCTGCAGCGGCCACTCCTCCCCCAATATAGATATACAGGTATTTGTAGTAATGCAGTTTTTCCGACTCCATTACCTTATTGGTAAAGGTTATACCGGAAACTTCCGATGGGATTTCGGAAAAGAGTTTTCCTTGTGGTATATCCTTAATTGATTTGGAACAGGACAGTACTGTCATGAAACCAATGACCAGACCACAATATTTTAGACTTTTGACCTTCATGGGCTTTTAAAAAAACTCCTAGGAAAGGAGACAAGGTTCCTTTCCTGGGAGTTGCATTTTATCATGGATTTTGTTCCAATGATGGTTGTAGAATAATCTGTTGCTCGGGTATAAATTCGATTACCCTTGGGTGGGTCGCCGGTATTTCCAAAAATGGGTTTGCATTGTTCAAGTGTGTCCCTGGATATCTTCTATTGAGGGTACGTCCATTTCTGTACACATCGTATCTTCTATGGCCTTCAAAGGCCAATTCCAACCTACGTTCATCCAAAACCACATCCAATACGGTCTTGCCATCGGGAAGGTTGCCCAATGTATATTCCGGTACTCCGGCTCTTTGCCTTAAGATGTTGATGTTATCCAAAGCATCTTGATCGGCACTGCGCTTGGCCAAGGATTCCGCCTTGTTCAAGTACATTTCCGCAAATCTGGATACCGTAGGCGACCACATATGCAAATCGTCTTCCTGAAGGGAGGCTTTGAGAATAAAGAATTTGGGATGCCCGTTCCGTTTCTCCAAATCAAAATCAAAAATTACATCTTGACGACCACTTGGACCGTTAAAATAGTATACTGTCTCGCCATCTACATCCTCAGATTGCAAGGTGTAATTGCTGTCCTCATAATCAAATGTTATGGTTCCACCAGTATCCGTGGTCTGTGCAAATTGGTATACATAGTCTTCATTTACCCAATACACTGCCGGTATCCTGTCCTCTTCATCATCAGTTAGATATTGAGGTTCAATAAATGATTTTCTAGCATCTTCGGGATTTTCATCAATCAAGTCCAAGTATGATCTTGAGGCATACATTTCTCCCCAACCGGTACCTTCAACCGTGGCATAGAACGAACCAATGGTGTACCAATCGTCCCACTGTCCCAACAAATCGGACGAACTGCTCAAGGTAACCGCAAAAATTGCTTCCGGATTTTGGTCAGGTTTTAATCTGTTCATTTCGGAAAATTCCGATGTGGGCAATAGGGAATAGAATCCAGAGTTGATTACCTTATCGGCATATTCCTCTGCCTTGGCGTTGTCCTCCATATATAAATAGACTCTTGACAACAGTGCTTGTGCCGCTTCCTTGGACGCAAAGGATGCTCCTTTGTTTTCGGTCATCAAGGATTCTGCTTTCAACAAATCGCTGATGACTTGGTCATAGACCTCTTGAACCGTACTCCTGTCAGGTCTATCTTCCGTATCGGACGTAAGTTTCAAAGGAATGGAAGGGTTTGCCCCACCTTGGTTATATGGTCTTCCAAAAACATTTCCCATTTGAAAGAACACCAATGCCCTCAAATAATAATTCTCGCCCAACAACTGATCTCCTTCAACAGATTCGCCTTCGGCTATTTTTTCAATCATTAGGTTTGTGCCCACAACAATCTTGTAGGAGTTTCTCCAAAACCTATCCACCCTGGAGTTTGTGGCAATGGATTGGTAGTTGTAGAGGAAAAACAAATGGTCTGTTGTACCTCCGCTCAAGGTTATATTATCACCGGCATATTCTGAGATCCTATGTAGATCATCCACCCAACCGTCATAACCAACATCACCTTTCAACAAGGCATAATTGCCTATTGTGGCTGTTGTAACGGACCCTGGGTCACTAAAAAGATCATCAACTGCTATTTGATCATAAGGGTTTCGCTCTATATCGCAAGAGTAAAACACAAATGCGGTAACGGATAAAATAGTATATATTATTCTTTTCATTACGTTGCAATTAAGTTTTTTAAAAAGTTACGCTTAGTCCCAATACATATCTTCTTGGAACGGGGTAGGTTAAACTTACCGAGCCAGATAATCCTGGAATGGCATCATCGGGATTACCACGGACCACTGGATCTACCCCAGTAAAGTCAGTAATGGTAAATAGATTGTCCCCTGCCAAATAGATGTTGGCATTGCTTACACCCAACTTGGTCAGGATGTTTTGGGGCAAACTATACGAGAGCGTTACATTGTTCAGCCTTAGGTAGCTCGCATCTTCCAAATATCTGGAAGAGCGCTTGTTGGAATTGTTGTTTCCTCCTTCTATGGCTTGGGGATGTGTTGCAATATCGCCCGGTTGTTGCCATCTGGACCAACCATCGGCCAGTACCATTTGATTGAACGTTGAATAAAATCCATCAGAATCAAACAGTTCACGGGAAGCATTGTACAAAGTTCCTCCTTTGGAGAAACTAAAGTTGGAGGTCAAAGACATATTCTTATACCTGAGACTGGTATTAAACCCTCCAATGAAATCGGGTGTTGAAGTGCCCACTGTTTGCAAGGTAGCCTCATTCCAATCGCTTGTTTCCGACTTTGCCCCGGTATCTGGGTCCACCACTTCCCATAATGGCTGACCATTATCCGGGTCTACACCCAACCATTTTCTGATGTACCAAGTGTCCGCATCTTCCCCTATCTTGAAGATTTTTGAACCTACCGGTATCTCTTCTTGTTCATCATAAAGCTCTGTGATCTCATTTCTATTGACCCCAATATTGAAACCAACATTGAAATTAAAGTCTTGTTTTGATACAATATCGGCAGAAACCGAAGCCTCAAAACCTTTATTGGTCAACCCTCCTACATTTTCCCAGAATCCTTGGAATCCGGTAAGATCAGGGAGACTCACAAAATAGAGCAGGTCTGATGTATTCTTGTTGTAATATTCAAACGTTAGGCTTACGACATCCAAAATCCTTGTATCCAAGGCCAAGTTGGTCTCATAGGACTTCTCCCACCCCAAATCTGGATTTCCAAATTGGTCCAATATGGCCCCTGGGGTTCCAATATACTGGGTATTTACCCTATATGTTCCTTGGTAAGGGTATAATGATGATGGCCTGTTACCCACCGAACCATAACTGGCCCTAAGTTTTAACTGGTTAAAAACATCGGTATTAAAGAAATCCTCTTTATGAACGTTCCAACCCAAACCTATGGAAAAGAAATTACCGTATTGATTGTCCAATCCAAAGTTTGAGGCCCCATCCCTTCTAATGGAAGCTTTCGCAAAATACTTGCTCTGGTAGTCATATTCTGCAGCCAAGAAAAAGGATTGCAGGGCATATTCATTCTTACGACCTTCTACCTCTCCTGTCTCACTGGCTGCATTGAGAATCTCACCTCCCGCAATGATTCCATTTCCAGAGGCGCCGAAGTCTTCGTATTCATAATCGTTGTATTCATATCCGCCCAAAACACTTACCGTATGGTTGTCATTGAAAACATTGCTGTATTTCAACATCTGTGTTGTTAATCGGGTATTTCTGTTGGCCGCAAAATTTCGGATTGTACCACCATTGGCCAAACCTGAATTGGACCTTGGGTCTGTATACTGAAGGTCTTTTCTTCTGTAAAGCGTAAAGTTGTTGGTCGAATGAAGGACTAAATTTGGTACAATCTGGTATTCAAAGTCAAAGTTTGTACTGAAGTTAAAGTCATTCCTGGAAGAGTAGTTCCACTGTTGGTCATAGAAGTAGTTTCTTTGGTCCCTTCCCAACCAGTCTTGGGAATCCTGCGCATTTACGGGAATTCCTTCACTATCAAAAGGTATATCCCAAGGTAAGTTTAGATATAGCTCATACAACGGAGCTTCAGCAATGCGGTCCCTATTATCAAAACTAAACGCCAACTTGGGTTTTATGGTCAGTTTTTTGTTGATTTTATAATCCAAATTAGTACGGAAGGTATACCTATCCAGTTCATTTCCTCTTACAGTGCCCTCTTCATTGTAATATCCCATGTTCAAGAACAAGTTCAAAGATTCTGTGGCAGAGGTGAAGGATACATTGGCATCCCTCACCAAGGCATTCCTTGTGCCCCCTTTTACCCAATCTGTGTCCCTGCCCAACAAGCTTTCATCAAACCATGGTTGTGAATTTTCAAATTGAGTGTGGTAATCATACAACTGCTGTGAGTCCATTACCTCAAACTGGCCGCTATTGAATTGATTGATGGCCAATTTGGTACTTACTTGAATCTGTGGTTTTTCACCCAAAGGAGCCCTTTTGGTGGTTACCACTACCACACCGTTGGCACCTCTGGACCCATACAATGCCGTTGCCGAAGCATCCTTCAGCACGGATATGTTGGCCACATCATTTGGGTTTATAACAGGAACCCCATGCTGGATCACCCCATCCACAACCCATAAGGGAGTAATGTTTCCGTTCAAGGAGGCAACACCCCGTATCAGTATATTTGGAGCAGAACCAGGAGACCCACTGGAGGCGGCTACTTGAACGCCCGCGGCTTTTCCTTGTAGCATGGAGGAAACCTCGGGAGTGGTTATATCTTTTAGTTTTTCAGAGTCAATACTGACCAAAGACGAAGTCACCGTCTCTCTTTTCTGTGTCCCATAAGCCACTACAACCACTTCTTCCAATTGACTCACATCTTCTTGTAGCGTAACAGTGATGTTGGTCCGGTTTCCTACTGGTGTTTCTTGAGTGGTAAATCCTATGGAAGATATTACCAAAACATCATCGGAGGTTACATTGTCTATAGTAAACATTCCATCAAAATCCGTTACGGCGCCTTTCGCTTGGTCCTTGACCAATACGTTGGCACCAACAACAGGCTGTCCTGCACCGTCAACAACAGTACCGGTAATTGGCTTCTCTTGTGACCATGAAACCATGGCAAAGAGAAATAGCGGAATTAATAAAATTAATTTGCGGTTTTTCATAAAGAGTTATTTAGTTAGTAAACAGATGATTGTTAAGTTCAAAAGGTTTCTTTAATCCAATTATAAGGTTTGCGCTTGATCCACATACCTCTGGTGAAATCAGGAAAATCCTGTGGTTCCCCGTTATTTTCAATTGATGCTTCAGATAATGGGGTCACTGCACTCCAAGCGGCTGCATCATAGGCATCCATTGGTGGTGCTATGTTTTGCTTTGCAGATTCAACAAAGGCATTCATTACAAAGAAATCCATCCCTCCGTGTCCTGATCCCATGGCATATTCCCCATATTTTTTCCAAAGCGGATGATCGTACTTCTTAAGCCAAGTATCCATGTCTTCCCAAGAATGATTTTTTGAGACTCCTTCTACATAAATTCTACGGGTGTGATAGTCAAAATCCGTGATTCCTTTAGACCCTTGGACTGTAAACCCTAATGAATAGGGTCTTGGTGAGTTTACATCATGCGTTACAATAATCGTCTCTCCATTTGCTGTCTCAATGGTAGAGGTTATCACATCTCCTTGTTTCCATTTTAATTTGGCATTTGGGTGGCTCTCCCCACCGTTGTCCACAATATATTTGTGAAGTCCAACACCTTTCGTTGCATGCGATGTCATGGACACAAAGCGGTTCCCTCGATTGACATCTGCCATTACGGCAATGGGACCCAAACCATGGGTTGGGTATACATCTGCATTTCTTAGCAAAGAGTGTTGTGTTCTCCATTTGGATTCAGATATACCCTTTTCCCCAAATTCAACACCCTTGCCATATGCAGTTTGACCATCATTGAATTTAACACCTCTAAGGTCGTGTTTGTAGCCACAGGTAAAGTGCAACATTTCTCCAAACACATCTTTTTTCACCATATTAAGAACAGCCAAAACATCTCTTCTATAGCACACATTTTCCAAGATCATCAAATGGCTTCCTGTCCTTTCATGCGTGTTCACCAAATCCCAACATTCTTCAAGCGTATTGGCAGCCGATACTTCTAGGCCCGTGTACTTACCCGCCTCCATGGCATCAACGGCCATTTTGGTGTGCCATAGCCACGGGGTTGAAATTATCACGGCATCCACTTCCTGTAATTCCAGTAAGTTTTTATAATCGAGTGTGTTTTCCCCAAAAACCTTTGGCTTTTTAAACCCTGCTTCAGACAATTTTCCCAATGCAATCTCAACACGCTTGGGGTCTATATCACAAATGGCGGTGATTTCAACATCTTTCCTCTGAAGGGCATTGTTCAAGTGGTTGGCACCCCTAAGGCCCACCCCAATGAAAGCCAGCCGTAATTTGCCGTCATAGATATTTAACTTTTTCCCAAAAACCGTCTCTGGAACCATGGCCATACCGGCCGAAGCCAAAGCAGCTGTCTTAACAAAGCCTCTTCTTGAATTCATGTTTTAATTTAGTTTGACCCAAATTTGGCGGTTTAAATGGATAAAGTTTTTATGGTTTTCAATCAAAAACAGGGTGTATTTCTTCCTTTTTATCGAGGATGACGAAATACTACACCTTTATGACTGATTTTACACAAGTGAGGGAAAGATCCCTTGATACACTGCAACTGCCTGATTGATAACAGTAAGAGCAAACGTGGTTATTCGACCAGGAAAAGCTTGACAACAAGGGGTTTTTATTTTATGTATATTTTTGAATATGTAATGACCCCTTGCATTGTACTGGGTTGGAAATGTACCCCTTGAAGCCCCATCTGATCATATTTTCCACCTTTTTAGTGGAAATGTCCAATCAATATTGAGGGGAAATGACAAAATTTGTGTCTATGTTGCTCATTTACCCTATAAAATGAATTGCGTGACGTGCTCCTATAAGAAAACGATTATCCTCTTGACCCTTTTCCTATTTCATCTAGCAGGGGGGTATATTCTTGGGCAGGATCAGGTGTACTTTAAATCCTTGACCCCAACGCACAACAACAAACAGCAATTTGTCAGCAATGTCGCCCAAGATTCATTGGGCAATATCTGGATGTCTTCTTCCCAGGGGGTATTGATATACAATGGCTATACCTTTTCCCTGATTGACAAGGAGAGTATCTTTCCTATCATTGACGGGCAAGATAGGATTGAGTATATCATAAATGATGAATCAAAAAATATTTGGATCAATACACGCAACGGTCTTTTGGCAAAATATGAAACGAGGCGTGGCCAATTTGAAAGTTTTGATCACAAGTTGGGCAAAAAAATGATTCGGAGGGTTCGCCCCAATGGCAAGCAGGTATGGATGGCCACCAAAAGTGGTGACATTTACATCTACTCCAAGCAAAAGTTTGACAGTATCACCACCATCCCAAATATCAACATGGCGGACAACATGGTGAACAATTTGGATTTTGATAAGAATGACAATGTTTATGTAGGAACCACCCAAGGCAAAATCTACAAATACTCCGTACAGTCCGGAAGACAGACCGAAATCGTTGGGCCTTTCACTGACTATCCCGGTGGTATCGTGTTAAGAATGGACAAGGAAAATAGGCTTTGGATTGGAACTGAAGGGAATGGGTTGCACATTTATGATATTGCCCAACAAAAAATCATATCAAAAGACTTCTTAAAAGGTGATACAGGGAATATTGAATCCTCTCTTTTCTTAAGCCTATTTTTGGACAGTGATGAAAATATTTGGGCAGGAACCGATGGCAACGGGGTCTACAAGATAAACAGCAAGACAGGATATGTCCAGAGCTATAAAAAAAGATATCTTGATGAATTTTCCATTGAGAGCAACACCATATTGGATATCAACGAGGATGATCATAAAAATATATGGCTCACCAACAAGTATGGAACGTTGAATATTATCCCCAAAACCAACAAAGATGTAAATTATCATACTGGGTCTGACAATACCATTCCGATGAGGGTACTGAGTATTTTTAAAGCCTCGGACCAGACGCTTTGGATCGGGACCGATGGCAACGGACTAACCAGAATACTCAAAAACGGTTCACCAAAACAATATTTCAATGATGCAGAAAACTCGTTTTACGTCCAATCCATAATCGAAGATCAAGGGCACGATCTCTGGTTTGGAACCTATAGAAATGGTCTCTGGCACTACAACCCAGGAACAAAAACTTTCAAGTCCCTATCCGTTGTAAACGAGAAAGGGCAGATGGCCCAGGACATTAGGGAATTGTTCAAAGATTCAAAAGGCAGGGTATGGGTTGGATCCAATGTATCACTCAATGTTTATAATTCCGAGCAAAAGCTATTGGCTTCATTCGGTAACAATAAAAATGGGCTACATGGTGTAATCGTTGAAAAAATAATAGAGGATCTTCAAGGAAACATTTGGGTTGGACAAATTGGTGGCGGTTTATTCAAGTTTGTGGAGAACAACCAAAACATCAACCATTCGCTTTTTGAAAATTATCCTTCCCCTTCAGGGGAAATCGTACCTCGCATCATTTCAATGATATGCAGTTCCGATGATAAGATTTGGCTCATCAATGAACAGTTTAAATTGAATGTCTTTGATATAAAAAACAAAACATTCACTGAGTTTGAAAATCTTAAAACCATCAAAGACTTAACTTTTAAGGCCATTAACCTAGTTGACAAGGACAATATTTGGGCCAGTACCGGAAATGCAATCGTTCATTTAAATGCAAAGACCTGTACAACCAAAATGTACTATTCTTCAGATGGCCTGCCAGATGGCTCCTTCATGTTAAAAAGTACATTTAAGGATAAGGATGGACAACTCTATTTTGGCAGCACAAAAGGAGTTGCCCATTTTTTCCCTGAAAAATTGAAAAAGGAACCTTTGAACCCCAAATTAGTGGTCCATGATGTCCAAGTTCTGAACAAACCTGCCAAAGACCTACTCCCCGATCAGATAAAATCTGAAGTGTTCAACCTTGACCACCTAAATCTGGGATACAACCAATCTTCTTTTTCGATTCGGTTTTCGGCCATCGACAATATTCTAAACCCCAATTATTTTTATTCGTATAGATTAATGGGTTTTGATGATGAATGGAAAAGTACTTATACAGAAGGCTTTGCATCATATACCAATGTGCCTCCAGGTGGCTATACCCTTGAGATAAAAGCGCATGGAATGAACGATTTATCATCAAGCGTTGAAAAGAGGATAAACATCACAATTCAGCAACCTTTTTGGAACAAGCCATTGGCGTATGTCATCTATTTTGCGCTTCTATCCTTATTGGTCTTTATCATCGTAAAATGGTATAGGGTTAGAAAGAAGCTATTTATCAATAGGGTCATTCATGCCAAGGAACATGATCTGCACAACACGAAAATGGACTTTTTCACCAAAATGTCCCATGAAATACAAACCCCTATCACCTTAATACTAGGCCCCATAGATGACATGCTCAAAAGAGCGGAGCTTAATGGGAACATGCTCCTGAAGGAAAGGCTGAACATTATAGCCAATAATGCAAAGAAACTTAGCCGGATTGCACGGGAACTTACCTTGGTCAGGAGCAGTGATTCCAACAGGCTCAATCTGCTCGTTAGTCAAAATAACCTACACAGTGACATATTGGATATTTGTTCCTCGTTCAAGGAACTTGCACGAAATAAGCAAATCGACTTTTCCATAAGCTGCCCAAAAAATCTGGACCATACATGGTACGACAAAGAAAAATTGGAACACATCCTGTACAATCTACTTTCAAACGCCTTTAAATATACACCTACGGAAGGTAACGTTCAATTACACGTTTCGCCCATAAACAAAAAAAGTTTTGTGAAGATTTCTGTATCCGATTCTGGTCTTGGCATTGAAAAGGAGGAACTGGACAAGATTTTTGAAATTTTCTATCGGTCCAGTACCAACAAACAATACAAAGGGGCAGGAATTGGTTTGGCCTTGACCAAGGACTTGGTGACGTTACATAAGGGAAAAATTAAAGTGAAAAGTGTTCCGCATGAAGGGACAACTTTTGCCGTAAAGATTCCTGTTGCCGAAAAATTCTATGATGATTCGGAAAAAATTGCAATAAATCATTTTACACCAAAGAAAGTACAGGTAGAAAGCATCCAACCACAAGAAGAACCCCAAAATACCCAACACAAGAAAAGTATCTTGGTGGTTGAGGACAACTATGAATTACAGCAACTTTTAAAGGATCTGTTGTCTCCCCAGTATAACATTTTGCTTGCAGATAATGGAGAAGAAGGCTTCTATCACGCAAAAAACAATATTCCCGATTTGATCATAAGTGATATCATGATGCCTCAAATGGATGGTATAGTCATGAGCAAAGAGCTTAAAAAGCACAATTTGACCAAACACATCCCCATTGTGTTGTTGACAGCAAAGAACTCCACCAAGGCCAAGATTGAAGGGCTCAAAACAGGGGCTATTGAGTTTATAAACAAACCATTCAATACCAATGAGTTACTGTTGAAAGTAAATAACTTGCTTTTATCCAAAGAACATATCATTTCAAAATATCGGAAAGAACTGATCAATCGTCCCCAATTTGTCCAAAACCAGTCTCAAGACGAGATTTTTTTGGAGAATTTGGTGGACCATATCAACAGAAATATGGCAGATCCTGATTTTAAGGTGCAACAATTGGCGCAGTCATTGAATATGAGTTATTCCAGCTTGTACAGAAAATGTCTCAATGTTACAGGGTTGAGTGTAATTGATTTCACTAGGGATATGCGCTTAAAAAAAGGAGCCGTACTCTTGACCAAATTCGGGTATTCCATCTCGGAAGCGGCTCATTTGGTAGGATTTAACGACTCCAAATATTTTTCCAAAAGCTTTAAAGGACAATTTGGAACTACTCCAAAAGATTTTAAGAAGCGGGCCAATACAGCTGAAAACATAGAATACTATCTTTCAATTCACCAAATAAACAATACGGATTTTGATTTTGGATCTTAGGCTGGGTTTCATTCACAACCGAAACCCTTTTTAAGATCAATCAATTACAGACGGTAAGCTTACAACGCCAAAAAACCTCTCCTTTTTGACAATTATGTAATGCCATTCAACTGTGGTGGAAGTGGAAAAGCCATAAATAAAAAACTGTGTTTACAGGAGTTTTCAATTCATCAGGGCGTCAGAAACGTATCCATAACCCTTTATATACCAAGACTCTATAATCCAATATTTGAAATAGGACATCGTCTTGTGAAAATTGACTTTCACATAATAATATAGCGGATTCAAAGTAAAACCAACCAATTATGTGTAAAAATCACCCATCATCACCTTCTTTACAGAAACAAATAGATTCTAATCATTGCAGATGTAAAGATGGTTTTCACCGGTCTCCACGGTGTCAATATTTCCAAGTCCCAAGGTATTTACCGTACCACGGAATGTATTGGCCATCATGTTCTTTACCCCAGTAGTGTTCATCAAGCGTTTGGCTTGGGCTTCAACGGCACTCATGATCTGTCGCTCAAAATAGGTCGTGAGACCGGGTAAAAAAGCCTGTACGGGACCGTTTATGGTAAAATGCCCCTTCAATTCGGTGCCTGTGGCCTCAAAAGCAATGGAATTGTTGTGGACGATGGGCTTTAATTCAATGATAAGCTCCCGATTTCCCAACCAGTTGATATCAGGGGCGCGACTGTCCTCATAGCGGTTTATACACCCTGGGCATTTTCCTTTTATCTCGCTACGATCCCCTTCAAAGGTGATCTTCAAATAAAACCTTCTGTTCTGTTCATCAAAGGTAGCAACAGCTTTGGTTGAGTTTACATCATTCATGAAGTATACCCAATCATGGGCTGGTTTTTTAACCTTGTAATCAGAGATTGACAGCCTTTGCGTTTGACCGTTAAAACGGATATACGAATCTTCCCTGTCCAATTTTACGCTGAGGGTATGGGCAAGGACCTTGGTAAGGATGGTATTGACACTGGCAGCCGCCAATGGCCTACAACCCTTCGTCTCCCTAATTTGTACCACTGCCGTTTGTGTATTGGCAGGAATTGCCCTTACCTCAGGGGTCTTCTTTACAGGCTTCTTAACCTTGGTGGTCGTAGCGGGCTTTTTGGGCACAAACTGGGCCTGACCCAAACATGGACCAAGGAGCAGCATTTGTACAAAGAATATTTTTAGAGTTTTCATAATAAGCCCCTGTCCCAAGAAAGGAATACCTATCAGGGGTGAATAGGGTTTTTAATGGTTAATGTATGGCGATGATCCCCTTTCGTGGGAACCGTACCTTGATGATATTATTTTGAGAAGGCCATTAACACAGTGGTACCCTGCAGTTTTCCATTGGCATTGTAATATTCGTTCTTTACCATTCCCACACCTTCGGCCAGCCAAGTTTTTTGAATTCCTTTTTGATTGGCCACCATCATTTTAACCTGTGAGGTCTGTGTAATGGCCACGCACTTAAATGTACCAGCAGGGGTGGTTATGGTTTCCATGCCGATTACCTTTCTATCGGTTATCCGGGTCTCCATGTTCATTTTCATGCCCCCCATGTCCATGGTAATGTTCACCGAAGCATCTGCTAGGGTCTGCTCAGGTGTTAGTGTGTTGGGAATCTCCACATTGGTACCGGTAATCGTTGCTTCCCCGTTTTGAAACTGTTGCATCCTTGCTGAGTTCATCAACGATTTGAAGTCCATGGTCACAGTGGAACCGTCACATCCCATATCGAACTCATTCGACATTATGAGTTGTCCTTTCTTGTCAAACAGCTCTGAATTGACCGTTGCCGTTGTGGCCCCTCCAGTATGGGACACATTGTTCACGGTGTACTTCATTTTGGCCTCTAACTTGCCCTTTCTGTCATAGGATTCAAATTCGGAGACAGTACCCTCACCAAAAGGGTAATATTTACTGCAATCGCCCTGCCCAAAAATGGTCAAAGCAAACAATAGCATTACTGTGGTAATCCAAGTTTTCATTTTTTCTGATTTTTTGATTTATACTATTCCAACCCTCTACAGATCTATTTGGGCAACACCAATAGTTCTACCCTACGATTTTTTTGCCGGTTTTCATCATTGTCATTGGGAGCTATGGGTTGGGTATCTCCAAGACCCTTTATTTCCCAGCTAAAATGGTCTGCCGAAGCTGACATCAAACTTTTCAATAGGGTACTAACGCTATTGGCCCGTTGTTCGGAAAGTTGTTTATTGGCTTGGACACTTCCCACGTTGTCCGTGTGCCCCTCCACCACAATGGTTCCCTTGCCCATACGCTCTATCTCTGGAATCAATTCCATAAGCAATGTCTCTGCTTCCGGTCTTAGGTCGTACTTCCCAAATTCAAACAATACCGAACTGTCCAGATTCAACCGAAGCGCCCCGCCAATGGCCGCCACGGCATCCACATCCGCACCGGGAACGCCACTTCTGGTTTCCAAATCGGTCAGGCGGACGTAGGTAAAGGTTTCTCCTGGTCTTACAAAGTCATGGATATCCACCATGGCCGTACCCCCCTCGATCTTGCCTACCTCAAGCCAATTATTTCCATCTTTGGACAACTCCAGAACCGTAGGTTCTATGGCTCCGGCTTCAAATACATACAGGTCTGGGCCATTCACATCAGTAATGGCATTGTCCAAGAATTGCACCGTAAGCACTCCTTTCAATCCAATGCTGCACATTTCCGGCTTTGCTTGGTTGAGCCGGGCAAGTTCCACGGTCAAATCGGGTTCGTGTAGGGCCCCTTCTGGATATTGACCGCCATTTCCGGGGTCAAAATCAACCACCGCATCCGCAAAGGAACGCTTGCCCAAGGGCAGATATATTTGCTTGTTTCGGGTATCGGCATAAGTATTTCCAATTTCATCCGACGTCTCTGAGTACCATCCCGGATTAAGCTTATAAAAGGCTTCACGGGCACTGGATGATTTTTTTAGGAACTTGTCCGCACTTCGTTTTTGCATTTCCTTGTTCTCTTTGATCAATGCCTTGAAGTTTGAAGATGTTTTCGGATCATCGAGTGCCATCTCCACTGCATTGCTATAAACAGGATCGGTAAGATTTTGGGCCTGCTTCTCATTCAGGATGCCAGATTGCTTTTCAATACTATTTAAGAGCTCTACTTCTTCAAGGTCAATGCCATAATGATCGGCCAATAGTTGTTTGGCCTCCTCCGGACTGGCATCCCTGAGATTTTGGTACAATCTTTTGTTCTCCACCCTTTTTTGTATGCTTCCACTGGAAATTTCCTTGAGGTCCTGCTCAAAAAAAGTACTGGCAAACGGATGATCCGGCCTCCCTGAACCAGCGGCTGCTGAACTTGTAATCTTGGGAAGGATGCCATTTAGTGTATTGAGGTCTTGTGGCTCCATTTCGGACATAGCCTCTAAAAGTTTTGAAAAGTCTACATCCACCGTGTTTTCTTCAATGGCGATGGCTTGGCTTAAGTTGGGATGCTGTTCCAAAAGGCTTTTTAAAGAGTCGATATCGGTTTGGATAAGCCTTTTTTTCTCAATGGAGACCGTTCCCATCATTTGGGAAAAGACCATGGCCGCACCTTCAATATCCACATCCCCTTTGAACATATCCTCTAGGTTCAAATCCGAAAGACCATCATCATTTTTTTTACTGTTGGTGATTTCAGCCTCTGATGCTCCTGTTCCCTTTTCATTGGATTGGGTGCCCTTTTTGTCCTGTTCTTGATCTTTACATGAAAAATTAAAGACCACCAAGACCATCGCTATGTAGATCCATCTTTCCATCACGGTATAATGCGTTTCATGTTTTTGCTGCAACCATCCGAACTGTCATCCTTATAAGTATCCCCCTCAATGATGATGGTCACTTTTTTCCAGGTCTCAGTACCTGTGGTACTACGCCATTTTACCGATCCTGTGTAAGTTCCCAAACTTTGTTTCACCACTTGATACCCTATTTCGTCTTGGGAGAAGTTGTATTTTTTAAGTCCGCCCAATTGGGTATAGCGACCATATATCTCGCCATTTTCCTCCTTGGTGAAGGTTACCACACGTCCATCGCATCCTTCCCAAGAACCAACAATGTCCGTGTTGATGTTGGAAATGCCCGTTCCCACAGATTGGGTTTTGCAGCCGGACCAAAGGGTTATGCAAAAGGCAAAAATCAGTATCGGCACAAAAGGTTTCATGGCTCAGTCTTTTCTTGCGTACTTCTCTTTCATGAATTCAAAATACATATAGCCAAAGCGATCGTACCAATCCTCCACGCCATATTTGGCCTCGCATACGTTGAGTTCCATCATGGCATCGGCTAGGTCCTGCAGCATTTCGGCATATTTATTATCGTATGCTTTCTCAAGGTCTTCCACGGATTTTAGTATTTTGATGCGTTCGCCCTGCCAGGCCAAACCGGCCACACCGTGCACTCCAGAGGCATTGTCACCAAATGCTATGGCCGCATTGGTGAACTTTTTAGTGCATTTATAGATGGTGGCCAAACGTTCAAAAAGATAGCGTCTCTCATTGAACTTTTGCCGAGCTTCCACAAAACAGCTCGCGCAGCCCTCGTCCTCATCCTCCAATATTTTACCATCTTCGCTCATTGAGATTTCGGTACAGATGGATGGAATACTAGGTGCGCCGGATGGGGGTGTGGAATTGATACAAGAACTCAATCCCGTATACGAGCTGTACAGGTTTTTAACCGTGGTCCATGTGGATCGTATATTGGAAAGGGTCTTATTTAGGTTTTCAATTCCCTTTTTCATACCGGCCCTTTCACTTTTGAGCACCTCCAATTCGGTTTTCAACATATCCTGATCATGCTCAAACTGGGTTTTCCAATTTTCAAATTGCTCCATGGTCATGACATTTCCTTCCCAATAGTTTTGGGCTTTTGTGCCAAGGGGAACCAAGAAGATGAAGAGCAATAGTATTGTAGTGTTCTTTCCCTTTTTACCCATTAATTTTCCAACAAGCACCCCAATGACCAGAAGTGCTACACCCAATGCAATGTAGAGCCAAGTACCACCGCCTTTGTCGCTGTTGTCATTTCCATCTGATGATATGGCCCCTGTACTTGTATTGACCTTTGCATCACCTCCTGATTTCATCTCACTCTGTTTGATTTTTCTAAAAGCGCTGCCCAGATAACTCTTTTCTTCAGGGCTTGCCAATACAGTAATGTTGTAGAGTGAGTTGGTGGGATTTTCCGTCTCTATTTTGATACCGAATTTACCCTCCGCCCGGAGTTGAAACCGGACCATTCCGTCCGGGGAAGAACCTGTGCTTTTTTTGTTGTACTCATCGTTCCAAATGTCCTGGTTTAAACTGACCTCCAAAGGGCTTCCATCCAAGCTGGTGACCAAAACGTCTAAAAACTGGAACATTGAATGTCCCGTCACGAAATGGTACATGGTGGAATCAGTCATACGATTGAAGAACACCATCCCTTTCTCCCCTTCATGCCCATCTCGGGTATCTTCCGAAAGCATCAATTGAATGGGCCTTATGGCTTTGTCCAAGGTGTAGGGCTGGGCAAATGCTTGAAGGCATCCCATGAAGATAAATCCGAACAACAATATGATCTTTGACTGTTTCATGATATTAGTTCTTGTATTTTTCGATTAAGTAATCAATTGCCTGAATACCTTTTTGCTCCAGATATTCGCTTTGGGTTTTGTCCACCTTGAACATGGTTCTATACCGGATTTGGATTCCATTGGCGTAGTTTGGATTTTGAAGGATGAAATAACCCTGATTGGGATGTTTCCAGATATAGTGATCGCCTGAATTGCTTATCCTTAGAAACCTTTTCTCATAGGAGCCCGACTGCCAACTCGAGATTTCCGACTGTACATCGGACATAGGTTTTTGGAAGAATGTGAGGCCAAAAACGGATTGACTGCCATCCCTGAGCGTTAGATTGTAACTGCATAAATATCCTTGACCACTGGGACCATTGGAGGTTTCCTTCATGTCCGCAACGGTAATACCGTACAGGGTGGCCACTTCTTCAGCCGTTAACTTACATTGGGAGCTGGAGGCATAAAGGTTGGTGTAATCCCCATGTTGCTTAAGGTCAATTCCATTTGTATCTACTTTACTCTTGGCGGTGGTCTCCACCTTCCCCTCAGAAGTGGTCTCTCCTCCTTTTTTGTTCGTCTGTCCGCAGGCCATGAAGAGCACTACTGCAAAAAAAATGATTGAAATCTTTTTGGTTTCCATACTGATTCTGATTGATTATTCCTTTTCCCTTACCAATGTCACCACAGCCCCACTCATATCATCTTTCATGACCAACCGGTTTTGGGTCTGTTCCATAATGGTCTGGGTGGTGGTTATCTTGGTTGTGCTCATCTCATCCTTTGCCTCGGCAGTAACTTTCATGATGTTGTCCTCCAACTCAAAAGTGCCTCCACTATCGGTAAGTAGATTACAGTCATTATCATAAAACTGGACATGATAGCTGTTGGCCGAATAGGTGATGTTGGATTTCTTGCCACAATCGTTCAGGTTTTCGTATCCGGGCACCCCTTCAAGGGATTCATAGTACCAAATGCCCTCAAGGCCATCCTTCTCGTTATCTTCCTTTTTGTCCATCACACTTTTGGGTACGCCAAAAACGGTTTCAATGGCCTTTTCCGTACTCTCTTCAGCTTTTTGTTCCGCCTTGCGTTCCACGGTTCGTTCCACCCCACGTTCAGCACTTTCTTTGGCTTTTTTGCCCAACTTTTTAAGAAACTGCGCCTCGGTGTGCTGTAAAGGAATCAGCAATGTTCCTCCCAGAAGAATAAGCATGATTGTCTTTGTTTTCATGATGTGCTTACTTTTTGTTGAAATGTATCTTCTTGATCAACTTATGTTTGTTGATGATGTTCAGTTCATAATGGCCCTTCTCCAAATACTTTATGTTCAAATAGATCCTGGTATTGGGGAGATGGTCCATTTCCCCTCTATAGTGCAGGGGTTTGCCGTTGCGTGACTTCATTGTTCCAAAGCTATGGGATGCTTTGGATAGCATCATGTAATTATGTAACAGATACCATGGGTATATGTAACATAGGGAACGCTCCCTTTAAAAGGGCATGCTATGGGATTAAGAAATAAGGGAAATCAGGTAGTCTTCCTAAAGTCGGATGGGGAAAGACCGTAAACATCCTTAAAGCATTTCGAGAAATAGGTGGCTTCGTTGAAACCTGAACTATAGGCCACCTCGGCAATACTGAGTTTAGGGTTTTTCAGAAGCTGCGCGGCTGCTTTCAATCGTTCGTTACGGACAAACTCTGTGGCGGAGACCCCCAATAGGGATTTTAGTTTTCTATGCAGTTGCATCCGGCTCAGGTTCATCCGCGAAGCAAAATCATCAGTCGTAAAATCCGGATTGGTCAATTCGGCATCCATAACGGTTTCCAGTCGTTGTATAAATCTTTCATCAGCAGTATTGATGGCAATATCCACAGGTCTTAAAATGAGTTCTCGGCTATACCTTTCCTGTAGTTTTTTGCGTTCATGGAGAAGCTGATGAACCGTTGCCTTTACAATTTTGTGATTGAAGGGCTTGGTAAGATACCCATCGGCTTGGGTCAGTAAACCTTTCAATCTGGCTTCATCCCCTGCCTTGGCGGTGAGCAACACTATCGGAACAGAAGACGTGAGTTCATTTTCCTTTAGTGACTTTACCAATGCATACCCGTCCTTTTTGGGCATCATGATATCTGAAATTATCATATCAGGAATTTCCTTTTGGGCCAATTCAAAAGCTTCTTCCCCATTACTGGCTTCAAGTATGGTAAAATCTTCCTTGAAAATATCCTTGAGCACGGTCCGAATATCCGGATGATCGTCCGCAATGAGCAAAACGGGAACCTCATCACTTTCAATTTTAATGACCTGTTCCTGTTGATCGGAATGTGAATTATTGTTTTCCTCTATCAAAATGGCATCTTTCAAATCCTTTTTCAACGGCATTTCAACGGAGATCATCACTTTTCTCTTATCCAAACTTGCATGAATGGAACCTTCACAAATAGTTACCAAATTCTTCACCAAGGCCAGCCCTATTCCAAAACCGACCGCAGTGCCATCCTTTTGGTAAAAGCGTTCAAAAAATTTAGGCAGGTCTTTCTCTTTCACTTGACCATTGTGGTTTTCAATTTCCAACTCAAGTCTTCCATTGTGTATCCTTGAAACAAAGGAAACAGGCCCTCCTTCCCTATATTTAAAGGCATTGGAAAGTAGATTGACAACGATTTTCGCCAGAATATCCCTATCGAAGTAATGAGGCTCCTCTGAAACCTGTACATTAACTTCGAATGGGACCCTCTCTTCTTTGGCCCGAAACTGAAACGGCTCCAGAAGGGTATTTAAAAAAGAGGAAACATTGTCCTTTTTCAGGATGATCTTCAATTGGCCTCCCTCTATTTTTGAGAGTTCCAATAGCTGGTCCACAAGTTCCAACATCCGATCGGCATTGTTGTCGATTAGGTCCAATTGTTTTTGGTTCGTTCCATCCGAGATGGACCTTAATTGCTGCACTGGACTCTTGATCAGGGTCAATGGGGTCCTAAATTCGTGTGAGACGTTGGCAAAGAAACGGGATTTGAGCGTGTCGAGTTCCTTTATCCTTTCGGCCGTCCTTAGCTTGTTCCTATATCCATAAAACAAAAGGCTCGCAATGGCCAAGAACAGCCCCAATAGCCCAATATATAGGATTTTTTGATTTTTCCTGCGCTGTTCAGAGAGTTTGTTCCGGGCTGAGAGCAGGCTTATCTCCTGCTCTTTTTTTTCGGTTTGGTATTTGGCTTCCAGCTCGTAGAACTTTTCGGCTTCCATCCTATCCGTAAGAATGGCTTCAAGGGAGTCTTTTTCCCTGAGCAAGGGAACGGCCCTTTCCAAAGCCCCATTTTCAATCAATACGTCGATATGGTTCTTTAAAACCTCTATCTGTATAGGGGAGAACTCCCAGTGCTTTATCAAACCATAAGCTTTGTCCGATTGGTCCAAAGCGGTCGTATTGTTTCCCAAGGTCAAGTTGTTGGTTGCCTTGGCCGAGAGTGTTTCGGCCAGACTGAGACTATCGCCCAATTCTGTATAAATGGTCTCGGCACTGTCCAAATAAACTATGGAGGATTGCAGACTATCCTGTTTCTGGAATCCGATTCCCAAGAACAGCGCGCTGCTTCCTTGGAAGTATTTCTCCCCAATATCCGTAAAGTACCCATATGTACTTTTCAAATGCCCTGTACCTTTCGATGGATCTCCCAAAACAACCTCGGTGATTCCCTTATTGAGCAACAGGTTCATCACATTAAAGGTATCTTTCTTCTTTCTGGCCATCTCCAGACCTGCATCAATGTACTCCAGTGAACTCCCATACTTTTTTAGTTCACGGTAGCATTGCGCTATGTTGTTGTACACCTTGAACCTATATACATCTGCAAGGGGATTATCCGGTTGTATGTTCTTTTCAACATTGATATAGTTCTCGATCGAGCGATTTAAAAAGCCTCTTTCGTAATCCAAGATGGCCAACAGGAAGTAATTATCCTCTATTCCTGTTTTGTCCTCGTCTTCCTCGACTTCTGCGATGAGGTTGGTAAGCACTTTCTCCGTCTCATCAAACATTTTGTTGCTCAGGTACTCTTGGGCAATCCATGCCCTGGATTTTCTATATAAAAAAGTATCCCCAGCTTTTTGGGCCAGTTCGGAAGCCTTCTCATAGTAAGCAATGGCATTTTTCAAGTCCCCACCAGATGCATGGTAATGCCCATAAAAAAAATGACCAAGCGCCAAGCATTCCAAACAATCCCCATCATTGTCCAGTGCCAGTACGCTTTCAATTTCAGTTTTTGCTTTTTGCCTATCGATGGTCAAGTAGATATCCACCATCTTTACCTTTATCCTTGCCTTTTCTTTGATATCTGTGGTGCCTTCATATGCTTTGTTGAGCGAATCAAGTTTGGAATCGTACTGGGCAAAGACCAGAGCGGGTAAGAAAAATAATGTAACTAATAACCTTTTCATCTCAAACTAAAGCTTAGGACAACCAATAGTACAATATTTTAACCGGGGGGCTGGATAGTGTGGTAACAACTAAAGTTACATAATTTAATCCATGTTCTATACTCCGGTAACCGTCATTTTATTCTCAAAAATGCGTTCTATATGTCCAATCTCACCAGAATAAAGGGTATTCTTGCGCATGGCGAAGTACAGGGTGTTCTCCAAGACATCAAATCCCTCCCATAGCAACTTTATATTTCCCTTGTACATTTCTTCCCTGCACAAGAAATCGGGAAGAACGGAAACCCCACTGGCATTTCTTAGGCACCGTACGATGGAAGTCTTGTTGGGAACGATATAGTTGCACTTAAAATCCGGATGCTTTTTAAAATTGGTCTGCCAAAACTTACGTAAATGCTCCATGTCCCCGGTGGTTCCATACCAAATCTGTTGTTTGAGCCAATGGAGCAGTTCTTTTTTATCCTTTCTTGGAAGTATTTCGTCAAAGGCGGACGTATCGGTATCCCTTCCGGCCACCAGTACGATCCTTTCCTTGGAAAATGCGCGGTAGTCAATGTTCTTTTCACTTCCCTTTTGAGAACTTATCACCAGGTCAAGGATACCCTTCTCCAAATCGGCAAGAGCCTCGGTATATTCCACAAACTTCACGACAATATCAAAAGGAAGGCTAGAGATATAAGGTTCCAAAGTATATTGGAAGGTTTCCATGCACATGCCCACATTGATCGTTGGTGTATTGTTCAGGGCATTTTTCTTAAAACATTGTTCGGCATCCTCAAGTTTTGTGATAGCGTCCTTCACATGATTGTACAGCACCTTGCCCCTTTCCGTGGGTACCATTCTTCTGGAGGACCTATCAAAGAGCTTATAACCGGTATAGGTCTCCAAAGCCCCCAAGTGCAGGCTGACCCCAGGCTGTGAGACATACAGCGATTGGGCGGCACCAGTCAGGGTACCCGCCTCATAGATGGCGATAAATGTTCTGAACCATTCCAGATTGACCATAGTGAATCATTATAATATTTATACAAAGGTATGATTTATATTATTTTTATAATATTTCTATGCCCAATACTTTTGTACCAAACAAAATCATGATATGAAAAAAAGTTTGGTTGCATTGGCCCTTGGCGGATTGGGGATAGGGGTTGCGGAGTTTACCATGATGGGTATGCTGCCGGATGTCGCCCTAGATCTTGGCATCAACATTCCCGAGGCAGGCCATTTGATTTCGGCCTATGCCATTGGGGTGGTTATCGGGGCTCCGTTGTTTGTAACAGGTATGGCCAGAATGTCCCCCAATAGGACCTTGATGGCACTTATGGTACTCTTTACCATTTTCAACGCACTTTCCATTATAGCACCCTCTTATGGGTCATTGATGGTTTCCCGCTTCGTTTCGGGATTGCCCCATGGGGCCTTTTTTGGTGTTGGGGCGGTGGTGGCCAGCCAATTGGCCGATAAGGGAAAAGAAGCCCAGGCCGTGGCCTTTATGTTTTCAGGACTGACCATTGCCAATCTTCTGGGCGTACCCATCGGGACCTATATCGGTCATGCCTTCTCTTGGCGGTATACCTTTTTGTTGATTGCCCTAATCGGGGGACTAACCGTTTTGGTACTCCATCTCTGGGTCCCGAAAATGGCTTCCCGAAAACTTGTTGGAAGCCCATGGAGGGATTTCAGGATTTTCAAGGAACCCAACATCTGGTTCATGGTCCTAATCATTTCCATAGCGCCAGGGGCTCTTTTCGCATGGATCAGCTATATCGCTCCGTTAATGACCGAAGTATCGGGTATAGCCCCAAGTAATATGCCCTTCATCATGGTATTGGCGGGTCTTGGCATGGTGGTTGGCAACCTCGTCGGCGGTAAAATGTCCGATAAATTGGGGCCTTCCACCACAATCATTCTTGCCTTGGCATTCCAAGTAATCTGTATGCTCGTTATTTATTTTACGGCATCGCATACGGGCATGTCCATCCTTATGACATTTCTGACGGGAGCGGCCACCTTTGCAATCGTACCTCCACTACAGGTCCAACTCATCAACAGTGTTCAAAGTGACGCCAAAATGCTTGTCGCCTCCTTGGGCCCCTCATGCTTTAACATAGCCAATGCCCTTGGGGCCTTTCTGGGGGGTGTACCGATCGAGTTGGGTTATGGCTATACGTCCCCTGTATGGGTAGGTGCCATAATGGGCATCATCGGGGTCATTGTTTCCTTGTTGTTCATTCGAAGAAACAGAAAGATGGCCATGGCCAAATGTTAACACACATCATTTAAGCACTTTATAATGGAAGAAGAAAACAGACTATCCGAACCTCATATTCTGGGGAACCTTAGATTAAAAAACCGTATTGTAATGCCTCCAATGACACGCTCAAGGGCAGGAAAGGGAGATGTCCCCACAGAACTGATGGCCTCTTATTATGCGCAGCGGGCCAGTGCGGGACTGATCATCTCGGAAGGGACACAGATAAGCAGGCAGGGACAGGGATATGCATGGACCCCTGGGATTTACAGTAACGAACAGGTAGCAGGTTGGAAAAAAGTGACCGACGCCGTTCATCAAAACAAGGGTACCATATTTGCCCAATTGTGGCATGTAGGAAGGGTTTCCCATTTCTCTTTACAACCGGACCATCAAGCTCCCGTATCCTCTTCCGCACTGAGTGCAGAGGGGGTAAAGGTCTTTATAGACCCCAAAGGAAAAGGTCCTGAATCCGGTGTGGGGGAAATGGTGCAGCACTCACCTCCAAGGGCATTGACCACTTCGGAAATCAAAGCTGTGGTCACTGATTTTTCGCAGGCTGCCATAAATGCCATGAGGGCAGGTTTTGACGGAGTGGAACTCCATGGCGCCAATGGCTACCTGATCAATCAGTTTCTGGATTCTCAAGCGAACCTTCGGACCGATGCATATGGAGGTTCCTTGGAGAACCGTTTGCGTTTTCTCCAGGAAGTTACCGAAACCGTAACACAGGCCATCGGCGCCGACAGGGTCGGAGTGCGATTGGCACCCCTTACCACCCTGCAGGGAACGGTCGATGACTGTCCAGAGGAAACTTATTTGGCCGCTGCAAAGCTCTTGGACAACTTGGGAATTGCCTATATCCATATTGCGGAAGCAGATTGGGACGACGCCCCTAGCATGCCCATAGCGTTCAAACAACAATTGCGGGAAGCCTTTTCAGGAAGCCTTATCTACGCTGGTAAGTACGATAAGTACAAAGCGGAAAGAGCTATTAGGGAAGGATGGGCTGATATGATCGGGTTTGGAAGGCCCTTCATCGCAAATCCCGACCTACCATTTCGACTGGCCCATGGCCATCCACTGGCCGAAGGGGATGCAACCAAGTATTTTGGTGGCGGTGCCAAAGGATACACCGACTATCCAACGGTAGTACAGAACGGTCACATCAACCATAAAGAATCAAAAAAGTAACCTATGAGCCCAACGCCAAACACATACCTAAGATGGGGTATTTTAACCCTTTTACTTGTTTTGTACAACCCTAACACCCTTTTGGGCCAGAACCTTCATGGTATGGACACTGAACGGCTTTCAAAGATCGATGGTCTTATCGAAAGACATATCCAAGAGCAACATATCCCTGGAGCGGTGGCCTTGATCATTAGGGACGGAAAAACAGTTTTCAACAAAGCCTATGGTCATGCCGATAAAGAGAATGGAATCCCCATGAAAACCAATCACATTTTCAGGATTGCCTCCCAATCCAAAGCGATAACCAGTTTGGCCGTTATGATGCTTTGGGAAGAGGGAGAATTCCTTTTGGACGACCCGGTTTCCAGATACATTCCGGCATTCAAGGAGACAGGTGTCCTAGCAACTTTTAATGCTACCGATAGTACATTCACCACGGTCCCGGCACAAAGGGAGATTATCATTCGTGATCTGCTAAGACATACCTCGGGTATTGCCTATCCTGCCATATTCAGCGACCCCACAATGTGGGCCATTTATAAAAAGAACCATATCCCGAGCGGCATAGGAACCATGAGCGGGACCCTAAAGGATAAGATGTCATTGTTGGGCAAAATGCCCTTGCAACATCAACCAGGAGAGGCCTTCACCTACGGCATTAACACTGACCTATTGGGCTACTTGGTGGAGTTATGGTCAGGTAGACCGTTTGATGTGTTTTTAAGAGAGCGCGTATTTGGTCCTCTGGAAATGGAGGATACCTATTTCCATGTACCCTCGGAGAAACACCATCGTGTGGTAGCTCTATATGAAAGTATTGAGGGTAGACTGAAAAAATTGGACCACCCCATATATGAAGGTGTGGAAGTGGATTTCCCTAAAAAAAAGGGTACCTATCTTTCCGGTGGAGCCGGTTTGAGCACGACGGTGTCCGATTATGCCAATTTCCTTTCCATGTTCCTGAATAAGGGCACCTATAAAAACAAGAGGATACTCGGTAGGATGACGGTAGAACTTATGTTAACCAATCAGTTGACGCCTGATATGGCCATATCCCCATATCCCCCTCAACCCGATGATTTTCAGTTCGGCCTGGGGTTTGCATTGGAAACCGAAAAAAATGATTATCTCTCCCCTTTTAGCACAGGTACCTTTAGTTGGGGCGGTGCTTTCAACACGCATTATTGGGCAGATCCCAAGGAGAAGTTGATAGGATTGTTGTTCACCCAAGAGTACTTGTCACCCTATTGGAGGATAGGCGATGAATTTGAAACATTGATCTATCAGGCTATAGATTAATGAGATAATAGGTCATAGTATACCACTCAGAATAGAAAAAAGTGAGTATGGTGAAATTACGAATATGTCACTACCCACTTTTATTTAAAGTAAAATACAAGAGGTTCAAATCCATGATCGATTTGAACCATAATACTTGATTCCTTTACTGACCGGCGCTATGAAGATATCCAATAAAAATAGGACACCTAACATTACGTTTTGGTGCGTTTTGAATTGATTTGGGGTTTTGCCCTAAAAACAAAAAACACTGTTAATCATATGATTGACAGTGTTTTGATTTTACTTAAATAAGTTAAGTCGGGGTGGCAGGATTCGAACCTGCGACCTCCTGCTCCCAAAGCAGGCGCGATAACCGGGCTACGCTACACCCCGAACATAATTTAATTCCAAATATCTTAGGAAAAAGCGGAGAGACTGGGACTCGAACCCAGGCAGCACTTACGCGCTGACAGATTAGCAATCTGCTCCGTTACCACTCCGGCACCTCTCCCAATACTTCTTATGAACTTGCACTTTAAAAATGCGGATGCAAATGTACCTTTTCATCCGAAAGAACGCAACTATTTTCCGTTTTTTTTAATTAGGAACTGATTTTATGAACCTTACTCCGGATACTCGACCCTTAGATGGTAGATATTGGTCAGTTTTTGCTTCAATACTTTCTTGACCATCTCAATTTCCTTTAGGGTGATATTGGCATTTAAAAACTGATTGGCCTGCATCTGCCCCTTCACAATTTTCTCCACAAACTCGTCTATGACCAAAAAAGTGGGGTTCTTTAAGCTTTTGGACGCGGCTTCAACTGCATCTGACATCATCAAGATCGCGGTTTCCTTCGAAAAGGGAATTGGGCCTGGATATCTGAAATCATTTTCATCAACCTCTGCTTCCAGTTCTTGTTGTTTCTTATAAAAATAGTACACCAATGTGGTACCATGATGGGTCCTAATAAAATCAATGATCCGATCCGGGAGATTATTCTTTCTCGCAATCTCTATTCCCTGAATCACGTGGTCTATTATAATCTTGGCACTCTCCCTTGGCGGTAGATCATCATGTGGATTTACATTGGTGACCTGATTCTCGGTAAAGAAGGTCGGTTTTTCCATTTTCCCAATATCATGGTACAGGGCTCCCACCCGAACCAACATGGCATTGGCCCCAATCTCATTTGCGGCGGCTTCGGCAAGGTTGGCCACCTGTAATGAATGATGGAACGTTCCCGGTGCCTTGTCCGATAGTTTCTTCAATAATTTGGAATTGGTATCTGAAAGTTCCAACAGGGATACATCGGATATCAACCCGAACAATTTCTCGAACATATAGATCAAAGGTTGGGCAAAAAGTGTCAAAAGTCCATTCAGAACAAATACCCCGAACAATATCCACTCAATGTTCTCTAGGTTTCCCTCATGGATGGCGTGGAAAGCAAAATAGCCTATAATGTATATCAAGGTAATCTGCCCTACCGAAATAAAGAGATTGGCCCGCTTATACAGTTCTGAGGCCGTTAAAATGGTAACAATACCCGCAATGATCTGTAGAAAAATATACTCAAAGCTGTTGGGTACCACAAAACCAAGGATCAATACGGTAAGCACATGGACGAAAAGCCCCAACCGGGCATCAAAAAAGTTCTTCAGTACCAAGGGTAGGATACACAGCGGAACCCCATACACATAACTCTCATTGTTCTTTACCATGAGTGTTGTGGCCAACACCATGAGCAATATGTTGAAAAAGATAAAGGTGACCTTATTGTTGTTTTTAAAAATTTCATTCCGATACCGCTTGAGAAAAAGAAACAGCATGATCAATACCAGTGCCACCAAAATGGTATAGCCCAACATGATGTAATAGTAATTGTTCCCTTGCCAAAGCTCGGATTCATATTCTTCCTTCAAAGAATTGAGAATCTTAAAGTTTTCAGCCTCTACCACTTCGCCCTTGGCAATGATCAATCTCCCCTCCGACACTTCCCCCCTTGTATAGGATATCTTGGATAGCTCTTGTTGCAGGGCGCTTTCCGTCAAGGTTTCATCATAGAAAAGATTGGGCTTTATATGGGATTGAACCGTATTTTCCAACCCTGCCTTATCCACCACATTGGAACGGGAAACTTGTAACGACACACGCCTTTTTGCTCCTTCCAAATCAATAAAATCATTGGGGGCCATGGGTATGGCCTCATTGTTCCGTACCAAAACAATAGTATTGGAACCCGGGTTATTTTCAAAAACACCCTTGGCATAAATGCTGTCGATTACCGCCATACCCAAATTGAGCATATTTCGTTGCTGTCTGGCCGAATACGCATTGGAAGTGGCCAACTGTTCCAGTTCCTTCTTTACATTGCTCTTTAGCGTGGCGACTATGGATGCATCAAAATTGTAATAGTCCGTTTTGGTATTGCGGATGGAGAGCTGTTCCTGGGCTATTTCATCTCCACTTTTTTGGATGGAAAAATCAATGGGAGCATATAAGTTTTCATACTGCCATGGCTTTCCTTTTTGAAACTCGTACTTGAATTTTCCGCCCTTCGGGAAAAAGAAAACGATGAGGGCTACAGATATCAGATAGAGAAAATACTTGTAGGCAAGTGATTGATGTTTATATACATTGTCTAAAGCTTTTCCCATATCGTATGCTGATATCCCAAAAATAGAAAATATATATTAAGGAGTATGGCACAATCACGTCTTACCCTTTGGATTTAATTTTAGTATTTTCGTAACCGTAAAAATGCACATATGAACAAAGTTGTCATCGTTTCAGCTGTTAGAACGCCCATAGGAAGTTTTATGGGAGCATTGTCCACCATACCGGCACCCAAATTGGGAGCTGTTGCCATTAAAGGGGCACTGGACAAAATCGGACTTTCTCCAGAAAAGGTCGAAGAAGTTTTAATGGGGAATGTAGTACAGGCCGGCACGGGTCAGGCTCCTGCCCGACAGGCCGCCATTTATGCCGGTATTCCCGACACGGTCCCATGTACAACGGTGAACAAAGTATGTGCATCTGGAATGAAAGCCATTATGCAAGGCGCCCAATCCATTGCATTGGGAGAAAACTCCATTGTAGTGGCGGGAGGCATGGAAAATATGAGCCTTATCCCACATTATGCCTATATGCGCAATGGGTTGAAATTTGGCCCCGCCACCCTGCTGGACGGAATGCAAAAAGATGGTTTGGTGGATGCCTATGATCAAAATGCCATGGGTGTCTGTGCCGATGCTTGTGCCGCAGAATATGAATTCAGTAGAGAGGACCAAGACGCCTTTGCCATACAATCCTACCAGCGTTCTGCAGAGGCGTGGAAAGCTGGAAAATTCAAAAATGAAGTAGTGCCTGTTGAAGTCCCGCAACGCCGTGGAAAACCCATTGTGGTGAGTGAGGATGAGGAATACACCAATGTAAAAATCGATAAAATACCGGCATTGCGACCTGCCTTTACCAAAGAGGGCACGGTTACTGCTGCCAACGCCTCCACCATCAATGATGGAGCTGCCGCGGTGGTGCTGATGAGTGAGGATAAAGCAAAAGAGCTTGGATTGAAACCCTTGGCCTACATAAAAGGATATGCCGACGCGGCCCAAGAACCCAAATGGTTTACTACCGCACCAGCAAAAGCACTTCCCAAAGCATTGGACCGTGCAGGGGTATCTTTGGAGGATATCGACTTCTTTGAGTTCAACGAAGCGTTTTCGGTTGTGGGCCTTGCCAATATGAAGATTTTAGGACTACAGGATTCCAATGTGAATGTCAACGGCGGTGCGGTTTCCTTGGGACACCCTTTGGGCTGTTCCGGTGCACGGATCACCATAACACTGCTCAATGTCCTTGAACAGAACAATGCCAAATTAGGTGCGGCCGCCATCTGTAATGGAGGTGGTGGTGCATCGGCCATAGTTTTGGAAAGAATCTAGCCACCCAATATCACCAGTAAATGCAATATGGAATTTGCCCACTGAGCATTGTGCCCATTAGAACACTTCCCGAGGATAGTTCCGAAATGACTTCCCAGCTCTTGTATGGGGAACATTTCAAAGTTTTGGAAAGTCGGAAAAAATGGAGCCGCATCAGGGTGGCGCATGACAAATGCGAAGGATGGGTTTCCAATCATCAATTTAAATTCATCACCGAGGAGGATTACGAACAGTTAGATCGTCCCGAAAACCAACAACTTTCCCCGGATATCGTTTCCCATGTCTGCAGCCAAGATGGTATGCTGCTCCCCATTGTTTTGGGTTCCATGGTTTCTTCATCAACATTTTTGCACCATACTTTTGAAGGCAGCTCTGTTACCGGTCATGCCCAAAAAAATGAACTGGTGGATGTGGCTTTTCTTTACCTAAAGGCCCCTTTTCTTTGGGGAGGCAAAACGCCTTTTGGTATAGACAGTGCAGGGTTCACCCAAATGGTCTATAAAATCAACGGGGTTGCCCTTTGCAGGGATGCGGAAGGACAATCCAAGCAAGGAGAGCCTTTAAGTTTTATTGAGGAAAGCGAACCGGGCGACCTTGCCTTTTTTGATAACAACGAAGGGGTCATAGACCATGTTGGCATTATTTTAAAGGACAATTACATTATCCACACCTACGGACATGTGCGAATTGACCGTCTGGACCACACGGGTATTTTCAATACCGAGGAAAAGTTGTACACCCATCAACTTAGGGTAATCAAGAAAATCATATGACAAAAAAAGGGACCAAAATGGTCCCTTTTTATTTATTCAAATTGGAGCGGTTTACTCTCCCAAAAGCTTTTTGATACGCATAAAGTTCTCGGTATCTCCCAAAGCTCCGTAAATGTTTTTCAATTGGGATAGGATACTTTGGTTATCAGGATTGGTCTTTACGGCATTTTCCAAAACCGTGGCACCTTCCTTAAACAAACTATCCTTCTTATCCTTCAACTCGTCGTATTTGGCAATATCGGCCTTTGAGCTTCCCAACGCATTCATTTCGTCGATAAGTCCGTTCCCCTCGTTCACATAGGTAGTGGAAAGGTTCAAAAGGGCATTGATATATCCTGGGTCGATGGCCAATGTCTTTTTGTAGGCATCCCGTGCATCTTCCAAGTTTCCTTGTTCCATATTGATCACTCCAATATTGTACAACAAGTCTGGGTTGTCTGGAGCCATTTCTGAGGCTTTTGCCATCAACTTCTTGAAATTTTCCTTATCTCCCATGGAGTAGTGAAGATTGGCCTCTCCCAAAACCAAGTTTACATCATCTGGGTTTTCTGCCCTAGCCTCGGAATATGCGGCAAGTGCTTTCTCATTATCTCCCAATTGTTGGTAGATCAAAGCGATATTTTTTACAATCTCTGGTTTTTTGGAAGGACTTCTTTCCTCATTTGGATCTTTGTGCGTATTGGCCTTTACATATAGATCACGAGTTGCCTTATCCATAGTCTCCACTTCACCGGTCTCAATGTTTACCGCCGTATAGGTAACCCCGCTACCATCATAACCCATCTCTTTCAACTCATTGTAATAGTTCAATGCGTTGTCGTAGTCTTGACCGTTAACGGCACTACTGGCCGCATAATAAAGGTAAATGGTATCGGCTGGACTTAATTTGTAGCTCATGTACAATTTTTCCGCAGCTTCTTTAAACTTCTGGTTGTTGTTGTCCTCAACGGCAGCATTTACCAAATCACCTGTGATCTGTGCCAATTTCTGCTTCGCCACAGTGGTATATTTTTCCTTACCACTGGCCTCTTCAACTGAAATCACTTTGTTGTAGGCATCAATAGCGGGCTGAAATGCGGTTTCATCCCCTTTTTGGGCCAAATCGGAATACACATTTCCTTTTACGGCATAATACTGGGCCTGAAGTTTTTCATCAGCAGCATCAATCGTGGATGCAGCCGCTTCCAAAGCTGTCTTGGCCGCTGCGGCATCTCCGCCTTTCAGGGCTTTTTCCGCATCCTTGATCTCATTCTTTTGGGAGTAACCCATAACTGAAACCCCCATGGCAATTAGTATCAAAAATTTAGTCTTCATGTCAAAAATGTAATTATTTAGTGTTTATCGATTATTTATTTTCCTCGTTGTCATTATCAATAGCCGTGCCATCTTCCCCCTTGACCTCTATATCCATGATATTGGTTTCATCCAAGGGACCATCTTCTTTCATGACTTTGGCTACCGCAGCAATGGAGTCCGAATCCTTCAGGTTGATAAGACGCACACCTTGTGTTGCCCTTCCCATGACCCTAAGATCTTCGACACTCATTCGAATGGCAATTCCAGACTTATTGATGATCATAAGATCATCCGTGTCCGAAACATTTTTAATGGCTACAAGACCACCGGTCTTATCGGTAATGGAGATCGTCTTGACCCCTTTACCACCTCTATTGGTAACCCTGTAATCCTCAAGGGAGGAACGTTTTCCGTATCCATTTTCAGAAACTACCAGAATATCGTCCTCAAAATTATGGACGGAGACCATTCCAATCACTTCATCATTGTCATCGGCCAAGGTAATACCCCGTACACCAGATGCGTTTCTTCCCATTGGGCGGGTCTTGCCTTCCTCGAATCGAATGGCTTTACCGGATTTCAACCCTAGGAATATCTGACTTGTCCCTGTCGTTAATTTGGCTTCAAGAAGCTCATCACCATCTTTTATGGTAATGGCATTGATTCCATTTTGACGAGGTCGTGAGTATTGCTCCAATGAGGTTTTCTTCACAGTTCCCTTCTTAGTGGCCATGATCACATAATGGCTGTTCACGTAATCTTCGTCCTTAAGGTCTTGGGTACAGATAAAGGCCTTCACCTTATCGTCCTGTTCTATATTGATCAAATTCTGGATAGCCCTACCTTTTGAGGTTCTAGATCCTTCCGGAATTTCAAAGACACGCATCCAGAAGCATTTTCCGTTTTGGGTAAAGAACAACATATACTGATGGTTGGTACCCACAAATAGGTGCTCCAAAAAGTCTTCATTTCGGGTAGAGGACGCTTTCTGGCCCACACCTCCCCTATTTTGGGTCTTATATTCGGTGAGCGGTGTCCTCTTGATATAACCGGCATGTGAAATGGTAATGACCACTTGCTCATCGGGAATCATATCTTCAATGCTAAGGTCTCCCCCCGCAAAGTTGATTTCAGACCTTCTTTCGTCACCGTATTTCTCCTTGACTTCAAGAAGCTCATCCTTGATGATCTGCATCCTGCGCTCTTTTTTGGCCAGAATGTCCTTCAAATCCTCAATGGTCTTCAACAGCTCGGCATGCTCATCACGCAATTTATCTTGCTCCAGACCGGTAAGTTGACGCAAACGCATCTCCACAATGGCCTTGGCCTGTATTTCGGTAAGCTTGAAACGCTCCATTAAACTGTTACGCGCTTCATCCACATTGGCAGAGCCTCGGATAATGGCAATTACCTCATCGATATTGTCCGATGCGATGATAAGTCCCTCCAAGATGTGGGCCCGATCTTCTGCTTTTTGCAGCTCGTATTTTGTACGGCGCACTACCACTTCGTGTCGGTGCTCCACAAAGTAATGTATGATTTCCTTAAGGTTCAACAACTGCGGTCTTCCATTGACCAAGGCAATATTATTGACACTGAAGGAAGACTGCAATGCCGTATACTTGTACAGCATGTTCAGCACAATGTTGGGGATGGCATCCCGCTTAAGGATATAAACGATACGCATTCCCTTTCTATCCGATTCATCACGGATGGATGCGATTCCCTCAATCTTCTTTTCATTGACCAGATCGGCGGTCTTCTTGATCATGTCCGCCTTGTTCACCTGATAGGGAATCTCAGTGACAATGATACACTCCCTTCCCTGGACTTCCTCGAAAGAGGCCTTGGCCCTCATGACCACCCGACCTCTACCGGTATGGAATGCCTCCTTTACCCCATCATACCCATATATGATACCTCCAGTTGGAAAATCAGGGGCTTTGATGTGTGTTATAAGTTCATCGATTTCGATATCGCTGTTATCAATATAGGCCACGGTCCCGTCCACCACTTCAGAAAGGTTATGGGGCGGCATATTGGTGGCCATACCCACGGCAATGCCTGAGGAACCGTTTACCAGCAGGTTGGGAATCCGAGTGGGCAGTACGTCCGGAATCTGTTCGGTGCCATCATAGTTGGCCACGAAATCCACAGTTTCCTTGTCCAGATCCGCCAGCAGGGAGTGGGCAATCTTCTCCATGCGGATCTCGGTGTAACGCATGGCAGCCGCGTTGTCGCCGTCGATGGAACCAAAGTTACCCTGACCATCGATCAGCATGTACCTAAGACTCCACTCTTGGGCCATACGCACCATAGTATCATAAACCGAAGTATCCCCGTGCGGGTGATACTTACCCAAGACCTCCCCAACGATACGGGCCGATTTCTTGTGGGAACTGGTTGATCTAACTCCCAATTCATGCATTCCAAAAAGCACTCTTCTGTGAACTGGTTTGAGTCCATCACGAACATCTGGCAGGGCACGTGACACAATGACCGACATTGAATAATCAATGTAGGCAGATTTCATCTCATCCTCAATATTGATAGGAATTAACTTTTCTCCTTCCGCCATGCTAAAATCTTATAGTTTTTTTGTGGTTAAAATATCATGGCAATATACGGAAAATAGGCCCTTTCCAAACCATTGGATTCTACTTTATTAAAAAAATTATCAACAGTTATCCAAGTGCTCTTTTCTTTTGATAAAGCTTTGTTAAACTGTTAAAAAAAGACCTTTATTTCGACATTTACCACTAGTTTATCGATAATGGGTATGGTATTTGACCACAGTAACAATACTTTTATTAATTTTAGTTGCGAAAAAGAAAGGTATGGACGATAATTTTTCCCCCAGAGTAAAAGATGTTATAGCTTATAGCAAGGAGGAGGCCCTACGTTTGGGCCATGATTTTATTGGTACGGAACATCTGATGCTCGGTCTTTTAAGAGATGGAAACGGCAAGGCCATTAGTATTTTGGATGCCCTTGATGTGGATCTGGACCACCTACGCAGAAAAGTGGAAATTCTTAGTCCTGCAAATCCCACCTCGGGAACCATGCAAAAAGACAAGAAAAACCTGCATCTGACCCGTCAGGCGGAACGTGCATTGAAAACCACTTTCCTAGAGGCCAAACTGTTCCAGAGTTCCTCTATAAACACAGCACACCTGTTGCTCTGCATCCTTAGAAACGAAAACGACCCCACCACAAAATTGCTGCACAAGCTAAAGGTGGACTACGATAATGTAAAAGAGCAGTTCAAATCCATGATTACCAGCGATGATGATTACATAGATTCCCCACAGGCCGAATCCTTTCCCAGCGACCCTGATGAAGGAGGGGATTCCAAGGAAAGTACATTCGGTTCCAGCTCATCCCAAAAGGGAAGCAAAAAATCCAAAACCCCGGTTCTGGACAATTTTGGAAGGGACCTTACCCGTTTGGCCGAGGAAAATAAATTGGACCCGGTTGTGGGAAGGGAAAAGGAAATTGAGCGTGTATCCCAGATTTTGAGCCGTAGGAAAAAGAACAACCCCCTACTCATTGGAGAACCGGGAGTGGGAAAAAGTGCCATTGCCGAAGGTTTGGCCCTGCGCATCATCAACAAGAAAGTATCCCGTATCCTGTACAACAAGCGTGTTGTGACCTTGGATTTGGCATCATTGGTAGCAGGAACCAAATACCGCGGACAGTTTGAAGAGCGTATGAAGGCGGTGATGAACGAGCTTGAAAAAAATGACGACATTATCCTCTTCATAGACGAGATCCACACCATTGTAGGTGCCGGTGGCGCTACAGGAAGTTTGGATGCCTCGAACATGTTCAAGCCTGCTTTGGCCCGAGGAGAAATTCAATGTATCGGGGCCACCACCCTTGATGAGTATAGACAATATATTGAAAAGGATGGCGCCTTGGAACGTCGTTTCCAAAAGGTCATGGTAGAACCCACAAGCGTTGAGGAGACCATTGAAATCCTGATGAACATCAAAGGCAAGTACGAGGACCACCATAATGTAAACTATACCGATGAGGCCATTGTGGCCTGCGTTAAGTTGACCAATAGGTACATGACGGACCGTTTCTTGCCGGACAAGGCTATAGATGCCTTGGATGAGGCCGGTTCCCGTGTGCACATTGTAAATATGGATGTGCCCAAACAGATTTTGGAACTGGAAAGTCAGCTGGAAGACGTTCGCGAGTTGAAGAACAGCGTCGTGAAAAAGCAAAAATATGAGGAAGCCGCGAAGCTTCGGGATGACGAAAAACGTCTCGAAAAAGAATTGGCTTCTGCGCAAGAGCGTTGGGAAGAAGAAAGCAAACTCCACAGAGAGACCGTAAGTGAGGACAATGTAGCCGATGTGGTTTCCATGATGAGTGGCATTCCCGTAAACCGAATAGCACAGACCGAGAGCAACAAATTGGCCAAACTGCCCGATTTGATCAAAGGTTTTGTTATTGGACAGGATGAGGCCGTTGCCAAAGTGGCCAAGGCCATCCAACGTAACCGCGCCGGGTTGAAAGACCCCAACAAACCCATTGGCTCATTTATTTTCTTGGGTCAGACAGGGGTTGGTAAAACCCAATTGGCCAAAATTCTTGCCAAGGAACTCTTTGATTCCGAGGATGCACTTATCCGAATAGACATGAGCGAATACATGGAAAAATTCGCCATTTCCCGATTGGTGGGAGCACCTCCCGGGTATGTAGGATACGAAGAAGGTGGACAATTGACTGAAAAAGTACGTCGTAAGCCATATTCCGTTATCCTTTTGGATGAGGTTGAAAAGGCCCACCCAGATGTCTTTAATATGCTGTTGCAAGTATTGGACGATGGTTTCTTGACGGACAGTCTCGGTAGAAAAATCGATTTTAGGAATACCATCATCATCATGACCTCCAATATTGGCGCTCGCCAGTTGAAGGACTTTGGACAAGGTGTCGGTTTTGGTACTGCTGCCAAAAAAGCGCAGGAAGACAGCCATCAGAAAAGCGTTATCGAAAGCGCACTGAAAAAGGCTTTTGCCCCCGAGTTCCTTAACCGTATTGATGATGTAATTGTCTTCAATCCTTTGGAAAAAGAGGATATCCACAAAATCATTGATATTGAATTGGACAAGCTGTACAAGCGAATCAAGGATATTGGTTACGTATTGAGTCTTACGGACAAAGCCAAGGATTATATAGCCGATAAAGGTTTTGACAAGCAGTATGGGGCCAGACCTCTTAAACGGGCCATCCAAAAATATATTGAGGACGCCCTTGCAGAGGAAATCGTAAACTCCAAACTGGAAGAAGGAGACAGCATCTTTATGGATTTGGATGAAAAGAAAGAAGAACTCACCATCAAAATAAAGAAAACGGAAAAATCTCCGGAAGCCGAAAAATAAAATGAAAGTTACAAATCAAAAAAAGCTGACAATTGTCAGCTTTTTTTATACCCCAATATTACCATACAAACGATATTTGCGCTTTTAATCTAATATTTTTCACCCCCCCTCCCTTTCAATATATTTTCGCCTTGAGACACTATAACTTTTTGGGGAATGAAATTTACTTCTACAAAGAAGACCATAGTGGTACGAGAGTACCAATTGGACATAGGATCGGTACAGGTCTTTGACAACTACATGGTCGCAACCTTTGACGAAGGTGCCACGGTTACGCTGGAACGTGCCTATCAAATCATCGGGATTTCTGAAATACATTTCAGGGACAGGGAATTTGGCTATATCAGCCTTCGGAAAAATTCCTATGCCGTGGATCCCACCATCTACAATTACTTAAGGGGATTGGAAAACCTAAAGGCCTTTGCCATCGTTTCCAAAAAAGAGATAGATATGCACAACTTCAAAATAGAAAAGCTTTTCTATAAGAAGCCCATGGAGTTCTTCATTGAGTTTGAAAATGCCTTGGCATGGGTGAAGAAAAGAATCAAACCAAAAAAAATAAAGGATTCCTAATTTACCCTTGATCTTTTTCTTCCGCTTCTGGAGGGCTCAAAATTTCCACATAGGCCCTGCCAATTGAGTCTACCATATCCGATGCCTTTAGGGCCTCATACCCTTTTTGCGAAGCACTGATGTCGCCCGCCAAGCCATGCAGATAAACCCCAAAAATAGCGGCTTCCAACGATGTATAGCCCTGGGCAATTAGCCCTGTTACCATTCCCGTAAGGACATCTCCACTGCCCGCAGTGGCCATTCCCGGGTTGCCCGTAGCATTCACATACCCCTTCCCTTTGTACAGGGTTATGGTATGCGCCCCTTTGATTACCAAAACCATATCATGGTCGATTGAAAATGCCTTTGCTTTTTCCAATTTTTCAAAATCGTCCTTCCAAGTACCGATCAAACGTTCCAACTCTTTGGGATGTGGTGTAAAGATGGACTGTGGGGGAACATCCTTTAACATGTCTGGGTTAACCGCCAAAATATTGAGCCCATCAGCATCCACCACCAAAGGAGCCTCCACTTTTTTCAAAAAATCTTTGAACGCCTTTACCGTCTGTTCCTGCGTTCCCAGCCCCATCCCTATTCCGATTACTTTAGGTGTAAATGGCATACTGATTTCGGTAATGCAATGCTCATCAATATCCGTTAAGACCATTACCTCGGGCACTGCCGTTTGAAGGGAATGATAACCACATTGCGGCACAAAGGCCGTTACCAATCCCGCACCAGAGGACAAACAAGCATTACTGGCCAATTGTACCGCTCCAATTTTACCATAACTACCTCCAATAATCATGGCATGACCATAAGTTCCCTTATGGGAAAATTTTAATCTAGGTCGATATAGCGACACTATTTGATGCATCCCCTCCAATTCATAATCTGCCTCTTCGCGGGTTAAAAATTCAGGATCCAATCCAATATCCAGAATTTCCCACTGGTTCAGATAAACACCCGTGTCTGGTAGAAAAAAAGCCAACTTAGGTACTTGAAAACTAAGGACATAACTCGCCTCTATAACATACTTTGGGTTCCATGGCGCCCTATCCATCGGTAATCCTGAAGGAACATCCACGGACAATACAAAGGCTTGGGACGCATTTATATGCCCAATCAATCGGCCTACCCAATCATCTGGTGAGCGATTCAAACCAATTCCAAAAATAGCATCCACCACAATGTCGTTTGGTGAGATTTCGGGCAAATCACTTTCTGCATTGATGAAATCCGGCCAAATCTTCCGGTCTTTTAACCGTTCCAAGTTCAACAGAAAATCCTTGGACCGTTTTTCACTGTAATTCACCACATGCACCGTAATGGCATATCCATGTTCTTGAAGATGCCTGGCCAAGGCTATTCCATCCCCTCCATTGTTGCCTATCCCACAAAACAATTGAATGTTCACACTGGTGCCCCGCAATCTGGCATGTATCCATTCAAAAATTTTGGTGGCAGCCTGCTCCATGAGAACATCGCTGGTAATTTGCTGTTTTTCTATTGTGAATTTATCAGCTTGATAGATTTGCTGGGCAGAAAAAATTTTCATTCAACACAAAAATTTGATTATTTGTACGGATTTCGCAAAAACGACCAGAATCATTTGACGAAGTTCCCAAAAGTACTACTTTTATCATCTCATTATTGAACAATGCAAATTAAACAAACGGATAGTAATCTTATTACAATGGAAAGCACTCCATCTATCTTCACTTTGATTACCACCACCCCTTTGGGGTAAATCTGCTATATATCATCCGTCCGTTTTTTTAATCCATTTTACAACGTTTTACATTTTTTTTCATCATGAAAGTCTTAAAATTTGGTGGCACTTCAGTAGCCAATCCAGAAAATATACGCAAGGTCAAGTCCATCGTACAGAACCTTGAGGGCAGTAATTCCGCAGTAGTGGTATCCGCATTTGGCGGGATTACAGACCTACTTCTCAACACCTTAAAGCTGGCCTCGGACCAAGATGTGGCCTACAAGGAGTCCCTACAAGAAATCGAAACCCGGCACCTCAATGCCATTAAGGAACTCATTCCCGTACAATATCAAAGTGCGGTTTTGAGCAAGGTTAAAAGCGACCTCAACGTGTTGGAAACGCTATTGGAAGGTTCCTTCTTGATTGGGGAGGTCACCCAAAAACTCTCTGATAAAATTGTAAGTTATGGCGAATTGCTTTCTGCTTACATCATCAGTGAATTCTTTAAAGCAGAGGGGCTGGATGCCATTTTTAAGGATAGCCGTGAGCTTATCATTACGGATGATAATTACGGCAAGGCCAATGTGGATTTTGAAAAGACCCATGCCAATTGCCACGCCTTCTTTAAAGCTAACGATCATAAGGTAGTTTTACTCCCTGGATTTGTGGCTTCAAGTGATTCTGGGGACTCAACTACTTTGGGCAGGGGTGGTTCGGATTATACCGCTGCCATCATTGCTGCGGCGGAACAAGTGGACCTTCTTGAAATCTGGACTGATGTGAGTGGAATGTATACCGCCAACCCAAAATTGGTGAAACAGGCCAAGTGCATTTCGCATATCAGTTATGAGGAGGCCATGGAACTTTCCCATTTTGGGGCAAAAGTCCTCTATCCCCCAACCATTCAACCCGTGTTGGGCAAGGGCATCCCTATTGCCATCAAAAACACGTTTGATCCTGAAAACCCTGGAACACTCATTGCCAAAAACAACAATGGCAATGGCAAGACGGTTCGGGGCATCAGCCATGTGGGCAATATTTGCCTGCTCTCTTTGGAGGGCTCCGGCATGATCGGTATCCCAGGAATCTCCAAACGCTTTTTTGAGACCCTGTCCCTTAAAAACATCAGTGTTGTCCTGATTACCCAAGCCTCATCGGAACATTCCATATGCGTGGGTATTTCGGACGAAGACGCCCAAAAAGCGGAAAAGGCCGTCAATGAAGCTTTTGAATATGAGATGGCCACCAAAAAAATAAAGCCCGTGATTGTTGAGAAAGACCTTACCATTGTGGCTTTGGTGGGCGACAATATGAAAAGTCATCAAGGGTTGAGCGGAAAAATGTTCAGCACTTTGGGCAAAAACAACGTAAATATCAGGGCGATTGCACAAGGTGCATCAGAACGAAATATTTCTGCGGTAATCCGAAAAGAAGATGTAAAAAAAGCCCTAAACTCTTTACACGAGACCTTTTTCGAGGAAAACACCAAACAGCTCAACCTATTTGTCATGGGAGTGGGGAATGTAGGCTCCAAATTCCTGGAGCAAATCCAGCAACAGAAAAAATACCTGAAAGATGAGCTTAAACTCAATGTTCGGGTCATTGGCATCAGCAACTCCAGAAACATGGTTTTCGATGAAGGTGGAATTGCCCTAAAAGACTGGAAGAACCTTTTGGACCAAGGCGAGAAAGCGGACAAGCAAGCATTTTTTGACCGTGTAAAATCCCTGAACTATCGCAATAGTGTCTTTGTGGACAATACGGCCAATGCCGAGGTATCCAAAAGCTATCCCGACTATTTGCGGAACAGCATCTCGGTGGTTACCTGTAACAAGATTGCCTGTTCTTCCGACTATGCCTACTACAAGGATTTAAAACAGCTTGCAAAAAAATATAACGCTCCATTTTTGTTCGAGACCAATGTTGGGGCCGGTCTTCCCATTATTGATACCCTAAAGCATTTAATTGCCTCTGGGGATAAAGTGAAAAAGATACAGGCCGTACTTTCTGGGAGTCTCAACTTTGTGTTCAACACCTTCAATAACTCGGTCACCTTCCACGATGTGGTACAACAGGCGCAGGAACAAGGGTACACAGAGCCCGACCCTACCATTGACCTCAGCGGAATCGATGTAATGCGAAAAATCTTGATCTTGGCGCGGGAGAGTGGGTATCAATTGGATATTGAGGATATCGAAAACGAAGCCTTTTTGCCCAAGGAAAGCTTGGAGACCAATTCCAATGAGGCATTTTTTAAGTCCTTGAAAAAGTACGAAGCAGATTTTCAAAAAATGTATAAGGACGCAGCGGATGCGGACTGTAAGCTCAAATATGTGGCCCAGTTTGAAGAAGGCAAGGCTAAAGTAGGACTTCAAAAAATACCAAAGGGACACGATTTTTATAATTTGGAAGGAAGTGACAACATTGTATTGTTCTTTACGGAACGATATCCCAACCAACCTTTGATCATAAAAGGGGCCGGAGCAGGTGCAGATGTTACCGCTTCAGGTATCTTTGCGGATATTATCAGAATTGGAAACTATTGATCATGGAAGAAATCAAAGTTTTTTGTCCGGCCACCATTGCCAATGTTTCCTGTGGTTTTGACGTACTTGGTCTGGCCCTGGATTCGGTTGGGGATGAAATGGTAGTTCGGAAAATCCCTGAAAAGGAAATCCGTATTACCAAGATCATCGGTCAGGATTTACCCTTGGAGACCGAGAAAAATGTTTCTGGTGTAGCGGGTTTGGCCCTTTTGGAGAAGAGTGATTATGAAGGTGGTTTTGAGATTGAAATCGACAAACGCATAAAACCGGGCAGTGGCATTGGAAGTAGTGCAGCCAGTTCGGCAGGTGCCGTTTGGGCCATGAACGAGCTCTTGGGAAGACCCTTTTCCAAATTGGAATTGGTACAATTTGCCATGGAAGGTGAAAAATTGGCCAGTGATGTGGCCCACGCAGACAATGTGGCTCCTGCCATTTATGGCGGTTTTACCTTGGTGCGGAGTTATGCCCCTTTGGACATTGTTCCCATTCCCACCCCGGATGAACTTTTTGCCACGGTGATCCATCCGCAGATTGAAATAAAGACTTCGGATTCCAGAAAAATATTGAAGACCACTATTTCCCTCGAAAAGGGAATCAAACAATGGGGCAATTTAGGCGGGTTGGTTGCCGGACTGTTCCAGAATGATTATGACCTCATCGGGCGCTCCCTTGAGGACCATATTGTGGAACCCATCCGATCTATATTGATCCCCGCTTTTGACGATATCAAAACCAATGCGATGGATGCCGGGGCATTGGGATGTGGTATCTCTGGATCGGGCCCTTCCATCTTTGCCTTGAGCCAAGGGGAAAACACTGCCCAAAATGTTGCAAAATCCATGGAGGAAACCTACCAAACCATTGGGGTTCCATTTGACATCCATATCTCAAAGGTCAATATCCATGGCGTAAAAAAATTAGGATAGAACATGAAATTTTATAGTTTAAACGACTCCCAAATAAAGGCCACTTTCAAAGAAGCCGTGATAGCAGGCATTGCCCCGGACAAAGGATTATACTTTCCGGAACGCATAACGCCCCTACCGACGGATTTTTTTGAACATATCGATGAACTTTCCCATCATGAAATCGCATTCCGGGCCATCCATCAATTTGTAAGTGATGATATTCCGGATACGATCTTAAAGGAAATCATTGCCAATACTTTGGATTTTGATTTTCCCGTGGTGGATATCGAAGAAAATGTGGGTACACTTGAACTGTTCCATGGCCCCACCATGGCTTTCAAGGATGTGGGTGCACGGTTCATGGCCAACTGTTTGGGGTATTTTTCCCAAGGCGAAACCACAGAAGTTACTGTGTTGGTGGCCACTTCTGGGGATACCGGTGGAGCCGTGGCCAATGGCTTCTTGGGGGTTGATGGTGTAAACGTGGTCATCTTATACCCAAGCGGTAAGGTAAGTGACATTCAGGAAAAGCAATTGACCACTCTAGGGCAGAACATTGTAGCCATGGAAGTAAATGGCACTTTTGATGATTGCCAGCGTATGGTAAAGACAGCCTTTTTGGATGCTGGAATCACCGATCATAAAAAACTTACATCGGCCAATAGTATCAATATAGCCCGATGGTTGCCCCAACTGTTCTACTTCCTGTTTGCTTACAAAGAAGCCAAATCCAAAGGGAATGAAATTGTATTTTCAGTACCTTCTGGAAACTTTGGAAATATATGCGCAGGAATGGTCGCTCAAAAACTGGGGATGCCCGTTAAGCATTTTGTGGCCTCGACCAATGTGAACAATGTAGTGCCTAAATTCATGCAAAAAGGGGTATATGAACCCATGCCTTCCATTGCCACCATATCCAATGCCATGGATGTGGGAGACCCCAGCAATTTTGTCCGTATCCGGCATTTGTATCAAGACGATTTAGCCACGCTTCAGGAATATCTTTCTTCCTACTCCTTTACCGATCAAGAGACCAAAACAGCCATGAAAGAAGTGCATGCCCAAACGGGATATGTTATGGACCCGCATGGGGCCGTTGGCTATTTGGGATTGAAGGAATTTCAAAAAACCCATCCGAATACCTTTGGTATTTTCTTGGAAACGGCACACCCGGTAAAGTTCTTGGACGTAGTTGAGGAAACGCTTGGGTTAAGTCCGGAAATTCCTGCCCAAATCCAAAAAGTTATGGACAAGGAAAAGCATTCCATCCTCATAAAAACATACGAAGACCTTAAAAGCTATTTGTTGGGTGAAAACTAATCCAACTCCGGAAGTTTAAAATCATCCAAGGGACTGGGTTGTTTCATCATGGCCTCAATGGCCTCCGTGGTTCTTGGCGCCATTGCCGATAGATTGACCGGGCCATTTTCGGTAATCAGAATATCATCTTCTATGCGCACGGCGATGCCCCACCATTTTTTGTCGCACTTGCTTCCCTCTGGGATATAAATTCCAGGCTCAACCGTAATGACCGAGTTGGGCCTAAGGGCTCCGTAAGTGCCCGCATCATGAACATCCAATCCAAGGTAATGTGATGTCCCATGCGGAAAATAAATCCTGGCTTCATTTTCGTCCTTGGTTATTCCCAAATCCATTAAGCGTTGCGCCACTACTTCATATGCCGCCAAATGTGGTTCGCGAAAAGAAGCTCCCACCACACTGGCTTTTATGCCCGCTTCTTGGGCATCATAGACGATGTCATAAATTGCTTTTTGTTCCGGTGTGAATTTTCCATTGGCAGGAATGGTACGGGTCACATCGGCGGTATAGCCGTGATATTCCGCACCCAAATCCATCAACACCAAATCATTGCCCACCTTGGTCTTGTTGTTTTCAATATAATGAAGAATACAACCATTGTTTCCACCTCCCACGATGGAAGGATAGCCTTCGTACTCCGCACCGTACTTCTTGTACACATACTCGTGGACACCCTGAATCTCAGTCTCGGACATATTGGGGTGCATGGCCTTCATCACCTCAATTTGGCCCACCGATGAAATTTCAACGGCCTTCTTTAAAAGTTTGATCTCCTCAGGGGTCTTTACCTCCCTCAGTTTAGCCATGGCCATGGACAGTACCCTGGAATCCAAATTGCTTTCGCTTTGGACCACCAAAACCGTATTCTTGATTTCTTTACGTAAATCATCATTTGCGGCATTCACGTAACCATTCAACAAGGCATCATCCTTTAACTCGGGGTCCCGTGCCAAGGCCCTTTTAATGGTCGCAGCCAAATTTCTACTGTTGGCATCATCCGCATCAGATATCATGGCGTACAATTGATTTCTGGTAGGATTGTAATTGGAGGGATAATTGGCCTTTTCCTTGAAGGTCTTAATAAGGTCGAACAAATCCGCATTGCCCGATTTATCCCGATAATCGTTATGAAAATCCTCAAAGGAAACCATATCAAACTTTGAAAAATCCAACGGGAACTCCTCAAATTCCTTCCCATTAAAAACCATATCAAAACCCAGCTTTTCCTTTACACCTTCAACGCCCAAACGCTTTCCTGTCCATTGCTCGGCCTGCGGGTCCCGTTCTTGGACATAGATGATCTCATCAAACTTTTTTCCTGAGGCACCTGTTTGTGTTTCAGAAAAAAGTATGAGTACCGCATTGGGCTCGTGGTATCCTGTGAGGTAGTAAAAGTTGGGGTCTTGGTGGTACACATAATCCACATCATTGGCCCGATTCCGCTCTGCATTGGCAAAAAGTACCACAGCTGTATTGGGCGGTAACAATTTCCTCAACTCATCCCTTCGTTGTTTATGAAAATCGGCCTGTAAATAATCCTTGGGGGTATCCTGAGGGGTCATTCCCCACACAAATAGGAGTGCGGAGAGAAAAGTCAATATGGTCTTTTGCATGTAATTATGTTTCGTCCAAAATACAAATATTTATAAAAATCATAAGATTGGAATGCAAGAGTATCCCTAATTAATTCTATACATTTGCCATGCAAAAAATGACGTCCATGAAAAATACCGCACTTACCAAAACGCATGAAGCACTAGGGGCGAAAATGGTCCCTTTTGCGGGGTACAACATGCCTGTCTCTTACGAAGGAGTCAATATTGAACACCAAACCGTTCGGGAGAGCGTAGGGGTATTTGACGTCTCCCATATGGGTGAGTTTTTGATCGAAGGACCCAAAGCTTTGGACCTTATCCAAAAAGTAAGCTCCAATGATGCTTCCAAGCTCACCATTGGCAAAGCACAATATAGCTGCATGCCCAATGAGACCGGTGGCATTGTGGACGATTTGATCGTATACCGTATCAAGGAGGAAACCTATCTTTTGGTGGTCAATGCTTCCAATATCCAAAAGGATTGGGACCACATTTCAAAATACAACGAGTCCATAGGTGCGGATATGCGCAATCTTTCGGACGACTATTCGCTTTTGGCCATTCAAGGACCTAAAGCCGTGGAGGCCATGCAATCGCTATCTTCCGTAGACCTCTCTGCCATTGACTTCTACAGTTTTGTGGTAGGTGATTTTGCCGGGATAGAACATGTGATCATTTCAGCTACGGGATATACCGGTTCCGGCGGATTTGAAATCTACTGCAAGAATTCCGAAGTACAACAGGTGTGGGACCAAGTGTTGGAAGCGGGAGCCGCTTATGGCATCAAACCCATAGGCTTGGCTGCACGTGATACCCTTCGGTTGGAAATGGGGTATTGCCTCTATGGCAATGATATTGATGACACCACCTCCCCACTCGAGGCCGGACTGGGCTGGATCACCAAATTCACCAAGGATTTTGTGAACAGCGAGGCCCTTGCCAAAGAAAAGGAAGAGGGGTCGAAACGAAAACTCATCGCTTTTCAAATGGAGGAAAGGGGAATTCCCAGAAACGGATACCCCATTTTGGATGCCGATGGCAATGAAATAGGAAAAGTGACCTCGGGTACCATGTCCCCTTCCCTATCCAAAGGAATAGGTTTGGGCTATGTTCCTGTTGAACATTCCAAAATAGACCAACCCATCCATATTCAAATCCGCATCAACAAGGTGCCGGCTACCATTGTAAAGTTGCCTTTTTATAAACCCTCATCATAGCGTTTGGACAAAAAGAAGATACTCATATTGGGAGCAAGCGGTTTTGTGGGCAATGCCATCTATAAGGAACTCTGCTCCTATTTTGATACGTATGGCACCTATTGCTCAAATACTCCCTTTGCCTCCAACAAACAATTTTATAAGTATGATCTGCAGGAGGACGATATTTTCAGGGTGCTTGAGAAAGTACATCCAGATGTGATCATTTCCGCATTGAGAGGAAACTTTGGGGCACAGGTCCAAGCGCATCAACACCTCATGGAGTATCTGATGAACAGCAAGGCCAAGCTGTACTTTATTTCATCGGCCAATGTTTTTGATGCTTACAGTAAGTTTCCTTCCTATGAATTTGACAAGACGCTTTCCGTAAGTGTTTATGGCCGCCTTAAAATAAAGATCGAAAACATGATGATGCGATTGCCCAAACAGAAAACCGCCATATTGAGGGTTCCCATGGTGTTTGGCAATACCTCTCCCCGAGTCAGGGAAATTAAAACGAACTTGGAGAACCATGAGGCTATTGAAGTATTCCCCAACCTCATCATCAATGTGACCAATGACGACCGATTGACCCAACAAATCCATTATCTCATCAACCGGAACAAAACCGGGATTTTTCATTTGGGCAGTAGGGACCTTATCCATCATGAAGAATTCGTTAGGGACATTATAAAGCGTATGGGAAAATACCACCCGTTGATCAAGCGGGTGTACACCACCAATGAAGATCGCTATTTGGCCGCCCTTCCGAAGGACAATCCATTACCCAAGAATCTGATGGTGAGTTGTCAGGAAATCATTGACCACCACATTCCAGTGGATTGATAAAGCTTTCTTTTTCTTTGGTTATTTTTTGAACAAACTATAAAACGCAAAAAAATATGCCTATTTTTAAGTGCGTCAATAGTGACCTTCCAACCTAAATAACCAACACTGTGAGTAAACGTAATTTTTTTGCCATTCTGGCCCTGATAGGGGTTTTCAGTGCTATCGGGCAGAAATCCAAAGAAAATAAAAAATATCCCCCTTGCGATGTATCAGAAATTCCAAGGTATACGGCACAAAAAATAAAAAGTCCAATTACACTGGACGGGAAGCCCGATGAGGAAGTCTGGCAAAAGGCAAAAAAATCAGGAAACTTCAAAGACCTTATTTATGGCAATGAGACCATCCATGAAACCAAAGCTGCAGTAGTTTGGGACGATGAGTATCTGTACGTGGCCTATTGGGTCACCGAGCCGGATGTGACCGCCACCTTGACCGAAAGGGACTCACCCATTTACCAAAATAATGACGTGGAACTATTCGTTGCCGGTGAGGATGCGTACTATGAGTTTGAAATAAATTCGTTCGGCACCATTTACGAGGTGTTCTTTGTTTGGGAAGATGCCTATCTCCCCCAAGGGTATGACAAAGTGCCCAACCTTGGCCCCAACGAAGAGAAAAAAAGGGATTTCAAAGGGGTTGGCTACAGACATCCCAGAGGCAATCGCTATGGCTTTTGGAACTGGGACCTCCAAGGGCTTAAAACTGCCGTGCATGTGGATGGGACCATCAATAAATCTGATGACAGGGACCGGGGATGGACCGTTGAGCTTGCGCTTCCGTGGAGCAGTCTGGACATTTTGACCCGGAACAGTGATAAGACCACCCCTCCAAAAAACGGTGATGAATGGCGAATGGATTTCTCACGCTTCAACCAGTATAAAGAGGCAGAACCGGCTGTGGACTCAGGGGGTTGGGCATGGAGCAGCCATGGTGTGTGGGACTCGCACGTCCCTGAATGTTTTACCTTTATTCAATTTTCAGATACCTATGTCGAAACGCCTTGAACCATCAGAAATTGAGGAATGTCTTGCACAGCTGCAGGGTTGGGAATTTGTGGACGGCTCTATCAGAAAATCGTTCACATTCAAGGATTTCAAGGAAACCTTTGCAACCATGACCCGTATTGCTTTTGAGTGTGAAAAGATGAACCACCACCCTGATTGGGAAAATGTGTACAATACCCTTGTCATAAAATTGAATACCCATGATGCCGGTGGGGTCACCGAGAAGGATTTTAAACTAGCGCATGCCATTGAGGCTATTTTTGCTTCTTGATCACTGAACTACATTCAACTACTTGACAAGGCTTCTTTTTTTGCTAAATTTGCCACCATCCATAATCAAAATCATATATGGGAAGAGCATTTGAATTTAGAAAAGCACGAAAAATGAAACGTTGGGCAGCAATGTCCAAAGCATTTACCCGAATTGGAAAGGATATTGTCATGGCGGTCAAAGAAGGTGGCCCAGATCCCGATGCCAATTCAAAATTGCGTGCGGTAATTCAGAATGCCAAGGCAGTGAACATGCCCAAGGACAATATTGAACGGGCCATTAAAAGGGCTACCGATAAAAACCAAGGCGATTACAAAGAGGTTTTGTTCGAAGGCTATGCCCCCCATGGGATTGCAATATTGATAGAGACCGCTACGGACAACAATACCCGTACCGTGGCCAACATCCGAAGCTATTTTAATAAATGCAATGGTAGTCTTGGCACTTCGGGTTCGGTGGAATTCATGTTTGACCACACCTGCAACTTTACCATCAATGGAGAGGGGCTAGATCCAGAGGAACTGGAACTGGAACTGATAGATTTTGGTGCCGAAGAGGTTTTTGTGGATGAGGACGGGATTCATATTTACGCTCCCTTTGAAAATTTCGGGTCCATTCAAAAAGAATTGGAGTCAAGGGAAATTGAAATAATTTCCTCGGGTTTTGAGCGTATTCCGCAAGTGACCAAGGAGCTTTCCGAGGAAGAAGTTGCCGATGTGGAAAAACTATTGGAGAAAATTGAGGAGGACGATGACGTACAGAACGTCTTCCACAGCATGCAGGAGTAACTTCAAAAGCTATACTCAGGCACCTTGCCTGTCACTCCTTTGTAGAATTTATGGATTTTCTCAAAATCCTGTTCCTGATTTTCCGTTGGATGGAAGGGTTCGGCAATTTTCACTTCCTTTTTTCCAAAATCAAAGGCCACCATTAGAATCGGGACTTTAGCTTTCTGGGCTATGTGATAAAAACCTGTCCGTAATTTGTCCACTTTTTTTCGAGTGCCTTCCGGGGCAAGGGCAAATCTAAAAACACTTCTCTCGTTAAAAATCTGAACCACTGCGTCCACCGTATTGGAACTTTTGGAGCGGTCCACGGGCGCACCGCCCGTCCACCTAAAAAACCATCCAAAAGGTGGTTTGAACAGACTTTTTTTTCCGATATAGTTGATTTCTTGGTTGACTACCTTTCGTACCAACAGTCCCAAGAAAAAGTCCAACCAATGGGTGTGTGGCACTACAATGACCACACATTTATCCAAATCTGGAAACGAACCGTTGAGTTTCCATCCCAAAATCTTGAAGTATATGAATTTGGACAGTTTATGCATTCTTCTTTTAAAGACCCTTGATAGGTATCCAAGGTGTCCTATATTTTTTGATACAAAGCCTGAAGACGTTCCGGGGTCATGATTTTTTTCCAGTCCTCCCCAAGTGCATTTTCCCATAGGGGTTCCATTCCCAAGGAAACATTTACCATGATATCAAAATCATCCTGGGTTAAGTTGGAACACACTCCTTGAGGAAGTTCTATTTGATGTTTTTCCAACATTTGCTTAAAAAGGACCACTCCCTCTGGATAATATTCTTCCAAGTGTTGAAAGACCAAACAATTTCCTATACCGTGCTTGGTTCCCAAAAGATAGGAGAGTCCATAGCTCATGGCATGTGCAATTCCCACTTGGGAGTAGGCAATACTCATTCCTCCGTGCCAAGAGGCCATCATTAACTTGTCCCGTGACTCAGTTTCTGGAATATCTCCCAAAAAGACCTCCTTGCAAAGTTCCATGGCCTTTTCGCCATAACTTTGGCTAAAGGCATTTAAATAGCTTCCGGTCAGCGATTCCACGCAATGAATAAAACAGTCCATCCCCGTATAGAACCATTGTTCCTTGGGTACGGTAACGGCAAGGTCTGGGTCCAAAATCACCTGATCATAGGTGGTATGGTCCGAATTGATCCCCAACTTTTTCTCGGGGCCCAATAAAACCGTAGTCCTGGAAACTTCCGCTCCTGTTCCGCTAATGGTCGGAATGCCCACGTGGTAGACCGCTGGCCTACTCACCAAATCCCATCCTTGGTAATCCTTGGCCAATCCTGTATTGTTCAACAAGATGGCCACTGCCTTGGCCAAATCCAAAAGTGTACCCCCTCCTATTCCGATTATCCCGGAAGGGGATTCATCAAATTGTTCCTTTATCCGCGACACCAAGGCATCCACTTGGGCTGTTTTTGGTTCTTCATCCGCAGAAACAAAAATGACTTGGTCGTTGAACATCAAAGGAATGCGCGATATAAAATCCTTATCCTCAAAAAAATCATCCACCAAAAAGATAAAGGGTGCATCTGCATTTTTCCGTTTGGGCAATAAAATATCCTTCAACTGTGAAAAACTACCCTGCCCAAAAACCACCCGGGGCACCATGGGAAAATTTTTATAGGTCTTTATTTTATGTGTTGAAATCGCTTCTTTTTTCAAATCGCTGCTTATCTTCAATATTCTACAAATATTTTAAAATATCCTTGAGACCATTAAGCTTCAAATGGTCGTTCACCTGTTCCGTTTCCGATACCATCTCATGTATCCATGTGGTATGGAAAGGCACATGTACTGCCTTTGCCCCAATATTCAATATAGGCAATACATCGGATTTCAGGGAGTTCCCTATCATCAAAAATTCGTTGACATCAATGTTCAGATGCTCCAACAAATTGCTATAATTAGTTTCCTTTTTCTCACTCAACACCTCCACGTGATGAAAATATTTGGAGAGTCCGGATTTTTCCAATTTTCTTTCTTGATCCAAAAGGTCGCCCTTGGTCAAGACAATCAATCTATACCTTCCCGCGAGTTGGGAAAGCACTTCTTCCACCCCATCCAACAGTTCCACCGGTCTAGCAATCATATTTTTACCCAGATCCAATATTTCCGAAATCGTCCCTTGGGAAATCTTTCCGTTGGACAGGTCCAAGGCGGATTCTATCATGGAAAGCATAAATCCTTTTATGCCATATCCGTACAACTCCAGATTATCCATTTCCATTTTGAACAATTCTTGATCCACCTTGTTCTTGGTCTCATACTCTTCCAACAACTCGGCAAAACGCTCCTCGGTTTCCCTAAAATAGGTTTCGTTCACCCAAAGGGTGTCATCCGCGTCAAAACCTATGACCTTTATATTGCTAAAATCTACTTCCATGCTTTATTGGCTCGCTCCAAGTCTTCAGGGGTATCAATTTCTATACCGGTTACATGGGTTTCCACCATTTTTATTTTTTTACCATATTCCAAAAATCGGATGGCCTCTATTTTTTCCTTGGCTTCCAAAGGCAACATGGGCAACCGTTGAAAATCCATCAATGCTCTTTTTCTAAAGGCATAAATACCCTTGTGTTTGTAATAGGTGGCCTCCACCACTTGGTCCCTTGGATAGGGAATGGGGGAACGGGAAAAATACAGTGCACAATTTTGATTGTCCACAATGACCTTTACCGTGTTGGGGTTAGAAATTTCCTCCCAATCCGTGATTGGTGTCATTAGCGAAGCTAAATCTATTTCTTTTTTTTCATCTTTCCTGAACACGGCAATGATTTTTTCCAAGCTTTCCCCATCTATAAAGGGTTCATCTCCCTGCACATTGATCACGATGTCCACTTCCATATCCACCACAGCCTCCGCTATCCTATCGCTGCCACTTTCGTGCTTTTGTTTGCTCATGATGACCTTACCTCCTATCCCAGAGATAACCTTGGAGATAATGTCGCTATCGGTTACTACATACACTTCATCAAAAAGCCCTGTTTTCACCGCAGCTTCATAGGTTCTAACAATAACTGGTTTGCCCTGAAGGTCCTGCATTAGTTTTGCAGGGAATCTTGAGGCCTGGTACCGGGCCGGTATCATGGAAATTATCTTCACTTCTCTAAAAAATTATTGATTGAGGTTACTTTTTCGGTCGTATTCTTCGGTAGATCCTAAAAATGATCACCAAAATAATGATGACCAGAATGGCCGCAATGGGTGGTGCCAATATGGAGGCGGTTGAAACAGCCACTGCTGCCCCTGTTTCTACAGTAGATACCACAGGGTTGGCCACTCCACCAGTCGTTGCGGTCGAGGTCATCCTACCGGCTGCATTGGCCCCTTTAATGGCCGTGGCGGTTCCACCTCCAGCAATGATGGCCAAGGTCCAAGTGGTCATTGGGTCCAAGTTGGCCACTGTGGATACCATTACCGCCGTACCGGCAATTCCGGCCAAGGGAACGGCCAAACTGTCCAAGGCATTGTCTACCCACGGAATAAAATATGCGAAAATTTCAACCAAGGTCGCCACCCCTAAGGTGATCAATGCCGCCAAACTGCCGATCCATTGCCAGCTGGCATTGAGTTCCCAAACGTCCAAATAGGCAGCCAAACTAAGGGCAAAAAGGGGTAAAAACACCCTAAACCCAACGGAAGCCGCCAGACCTATGCCCAAGAAAATACTAATAATGGTATTCGGTTCAATATTCATGTTCTTGTCTAAAATAGGCTATTCCTAGTCAAGAAAAAAATCATCTTTGAATCCGATCAGATAGAGTTGTCGCTTGGCCCTAGTCACTGCCGTATACAACCATCTCAAATAATCTTTGTCCACCCCATTGGGCAAATAGGGTTGTTCCACAAAAACGGTCTCCCACTGCCCTCCTTGGGATTTATGACAGGTAATGGCATAGGAGAACTTTACTTGCAGCGCATTGAAAAACTTATTGTTCTTTACTCCCAAGAACTTTTTGTATTTGGACTTTTCATGGGCATAGTCCTTTAGTACTTCTTGATACAGTCTATTACCATCTTCATAGGAAAGTGATGGGGTTTCCGAATCGATGGTATCCAATAACAGAACAGTCTCAAAAGGTTTCTGATTGGGATAGTCCACCATCTTCACCTTTACTTCGGCAAACCTGAAACCGTAGAGTTCCTTTATGGCAAAAAGTTCCAGCACTTCAATGATATCGCCATTGGCAATAAATCCCGCTTCGGAATTGGGCCTAAGCCAAAAATAATTGTTCTTCACTACCATCATATAATCTCCCACGGCGATGTCATTGTCCAGAAAAAGAATGCGCTCCCGTATATTTTTGTTGTACAGATTGGCGCGTTTGTTGGAACGGACAATGATGGCGGTCTCTTCTTTTCCATTCTGATGGTACGAACTATCTATGGCCTCTTGTATTTCCGTTCCGTCGATAAGGCGGACGATATCGGTAAAAGAGCCCAGTTCAAATTTGAAGCCGTCAAAAAAATGGGTCTGTAATTGCTCCCTTAAATTGGTAGCGTTGTACAGGATTCCCGAATCATCGGTCTGGCGCATGACCTCGTCCAGTTCCATAAAATTTACTTCCTTATTATAATTAAGGGACAGTCGGTCTTCATCCAAGGCCGGACTCAACTCCAATTTCACGGGAGGCAACTGGGCCGTATCCCCGATCAGTACCAGTTTACAATTATGCCCGGAATGCACATAAAAGATAAGGTCGTCCAGCAGGGAGCCATTTTCAAAAAGTTTGGAATCAGCAGGGCTATCCGGAATCATGGAAGCCTCATCCACAATAAATAGTGTGTTTCTATGCTTGTTCGGTGCCAGGACAAATTGTACCCCTCCCCCGGATTGTTTTTTGGGAAAGTAAATCTTCTTGTGGATCGTGAAGGCTTGGTTGCCAGAATAGACCGACATGACTTTGGCTGCCCTTCCGGTCGGGGCCATGAGCACTGCGCTCATCTTTACCTTCCAAAGACTGCTCACCAAGGTGGCCACAATAGTGGTCTTTCCTGTTCCTGCAAACCCCTTTAAGAGAAATATCTCGTCCTTTTTGCCATTCAATACAAATTGGGCCAATTTTGTTAAGGCCACCTCCTGTTTTTCGGTAGGGAGATGGGGAAACTTTTCGGCCAAAATGCTTAAAAATTTAGGTGCTGTGGGATGGTCCATGAGCCTCTAAAGTAAGCATGGATTTTTAAAGCAAAAAGTTTCGTGATTAAAAAAAAATTGTAGATTTGTCTGTAACCACTAAATTAACTTAGAAAGACAGTAGCAGATATGTTAAACTTAATCCTTATCGTTGTATTGATTGCCCTTTTGACCATAGGGCTTGTATTCCTGATTGACAGATTTTTACCTCAAAAAATAAAGCCTGTACTTGTAATTACCTTTGGTCTTTTGAGCATTTTCCTTGGATATAAAATTTACCAATCCATCAATGCCCCTATAGAATTTAACAAAGTAAGAAAAGAAAGATTTTCACAAGTAATCGCCAAACTTAAAGACATTAGGGATTCACAAGAAGCCTATAAAACCGTAAATGGAAGGTACGCTGGCAATTTCAATAGCCTAATACAGTTTATCGATACTGGAAACTACACCATCACCTCTCAAAAGGATTCTTCTTTTATGAGATACGACAAAGTATACCAGATTGAACTCCAACAAGACACCGTCATCATTGACACCCTTGGACAGGTAAAAGTGAAAGATTCCTTGTTTGGAGCCGATAATCGTTACAAAACCATGATGAATGTTCCATATGCCCAGAATGGTGAGAAATTTGAAATGAAGGCAGACATTATCGATAAAAGCGGGTATAAAGCTCCTGTTTTTGAAGCCAAGGTGAAGAAGAACGTTGTTCTATATGACCAACCCAAAGATTTATTGGATAGGGAAAACGCACATCAAAGTGTGGAAGAGGTCAATGGAACCGAAATCAAAGTGGGCTCACTTACCGACGTAAGTACAAATGGTAACTGGCCTCCTATCTATGACAGAAAAAACAACTGATATAGCACAGTCAAAGACAAATAACACTTTTAGAAAATTGTCCATTCAAGTCGGCTTGAATGGACTTTCTTTTTGTGTACTGGACACGGTTTCCAATAAAATACTCGCTTTTGAGAAAATAGCGTTCAAGGCTCCTTCCACTCCTTATCTAATGCTCAAGGAACTCAAGAATATGTTGGGTCAAAAAAGCAATATTGGAAATGAGTTTTCAGAAGTTTTGGTCATTCATAAAAACAACATGTTCAGCTTGGTACCCAAGCCCCTCTTCAATGCCGAGGAACTTCCCAACTATTTAAAGTTCAATGCCAAGATCATGGCAAATGACCTTATTGCCCATGATGAAATACCCAATCAGGATATCATCAATGTATATGTACCTTACACCAATGTCAACAACTACATTTTTGACCTTTTTGGTGAATTTGAGTTCAAACATAGCGGCACGGTCCTGATCAGTACATTGTTGAACCAAAATAGGATTTCGGACCAAACCGTATGTTACATCCAAGTGTCTGAAAAAGATATGGAAATGATGGTAGTTTCCAACAAGAAACTGCTTTTCTACAACCAGTTTGAATATCAGACCAAGGAAGATTTCCTATACTACCTCCTTTTCAGTATGGAACAGTTACAGTTGGATTCTCGAAAAGTACAACTAAAATTATTCGGGAACATCGAGGAAGGTGATGCCATCTATGAACTTTGTCGTGGATATATAGAGCATGTTTCCGTCTTTATTCCAGGTAACCTTCCTTTTCCTTATGAGAAGTTAGAGGACGAGACTATAGATTTTTCCATACTCAGTACCCTATAATGCGCATCATTTCTGGAAAATATAAGGGGAAGCGCATCACGGCACCCAAAAAACTTCCTGTACGCCCTACCACGGATATGGCCAAGGAGGGGCTCTTCAATATCCTCAACAACCGTTTTTACTTTGACGGACTCAAGGTATTGGACCTATTTTCCGGAACCGGCAACATCAGCTTTGAATTTGCCTCACGGGATGCAGGGGAAATTATGGCCGTGGACAGTTTTTCGGGCTGCGTGCATTTTATCTCCAAAATGGCCAAGGAAATGGATTTTCCCATCACCACGGCCAAGTCCGATGTATTCAAATTTTTGGAGCGTAGCCCAGAAAAGTTCAACATTGTGTTTGCAGACCCTCCCTACAACTTTGATCAGAATCAATTTTTAAAAATTGCGGATTTGGTGTTTGAAAGGCAATTGCTGCTGGATGAAGGTCTTTTGATCATTGAACATTCGGACAAGACCGACTTGTCCGAATACCCAAAATTTTCGGAAAACCGTAAATACGGCGGTAGTGTGTTCAGTTTTTTTGAAGCATAAAAAAGCAGGCCGTAAGCCGGATTCTGTCGAGCCTTACCATTTATCTAGGCTTTTGGTTGCCCAAAAGCTCCAACCGCCTACCCTCCAATTTGGACGTGCAGTCCTCAAACATTGGTTTACGTGGCGTTTCACCGCATAGAGTTTACCTGATTTCACTACAGCCGAACTGTACTTGCTTTCTGTTGCACTGGTCCTCGCCTTTCAACGGACGGGCGTTACCCGCTATGCYGCACTATGGTGTCCGGACTTTCCTCCCTGTCCTGAACTTGATTCAGGATCCATAATGGATGCCGAAACTAGTTCGGCACACGGCGGTAAGGTGGCCTGCTGGCGGCAAAGGTAACGCAATTGTTAATAAAAAAAGGGTTACATCAGCACTCATGTACTACTTTCACGGCTCCTATTTTTATATTTGTAGGAACGCAATTGTATCATTGATTTTGGAACCCTTTATTGTATCGGCAAGGAAATATCGCCCACAGACTTTTAAGGATGTGGTGGGCCAGGGTGCCATTACCAATACATTGCTGAATGCCATAGAGAACAACCACCTGGCACAAGCGCTTTTATTCTGTGGACCAAGGGGTGTGGGTAAAACCACCTGTGCACGGATATTGGCTAAAAAAATCAATCAGGATGGCACCGAACGGGACGATGAGGATTTTGCCTTCAATATCTTTGAGCTCGATGCCGCCTCCAATAATTCCGTGGACGATATCCGGAGTCTGATCGACCAAGTACGGATACCTCCCCAAGTAGGCAAATACAAGGTCTACATCATTGACGAGGTACACATGCTCTCCCAATCGGCGTTCAATGCTTTTTTAAAGACGTTGGAAGAGCCACCAAAGCACGCCATCTTTATCTTGGCCACCACGGAAAAACACAAAATAATCCCAACCATTCTATCCCGATGCCAAATTTTTGATTTTAAGCGCATCACGGTAAAGGATGCTACGGAGTACCTTAAATACATCGCGGAGCAACAAGGGATTGAGGCAGAGGAAAGTGCCCTTCACATCATAGCCCAAAAGGCAGATGGTGCCATGCGCGATGCCCTCTCCATTTTTGACCGGGTAGTAAGTTTTTCGGGCAAGGAATTGACCCGTAAAGCCGTGACAGAAAATTTAAACGTGTTGGATTATGACACTTATTTTTCTGCAACGGACCTTATCTTGGAAAACAAGATTCCAGAGCTCCTGATACTTTTGAACGATACCTTGTCCTATGGATTTGATGGCCATCATTTTATCACAGGCCTAGCGTCCCATTTCAGGGATTTAATGGTATGCCAACATCCCGAGACCATAGCCCTTTTGGAAGTAGGCGAAGATGTCAAGAATCAATATAAGGAGCAGGCTGCAAAAGCCTCCAAGGATTTCCTTTTAAAAGCCATTGATTTGGCCAATGACTGCGACCTCAAGTACAAATCCAGTAAAAACCAACGCCTGTTGGTTGAACTTACCCTTATGAAATTGGCCTCCATCACTTATGATGGAGAAAAAAAAAAAGTCTGATTTTATAATCCCTGCCTCATTTTTTTCTGGAAGGCCCAAAACCCATGGAGCTGCTCCCCCAAAAACCAACGGTTCACCCAAAACGGCGACCTATACGGTAACAGAAACTGTTCATGAGACAACCGAGCCTCAACCCGTATTGGCACAAGAGCCCCAGGAAGAATATCAACCCGCAAAAAAGATCCAGATAAAGTCTTCGGAGAGAAGGGTGTCCGGACTATCGCTATCCAGTATCAAGGCTAAAAAGGCTCACGAAAACACCAAAACGTCAGAGGTTGATCAAGAGGAACTCCCCAAAGAGCCGTTTACCGAAGCAGAAATGCAAACCCATTGGGACGATTTTGTAGATCAATTGGAAGACAAAGGCCGAAAAATCCTGGCCAGTAACCTCCAAACCGATGTTCCCAAATTAAAAAATGACCATACCATTTGGATAGAGCTTCCCAACAGTACCATGAAAAAGGAGGTGGAACGGGAACAAAGCCTAATGCTCAACTACCTCAAGGAAAAGCTGAACAACCATTCCATCACCCTTCACATTACCGTGAATGAGGAAGTAGCCAAAAAGTTTGCCTTTACCCCAGAAGAAAAGTATGAGAAATTACGGGAAAAGAATCCCGCCATAGATCTCTTGCGCAAGGAGTTCGACCTGGATTTCTAGCCATACCAACCCATTCCATTATCTTTGCACCTGAATCTTGAAAAGTACCATTATGCTAGGGCTTAAACTACCGACCGACCCCAGATGGGTGAACATTGTTGAAAAGAACATTGAGGAAATCCTTACCGATCATGCCTATTGTGAACAAAAAGCGGCCAGTACCGCCATTTCACTGATTATTGGTTTTCCAGAAAAATCTGAATTGGTCAAGGAAATGACCGCCTTGGCACGGGAAGAAATGGGCCACTTTAACATGGTCCATGATAAAATCCTGAAACGCGGATGGGTCTTGGGGCGCGAACGCAAGGACGAGTATGTAATCGAGTTGATGAAGTTTTTCCCAAAAGGAGGTAGCAAAGAAACCCATTTGGTGCATAAACTGCTCTATGCGGCTTTGATTGAAGCCCGTAGCTGTGAACGTTTCCGTTTACTTTCCGAAGAAATTGCAGATGAGGAGCTTTCTGAATTCTACCGCAATCTTATGGTCAGTGAGGCCAACCATTACACCATGTTCCTAACGTTTGCCCGAAAATATGGCAAAAAGGAAGAGGTGGACCAAAAATGGCAGGACCTATTGGACTATGAAGCTGGTCTAATGAAAGATTTGGGCAAAAAAGAAACCATGCACGGATAATCATTGTTAACCGTTACAAGATTTCTTTTTTCACAACAAAAATAAAACCGCCAAGTTTTTTGATTTGGCGGTTTACTTCTTTATTAAAGTATATTTTTCTACAATGGACAATTTGGATCAATGCCCTGATCATCGATGGTCCAACCATGGTCTGATTCCAATGTATTGATTATATCCGCTGACTCACATTGATAAATACCTGAAGCCCCTAGATCAACACCGTCCTGAAAATTTCCCGAATTGTACCATTCTATAAGGGTCTTGTCGAAATTGGCTGTAGAAAGCCCAGAAGCAGAAAACATGCCACTCATCGTGGTTACCTGGCCAATATTCCAATCACCAAGGTCTTTATCAAAGGATTCTGCCTCATAGAACATGTTGCTCATTACTGTTACCTTCCCAACCTTCCAATCACCAATATCAACATTAAAAGCGGTAGCAAAAGCGAACATACCGCTCATGTTCTCCACATTATCCACCTCCCATTCACTGATATCTGAATTAAACTCAATAGCCTCACTGAACATATCCGACATATCGGTCACGTTTCTTACATCCCAGTTAGATAAATCCTCATTGAAAAGATAGGTTCCTTGAAACATAGAACTCATATCGGTCACTTTGCTTACGTCCCAAGCATTGAAGTTGGTTTCATAAATATTTTCAGCATAAGAGAACATTTTGGACATATTCGTTACATCTCTAAGATCGGGAACATCTACAGCGTTATATGCCATATTAAAACACCCTGAGAAAGCACTTTGGAAAGACATCCACTCAATAGTCCCCCACTGGTCTAGACTGAAAAGCTCTTGAGTAGAGGCATATTCCCAACCCATACGTATCGCTGGGAATACATTGATAATCGATATTTGATAAGTCCCTGGATCATCATAAGTATGCGATATTGAGTACTCAATATCGGTTATGTCTTCAATGGTGCCATCACCCCAGTTAATCGTAAAATCATATGAATAATTATCGTCCAAAACCATTATCAAAGTTAAATCCTCCAAATCTATCCCTCCCATTATCCAAGTGGTCACAAAAGCGTTCTTATCGTTGGGGAAAGGTTCCGGAACGTCCGCAACAGTAATGGAAACAGTGGTTTCCGTAGTTTTGTCCCCATCACTTACGCTAATAGTGATGCTATGCTGTTCCAAGGTCTCAAAGTCCAGGGTCATACCATCCTTTACAGTCACTTCCCCATTTGATGATATATCAAACAGTTCACCGCTATTTCCGGTTATGGAATAGGTCAGATTATCTTGATCGGGATCGGTTGCCGAAACCTGCCCAATGGAACCACTGTCTTCGGATACCGTGAACGTATACCCATCATTGTTGAATGTAGGGGCTTGATTTGAAGGTACCGGTGGTTCTGGGGTGTCCTCTTTGCTACAGGAAACCACTAAGAGAACTATCCCAATGATACTAAGAATTTTAATTAATTTCATGATAAGATGTCTTTTATTACATCTCAATTTCAACAATTAAAGACTTATAAGAGAGGGACAATTGACGAACGGCATATTTGGATTGACGGATATAGTATTATAATTGATGTATAGGGTTTAAAAGCCATAAGAACAGTGCTTCTATGGACCTTAAAAATGGAAAACGCATGAGCAACCTTACTGGTAGTACAACGTCTTGATCATACCATCGGCCAACCCTATCTTTGGCACATGGATTTTTTTGGCCTTGCTCCATTTGGCTGCATTCAAGAATATTTTGGTAGCGGGTATGATTACATCGGCCCGGTCTTGGTTAAGCCCCAGCTCGGCAATCCGGTCTTCATATTCCATACTGTTCAAAAAGTGGTATTGGGCATTCAACCAGATATAGGACAAAGGTTGTCCAATTTTCCGCCCCGACATTTTGTGTAGCTTATTGATGTTTCCTCCCGAGCCAATGATTTCCACCAACCTATCCTGCCCTACGTATGAGGCTATCCAAACTTTAATGTCGTCCCAAACGGTATCCTTGACCAAATTGTTGAGGATACGAACGGTCCCTATTTCAAAAGAACGGGACACTATAGGTGCTCCTTTGTCAAAAACGGTGAATTCGGTGCTTCCACCTCCTACATCGACATAGAGATAGAATCGGTCCGTTTTTATCACATCCTTTAAATCTGTGGATGCTATGATGGCCGCTTCACGTTTGCCATCAATAATTTCTATGTTGATGTTGGATTCTCGCTGTATTTTTTCAATGACCTCCTGACCATTTTTTGCATCGCGCAGCGCTGAAGTGGCACAGGCCATATATTTTTCCACGCCATAGACCTGCATCAACAGGTCAAAGGATTGCATAGTTTTAATGAGACGTTTAAGACTGGAGTCCGAGATTTCACCCCGCAAAAAAGAATCTTCCCCCAAACGAACGGGCACCCGTACCAGCTCACTCTTTTTGAACAAGGTAGGCTTGTCTTTCTGCTCAATCACGTTGTTGATGAGCAATCGTATGGCATTGGACCCAATGTCTATGGCCGCAAACTTTCGTATTAGCAAATGTGTAGGGTATTACGATTCCAACTTCTTCTGATAATAATGATAGAGCTCAAACTGCGATCTCAGCTCAGGCTCACCTTTGGCACGCTGCCGATAGGCATTGTCCTGCTTTTCCGAAAATACCCGGGCTTTTAGGTTATCCTTCCAAGATATCTCGAAAGTATCCAAAAGCTCCTGTTTGATTTCCGGGTCATAAATGGGGCACCCCACTTCAACCCTAAAATCAAGGTTTCGCGTCATCCAATCTGCAGAGGAGATATAAATCTTGGGATCACCATTATTTCCAAAGATGAACAATCTAGGATGCTCCAAAAACTTGTCCACAATACTAATGGCCTCAATATTCTCGCTCATGCCCGGTACTCCCGGAATAAGGCAACAGATTCCCCGGACCACCATCTGAATCTTTACGCCTGCCCTACTGGCTTCATACAGTTTGTCCACCATTTTGTACGAAGTGAGGCTGTTCATCTTTATTTTGATATAGGCCTCCCTACCCGCTTTGGCATTGACGATCTCCCTATCAATGAGCTTAATAAAGGTAGATTTGGTGTAGTGTGGCGAAACGATCAGGTGCTTGTACTTGTTGATCTTGTAATTGGTCTCAAAGAACCCAAAGACCTTGCTCATATCCTTTAGGATTCCTTGGTGGGCCGTAAAAAGGGTATAATCGGTGTAAATCTTTGCTGTGGATTCATTAAAGTTTCCGGTGCTTATAAAACCATAACGTTTGATTCCTTCGGCTTCTTCCCGCTCGATCATACAAATCTTACTGTGCACTTTTAGACCCGGAACGCCAAAAATCAAGTTGATGCCCTCCGCCTGTAATTGGTTGGCATACTCAATATTGGCCTGCTCATCAAATCGGGCCTGCAATTCTATCTGTACCGTGACATGCTTTCCATTTTTTACGGCATTGATCAATGAGGAGGCTATCTGACTATCATTGGCCAATCGGTATACCGTGATCAATATGGTCCTTACCTTGGGGTCCAGTGCGGCTTCCCTTAAAAATTTGGTGATATAGCTAAAGGTATGGTAGGGCGCATAGATCATATAATCCTTGTGCGCTATCATTTCCAATAGACTTCCTTCCATGCTGAGCCCTTTCACGGGCAATGGGTCTATCTTGTCATACATTAGATCGTATCTTCCCAAGCTGGGAAAGCCCATATAGTCCCTTCTGTTATGGTAACGTCCTCCCGGAATCACACTATCCGTCCCCATAATGTCCATCTTTTCCTTTAGGAACTGAAGGGTATCCTTATCGATATTCTTATCATATACAAAACGGACCGGGTCACTGATCTTTCTATGCTCCACACTGGAGGATATCTTCTCGATGAAGCTTTTGCTCAGATCGTTATCAATGTCCAATTCGGCATCCCGGGTGATCTTGATCATGTGGGCCGAGATGGATTCAAACTCGAACATGGTGAAGACACTATCCAAACAGAACCGGATCAAGTCGTCCAGAATGATGATATAATTCTTGTCCCCCTCCTTGGGAAGCACCACAAAGCGGTCAATTCCCTTGGGAATCTCGATTAGGGCGTACCGGTTGTGCTTTCGTTCCCCTGAACCGTTTTTCATCACGATTTTCACGGCCAAATAGGCCGCGGTATCCTTCAACAACGGGAATTCGGTGAGGTCGTTCAGGATGATGGTCATCAGCTCTTGATTGACCTTATGAAAGAAATAATCCCGGATAAACTCGGCCTGGCTATCGTTTACTTCATTCTCATCAATAATGAAAATATTTTCTTCCTTGAGTTCCTTTTCAATCTCATTGAAAATTTCCAGACTCCGGGCCTGTTGGGCAATCACGATCTTGGTGATTTCTTCCAGCAAATCCTTCGCCCTTTCACCTCCCAATACGCTTTTTCCCGTTTTTCCAGCATCCACAATACGTTTTACCGTGGCATATCTCACCTTGAAAAACTCATCCAGGTTATTACTGAAAATTCCCAAAAACCGAAGTCGGTCAATCAGGGGTACTTTCTTGTCCGCACTCTCTTGAAGCACCCGGGCATTGAAATGTAACCAACTGATTTCCCTATTTATATATTCATTCTTTGTTTTGACCATTCTTTATTTTAAGTGTTTTGGAAAGATTGTTCGCTCAGTGGTTCCCTTGGAAACCTTGGACCAATCGTCCACATTGAATCTAATGTGCACAAGTCCTGCTGTGGGAACGTTTTCAATATACTGATCTCCCCAAGTATTTGCAAGCGAAGTGAAGGCATAATTATGTCCGAAAATCGCAACGGTTTGAAGGTCATTGTCCAGTTTGCCCACAAATCGTTGGACACTGTCACCGGAAAAGTCATAGAGTGCCTTATCCACCTTGAACCGATTCAAGTCAAAATCAAGGTTCCTTAGGCAAATCATACTGGTGTGCAAGGCCCTATTTGCCGGGCTGGAATAGGCAAAATCTATTTTCGGCGCGTGGTTCCCAAAGGTTTTGGACACCAGATGGGCATCGTTGATCCCTCTTTGAAGCAAGGGTCTATCTTTATCGGACACTTCGTAATCCCAAGAGGATTTTCCATGTCTCATGAGTATCAGTTGTTTCATGTTCAATTGCGTTATGGTGCCAATCGTTCTATCTTCCAGTCGTAATCTTCCTGAAGTGTATATCTGATCCTATCGTGCAGTCGGTTGGGCCTGCCCTGCCAAAATTCTATGGAGACGGGGCGTACCAAAAATCCTCCCCAATTGGAAGGTCTGGGGATTTCCTTCCCTTCATATTTTTTTTCCAAGGCTTCCAATTCCTTTTCCAGAACCTCGCGTGACCCTATGACCTCACTTTGGTTGGAGACCACGGCTCCCAATTGGCTGCCTACGGGTCTGGACTCAAAATACCCGTCCGAGAGGTTTTCGGGGAGTTTCTCGGCAGTACCCTTTATGATTACCTGTCTTTCCAAATTGGGCCAAAAAAAGGAGAGACATAAGGAAGGATTGGCCGCTATGGCCCTACCTTTTTCACTATCATAATTCGTATAAAAAATAAAGCCTTCATGGGTGTACTTTTTCATGAGGACCACCCTATTCTTGGGAAAACCATCCAACCCAATGGTGGAAACCGTCATGGCATTGGGTTCATCCAATCCATCCGTGGCCTCCACTTCATAGAACCATTTTTGGAATTGCTCCATGGGGTTTTCCTTGATGGTCGTTTCCAACAAGGCACTTTTCTCGTAGGATTTTCTGTAATCGCTCAAATCTTTCTGCATACTGTGAATTTCGTTAAAATTCAAATCTCAGCAAAGCATCGCGGTTGGAAAAGTTGTTTTATTTATGTTAAGGTCTCCCCTTAGATTTCAAAGGTTTTGCCATCATCGGCCAAAGCCACATTGGGAAACACCTCCATGGCCTCCTCCCTAAAAAGTTCCAAGGATTTATACCTTGTGGAATAATGCCCCAAGATCAATTTTCCCACGTTGGCCTGTTGGGCTATTTGGGCGGCTTGCTTGGCCGTGGAATGCTTGGTTTTGGCACAAAGATGGGATTCGGTCTCCAAAAAAGTGGACTCGTGATAAAGGGCATCGACCCCCTCAATAAGAGGAACTATGGGCTCATGATAGCTTGTATCGCTGCAAAAGGCATAGCTTTTGGGTTTAGGCGGGTCCGAGGTAAGTTTGACATTGGGAATGGTATCCCCATTATTGGAAACGCCATCTGCACCATTTTTGATATGGTTAAATTGACTCCGATCCACACCCAGCCTTTTGGCCGCTTCCACATCCAAGGTCCTTGGGGCCGGTTTTTCTTGAAACACAAACCCGTTGGTGTACACACGATGGTCTAATGGTACAGTACGGACACTGACCTTCTCATCCTCAAACAAGAGTTCCGATTCCTTGGATTCCAATTCATGGAAAATAAGTGGGAAATTGGTCCATGAATCACCCAGTTTAAGCAACAATGTCACGGCCTGCTTGATTCCCTTTGGGCCATATATGTGCATTTCGCTGTCCCTGCCTAAAAGCCTGAATGTTGAGATCAAGCCTGGCAAGCCAAAAAAATGGTCGCCATGCAAATGCGATATAAAAATGTGCTTGATCCTGGAGAATTTAAGTTTGTACTTTCTGAGTTGTACTTGGGTACCTTCTCCGCAATCGATTAAAAAAAGATGGTTCTTGATTTCCAGCACCTGCGAAGTTGGATTGGTAAACGTTCTTGGAGTTGCGGAATAACATCCTAGAATGGTCAACTTCATAGATCCAGATCACGTTCAATTTCTTCCATTTCAATCAAATCCTTGGCTTCTTGAACGGTGGGCACCACACTGATTTCATCAGGAACATCGTCATACGATACGGTATTGGTGACCAGCACAAAAGACTTCCCTGAGCCTTTGTGCGTATTGGATATCTCCAAAAACTCCAATACATCACCCGAAGTCAAAGCACTGAAAGAAAACAGATTGACAATGATATTGTCGTGCTTGATCTTGGGGTACGCTTTGTTCAGATTGCCCATGAAGGTGGAAAGCGAGGTCTTTTCTTGAAAAACGATGGTAGTCGTACCTTCTTTGTCGAAAATCATCTTACTGAATTTTTGATGCCAATAAATATAATACTGCCATACGGATGGCCACTCCATTTTCCACTTGGTGCAGAATAATGGACTGATCGGAATCCGCTACATCACTTGTAATCTCAACACCCCTATTGATAGGTCCGGGGTGCATGATCACAATTTCTTTGTCCAAGCTGTTCAACAGCTGTTTATTTACCCCAAATTGTTGGGTATATTCCCTGATGGAGGGGAAATAGCTAATATCCATACGCTCATGCTGTACACGAAGCATATTGGCCACATCGCACCACTCCAGTGCTTTCCTCAGATTGGTTTCCACAGACACTCCAAGCGATTCTATATGCTTTGGAATCAAGGTCTTTGGGCCACATACTTTTACATTGGCCCCTTGCAATTTTAGGGCAAAAATATTGGAAAGGGCCACACGCGAGTGCAGAATGTCCCCTACAATGACAATGTTCTTTCCGGCCACGTCACCCAATTTTTCCCGTATGGAATACGAGTCCAAAAGGGCTTGGGTTGGGTGTTCATGGGCTCCATCACCAGCATTGACAATGGCTGCCTTCACATGTTTGGACAGAAAGATTCCCGCTCCCGGGTTGGGGTGGCGCATCACCACCAAATCCACTTTCATGGATAGGATATTGTTTACGGTATCGATAAGGGTTTCTCCTTTCTTTACCGAAGATTGTCCCGCAGAAAAATTGACCACATCCGCTGAAAGTCGTTTTTCGGCCAATTCAAAAGAGAGTCGGGTACGGGTACTGTTTTCAAAAAAGATATTGGCAATAGTAGTATCCCGCAGGGTGGGAACTTTCTTGATCGATCGGTTGATCACTTCCTTAAAATGGTCCGCCGTTTCAAAAATGAGCGTTATATCTTTTTTGTTCAGATATTTTATCCCCAGCAAGTGATTTACACTCAGTTCACTCATTTCAATCTATTTGCTTACTAAATATACCATGTCCTCCCCATCATTTTCCTCCCACATCACCTTAACTTTTTCATCATTGATGGCATCAACCTGCCGTCCCCTATAATTGGGTTGAATGGGCAAGTGTCTGCTAAATCGCCTGTCGATCAACGTCAACAATTCAATACTCTGTGGCCTGCCAAAGGATTGGATGGCCGTTAAAGCGGCCCGGATACTTCGTCCCGTATAGAGTACGTCGTCTATGAAGACCACTTTTTTGTCCTCTACCAAAAAGTTCATTTTGGTAGAATTGGCCTTAAGGATCTCCCCTCTTCCAAAATCATCCCGAAAAAATGTGATATCCAAGAAGCCCAAGGCGATATCCTTGATCTTGTATTCCTGTTTGAGGATCTTGGCCAAACGTTCGGCCAAAAAGACACCTCTCGGCTGAATACCGATCAGGGCTGTATTCGTAAAATCCAAATGGTTTTCTAAAAGCTGACAGGCCAGCCGGTGCAGTATGATATTTATTTCCTTTGAAGTAAGCAGTACTTTTTGACTCATATGCTTTGCGACCGACTCATTTGTATGCAAAAGTAAGCAATTCTTTAAAATGCCAACACTATAAAAAAAGCCCCGCTGTTTCCAGCAGGGCTTTCGCTATATTCAGGATGGTCTGATTACTTCTTCTTGGAATCAGCTTCCATTTTATCCTTAAGTGCTTGCAATTGAGCATTGGCATCACCAAGGGTTGGTGCAGCTTCGTCAGACGAAGTAGACCTTTTCTTGGCAGCTCTTACATTCTTCTCTTCTTGCTCTCTAAAGATAGCGGTGTGGCTGGCCACAACTCGTTTGAAATCTTTGTTGAACTCGATGATCTTGAATTCTGCCTCTTCACCTTTTACAAGTTTCTTACCATCTTCTTTCTCCAAGTGTCTTGATGGAACAAATCCAACAATATCCTCATTGAAGTCAATGGTTGCTCCTTTGTCCACGATCTCTGCAATGGCAGCTTTGTGAATTGTACCTTCAGCAAACTCCTCGGAGTATTTGTCCCAAGGGTTTTCTGTGGTCTGCTTGTGACCCAAGCTCAACTTGCGTCCTTCCACGTCCAATTCCAAAACTTCCACTTCCAAGGTATCACCAACGGCAACAAACTCGGATGGGTGCTTGATCTTCTTGGTCCAAGAAAGGTCAGAGATATAGATAAGTCCATCGATACCTTCTTCCATTTCCACAAATACACCAAAGTTGGTAAAGTTCCTTACAATTCCTTTGTGCTTGGAACCAACAGGATATTTGGTAGTGATATCGGTCCATGGGTCTGGAGTCAATTGCTTGATACCCAAAGACATTTTACGGTCTTCACGGTCCAAGGTAAGTACAACAGCCTCAACCTCATCACCAACGTTTACGAAATCCTGGGCAGAACGCAAGTGCGTAGACCAAGACATTTCAGAAACGTGGATCAATCCTTCAACACCTTCAGCAACTTCGATAAAGGCACCGTAATCAGCAATAACCACTACCTTACCTTTAACCTTGTCACCTACTTTGATTTCATCACCTAGGGCATCCCATGGGTGTTTCTCCAATTGTTTAAGACCCAATTGGATTCTTGATTTGTTATCATCGAAGTCAAGGATAACCACGTTCAATTTCTGATCCAACTCCACAACTTCGTTGGGGTGGTTGATACGGCTCCAAGAAAGGTCGGTAATGTGGATCAATCCATCTACACCTCCAAGGTCGATAAATACCCCGTAAGACGTGATGTTTTTCACTACACCTTCCAATACCTGGCCTTTTTCCAATTGACCAATGATCTCTTTTTTCTGCTCTTCGATATCCGCTTCGATCAAGGCTTTGTGCGAAACCACTACGTTCTTGAACTCGTGGTTGATCTTCACTACCTTGAACTCCATGGTCTTACCTACATACTGATCGTAATCACGGATAGGCTTCACATCGATTTGCGAACCGGGCAAGAACGCCTCAATTCCAAATACATCAACGATCATACCTCCTTTGGTACGACATTTAACAAAACCGGTAACGATCTCTTCTTTGTCGTGGGCCGCATTTACGCGATCCCAAGCCATGATGGTCCTGGCCTTTCTGTGCGAAAGTACCAATTGACCTGTCTTGTCCTCACGGATGTCTATAAGGACCTCAACCTTGTCACCTACTTTAAGGTCTGGGTTGTAACGGAACTCGTTCAACGAGATAACCCCTTCAGACTTCGCATTGATGTCGATGATGGCCTCGCGATCGGTCATGTGGACCACGGTTCCCTCTACAACTTCCTCATCTGCGGTGTCCACAAAGTTTTCCTCAACAAGCGTTTCAAATTCCTTGAGCTTTGTATCGTCTACGCGCTCAATTCCTTCTTCATACTTGTCCCAATCAAAATTCTCAAGGTACTCCTTGGGGTCCTGTTGGGTCTGAACTTCTTCTTTTACTTCTGGTGCCACGGTAGTTTCTTCTACGGCAGCGCTTGTTTTTTCTTCAGCCATGTGCTGAT
>CP051244.1:1873540-1939391 GCA_017795045.1 Allomuricauda sp. | reverse complement strand
TAATGGTTATCTTGAAACCTCTAATTGTTAACTAAAAAAATACCATTATGAGTGTAAAAGCAAAGTACCAACCGGTTTTGGACCTTGGTCTTAAATTGGGCATCAAGGACGGTGATGTTTCTGAGGAAAGCGGTATCCTTAAAATAAAGGGAATGGCCTCAACACAGTATGAAAAGAACATCCTTTGGGACAAAATAAAGGAGATCGGTGGGGAAAAACCTTCCGATATCAAGGCCAATATCACTGTGGAGGATGATTCCGTATACCACAGACATACGGTAAAGAGTGGGGAATCCTTGAGCAAGATCGCCAAGCACTATTACGGTGACCCCATGAAGTATACCAAGATCTTTGATGCAAACACCAATATTTTAAAAAATCCGGATGTGATCCACCCCGATCAGGTGTTGGTGATCCCGAATTTGTAATGATTGTCTGTTCGAGCGCAGTCGAGAACATACAACTAACAAAAAAAGACGCCCAAAAGGGCGTTTTTTATTGAAAACTGTTTTGTCCATCAACTGAAAATCGTGTTCTGCCAATCCAGAATATGTATCCATCCATTTCCAGTGGTATCTTCATTGAAAAAAGGTTAGCTTCACTTACCTGTGCCGAACTTGTTTCTGTATCTGTCAATATAATTTTTAAAACGAATCATATCTTAGAACGTTGTAAGCAATTTTTTGAACTCAAATCCAATATAAAATGAAAAAAATATTATTATCTGTTCTCTTTTTTAATTTAGTTGTTTTGGCGTATGGTCAAACAGTAAATGAAACCAGTAAGAATATAACAGGATTTAATAGAATACAAACAGGTAATGGAGATTGGATGGATATCCAACTTGCTGGGATTGGAAGTTCATTTAAAATCCATGATCTTACAAATGGCAGTAACTGGGTAAAATGGACAGCTGAATCAGGGTATACTGAATTTTTAAAGGATATTGTTGTGACTTCAGGAAACCTTGGAATAGGAACAACGAATCCGGATTATTCACTTGACGTTAATTCTTCAAGTTTTATTATTGCAAAATTCGGTCGATTAGGTAGTGGAGGAGGTGCTGCTATTCAAATAGAAAATGCTGGGAGTTCTGGCAGTTGGCAATTTGGAGTAGGGGCAAACAAAAATCTTGGCATAAATAAAACTAATGCTGTTTTTGGTCAACAATTAACAATATTAGAAAATGGAAACGTGGGAATTGGAACTACAAACCCTAATGATTGGAAATTGGCTGTAAATGGAAAAATAAGGGCTAAAGAAATAAAAGTGGAAACAGGTTGGTCTGATTTTGTATTTGAAGAGGAATATGACTTACCAACCTTAGCAGAAGTGGAAAATTACATTATCGAAAAAGGACATCTTAAAGACATTCCAAGTGCAAAAGAAGTTAAAGAGGAGGGGATTTATCTTGGAGAAATGGATTCAAAATTACTTCAAAAAATTGAAGAATTAACACTTTACACGATTCAGCAACAGAAAGAGATTGAAGAATTACGACTGCAAAATAAAAAACTCCTTGAGCTGCGATCTAGAATTGAAAAACTGGAATCAAAGAAATAACTGCTTACAACATTGGCTATAAGTGTAACTCCAAAAACCACCCTAGCTTTACCCCTGCTTCGCAATCACTCGTTGGGAAAAGTCGTAAATACGTTCAAACTGTTCTAACAGGCTCATTTTGAGAAATAGTTTAACCCATGATAATTTCCGTATCAATTGGAAACCGTGTTCTGTCAACCCAAACAATAGATCCGTCCATTTCCAATGGTATCTTCAATGAAAAAAGCCCAACTTCACTTACCTATGCCGAACTTGTTTCGGTATCGGTCGATATAATTCATTTTTAAACGAATCCTATCTTAAACGTTGTAAAACATTTGACCAAAAAATGAGAATATATTTAATATTCGCCTTTTTGACGTTGACACAAATGAGTTGTGCCCAAAAATCAGAAAAGTCCGAAAACGCAAACACTAATAACGAACCTGAAATGGGATATGCTTCAAGTTATAGACTTTCACTAGTAAATTTAATTGCAACACCAGAAAAATACCACGGAAAGAAGGTTCAAATAATCGGGTTTTTAAACATTGAATTTGAGGGGCATGGAATTTATCTGCATAAGGATGACTATGAACACGAAATTTATAGCAACGGATTTTGGATTTCTATTGACCCAAAAACCGGAAAAACAATAGCTGACGACAAGCTAAATAAAAGTTACGTCCTAATTGAAGGAACTTTCAATATGGAACAAAGAGGACATAGGGGGCTTTGGAGTGGAGAAATTGAAAATATTACTCGAATTATTAAATGGTATTAAAAAACGTTTTACAAAAATGGCTATAAGTGCCCCTCAAAAAATTGCTTTCTTACCCCTGCTTCGCGATCACGCGTTGGGAAAAGTCGTAAATACGTTCAAACTGTTCTTCCAAGCCCATATCGCTGTTGTCAAACTCAATGGCATCCTTGGCCTTTTGTAGTGGGGATATGCTCCGGGTAGAGTCTATCCGGTCCCGTTCCTGTACGTTTTTCAATACCTCCTCAAAGGTTACCTGCTCCCCTTTGTCCAATAATTCCTTGTAGCGTCGGGTGGCCCTGATCTCTGGAGAGGCGGTCATAAACAGTTTTAGCTCGGCATCCGGGAAGACCACGGTACCAATATCACGGCCATCCATAACAATGCCCTTGTCCTTGCCCATCTGCTGTTGCATTTCCACCAACTTGGCACGTACCTCACCAATGGCGGCCACTTTGCTTACCTGCCCGGATACCCTCATGGTCCGGATTTCCTCTTCCACATTTTGGCCGTTCAAGTACATATCAGATTTTCCAGAATCCGGGTTGGGCACAAACTTCAACTCCATTTCGGGCAAATGCGCGATCAATTCCGGGATATTGTCCTCCCCATCCACAAATCCATGGTCAAGGGCAAACAAGGCCACGGCCCGGTACATGGCACCGGTATCCACATAAATATAGTTCAAGGCTTTGGCCAAACGCTTGGCTAGGGTACTTTTTCCCGTGGAAGAATAACCATCAATGGCTATGGTGATTTTTTTCATGCCGCAAAAATAGGTAGAAAAGGTTTTATGGGATCATGACATCCGTCATTCCATTACAGGGTTTTGGCATTTTTTACCTTTTGCTTAGTGATGGCAATGTCGATCACCTCGCTCATATCGGTTACGTAATGGAATGTCAATCCCTTGAGATAGTCGGCTTTGATTTCCTCGATATCCTTTCGGTTATCGGCGCAAAGAATGATTTCCTTGATCCGTGCCCGCTTCGCCGCCAAGATTTTCTCTTTGATTCCACCTACGGGCAATACTTTGCCCCTCAGGGTAATCTCCCCGGTCATGGCCAAGCTTTTCTTCACCTTGCGTTGGGTGAACAGCGACACCAAGGATGTTAACATGGTAATCCCCGCACTGGGGCCATCCTTTGGGGTTGCCCCTTCGGGAACGTGGATGTGCACATTGTACTTTTCAAATACATTGGGATCTATACCAAAGGCCTCGGCATTGGATTTTATGTATTCCATGGCAATGGTGGCCGATTCCTTCATCACCTTGCCCAAGTTCCCTGTTATGTTCAAGGCACCTTTTCCTTTGGACAAAATGGATTCTATGAAAAGGATATCGCCCCCAACACTGGTCCATGCCAATCCTGTGACCACCCCGGCCACATCGTTGTTCTCATATTTATCGCGCTCCAATCGTGCAGGACCCAGAATTTTTTCCACATCCTCACTGGTGACCTTCACGTTGTATTCTTCCTCTATGGCGATGGACTTTGCGGCATACCGTACCATTTTGGCCAGTTGTTTTTCCAATCCACGCACCCCGGATTCGCGGGTATACCCTTCCACAATCTTTTCCAATTGGCGTTTGCCGATTTTCAAATCGTTGGTGGATAACCCATGTTCCTTTAACTGTTTGGGTAGCAAATGCCTTTTGGCGATTTCCACCTTTTCTTCAATGGTATAGCCTGTCACGTTGATGATCTCCATTCGGTCGCGCAACGCAGGCTGAATGGTGGACAAGTTGTTCGCCGTGGCAATGAACATCACTTTGGATAGGTCATACCCCATCTCCAAGAAATTATCGTGGAACTCGGCGTTCTGCTCCGGGTCCAATACCTCCAACATGGCAGAGGACGGGTCCCCCTGATGACTATTGGAAAGCTTATCGATCTCATCCAATATAAAAACAGGGTTCGATGTCCCAGCTTTCTTCAAGCTTTGGATGATACGACCGGGCATGGCCCCGATATAGGTTTTTCGGTGACCACGGATCTCCGCTTCGTCCCGAAGTCCGCCTAAGGACATGCGCACATATACCCTACCCAAAGCCTCGGCCACGGATTTGCCCAAGGAGGTCTTCCCTACCCCGGGAGGGCCGTATAGACAAAGGATGGGCGATTTCATATCGTTTCTGAGTTTCAACACCGCCAAATATTCGATGATCCTACGTTTTACATCCTCAAGGCCGTAATGGTCACGGTCCAAAATCTGCTGGGCACGTTTTAGGTCGAACTTATCCTTGGAGAATTCGTTCCAAGGCAGGTCCAATATCAAATCCAGATAATTGCGCTGGATGGAATACTCGGCTACCTGAGGGTTCATGCGTTGCATTTTGGCCAATTCCTTCTCAAAATGCTCCTTGACCTTTTTGCTCCATTTTTTCTTTTTGGCCTTAACCCGCATTTCCTCCACTTCCTCTTCATAGGACATGCCGCCCAACTCTTCTTGAATGGTCTTCATTTGTTGGTGAAGGAAATATTCGCGCTGCTGTTGGTCCATATCGCTACGAACCTTGGACTGGATATCGTTCTTCAGCTCCAGTTTTTGAAGCTCCATGTTCATATAGCGCAAGGTGGCCAAGGCCCTATCCTGCAAATTCGGGATTTCCAGAAGTTGTTGTTTTTCGGCAACAGTTAAATTAAGGTTGGACGATACAAAATTGATCAAGAACGAATTGCTCTGGATGTTCTTGATCGCAAAAGTGGCCTCGCTGGGAATATTGGGGTTGTCCTTAATGATCTTAAAGGCCAACTCCTTGATGGAATCAATGATGGCCCCAAACTCCTTATTGCCCTCTTCGGGCCGCACTTCCTCAGCCTCCTTTACCGTTGCGGTCATATAGGGCTTTTCAGAAATGACCTGCTCTATCTGAAAACGTTTTTTCCCTTGAATGATCACCGTGGTGTTGCCATCGGGCATTTGTAGTACACGCAATATGCGCGCGACCGTTCCCAAGGTATTGATGTCGTCCACCCCTGGGTTTTCGGTTTCCTCATCTTTTTGGGAAACCACCCCTATGGTCTTGGAGCCATTGTTGGCATCGCGGATGAGGCTAATGGATTTATCCCTACCGGCCGTTATTGGAATGACCACACCAGGGAACAGCACAGTGTTCCGAAGCGGCAACACCGGTAAGGTTTCCGGTAGGCTCTCCCGGTTCATCTGCTCCTCGTCCTCTGGGGTGAGCAATGGAATCAATTCCGCATCCTCATCCAAGCCTTGAAAGTCTATATTGTCAAAATTTGAAATTTTCATCTCTCCCATATCATCTTTTCGGTCATTTTGTCATAATCAACAAAATGACAATGTCTTTTATTCTTTTGCAAAACTGTTTTAACTCTTTTAAAATCAATACTTATAGCCAACAAACAGCTTTTTTGTATTTGTTAAAAGGCAATTCCTGTGCCATTAAAAATTAAAAATTCCAAAAAAAGTGTAACAATTGATAAATTCATACCTCTATAAGACAAACCATTCATTTTTTGAGCCACCAAAATGAACATATTGACGCACTGCTGGAGCTGTGCCTAAAAGGCAAACAAAGTGCACAAATGGAGGTTTACAATCGGTATTACAGGGCCATGTTCAACACGGCCTACCGAATTGTAAAAGACTCGGCCGAAGCGGAAGATGTAATGCAGGAATCGTTCTTGAGCGCGTTCACGAAACTGCACACATTTAAAGGGGAGGTCACTTTTGGCGCATGGTTAAAGCGGATCGTGATCAATAACAGCATTTATCAGTACAAAAAGCAGCAGAAAACAAGGGCTGTGGACTTGGATGACATAATGTACAAGGTCGAAGATAATGATGAAGTTGCTCCAGACCACAATGGTTACACAGAACTGAAGGCTCAAAAAGTGATGGAGACCATGAAAAGTTTGAAAGACAATTACAGAGTTTCTTTGACCTTACATTTAATTGAAGGTTACGATTACGAAGAAATCAGTGATATTATGAATATAAGCTACGCTAATTGCAGGACCACCATATCACGGGCCAAGGAAAGCTTACGAAAAAAATTGAACCAAAACGTTTTGCCATGAAAGAGGATAATTTAGACCAACTGTTTGAGAGGCTGCACGGACAATTTGACCTTGAAGAGCCTCAAAGTGGGCACCAAGGGCGCTTTTTGGAGAAATTGAACCAAGAAAAAGGCACAATTTCCCTCAACAAAAAGAAGATGAACTGGTGGAAGCCCTTATCCATTGCAGCATCCATTGCGCTGATCGGCGTACTGTCCTTCCAGGCATTGGGACCAAAACCCAGCTTGAAAGAACAAGTGGTCAAGATCGCTCCAGAGGTTTCCCAGACCGAGTTTTACTTTGCCAACCTTATTGAGCAACAGGTACAGCAATTGGAGAGTGAAAAATCGCCCGAAACGGCACAATTGGTGGATGACACCCTATTTCAGTTGCAAAAACTAAAAAACGACTATGAATCCCTAGAAGAGGATTTGGTCAACGGCGGTGACAGTAAAATTATTTTGAATGCCATGATCACCAACTTCCAGACCCGAATAGATTTATTAAAAGAGGTATTGAACCAAATAGAAAACATCAAAAACTTAAAATCATTCAATGATGAAAACATTACGATATAAAATCACCCTTTTGGCCTTGGCCCTACTTCCCTTTGCACTAAGTGCAGGTACGGGGAAGATGGGAGGCAAATACACCAAGGAAAAGACCATTAAAAAAGAGTTCAACGTAAACTCCGATGCGCTCTTTAAAGTGAACAACAGTTATGGCAACCTCAACATTACCTCATGGAATGAAAACCGGGTGGTCATTGAGGTCAACATCAAGACCAATGGCAATGATGAGGACCGCGTACAGGAGCGCTTGGACGAGATTGATGTGGATTTTGAGAATAGCTCCAGCATGGTATCGGCCCGCACCCTTTTTGGGGATCGTGGCAGCAGCTGGGGATGGAACTGGGGCAAGCGCAGAAATGTAAATGTCCAAGTGAACTATACGATCAAGCTCCCTGTAAAGAACAGCGTAAACCTGAGCAATGACTATGGAAACATCTTCTTGGACCGCATAGATGGGCACGCCAAGATAAAATGTGATTATGGAAAAATCGATGTGGGTGAACTGCGCGGTAGGAACAACGAACTCAAGTTCGACTATACTTCTAGATCTACCTTTGACTACATCAACAGCGGTGAAATTGTGGCCGATTACTCAGGGTTCACCATCCAAAAAGCCGGTAACTTGCGTGTCAGGGCCGATTACACCAACGCCATCATAGAAGAAATGGGAGATTTGGACTATTCCAGTGATTATGGCTCCATAGAAGTGAACAATGCCAAAAACATAACCGGAAACGGGGATTATATTGGCGTTAAATTAGGAGAAATCCATGGCAACGTTTCCATAACCGGGGATTATGGCTCCTTAAAAATAAATCAACTGGCCCCTGATGCCGGTGATGTAACCATCAGAACGGACTACACCGGAATAAAAATAGGATACCATCCCGAGTATGCTTTTGATTTTGAGATCAGGACGGAATATGCCGGTGTAAGCGGCAAGGATGATTTTGAACTGAACATCAGCATAGAAAAATCACATGAAAAATATTTCAAGGGATATTACGGAAAAGAAAACTCCGGTAACATGGTAAACATTACCAGTGACTATGGAGGTATCACTTTCTATCAGAATTAATAAATCGAATCAAAAAACAAAACTAAAAACACGATCATGAAAAAACTAATCACACTAACACTGGCATTTTGTGCCGTAATCACCACCAACGCCCAATGGGGAAAACGCATCCATGGGGATGGCAATATCGTAACCATTGAACGTTCCGTGGGCGATTATGACGAAGTGGCCTTGGCCGGTTGGTTCGATGTGGACCTGGTATCCGGAAATGAGGGGGAACTTACCCTTGAAGGAGAATCCAATCTATTGGAACACATTAAAACCGAAGTCAAGAACGGAACTTTACTGATCAAAGTGGAAAAAGGAGTCAATCTTAAGCCATCTTCCTGGGGCAAGGGAATTCGTATCACCGTACCCGTTGAATCCATAAGCTCGGTATCCCTATCCGGTTCTGGGGATATTTCGGGTAAAACCACTTTGGTCGCCAATGATTTCAGTACTAGAATTTCGGGGTCTGGTGATGTTTCACTGACTGTTGACGCCAAAAGCGTGAACGCTGCCCTATCCGGTTCTGGGGACATCAACCTATCCGGTAAAACCACTGATCTGGACATTCAAGTATCGGGTTCGGGGGATGTAAAGGCTTATGAACTTGATGCCGATTTTGTAACCATTGCCGTATCAGGTTCTGCCGATGTGAGGGTTACCGCCAATCAGTCCATTGATGCCCGGGTATCGGGCTCTGGGGATATCAGTTACCGAGGCAATCCCAAGAAAATCAATAGCAAATCATCAGGCTCCGGAGATATTTCAAAAGGATAACGGAGTTTAGCCATCAATCAAGAAACCAAAAGGCCCTGACATTGATCAGGGTCTTTTGTGTATGGTATATACTGTTTTCTATTTTTTGATACTATTGACCCGGGTCAGCAAGTAAATCCCGATCAAAAAGAACAAGCCCAAAAAGATGGTACTGTTCCGCATACTCCCCGTGAGTTGGGCCACGGCCCCGTATAAAAAAGTACCTATGATGATCCCTATTTTTTCGGCCACGTCATAAAAACTGAAAAAGGAAGTGGTATCGGTGGTTTCGGGCAAAAACTTGGAATAGGTGGATCGGGACAGGGCTTGGATTCCTCCCATGACCACCCCTACAAAACTTGCCGCTATGTAAAAATCCATCGGTGTTTGCAGGAAATAGGCATACACACACAAGGCCACCCAAATGCAATTGATCACCATAAGGGTATTGATGTTTCCATACTTTTTTGATACCCTCGCCGTGATGGTAGCCCCAAAAATGGCCACAATTTGAATCACCAGAATACTGATGATCAACCCTGTGGTACGCTCACTATCGGTCCCCCAGTTGATTTCCTCTTCCCCAAAATAGGTAGCGATGAGCATAATGGTCTGAACGGCCATGCTATAGACAAAAAAAGCACCCAAATACCGCTTTAGCCTTACATTCTCACCCAATTGGTGCCAAACACTCTTCAATTCCCTAAAACCGTTGAGTACTATATTTTTTCGTTCCCCTTCCCGTTTATATCCTTTTGGCAGGTGGGCAAAGGTGTACTGACTGAAAAGTATCCACCATATCCCTACAGAAATGAAGGAATATTTCATCGCCTTGATTTCGGCCACTTCGCCACCATTGTCCGTAATACCGAACACATCGGGTTGCATTACCATGGCCAAATTGAAGATCAACAAAATAACACTGCCCACATACCCCAATGAAAATCCCTTGGCACTGATTCCATCCTGTTGTTCAGGAAAGGCAATATCTGGCAAGTAGGAATTGTTGATGGCAAAACTCACCCAAAATCCGACCAAGCCAAAGAAATAGCATACCAGTCCGAAATAGATGTTCTCCAAGGAAAACCAGTACAATCCGATACACGACAAGGCACCGAGGTAACAGAAAAATTTTAGGAACAATCGCTTGTTCCCCAAATAATCCGCAATTCCCGAAACCAATGGGGTTACAATAGCAATGAACACAAAAGCGAGGGAGGTCACATAACTGATCAAGGGGGCTCTGGCTATCTCTCCACCGAATATGACCACTCTCTCTATGCCTGCCACTCGAAACAGGGCTCCGTAGAAAATGGGAAAAATGGCCGAGGAAATGACCAAACTGTATACCGAATTGGCCCAATCGTAGAAAGCCCAAGCGTTCAATAGTTTTTTACTTCCTTTTAATGCCAATGCTTGTGCCATGTATAGTGTGTCTAAAAAAAGAAGATGTCATCCCGAGGGTTAAGAGACCCATCGCAGATAAAAATAGGTCTTTTAACGAATTCGAAATGACATCTTTATGTTATCAATCAATTTACTTAAATGATGTTACCCCAAACTTCCTTGCTTCTTGCTTGGCTGCTGGTGCCCAAGCGGTCAAATTTTGGATTCTGGTATCGTTGGAGGGGTGTGTACTCATAAATTCCGGAGGGGCCTGTCCACCTGATTTTGCCTTCATCCGTCTCCAAAGATTGGCAGCCTCATCAGGATTATAACCCGCAATGGCCATAATCTGTAGTCCAATCCTATCGGCTTCGGTTTCATGGCCTCTACTAAAGGGGAGCATAACCCCCAAGGTAGACCCCAACCCATAGGCCTGGTTGAACATGTTTCGTTTTTCGGGGTCCTGTATGGCCACATTCCCAGCCACAGCTCCAATTTGCTGTAACATACCGGCACTCATCCGTTGAGCCCCATGGTCTGCCAAGGCATGCGCCACTTCGTGACCCATCACCACCGCCACTCCGGTTTCCCCTTGGGCTATGGGCAAAATTCCGGTATAGAATACAATTTTGCCTCCAGGCATACACCAGGCATTGACGGTTTCATCCTGTACTAAATTGTATTCCCATTTATAGTCTTTAAGGTATCCCGGATGGCCATTGGCATCCAACCAGCGCTCTGCAGCCGAAGCTATCCGCTGCCCTACCCTAGTGATCATTTGGGCATCCGATGTTCCCGTAATCACTTTGTTCTCTCCCAGAAACTGATCGTACTGGGCAAAGGCCATGGGAAATATTTGACTATTGGGATAAAAGTTCAATGTGCTTTTTCCCGTAAATGGATTTGTCTTACATGCTGCTACCGCTAAAAAAATGGAGGCGGTAAGAATAAATCGTTTCATAATATATGATAGTGTTTAGTCTAGGGAAATTACAAAAAATTATTTTCCGATCAGGTGGAGTTCCGTGAAATCCTTGGTCACTTCTATGGAGTTGTTGCCGTTCAATTTTATTTCTGAAAAGTCAACTTCCTCATTATCCACCTCTACGGTTCCAATGGTAAAGGGCAGACCGTGAAAATTCAGTTTAAAGGTATCGTAGGAGGTCGTAAAGTTTCCATCCTTGAACTGTTGAATGATCAACTCGTTCTCTTTGCCCCTCAACCTGAACTTTCTAAGACTGAACCGTCCTTTCTTGTAATCATATCCGTCTTGCTGGTCCTCATACACACTGGAATTCTCTATCCCTTCCTTGTAATAGACATCAATCCTCAATTCTTTGATTTCCTTTTCGCCCACATATTGCTGCACCGGATATTTTGGAATCATGGCCCCTTCTTTTACGTAAAGAGGAATCTTATAGATTTCTGCAGGTACCCATCTTTCAACGCCCCCTTCAATCATTTCATCTGTCCAGTAGCTGTACCAATTTCCCCTTGGGAAGTACATTCTTCTACCTTGTGCATTGGGTTCCTGTACCGGACATACCAACATATGTTCCCCAAACAGGAACTCATCGGTTCTAAAATGGGTCTGGGAATCCTCTTGATCATAAAAAACCAAGGATTGCAGCATGGGCATACCATTATTGATATACTTATAGAACATGGTATAGAGATAGGGCAACAATTGATAGCGAAGCTCTATATACTTTCTAACAATATTGGTGATTTCCTCTCCAAAGGACCAAGGTTCCTGGTCTCCGTGGTCCCCGCTTGAATGCACCCGACAGAAGGGATGGAAAATGGCCAACTGTACCCATCGGGCAAACAATTCTCCATTGGGTTGTTCCGCAAAACCTCCAATATCCGACCCTACAAAGGAATACCCGCTCATACACATCCGTTGCATTTGCACGTTGGCGATCCATAAGTGTTCCCAAGTCGCCACATTGTCCCCGGTCCATGTAGCACAGTAACGCTGTGTTCCAGAATATGCGGCCCGCGTCAATACAAAAGGTCTTCTTGGAAAGGTATATTTCTTGATACCTTCATAGGTGGCCCTCACCATTTGCATACCATACACATTGTGTGCCTTTCTATGACTACAGGGATGGCCATCATAATCGTGGCGTACATCCAAATTGGCCGTTTTGGAAGGAACTTCCATAATGGCAGGTTCGTTCATATCGTTCCAAACCCCTCGAACCCCTATTTCAGAAATCATTTCCTTGTACAGACCTGCCCACCATTCCCTAACTTCTGGATTGGTGAAATCGGGAAATTTACATTCCCCCGGCCATACTTTCCCCTTAAAGTGGGGACCATCTGCCCTTCGGCAGAAAAAGCCATGGTCCATGGCCTGTTGGTACACCCAATAATCCCGATCAATCTTGATTCCGGGATCTATCATGGTAACTACCTTGAAACCATCCTTTTCCAAGTCTTGTACCATTTTTTTGGGATTGGGGAAATATCGGTTGTTCCAAGTGAAGCACCTGAATCCTTCCATATAATCAATATCCAGATAAATGGCATCGCAGGGAATATTGAGTTTTCTAAAGGTAGAGGCTATTTTTTTTACGTTTCGTTCCGGATAATAGCTCCATTTGGATTGATGGAAACCCAAGGCCCAAAGGGGAGGTAGTTCTGGAACACCGGTCAAGTCGGTATAGGCTTCCACCACTTGGCTCATTTTGGGACCGTAGAAAAAGTAATAGTTCATCTCTCCCCCATCGGCCCAAAAACTGGTCACGCTCCTTTTTTCATTGGCAAAATCAAAATAGGTACTGAAGGAGTTATCAAAAAAGATACCGTAAGCCATGCTTTCCTTGAGTCCCACATAAAAGGGAATGGCTTTGTACAAAGGCTCTTGGTCCTTACCATAGGCATAGGAATCCGTTACCCAATTGTTCAACCGCTTGCCCTTTAAATTGGTATGCGAGGCCTTGTCCCCCATGCCGTAATAGCTTTCACCGGAATGACATATTTTACTCATTTTGACCACGTTACCTCCGTAATCATAGTTCTCTTCCCAATGAAATCCCAGCTCATCCTCGTTGAGCACATTGTCTTCCAAATCTGTTATCTGGACCTTGAGATTGGATTTGTTGATGTAGATTTTGATTTTATTGGTGGTGACCACATATTCAGGAATCTCGTCCTGTACCTCAAGTTGATTGAATCCCGTGTTTACATCATCGCTAATGGCGTATGAAAAATCCGGTTCAAAAACATGCTCCGTGGCATACCGAAACCGTACCACACTATCCCGTAAAATGGATACTTCCAAAATAACCCCGTTCTGGGTGGTAAAAAGAAGTTTTCGGTTCTCCTGTTTAAAGTCTACTATATGATTGGGGTGCTGATTGCCCCGTTTCTCTATTTCCGTGTTGGTTATCATCTTCAGTTTGTTGAGACTAACAAAAGAAATACTTTAAGCGGACAAAATAAAAAGATGTTTTGAACAACACGCCACTATATCGTTATAGTTTGGCCGCTATTTGTAGACAACGATTGATAAGGGCGGAAGTGTCATCAAAACGGATTGCAAATGTCCATTCCATGATGTTTTTCCCGGCTTGAGTGTTTTCTTGCCCATTCCACTGCCCGAATACTTGGTATCATCGCTATTGAAAACCAATTTCAATTGGGAGTTCTTGGGAACCCCAACCCTATAGTTTTCACGGGGAACAGGGGTAAAATTGCAGACCACGATCATATCGTCCTTGGGGTCGTTCCCCTTTCGGATGTAGCTGACCACCGTATTCTCCTGATCATTGTATTCTATCCATTGAAATCCATCACTGCTGAACTGTTTATCGTACAGTGCAGGGTTGGTTTTGTACATTTTGTTCAAATCCTTGATAACTTTCTGTATTCCAGAGTGGAAATCGTATTGTGTAAGGTGCCAATCCAGACTTTCCTGAAAATTCCACTCCGAAGATTGCCCAAACTCACCCCCCATAAACAGGAGATTTCCTCCCGGGTGGGTGAACATGTATCCAAATAGCAGCCTCAAATTGGCAAAACGCTGCCATTCGTCCCCCGGCATACGGTACAATAGGGACTGCTTGCCATAGACCACCTCATCATGGGAAAAGGGAAGCATAAAATTTTCGGTGAAGGCATAGGTCAAACTAAACGTAATCTCGTTAAGATCATAGGAACGGTGGATGGGGTCTTTTTTAAAAAACTCCAAGGTATCGTGCATCCAACCCATCATCCATTTCATACCAAAACCAAGTCCACCAAAATGCACCGGTTTGGTCACTCCGGAAAAGGCTGTGGACTCCTCGGCTATGGTCTGCACACCTTTAAAACTTCCGTATACTTCTTGGTTCATTTCCCGTAAAAAGGAAATCGCCTCCAAATTTTCATTGTTGCCATAGATATTGGGCTCCCACTCCCCATCTTCGCGGGAATAGTCCAAATACAGCATTGAGGCCACGGCATCCACCCGGAGCCCGTCCACATGGTATTGATCCAACCAAAAAACGGCATTACTGATCAAGAAGGCCCTGACCTCATTCCTTCCGTAATTGAAAATAAGGCTCTTCCAATCTGGGTGATAGCCCCGTCTACGGTCTGGGTGTTCGTATAGGTGGGAACCGTCAAAGAAGCCAAGCCCGTGCGCATCTTCCGGAAAATGGGACGGTACCCAATCCAAGATTACCCCAATGCCCTTCTGATGGAATTTATCTACCAACAGCTTAAAATCCTCTGGTTTTCCAAATCGGGAGGTCGGGGCAAAATACCCCGTTAATTGATACCCCCAAGAGGGATCATAGGGATATTCCATAATTGGCATGAACTCTACATGGGTAAAACCCATCTCGTCCACGTACTCCACAAGCTCATCGGCCAATTCCATATAGGAAAGATACTCCCAGCCATTTTTTTTCCGCCATGAGCCCAAATGCACTTCATACACGGAATAAGGTCTGTCCACCCCATTGTGTCTTTCCCGTTCGTCCATCCATTTTTTATCCTTCCAGCTGTGTTCTGCATTCCAGACCATGGAAGCCGTTTTGGGTGGTTGCTCACAATACCGGGCAAAAGGATCGGCCTTTTCGGTCGAAATGTCATTGCTGTGCGATTGTATTTTGTATTTGTATTTGCTGCCTTGGTCAACCCCGGGAATAAACCCTTCCCAAATACCACTGGAATCCCAGCGGACATTGAGTTTATGCTCATCGGCATTCCAATGGTTGAAATCCCCGATTACGGATACTGATTTTGCCGAAGGTGCCCAAACCGCAAAGTAAGTCCCCCTTTCACCACCCACCTCGGTAAGGCGAGATCCTAATTTTTCATACAATCGAAAATGTTTTCCCGCCTTAAAAAGGTCAATATCAAACTCCGTGAACAAACTATGGGCAACTACCTTGGACATATTTGTGTTTTAGTATTCACAATATAATACTTCTTGGCCAAGATTACGATTTTCATCAAATCCTTTCAAAGAAAATTGTACTTGGTAAAAAAATGGAATGCTTTTTGATTTTGATGAGAAAAGAAACCTGATGAATACAAATCAAAAACCAAGAATCATGAATAAATTCAACACAATTATCGGCGCTTTTATAGTCTTGTTCACCGTTGCCTGCGAAGGCCCGGAAGGCCCTCCTGGACGGGATGGATTTGATGGACTGGACGGTTTGGACGGCCTTGATGGCATCCAAGGACAGGTAGTGGAAGTAGATGGAATAAATTTTGACTATGATGGCGATGCCAATCTCTTCAGCACCTTGATCAACTATGGCGATGTTACCGATTTTGAGACCATTCCTGAAGATGCTGTTTTGGTCTATCGATATACTGGAACCGTGGATTTGGATGATGGCAGCACTGCCGATGTTTGGAGCCAAATCCCTCAAAATTACTTTTTACCCGAAGGTACCATCCAATATGTTTTTGAACATACCTATGTAGATGTGGAACTGTTCATCGATGGAAATTTTGACCTTTCCACCCTGAGCACCGATTTTACGGACAACCAACTTTTCAGGATTGTCTTTATCCCCAGTGAATATGCAGATGCCTCAAAAAAGGATACCTCCAACATTGAAAACGTAATGTCTTCTTTGGGTATTGGCGAAGACCAGGTGAAGAAATTGGAACTACAATAATTTTCCAGTACACAATATGAACAAAAGTCCCTTTCCCTGAAGGGACTTTTTGTTTTTATGGTATTTTTGAAAGGATACTGCCAAAACTGCGTCTATTCATAAAAAGAGTCGAACAATGGGAAAAAAATTGTTTTTGATGGCCTTTCTTGCCTGTATAGGGTGTAATGGCATATCGCAGGAAAAGAAAAATGAATCTGAAAAAGAGGTGGCCTATAAGGTGACCAAAACCGATGAGGAGTGGAAAGCAGAACTTACTGAAGTGGAATATTACGTTCTTCGCAAAGCGGCTACCGAAAATCCGTTTACCAGTGATCTTCTGGAAAACAAAGAAAAAGGGACTTATGTCTGCGCAGGTTGCGGCACCCCGGTTTTCCGAAGCGAAAACAAATATAGGTCTGGCACCGGTTGGCCCAGTTTTGACCGTGAGATTGAAGGAAATGTGGCCTATGAAGAAGACAATTCATATGGTGTTACCCGTATTGAGGAACATTGTGCCACCTGTGGCGGACATTTAGGCCATGTTTTTAATGATGGACCTAAAAAGACCACGGGAAAAAGACACTGTATCAATGGAATTGCCTTGGATTTTATTCCTGATGGCAAGTAATCAACCTTATCCTATGGACCAGAAATACGGCATGGAAAAAACCGAAGAGGAATGGCAACAATCCCTTTCCCCTGAAGAATATTATGTTTTACGGCAGAAAGGCACCGAACGCCCATTTACTGGGCAATACAATCTCCATTTTGAAAATGGGGACTACCATTGCAAAGCATGCCATGCTAAGCTGTTCGAGAGCGAACACAAGTTTGAAAGCGGCTGTGGATGGCCCTCTTTTGACCAAGCGGTGGAAGGGGCCATTGAATATATCCGTGACACTTCCCATGGTATGATCCGCACCGAAACCATCTGCGCCAATTGTGGTGGCCATTTGGGGCATGTGTTCAATGACGGCCCCCAAGAGACCACGGGGCAGCGGTACTGTATCAATTCCGTGAGCATTGGTTTCAATCCTTCTGAAGAATAATGGATTTTCAAGAAAACTATATCTCAAGCGTGTTGTTCGAATTCCATCGATACAAAACCATGGGCGACAAAACCTTTGCCCAACTTTCCGACAGTGACATTCTGTGGAAGTATAGCGAAACGGACAACTCCATTGCCATCATTGTAAAGCATATGGTGGGCAATATGTTGAGTAGATGGACCAATTTCCTTACCGAGGATGGTGAGAAAACTTGGCGTAACAGGGAACTGGAGTTTGAAGAGCCCTACACCTCCAAAGCTGAACTATTGGCCGCCTGGGAAAAAGGATGGCAGTGTTTGTTCCAAGCCCTGGAAAGCATCAACACTTCCAATTTCAACAGTAAAATAAAGATCCGTGACGAAGAGCATTCCATTCCAGCGGCCATTAACCGACAATTGGCCCATTATGCCAGTCATGTAGGACAGATTGTCTTTGTGGGAAGAATGATAAAAGGAGACGAATGGGTGTCACTTTCCATCCCAAAAGGGGGCTCCCAAGCCTTCAATCAAAAGATGTTCGGCAAGGACCCGAACTGATTTCACAAACAAAGCCAATTTTGCCTTTTTCAAGCTTGGGATTTGGGGATTGAATTCCGTACTTTTGCACCTGCCCGCCCAAAGGCTGGCTTCCAATTTAACAACTAAAATCAAGATCTAATGAGCAAGTTCGATGTAATTGTTCTGGGCAGTGGTCCCGGTGGATATGTTACCGCAATCAGGGCCTCACAGCTAGGATTCAAAACCGCCATTGTGGAAAAGGAAAGTTTGGGAGGCGTTTGTCTCAATTGGGGCTGTATCCCCACCAAAGCCCTTTTAAAGTCCGCCCAGGTCTTTGAGTATCTGAAGCATGCCGAAGACTACGGACTTAGCGCAAAGGATGTGGATTACGATTTTGGTGCCGTGGTAAAGCGAAGCCGTGGCGTAGCCGAAGGCATGAGCAAAGGCATCCAGTTCTTGATGAAAAAAAATAAAATCGAGGTCCTTAACGGATATGGCAAGGTGCAACCTGGCAAGAAAGTCTTGGTAAAAGGCGAACACGGTGATACTGCCGAATACTCCGCAGACCATATCATCATCGCCACAGGAGCCAGAAGCCGCGAATTGCCCAGCCTACCCCAAGATGGCAAAAAGGTGATCGGTTACCGTGAGGCCATGTCCTTGGAAAAACAACCTAAAAAAATGATTGTAGTAGGTAGTGGTGCCATTGGTATCGAATTTGCCTATTTCTATAACTCCTTGGGCACGGAAGTGACCGTAGTGGAGTACTTGCCCAATATTGTCCCTGTAGAGGACGAGGACGTATCCAAGCAGTTGGAGCGCAGCTTCAAAAAAGCCGGGGTGAAAATCAAGACTTCCGCGGAAGTGACCAAAGTGGACACTTCAGGCGATGGTGTAAAAGCCACCGTAAAAACGTCCAAAGGTGAAGAGGTTTTGGAAGCCGATATCGTTCTTTCGGCCGTGGGTATCAAAACGAACATTGAAAACATTGGCTTGGAGGATGTAGGTATTGCTGTGGACCGAGATAAAATCTTGGTGAACGATTATTACCAGACCAATATTCCAGGATATTATGCCATTGGCGATGTAACTCCCGGCCAGGCATTGGCCCACGTAGCCTCTGCCGAAGGTATTCTTTGTGTTGAAAAGATTGCGGGAATGCATGTAGAGCCTTTGGATTATGGAAACATCCCTGGATGTACCTACTGTATCCCCGAAGTGGCCTCAGTGGGTCTGACCGAAAAGCAGGCCAAGGAACAAGGGTACGACATCAAAATTGGAAAATTCCCATTTTCTGCCAGTGGTAAAGCCAAGGCCAGTGGAAATGCAGATGGTTTTGTAAAAGTCATTTTTGACGCCAAATATGGTGAATGGTTGGGTTGCCATATGATCGGGGTCGGCGTTACCGATATGATCGCCGAAGCGGTCGTGGCCCGAAAACTGGAAACCACAGGCCATGAAATCCTTAAGGCCGTTCACCCTCACCCCACCATGAGTGAAGCCGTTATGGAAGCTGTAGCGGCCGCCTATGATGAAGTGATCCACATTTAATCCAAAGAATATGCTTAAACTTTTTAGGGCCACGGCCATTCTGGAGGGCATTTCCTATATCGCTTTATTTGGGATGACCATGCCCTTGAAGTATTGGGCCGATATCATGGAACCCAATAAAATTGTAGGATATGCCCATGGGGTTCTCTTTATTCTGTATGTAGTCTTGGCCGTAGCATTTTGCTGGCAGCGCAAATGGGGCATCAAAAAGTTTGTGATGCTCTTTATTGCCTCCCTATTGCCTTTTGGGACTTTTTATGCGGATGAAAAGTATCTGAAGGAACTAGCCTAGGAAACTCTGGATGGCCAAATCATAGCTTTGTAATCCAAAACCAAGGATAACCCCTTTAGCTCCCGGTGATATGTAGGAGACATGCCTGTATTCCTCCCGTTGATGGGTATTGGATATATGTACTTCGACCACTGGGGTGGAAACCGCTTTTACCGCATCCCCCATTCCCACCGAAGTATGGGTATATGCCGCAGCATTTAGGACAATTCCATCATAATCAAAACCCACTTCCTGTATTTTGCCAATAAGCTCCCCTTCAATATTGGACTGAAAATATTCCAGTTCCACTTGCGGAAATTTTTGTTGTAATTCGGCGAAATAGTCTTCAAAAGTGGTGCTGCCATACACTTCGGGCTCCCGTTTTCCCAACAGGTTTAGATTGGGCCCATTGATGATCATTAGTTTCATAATGTAAAAGTACCAATTATTTTAAGGCATAAAAAAAGCGGAAGTGAAGACTCCCGCTTTTTGTGCTTTGTTAGACTTGACTAGTTAAATCTATATCCAGCTCCAAAAGTTAGGGTGTTGATGTCCACGACATCACCAAAATCTCCTCCCCTGGATACTTGAAGACCATATCTTGCTTCAACAAACCAGTTGTCATCGATTTGGTATCCACCACCAAAGGCGATATCGAGACCAAACTCACCATCAGGAATATCTTCCAACAGATAATTGATCTGTGGGCCAGCCTGAATGTTGAAGTTGTTTATTTTGTACTTCGCCATAATAGGAATGTACAAAGAGGTCAAATCATCTACAAAACTAAAAAGGACGGAAGGCTCAATGTCAAACTCTTCGGATGCCACAAAATTATAGCTACCCCCTAGATAAAATCCAAGTTCACTGTCGCTTACACTTCCAAAGAAATCATCTCCCGTATCCACTTTCATGGATACATTGTTAAGACCTGCCTTGACCGCGAACCCTTCTTGCCCGTAGGTGTTTGAAACGATTACACTAGTAAAAAATACTGCTAAAACAATTAATTTTCTCACGATGTATAAATTTTAGTTGAGGGCACAAATATAGCAATGCCACAAGGTTAAGAATAGTAGGAAATTTAGAATGTTTTTGTTATATGAACATTGAAATCCTACATTTTATTACAAAAGGAACAGTGAAACCCCGTTCCTTTTGTTTAATTATAAAAAATTGAATATCAATCAGTTGAATGCGAATTGCAATCCAAATCCGAAGGCACCCACTTCATTGTCCCCATCACTGAGCACAATGGCCGGTCTCCAATCAAAATTGGCCACAAAGGGCACTCCGTTCACTTTAAAATCCAGTCCTAAGTGGGGACGCAGCGCAAAAACATTGTCCACATTGTCCACTAGGATAATACTGGGACCTGCTCCTGCATACCAGCGCAAGCCTCCAGCCCCAACGAATCTTTTGTGGTAGGAATACAGGATGGTGATCATGGTTGCCCCATCTTCAAATCCCAAATCGGCCTGACCCACATGGTGGCTGGTAAAGAAATACTTTCCAGTGGCCCCAATAAAGGTTGCACTATCAACCGCATCAACACCAAGCCCCAAAGCCGCTTTGTAACTCGTTTGGGATTTCACAGTCACCGTACCCAAAAGGGCAAGGCCAAAAACAACTAGTAATTTTTTCATTTTTTTAAGTTTATGGTTCATACTAATTCAACTGTGCGATTTTGAGGCTGTGCCCAGTTTTTCTTTTGATCTCTTTTTGTATCAGAACAGGAATAGCACCCCGAGGGCCACTATGGAAAAATTCCCGTCATTGCTGATATTGATATAGGATACATTGAGTTCCGTGTTCCCGGTAATGTTATATCCCATTGAAGGTCTTACATAAAACCCTCCTTCGTTCCCTTCATTAATGCCCACGGCATAGCCCACATCGGCACCAAAATTAAAATCATATGTAGGATAAAGTCGTAATGCCCCGGCCAAAGGGACAAACTGAAAATCTTCAAACTCGTTTTCTACGACAACATTGCCCACGGTAACCGTAGTGGTTTCCCCAAAGGCATTAAAAAACCCAGTTGCCAATCCTGCATCAATAAGTTCCGATACACCCCAATGGTGGGCTATATCCAAACCAATGCTGAACTTTGATATATCAGCAGCGTCCGCAACGGGAATACCCGCATGCAATCCTGCTTTAATCCTACTTCGGTCTACCTGTTGTGCCATTGCTGAAAAAGTCAACACCAATAGCCCAAGTGTCAATAAAAATGTTTTCTTCATTATGGTTATTTTTTTGTACTGGCTAAAACGTAGCAATACGGGATATAGTGTATTTGCGTAGTAAAAACCCTACAAAAATATTTTTATATCAAACAAAAATTCTTTGTGAAAAATATCCAAACTTGCGGTAACACATGCCTCCCATTTTATCAAAGGCCCTTTTCAATTGACCAATCGTCCAATAGCATCCATATTTCCACTGATTATTGTTTTTATATTTAGACCATGAACTGGCAACAGGCAATACAGGATTACCAAAACTATCTGAAGATTGAGCGTGGTCTCAGTAAAAATTCCATAACCAATTATTCCCTTGACCTCCAAAAGCTGGCCAACTATCTTCTTGACCATGATATGGAAATATCCCCTATCCAGATTGATATGGAGACCGTCCAAGGTTTTGTCTACGCCATTGCCAAAACGGTAAATCCAAGGACTCAGGCCAGGGTCCTTTCGGGCTTAAAAGGTTTTTTTAACTACCTTATTTTTGAGGATTACAGGACAGACAATCCCATGGACCTCATCGAGACTCCCAAAATAGGCCGTAAACTCCCGGACACCTTATCCATTGATGAAATCAACACCCTTATCTCCAACATAGACCTGTCCAAACCTGAAGGGGAACGGAACCGTGCCATCCTCGAGACCCTTTATGGATGCGGCCTACGGGTTTCAGAATTGTTGAATCTAAAACTTTCCGACCTTTATTTTGATGAGGACTTTATCAAGGTCACAGGGAAGGGCAACAAACAGCGGTTCGTGCCCATCAGTGATATCAACAAAAAATACATAAATATTTACCGGAACGAAATACGGGTGCATCTACCCATTCAAAAAGAGCATGAGGACATTCTTTTTTTAAACCGAAGGGGAAAGCAACTTACCCGGGCCATGGTCTTTACCATAATTAAACGTTTGGCAGAAAAAACCGGACTGAAAAAGAGCATCAGTCCGCACACCTTTAGACATTCCTTTGCCACCCATCTTTTGGAAAATGGGGCTGATTTAAGGGCCATACAGCAAATGTTGGGTCATGAAAGCATTACCACCACAGAAGTGTATATGCACGTGAACCGTGCCCATTTGGCCAAGGTACTGAATGAGTATCACCCTAGAAAATAGGGTTTAAAAGAACAAGACAATCGTTGGTATCAACTCCCCTTTTTTAGCTGATTTTTCAATCCTTGGTTTTGCTTTTTATAGGGCCTGATGATCAATCGAGCTTCGCGGTCGAACCGGATATAATTATAGACCCAGTTGATGAACACCACTACCCTATTCCTAAAGCCAATGAGGAAATACAGATGCACGAACATCCACACAAACCAAGCAAACACACCTTGGAACCTGAACTTTGGAAGGTCTACCACAGCTTTATTCCGTCCAACTGTGGCCATACTACCCTTGTCCTTGTAGACAAAGGGTTTCATAGGCTTCCCATCAATCAACCTCACTAAATTATCCCCTAAGTTCCTGCCTTGTTGTATAGCGGGCTGGGCCATCATAGGGTGGCCATGGGGAAAGGTTTCGGTCTCCATCTGGGCCACATCACCAATGGCAAATATGTTCTGGAACCCTTCCAACTGGTGGAACTCATTCACTTTAAGTCTATTTCCCCTACACAATACCTCTTTGGCATCCAGCCCTTTGATACTGACTGCCTGAACACCTGCTGCCCAGACCAATGTGGCCGATTCAAAGGATGTTTCCGTGTTGGTGGTTACCTTATTTCCATCATAATCGGTTACCCTGATGTTCTTCCACACATTTACGCCCAAGCGTTCCAAAAAATGCTCCGCCTTTCGTGAGGCCTGCCCACTCATGGCCGGTAAAATACGCTCCCCACTCTGGATCAGGTTTATTTGGGCCCTTCGCGTATCCAAATCTGGATAATCCTTGGGCAAAATCCCTTTTTTTATCTCGGCCAGTGCCCCGGCCAGCTCAACCCCTGTAGGTCCTCCTCCCACTATCACAAAGTTCATAAGGGCATCCCTTTCATGAAGGTCATCCGTAAGCAAGGCCTGTTCAAAATTTTCCAAGATAAGGCTCCTGAGATTCAATGACTGTGGAATGGTTTTCATGGCCATACCCTTGGTCTCGATATTCTCATTTCCAAAAAAATTGGTCTCGGAACCCGCAGCCACTACCAAATAATCAAAATTGATCTCGCCAATATTGGTCTTTACCTTGCGTGACGTAGGGTCTATGGCCATGACCTTGGCCAAGCGGAAGTAAAAATTGGGATAGCCCTGCAATACTTTTCGAATGGGGTAGGCAATGGAATCCGGCTCCAGTCCTCCTGTGGAAACCTGATACAACAAAGGTTGAAAGTTGTGGTAATTGTGCTTGTCAAGCAAAACTACCTGCATTTCCTTTTTACTGAGTTTTTTAGCTAGCGCGATGCCCCCAAAACCGCCGCCAATGATTACGACCCTTGGGAAACTGGATTGTGGAATATTCATTGTGGACATGGATGTAAATGTACACATTCCCCTGCAGGCAACTCTCCATAAAAGAGGCTTTTTTTAGTATATTTAAAGCCTGACCAAAAACTTCAACAAAATGAAAAATGCGCTCCTTATCGGCATGGCACTTGTTCTTTGTGCTGCCATGGGCTTTTCCCAGAAAAGCCAAAAGACCATATTGAACGAACTGGACACAAAAACCGAGGAATACGGTGATATCGCCCATCAAATCTGGGACCTTGCCGAGATGGGGTATTTGGAAGAGAAAAGTTCCGCTTTACTGCAAAAAACGTTATCCGATGCCGGTTTTTCCATTGAGAAAGGAATCGCTGGCATTCCCACGGCCTTTAAGGCAGAATATGGCTCCGGTTATCCAGTAATTGCCATTTTAGGGGAGTATGATGCCCTCCCTGGATTGTCCCAACAGGCCGTTCCAGAGAAAAAATCAGCCGATAAAGCCGCAGGGCATGCTTGCGGACACCACCTTTTTGGAACCGCTTCAACAGCGGCTGCCATTGCCGTAAAGGACTGGTTGCAATCCAACAAGATACAAGGAACCATTCGGTTTTATGGATGTCCTGCCGAGGAAGGCGGATCAGGAAAAGTATATATGGTACGGGAAGGGGTCTTTAATGATGTGGATATTGCCCTTCACTGGCATCCAGGATCACAGAATGCCGCCAGTGCCGGAGCTGCCTTGGCCAATAAGTCGGCCAAATTCAGGTTTCATGGAATTTCGGCCCATGCCGCAGGAGCCCCGGAAAGAGGTCGGTCCGCATTGGATGGTGTTGAAGCCATGGACCATATGGTCAATATGATGCGGGAACACATTCCCCAAGATGCCCGTATCCATTACGTAATCACCAATGGTGGAAAGGCACCCAACGTGGTACCGGACTTTGCCGAAGTCTATTATTACGCCCGGCATGGTAAAAGAGATGTGGTCATTGATATTTTCGATCGGATTGTAAAGGCTGCCGAAGGAGCTGCATTGGGAACGGGTACTACTATGGATTATGAGATGATCGGGGGTACCCACGAGCTTTTGCCCAATCTGACCCTTCAAAAAATGATGTATGACAACCTCACCAAAGTTGGCGGGGTAACCTATACGGATGAAGAAAAAGCTTTTGCCGAAAAAATTTCCGAGACCTTGGGAGCAAAAACTTTGGATATGAAGACGGCGGAAGCCATACAGCCTTACCAAGAAGAAGCCAGGGCCTATGGCTCTACGGATGTGGGCGATGTGAGTTTTACCGTACCCACTGCAGGTCTGGGGACCGCCACTTGGGTTCCTGGAACCCCAGCGCACAGCTGGCAAGCCGTTGCGGCAGGGGGAACTTCCATAGGTACCAAAGGAATGATGGTCGCTGCAAAAACCCTTACCCTGACCGCCATGGATATTTTTAAAAACCCAAAAACCGTTGAAACCGCCAAGGCCGAGCTTATTGAAAGACGCGGGGAAGATTTTAAATACATCCCTTTATTGGGCAACAGACCCCCAGCATTGGATTACCGAAAATAAACTCATTTTTGGGGTAGTGTAACAAAATCGGTTTTATTGCTACATATAAGCAAATCACTTACCAACCATTGAACAAAGAACTGGAACATCGTTTTGTGACGGAGCTTGAGGACAATCAGAATATTGTCCACAAAGTATGCAGCCTCTATACCAACGACAGGGACTCCCACAATGACCTCTTTCAAGAGATTACCATACAACTGTGGAAAGCCTATCCGAAGTTTAGGGGAGACTCCAAATTCAGCACATGGATGTACCGAGTGGCCCTGAACACGGCCATTACCGTGTATCGAAAATCAAAAAGAAGGGTACAGACCCAAGATTATGATTCGGTCGTACACAAAATCAAGGCCGATGCCTATGATGATACGGAAGAACGACAGTTGAAATTGATGTATGATGCCGTGAAACAGCTTGGGGATATTGACAAAGCGTTGGTATTTCTGTACCTTGAAGACAAAGATTATTCCGAAATAGCGGAAACCTTGGGGATTACCGAGGTAAATGCAAGGGTTAAAATGAACCGGGTGAAAAACAAATTAAGAACCATATTAAATCCGTAGACCATGGTGGATGAATTGGAACTCTTGAAAAAAGATTGGCAGAAGAAGGAGGCTCAGCTTCCTAAACTTACCTATGACGAAATCTACAAGATGATATGGAAAAAATCATCTTCCATCGTAAAATGGATTTTTTACATCAGCCTAATAGAATTTGTATTCTGGGCCGGGCTCAATATCATGTTCAGTGATGCCGAGTCCATGGAGGAACTCAAGGCAATGCACATCCATACTGCCATCATCGTACTTAACCTGATCAATTACGGCATCATTTTATATTTCATCTATAAGTTCTATACCAACTACCGTAAAATATCCTTCACCGACTCTTCCAAAAAACTGATGAAGACCATCCTGGATGTCAAAAGAACCGTTACCCAGTATGTCTGGTTCAACCTGGCCATTTTTACCATATCCATGATCATCAGTATTTACGGAGTCCTCATCTATGACTCAAAGGGGCAACAAATTGTTCAAAATGCCGTGCAAAATGGGGACACCACCATTTTTTGGGTCATGGTAGTGATCATATCCATAGTGCTCATTGCACTACTCTTACTATTGATATGGTTATTCTACAGACTGCTCTATGGCATTCTTTTAAAACGACTCAAACAAAATTATAGGGAACTGGAGCAATTGGAAGTCTAATCGCCTCGGTAGCTGTATCTTCTTTTTTCATTTTCGGCCTCATAGGCTGCCAGCTCTTCTTTGGAGATGACCTTTAGAAATGAAGGATGTTGCTCAATGGCATATTCCAATTTTTCCAAAATGGAATCAATCGATTCGTTGTCATAATCGATATCCAAAGGCGGTTTGATTTGCATGGACTGCAAAATGCCTTTCTTTTTCACCCGAAGTCCTTTTTTATCAAACGAACGTCTAAACCCATCGATGACCACGGGCACTACTACAGGTTTGTACCGCTTTATAATATGGGCTGTTCCCTTTCGCAAGGGTTTCCAAGGGGTTGTGGTACCTTGGGGGAATGTGATCACCCACCCATCGTCCAGGGCCTTGGCTATATTGCTAATGTCACTGAACTTCACCTGACGGTTCACATCCTGACCATCGGCACGCCATGTACGCTCAATGCTAATGGATCCCGCATAGGCCAGAATCTTGGTGAGTAGGCTTTTCTTCATGGTTTCCTTGGCCGCCACATAGTAGATATTGAGCTTGGGGTTCCAGAGATAGGCCAAATTTTTAATGGAATCGTCCCTCCCCTTCAAACTTGCATTGAACACATGGAACATCGCCACAACATCGGCAAAATAGGTCTGGTGATTGCTCACAAAAAGCACATTGGTCTCTGGAAGGTCACGTATCACCTGGGACCCTTCTATTTCAAGGGTATTGAATCCTTTATAGCGTTGATGGGTCATGGCACCTGCAACGCGTATCAACCAGCGTTTTAAAAACAGGATATGACCAAAAGGATTTTTCTTGAATAGACCCATAGTACAATTCTTGGGGGCAAATTTACAAAATCGCGGTCAAAGCACTTGCCGTAAAAGTTCCCTAATCTCGCTCAGCATCATGGCTGTGGCGCCCCATACGGTATAACCATTTAATTTATAAGCGGGTACACGTATGTTTTTTGCGTAGGAAGTGGTGAGGATTTCCTCAATCAGGTTGGCATCGTCCAAAAAATCCTTTACATACACCTCCACCAAACGTTCCACTTCGGTTTCCTGAAGCACAAACGGTTCAGGCTCTGGATAGATCCCCATGAAAGGTGTTACCATAAAATTGCTTGGGGGAATGTACACATTGCTGAGCTCCTTGATCACTTCAACTGCCGTGGGGACCACCCCAACCTCCTCATTGGTCTCGCGAAGCGCTGTGTCCAAAAGGTCCCTGTCTGCCTGTTCTACCTTGCCTCCCGGGAATCCTATTTGGTTGGAATGCACTCCTTCATAGGCTTTTCGAAGAATGAGCAACAGCCTTGTCTCTTGTTCCATATCCGGGTAAAACAAGGCCATGACCCCCGCCTTCTTAGCTTTTCTTTCCTCTACCCTATTGGATTTTAACCATTGCACCCGAAGCTCTGGGGACATTTTATAGTGGGATTCCTCTCCGGGAAGGGGAAGATCTTTTATTTTTAGGGCTATTTCACTAAAATCGATAAAATTCATGGTATTGAAAGCATCGGCTTTGGCCACAAGTATACTATTATTTTTTCTGGTATCCTGTGGAGAAAACCCTAAAAAAGAAACCACAAAAACAACGGAAACCGTCTTAAAGAAGGATTCCATCCCTGCTGAAAGCAACAAACTCCCTGAGCCCGAAGAGGAAAAAGAAGAAGCCTTTGTACTGGATGAGGAAAATGCCATCGACTTCTTTTTTGACTATGCCAAAGAACTCAAAAAGAACAAGGTGAAACTCACCACCAACATGGGAAGCTTTACCATAGAGCTCTATGACAATGTGCCCTACCATAGGGCAAACTTTATTTATTTGGCCCAAATGAAGTACTTTGACAGCACCCAATTTCATAGAGTCGTGAAGGATTTTATTATCCAAGGAGGAAATTCCGATGATAAAAAAACGGCCCAAAAGCGAGGAAAAATAGGAAGATACCTGCTTCCGCCCGATACCCAAAAAGGGCACAGGCACCATAGAGGTACCATATCCATGCCCAGTAGCGAGCGGGACAATCCCCACAAACTGGCCTCCCCATATGAGTTTTTTATTGTGGTCACCAAACCGGGATCGTACCATTTGGATGGTTCCTACACGCCATTTGGCCACGTCATTGAAGGAATGGATGTAGTGGACGCCATAAACCAAGTCCCAGTTGGAGATGGGGACTGGCCTTGGAAAAGTGTGTATATCCTAAAAGCGGAAGTGCTGTAACCCTACACTGGAAAGATTAAAAGGCTGGCTTATATTTTTAGGTTGATTCCGAATATGATCTGCCGGAATCCTCCTGCAAAAACCCCTGAAGTAGCCCTGTTCAGCCGTGATGCCCGGTACACCCGATCCGTGATGTTCTTCCCGTTCACAAAAACTGTGGCGTCCGTTTTGTCGCCTATCTTAAAATCGTAGTTGACAAAGGCGTCCACTGTGGTAAACGACAGTAATTTTCCTATGGCGCCATCTGCCGATTCCCGCTCAAAATTGTGGAATTCGGTAAACTGTTCGCCCACATAATGCATGTTGATACCGCTTGACCATCCCTTCCAATCATGGTTTAGGCCAATGCTCATGTTGATTTTGGGTGTGTAAGGCGCCTCAGCATTTGTAATGCCCCCATCCCCAAAAGTGATGATGCTCTTGGTAATGTTGGGGAAATCCGAAGCCTCCAAAGTTGCATCCGTCAGTAAGGTCTCCCCTCCCCCATTATCCACATAAACCTCATAGGCATTCCGTTTCGCATTCACTTTTTGGATATACTCATTTTGGGTCGCCGTGCTATGCACCACTTGGGAAAAAAGATCCTTGTCTTCCAACCTACCTTCTTTTACCTTGGAATGCATATAGGTAAGGTTACCCAACAAATGGAGTTGATGTCCATCCTTATTGAGAACTTCGGCATTAAAGGCCATCTCAACTCCTTGCACATTGATCTTGCCCAACTCTTGGAACACCTCATTACGTCCCCCGGCATAAAAATTTCGACTGGCATTGTGGAAATAGGTCAGTTGCCCATTGATACAATTATCAAAAAGACTGCCACGCCATCCCACTTCCTTGTTCCAACTCAATTCCGGGTCAATGTTTATGCTCTGTCCCTCAAGCGGGTTGGTCACTACGCCATCCTGCTCCACCAAAAAACCAAATACTTTGGATGGGGCGATCATTCCCTGATAGATGCTCCCGAAGAACTCTCCATTTTCATACTGATGATTGATGGTGAGTCCCGGTAAAAACTGATCATACACATTGGGTTCCCTACCTTCCGTTGTACCTTGAAGGGTTGGGTCCTGGGCCTGAGCAATCAAATCTTGACGGTACATGTCTACATGCTCAAAGCGCAAAATGGGAGTGATGCCTATTTTACCTATATGAAACTCATTCCGAACATAGCCATTGACCGACCATAGACGGTACCAAAGGTCCTTGGTTGCGGTGCCGTAGCGTGCCCAACGGGTATTATCAGCCTCTAGGAACACATCTTTAAAGGTTTCCCTGTGCAGGTTGATACCAGCTTCAAAATGACTCGGGGCATTGAATGCCTCCCACGCAGTCTTGAAGGTTTCCTTAATTCCGGATACCTTGTAAATCCAACGGCTATCGGTAGTACTTTCCAATCCGTCCACCACACGGCCCACGATGACATAATCTTCATCATCAAAGGATTTTCCATTTAGATAGCCATACCGTTGGTTAAAAATATCCGGGCCCACATAATCTTGCACCTCAGAGGCCCTGACCTTGGTCGTGACCTGTCGCCACCAATCCCTTTCAAAATCGGAAGCATACACCTTGGTCGTAAAACTGGACTGCTCCGTGGGCAGCCATTTGTGGATGATGTCCACCCCATACCGCCTCATGGTAAACTGATCGGCGTCCAATGGATTTTGGGTGGGGTCGGTTTCAAAGGTAAATGGGGTTTGTGAGCTCAAAGACGCCTGGTTATCTTCAAATTGCCCGCTCACCTTAAAATACAGGGATTGACTTTCGGATAATTTGGCAAAAATCTTGGCATTAAGATTTAATATCTCCACAGAGGAATTGTCCGTAAATCCATCGAACTTCTTATAAACACCTTCCACCAGTCCGCTAATATTGTTCCAAGTACCTCCGTAGGAGAACAGTCCTGAGGTATAATTGCGTTGGCCGCCCGTAAGCTTTAACCGCAATGTGGGTTTTTGTGGCGGCAATGCGGTAATGTAGTTTACCGCACCGTACATGTTATTGGGTCCATACTTGAGCATATCCGCACCCTTGTATACCTCTATGGAAGCGATTCGGTCACTCACAGGATTATAATAAGCCCCTGGAGCTATATACGGTGCCGGGGCAGATGGCGTCCCGTCCTCCATGAGCAATACCTTTTTTGATCTTCGCCCCCAAGATCCTCGAATACTGATGTTGGGTCTATTGGACAATCCCATGTCCCCAACAATATTGACCCCGGGAATGGTACGCAATACCTCTTCCGTACTCAATGGGTTGATTCTTTTTAACACAACTGGATTGATCCTAAAATTACTGCCTTTAAACTCCTTTTTAAAGTTTTGGGGCGAAGCGCTCACAATGACCTCATCCAAAGTGGTATTGGCCCTTTTGAGTTCCAAGGTTCCCAAATCACTGGTGGTAGAGGTTATGGTAATCTGCTTTTCTTCATATCCCAAATACTTTATCCGGACGCTCTGTTTATCGGTGTTGATATTGAATTCGAAGAATCCAGTCTCGTTGGTCACCCCTCCCAGTTGACCATCCTGTAAAATAATCTGGGCGCCAATCAAGGGTTGTGAATCGGTAGCATCGACCACCCTACCGGTGAGTTTGGTTTGTGAAAAAGATGAAATACTTATGAATAGAAAGCACAGGAGGGTTCCCAAAACCTGGGATGGCCTTTGTTGTATCATTTATTTTTTTTCAGATTTTTTTGATGGATCCTTTCACCGATCAAGCCTAATCGGTGTAGACCTACAGGTGATAGAATGGGATATTTAAGTTTGTTTTTGATGTTCTCCGCACTAAAATCAACAAGATTTAAAAGTGCCGCGATGATGATGAGGTTCTTAATAATGTACTGGCCCACCAAGGTTAGGTAGAGTGGCCCCTCACCAAAGGCTTGATCAGGAAAGAAAAGCAAGGGCGAAAAGGTGAATACCATATGCACCAAGGCCAATACCACTATGGTTCTGCGCCATAGGTTGAAAATTAGAAATACCCCAACAATGGTTTCCCAAAGGGCCAATACTATTATGGATACGGCATCTGGAATAAGCCCAAATGTGAGCATATGGATGGTACTCTTGGCCAAGCCTTCGGCCGGACTGAGATCCGGAAAAAACTTCAGGGCACCAAACCACAGATATACCACCCCTATGGCAATTGCCAGAACATTGTGCTTTGTGGTCTGCTTCATAATATCTCCTAATTTTTGAATTCATTCATTAAGGCTGGATCTACCTTTACTTTTTTGTTGGAAAACCGGTAGGACACCCCAACATTGATCAAATAGTCCGCAAAAGCGGCGTCCCCATTCCTCGGGTTTCCTGTGGCTTCCTCGGTTTGTTGATCGGTGACACTTTGGGGACGATCTCTCCGTACTGCAAAGGGTACATTCAGATTCAATGAGAAATTATCCTTCATGAAAGCAATTCCTGGGTCAATGGAAAGTACATTCCCTGGTCTCCTGAACCCTTCATTGCCACCTATAAGGTCTTTTACGGGAACGCCTTCATATCGGGCTCCCAAAGACCCAGAGATGGTGTTGGAGAAGCTCTGGCTCACACCGGCCCGTACCGAGAATTGGTCTGGAACCGCCATGATGGCCTCATTTTCAAGAATGGGGCTCAAGGTTTCCCGAAACGTTCGGGTTCCGTTGGTTTCCCTAGGGTTGAGCAAGTAAAACCCTCCCCCATAGGCAAAAAGTTTTTCGGCTATCTTTTGGTAAAATTGAAAATCCAAGGTAATCCCAAAGCCACCATCGCCGGGTTGGATACTTTGATCTACCGGTCTTACTTGTGGACTTTCTTCTGGGCCCACATTGTAAAATATATCCGAAGCGTTGTAATTTCCGGTGGGCAATTTCAATCCCAATCCCAAAGCCAAGTTTCCGTTCTGGTTTTTTTCCAAATCGAACAACCAATAGCCCACACCGACCCTTATGTCTGCCAGACCTCTGGAATATGTGGTGTTCCGTTCCTCCCTGCCATGTTCGTACAAAGAAGACCTTGTATTGATCACCGTAGGAATGGTGATGCTGGTATACAACCGATCCGTAATGCCATACGTGAGGAAAAAATCCCATGAATGGGAATGGTTGATCACCTCGGACCCGTTGGCCACCCTATCCGGTTCTTCCTCTGTTCCCCTAAAATGCCTGAACGATTTAAAATAGCGATAGTTACTTCCTATTTGGATATCACCCGGGCCCAATAAATTGCTTTCCAAAGTATTGCCCACACATGAGGAAAAGTGCCTAATGGCCACGCATCCTTGCGCTTGAACGCTTTTAACTCCAAAAAAGAAAAGGACCGAACCACATAGGATGTAAAGTAGTTTTTGAGATTTCATAATACTGATTGATTGGTTGATGGTTTAGCTAAAAAGGCCGACCTAAGTAGGACGGCCTTGCTAGTATTTATAAAGACAACTAAACTTGGCACCAAAGTAGAACTATATGGCACAAGGGAGGATTAACAAGAAAGTAAGAAAGCTTAACAAAGGGTTAATTCCATTAACCAAAGGTTAATGCCGGCAGACGATGGTACATCAATCCAAAGAAATGTATTGGAACTATGCTTCCTTGCCATAGATGTTGGGCAAACGTATATCAAACTTAACGGCCAAGAGCCGTAGGCCTATCACGACCAAGATGGCCGCGATATAGGCATAGTCTTCTGGAATGGGAATACCAACAAATAAAAAATAACTTGCCCCACCCAAAATACAGGTAGTGGCATAAATTTCCTTTCGTCTAAAGATGATGGGAATCTCGTTACAAAGCATATCCCTGATAACTCCCCCAAAACAGGCGGTCATGGTTCCCAAGGCAATGCACATTACCGGTAAAAGTTCAGCTTGCAGCCCTTTTTCTATACCCAACATGGTGTAAAGCCCAATACCAATGGTATCAAACAAAAACAAGGAACGCCTTAAATATTTAAGTTGATTCACAAAAATAATGGCCAAGACCACCGTGATAAATATGGTGGTCACATAGGTGAGGTCACGCATCCAGACCACTGGCGTGTTTCCAATGAGAAGGTCGCGCAAGGTCCCTCCGCCTATGGAGGTTACAAATGCTATGATGAGTACCCCAAAAAGGTCCAATTTCTTTTCCATGGCCACCAAGACCCCAGATATGGCAAAGGCCACCGTACCCAAAATATCTATCATCTGATACAGCATACTTACATGTTTTGGGTATAGTAGTTGTAATCTTTTAGCACTGTATCCAAATACGGAACATCATAGAGCTGCGAATTGGTTTGGAGGATGCTTTCCACTTTTACCCGAAGCGCCGTCAAGGTCTTAAAATCCCCACTCTTTTTAGCGATGTAAAAGGTTTCCTTGATCAAACGCACATCTTTGTCCGTAAGCAAGGTAACATTGGTAAACTGTGGAATGTACTCGTCATGGACCTCCTCTAAAATGGTATGGGAGACCTTGGTCTTCTTTTTGGTACTGATGACCACCGTGCCCGCTGCGGCATCCCCCACCCGTTGTCTTTTTTCTGAAAATAGGATGCTCAATATACCAATGGATCCCAAGAAAATCCAAATATCCACCAATCGTAGCATCCATCGCACCAAAAGATTACTCCAATGTACCGGGGTGCCATCCAAACGGACCACCCGCATTTTCATCAACATTTTGCCTACGGTCTGTCCGTTGAACAGACTGTGCATCAACAACGAATAAAACATGGCCGGTAAAAAAATAAGGGCGGCCAACCCACGCTGGGTCCAGGTATCCTCATAGATATAACCCAAGGCATCACTTACAAGGTTCACCAGAAACGCATACATGTACAGGATGAGTCCATCGATGAGGAAAGCCACGATTCGCTCTCCAATACCAACGATTTTATAATCTAAGTTGACATTTTGCGTTGTATTGATTTGGAGGTTATCCATATAACCGTAATTTTAACTGATAGGAATTTTCCACGTATGCGCGAGGCTGCTTTTGTGAAACAAAATAAGGAAAAATGGATTGCTTTTGAAAAAGCAATTTCCATGGGTTCCCATACCGACCCCGATGCCCTAGTGGATGGCTACATCCAACTCACAAACGATTTGGCCTACGCACAAACGTATTACGCTGAAAGCAAGACTTTATTGTACTTGAATTCCCTGGCCTCACAGGCGCATCAAAAAATTTATAGGAACAAAAAGGAATCCGGCAACCGCATCATCGAATTTTGGGCCAAGGAATTTCCGCTGTTCTTTAAACAATATCATGGCACTTTAGGGGTCGCTTTCTTGATTTTTGCCGTGGCCACGGCCATTGGATGTATTTCCGCCATCAATGATTCTTCCTTTCTACGGCTCATTTTAGGCGATGCCTACGTGAACGAAACCTTGAACAATATTGCCAAAGGGGAGCCAACCGCCATTTATAAAAGCGGAAGTGAAATCGGAACTTTTTTAGGGATTACCATCAATAATATCCGGGTTGCGTTTTTGGCCTTTGCTTTTGGGGTGATCACCAGTATTGGGACGGCCTATATTTTATTCAGCAATGGAGTTATGTTGGGGGCCTTTGTCACCTTTTTTTATACCAAAGGGGTGTTTTTTGAGGCCAACCGACAAATTTGGCTACATGGCACCATTGAGATTTCGGTTATCATTATTGCAGGTTGTGCCGGACTCATTATGGGCAACAGTATTTTGTTTCCCAAAACATTTTCCAGGCGGGTTTCCTTTATGAAAGGGGCCAAAGATGGTTTAAAGGTGGTGGTGAGTACCATTCCCTTCTTTATCATTGCTGGTTTCATTGAAGGCTTTATTACCCGCTACGCCCATATGCCCGACTGGCTGGTGTTTTTGATCATTGGGGGATCGTTGTTCCTCATTGTGTATTACTATATCATTTATCCAATTGTACTTAACCGAACATATGAAAGACAAATACATAGAACTTAGGATCAACCGTGATTTTGGGGACATCCTTACCACCTACTTTGAATTTTTACGGCAGAATATCAAGAAATTCACCAATGTTTTTCTCAGTTATAATGGCGTGTTTCTTATCGGTCTCTTGATTACCAGTTATCTATTGGTTTCGGGTTTTGTGGGATTGATTTCTGAAAGTTCCGGTATGTATGGAATCAGCAGTGGTCAAAGTTCTGACGACACCTACTGGTATTATATCATTGCCGGAGGTATCCTGTTCTTTTTGATTTTTTTAGTGGTGGGGGGGCTAAACTTTAGTTTAAGTTCTTCTTACTTGATCAAGTACGAGGAAAACAAGGGAATGCATTTTGACAAGACCGCGGTCTGGGAACTCACCAAAGACAAATTGGGCAATACCCTATTATTCATTTTGTTACTCATTCCCATTTACTTGGGCTTTATGATTGCCTCGGTAATCTTTGCCTTTATTCCGCTGTTGGGAATGTTTGCCCAGTATATCCTTCAGTTTTTTATCGCTGCTTGGGTGGGGGTCTCCTATTTCAGCATGCTTTCAGAAAACAAAGGGGTCACGGAAGGTTTTGGTGAGGGTTGGAACCTCATCAGCAAAAACTTTTGGAGGGCTATAGGGGTCAACTTTATTCTGGGACTGCTCAACGGTCTATTGTTTTTCATCATTTTGTTGATTCCCATGATCATAATTGGGGTATATACCTTCCATGTGGTGGAAAACAATGTTGATGTGGGAGCTTCCATAGTTTCGACCGTAGTGTACACCTTGGGGCTTTGCCTATTGCTCATCCTTATGATCTATGCGCAATGCCTATCGCAATTCGTGAATGGCATCCTTTTTTATGCCCTACACGAGAAGACCTATAATGTGAATACCCGAAGTAAAATTGAACAAATAGGACAATCCGATCAGTGATCCAGCGCATTGCCACCATATTTTTCTTGATATGGACCATGTTTTCCATGGCCCAAAACGACAGTATTCCCATTCCTGTTGATGAGGCATCGGTACTCACCGACCGGCAAATCGGCGAAAACCTTTCCCAAAAATATACGGGTGATGAGTTCAACTACGAAGTCAAAACAGGGGAATCATCCAATTTATTGGCCCGATTCATCCGATGGGTCCTTAACAGCCTTGGGGAAACCTTTGGTCTTGATATTCCTCCAGAAACCCTATTGATTTTGGAGTATATCATCTATGCCCTGATGGGCCTTTTGGCCATTTATCTGCTTGTCCGTATGTTCATCAACGAGAAGTTCAATGCCATTTTTTCGAAAAAGGCCAAATCCATTGTGGATATAGACCTTTCCGAACACCATATCGAGACCATAGATTTGGACGCCCTCATGGATGCTGCCCTAAAACAAAAAGATTACCGATTGGCGGTGCGCTACCAATTCCTGAGAGTCCTGAAACTCCTCTCCCAAAAGAGTATAATTGAGTGGCACTTTGACAAGACCAATGTGGACTATGGCAAGGAAATCAAGGAAGCCCGACTGCAAGAAGAGTTCAAAAAAGCATCCTATCTCTATGAAAATATTTGGTATGGCGAGCAACCCATTGATGAACACGGTTACACCAAGACCAGTTCCCGATTTGACACCCTGAACCTTTTAATCCCGCAATGACCATGGACCGGAAATCAAAAATAGTCATTGCTCTATTTGCCTTGGTGGTTCTGGGCATCATCATCACGGAAATGGTACGGCCCAAACCCATCAACTGGAGGCCTTCCTACACGGCGGTGGACAAAATTCCTTTTGGGTGCTACGTCCTTTATTCCGAACTGCCCAACATTTTCCCCAACAGCAGCATTGAAACCGTTCAGGAAAGTGTGTATGATGCCTTAGTGGAAAGGGATACCCTATTGTCGTCCAATTATATCCTCATCAACGAATATGTGGACTTGGACGAACAGGAAACCCATCAACTTTTGGACTACGTACACCAAGGGAATACGGTGTTTATGGCAGCCACGGGTTTTGGTTGGCCCTTGATGGATACCCTGAATATTGGCATTGGTTCCGATTACTCCCTCAAAGAGGGAACCGCTGTGCTCAATTTGACCCATTCCAACTTCAACACCAAGAAATTTGAATTGTCCAGAGGTATCTTCAATTCCCATTTTACCAGTGTGGATTCCATCAACACCACCATCTTGGGGCATATCACCTACACCAAGGAAAACTTTTTGGAAGGACAACCCGATGAAAAGGTCACCAAGCCCAATTTCATCAAAACCCGATTTGGGAAGGGTAACTTTATCATCAATACCACCCCACAGGCCTACTCCAATTACTATATGCTAAAAGGGAACCAAGACTATGCCTCCTACACCTTCTCTTATTTGGAGGATAACCAGCAACTCTTTTGGGACAACTATAAAAAAGCAGGCCGTATCATCATTGATTCCCCCATGCGCTTTGTGCTGACACAGGCCTCGCTAAAATGGGCCTACTATTTGTCCATTTTGGGCATTTTGGTTTTTGTACTGTTTCGCGGAAAACGGGAACAACGCATCATTCCGGTCATTGAACCTTTAAAAAATTCCTCGGTGGAGTTTGCCCAAGCGATTGGGTCATTATATCATCAAAACAAGGATTACACGGACCTGGTCCACAAAAAAATAAACTATTTTCTAGCCCATTTGAGAAGTCGATACCATATCGATACAAGTACACTCAGCGAAAAAACCATTCAGGTTTTGGCATCCCGGGCCGGAAAAAATATGGAGGAGACCAAGGGTTTGATTGAATTTATCCTCCATCTGAAACAAAAGAAAACCCATACTGAGCAAGATAGCATAGAACTCAATAAAAAAATAAACGCATTTAAGCTGTAACCATGGAAGAAAACGAACAACAAGACGACGCCTTACAATTCAGCAATCGGGTAGATCTTACCCAGCTGCAGGAAGCCGTTTCTGGCATAAAATCCGAATTGGGTAAGGTCATCATCGGACAACAGGACATGATCGAACTGCTCATCATTTCCATTTTGGCCAATGGGCATTCCCTGATCGAGGGGGTTCCCGGCGTGGCCAAGACCGTTACCGCAAAACTGCTGGCCAAGACCATGGATGTGGATTTTAGCCGGATACAGTTTACGCCGGACCTTATGCCCAGTGATATTTTGGGGACTTCCATCTTTAACCTCAAATCCTCGGAGTTTGAGTTTAAAAAAGGGCCTTTGTTCTCCAACATCATCTTGATCGATGAAATCAACCGTGCCCCGGCCAAGACCCAAGCGGCACTTTTTGAGGCCATGGCGGAGCGACAGATCACCATGGACGGGGTGGAATATGCCATGGAACCGCCCTTTTTGGTATTCGCCACACAAAACCCCATTGAGCAGGAAGGCACCTATCGCCTGCCCGAAGCCCAATTGGACCGTTTCCTGTTCAAGATCAAGGTCAACTACCCATCCCTTGAGGAAGAAATACAGATTTTGGAAAGCAAGCACGAGCAAAAGACCCGAATTGAGGAAGACTTGGTCAGTGCCTTGCTATCGGCCCAACAGATAGCGGGTTACCAGAGCACCATCAAAGAGATTGTGGTGGAAAAGAACCTATTAAAATATATCGCTTCAATTGTGGACAATACCCGGACCAATGCCAACCTCTATTTAGGGGCATCGCCACGGGCTTCCATTGCCATTATGGATGCCTCCAAGGCCTTGGCCGCTATCAACGGCAGGGATTTTATTACCCCGGACGACATCAAAAAAGTGGCTGGTCCTGTATTGGGGCACCGTATTATGCTCACCCCGGAGCGGGAAATGGAGGGCCTGACTTCGGAACAGGTGGTGAAACAAATTGTGGACAGTATAGAAATCCCCAGATAGACGAATTGTGAGGAAACTTTTTAGGCCCATATACCTGCAAAAACGATTCTTTATAGCCTTGACCGCTATCATCGTTGGTTTTTTGGTATCCTTCATGGTACCCAATCTGTATGGCGCCGTAAAGGTTTTGTTCTATCTATTGGTTCTCTTTGTTATTGTTGATGTATTGTTACTGTTCGCTTCCAAAGGAAGAATTGAAGGGAAACGTGTGCTCCCCGATAAACTTTCCAATGGGGACGAAAACCCCATTCTTTTGAAAGTCACCAACACCTATCTTTTTCAGGTAGTGGTAAAAATCATTGATGAAATTCCCTTTCAGTTCCAGAAAAGGGATTTTGGGCTTGTCAGCAAAATAGCTTCGGGCAATAGCAAGACATACGATTACCAACTACGGCCTACCGAAAGGGGCGTATATGCCTTTGGGAGCCTGAACCTCTTTGCCAGCTCCCCCATTGGGTTGCTGGCCAGAAAATATGGCTTTGACCAAGCCCAAGAGGTACCGGTTTATCCCTCTTTTTTGCAATTACAGAAATACGACCTTATTGCATTTACCAATCGACTTCATGAGTATGGGTTGAAAAAAATAAGACGTATCGGCCACACCATGGAGTTTGAACAGATCAAGGATTATGTCTTGGGTGATGATATACGCAACATCAATTGGAAAGCCACTGCGAAACGGGGACAGTTGATGGTGAACCAGTTCCAGGATGAAAAGTCGCAGCCCATTTATTCGGTTATCGATAAGGGAAGGGTAATGAAAATGCCCTTCAATGGATTGAGTCTTTTGGATTATGCCATCAACGCCACCTTGGTCATCAGCAATATTGCACTCAAAAAACAGGATAAGGCAGGCATGTTCTCTTTTAGCAACAAGATAGAAAATCGAGTTGTGGCCGAACGGAGAAGCTCACAGATGAACCTCATCCTGGAAACGCTTTACAATCTGGAAACCAATTTTATTGAAAGTGATTTTAGCCGATTGTATATTGATGTGAAGCGGAACCTGAACCAGCGTAGCCTACTCTTACTTTACACCAATTTTGAAACGCTGGATGCCCTGCATCGACAATTGCCCTATTTGTTGGCCATGGCCAAGCAACATTTATTAGTGGTCATTTTCTTTGAAAATACGGAGCTTAACGAATTTGCAGATAAAAAGGCGGAAACCGTCCGTCAAATTTTTGATCAGACCATGGCAGAAAAGTTTATCTACGAAAAAAAGCTGATCGTGAACGAGCTGCGCAAACACGGTATCCAAACCATTTTGACCAAGCCTGAAAATTTGACCATCAGCACCATCAACAAATACTTGGAAATAAAAGCTCGGGGACTTATTTAATTTCAAATTCCTTACTCTTCCATAGCTGGAAAAAGTGTCAGGGAGTTCAGGGATAGTGGCATGGTCTGTAACACCAATGCCTCGGAATTCTTTTTACGGCTGGGGAAACTCAACTTTCTTTTGGGAGCGGATGCATAATTGCCCCTTAGCCTTTTCTTGTCACTCTTCTTGGAAAAAAGGTCGATGGTAACCCCTACCGTGACCCCTCCGAGTACGGTGGCGGCCAAGTCGTCATTGTCCCAACCGTTCTCGCGCTGTCCAGCATCCACAGCTTCTTTGGCCACCCCAACGAGGGCGCTTCCGGCTACGGAACCGACAAAGGTCCACACCCTGCTGCCCTCAGACATTTGTTTGGCTATACCGGCTCCAGCCAGACCAAATAGGTTACCTCCTAAAAAATGAAGTGCTTTGTCTCGCTCCACTTGACTATATCCATGCGAAACGAGCATAAAAAGGACCAATGTGGGGATTAGTGTTCTCATGAGCGGTTAAAAGTATGAAAAGTTGCGCATTTAAGCCGCTAAACTTCTAATACTCTTGTGTTTTTTGTTTGGCAAGGTTGAATTCCGCCATCATTTCCCGGACAATTTCCGCAGCGGGGGTAATGTCATGTATCAAACCGGACACTTGGCCTATTTCCAACTCCCCTTCCTCCATATCGCCTTCAAACATGCCCCGTTTGGCCCTAGCCCTGCCCAACAGTATTTTTAATTCCTCTACCGAAGCCCCTTGGGCATACGCTTGTTGTACATCTTGGAAAAATTTGTTCTTCAACAGTCGTACCGGGGCCAATTCCTTCAAGGTCAGTTGGGTATCACCTTCCTGCGCCTTTACCACCCATTGTTTAAAAAGTTCATGGGATGAGGCTTCAGGACTGGCTACAAAACGACTGCCTATCTGGACCCCATCCGCACCCAAAACCATGGCCGCCAACATGGCTTTTCCGCTAGCAATACCTCCGGCAGCAATGATTGGGATCTCTATTTTCTCCTTGACCGAAGGAATCAGTACCATGGTCGTGGTCTCGTCCCTACCGTTGTGGCCTCCTGCTTCAAAGCCTTCGGCCACTATGACGTCCACGCCAGCTTCTTGTGCCTTGAGGGCAAACTTCACACTGCTCACCACATGTACCACTGTAATTCCTTTTTCTTTGAGAAAACTGGTCCATGTCTTTGGGTTTCCTGCGGAAGTGAACACAATTTTCACCCCATGGTCCACAATGATCTGCATCAATCTGTCGATATCGGGGTACAGCATGGGAACATTGACCCCAAAAGGTTTATCTGTTGCCTTCTTACATTTTATGATGTGCTCTTCCAAAACATCAGGGTACATACTCCCGGCCCCCAATAACCCCAGACCTCCTGCATTGGAAACCGCGGAGGCCAAACGCCAACCGCTGGCCCAGACCATCCCTGCTTGGACGATTGGATATTCAATTCCGAAAAGTTCAGTGATTCTGTTGCTCATCCAATATTCGGTATTAGGGCTCTTTTCCAGTCAATCAAATAAAATCAATAGAAGGCGAATATACAAGAAATTCAAATCTATGAAATCACTCCTGACCCCACCAATTCATCATCAATGTACCAAGCCACAAACTGACCTTCGGTAATGGCGGATTGTTTTTCTTCAAAATCCACGTATAACCCTGTTTCTGTTTTGTACAAGGTGGCTTTTTGCAAGGGTTGCCGGTACCGTATCCTTGCCATGACTTCCATGGTCCCATCTTCCTCCAAGGCCAAATCTGGGCGTACCCAATGCAATTCGTCCTCTTTAACAAATAAGGTATGGCGATACAATCCGGGATGGGTTTTCCCCTGCCCGGTGTAAATAATGTTCTTGTCCACATCGGTCTCAATCACAAACAAAGGTTCCTTGGTACCTCCTACATTTAAACCTTTCCGTTGCCCAATGGTAAAATAATGGGCGCCTTGATGTTCTCCTACCACCTTTCCATCAGTTTGGGCATATATGGGCTTTTCCGCATTAAATGCCAGCTCTTCTTGCTTGTTTTGAAAGCTTGGGGCCGTTACCGAAAACTGTGAGGCCGTATGGGGGACCTCAACGATTACCCCTTTTTTGGGTTTGAGTTTTTGTTGTAGAAATTCGGGCAGATGCACCTTACCCACAAAGCAAAGGCCTTGGGAATCTTTTTTATCTGCCGTGATCAAATCGTTCTCAGTGGCAATTTTTCGCACCTCGGGCTTGGTCAGTTCCCCAATGGGAAACAGGGTTTTGGAAAGTTGTTCCTGCGAAAGTTGACACAAAAAATAGGACTGGTCCTTGTTTGCGTCCTTCCCTGCCAATAATTGGTAAGTTTCGGTACCATCCGCATTTTTTAGAGTGCCCTTTCTGCAATAATGGCCCGTGGCCACATAGTCGGCACCCAACTGTAGTGCAATTTTCAGGAAGACATCAAACTTTATCTCGCGATTGCACAGCACATCGGGATTAGGAGTTCTTCCCTTTTCATATTCACTGAACATATAATCCACAATACGCTCTTTGTACTCTGCACTCAAATCTACCGTTTGAAATGGAATCCCCAACTTTTCAGCAACAATGAGTGCATCATTGCTATCCTCTACCCATGGGCATTCCTCAGATAGGATTACGGAATCATCTACCCAATTCTTCATAAAAAGGCCAATAACCTCGTAACCCTGTTCTTTTAAGAGATAGGCTGAGACACTTGAATCCACTCCTCCGGAAAGTCCGATAACCACCTTTTTCATAGCATGATCAATAAGATGCAAAATTACAAAATAACAGGCATTTAAACTACTGTGGGACATGCCCACAAAATTGGAATCGTAACCTTCAGCACAAAATCAAAATCCATTTTGTTAAACTTTTTATAAATATTGTTAAACAGAATTAATTTATTTTGTTTAACTTTATATTCGTAATGTTAAACACTTTTAAAACAACAATCCCATGAAAGCACTAATTAGATGTATTCGACTACCCTTAATGATTCTTACCTTATTGTTCGTATCCTGTTCGGACGATGATAATGGAATGACCCCTCCTGAAGAAACCACAACAACCATTGTGGAAGCCGCACAAGCCACCGCAGAACTGAGCAGCTTGGTAAGTGCCCTACAAAAAGCCGATGAAAGCGCCAACAATGACTTGGTTAGTGCTTTGAGTGGTGAAGGGCCTTTCACGGTCTTTGCACCTACCAATGCTGCTTTTTCAGATTTGCTGGCCCAACTGGACGGCTTTGATTCCTTGGATGACTTTAGCTCAGAGCAGCTCCAAGACTTATTGGCAGTGATTCTTACTTATCATGTAGTAAGTGGAACCGCAGCAATGTCCACCGACCTGAGCAATGGACAGACCATTACCACGCTTCAAGGCTCTACCTTGACCGTAAGCACCGATGGAGGTGTGTTCATCTCCGATGCCACCAGCACAGCTGCCCAAGTGACTACTGCAGATGTGGAGACTTCCAATGGAGTGGTACATATTATAGATAAGGTATTACTGCCTCAAGCCATCTTGGACGAATTGGCGGACATTATTTTGGTTCCCATCACGGATTTGGCCATAGGCAATGAAAATCTTGAAAATCTTGTGGCTGCCCTTATGGCGGCAGATGGTGATTTGCCCAATGCGCTTAGGGGAGACGGTCCTTTTACCGTACTCGCCCCAACCGATGAGGCCTTTGAAACTTTCTTGGATGGCGCTTCATTGGAAGATGTCCCTGTGGAAGTACTTACCCAGATATTATTGAACCACGTTATTGAGGGTACTTTGTACAGTACAGACCTCACAGGTCTTGGTTCTGGATACACCACCACCTTGGCAAGAGGAGCCCAAGATGCCAATATCAGTATTTTCTTTGACACATCGGATGGTGTAACCTTTAATGGGGTATCCTCCGTGGTCACTCCAGATGTGAAAGCCTTGAACGGAGTGGTTCATGTAGTGGATGCCGTTATTGATCTACCCAATATTGTAGACCATGCCGTGGCCAATCCAAACCTTACTTCTCTTTTGGCCGCCCTAACGGATGGTGGAAACACCACCTTTACGGATTTGCTGTCCGACGAAGAAGAAGAATTTACCGTTTTTGCACCGGTCAATGATGCTTTTGCAGCATTTACCAATCCCAACTCCAACGATTTGAACGCTATTCTTTCCAATCACGTGATTGTGGGAGCTTCGGCCTTCTCTTCCGGATTGACCAACTCCTATGTGAACACCGCTGCAGAATTTGATACGGATGAAAATTTAAGCTTGTACATCAATACGGATGATGGGGTGACCTTAAATGGAGTGAGTAATGTTGCTATCGCCGACATTGTGGCCACCAACGGGGTAATCCATGCCGTGGATGCGGTAATCGACCTTCCAACTGTGGTGACTTTTGCCGTGGCAGACCCTAATTTCTCTACTTTGGTACAGGCACTGACCGAGCTTACTCCCAGTACGGATTTTGTGAGTGTTCTCTCGGCACAAGATGGAGCTGGAGATGACCCCTTCACCGTATTTGCCCCAACCAATGATGCTTTTGCCGCACTACCAGCGATTCCGGCCGAAGCGGATTTGATTCCAATTCTACAGCACCACGTTGTTGCAGGCGCTAATGTACGTTCCGGGGATTTAACCGATGGTATCATGGCCACAACCCTGGAAGGGGATGCCATTACCATCAACCTGCCTGGAACAGGAGACAATATAGCCGATGTGACCGATGGTTCAGGAAATATGGGCATAGGTATTGATGCCGTTGACGTACAGGCCATCAATGGTGTGATCCATGTCTTGGACGGCGTACTTGTCCCAGATACGAGCAACTAATATTCAAGCAGGCTGGTTACTACGAAAAAGCTCCCAAGGAACTGTTCTTGGGAGCTTTTTATCGATACATATATACCGTTCATCGATGACACATCAAAAGGGATTCTTTTACCATACAAAACCCCCGTTTTTACAACTATTTATTTTTTTCCCGATAGCAATGCCGCATCTTTGAAGTCCCAAATCTTTCCAAACTACACCTACAAGTGGAAACTCCCCCAAAGTTTTTGAGGGAGTTTTTTTTTGACTTTCTCCAAAGCTCCAAAACTAATCTTGGCGCTCCTCTTCCAGAACATCGATTACTTCATAGCCATCTTCAATGGCCTTATAAACAGCCTCGTTAAGTTCATAGGCCGATACCCCATCAAAATCTATTTCCCGGGCATCTTCGGGTAATTCTTCCAAAACGGCACCAATGGGAGGTTGCGTCACCTCATATTCATCCTCGACCTTGCGGTAATAGACCCCATCCGCATAACTGTACGCCATACCTCTCACGGTAAGGGCCACAGCGGTTGCGGGCAACAACCGTAAGCGAAATCCACGGGGAGGAAAAGCCCTTACATACACTCCTTTTCGCTGGATGTAGTACATGCCCCGAACGGGATAATAGGCAACCTTTCTAAATACAATGGGGCGAGTGTTGGCGGGCAAACGCCTCAAAGTCCTTCGGACGACCCTGCGGTTATGCCTACGAATCTTTCGTTTGATGACACTCCTTTCCTGATGGGTTCTTCGAACCTGGGCCTCTGCATATTCCACAGAACCCAAGGAGAACAATGCCAAGAAGAACAGAGCTACTCGAAAATGTTTCATACGTACTAAAGTTTATGGTTAGATGCCTTTATGACTTCCCTAAACCCAAAAGGTTTAACGGGCCACCCCATAAACTTCAATACGGATATCTATCGCTTTCCTGCCTTTTTCTGCTCTTCGGCCTGTTCCATCATCTCACGCATCTTGCGTTGGAACTTGTTTTCTTTTTTCGGCTTCTTTTTGTTTTCCTGAATCTGCGCATGGATCTTGTCCTCGTCCAAGATGTAGTTCTTAATGGCCAACATGATAAAGATGGTGATCAGGTTGGAAATAAAGTAATACAAACTCAAACCACTAGCGTAGTTGTTGAAGAAAATCAACATGATCAGTGGAGACAGGTACATAATGAACTTCATGTTGGGCATACCGGGCTGCTGCTGCATCTGCATGCTCTGTCCCGTGGTCATCATCATATAGAAGAAGATGGCAATCGAGGCCAAAATCGGGAACAGACTCACGTGGTTTCCATAAAAACTGGATATGACCGGAATATTCGTGGTCCATTCAAAAATGGAATCATAGGACGATAAATCCTCTGCCCATAGGAAAGATTTTTGTCTCAAGGTAAATGAGGTCGGGAAAAACATGAACAACGCATAGAAAATAGGCAACTGCAGCAACGCTGGAATACAGCCACTCATTGGGCTGACCCCTGCCTTGTTGTAGAGCTTCATGGTCTCTTGCTGCTTTTTCATGGCATTGTCCTTGTACTTCTCATTGATCTCCGTGATCTCTGGTTTCAAAACCTTCATCTTGGCCTGAGAGAGGTAGGACTTATAGGTAACGGGCGATAGAGCCAAACGCACCAAAATGGTCATTACGATTATCGCGATTCCAAATGGAAGGAACGAGCTTAAAAAGTCATAGAAAGGTGTAAAGACATATCGGTTGATCCATCCAAAAATTCCCCAACCAAAGGGTATGGAATCCACCAAGCCCAACTCCTTATAATTATCCAACACCTTTACATCTGTTGGACCATAATACCAATACATGTTCTGTGAAAGCTCACCACCTTGCAACTCCAAAGGAGCCTTGGTACTGTATGCCTTGGTGAACATTACATCCTTGCCCTCTTCCTCCACTAAATTTTTGGAGCTGAGTTCCGCGGTCTTAAAATGGTCCTTTGTCGCTAAAATGGAGCTGAAAAAGTGTTGACGGTAGGAAAGCCACTTGATATCTTCCTCGGTCTCTTCATCCAAGTCGCTGCTTTCGGAAAGTTTACTGATCTTACCATCTTCATGGTTGTACGTCAAACGGGTGTAACGGTTCTCGTATTTAACACTCTTATTGTGCCGAATCCCCTTCATGTCCCAATCCAAGGTAACCGGTTTACTGCTGTTGATCACCCCATTCAACCCTTGGGAACGGATGGTAAAATCCACCAAATAATCATTGGGCTTTATTTCATACCGATATTCCAAAAAGCGGTTCTCGGCAACCTTGGCCTTCATGGAAAGCACTTGGTTGTCCCCACTATTGGAAAGGGAAGGCTCAAAATACAGGTCTGCGGTGTTGAGCACCCTATTGTCATTGGCCGAAAAGTTGAGCGCAAAACTGGCATTGCCATCCTTTACCAGATAAACGGGAACGGAGTCATATGTGACAAAGTTCTTCATTCTGGCCTCCACGATTTGTCCCCCTTTATTGGATACCTCCAAGTAAAGCACTTCATTCTCCAGCTTGGTGGTCCCTTCGGCAGCTTGGGTAAATCCAAACGCCCCAACAGAGCCCTTGTAATTGGCCACTGCGGTGGAATCGTTCAAATCCAAGGTCTGGGCTTGCTGTACCGGGGTTGTGGTGGTTTCGGCCTCTTCGGCTTGTTTTGCCGCAGCTTCAATCTGTTCTTGCTCTGCTTTCTGCGCTTCCAGCTCTTCTGGGGTAGGCTGATTTTGGTAAAACATAAAAATCAATATCCCAAAAATCAATACAAATCCAATTATGGAATTGATATCCAGCTTCTTTTCTTCCATGAAAATTATTTAGTAGAAATCTTCTTTATCGGTATTCAGCTCGCAAATATATGCCCAAAACCGCAGTTTATGCCAAACTGGCATTCTTTTGTTTCTGTTTCTGTTCCAGTACGGCCTTTACAAATCCTACGAACAAGGGATGTGGGCTGGCCACCGTACTCTTGTACTCTGGGTGGTACTGCACACCAATAAACCATGGATGCGAAGGTATTTCCACAACCTCCACCAAACCGGTCTTGGGGTTGAACCCGGTGGGTACCAATCCGGCTTCTTCCATTTGCTGTTTGTAAGCGTTGTTGAACTCGTAACGGTGACGGTGGCGTTCCGCTATATCCGAGGTACCATACACCTCATGTACTTGGCTCCCTTCGGTAAGATGGCAATCCCAGGCACCCAAACGCATGGTCCCGCCCATATCGGTCACGGATTTCTGTTCTTCCATCAAACTGATGACAGGATAGGCGGTTTCCTTGTCCATTTCGGTGGAGTTGGCGCCTTTCATATCCAAAACGTTGCGGGCAAACTCGATCACGGCCATCTGCATGCCTAGACAGATGCCCAAAAAGGGCATATCGTTCTCACGGGCATACCACACGGCCATCACTTTCCCCTCAATACCACGTTCCCCAAATCCGGGTGCCACCAAAAGACCATCCAGTCCCATCAGTTTTTTGTCGATGTTCTTGGCGGTAAGGTGTTCCGAATGGATGGAACGCACCTCAACCTGTACTTCATTGGCCGCTCCGGCATGGATAAATGCCTCTTGAATGGATTTATAGGAATCCGGAAGCTCCACATATTTTCCGATCAACCCGATGACCACTTTGTGCTTCGGGTTTTTGTGGCGTTTCAAGAACTCCTTCCACTGGTCCAGATTGGGCTGGGTATCATTGGGCAATGCCAATTTTTCCAAAGCCACGGTATCCAGACCTTCTTCCTGCATCAACAAGGGCACATCGTATATGGTACTGGCATCTATGGACTGTACCACGGCCTCTTTCCGCACATTGCAGAAGAGGGCCAGTTTTTCTTTGATGTCCTCGGAAATATTGTGCTCGGTACGGCAGACCAAGATATCGGCCTTTATACCACTTTCCATCAAGGTTTTTACGGAGTGCTGTGTGGGCTTGGTCTTCAACTCACCAGCAGCCGACAAGAATGGCACCAAGGTAAGGTGTACCACAATACCGTTGTGCTCACCCAGTTCCCAAAGCAACTGACGCACGGCTTCGATATAAGGTAGGGACTCAATATCCCCCACGGTACCCCCTATTTCGGTAATCACGATATCATAATCGCCACTTTTACCCAAAATCTGGATACGCTCTTTGATTTCATTGGTAATATGGGGTACCACTTGAACGGTCTTCCCCAAAAACTCCCCTCTTCGCTCCTTCTCGATCACACTTTGGTAGATACGCCCCGTGGTAACATTATTGGCCTGGGAAGTACGTACGTTCAAAAAACGCTCGTAGTGTCCCAAGTCCAAGTCGGTCTCTGCACCATCATCGGTCACATAACACTCGCCATGCTCGTAAGGATTCAGGGTCCCTGGATCTACGTTGATATAGGGATCTAATTTTTGAATGGTGGTCCGGTAACCCCTGGCCTGTAGCAATTTGGCCAAGGATGCGGCGATGATTCCTTTACCCAAGGATGAAGTTACGCCTCCCGTAACGAAAATGTACTTGGTCTGTGACATATTAATCTTTCTATTACGGGGCGTAAAGGTACAAATTGCAGCGCAGAAATCAGGAGGATTCCTTCGGAAATTCTTTTTGAAGTTTTCTGATGAGCGGTTCCAGGTTGTTGTCCTTGATGGTGAGCATGGTGTTCAGGTAGTTGCCCAGTTTCCCTTCGGGAAAGCCTTTTTGCCTGAACCACACCAAATAAGGTAGTGGCAAGTCCACCAAATACCGTCCCTTAAACTTACCAAAGGGCATTCTGTAATGGGCCATTTCCAACAACTGTTCTCTATCCGGTCGCATTTCCATTTGTAGGGGCAATGTACTATCTTTCCCGGAACAATCACTCCGAAAACATGAAGCGAAGAAATTTTATTGCCACGGCGGCCGCTGGTTCAGCGGGTTTGGCATCGGTTTCCGGTCTTGCGCAAGACCAAACGCCACAGAAAGAATTCAAACTAAAGAACAACATCAACCACAGTGTCTGCCACTGGTGTTTTTCCGATATTCCCTTGGAGGATTTTCTGAAGACCCTGAACAGTTTGGGCGTAAAAGCCGTTGACCTGATCGGTCCCAAGGATTGGCCTTTGTTGAAAAAATACGACATCCACTGCTCCATGTGCAACGGGGCCGAGATAAGTCTTACCGAAGGATGGAACGACCCCAAATACCACGAACAGCTCATTAAAAATTATACGGAGATGATCCCCAAGGTGGCCGAGGCCGGTTACACCAACCTCATCTGCTTTAGTGGCAACCGCAGGGGCATGAACGATTATGTGGGGCTGCAAAACTGTGTGGACGGACTGTCACAGATCATCCCCTTGGCCGAAGAGCACGGGGTGGTCATTCAGATGGAACTGTTCAACCAAGTGGACCATAAGGATTATATGTGCGACAACTCCCTTTGGGGCGTGGAACTCTGCAAGCACCTAGGAAGCGACAACTTTAAGTTGTTGTTCGATATTTACCATATGCAGATCCAAGAGGGTGACATTATCCGCAGCATACGCAACTACCATCCCTATTTTGGGCACTACCACACGGCGGGGGTTCCGGGTCGTAACGAGATCGATGAGACCCAAGAGCTCTACTACCCGGCCATTATCAAGGCCATCCATGAAACCGGGTTTACAGGCTATGTGGCCCAAGAGTTCCTGACCACTTGGGAAGATAAGATCGCTGCCTTGAAAGATGGTTTTTTACGGTGTGATATTTAGCAATACCAATTCATCGATACATGGAACTCAAACCTAAAATTGGGATAGACAATTTAAAATTTGGAATGACCCAAAAGGAAGTCATTGAAATTTTGGGCAACCCTGATCGGATTTTTCATTTGGATGACCATGGAGACAGTGAAACGATTTTTGAATGGCATGAAAAATTGCTTCGCTTAACTTTTTATAAAGACGAAAATGACCGCCTTGGATATATCCGAACAATGCACCCTGAACTAAATTATAAGGGTAATCCGATCATACGGGCAAAATCTGAACTTGTCATGGAACAGGGTTTCCCCGAAGTACAGGAATGGGAAAAAGACGAGTTTGAGTTTCTGACCATGTACTTCAACGAAGCGTATTGGCTAAGCCTAAATTGTGAGTATGGTGTAGTTCTGGATGTGGAAATGGGAGTTCCATTTAAAGATGATGAAACCTATGATTGGCCATGAACCTTGTGAACGTTCAACACTATCCATAAAAGCTTCTTTGTGGAAATGCCGCAAAAAAGTCGCAAACAGACCATCTGGTTTTTAAGCATGCGGACATACTTTTGACCTGAACTTCAAAAATTTAAAAATGGATGATCTAGGCCAGAGTATCTGCGTGCTCAGAAAATCAAAAGGATTGACCCAAGAAAAACTGGCAGACAGTGCCCAAATCAATCTTCGGACACTACAAAGGATAGAAAAAGGGCATACCAATCCCCATGGTGAAACCCTCAAAAGAATTGCGGACGCTCTAGAAGTTCCGATGGATGAGCTTATGGAACATGGGCCCAAAAGCAATATGGGATATATAAAGGCGATGCATTTTTCCACCTTGGCCTTTGTTGTACTGCCTCCGGGAAATATTATTCTCCCCTTGATTTTATGGTTGGTACGTAAGAACAACGTCAAACACATTGATTTTTACGCCAAAAACCTATTGAATTTTCAGATCACTTGGACCATAGTGTTTGCGCTCCCCTATGTTTGGTTCATCATAAACCGGTTTTTCGACTTTTCCATTTCAACCAGCAACACCTATCTTAGCCCTTGGACCGTATTGATCATTTATGTCCTTAGCCTCTATATGTTGAATATCATTTATGTATTGGTCGTGGCGATTACCCTAAAGGACAGGATGAAAAACCATTTCCCGATTGCATTGCAATTTATCCGATAGCACCTCCCCCTGATTCTAAGATTTCCGCAACACCCTAACCACACCCTTGAGGGCCGACGCCACTTCCTGCAGTTCCCTACGGGAAAAGGTATCCTCTTCCACATAAAACAGCATTTCTACTGCAAGATCTAACTGTTGGGCCAAAGCTTCGGGAGTACCATAGGCATCCTGTATAAAATCGGACAGTTGGATTATTGGATTGTTGGATGACATATCGGCATGTATTGATTTACTCCCGCAAGTTCCCGAATTGTTTTCAAAACAGTAGCCCTATCTATCGTACCTTAATCAAAAAACAACTGAATTTTAAGGCTTTTCTTCCAAAGGGAAATGGTTATTTTTAAAAAAGCAATTCATTCTTTGATACTCCAAGAAATCATGAATAAAAGCAGAGAGTGCATGTACCCAAAAATATTTCTATGTGGATTACTGATTCTTATCGCGTTGGCTTGCTCAAAGCAGCCTACGGATCATTTACAATACGAGCAAAAGGTACTATACGAAGTTGCCCCAAAAATTATTGATTCCATATTTCCCGAAACTTCCAGAGGATATATGCTCCAGGAGTATGCAAAAGACAGTTCATATATCTGGGAAAAAGAGGACTCTGTAAACGTTGTGATCGGAGTTTTAGATTCAGTTCAAGGACTTAGCGAATCTTATTATGGGCCTGACCAATCCTACACCAAAAAATTGGCAGGTCACTTTTCAGGGAATAACCTTGTATTTGACTCCATAACGATTAAGAACGGTTATCGGTTCAATATTTTGAAACTCAAGCCAAAAATGAATCATGATTTCAGATACTTTAGTGAAATTAAGGATCACACCACCAATGAATGGACAAAAACAAAGGATTTCTATTTGGAAGGGCTAATCAGTTTTTCGAGAATTAAATTTGATAAAGGAAAAAGATTTGGATTATTACAATGTGCCGTTAGTTGTGGCCAACAATGCGGAATGACTTCTCTAATTTATATAAAAAGGGAAAAGGAAAAATGGGTGATTGATGATATCGAAACTATTATGTGGGAATAACCATATGCCATCAAATGATAAGATCCAAACAGGTTTAATCAGTAAAGGAATTTCACATCAATTGATTTTGTTACCTTTCAACCTCTAAACCCATCCAACACCATGAGGTCTAAACCTGTATTTATGTTACCCCTTCTCCTTATCTCCTTTCTTATTGGATGTAAGGACACCCCAAAAGAACAAGTAGAAACCACCAAGGCCCGGCCCAACATCCTGTTCATCATGAGTGATGACCATGCCTACCAAGCCATCAGTGCCTATGACACCACCTTGATACAGACCCCCAACATAGACCGTTTGGCCAAGGAAGGGATGTTGTTCACCAATGCCTCGGTCACCAACTCCATCTGTGCGCCTTCGCGGGCCACTATTTTAACCGGGAAGCATACCCACATCAATGGAAAAATAGACAACATCTCCCCTTTTGACACTACGCAGGTCACTTTTCCGCAGTTGTTGCAAAAGGCAGGCTATCAAACGGCCATGTTCGGCAAGTTGCACTTTGGCAACAGCCCCAAGGGTTTTGATGAATTTATGATCGTGCCCGGACAGGGACGCTACATGAACCCGGATTTTATCACGCCCAAGGGCGATACCATACAAAAAATGGGTTATGCCTCGGACATTATCACCGATATGACCTTGGAGTGGCTGGACCAAAAACGGGACCCTGAAAAGCCGTTTTTGATGATGTACCTGCACAAGGCACCGCACCGCCCATGGTGGCCCAAAGCGGACAAGTTCAAAGCCTATCTGGAAAAGGAAATCCCTGAACCTGCCTCCCTTTTTGATGATTATTCCGGAAGGGGCACCGCGGCCCGTACCGCCGAGATGAACATTTTTAAGCACATGCTCCTCAGCTACGATTGCAAGGTCTATCCCGAGCTTGCCGATGAGCTGGGCATGAACACCGACCCTAGGAACAGACCGCTTTTCAGTCGTGGGGAAGTGGCGCGCCTCACCGAGGAACAACAAGCGGAGTACCTTCGCATTCTGGATGCCATTGCCGAAGATTTCAAGGCCAAGTGGCCAAATATGGATGATACCGAAAAGACCCGCTGGAAATACCAACGCTATATGCAGGATTATCTGGCTACCATAGCCTCTGTGGATGACAATGTGGGTCGGGTACTGGACTATTTGGATGAAACCGATTTGGCCGAGAATACCTTGGTGGTCTATACCTCGGACCAAGGGTTTTACTTGGGTGAACACGGTTGGTTTGATAAGCGGTTTATGTACCAAGAATCCTTTGGAACGCCCTTGTTGATTCGTTGGCCCAACACCATTAAACCTGGTATCACCAGTGATGAAATGGTCCAGAACCTCGACTTTGCCCAAACCTTTTTGGAAGCTGCCGGGGCCGCTATCCCGGATGATATGCAGGGGGAAAGCCTAATGCCCATCTTGACCGGAAATTTGGAACAGTGGGATAGGGAAAATGTGTATTACCACTATTACGAGTATCCTGCAGAACACGCCGTAAAAAGGCATTATGGTATGGCCAACAAACAATATAAGTTGATTCATTTCTATCATGATGTGGACGAATGGGAGCTGTACGACCTTGCCAAAGACCCCCACGAAATGCAAAATGTATACGATGACCCGGCCTATGCCGAAATTCAGGAGAAATTGAAGGAAGAATTAAAGGCCCTGCGGGTGAAGTACAAGGATTCTGAGGAACTGGACCAGAAGTTTATCGATAAATACAAGAAATAAAACATGGCGTTTGCTCGTCAGTTCGAGTGGTTTCCAAAGGAAACGTATCGAGAATTGATTTGGTTCTCGATACAATTTTTGTCGTTTCACGTCAAAAATCACTCGAACCCTCGTTGGGAAATTATTCCACCGCCTGAAGCTCCTTGGCAATTTTGGCGTTCCACTCCAATTGCTTTTCAACGTTTCGGGAAAAGTTGGTCTCCCAATCGTAGGCTTCCTGAAACTCTTTGAGTTCCTGTAAAATCTCTTGGTAGATTTTCCTAACCTCAGCCTTTACATTATCGGAAAAGGAAGTGCGGTCCAATCGGTTTCTCATCTTTCGGGCAAAGAGCTCTGCAATATCAAAATGCAACTGTTCGTGGCTCAATATGGTATCGTTGGCCAGCTCACGCTTATACCAAGATTCGTTGGGATAGAAATAGGCGGTTACTTCATAATCCAGTTCTACCTCATGGTGCATTAAATTGGCAGAGTAGGTATAACTAATGCCACTGGCCGTTGTGGCCGCAGGAACGGCTGCCGGGGGCACTTTCCCCTTAAAATCGGCCCAAACAAGACGCTTGTTGGCATCCCAAGGGACACCCTCCTCAATTTCCTGTGCAAAACCCAAAAAACCAAGGAGCAACAAACATCCTATGGCTGTTATTTTACCCAATGAAAATCGATTACACGTTCAATATCGGGATGCAGACTGTAATGTACAGGACATGTATTGGCGGTATGTACCAAAATTTTCCGATGCTTTTCCGAAACATGGGCAGGCAGCTCCAATTTCACCTCAATCTTTGAAATGCGCCTTGGATTGGCGGCCATATGCTTGGTCACCTCAGCCGTGGAACCTGTTAAATCCACCTCCATATCCCTAGCCTTGATGCCCATCATGGTCATCATGCAATTAGCCAATCCCGTGGCCACGGTATCCGTTGGGGAAAAAGCTTCTCCCTTCCCGTTATTGTCTATGGGAGCATCCGTAATATATTCACTTCCGGACCTGATGTGCGTACAAGTGGTCCTAAGGTTGCCGTTATAGGTTACTTTTGAGGTCATCCAACTTTACTTCTTTGATTTGTAGATTATCATACTCCATAATGTAACAGGCCCTGTTGAAATACCCAGAAGACCAATCATTGATATAATCAAAACTGTTTCCTGTATATTCCGTTAGGCCTATAATCTTGGAGGTTTCAAAAAGATTGTTCTTGTGCGCCAGTTTCAACAACACGTCATAGGTCACATCAAACCCACGGACCGCATAGCGATCGGGACGTAAACCATTGTATCGTTTCTGATACGCCTTGGTAAAGAAATCGTTCCCTGCTTCCCTATAAAATGAGGGGTAGGTAAACCTTAGGTTGGACAAATGGGTGTTGGACACGGCATCGTCCTCATAAGCATTGTTGTTATAGCTCGTGGTGAACATACGCACCTTAACGTCTTCCGTAATGGCCGAGTTAAGGATGGAGGTCACACTGGAAATCATATTGGGCTGGTCGGTTTCCAAGAACACCCAGTTTTCCTTGGTTTCAGATAATTTTAATAGAAACCTATCTAAATGCAAGGATTTATTGTCGATGATTTTTGCAATCTGGGCCGCTGGAAACTTGCTCAAAATAGAATCATGGGCTACCTGATGTTCTGCATCCGCGATAATGATGACATTTTCGTTGTTATGGATTTTCTTCATGTAGGAAAGCATCTTCTCTCGAAGTATTGCCTCCCTAGGCACTGAAAAGAACACATTACTATGGCTCAGCTCACTGTCTGAGGCTACTGGGGCGATCACCGGTATATTCTTGGCAGCGGCCACAACGGCAACTTCGTTCAGGGCACCAGAGGCCACTGGACCTATAATGGCATTTACGCCCTGTAGGTTTTCCCTAAAAAGGATTTCCTTTACCTTGGCTTGGCTCAGTTCGGTGTCATAGGTTTTCACATCCACGGAAATCCCCAACTTTTTAATGGAATCCAAGGCAACCAAGGCTCCCGTATAAAATCCATAGCTCAGGGCCATATCCCGTCTGGTCTTAATCTGACTTTCAGTTTTTTCCCTATTGTTCACATCAACCCGGTCCAATCGAAACGGCAACATAAAGACCAATTTGGGCTTGTTTTCAATGTTGATGCTGTCCAACAGGTTCACCTTATCCAATACCAGTGCATTTTTTACTTGGAGTCCAGCAGCTTTTTCCTTTGGAAGCTTAAGCACCATCCCGGCCTTTAGACCGTTCTCCAAATCTGGGTTCAAACGGAACAGTTCCTCACGGGAAATCTTTAGGTTTTGGGTAAGTCTGAAAATATTTTGCTTGGGTTTTACTTCATAAAAAATGAAGTTATCCGTGTTCACCTCCCCAGAAGTATCCCGTTTTTTGGGAAGTCGGATGACCATTCCTTCTTTCAAGCCACCTTGCGCCATGATCTCCGGGTTCAACTTGACTATGGAATCCGAGGGAACTCCATACTCCCTGCCTAAACTGTACAAGGTCATTTTTGGTGGTACGGTATAGGATGTGAATAGTTCCACTTGTTGTTCCTTGAGGCTGTCCCCTTTGGGGCGGGGCAACTTTAATTCTTGCCCGGCAGCCAAATAATTGGACGTCTTGCTCAAATCGGGATTAAGGACCAATAAACTGTCCACAGTGATTCCGTATTTGTGGGCAATGCTCCATCGGGTCTCTTTGGGCTGAACGGTATAGGTCTCAAAATCCAATTCGCGTTCATCTTCCGGGTCCACTTCTGGAAACTCAGGAATCTGCAACACCATTCCTTTTTTTAAGGGCTCGGAATACAGCTCACGATTGTAGCGTTTCAACTGTTCCTCTGTGATCTCGTATTTCTGTGTGAGTCCAAAAAGGGTTTCTTTCCTTCGTACCCGGTGGCGGGTAAACCCTATGGGTTTAATTTCTTCCTGTTCCTCTTCCTTGGGTTTTTCTTTTTGAACAATAGGGCCCTTCAATGGTATCACCAAAATCGTATTCGGTTTTACATCGGAAGCACTCTTGATCTCCTTGTTGGCCTGTAAAATGCTATAGGGCGTAACCCTATATTGCTGGGAGATACTCTGTAAGGTCTCTCCTTCTTTTACGGCGTGTGTGGCATATTCTTGCGCGAAAGCTTGGAAAGAGGCCATAAAAATGACCGCCAAGCCCAATTGTAAGATATATTTTTTCATTCCCATTCTATAGTTGCAGGTGGCTTAGAGCTAATGTCATACACTACTCTATTAACGCCCTTGACCTTATTTATTATATCATTTGAGGTCTTTTGTAAAAATTCATAGGGTAAATTCACCCAATCTGCCGTCATTCCATCGGTACTTTCCACGGCTCTGAGTGCTACACATTTTTCATATGTGCGCTCATCTCCCATGACCCCTACACTATCTACGGGCAAAAGCATGGCTCCGGCCTGCCAGACTTTATCATAAAGTCCCCATTTTTTGAGTCCATCAATAAAAATGGCATCCACTTCCTGTAAAATGGCCACTTTTTCGGCGGTAATGTCCCCCAAGATACGGATTCCCAATCCAGGGCCGGGGAAAGGGTGTCTCCCCAAAATAAAATCTTCCATTCCCATGCTTGCCCCCACTCTTCTTACCTCATCCTTGAACAACATCTTTAAGGGCTCCACAATCTTCAACTTCATGTAATCCGGCAGCCCCCCAACATTATGGTGACTTTTTATGACCGCAGAGGGTCCACCACTGGCCGAAACAGATTCAATCCGATCGGGATAAATGGTCCCTTGGGCCAACCATTTTGCGTTTTCCACTTTGTGGGATTCATCATCAAAGACCTCAATAAAGACCCTTCCGATGATCTTTCGTTTCTTCTCTGGGTCCGATTCTCCTTTCAACGCCTCCAAAAAACGTGCCGAAGCATCCACTCCCTTCACATTGAGTCCCATGTGCTCGTATTGGTCCAACACACTTTCAAACTCATTTTTGCGCAACAATCCGTTGTTCACAAAAATGCAATGGAGATGACTACCAATGGCCTTGTGCAACAACATGGCCGCTACGCTGGAATCCACACCTCCGGAAAGTCCAAGGATCACCTTTTCGTCACCAATTTCTTTTTTTAGTTCCGCCACGGTGGTTTCTACAAAGGCATCGGGGGTCCAATCTTGTTTTAATCCGGCGATGTTCACCAAAAAGTTTTCCAACAGTTTGGCCCCATCGGTGGTATGGTATACCTCAGGATGGAATTGGATTCCGTAGGTGGTCTCCCCTTCAATTTTATAGGCTGCATTCTCCACATCATGGGTACTGGCCAATCGGATAGCCCCATCAGGGAGTTCCTTAATGGTATCACTATGGCTCATCCACACTTGGCTTCCTTCTCCCAGACCTTCCAAAAAGTCTTCCCCTTGTTTTACAAACGAAAGATTGGCCCTGCCGTACTCCCGTGTAGCGGAAGGTGCCACATTTCCCCCATTGAAATGGGACAGATATTGGGCCCCATAACAGATGCCCAACAATGGTTTTTTGCCCTTGATTGCTGATAAATCAGGGTGTGGGGCATTCTCTGCCCTCACGGATGATGGAGATCCCGATAGGATAACGGCCTTATATCCCGATAAATCCTCGGGAAGCTTGTTATAGGGTTTTATTTCTGAGTAAATGTTGAGTTCCCTAACGCGTCTTGCGATCAATTGTGTGTACTGGGAACCAAAGTCTAGGATGAGTACGTTGTTATGCATGGGCAAAAATAGCAATTTGGTTTTTCTGGAAAAGGATCTTTTAAGGGATATTTATGACAACTTTTCAAAAGTTATGCAGAGCGAATCCTTTGTTACAGGTTTTCAGGAAAGTGGAGACCTACTTTTAAAATACAAACCTATTGTACCTCAAAAAATGAGTATCTTTTGAACTGAACATAACGTTTTGTAGTTTTTTTCTTAACACTTTTAGTCATTTCTTTGCGTTTGCAAAATAACCAAACCATGATCAAAGGATTCATTTTCGATTTGGATGGCGTGATTACCGACACTGCCGAGCTACATTTTGAAGCTTGGAAAAAACTAGCCGATGAAATGGGCTGGGAGTTTGATCGCGATGTCAATGATAAGCTTCGCGGAATATCGCGAATGGATTCCATCAAAGTTATTATGGACCATAACAAGGTTTCATTGGACGAGAAAACCATCATTGGCCTGGCTACCAAAAAAAACGACCTCTATGTAGCAAGTCTGGATCATATGACCCCTGAGGATTATTTGCCGGGGGCCAGGGAGCTATTGACACATCTGCGAACAGAAGGCTTTAGCGTTGCCTTGGGGAGTGCCAGCAAAAATGCCCTAAAAGTTTTACAACAATTGAATGCCATGCCTTATTTTGATGTGATCGGTGATGGCAACAGTGTATCCAAAAGCAAACCTGAGCCTGATATTTTCCTTTATGCCGCCGAAAAACTACGGCTCCCCCCCAACAACTGCATCGTGGTCGAAGATGCCGAAAAAGGTGTTGATGCCGCTAAAACAGGAGGGTTCCATAGCGTAGGCATTGGACCAAAGGACCGTGTGGGCCATGCAGACCTCAGATTTGACACCATGAAGGAAGCAACCTTGTTTGAGATAAAGTCACACTTTGCAGACTTGTTCTGACCGTACAAAAGTTTTGAAAAGCAAAAAGCCCCGGGAACCACTCCGGGGCTTTTCAATAAAATCAAAACCAACCTAAACATATGAGTTAACCAACTCATGTATTTAAATTCTTCATAGCAATTTTCAATAGTAAAACAACTACAAAGAAAAATACCCTACCCTCTTTTTGATTTTTTTACTAATTTCTAGATTCCCTCTGGGAACCACTAGTATTTCAAAATTGAAAATGCTCCAGAAAATGGATCAAGAGAATCCAAAAGGCTTGGTATGAGACCTTCACCTAGTTCCAGATATAGTTCAGAAAAATTAAGCTGCCGCTCCTGTAGGGACTTATTCGGAAACAACTCATTTTGAATATCGGTCATGCGTATGACCTGATCTTTCAGTTTCCGCTTTTGCGCCTTTAAAAGTCTTTTTTCCAAAGCGTCCAAGCCTTTTTTCTGCTTGACCTCCTGGGCCTTTACAGCTCCCAAAAAACTTTTATCGGTTTCGGCTGCCAACTGGTACAGGTGTTGGAACTGTTCTTCCAAGAGCTTTTTCTGTGGGGAAAAATCAATATCAATATTGGAGATTTCCCTGATCTTTTTGTTGATGAACGTATTCTGTTTTAGAAAAAGGTGGGCCACTTTCAGATCCAACCTTTTAATCTTCTCCGCTTGCTTTTCTGTGATGATCAAGGCCGAGTTGCGAAGCAACAACATGGGAAAAGTGATATCCATGGCATTGAAGTAGGATTTCAATTCCAACCAGTAGGCCAATTCCCCACCTCCTCCAATATAGGTAAGGTTGGGCAGTATTACTTCTTGGTACAAAGGTCTTGCGATCACATTGGGGGAAAACCTTTCAGGGTGTGCGTGTAGCTCCTCAAGCAGTTCCTCTTCTGAAAACTTTAAGTCGGTGTTCAGTACTTGGTACGTGCCCCCTTCTTCCACGATTCGCTCGCGGAGTCCCTCCTTAAGATAAAAATAGTTAATCTCCCTCGGATTCACCTGTACCTTATATGCTGTGGAAACTTGTTCCAAAGCCCCGATTGATTCGGTTACCTTTTGAAAGGGAATCTGCTCAAAAATATCTTTTTCCGCATAGGGAACCAGTAACCTCTTCAGGGCAACATCATCCCCATCAATGATCACCAAACCGTATTCCCCGAAAAGTTCGTTCACCAAATAGCGGGTAGCCTCCGTTAAATTGGAATGCTCCAGATACGCCTGTTTGAAAAGCGCTTTTAAGGTTTCCGCATTTCCAGTTTTTCCCAATTCGGCCGATAAAGTTTCAAAGACCACATCCAAGCCCTTGGTGTCCAACATACCCACGGCCCCGGATGCGGAGCGGTTCCATTGCACCTTTTTTCCGTTCAGGTTGAAATAATTGATCTCATCAAAATCATGGTCCTCGGTGGCCATCCAATACACCGGGACAAATTGATGATCGGGATATGTCCGACCCAATTCCTTGGTCAGATTAATGGTAGATACAATTTTGTGCAAAAAGTACAAAGGTCCCGTAAACAGGTTCAACTGATGCCCTGTCACCACGGTAAACGTATTTTTCGCTTCCAAAGCGGTCAGATTGGCATCGGTATGTTCATAAATTGTGATGCCCTTATACTGCTTGCGCAAGGATTGCACCAAGGTTGCCCTATGGGCAAAAGCATAATTGGCTTCCTTTTCCTTGATCTGTTCCGCAAAATTTTCAGGTAGGGGAAATCGGTTATAGAATGGCTGCAAGTCTTTCCGTTGGTCCAAATAATCGCAAATGAGCTTGGAGAAATAACCGGTTTCCTTAAAGGGTATACAATCTACTTCCATTAAAACTGAAATGAGGTGATCAAAGATAGCCCTCTTCTTTTTTTCTCATCCTAAAAATACGTTAATTACATTTTTTGCCCCTTCAAATCCCCAGAGGAACAAAAAAATATGACTGCCAATCAATTTATTGTTAGATTTGATTACGACTAATTGACCCTTACATGACAAGATTTTTATTTTCCCTCAGTGTACTATTCACTTTTTCCGTAACGGCCCAACAACTAAAATCCCCTTCGGAATTCTTGGGGTATGAACTGGGCACGGAATTTACCCGTCACCACGAAGTGGTGGATTATTACGAATATCTGGCCAATGAGGCACCGGACCGGGTAAAACTCACCGTTTATGGCCAAACCAATGAGCGAAGGCCGTTATTATTGGTCTATGTTTCATCGGCCCAGAACATGGCCGATCTGGAAAACATCAGACAAGAACACTTAAAGAGCACCCAAGGTTCGGGTAGCAATTCCAAAGCGATTGTTTGGTTGAGCTACAATGTACACGGTAATGAAAGTGTGAGTACGGAAGCTTCCATGAAGACCATTTATGAACTTTTGACCGTCAAAAGTGCTTATCTGGAAAATACCGTGGTGATCATGGATCCATGTATCAACCCAGATGGTCGTGATCGATACAGCAATTGGTACAATCAATATAAGAATACACCGCACCAGGTAGACCCCAATAGCAAGGAGCATCATGAAGGTTGGTGGAATGGGAGAAGCAACCACTATATGTTCGATTTAAACCGGGATTGGGCTTGGTTGACGCAGGTTGAAAGTCAGCAGCGCATTAAAGTCTATAACGATTGGCTGCCCCACGTTCATGTGGATTTTCACGAACAGGGAGTGGACAACCCCTATTATTTTGCCCCGGCGGCAGAACCTTATCATGAAGTGATCACCGACTTTCAACGGAATTTTCAAACCATTTTGGGGCGAAACCATGCCAAATATTTTGATGCCAATGGTTGGTTTTATTTCACCAAGGAGGTTTTTGACCTTTTTTATCCAAGCTACGGGGATACCTATCCCACCTACAATGGCGCCATTGGCATGACCTATGAACAAGGAGGCAGTGGGCGTGCCGGACTGGGCATTATTACCCGGATCGGGGACACCCTGACCCTGAAAGACCGTATTGCCCATCACTTTACCACTGGGCTTTCCACTGTGGAGGTTTCTTCGCAAAATGCCGAAAAACTGAACTCCGAGTTCCAAAAGTTCTATCAAAATCAGAATTTCAAATACAAAAGTTACGTCCTCAATGGAAACAAGGACAAAATCGATGCCTTGAAAACGTTGCTGGACAAGCACAAGATTGCATATGGCCGTCCTTCCAACAGTTCGGTAAAAGGTTTTAACTACAATACCGGAAGCAATGGAAGTATGTCAACCTCAGGGAACAGTTTGGTAGTTTCAACCAATCAAACCAAGGGTACCTTGGTCAAAGTATTGTTTGAACCCAACGCCAAACTCAGCGATTCGCTTACCTATGATATTACTGCATGGTCCCTACCCTATGCTTACGGATTGGATGCCATTGCATCTACTGCCTTGGTCAACGCCACTCCCGCCAACCAAGCCCAAGATGCTGTGGTGAGCTCCTCCGTTGGAAAACCCAATGACCAGGCCTATGCCTATCTTTTTGATTGGAACAGCATGAAGGATGCCCGTTTTTTGGCCGAGCTTTTGACCCAAGGCATCCGTGTCAGGAAAGCTGACCATCCTTTTACCATGGAAGGAAAATCCTATGATCGCGGCACTTTGATTGTCACCAAAGGGGACAATGAGCACCAACCTGATTTTTACGCTTCCTTATTGGATGCGGCTTCCAAGCACCAAATGGACTTTACCCCTGCCCATACAGGCTTTGTGGACTCGGGCAAGGATTTTGGTTCGGGATATGTTACCATGATCTCCAAACCAAAGGTCGCCATTTTGTCCGGAGGGCCCACCTCTACCCTTCGCTTTGGGGAAATCTGGCATTTCTTTGAACAACAGTTACACTATCCTCTAACGGTAATTGATGACTCCTATGCCCAAACGGTGGATTTGGACGAGTACCATATTTTGATCTTGCCCGGTGGACGGTACAACGATCATTTTGATGGAAAACAGCTCAAAAAGCTTCGGGATTGGGTTAGAAAAGGAGGGAAACTCATTGCCATGGGGGGTTCCATTGACGCTATTGACGGAGAGGATGGATTCGGAATTGTAAAAAAAGAAGTTGAGGGCGATTCCACAGGAAATAGACCCAGCCCCCATAAGAATATGGAAAGGGAGCGGATCAAAACGGCTATCACAGGAGCCATTTTCAAGACCAAGGTAGACAACACCCATCCTTTGGCCTATGGGTATGGCAATGACTATTTTACCTTAAAATTGGGCAATGCGGGTTATAACTATCTAAAAAATGGCAATGCCGTTTACATTGACCGATCCACCAAACCGTTTTCGGGATTCGCAGGAAGCAAAGCCCAGGAAAGTATAGGCGAATCTTTGGTATATGGTGTGGAAAATTTTGGCAGGGGCCAGGTCATATATATGGTAGACAATCCTCTTTTTAGAGGGTTTTGGGAAAACGGAAAGTTGTTCTTCGCCAACGCCCTTTTTATGGTGGACTAAGCTGCTTTTTACCTGATTATCAAACTAAAAAGT
>CP051244.1:1859891-1873505 GCA_017795045.1 Allomuricauda sp. | reverse complement strand
AAATAGGTATGGCTTCCCAACACTTCACAAATGTTCTTTCCAAAGGAAAAATCATCATATCAGGAATGGTTTTACTATGGGCCTGCGTGTTATTGACCCCTTCAAAAGCACTGGCTTTTCAGGATGACCCTTCAGTCGATTTCAATCAGTATCAGGGCGAGGTGGTCGATGAATCCACCAACAGGCCTTTGGTATTTGCAACACTTTCCGTGGAGGGTACCAACATCAGCACTATTACCAATACGGAGGGAAACTTTCTGCTCAAGGTCCCCAAAGACATCACCAACGCCAATGTCATCGTATCTTTTTTGGGGTACAAGAGCAAGACCCTACCGCTTTCCACCCTTGAACCTGAAAAGAACAAGATTTCATTGCTGATTTCGATCACCGAGCTTTCCGAAATCAACATCAATGCACCCAAGGACGCTACCGCCCTGGTCAAGGAAACTTTGGCCAGAAAAGACGAAAACTATTTTGACGACCCCACATTGATGACCGCATTTTACAGGGAGACCATACGCAAACGCCGAAAAAATGTATCCCTTTCCGAAGCTGTTGTCAGTATCTATAAGTCGCCTTACAACTCCTTTCGCAAAGATGCCGTTGAACTCTACAAGGCCCGAAAAAGCACAGATTACAGTAAACTGGACACCGTGGCATTAAAACTTCAGGGAGGGCCGTACAATGCCCTTTATGTGGATATCATGAAATATCCGGAATTTCTTTTTGACGATGGCTCTGTTTCAAATTATAAATTTTCATTTGACCGGTCCACCAGAATCAACGACCGTTTGATCTATGTTATCAAATTCGACCAACGGGAAACCGTTTTGGACCCTTTGTACTACGGGGAGCTTTTTATTGATGTGGAAAACAAAACCCTGACCAGCGCCACCTATTCCCTGAATATTACAGATAGGGATTTGGCCTCCCAGCTTTTTGTCCGAAGAAAACCCGTAGGTGTGGATGTCTGGCCCACCGAGGTATCTTACCGGGTTGATTATCGTGAAAAAAACGGAAAATGGTATTATGGATACAGCAGTGTTATGCTAGAGTTTAAAGTAGATTGGGAAGACCGTCTGTTCAATTCCGTGTACAGCATGACCGCCGAAATGGCCGTTACCGACTGGGAACCCAATATTACCGGGAAATTGCCCAAAAATCGCGAACGCATCAGAAAATCCATAATTCTGAGCGATGAGGCCATTGGTTTTTCCGACCCTGACTTTTGGGGCGAATACAACATTATAGAACCTGAAAGATCCATTGAATCGGCCATCAAGAAAATCCAAAGACAGCTTCGTCGCATAGAGCGCCGGGGCAAATAGTTGGTAAAATCATACTTTCAGTTTATTTTTATGGCACATCCTTGGCCACGCCAAGGTTCCTTGTATACTTTAATCTGAACACATGTCCAAAAGAAGAACCTTCTTAAAATCGGCCTCTGCGGTAGGGGCTACATTGCTGCTGCCCAAAATTGGAATGGGAAATGAGATCCAGCCTACCCTGCCATTAAAAATCAAACCCAAAAAACTACGGAAAGGAGATACCATAGGTTTGGTGGCACCTGGTTATGCCATAAAGCCAGAAGTATTGCAAAGAGCACTGAACACGCTTCAAAAAATGGGTTTCAAAACCTATCATACTACAAGAATTCTCGGGAATTATGGGTATTTCAGCAATACGGATGAAGAGCGGGTAAAGGACCTGCACGAAATGTTCGCCAACCCAGAAATAGATGGTATTCTTTGTGCCCGGGGCGGATATGGGTGCACCCGAATCCTTAACCACTTGGACTACGATATCATTAGGAACAATCCCAAAGCCTTGATCGGCTTTAGTGACATTACCGCGTTGATTCAGGGCATTTACAAGGAAACCGGACTGATTTGCTTTCACGGACCCGTAGGCAGCACCATTGACGATTCGTATAGTCAAAAATACTTCCGAAAGGTGTTGATGAAGGGAAAGGATTCCCAGGTCATAGAAAATGTGAGACTGAAGGACCCCGAACTTCTGGACAATAGCGAATACGAACGATATACCATTACCCCAGGGACCTGCGAAGGTGAATTGGCAGGAGGAAGCCTTACTTTGGTCAATGCGTTGATAGGGACTCCCCACGAAATTGATTTTACGGACAAACTTGTTTTTTTGGAAGATGTGGAAGAAGCTCCTTACCGTATAGACCGCATGCTCACCCAACTCATAGAAGGACCAACTTTTTCAAAGGCCAAGGGAATTGTTTTTGGGGTATGCAAGGGCTGTGATAGGGAAAAGAAAACAGATAATTTCACGCTTAAAGAAGTCATCATGGACCGCATTGCACCATTGGGATTGCCCGCAGCCTATGGTATGAGCTTTGGGCATGTCCCCAATAATTTTACGGTTCCCGTGGGTATCCAAGCTGCATTCAATGCAACCGAAATGACCATGGAATTGTTGGAATCCGCAGTTTCTTGATTCCAATTACTTTTTAAACTCCTTGAACGTTTTGATGATGATGGAAACACACTCCATCAATTGTTCACGGTTCATGACCAAAGGTGGTGCAAACCGTATGATATTTCCGTGGGTGGGTTTGGCCAAAAGACCATTTTCCTTCAGGGCCATACATAGGTCCCAAGCGGTGGAGCTTTCTTCGGTATCGTTGATCAAAATAGCATTCAAAAGTCCTTTTCCACGAACCTTCACCACCAAATCCGAAGTGGGGATAAACTTGTTGAGTTCTTCCCGGAACAACGCCCCCAATTCCTCCGCGTTCTGGGCCAGCCCCTCCTCTTTGACCACCTCCAAAGCAGCCATGCCCACTGCAGCGGCAACCGGATTGCCTCCAAAAGTACTTCCATGGCTTCCCGGGGTAATCACTTCCATGATGCCGTCATTGGCCAAAACAGCGGAAACCGGATAGGAACCCCCTGAAAGGGCCTTGCCTAAAATCAAGATATCGGGTTTTACATTTTCATGGTCCACGGCCAAAAGTTTTCCGGTACGCGCAATACCTGTCTGCACTTCATCAGCAATAAAAAGGACATTGTGCTTTTCGCAAAGGCTCTTGGCAGCGGCCAAATAGCCTTCGGAGGGCACATAAACCCCTGCTTCCCCTTGAATGGGTTCCACTAAAAAGCCCGCCACATGCGGATTGCTTTCCAAGGTGTTTTCCAGTGCGGTTAGGTTATCGTATTCAATTTTTATGAATCCCTCCGTGTATGGTCCGTAGTCCGTGTTGGCCACAGGGTCATTGGAGAATGAAATAATGGTCGTTGTCCTTCCGTGAAAATTGTTCTCACAGACCACGATCTTGGCTTGGTTCTCAGGGATACCTTTTTTCTGATAGGCCCATCTCCTACAAATCTTTAAGGCAGTTTCCACGGCTTCGGCCCCGGTATTCATGGGCAAAAGCTTGTCAAAACCAAATGTAGAGGTAGCATACTCCTCGAACCTTCCCAACATATCGTTATAAAAGGCACGGGAGGTCAAGGTAAGGGTTTTGGCCTGCTCCACCATGGCCCCAACGATCTTGGGGTGGCAGTGCCCTTGGTTCACCGCTGAGTAGGCCGATAAAAAATCGTAGTATTTTTTACCTTCCACATCCCAGACATAAACGCCCTCTCCCCTACTCAAAACCACCGGAAGCGGATGGTAGTTATGGGCTCCGTACTTGTTTTCCAAATCTATCGCTTGCTGCGACGTTAAATGCTCTAAAACAGCCATTTTAGTTCTTATTAAAATTTATAAAACAACCATTCCTACAATACCTTTTTTCTTTCGAAGACTCGAAAAAGCAGCGTGGGAGAGAAATCATCCCTTGAAGTGTCCGCAAATTACAAATTATTGCGCAAAACAAGTGCTTGTCAAATCCAATTTCGCCATAAAGTTTAGGGGCAATTTAAGACCTTGGGCAATGTCAAATACCAAAAAGAAGTTACTTTTGCCCCATGCGTAGAAAAAGTAGGCGACAGACCTTTGAGCAGGTCGAAGTAGTTGATGCGGGAGCCAAGGGAAAAACCGTGGGCAAGGCACCGGACGGACGGGTGATTTTTTTGTCCAATGCCGTTCCCGGTGATGTGGTCGATGTAATGACCACCAAAAAACGAAAGGCTTATTTTGAGGGAGTGGCCACCCATTTCCATACACTTTCCAACAAACGAACAACGCCCCAATGTCAGCATTTTGGAGTCTGTGGAGGATGCAAATGGCAACACATGGGCTATGAGCACCAACTCCATTTTAAACAAAAGGAAGTGGAAAACAACCTCAAGCGCATTGGCCACCTTGAACTTCCCGAAATCAGTCCTATTCTAGGTTCGGAAAAACAGTATTTCTATCGGAACAAAATGGAATTTTCCTTTTCCAACAGCCGATGGCTCACCCAAGAAGAAATTGATTCCAACACGGATTTTGAGCATAGAAACGCCCTCGGATTCCATATTCCGGGCATGTGGGACAAAATTTTGGACATTGAAAAATGCCATCTGCAAGAAGACCCTTCCAACGCCATCCGATTGGAGGTAAAACACTTTGCCATTGCACATGATATGGCCTTTTTTAACCCCAGAAAACAAGAAGGACTACTACGGACCATGATGATCCGAACGGCATCCACCGGCGAGATCATGGTGCTGTTCCAGTTTTTTGAGGACGATTTGGAACAACGCGAACTGCTTTTGAACCACATCCAGCAAAAATTTCCGGAAATCACTGCCCTACTCTACGTCATCAATTCCAAACAAAATGACACCATCTATGACCAAGAAGTCATTTGCTTTGCTGGCAGAGATCACATCTTTGAGGAAATGGAAGGGTTGCAATTTAAAATCAATGCCAAATCCTTCTACCAGACCAATTCGGAGCAGGCTTACGAACTTTATAAAGTAACTAGGGATTTTGCCAACCTGAGTGGAAATGAACTGGTCTATGACCTGTATACCGGAACTGGAACCATTGCCCAGTTTGTGGCCAAGCAAGCCAAAAAGGTAATCGGAGTGGAGTCTGTTCCGGAAGCCATTGCAGACGCCAAGGCCAATGCGGCACACAACCAAATTTCCAATGTGGAATTCTTTGTGGGGGACATGAAGAACGTGTTCAATTCAGAGTTTATAGCACAGCATGGCCACCCTGATGTGATCATTACAGACCCACCAAGGGACGGAATGCACAAACTGGTCGTGGAGCAACTTTTGCAAGTAGCCCCAAAAAAGATTGTATATGTGAGCTGCAACAGCGCCACCCAAGCGCGTGACTTGGAATTGATGAAGGAAAAATACGAGCTTGTACAAGTTCAGCCCGTGGATATGTTCCCACAGACCCATCACGTTGAAAATGTTGTACTTTTGGAAAAACGGGTATAATCTTTGATGAAAAATCTGCTTTATACAGGAATGAAAAAAATTCTCCCCATTGCATTGATTACCGCCATGCTCGTTTATGTTTCCTCTTGTGAAAAGGATGATATTTGTGTGGAAGGCGACACACCCCTCCTAGTCGTTGGTTTTTTTGATATTGAGGATACCACCGAAACCAAGGATGTTCCCTCCCTTCGCATCAAGGAAGTGATTTTGGATGAATCAGTGAATACCTTTACCGACCGTTCCGATAATTTGGATTCCATAGGGATTCCACTTCGTGGGGATGCCATCAGTACCCAATTTGCTTTTATCACCAACTCTGCAGATGATGGGGAAACCGGTGAAGAAATTGGCAGTATCGATACATTGACCGTTTCCTATACCACTAATGAGACTTTTGTCTCAAGAGCTTGTGGTTTTGTGATAAATTATGAAGGTATCTCCGTAACCCTGCCTGAAAGTGCAGAAAATTGGATTCAGGACATCCGTATTGTCCAACAGAACATAGAAAATTCCAACAACGTCCATGTCAAGATATTCCATTAGTCTTTTTATCATTCTGCTGCCCTTGCTGGTCATGGGGCAGAGCAAGCCCATAGACCTTCAGGCCAAGGATACTGTGGAGTACAAGCAGGAGTACGGTTTGCGTGTTGGTGCGGACCTCAGTAGACTTATTTTTTCCTTTGCGGATGAGGACTACACCGGATTGGAACTGGTGGGCGACTATCGACTTACCCAAAAACTTTACCTGGCTGCTGAAATAGGGAATGAGACCAAAACCCAAAACGAGGATTTGGGCGGTACGGACCTGTACAGCTATAAAACGGCAGGCAGCTATATTAAGGCAGGGGTAGATATAAACACCTATGAAAATTGGTTTGGAATGAACAATGCCATCACTATTGGGGGAAGGTATGCCGTAGCCAGTTTTAGCCAGACCTTGAACGACTATCAAATTTTTGATAGCAACAGATACTACAACCCCGGGTTTTTGGCCGGTTCGGAACCCAATGTGGAATATAGTGGACTTAGTGCCTCTTGGTTGGAATTCGTAGTTGGGGTCAAAGCAGAGCTTTTTGCCAATATCTTCATTGGCATGAGCGCCCGTATGGGATTTTTGGTCACGAACAAAGAAGATGAGCGCTTCCCCAACCTTTGGATTCCCGGGTTCAACAAAGTGACCGACGGCAGCAACTTTGGGGTGAGCTACAACTACACCCTTTCCTATTTTATTCCGCTCTACAAAAAGTCGAACAAGAAGAAAACCGATACCGAAATCCAAGAACCTTAAAAGAGGGGGTTACAAAATAAAAGAAGCCTGAATCATCAGGCTCCTTTTGGTAATTGAATTGAGTTAGTCTAGAATAATCCTTCTATTCTTTTGAGTCAATTAGCTTTGGTGTTAACAAAGACCTAAGCTAATGGTTAGGGTAAAGTTAATCAATTTATAATTGAGGTGGAAAAATCCTCATTTACACTCCCTGATCCTCTTTATTGTATTTTGCTTTTTTACTGCCTTCGTACATCTCGTAATACACCAATCTCGCTTCCAATTTTCCGTTAAAGGCCTTGATTTTTCTTGAAGGTCTTAGCCCCACATACTTCAATGCTTCCAAATTGGAGGTGATCATCCAGACATCCGTTCCCGGATATTGTTGTTTTAACGTATCCCCTATTTTGGCATAAAACTCATCCACCTCTATGGGCAACCGTTCGCCATAAGGGGGATTAAAGACCATATGCAATTTTGTGTCCACTGGTTTTTCCGTTCTAAAAAAGTCCTTTCGTTCCACAGTGATATATTCGGAAAGGTTGGCATTCTCTACATTTTCTTGGGTTTTCCTAACCGCAGAAGGAGCCTTGTCATACCCCAATATCTTGTGACGGAACTCACGGACTTTGTTCAAGCTGGCATCAACAATTTTTTGGTGCAGTTCCGCATCATAATCCTTCCAATTCATAAAGGCATAGGATTCCCGATTGATGTTGGCCGGGATGTTACAGGCAATCATGGCGGCTTCGATCAGGAAAGTGCCACTCCCACACATGGGATCCAAAAAGTCGGTAAGGCCATCCCATCCGCTCTTCAGCAAAAGACCTGCCGCCAATACTTCATTGATGGGTGCAATATTGGTCAATATGCGATAGCCGCGTTGATGCAATGAGTTCCCAGAGCTGTCCAAGGAAACGGTACAGGTGTTATCATGAATATGGATATGGATCCGTACATCGGGGTCCTGGGTACTCACATTGGGCCGTTCGCGTTCCACCCGTCTAAACTTGTCCACGATGGCATCCTTCGCCTTGAGCGAAACAAACATGGAATTGTTGAAAATCTCGGTGTTCATGTTGGTATCCACCGCAAAAGTCTGGTCCGGGCCAAAGATGGAGGACCAGTTGATGTCATACACCGCTTTATACAGATCTTTCTCATTATACACCTTAAAGGTTCGCAAAGGCTTATATATCTTCAATGCGGTCCTAAGGCACAGATTGGCCTTGTACATAAAACCCGTATCCCCTTCAAAGGATACATTGCGCACACCTTCCTCAACATTCCCCGCCCCCAAGTTCCGAAGCTCCTTGGCCAAAAGGGGCTCAAAGCCAAAAAGGGTCTTTGCCAACATTTTAAAATTTCCTGCCATATTTTCCTAAAATCTTTCCGCAAAAATAGGCTATTTTTGACCCTTCAACCCTATTTATGGATTTTCCCGTCTACGTCATTTACATTGTTCCCATATTGGCCGTTTGGGCCAGTTTTGCCTTTGCGTACATAGCACGGCCCAAGAATATCAAGAACATCAATCTGCTCCTTGCCTTTAGTGGGGCATTTTTATTGTCGCTCACCTTCTTGGAACTGTTGCCCGAAGTGTACGAAGGACACGACCCCAAGACCATAGCGCTTTACATATTGGCCGGTATCCTGCTCCAGATTTTTTTGGAGTTTTTCTCGAAAGGAGCCGAGCATGGGCACATGCATATCGACATTAAGGAAAACCGCTTTCCTATTCTACTATTTTTGAGCTTGTCCATCCATTCCTTGGTGGAGGGAGTACCCATCCATAACAATAATTCTATTTTGTATGGCATCATCATTCACAAAATTCCGGTTGCCATCATTCTCAGTATCTTTTTGATCAATTCCAAAATGAAACTGGCATGGGCCATTCTTTTTATGGTGGTCTTTTCCCTCATGACGCCATTGGGTAGCTTTTTGTCCGCCCAATTGCCAAAACTCCAAGGGTACGGGCATATGTTAACGGCCTTGGCCATTGGGGTGTTTTTTCATATTTCCACCATTATCCTTTTTGAAAGTTCAAAGGGACACTCCTTTAACCTTCAAAAACTGTTGGTAATCATCTTGGGAATTGCCACCGCCTACTTTACCCTCCATATGTAGTACTCCTGACAGCTTTTTAGACCCTGTTTTCCTTTTTCCCCAGATTGCCCGTCAATCCATATCCCCATTCCATGAATCCAAACATGGCATTCGTCAATTGGGGATATTTTTCATGGTTCCCATACTATACTTTGGTCTTTACAACATAACTCCATAACACTAGAAATTATGAAAAAAGTAAGTATTGTATTGAGCATTTTTTTGATAACGCTACATTTTGGATGTCGCAAGGATGATGGCCCTGAAGTTTTGGACCCAGAAATCACCCTATCAAATTTTGAGACCTCTGTTGAGGAAAATCCAGTGGAAAACCAAGTATTGGGCACCATATCGGCCAGTACCAACACGGGGACCTTGGTCTTTAGCTTAACGGGGGAAACCCCATCAGGGGCCTTGAGCATCAATGCCAGTTCGGGGCAGTTGACCGTTGCCGACCCTTCTGTTTTTGTTTTTGAAACCAATCCCACCATAACCGCTACCGTACAGGCCAAGGTTGAGGATGTCACCAAAACGGCCAACATTACCATAAACGTGACCGAAGAAACATTGGACGTGGCCAATGCTGTGATAGACAAGGCCGGATATACCGCCCCGGAAGACCTAATTTTTCTATACTCCACGGATGGGGGCGATTCCTATTCTGCGGACAAACCCACCAACCTTACCGAAGGCGATGAGATTTTGGTAAAGATCAGCAATGGCATCATGGACATTTCCAAGGATGATTTTTCATTTACTTGGATAACCTCCAATCCCGTGCCTCAAACCTCGGATATTGCCTTGGCCAAGTTTGTGGTGGGCAGTACCGATCTGGATATTAAGGTTGCTGTGGTGGATAAGATTGAAATTTTGGTTTCCGAAAGAAACACAGGACAATTTTATACGCTTGACCCCAGTACGGGTGATAAGACCGAAGCCTTTACAATAAACCTTGATGGGGAAAATCTTTTATATGTGCGTGGTGCCATTTACAACTATGTAGATCGGAAATTGTACGTTTCCACCGCAAAATTTGCTGCCACAAAATCCATGCTCCACTCTGTGGATTTGGCTACACTTCAAGCAACCACCATCAACAGCAATCCCAATGATACCTGGGTCGGATTGGCCGATTTGGTCATAACCCCTGAAGGAAATATTCTGGCCACCATGGCACTGGGTCAAGGAACAGGTCAATCTTTGATAAGTTTTGCTACTGATGGTACCGAATCAACTCCGTTAGCTTTTACGGGAGATTCCACTCCGTGTTGTGGACTAGGTCTTGCATACGGAGAAACCACTAGCGAGCTATGGATAGGAGATGGTTTTTCCAGTAATCTCCACAAGTCTAATCTAAACGGTGTTATTAGTGAGAGCATCACCCTTGTACTCAACAACTTTGAAAATCCCAATACAGACCACTTTTTTATCAAAAACTTAGTTAGCGACCATAATGGTAAACTGTACGCCCTTTGCTTTGATGAAGCAGATGGCTCTACCTATGTTGCTGAAGTGGATTTAACCAATAACCAGCTAAAACATATTGCCCAAATAAGTATAAGCCCTGATCAGCTCAATGCGTTGGTCTTTGTACCTGCCTATTTGTTCTAAAAAACAACCAACCTAACCATTAACTTTGGAGGGGGCGAACATGTTCGCCCCTTTTATATTCTTTATTTGGTGTAAATCCGGGTAACGTGGTTTTCAAAAAGGGCTTTCTGTTCCTGTACCAAATGAAACTGTTCCAAGGCATCAAGATCTTCCTGATTTCGCGTATTGGTAATTACGTAGGTCTTGGGGTACTTTTCCAAATAGGTATTCAATTCGTCCACTGTATCAAATACTGGGAAGGTTTGCTTAAAGTTAATGGGGAATGCACTATCAAAACGTTTAAAAGCAACTATGGTTGATTCTTCGGGTATTTGCTCCAAAGCCAAGGAAACAGGACTTTTCTGCGTCAAAATGGGATAAATCACCCCAAAAAGACAAAGTCCCATAACCATCCATCCTCCTGCCATACTCCAAAAGGCTTTGGCCAAAGCATCCTTCCTGTAAAAATAAAGCGCCAAAAATCCCGCCGCTGTGGTAATGAGCAACAAAAGACCCACAGAACGTACTTCCAAAAACTGCTGTTCCACCTCAAGGGCCACATATCCCCCTATGGGTAGGACGATTCCAACAACGGCCAAAAAAACAAGGCTCCACAAGACTGATTTGGGCTTGGTCCGTGAGTGATACAATTGGTAGAGATAAAAGGCAATCATAACACCGATAAACGGATAACACGGCATGGGGTAATTGGGCAATTTGGTGCTGGAGACACTAAAAAATAGAATGGTAATGGCAGAAACCAAAAATGAAAACAGCATAAAGTCGTTTATCTTTCGCACCTTCCAAGCCCGCTGAAATCCTTGGATGATAAACACGGAAAAGGGCAACATTCCCAAAATAACAAACAAAGGGGTGAGGATAAACAAACCACCGTGCCCTTCCTTTTCTGAGCCAAAACGGGAAAGATTATGATCCAAAAAGAAACCTTTGGTCCACTCCCCATCGGTGGCCGTATGCACCAGATAGAACCACGGAGCGGAAATTAAAAAGAACAGTCCCAATCCCAAAAGGGGCCTAAGCTTTAGAATAGTGTTTCGATTAAAATCCGACCTAAACCACAAAAAGCAGGAAATAATCAGGCCTGGAAAAACCAATGCTATAGGACCTTTGGAAAGCATTCCCAAAGCCATTCCTCCATAAAAAGGGGCAAGCCACCCCGTACTTCCCGTTTTGTAATGGTTATAGAAAGAGAATAAAGAAAGTGTGAAAAAAAAGATAAGATAAGGGTCGGGTACGGCCAAATGGAACTCCTGTACAAAAAACAGTGATGAGGCCAAAATCACCACGGTCATCACAGCCAAGGTTTTATTCTGCCACTGTTTTACATTCCTATAGGTAACCCAAATGGTAAGTGCCCCAAAAACCCCTGAGAAAAAAACGGGCTCCAAAGGCATTTACCCCAAACAGTTTATACCCCAACATCATAAAAAAATAATGCAACGGGGGCTTATCGGTACGTAATTGTCCGTTAAAATACGGTACTATGATATCTCCCGTGACGAACATTTCCCGAGCCGCTTCAGAATTTCTGGCCTCGTCCAAAATATAAATGGGGTATGCGCCAATGAAAGAGGTACAAATGGCCAATGCCAACAAAAATACCAAGAGAGCGTCATATTTTCTTAAAGCATCCATGAAACGGAACTATAATCAGCCATTAAAAATCTGTCTGAGAACATGTTGGGGGTTGAATTGAATTTGTTTGGCATGCCATTTTTTGGGAAACCTTCTCACAGTCAAGTACGCAAAAATGGAAGAAGCTGTTCCAAAAAGAATCCCAAAGTACACATCAATAAAAAAGTGTTGTACCAAGTAGATACGGGAAAGGCCCACAAATACACCTAAAAACATTAAAACCCAGCTGGCCGTTGTGTTACGGGACAATAGGGCAAAGAAAGTCACCAAGAAAAAAATCGTTGCGGTATGCCCAGATGGAAATGAATTGACATATCTGATTTTGACTCCTTCCACCAAATGGATAAGCTCTCCCATACCCGAGCGATAGAAATACAGATAGGGTCGGAGCTCCCCACTATAAAATCCTTTTTTAAAAAGTAATACCAAAACCACTTGGACCGCAAAAGCCAGTAGGAATACGGCCAACCATTTTAACTTAAACCGGAGCACCAATAATAGGGCAAAAGGAACAATGATGGCATTGCCCAATGAGCTTGACCTAATAAAAAAAGCATCCCAAAAGGGAGTCCTGAGTGAATTGATCCATAATAACAATTCACCCTTGTGTGCAAATGTCAGGGGCAAAAGAAGAACAATAAGCAAGAAGAACGGTAGTAATCTTTTGAGTACGATACGCATACCTGGAGGTTTGTACCCAAAATTATTTTACATCGAGAATGATTAGGTTAACCCCTGATTATCTATTTTTTAAAAATCCTTTCCTTCTCCGTAAAGAAATTTTTAACCCAGTCTTATCAAAAACTTCAATTAACCTTTTCCTAAAATAGGATTACCTAATCAGTTGCAAAACCATCAACCAATGACTAACAGCTCCTCCAAGCACAAAAAAATGCCACATCAAGTGGTTATACGGTATCCTTTTAATGGCATAAAAAACAATGCCCAAGGTATAAAAGGCTCCACCAAGGGATAAATAAAGTAATCCAGTTCCCGATAAGTGCTCCACCAAATAGGGAACATCAATGACAATGAGCCAGCCCATAACACCATAAAGCACTAAGGAGAACACTTCAAACTTGCCTGTAAAGAACAGTTTCAACACGGTTCCAAACAAGGCTATACCCCAAACCAAAAAGAATAGGAGCCACCCTTTTGAAGGTAAAAGTACAGTGAGACAAACTGGGGTATAGGTTCCAGCAATCAGATAGTAAATGCTGATATGGTCCAAAATCCTCAGCTTCTTTTTCAATCTGGGATCCTGTACGGAATGATATACCGTAGATGCTGTAAATAGTAATACCAGCGAAATACAATACACTAAAACACTTCCGAAAAGGTACGGTGTATCCTTGATATCTTTTTGAAGAAGAATTACACTCCCCAAAAGGGCCAGCACAATACCAATGGCATGCGAGTACGCATTCCATTTTTCCTCTAATAAAACCGGATTTGATTTTTGGGGCAAGAATAAACGCTTTACTGAAATTATAGTACAAATATAATCACCGAAGAAAAAATACAATAAAAAAAGCCCTCTACATATGTAAAGGGCTTTGAGGAAGGCGGCGACCTACTCTCCCACCTGGTGTGGCAGTACCATCGGCGCAAACGGGCTTAACTTCCCTGTTCGGAATGGAA
>CP051244.1:1806242-1841242 GCA_017795045.1 Allomuricauda sp. | reverse complement strand
GGCCGCATATCTCGCTTTTCTTGGAGGCAACGCCGCTGGATTATCACCGCGGCCGTGGCCTTGGTGTACTATCGCTTGCGCTTCAACGTGCTATTCCGTCAGCACGCACCAACTAAGTTGCCCCGTCACTTTTATCGATATGCGGGTACGGGAATGTTGACCCGTTGCCCATCCACTGCCCCTTCCGGGTTCGTGTTAGGTCCCGACTGACCCCCGGCTGATTAGCATGGCCGGGGAAACCTKGGTYTTTCGGCGWRSGGGTTTCTCGCCCSYWTTATCGTTACTTATGCCTACATTTTCGTTTCCGTACGCTCCACGGGACCTCGCAGGCCCGCTTCAWCGCAGAACGGAATGCTCCCCTACCCATCTTTCGATGCCATAGCTTCGGTAATGTGCTTATGCCCGATCATTATCCATGCGGGACCGCTCGACCAGTGAGCTGTTACGCACTCTTTAAATGAATGGCTGCTTCCAAGCCAACATCCTGGCTGTCWATGCAGTCCCACCGCGTTTTGTCAACTYAGCACATATTTGGGGACCTTAGCTGATGGTCCGGGTTCTTTCCCTCTCGGACATGGACCTTAGCACCCATGCCCTCACTGCCCTGAAACATTATATAGCATTCGGAGTTTGTCAGGAATTGGTAGGCGGTGAAGCCCCCGCATCCAATCAGTAGCTCTACCTCTATGTAACTATACGGACGCTGCACCTAAATGCATTTCGGGGAGTACGAGCTATTTCCGAGCTTGATTGGCCTTTCACCCCTACCCACAGGTCATCCCAAGACTTTTCAACGTCAACGGGTTCGGTCCTCCACTATGTGTTACCACAGCTTCAACCTGCCCATGGGTAGATCGCACGGTTTCGCGTCTACTACTACCGACTATGGCGCCCTGTTCAGACTCGCTTTCGCTGCGGCTGCGGCACTGAATGCCTTAACCTTGCCGGTAAAAGTAACTCGTAGGCTCATTATGCAAAAGGCACGCCGTCACGGATAAATCCGCTCCGACCGCTTGTAGGCGTATGGTTTCAGGGTCTTTTTCACTCCCTTGTTCAGGGTTCTTTTCACCTTTCCCTCACGGTACTGGTTCACTATCGGTCTCTCAGGAGTATTTAGTCTTGGCGGATGGTCCCGCCGGATTCACACAGGGTTTCACGTGCCCCGCGCTACTCAGGATACCACTATCTTTAACGTTCCTTGCCTGTACCGGGCTATCACCGTCTACGGCCCCTCTTTCCAAAGGGTTCCAGTTCGTCACGCAAAGAATGTCGTGGTCCTACAACCCCAACATTGCCGGAACAACATTGGTTTGGACTAATCCGATTTCGCTCGCCACTACTCTCGGAATCACTTTTGTTTTCTCTTCCTCCGCCTACTTAGATGTTTCAGTTCAGCGGGTTCGCCCACCTTGCGGTGTGACTGGCCTTCAACCAGCCGGGTTGCCCCATTCGGACACCCACGGATCAATGCTCATGTGCAGCTCCCCGTGGATTTTCGCAGCTTATCGCGTCCTTCGTCGCCTCTGAGAGCCCAGGCATCCCCCATACGCCCTTCTTTTGCTTGTCGCATTATGTGCAAAAGCACAAATGCCCTCTCGTAATCCTTATATATTCTATTCTACTTCGTGTTTCTTCTTTTGACTTCGCCATGATGGTATGACCATCACGCTCCGTCCCAATATGTCAATGAACTTTTCAAGTTATGAGTTCTCAGTGTTGAGTCCAGAGTAAACACTCTTGACTCTTTAACTCCGAACCCTTAACTCGGATGTGGAGAATATCGGAGTCGAACCGATGACCTCCTGCGTGCAAGGCAGGCGCTCTAGCCAGCTGAGCTAATTCCCCATTTTTTTAGTTATGAGTTATTAGTTAGGAGTTATGAGCGATAACCCTGTAACTCAACTTCTAAAATTTCCTTCAGTATTTCTTAATGAACTTTTCAAAACCTTAAACTTTCAAACTTAAAACTTTGAACTTGCGACTTCGCCGCTTTCGTAGTCTCAGGCAGACTCCCCTCGACTTCGCTCGGGATAAACTTCTCGTCTTTCTTTCGACTTGTAGTCTCAGGCAGACTCGAACTGCCGACCTCTACATTATCAGTGTAGCGCTCTAACCAGCTGAGCTATGAGACTGTCTTGGCCAAAAATTGCCCTATATCACAAAAAACATATCATAAACGACAGCACAAAGATCTTTAGGACCACCTCGTGCGGGACCCGTAACTTCCGGGCATCTCTTTCTCTAGAAAGGAGGTGTTCCAGCCGCACCTTCCGGTACGGCTACCTTGTTACGACTTAGCCCTAGTTACCGATTTTGCCCTAGGCCGCTCCTTGCGGTGACGGACTTCAGGCACTCCCGGCTTCCATGGCTTGACGGGCGGTGTGTACAAGGCCCGGGAACGTATNCTCTCGGACATGGACCTTAGCACCCATGCCCTCACTGCCCTGAAACATTATATAGCATTCGGAGTTTGTCAGGAATTGGTAGGCGGTGAAGCCCCCGCATCCAATCAGTAGCTCTACCTCTATATAACTATCAGAACGCTGCACCTAAATGCATTTCGGGGAGTACGAGCTATTTCCGAGCTTGATTGGCCTTTCACCCCTACCCACAGGTCATCCCAAGACTTTTCAACGTCAACGGGTTCGGTCCTCCACTATGTGTTACCACAGCTTCAACCTGCCCATGGGTAGATCGCACGGTTTCGCGTCTACTACTACCGACTATGGCGCCCTGTTCAGACTCGCTTTCGCTGCGGCTGCGGCACTGAATGCCTTAACCTTGCCGGTAAAAGTAACTCGTAGGCTCATTATGCAAAAGGCACGCCGTCACGGATAAATCCGCTCCGACCGCTTGTAGGCGTATGGTTTCAGGGTCTTTTTCACTCCCTTGTTCAGGGTTCTTTTCACCTTTCCCTCACGGTACTGGTTCACTATCGGTCTCTCAGGAGTATTTAGTCTTGGCGGATGGTCCCGCCGGATTCACACAGGGTTTCACGTGCCCCGCGCTACTCAGGATACCACTATCTTTAACGTTCCTTGCCTGTACCGGGCTATCACCGTCTACGGCCCCTCTTTCCAAAGGGTTCCAGTTCGTCACGCAAAGAATGTCGTGGTCCTACAACCCCAACATTGCCGGAACAACATTGGTTTGGACTAATCCGATTTCGCTCGCCACTACTCTCGGAATCACTTTTGTTTTCTCTTCCTCCGCCTACTTAGATGTTTCAGTTCAGCGGGTTCGCCCACCTTGCGGTGTGACTGGCCTTCAACCAGCCGGGTTGCCCCATTCGGACACCCACGGATCAATGCTCATGTGCAGCTCCCCGTGGATTTTCGCAGCTTATCGCGTCCTTCGTCGCCTCTGAGAGCCCAGGCATCCCCCATACGCCCTTCTTTTGCTTGTCGCATTATGTGCAAAAGCACAAATGCCCTCTCGTAATCCTTATATATTCTATTCTACTTCGTGTTTCTTCTTTTGACTTCGCCATGATGGTATGACCATCACGCTCCGTCCCAATATGTCAATGAACTTTTCAAGTTATGAGTTCTCAGTGTTGAGTCCAGAGTAAACACTCTTGACTCTTTAACTCCGAACCCTTAACTCGGATGTGGAGAATATCGGAGTCGAACCGATGACCTCCTGCGTGCAAGGCAGGCGCTCTAGCCAGCTGAGCTAATTCCCCATTTTTTTAGTTATGAGTTATTAGTTAGGAGTTATGAGCGATAACCCTGTAACTCAACTTCTAAAATTTCCTTCAGTATTTCTTAATGAACTTTTCAAAACCTTAAACTTTCAAACTTAAAACTTTGAACTTGCGACTTCGCCGCTTTCGTAGTCTCAGGCAGACTCCCCTCGACTTCGCTCGGGATAAACTTCTCGTCTTTCTTTCGACTTGTAGTCTCAGGCAGACTCGAACTGCCGACCTCTACATTATCAGTGTAGCGCTCTAACCAGCTGAGCTATGAGACTGTCTTGGCCAAAAATTGCCCTATATCACAAAAAACATATCATAAACGACAGCACAAAGATCTTTAGGACCACCTCGTGCGGGACCCGTAACTTCCGGGCATCTCTTTCTCTAGAAAGGAGGTGTTCCAGCCGCACCTTCCGGTACGGCTACCTTGTTACGACTTAGCCCTAGTTACCGATTTTGCCCTAGGCCGCTCCTYKCGGTGACGGACTTCAGGCACTCCCGGCTTCCATGGCTTGACGGGCGGTGTGTACAAGGCCCGGGAACGTATTCACCGGATCATGGCTGATATCCGATTACTAGCGATTCCAGCTTCACGGGGTCGAGTTGCAGACCCCGATCCGAACTGTGACCGGTTTTRTAGATCCGCGCCCCCTTGCGGGGTGGCTTCCCTCTGTACCGGCCATTGTAGCACGTGTGTGGCCCAGGACGTAAGGGCCGTGATGATTTGACGTCGTCCCCACCTTCCTCACGGTTTGCACCGGCAGTCCCGTTAGAGTCCCCATCTTKACATGCTGGCAACTAACGGTAGGGGTTGCGCTCGTTATAGGACTTAACCTGACACCTCACGGCACGAGCTGACGACAACCATGCAGCACCTTGCAGGCRGTCCGAAGAAAGGGRTRTCTCYACCCCATGCAGCCTGCATTTAAGCCCTGGTAAGGTTCCTCGCGTATCATCGAATTAAACCACATGCTCCACCGCTTGTGCGGGCCCCCGTCAATTCCTTTGAGTTTCAWYCTTGCGRWCGTACTCCCCAGGTGGGATACTTATCACTTTCGCTTGGCCACGGAGRCYKRMGYCCCCACAGCTAGTATCCATCGTTTACGGCGTGGACTACCGGGGTATCTAATCCCGTTCGCTACCCACGCTTTCGTCCATCAGCGTCAGTACATGGTTGGYCACCTGCCTTCGCGATCGGTGTTCTATGTGATATCTATGCATTTCACCGCTACACCACATGTTCCGGCRACCCCACCATGACTCAAGACCKSCAGTATCAAAGGCAATTYTAYGGTTGAGCCRCARACTTTCACCCCTGACTTAMMGGCCCGCCTACGGACCCTTTAAACCCAATGATTCCGGATAACGCTCGGACCCTCCGTATTACCGCGGCTGCTGGCACGGAGTTAGCCGGTCCTTATTCTTACGGTACCGTCAGMCACCTACACGTAGGTGSGTTTCTTCCCGTATAAAAGCAGTTTACAACCCATAGGGCMGTCATCCTGCACGCGGCATGGCTGGATCAGKCTCCCGMCCATTGTCCAATATTCCTCACTGCTGCCTCCCGTAGGAGTCTGGTCCGTGTCTCAGTACCAGTGTGGGGGATCCCCCTCTCAGGGCCCCTAACCATCGCTGCCATGGTGAGCCGTTACCTCACCATCTAACTAATGGTACGCATGGCCATCCCTGTCCGATAAATCTTTAACCAAAATATCATGCGATATATTGGTACCATGGGGCATTAATCCAAGTTTCCCTGGGCTATTCCCCTGACAGGGGCAGGTTCCATACGCGTTCCGCACCCGTGCGCCGGTCGCCGGCGGAAAAGCAAGCTTTTCCCCGCTGCCCCTCGACTTGCATGTGTTAGGCCTGCCGCTAGCGTTCATCCTGAGCCAGGATCAAACTCTTCATTGTATTTCCTTGAATGTCTGTCCGACACCCGGAAACCAGAGTCCCCGCATCAAAATGGTTCTTAATTCTCTTTACGCTGTCGTTACAATATGTATATGAACTTCTTTATTCTTTTTCCTTCCGTTTCCGGCCTCTCGACCTCCCAGAAGCGCCCTGCCTTATCAGCTAAGCGGGTGCAAATATACGCACGTTATTTTCTTTCCACAAAATGTTTTGAGGTATTTTTTTTCAAAAAAATGCATTAAAAATGTAAGCTGCTGTTTTTCAGATACCATTATTTTCAATTTACTTTTTCTTTTACGAAAAGAAATTCCAAACCAGTCCAAAACGGATAACAAAATCCCTATATGGATAGTTAGGGGCCGAGTAATAATTGGGTTCCGAAAAGATTGAATTGAGATGCTCCGCCTTTAGGTATATGCGTGTCTGCCTTACCTTCGCATTAATAAAAAGGTCCAGCAACGGATAGCCCCCAAATTCTTCATTGTTCTGTATATAAAATTCCCCTAAAAGAGGATTATACGCATTCATGTTGTATGCCGTAAAGTATTTGAACGTGACCCCGGTCTGGATATACATTGCTTTCTTAAAAACATCACTTGAAAAATACAGACTGTTCCTTGTCAATAGCTGGGGAAGGTTCAAAACTTGATTGTCCTGCGTAACCTCTTGATACAATACCGTGTTGGCCAATGCCCATTTTCTCCATTTGAATTCCTTGGTATATTTTGCCCTTAGATGGTTTATGGTGGATGACTCTTGGAAAGGTTTTACAAAAGCGGTCTCCTGTGCATCATCTATTTGTTCTTGGGTGGCGGTCGACATGAAATAGGTATAGTTATCAATGGCGCTGAACTCAGCTTCAAGCCTTCCGAATAGTTTTGAATCAAACCCGGCCTTTATACTTTGCACTTGCTGCTTTTCAAAAGTGCCCGTGTTTTGCCAGTTGTAGTTCCTGTAATCACTCTGATACAATAGATAATTGAAATCCGGCATTCGGGATGACATGTGGATACCTCCAAACACTGTATTGTTTTTGCTCAACCGATAACCAACCCCGGCATTTAATGTATTCCCCGTAAGATCACCTACCACCGTATAGTTTAAATCGCCATACAAAGACAGCGGACCAATACGTTTTGAATATGCCCCACCTACGGCAATTTCCTGTCCATCCAATTTATTTTGGATGGTTCCTTCCTCTGTTATTATAATTCTATTGAAGTAATAGTTGTAATTGTACAAGCTGGCGCTCCCCGTCAACTTACCCAAGGTCCTATTGGAAAACTCCACACTACCCTTATTGAACATGGTCTTCAACCTTGCCCTGTCCTCAATGGGAACCAAGAATGGGTCATCCCCAAATGCATCGTTCTGGGCTGATTGTTCAAAATCGTACAGCTTGGTTTCATAGGTAAATTCGTGGCCGATGGTCAAAGTGGTTGGATCGGTATCCGTGGAATCCTTTTTATGGTTGACCAATTTGTATCGCTGGTCAAAGAAATACCGCTTCCCTAAAACCCTATTGTTGGCATTGGTATACCGCACATCAATTTTAGATCTATCTTGAAAATCGGGCAAATCTTCTTCAAACTGATTTCGGTTCAACAATCCCCCATTTTCCTGTCCTTCCAATTCCTGTGCCGCAATATGGCCCCGAACCGCATACCTGCCATTTTTAGTGATATAATTAAAGGTTGTCCTAAAATTTCCTGATCGGGCCTGCTCATACCTATACTTCCCCAAGGACCTAAAACCATTGAACGCCAACGAAGCATTGAACCGCTTGGAGGTATTAAAAGTCAACATGGCATCCAAAAACTGCCCTTGCTCCATGGATGTCTTGAACATGAGCTCGGTCATGGGCGTTGCCACGTTATAATAATCCACATCTTCCACCTCAAAATATCTGGCGTGTTTGGCGGTTGCACCCATACGGGGGTAGTAAGATCCTTTAGAAAAGGTTTTTCCCAATTCATTATAGGGTTGCCCCATATTGGCAAAAGGCATCAACTCAAAATCGTCCTCCCTTATATAATTGTATTTGTATTCTTTATATATAGTAAGGGTCGTATCCAAAATAGTAGTATCCCTAGCGTAGGAAATGATTTTGTAATCCGCAATGGAAACAGAGTCTGCCTCCACTATTTTCTTCTCCATCCGTATAAACCTGCTCCTTTTTTCGGGATCAACCTGTAACGAAGAATCTTTTTGTTCTGTTTTTTGGGGGGCTTTCTTTGCCACCTTTATAGAATCCATCTGCTGAACCAGCAAAGAATCCTTCTCGGCAATTTTTAAAGAGTCTGTCTCCTTTTGCGGGGGTATGGAATCCTGCTGTGCAAAAAGAACCTGTCCCAAAAAAAAGAGTAGGGCAAAAAATAGAAATCTCATTCCATGGTATTGGTCTGACAAAGGTATATGTTTTGTTTCTAAAGAAATGTGAAAAATTTCCCAGCAAGTAATACCAGTGTACAGTGCGAAGTCCAACATTTGGTGTTGAACAAATGAGCCCTTATCTTTCACCTTCATTGACCAACATGCTACAGGCACTATATAAACATCCGAACGAAGCGGGAACCGATGAAGCGGGAAGAGGCTGTTTGGCCGGACCCGTGACCGCGGCCGCCATTATCCTTCCCGAAGGTTTCTCCAACAACGTTCTAAACGATTCCAAACAGCTTACCGAAACCAAGAGGGATGCCCTCCGACCCATTTTGGAGCAGGAAGCCGTTTCTTTCTCGGTATGCCATGTTTTTCAGGATGAAATTGATGAAATCAATATTCTCAACGCATCTTTCCTCGCCATGCACCGGGCACTGGACACCATGCCCCATAAACCCAGCTTTATTTTAGTGGATGGGAATCGGTTTAAACCCTACCCTTCCATTGCCCATGAATGCATCATCAAAGGTGATGGCAAATACATGAGTATTGCCGCAGCTTCGGTATTGGCAAAAACATATCGGGACGAATACATGGCGCAAATCCATGAGGAATTTCCCATGTACAATTGGAAAAAGAACAAAGGATATCCCACCAAAGAACACCGAGAGGCCATAAAAAAATACGGATTGACGCCATATCACAGAAAAAGCTTCAGACAGCTACCCGAACAATTGACTCTGGATATTTAAAAATTCTAACTTTGTTCCAAACTTCAAAAATGAGACGTAAGGTATTTTTTTGCTTGCTCCCACTTTTCATCCTATCCTGCAAAACCGAGGTAAAGACCAAAGATTCATTATTGGACCACCTGCCTCCCAACGCCGCTTTGATCATTAAGATCAACAATCTGGCCAATTTCAAGAGCGAACTCAAGAACAATGCCTTCTTGGGGAAGACCAAAGGCTTTTCCATCCATGACGAGCTTATGGACAAACTGGATGGGATGGAACATGTATCCACGGACCAACCATGCGTTCTTGCTTTTTATGAAATGGGCAAGGACAATTACGATTTTGTCCTGATAACCAGCAAAAACCCAGGCCTCTTCAATGTGCAAGAGGGAACCGACAAAACCGTTGAGACCCTTTCCTATGAAGGCAAAGACCTAACAAAATACAGTTTGGACGGTTATGAGGTGTTCGCCATGGCCCACGATGGCGATATGATCCTTGGCTCTTCCCAAATGCTTATGGAAAATATGATACGGGCCAAGGGCAGTACTCCCATCAACCCTACTTTGGAGAAGCTTTATGAAACTTCGGGCATTAACAAATCGGCCACATTGTTTTTGAACTTGGACGGAAACCCATCGCTTCTGTCCTTAAACGACAAAAACAAAAGTGGTAAGCCTTTTTCGGAATGGGTATCCCTTGATTTTACGGCCAACTCGGACGAGGTGAGCCTCAACGGCATCGCCATGGCCCCGGATTCCACCAAAAATTTCATCAATCTGTTCAAGGGTACGGCGCCACTTGCCAATAAAACCCCACTGTATGCCCCATTGAACGCGCAAGCCATTCTTTCTTATACGTTTGATGATTATCAGGTTTTTGCCAAGAACCAGAACACCTATTTGGACCGCGTAAAACCAGTGGATTCCCTTTTCAATACCATAGAGGAAGTGGGCATTATTTACTTGAACAACCAAAAGGTGGTACTCTTGAATTCGTATGGCACCGAAAGTCTCTCGGACTTTTTGGATCGGGACAAGACTTCATCACAATCCTACCAAGGCAGCGAAATCATTGAACTACAAAAGAAAAATTTATTGACAGAGGGCTTTCCCCCGTTGGTTTCCGGATTTGAGGCCAACTATTGCACCATCTTGGAAAACAGCTTTGTTTTTTCCGAGAACAAAGAGGCTTTGCAGACTATCATTAACAATCACAGTAGTGGTACCTCGTTTAGCAACAGCCCCATATTCCAAACCGCAAAAGCCCCTTTGGCCAACGAATCCAGTATGTTGTTTGTATCAACGGATTCCGGTATTGATTTCTTTGCCGAACAAGAACTGGCCCCCAAGCTTTTTGAACCTATCCAGAAAACGAATTTGGACGAATATGCCTTTGCTTCGCAGATTGTGGGCGACAGCGATTTTGCCCATCTCAATCTATTGGTATCCAAAGTGGGAAAAAAGGTAACCTCCAATACAGTGACCCCATTGTTCACCTTGGAATTGGATACGGATCTGGCCATTGACCCCCAATTTGTAAAAAACCACAGGACCAATAAGCAAGAAATTGTGGTGCAGGACCGCAACAACGTCCTTTACTTGATCTCCACCGAAGGCAAAGTACTATGGACCAAACAACTGGACAGTAGAATCCGTGGTCCCATCCAACAAGTTGATATTTACAAAAACGGAAGGCTTCAGTTGGCCTTTTGCACCAGCAATCAATTCATGATCATAGATCGAAATGGCGAGGATGTCCCTCCGTTCAAGATCAATTTTGAAGGGGGCAACCTAAATCCATTGGCTATCTTCGATTACGATGGAAGAAAAGACTACCGGTTTGTAATTACCCAAGGCAGAAAGGTCCATATGTATAACAACAAGGCAAAGGTTGTGGGCGGATTCACTTTTACCGAAGCTTCCAGCCCCATCATTGCCGCCCCAAAACATTTTAGGATGGCCAATAGGGATTATCTGGTGTTCCAATTGGAGGACCAGACCCTAAAAATCCTACACAGGACCGGAAAGGATCGTATAAAAGTTGCAGAAAAGATAGATTTTTCCAGTAACGAAGTGTTTCTGTACAAGAATAAGTTTTCCATGACCAACAAAAAAGGGGTGCTCCACCAAATTGACACCAATGGTAAACTCACCGCTACCAATTTTAACCTCAACAAAGATCACGGCATGTATGCCACAAGCAACACCTTGGTGTTCATGGATGACAATATCCTTAGCATTAAAGGCAAAAAAGTAGAGTTGGACCTAGGTGTGTATTCAAAACCCAAGATTTTCTACATCTACGATAAGATCTATGTGAGCGTGACCGATATCCAAAACCAAAAAATATATTTGTTCGATAGCCAAGCCGAGCCCATTCCCAATTTTCCCGTGTTCGGAAACTCCCTTATTGACCTAACGGACATGGATAACGACCGAAAATTGGAGTTGGTGGCCAAAGATCAAGAGAATTCATTGATCGTATATAAAATGAATTAAGAATAGCTTCACTACGGCTTATACATTGGTTTGTACGAGTTACACATTTTAACCCTCATTGAGGAATGTTATTTAGTACTTTAGATGGAATTATTTTTCATCAAAACCACAACTAAAGTACACTGTAATGAAAACCTCAAGCAAAACCTTCCTCAGTTTGCTGATTGCTCTGATGATTGGCTCCAGCGTCAATGCCCAATTCTTAAAAAAACTAGGTAAAAAAGCCGAAAAAGCCGCACAGCGCACCATTGAACGAAGGGTTGAAAAAGAAACAAGCGAAAAGACCGACCAGGCCTTGGACAGTATTTTGGAACCGGGCTCTGGCGAAAAGCAAGGTCCCAACATTCCCCAAGGAAACGATTCGCCCACCAATACTACGGGTAACAATTCCGGCAATAACACTAATACCGGAGGAGCCTCAGCCCCACAAGCCAAGAGCATTACCGTATATAGTAAGTTCGATTATGTCCCCGGCGACAAACTCATGTTCTTCGACGACTATTCCAAAGACTTTATAGGGGACTTCCCTTCCAAATGGAACACCAACGGTAGTGGCGAGGTCGTCACCATAGATGATTCCCCACAGCGCTGGATGGAGCTTGTTCCCGGATACGGCATCCATTATATTCCCAACATGCCCGCACTACCCGAGGAATATACCATTGAGTTCGACTTGCTGACCTACGGTATGGACAACCAGACATCATCCACAGCAGGCATTGAAGTCAGCCTAAGTGATGATGCCAACTTCAAGGCTGGCAACCATTATGTCGAAGTTTGGCTCCCCGTAGGTCAGTATGCCGCATTCGGAATACGGGCAAGAAACTACGTCTACGGAGAGGGAACTGCAATCAATAGTGAGGTCCGATCCGATATACGGCAAGCCGTGCTCAACCAGCCCCATATATCCATTGCGGTAAACAAGGCCCGCTTCCGCCTTTGGGTGAACGAGGAAAAATATGTGGACATTCCCCGTTTGGTTCCACAAAACAAATTGACCACCCTTAAGTTCAATGTCAACGGACTTAAAGATGGAAAGGAGAAAATCTTCATCTCCAATCTTAAAGTGGCCGAAGGAGGGGTGGACCTTCGCAGAAAACTCCTTTCCGATGGCAAGGTATCCACCAATGGGATCCTTTTCGATGTAGGTTCGGCCAACATACAACCGCAGTCCATGGGTATCATCCGCCAAATATCACAAGTGCTGGTCCAAGAAGCTTCCATGAAGCTAAAGATTGTGGGCCACACCGATGCAGACGGTTCCGATGAGAGCAATCTAAAACTATCCAAGAACAGGGCCGATGCTGTAAAAAATGCCCTTGTATCCGTTTATGGGGTGTCCGCAGACCGATTGACTTCCGAAGGAAAAGGAGAAGGCGAACCCGTAGGGGATAACAATACCCCAGATGGCAAAGCACAGAATAGAAGGGTTGAATTCATAAAACAATAAGAACACAATATCATGAAACACTATTTTCTTGCATTCCTCACTACAATGTTCTCCATGGGCATTGCATTGGGACAATCCAACTGTAGCCACTATTATCCTTTAGTGGAAGGTGCAAACTTTGAATATACCAGCTACGACAAAAAAGGAAAGGAAGAAGGAAAAATCAATTACAAGGTCACCAATGTAAATGGGTCGGGAGACAACGTCACCGCAACCATGGTGATGCAACTGGAGGACAGAAAAGGCAATACCTACGACTCCGAATACAAGGTTACCTGTGACGGGGATAGAGTGAAAATTGACTTTAAATCCCTAATGAACGAGCAAATGTTGCGGCAGATGGGCGACATGGAAGTGGAAGTTTCGGGAACGGATGTGGAACTCCCTGGTAATCTTGGCGTGGGCCAAGAGCTCCCCGATGGCAACGTGAACGTACAGATGAAAATGGGTGGAGCCATGAACATGAACATGAACGTGGAGACCATCAACCGAAAAGTGGAAAAAGAAGAAACCGTGACCACCCCAGCGGGCACCTTTGACTGTTTTGTCATATACAGCGAGACCCGCACCAAAATGATGATGGCCAACCAGACCATGCCTTCAAGGGTGTGGCTTGCCAAAGGCGTAGGGATGGTAAAACAGGAATCCTACAATAAAAAGGGAACGCTCATCGCAAGTATGGAGCTGACGGCTTACAACCAATAAGCAAAATAAAGAACCGAGGCCAGCCTCGGTTTTTTTATTGTAAAACGAAAACGTCCTAATCTAATTGGATTACCCCAATCTTAATCCTTTATTCTCTCCGCAAGCCTAACCAAATCACTATCATCAGCCCTTTCACAATCATGAGAAGATATATATCCCTCGTACTTATCAAAATATTTTGTTTGATTTGAGATAAACGGAGTCCACTCTTCAATTTTTGCAGTTCCATGCATTGGAAACAGCTTAACATGTGCATGGTCAACCCCAAACCCCTCCATCATTAAAGCTGTACGACCTACCCCTTCCAGTTTTGTATCCAAAAGCTTTCCAACTTTTTTAGCTGCAATGGTCAATTTTGTGAGATCCTCATTGCTTAGATCAAAACAATAGCTCGGTAGATGCCTTTTTGTGGCAACAACAGTAAACCCTTCAGTGTTGGGGAATATTGATAAAAATGCGACATGCTCTTCATCTTCCCATATTTTATGGGCTGGTGACTCATTATTTACAATGTCACAAAAAATACACTTATCCATACCTTCTTATTAATACGATCCTACACCTCACTTTTTTGAAAAATCAACTCTGCTTCAAAAAGGGTTACAAAATGTTTAAGTAGTTTTTGCTTCACCTCTTCCATATCCACTTCCTTTTTCCCGAGTTCCACATTAAGGGAAGTCACGGCCTTGTCTTTTATCCCACAGGGAATCATAAGGTCAAAATACCCTAGGTCGGCATTGACGTTCAGGGCAAAACCGTGCATGGTGACCCACCGGCTGGCCCGTACGCCCATGGCACAGATTTTTCGGGCAAAAGGAGTGCCCACATCCAGCCAAACGCCGGTCTCCCCTTCGGAGCGTTCGGCTTTTAGGCCATATTCGGCCAAGGTCAAGATGACCATCTCTTCCAAAAACCGAAGGTATTTGTGGATATCCGTAAAGAAATTGTCCAAATCCAAAATGGGATAGCCCACTACTTGCCCCGGGCCGTGATAGGTGATGTCCCCGCCCCTATTGATCTTGTAAAAAGTGGCCCCTTTTGCCTTCAGCACCTGTTCATCCACCAAAAGATTGCCTATATCCCCGCTTTTGCCCAAGGTGTAGACATGGGGATGCTCCACAAATAAAAAATGGTTGGGGGTATCCACATCGGTGTCTTCCCTTCGATTCTTGACCTTTAGGTCAACAATATCCTTGAAAAGTGCTTCTTGATAATCCCACGTTTCCTTGTAATCCTTATGTCCAAGGTCCTGAACCCTTACTTTCTTGTTCATCGCACAAAGATACGAAGGCTTGGGCGGAAATCTATTTTTCCAGCTCCACTTGAAGGTCCAACGCGGTAGGGTCTTTCATCAGGTCCAAAAAGGGCATTTCATAAATGAGTGTCTTGCCATCGGCACTGAACGTGGCCTCTTCCAAGTTCGTAGATTTTACTCTTTTTGGAAAATGGTATTTAATGGTATAGGTAGAGCCAGAAAGGAACATCTCTGCCCCCGCCAAACTGTCCAAGCTCTGTTGGAACAATTCCTCATCCACAATTTTGGCTTTTCGCGAAAAGGTATTTCCCTTAAAGGTATAATTGACTTCCGTGGCCTGGTCAGAACCTGCCATGGGTGCCGGTTGTTGTTGGGCCTTCCCTGCATTCATCATACCGGCCTCCTTGAACGTATTGAAGGCATCATTCACCTCATTGACGTTTTTGAATTCGCTGAACAGATCAAACTTCATGATTTTCTCCTCGGGATTCATGACCATATGCAGGTTAAAATGCTCCAAACGCTTTAGCTTGGCCTGCTCTTCTGGGGTAAGCTCAGCAATACTATCACGCTTTTCTTCCAATAATTCTTTGAATGAAATAATACTATCAACGGGCTTTTCATTGGTCTGTGCCATTTCATCCCCTGCCATTTGCATGAGTTCGGAGCCGTCAAAATTAATGGACAGTTTCCCCGATCCATCTTCCTTGATATGGATCTCTTCGGTAAAATTACAGGAACAGGTAAAAATGGCCACGAGGGCACAAACCAAGATTTGGGTACGCTTCATACTGATTTTAGTTAGTGTTATTAAGAATGACCAACGCTCCTATAACTCCCGGAACCCAGCCACATAGGGTCAAAAGTAACACAATTAAAAAAGAGCCACAACCTTTCCCGATTACGGAAAGGGGTGGAAAAAAAATAGCCAATACTACTCTCCAAAAACTCATGATCTTGATTTTGATTGATGATACCTATTAGTATCCAAATCGGAGTATTTGTTACACAAAACCCTTACTTTTAAACCTTATTGATTTTGATATGCGGCTTTTGGTGTTCTTACTGGTCTTGTTGGCCTCCCCCACGCTAAGGGGACAGTACCAGTTTTCGGGGGAGCTTTCCCAAAACCACTCTGGACAAACGGTCTATTTATCTTTGGTGGAAAACTACCGAAAGTCATCCCGTATTTATCTAGATCAAATCATCAAAAAGGCCCAGGTGGACTCACTGGGGCATTTTCAATTTGAAGGGGATAATTTGCCCATAAAAAATAGGGTTTACCGAATTCACATGGATGGCTGCACCAATGAAGGTGAAGCCTTGCACTATTTGGGTGAGTGCAACAACAGCCAAAGTGTGGTCTTTATCGCCAATAACCAGGACACCCTATATTTCCCTACTTCTTTTGATGATCAACCGCTTTGCACCGTTACTTCCACCAATCCAAAATCCAACCTGCTATTGGAAGTGGAAGCCTTGAAAGAGGAAATGGCGTATGATTTTATGGGATACCCCAGTGCCACCAACCAAAACCTCAATACAAAAAAGTGGTTCAAGACTTTGCATACCTTCGGACAAAACTCCAATGAGCCTTTAGTGGAGCTATTTATTTATGATTTTCTTTCGGACAAAAGAAATGAAACCTACACCCACTACCTCAAAGATGTTGCCTCAAACCCATACTATACATCACTTTCCAAACGGTTGCAGACCACCTATCCCGATGCAGGGTTCACAGAGGAATTTGTAACCGAAATTGCAATGGACAGCCAATTGGGAAGTGCGGACACCTCCAAATTTTGGCCATGGAAATGGGTGCTATTGACCCTTTTGATTCTATCGCTATTGGCCAATGTGTACTTCTTGGCCGCACGAAAAATGCAGATGCGCAAAAAAACGCAATCCCATTATCAACAACTCACCCCACAAGAGCGGAAAATTGCACAGGGCATTCTTCAGGACAAGAGCAACAAAGAGATTGCCACAGAATTGTTCATAAGCCTGAGCACGGTGAAAACCCACATCAACAACCTCTACAAAAAATTGGGGGTCTCCACCCGAGAAGAAATCTCGCACCTCCTCAAGAAATAAAATTTCAACCCGGGGTCTAGTCCCCATTTCCATCCCATAAAATCAGCCTTGGGCGTTGTTTTTATAGAATTTTCGATTCCAATCCATAATCGAAAGAACTATGAAAAACATCATTTTCACAGTATGTACGTTACTCTGTAGCTCAATGCTATTTGCCCAAGAATTCAATCAGGAAATTGTCCAAGAGGACGGGAAACGGTTTCTCGTCGGTAAAATCAATTTGGATGGCCTCCAAAGTCAACCCTACCAACAATGGTATCGTCAAGGTCTTCAAAACTATAATGTGGATAGTACAATCGTGAACCTTTTCAAGGAAAAACTGTCCGATTATACCATTACCCTATTTTTGGGCACCTGGTGCGGGGACAGCAAAAGGGAAACACCCCGCTTCATTAAAATCTTGGAGACCGCAGGCTTTCCCATGAACCAATTGCAGATCATTGCCTTGGACCGAAGGAGGGAGCATTACAAGAAAAGTCCCACCGGTGAGGAAAAAGGGCTCAACATCATAAAAGTCCCTACCATGGTCTTCTATAAAAATGGCAAGGAGGTAAACCGCATTGTGGAACGACCTATGGAAAATTTGGAGGAAGACATCGCCCAAATCGTCCACGAAAGGCCCTACATCCCCAATTATGCACATTAAGACAGGGACAAGGCAAGATATTAAAGCGCAAAAGTGTAATTTTGCGCTTTAATTTTTTATAGACTATGCAACTATCGGAACAAGAAATCGTTCGAAGGGAAAAATTGACCAAACTCAAGGAAATGGGAATCAACCCCTATCCTGCAGCATTGTATCCTGTTGATGCCACCTCCAAGAGCATCAAGAATGATTTTGAAGAAGGAAAGAAAGTAGTGATTTCCGGTAGATTGATGTCGCGTAGAATCCAAGGAAAGGCCTCGTTTGCCGAACTTCAGGATAGCGATGGCCGTATCCAGGTCTACTTTAACCGGGACGAAATATGCCCCGATGACGACAAGACCCTCTACAACGAGGTCTATAAAAAACTATTGGACATTGGGGATATCATAGGGGTTGAAGGTGAATTGTTCAAGACCCAAGTAGGTGAAAAAACCGTGATGGTAAAAAACTTCAGCCTCCTGAGCAAAGCCTTACGACCATTGCCTTTACCAAAGGTAAATGACGAAGGAAAGGTATATGATGCCTTCAATGACCCGGAACTGAGGTACCGCCAACGCTATGTGGATTTGGTGGTGAACCCACAGGTGAAGGACACCTTTATCAAAAGGACCAAGATCACCAATAGTATCCGTGAATTTTACAACGAAAAGGGGTATTTGGAAGTGGAAACCCCCATTTTGCAACCCATTCCCGGTGGAGCGGCCGCACGTCCATTTTTGACCCATCACAATGCCTTGAACATCCCATTGTACCTACGGATTGCCAACGAGCTGTATCTAAAACGATTGATCGTGGGTGGTTTTGATGGTGTATATGAGTTTGCGAAGGATTTCCGTAACGAAGGAATGGACCGTACCCACAATCCAGAGTTTACCGTAATGGAGCTTTATGTGGCCTACAAGGATTACAACTGGATGATGGACACTACTGAAGAGTTACTCGAAAAAGTGGCCATGGATGCCACGGGAAGCACCAAGGTAAAAGTTGGTGAAAACGACATAGAATTTAAAGCACCCTATCCCAGGGTTCCCATTTTAGAGGCCATAAAAATCCATACCGGCTATGACGTGGCGGGCATGGGCGAGGATGAACTCCGTGAAGTGGCCAAAAAATTGGGCATTGAAGTGGACGAGACCATGGGTGTGGGCAAACTCATTGATGAAATCTTCGGGGAAAAATGTGAGCACCATTACATACAGCCTACATTTATTATTGATTACCCCAAGGAAATGAGCCCATTGACCAAGGAACATCGCAGCAACCCTGCACTTACCGAGCGTTTTGAGTTGATGGTGAACGGTAAGGAACTTGCCAATGCCTACTCAGAGCTCAATGATCCCATTGATCAACGGGAGCGTTTTGAAGATCAGCTCAAACTTTCTGAAAAAGGGGATGATGAGGCCATGTTCATAGACCAGGATTTTCTCCGTGCCTTGGAATATGGTATGCCACCAACCTCTGGAATTGGGATCGGGATAGACCGCTTGGTCATGTTGATGACCAACAACTCCTCTATCCAAGAAGTGTTGTTCTTCCCTCAAATGCGACCCGAAAAGAAAAAAGTGGAGCTTACCGAGGAGGAAAAAATCATCATGGACCTCCTTAAGCCTGTAGGGGAAATGCCCTTGGCCGAACTCAAGGAAAAAGCCGGTCTCAGTGGAAAAAAATGGGACAAAAGCACCAAAGGCCTATCCAAACATGGGCTCTTAAAAATTGAGAAAGTAGAAGATACCCTTTTAGCCAAATTTACAGGATAAATAGTATTCTTTTCACGGCTGATTGAACTAAAAAATCCAGTTGGTTTAGTCAAAATTTAATGCTATTTATATACTAGCAATTTCATAGATAAAAGGCCCATTTAGGGCCTTTGTTTTTTCATTAAAGTACTGTGCCTCAATACCTATATTAAAAAAAACCTTTACCTTAATGGGTAATTCCTTCGAAATATGAAAGGAATTTCAGCAGCCCCCATCATAATATCTAACTTAAAAACTAATGACATGAAAAAATTGAAACTACCATTTTTTCTGGCCTTCTTGGCTACATTAACCACCATGGCACAAGAAATTACCGGAACGGTTTATGATGACCAAAACATTCCTTTGCCAGGCGTATCCATTTTATTAAAAGGTACAACTACGGGAACCATTACGGATTTCGATGGGAAATATACCATAGAGGCCGATTCTGGCGATATCCTTGTATTTTCCTATGTTGGCTTCAATACTCAAGAAAAAACTGTGGACGGTCCCCTACTCAATGTCACCCTACAAGCAGGACTCGAATTGGAAAATGTAGTGGTGGTTGGATCGCGGAATGCCAATAGGACCGCCACGGATACACCAGTACCTGTGGATGTTCTGGACGTTACTGAATTGGTACAATCCGCTCCCCAAGTATCCGTTACGGAAATCCTGAACTATGCAGCCCCTTCATTTTCATCCAATCCGCAAAGTATCTCGGATGGGACCGACCACATCGCTCCAGCCTCGCTACGTGGACTTGGGCCAGATCAAGTATTGGTGCTCATCAATGGAAAAAGAAGGCACAAAACCGGCCTTGTCAATGTAAATGGGACCTTTGGTCGCGGTAGCGTGGGAACCGATATGACGACCATACCATCCAACTCCATCTCCCGCATTGAAATTTTGAGGGACGGTGCAGCGGCACAATACGGTTCTGATGCCATTGCAGGAGTCATTAACATTGTGCTTAAAAAGAGTGTGAACGAATTGCAGGTAGACTTGACCACTGGGGCCAATTTCACCAGTGAACATGGCCCTGATAAAAGTGTGGATGGTGAAAAGGTAAACCTAGGGCTCAACTATGGTCTCCCCATTGGCGAAGATGGTGGATACATCAATTTCACCGGAAACTTTAACTACAGAGGTTCTACCAACCGTATGCAGGAATGGGAGGGCACCATTTTTAATGCATACAACAGCATTGAACGGGTTGCTTCCAATGATAATTATGATATTTCCTTGCTTTTGGATGACGATTTGGATGATATTTTCCAGTACGCCGGAAGTGCAGGAATCATCCTTAATGGCGATGAGACCAAGGAGGAACTACAAGGCATTCTCAGTGCGGATGCCACGGATTCCGAACTCTCCGCCAGAGGCCTACAACGAAGCGATTTCAATATGCAGGTAGGGCAGTCCGAAATACGCGGGGCACAGTTCTTTGCCAATCTTTCCATCCCCTTGGGTGAAAATTTGGAACTGTACAGTTTTGGAGGACTTAGCTTTAAAACTGGTACTGCCGCAGGGTTTTACCGATTGCCCAACCAATCCAGAACCTATACCCCTGCCTATCTCAATGGATTTCTACCAGAGATCAACTCAAACATCTCCGATCAATCAGTGGCATTTGGGATAAAAGGTATGTTGGGCGATTGGAATGTTGATTTTAGTAACTCCTACGGAAGAAACGAATTTTTGTATCGCATCACCAATTCCAACAATGCCTCTTTGGCCAACTCCACTCCTTTTGAAGCAGATTCGGGAGGTTTCAACTATAGTGAAAACACCACCAATTTTGATATGAGTCAGTTTTTCGATGATATTTTGGCCGGTCTCAACATCGCCTTTGGTGCAGAATATCGAGTAGAGAACTATGCCATTGTAGCTGGAGAAGAAGTGTCTTATGCACAATACAACACCCTAGGAAATGTGCATGATCCCACGGACCCCGATTCTATGGTTCCTACAGACTTTTTTGGTTCTTCCCGTCCCGGCGGCATCCAAGTGTTCCCTGGTTTTAAACCTGACAATGAAGTGGATGCTTTTAGAAATGCCATTGCTGGTTATTTTGATGTGGAGGCAGATTTTACAGAAAGTATTTTGGTGAGCGGAGCCGTCCGTTATGAAAATTTCTCCGACTTCGGGGGAACCTTGAACTTTAAGCTGGCTTCCCGGATAAAAGCCTCGGAAAATTTCAATATCAGAGGTGGATTACAAACTGGGTTCAGGGCACCTTCCCTGCACCAGATTCACTATAGCTCCACATCCACATTGTTTGTTGACGGTATACCCAATGAGGTGGGGATTTTCTCCAACACATCAAGGGTGGCCCGCCTTTTGGGCATAGAAACCCTAAAGGAAGAGACTTCTTTTGGGGGAACGGTTGGTTTCACGGCCAGAGTGCCCAGTGCCAACCTTAAAATCACCTTGGACGGGTACTTGGTCAACATAGATGACCGGGTCATATTGACCGGGCAATTTGATGACAATGGAAATGCGGAACTGGCCAACCTGTTTCAGCAAGCCAATGCAACCCAAGCTGCGTTCTTTGCCAATTCGGTGGATACCCAAACCAAGGGGATAGACCTTGTAATTGACCACAAGGCAACCCTTTCAGACGAAATTTCATTGACCAATACCTTGGCCTTTACCTTTTCAGAAACTACGGTAGAAAAAGTAAAGGTTCCCGAGGCTGTTGCCAATGCAGGATTAAGTGACACCTATTTTGACCCCACCAGTCGAATTTATTTGGAATCTGCGGTTCCTACCACCAAAGGAAATCTCTCCCATAACCTAAAGGTAGGAGACCACTGGAACTTCTTTTTACGAAATGGATATTTTGGTGAAGTCGAGGAAGCTACCAACAACGATGACCCAACCATAGACACCACCTTTGGTGGAAAGGTTATTACCGATCTTACTGTGGGTTATAATTTTTCAAGCAATCTAAGGCTTACGGTTGGGGCCAATAATCTCCTTGATGTGTATCCAGACGAAAACGACCCAGCCTTTAGATCCGATGGAAGGTTTATCTACTCAAGACGGTCGGTGCAGTTCGGCACAAATGGGCGACACGTTTTTGGAAGGCTCACGTTTAAAATAAGATAATTGTTATATCACCCTCCATATAAAGCCCCACATTTGTTGGGGCTTTTTTTGAAATGAAAACTGAATTTTCAAGTTTTCCTAAAAAAGCATAGCTTAGGACCTCAATGGAACTAAGCAAAAAACTAGGGCTCTTTCTTGGGCCTATCGCCTTTCTTATTCTTGTTAATTTGCCCGTGGAACTGGTTTCGGAAAAAGGGGATGCCGTAATTTCCGTTGCGGTATGGATGTTGATCTGGTGGATCACCGAAGCGGTCTCCATTTCCGTAACAGCACTTCTCCCCTTGCTGTTGTTGCCCATACTTAAAATATTGCCCATTGCCGAAGTGGGGGCCAATTATGGGAGCCCCATTGTATTCCTCTTCTTTGGAGGGTTTGTCATGGCCTTGGCCCTGGAAAAGGTAAATCTGCATCGGCGCATAGCGCTCAACATCATAAAATTGACAGGTACCACACCCAACAAGGTAATCTTGGGCTTTATGATCGCCACGGGCTCGCTGAGCATGTGGATCAGCAATACGGCCAGTACCGTGGTCATGCTGCCCATTGCCCTATCCGTGATCAATTTATTGATCAATGATGAGGATGGTTTCACCAAAAACGACCAGAATTTTGCCCTGAGTGTTATGCTTGGGATTGCCTTTTCGGCCAATGCGGGTGGTATAGCCACCGTAATCGGCACCCCGCCCAACTCGGTACTCATTGGGCTTTTGGAAAACGAATACAATACCGAGATTTCCTTTTTAAAATGGATGACCATAGGGCTTCCCTTTTCCATTGTAATGATCAGTATTTGCTACTTGGTCTTGGTAAAATGGATGTATCCCAACCGAGATTTGAAGTTCAATGCTTCCAAAGAGGTCATACAATCGGAGTTGGAGAAATTGGGTCCTACTTCGGGCAAGGAAAAACTGGTATTGGCCATATTTGGAGTTACCGTATTCCTATGGATCTTCCGGACCTTGATCAACAGTATTTTTCCCGACCTAGGTCTAACCGATACCATGATCAGTATTTTTGCGGCCCTTGCCTTGTTCTCCGTTCCATATAGCCTAAAAAGAGGAGACTTTATTATTGGATGGAAGGACACCAGCAAATTGGCTTGGGGCATATTGATATTGTTTGGAGGTGGACTCGCCTTGGCACAGGGCATGTCCAGCAGCGGTATTGTGGATATGGTGGCCAATGCCATTGCGCAAAGCGAGATAAGCATTATTCTGACCGCTTCCCTATTGATTTTCCTGATGTTGTTTATGACGGAACTCATGAGCAATGTGGCCCTTGTCGCAGTTTTGGCCCCTGTGGTGGCAGGTATTGCCTTAGGGTTGGACATTCCCATCCTCTACCTCTTGATCCCGGTTACCATTGCCAGCAGCTGTGCCTTTATGCTGCCTATGGCCACGCCTCCCAATGCCATTGTATTTGCCAGCGGGCACGTAAAAATTGCCCAAATGGCCCGGGTAGGCATCATCTTGAACCTGATAGCGGTAGTCCTTTTGATTTTGGTGTTCCAGTTTGTGATTCCCGTATTGTTCTAAACAACAATGCCCCTCCGATGGGAAGGGCATTGACAAACTAACTAACTCAAAAAAATAGTAGAAACTAACCCAACTCTATTCTAATCCATACTTTTTAAATCCTCCTTGGTTCAACTTGTTCATTTTTCACCTTTTCAGAGTACTTCGGAAAGATTTAAAAGCGACGTCACCTGTTTACCATCGTGGCGTCTATTTTTAATAACACTACAAAGATATAACCCTAAATAGTGAAGATTATTATAATTAGTTTTTTGTTAACGTAGTAGGAAAAGCAACACGAAAATAACATTATCAAACTTGTCCATCATCCGTTGAAAGACCTTCGTCCTTTGTTTTCAAAATTTAATGGATTGACAAAATAAGTGCTGTTTCTTTGCTTTCTGCGCTTTGCTGATTTTTGTGTTATATTTTTGTTAATCAGCATTTTGAAGATGAAAGACCCTCAAAAAGAGGGCCTTCCTAATTCAAAAAAATTGTAAAATGAAAACCAACTCATTTTACCTCGTCTGACCCGCGTAGGGATCAAAGTTTTCGGGCAGATACTTGGATGTATCAAAACCCAATTCCACTTCGTCATCTTCCATATAGTTCACCGATGCGATTTCAATAACATTGGTGTAGGGATCAAAATCCTCAGGAAGCATGTACTCGGTATCCAGACCAAGTTCCAGTTCCACATTGTCCTCGATGTAGGCAATGGTGTTCAAATCCACATAGACCTCATAGGGAGAGAATCCTTCAGGGAGATAATCCCATGTATTGAAACCCAACTCCATGTCTTCTTCCTCAAGAAAGTTGATTCCATGTACATCCACTACTTCGGTGTAGGGATCAAACCCATTGGGAAGGTAGTTCTGGGTATTAAACCCTAGATCCAGTTCAACTTCGCTTTCTAGGTATATAACGGAATTCAAATCAAAATAGGTTTCATAGGGGTTAAAGCCCTCGGGAAGATACTCTGAGGTATTGAACCCAAGGTCCATATCCATTTCCTCCTCCATAAACTCTATTTCGTCCAAATTCAGTTCATAGAACCCTGTATTTGTCCCATCGGAAAAATTAAAGGTCGTTTCGTTCCAATCAGCATTAATATTCAATGCTGTAAAACTGTTTTCAAAAGTGCTTTTGGTCTCCGGTTTTGATTGTTGGACCACACCGGGTTGTTGGTCTGCGGCTATGGCGGAACTACTTAAAAGTACACATCCATACATTAATAATAACTTGTTCATTTTTTGATTGAATTTTTTGATTGATGATATGCTTATAAGACTGTTCAACTTCTAGATTGTTACAGTATTTTGAAATTTTTCACAAAAACCAGATGCCCGTTCAGCCCAGACATACATGGGGTTTTAACGCGAATCATCAGTAAAACGCAGGACTCCCAAGGATTGCATCATTTCACAAAAAAAACAATCATTAATATTTATTTAACAGTTCATTTTGTCCATTTTTTAGTTCTTTGACCTCATTGCTTTTTTCAAACCGACGAGAAAATGATCAAAAAACTACTTCCTCAACTATTCATTGTTTTTATTTTATTGGGTGCTTTTCAATCTGCTGAAGCGCAACTTTTCAAAAAGAAAAAAAAGAACACCGAACAAAAAAAAGAAGATAAGCCGAAACCCGGTGACATTCAACCGTATGACAAAGTCATTACCAAAGAGGCCAAGACCGATGCTGGTCTTTTTAGCGTGCATGAGGTAGAGGATAAATATTACTACGAAATTCCAGATTCACTTTTCAGCAGGGAAATGCTAATGGTGAGCCGTATTTCCAAAACTGCCACTGGAATAGGTTTTGGTGGGGGAAAAATCAACACCCAAGTGCTCCGTTGGGAAAAAAAGCCCAAAAAAGTATTGCTCCGAGTGGTTTCCTATGGAAATGTTGCCGCGGACTCATTACCTGTACACGAAGCGGTGGTCAACTCCAACTTTGAACCCGTACTCTTTGCGTTCAATATAAAGGCATTCAACAAAAAAGACTCCTTGAACCCGGCAACGGTAATCGAGGTGGACCCTCTTTTTACCAAAGATGTAAATGCCTTGGGCATGCCCGATGGGTATCGCAAGCAGTACAAGGTTAGCCGTGTGGATGGTGATCGTAGTTTTATCGAGTCCATTAAAAGTTACCCTTTGAACATTGAGGCACGGCATGTAAAAACCTATATGGCGGGAGAGCCACCAAGCAATCAAAGTACCGGTTCCATATCCATAGAGATCAACAATTCCATGATCCTATTGCCCAAAGAACCCATGAAACGCAGGTATTTTGATGAGCGTGTGGGATGGTTTGCCAGAGGCCAAGTGGATTATGGTCTGGATGCCCAAGAGAGTAAAACCGTTCGCTATTTGGATCGTTGGCGCTTGGAAGTAAAAGATGAGGATATTGAAAAATACAAAGCGGGCGAATTGGTAGAGCCCAAAAAACCCATTGTGTATTATGTGGACCGTGCCACCCCAAAAGAGTGGGTCCCTTATATTAAAAAGGGTATTGAAGATTGGCAGGTAGCCTTTGAGGAAGCAGGGTTTAAAAATGCCATTATTGCCAAAGACCCTCCCACCAAGGAGGAAGACCCGGAATGGTCCCCCGAGGACGTTCGCTATTCTGTAGTCCGTTATCTGGCCTCCCCTATCCCCAATGCCAATGGTCCGCACGTAAGCGACCCCAGGAGTGGGGAGATTTTGGAATCCGACATCAACTGGTACCACAACGTCATGAGCTTGTTGCGCAATTGGTTCTTCGTCCAAACGGCAGCCATCAATCCCAATGCACGAAGCGTACAGTTCAAAGAAGATATTATGGGTAGGTTGATACGGTTCGTTTCTGCCCATGAAGTGGGACACACCCTTGGACTTCCCCACAATATGGGAAGTAGTGTGGCTTATCCAGTGGATTCACTACGTTCCGCAAGCTTTACCAAAAAATACGGTACGGCACCCGCCATCATGGACTATGCCCGATTCAACTATGTGGCCCAGCCCGGTGATGAAGGAGTTGCCCTTATGCCCAATATTGGTGTGTATGACAAGTATGCCATTCGATGGGGATACAAACCCATTTTGGACAAGTCGGCCGAAGAAGAAAAACCCATCCTCAACAACTGGATCAGGGCACATGAAAATGACCCCATGTACCGATTTGGACATCAACAAGTAGGGGATATCCATGACCCAAGCTCACAAACTGAGGATTTAGGGGACGATGCGGTAAAAGCCAGTTTATATGGTATTGCCAATCTTAAGCGTATTGTGCCCAATCTTATGGAATGGACCACGGAGGATGGCAAGGATTACGAAGACCTGAAAACCATGTACGGGCAGATCATTGCGCAGTTCCAACGCTATATGGGGCATGTGTCCAATAATATCGGTGGGGTATACGAATACCACAAAACTGCCGATCAAGAGGGGGCCGTGTATACCCATGTAGATCGCGAACATCAAAAAAACTGTATGGACTTTCTGCAAGAGCAGCTCTTTGAAACCCCTGAATGGTTGTTAGACCAGAACATCATCAACAAAATCCAATATTCGGGTTCGGTAGACCGTATCCGTGGCATGCAGGTGCGCTACTTGAACACGGTTCTGCATTTGGGCAAGTTGGCCCGGATCATAGAAAATGAGACCATCAATGGTAAGAATGCCTACGGTCTGTTGGAAATGATGCGTGACCTTCGCAGGGGAATCTGGTCCGAAACCCGAAGTGGAAAGGCTATTGATACGTATAGAAGAAATCTCCAGAAAGCCCATATAGATCGTTTGGAATACTTGATGACCGCAGATAATTTGGGTAAGCTTCCTGATTTTGGGGGGTACCAAAAATCGACAGTGGTCAATACCAGCCAGTCCGATATTCGTTCCGTGGCCAGGGCCGAACTCAACAATTTGAAAAGCGATATCCGAGGTGGATTGGGTAGAATTTCAGATACGATGAGCCGGTACCACCTTCAAGATGCCCTGAAGCGTATTGATATGATTTTGGAACCAAAATAGTAGTAACCCTTTTGTAAGAATTTACTTTGGAAATGGGTTCTTGAAGGGTAAACCGTGCATTTTATCGGTTATACCATACTTTTTATCCCGTTCACATCTAAAACGAGGCGTTTCGCAACATATCGTGGAGTTTGATATTTGGATTACCTACTTTAGTAGTCCCAAATCTCAAAATCATGACCTACAAAACAAAAAGCCTTATCTATTTTTCGTGCTTTGTAGTTGCCTCCTTGATGTACTACCAAATTGAGCAACAGGACGAGTTCCAAGAGCACATGGATTCCGAAACCTTCGTAGAGGCAGAGTTCCAAGATGAAATGGAACCTGAAAACCCACAACTTGATTTTGAGGAAGATCAAAAGTAATCTCCCTTTGACCCCTTACTGTTAAAAGCTTCACAATTGTTGTTTTAGTGATTAAACCATGGAACAAAACCTTTGTCCAAGGAACAAATCATTAAAATTTAAACATATGAAACGATTCGCAGTATTGATGGCACTATTGGTAAGCCTTGGTGCCATGGCGCAAAAGCAAGGTGGTCCTAAAATGCACAAAGGTCCCAAAATGGACATGACAGCAGAACAGATGGCCACACTCCAGACCAAAAAAATGACTTTGGCCCTTGATCTGACCGATGCGCAACAACAAAAGGTCATGAAAATACATTTGGATGAGGCACAGTTCAGAAAAGCCAAGTGGGATGAAATGAAAGCCAAAAAAGAAAGTGGCGAAAGGACAAAACCCACTTCCGAGGAGCGGTTTGAAATGGAAAACGCCAGATTGGACCATCAAATCGCCCACCAGGAAAAAATGAAAGAGGTATTGAACGATGAGCAATACCAGATCTGGAAAAAAATGAGAAAGCATAAAGCCATGCATGGCAAAAAGAAAATGCAGGAGAGAGGAAGAAGAGGATAGTGTTTTTTGTTGATTTTTAGAAGCCGCGCCTGCCATGGACGCGGCTTCTCTGTTTTTATAAACTTGTTCGGGACCCTTTTCGCATGGCCCGTAAACCATTCCCCTATTTCTGGCCGTATATATTAAGACCTCCCTAAGAACTGCCTTAGTCTAATCTTTAAAATTTATAATCATGAAGGCACGTTTTTATATCACATTACTCGTTTCCGTATTTACATTTTCTTCCATTTTTTCCCAGCACAATCCTGAGCAGTCCGGTTTCGGTGAATTTCAACCTGGACAACAAGTCTACGTCTTTGGCAATGAGGCACAACTGAGAACAGCTCCGGACACCTCCTCGGACGTTTTACAAAAACTAAAAATCGGGGAATGGGTCAAAATCATTGAAATAACCCCAAATTCTTGGCCCTACAACGGTTTTGATTCCCCGTTTTACAAAGTAAAGTACAATGAAATGACCGGGTACATCCTTGGTGGACTACTATCCATCCAAAGGAAAACCTTGAAGGGTACCCATTACTATTTTGCGTTTTCCAAACAAGGAAACTCCATTTTTTTGAACATCAGGCATGTACAGGACGGTACCTATTGGGAAAAAAAGACCCGATTGGTCCATACGGATTTTAAAATCACGGTCTTGGGCGATAAAGGAGTGCCCAATTTGGATGGAATCCTTTTTATTGATTATATGTCCAATACCGAGGATAGGGAAAATGGGGGTATTTATTTGTTTCCCCACAACCATATGCTCACCGAAGTGGTCCGACTTTCCCAAGTTTCGGACACCGGGAGTTCCTATTATGCCGAAAATCTCATCTTTCCGGATGATCAAGGTGGCATCCCTGATAAAATTTTCTATAAGAAAGAGCAAGGGAAAAACTTGGATGCTTCCTCCAATTGGATACAGACTGCCGTGGAGACCCGTGAGCTAAGTTGGGTAGATGGTAAACTAATCCCCAATTACAATGAGAAGGTTCCCAATCCTTGATTAGGGTCATTGTACAGATATCTCCCGTTATCTGCCCATAAACAGATATTTACAATTATCTGCTATTTTACAGATATTTTTGTTTATCTGCCAATAAACAGATATTTTTACATAAACAAAGATCAAAATGGTAGGTATTCTTACGGGAGATATCAAAAACTCCACAGACCATAAGACGGCGAAGTGGTTGCCTCTTTTAAAGCAGGCCTTGGACCAATATGGCCATGAACCTTTGCAATGGGAAATCTATCGTGGGGACAGTTTTCAACTACAGACCATTCCAGAGCAGGCCTTGGAAGCCGCAGTGTACCTCAAGGCCTGCATAAAACAGATTCGCCATATGGATGTAAGGATAGCCATTGGCTTGGGTGAAAAAACCTATGAGGCACAAAAAATTACGGAATCCAATGGGCCAGCCTTTGTATATTCGGGAAAGTGTTTTGAAAATCTCAAAAAACAGAATCTGGCCATCAAAACAGCGAATGCCCAATTTGATGACCACATCAACCTATTGCTGGAATTGGCCCTTCTGACCATGGACAACTGGACCCCGGCCATATCCAAAACAGTGCAAAAGGCGATTGAAAACCCCAAAATGAACCAAAAAGAACTGGCCTCCATATTGAACAAGTCACAAGGGAACATCAGCGAGGAACTGAACAAGGCCGGATTTGACGAAGTGCAAAAAATGATCCATTTTTATAGAACCCAACTCGCTCAACTATGATACTCGCCCTAAAACTCATACTCGCCCATTTTATCGGGGATTTTGTTCTGCAACCTGCCCATTGGGTGGATGACAAGCTCCAGCACAAATGGAAATCCAAATACCTCTATTGGCATATTGGGGTGCATTTGATCACTTTGTTGGTTATCCTACAGTTTCAGTATTTGGGAGCCGTTGCCATCATCATTGTCACCCATTACCTCATCGATATGGGAAAATTGGCCTTGACCAACGAAAAAAACTTCCGATGGCTCTTTGCAGCGGACCAAATGCTACATCTGGTGGTTCTTGGAGTCGTGGCACATTGGATAAGCCCTTTTGAAATTGAGGTCCACTCCATCATTACGGAGCAATACCTCCTACTCGCCACTTTCTTAGTGTTTGTCACTTTTGTGTGCGGTATTCTTATGCGGATGCTCTTGGCGCCCTATATCGATGAAATAGCACGGGACGATGAATCTGAAGAAGGGGGTTCCCTAAAAAATGCCGGAAAATACATTGGCATGCTGGAGCGCCTTTTTGTGTTCGGATTCATCCTATTGCAACAATGGGCGGCCATAGGCTTGTTGATCGCGGCCAAGTCCGTGTTCCGGTTTGGCGACCTCAACAAAGGAAAAAATAGAAAACTTACCGAATATGTCCTCATTGGTACACTATTGAGTTTTGGGTTGGCCATACTATCTGGATTGGCTTATAGTCATTTAAAAGAATTGCTCTGATCAGAAAACAGGCCCTTTGGGCCTGTCTTTATCTTTCTATCCACAAACCTAGGTGGTTGGGTTCCAAATTCCGGTAGCAGCGGTTTCCTGCACATACTCCAAAAAATCCTTGGGCTTTCTTCCCAATACGTTTTCAATATCATGGGCAATTACCTCATTTTCCTTGTTCCCCAACACTTCTGAGAACAAATAATTGATCAACCAGACATAATCTGAAGGCACACCCACCTCTTCCATCATCTTGGTATAGGCCGGAAGCGATATTGGGATAAAGGCAATCTCCCGACCGGTTGCTTTTGCAATATCGGCCACCACTTCCTCAAAGGTCAAGAAACGGGTCCCGGTCAATTCATAGGTCTTGCCATCATGCCCGTCGTTCATCAATACTTCAACCACCACATCGGCAATATCATCCGTATCCACAAAAGGTATTTTTGCCTGAGCCATGGGCAAGGCTACATGTCCGGCCAAAATGGGATCTAAAAAGAAGCTCTCGCTAAAATTCTGGTTGAACCAACTGGCCCGGACTATGGTATAGTCTATCCCGGAATGGACCACCACCTGCTCACAAAGCTCTGCTTCCCGTTCTCCCTTTCCAGATAAAAGCACCAGCTTTTTAATATTTTTCTGTTGGGCCACTTTCACCAATTCCTCAATGGCTTCCAAAGCTCCTGGCACGGCAAGGTCGGGCTGAAAGGTAATGTACACCTTGTCCATACCCTCCAGTGCATCTGCCCAAGTGGCCCTGTTCTCCCAATCAAAAGGAATGGTTTCGCTTCGCGAACCTACTCGCACATGTTGTTGCCGCTTTGTAAGCCGTTCAACAACCTTACGTCCTGTTTTTCCTTTTCCTCCTAAAACTAAAATGTTACTCGTCATGATTTGCTATTTTATGATTTGATTTCAATGTTTATATATTGATGGTTCTTCCTGATTCAGACTTCACCCTGAAATACCAGAACAGTACTGTGGTGATAATAAATTCAGTCCCTATCAGCCAGAAGCCGGGTGCCGTAAAAAAACTGTAATACGAACCTCCGAACGGAACCATTAAATAAGGCACGGTGACCAAGGCATCCATCAAGGCGCTGGTCGCGAACAACACTAAGCCCAGCTTAAGTCCATGGATAGTGCCTTTCTTTTGGTAGTACATCCAGGCTCCAGCCCAAACCAAGGGCAGAACGACCAATGAAAGAACCAGATTGGCCTGAAAATCCAAATCCTCCATGATGGGAAAGAAATAGGAAAGTAAAAAAATGCTTACCCCTAAAACCCAAATGATAAGTCCGATCAATACTGCTCTAAAAAATTTCATCTTGCTAAACTTTTTGATTACGGGGCAAAACTAGAGCAGTACCTTATGGCCCATTTGTTCCAAAAGCAGTAAGATTTGTTTGAAAAGGATTATGATGAAAAAGAGGCGTGTTTTAGCGGTATTGCCTACTATTTACGAATATCGCTGGGCCGAAATCCATATTTTTTGGAAAAAGCATTGGAAAAGGAACTCAGGCTATCATAGCCCACCTGCCATGCGGCTTCCTGTACCGTGGCCTCTTGATTGCGAAGGAGCTCATGCGCCTTTTCCATGCGTTGGTTTTGAAGGTATTTGAATACGGGTACGCCAAACAGTTCCTTGAAATTTTTCTTCAACTTAAAACTATTGAGCCCTATTTCCCGGGAAAGTTCAGTAAGGGATGGAGGGTTTTCCAATTGGGCAGAAAGGATTTCCTTGGCCTGAAAAAGTTTTTCCTGTTCGGTTTTTTTGATGGAAGGCCGGTCCATTTGGGCCAATTGCCCAAAAAAATGGGACATCAGGGCCGTCATCTGGCTTCGAAAGAACATCATTTTGGTCTTTCCTTCGTAGGTGTTGTGAAAAACCCCATCCACAATGGACTGCATGGCAGGGGTCATCAAAAAATCGGGGCCCTCTACATAATGGTCACTGGGATCAACCAGTTCGTTCAACATACTCGAGAACAGTTCCCCCTCCTGATTGGGCAGCTTTTCAAGGTTTCTGGGCGAAGTGGCGATTACAATACACTCCAGCGGCTTGTCTGCATGGACGATATGCTCAAATTGCACATTTTCATCTGCGTAGAAGGACAATGCCAAGCCTTTGGTATTCTGAAAATTCTTTTGTTTGCCCCCATACTTCACGGACAAATCCACATTACCGGAACCATAAAAGGCCACCGCTATGACGGGCTCATCAAAGGTACAGACATCCTTGGTGGCTTGCCCCACCCGTGCCTCTTCCACCAAGATGGTAAAGTCGTTGATATCCAAAATGTCCCTGGTCATACAACTGCCTTTGTTCAAATGTAACCAGAATGTGGATTCCCTTCAACAAAAAAGCCACCTTAAGGTGGCCTCTTACTGATTGATATGTGATTTCTTCCATTAAAAAACTTGGTTCTCATCCAATATCTGGATGCTTTCCAAAACTTGGCCCACGGCCAAGGTCATGGATTTTGCGGAAATGGTAGCCCCGGAAATGGCATCGATGTCCTCGCCATACACCAAACTTTCCCCAGATTTTTTGCCAATAAACTGTTTTAACCACCGTTGGCTGCCCACCTGCCGTCCATAGTCTTCGCGATAGATAAGGATCTTGGATTTTTTTATGCTCCTATCGGGATTGAACAGCACCACGTAATCAAAAATGTTCTTCATACTGGGTGCCTGGCCCACATACACATAACCCAAAATGGAGCCATCCACGGTAATTTTGAACAGATTTTCCCCACCTAATTCCGAAGGGGTCTGTCCATTCAGTTCGCTATTGACCAAAATAGGCTCCAGACCAAAATCCGAGACTTCGTAAGTCGTTTGCACCGCTTGGTCAATCTTCGCTTGGAGCTTTGGGGAAATCTGCTGGGTCCCAAACCCAAAAAGTAAAAGGGCCGCAATACATACGGCCCCACTGAGCACCTTAAACTTACTTACCCTCAGCATTTACACTAGCTTTTTCAGTGATGAATTTTTCTATGGTCTTGGATATTTCCTTCTTTTTGGCATTGGCCTTTTCCAATTCATAAAAATGCATGAACAATGGTTTTTTATCCACGCTTTTTAGCAAGGTCAGGTCTCCTTCCCGCTTGTACACCTTATCCCAAGACGCCCTGGCATTGGCCCAAAAGTCTTTATGCTTGGCCCACCATTCTTGTGCTATCTTGCATTTTTCATCGGCAATCTTGGTGTAGATGTTCATTCCCTTTTCTTGGGCCAACAACACATCCTCGGCACCCTCCTTGCGAATGATCTTGTCATTGTCTTGCTCATGTACCCATCCGTACGAAGTGATCTCTTGTCGATTACCACGCTTCATAACATTGTAATCACTCCTTTTGCTATATTCTCTTCGCGGCAGGGGCGAATCCGAAGTGTTTTCCCAATAATGTTTTCCATCATAGTGCACCCATGTGGCCGAACCGGAATATCGGGGGCTGTCATCCACCTGGTACACTTTCTGGGTCCACTGCCCTTTCACGGCATCCGCAGGCAATTTTGAAAAAGTCCAGTTGTTGTCCTTGTCATAGTGGAAGACCTCTTGGTTTTCGTACAACCAATCCTGTCTCCAGTGTTTGATGATGGTGGTGTCATGGATCACCAACAAATGCTGGATCGAGATTTTGTTCTCCTCATCAATAATGGGAAGGGCCAATTCCAACGCCTTGGCCGTGTAATCCAATTTTTTCTCATAATCGATTTCAGGGGCGAAGGTCTCGGTATACTTAAAAGTGATCTCGTAGCACCCGCACATATCCATGATGGCCTGTCGGTCCAATTCTTTCTTCTCTTGGGCTTTCAAAACGGTAAAAACACCCATAAGGGCCATGGAAAGCATCAATGATTTTTTCATAATAGTTTTCAGTTAGACGGTTAAAGAT
>CP051244.1:1799513-1806077 GCA_017795045.1 Allomuricauda sp. | reverse complement strand
GTTCATTTATTTTTCATTTTTCTTCAGTGTGGTGATTCTTGCCCAAGAACCCGCTTCCGTTGAAAAAGACTCAATGGCCATGCAAAACCTGAATGAAGTCGTGGTCACCGGACAGATCAACAAACAAAGTGTGGACAAATCTGTTTTTGAGGTCAAAGTGATCCCTCGGGAAACCTTGGACCGCTTGGCAGGCAACACCTTGGCCGATGTACTCAACCAATCCCTCAACATTAGTATCCAGCCCAACCCCTCCTCTGGCAAGAGCAGTGTGGAACTGTTTGGGTTGGACGGGCAGTACTTTAAAATTTTGGTGGACAACATCCCGCTGATCAATGACGAGGGACTGGGCAACAACACGGACCTCACCCAAATCAATCTGGATGACATTGAACAGGTTGAAATCGTGGAAGGGTCCATGGGGGTCCAATATGGCTCCAACGCCGTTTCGGGCATCATCAACATCATTACCCGAAAAGATTCCGATTACCAATGGGAAATCACTCCGTATGTACAGGAAGAGACCATTGGCAATGAATATGGTTTTTTTGATCAGGGTAGGCACATTCAATCCTTAAAAGTGGGGCATCGGTTCTCGGACCAATGGTATGTGAACGGCAATGTGACCCATAATGATTTTACAGGGCACCAGAATAACCGAGAGGGTGAGTTCCATGCCCTGAATGATGGCCGAAGGGGGTACGAATGGCTCCCCAAACTCCAGTACTCGGGCAAGGGACTGGTAAGTTATACGGGGGACCATTTCCGTTCCTTCTATCGGATGGAGTACTTCAACGAGCAAGTGGATCGCTATGATTCCGTGGTGCGGGAAAACTTCAACCCCTCTACCCAAACGAGCAACCCCACGGCTTCGGACGATATTTTTACGTCCCGACGGTTCTTTAACCACCTTAATGTTGCCGGGCAACTCTTCCAAAAAGTCAACTACGATATCTCCGCCTCCTACCAACAGCAAAAAAGGGATGTGGAACAATTTACCTATCGCATCAACAGCCGTGAAAAATTTGATGTGGAATCGCAAGAATACGAATCCCGGAAAGGGTTCTACTCCCGGGGCACGTTCAGCAATTTCTTCACTTCCGAAAAAACAAGCCTTCAACTGGGGTACGAACTGAGCAACATCAACGGGTATTCCTCTTCGGCCGCCATCGCTTTCAGTGGCAACAACATTGCACGCAGGTTGGAATCCTATGATGCCTTTGCCACGGCCGAGTTTGCCTTGGGGGAGCGCTTTTCGTTCCGACCGGGTACGCGGGCCATGTTCTCGTCCCAGTTCAAGACCCAAATGGCCCATTCGTTGAGTGCCAAATATGCCTTTGACAACGGGTATCAGCTTCGGGCCGTAGTGGGTACATCGCCACGTAACCCCAATTTTGATGAACTCTTCACTTATTTTGTGGATGTCAACCACGATGTACAGGGCAATAGCAACCTGGAACCGGAACGTGGGGTATCCACCTTCCTGCACCTCAAAAAGAACTTTTTCCAAAAAGACCTAAAATGGCGCCTGAGCTCCAAAATATCGGCCTGGTACCTTACCGTGGACGACCGTATAGAGCTCACCATCGTCAATGAGACTCCCCTGGCCTTCCAGTACAACAATATAGATGAATACCGCAACTGGGGTACTTCCTTTACCAACAAACTGGTCCATGGCGATTTTCAATTTGACCTGGGCCTGTCCCTCTCCGGCGAAAGCAAGGTATTGAACAGCGAGGACTCCTTCAATGACGATTACCTCTATGCCCTCCAAGTGAGTTCCAACGTGGGCTATCAAATCCCCAAGATCAACACCACTTTCTCCCTGTTCTTCAAGTACAATGGGCCCGAGTACCAGTTTGTATTGGACCCCGAACAGGACGACCCCACCTTTATCCGCTCCAAACGTGAAGGTTATGGTTGGATGGACGCCTCCATCAAAAAAACTTTTATGGAAGACAAACTCCAACTGACCCTTGGCGCACGAAATCTACTGGACATTACCCGGGTCAATACCTCATCGGTTTCCGGAAGTGGAGTACACTCCTCTCCCAACACGGGATTACTCTTGGGATATGGCAGGTCCTTATTTGTAAAACTTTTATACAACCTTAAAATTTAATCTTAATCCAAAAACCAAATTTTATGAAAAATCATTTTCTATATGTAGCCGCATTGGCCATGACGCTCTTGGGTGCCAGTTGTAGCAGCGATGACGGTGGAGGGTCCATCCCTGCGGAATTTGTGGTCGCTTTTCAAAACCCGTCCCTGAGCTTTGACGCGGTGGACAGCGAAAAGCAGATCAACCTTGTATTTTCCACCACGGCCCCCGAGGATGGGTCCGTTACCATTTCGTTCACCACCGAGAATACGGAATACGATACCGATTTCACCACCGAACCCGCCGCGGCTTCCGGCCAACTGACCGTTGATTTTACGGGCGGCGCCACAGGAACCGCATTTACCTTCAACAAGTTGCAGGATGCCATTGAAGGCACCACCAAGGCCGTGAACTTTACCATATCCGCCGTAAGTGTGGCCGATGCCAAGATCCAGGGGAACACCCAATTGGCCGTGAGCTTTACCGAAACAGCGGCCCCATCCGGCAGTGTATCCCCCGAAGTGGGCGGTCCCAATGAGGACAACCAGGTGTATGTGGACCTGAGCTCCCTGACCCAGACCAGTGCCAAGCGCGATAGCTGGGACCTTGGATTTTATAGCGGAAGTGATTTTAGGGTAGCCATCAACGGTTCCATTTATATGGCCGTGGCCGCTTTGGAGAGCACCGATATCGATGCCGTTACCGAAGCCGATGTGGAGACCCTTCAGCCCCAAGTGGCCGTGGGTACTTTTGATGCCGCCAACACCGCCTATGTGGATGATGTTACCGGCAGCTTGGACGGAACCGCCATTGCCGCCATTTCGGAAACCGATGCCGATAACCCCGTATACTTGGTAAACCTCGGCTTTGCCGTGGGCACCACGGAGCCAGAGGTCGGTAGCGAGGCCGCCAAAGGCGACGCCAGGGGATGGAAGAAAATACGCATCCTGCGCAGTGGGGAGGATTACGTACTGCAATATGCCGATTTAGACGCCACTACTCATGAAGAAGTGACCCTTTCAAAAACTGCGGGACACCACTTCACCTTCTTTAGTTTTGATACCGAAGAGGTGGTGGACGTACAGCCCCAAGCCGACCGTTGGGACATCAACTTTACCGTGTTCACCAACGAGATTGAAGGGTTTGGTTCTTACGGCTATGCCGATTTTATCACCACCAATAGCTTAAGCGGCGCCTTGGCCTACCAAGTGGAAACCGCCACAATAGCCTATGCCGATTTTGCCTTGGCCGATATGGACGAAGCCTCTTTTGAGGACGACCAACGCGGTATTGGCAGCCAATGGAGAAACGGTGGAGGACCCGGCACCTTACCTTCTTTGAAGAACGATGTATTCTTTGTGCTCAAGGATACCGACGGTAATCTGTACAAGATCAGGTTCACGGCGTTGACCAACGAAAGTGGCGTACGGGGCTACCCGGCCTTTGAGTTTGAACTCTTGTAGCCGAACGATTTTTATTTGGATGCTCTGGGCTATACCGTTGCCCCCTTTTGTTATCGTTTTCGAATGTAACGGTTTAGTTTTGAGTTAGTTTGTGTGAAGGCCGGGGCAGGTAATCTGTCTCGGCTTTTGTTTTGGTATTGCAGGAAAACCCTAGTTTTTTTAAGGCTTTGGTGCAATGGCAATTGGCTGAAATACTGTATTTTGAGGACTTAAACTCCCCTCCCTCAAGTCTTAGCGGAACAAGCTTTATTTAAAATAAAGATGACTGACCATGATTGGTTACCTATCCATTTAGGGTGTATATGAGTACATTTTATACTGATATAAACAAGTTAGGCAAAATGTTGAACAAAAAATGAAAGCAAAATTAAACGCAATCCACGATAATGATTTGGAAGCACTTTTGACAAAGTTGAATTTGCTTGACAAAATTAAAGCTGGAGAACTTAAATGTAAGTTTACGAAAGAGATTATAACATTAGAAAACTTGCACTCAATTTTCCCAGAGGAAGGAACAATCAAACTAGTTTCTGATAGTCCAGAAGCTGTGAAATTATTATCCGAATACATCAATGAGAAAAATTTACAATAAAATAGACTTCAATTTTTTCTTTGACTTTGATTTTCCAGCTTGGGAATTGTCAACTGTCACTTTAGCTGGAATATTTATTTATTTTCTTTTAAATCCAGAGAAGTTTGAAAAATTAGTAGCTCTAATAAGCAAATTCCTAAAGTTTATTTCTGTAAAATTCGACAGGAGTTATGTCAAGTATGATTTACAAGGCAAAATCAATGACTATCTGAAAAAAGTATCGAAACGAGTTAAACACATTGACATTAAAAAAATCAAAGTGGAATGGATAGATGTTAGTTCTCAAACTGAAAAACAGTATATCCAAAATGGAGAAATGATAATTCGTCTTAAAAAAGGAGACCACCAAAACGAAAATTTGGTAAAAGCATCTATGGCATTTATCTCATTTGCTTTCTTGAAAAAAGCCAAATCATATATTGCCAAATATCAACGGGAATCAATGGATTTATTTGCTTGTTATGACTTGCTAAAAGAGGAAAAAGCAGAAATATTGGACCAGTTTGTTCAAGATTTTATGAAAGACAAAATGGACAACGAAAAAATAGCTGACTTTTTTCAAAAATATACTGATATTGATGATGTTGGTATTTTCTATCCTGTTTTAGTTCAAGAATTGACATTTCTTGGCGAAAAAGTTTTTGCTAAAAAAAGAGATGCACAGAAAGTACACAAAGAGGTTACGGAACTTGTGAATTTTCTTTATAGATATGCTAATCGAAAATTGAGAGAAGATAATATAAGTGACTTTTCCGGAGAGTATTGCAAATTTGGAATTAGAATCATTGGTAGAAGTTTAGTGATTAACCGAGATGGAGAAAGAGTTTATACAAATCACCTAAAAAAGATTTCTTCCGACAATGAAACCATTTATTTAATTGGTAATAAAGAACATAAAAAGTTTATGAAAAGCGTCTTTAAAAACTGTATGACAGACATTAATTATTCTTTAATTCAAGAAGAAACTTATAAGGCAGTTATAAAAGACCCAGAAGGAGAGCCAATTGAAGTAAAAAATTATATGATGACAATTAGAAATAATTCGATTAAAGTATATCATAAGAACTAAAAACACTTTGCCTAACAATGGCTATAAGTAATTGCTTGTTCTCGCCTACTTCTGAAAATCCTCGCGAATTTTCAGTTTGGTGTGTACTTGCAATGTTAAGTGCTAACCAACTCAACTACTCATGGCCGAGACCGTTAGGTAAAATTAAAAAACACATTTGGAAAGACTACAAGCATATATTACAACATTCTTTTATAAAGAAATCAAAGAAAAAGGATTCTGCTATATCGCAGATAAAGATTTATTTGTATTTGATGAACTTATAGACATTGTAAGCACTTATGATGTAGACTTTAAAGAATCAAAAATTACTGAGCGAAAAAAGACACTTAAAAACTTAATTGAAGTAGTAAACAATGCTGAGTCATTCAATAAAAATCCAGAATTAAAGGAGCATTTTATTGTATTAGTCGAGTATCAAATGTTCTTAGATGAGAAAGGTTTTGATAATAGATATAAACGAAAAGTTCGTGAACTAATAACAAAAGAGTTTTTAAAGTTATTCAAAGATATTAAGGTCATACGGGATAGGTATTTTTATAATCCGAACAAGGTTGAGATTAATTTTATCGACAACCTCAATAACCTAATAACCTATCTTCAAAAAGAAACTAAAAATAATTCTGATTTTTTCTACAGAGGACACTCCAATATAGATTGGGCACTTTTACCGTCAATATATCGAAATAATTGGGTCAATAACGAACACAAAATGTTTCGTGAAATAATACTTCGTAATTCAGACGAATTTGCATCTACAAATTCAGCTTTCGAAAAGCTCACAATAATGCAACACTATGGCCTTCCGACGAGATTATTGGATATTACAAAAAATCCATTAGTTGCTCTTTATTTTGCCTGTAATGACAGTTCACAAAAAGATGTCCCTGGAGAACTTATAGTTTTCAATCCAGAATCTAAATCAATAAAATTCTATGACAGTGATACAGTCAGTATCTTATCAAACTTGTCCAAAGCAGAAAGAAATCTCAAATTGATTCCAAATAAGGCTAGTTTTAATTCGGATACATCGGGTTTGAAACTGCTTCACTTGATAAAAGAGGAGAAACCCTATTTTGAGCCAGAAATTGTCCCAACAGATTTAGAAAAAACTTTAGTTGTTAGACCAATAAACAATAACGAAAGAATTAAAAGACAGTTAGGTTACTTTTTCTTGTTTGGTTTTAAGCAAGAAATCACAAAACCAGCGGATATAAATTCATTACTTATAAAAAATGGTATTAGACTAAGTCCTGATACATTGTTTCCAGAGATTGACAAGGGAACTGAATATATAAAAAGTAAATATTAAAAACTGTGCCTAACAATAGCTATACCCAAT
>CP051244.1:1749001-1793008 GCA_017795045.1 Allomuricauda sp. | reverse complement strand
GTATTGTATTTTGCTATATGATAAAAATTCAGCTTGTGATATGGTACAATTTCATATTACAAAGTAATATGCTGTGGTATCGCATCTACGTATGAATAGAATCAAAGCCGTATTAAAACAACAAGGCAGGACCCAAACCTGGCTGGCCGAGCAAATTGGCAAAAGCTATGTGGTGGTCACCAATTACTGCAACAACAAAACACAGCCCAGCATTCCTATTTTATATGAGATGGCCAAGGTCTTGGACGTGGACGTCCGGGAACTGTTGGTGCCTTCCAAAGAGTAACCCCTGTTGTCATTTCGAACCCCTGTCCCGAGTTTGCGAGGGAGCTAAAGTGGCGTGAGAAATCTCACAGTTATCAACCAAAAAAAAAATAGATTTCTCAGTCGCTGCGCTTCTTCGAAATGACTTAGTTCTATTCTCGTCATTTCGAACTGACCGAAGGGAATGTGAGAAATCTCACAGTTATCAACCAAAAAAACAATAGATTTCTCAATCGTCACTACGTTCCTCATTTCGAAATGACATATCCCTTTGACCACAATTTCCCAAATAGATTTCTCAGTCGCTGCGCTCCTTCGAAATGACAGAATCCACTTCAAGGGTCATTTCGAACTGACCGAAGGGAATGTGAGAAATCTCAAAACCATTAAAACCAAAAGAAAAAATAGATTTCTCAGTCGCTACGCTCCTTCGAAATGACATAACCCTTTCGCGGTCATTTCGAACTCCTGTCCCGAGCTTGGGAGGGAGCTAAGGGAATGTGAGAAATCTAAACCACATCATGGTCTAAAAATTTCCAATCAGGGTTAAATGAAGTAATCAACCTATCTTTCTTTTCCCTACGCCATTTTTTGAGCTCCTTTTCTCGGGCAATGGCCATTTGAATTGAATCAAATCGCTCATAATACACTAGATGGTAACAGTTATATTTTCCAGCAAAGGATTGTTTGGAGTTTACACTATCGAAATAATGCTCTGAAAGCCTTCTTTGAATGGTATTGGTGACACCTATATAGAGTACTGTCCTATTCTCATTGGTAGTGATATACACAAAATAAGGTGAGAGCATTGCTTTCTGGTTTTAGATTTCTCAGTCGCTACGCTTCTTCGAAATGACTTAGTCCTTTTCTTGGTCATTTCGAACCGAACCCGATAGGTATCGGGAGAGTGTGAGAAATCTCAAAACTACCAAAAACAAGAAACATCACTAGATTTCTCAATCGTCACTGCGTCCCTCATTTCGAAATGAAACATCCCTTTGATCACAACTTCCCAAATAGATTTCTCAGTCGCTACGCTTCTTCGAAATGACAAAAGGGATGGTTAAAATACCTTTTTCACCGCCTCAATGGTCCTGTCCAGGTCGTCGTAGCTGAGGGCATCGTTCAAAAAGTAGCTTTCAAAGGCAGAGGGCGGTAAGTATACCCCGTTCTCCAACATGCCGTGGAAGTATTTCTTAAAGGTATCGTTGTTCCCTTTGGCCGAAGAGGCAAAATCCACCACAGGTTGGTCCGTAAAGTGTACGGAGATCATGCTTCCATAGCGGTTGATCTGGTGCACCACCCCTTTTTCGGTGAGCACCTCGGCAATGCCCTTGTGCAGGTGTTCGGTTTTTTCCGCCAAGTTGGTAAAAACCTCAGGGCGATTGTTGAGTTCGGTGAGCATGGCCAGTCCGGCACTCATGGCCAAGGGGTTCCCACTGAGGGTCCCTGCTTGGTACACCGGCCCTTCGGGGGCCAAATGCGCCATGATCTCGGCACGTGCGGCAAAAGCCCCTACGGGCAGTCCGCCCCCGATCACCTTTCCGAACATCACCATATCGGCATCCACGCCCAAGGCTTCCTGCGCACCGCCTTTTCCCAAACGGAAACCGGTCATCACCTCATCGAACAGCAATAAAATGCCTTCCTCGGTGCAGAGTTTTCGGAGTCCATGAATAAATTCATCGGTGGGGATGATACAGCCCATGTTCCCGGCCACGGGTTCCAAAATAATGGCGGCTATCTCGCCTTTATTGGCCTCCGTCAACGCCTTTACACTGTCCAAATCGTTATAGGTGGCCAAAAGGGTGTCCTTGGCCGTACCTTGGGTGACCCCGGGACTGTTCGGGCTCCCGAACGTAACGGCACCACTCCCCGCCTGGATCAAAAACGAGTCGGAATGGCCATGGTAGCAGCCCGCAAACTTGATAATCTTGTCCTTGCCCGTGTACCCGCGCGCGAGGCGAACGGCACTCATACAGGCTTCGGTACCACTGTTCACAAAACGGATTTTGTCAATATTGGGTACCATGGAAACGGCCAGTTGGGCCAGTTCGGTCTCAATCTCGGTGGGCATCCCGAAGGAAGTGCCCTTTTTAGCCTTTTCCACCACGGCATTGATCACGGGTTCAAAAGCGTGGCCCAAGATCAGCGGGCCCCAGGAGGCAATGTAATCGATAAGCTGGTTGCCATCCACATCATAGAGGTAGGCACCTTTGGCTTCCTTTACAAAAATAGGGTCGCCGCCCACGGCTTTAAACGCCCGAACGGGTGAATTGACCCCTCCGGGGATATATTTTTTCGCCTTGGCGAACAAGGCACTGCTTCGTTGGTAGATCATAAATTTAAATATCCATGTCATTCCCGTGGATGCGGGAATCTTTTTAATCCATAATTGTCAGTTCGAGCGCAGTCGAGAACAACATCAATAAGCACCCTCGACTGCGCTCGGGATGACAGAAACGTGCTATTCGAACAGCTCCCCGCAAAGGTAAGTAACCTCATACTTTCATGGAAATTGAAAATGTCAGTTCGAGCGCAGTCGAGAACGACCATCAATAAGCATCCCTCGACTGCGCTCGGGATGACAGCTCGATATAACAAAGGAGAATTTTATTTTGATTTTTCTTTTCGGATGTTCAATACCTGCCCGATGGATAAATGGGTGCCCTTCAAATTGTTGAGCCTTTGGATCTCATCCACGGAGATGGCATATTTTCTGGAAATGGCATACAGGGTCTCCCCCTTTTCCACCACATGGGTAAGCACTTCAAAGCTTTTGGGTTCCCTAACCACATCCAGACCGCCTCGAACCACATCCTCGTCATATTGGTGCAGATTGTATCGTTCTATCAAGGCAATAAGCTTTTGCGGATATTTACGATCGGTGGCATACCCGGCCTGACGGAGGCCGTGGGCCCATTTTTTATAGTCGTCCTTCCTGTAATTGAACAAAAAGGCATATCGGGAACGGGACGAAAGGAAGATACTATGGTCCCGAAACGAAAACATGGGGTGGTTGTATTTTCTAAAACACTCCCCTTTGGCGTCATCGTCATGAAAATCGTATTCCCCTTGCCATCCGGTATGGCATTTGATCCCAAAGTGGTTGTTGGTCTTCTTGGTCAGCTCCCCTCTTCCCGAGCCACTCTCCAAAATACCTTGGGCCAAGGTGATACTGGCCGGAATGCCAAAGGCACGCATTTCGTACTGGGCAATTTCGGCAAAGGTTTCAATATATTCCTCAGTGTTGGTGATGGGGAAATGTTTAAACCTTCCCGGATCCGCAGGCATGGGATACAGATCGGAACCTTCCGCGTTTTCATCCACAGCGACAGGCCTTTCATCCTTGTTTTCAGTATTCCTGACAATGGGAGCGCCCTTTTTGTGGGTCGAGGTCCGTTTTTTGGCACCACAGGAAGTCAACAGCAGTGCTACAACAAGTACATATCCAATTCGCCTGATCATATATCCAATAAGGGTAAATTTTTCTTTTTCAGCACAGGGTTCATTCCCGCTATCCCTTGTAGACCACCTGTATGGATGGCCAAAATTTGGGTTCCCTTTGGGAAAAAATCCTGTTTTGCCAGTTCAAAAATACCAAAAAGCAGTTTACCTGTGTAGATGGGGTCCAACGGAACCCCGGTTTCTTCTTTAAAGGTATTGATGAAATGAATCAATTCTTCACTCACTTTGGCATATCCCCCAAAATGAAAATCGGTCATCAATTTCCATTGATCGTTCCGTACAAATGTATGAATATCCTGTTTCAAAAAATCACCCTTCAATGCGGGAAAGCCCAAAACGGTCTGGTGGGGTTTTGCCGAATTGATGAGTCCTGCCAAGGTCCCTCCCGTTCCCACACTACTGCAGATATAGTCGAAGTTGGAATCGGCCTCCGTTACAATTTCCTCGCAACCTTTTACGGCAAGGGCATTGGTACCGCCTTCGGGCAGTAGATAGAAATCGCCAAATGCTTCTTTCAAAATCCGGAGAAAACCCTCTTCGCTTTTTTGTCGATAATCGCTTCGCGATACAAAATGGAACCGCATGCCGTGGTCATGGGCCAAGCTCAAAGTGGGATTGTCCTGCCACTTATCTTGCAACTCCTCGCCCCTGATCACGCCAACGGTCTTAAATCCTTCTTCATGTCCGGCACAGGCCACTGCGGCAATATGGTTGGAAAAGGCCCCGCCAAAGGTGAGCAGGGTATGGTGTCCCAATTTTTGGGCTTCAAGCAGATTGTATTTCAGTTTTCGGTATTTGTTTCCGGAAATCTGGGGATGGATGGTATCTTCCCTTTTGATATGGAGCGTCACGCCCATTTCTCGAAGCAAGGGCACATCAATATGCTGATTGGGAATGTCCAAAGTGAATGCTTATCGCGTCAGGTACTGCATAAAACCAAACCGTTTCCGCTTGGAAAGATACTCCATATCCCTTTCATTGGCATAGGCCTCACGCTCAAAACTGATGTTCTGGTAAGCGCGGTAGCTATCCAAATATAGGACGGTACGCAAAATCCATTCTGAAAAATAGAGGAAGTAAAAAGGCACAAGCAACAATTCCCGCTGCTGTCGGAGATGGATGCGCTCGTGGTTGATGAGCACATCATCGGTTCGCAGGGCTCCTTCCTTCAGGATGATGAAAGGCCAGAGCGATAGCCCGACATAGTTTTTATAGAAGAAATGTTTAAAGATCAATATCACTTGAAAACGTTCAAGGGTTCCTCACAAATATAACAGCTTACGGAAAAGAAAAATGGACCTTATCGACAATACCATTAACATTTTCGGTGAATAACCTGTTTCGGAAATCTTAAAATCCTAGCGGTTCTGCCATGAAAGCCTTACTTTTAAGTAACGAATCGGTGCCGTAGTGTATGAAAGAGCGTATTCCCTTGGAAGAGGGTGATTTTTACTTTTCGGAGGAGGGATATAAGGTATTTACAGCCCAATACCACCTAAAAAGGGGGTATTGTTGCGAAAGTGGCTGCCGTCACTGTCCGTATGGCTATAGTGCGAAAACGAACACAAGGCGCTGAAACCGGTTTTCGGCATAATCTTTGTGGTTTTTATTATAATCTCAACACTTCAAAAAAAGTACTATGAAAAATTTTAAACTATACATTTTGACTGCACTTTCGGTGGTTCTGTTGGCCTCCTGCAGTTCCGTTAGGGTGGTTTCCGACTACGACAAGCAAGCGGACTTCAATACGTACAGAAGCTATGCTTTTTACAAAACTGGGATTGACAAGGCTCAGATTTCAGACTTGGACAAGAAACGTATTTTACGGGCCATTGAGGCCGAATTGGGTTCCCGTGGTTTTGTAAAATCCGACAACCCTGATGTTTTGATCAGCATTTTCACCAAGGAAAGGGAGCGTGTGGATGTCTATAACAACAACTTCGGTTGGGGTTATGGCGCATTCTACAACCCATGGGTCTGGGGTCCCGGTTGGGGCTGGGGCTGGAACAACAATAATGTGAGCACCCGCACTGAAGGCTCCCTGTACATTGATGTCATTGATGCCAACAAAAAGGAACTGGTATGGCAAGGTCGAGGTGTAGGCACCTTGAACAACACCAAGGATATTGAAAAAAAGGAAGCGCGCATCAAGGAATTTGTTTCGCAGATCCTACAGGAATATCCTCCCGCCACGGCAGTTGCCGTCAACTAAAAATATAAGCCGCCCAAAGGGCGGTTTTTTATTGCCCTTCCTCCAAATTTTCTGGTTTGCGATAACGATTTCGTATCTTTAGGCAGTACAAAATTGCACCTATGAGTTACGAATCCAATCCTATACTGGACAAATTGCCCAAGCACCTCAAGCAGTTCATAAAGCCGCAGAATTATGGGGACTATACCGCTATTGACCAAGCGGTATGGCGATATGTAATGCGCAAAAATGTAGACTATTTAAGTCGCGTGGCCCATAGTTCTTATGTGGATGGATTGAAAAAAACCGGGATTTCCATAGACCATATCCCCAATATGTATGGGATGAACCGAATCCTCAAGGAAATCGGTTGGGCCGCCGTGGCCGTGGATGGGTTTATTCCCCCATCGGCCTTTATGGAATTCCAAGCGTACAATGTGCTGGTCATTGCTTCGGACATCAGGCAATTGGAAAATATTGAATATACCCCGGCACCGGACATCATCCATGAGGGTGCCGGACATGCCCCTATCATTGCTAATCCCGAATATGCAGAATATCTGCGGCGTTTTGGAGAAATAGGCTGCAAGGCCATTTCCAGTGCCAAGGATTATGAACTGTACAATGCCGTGCGACACCTGAGCATCATCAAGGAGGCCCATGGCACCCCGGAAAAGGAAATCGAGGAAGCGGAAAAGCATATAGAACATCTTCAAAAAAACATGGGCAAGCCCAGTGAAATGGCTTTGATCCGGAATCTGCATTGGTGGACGGTGGAATACGGTCTGATAGGCACCGTGGATACCCCAAAAATTTATGGGGCGGGATTGCTTTCCTCCATTGGCGAAAGTGCATGGTGCATGACCGACCAAGTAAAGAAAATTCCCTACTCCATTGAGGCAGCGCATACCGAGTTCGATATCACCAAACCCCAACCCCAATTGTTCGTTACGCCCGACTTTGCCTTTTTGAGTCAGGTTTTGGAGGACTTTGCCAACACCATGGCCTTGCGGAAGGGCGGACTATCGGGGGTTCAAAAATTGATTGAATCCCATGCATTGGGCACCATTGAACTGAGTACCGGGCTACAAGTTTCGGGACAGTTCCATGATGTATTGGAACAGGATGGCAAACCCATATACATCCAGACCAAAGGCGCAACGGCCCTAGCCTATCGTGAAAAGGAATTGGTGGGGCACAGCACGGCACAGCATCCCGATGGTTTTGGCATGCCCGTGGGCAAACTGAGAGGCATCAACATTGCCATTGAGGATATGGGACCCCGCGATCTTAAAGCCTACAAAATCTACGAAGGCGAAGAAGTCTCTTTGGAGTTTGAAGGCGGGGTAAAAGTTGAAGGGACCATCATCACCGGAACTAGAAATCTAAGAGGAAAGATTCTCTTGGTAACCTTTGAGAACTGTACGGTGACCCATAACGGCAAAGTGCTGTTCGCTCCGGAATGGGGGCTTTACCATATGGCCGTGGGGCAGCACGTGGTCTCCGCTTTTAACGGTCCGGCCGATTTGGGCAGTTTTGACCTCATCACCCATGAGATCACCGAAACCACCATCAAACCCAAAAAAAGTCCTGAACGCCAACAACTGGAACTCTATTACCAACAAATCCGGGAGTTCAGGGAAGGAAAGAACACGACCATTTCCCGCAACAAGGTATTCCAAGAACTTAAGGAAAATCACCCCCATGATTGGTTGTTACCCGTTGAGCTGTACGAATTGGCCAAAAAAGGGAACAATGTTGGATTTCAGGAAGAAATCCTATCCCATTTGGAGGATATCAAACGGAACAATCCCAAAGTGGGGCATTTGATTGATGATGGCATTCGCTTAATCGACCATAGTTTTTTGAAGGTCGATTAGTTTTTCGGGAGAATCAACACTTTCATCACCATAGACCAAGGTCCATCCCAGTGAGTTGGTGAGCACATAGATTCGGGAAAGTTCGCTCAACAGTCGGTTCTCAGCATTTTTCCGCAAGGAGGAAGCTTCCACCTTTTTGGATAGGGACACATTCACATTTCGTTTGATGGCGTTATAATCTTGCGCATTGAACGGGTTGAAGTAATCCGCCGTGACATCGTAGTACTCAAAATCCGGATTGATCTTCACCTCTGGCTGGGGAATTTCCGTAATGCGAATGGTCTTGTTGGCCTCATCCATTTCATAGGCAATCTTGGACAGGTCATAGCCAATGGTCACCTCTGCATTTACCACTACCAAAGCTTTTTTATCTGCTGTGACCAAGGAACCGAACAATTCCCTGGAATCCTTATAGTTGTAGACTTCCACAAAGTGGCCTTCGGTCACAATGAGTTTGGAGACATTTTTCAGTTCCTGTTGGATGAGCATGGAATTCTCCTGCAATACCGTTTTCCGTTCCCGTTCATCGACACAGGATTTGTAGATCAATACGGAGGCCAGTGCAATGACAACTCCCATAAGTATTTTCTTCATTTATTCGAATTTCATGAAAGGATACCTTTCTTGAAGATACGTAATTTTTGTGCGAAGCGATTTCCTGAACGTTTGATGGGCCTCGGAATCGGGATTAAAGGGACGGTGTTGCAATCCTTTTTGAACACTATCGACCTCGTCCATGACCGAATAACAATCGGGCGAAATCCATGTATCCTTGAACTTTTCCCAAATATACTCCACCGCCAATTCATTGGGATGTACCAAATCCTTTCCGTAAAAACGGTAGTCGCGCAGCTCGTCCATCATGATTTCATAGGCCGGAAAGTAGGATACATCTCTCGACTGCGCTCGAGATGACAAAACGGAATGTAGTGCGGTAATTAGATGTGATTTGCTTTGCTGATTTTCCACAAAACCGTCTTTCAGATGCCTAACAGGTGAAACGGTAAAAATGAGGTTCGCCTTTGGATTCACTTGTTGGACCAAATCCACCAAACGGGCCAAACTTGACTGTATTTCTTCCGGAGTAAGCAATCTTTTCACGAACTCCTTTTGGGGCACTTTATGGCAATTGGCGACTACTTTTCGTGAAGCAATATTCTTGTACACCCAAGCTGTTCCTAAAGTGATGATCATATGGGTGGTATTCTCCAGCTCTGCTTTGGTTTCCTGCAACCTTTGATTGAGATGATTGAGCAAAGCTTCTCTTGAATGGGCATTCAAATCGGAATGGGCGTCAAAGCAATGCCAAATCCCATTTTGTTCAAACACCTCATCTTCTTGATAGGTTTTATCTCCCAGAGCACGTTCCATCAAATTCTCAAGTGCAAGCGGGTGAAATAGAATTCCGAATGGGTTTTGCAGTGACCTAAATTTGTAATAGTCCAACCTTTCACCCATATTTTCCACAAAGCAGGACCCCAAAAGCAGCATTTTGCTCGAATAATCGATAGGCTGTTCTGCTTTTTGAAGTGGAACAATGGTCTGTAGCTTCATGGAAAAAGGGTTTTATCTGCAGTCCTTGATATTCTTGAGCATGTCCCTATATTGCTTTTCCAACTGTTCTTCCAGTTGATTTAAAATGCCTAGAGTCCGCACCAAATCCTTCATGGATGTATTTCGCAAGGCTTCCGTGGCCTTGTTCAGCTCGTTTTTCACCAAATCTTGGGTATTGTACAAAGATTGCAGGTCATATAGGCAATCATAGCCAAACTCATGGAATATCCCTGTGGATTTTGAGATTTCCCACGCAATACTGCTCAAATCGGTGATTTCCAGATTGATGTAAGAATCGATTCGATAGGCATACTGGCCATCACCCAATTCGGTAGAGTCCACTTCCCGAATATACCCAGCATATTTTTTTTGAAGCCTCCCCATGGTTTCCGGCGAAGCTATAAAGTTTCCATCTTCACCTTCAAGGGCATCAAAATCAGAAAAGAAAGAAGGTATTTTTTGGTTCACCACATGGTCTTTCACCAATTGGTCCAAATTGGCCTTGATCTCCCCTTCAATCTTTTCCAAGGCCACCACCTTGTCCTTTTCCATGCTCTTGGACGTGTTCCAATTGTTGAACCAAATGGCCAGATTGATACCCACGAACAACAGGAAAATCTCTCCGAAGATGTATTTCCAATTGATACTTTTTATGTTGAAGAAGCCCATGCTTACGTTGTTGTCCTGATCATCTCTTCGGCATTTGCCAAAGCGACCGGAATGCCTTCGGGATTTTTACCCCCAGCAGTGGCAAAAAACGGCTGTCCGCCCCCACCTCCTTGGATATGTTTGCCCAGTTCGCGTACTATGCTCCCGGCATTCAGTCCTTTGTTGGACGCCAAATCCTTGGAAATGTAACACGAAAGCAACGCTTTTCCATCATTTTCAGCAGCGAGCAATAGGAAAACATCCGAAACCTGTCCCCCTATCTCAAAGGAAAGGTCTTTGATGCCAGCTGCATCCAAGTCCACCTTTTTAGCCAAAAACTGAACACCATTGATATCCTTCAATTCGGAAATCAATTCATTTTTGAGTCCTTTGGCCTTGTCTTTCAGCAGCTGTTCCACTTGCTTTTTAAGGGTTGTATTTTCTTCCTGTAACCCGGCAACCGCCTTTACAGGGTCTTGGGCATTGCTCAACAGATCTTTGATTTCATACAGCATTCGATTGTTCTGGAAGTAGAAATCCTTGGCCGCATCAGAGGTAATGGCCTCTATCCTACGAATTCCTGCCGCAACGGCTCCCTCAGAAACAATCTTGAAATGCCAGATATCTCCTGTATTTTTCACGTGGGTCCCACCACACAACTCTATGGATTGTCCAAAACGGACTGTACGGACGGTATCTCCATATTTTTCACCAAAAAGTGCCATGGCCCCTTGTTCCATGGCCTCCTTTATGGGTATATTCCTATTTTCCTCGAAGGGTAATTGGCCTTCAATACGGGCATTGACAAAGTTTTCCACTTCGCGTAGTTCCTTGACTGTCAGTTTTGAGAAGTGGGAAAAGTCGAAACGAAGGTATTTGGAGTGGACCGCAGATCCTTTTTGTTCCACATGATCTCCCAAAACCTCGCGAAGGGCTTGGTGCAACAAATGCGTTGCGGTATGATTGCTCGCGGTACGCCAGCGTTGTTTTTTATCGACCATGGCCTTAAAACTTCCCGAAACGTCTTTGGGAAGGCCATCGGCAAAATGGACAATTTCGTTGTTCTCCCGTTTGGTGTCCACAATATAGGTCACATCTCCATTGGACGCTTCCAAATATCCTTTGTCGCCCACCTGCCCGCCTCCTTCGGCATAGAACGGGGTAAGGTTGAACACGAGTTGATATTGATCGCCTTCCTTTTTACTGGTCACCTTTCTGTATTTGACCAACTTTACCGTTGCTTCAAGACTATCATAACCAATAAATTCCTGTTCGGAATCCTGCATCAGCACCGTCCAATCGTCCTTGGAAACCTCTGATGCCGCACGGGAACGGTCTTTTTGGGCTTTCAAGGCCTTTTCAAATCCTTCCACATCCAATTGGTAACCTTTCTCCTCCAAAATCAGGGAAGTAAGGTCGATGGGAAATCCGAAGGTATCGTACAATTCGAAAGCCTTTTCCCCAGAAACCGTTTTGTCCTTTGAGGATTTGATGACCGAATCCAACAGCACCAATCCTTGCTCCAAGGTGCCCAAAAAGGAATTTTCTTCCTCCTTGATCACATTCGCGATCAATTGGCGGTGTTTGGGTAGTTCGGGAAAGGCTTTTCCCATACTTTCCACCAAAACATTTACCAACCGGTAGATAAAAGGTTGCTTGGTCCCCAAGAATGTAAAGCCATAACGGATGGCCCTGCGGAGTATCCTTCGGATAACATAGCCCGCTCCGGTATTGCTTGGCAACTGCCCATCGGCAATGGCAAAGGCCACTGCTCGGATATGATCCGCCACTACCCTAATGGCTATATCCGTCTCTTCGTTCTTCCCATATTTTTGCCCGGTAATGGTATCGATTTCACGAATGAGGGGGGTAAATACATCGGTATCGTAATTGGACTTCACTCCTTGCAATACCATACACAGGCGCTCAAAGCCCATTCCGGTATCAATATGCTTTTCGGGGAGGTCCTCCAAATCACCATTGGCCTTTCGGTTGTACTGTATGAATACCAAGTTCCAGATTTCAACCACAAGCGGATCATCTTGGTTGACCAGCGATGCACCGGGAACTTTTGCTTTTTCTTCCTTGGAACGAAGGTCCACATGGATTTCGGAACAGGGACCACAGGGACCTTGATCTCCCATTTCCCAGAAATTGTCCTTTTTGTTCCCCATGATGATGCGGTCCTCGGGCACTATGGCCTTCCATAGGTCATAGGCTTCCTTGTCCATTTCCAGTTGATCGGCATCCTTACTACCTTCAAAAACGGACACGTACAAGCTATCTTTGTCAATTTTGTATACTTCGGTCAGTAATTCCCAGGCCCATTGAATGGCTTCTTTCTTGAAATAATCCCCAAAACTCCAGTTACCCAACATCTCAAACATGGTATGGTGGTAGGTATCCTTGCCCACTTCCTCCAAATCGTTGTGCTTACCGCTTACCCGAAGACATTTTTGGGTGTCCGTGACCCGTTTAGACTTTGGAACGGTATTTCCCAAGAAAAACTCTTTAAACTGGTTCATGCCCGCATTGGTGAACATCAATGTGGGGTCGTTCTTCATCACCATGGGCGCGGAAGGCACTATTTTGTGGTTTTTCTCTTTGAAAAAGTTTAAAAACTGGTTTCTAACTTCTTGGGATGTCATTGCGATTGCTAGGGTTTTCTTAAATTTAACACTTTAAGCAAAACAATTTTTATATTTGCTTGTTTTGATAAAAAGAGTGAGCAAAAATAGGATAAAATCCATTCATGTCTAAAGTTAAGTACTATTACGACCCGGATACGCTTTCCTATAGAAAGATCGAACCGAAGAAATCCAAGAAATACAGGAATCTCTTCCTATTTTTATTGGGTTCCGCTTTGTTCGGCTTTCTTGGCCTTATCATTCTGTTGAACACCCGATGGGTGAATACTCCCAAAGAACTTTCTTTGGAGCGCGAAGTACGGAACTACGAGCTTCAATTTGAGATATTGGACAAGAAGATGGAGCAGATGGAGCAGGTATTGGCCAATATTGAAGATCGCGACAACAATATCTACCGCCTTTATTTTGAGGCAAATCCCATACCTGAAGAACAGCGTAGAGCTGGTTTCGGGGGAATCAACCGGTACAAGTCCCTGGAAGGTTTCAACAACTCCGAGATCATTACCAACGCCACAAAGCGCTTGGACATCATCCAGAAACAAATGGTGATCCAATCCAAGTCGTTGGATGAAATTGCCAAACTGGCCGAGGAAAAGGAAAAATTACTGGCGGCCATCCCGGCCATCCAGCCCGTGAGCAATAAAGACCTCACCCGAATGGCCTCTGGTTATGGGTGGCGTTCGGATCCCTTTACCAAAGCCAGAAAAATGCACTGGGGGATGGATTTCACTGCACCGCGCGGCACCCCGATCTATGCGTCAGGTGATGGAAAAGTTACCCGCTCGGACAATAGGTCTTCCGGATATGGAAAACATATCCGAATAGACCACGGATATGGTTACGTGTCCCTATATGCGCACTTGAGCAAGTACAATGTAACCGTAGGTCAAAAGGTAAAACGAGGTGACCTTATCGGTTTTGTGGGAAACACAGGACGCTCAGAGGCCCCTCACCTGCACTACGAAGTCTTTAAGGACGGTGAACGCATCAACCCCATAAACTTCTACTATGGAAGTTTAACGGCGGAAGAGTTTGAAAATATGCTCAAGTTTGCCAACCAAGAGAACCAATCCCTGGATTAATGCACGTAGATCTTCCCGAAAAACGGTACTATGGCATTGGCGAAGTGGCCAAGGCCTTTGGGGTGAACACCTCCCTGATCCGGTTTTGGGAAAAGGAATTTGATGTGCTACAGCCCAAGAAAAATGCCAAGGGCAACCGTAAGTTCACTCCACAGGACATCCATAACCTGCAACTGATCTATCATTTGGTCAAGGAACGTGGTTTTACCCTGGAAGGCGCCAAAACACATTTGAAGGAAGAGAAGCAAAAGACCCTTTCCACCTTTGAGGTCATCCAAAAACTGCAAAAGGTCAAGGCCGAGCTTATTAAGATCAAAGAACAACTATAAACACTAAACCACAGAAAATGAAAAAAGGTATCATCGCCATTATCATCCTAATTGTATTGGGGGTAATCATAGGAGGCTGGTATATCCGCACCAATAATATGTTGGTCGATATGAAAGGACAGGCCACAAAGCAATGGGCCAATGTGGAAAGTTCCTATCAACGGAGAAGCGACCTTATTGGAAACTTGGTAAAAACGGTGCAAGGTGCTGCCGACTTTGAACGCGAGACCCTTACCGAGGTAATCGAGGCCAGGGCCAAGGCCACATCGACCACCATAGATGCCAATAATTTGACCGCAGCGCAATTGGCCGAATTCCAACAGGCCCAAACTGGTCTTTCCTCTGCTTTGTCCCGACTTTTGGTGACCGTGGAGCGTTATCCAGAACTCAAGGCCAACCAAAACTTTTTGGAGTTGCAGTCCCAACTTGAGGGTACAGAGAACCGAATCAATGTGGAGCGGAACCGATTCAATGATCTGGCCGGGGAATACAATATCAAAATCAAGCAGATTCCCACAAATATTATTGCCAGTTTGGCCAATTTTGACGAAATGGCCTTGTTCGCTTCCAATCCAGGAGCTGAAAATGCCCCGGATGTCAACTTCGATTTTGAATAGACATGTCGCATGTAGAGGAATTTTTAACGGCAGAGGAGGAGCAAGAGATTATCGATGCCATTGTTGTGGCCGAGAAAAACACCTCTGGTGAAGTCCGTGTGCATATTGAGGCCACTTCCAAAATAGATCATTTCAGCAGGGCCCAACAACTGTTTCATTTCCTTAAAATGGATAATACCAAGGATGGCAACGGCGTACTCATCTATGTGGCCGTGGATGACAAGAAGTTTGTGATCTATGGCGATAAAGGCATTGACCGCGCCGTACCGAAAGGATTTTGGGACAGCACCAAGGATGCCATGGCCTCCCACTTTAAAAACGGAAACTTCAAGCAAGGAATTATTGAGGGTGTATTAATGGCTGGAAAGGAATTGGAGGCCCATTTTCCATGGGACCATAACGACACGAACGAATTGAGCGATGCCATATCCAAAGGGTAGCCTTCTTATACTTGCTTTTTTAAGTTTTACCCTGTCATGGGGTCAATTCACCATACCCGAAAAACCGCAGAAGCAGACCAGCGTCTATGATTATGTAAATCTACTCTCTGCGTCTCAAAACCAAGCTTTGGAGCAAAAGCTCATTCGATACTCGGACAGCACCTCCACACAAATTGTCATTGCCATTATTAGTTCCACCGAAGGAGAGGACATTACCTATTTGGGAGCCCAATGGGGGCAGAAATGGGGTATTGGACAAGCCGATAAGGACAATGGCGTGTTGGTGCTCTTGGCCAAGGATGACCGTAGGATTGCCATTAATACCGGATATGGCGTAGAAGGCTCTTTGACCGATCTTATGTCGAAACGCATCATTGAGTCCATAATCATTCCCGAATTTAAGCGAGGGGACTATTACAGTGGTCTGGACAAAGGGACCGATGCCATTTTTCAGGTCCTCAACGGAGAGTTTACGGAAGATCGCACCTTTGGAAACAACCCTGGGTTTCCTTTTAAGGCCCTGTTCCCTTTTATCATTTTCATCATTATCATGATCATTCTTTGGAGTCGCAAGAACAACAATAACGGTAGAGGCGGTGGCCGCCGTGGCAGTGGTCTCGACATTTGGGATATGATCATCCTCAGCAACATGGGCCGAAGTTCTGGTTCCTCCGGGGGCTTTGGAGGCGGCGGTGGATTCAGTGGAGGCGGTTTTGGTGGCGGCTTCGGTGGTGGCGGCTTCGGCGGAGGCGGTGCTTCCGGCGGATGGTAAACCAATTCAACCCACTAAAGTCTTATAAAACGGGGACCTCCCCTTCTTTTGGGACCTCCTCCCTCTCCAAAGGAGTTGAATTTGATGGTAAGACTCCCCATAAAATAGCGTTTTAATGCCGTTCCTTGGAAATCCTGCACAAAATCCTGCCCTGTGGTCCTTCGTGTATTGATGTTTTGGTTGAGCAGGTCATACGCCAACACTTTAAGGGTGGCCGTCTTCTTGAACATTTGTACGCCCAAGCTCATGTTCCAAAAGAGGGCATCCTTATCAAAACCACTTCCCAAGTTTCCGTTGTAGGTGTACACAATATCATTGCCCCACACCACATTTTCGGGCCAGAAGGTGGTCGTTTTAACCGATAGGCTATGGGTAATAAAATCAATATCATCCACCATGTCCAAATTATAGCGGGTAGCATTTACCCCCAAGGTGTAATTGGGTTCCAGTTCCACCATTTCCATATAATTGAACCTTAATCCAATCCTAGGATTCAGGTTAAGGTTCGTTGCCTCCAATCTATTGCCGTTGGTAAAGCCTACCTCCTTTCTGAAGTTGGCATTGGGATTGAATGTGATTCCGAGGGTGTACAGACTGTCTTTTTTAATCTGTTTTGAATAGTTGATTCCTGCCCATCCACGGTAATTACCTTCTATATTTTGATAGGTAGTGGTCCGTATAAAGTTGGCATCGGTGGTGGTGCTGGAAACCACCTTGTCCTTTTCAAAACTCATCCCGGAATACAAAAATATTCCTGTGCGCTCCTTCCAATTGTAATCATTGAAATTCAGGTAGACGTTATGGGTGACCTGGGGCTCCAAATCCGGATTTCCCTCCACAATGTTCAATGGATTGCTAACATTGGGCACAGGTTGCAATTGGTTCACCGAAGGCACATTGACATTAGTGTTATAGTTGGCACTGATTCTTTTATTGTTTCCCAAATTGTAGTTGAAATAAGAACTGAGCAAGAACTTGGAATAATCCTTGGAAAATGAAACGGACTGTATACGGTCCTCATTCTCAAGATCAATGCCCTCATACCTTGCCTTAAGGTTGAACCTGATCTTTTGCCCATTGGATACAATCCCCACTTCAGGGACATGTTTTCGGGTGCCAAAGTCAAAATCCGAACTTAAGGTGGGGTTAAAGACATAATCCCCGGTAATCTCGCTAAAATCCATGACCGACCGCTTGTTTTTTTGGTCGCTATCACTATACTGATACTCAAAATCAAGAAAAAGGTCCTTTTTCAATGGATGCCTATATACCATTCCCATTTCATAGGAATCCTCGGCATTCTCCATCATGGTCTGCTGGTCTAGAATCTGCTCACTGGGATCATCCCCAAAAATAATACGTTCCGAGTTCAATACCGATTCGGTGTCATTTATCCTGTTATTGTTGTTGAAATAGACCCGGACAAATCTCCCCAGAGTATCCAGCTTCTTCATGATGTCGAGCTTATTGGCAAAATTGCGTTGCATCCCATCACTGGTTCTAAGGGAGGTGTTGCTGTTGATCAAATCCCCAGATTCGTTTCTGGACATGGTATTTTCCGTATCGGTTGAGTTGGTCCGGTTTACACTTAGGGAAGGTTCCAGACTGATGCGGGTAGTCTTGTCAATATCGAACTCCATGTTGGCCGTTGCCTGATTGGAATTGGTGGTCCCCACAAAATTGGTTTCGGTATCGGTGAAAAAATTACCGGTGGGCAATATATTCTCCCTTGATATTCTTTCATCGTTGTAAGAATCGCTGTAAGAATAGAAATAGTTGCCGTCTGTCCTGTAGCGGTCCTTTTCCTGATTGGCATAACTGGCCCCAACGGTGGAGGAAGTTGCGATTCCCTGACCAAATCCGAAAGAGGTGTTTCCCACGGCAAAGGAACCATTCTGACCAAATCTCATCCCATTCCCTCTTGCCCTTCCTACCATATCATAGATTTCATCGAATGAAAATCCAGCATTGTTCACATTGTTGGAACTTCCCAATAGGCTAACCCTTTGGGTATCGTTAAAGTAGTTTACCAAGCCATTGGCCTGATAACGTTCGTCCGTACCATATCCCGCAGACAGACGTCCCATATATCCCTTGTTCATGTTCTCTTTTAGGGTGAGGTTGATGGTCTTGGTCTCCCCATCCCCTTCTTCCCCCATAAACCGCTGTTGCTTGGTCTTGGTATTGGTGATTTGGATTTTACTGATCACATCCTTGGAAAGGCTCTTAGTGACCACCTTGGGGTCTTTGCTAAAAAATACCTGATCGTTCACCAAAACCTGATTGACCTCTTTTCCGTTCACCGTGATCTTCCCCTCACTATCCACTTCCACACCGGGCAGTTGTTTCAGTAATTCTTCCACCGTTGCATCGGGTCGGGCAGTAAAAGAATCCGCATTGAACTCCAAAGTATCCTTTCGTATGGCTATGGGAACTCGTTCGGCAATTACATCCACTCCTTGGAGTTCTTGCAAACGTTCCTCCATTTTTATCGTACCAAGATCCACCGTGGGCTTAAGAGGCACCTCTATACTTTTTGACTCAAATCCATTATAGGAAAAATTCACCCTAACCTTTTTTACCGAGGTTTTGCCCTCCAAGGCAAAGCTTCCGTTGGCATTGGTAATGGTATATGAAATAAGGGTACTGTCCTGAACAGACTCCGCATATATGGTAGCCCCCTCCAAAGGAGTTTCATTGGTTGAATCCACCATTTTTCCCTTTACGAGAAAATCTTGCGCTGAAACGGATAAACAGGATAAAAAAATGAGAGTAGATACTATGAACGGCTTGGTCAAATGGTTGTCTATTTTCTGGTTTTGAGGTAATTCCTACAGAAAAATATTATTTTATATAACGCGAACCATCTGGTTTAACGAAAATTTGGTATCGAATAATCCAAAATCACAAATATTTCATAACAAAATAGTGCATCAAGACCATGATGCCCATTTCTCTTCAATTTTCAATGGCATTGCGTCCGTTTGTGGAAAGCAAGTATATTCTAATCTACTTTCCTGTAAAAAATCTTGCTCACAATTTTCCATTCCCCATCAATCTTCAGCAAGTTCATAAAATCAATAAAGGTAAATGTAGGGTATTCAATTTCCAATCTTGCATTGGCTGCATTTCCTGCAATGGTGATATCTGCAATCCTCGTTTGCCGGTCCTGTTTCGGTCCGGGTTTCATTCCTTTGCCAAAGAACTCAATGGCATTTACCTCGGTATACCCCTCTTTACCAATGAACTTCATCGTGGCAGTTTCGTGAAAGGCCTTTTTTAAGGTTTCAAAATCGTTATTGGTCCCTCCATCCAGATAATAATTTACGGTTTGCTCTACCAGTTGATAGTCTGACTGGGCCTGAAGTGTCCCAAAACCGACCATTGCTAAAAAGAATACACTTAATTTTTGAATCATGATGTTGTTTTTTGATGGTTGTTGATGGGATTCAAGATATTCCTTTTATCATTCAATCAATCTTAGAAAAATCATAAATGTTTCATAATGAGACATCCCACCCAAAGGATCCTCTCGTAAATCTAAAGACGCCATCCGTAAACTAGTAAAGGCCTTGTATCCAATTTTAACTATCTTGGTTCTGGCAAAAATCTTAGTTTAATCAATTCCCGTTTGGCATGTCCCGTTTTTGTAAATTTCTTTTCGTATCCCTACTTGTTTTAGCTGCTTCCTGTAAGAAAAAATCTGATGAAACCGCAACGGACAACCTCTTTAAGTTCAAGGATTATATCAGTTACCATACCCACGGCAACCAAAGTATTTCAACACCCATTACCGTTGCCCTTGCACAGCAACTGGACCAATTTGAACTTACCCAAGAACTCCCCAATGAATATTTCAAGATTTCTCCCAAGGTCGATGGAAAACTGATCATAGAAAATGGACGGGAACTTACCTTCCAACCTTCGGAATACCTAAAACCCGATACCGAGTACACCGTCACCGTGGCCCTCAACAAACTTTATGAGGGTATCGAGGGGGATTTTAAAAAATACACCTTCAGCTTTAAGACCATTGCCCCAAACTTTAAGATCAATCTGGGTACCTTGCAATCCTACAGCAAGGATTGGCAATATTTGACCGGGACTTTGGATGCTTCCGACATCCTCGAAGCCTCAAAAGCCATTCGAGTACTTTCCGTACAACAAAATGGCAACAACGTACCGGTTACATGGGATGAAACCACGGAAAATGCCCAATATTTCAGTTTCCGAATCGATAGTATTTCCCGAAAAGCAGAGGACAGTGAGTTGCTCATCAATTGGAACGGAAAGGCTTTGGGCGTGGACAACCAAGGCTCCGAGACCTATCCCATTCCAGGGTTGAACAAATTTGTGATCGTGGATGCCAAGACCACTTCGGCACCCAATGCGGTACTGACCCTTAACTTTTCCGAACCCCTTAAACCAAACCAAAATTTAAAGGGTCTGGTCACCATTGAAAATGCGGAGAGCCTCCGTTATGAAATTGATGGAAACTTGCTCAAAGTATATCCATCCAACCGCATCTTGGGCGAGGTTCGGGTCAATGCCTTTGAGGGTATTAAAAGTGAATATGGCTTTACCTTAAAGAATACGTTTTCGGAACTGGTTTCCTTTGAGCAATTAAAACCTGCCGTCCGACTCATTTCCAAAGGAACCATCCTGCCCAATGCGGCATCCACGCCCATTTATTTTGAAACCGTGAACCTTTCCGCCGTTGAAGTACGGGTGATCCAGGTGTTTGAGAACAATATGCTGCAATACCTCCAAAACAATGACCTCACCCAAGATTACGACCCCGATTTTAGACCTGTGGGGCGAAGGGTGGCCTACAAGGTCATTCCCTTGGCAGAAAACGGAACTGAAAACTCAAGCTACTGGAAGGCCCATGCATTGAACCTATCCGAGTTGATAAAAATTCACCCCGGTTCCCTGTACCGAGTGGAATTCAGTTTTAAAAAAGAGCACACCACCTATGATTGTGGCAATACGGACAACCCAGAAGAAACCCAAGAGTACACTTCCCAAAGCTCCAGTGATGAATCTCTGGAGGAACGGTATTGGGACAATGAAATCTATTATTGGAGAAATTACAACTACAACTGGGAAGAGCGTGACAATCCATGTCATGAAGCCTATTACAACTACGATCGTATTGCATCCACCAACTTATTGGGGAGTGACCTTGGGCTTATTGTAAAAAAGGGGAACAACCGCTCCCATCATTTTGCAGTGACCAATCTACTGACCACCAAACCGGAAGCCGACACTCCCATAAAACTGTACAATTTCCAACAGCAATTGGTGGGTGAAGTGACCACGGACGCTTCTGGATTTGCTGTTTTTGACAGCGATAAGTCCATTGCTTTTGCCGTGGCCCAAAAGAACAACAACTTTGCCTATGCCAAACTAGCGGATGGCAATGCCCTTTCCTTGAGCAAATTTGATGTTTCCGGGGAAGAACTTCAAAAGGGGCTCCAAGGTTTCATTTATACCGAGAGAGGGGTGCACCGCCCCGGCGATGTCATCCACCTTACCTTTGTCTTGGACGACAAGGGCAATCCCTTGCCCAAGAATCATCCGGTAACCTTGGAGGTCAGCGATGCCCGTGGCAAATTGGTGCAGCGCAATGTGCTCACAGGGGAAGCCACTCCCATATCGGACGGGCTGTATGCCAAAAAAGAAGAAAAATTCCACTATTTCCCCATTCCCACCCAACCCAATTCCCCAACCGGGACCTGGAATGCCAAAATCATTGTGGGCGGGGCCCAGTTCAATAAGAGTTTAAAGGTGGCCACCGTAAAGCCCAACAGGCTCAAGGTGGATTTTACCTTTGACGATGAAGTCCTTAAGGCCAACACCAACAATAAGGGAAAAGCAACGGTACAGTGGCTGCACGGAGCGCCTGCCCGAAATCTTAAGATCGATATCAATGCCTCCTTGCAGCAAAGCAGCAGTGCATTCCCCAACTTCAAGGGGTACGTTTTCCAAGATCCCGTGCGGAGTTTCAACCAAACCGAGTTGCAATGGATCACCTCAAAACTGGATGCCAACGGGGTTTTGGACATCAATGAAAAAATCAGCATCAATGGCAATGCCCCCGGAATGCTGCAGGCCACTTTTACCTCTAAGGTGTTTGAAGGCGGTGGGGACTTCTCTATCGATGTCTTCTCCAAAAAACTGGCCCCATTCTCACATTTTGTGGGGCTTCGTTCCCCAGAGGCCAAACGATATGGCTCCTTCCTCACTGATGAGAACACCTCTTTTGATGTGGTCTCGGTCAATGATCAAGGGAAGCCATCAGGCAACCGAAAATTAAAGGTTCAAGTGTTCAAAATTGAATGGCGCTGGTGGTGGAACCGGGGCTATGACAATCTCTCGCGATACGAAAATGCAACCGTACACCGCCCCTTCAAGGAAATGGAACTAACTACGGGTGCCGATGGAAAAGCCAACTTCAACATCAATGTTCCCGATGAGGAGGGTGGGCGTTTCCTGATTCGGGTAATCGATGAAGCCTCCGGCCATGCTACGGGCCGAACTGCCTATTTCTACCGGAATTGGTGGAAAAGGCCCACTTCCGGGGATACCGAAAGTTCCAAAATTCTGGTTTTCTCTGCCGATAAAGAAAAATACCAATTGGGTGAGGAAGCTGTGGTCACCTTCCCATCGGATAGAGGTGGACGCGCTTTGATCAGTATTGAAAACGGAACCGAGGTTCTTTCCCAACAATGGATCGAGACCTCGGCCCAAGAAACCAAGGCCACGATTCCCATCACGGCCGAAATGGCACCCAATGCCTATATCAATATCTCGTTGTTGCAACCCCATGGACAGGTAAAGAATGATCTGCCCATCCGTCTGTATGGCGTGGTGCCCCTTTTGGTTGAAAACCCGGCCACCTTTTTGGAACCTCAGCTTTCCATGCCCGAGGTGCTGCAACCTGAAAAATCCTATACGGTGACCGTTTCCGAAGCCAATAAAAAACCCATGACCTATTCCTTGGCCGTGGTGGACGAAGGTCTATTGGACCTGACCCGTTTCAAGACTCCGGACATCCACAGTTCGTTCTATGCAAGACAGGCATTGGGGGTAAAGACCTTTGATGTTTTTGATGATGTCATGGGGGCTTATTCCATCAGTGTGGATAATATTTACGCCATTGGTGGGGGTGGTATCGGAGCCGGGGCCAAAAATCGCAAGGCACAACGCTTTAAACCTGTAGTCACCTATTTGGGTCCCTTCACCCTAAAAGCTGGCGAAAAAGCATCCCATACCATTGACATGCCCAATTATGTGGGTGCCGTCCGAACCATGGTGGTGGCCGGAAATCGTAACAGCGCTTATGGGAATACCGAAAAAACCACGCCGGTTCGCAAGCCTCTGATGGTATTGACTTCCATTCCCAGAAAATTGTCCCCCGGCGAAAAAGTGACCATCCCAGTAACAGTATTTGCCATGGAACCCAAAGTGAAAAACGTAACGGTTTCCATTGATGCGGGCAAGGCCTTGGAACCCATTGGGGATACTGCCAAAAACATTACGTTCAGCTCGGTTGGGGAACAGATCGTGAATTTTGACTTTAAAGTCAATCCCGCGACCTCCTACCAAACCATAAAGGTCAAAGCTTCGGGCGCTGGGGAAAATGCCAGTAGTGAAACCGAGATTGATGTGGAAAACCCCAACCCCATCACCACAAAAAGTGAACTGTACACCATCGACGCCAATGGTTCGCAGACCCTATCCTTTGACACCTTCGGCACTTCGGGAACCAATGAGGCTTTTGTGGAGTTCTCTACCCTTCCCCCTATGGATTTCTCAAAACGGATGGATTATCTGCTGCGCTACCCCCATGGCTGTGTAGAACAGACCACATCCGCAGCGTTCCCGCAGTTGTTCTTGGCCGATGTCTTGGACATCACCTTTGAGCGAAAAAAAGACATCGAGAAAAATGTAAAGGCGGCCATACGCAGGTTGGGTGATTTTCAAACCCCATCTGGCGGACTCAGCTATTGGGCCGGTTATGGCAATGCTGATGATTGGGGCACTTCGTATGCCGGTCATTTTATGTTGGAAGCCAAACAACAAGGCTATCAACTGCCATTGACCTTCTTGAGTAATTGGCTTCGATACCAAAAGAACACGGCCCGCCAATGGAGCAATCAGGCTACGGGATACAACACCGATGTTGCGCAGGCCTATCGACTATACACCTTGGCCTTGGCACAACAACCGGAATTGGCGGCCATGAACCGACTCCGCGAATCCAAAAACCTGAGCAATGAGGCCAAATGGCGTTTGGCAGCGGCTTACGCCTTGGCTGGAAAGAAAGAAGTGGCACAAGAGATTGCGCAAAAGGCCAACATCGACTTCACTCCCAACAATTACAATTACAGAACCTATGGTTCCGTGTTCCGAAACCGGGCCATGGCATTGGAAACCTTGGTCATTTTGGGGGATGCCCAGCAACGGGAGTTAGCAATTTCTTTGGCCAAAAATCTATCCTCCCAACGTTGGTACAGCACCCAAGAAACGGCTTATGCCTTACTCTCCATGTCTAAAATGGTGTTAAAGAACGGCGGTAAGTCCATTGATTTGACTTTTACCCAAAACGGGAAAGAAACGGCCGTGAAAACCGATAGAGCCATTGCACAAAGAGGTCTTGCCATTACTTCTTTCAACAATGCGTTGCAGATAAACAACAAACAGGGCAATACCATTTATGCCACCCTCACGCAAACTGGGAAGCTTCCTGTTGGTGAAGAATTGGCGCAACAGCAAAACCTGAATCTATCTGTGGGCTATTTGGATGCCATTGGAAACGCCATCAATGTGAACGAGCTTAGACAAGGAAGCGAGTTTCAAGCAAAAATCACGGTCTACAACAGTTCCAATGATTATGTGGACAATGTGGCCCTGACCCATATTGTACCCAGCGGATGGGAAATCGTGGACACTTCCTATGCAGGTGGTGACAATGGCAATGCTTCCAAAGCGGATTATGTGGATACGAGGGACGACCGTACTCACCTATATTTTGATCTTGGTCCGAAAAAATCGAAAAGCTTCACTATAAAACTGAATGCTTCGTTCTTGGGCGATTATTATCTACCCGGAGCACAAGTAGAGGCCATGTACGACAACAACTACCAAGCTCGAAACAAAGGGCAATGGATTAAAGTGGTTCAGTGATGTGGCGTGGATAAAGAACATATCGCCCCTGCGAAAAACTCTTACCAAGCATAAAATCAAGATAAGTGTCCTTGGCGCTGTCTTGATTTTATGGCTGTTCTGTCTGCCCAAAAAATTGTTCGAAGACCCCACCTCAACCGTCGTCAACAGTTCCGATGGGATTCTGATGGGGGCAAGGATCGCTGATGACGGACAATGGCGGTTTCCCCAGTTGGATTCGGTTCCCAAGCGTTTTGAGCAATGCATCCTGCTATTTGAGGATGAATATTTTTACCAACATCCGGGTTTCAATCCCATCTCTATTCTCAAGGCGATTGGTCATAACCTCACTAAAAAAACCCGCAGGGGAGGAAGCACGATTACCCAACAAGTGATTCGTCTAAGTCGGAAAAACAAGGGGCGTACCTATTGGGAAAAGTGTATTGAGATTTTTATGGCCACCCGATTGGAACTGGGATATTCAAAAGAGGAGATTTTAAATTTATATGCTTCGCATACCCCCTATGGTGGAAACGTGGTGGGGTTGGAAACAGCTGCATGGCGTTACTTTGGCCTTCCCGCCCACGAATTGAGTTGGGGTCAATCCGCAACACTGGCAGTCTTGCCCAATGCACCCTCCTTGATCTTTCCCGGAAGAAATGAGCAGGTACTTTTGGACAAACGTAACCGATTGCTGCAAAAGCTACGGGATAAGGGTGTAATTGACAAAACCACCTACGAATTGGCCCTGGAAGAGCCCTTGCCCCAAAAACCCATGCCACTCCCCGATGTGGCCTCCCATCTTACGGAACGCATTAGAAATGAACATCCCGGACAACGCATCACAACCTCCATTGACCGCCCCCTACAAAACCGACTCAACCTTTTGGCCGAAAGACACTATCAGCAACTAAAGAGCAACGAAATCCATAATCTGGCCATTTTGGTACTGGATGTGGAAACCCGCAAAGTGTTGGGCTATGTGGGGAATTCCCCTTCGGGGAAAGACCATGCCAATTATGTGGACATCATCACCAAGAACAGAAGTACGGGAAGCACCCTAAAACCCTTTCTTTTCGCTTCTTTGCTGGATGAAGGTATGGTGTTGCCCCATAGTTTGGTCGAGGATGTACCCACGGTCATTAATGGATACCATCCTCAGAATTTTGACAAAAAACATGTGGGCGCGGTACCCGCCAGCAGGGCACTTTCCCGCTCCTTGAATGTCCCCGCGGTACGATTGCTCAGGGAATATGGGTTGCAAAAATTCTACAACAAGCTCAAGAAAATGAATTTGGAATCACTGGACCGGCCTTCTTCCTATTACGGATTGTCCTTGATTCTCGGAGGAGCCGAAAGTTCTTTATGGGAGGTGACCCAAACCTATGCTGCCTTGGCTTCCACATTGAATTATTTTATGGACCACTCGAGCACCTACCGCCCGACCGAATTTGTGGAACCTTCTTATGTCCTGGAGGATAAAATTGATTTTGGGGAACAACAATTTGACCCACCCATTTTTGGGGCGGGGGCCATTTATGGCACCTTTCAATCCATGATGGAGGTGAACCGCCCGGAAGGAAGTGAGAATTGGCAATTTTTTGATTCCTCCCAGCCCATCGCTTGGAAAACAGGCACCAGTTTCGGGTTTAAGGATGCTTGGGCTGTGGGCACCACCCCCAAATACACCATTGGGGTCTGGGTAGGCAATGCCGATGGCGAAGGCAGACCCGGCTTAACGGGAATCACCGCAGCAGCCCCCATTCTTTTTGATGTGTTGGACGCCCTGCCCCACAGCAATTGGTTCCAAGAACCTTTTGATGACCTGACCGAATTGGGGGTGTGTACCCAAAGTGGTTACCGTGCTTCGGTCTACTGCAATGAGACCCAAAAAGAGTATGTGCCCACCCACGGCACCCGAAGTGGTCCCTGCCCTTATCATCAGCAGGTATTTCTGGATGCCTCGGAACAATTTCGGGTGCATTCCGACTGCTATCCTTTAGAAAACATGGTGGCAAAAAACTGGTTTATGCTTCCCCCCGTACTGGAGTACTATTATACCACATCGCACCCCAATTACGCACCGCTTCCTCCGTATCTGGACGGATGTTCTTCCATGGAAAGCCAACCTATGGATTTTCTTTATCCGAAACGGAATGAGACCATTCTGCTCCCCAAGGACCTAGGCAACAAGACTTCAGATATTGTTTTAAAGTTGGCGCATCAGCAGTCCAATGCCATTGTGTACTGGTATTTGGACGAAACCTACTTGGGTAAGACCGAAAATTTCCATGAACTGATTCTGGACATTAAACCGGGGGATTATGTGCTTTCTGCCACGGACCATTTGGGCAATCGCCTTGAGCAATCCATACAAGTTCGGTTGGCGTCAGAAAATTGAGCCTATTTCTTCCGCATAAAAATGGTAATGGGCACTCCTGTAAAATCAAAATTCTCCCTGAGCTTGTTCTCCAAAAATCGCTTGTACGGGTCTCGTACATATTGTGGCAGGTTACAGAAAAAAGCAAACTGCGGATAGGGCGTGGGCAATTGGGTACAGAACTTGATCTTCACATATTTGCCCTTGTAGGCCGGTGGAGGTGTATGCTCAATGATGGGTAGCATAATATCATTCAACTTTCGGGTCACAATTTTCTTTGAACGGTTTTTGAAGACATCCACAGCTGTTTCAATGGCTTTGTAGATTCGTTGCTTGGTCATTACCGAAATAAAGAGAATAGGCACATCCTCAAAAGGTGCGATGGCCTGCTTAATTTTAGCGGTATATTCTTTCACGGAATTGGTCTCCTTTTCCACCAAATCCCATTTATTCACCAGTATCACGATTCCCTTGTTGTTCCGTTGGGCCAACCAGAAAATGTTTTCCACCTGTCCATCGAACCCACGGGTGGCATCCAACATGAGAATACAGACGTCGCAATGTTCAATGGCCCTCACGGAACGCATTACGGAGTAAAACTCCAAGTCTTCCTTGACCTTGGATTTTCTTCGAATTCCGGCGGTATCCACCAAATTGAACTCAAACCCAAACTGGTTGTATTTGGTGTCGATACTGTCCCGGGTGGTTCCCGCAATATCGGTCACAATGTAACGGTCTTCCCCGATCAGGGCGTTTATAAAGGATGATTTTCCCGCATTGGGTCGTCCCACAACGGCAAAACGAGGCAATTCACTCTCTTCTTCCTTCACATCGGGCAATACTTCCACCAAGGCATCCAACAACTCCCCAGTTCCACTTCCGTTGATGCTAGAAAGGGTGTAATACTCCCCCAATCCCAAGGCATAAAACTCAACAGCATCTGCCATTCGTTGTGCATTATCCACCTTGTTCACGGCTAAAAAGACTGGCTTATCGACCTTACGGAGCAATTTGGCCACATCCTCATCCATGCCGGTGACGCCAGATTCCACATCGACCATAAAGATGATTGCATCGGCCTCGCCTATGGCGAGCTCCACCTGCCGGTCGATTTCCTTTTCAAAAACATCATCGCTCCCCAACACATATCCTCCGGTATCGATCAAGGAAAATTCCCGACCGTTCCAGTCGCTCTTCCCGTAATGACGGTCGCGGGTAACCCCGCTCACGGCATCCACTATGGCCTCACGGCGTTGTATCAATCGGTTGAAAAATGTGGATTTCCCTACATTGGGTCGCCCTACGATGGCTACTATAGCTCCCATCAGCATTAAATTTTGGCAAAAATACCATTTATTATGAAGAAAAAATGATACCTTCTTTTATCTATTTCAATATGTTATGAGTGATTTCACCAATGAGATTGTCCTTCGGCCCCGATTTCAGTTGGCCTTGAAAACCGATTTGGACCATATAAAACAGGTTTTTGATTCGGTTGAGGACGGACAATTTGTGGTAAAACGTCTGGATGAGCACATCTATATCCGGTTCCAGCCCTCGGAAATCACCTTTTGGTCCCCGCAACTCCATCTGGAACTCATTTCCTTCGAGGAAGGCGAGAGTCAAATCCATGGGGTCTTTGGACCCAACCCCACACTTTGGACATTTTTTATGTTCCTGCATTTTGGAGTGGGCACCCTTTTTATAATCTTGGGTGTATTTGCCTATTCCAACCATTCGTTGGGAAAGGATGTGACCCTTTGGCTCGTGGGCATGTTCTTTTTGGTACTGATCTGGTTTGGGCTATATGCGTTTGGTCGTATGGGAAAATCCAAGGGAAAACCCCAAATGGAACAACTCAAGGATTTTTTCAGGAAAATGGTCTCAGGTTTCCCCCGAGAATCGGTCTAGTTATTGTACCCAAAGCGTTTGAGTTGTTGACTGTTGCTGCGCCAATTTTTATTGACCTTCACATAGAGTTCGATATGCACTTGCTTTGCAAAGAATTTTTCCAAGTCTTTACGAGCTTCCACACCCACTCTTTTTAGGGCACTTCCCTTGTGGCCGATGATGATTCCCTTTTGGGTATTTCGCTCCACCATGATCACGGAACGGATTCGGATGATATCCTCGTCTTCCAAAAACTCCTCGGTCTCCACTTCTACTGAATAGGGAATCTCTTTTTTATAGTGCAGTAATATTTTTTCCCTGATGGTCTCATTGACAAAAAAACGTTCGGGTTTATCGGTCAATTGGTCTTTGGGGTAGTAAGGAGGGGCTTCGGGCAGCAATTCCAGAATACGTTCAAAGACTTCCTTTACATTGAAGTTCTCCAAGGCGGATATGGGATGGATCTCCGCGTTGGGAAGCACGGTCTGCCAATGCTGCATCTGCTCCTCCAAAGCTGCTTGATCTGACGTATCTATCTTATTGAGCAACAGCAATACCGGAATCTTACTGTTCTGTATTTTCTTGAAAAAGGCCTCATCCTTGAGTGCCTTTTCACCAATTTCCACCATATAGAGCAAAACATCGGCATCTTCAAAGGCCGATTTCACAAAGTCCATCATGGACGATTGGAGTTCATAGGCGGGTTTGATGATTCCCGGGGTATCGGAAAGGATCACCTGAAAATCGTCCCCGTTGACAATACCCAAAATCCGATGACGGGTCGTCTGGGCCTTGGAGGTAATAATGGAAAGTTTCTCCCCCACAAAAGCGTTCATTAGGGTAGACTTCCCTACGTTGGGGTTTCCAATGATATTTACAAAACCTGATCTATGCGCCACCTTGCTTCAATTTTTTAAAATAGTTTTTGGCCGACTCATTTACCTTGGGTGATAAATACAGTACGGCAATCATGTTGGGAATCACCATAAGGGCATAGGATAAATCTATGAGATTTTTCACTAAATCCAACGATGCAATCGTGGCAAAAACCACCATCACTATAAAAAATACATTGTACCACTTCCCTATTTTGGGATTGGTAAGGAATGAAAGGCATTTTACCCCGTAATAGGAATAAGTAAACAGTGTGGAAAGGGCAAATGCCGTTACTATCACCATCAACAAAATGTCCCCAACCCCATAAAGCGTTGTTTCAAAAGCGGTCATGGTCATGGTAATTCCACTGCCATCCTCTAGGTAGGCCCCGCTCAAGATAATGACCACGGCGGTAAAGGTACAGACCATGATGGTATCTATAAATGGCCCCAACATGGCCACCAATCCTTCCTTGGTGGGCTCATCGTTACGGGATTGGCCATGGTACATGGGTGCACTACCCAGACCGGCTTCATTGGAAAACATGGCGCGACGCACCCCCACTATCACAAGGCCCCAGAATCCACCCGTGACTATGGTGTCAAAATTCCAAGCCTCCACAAAAATCATTTTAAGGGCGGGCAATACCTCGCCAGCATTATTGGCCATCACAAAAATTACGGCCAAGAGATATACCCCTACCATAAAGGGTACTATAGCCGATGCCACCTTGGCGATCTTGGAAAGTCCGCCAAAAATCACAATCGAGGTAACAATGGCCAAAACGAACCCTATGCCCAGTTTCCAATTAAATTCGCTGGTCAATAATAGTGTTTCATGGGGCTTCACCACCCCCATAAAGGCCTCGGTAAACTGGTTGGCGGTAAACACGCCCAGAAATCCAAACAATCCGCAAATACTAAAAAAAATGGCCATGGGCTTTGCCCATTTTCCCATTCCCTTAGTGATGTAGAACATAGGGCCTCCCTGCAATTTTCCATCGGCATCGGTATCCCGGAACATAATGGCCAAACTACCGGAATAGAATTTTATGCCCATGCCCAAAAGGGCGGTCATCCAAATCCAAAAAACAACCCCTGGGCCCCCATCATGGATGGCAATGGCCACACCGGATATATTCCCCAAGCCCACAGTGGCTGCCACCGCAGCGGATAATGCCTGAAATGAACTCACATCCCCTTTGGCATTCTTATCATCATACTTTCCCGAAACTACGGCAATAGCGTGCCCGAAATAGCGATAGGGCGTAAATTTGGAGTAAAAAATCAGGAAAATCCCTCCTCCTATCAGTAATAGAAGCATGGGCCATTCAGTGTATGGTAATATAGAGGACAGAAAATCATTGATTACTTTCATAGGGTCAAAAACTCCGAATTTAGGGATTTTCAGCAGTATAGCCCCAAATGATTTAGGAATATTGGGTTTTGTTTGGAAATAACCGAAAAACGGTTGTATATTTGCCGTCCACATCGCGGGGTAGAGCAGTAGGTAGCTCGTCGGGCTCATAACCCGAAGGTCGCTGGTTCGAGTCCAGTCCCCGCTACTAAATCAGAAGCCATTCACTTGAAAAACAGTCGAATGGCTTTTTTTATGCCCGATATTTTCCCAACATTTTAACTTCCCTCAGAAATATCCAAAAACAATCAGTCTATACAACAAACTTAGTGGGGGTAGCCCCCAATCATCAAACCAAAAGGCGGGGGCTGAACATGGGCATTCAAGCAAGGAGGGGGTAACCTAAATTGCGATATTGCAATGGTGCGTAGTATGAAGTCTGAAATTTTATGGCTATTTTTCTTACCTGAAATCCCACCATTATACGTGGATTACATTCCCCCACAAAAAATATAATTTCTTTTTATGACCAGCGAAGAACGATTCTTTCATCAGCTAATGGGGAAGACCAGAGCATTATTTCTGAAAAGCAAGACATTTGAAAAGCATCAAGACAAAAATTGGAATTCAGCTATATGCGAAACACCTATTCAAATAAGCAAAGGCTTGTTTTTCGGCTTGAATTGGGGAGGAGACAATATCAACCAGCAAACTACCTATCCAGAAAAATATAGAAAGAGGGACTGGCAGTTTATATCCCATAGCAGAAAATATTTTAGAAAGTATCTAAACTCTGAGATTGAGGATTTGAATTACTCCAACTTTTGTTTTTTTAGGACTCCAAAAGCCGAAAAGCTAGAAAATTCAGACTGGGAACTTGCTTGTCCATTGTTCAAAGAATATGTGGACTTTATAAACCCTCCATGGACACTGATGCTAGGCAAGTCAAATTATGCTCTTTCAGCACACATATCCAGAAAACAAGAATTTTCAGTTTGGGATGATGTAAACAAAAAAACAGTTTACGGTTACACAGGAATACTATTCTCAAAATATCCGTTAGGAGCCGTTCCCCACCCACAAGCAAGAATTTCGTCAGATGCTAGGAATGAAATTTGGAAAACCATAACTGATAGAATAAAAGAAAAGGCCTTCGATGAAAACAATTGATTTCAGACTATCCGAACAACAATTTGAGAACCTCAATAATGAATACCCTAAACAAGGAAAGAATTCACATATAGGTCATAAAGCTATTCAGATTGCCAAATATTACTTTAATAGTATATATGAAAACCCAAAGTTTGAGGATAACATTGATGGAATAGATTTAATTGTGCATACTCCAAATAATAGGCTAGAATATGAAGTAAAGGGGACAGAAGATTCTAGAATAGCATTTTCTAAACTAAAAGTTTCAAGCACCAATGTCCATAACAAACTAGTGAATGGATTAACCTTATTAAGAATTTGCAGCGTTGGAAATCTCACTGTTCAGCTTCATTTTATGCAATACGGGGAAGATTTTTTGCTTGAACCAGAAGCAAGATGGGCAGTTAAACCTGCAAATGTAAGATAACATGGTGTTTCGTCGATATAACGATACACTTCATCGACAATTATATATTTTGAAACGTTCTACAACGTTATTTTACTATTTTCGTTGTAGAAAGTTTCAAATAAATATACGTTGATTAAGCAAAAACTCCAAAATATCGCCAACATCCAGTTTGGGTTATACGAAAAGCCTCATCATACAGGTAGTATTAAGTACTTGCATGCTGGTCATTTTGACAAACTATATAATCCAACCGAGTTTAAAGATAGCTATGTTGAGCTTGATGGAAAAAACGATAAATTCCTTTTGAAGCCAAATGATTTAATTTTAGCTGGTAAGGGACATCGGATTTTCGCATGGCCATACGACCCTAATTTTGGTGAAGCCATCCCCTCTTCTCTTTTCTACATAATCCGACCTAATACGGACTATGTCTTAGGAGAGTATTTAGCCTATTACCTAAACTCAGAAAAAATTCAGTACGAATTAAAACTTATTGGAGCTGGCGCTACAATTACATCGATCCCTAAAAAAGAATTGGGGCAAATAACCATTAACCTACCCCCTATCAAAAAACAACAGGAAATTATTGAACTGATACGGGTTTTGGATGAGAATATAGAACTAACCAAAGACCTATTGGAAAAACGAACAACACTGAAGCGAGGGTTAGTGAACAGAATAATGAATCAAGAAATAAAATAATCATGAGTAATAAATTAACACAAAGCGTAATCAATGATAAGGTTTGGGCTGCATGCGACACCTTCAGAGGCACAATAGATGCCACACAGTACAAAGATTATATCCTTACCATGCTCTTTATAAAGTATATTACTGATGTAAGTAATGAAAAACGGGAGGATTACTTAAAAAAGTATGATGGCGATGTTGAACGAGTGGAACGTGCCATGAAGCATGAACGTTTTAAGATTCCCAAAGAAAGCTCATTTGATTTCCTATATGAAAACCGAAACGCTCCTAATCTGGGAGAGCTTATCAATATTGCATTGGAAAACATCGAAGATGCAAATAGGGGAAAGCTTGAAAAGGTGTTTCGAAATATCGACTACAATTCAGAACCCAACCTTGGCCAGACCAAAGACCGTAATCGTCGTTTAAAGAATCTTTTGGGTGATTTTGTGGGGCTTAATCTCAGACCCTCTAATTTGGAAGGGAACGACATTATCGGTGATGCTTACGAATACTTAATTGAAAAATTTGCTTCGGATGCAGGCAAAAAAGCTGGTGAGTTTTACACCCCTAAAAATGTCTCCATCTTATTGGCCAAATTGGTTGAAGCCAAAGCAGGTGACAGAATATCCGACCCAACATGTGGCTCTGGCTCATTGCTTCTCAAAGTTGCCAACGAAATAGGAAGTAAGAACGTTTCCTTAAATGGGCAAGAAGTAAATGGTAGTACATGGGCATTAGCACGAATGAACATGTTTTTGCATGAAATGGACAATGCTCGTATTGAATGGGGTGACACATTGAATAATCCATTACTCAGAGAAGGGGATGCATTAATGAAGTTTGATGTGGTAGTTGCCAATCCTCCTTTTTCTTTAGACAAATGGGGTGCAGAGAATGCAAGTTCCGATAAATACAATAGGTTTCATAGAGGCACACCTCCAAAGAGCAAGGGCGATTTTGCGTTTATTACACATATGATTGAAACCCTAAATGAACATGGAAAAGCTGGTGTGGTTCTACCACACGGGGTTTTGTTTCGAGGAAGTTCCGAAGGGAAGATTAGAAAACAACTTATAGACGAAAATTTATTAAAAGCTGTAATTGGGTTACCAGCCAATCTATTCTATGGCACAGGCATTCCAGCAACCATTTTAATTTTCGATAAGAATAAAGGCAACAATACAGATGTTCTATTCATCGATGCCAGCAATGAGTATGATTCTGGTAAAAACCAGAATATACTAAATGAAAATAATATTGAAAAAATAGTGGCCACGTATAAAAACTGGGAGACAATTGATAAATATAGCCATATCGCAACTAAACAAGAGCTACTTGAAAACGACTATAATTTAAATATCCCCCGATATGTTGACACATTTGAAGAAGAAGAACCCGTGGACATAAGTGCAACTCAACTGGAAATCTTGTCCCTTAAACAACATATAGCTGATGTAGAAAAGAAATTAGAAATTCATTTGAAGGAACTAGGCTTATAATATGGGTGCAATTGGAGAAAAAATAATTATGGTTAAGCAAACCGAAATAGCCTCGATTCCAAAAGGCTGGCAACAAAAAAATGTTGGGGAAGTTTTTAAATTCTTAAAAACTTATGCTTTTTCAAGAAGTCAACTGGATGCTGTTAAGTTGAATTCAAGGGATATATTCAATATTCACTATGGAGATATTCATGCTCAGTTTGACTCAAACATTCTTGACCTTTCAAAAGTGAAAAGTTTACCAAAGCTGACGGCTCAGAAAGATTTTAAGGAAGGTGATGACTTCCTAAAAAATGGTGATTTAATACTTGCCGATGCCTCTGAAGATTATAAAGGATTATGTGAATGCGTAGAACTCACTAATATCAGTAATTTCAAAATTATTTCTGGACTACACACTTTTGCCTTAAGATGTACCAAGCAAAATATTGCAGAAGGATTCAAACCATACCTTTTTAAACACTCAGATGTAAAAAAGAGAATCTGCCAAATTGCAACTGGCATTTCCGTATTAGGGGTATCTAAATCAAATCTTTCCAAATTAACTCTAATTATCCCCACTTTCGATGAACAACAAAAAATAGCCTCCATTCTTAAGGATTGGGACTTTGCAATTGAAACCACTCAAAATCTTATTGATAAATTAAAAATTCGCAAAAAAGGTTTGTGCCAGCAGTTATTGACTGGTAAGAAGAGGTTGAAAGGATTTAGCGACGAATGGAGTGAAATCACATTAGGCGATATAGCAGAAAGAATAACCGATAAAAATGAGGAATTAGATGACACTGTTGTAACTATTTCCGCTCAAAGGGGTTTTGTAAAACAAGAAGACTTTTTTAACAAGAGGGTTGCTAGCTCAACACTCTCAGGATATTATTTAATCAAAAGAGGGAATTTTGCTTATAACAAAAGTTACTCTTCAGGCTATCCTATGGGAGCTTTTAAAAGGTTAGATGATTTTGACAAAGCCGTAGTAACCACATTATACATTTGCTTTTCTGTTAAAGATAATATTGACTCCGATTTTCTTCTCAACTACTTTGAAGCAGGTCTTATGGTTAAAAACCTTATGAGAATCGCTCAGGAGGGTGGTCGTGCTCATGGATTACTAAACATTGGACTGAAAGATTTCTTTGACTTAAAATTGATAATCCCAACTCTCGAAGAACAAAAGGCAATTGCAAATGTTCTCAACCAATCAGACAAAGAAATAGAGTGCCAAGAAGCCTATTTAAAGCATTTACAATTGCAGAAAAAAGGGTTGATGCAACAATTGTTAACAGGAAAGATAAGGGTTAAAGTTTAAGGTATGAAGACAATACAGGAATTGATTCACTTAAAAGAATCAGAGGACAAAGTTGAGTTCAAGCAGGCTAAAGGAGGTAATATTTCCTATAACGGAGGTGTAAAAACAGATATCTCCAAAAGGAGAAGATGTATTCTAGGCTACGTTACTGCTTTTGCAAATGAAGGAGGTGGCTATTTAGTTTTTGGCATCAAAGAAAGTCATCCTCATGAAGTAGTAGGAACTGTTCAGAACTTGGGTAAGATTGGTGAGTTAGAAAGTAATATATATAGAGATACTGGTATTAGAGTAAATATTTCTGAACTTTATGATGAGAAAGAAAATAGAGTCCTTGTAATTCAAATACCATCTAGGCCAATAGGTAAAGTATACAAGTTTGAGGATGTCCCCCTAATGAGGGTAGGTGAAGAATTAAAACCTATGTCTGACGCTCAATACCTTAAAATTATACAAGAGCAAGAACCTGATTTTTCACAAAAAATATGTGAAGGCGTTTCCATAGATGATTTAGATATTGACGCAATTAAAAATTTACAAAGGGCTTATTCAAAGAAGCAGAATAACAAACACTTCCTGACTCTTTCGCCAGAGCAAGCTCTCAATGATTTAGATTTATTAATTGATGGCAAAGTCACCAATGCCGCTGTTATTCTTGTTGGTAAAAAATCTATCATCAATGAAAACTTTCCCCAATCAGTAATAAAATTAGAGTACAGAAAAAATGAATCCCAAATAACCTTCGATAACAGATACGAGTTTGATGGGCCATATTTTGCGCAGGTAGATAAACTATGGAAAACCATCAACTTAAGAAATGGTTCGTTTCCGATACAAGAAGGGTTATATGTATTCGATATTCCATATTTCAATCAAGAAGTTATAAGAGAAGCCATAAATAATGCTGTGGCTCATCGTAATTATAGATTAAATAGTGAGATTATCATTAAGCAATCTCAATCGGCTTTAGAAATAGTAAGTCCTGGTGGTTTTCCTTTGGGTGTTTCTTTGGAAAATCTAATTTCCGTGTCATCAACCCCAAGAAACAGACTTCTGACAGACGTTCTCCAAAAAACTGGAATAGTTGAGCGCTCTGGGCAAGGAGTAGACAAAATCTTTTACCAAACCTTAAAAGAGGGCAAAAGTGCTCCTGACTATTCTAAATCAGATGATTTTCAAGTAGCCCTCATACTATCAGCTACTATTGAAGATAAAGCTTTCGCCTTATTTATCGAATCTATACAAGCTGATTTACCTGATAATGAAAAATTGTCAGTACAAGAGGTAATACACTTGAATCAAATAAGGAATGGTTATCAAGGCTTTAAACTTGATAAGAAAATCATAAAGATGCTTTTATCAAGGAACTTGATTGAGCAAAGGGGTAAAACTAGTGGCACGTACTATGTACTTTCAAAATCATACTATGAATTTGTTGATGAAAAAGGAAAGTATAGCAAGACCGATTGGGACAAAGACCAAGCCTTTTTAATAATACTACAACATTTAAAGAAGTTTGGAACAGCAAAAATGAAAGACTTTATCGACTTGTTTCAGGATAGACTAACTAGAAGACAAGTAAGAACTATTGTAGAGAAACTAGTAGAAAGTAAAGAATTAAATCAGGAAGGTAGTGGAAAAGGCACTTACTATACTATTGGAGAAAATTTCAAGAAAGGAATGGAGCTATTAAATAAAGCTCTTAAGATAGGTTTTGAACAAATGAAAGATGACGATTCGGGAGAAATGACCAAAAATGACCAAAAATGACCAAAAAATTGACCAAAAAATAGAGGTTATCAAGTGACTATTAACAGAAAGCCTGTTGATAACTATTGATTTATGTTTAAAATAGAAGTTTTTAAATGACCAAAAAATAGTACAAATATGCGTGCACGATTATATTCTAGAAGACTAGATTTTGTTAATCCTCACAATTCTACTGTTGATTAACCTAGAACAAACTCTTAATTGGTATAAAAACTCTTATAAATATAATATCAGTAAATAAACAACTATAAATCAAAAAGCAATTATTATAAACCAGTCCTACATGAAAAGAGAACTAAAATCTTGGGATACTTACCACACAAAAGGAATTAGAAAGAAATATCTTTTTAGATATGGGGCTGAGTGGAAAATAAAAAGCTTCCTAGAATCCAAATCTTTATACTTATCCAAAATGTCATCTTTTGATGATAGACTCGAAGGTATATCAACTTATGACATTACTCAACTACGTGTTGCCTACGAGTTTTGTTTTGTTGATAACGAAAAAGACGTAAACCCAGAGCTATTAGAGGATTGGAAAAAAATGAAAGATTATTCAAGCCAAGAACTACTTCAAATTCATAAAAAAATCGAAGATGCTCAAAAGGCTCATTTTGTGAGTTGCTGGTTTAATTCTGATAGGGAATCGCATGGCATGTGGCAATTATACAATCCTGATGAGATTGGTTTTGCAATTCGAATTGACAGAAAAGAACTTCAAGACACTGTAAAAGCCTCAGTTGAGAATAATTTAAAAAATAAACAACAAGCTATTGTAGCAGGCAGGGTTAAGTATCAAGACTTTGTGAAAGTGGTTGAAAAGGAAAAGGAAAGTCAAGTGAGGTATTTAGGATTTCGAAAAGATGAATCATTTTCTCATGAAAAAGAGTATCGGGTTGTTATGATTGACTTAAACCCAGAAGCTGTCGAGGAAAAACATAAAACTTTTGAGCTAATCGGATTCGATGAATTAAATATAACCATAATAGCAAATCCAAAAATGCTCGACATAACATTTCAAGAAAAGAAAGCACAATTTGAAGCTTACTCCAAAAATATAAAAGTGATTAAATCAGAATTAGAACCTTTTTATCGCCTATCAGATAGAATCAAAGAGCTAAAACGATGAACACTCCCTCCTTTTTAGAAGACCATATATCTCAAATCCCTGCTTTACAGCTTTTAATAAATATGGGGTATAATTATGTTACCCCCGAAAAAGCATTGGATTGGCGTGGTGGTAAAAAATCACAGGTTCTTTTCGAAAATATTCTTAAAACACAATTGCATGAAATAAATGCTATTCATCGCAAAGGTAAAGAGTACCCTTTTTCAGAAGCAAACCTTAATTCAGCCATTTTAGCTTTAAAAGATTTACCTATTCAGGATGGCTTTCTAAATGCCAATGCTGCATTCTATGACCTTATTACTTTGGGCAAAGCTATGGAGCAAAGTATAGATGGAGATAAAAAAAGTCATACGTTACAATACATAGATTGGGAAAACCCAGAAAACAATATTTTTCATGTCACTGAGGAATATAGCGTTCTCAGAACTGCCAGAACAGATACTTACCGTCCAGATATAGTACTTTTTGTAAATGGAATTCCAATGGTAATTATTGAGTGTAAAAGCCCCTCTCTAAAAGGCACTAAGTCTCCAACAGAATTGGCCATAGAACAACATATTCGCAATTTCAGCAAAACTGGCATTCGTTCCTTGTACATGTACTCTAGTCTTCTGTTAAGTATTGCTACTAATGATGGTAGTTATGGCACTACAGGAACGAGTAAGGAGTTTTGGTCTAAATGGAAAGAGCAGTTTTCAAGCAAGCAGGATAAGGAAGATTTTGCCAATGAGCTTTCCAGCGTTAAAAACAGACCATTAAAAGAAGCTCATAAGAACAATTTGTTTTCGGGAAGATTTAAATATGTAAAGTCCTATTTTGATGGACTGGAAAAGGAAAAAAGAGAAACAACCAACCAAGATGAATTGTTGTATTCTCTATGTCGAAAAGAACGTTTGCTGGAAATCATCAGGAACTTTACAGTTTATGATGAAGGCATTAAAAAAGTAGCTCGATACCAACAATTTTTTGCTATACAAGATACTATCAAACGAGTTACTCATTTTGACAACCTAGGTAAAAGGCAAGGTGGTGTAATATGGCACACACAAGGTAGTGGCAAATCTCTCACCATGGTTATGTTGGCTCAAATGATTGCTTCAAACCCTGAAATAAGTAACCCAAAAATAATTCTTGTCACAGACAGAATTGATTTGGATGACCAAATCTCAGACACCTTTAAAAAGTGCCAAAAAGAGGTGAAGCAAGCAAAAACTGGCACACATCTAACAGAACTGTTAAATGATAAAAGTGATGCTATTATCACTACAATTATAAACAAGTTTGAAGCTGCCGTTAAACAAACAAAGAACCCCTTTCTTTCATCAGATATTTTTGTCATGATTGATGAAGGACATAGAACACAATACGGTAGCTTTAATGTTAGTATGCAACAGGTTTTTCCTAACGCTTGTTTTCTTGCGTTTACAGGCACACCTTTAATGAAAAGGGAAAAGAGCACCGCCCACAAGTTTGGTGGCTATATAGGCCTCCCATATACCGTTAAAGATGCTGTTGACGATGGTGCAGTAGTCCCTCTTTTATATGAAGGAAGACACAACCTAATTACAGTTGATGAAGACCCTGTTAATCGGTACTTTGACAAACTCTCTGAACCCCTATCCGAATACGGTAAAGCAAATCTTAAAAGAAAGTTCAACACCATAAATGAACTTAATAAAACTGAAAAGGTTATTTACGCCAGAGCATGGGACATTTCGGAACACTATAGGAACTTTTTTCAAACTGAAGGTGATAAGTACAAACCGAAAGGACAATTGGTTGCACCAACTATCAAGGCTGCCTTACTTTACAAACGGTTTTTGGATGACATAGGAATGGTTACTTCAGAGGTCATTGTTACTCAGTCTGACCAACGTGAAGGTGTCGAAGATGGGTTTTACAACACAAATGACGAGAAACGAATCGAAGATGAATATTTTAACTCTAGGATTGATAAGTATGGAGATTTAAAAAAGTTTGAAAAGAGCATTATAACCCAATTCAAGAAAAGGGAACATCCAGAAATATTGATTGTAGTCGCTAAATTATTAACTGGTTTTGATGCTCCAAACAACACCATACTTTATTTGTGTAGGGCATTAAAAGAACATACCCTATTACAAGCCATTGCGAGAGTAAATCGAGTATACCCAGGCAAAGATTATGGTTATATCGTGGATTACTATGGCAATCTTGAAAACTTAGATAATGCATTGGCCACTTATTCAGGTCTTTCTGATTTTGACGAAGAGGAACTTGAAGGCACTTTGACCAAATTGGATGATGAAATAAAGAAGCTTCCACAGGCTCACTCCGAAGTCTGGGACATTTTCAAAGAGCTAAAAGACAAAAACCTTGAACCAACCGCTTATGAGGAGCTGCTAAAACCAGAGGACATCCGAAATAAGTTTTACGAAAAGCTCAGTCAATTTGCTAGATTACTTAAGATGGCCTTGTCCTCTGTGGATTTCGCCAACAATACGGATGAAAAGAAGATAGTCCAATACAAAAAAGATGCGAAGTTCTTTCTTAAGCTACGTGTAGATGTGAAGCGTAGATACAATGACGATTTATCCTATAAGGAGTTTGAGCCAAAAATTCAGAAACTGATTAACCAGCATATTTCAACTGAAGGTGAAATAATGAAGGTAACTGAATTGGTTGACATCTTTGACAAAGAACAACGTGAAGCCGAAATCGAAAAAATTACTGGTAAGGCTGCACAGGCTGACCATATTGCCAGTAGAACAATTAAGGCAATCAATGTAAAAATGCAGGAAGACCCAGTATATTACAAAAAGCTGGCCGAACTTATAAAAGAGACCATTGAAGAATATTACCAAAAGCGTATTTCAGAAGCCGAGTTTTTGAAAAAGGCAAAGGAGTTAGAGGATAAGTTTTTACACGGACGGTCAGAAGATGCTCCAAAAGAATTAGCAAACAACGATGCAGGGTTGGCTTTTTACAATTTTAGCAAGACAACATTTGATGATGTGGAATTGCTTAAGACCCGATTTCACATTGAAACTAGTTTGGATATTGATAAAACAGTAAAAGAGCATATTTATCTGAATGGAAATAAGATTGTAGAATGGGATAAAAACGAAGACATTACAGGCAAAATAAATATTGCTCTAGGTGATATTGTCTATGAACTCCTTAAGAAATACGGACAGGATACGAACTGGGACAAAATAGACCAGCTAATCGAGGATTGTCTGAAGGTGGCGATAATAAAATACAAGTAGCCCTATGAGAGATGAAGTCCAATATGGAACGACCCTTATAGCCTATGATTTGGAATTTTCCCAACGTAAAACTCTAGGGATTAAAGTATATCCAGATAAATCGGTTAGAGTAACCGCTCCCAAGAACAGCGACTTACTGAAAGTTCGTGACAAAGTAAGAAAGAAGGCAGCGTGGATAGTTAAGCAGCAGGATTTCTTTCTTTCATTTCAACCAATTACGCCACCTCGAAGGTTTGTAAATGGTGAAACCCATCTATATCTAGGCAAACAATATAGATTAAAGCTTCACAAATCAAACAATGCAGCAGTAAAGCTTTCAGGAGGTTATTTGCAGGTGCATTGCCAGTATCCCGAAAATAAGAAAACCGTTGAAGAGTTAATTAAAGGTTGGTACAAAGACAAAGCCGAATTACACTTTAAAAAACTTTTTGAGGAACAGCGCCCATTAGCAAAGATTCTTTTCGACGGTGACGCAATATTGGCTTATAGATGGATGAAGAAACGATGGGGCAGTTGCGATAAGGACGGAAAGATTCATTTGAACTTGGAATTAATTAAAACTTCGAAGAAATGTATTGAATATGTTATCGTACATGAGCTATGTCATTTAAAACATCTGAATCACAGTTCAGCTTTTTACGAACTTCTGGAAAAGGTATATCCAGATTGGAAGGAAACTAAAGATAAGCTAGAAAGATGGATGGTATAAACAGGTTATCCCCTACAGAAATCCTAGAGGATTTTGTTGTTTTTCTATTACTACAACAGGATGAGCTATTGTCACCTATTGGATATTTCTTCAATCAGGAGAATATGGTTATGTTGTTTGATGGAAAAGAAGAGTTGAATTATCTTAATTACATCAGACAAGAATTAAAATTTCTTAGCAGTGTAAGTTGCAACTCAAAATCAAATCTTCTGGAAATAAAAAATCTAGATGACTTGTTGCCTGAAGCTGAAATAATAGCTTTAATTGATTCTTTAAATCAAAAGTTTAGAACAGGGTTTGCAAGAGACATTGATGAAAATTATAATGGGATTGGCGGTAATGTTCCGTTGGAAATTGACATCCAAGAAATAGAAGAAACTTTTGAATTGTATATTACTTTACACCATATAAATCCCAGTATTTATATATCGTATATGTTTGAGATTTTGGTTTCAATGCAGCAAAATCAATTTAAATCAATAGAAAAAGAAATCACAAGCTTTAAAAATACCTTGAATAATGAGTTTTT
>CP051244.1:1739770-1743166 GCA_017795045.1 Allomuricauda sp. | reverse complement strand
AGTTAAGAGATTGGAAGAATCAGTTCAAAAAGTACTATTCCAACAATAATAATATTGGTTCCAAGTATTTTCCCTTTAGAACTGTGAAAAAGACAATAAATAAAGTGGAGAACCAACTTAAAATTAAAAGGGAAAAGTTAAAGCCTGTTGTCTTTAGATAATTTTAACAAACCTTAACACCCTCATAAACAGCTATTTAATTCATTTTAAATGGCTTTTTTCATTTTAATTCTTCCCTTTTTCTTCCCTGTTTTCCCTTTCCTCAGTTTGCGAATGATTCTGCCGAACAAACCCAGAATCCTATTCGTAATGAGAAAAAATCATTTTAATCTAATCGGCATTGAACAAGAAAGTCTTGTATCAATCATCGGGCAAGTAGTCGCCAAAGAGCTACATGAGGTACTACCTAAGTATGAGTTTAAGTCTCAAAACAAAGGTGACGAAGTATTAAGTACAAAAGAAGCCTGTGAGCTTCTTAGGATTTCCAAAACCACTTTATGGAGACTCAACAAAAAGGGAGCTATTCCTGTTAGACGTCTGAACACGAAAACCGTGTTCCTTAAAAGTGAATTGTTGAACTATTTAAAAAAGAATGATTATGAAAATTAATTTAAAAGAAAAAGAAGTACATATTTTGATCGAGCAAGAACTTTTTGATAGAATAAAAGAGGCTGTTGCCAAGAACAATAAGATATACCCTAAAGGGAAAAACAAAATAAAATTGGACTATTTGGTATACGTCATCGATTTAATCGAGAAGAAGTCACTTGAAAACAAAGATAGATTGCAGGATGGACATGTAAGGCTAAAAGCAAAATATTTTGAAAAATATGAGTGGAACTACAAGAGGCACATTGACTTTCTAAAAGAAAATGGGTTTATAAGTAAAATTCCATATTCCATCAAAAAGGAACTCAGCTATGGCTATAAAGTTATTTATCCAAAAAACAATAGTAGCGGTAAGGAAGAGTTGAAAACAACCAAATACGAGTTGCCAAATTTTCAGCTTAGCAGAAAGTTGATAAAGGAACATACCGCCACCCGTATCAAAACTGAGAGCACTACAGGTCATCTCACTAGGTGGCTTGATATGGCAGAAATAGAATTTGATTACCCTGAAGCAGTTAAATACATCAAATCCAATAAAAGTCTCAATGAACTGAAAAAACACCAAAGAAGAATTTGTTGTGAAAAATTAAAGCATAATCATATCACATATAATAGAGTAGGTAAAGACAACAGACTCCATTCTACATTTACAAGTTTGCCTAAAGACTTAAGGCCATTTCTAAAATATCAAGAACAACCTCTAGTATCACTAGACCTAAAATCCTCTCAACCATTTTTCCTATGCGCCCTCATCTTCACACTGATAGAGAGGTCAGAGGAAGAGTACGCGGTGGGAGGGCTGAAACCTTATCACGTGGAGAAGATACGACAGCTTTATTCTGTTATGATCCGAAAAAATCTGATAGGCCCCATGGACACTGACCTTAGAGAGTTTATAGACCTTGTGTTAGAAAAAGACATTTATAGCTATATCGGCCATAATCTTTCTCCTGACTTTTTGTCTCAAATTAAAACTCCATTTGGCAATATAAATGATAAATATTTTAATTTAAGTAAAGGTTTCAAGGAGAAAAAAAGCTTCAAAAATTTAAGGGATTATTGTAAAAAGTCAATGCTGGAATATCTCTATTGTTCTCCCAAATCCAAAGAAAAACGAATTCTTGAAATTCGCAGAATTATGCCTGATCCAGTGAATATGATAATAGATAAATTGAAGGAAGTAAACAAAGAGCATAATTTTTTCAGAAATGATTTTGCACTTATTCTACAGAACATAGAGGCCTTTTTCATTGTTGATGTAATTACCAAAAGAATTGCAGAAGAAAGACCAGAATTATTCATGCTAACCATTCATGATAGTATTGTGTGCACCCTTGATAATATGAAATATGTTCATAATACAATGATGGATGTTTTCATTGAAATGTTAGGGATTGTCCCTAATATAATTCCTGAGCCCTGGTTCCCAAGTTCAGAAAACAGTATTAAAGTTCCGAAAATTGCTTAGACCAGTATTCTTCGAGTTCAATAACATGTTCAAGATGACTTTGTTTAAGATACCGCTCCAACATACTGTCAGAGCTATGTCCAGTAATCGCTCTGATGGTTTTGTTGGGTATCTTACCATAATGGTTTGTTGCAAATGACCTTCTACAAATGTGACTGGAAATTAACTCGTGTTTTGGATAATAGTCGATTCGCTTACGGAATGTTTCTTCTCCATTGGGCAATGTCACTTTGACTTTTTTGCCTCCAAGGATACTTTCTGTCAAACCTGCCAACTCACCTATCTCTTTTATGTAATCATTAAACTTTTGGTCACTAATCTTTTTTGGAAAATTACCACCTCTCTTTTCAAGTATGGTTTGAACATCTGGGTGAATAGGAATAACAACCTTATCACTAACCTTTTCGGTCATTATTTGAAACCTTCCTGTTTGGATTTGCAAACTATTCAATTCTAAAATATCTGATATTCTAAGACCTGTCCAAACACCAATTAACAACCAATCACGTGCATTATCTAATCTTGGGTTATCCGAGAAATCCAATGAACTAATGTTCTTTATTTCCTGAATATTCAAATAAGGGTCATAGGTCTTATCCCTAGGCAAAGAAAACTTGCTATTGGCTGCATACGGATTGAGTTCAATCCCTTTTGATTTCGCATAGGAACATACCTGATTAATAATTGAAAGGTGCTTACTGGCATTGGTTCTATTGTATAGTAAATCATTAGTCATGTAATCCAAAAAAGACTTATGAAATTCACTGTCTAGATCACGCCACCTTAAATTAACGTCCCTCTCAGATTCGAATGCTTTAACAACATTCAGAGTACCTTTGTACTTTTTAATTGTTCTATCGGACAACTTTTTACCAGTTTTTATACTTACCTCCTTCTCTTTGTCATCCACAAAAACTTCAAAAAAGGGTGTAAAGTAAAATTTTTCATTCTCCTCATCTTTTAAAGGCTGGGAGTGAAAACTCATAACAGTTGAATCCAACCACTTTTTATTAATTATGTTACCTTGATTATAAGATTCGTTAAACGTATTAATGATATGCTCCTTTAATCTCGGTAGCTTCTCATTTAAAAAACGAGAGGATTGGCTATCAACCATATTTTTCACATATCCTTTCTTGTGCCAAAACTTAGGATTGATTAAAAACCCTGATTTAGAGGTAATATCCAATTCTTTACCCCTGTAGAATCTTATATATATTTCAGCTGGGTTTTTAGTACTTTTTACTATCAATTTTACATTGGCCATTTATCCCGATATTTTCCCGAAATCTACGAAACTCATAGAAATATAACGAAAC
>CP051244.1:1718759-1738560 GCA_017795045.1 Allomuricauda sp. | reverse complement strand
GTGTTAGTACAGTCCCCGCTACTAGAAACTTAAACGGATTGCTAATGCAATCCGTTTTTTTATGCCCTATCTTTCCGTATCCCAAAATGTTTTCCCCTTAATACTCCTGTCATTCAGACAAGGGCGAAGTCAAAAATCAATTCTAGAATCAATATCTATTGGGTTTTGTTCCATCCCCATAAAACAACCCAGAACCTTCCAAAAAATATTAATGCGTAAAAAATACGCTAATTAGTGCGTAAAATTTACACTAACTATTATATTTGTTTTCACCAACCAAGGAACATGTCAAATCAAAACATCAATATTCCAGAAGTTTCAGTGGATTGTGTCATTTTCGGTTTTCATGCAACAGACCTTAAAGTATTGTTGCTAAAAGTCTATGATTCAGAGTATTGGAGCCTTCCCATGGGTTCGGTCTCCCGTAAAGAATCGCTCGGCATGGCCGCATCCCGGGTACTTGAAGAGACAACGGGCATTGGAAATGTTTTTTTACAACAGTTTCAAACGTTCGGAGCTGTTGACCGTTACAAATACTACTCAAAAGAACAGACCAAAGCGGTTTTGGAATCTTCCAAAAAGGAAGTGACCGAGAGTTTGTCTTATCAAAGCACCATTTCAATAGGCTATTATGCATTGGTCGATTTTGAAAAAATCGCACCCCCTTTCAAAGAATATCAATGGTGTGCCATTTCTGAAATTCCAAACCTTTTGTTTGACCACAACGATTTTGTGGATATGGCCCTTGTGGCCTTAAGAAAAGATTTGCGCTATTTACCCATCGCCAAGCTTTTACCCGAAAAGTTTACGCTGCGCGAGATGCAAAAACTCTATGAGACCATCCTTGATCGGGAATTTGACAGACGAAATTTTCACAAACTATTGATGCGCTATGAATTTCTCATAAAGCTTCCAGAGAAAAGAAAAGGAGGGGCCAACAAGCCCCCCAACCTATATAAAATAGATGTTGATAAATATGAAACCGCGTTGCAGGATGGTATCTCATACTAAACCCACCAATTGAACAAACCATGAAAAGTCGCCAGTTTTTAATCTCTGCTCTGTGGGCCTTCACCATAATCAGCTTTGGAACATTGCATGCCCAAGAAGAACATGACATTAAAAAAACGAAGGTGTTCGTCATCGGAGCAGTGGACCAATACCACTCGCCCATGGCAGACAAATCGGTGAGCATGTTCGACCAACTGGCCAACGAAAACAATTTTGAACTGCATTTTACGCGGGACACCTCAGAGATCAATCCATTGAATCTGGCCCAATACGATGTGTTCGTTCAGCTTCATGTAGCTCCTTTTGACCTTTCCGCTCCCCAACAATATACCATTCAACAATTTATGGAGAAAGGTAAAGGCTGGATCGGGATCCATGCTGCCGGACTCACAGGCACCCAATTTGACCAAAAGGGAAAGGAATATTGGAAATGGTATGAACATCTTTTGGGTGGGGTAACCTATTCCCCACATCCTCCGCTCCAGGACGGTCTGGTACGGATCGTGAATTCAGAGCATCCAATTACCAAGGGATTATCCGCAAGCTTTACCCTCCGTGATGAGTGGTATGAGTTTGACCAGCTTCCGGCGCCACCGGTGAACATTCTTGCCATAGCCGATGAAAGCACCTACGAACCCCGAAAACCCATGGGATATCATCCCGTGGTTTGGACCAATCCCAGTTATGACAAAGCGGTGTATATCAGTATTGGCCACCACACCAGCTCCTGCGATAACCCAGATTATAGGACCCTGGTGGGAAATGCCATCAACTGGGCGGCCGACCAATACGGAAAGGAAGAAAGGCAGATGAACAGCTTTCTGGAAAGCCAAGCCACTATTTTGGTCAATCAGATAGGGTATAACCGTAACCTTCCCAAAGAGGCAGTCCTTAAAAGTAAAGTCCCCATAACTTCTGAGACCGTTTTTGCCATTGTTGATGCAAGAACAGGAGAAAAGGTATTTACCGGTTCCATTGGAAAATCGGAACAGGTCATGGATTGGTCGGATGATTGGTACACCCCCATCCATTTTTCCCAATTCAACACCCCGGGCTTTTACAACATTCAAATAACGCTTGACGGTAATAAGCTCCAATCCTTTGATTTTGAAATCAACCAACAATTGATTTCAAAAAGTTTGATTCCTGCCATCACCAAATTTTTCTACGGACAAAGGGCAGATTCAGAAGAAGAGCTCATGGGGGACGCCAACGTAAAACTTTTTGGCAGCGAAACCACCGTTGATCTTCGGGGAGGTTGGTGTGATGCTTCGGGGGATGTAAGCAAATATTTTTCGCATTTGGCGTATACCAACTACATGAATCCGCAACAAACCCCGTTGGTGGACTGGTCCATGATGGAAACCGTGGAATCCATACCCCATCTTTTAGACGATACGGGAATCAAGGAATCCCTCATTCAGGAAACGTTCTACGGAGCAGATTACATCATGAAATCGCTATCCCCCGAAGGCTATTTCTATATGACCCTATTCTCGTACTTCAAAAAAGATCCCAAGGAAAGACGTGTGGTGGGATTGTTGGCCGATAGTAAAACCACATCGGATTACCAAAGTGGCTTTCGTGAAGGTGGGGGCATGGGTGTGGCCGCATTGGCCCGTATCTCCACATGGAAATGGAAAAGTAAGTATAGGCCCAGTGAATATCTGAAAGCGGCCGAGAAGGCTTATGCACATTTGCTCAAGAACAGCACAAAATATATTGATGACCATACCGAAAACATCTTGGATGATTATTCTGCCTTAATGGCCAGTACCGAACTATGGTTGGCCACAGGAAAATCCAAATACCAAAAAGATGCCAGGGCAAGGGCGGAAAAGCTTGTCCAAAGACAGTCCGAGGCGGGGTTTTTCTGGAGTGATGATGCAAAAACAAGACCCTTTTGGCATGCTTCCGATGCCGGACTTCCCTTGATTGCCTTGATCCGATATTTGGATGCCGAAAAAGACAGATCGTTGAGAAGCCGGACCCTAAGCACCATTAAAAAATTCATTGACTATCAACTACAGGTCTCGGCAGAGACCCCCAATCCATTCCAATATCCCAGACAGACTTTTAAATATAACGACACCATTATGAATGGTTTCTTTATTCCGCATGAAAACGAAAGTGGTTGGTGGTGGCAAGGGGAAAATGCCAGGATCGGTTCACTGGCCACGGCATTGTTGAAAGGGGGGCGATTGGTATATCCTGCAACAACCCATTTGGGAGTAAGCCCAAAACTTGAAGAATCCATTAGTGCTTATCTGAACTGGATTTTGGGCACCAATCCCTATCAAGTATGTATGATGTACGGCTATGGACAGGTAAACGTACCCTATATGGCCTCCATGTATGGGCATGGGTCAGGTATTGGGGGCATTTCCAACGGAATTACCGGTTTCAAGGAAAAGCCAGATGGTAGTGGCATCGATTTTAGATATGAGGATTCGGGCAATGAATGGAGATGGAGCGAGCAATGGATTCCCCATACCGCATGGTTTTTACAAGCATTGACCGCCTTGGAATCAAAATAAAAAAAGGGTTTGTTCCCGATATGACAACTTAAAAAGATCAATCAAATGAAAACGATTTCTGTACTGTTTGCCGCTTTACTGGGCTTGGCGATGACCACCTCAGCATATTCCCAAACCAAAAAGCGAATGATTGTGATCGCCGAAAGGGGTGAAATCCATGAAAGCTTTGTGGCCGCTGCTTTGGAATGGTTGGATGACTATAGCGATGCGAACCATCTTGAATATGACCTTATTACGGAAACTGATTCCATTTCCACCGATTTTTTGGCCCGGTATGATTTGTTCCTTCAATTGAACTTCCCTCCCTATCGCTGGTCGGGTGAATCAAAGGCCGCCTTTGAAGACTACATAGACAATGGCAAGGGCGCATGGATAGGGTTCCATCACGCTGCACTCTTGGGCGAGTTCGACGGTTATGGGATGTGGGGCTGGTTTTCCGACTTTTTGGGAGGCATCCGGTTCAAGGATTATATCGCCGAAAGAGTAGATGGAGAAATCTATATTGAGGATAAAGACCATCCAATTTTTAAGTCACTTCCCGAGCACTTTAACCTTCCAAGGGAAGAATGGTACACTTTTGACCGCAATCCAAGGGATGGCGCAAAGGTTCTGGCCACGGTGGATGAGGACAGCTATACCCCACCATCCGATATAACAATGGGAGACCATCCGGTCATTTGGACCAATCCCACCAAAAAAGCCAAGAATGTATACTTCCTATTTGGCCACCACGGTGGATTATTTGAGATACAAGAGTTCACCACACTTTTTGAAAATACCCTTCAATGGGCCCTAAAAAAAGATTGATGAGAAAATTTTTGATAGCAACACACGGCAAGTTTGCATCCGGGATAAAATCATCTTTGGATATAATCATCGGGGCACAGGACAACATTTTTGTCCTAGATGCCTATACAGAAAACAATGTACCCATTCAGGACCATTTGGATGCCATTCTAAATGAAATCGAAATAGGCGATGAACTGGTGGTGTTCACGGACATCATGGGAGGAAGTATCACAAACCAAATCATACAACGGATCAACTCGGGCAATGCACATATTGTTTCAGGGGTAAATCTGCCCTTATTGATCGAAGTAGTCCTTTCAGACCCTAACGAAGATCTTCAAAAGGTCTTGGATGATGCCGTTGAAAATGCAAAAACGCAAATCGTTTACGTGAGCAAATTGATAACTAAACAAACTCAAAATGATTAAATTAACTAGAATAGACGATCGACTAGTGCACGGTCAGGTCGCATTCACATGGGTGCCATCCCTCGGAGTGGACTGCCTTCTGGTGGCCAACGACAAGGTTGCCCAAGACGACTTTCAAAAAATGACCTTGGGCCTCGCCAAACCGGCCGGGGTGAAATTGGTGATTCGTTCCCTTGAAGAATCCATTCAGTTTTTGAACGATGAGAAAAACAAGTCCTTGAAAGTGCTCATCCTAATCAACTCGGTTATGGATGCCTTTGCCTTGGTAGATGGGATCACTGAAATCAAATCAATCAATTTCGGAGGTATCCGATCCGGGGAAGGAAAACGACTCATCTCCAAATCGGTGGCCATATCAGAAGACGATAGCACACTTATACGAACCCTGCTGGAAAAAGGGGTGGAATTGGAGGTTCGTCAAGTTCCAACAGACAAAAAGCAAATGATCGAAACCCTATTATAACACCCTTCTTTTAGATGACAACCAATATTCTTATAACCCTGATAGCGGTGTTCGGGCATCTGGAGGACTTTTTGGGCACCACCCTACTCAGCAGGCCTTTGGTTTTAGGCCCTCTTGTAGGTCTGGTACTGGGCGATGTTACCCAAGGCATCATCATGGGCGCCACTTTGGAGCTGATATTCATGGGAAACATCAAAGTTGGGGCGGCCATTCCCCCCGATGTCATTACCGGAGGTGTTCTGGGAACCGCATTTGCCATCATGTCCGGCAAGGGAACGTCCATTGCATTGGGATTGGCGGTACCCATCTCCATTTTAGCGGAAATGATCCTGAGTGGTCTCTTTATTTTCCGTGCCGTGTTCAATAAAAAATTTGAACAATATGCTGAAGCGGGAGACATTCAAAAATTTCAGCGACTGCACATTGTTTCAGGTTTACTCAAGCCTCTTTTAATGGGACTTATTGTCTTTTTGGCTCTCTTTCTTGGTGCGGATGCCATGAAAGTGTTCTTGGATATGATTCCGCTTTGGGTGAACGATGGCTTAAAAGTAGCCGGCAACATGCTTCCCGCTTTGGGGTTTGCTTTGCTCATGCATGTAATGTTCAACAAAAAAGTGGCCCACTATTTCTTCTTGGGCTTCATTCTGAGTAGTTACTTAAAATTGCCCATGATCGCCATTGGCGGAATAGGGATTATCATAGCACTTGTCATCACCAAGTTTACAGAACAAAATTTTGATTCCGATGATGGGGACGAAACCGCAGATGGAGACGGGGCCATGTCTTCTCTTTCCAAAAAAGAAGTACGGGGTATTTTTTATCGATCCCTTGCCTTGGAAGCCAATTTCAACTTTGAGACATGTCAAAATACAGGATTTGCATTTTCCATCATACATATACTAAAGAAACTGTATAAGACCAAGGAGGACATTTCAGCCGCCCTTAAACGACACTTGCAGTTTTTCAATACAAGTCCATATGGTTCCACATTGATCTTAGGTGTGTCAGCAGCCATGGAAGAACAGAATGCCAAGACCAAGGATTTCAACCCAGAATCCATCAATGCCGTAAAAGTGGGCCTTATGGGACCCATTGCAGGAGTGTTCGATTCCTTGTTCTGGGGAACCTTAAAAGTGGTGGCTGCAGGTGTTGGGGCATCACTGGCCCTTCAAGGAAACATTGTTGGCCCTGTACTGTTTATCATCATATACAATGGTCCACACCTTTGGCTCAGGTACAAACTTACCTTTATTGGATATACCCAAGGAAACCGTTTTTTACAACGACTGTCAGGGAGTAAGCTAATGGATAACCTTACGTTTGGATCTTCCATTGTTGGCCTTATGGTTGTTGGGGCCATGCCCTCCCTGCTCATGTCGGTAAATACCCCAATTGAAATAGGAACAGGGGATTCCACGGTTGCATTGCAAGGAATCTTAGATCAATTGGCGCCGGGAATCATTCCATTGTTGCTGACCTTTTTGACTTACTTCTTTTTGAAAAAGAATGTGAAAGTTACCTTATTGTTATTGGGACTGCTTGTCCTTGGGTTCTTGGGAAGCATGTTCCACATATTCATCTAGACTTGTAAAAGTGGATAAAGAAGGAAAAATAGAAAAACGATTTATGGGAGTGGCCGCTTCGCCGGGCATTTCCATAGGATACGCCCATCTGATCATCAAGACCAGACCAACTTTATCTGGAATTTTGATCGATGTACAATCGATTCCCATCGAACTTGAAAAGTTTGAGGATGCCATCCGTAAGTCTATGGGACAACTTGAGCGGTTGAAGGACAAAGCAAAATCGAACCTGGAAGAAGTTGATATTCTGGAATCACATATTGAATTGTTGCAAGATCCACAGATCAACGATGAAGTCACAACCCATATTACCGAGGAAAGAAATAATGCACTGGACGCGGTGACCTTGGTCGTCAACAAAATGGCACAGCTCTTTGAAGGATTGGACGATGCCTATTTACGTGCCCGGTCTGCAGATATTAGGGATATTGGAGGTCGTATTGTGGAAAATCTACAGGGAAACCACAAAGTAATAACTCCTCTTGGCCCCAATTCCATTGTGTTGGCCAAGGAACTCTCCCCTTCGGACACCATAGCTATGGATCTGGAAAAGGTTTTGGGCTTCGCTACTGAAACCGGAGGAGCGGTTTCGCATACCGCCATCTTGGCCAAGTCCAATAATGTACCCGCAGTGTTGGGCTGTGGTGAGCTATTGGAAACCGTAATCCATGGGGATCACATCATTGTGGATGGTATCCAAGGAATAGTTATTGTGAACCCAGACGAAAATGTAAAGGAGGAATACCGACAAAAGCAGGTTGATTTCATCAAACACAAGACCTATCTCAACTCGTTGAAAGAAATGCCTGCCATTACCAATGACGGGGTTGGTATAACCCTATTGGCCAATATTTCCAATGACCAAGACATGAAGAAGGCCTTGGAATATGGGGCCAAAGGAGCTGGTCTTTTACGTACCGAGTTGATGTATATGGAAAAGGATGCCTTCCCAACTGAAGAGGAGCAATACCAATTCTATAAATCGGTGGCCATCCATGCCCAAGGCACTCCGGTCACTATAAGAACGCTTGACGTAGGCGGCGATAAACCCTTGGGGTATTTTGACCTCCCCAAGGAAGAAAATCCCTTTTTGGGGTATCGGGCCATTCGGATTTCATTGGACCAACAAGAAATATTTATCACACAGCTTCGGGCGATTCATAGAGCAGGTGTATATGGAAACCTTAAAATCATGTTCCCCATGATTTCCAATGTCATGGAGCTTCGGAAAGCCAAGGAGATTTTGAGTCAGGTCAAGGAAGAGTTGTTCTCCGAAGGCATTGTATTTGCCCCGAATATCCCCGTGGGAATCATGATCGAAGTCCCTTCAGCCGCAATTATGGCAGATGTATTGGCCAGGGAAGTGGACTTTTTCAGCATTGGCACAAATGACCTTTGCCAATATACCCTTGCCGTAGACCGCGGGAACGAAAACATCAAACAGCTGTACGACCCATTTGATCCCGCCGTGTTGAGGCTTGTTCATCAGAGTATTGAGCGGGCCAATGACCATAACATATCGGTGAGCGTCTGCGGAGAGCTTGCTTCAGACACTAGGGCTACCCTCCTTTTATTGGGAATGGGGCTAAGGGAGTTCTCCATGAGCAGTACTTCCATTCCCGAGGTAAAGGATATCATTCGCAAACATGACATCAAGAAAGCCAAAAAAATATGGAATCATGTCATGAACATGGACCATTCAAAAAGTATAACCGACTATCTCGAAAAACATATATGATTTCAAAAGAATACATCATCACGGATCCAGATGGAATCCATGCCCGACCAGCGGCAAACCTGATCAAAATTGGACGAAAATTTCAATCGACCATACAGATTAAAAAGGATAAGGACCCCATTGAACTCAACAGTATGATCGGGTTGATGACGTTGGGGGCAAAAGGGGGCGATTCCATAATGCTGACCATAGAGGGTGAGGACGAATTGGAAGCTGCCCAAGCCATAGAAGATTTTTTTCAAAACGAATTGAGTAAACCATAACAACAATACATGAAAATTACCATTACCAAGGACGAATCGGATTTTGATATCACCGCAGCATGGCGGATCATAGCACAGATTCTTGAAAAACCAAATTCCGTAATCGGGCTTTCAACGGGGCAGACCACAATCAACATGCACACCATTGTTTCCCAAATCCATAAAAAATACCCTTTTGCCGTAGATCAACTCACCTTGTTCAATGTGGATGAATTGACCAATCTTCCCCGTGAATATGCTGGCAGCTGCTATACCATGATCAAAAACCAGATTGCAGGTCCGCTAGGGATTCCAGAGGAGAATTTCATCATGCCCCCTACCATGTCCGATGACTTTGAGGCCGAAGCAACACTTTTCGAGGAGCGATTGGCAGAACGGGGTGGCGCCGATCTACAGATGTTGGGGCTAGGCACCAATGGTCATATCGGAATCAACCAGCCAGGAACCCCGTTTGAGAGTGAGACCTGGGTTTCTCCCATGGATCCAGATTTTGAGGCACGGGTGCGTAGGGAAACCAATGTTTCTGCCGATCATGAACTGGGCGGTCTAACCCGGGGCATCAAAAATATTATGCACACCCGAAAGTTAATCCTGATCGTAAAGGGAGAGCACAAGGCCGAGATGGTGGAAAAGGCCGTATTGGGACCTGTGACCACCGATATTCCCGCTTCGGTAGTGCAATTACACCCCAATTGTGAGGTATTGTTGGATGCTGCCGCCGCATCCAGAATCAAGGATAAGATTTCGTAATAAAATTGTAATGAACACTTAAGTTGATCATATAGGCCACATAAATGAATCTATTAAACCAAAAACAAATGAGGAGACTACTATTCTGTTTCGCCACATTGCTTCTATCCTACACGGGATGGGGACAATTCGCCACCACAAGCCTTCCCAAAACTTGGGACCAATATCCTTCGGGAATCCAAAAAAGGGGCTTCGGACTCCATGCATCACAATTGGTACAGATGGACAGTGACCCGGGCTTGGAAGACGTGCTATTGTTCAGTGCACACAATGGGCATTACCCCTACTTTGATCTCTTTAAAAATTACTATGTAATTCTAGATCACTACTCCAAGGAAGTGCAATACACCTCATCGGTTACCATTTCCACGGAACGGGACATCCTATTGGAAGACCGTGACAAGGATGGCAAATACGAACTCTATCGCGAGTATTTCAAGGATGATGCATTTACTGTGGATGAAGAAGGCAACCATCTGGATGTGGAGTGGTTTTATGATACGATTGAATTCGACAAAAAAGTGGTCGTGGCTTATGTGACCTCATGGAAAGAAGGGCTACCAGACCCATCGTATGTGACCCATATCAATTATGCGTTTGGACACGTCACCGATAGTTTTGATGGGGTCCGTATTGACAACGAGGAGCGTTTACAGACCATTGTGGACCTCAAAAAACAATATCCTTCCCTGGAAGTGATGTTGTCCATTGGAGGCTGGGGAAGTGGACGTTTTAGTGAAATGGCCGCCGACAAAGAAAATCGGGAGCGATTTGCAGCCGACTGCCAACGCGTGGTGGAACAATTTGGCCTTGATGGAATAGATATCGACTGGGAGTACCCTACCAGTGACTTGGCCAAAATTTCCGCTTCTCCTGACGATACCGCAAACTTTACCTTACTGATGAAAGACATCAGGAACGCTATTGGGTCTCACAAACTGTTGACCTTGGCCACGGTGGCTTCTGGGGAATACATCAATTTTAGGGACATCATGCCTTATACTGATTTTGTGAACATCATGGCCTATGATATGGGAATGCCCCCAAACCACCATTCCGCACTGTATAGATCTAAACGAACGGGAAACATCACCTCCGAGGAAGCCGTAGACGCCCATTTAAAGGCAGGTGTACCATTGGATAAACTAGTCATGGGGATGCCCCTTTATGGAAAAGGAGACCGGGACAAAGTCGGAGACGTGGATTACAAAAGTCTACTGCGGCAGACCAAATACGAAGTAAAATGGGATGAAGACGCCAAGGTCTCCTATCTGGTCAACTCACGGGGCCAGATGATATACACATTTGAGACTCCTGAATCCATAGCGTTAAAATGCCAATTCATATTAGATAGGGGATTACGGGGAGGTATGTACTGGTCCTACGAATCTGACGATGAAGAAGGGGCCATGATAAAAACCATTTACAACATCTTAAGAACCCAAAAGCCATGAAAAAACTAAAGCTGGCCCTGTTTAGCCTAATTACATTGTTGGGAGGTGCTTCCCAAATACAGGCACAAAAGACAATTAAAACGATGATAGTAACTGGACAAGATGGAAACCATTGGTGGAAAGGCAGTAGTGATGCCTTAAAACAAACTTTGGAGAACAGCGGCCTTTTTTCGGTCGATATAGAAACCACGCCCAATTGGGATGGGGATATTGCATTGTTCAATCCCAACTTTGACCAGTATGACCTAGTGGTGATCAATTATGGGGGAACCACTTGGGCCGAACCCACCCAAAAGAAGTTCGAGGAATATGTTGCCCAAGGAGGAGGTGTCGTGGTCATGCACTCTTCCATTGTGGCCATGGACGATTGGGCCGAATACAACAAAATGATTGGATTGGGCGCATGGAACGGGCGCAACGAGAAAGACGGGCCTTATGTATATTGGAAAAATGACCGCATTGTGTACGATTACGCCCCCGGAAGTGCCGGGCATCATGCCTTGCAGCATCCATTTACTGTGGTCCATAGAAAACCAGACCACCCTATTTTAAAAGGCCTTCCACCCGTATGGGAACATTTCAAGGACGAACTTTATGGGAAAACCCGTGGTCCCGCTCAACATATGGAGGTGCTGGCCACTGCCTATGATGAGCCCGAATTGGATGGCACCGGAAGGAACGAACCCATGCTTTGGACGGTAAAATATGGAAAAGGACGTGTATTTGTCACCGCCATGGGACATGCAGGAAACGACCCTGAACTAAGGTATTCCATGGAGTGTACGGGGTTTCAGGTTACCTTGCTTCGAGGTGCGGAATGGGCCGCTACAGGTAAGGTGACTCAAAATGTACCCAAAGATTTTCCCAGCGAGGGAATCATTACTTTACGAAAACAATTCAAGTACCTGCCCCGATAGATCCAAAAGGCCTTTAGGCCTTTATTGTACAGAATTGGACCGATGGATTGGCAATGCACATTTTTTTGTGGGCATTGTCATTATTCCACTATAAACTTTAAAATATAGAACATGAAAAACGTACAACCGCACCATTACATTTTCATAGCACTGTTGGGTATCTGTACCAGTGCAAGTTCACAATCCTATGAAACCTCTTACTTTATCGATGTCACGGAAACCCACATTCCCCATGACCCAGAAGCCCACGCTCTGGATGTTGCCTTGTTGGATGTGGATTCAGATGGGGATTTGGATGCCCTACTGGCGTTGGAATCAGACATCAACCGGCTGTACCTCAACGATGGTAAAGGAAAGTTCACATGGAAAAAAGGAGTGTTTGGAGGTGGGTCACATGACACGGAACACGTACGCATTGCTGATTTTAATGATGATGGGGTAATGGATGTCATCTTTGTTGCCGAAGATGACCAATACCATGAATATTATTTAGGCAATGGTGATACCTCCTTCCAAAATGTCAGCGACAGAATGCTTGGTCAAAGTGAAGGTAATGGACTGGATATAGGTGATGTAAATGGAGACGGGCTACCTGATATCTTGATTGGAAATTCAGGGGCTTTCGGGCAAAACTTCCTTTGGCTCAATGACAAAAACAAACCGGGATACTTTATAGACCATACGTCACAAGGATTGCCCCAAATCAATGATGGGACCCAGAGCATCGCACTGGCAGATTTGGATGGCGATGGGGATTTGGACATGGTCGTAGGTAATGAAATCCCCCCGAACAGGCTGTTTCTCAACGATGGTGAGGGAACATTTAAGGAAGTAGCAGACCAATTGGAACTTTCTGTCCCTTTGCACACTAGAAAGGTTATTTTGGTAGATGCCGAAAATGATGGGGATCGGGATATTGTATTTGCCAATCTTACCAATAATGGAGGGCAATGGGAAAAAGACCCCCGAACCCGGCTTCTTATCAATGATGGGAATGCCCATTTCAAGGACCAAACTGAACAAATGCCTTCCAATACCTTTTCAACCTATGCTGGCGCCGCTATAGATTTTGATCAAGATGGTGACATGGACCTTCTGATGAGTGCCATAGAAATCCCTCCTTTTGCCCCCATGCAAATGCATGCCTATGAAAATGACGGGAACGGAAATTTTACAGACAGAACGCATGAGATTATTCCAAAGGAAACTTTTGGCAGAAGCTGGGACATTGCCATTGGCGATGTAAACGGTGATGGTATTGATGATGCCCTCATTGGAGGATGGGGATCACAGCTGCGATTGCTGCTTGGAAAAAAACAGAGATAAAAATCAGTGCCCTCTCAATAAAGACATTGGTAAAACCTCATCATGGGGTTTGAAGTGGCATTTACTTAGAATAGACCACTCTTCCCGATTTTATGGTTTGAACAATTTCAATCTTGTTTGATCTACGTTCTAAAACCACAAGATCGGCCCTGCTGTCTTTGCTGAGGCCATAACCCTGAATGTTCATTACTTCCATTGGCTGGTTGGATGCCATGCGCCATGCCTTTGGCAAGGAAACCAAACCCGAGTTTACCAAATGGTCTATACAATGAACAAGCGATTGTGCAGAACCCGCCAAGAGTTCTGGGTTTTTCTTCATAAAGAGCCTTCCCTCCCCATTCAATTCAATAGCGCCTCCAATATGGGAGGTATAGGTCCCAGCAGGTAATCCTGCAAATTGGGTACAGTCACTTACCAAAATGCTCTTCTCTGGTTTTACCTTGATAAAAATCTTCAACACGGATTCTGGAAGATGAAACCCATCGGCAATAAGGGAAATCCAGAGATCATCCGAAGCCAACTGCTCCCAAATATAATTGGGATGACGTGGTAAGTTAAGGTGGGCGGCATTTCCCAAATGGGTGGACATGCGGGCACCTGCCTTCACCGCATCCTTGATCTGATCTGGGGTCGCAGCGGTATGTCCAATGGAAACCAACACTCCCGAAGCAGTACATTTTTTAATAAAATCATCGGCTCCCTCCCGTTCCGGGGCAAGGGTAATCAGCTTTATCCGGCCTTTGGCATACTCTTGCCATGTTTTAAAAAGCTCCCAATCTGGATTTTTAATATGTTCAAGCGGATGTGCTCCACGCGGGCCTTCTTCACTGGAAAGGAACGGACCTTCCAGATGGATGCCCCCAATGGAATCATTCACAAGTTTGTCTTCCTCACAAGCTTCCACAATAGCCCGAAGGGCATTCTTTATATTCTTGTCTGAATTGGTGATCAAGGTAGGATAGAAGGTGGTGATCCCCACTTCCCATAAGCATTGAACCACCTTTGCCACCTCTTCTTTGGAAATGTTTCCACTATTGAAATCGATTCCCTTGTAACCATTTACCTGAAGATCCACCAATCCCGGGGCTATCCTATGAAAAGCTTCATTTGAAGGTACATCCACCACATGGGACATCGTCCCATTTTCAATATGGATTTCAATACCCTTCCCACTTTCAAAATGTATACCTCTCAACGGGGTTTCCATCGTATTATGCTTTTGACTTGCTATCCAATTTAAGGTGTAAATCCTTTACTTCTGCAGGTACAGGTCTATTATTCAACCATCCCCATAGCACAAAGAGAAAAAATGACACCAAGGTCGGACCTCCAATTTCCAGGGCAAGGGAATGCGTTGGAAACAGTTTCAATCCCATAAAGGCCAAGAGCCCTCCAACAATGGAAATCAGGGCCGCCCTTCCATCACTTTTTGCAAAAGTGGGCAACAACCCCAAGATCATGGGAATGGAAATGGGCCCTAACAAGGCTGCAAACCAACTGACAATCAACCCAAAAACTCCTCCAAAATAACTGGAATTCAGCGCAGTAATTATGGTGCATAGAGTAAAACAGAAGGTAGTGACCCTGGCAAGACGCAACAACTTTTTATCGGTAAACGTCCTTATTTTAGGAAACAAAACAGGAAGTATGTCCCTACTGATTACCGCCGATACCGTATTTGAATCCGAAGCGGTCATGGACAGGGTATTGGCAAACAATGAAGCCAGTACAAGCCCCACCAGGCCCGAGGGCAAAAACTCCTTGACCAGCATTCCATAAGAAAGCGTGGGGTCCGAGAGGTTCTCAAAGAACAACGGAGCACTGAACATGGGATAAAAAAGCACCAAGGGCCAAATAAAATAGAGCATCGATGACAGTATGGCGGCTTTTTTGGCCATTTTTCCCGATTTGGAAGAAATGAACCGCGTTGCCAAGTTCCATGTACCTCCACTATAGCTGAAAAAATTAATGATCAGTATCACACAGACAAAACCTAAGGTGTAGGGTTCATTGAACAGATTGGAATGCCCTTCCGGCAATCTGTCCCATACGGTAAAAATTCCATCGAGACCATCATCCAGCTTTAAGAGAATCACCACAAACATGGTGATTCCTGCCAGTAACTGGACCATGAACTGCCCAAAATCATTCCAAACATCCGCCCAAAGCCCTCCAATGGTAATGTATATGAGTGAGATCATTCCCACCAAGATGATACCGAAACTAATGGAAGTCCCGCTGAATACATTCAACAAAACGGCAATGGCGGCCAATTTGCCCCCGGTATCAAAGACCTTTATTATGGCCCCGGTCCATGCAATCAGTTGTTGGGTTTTCAGGTCGTATCGTTTGAGTAGATACTCTGTGGGAGATTGTACCCCTGAAAAAATACGGAGGCGGGACCAGCGTGGGGCTATAAAGAATGCCGCCATCAAAGTAGCCAAGGCTACGGTAAAGGCCCACCAAACGTACAAACTGAAGCCGTGGGTGTAGGCAATACCGGCATAGGCCACAAAAACAGCACCGCTATATCCCGAAACATGGTGCGAGATTCCCGATAACCACCAAGGAAGCTTTCCTCCCGCGGTGTAAAAGTCGGCCGAATTCTTTACTCGAAAGTAGGCCCAGAGACCAATGCCCAAGAGCATCAGAAAATAAAATGACAATACAATCCAGTCGAGTATCTGCATCTTGATTATGAGATTATTTTAAATCTGGCATCCCTTTAATTGATTATTTTGCCTTTGCAAGTCGGTCATAAAGCACCTTGACCTGCTGGACCCGTATGTTGTTCTGTTCCTGAAGTTCAGCATCATAAAGAAACCCCTTGTTGAGTTCGATGTACCGTTTGTTGAGCGTTTCCGCATCGGCCAAGACAGCGTCCAATTTTTTAAGTAAGCCTGGAGTTTCCGTAACTGAAAAGTCTTTGGAATTGTACTGGGCCTCCACCGCTTTAAAATCCAAATAGTGCATCCGCAAATCGGCCATCAGCTTAAAATGCTCAAATTCCTGCTGGTTCTTTCGGGGTTCAATCTGGTTGATTTCTTTCCGAATGGGGTCATATTTGGCCTTCACGTCATCAATACTGGCACTTTGTTCAGGTTTTCCATTAGTAATCAACTCTGAATCCGCAGAAAGGAACTTCCATAACACTTGACTATCCTTATTGCTTAAACCAAACCGTTCCTTCCCATACTGCAAAGCAAAGGATTGGCCATTGATGGGAGTCTTTTTCTTCAAGGCCTCGGCATAACTCGCGATCAAAATTCGAAAACCGGACATGGGATAATTGTTCCTGATCTGTACCATATCCAGCACATCGTATCCAGAATCCCAAGTAAAACCATACACTCCGGAAGTGGACCAGGAAGTCATCACCATACCTGTGTAGCCCGCTTGTCTAGAGTAAGGGATAAAGTCGCTCTGGTTATTAAAATGTTTCTCCCATTTGGTCACATACCAATTATCCGGATGGGAGCGTATGGCCGGAGAGCCCCAAAAGGTAAAACCAATTTTCTGAAGGGAAGGAATGTCGCCAAAGTGACTTATTTTCCATCCGTAATTCCAATCCACAAAAATGGTTTCCGCCGGTAAATCCGCTGCTGCTTCGGGGTGTTTTAGAATAATATCGGCCCACATGACCGGTATTTTCCCCAATCCGATGACAATTTCAGATATCATTTTCATGTGGTCCACAAACAGCTTGGACTTGCTATATTTTTCCGATTTCTCCTTACATCGTGGACAATGTCCCAATAAATAAGTTTCATCTCCACCAATATGGATGTAATCTGAATTATGTGTTTCCGCCATATCGGTGAACAACTCCGTAAATAGGGCTTTGCTGGCTTCATCTTCCATGGGACAGAGTTGGGAAATATCCTTTTGGTCTTCTTTCAATTCACTATATCTGGGGTTCCTTAGGATATATTCCACATGTCCCAAACTCTGCTGTAGTGGAATCACTTTTATACCCAAATCGTCGCAGTAGGTAATAAAGTCATTGATTTCCTCTCGGGTGTACGAATACTTGTTGGAAATGGCGGGATGGTTCTTGAATGGATAGGTCCCCTCCCATTCCATGACCAAGGTATTCATCCCAAAATCTGCCAACTCCTTGGCAAACTCTTTTAGGGCTTCTGGCGTCATGACCTGTATCCTTAGGTCAATATGAAACCCCCTTACCTGAAAATCAGGGGTATCCTGCCCCCTCAAGATCAAAGGCATCTTAAAGCATAACACCAGAATCAACAGGGCTCTTAAAATGTGTTTTGAAATCATATCGTTTCTTTTAAATTGAAATTTCCATAACTTTTTGATACGCATCTTCATCAAAGTAAAACGTGCAATCTGGGTGTGTGGTCAAGATAGATGCCGGACAGCTTTCGTTGACCGGTCCCATCAATGTATTTTTTACCGCCTCACTTTTGTTTGTTCCCAAAACAACGCAGAACATCTTTTTTGCACGGAACAAGGTGGGTACGGTCAAAGTCAGGGCTTTTTTAGGGACATTCTCCAAGCTTTCAAAGCATTTATCATTCACCTGTTGCATCCTGCAAGCTTCATCCAATTCAACTACCTTGATGGTCTTGGAATCGTTAAAGTCTGCCACTGGTGGGTCATTGAACGCAATGTGTCCATTTTCACCGATGCCCAAACAAACCATATCGATTGGCTTCTCATTCATCAAATTTGAATATCGGGAAATCTCACTTTCCACATTACCAAATGGGTCTATCAAGATTTGTTTCTTCAAGGGAACCTTTGAAAAAAGTCGCTTTTTTAAATATTCCGAAAAATGCTGTTCCGCACCTTTGGGCAAGCCCAAATACTCATCCATGTGAAAAGCGGTCACTTTACCCCATTCAATACGCTCTGAGTTTGACAAATACTCCAGCATGGCATCTTGTGAGGGTGCCGCCGCAAAAATAATCCGGACATCGTCTTGCTGCTGCTGAAGTTTAACCAAGTGTTTTTCAACTGCTCTTCCCGCTGCTTCACCTGCTTCCTTTCTGGAAGCATACACCTTTACATGGTTCTGGTTTTCTCCCATTCTGCTTTAACTAGAAAACAATTACGACCCAAATATAAAATTCGCAATACATTTATGCAAACGTTTGCATAAACTAATTTTGAATCAAAATGCACCAAATAGCGGCCATAACATTAAAAATCCACTAAATTTGTTTTTATAATTTGGAAAAAAGGTTCGAAAATTAAGTATTTGGAATTTCCAATTTCGCTGATTAACGCAAACGTTTGTAATTTGCTGTAATGTCCAACCCAAGAATAACCCTTAAAGATTTAGCAAAAGAGCTACAACTGTCGCCCTCTACCATTTCCAGGGCTATTGCGGGGCATCCGGCCATAAGCGAATCCACAAAAAAGAAGGTACGAAAAAAGGCCGAGGAGCTTGGCTTTGCACCCAACTCCATTGCTGCTGGTTTTCGGAAAAAAAGAACCCATTCCATTGGGGTGATCGTACCCCAAATAGATGTCCATTTTCATTCTTTGGTCATTAGTGGTATTGAAGACTTGGCCTATAGGGAAGGGTATAACATCACCATATTCCAATCCAAGGATTCCATCGATAGGGAAAAGGAAATTGCCAAGATCCTACAGAATAGATTGGTGGAAGGCATCATTGTGTGCCTTTCCAACGAAACCAAAAGCTACACCCATTTTAAAAGGTTGGTCAAGCTTGGGGTTCCCATCATATTCTACGATCGGGTCCCTACAGATTTTCAGGCCAATAAAGTGGTCATAGATGATTTTGGCTCTGCCTTCAAGGCCACAGAGCACCTCATAGAACAAGGGTGCAAAAGAATAGGTCATATTGCAGGAAATCAAGGTACCCCAATATTTAAGCATCGGTTTGAGGGATACAAAGCTGCACTGAAGGCGCATAATATCCCCTATAATCCTGATTTGGTCCTCGAGACCCAAAATCTCAGCTATGAAGAAGGGGCTATTTCCGCCCGTAAACTTATTGCCTTGCCGCAAATACCTGATGGAGTTTTCTGCTCCAATGACTACACGGCCATCAGCGCGGTCCAGGTTTTTCAAAAAGCTGGATTTAAGGTTCCCGAGCAAATAGCTGTTGTGGGATTCAGCAATTATCCCATATCCCAAGTAATCCAGCCCAACCTTACCACGGTAAATGATCGGGCATTCCAAATGGGAGAGGCTGCCGCCAAATTGTTGATACGGCAAATTGAGGACGAAGACAACGCCATTGACTTTGAAACCATCACCCTTAAAACGGATTTAGTGATTCGGGAATCTTCGCTTAGAAAAAAGTAATCCCAAAACCACTCTTTTGTCGATCACCAATCCAAAACTTATGTGCACCTCAAGTTTAGGACCATGCAATTTTCCTTGTTTTGATAAAAACACGACTCATTCAAAAGTCCAAAAAACAAACCACAAAAAAGTTTTCGTACAGTCTTAAGAAATTCCAATCATTACATACATTTACAAAGTGGCAAAAAAAGTACTATTTTTTGCATCATTTAATGTAGATTTTCATAATTATTCTATAT
>CP051244.1:1670699-1704249 GCA_017795045.1 Allomuricauda sp. | reverse complement strand
ATTTACAAATACTCAAAAAAAATGCCGATTCGACATTTTCACATATTTCTTGGAGCATCGATTTTGTCCGTTATGCTCATGGGTTGCAACACTGGTGAAAAGGTTGATTTTGCCAGTGAAGTAAGACCTATCCTGAACAAACACTGTATCACCTGTCATGGTGGGGTCAAAAAAAGTGGTGGCATCAGCTTCCTTTTTGAAGAAGAGGCCTTGGTCGAAGGCGAATCGGGCAAAAGGGCCATTGTTCCAGGCAACGCAAGTGCCAGTGAATTCATCCGCCGTCTTCATGAAGATGACCCCGAATTACGGATGCCTTATGAAAAACCGGCGTTGAACCAAGAAGAAATCGATTTACTGGAACGATGGATCAATCAAGGTGCCGAATGGGGAAAACATTGGGCCTATACCCCACCCCAAGACATTTCGGTTCCGCAACCGGATCAAGAGGCAGGCTTTTTACCCGAGAACAGTGACTTCATCCAAAGCGACATTGACCATTTTATCATGGCCCGTCTTGAAGAAAATGAGTTATCTCCCAATGCACCGGCCCCAAAAAACATCATTGCCAGGCGATTGGCCTTTGATTTAACCGGTCTACCCCCCAAAGCCGAATGGTTTACTTCCTACACTCAAGGCGAAATGGAATATGAAACTTTGGTGGACAGCCTTTTGGCTCAACCTTCCTTTGGTGAAAAATGGGCCAGTTGGTGGTTAGATCTTGCACGCTACGCGGACAGTAAAGGGTATGAAAAAGATCAAGGCAGAACCATGTGGAAGTACCGGGATTGGGTCATAAATGCCCTTAACGAAAATATGCCCTACGACCAGTTCACCACGGAACAGCTTGCCGGTGATTTATTGCCTGACCCGTCCATGGACCAACTCATCGCCACAGCCTTCCACCGAAACACCATGAACAACGATGAAGGAGGTACAGAGGATGAAGAATTCAGGGTTGCTTCAGTACTGGACCGCGTCAATACCACCTTCCAAGTATGGCAAAGTACCACCATGGAGTGTGTTCAGTGCCATAGTCATACGTATGATCCTTTCAGGCATGAGGAATACTATAATATGATGGCCTTTTTCAACAATGCCATGGATGAGGATACACCCCATGAGGATCCTGTGTTGAAATTCTACAGCGAAAAGGACCAAAAGACCCTGAACGAAATCTTTCAATGGAACCTAAAGCATGGAAACCAGGAAGTAGCCGATAAATTCAATAAGTTTTTAATGTACAACGAGCCGTTCTATCAAGTTCATCACGCAAAGAACTTTGTCAATGGCGAACTGGCCGATACCAAATACCTCTCGCTTTGGCCCAATGGTTCCTGTTACTATGATGACATTTATACCCAAGGCTCGCCCAACCTTTATTTTAAATATTGGGCCAATGACAATGGTACGGTCATGACGCTTCGAAAAGACAACAATGAAGGTGAAGTCTTGGCGCGTTTCAATATTGATAAGACTCCTCGGGAAATTATCCGTAAAGTGCCCTTTGCCGAGGTACAAGATTCCATTCGTTTGTTTTTTGAGGCCGAAAACCCAACACTGCCCCAACAGACGGGGACCAGTTTTATTTCTTGGTTTGCCTTTTTGCCCGATCTTCCCGGCGAAGGACAACCTGGGCATGATCAAATCCAGAAAAAATTCCTAGATCTTTTGAACACCGTCACCCCAACGGTGCCCATCATGATAGAGAACCCGGATTATATGACCCGTACGACCCGGGTTTTTGAACGTGGAAACTGGCTTACACTGGCTGATACCGTCACCCCGGTCACACCAGCAATATTGAACCCATGGAAACAGGAATGGCCCAAAAACCGTTTGGGGCTTTCGCAATGGTTGGTGAGCAAGGAGAACCCCTTGACGGCACGCACCTTGGTAAACCGGGTTTGGCATCAATTGTTCGGAAATGGTTTTGTGGCTTCGCTTGAAGATATGGGATCGCAATCCGAACCTCCATCACACCCAGCTTTGTTGGATTGGTTGTCACTTCGGTTGATGAATGAAAATGAGTGGCAGTTGAAATCGCTCATCAAGGATATTGTCATGTCCGGCACCTACCGTCAAAGCTCTGAAGGAAATCCAACCTTGCACCAAATAGACCCAGAGAACAGGCTTTATGCCCGTGGTCCACGATTACGTTTGACCGCAGAGCAGGTCAGGGACCAAGCCTTGGCCGTTTCGGGACTGTTGAGTTCAAAAATGTATGGCCCCAGTGTTATGCCCCCACAACCTGATGGGGTTTGGCAAACCGTCTACAGCAGTGAAACTTGGGTGGAAAGCAAAGGAGAGGACCGATACCGACGAGGCCTTTATACCTATATCAAACGCACCAGCCCATATCCCAGCTTTATGAGCTTTGATGCCAGTAGCCGTGAGGTATGTACCATCCGAAGAACCGTGACCAACACCCCTTTACAGGCCTTGGTGACCCTCAATGACCCTGTATATCTTGAGGCGGCCCACCAACTGGCCATCGATATGAAAAAAGCGGAAAATATTGAAAGTGCCATTACCCGGGGCTATGAAAAAGCCGTGTTCAGGGAATTGAGCCCAGACAAAAAACAGGCATTGTCCGAATTGTACGAACAATCCTTGGCCACCTTTAAAATAGACGCGAAGGCCATGGATGACTTTTTGGGAACCGATGATGCCGAATTGGCCGCGTTGACCGTTGTGGCCAATGCCATTATGAACCTTGATGAATTTATTACAAAGTCATGAGCAAAGATTCTTTGGACCGATTGATCCACGAAAAACTGATGCGTGAAGCGCAGTCGCAGACCCGCCGACATTTTATGAAACAGTGCGCCACGGGAATGGGCGGCTTGGCTTTGAGCGGTTTCTTGGCTTCCTGTAATTTTCAAAAAAATGACCCGGCAGCAGCCCTAAAAAAAGGCTTGCAATTGACCGAAAGGGACCTGAATCCCTTGGCCACATTGCCTCCTCCTTTTGCGCCCAAGGTGAAATCGGTGATTTATCTGCACATGGCAGGGTCACCTTCACAGTTGGAGATGTTCGATTATAAGCCCGAACTGGCCAAATTGCACAACCAAGACTGCCCACAATCGCTTTTGCAGGGCAAAAAATTCGCGTTTATCCGCGGCACTCCGAAACTTCTTGGGCCCCAAGCCGAGTTTGAACAGGTTGGCGAAAGCGGCAATTGGGTCTCGGAAAACCTACCCCATTTCAAAAAAGTGGTGGATGAAGTAGCTTTTCTAAAAGCGGTGAACACGGACCAATTCAACCATGGGCCTGCCCAATTGTTCATGCATACGGGAACCCCACGCTTGGGAAGACCCAGTGTTGGATCATGGGTCACCTACGGACTAGGGTCTGAAAACCAGAATTTACCCGGTTTTGTGGTGCTCACCTCTGGTGGACAGGCGCCCAGTGCGGGAAAAAGTGTTTGGGGAAGTGGATTTTTGCCTTCGGTTTATCAGGGCGTACAGTGCAGGTCCAAAGGAGACCCTGTACTCTACATTGATGACCCCAAAGGCATGTCCCGTGACCTAAAAAAGAGCACTATTGATGCCATCAACAAAATCAATAAAGCCGAATACGCCCAGTATGCCGACCCAGAGATTCTGGCGCGCATCAACCAATATGAAATGGCCTATCGCATGCAGATTGCCGTTCCTGAAGTAATGAACATCAACAGTGAACCGGACAATATCAAGGAAATGTACGGGGTGGAACCTGGAAAGGAATCCTTTGCCAACAACTGTCTGCTTGCGCGAAAACTGGTGGAACAAGGCGTACGCTACGTACAATTGTTCGATTGGGGCTGGGACAGTCACGGAACGGACCACAGTACTGCCGTGGATTTGGGACTTCGGAACAAATGCCGACAAATAGACAGACCCATGACCGCTCTCCTATTGGATTTAAAACAACGTGGTCTTTTGGATGATACCTTGGTGGTTTGGGGCGGTGAATTTGGTCGTACCCCTATGAAGGAAAACCGTGAAGGCAAGGAAATGGGCTTTATGGGCCGTGACCACCATGGTGATGCATTTACCATGTGGATGGCCGGTGGAGGCATCAAAAAGGGTGCTTGCCATGGAGAAACCGATGAAATCGGGTTCTCCGCAGTGGATGGGGCAGTCTCTGTGCACGACGTCCATGCCACCATGCTGCACTTGCTTGGCTTTAACCATGAACAGTTCACTTTTGATTTCCAGGGAAGACCTTTTAGGTTGACCGATGTACACGGGGAAGTCATCAAAGAAATATTAGCGTAATTGCAACCAAACTTTAACATACTCATGAAAAAACACCTTTATCTAGTAATGATTCTTTTTGCCACTACCCTCTATCCCCAAAAAGGGGAAATCCTCTTTTTTCAGACCAACTGGGGAAACACTTTAAGTTGGGATGCATTTTGCGAACGGGCCAAAGCCTCCGGTTTTGATGGTATTGATGTTTGGCTGCCCAATGAAGCGGAAAGTCAACAGCAACTCAAAGCTGCATTAAAAAAACATGACTTACAGCTTAATTTAATGCATGGGACCGACAACAGTCTTCCCTTTGAGGAAAGTTTGGAGGCCTATACAAAGAAACTGCATGTATTGGTGTCGTGGAAGCCTGTGGTGATCAACAGTCAAACCGGTAGTGACTTTTTCACTATGGAACAAAATACCGCATTTATCAAAGCTGCCAATGCCATCAGCAAGGAAACGGGCATTCCCATTTATCATGAAACCCATCGCGGGCGGTTCAGTTACACCTTGCCCGTTACATTGGACTATTTAAAAAAGATATCCGATTTACGTCTTACTGCCGATATCAGCCATTGGATGGTGGTCCATGAATCCTTATTGGAAGGCAGGGATGCCATGCTTTCCGAAGTGATTGCAAAGACCGACCATATCCATGCGCGGGTAGGCCATGCCGAGAGTCCACAAGTAAACGACCCCAAAGCTCCAGAGTGGAAAAGGGCCGTTGACCGCCATTTGGACATCTGGGAAAAGGTCATTAGAAAATTCTGGGTCGAGAACGATCGCCCCATGACAGTTACCTCAGAATTTGGTCCACCATACTATATGCCTGCCCTTCCGTATACCCAACTTCCCGTATCGGACCAATGGGAGGCCAATGTTTATATGATGAACATTATAAAACAAAGACTCGGCATAGATTAAATGGATATTCTTTCACAGCTATTGGGGCGGTTACATCCTCTAATTGTACACCTGCCCATAGGGTTCTTGGTCTTGGGCGTACTTTTATATTGGACGGATCGTAAGACAAAACAGTACACCGGGCTATTGTCCACCTTGTTCCTATGGGCGGGGATTGTCTCGGTCTTGGCCTGCATAAGTGGATTCCTGCTATACCAAAATGAGGGCTATGGGTTTGATACCGTCAAGGGCCACCTCTGGTTTGGAATCATCACGGCCGTGTTCTGCTTTGCCTTGTATTTGAAATGGAAGTCGGATTCCGTAGCGGTGTTGCAAAAAGTGTCCTTTCCCATTATGATTGTTTTAGGGTTGGTGTTGATTTCCATCACAGGGCATAAAGGAGGTAACATCACCCATGGAGAGGGGTACCTGACCGAACCTCTCCCACGAGGGGTTAAAAAAGCACTGGGCATTCCGGTTTTTGAAGAACTCCCCATAGCATTGACCGAAGATTCTTGGGAGAATGCCAATCTATATGCTGAAGTGGTGCATCCCATCCTCAACAATAAATGTGTAAGCTGCCATGGTCCCAAACAGGCCAAAGGCGAACTGCGCCTACACCATATGGACGATATTCTATCCGGAGGCGAAAATGGTGAGGTGATCATGGCCCAAAACCCTGATGGCAGTGAACTTTTCACCCGGGTTATTTCTCCCAAAGATACCGATGGCCATATGCCGCCCAAGGAAAAAGAGCAATTGTCCAAGGAAGAGATTGCCATACTAAAAGCTTGGATCGAGGCCGGACACCCTTTTGATGGCAGTATTGCATCGCATGGATTGGACGAAAGTCTTTTTGAACCCTTCTTCCCCAAGGATATGGAAGATTTTTATCCAGAGGCCACTTTGTCTCCTTTGCCCTTGGATAGTCTACGTGCCGTCAAGGAAACCGGATTGCATGTGGAGTATCTCAGTAAGGATTCCCCTTGGCTTAGGGTCACCGCAATCAATAAACCTGGATTTTCGTTGACAGATACCTTGGCCTTGACCCCCATAAACGATTTTATTGTGGAACTGGATTTGTCCAATACGGCCATAAACGATTCCATTTATCCGTATTTGGGTCATTTACCCCACCTGACCGTGCTTAACTTGGGTCAAACCGAAGTCACGGACCAAGGCATTGAAGAGCTATCCCATCTTTCGCATTTGAAACACCTCAACCTAACCCGTACCGGAATCACTTCAAACTTGTTTGACAAATTGGAGAATTTCCCATCCCTACAGAAAGTGTATGTTTTTGGGACTTCGTTGTCTTCCGATGGTCCAAAAGAAATCCATAAAGGATTGGAGGTGGATTATGGTGGATATACCCTTCCCAAAATTGCTTCGGATTCCATTATCTATTGAATCAGTCGCGGGCCAAGTATAAAAATCCTTGGAACTCCAGATTAAGGTCATCCATGGTAAGAAGATAAAAATAGACCCCCGATGGCAATCCACGGTTTCTATTGATGACCCATTTACCGTCCGTGGCATAACCATTGAATCCATTGGTGTAATTGGTCTGTTCAAAAACCAATAGGCCATTCCGGTCATAGATACGCATGCGGTTGTTCGGGGATTGTTCCAATGCATCAATCTCCAAAAAGTCATTGATACCATCGCCGTTGGGAGTAATCAAATAATTGGGCAAATCCACAATAAAGTTTGGGTTGTCCGCGGTGCCGAAAGTCAGGATTTCATAAACATTGGGGTCAAAGGTATCCGAAACCACCATCCCTTGGGAAAAATCACCCACCGCCATACCACCGAGGTTTTCCCATTGATAGTCCAATTTGTTCCAGCCCACCACAGTAATCTGTTCAATATTGGTGGTCAACAGCGATATTCCACTGCGCTCGTTCCACGAAATTTGTACCGTGGAAGGTATAGATCCCTCCAAATGCCAAAATTCTTGGGTACAGACATTTCCCAACCCCATCGCCTTGGTGTTTGTATTGAAGGTTTCCGAAAAAGTGGTCGGAGTATTCGGATCTTCATAAAAGTATGCACAAAGTGCGGTAGGATTCACGGCTTCCGATTTCAAGATCAAAGGGCGCAATTGTTCGGTATCCCCTATAGGAAAAGTAAAGTTCTGTTTTCCTTGTACCGAAACATACCCATCAACCTTACTCATATCCGTTGCCCCGGTATGAAAAGCATCGGCTCCAAAATCCAAGGTCACAAAAGAATTTGCTCTTGTGGTCCGGATATCCCCATCCATAAAATTACCGTTGTTCGTTACCCCAATGGTAATGTCCAAAAAAAGACCAGTGGATGCTAAAATTTCCATATCGTTGAACAGTGGTGCAAAACTTCCCGAAACCGAAACAGGCGCATCACTATAAAATCCCATCAACCCCTCGTTATCATCAAAAATGCCATCATTGATCAAATTTCCATGAAGGCCTAGACCACCATCAGCATGTATTTTTAGCATGCCCCAATTGCGCATCCCATCTTGTGCCTCAAGGCATAGACTTGAAAGAAAAAATAGTATGATGCAATAGGTTTTCACGGATCAGCGTAATTTATTGATCACAAAACTCGATGTGCCACTCCCTTCAAAGCGTACCGTACCGGAATTGGCTTCCCTGTAAGTAACAATGGTCACCACATCATTGGCACTTAGTTCCAATATTTCACTTACATGGATACTGGAATGGTTATGCCCCTGTAGCAAGCTAAACGATATATAGCCCGATGCTCCCAAGGCGCCAACCGCAGTTCCGTTCACTGCAATGCGGGCATTGACATTGGTACCAAACTCCGTGTCACTTAAGATGCTGTCATCTATGCCCACTAGGGCCAAGTTGGCCCGAATATCATATCTCCCTGATTCTTTTACAATCAAGGTGTTTCCACTGACTTCGTAAAGGTTGGTACCATCGTCCACATAGTCATTGGACCCAAAAATAGGTGCAACGGTATTGTTTACGTTGAGGTTGGTGGAGGTATTGGTGTTCGTCCAACGCCCTCCAAAATTGACTTTGGATGTGTGGATTACCCCATTGGCATCCGTTTTTACCACTTGGTCTGTGGTTTCGGCATTATCCATTGTCCTCACCCGGGCATAGCCATTCACATCCAAGGATTGGGAAGGCGTATTGGTGCCTACCCCCAATCTATGGTTGGTATTGTCCCAAAAAAGTTGTGCATTGTTCTGCGTTGGGGTTCCATCGGTATCGGCAAAAAAGACTGAGCCAGGGGTTCCGGTAAAAGTAAGCTCTTGCCAAGAAGAACCATTCCAAATTTTGGTGCGTTGATGGTCGGCATCAGTGGTGTCAAACCAAATGTCGTTCAATACGGGGGTAGCTGGAGCTGTATTTCCAGTGGTGACAGTAGTATTCCTCACCGTGGTTTTGGTCCCCTTGTTATCAATTACCCTGACCTCTTGCGAATGGATAAAAAAGGGCATTCCAAGCAACAGCAGGAGTACCGTGTTTATTTTAAGACGTCGGGATTTGGTCATTTTGAAATCCTTTAAGTCCAGTAGTACAACAGTGGGAACAAGGGGAACTGCCCACTGTAACACCCTACTTTACATATTGCACCTCAATGACATCACCGGCATACACCGCCCAGTCATTGGGAGCCGATCCTCCGGGCACCAAGGTAACCGTAGATGCAGCTACCGTGTAATCCACATTGGCCACTAGCTTGGCCCCATTCCTGTACACCCAAACTTGACTGAAGGCTGGCAAAACTGGGCTCCCTGTAAGCGCATAGGCGGTTTGACCTGCCGTGGCGGTAAAGCTCTCCTGACCACTTTGGATAAGGTTCAAGTCGGATGAAAGTAATTTTTTTACAGCGCCTGTAGCTTCGTCCCTTACCAAAATGGTATATCCGGTTCCGGTTCCATGGTCCGATTCCGTAGTCGCGTTCGTGGAGGGCAGTTCTGTTGAAATCAATTCAATCCCATCAAGACCGAATACATTGCCATCCACATCAATAAAAGTATCATTGGTAAGCGTGCCTCCCAGCTGCCAGGTAGTTGTGGTCACATCATTGGTGGTGTTGGATAGCATGGTAATCCCATTAATCGATTGGAGGTACTTAATGGTCCCCCTGTTATCCACTACCCGTACGGCTCCACCTGTGGTAGTGGTGCCCGGGACAATATCGGTTGCTTTGGTAACATCGCCCGTGGTCTGCTGGGCGCTGGCCGTTCCAAAGGATACTATCCCGAGGACCAATAGGGCCATTCTGGTGATTATAGAACAATTTGGAGTTTTCATAGTGATTGTGATTTACATTTGGATTCTAGGTTTTTTGTTGTTAAAAGAATTGGACAATCCGAATCTCATCGTCCTGAAAACAGATGATGCCCGGGTCCAAAGCAATGGTATTGCTTCCTATAGCGGTAAAGTTGATTTTGATTCCGTTGCGATACACGTCTATTTTTTTGGTGTCGGTAATGGCCAAGGGGGTAGCAAACTGGTTTTGACCATTGTTGGCCACCACCAAAGTCTCCTCACGTTGTAAAAGGAATGATCTGTCCATTTGCCTCAACACCTGGGTCGATGCATCCATGACAACCACCAAATCCGTAGGGTTGTTGGACATTTGTAATCCCTCAATAGCAAAGGTGTTGACTGAATTTGATTGTAGACTAGTGGGTCTTGTCAACGCTCCTCCCAGTTCAATGGTATTGGTCGAAGTTTCCGTAATCCCGTTTGAAGCCTGTACGGCATTCCCCTGAACTATCCAGTTGGTCCCATCATACGTAAAGAGATCACCGGAGTTTTTGTCTACATAAATATCGCCCGCCAAAGGGTCATTTACCGTTATGGGGGAAGGCAATCCATTGCCACTTTTTGGATTTCTATTGATCAACACAAAATCTGACCCGTTCCAAATGTTTACATTGTTTTGGGTCGAATCAATCCAAACATCCCCTACTTGATTGACTATTGGGGCCATGCTAGATGTTGTTACCGCCATTCTTGCACCACAAAGGCTTTTCCATGCAGTTCCATCAAATACAAAAATGCATTCGGCATCGGTATTATAGACCAATGCGCCATGTAGTGGTGTTATGGCACTCATTTGGGCCTGATTTACCCTTGTAAGTACCAAGGCCCTACTTGTACTTTCCAGTTCCAAAATCGATGCCCCATCCAATACTTGAAGATTCTCACCGATCTTTACTTGGGCCATACCCAAATGAATACCAAGACAGCATATTAGTGTTGCAACTATTTTACTGATTCGTCTGCACATAAAAAACGTAAGTATCTGAATTTCTGTATTTAAGATATAAAACAATGGATGAGAATCCATTTTTTTGTTGTGAAATCAACAAAACATGTAATTAAATACTTACAATATGTCGTTAACCATTAAAATAGATGCCAACCGAAGACTGACAAACCATAACTACCTCACTAAAAGTAAGTTACAATACTCATTAAGAGTAATACCACTAAACATATGGATTCTGATACTCTCGCCTATCTGATTTCTTGGTGCTAGTCGTTTTGCTTGTCTTTTCCAAAGAACCGTTTGTGCTTTCCATCATCTAAAATCAACCGCACAATTTTTGCGGTAAACGCCACAAAGGTGCCAATGGAAAGGAACGCATAGATTATGGTGAACATCTTTCCCAAATCCGTGGTCGGCACAAAATCGCCATACCCCACAGTAGCCATGGTCATCACCGAAAAGTACAACGAATCAATAACGGACCAATGTTCGGTTTGGGAATAGAAAAAGGTAGAGCCTATCAATAAAAACATCAAAAAGAAGCACAGGAATTTAAACTCGTCGTCCTTTCGGATTCCTTTGAGTATGGCTTTGGCAAATCGGAAAATATTGATGACAAAAGAGAGCACGGTTGTTGTATAGCTATTGGATGTACTATGGGTTGAAGTGAAGTTACACAAAAGACGGAATCTTTCCCAATATCCACAATCATCAAAACCTTTCTTGTTCTGAGAATTGCATAAAAAAAGGGGATACACGCCTGTATCCCCAAACCAAACAAACTAAAGTAATAACTAACTACTCATTTTCGTCGTCATCCTCAAATTTTGTGTCCGCCATGCGCGTACGCTCAAATTGGATGTCATTGAATCGTGGTGTCAAGGTCTTATCATCGGTATCAAAGACCAAAAACTGTTTTGTATCCATCATTTTGAGTCCAGTATAGGAATCAAATCGGTTATTTTGTAATTGCAGTACTTGTAAACTTGCCAATTGACCAAACTCTGTGGGAATCTCACCGCCCAACTGGTTGTTGGCCAACACCAATTCCTTTAGGTGGGTCAAGTTGCCCATTTCGGAGGGGATATTTCCTTCCAGATTGTTCTCAAAAAGGCCCAAGGCTTCCAATTGGGTCAGATTTCCAATGGACTTTGGGATGATTCCTTTCAAATTATTGCTGGAGAGGTTCAGTTCTTTTAAGTTAGTGAGGTTTCCGAACGAATCCGGTATGGGGCCACTGAGAAAATTATTGAACATGGATAACACCTCCAATTGCCTCATTTTTCCAATACCTTCTGGAAGTGACCCTTTGATGCGGTTCATTTCCAAGCGAAGCACTTTTAGGTTTTTCAACTTCACAATATCCTTGGGAAGTACACCGGTAAGGCTATTGAATGCCAAATTTAATTGGGCCAAGTGTTTAAGTTTGCCCATACTTTCGGGAAGCACTCCGTCCAAATTGTTCATGAACAAGGTCAATCCCACCACATGGTTGTCCTTTACCTCAACGCCTTTCCATGTATGGATCGGGGATTCCAAATCCCACGAAACCTTCCATTGGTCTCCTTTGGTGTTGTTGTATAGGTCTACAAGGGCATTCCTCTCCTCTTGGGGGACTTCCTGGTTGGCATAGGTCCTACCTACGGAAACCAGTATACATAAGAAGAAAACGGCCAATCGAATCATTGATTACTTATTTTATCCTAAAGAATTTACCTACAAAGTAATCAAAAGACGAAAAAACTTACAAATATAATCGGCGAACTGACGGTAATTTGTTGTGAACTAGGCTAAATATGTGGTATGTAAATGGATTTTTTGCTAGTTCAGGGTCTCCAATTCGTGGGAAAGGCTCTCCCAGTCTTCCATTAATGTCTCCAGCTTTTTCTTCTTACCCTGATATGTATCAAAAAAATTGGGGCGGGCTATCGTGCTGTCATAATCCATTAAGAGGTCATGATCTATGTCCGCTATCTCCTTCTCCAATTGTGAGATCTTTTTTTCCACCCCACTCAATTTGTTCTTGAGCGATTTCTGTTTCTTTTGGAATTGATAGTCGTTCTCCTTGGAAACCACCTCGACCTTCTGTGCTACTTTTTTCTCTCCTTTTTCTATTTTCCTGAAATCCTCTGCCTTTCGCTGTTCCAGATAAAAGTCGATATCTCCCAGATACTCTTTGATGCTACCGTCCTTGAACTCATAGACCCTATCGGTAAGCCCTTGTAGAAAATCCCGATCGTGGGACACCAAGACCAAGGTTCCTTCAAAATTTTGAAGTGCACTTTTCAGCACGTTCTTGGATTTAATGTCCAAGTGGTTGGTAGGCTCATCCATGACCAACACGTTGAACGGTTGCAGCAACATTTTAGCCAAGGCCAATCGGTTTCGCTCCCCACCGGAAAGCACCTTTACATATTTTTCCACCTCATCACCACGAAAGAGAAAAGACCCCAAAATATCCCTGACCTTGCTTCTGTTCTTCTCATTCGCAGCATCGATCATGGTATCCAAGATGGTTTTTTCACCATCAAGATATTCTGCTTGGTTCTGGGCAAAATAGCCTAGTTGTACATTGTGCCCGGTCTTTAGGCTTCCCGTATGGTCCAACTCTCCCACCATGATTTTGGCCAAAGTGGTTTTTCCTTGTCCGTTCTGACCTACAAAAGCGGTTTTTGTACCACGTTCCACCAATAGATCAATATCTTTTAGAACCTCCTTTTTGCCATAGCTTTTGGAGAGATTTTCCAGTTCTGCCACCACCTTTCCGGGGTTTATGGAAACGGGGAACCGAAGGTTCATTACACTATTATCCTCATCATCCACCTCAATACGTTCTATTTTGTCCAGCTTCTTAATGAGGGACTGTGCCATGGACGCCTTACTGGATTTAGCCCGGAACTTTTCAATCAAGCGTTCGGTCTGCTGGATCTGCTTTTCTTGGTTTTTTTGGGCGCTCAGTTGCTGTTCCTTGATTTCTTTTCGATACGCCAAAAACTTGGTGTACGGTTTGTTGTGGTCATAGATGCGACCCAATGAAATCTCAATGGTCCTATTGGTGACATTGTCCAAGAACATTTTATCGTGCGAAACAATCACAACCGCCCCTGCATAGGTTTTCAAGAACTGTTCCAACCAGATAATGGATTCAATATCCAAGTGGTTGGTAGGCTCATCCAACAACAAAACATCATTGTTCTGCAATAGGAGTTTGGCCAACTCTATCCGCATGCGCCACCCCCCGGAAAAGGTATCTGTCAACTTATCAAAATCATCGCGCTTAAAGCCCAATCCCAGCAATACTTTCTCGGTATCGCCTTGATAGTTGTACCCGCCCAGAATTTCATAGCGATGGGTGACCTCGTTCAAATCCACCATCAACTGGTGATAACCCTCACTTTCATAATCGGTGCGCTCTGCCAGTGCCGTATTGATTTCCTCCAGCTGTTGCTCCAAGGACTTGATATCCGAAAATGCCTGATAGGACTCCTCCAGTACGGTACGTCCTTGCTCAAAATCGATATCCTGCCTCAAAAACCCAATCTTGATGTCCTTTTCCATGGCAATGGTTCCCTCATCGGGTGCCATATCCTTGGACAATAATTTGAGCATGGTGGATTTACCCGCTCCGTTCTTACCGATAAGACCTACGCGGTCCCCACCGTTTAAACGAAACGCGATTTCTTCAAAAAGATATTCACCCCCAAAGGCTACCGAAAGATTGTGGACATTTAGCATTATATGTGACCTGAATTACAAAACAAAACTACCCAATTGCGTATTTTTGCATAAAAATCGGTGCAAATGTTAAAAAAAGGAACCAAACTGTACAGCATTTTAACAGGAAGTTGTCCTAAATGCCATGAAGAGAGTATGTACGAAAACACCAATCCGTATGCCATCTCCCAAATTTTCAACATGAACGAGCGTTGTTCGCACTGTGGCACCAAGTACAAGATAGAGCCCTCGTTTTTCTATGGCGCCATGTACGTGAGCTATGCTGTGGGCATTGCCTTTGCCGTGGCTGCCTTTGTGATCGCCTTTTTGTTTTTTGGGGCTTCTTTGGTGAATACCTTTTTTGCCATTGTGGGCACCATGATTGTTTTTATGCCCGTGATCATCCGGTTATCGCGTAACATATGGGTGAATTTCTTTTTTAAGTACGACCCCAACGCGGCATCGCACAAACATACCGTGGCAAAAGGTTAATCCCGATAGTATTTTTTGGTAAAACGTTGAATGTCCATTTCAGGGTCAATCTGTTTTTGGTGCTCAATGGCTTGGTACAATTGGTCTGAGGCATAGGGTGCAATAAGCACGCCCCTAGACCCAAAACCGTTGAGCACATACAGGTTTTTATGTTCTGGATGTTCACCGACCAAAGGTCGTCTGTCCACAACGGTTGGACGAATACCTGCCACATGGTCCACCACCTCAAAATCACATTGCAAAAAGGTAGTCAGCTTGTCCAAGAGTTCTTTTTTGGATGCTTCGGTGGGCTCGTTGGTCTTATCCTTCCATTTATAGGTAGCACCTACCCGATACAAATCCCCTCCCAACGGAATAGTGAACACAGAAGACTTGATCACTCGGTTTTCCATGTAGGTTGGCGCTTTAATCGTTAACAATTCTCCTTTGGTACCGTTCAAGGGCAGGTAGTTGAAAAAAGGGTTGTTCTGAAGTCCGTAACCACAGGCAAAGACAATCTGTTTAGCCTGTATGGTTTTATACGAAACCTTTTCATCTGCAACCGTAAGGGCGGAAAAATCAAAAGATTCTCGTTCCAGAATGCCTTTTTTATCCAGATAGGCCGCGTAGGACTCCACCAAAGTACCCGTATCTATCCTTCCAGTGTAATTGACTTCCCCAAAACCATGGGGAGCATCCAAACAGGTGTTGGAGTTAGACAAGATAGTGGTTGACAAGAAATGGTCCAATCCCGGTTTATCGGCAGCCTCAAACCAGAGGTTCTGCTCTTCAACGGAGGCAAAACGGCGCAATACAGGAACTTTATAGTCCAATTGAGCCCCTAATTTTTGCTCCAATCCGGCATAAAAGGGTTGGGCCAATTCCATTTGCTCCTTAGCTTTCCAAGCGAGGGTAAACCGCTTTAAAATAACCGGATTGTAAAGGCCGCCAGCAACTTGGGAGGCTTGCTGCGATGCATCAGAAACCACTTTAAAAGACTTGCCTTCCTTCTCCAGAACCTCGCAAAAGGAGATTCCTGCCAAACCCAGACCAACAACCAAGTAATCGTACATGGTGCAAAATTAGTCATCTCCCTGCTACCTTTTCAACCCCCTTACTATTTTCTTTTCATGCTTTCAAAAAAGGGTCAAAAAAAACGCCGCACATTTGTGCGGCGTTCTATTTTATTGAATTGGAAATATTATGTTATGTGGATTCCGAAACAAGTTCGGAATAATTCAACCATCACCTTTGAATACTACCTATGCAGTTTTCAAAGCTGGGTTTCATTAATACGCCCACATATCCTGTTCACGGTCGCGAATTGTTTCTTTGATCCGTTGTGCTTCCAGCAATTGGAACAGGGCATTGTCAAAAATGTAATCGTCTATCTTACGGTCTCCGTGGACGTTGTCCTCCTTGTAGATTACCCCATTGAAACGTCTTGCGTTCAACAGCATGTCATACGAGATGGGTCTTGCGGAGTTCCGTTGGTTGTACACTTTGGCTTCGTGCAACACTTGTCGTGCGGCAGGATACCAAACCCAGAACAGCTCTACTTTGTTCTCTCCCGGGTCTATAGACTCATCGTCTATAAAGTTTACATCTGGAGCCACTGGGGCAATCCCCAATAGACGGTACTTGAGTTCCCCTTGGCGCTTGTCAAAGTACCAGATTCCCTTTATGCGATACTCTTCAATATCGGCCGCGGTCAAATCCCTTTGGTTGATAAACTCAGGGGAAATTTGCTCACCGGCGTTCAATTGCTCGTATCCCAAATCGGTGGTATCCACTTTACTCAAGGTGGCGGAAAGATCGCCCAAGCTCCTTTTTTCGGTAAAGTACGAATCTGTGTACACCTCGGTCAGTTTCCCATTTTTGATGTTTTTCATCAACACGTGGTACAAAGACCTTCGGTCTGCCCCAATACCAATGGTATCGGTGGGATAGTACAACGGAAAGTTGACACGCTCATCCAGGTCAATGGTTTCCCAAACGGTCTTGGACCATAGGATGTCCCTATCATCCACATAACCGTACTCGAGGGGAGCGTCATTGTCCTGCTCAATCTGAGCTTCGGTCTTTTTGCCAATATCGTCTGGTAACTTGGCGTTCAAAATGTTCGCCTGTCCCATCATTGATACGGGCAATACACCCAACAATCCGATTATAAATACATTTTTCCAATTCATGATCACTTCTATACTTTATTAGTTTGTAAGCTCAACCACAACCGGAGATACTTTCTTCAACTTGTAGCTCTTGTTGTTGGTGATATAGGCTTGGATATCGAAAATCTGAACAGCATCGCCTCGCTGGGCCCTTTTCAAGGCAGACTTGGCACGGTTGTCCAATTTGTTTCCATTTACAACCACGGTAGGCTGACCAGGCACTTTGAACTTGAACTGCCCAACGGCAAGGTTCAAATCAAAATCGAAGTCTTCCAACATGGCACCAATGGTAGAGATCTCAAGATTCTTTCTTGGCATCTTAACGCTACCAGACTCTCCACGAACGGTACCACCGGGTCTTGGAATATCCTTGATACGGAACTCAGACTTGGTAGAGATACCTTTACCATCAGGCAATGTTCCTGAAGCGGTAATGGTAACGGACCTACCCGTACCTGGGTTCATTACATACTGGCTACCACTTCTTCTGGTCAAACCAGCAGCAGATGCAGATACCTTATTATCTGGAATACCAGGAATGGAGATGGTCATTGGGTTGGCAACACCTCGGTAAACCACGTTCATCTTATCTGCAGAGATAACTGCAGCATTAGGCATGGAAATGGTCGCAAAGGTATTGTTCACCTCAACGGGCACTTCTTTTCCATCCTGCATGAAATACATGGTTCCTTTAATGGTGTGGTCACCTGGGGTACCGGCACTAATCAACATTTTAATACCTCCAGCTTCCAAAGCGTAGTCTTTACCTTCGGCCAAAGTTCTACCGTCCAATGTCAACTCTGCTTTTACAGGGGTTGATGTCTTATCAGTTTTACTTACAATGATCTTACCATCATATTTTTCACCAGAGTAGTAGGCCGTTTTAGGGGCCGCCAAAGAACTGGCAAAATTGGTCAAGGATACAGCGGCGGTCAAGTTACCTTCCAAAAGGTTTTTCAATACCTCTTGCTCAGTAGTCTTGATATCGGCCTGCAATTGGGTCAACTTGGTCAAAGAGGCCACCAATGGGAACCCTTCGTAGTGATAGTTGATCCAATCTTGACGTGTACCGTCCCTTTTCTCTACCTTACCATCGGCGTCACCGGTGGCAAAACGGGTCTTTACAGCTTCTTTAACAGCGGTAAACTTCCCTTCGGGCAAGGTGTTCACTACACCTTCACGGTAATCGTTGATCTGCTTAAGGAACTCTTTTCCTTCAGGGCCTAGGTTATCTCCCTGAAAAAACTTTTGGTCCAAATAGTCAGATTTGTCCATGACCACATAATCTTTGGGATCTTCCAAATCGGCGGTCATTTCTTTTTTCAATCCTTCCAGATAGGTATAATACTTATCGGAAAGTTCTTTGATTTGCTGAGCATTTTGGTACAGTGACCCATACTCTGCCTCATTCTCTTCAGCTTTGGTTCCCAAGCTTGCCAAGAAATCGGAGTTACTGGAGTCCATTCTGGTATTGGAAGTTTCCAGCTTTTCGTTCATAAGTCCGAAAGCGGCAAGTACTTCCTTGCTCATATTAAGTGCCAACATCGCGATGAAGATCAAGTACATAAGGTTGATCATCTTCTGACGTGGYGTTTGTTTTCCTGATGCCATGTTTATCTAATTAGAATTATAAATTAATTTGATTTGGGGTTTGATATCATTTAATCGATATCCTAATTAGTTTTTGCTACCCATGGCGGAAAGCATACCTCCATATACTCCGTTCAAGGAGGAAAGGTTCGTGGCCAAAGACTCCATTTGGTCTTTCAAGGCTCCTGCATTCTGTACAACTTCCTCGTTGATGGAAGCTTGTCTGCTAGCGCTTTCCAACTGTACTTTGTACAAGCTGTTCAAAGACTCCATTTGGGCAGCGGCGTGGGACAATTCCTCAGAATACTTTTTAGTGTGTTGGATGGCATCCGTGGTTGGAGTGATATTCTTGGCAGCACCTTCAAAACTCTTGATGCTCTCACCCAAGTTGGAGAAAAGCTCAGAATCGATCTTGGCTTCCTTAAGAAGGTCATCCAATTTTCTGGAAAGAAGTCCTTCTGCTTCTTGGGCATCCTTGACCTCATTCTTTTTTCCGTTGGATTGACCATTGGCCAACTCTGGGTAAACCAAGGACCAATCGTATTCATCATCCACAGGTTCAAATGCACTGATAGCAAAGATCAATGCTTCAGTAATAAGACCTACCGCAAGAAGAAGTCCACCTGTAAGTGGTCCAAACTCCCAGTGAAGGATCTTGAACAATGCACCAATGATTACCACCGATGCTCCAAGCCCGTAGGCCATGTTAAACAGCTTTTTTGTTGATTTTGACTGTGCCATAATTCTAGTTTTAATTAAGTTATATAAATAAGTATTTGGTTACTGGTTTATTTATATAATGTTCTCTCTAATTCTTAATTATTATAATCCGCTTCTGCTTCCGTTGGTGGAATCCTCTTCACCCATATAGTCCTGTACGGTCCTGAAACCGATGTAACTTCTTGCGGAATCCTGATATTCATAATCCCTGGTACTCACCTGAAGGAAGTAAGCCACATCCTTCCAAGATCCACCGCGGATCACTTTTCTTTGGTTTTGTCCGGAACCTACGTTGGGGTTCATGGTGGACAAGTATTCATAGGCGCCTTGATCGAAGCTGGAGCTGGTCCATTCCGATACGTTACCGGCCATATTGTACAGATTGTATTCGTTGGGCTCAAACGATTTGGCCTCCACAGTGTACAAAGCGGCATCTGCTGCATAATCTCCACGTTGTGGTTTAAAGTTAGCCATAAAACAACCTGTGTCACTGATCACATAAGGACCACCCCAAGGGTAGGTACCTCCTTCAATACCACCACGGGCAGCATATTCCCACTCGGCTTCGGTAGGCAATCTGAACTGGTTCACAAATTGTCTTCCACGAGACTTTTGATCATCGTTCTTGAATTTGGTCCTCCAGTTACAGAACGCTTTGGCCTGCATCCAGTTTACCCCAACAACAGGGTAATCACTATAGGCATCATGCCAAAAGTAATCGTTGTGCATGGGCTCATTATAGGAATATTCAAAATCCCTGATCCACACTGTGGTATCCGGATAGATCTCCAACTCCTCATGCTGGATAAAGTCTTTTCTGCTTCCGGCACGGGCACGTGCTGCAGCCTCAATATTCATCCAACTGTACTTGTATTTTAGTTTGGTTACATCAATAGACCGTAGACCATTGTAGCTTTCCTCTTCCGAAAGATAAATGGAATCCATAACCTCGGCATAATATTCATCCGGATATTCGGAAGTATCCCATACCAAATCCGCATCTTTGTTCAAGGCGCGTCCTTCATAACCGGTTTCCCCTAGACCTGCATAATTGTCCAACATGTATTTGTCATACACGGAAAGGTCAGTGGTATCCGTATCCTTAAACGCATACTCCCCTATACCTTCATCCTCTGGGCTAATACCCAATTCATCTGCCAAGATGGCCAATCTGGTCCGTACAATGGAATCCTTTACCCACTCCACAAACTGACGGTACTCACTATTGGTGATCTCCGTATCGTCCATATAAAAAGAACGTACGGTAACCGTTCTTGTGGGAGCATTCAATACTTTGGCCTGGTCTTCCTCGGCTTTACCCATAACAAAGGCACCTCGTGGAATCAATTCCATTCCATAGGGTTTCTCGGGATGCCATTTCTTTCCAGGGGCCCCAACTAGTTCACCTTTCGACCTCGATTTAGAGCCGCAACTGCTAAGCAAAAAAACAAGTGCTATAGATGAAATGAATAGCTTTCTCATACTTTAGGTTAAATTTTCGATTCAAGATTATAAACGGTGCAACACAAATTCATTACTCTCAAAACTATTTTTTGAATAATTTATTGTGTAAGAACAATCAATGCTTAAAAATTAATTTGTTTAGTTAAGGCCCTTTCTATAGGCCTTGAACCACCTTTCTGGAATGTTCTGGTTGCAAGCATCCAAATAGTCCCCTTCGGTGCAAGGTAATAACGCCACCGAATTTGTTTTATTATGTTGGGGTAAAATTGATGGAACTTCAACCCACCAACGTTCGGTCACGTGGCTTTTATAAAAGACCAGTTCCTCGGTATCCGTGGGCACGGTAAACTTGGTGAAGTCCTCACTCTTGGATGTGGGCTTTTCCTGAATCCTAAAACTCAGTCCCTCTATAAAGTACCATATGATCTGGGCGATCATTTGAAAGGCCTGATATGAATTTTCCCCTTCGTAGATGCCGAACAGGGATACCCGGTCACTGATTCCAGCGTATCGGGCAATGGCGCAGATTTCCCTCCCTGTAAAACCATTGGGGGAAAAGTTTTTGTGCGATCCCATCTCGGCCGCCCTAATGGCGCGCAGGTCCAAACTTACAATGTCACTGCTTCGTAAAACAGGTTCGGCCAATTCTATATTGGAGGCTATCTCCCCCAATCGATAGGCATCAAAGAACAATCGTTCCATAAGGTCTATTTCTTCTTGCGCATTGAAATAGCTTTGGTATCCTATGTTGGAAAAATTGAAAAGATTATTAGGCTTGTCCGTGATGATACGGCTCATATAGGAATGGGAAGAAATCAATTCCTCATCCTCCCCAAAATCAAAACGACTATCTATGGAGACCAGGTTCACCATATCCCTGATCTTGTCAAAAGCCCTATATGTAGGTAGGGTTATGTCTTGGGTATATCCTATTATAATAGGTATAATGTTTTCTTCCAGTAGTCCGGCCGCAATTTCCTTGACCACAAAATAGGTGTCCTCAACGGTCTCACCTTCCTCCACATCCCCAATATCGATGATGGTGGAGTTCCAATTGCCCATCATAAGCCGGTACAATTGAATCCGGATTTCCTCCAAATCCAATTTTTCCGTTTTTTTCTCAAAGGCATTTCTGGATTCCTTTACGCCGAATATGGCCACATCGGCGTGGGCAAAGACGGGAAGCCCGTCCTTTTCGGTATGCATATGGATATTCTTTCCCAGTGCCTGTGGTGGCAACAATTCGGAAAATGCCAATACCTTGTCCTTGACGGGGACCAAAAAATCGAATGCCATATTATTTTTTCGCTTTTGCTTTGGCTTTTTTCTTGGGTGATTTCTTTTCCAAAAGGGCTTGGGCCTCTTCCAAGGAAATCTTTGTGGCATCTACATCCTTTGCGAGTTCCACTTTAATCCTTCCCTTTATGATATTATGCCTTCCCCATCTGGCCTTTTCTATGCGTATTTTCTCCTCCGGCCATTCTTGGACCAGTTTTTCGGCCTCCTTTTTCTTTTTATCCTCAATGAGCTGTTCAATATCGGATTGGGAAAGATTGTCAAAATCGTATTTCTTGTTCACATTGATGAACATCCCATCCCATTTGATGAAAGGTCCAAACCTACCCGTACCCTTGGTAACTTCCTTACCTTCATAAGTAGCAATAGGGGCATCGGCTTTTTCCTTTTCCTTGATCAGTTCTATGGCGCGGTCCAAATCCACATCAAAAGCACTTTCACCTTGGGCCAAGGAGATAAATTTTTTCCCGAAACGCACATAAGGTCCATATCGACCTACATTGGCTTCGATTTCCTCTCCTTTATATTCCCCTAATTTTCGAGGTAACTGGAAAAGCTCCATGGCTTCCTCAAAAGTAATGGTACCTATAGACTGATCGGGCAAAAGACTTGCGAACAAAGGTTTCTCTTCCTCATCCACGGTTCCAATTTGGACCATGGGGCCAAAACGTCCCAATCTGGCCGCTACTTGACGTCCTGTTTTTGGGTCGGTTCCCAAAATGCGCTCCCCGCTGGCACGTTCCGCATTTTCCTCAACCTCGATTACATTGGGATGAAAATCCTTGTAGAAGGTTTTCATCATTTCTTGCCAATCTTCTTCCCCAGCAGCGATCTCATCAAAATCTTCCTCTACTTGGGCGGTAAAATTATAGTCGAGAATCTTGGTAAAGTGGTCCACCAAGAAATCATTAACGATCATTCCAATATCCGTTGGCACCAATTTTCCCTTATCGGAGCCTACCATTTCGGAAAGTCCTTTTTCGGAAATATTCCCTTCCTCAAGGACCAACTGTACATATTTGCGTTCCGAACCTTCCACGGTTCCTTTTTCCACATAACCCCTATTCTGTATGGTAGAAATGGTAGGTGCATAGGTAGACGGTCTTCCTATGCCCAATTCTTCCAGTTTCTTCACCAAGGAGGCTTCCGTATAACGGTACGGTGCCCGTGTAAAGCGCTCTGTGGCCGATATAAAAACATTCTGAAGGGCCTCACCGACCTGCATGGCCGGAAGCATGCCTTCCTGTTCCTCGGTCAAATCCTCTTCATCGGTACTTTCCAAGTATACTTTTAGGAATCCATCAAATTTGACCACTTCCCCATTGGCCGTGAATTCTTCGTTATGGGAATTGGCCTTGATCTTTACATTGGTACGCTCCAATTGGGCATCGCTCATTTGGGAGGCCAAGGTACGTTTCCAAATAAGTTCATAGAGTTTGGCCTGATCCCTTTCCAGGGAGGGCGACTGTAATTTCATATCCGTGGGGCGAACGGCTTCGTGTGCTTCCTGTGCCCCTTTTGATTTCCCGGTAAAGTTCCGTACTTGACTGTAGTTCTCCCCATAGTTCTGAACAATGGCTTCTTTGGCAGCGCTCAGCGCTTCGTTGGATAGGTTCACACTGTCCGTTCTCATATAAGTAATGAGTCCAGCCTCATACAACCGTTGGGCCACTTGCATGGTCCTGCTCACCGAAAAGTAGAGTTTCCTGGATGCTTCCTGCTGAAGGGTGGAAGTGGTAAATGGAGGAGCCGGGGATTTTTTTGCCGGTTTTTTGTCCAAATTCGCCACCGAAAAATCGGCGCCTATGTTCTGCTCCAAAAAAGTGGTCGCAGCCTCTTTGGTGGGAAAGGTTTTGTTGAGTTTGGAAGAAAATACATTCCCATTTGCAGTCTTAAAATCGGCCCTGATCCTGAACGATGCCTCGGGGGTGAACCCTTCAATTTCACGTTCCCGTTCCACAATCAAACGAACGGCCACGGATTGCACCCGTCCTGCCGAAAGTCCCGGTTTAATTTTTTTCCAAAGTACCGGGGAAAGCTCATAACCCACCAATCGGTCCAAGACCCTACGGGCCTGTTGAGCGTTCACCAAGTTATAGTTGATGTCCCTTGGGTTCTCAATGGCTTTTTGGATGGCCGATTTGGTAATGGAATTGAAAACAATACGCTTGGTCTTGTCCTTATCCAATTTCAGCTCTTCTGCCAAGTGCCATGAAATGGCCTCTCCTTCCCGGTCCTCATCACTGGCCAACCAAATAGTTTCCGCTTTTTTTGCCAAGTCCCTCAGTTTTTTCACCAAGGCCCTCTTTTCCTTATCTACGGTATATTTTGGCTTAAAATCGTTTTCTACGTCTACACCTAGTTCCTTGGAGGGCAGATCGGCAATATGCCCAAAACTGGATTCAACTTGAAACTCTTTTCCTAAAAAACGTTCTATGGTCTTAGCCTTTGCGGGGGACTCAACAATCACTAAATTCTTTGGCATGCACTGGGTTTTGTGGTAACAAAAGTATATCAAAATTTCGATTTTGAATTTTTTCCAAACTTTTGGGCAAAAAAATATCCCGTGAAAAACGGGATATTGAACTATAAAGTGGTGTCTTTTTAGTTGAGTCCTATCTGGCTGATAAGCTTTATTCCATCTTCCAAGTATTCATATTGATACAGTACCTCATCCCCTACCATGATCAAATGATTTTCCAAGGGAATGACATCAAACGTAACAATATCTTCAAAATGATTTAACTCCTGAAGGTCATTGATATCGGTCTTGTCATATACTTTGAGGCCAGAATCCCCATCGCAGATAAAAAGTTTTTCATCCTTGATACCCAAACCATATGGCCCATCCATGGAATAGATAATGGCCAGCTCCGGGTTTTCAATATTGGAAATGTCCACTATGTACAATCCACTTTCCGTAGCCCCGCACCAATTGCCGCCCCGCAAAGTAACATAGGCATAGTCCCCATCCACCACTACAGGGTCGCACGCGGTCCCATGCTCAAATTCGGAAACGAAAGCAGGTTCGGCAGGATTGGTAATGTCATAAATGTACATCCCGCGCATACTGCCCAAAAACAAATGATTGTCCCTATTGAAAATGGTCTCAATATCGAATCCAGCATAGACATCTTCCTTCTCTTCCGGATTGTCCAGATCGGAAATATTAAAAATGTTGATGTTATGGCTGTCCACTGCATAGAGGTAATCGTCCACAATCTTAAACCGGGCCAAAGAACCGCCTTGCCCAGTTCCACCCCCCGCATCAGTGGCCAAATTGGCATCTTCAGCGAAGGCAATCATATAATTTCCGAAACGGGTCTGGTATTCCTTTTCGGTAAGGCTCTCGGTGACCACTTCCCAGCCAACAAGAATTCCATCCCCAATATTGTTAAACTCACCATATTCCACTACATCGGCTTCAAAAGGAAAAAAAGCTTGATTGTTCAATACATTTTTCAATCGGGCCACCTGATGAATATTGTTGATGTCCGAGATATCAAGCACCACCAAATCCATAAGACTGTCCGCATACAGATAATCGTCCTTGATGGAGATATCCACATTTCCAATAATCTTGATGAATCCGATTTTTACGGGTTGCTGTGGATTGGCATTGTTGATCACATGAATGCCCTGATACTTGTCATTGACAAAAATGTAGTCTTTATAGGTATATATCTTTCCAGATTCTTCAATGGGACGTGGTGCTATCACGTCCACACTTTCCGAAAATTCGGCTTGGCTCATGACAATAGGTTTGGCCACCAAGTACTCGGTATACTCCCCTTTGGGCTCATCGTTGTCACAAGAAATAAAAAGCAGTAGGGTCAAGGAAAATAGGAACAGGATTTTCTTTTTCATGGGTGTTGTTTTTATAACCCTAGATGAAAATCCAATAATAAAGTTGCGCAAAATTTGCCTTAAACTTCCATATCATCCTGAAATCCAATGATATTCTTATAGACAAAATATACCGGTATCTTACTCAACATGGCCGTGAAAAATACTCCTATGAAACACAGTATTACCCCCAACTGAGCCACCAATCCCATCACAAGAAGCAAAGCAAAGATGATTCCCCAGTTTTTGTTTCCCAAAGCGAATCCTGCCTTTGCCATCTCCATTCCCGTCAAATCTTTGCCAAAGGCCAAAAAAGCAGGGAACAAAGACATGGGAACAGCCAAGTAAATGGCACCCAACCCACAGGTGAGCATTGCCAAAAAAACCAATCCCAACATAATAAGGGAGAGCATCAGCGCCTTCCCCAAATACGGTTTCTTCAAATAGAAAAAATAGGCATCCTTTCCTACTTCCCCAAGATCGTTCTGCTGGCATATCCTCAAAAAGGCCGCATTTAAGCAAAGACCTATGGTCATCACAGCAAGGAAGAAAAAGGGCATCAACAAAAACATAAAAATTAAAGCGCCTGGAGGCGCGTGTCCATTATCAAAGGATGTAGGGTCTGTAATGCCATAAGCAATCAAGGGACTGTACAGAACAATATAAAAGGGTAAAATGGACACAAAAGTCAGAAGCAAGGTAATAAATCCTTGAAGCCATACTTTCTTAAAGAGTTCAATGGAGCCATTGAATATGCTTCCAAAATCCAAAGGATTACTTTGTTCAATGCGTTGGGATAGGTCGGTATAGTTCATAATACAAATGATTTGGGGGAACCCGACGTCAACATTAACCAAAAAAACCTAATAGACCACTAAAAATTACTGCCAAATTGTCACTAAAATGGAATAAGCACTATCTTTGCAGCCCATTGTAGCTATATGATCAAGGACGAAAGCGTAGAGAAAATAATAGACGAAAGCCAACAAGGAAGTACCTTGGCCCTGGAGAACAACGAAAAGAACTCCCGTAAACTTTATATTGAAAGTTATGGATGCCAGATGAACTTTTCGGATAGTGAGATCGTGGCCTCAATTTTGGCCAAGGAAGGTTTCAATACCACCCAACAACTTGAGGAAGCCGACTTGGTGCTCGTGAACACCTGTTCCATCCGTGAAAAGGCGGAACAGACCGTGCGCAAAAGGCTGGAAAAGTTCAATGCTGTAAAAAGGACCAACCCTGGAATGAAAGTAGGGGTCTTGGGCTGTATGGCCGAACGTTTGAAGAGCAAGTTCCTTGAAGAGGAAAAAATTGTGGATATGGTCGTGGGACCTGATGCCTACAAGGATCTTCCCAACCTTATCCAAGAAATTGACGAAGGTCGAAATGCCGTAAACGTTATTCTTTCCAAGGATGAAACCTATGGCGATGTAGCCCCGGTCCGGTTGAACTCCAATGGTGTCAGCGCATTTGTATCCATTACCCGTGGCTGCGATAACATGTGCACCTTCTGTGTGGTTCCCTTTACCCGCGGACGGGAGCGTAGTCGTGACCCCCAATCCATTTTGGAGGAAGTGAACGATCTTTGGGAAAGAGGCTTTAGGGAAATCACCCTTTTGGGCCAAAATGTGGACAGTTACCTTTGGTACGGTGGCGGACTCAAAAAAGATTTTGACAAAGCTTCCGAGATGCAGAAGGCCACTTCGGTGAACTTTGCCAAACTATTGGAGCTCGTGGCCTTGGCCCAACCCAAAATGCGCATTCGTTTTTCCACATCAAATCCGCAGGATATGACCTTGGACGTGATCGAGGCCATGGCCAAATATGAGAATATCTGCAAGTATATCCACCTGCCTGTGCAAAGTGGCAGCAACCGTATTCTAAAGGAGATGAACCGCTTGCATACGAGGGAGGAATATTTTGAGCTCATTGACAATATTAAAAACATCATCCCCGATTGTGCCATTAGTCAGGATATGATCACCGGTTTCCCTACAGAGACCGAAGAGGACCATCAAGATACTTTGAGTCTCATGGAGTATGTGAAGTATGATTTCGGTTTCATGTTTGCCTATTCCGAACGGCCCGGAACCTTGGCCGAAAGAAAGATGGAAGATGACATTCCTGAAGCCATCAAGAAAAGACGCCTCACGGAGATCATCGAATTACAACAAAAGCATAGTCATTATCGTACCCAGCAACATATGGGCAAAATCGAGGAAGTCCTTATCGAAGGTCCCTCCAAAAAATCCGACGCCCATTGGATGGGTCGGAATTCGCAAAACACGGTGGTGGTCTTTCCAAAGAAAAACTACCAAGTAGGCGATTTTGTGAACGTAAAAATCAATGATTGTACCTCTGCCACCCTCATCGGCGAGGCTTTGGAATATTCAAAGAACAACTAATTTATGGAGAATGTTCAATCCATTAAACAACGGTTTGAGCTCATTGGCAATGACGTCAAGCTCAACCGTGCCATAGAAAAGGCCATCCAAGTAGCTCCTACGGACATATCGGTTTTGGTGACCGGGGAAAGTGGGGTAGGAAAAGAGGCCATTCCCAAGATCATACATTCCTTATCACACCGAAAACACGCCAAATACATTGCCGTAAACTGTGGGGCCATCCCCGAAGGGACTATAGACAGTGAGCTTTTTGGCCACGAGAAAGGAGCCTTTACCGGAGCCACCCAAACCCGAAGTGGGTATTTTGAGGTAGCCGATGGCGGAACCATCTTCTTGGACGAGGTGGGTGAACTTCCCCTTACCACCCAGGTGCGATTGCTCCGTGTTTTGGAAAATGGGGAGTTTCTAAAGGTAGGCTCTTCCCAAGTTCAAAAAACCGATGTTAGAATCGTGGCCGCCACCAACATCAATATGTTCGAGGCCATTAAAAAGGAAAAGTTCCGGGAAGACCTTTATTACAGGTTGAGCACCGTGGAAATTGGACTTCCGCCCCTTCGGGAACGCAGGGACGACATCCATTTGCTGTTCAGAAAGTTTGCCTCGGATTTTGGACAGAAATACAAAATGCCCACTATCCGACTGGAGGATGATGCGGTTCAATTATTGTTGAAATACCGTTGGCCGGGCAACATTAGGCAATTGCGGAACATTGCGGAACAGATTTCGGTGCTTGAGGAGAACAGGAACATTTCTGCGGCAACCTTGAACAGCTACCTGCCCAATTCAACTGGTTCCAATTTACCGGCTGTGGTGGGGCAGACCAAAAAGGAAAGCGATTTCAGCAACGAGCGGGAAATCCTGTACAAGGTCTTGTTCGATATGAAAAGTGACCTCAACGATTTGAAAAAACTGACCTTGGAACTATTGAAAAACGATAATTCCGAAAAGGTACAGGAGGAAAATGAAACCTTGATCCGTAAAATCTACGGAGGCAAGGAAGAAGAGTTTGAACAGGAACAGGAAGAAGAGTCCATAGCAGAGGTATTGCACTTACCGGAACCCGTGGTGGAAAACCCGGTAGTGGTGTCGCAGCCCCAGGAAGACCGGTATCATTTTGCCGAGGAGATCGAAGAGGAAGAAACCCTATCTTTACAGGAAAAGGAAATAGAGCTGATCAAAAAATCCTTGGAACGCAATCGCGGAAAACGCAAGGCCGCCGCAGCCGAACTGGGCATTTCGGAACGGACTTTGTATCGAAAAATAAAACAATACGATCTGTAATGGGATTCATGGAAAAAAATGGTTTTAAAGTTGGACTTTTAGGGTTGATCATCAGCTTTTATAGTTGTGGAGCCTATAATTTTTCAGGAGCGGATATTGGAACGGCCACCAGTTTTCAGGTCAACTTTTTCCAGAATTATGCCGACCAAAGCCCTGGTTCTACCATTGTGCCCGGTTTGGATCGTGATTTCACCTTGGCCCTTCAGGATATGATCAACAACCTCACCAGTCTATCGCTCACGGGAAGTAATGGCGATCTTTTGTATGAAGGTGAAATTGTGGAATACAAGGTCATCCCCATGACAGCAACCTCCGACCAGAGAACGGCCCAAAACCGACTGACCATGAGCGTAAATGTCCGTTTTTATAATACCACAAAGGAAGATGCCGATTTTGAACGCCGCTTTTCCTTTTTTTACGATTTTGACGCCGCCGCTTCCTTGACGTCGATCCAAGCGGCAGCACACGAGGAAATTTTTGAACGCCTTACCCAGGACATTTTCAATGCGTCCCTAGGAAATTGGTAATGATTATGAACGTATCGGATTTTATACATATTCTTCAAAAATCGAACACCATCCTGTCCCCAAAGCAGACCAGGGAGTTGGAAGACATCATTGAGGAATACCCCTATTTTCAAGCAGCGCGGGCACTGCATTTGAAGGGACTTAAAAATCTGGACAGCTATAAATACAATGGGGCACTAAAAGTGGCAGCAGCCCATACGGCGGACCGCGAGGTATTGTTCGATTATATCACATCCCAGGAATTTGTACAGAACAATATTGCCGATACCATTGCCGGAAGAGGCAGTAAACTGGAAGATCAAAATGCCGTTTCAGAAGAGATTGAACCCAGCGAAACCGTAAATGCCATGTTGGTGGATGCCGAAGAAGTGGCCTTGCCCCAAAATCTTCAGGATGCCGAACAGATATTGAATCCCGCCCTGTTCAAATCCAAAACCCCCGAAGAACCTGTTTTGGAAGAAACCAAGGAGGAAGACCCCACTCCGGAAGCCGAATTGCAGTTGGGCAAACCCATTCCCTTCACCAAAAAAGAGAAGCATTCCTTTACCGAATGGCTCAAACTCACTTCCAAACACGACGCAGAGGAACCCCAAGAGACACAGGACGTCATGGAAGAGTTGGAGAAAAAGAAAAAATTTGAGCTCTTGGACAAGTTTATCGAGAACAATCCAAAAATTGTCCCTACAGAAAATGCCAATGCCAAGGTGAACATCAAAGAGTCCACCAAGTTCGATAAAAACGAGCTTATGACAGAGACTTTGGCCAAGGTATATCTGGAACAAAAGAAGTACAAAAAGGCCATTCAGTCCTTTAAAATATTGAGTTTGAAATATCCAGAAAAAAGTGGTTTCTTTGCAGACCAAATTCGGGCGGTGAAGAAGCTGCAGAAAGAAAAAGAATAATATACAATGAGCACGTTTTCCATTTTTTTGATATTGATCATTATCGTGTGCCTTTTGTTGGTCTTGGTCATTATGGTCCAAAACCCTAAAGGTGGTGGGTTGTCCTCCTCTTTCGGAGGTGGCGGAAACCAAGTTGTTGGTGGTGTAAAAAAGACAGGGGACTTTTTGGATAAAAGTACTTGGACTTTGGCCACTTTGTTGATTGTTTTGATTTTGCTTTCCAATGTTTCCCTAAAGGGAAGCTATAGCCAAGCAGATTCCAAATTGTTGCAAGGTGATGGCACAGAGGCTGCTGTTCCTGAAGCGCTTCCTGAAGAAGTTCCAGAGCAGGTTCCTGCGGCGGATACTTCAAATCCCGCTGACACGATCAACTAAGAACAATGACAACAGATACAAAAATGCCAGCTTGAATGACAAGCTGGCATTTTTGTTTTCCATAATGTCAGTTTTTGGGCAATGGCATAATTTCTGCCCCAATATTTCGAGAATTTTAAAAACAAATACCTAAAACGTAAAAATATGGCTAAAGTAAGCATCAAACCATTGGCGGATAGGGTCCTCATCGAGCCTCTTCAGGCTGAGACCAAAACTGCCTCCGGTATCATCATCCCGGACAACGCAAAGGAAAAACCCCAAAAAGGCAATGTAGTTGCTGTTGGTCCTGGCACCAAGGATGAAAAAGTGACCGTAAAGGTTGGAGATACCGTACTCTATGGAAAATATGCCGGAACCGAACTTAAATTGGACGGAACGGATTATTTGATCATGCGCGAGAGTGATATTTTGGCAATAGTGTAACAACATGTCATTCCCGCAAAAGCGGGAATCCATCTAAACCTAAAAGTATAACTAAAAAGTTCCTGTTGGAGTTTATGTTGAGCATAATCGAAGCACAGGAATGACAAAACAAAATATAAAATGGCAAAAGACATTAAGTTTGATATAGATGCACGTGACGGCCTGAAACGAGGCGTTGATAAATTGGCCGAAGCCGTGAAAGTAACCTTGGGTCCCAAGGGAAGAAACGTGATCATCAGCAAATCCTTTGGTGCTCCCCAAGTGACCAAGGATGGTGTATCCGTAGCAAAAGAAATTGAATTGGAGGACGCCCTAGAAGATATGGGTGCCCAAATGGTTAAGGAAGTTGCTTCCAAAACCAATGACCAAGCCGGTGATGGTACCACTACCGCCACGGTTTTGGCCCAAGCGATTGTAAAAGAAGGTTTGAAAAACGTTGCCGCAGGTGCCAATCCCATGGATTTGAAACGCGGTATTGACAAAGCCGTTGAGGCTTTGGTAGCCGATTTGGAAAAACAAGCCAAAAAAGTAGGTAGCGATACTGACAAAATAAAGCAGGTTGCCGCTATTTCTTCCAACAATGACGATACCATTGGCGACCTTATCGCCACAGCTTTTGAAAAAGTAGGTAAAGAAGGTGTTATCACCGTGGAAGAAGCCAAAGGTACCGACACTTATGTAGATGTCGTGGAAGGAATGCAGTTTGACAGAGGTTATCTTTCTCCTTACTTCGTGACCGATACTGACAAAATGATTGCCGATTTGGAGAGTCCTTATATTCTTCTTTTCGATAAAAAAATATCCAACCTACAGGAAATCCTTCCTATTCTTGAGCCCGTTGCGCAATCAGGAAGACCCTTGTTGATCATTGCCGAGGATGTTGAAGGTCAAGCTTTGGCCACTTTGGTAGTGAACAAATTGAGAGGTGGTCTTAAAATTGCCGCTGTGAAAGCTCCAGGATTCGGAGACAGAAGAAAAGCCATGTTGGAAGACATCGCTATCTTGACCGGAGGCACCGTTATCTCTGAGGAAAGAGGTTTCTCTTTGGAGAATGCTTCTTTGGAGATGTTGGGTACTGCCGAGACCGTAACCATCGATAAGGATAACACCACTATCGTAAACGGTTCAGGAAAAGCGACTGACATCAAAGCCAGAGTAAACCAGATCAAGGCGCAAATCGAGACTACAACCTCAGATTACGACAAGGAAAAATTGCAAGAGCGTTTGGCCAAATTGGCCGGGGGTGTTGCGGTATTGTATGTAGGTGCTGCCTCTGAAGTGGAAATGAAAGAGAAGAAAGACCGTGTGGACGATGCGTTGCATGCTACCCGCGCCGCTGTTGAAGAAGGCATTGTTGCCGGAGGTGGTGTTGCTTTGGTGCGTGCCAAAAAAGTCCTAGAGAAATTGGAAACCGAATCTTTGGACGAAACCACTGGGGTACAAATTGTGGCCAAGGCCATTGAGGCTCCATTGCGTACCATCGTTGAAAACGCTGGAGGTGAAGGTTCCGTAGTTATTTCCAAAGTTTTGGAAGGTAAGAAGGACTTTGGTTACGATGCCAAGGCCGATCAATATGTTGACATGTTGAAAGCTGGAATCATCGATCCCAAGAAAGTGACCCGTATCGCTTTGGAAAATGCCGCTTCGGTTGCAGGTATGATCTTGACCACTGAGTGTGCATTGACAGACATCAAGGAAGATACTCCTGCCGGACCTCCAATGGGTGGCGGCGGAATGCCAGGAATGATGTAATATCCAATAGGATTTAAAATAGGAACGCCCTGATTTTCATCAGGGCGTTTTTCTTTCTTTTCAGTTATGGCCCTTTGGGCCAAAAAACCACAAGTTACTTCTTCTTACCAGTAGCTTGGGTAGTCTTCTTGGCATTGCTTTTTACAGCTTTGGCAGGAGATGACTTTCCAGTTGACTTCGCTTGTTTCATGAGTCAATAAATTAAAAACTGAAGTAAATGTATATCAG
>CP051244.1:1621723-1670679 GCA_017795045.1 Allomuricauda sp. | reverse complement strand
CAGTTTATTACACCAACTGTGCTTCCGCATTTCAACATGGCTTCACCGTAATATGGATTTTTGATTTCCTCGTCCAGACTCAGCCAATTTGCCCCGTTATTTTGATTGGCCATGGGACATTGTTGTACATACAGTTTTTTACCCATTCCGGTTATTCGACTTCCAATCAGTATCATGCTTTCCGACAATTGGACAAAATGATTCCGTTGGCCGTCCAAGTCACTTTCTGAACCAATAGCCGCGAATTGATTCCCAATCTTCGAAAAATGAATCTTTGTCTTTTCATCCATTTCTATGGCAGCAATTTGTTTGGCATTCTCCATCCCCTCACTGGCAAATTGTTGTACCTGTTCCATATTGGAAGCCACCAAGGCATCTTTTAGTTTAAGATACGGATCCAACAATAAGTCAAATGCTGTCTTGGCTTCTTTTGAGATTTCCATATCCATTTGCATTCCAGCTCCATGCCCTTCATGTCCGGTCATGGTTCTTCCCCCACTTTTGTTCATCATGGATTTTTTTCCTTGGAGTTGCGCAGCGGCATCCACGGTAAACGTCCCCTTGGTCACTACCTCCTCACCTGAACTCAATCCAGAAACCACTATATAATTACCATTGACCAAATTCCCCAAGGTCACTTCGCGCATCTCAAAGATGCCTTCTCCTGAATTTGGCTTTACATAAACAACAGAGCGTTCCCCAGTCCAAAGAACCGCACTTTCCGGAACGGTAAGTGTCTCCGTTTCCGTATCGTTCTCCAATTGGATTTCGGCCGTGACAAACATCCCCGGTTTCAGCAACCCTTTTCTGTTATCCAGATTCGCACGCACCTCAAGAGTCCTCGTGGAACTGTTCAACAAGGGATCCACAAAGGAAATTTTCGCATTAAAAGTTTCATTGGGGTACGACTTTGTCAGCACCTCAAGGTTTTGTCCTTTCTTGAGCAGCGACAATTGGTTCTCGTAGGCATCAAACACGGCCCAAACCGAATTTAAATTGGCCACTTTTACCAAAGGTGAACCAGTGCTTACATAATCACCTTCTTCGACCATGATTTCCGAAACCACTCCTGAAACATTGGCATATACCGGGAAGTTTTCACGCACCTTCCCAGAACTTTCAATTTCATTGATTTGATTTTCAGACAGTTTCCAAAATGTAAGCTTATTCCGGACCGCCGCATAAAGTGCTGGTTGGGAAGCCTTCAAATTGGCCGCCGTAATCAATTCTTGTTGTGCCGCGACCAGCTCGGGAGAGTAGATGGTGGCCAGTTGTTGTCCTTTTCTTACTTCTTCCCCTTCAAAATTGATGTTGAGTCTTTCAATCCTCCCATTAAAGTAGGCCGATTGCACGGCATCCGCTTCTTGGTTGATAGCCACTTTTCCAGAGAGCTTCACACGGCCTTCCCCTGTCATCCCAGCACCCACGGTCACCGTTTCCACACCAGCAAGTGCCATGGCATTGCTGGACATTCTTATCTGTCCCATGGCAAGACCTACATCCGAAGAACCTACCGGAATCAAATCCATACCACAGATAGGACAATCGCCAGGTTCCGGCTGCATGATCTGTGGATGCATGGAACAGGTCCACATTTGATCGGATGCCATTTCATTGCTGTGATCATGCCCATCGGTAGAATTCCCATCCCCAGAACTTGAACCAAAAATCAGATATCCTAAAAGAAGTCCAACCACGGCCGCTACTCCAACATATACAATATTCTTTTTCATGCTATTTATTTTTTCGTTTAACCATTTTTTTTCGAACCGATGGGGAAGACGTGAACCAAAGCAGGAAACCACTCAATACCGTAATCAGTCCCAATAAAGAAAACCCCCTGAGCAGTAGGGTATTGAAATCATCCCGTCCTTGATAGTCCATGGTGTGTGTCATCCACAAAAAATCAAACCAACGCCAATCCCTGTGCCGTACCGTTTGAAATGCCCCATTGTCCAGGGCCACATAAGCCTTTAATTCTTCCGATGTGCCATACGAAATTTCATAGGCGGGCAAGGGTCTTCCTCGATACTCGTGATGTGGCCCTACTTCATTAATCTGGGCAATGGAGCTGACCTTAAGGTCAGCGCGCATATGATTGGCCGCCACTTGCAGCGCCTCTTCCTTGGTTACACTTTCTTTTTGCTCCCCAGTTTTGGCATTGAACAACTGTGCCCCATTGATCCAATAATAGGGCCGACCAGCAATCTCCAAAAGCTCCATGGATGCAATCCCTTTGACCCCATTCAAACTGTCCGTACCCAAAAGATTGGTAAAGGATGTGGCCTTGGGCGGCATTTTTTTGAAATGATCTCCATGGATTTCATCAATATCCGTCCAACTGAAATACATCCCGCTGATCGTCCACATCAGGAATTGAATCCCCAAAAAGATTCCCAAGTACCTGTGGGTCTTTCGAATTTTGATTGCTGTTTGTCGTTTTACCATTATTTAGTCGATTGATTTAGTTCGAAGTCTGAGTGCATTGGCAATGACCGATACGGAGCTAAAGCTCATGGCCAAGGCCGCTATCATGGGAGAGAGCAACAACCCAAAAAATGGATAGAGCACTCCCGCGGCGATAGGAACCCCCAAAGTGTTGTACACCAAGGCAAAGAACAGGTTTTGCTTGATATTGCCCATGACGGCACCACTCAGGTTGAATGCTTTGACAATACCATGCAAATCTCCTTTTACCAAGGTAATGGAGGCACTTTCCATAGCCACATCGGTACCTGTCCCCATGGCAACCCCAACATCACTTTTAGCCAATGCCGGGGCATCGTTGATACCATCTCCTGCCATGGCCACCACCCTACCTTGGGATTGCAGTTCCGACACTTTTTTAAGTTTGTCCTCTGGCAACATCCCCGCTTCAAAGTCGGACAAATGAAGTTCATTGGCCACGGCTTGAGCGGTATCCCGGTTGTCGCCGGTAAGCATGATCACACTCACACCTTTATCCTGTAGCGCCTTAATGGCCTTTGCACTAGTTTTCTTTATACGATCTCCAATAACCACATAACCCACCGCTTTTCCATCGATGGCCAAATAGGACACGGTCTTTCCTTGTTTCTGATAGGTTTGCACCTCATTTTCAATTGCTTCGGACACTTCTACACCTACTTCCTGCATCATCTTACGGTTACCCAAAGCGGTCTTCTTTGCATTTACAGTTCCTTGGACCCCTTTTCCGGTAACAGCTTCAAATCCATCAGCTTTTAAAAAATCAATATTCTTTTCTTTTCCGAAGTTCACAGTGGCCTGAGCCAAGGGATGCTCGCTAAGATTGTTCAAGGAAACCATGTATTGCAGAACCGTGTTCTCTTCATTACCCCCAAATGTCCCAACTTTCTCAACGGTAGGCTTCCCTTCGGTAATGGTTCCGGTCTTGTCCACAATAAGGGTATCCACCTTGTTCATCCTTTCAAGAGCTTCGGCATTTTTTATGAGTACGCCATTTTGGGCTCCTTTGCCCACGCCTACCATTACAGACATGGGCGTGGCCAATCCAAGGGCACAAGGACAGGCAATGATCAATACAGCGATGGCATTGACCAACGCATATACATAGGCCGGCTCTGGTCCCCAAATGGCCCACACGCCAAAAGTGACCACGGCAATGGCCACAACAATGGGCACAAAATATCCAGATACGGTATCGGCCAATTTCTGGATAGGTGCCCTACTGCGACTGGCATCGTTCACCATTTTGATAATTTGGGACAATAGGGTGTCCGACCCCACTTTCTCGGTTTTCATCAAGAAGGATGTATTCCCGTTGATGGTACCACTGCTTACCTTATCTCCTTTTTCCTTGTTCACAGGAATGGGTTCGCCCGTGATCATGGACTCGTCTATGGCGGTCTGACCTTCCATAACCACACCATCCACAGGAATCTTTTCCCCGGGCTTTACCCGCAAAATATCCCCTAACTGAATGTCATCGATATGTACTTCCTTCTCTTCCCCGTTGACTACCCTGACCGCTTCGTTTGGGGCAAGCTTTAATAGCTCCTTTACGGCAGAATTGGTCTTGCTATGGGCCCTGGCTTCCAATACCTGACCCAAAAGCACCAGTGTAAGGATGACTGTTGCCGCCTCAAAGTACACATGCACTGTTCCAGCTTCTGTTTTGAACTGTTCCGGGAAGAAATCCGGAAATAGCATCCCAAAAACACTAAAAGTCCAAGCCACCCCGGCACCGATACCTATGAGGGTGAACATGTTCAGGTTCCAGGTCTTGATACTTCTGAAGGCCCGTTCAAAAAACATCCAAGTGGCGTAAAAGACCACGGGCAGGGAAAGGGCAAACTGGACCCAGTTCCAATACTTTTGCGGCAACATGGTGTACAATGGGTTGTTGGGCACCATTTCACTCATGGCAATCAAAAAAATGGGCAGGGTAAATGCCAAGGCCAGCCAGAATTTTTTGATCAATTTTTTATACGTTTTCTCCTCTTCTGAAAGATCTGGTTTTTTTGGGACCAAATCCATTCCACAGATGGGACAGCTGCCGGGTTCGTCCCGAATAATTTCCGGGTGCATGGGGCAGGTCCATTGTTCCAAAGAGGAAGCGGATAAATTCTGTTCCTCCACCAAATCCATTCCACAGACCGGACAATCACCGGGCTGGTCATAGGTTTTGTCCCCTTCGCAATGCATGGGACAGTAAAATACCCCAGTTCCATTTTTCACTTCGGGTTTTTCTTTCGGTTGGGGTGGATGGTGATGACCGGGCATATGTATACTGTACCTTCCCCCATCCTTTTCCAAAGCTTGTTGAAACCGTTCCAAGGGAATATGTTCCTTCATGGCAATCACGGCTTCGGCCTTTTCCAAATTGACTTCAGCGGAAACCACCCCGTCAACCTCGGAAAGGGTTTTCTCCACGTGGCCCCTACATCCGTTGCAGGTCATTCCGTGTATGTGATAGGTGTGCTTCATTGTTTTTGTTTTTAAATCGAAACTACCGTATCCTCCGGTCAACTACTTTTACAATTTTGGTTAATTGTTATACAATTTGGTCCCAAGCTTTTCTGTCCCATTGCTGAAGCTTTTGATATTTCCCCATGGACATTCCGGTTATGGCCTTGAACTGTTTGGCCAAATGACTGCCACTGGCATAGTTTAGATCATAGGCAATCTCCGAGAAGGTTTTGTTTCCCATTTGTATCTGTTCCTTGGCCTTTTCAATTTTGAGTCTGATGAAAAACTTTTCAATGGTCATCCCCTCTGTGGCACTGAAGAGTTTACTCAGCACCGAATATTCCTTTTTCATTTTGTCGGACAGATACTCCGAGAGATTCCGGTCCACCCCATGGTTCAAAGCCATGAGTACATGCTTTTTAATTTCTGCGATGCGGGTATCGTTCGGGTTCTCGATCAGCTCAAACCCATTTCTGACCAGAATCCCTCGTATATCATCCATGCGATGCAAGGCATCATCCAAGAATTGAATCTCACCCAAATCCATTTTTGCCACGACAATGCCAGCCTTTTGAAATTCATCTTTCAAAACGCTCTTGCAGCGGTCGCATACCATATTTTTGACTTTAATGACCATATTGGATGGGTAAGGTTTTTAATGTTTAATTATGGGTATGCCCGTCCTTCATGTGCTCCGTATTCAAAACATAGGTCATCCCACAAGTTGGACATTTCCCTTCGGTATCGCTACCGCTGCCCTCACAATGCATGGGACACACATAGGCTGATGCATATTCCTTGCCTTGCGTATCCTTGGTTTCCATATCGTTCATGTTGTCCATATCATGCCCTTCATGATCCATAGTCGCTTCCGTTGAAGTTTCTTTGGCCTCTTCTGTTTTTCCCTTACAAGATATGGTCAATACCAATGCTGAAGCAAATGCGATTCCGATAATTGTTCTGATGTTTGTTCTCATTTTTGTTAAAATTAAATTACTTGTTGATTACATAATTGATTAGGGCTGATTGCACATAGTACATCTGCACAGATTGTATTTGATTGAGCTGAAATTTCAATTGCAACTCTTGAATATCCAGTACATCATTGAAATCAATGGTGCCCGTTTCATAGTTTTTGATGAGGATTTCCTCCGCATCCTTGGCCTGATCCAGATTTTTTGCCTGAATAGCATGGGCAATCCGGGCCTCGTTACGCTGTGAAAGTGCTTTTGCAAAAGTGTTTTCCAACACATTCAATCGTTCTTGCTTTTGTAGCTCGATCTCTTGTTGTCGCAATTGGTTCTGCTTGGTCACGGACTTGAACTTATTGTTGAAAATGGGAATGGAAAGGGTGACCATGGGCATTACAATGTCCTTACCATTGTCGCTAAAACTCATATCGGGCCGTTCCGAAACGGTTACATAGTCCAACCCAAATCCGAGACTTGGGGCATTCTCCTTCTGATTGAGGAGTTCGGATTGCACCACGGATTCATATAATTGATCATACTTGAGGAGTTCCGGGTTCAGGGCCAATGCTTCCTTTTCAAGAATGGGATCTTCCTCGGGGATATCCATTCCGTCCGCCACCTCAACCAAAATACTTTCATCCCGATTCAATAAGTTGTTGAACACGGCCTGTTCCGCGATGTATTGTTGCTGCAATACTTCTTTTTGTTGTTGAAGTTCGTTCTGTCTGATCTGAAGTTTAAGCACATCCACTGCCGAAGCCTTTCCCACTTCCACGGAAGTAAGGGCCAAGCGTTCATAGGTGTTGAGCAAGGCAATATTCTCATCGAGCTTACCTTGTGTTGCTTGCAGCGCATACAATCGGTAATAGGATTGGGCCACGGACAATGCCAATTTGCGTTTGGCTATAGCAATCTCCACATACTCGGTCTCTGCCATGGAGCTCGCGTAGTTTTCGCGGGCCGTAATGGTCCCGAACCAAGGCAGCATCTGTGATACTGAAAATCGGGCTCGCTGTGGACCGGTCCGTGTTTCAGGTTCACTTACAAAATAGCCTGCGCCTATGGTCGTGTTGGGCAAGGTGTTCACCTCGCTCACCTTTTCCTTGGCAATGTTGTACCGCAGTTCCAAAGCCTGAATCAGTGGATTGTTCTGCTCCGCCTCCTGAAGATACAGCTCCAGTGTCTGGGCATTCAGTCCAACCGTCAAAAGGGCAAATGCCATAAAAATGAGATTCTTTTTCATCGATTTTGCATTTTAAGTTGCCATTCGCTTTTCCAACTAAACAATACAGGCACTACGAATAGGGTGATCAATGCGATCAGCATTCCCCCAAAACTGGGAATGGCCATGGGAATCATAATATCGCTTCCCCGTCCGGTACTCGTCAACACAGGTAAAAGGGCCAAAATGGTGGTCGCCGTGGTCATTAAACACGGTCTAATACGCTTCTCCCCCGCTTCCAAAACCGATTCCCTGATAGCTTCCAATGAGGTAGGGGTGTTTTTTCGAAAGGTCTGCGTTAAATAGGTGGCCATGACCACACCGTCGTCCGTAGCAATTCCAAAAAGGGCAATGAACCCTACCCAAACCGCAACACTCAGATTAATGGGATGCATTTGGAAGAGATCCCGTAGATTTTCACCAAAAAAGTTGAAGTTCAAGAACCAATCCTGACCATATAGCCATATCATTAAAAACCCACCGGCAAAGGCCACTGCAATCCCTGTGAACACCATCAAGGAAGTGGCTACGGACCTAAATTGGAAATATAGGATGAGGAAAATGATCAATAGGGCCAAGGGCACCACTACAGACAATGTTTTTTCTGCCCGAAGTTGGTTTTCATAGGTCCCAGTGAACTGATAACTGATTCCCTTGGGTACCACCAATGCACCACTATCAATTTTTTCCAAAATCTTGGCTTGGGCATTTTCCACCACAGCCACTTCCGCAAAACCATCCAGCTTATCAAAAAGAACATAGCCCACCAAAAAGGTATCTTCACTTTTAATGACCTGCGGACCTTGTTCGTATTTGATGGTAACCAATTCGCTCAACGGAACCGGGTTGCCCTTTTCCACCGGCACATAAATATTGCCAATATCTGTTGGATTTTCCCTAAGTTCCCTCGGATAGCGCACCCGAACCCCATAACGTTCCCTTCCTTCAACGGTCTGGGTCAAAGTCATACCGCCAATGGCCACCTCAAGAATTTGCTGTACATCTTCAATGACCACGCCGTATCGCACCAACTTTTCACGGTCGATATCAATTAGCAAATAGGGTTTACCCACAATGCGATCGGCAAAAACAGCCTCGTCCTTTACCCCATCAGCTTCTTTGAGGATGGCCTCCAACTGCAATCCAAACGCCTCGATTTCTTTCAAATCCTGTCCCTTGACCTTGATTCCCATGGGAGCGCGCATTCCAGTTTGAAGCATTACCAAACGGGTTTCAATAGGCTGCAATTTGGGGGCCGAAGTAATTCCTGGCAATCGGGTCACCTTCACAATCTCATCCCAAATGTCATCCGGGCTTTTAATCTCTGGACGCCAATTCCTAAAATATTCCCCATTGGAATCAGCAACCAGTAGGTTCCTATCAATACGAAGCGGTTCGCTCACATGTGAACTTGCGTAATTTGCTTCATTCTGAACTTTGAGATTGGGATTGGCGGCCACTTTTCCGTTCTTCAATACAAAATAGCCGTCTTTATTTACCTTAAAACGCTGTGGAGTACCTGTCTGGTTTTTTTCATATTCGGAGCGATATTGGATCACATTTTCGTACATGGAGAGCGGGGCAGGGTCCAAAGCCGATTCGGTCCTTCCCGATTTTCCCACTACGGTTTGAACTTCCGGGATTGTGGCCACGGCCATATCCAACTGCTGCAACACCCTTTTATTTTCCTCTACCCCTGCATGTGGGAGCGAGGTGGGCATCAACAGAAAAGAGCCTTCGTTAAGGGAGGGCATAAATTCTTGACCTGTGTTACGCATGATCAAAAACCCGAAGACCACAATCACCGTAGGAATTGAAAGGAAGAGCAGTTTGTTCTCCAATGCCCACAACAATATGCGGTGATAGTATTTTCGGAATAGATAGAACACGCCCAACAGTACCCCACAAATCAACCCCACAAAAGTTAGGTTAATGGCTATGCTCCTATCAAAGCCAAGGGGTCTCCAATAGGTAGCCAATAAAAACAGAATGGTGGTGATGCAAATGACCACATTGAGCCACGTAACCTCTTTTTCAGACACCATCTCTTTCAATCTTAAAATGCCCAAAACCCCAAAAGCCACCAAGGTCAGGCCAAGCCATTGTCCAAAAACAATAGCTATCAATCCCAAAGTCATAAGTACTCCGTTCCAAATGTATTTTAGGAGAGGCCCCTGCGGTTTTCGTTTGAAAATGATGGCCGCAAACGGCGGAATCAGAAACAGGGCCACAATTACCGAAGCTGCCAAGGCCATGGTCTTGGTAAATGCCAATGGACGGAACAATTTCCCCTCTGCCCCTACCATGGTAAATACCGGGATAAAACTGATAATCGTGGTCAGCACGGCGGTCAATATGGCTCCAGAAACTTCTGATGTGGCATTGTAGACTACCGTATTTATGGGTAGGTTTTGGGTGTTCTCATCCCGATGCCGGATAATGTTTTCGGAAAGGATAACCCCAACATCGACCATGGTACCAATGGCGATGGCAATTCCGGAAAGGGCCACGATATTTGCATCCACCCCAAACAGCTTCATGGAAATGAAGACCATGAGTACCGCTACGGGCAAGAGTCCTGAAATCAATAAGGATGCCCTCAGGTTGAAGACCATTACCACAATCACCAAAATGGTGATCAGAATTTCCAAAGTCAGCGCTTCATTTAAAGTCCCCAAGGTTTCTTGAATGAGTTCCGTGCGATCATAAAACGGAACGATGGTCAATTGCGATGTAGTGCCATCCTTTAATTCCTTGGAAGGCAATCCGGCGCTGAGCTCCTTTATTTTCTCCTTTACATTATTGATGACTTCCAAGGGATTGGCCCCATATCGTGCCACCACGGCACCACCGACCACCTCGGCACCTTCCTTGTCCAAAATACCCCTTCGAACAGCCGGCCCCAACGAAACATGGGCAACATCCTGCACTCTTATGGAGGTATAATCCGTTGAAGTGACCACAGCATTTTTAATGTCTTCCAAGGATTTGATGTATCCCAGTCCACGGACCAAATATTCTGCCTTGTTAATTTCCAAGGTCTGTGCCCCAATATCCCGATTGCTCTGCTTTATGGCCTTTACCACTTGATCCAGGCCAATCTTGTACTGTTTCAGCAATTCTGGATTTACATCAATTTGGTATTCCTGCACAAATCCACCAATGGAGGCGACTTCAGAAACTCCACTGGCCGATGACAGGGCATACTTTACATAGTAATCCTGAACGCTTCTCAGTTCCTGTAAATCCCATCCGCCGGTAACATTGCCTTCTTCGTCCCGTCCTTCCAAGGTGTACCAGAAAATCTGTCCCAAGGCAGTGGCATCCGGGCCCAATGCCGGATTTACCCCACTGGGCAAAAGATTACTGGGCAAGGAATTCAGTTTTTCAAGAATACGGCTTCGGCTCCAATAGAATTCCACATCTTCCTCAAAAATGATGTAGATACTGGACAGTCCAAACATGGAAGAACTCCGTATGGTCTTTACTCCAGGGATACCCAACAACGAAGTGGTCAACGGATAGGTGACCTGATCTTCCATGTCTTGGGGTGACCGTCCGGGCCACTGGGTAAACACAATCTGTTGGTTTTCCCCAATATCGGGGATAGCATCCACTGCGACAGGGTTCTTGGGAAGAAATCCAGTGTCCCAGTCAAATGGAATGTTCACCGTACCCCAACCTACAAATAGGACTAGGAGTAAAACGGCCACTAATTTGTTCTCTATGAGAAATTTGATGCTCTTGTTCAGCATAAAGGTTTGATTTAAACAATTGGATCAGAAAAAAGTGCATAAATGGGCACGCCCAACCACAAGGGGTCGGGTACAATCAACCAATGTTAAATCAAATGAGGAAAGTCTGATGCAGCACTTGGACGTCCTGTATCAGTGGGGGTGGGGCGTAGTCCCTAAAAGAACTTACTTCCTCCACCTTGTCTTCAAAAAGATAAAAATAGGAATGGACAAAGCTTACCAAAAACAGCTGTTGTCCAACACTAAAATCATCAAAGGAGATTTTTAGGTCATCCTGACCTTGAACCGTAAATGATTCTTCATCGCAGCAAGATTTTTCCATCTCCATGTCCATACCGCAATCATCCGCATGGGCAAAAAAGGAAATATCCTGTACTTTACCCATACAAATATGCTTGTCCACGGTCCAAGAAACCGTTGAGGCCAAGACCAAAAGGGCCATTACAGACGACATAATTTGATGAAAAACCTGTTTCATTTCCCTACAAAACTACAAAATTTGGTGATTTATTGTTTTGTTTAACAGAAGTTTAAAAATACAGTCCAGTAAGTTTATGGCTTTGCATCGGACAAAACCCCTATTCCATACCTTTGCAAAAAATAGATGTATGTTGGCAACCCTTCAACCCAAAGTACTTTCCATCATAACCGATGATTCCAAAACCGTGGACACCCGCTTGGGTGAAATTTGTGAATTATTGCGCAGTAAAGTGCCCTATTACGATTGGGTGGGGTTTTACTTCAAAAATGGGGACAAGGAGGAACTAAAATTGGGTCCCTATGCCGGTGCACCCACGGACCATACAATCATTCCATTTGGCAAAGGTATTTGTGGGCAAGTGGCGGTGAGCAACCAAAACTTTGTGGTTCCCGATGTGGCTGCGCAGGACAACTATATTGCCTGCAGCATTACCGTTAAAGCGGAAATTGTGGTTCCCTTGTTTGTGAATGGGGAAAATGTGGGGCAAATCGATATCGATTCCAACACCCCGGACCCCTTTTCCGAGGAGGATGAGCGGTTTTTGGAATTCATCAACAAAAAAGTGGCCGAAATTCTGTAAAACTCCTCCATTTTGTTGATAACCCATTCTACTTTTTAGCAACAAAACAAGTACTTTTGTGGGCTTAAGAAATTGATTTTTAAGACACCAATGAAGACTGCCAAAAAAGCCTCCGCTGCACTGATTTCCGTATTCCACAAAGATGGTTTGGAGCCCATCGTTAAAAAATTGGACGAACTCGGCGTAACCCTCTATTCCACAGGAGGAACCGAAACATTTATCCGCAATCTCGGTATCGATGTGGTACCCGTGGAAGATGTTACCAGCTACCCTTCCATTCTAGGTGGACGGGTGAAGACATTGCACCCTAAAGTGTTCGGCGGCATTTTAAATAGACAGGACAACGAAAGCGACGTGGCCCAAATGCAGGAATTTGACATTCCCCAATTGGACATCGTCATCGTGGACCTCTACCCTTTTGAAAAAACCGTGGCCAGTGGGGCTTCGGAACAAGATATTATCGAGAAAATCGATATCGGCGGTATCTCCTTGATCAGGGCCGCTGCCAAAAACTTCAAGGATGTACTCTGCGTTTCTTCCATGGAAGATTACGAAGACTTCCTCAACGTCATTTCCGAAGGAAACGGTACTACCACGTTGGAAGACCGCAAGCGTTTTGCCGCTAAAGCGTTCAACGTTTCCTCGCATTATGACACGGCCATTTTCAACTATTTCAATGCGGAAAAGGAAGAAACTGTACTCAAAATCAGTGAAACCAAAGGACAAGTACTGCGCTATGGTGAAAACCCTCACCAGAAAGGATTCTTCTTTGGGGATTTTGATGCCATGTTCACCAAACTGCACGGCAAGGAGCTTTCCTATAACAATCTCTTGGATGTGGATGCCGCGGTTAACCTGATGGGGGAATTTGTGAATGATGACCCCACTTTTGCCATTTTAAAACATAACAATGCCTGTGGGCTTGCTACCCGAAGCACCATCAAACAAGCCTATGTGGATGCCTTGGCCGGTGACCCGGTCTCTGCCTTTGGCGGTATTTTGATTTCCAACGTTGAAATTGATGCTCCAACTGCCGAAGAGATTCACAATCTGTTCTGCGAAGTAGTCATTGCACCAAGCTATTCGGATGAGGCGTTGGAAACCCTCAAAGGAAAAAAGAACCGTATCATCCTCGTCCAAAACCAAGTGAGCCTACCAGAGACTTTGGTCCGCACTTGTTTGAATGGATTCTTGGTACAGGACAAAGATTCCAAAACCGATGCAAAAGAGGACTTGAATCCTGTTACAGATAAAAAACCGACCTCAGACGAAATCGAAGATTTGATTTTCGCTTCCAAATTGTGCAAGCACACCAAGAGTAACACTATTGTTTTGGCCAAGAACAAACAACTGTGCGCCAGTGGAACCGGTCAGACTTCACGTGTAGACGCTTTGAACCAAGCCATCCATAAAGCAGGGTCGTTCAATTTTGATTTAAACGGTGCCGTAATGGCCAGTGATGCCTTTTTCCCTTTCCCGGATTGTGTGGAGATTGCAGACAAGGCAGGCATTAAAAGTGTCATCCAGCCCGGGGGCTCCATCAAAGATCAATTGAGCATTGATTATTGCAATGAAAACGGAATGGCCATGGTAATGACAGGCACACGGCATTTTAAACATTAATTTTAGTACATTAGCCGGTAATTTTTTACCGTTAATCCGAAAATAAACGCTTTTTATGGGATTTTTTGATTTCATGACCGAGGAAATTGCCATTGACCTTGGTACTGCAAATACCCTGATCATCCACTTGGATAAGGTGGTGGTGGACAGCCCTTCCATTGTGGCAAGGGATCGCGTGTCTGGAAAAATCATCGCGGTGGGGCGCGAAGCCAACATGATGCAGGGGAAAACCCATGAAAACATAAAGACCATACGGCCGTTGAAGGACGGGGTTATCGCCGACTTTGATGCTTCGGAAAAGATGATCAATATGTTCATCAAGAACATTCCGGCCTTAAAGAAAAAGTGGTTCCCGCCAGCATTGCGAATGGTCATTTGCATCCCTTCCGGTATCACCGAAGTGGAGATGCGAGCGGTTCGGGAATCTGCGGAAAGGGTAAATGGCAAGGAAGTATACCTTATCCATGAGCCCATGGCCGCAGCCATTGGTATTGGATTGGATATTATGCAGCCCAAAGGAAACATGATCGTTGACATCGGTGGGGGTACCACCGAGATTGCGGTAATTGCCTTGGGGGGTATTGTCTGTGATAAATCGGTGAAAATTGCGGGCGATGTGTTCACCAACGACATTATTTATTACATGCGCACCCAGCACAATCTCTATGTAGGGGAGACTACCGCTGAAGCGATAAAAATTGAAATTGGTAGTGCCACTGAAGATTTAAAGTCCCCTCCAGAGGACAAGTCCATTCAAGGAAGGGACCTATTGACCGGAAAACCCAAACAAGTTCAGGTTTCCTATCGAGAAATAGCCAAAGCCTTGGACAAAAGTATTTTACGGGTTGAAGATGCTGTAATGGAAACACTATCGCAAACCCCTCCCGAGCTTGCCGCCGATATTTACAACACCGGAATTTATTTGGCCGGTGGTGGCTCCATGCTCCGTGGATTGGACAGAAGACTTTCCCAAAAAACAGACCTTCCCGTATATATTGCGGAAGACCCCTTGCGAGCTGTGGTTCGCGGAACGGGAATTGCGCTGAAAAATTTGGAACGCTATAAAAGCATCTTGATCAAATAATTGGACCATATTGGGTTCCAATCCGCTTAAGGGCGTTTAAACTTTCATAACGATACGATTGCATGCAACGGATCATCAATTTTGTTTTACGCAATAGAAATGCCTTCCTATATGGTTTTCTCCTGCTTATTTCATTGGTGATCACCATTAGATCGCATTCCTATCATCAATCCAAGTTTTTTAACTCCTCCAAATGGTTGACGGGCAATGTGTATGGCTCGGCTGCTGATATTTCATCCTATTTTGGACTTCGGGAAGAGAACAATAGATTGGTTCGTGAAAATGAGCAGCTGCGAAAAATGCTGTTTAATATGAAAGTTGACAGTGTACAGCCCTTGGATTCTACATTGACAGCTTACGAAGTTCTCAGTGCCCGACTGATCAAGAACAGCTTTACCTCCCCTAGAAATTATATTACCATTGATAAAGGGGAAAACCAAGGGGTAAAACAGGATATGGGGGTGATTACCACCAAAGGCATTTTGGGCATTGTTGAAAATGTATCCTCAAATTTTGCAACGGTACAAAGTCTACTCAACACCAAATCCAACATCAACGCCAAGATCAAGCATTCCGACTATTTTGGGTCACTGGTCTGGGAAGGTGAGGATTATACCATTGCACAGTTGGTAGACATCCCTCGATTGGTACCACTGGTAGTGGGCGATACCATTGTTACTGGTGGCATGTCCAGTATATTTCCTGAAAACATTCCCATTGGGACCATCAAAAAATACGATCTTAACACGGCAGGCAGTTTTTATAATATTGATGTGGAACTGTTCAATGATATGGCCAACATAAAGAATGTGTATCTTATAGAGAACAAAAACAAGGAGGAAATAAAAGCATTGGAGGCGCGCACCCTAAATGAATAACACCGTATTTTTAAATAGTCTTCGGTTTGTATTGCTCATATTGGCCCAGGTATTGATTTTCAATGCCATGAACTTTATGGACAGCATCAATCCCTTGGTCTATGTGATTTTCTTTTATTGGTACCCCATCAAGGGAAACCGCACCTTGTTCATGCTCATTTCTTTTTTATTGGGATTGATCATCGATATTTTTTCGGACACCATGGCTCTGAATGCCATTGCTTCCTTGACCATTGCCTACGCCAGGCCCGTGATAATGCGTTTTTGTTTTGGAGTGAACTATGAGTTCCAGAACTTCAGTTTTAAAAACACCACCAAGGTTCAACGTATTACCTTTATGGCCCTGTTGATATTGATCCATCAACTTGTTTTCTTTTCGTTGGAAATTTTAAGTTTTACCCACATCCTTTTAATTTTGAAAAAAGTTTTTGCCACAGGTCTTGTAACTTTGGTACTATGTACGCTCTTTAGTTCTCTTTTTAGCCCTACAAGCGAATAAAAAAGACAATGTCACGTTGAACTATAGAGGTTTAGACCTTAAACCATTTTGTCCATGAAAAAACTGCTACTATCTTCCGTGGTCATCTTAATAGGATTTACCTTTTTAGGCAGACTCTCCTATTTGCAGCTTTTTCGTTTTTCTCCCGATCAAATATTGGATGATCCCGCCATCAAAAAAATCTACGACTATCCTGAACGGGGATATATCTATGATCGAAATGGGGAGCTCATGGTGGGCAATCAGCCTGCCTATGATGTCATGGTGATTCCACGGGAGGTAAAACCTTTGGACACTTTGGAATTTTGTGGGCTTTTGGGCATTGAAAAGGCTGTCTTTTTAGACAAAATGGAGAAAGCAAAAACCTATTCCCCAAGACTTCCCTCCGTATTGGTTCCCCAGCTTTCCAAAGAGGACTATGCCCGGCTCCAGGAAAAAATGCGTCATTATGCAGGGTTTTATATTCAAAAGCGTTCCTTGCGCTATTATGCCACCAATAGTGCCGCCAATGTATTGGGATACATTAGTGAGGTAAATGAATGGGAACTCAAGAACAATCCCAACTATGTGGCCGGGGAACTAAAAGGACACACCGGTGTTGAGAAACAATATGAAGAGGTTTTAAGGGGTCGAAAAGGAGTAAAACACATTCAGAAAGACCGTTTTAACCGCGATATTGGCCCTTATAAAAGTGGAAAACTGGACACCCTCCCCGAACAAGGCAAGGAAATCCATATCACCTTGGACAAAAAGCTTCAGGAATATGGGGAAAGACTCATGCACGGTAAGCATGGTGGCATAGTTGCCATAGAACCCAACTCCGGTGAAATCTTGGCCATGATATCCGGCCCCACTTACGACCCAGCCCTTTTGGTGGGAAGAGAGCGCTCCAAAAATTATAGCAAGCTCCACTACGATACCATTTCCAAACCTACGTGGGACCGTTCCATTTTGGCGCAACAATCCCCTGGGTCACCGTTTAAAACCCTGAATGCCTTGGTTGGATTGCAAGAAGGGGTTATAGAGCCGAATACCAAATTTCGGTGTTACCATGGTTTTTATGTGGGCAACACACTCCGTGGCTGTCATTGTGGTGGTGGGGTACGGGATTTAAATTCAGGAATCCAACAATCCTGTAACGCCTATTTTGCTGGGGTTTTTAGAAAAATCTATGATAAATACCGCACCACGGATGAGGGCATGGACGTATGGGAAAAACATATGAAGAGTTTTGGTCTGGGCAATTATCTGGGAACAGACCTGCCCACGGGTGCACCCGGTAGGATTCCCGATAAAGCCTACTATGACAAGTGGTACGGGGATGGTAGATGGGCCGCATCCACCATTATTTCCAATTCCATAGGGCAAGGCGAGATTGCCGCCACACCATTACAATTGGCCAATATGACCGCAGCCATTGCCAACCGAGGCTATTTCTACACTCCCCATGTCATCAAAAATATTGGAAATTCGGGAGCCATCGACCCCAAATACACTGAACCCCATTACACGACCATAGATCGCAAACATTTTGACCCTGTTATCGAGGGCATGGCCAATGTATACAAATATGGAACTGCCCGGTGGATACAGATTCCAGATGTTGAAATAGCTGGAAAAACTGGGACCGTTGAAAATTTCATACGGGTTGATGGTGAACGCATGCAGCTCACGGACCATTCTGTTTTTGTGGCCTTTGCTCCTGTGGAAAACCCTCAGATTGCCTTGGCGGTATATATTGAAAATGGGTATTATGGTGCACGCTACGCCGGTCATATTGCCTCCCTACTTATTGAAAAATATATCAAGGGTGAAATCACGCGAAAAGATTTGGAGAAACGCATGCTGGAAAAGACCTTGGAACACGAATATGCAAAACCATATAGTGGAGAACCTTTCAAGATAAACGAATATGTTTGGTAGAGGGGTTTTTGGAAGGATAGACTGGATCACTATCATTCTTTATGCACTTTTGGTCTTTATAGGATGGATCAATATTTATTCCACCTCCTTAACGGATCAAAGCACTTCCATTTTTGACTTTTCCACGCTTTACGGGAAGCAACTCTTCTTTATAGGGGTATCCCTTTTAGGGATAATCTTGGTTCTTTTTGTGGAATCCAACTTTTTTGAGCGCTTTTCCTCCATTTTTTATGTTGTATCCATATTGCTATTAGCAGGACTCTTTGTTTTTGGGAAGACCATCGCCGGGGCCACATCATGGTATAACCTTGGTTTTTTCAACCTTCAGCCTTCAGAGTTGGGAAAGGTGGCAACTGCACTGGCATTGGCCAAATTCTTGAGCGATATACAGACCGATATCAGAACCCGGAAACACCAAATGTATGCCTTGGTCATCATATTGCTTCCGGCTTTTCTCATTTTGCCACAACCCGATCCCGGGAGCGCCTTGATCTACTTTGCCTTCTTTTTTGTGCTTTTCCGTGAAGGATTCCCCCTGTATTATCTCGGTATTTTACTATTCATTGTAGTACTCTTTGTTTCCACCCTCATGTTTGGAACGGTATGGGTCACTATTGGCATGATCGTCATCACCTTGTTGGTGTATACTTTTAAAAAGGCATCACTCAAGATTCCATTGCTACCGGTACTGGGGGTCATTATCATATCCACATTGTTTTCCCTTTCGGTGAACTTTGTATACGAGAATGTATTTGAACAGCGCCATCGTGATCGTTTCACGCTATGGTTGGGTCTGGAAAAAGATGAAAAAAAACTGGAGGAAATTCGAAAGACCATTGGTTACAACACCTATCAATCTGAAAAGGCCATAGAATCTGGAGGTTTCTTTGGCAAGGGCTTTTTGGAAGGCACCCGGACCAAAGGAGATTTTGTCCCCGAGCAGCATACGGATTATATTTTCAGTTCCGTAGGTGAGGAATGGGGCTTTTTGGGAACTGCAACCGTAATATTGTTGTTTTCCGTTTTCTTTTTACGATTGATCTATATCGCTGAGCGACAAAAAAGTGATTTTAGCCGCATGTACGGGTATGGAGTCATTTCCATTCTGGTGTTCCACTATTTTATAAATATTGGCATGGTGATCGGACTCTTGCCCACTATTGGGGTACCTCTACCGTTTTTCAGCTATGGGGGTTCCGGGCTTATCTTCTTTACCATGCTACTCTTTATCTTTTTGAAATTGGACTCCAACCGCTTAAAGGACGGTATTTAAAAGTCCCACCCTTCTGCATCAATCTCATGCTCACGGGCATCTTGCCACGTTTTGGGTTGTTGTGCAAAAAAATCCAATCCCGTTTTTTCCTCCAATACGTCAATGGGAACCAAAAAGGTCTGCAACGGTGCGTTGCTTTCCTTATTGGGAATCAAAAAGGCAAGCACTCCTCTGGAATCATCTTTTGTATTGAGCACAATTTTATAGAATGCCTGGGGTACATCCACATCTTCTTCCCCAATCTCCTCAAGACCTTTCTCCAGAATACCCCCTGTGACCACAAATAAATCCCCGTGTTTTTTGCACCATCTCCTTACCTGTTGCTCCAAACGGTTCCAGACGCCCGCGTTAAAATCCCTATCCTGTGGACTTATGTTACTGGTATAAAAAGTCTCGTTATATGCATACTCCGAAAAGCGTCTGTCCCCTGCAGGGCACAAGTGTCCACGGTCATACCCAGACCCTCTATAATTCTTCCAATCTGCAGACTTGGTCCGAACTTCGGGGTCTTCTATAAAATAAGGTCGTTTTCTATCATCATAGGTCAAATGCTCCCTTTTAAGCTCATACGCCACCCACTCGGCCTGCTCATGGGGCTCGCTGTACGAAAGGGAGAAATACTGGTGATGGACCACATCCCCTGAAGTTGAGCTTGGAAAAAGAATTCCATTTGTTTTCTCGCCATTTTTGTTTGGGTCTGTGTATGTGGCGGGGGTGTAAAAATTCTCAAACACCCAAAATCCTATCACACAGATGGCCAAAAGAAGGGCATAAACAGTCTTGTTTTTCATTCTATTGATTTCACCACAAAGTTGAACAATAATTTATCATCCAAAAAATGAAGGAGAGCTTGCTGATTGATGTTTAACTTGATAATCGATAATTCCCCTTCGGAACCTGTAGTTTAATCCACTTCAAATGAAATAACAACTTCTTGAAGTCATTGACCAAGAAGACTTTTACATGCTACAGCGTACCATAAAACATAAAAGCCGACCCAAATGGGTCGGCTTTTATATCTATTTATAATTTTTATTATCCTTTTACGCTGGCCAATTTGCGCTCATTGTTCTTAATATTGTTCATTTTAAGGTCTTTGAGTACATTAACGGCTTCTTCCACATAAATATCCTTGGCCAGACTCTTGTGCCATCTATCCCTTTTCTCCCGCAAAACGGAATCTTGGGTGAACAACTCGGTTTCATACTCCAAGGACTCAAAAGCCAATTTGGAATCATAATCCCTCAAGGTCTTGAAGCTTTCGGAACGTTTCTTTGCTTCATTTTCCCTACCGATATAGGTGTCATAATTCAAAGAAATTACAGTTTCATCCTGTTGCTCCTTCAACCATTTGGCATTCTCTTCGATAAGTTTGATCTGGGCATTGTTTTCCATCCGCTTTTTACTATTGGCAACAGTGGTCTCAAAATCGATGTAACCATCCCACACCTTGTAGTCGGCCGGAGTGATCTTATCCCAACCCAATGGGTTTTCCTGATCTCTTTCTCCCAAATCAATATAGCTGTACCTGTCCGGAACAACGATATCACTCTTTACCCCTTCCAATTGGGTAGAGCCTCCATTGATGCGATAGAATTTTTGGGTGGTCAATTTTATGGCTCCCAAATCACCATGCTCGTTGCTTCGCACAATGTTGTCCAAAGGAATCACATTCTGAACGGTTCCCTTACCAAAGGTCTGCTTGCTTCCTATGATCACGGCACGCTTGTAATCCTGCATGGCCGCGGCCAAAATTTCGGATGCTGAAGCGGATAGTTCATTGACGAGAATCACCAATGGTCCATCCCATTGGATGCGCTCATCCTTATCTTCATGTACTTCTTTACGCTGACCTGAGGAACGTACTTGGACTATAGGTCCGTCCTTGATGAACAACCCGGCCATTTCCACCACGGTTTTCAAAGATCCGCCGCCATTGTCCCTTAGATCGAGAACAATTCCTTCTGCTCCTGCCTCTTTGAGTCGCTCCACTTCCTTGGCCACATCGGTTGCGGCATTTCTTTCGGTATAGTCCTCAAAATCGATATAAAACTTGGGTAAGTTGATAAGCCCAAACTTGTGGGCATCATCTGTCTTTATGGTCGCTGATTTGGCATAGGATTCTTCCAACTCCACAACATCCCTGACAATGGACACCACTTCAATGGTCCCATCGACCCTTCTTACGGTAAGGTCCACAATGGTCCCTTTGGGGCCCTTGATCAGTTTAATGGCATCATCAAGGCGCATTCCCACAATATCAATGGGTTCTTCGCCATCTTGCCCTACTTTTAGGATTTCATCCCCTACTTCCAAGGTTTGATCTCTCCAAACAGGTCCTCCTGAAATGATCTCTACAATTTTTGCGCCTTCAGGTCTTTTTTGCAAACGGGCCCCGATACCTTCAAACTTACCGGACATCCCAATATCAAAACGCTCTTTTTCTTCTGGAGCGAAGTAAAAGGTATGTGGGTCAAACTCTTCCACTATGGTGTTGATGTACTGCACAAACCAATCTTTCCTTTCCAAATCACCCACAAAATCGAAGAACTCATCCAAGGTGTTCTTGGTATTTTCACGTGCCTCTTCCTCCGTAAGTGCTCTGTCCACTGAAGTTGGAATCTCGTTGTATTTGACCAAAACATCTGCCGAAGCTTGGGGACCATCCCCTTGTGTGGCATCGGAAATACGATTTTCCACCTTATTTTCAAAAACGGCCAAGGTGTTGTATTTAAGTTGTTTTCTCCAACGTTCCTTGAGCTGCTTTTTATTGGCGGCAAACTCTTGCTTGTCATAATCAATGTCAATCACCTCGTCAAGGGTATAGTCGAATGGTTCGGCAAGTACTTCCTTATAAATCTCCTTGGCCTCGTTCATCCGTACCATCAAACGTTGATACACCACATTGAAAAAAGTGATGTCCGTATTCCTGATCTCATCATCGATCATAAATCGGTACTTTTCAAATTCCCTGACATCACTTTCCAGGAAATACCTTTTTGTGGGGTCTATGATATCTATAAAGTCATCAAAAACATTGGAGCTAAAGGTGTCGTCCAGATCTTTGGGCTCATAATGGCCCCGCTCCAAGACATAGGTAATCAAATCCAACAGTAATTTGTCCTTGTCATCGCTCTCAAAAGACTTATTGGTAAAGCTACAAGAGGCGACAGCTACAAGTATCACCAAAAGTGCCAAAACGAAGTTCTTCTTCATAATATGTTTTTATCGGACCGAAACTATCCGACCATAATAGGCTGGGTTTAGATTGCGGTTTCCGTCGTTTTTAATTGTATGAATTCCCTAAGATACTGAAAAAACCGTGCCAGTTCCTTACAGGTCCGCTTAATTTTTTGTTAAACGGTCGGGGCCTCATATCCTTATGAAAAACGTATTTTTATGCCATTAATTATACGAAATGGAAAAACCGCTTATCCTGGTCACCAATGATGATGGAATCACCGCTCCAGGTCTTAGGGCCCTGATACGGACCATGAAAGAAATAGGAGACGTTATTGTGGTGGCCCCGGACAGCCCCCAATCGGGCATGGGACATGCCATTACGGTGGATAGCACCCTGTTCTCCAAAAAGGTAATCGTGGACCACAAAGAGGGGGCTCCGTTTGAATATAGCTGTAGTGGCACCCCTGCGGATTGTGTAAAATTGGCCCTTCGGGTAATCCTGGACCGAAAACCGGATATTTGTGTGAGTGGCATCAACCACGGTTCCAACTCTTCCATCAATGTTATCTACTCCGGTACCATGAGTGCTGCCATAGAGGCAGGTATCGAAGGGATTCCTGCCATTGGGTTTTCCCTTTGCGATTATTCATGGGAGGCCAATTTTGAGCCTTCCCTAAAACCTATCAAAAAAATTGTGGTCGAGGCCTTGGCCAACGGAATCCCAAAGGGAACCGTACTCAATGTGAACATTCCCAAAACCTCTGAAGAACCCAAAGGCATCAAGGTTTGTAGGCAGGCGAGGGGGAATTGGAAGGAAGAGTTTGACAAGCGTACCAGCCCATCCGGAAAGGATTACTACTGGCTAACAGGCAAATTTGAGCTTTTGGACAAAGGAGAGGATACAGATGAATGGGCGCTGGCCAACGGTTATATTTCGGTGGTTCCCACCCAGTTTGACCTTACGGCCCACCATGCCATATCGAACATAAACAACTGGAACTTGAATGGACACTAAAAAGGAAATCATTATTGGTTTTGTTGTGGGTATCATAGCAAACACTTTCGGGACTTTACTATACATTCTTTTGTTTTCCGATATCGGTATTGTGGACACCTTCAATGCTGCAGTGGAACAAGGTCATATTGGCAGTTTATTGGCCTTGGGCGCCATTTTGAACCTGATCGCATTCTTTGGGTTTCTCCGCATTAAGCGGGATTTGAGGGCAAGAGGGGTCATGATTGCCACATTACTGACCGCCTTGGTGATTTTGGCCTACAAAGTTTTGTTCTAATTGAACTTGAGCATTATACGATGAAGTATTATATCATAGCGGGTGAGGCTTCCGGCGATCTGCACGGCTCCAACCTCATCAAGGCACTGAAGCAAGAAGATCTTGATGCGGATATCCGTTGTTGGGGCGGTGATTTGATGCAGAAAGCCGGGGGACAATTGGCCAAGCATTACAAAGACATGGCCTTTATGGGATTTCTTGAGGTGATCATGAACATCCCAACCATTTTTAAAAACATCGCTTTTTGCAAGGAAGACATTGAAAAATTCAATCCGGATGTCATCATTTTCATTGATTTTTCCGGCTTTAATCTTCGGATTGCTAAATGGGCCAAACAAAACGGATTTAGAACCAACTATTATATTTCCCCTCAAATTTGGGCCTCACGGGAGGGGCGCATCCAAAAAATCAAGCGTGATATTGATGCCATGTACGTCATCCTTCCTTTTGAAAAGGAGTTCTATGAAAAAAAACATGGATACCCCGTGCAGTTTGTGGGGCACCCCCTTATCGATGCCATAGAGAACACCCCTTTGGTGGACGAGGCCACTTTCAGAAAGGAAAATGGATTGGATGCTCAGAAACCCATCATTGCCCTACTTCCCGGAAGTAGGAAACAGGAGGTCCAAAAAATGTTGGACGTGATGCTATCCGTAAAAAGTGATTTTCCCGAATATCAATTTGTCATTGCGGGCGCCCCGAGCCTACCGGATGAATTTTACGCTCCTTTCCTAAAGGAAAATAGGGTAGGCTATGTATCCAACAAAACCTATTCCTTGCTCAAACATTCCCATGCGGCACTGGTGACCAGCGGGACGGCCACTTTGGAAACTGCCCTTTTTGGCATCCCACAAGTGGTCTGCTACAAAGGCAACTGGATTTCGTACCAAATTGCCAAACGCATCATCACCCTGAACTTTATTTCATTGGTCAATCTTATTATGGACAGGGAAGTGGTCAAAGAGCTCATCCAAAATGACCTGACCACCAAAAACCTCAAAAAAGAGCTATCAAAAATAGTGGCAGGGCAAGAGCGGGAGCGAATTTTAGAGGACTACGAATTGCTTCGAAAAAAATTGGGTGGAAAAGGTGCCAGTCAATTGGCTGCCCGATTAATCGTTGAAAATGCTTAGTTTTATCTTCCAAGAAAACAATACTATTTCTTGGATGTTACGCAAAACCATTTTCTTACTGTTTCTTTTTGTCCTGATCGGTTGCGGCCCGGGCAAGAGAAAACGAACCTACAGCAAGACCCGAACTGTTACGGTAGAGGGGTCCACAGAAGAGACATCCCCCGAAAAGAAAACCAGAAAGGAAGAACGTGAAAATGCCAAGGCCGAGGCCATCATTTCCACCGCTATGGAATTTTCTGGAACGCGCTACAAGTACGGGGGCACCACCAAAAAAGGTATGGATTGTTCTGGATTGGTCTATGTTTCCCTCAAGGAAAACGAAATCCTATTCCCAAGAACTTCGTACCAAATGGCCCTTGAGGGCCAAAAAGTACAGGTGGACGACGTACAAAAGGGCGACCTGCTCTTTTTTAAGACCAGTAAAACTGGAAAACGCATCAACCATGTGGGCCTTGTGGTGGACGTGGATGGAGATGAGATCAAATTTATTCATGCCACGACCTCAAGGGGCGTTTTGGTATCCTCATTACGGGAGGGATATTGGAACTATGCCTTTGTAAAGGCCATGCGTATCCTATAGTGCGCTCGTTTAATTTTGTGTCCATCAAACTCACAATGTTCCTCATTGTGGGGATTGTTTTGGGCTTTTATCTGGATATCGCTCCCCACATCCCGTTTATAGCGATTATTGTGCTGTTCCCTGTTCTTTATTATGCAAATAAAAGGCAGGCAAGGAATAATGGCGTTCCGTTTTTTGAGTTTACCACCCTTCTCATAACCATATCCTTAGGTGTTTTGGTGGTTGGCCTATCCCTCTCCAACCATTTGGGGAGTCATTATTCACATCACAATTTTACCCAGGACCAATTATGGCAGATGAAGGTAAGGGAGGTCTTAAAACCCAATCCCTACACCCAACGCTATGTCGTTGAAGTTGAAGGTCTGGAACAAGAAAAGGCAACAGGCAAATTATTGCTCAGCCTTCCTGTGGACTCCACCAAAAAGAGCTTTAAGATTGATGATGAGCTTTTTGTGTTGTCCAAGGCGGAAATCATACAACCTCCCCTGAATCCGCATCAGTTCAATTACAAGGACTATCTAGGAAAGCAGGGCATTTTTCACCAGATACGGACGGACCATGAATCCATTATTGTACAGGAAACATCCCCATCAACCTTGATTGGGTTGGCCTCAAATTTTAGGGAACACCTCATCGCAAAACTGAAAGAACATCCTTTCGGTGCAGACGAACTGGCCGTTATCCAAGCCTTGTTGTTGGGACAACGGGACGACATTTCGGAAACCACCTATAACAATTATGCCAACGCAGGCGCCATACATATCTTGGCAGTATCGGGACTGCATGTGGGTATCCTGCTTTTCATCTTTCAGTTTTTGTTGTCACCTCTGGAGCATTTCCCCAAGGGAAAAACCTTAAAACTGGTCGGCGTGGTCGTCCTATTGTGGGCATATGCCTTTGTGGCCGGACTCTCCCCTTCCATTGTACGGGCTGTTACCATGTTTTCCTTTGTGGCCTATGCCCTCTATTTGAACCGCCCTACCAACGTCTTTAATATCATTGCCCTTTCCATGTGGTTTATTTTGTTGATAAAGCCTCTTTTCTTATTTCAAGTAGGGTTTCAAATGAGTTATGCAGCTGTTTTCTCTATTGTTTGGATCTATCCAAAATTGCAGCGGTTTTGGTTCCCGGAGCACACCATCGTCCGAAAAACATGGCAACTATTGTCCGTGAGCTTGGCCGCCCAATTGGGAGTATTGCCCATTAGCCTGTTCTATTTTCACCAATTCCCTGCTTTGTTTTTTGTATCCAACCTTTTGATCATTCCATTTTTGGGGTTGATTTTGGGTCTTGGCATTTTGGCCATGGCTTTGGCCTTACTGAATCAGCTTCCTACTTTTTTGGTGGTTTCCTACAATTGGGTCATACAAATCATGAATTCCATCGTGGGTTGGGTGGCCCAACAAGAGGAATTTGTGATCAAGGATATTCCGTTTGATGATGTCCAGTTGGTTTTAGGATACGCTATCGTAATTTCCTTGGTCGTATTCCTATCTCAACCAAAACTGAAACCCACTTTAATTTTATGTAGTGGCATCATTGCTTTTCAAACTTGGGGCATTTGGAACCAGATACAACTCCGGCAAAAAGAAGCCTTGGTCTTGGTCCACAGATCCCGAAACTCCATCTTGCTGCACCAACTAGGGAACGCTCTGCACATATATGCACAGGACAGTGTTAATGTAGGCCGTATTGCTCAGGATTATTTGGTCGCAGAGCGAATCAAGAGCATTGACAACACGCAGCTCAAGAACAATTACTCCATCGGTCAAAAAAAGTTATACATCATAGACAGTTTAGGGATTTACCCCATAGAAAGAAATCAAGATTTTGTCCTGTTCACCCAGTCCCCAAAAATCAATCTGGAGCGTTTTTTGGATTCCGTTCGTCCCAAAATGGTACTGGCCGATGGCAGCAACTATCCCAGCTACGTATCCCGTTGGAAACGGACTTGTGCCCAAAAAGAAATCCCTTTCCACCACACCGGCGAAAAGGGATATTATGTTTTTGATTTTGATACGGATTAGTGGACGTTCCCCATCAAGCGTTTCATCAATGGTGCAAAAATCAGCACCACTACACCCGCTACCAAGGAATATTTGGCAATGAGACTAAAACCATCCAAATACACATTCAAGGTATCGAAACCGCCCACGTTGCTATCGGTACTCTCAATGGCCAATTGCTTGGAGATGAACCCTACTATTTGGAACGCATAGGCCGATGACAAGAACCATATCCCCATCATAAATGCCACAATACGTTTGGGTGAAAGGTCGGTTATTTTGGAAAGCCCTACGGGCGACATGAACAATTCCCCTACTGAAATCAAGAAGTACAAAGCAAGCAAATAGGAAAAGGGAACCATCCCATTTTCATCCGCACTACCCCCACTCAAGGAAACCACATAAAAAGCCAACCCGGCCAATACCAGCCCCATACCAAATTTGTATGGTGTCCTTGGGTTGATTTTCTTCTTGGCCATATACGTCCACATAACCGATATGGGTATGGAAAGAATAACAATGAACATGGAATTCAAGGCATTCGTCTGGCTCGCATTGATCAAAGAAAGGTTGACATTCCTTGCGGCAAAAAGGGTGATTACACTACCATGAAGCTCATGGAACCCCCAAAATATGGTCATAAAGAAGGTAATCAAAATGGCCATAAAGAGTTTTTTTCGCTCATCCAAAGTAGCCTTGAGCATAATATTGACCATGTATATGAGGATAGCAATCCCAATCAGTTTAAACAATACATTGACAATGTTCTGGTCTTCAAGAAAGGAACCTTCCCCACCAAGGGATTTGTACGAATAGAGCAAATAGGCTATCAATGGTGCCGACAAAAAGGCTATGATGGGAATCAGATGTTTTTGTGGAATTCCCCAAACTTTCTTTTCATAGACTTCCATGCTGGGCGGCTTGCCTCCATCCCCAAATACATTTTTCTTGATACCGCTCCAGAAAAACAACAATCCGGTCAACATGCCTATTCCAGCCAGACCAAATCCGTAATGCCAACCGTAAGTCTGTCCCAACCAACCGCAGAGCAATGGCGAAATAAATCCTCCAATGTTTATCCCCATATAAAAAATGGTGAAACCTGAATCTTTTCGGGTATCACCATCCTTGTACAACGTTCCCACAAAAGTTGAGATATTGGGTTTGAAAAAACCGTTGCCCACAATAATAAAGGCCAAGGCCAAAAAGAAGGCTGCATTGTTTTCAATGGCCAATACAAAATGACCCAAGGCCATTAAAATCCCTCCCAAGAAAATAGAGGCCCGCATGCCCAAAATGGAATCTGAAATCTTACCCCCAATCACCGTAGAGGCATAGACCAAGGACCCGTAAGAAGCATATACCGCTGCCGCTGCATAATCACGGGTGGACAATGCCTCAAAAACAACATTGACCATGTAGAGTGTAAGCAGGGCCCGCATCCCATAAAAACTGAAACGCTCCCACAGTTCAGCAAAAAATAGGTAGAAAAGCCCTTGCGGGTGCCCAAAAAGGGTCTTTTCACTGGCTGGTTTTACAATATCTGACATATATTTTTACGTTTGGTTACAAATTTTCCTTGATGAAATTGGTCATTTTGGTGAACAGGTGCAATCGGGTGTTACCCCCATAAATACCATGGTTCTTATCGGGATAAATGGCCCAATCAAAGGGCTTATTGGCCTGTACCAAGGCTTCTATCATCCTCATGGAGTTCTGCACATGCACATTGTCGTCCCCAGAACCATGGACCAATAGGTACTTCCCCTTGAGCAATTCGGGATAGTTGAATGGGGACTCGTTGTCATACCCTTCCGGGTTTTCTTCCGGGGTACGCAAAAAACGTTCGGTGTAAATGGTATCGTAGAACCTCCAGTTGGTCACCGGGGCCACTGCAATGCCCATTTCAAAGACATCATTCCCTTTCAACAAGCAATTGCTGCTCATATGCCCTCCAAAGCTCCAACCCCATATTCCGGTTCGGTTTTCGTCTACATAAGGCAGCTCACTCAATTTTTTTGCGGCGGCTATTTGATCTTCGGTTTCATATTTTACCAAGTTCAGATAGGTTACTTTTTTAAAGTCACGCCCTTTATAACCTGTTCCCCTTCCATCCACACATACCACAATGTAGCCTTCGGAGGCCAACATCTCGTGCCAATAGTCATTGCTGCCCAACCAGCTATTGGCCACTTGCTGCGAACCGGGGCCACTGTATTGAAACATGATCATGGGGTATTTTTTTGCAGGGTCGAAATCGGCCGGTTTCATCATCCACATGTTCAGGTCGTTCCCATTGATGTTGATGGTTGAAAACTCCTTGGGAACCAAATCATATCCCTCCAATTTTTTCAACAAAGCTGCATTGTCCTTGATCAAACGGCCTTTGCTGATGAGCTCGTTGTCTTCTTTAAAGTCTTTCATACGCTTGCCTTGGTCCACTTGATGCAAGGTGAACTCGTAAGGCGTTGTGGCACTGGAAAAGGTGTTGATGTAATAGGTATAATCCGCACTGAATGCGGCTGAATTGGTTCCTTCCTTGTTGCTCAATCGCTTTTTATCCTTTCCAGAGCTAGCGATGCTGTAAACGTCCCGATTAATGGAACCGTTTTCCACAGATTGATAATAAGTTTTGTCATTGGCCTCATCATAGCCATAATACTGGGTCACCTCCCATGGCCCTTTGGTAATCTGGTTTTTCAGTTTGCCCTTTTTGTTATACAGGTACAAGTGGTTAAATCCGTCTCCTTCACTGGTCCAGATAAAACTATCGTCGGGCAAAAAGGTAAGATCGTCATCAATATCCACATAGGCCTTGTCCTTTTCTTCCAACAAAATGGAAACCGAGTTGTCCTTGGCGTTAACATCCAACAGTTTAATATGGTTTTGGTGTCGGTTGATGGTCTGTACACTCAAATGATCTGGACTGTTCATCCATTTAATTCGGGGAATGTAGTACGGATTACCCAAATCCACCTTGGAAATGGAACCTGACTCCACATCCAGCATGTGTAAGGTTACTATAGAATTGTTCTCTCCGGCTTTGGGGTATTTAAATTCATACGGAAATGGGTAGAGCCCTTGACCATAAACATCCATGGAGAATAGGGGCACTTCGGTTTCGTCAAATCGTAAAAAGGCAATTTTGGACCCATCACTGTTCCACTCAAAGGCACGGACAAAGGCAAATTCCTCCTCATATACCCAATCCGTGACCCCATTGATGATGGTTCCCTTGCTCCCATCCGTGGTGATTTGTTCTGCCGTCTTGGAAGCCACGTTGAATATATATAGGTTGTTGTTATCCACATAAGCCACTTTGGATCCGTCAGGGGACAACATGGGTTCTTGGATCTTGGTATCGCTGACCTTTGTCATGCTCTTGGATGCGATATCATATACATAGTATATTCCCAATCTAGATCTTCTGAAAATCGGCTCGACCTCTGTGGCCAACATTATCTTTGATTCATCCTCACTGAAGGTGTACGATGTAAAGAAGGGTACCGTACCTCCCGAAGCCACTATGGTTTCCACCTTTTTCAAGGTTTCATAATCATATTTGTCCAAACTACTCGTCTGGGGGGAACGCATAAAATTCAAGATGGTGTACTGCTTTCCATTTTTCATGGAACGGAGCACGTCCATGTACTCGGTCCTAAATTCCCCTCCCCAAATTTCTTCAAGGGAGATTTTTTTCTTTTGAGCGGTTGAAAAAGTCAAACATCCTAAAAGGGATAGGATCAGGAAGAACTGTTTGTTCATGTGGAGAAAAAATTATTTAAAACCGTCAAGTTTACTAATATTTATCGGAAAAATAAACTTAAATGTTGCATTTGCAACAAGAATTGATTTCCTAAAAAAGCTCTTTATAGACCATCCCTAGTACAATCCGGATATCGATAAAGTACAATTATCTTTATATTTGAACCCTTTAACCAAACACTATGGACACCCCTGTTGAAGGTTTTTCCAAACGCTCCAAGGCCGAAAAGATAGCCTATATTGCCGAGCACTTCACCAAAGACCCCGAAGCCTCCAAAAAATTACTGGAGCAGTATTGGAATCCGGACCCTGCGGTCCAGAAGCTGCATGACGAGTTCATAGAAAACACCATTTCCAATTATTACCTCCCTTTTGCCGTAGCGCCCAATTTTTTGATCAACGGAAAATTGTATGTCATTCCCATGGCTATTGAGGAAAGTTCCGTAGTGGCCGCCGCCAGTAAGGCCGCCAAATTCTGGTTGGACCGAGGCGGGTTCAAGGCCAAAGTCATTGACACTGAAAAGGTGGGGCAGGTACATTTTATATATAAGGGAGATGTACAAAAACTCCAACATTTTTTTGAAGCGTTAAAACCGAAGCTCATCCAAGGTGTATCTTCCATCACCCAAAACATGGAAAAGCGTGGTGGCGGTATCAAGAATATAGAATTACGGGACCTCAGTGACAAAATAGAAGGCTACCATCAATTGCATTGTACGTTCGAGACCCTGGATGCCATGGGGGCCAATTTCATCAATTCGTGTTTGGAGCAATTTGCCAAAACCCTGAAAGATGAAGCAGCTTCATATGCCAACTTCAGTCCTGAGGAACAGCAGATTGAAGTGGTCATGAGTATTCTTTCCAACTATGTGCCCCAATGTTTGGTACGCGCCGAAGTAAGCTGTCCCATTGCACAATTTGAAGAAGGTGGAATATCCGCCGAAAAATTTTTGCGGGCCGTGAACATCGCCAAGGCGGAACCCTACCGTGCCGTGACCCACAATAAGGGAATCATGAACGGAGTGGATGCAGTGGTCTTGGCCACAGGAAACGATTTTAGGGCCGTGGAAGCCGGCGTACATGCCTATGCTTCCAAAGATGGACAGTATTCCAGCCTTACCCATGCTTCCATCAAAGATGGAATCTTTACCTTTTGGATAGAATTGCCCTTGGCATTGGGTACAGTGGGCGGACTCACCTCCTTGCACCCCTTGGTGAAACTGGGACTGGAAATCCTTCAAAAACCAACCGCCAAGGAACTGATGCAGATTGTGGCCGTTGCTGGATTGGCCCAGAATTTTGCTGCACTGCGATCACTGGTCACCACCGGTATCCAAAAAGGGCATATGAAAATGCACTTGATGAACATGCTCAACCAAATGGGAGCCTCAGAAAGTGAAAAACAACAATTGGTCCAGTATTTCAAGGACCGAACCGTGACCAATGCTTCGGTAAAAGAGGCGTTGGAAAAGATCCAATCCCAATAATGCAGACGAAATTCCATAGCAATGGCAAGTTGTTGCTTTCGGGCGAGTACGCCATTTTGGATGGAGCTTTGGGCCTGGCCGTTCCCACCCAATATGGGCAATCCCTTGAAGTATTGGCTACAGAAACAGGGCTACTGGAATGGAACAGTTATGATGAGAAAGGCGAAATCTGGTTTCAGGCGGTGTTGGATTTGGATGGTTTTAAAACCATTTCCGCGTCAGACGGGAAAATTGCAACAACCTTAACGGGCCTACTTAACGAAGCTAGGGTACAAAACCCCCGTTTTTTATTGACAAGTAAAGGAACACAAGTGAACACAAAACTCGGTTTCCCCAGGTCTTGGGGGCTAGGTACTTCATCAACATTGATCAACAATATGGCACAATGGGCCCAGGTAGATGCCTACGCATTGTTGTGGAATGCCTTTGGGGGTAGCGGGTATGATATTGCTTGTGCCCAGCACGATTTGCCCATCACCTACCAACTAAAAAACGGCAAACCAGAAGTCACCGAAGTAGCCTTTGACCCCATTTTTAAGGAGTCCCTTTATTTTATACACCTCAACCAAAAGCAAAGCAGCAAAGAGGCCATTGCCAACTATAGGAAACAACAATTCAACAAGGACGATTTGCTGAACAGTATTTCCACGATCACTCAAAAAATGGTCTCGGAAAACGATTTGACCAAATTTGAAATTTTGATGGTAGAACATGAGGCTATTCTATCCCATATTCTCCAAATCCCAACGGTGAAATCACGACTTTTCCCCGATTACCCCAATGCCATTAAAAGTCTTGGAGCTTGGGGCGGAGATTTTGTATTGGTCGTGGGAAATGAGAACACTTTGGATTATTTTAGGGGCAAAGGATTCCAAACGATCATCCCGTTTTCCAGAATGGTGTTGTGATTTATCCCATTTTCAAAAACATTTTATCATGAAAAAATTCGTTTCATACACTATTTTCATTTTTGTCCTTTTGGGCTGTTCCCCAAAAAAGACTGCCCTTCGCTATGAAAGCGACCAACTTGTGGTAGAGCAGCTGACCGAACACTCCTTTCGGCACATTACCTATCTGAACACCCAAGATTTTGGAAAAGTGGCCTGCAACGGTATGATCGTAGTAGACCAGGGCGAAGCCATCATCTTTGACACTCCCAACACCGATGTGGAATCCGAAGAACTTATCCAATGGGTCGAAGAAGAACTGGGCTCTACTGTAAAGGGAATTGTTGCCACCCATTTTCACACTGATTGTTTAGGAGGGTTGCAAGCCTTCCATAAGAGGAATATTCCCTCATACGCCACTGAAAAAACCATAGAATTGGCCACTGCAAAGGGGCATCCCATACCTCAAAATGGATTTATGGGCACCAAAGAACTGACCCTTGGCGATAAAAAAGTAATTCTGGATTATGTGGGCGAAGGCCACACCCAAGACAACAGCATTGGTTATTTCCCCAGTGAAGAAGTATTGTTTGGCGGGTGTTTGATAAAATCACTGGGAGCCGGAAAAGGAAACCTGGAAGATGCCAATACAGAGGCATGGCCCCATACCGTACAAGATTTGAAATCCAAATACCCCAAGGCTGGCATTATAATCCCCGGACATGGAAAACCCGGTGATGCTGAACTGTTGGATTTTACCATGGCGCTCTTCACGGATTAAACCTTAGTAATCCCGATACATTTTAACACAAAACCTTTCATTTTGGCCATTTCGTGAACTCAAACAGGGTATTCGTCAATTGGCGGTCATAAAATTGAAGGGTTTTTCTCATCTTGGGAGCGAACCCCATGCATAGCTGTTGCCCAATAACCTTATAAAAGAAGCCGCTATGTTATTTTGGGAATATGCCTTATTGTTGTTTTCGCTACTGACCTTCTTGTTGGCCATGACACTCTTTCTGAAAGAACGGGAGAAAAAGTCCAAAAAGTTGTTTTTCCTGTTCATGTCATTTGTACTTTACAATATTCTATTGACCCTTTACAGTTGGACCAAATTTAATGATGGGTTATTTGTACTCCTAAGTTATGTCCAGTTCATCCCTTTGATATTCTATGCCATCATGGCTTATGGATACTTCAATGAGACAATTGATAATGGAAAAACAAAAAGGGAAAACAGGTTTTCAGATTCGAAGAACAAGTATGGAAAAACAGGCCTCTCAGAAACCTTCTCCTTGGAATTGAAACAAAAATTGGTAGAGCTGATGGTCACCAAAAAACCCTACCTGAACCACGAACTAAGATTGGATGACATTGCAGATTTACTTGATGTTTCCAGACACCATGCCTCACAGGTCATCAATGCACATTTTAATATGGGATTTTATGATTACATCAATGCCCACAGAATAGAGGAAGCAAAAAGCAAACTGCGTTCCTCCGGTTTTGAAACCTCTTCCCAATCCATCTCCGACATAGCTTATCTATGTGGTTTCAACAATAGGGTATCGTTCTACAAAGCCTTTAAAAAGTTTACCCACACCACGCCTACCGAGTTTTTGGATGAAATGGTGATGAATGCCCATGGATAATATCCTCTCCATTTTCAATGTCCTTCTTGGTCTGTCACCTGTTAATGTTAATCTTGTTCGGCATTTTGGTAAAGGTTCTTAAGCCTTAACAAGACCCCTGTTTTCTTTCATTTTTTTTGCTCGGCAATCTTCAGGGCAGGAGTACTAAAACCCTCCCATACAATAACAGGTTTTATTCTTATTGTGCTTGAATTAGCTTGATTTAAGATAATGTTCTATCTCCTGCTTTGATGGATTGCACTAACTAACTATTAACTAAAAATTCTTTAATGAGAGCAAAAAAATGGATGATGCTAGTGCTGTTCATATGTACTTGTACCATAGCACTTGCACAGGAAAAAACGGTTACCGGAACGGTTACCGACCAAAATGGACTGCCCCTGCCTGGCGTTAATATTGTTGTTTCGGGAACCAATACCGGTACCCAAACCGACTTTGATGGAAACTATGCCATCACTGCCAGCCAAGGTCAAACCCTGCTGTTCACTTATTTAGGGCAGCAAGATGTCCGTATGGCCGTTGGGGCCCGTAATGTCATCAATGTACAGATGCAGGAAGATGCCCAAGCTTTGGAAGAGGTGGTGGTGGTTGGTTATGGAACAACGACCAAGCAGGCATTTGCCGGTACAGCATCAGTGGTAAAAGCTGAGGCTTTGGAAGTCAAATCCTTTTCCAATGTTTCCCAAGCATTGGCGGGTGAGGTTGCCGGTGTGACGGTAATCAATCAATCCGGACAACCGGGTACGTCTTCAACCATACGAATCAGAGGATATGGATCAGTTAACGGAAACCGGGACCCTTTATATGTTGTGGATGGAGTGCCTTTTTCTGGAAGTATCAATTCCATTAACCCAGCTGATATTCAAAGTACTACTATATTAAAAGATGCTACTGCAACAGCTATTTACGGTTCTCGCGGCGCCAATGGTGTTGTATTGATAACCACAAAGTCGGGCTCTACGAGTGAATCATATGTCGAAATAGACGTCAAATCAGGATTCAATATGCAATTGATTCCAAGATATGATGTCATTACTTCACCCGAAGAATATGTGGGTTATGTCTGGGAAGGGATTTTGAATAGAGCAAGTATCAATGGTGAAGCAGACCCAGTAGCGTTTGCCAACGCCAACCTATTTACAAACAACTATATTCCCATTGGCTATAACATGTGGGAGGCTGCAGATGGTGGAGAATTAATAGACCCCGCCACTAGGATGGTAAGGCCTGGGGTTGCTAGAAGGTATACTCCACAACGGTATGAAGATTTGGCATTCGATGCTGCCATTAGGACCGAGACCAACTTAAGAATGGGTGGAGGTAATGATAAAAGCAAATACTTTACTTCCATAGGATACTTGGACGATAATGGATACGCCATCAACACTGGTTACAAAAGGTATACGGCAAGGCTAAATGCCGATTCCCAAGTGAAAAAATGGCTGAAAGTTGGCGTCAATGCAGGATACGCCTACTCTAAGAGCACCAATAATGGGCAAACTGTGGGGTCAGAAAATCTGTTCGAATTTGCGGATAAGATGGCACCCATTTTTCCCGTATTTCTAAGGGATGACAACTATCAATTGGTTGAAGATCCCATTTTCGGAGGATACCAATATGATTATGGTAGCGCTTCCGGGTTCAGGTCTAGGCCCAATGCAGATCAGCTGAACCCCATAGCATCGGCCCTGTATGATCATGTGGGAACGAACAGGCATGAAATAAATGGCAACTTTTCTGTTCATGTGAACTTGGCGAAAGGGTTGACCTTTGAAACCCGTTTCGGTTCCCAATTCGCCACGGAACGTTACAAATCTTTCTCCAATCCATTTTATGGTGGAGGTATCTCCACTGGCGGTGATCTATACCAAAGAGACAGGGATTTTTTAACGATAAACTTTTTGAAGCTCTTGCGCTATCAAAACGAGTTTAACGATCATTCCCTTGAAATTCTCGCAGCACACGAAAACAATCAGTACGAAATGCAGGAAGCCATTGCTTCCAAAAGATTGGCTGTACACCCACGAATTTTGGAACTGAACAACTTTGTGGTTTCCCAAGGACCTCCCTCTGGATTCTCGGAAGGATATGGCATTGAATCTTATTTTGGGCAAATCAATTATGACTTTGACAAGAAATATTTTTTGACCGCATCGGTACGTAGGGATGGCTCTTCCAGATTCATCAATGAAAAATGGGGAACCTTTGGTTCCGTGGGTGCGGCCTGGGCCATTTCCAATGAAGATTTTATGTCCGATAGCGACTTCTTCAAATTTTTAAAAATCAAGGCATCTTACGGGCTAACTGGGGACCAAGCTGTTGATGATGACTACTATGTGGCTTATGACACCTACAATATTGCCAACCTTAACGATCAGATTTCCCTTTCCATAAGGGATAATGGAAATCCAGAGCTTTCGTGGGAGACGTCGAAAATGTTTCAGACTGGAATCGAATTCGGCCTTGGAAGGTTTTTGGACGGGGTTGTGGATTTTTATAGCAAGAAAACAGATAATCTGATTTTTTCAAGAAGGGTAGGACCTTCCCAAGGGATTGCCATTGTAACTGTAAACGATGGTGAGTTGTTAAACCAAGGACTTGAATTTGACCTTACCACACATATCTTCAACAAAGAGGATTTTAAATTGGACTTGTCCATCAATGGATCTCGGGTGAACAATGAAATCTTGACCATGCCCATTGAACCTTCAACCGGCGAACCTAGAATTTTGGACACTTCTGCTGCCCCATACGGATATTCTGAAGGAAGTTCCATATATGACTTCTACATTCGAGAATGGGCCGGGGTAGATCCTGAGGATGGCGTTGGAATGTACTACCAGTATTTTAATGATGCCAATAGCAATGGTACTTTAGATGATGGCGAAGACAGCATTGATGACATGCTTGCCTATTTGGATGAAAATCCCGATGCCAATGTTGAGCGCCAAACCACAAAAACGTATAACAATGCCACCCAAAAATACGTAGGTAAATCTGGAATCCCAGATTTAATGGGGGCATTTAGATTGGCGGCACAGATAAAGAACTTCGATTTTTCTGCCCAATTCACGTATAGCATTGGAGGATGGGCTATGGACAACCAATATTCAGAATTGATGAGCGACAACTTTGGTGCTGCCTCAACCAACTTTCACAAGGATATATCCCAAAGATGGCAAAATCCAGGTGATGAAACAGATGTTCCCCGCTTGGATGATGCCACAGGACAAGACCAGAGGGTCAGCTCCACCCGCTGGTTGATCAGCACTGACTATTTAGCCTTCAACAATGCTAAAGTTGGGTATACATTTCCCAAGAAAGACATTGAAAGAATGGGATTGAAAAATGTCAACATTTGGGTATCTGGGGACAATTTGGCTATCAAAACCGCTAGACAGGGCTTCAACCCATCTGTTAGGGAGGATGGTAGCTCACAAAGAAGGATTTATGCGCCTTTGACTACGGTAACCATGGGTGTTAGAGTTAAATTTTAGAATAAAAACGTTATGAAACATATATATAAACTTTCAGCTTTAGTCTTGTTCGTTGTGTCCGTAGGATGTACCAAAGACTATTTGAACGAAACCCCTTCAGAATTTTTGACACAAGAACAGGTTGGGGAAGCAGCCACATTTAATCCTGCTGTAATCGAAGGAACCATTTCCGGTATTTATTCCACAATGTTCGAGACCGGGACCGGAGGAACTACGGGTCATGATGATTTCGGACATAAGGGGTATGACATTTACGGAGACTTCCTCTCCGGCGATATGGCGCTCTCAGTAAGCACCTATGGGTGGTACAGGGCCGATATTACGGAGTTCCAAGCGACCCAGGATTTTACCAGAACCAGAAATTATATCGTATGGAGGTATTATTATAGAATCATTAGATCAACCAACTTGGTCATAGATGCGTTGGGTGGCAATGATTTTATCCCTGAATTGGAAGAAAATAGATACTTGATGGGTCAGGCCAAAGCCATCCGGGCACATTCCTATTTCTATTTGACCCAATACTTTGCCAATTCTTACGAACCAACTGCTGTGATTTTGCCCATATACGATAGTGCTGATGACCTGAACGGGCCCAAAGTGACCACTTCGGAAATCTATTCGTTAATGGAGAAAGACCTCAATGAAGCCATATCCCTCATGGACAATTTTGCCAGAACCTCTAAAAGTCAAGTGGATAAATCTGTGACACAAGGTATTTTAGCCTATGTATTGGCTTCAAAAGGAGACAGCCATCAACAAGTGATGGAACTTACCGAGGACGTCATCAATAGCGGTGGGTATACCCTAATGGATGAGACCGAAGTCTTGGGCGGTTTCAACGATTTGAATACCCCTGGCTGGATGTGGGGTGTGGACTTGACCGTAGATAATGGCTTAGGATTGGTTTCATGGTGGGGGCAAATGGACCGCTATACCTATAGTTATGCATGGGCTGGAGATGCCAAGGCAATAGACGCCGGGCTCTACGATGCCATTCCTGCAGATGATGTTCGCAAAGGGCAGTTTGCCGAGCCATTGGGTGAATATGAAGACCTAATGCCCTTGAACAAGTTCTATGCCCCGGATAAAATTATTGGGGGACAAAGCAATGTTACAACCGATTATATCTACATGAGAGTTGCCGAAATGTATTTGTTGAATGCTGAGGCGGCTGCCAAATCTGGGGATATGGCCAAAGCCCAAATGATGCTGAAAGCATTATTGGATAAAAGAGTGCCCAACACTGCATATATAGACACCCTTACAGCCCAACAACTGTTGGATGAGATATACTTGCAAACCCGCATAGAGTTATGGGGGGAAGGTAAGAGTTATCTATCACTCAAAAGGAATCAAGGTACTGTTTTTAGAGGATCCAATCATCTTTCTTTTGTTGGTGAAGCCATTCCCTTCGATGATGAAAGGTTGACTTTTGAGATTCCACAATCCGAAATCCAAAATAACCCTCATATATCAACCCAAAACTAGTTTACTTAAAAAGCATAACTGTCAATACCAAGCCCTACAATATTCGGTGGGGCTTTTTCTTTTTCAAAACAGTAAGAGTATTCCAAAGTGCTCATCCGTAAACCCAAACAGGGCATTCGTCAATTGGCACACCTGTAGCATGTAAGTTTGTGCTAGGTTTAAACCAATAAACCAAAACCCAATGCCATGTCACGGTTCAGTAAACTATCTGTACTTTATCTCTTAATGGGGCTTTTTATATCCATTTTCAATGGATATTCCCAAGTGAGTGAAAGTGCTTCCGCAAGACTTGATCGGTTCCTAAAAGAAAATTCCCATATTACCTTTACACCACTGGTTTCCGATGCCACAGAACACATCCTGAGGCACAACGTATACTGTATTGCCTTGGAGACCACCAATATCTATGATGATTCAGGCAAAGATGTGGATGAGTTCATCGTAATTGATGATGGAACGGATGTACAAAGTTGCCAGAAGTTCAGGAAAAATACTTCCATGGATTTCTTTCTGGATCACCTTCATGAGGATTTTTCCCTAACCTCTGCGACCGCTCCCCTATTTCAAGATCTGTTGGACATTTTATATCCCGTAGAGGGTTGGAAACTGGACAAAAGGGAGTTCTTCTTCAAAGATGGTAAGTGGTATTTTCTGCGTGATGCCTATATGAGATCCAAACAAGGTTTTGAAATACAGGTAGACCGTGAAGGAAAAATCACGGACATGCGCTACAAAATGAAATGGGATGTCCCGGACCGATCATAAAAAAAGCCGCCCCTAAACGGGGCGGCTTTTTTTTATAGGTTTCAAAACCATGTCCTAGTAGAACACAGCCCTGTTATCTTCAATTTCCGCCTTGTCTTTAAGGGCATTGTACACCCCACTATTGACACGGTTGGCGGCACTGGTGCGCAAACTGTTCGCATAAGTGCTAAAGTTTTCCATGGCGGGGGCATCCTCTTTTTTGGTCACCTTTACCATATAAACCCCAGATTCTCCCTTGATCAATCCAGAGGTCTGGTCTTGGTTGAGGGCAAAAGCGGTCCCCACTACCAAAGGCTCTCTTCCCGCTCCTGCCAAAGTAGGTGCTTTAAGAGTCACCGAAGTAGCACTGCTCAAGCTCACGTTGTTATCGGAGGCTATCGCATCCATGGCCTTTCCTTGGTTGGCCGCAATGATCTGCTCTGCCTTTAGTTCCTTCCTGATTTCAGGTAAAGCCGTTGCCGAAGCATCCTCAGGGGTCATAAGGCCTTTTTTGTACTTCTTGGTCAACTGTACCACGGCATAGCCGTTGTTGACATTAAAACGTCTGATATCGCCCACACTGGTCTCTTCATTGAAGGCCCATTGTACAATGCTACGTTGTGAGCCCAAACCGGGTAGGTTTTCATCCATCTCCTTGATCTTGTTTACAGGTCGTACCGTATAGCTGCTTTCCCTGGCAATGTCCCCAAAATTCTCTGGTTCGGCATCCAAAGCCGACATTTCAAACTTGGTGGCATTGGTAAATAGCGTATTGATGGTCTCTTCGGAAGGCTCTATTTCCCTAGAAAGGGTGGCCACTCGAAGCACATCTTGCTTATCATCGACCTTAATGACATGGAATCCAAACTGCGTCTCCACCAAACCAATGGTCCCAACAGGATTGCCAAAACAAAAATCGTTGAACCCATCGGCCATTACACCTTCCTCAAAATACCCTAGGTCTCCACCACGGGGTGCAGAAGGTCCATCTGAATGTTCCCTTGCCAAAGAAGTGAAGATAGCTCCCTCTTTTTTGGCCTCTGCCAAAATTTCCTTGGCCTTGGCCTCCGCTTCTTCCTTGGTCCTCGTGATGCTTGGATTGGCACGCTCGGCACCTTCCCAAGTAAAGAGAATATGGCTTGCTTTTACGGTTCCATTGGTTTTTCTGTCCATAACCTTGGAAACCTTAAAGAAGTCCCCATCCTTGTAAGGGCCATAGACCTCACCAATACTCATGGCCATTAGGGTATCTGCGGCAATAGCTGGCAGTTCGTTCTTCCTTTTATAAATCGTATCGTATTTGGTATCGGAATTCCTGTCCAAGAAAGCAGCCATATCCGTGGTGCTCCTAAACCCGGGAATGGTATCCGTTGTGTCGTTATCTTCGTTGTATTCAACCGTATCGCCAAGTAGTGAAGTAATGGCTTCCTTTACGGCATTTTCATCCTCGGCAGATGGCTTTTCCTCAAAATAGATAAAGCGGACATCCCGAGCCCTTTCTTGTTCGAACTCTTTTTTATGATTGCTGATGTAGGCCTGAATCTCACTTTTGGAAACTTCGATGGTGCTGTCGGCAATGGAGGTATAAGGTACTCGAACATACTGGATATCCACCTTCTCGTTGGCCAATTTGTAATCGAATTCCCCTTCGGCAAGGGTGGCGCCAACGCCTCCTTTGATCAGGTTAAAGTACAAACGCTCCTTGGCAGCTTCGATGATGGCCTGCTCATCTTGCAACCAGGCTTCGTAGCGTAGGGGATCGTTCACTTTCCAATCGGCAATGGCACTTTTAAAGACCTCTTCGTTGAAGATTCCGTTCTCATCCAAGAAATCGGGAATCTGGGCATAGCCCGAAGTTTTTACAAACTCAATGATCTGGTCACTTTCCACATCAATCCCCAAATCCTCGAATTGTTGGTTCAAGATGGTTTTTCTCACTTCCCGGTCGTATACCGTGTTTACCAACTGGGTGGAGGAGAAATTGGGTCCAAACTGTCTAGAGGCAGTTTCCACCTGTCTTCTAAAATCATCAATGGAAATACTTTCTCCATTTACCTCAGCCACTGCGGAACCTACTTTGCCTCCTCCTGCAAAATTGTTGCTGGAAAAGACCCCAGATATTACAAAGGCGAACAACGCCAAACCAATGATCAAGATCAGTACGGTCGTCCGTTTTCTAATATTCTCTAATATTGCCATTTTACTGCTTGTTTTCTTTATTTACGGTGGGCGAAAATACCACTTTCTTTTCAAATAGGAAAGCTTAAAAAAGCGTGGAATTTATTAATCCTCAGTATGAACGCGCACCATGACCAAATCAATTTTGGTGTTGGACACCTCTAAAATGTGAAAAGTGAAATTTTCTATTTTCACCTCGGAGTCCTGTTCGGGAATCTCACCGGTCTCGTTCATGATCAATCCGCCAAGGGTTTCATACTCTTCTCCTTCGGGAAGTTCCAACTTATAGTTCTCGTTGATGTAGTCCACCTCCAATCGCGCTGAAAACTTATAGACATTCTCACTGAGCTGTTCTTCGTGAAGGTCCGTACTATCATGTTCATCCTCAATCTCACCGAACAATTCCTCAATAATATCCTCAACGGTAAGGATTCCGGCCGTACCGCCATATTCATCCAATACCACAGCCATACTCTTTCTTTTTTTGATGAGCACATTCAGGATGTCCTGAATGAGCATGGTCTCAGGGACAAACTCCACGGGCAACAGAATGCTCTTAATGGTCTTGGGCTTTTTAAAGAGCTCGTACGAGTGCACATACCCTATGATCTCATCTATATTTTCCTTGTAGACCAATATCTTGGAATAGCCCGTTTCCGAGAACAGTTTTGCAAGGTTCTTTGGGGTTTCCCCAAGCTCAACGGCCGTGATTTCCGTTCTTGGCACCATGACCTCCCTAGCCTTTACGGTAGAAAATTCCAATGCATTCTGAAATATTTGGATCTCCGAATCCACTTCGTCCTCTTCCTCCACGGTCTCCATTTGCTCGGTAATGTAGTCCCCTAATTCCAACTTGGTGAAGGACAGTTGCACCTCATCCCCATCGGTCTTAAAAAACACCTTGAGGATAATGTCCGAAATCTTGATCACAAAGCTCGAAATAAACGAGAACAGTACATAAAAGACATATGCCGGTACCGCAAAGAACTTCAATAGGGTGTTGGAATAAATCTGAAAGAGCACCTTGGGCAAAAACTCCGCTGTGAGCAAAATGATCAAGGTGGAAATCACGGTCTGCGACAGTAGGCTGAAATCTGTCAACAAGGCATTTAAAAAGTCAGAGGACGTGGGCAACAGGCTTTGGAACCAATTCATGAGCACATCCCCCATAAAAAGTCCGTACACCACCAAGGCAATATTGTTTCCAATAAGCATGGTAGCTATAAACTTTGAAGGTTTTTGGGTAAGCAAGGTCAATACTTTGGCCAAAAAGCCTTCTTGCTTTTTCTCAATTTCAATATGGATTTTGTTTGCGGAAATGAAAGCAATCTCCATTCCCGAAAAGAATGCTGAAAATAACAGCGACAGGGCTATTATGGTAAAAGAGAAGTCCAAAGCTATTGCTGATTGTCCTTTTGTCGTTGTTCAAACCGTTTGCGATATCTCCTCCTGAACCAAAACATGGCAATGGAGACCACCGCAAAGAAGATAAAGATATAGGTTTCCTGTTGGGCTACGCTCCAAAGGGTAATGATCTTATAGATGGATACTACGGCTACGGCCAAGTAGAGGTATTCGGTATAACGTAAAATTCTTATCATGTCTACTCTTCTATTTCTTTTTCCTTGATGGTCATGAGACCATATGTTTTGTGCGCCTTGAAGAAACTAAAATCCCGATTGAAATCCATCCCTTCGCCATCCATTACGGTACCATCCTCAGGGTTGGTATAGGTAAAGGCTTCCTCGGTAAAGATCCAATTATTTTTTCTATCAAAAAACAATTGTGGGGTTTCCAGCTTCTTCCCATCATGGGTTTCAATGACCACATTGCCCTGTAAATCGTACAAATTGGTCTGCAAATACACAATCCCGTAATCTGCTGTGACCACACTTTTCTGGTTTTTATCGTCAAAAAACTCCACCTGAAGTCCCTCTGGAAAGGTCTGGAACTTAAAGTTTTGATTGTCAAAATCCTCAGACAATGGGCTGGTCAGGACCGCGACCACCTTGGATTTGGCCGAATCCTGTGAGCTCATGGCTTCCACGGTCTCAGTATAGGTAAAGGTAAAGTTTTGTGCCACCCTTTGTGGGAAGACCGGTTTAATGGCCTCTTCGCCCACGCGCTCATAGTCGTCCTTACAGGACATAAAAAGGATTGCCACGGTAAAAACCGTGGCAAAACACTTTAAAATATTTTTGGATGTCTGTTTCACATTACAGATTGGGAACCGCAATACTACCTCCAACCCAGCAGCTGAACGTAATGGTCTTTCCTGCCATTCCAGAACTAAAGATCATCTCTTTGGTTGGGGCTTTGGCATTGTAACTTGCTGCAGTCTGGTTGGCCCTACCACTCAAAGAGGGATCTACTCTTCCGGCCTTTCTTGCCATATCAGCGGCCTTCCAGTAGATGGCTCTTTTTTCAAATGCAGTGGTTCCACAATCGTTGGCACTACCGGCATATAGGTTGGCGATCAACAAATAGGCTTTTCCATTGGCAGGGTTGGCATCAACCGCTTTTAAAGCATAGCTTCTAGCTTGCGACTTACTGCTTCTGCGAACAATAGTGGCAATCTTGTATAGGATATTGGATTTTTTATACGAATCCGTTTCCAATTCCACAGCCTTGTTAAAGTCTGCGATGGCTCCTTTGTTGTCTCCCGACTTTTGCTTCAACACACCCCCATACATATAGGCGTCTGCGGAAGGGTCAAGCGCCAACTGGGCCTCGAACAACTTTCGGAACATGGGGTCGTCCGTACACTCTTTGGAGAACATTCTTCCTACGGCACGTTTTACCCATGTTACGTCTCCCTTCTTTTCCTCATAACTCTTTTCGTAGAGAGGGATAAGGTTGTCACAATCAGCCAAGGCTCCCAACTTGGAATCGATACTGGCTCCCACCTTTCCATAAGACTCTGAGTTTGTACTGGCCACCCTTAGCATTCTCTTCTCTTTGGAAGTAATGGTGTTCGCAGAATCCTTGGGAAGCAATTTGGTAACAACATCGGTCAACTTCTTGTTTTCCTCTTCCACCTTTTCCGTTACGTCATCATAGGTATCAAAAACATCTTGAAGGTCTTTTTTACCAGAATCATGCAAGTTCACCAAAGCTGAAAAATATAGGTAAAGGGCCTTGGGGTTCTTGAAATTGGAACGATCTTCCTTAAAAGCCTTGTCCAACATTTCGAACAATTCATCATCGGATGCCATTTTGTTATCGTATAGCAAAAGGGCCTTATCAATTTCAGTTACGGCTGTAGGATAATTTTTTGGAAAGTATTTCCCACTGTTATCATATAGGGACAACAATTCCTGGATATACCCGTCTTTGTCGGCACCGGAAGAGTTATCAATTTTGTGTGCCAAGATTTTCTCACCATAGGAGAAATTGGCCTTGTTGATGTCTGGGCAGCTTTCGTAAACCATTTTCCATGGTTCGTAAGCGGCATCATAGTTTTTTACTTTAGCGTGTTCTGCGTAAATGGAAAGATTGGTCATGCACTCTGGGTTTTGTGCTTGAGCCATACTTAATCCCGTCGACATAATGGCCGCTATCATCGTTAAGTAGTGTTTCTTCTTCATCTTACTAATTTTAAAGTGGTTAAAGTACAAATTTTCATTAAAAAATCCTGTTAAAGGGACTTATATGGGTGGTTATTTATGAATTCTCTAAAAAAAAGGTATCAATTTATTTTTCTCTTAACAAACCATCGGTCATTTAAGGATAACCCAACATTGACCTTAAAATAGCTTTCCTCGATAAGGTTCGCGTCCGTGGTTCCTCTTCTTCCCAGCTCAAAACCAAGGTTAAGATTGGAGAAGGAGTTGCCCAACGGTAATCCAAGTCCAAAAGTTATGCCAAAGTTATTTATCTCTTTATTGTTCACTACCAAGCCGCTTACATCGTATCGCAAACCTGCCCTATAGGTAATTCTTTTAAAATAGCTGGTGATGGAACGGTAGTCAGGAACATAATACCCTCCAAAAGAATAGGTGGCCGCATCATTATAGGTTACATTTTCCAAGCCTAGGAACGTATTTTCAAAATCCCCGAACTGCTGAAAACTGTACTCTCCTCCCAAAAACCATTTTTTATTTTCTCCAAAACCCAGACCTACCGTGGTACGGGTCGGTATTTTCAATTCTGTGTTCCTAAGGTTGTCCGCATCCAAATTAACATCCAACACTTCTATCTCTTCCCCTGTGACCAACGAGAACGAACCCAGCTTGGCCGAGTTCTTGGAAACGAGGTTACCTTGGGTGTTCACCAAGACCGAAGCATATAAGGTATATTTATCTTTTATGGTGGGGGTATAGTTCAGGGCATACTTAAAATCGTACCCGTTGATGCGGGACTCACGGTCGTCCAAGGTTCCAAACTGGACATCTTCCACGCTTTGGATCCTTCTGTATTCCAGTGTGCCAAAATTGTAGCTCGCCGTGACCCCAAGACTCAAGTTTTTTATAGGCTCAAACCCCACCGAGGCATATATTCGGTTAAGCCCCCCTTCTCCGGTAAAAACATTGGTAACGGAAGCTCCCCCTGTGGTTGTTCTTTCATCCCTGAGGCTATATCCCACGGAAGAAAGTGGCATCAACCCAAAGCCCATCCCCATATTTTTGGCCAGTGGAAAACCAATTGCCAAATAATCCAAGTTGGTAACGGAAGTATTTTGTTGTTCGGACCAGTCCTTGAGCCTGAACTCGGTATGGGAAATCCCCGCGGTATACGCAGTAAGTTTCAGCTTTGAATATGCTGCCGGATTGGTTAGGTTTATGTGGATGCTGTCCGCATACATGCTAACTCCTCCCATCATTTGGTTATCTACCGTCCCATTGTTCCTTAGGTCTCCTATTCCAAAGTATGAGTACGGTGATATTGTACCGTTTTGCGCAAAAATGCCATGGGCAACCACGCAAAAAAAAGCGATCAAAAATTTCCTAACCATCTAGCTTTTGTTGTATTCCAGCAAGTAATTTAGTCCCTCCAAGAGAAATTTAGGGTTCGCAAATATGGTGTTTTTTAGCCTTTTGGCAAAAAAATGGGAGTCACCGCCTGTTAAAATAACTGTTAAATGTTCAAAGCGGGCACCATACTGGTCTATTATACCATCTACCTCACGGGACACCCCGTTGATCACGCCACTGTGCATGGAAGTATGGGTAGAATTGCCAATAAAGTCCAAAACCTCTTCCGGTTCCAGCAAGGGCAATCCCGCGGTTTGCTCGTGCATGGCACGGTAGCGCATCCGTACGCCAGGCGAAATGGCGCCTCCCACATACTCTCCCGCATTGTTCACCATATCATAGGTAATGCAGGTACCGGCATCGATCACCAGCGTGTTGCCCCGGGGGTTGCGATAAAAAGCCGCGGTGGCCAAGGCCAACCTGTCCACCCCAAGGGTCTGGGGCGTGGCGTAGCTGTTTTTAAAAGGCACCTTTGAACTCTTGGAAAGCACATGCACCTTGCAAAAAAGGGACAGCACATCATGCTCCTTTTTGTCCATTTTCCCTACCGAACTGATCAATGCGTGCCCAATTCTGGGGTATTGTTCAAAAAGCTCCTTGATCTGGGAAAGGAACAGGCCAGACCCTGAACTTTGGTCATACAGCATCCTACCGTTTTCAAAAACAGCATATTTCACCAAGGTATTGCCTACATCCACGACCAAATTCATTCTGCAAAGATCGAGAATTGAAAAAAAACCCTCGCCTTTTTTCCAGATTTTGTTTGTATATCCTAATTTTGAAATTATATTTGCACCCGCTTAACGGCATGGTACCTTAGCTCAGTTGGTAGAGCAACGGACTGAAAATCCGTGTGTCCCTGGTTCGATT
>CP051244.1:1604048-1605928 GCA_017795045.1 Allomuricauda sp. | reverse complement strand
TAATAATCTACTTCAAGGTTTGAAGATGTTCCCTATAACCCAAAAACTCTTTATCTCTAGGATTTATTTGAAGAACGTAATTTACTCTTCCAATCAAATGTTTTAAATAATTGGACTTTGTTTGTTTAGTTCTTTGCATATGATCCTCCAAACCATACTTAATGATAAAGTGCATTTCATTCCTCAAAATATTCCGTGCTTTTTTCGGAACCTGAGCTTTTTTATTGACCACAATCCCAGATATGATTTGTGGCTGATTTGGTTTCATTAACTTTTTTTTATCGTCATTTAGCTCCAGTCCTATTTTCAAAAGCTCTTCTTTAACAAGGTTTTCAATTTCTTCAGAATTGATATTTCCAGAAAATGCCAAATCATCAGCATATCTAGTATACTTCACCTTATTAACAATGCAATAATTGGAAACCACTTCATCAAAATCTCTCATAATGAGATTGGATATGTAGGGGCTTGTAGGTGCTCCTTGTGGCAATTCATTCCCTCTAAAGCATAACTTAGCCAAGAGGTTTGACATTCGTATGGAATAACCCATATCTTTAAAAAGTCCCTCAACCAAATCAAACCTAATTCGACCAAAAAAATTTTTAATATCCAACGTCAATACATATGGCTCATCCGTATGATAAATCGCATGCTCTTTAATACTACGTTTCGGAACATATGCCTTCGCATATCTGCTCACCTTGTGTTTATATAAAATTTCTTGCAGTATCCACTCCTGTATTTCTTTCAAACTTGGCAATGGTTCATGAAGAGTACGCTTATTATTGTTTCTTTTTTTTATCTCAAAATCTCGATAAAAATATTTTGAAAACTTAACAGCACGTTTCAGATAAGACACATTATAACCTACTAATCCACTTAAGTGGTTAATATTATAAATAACTGGTATGTTTTTAGACAGTAATGGTTTGGCGTAGTTCAGACACTTCTCAATATATTCTTCTGAGTAACCACTTTCCTTTGCCTTTTTTGTGAAAGCTAATAAATAAGATTCTTGGTTAGTCATAATTCTATTTCGAATCCTAATCCCTAATCCTTAAGAACAGGGGACTACCCAGAGCCCCCGTTCGGAATAAGAACTTTATAAAGGCAAATATCTCCGATTTTGCCTTTATAAAGTTCGCTAGCTTGAAAGAACATTCACTATTTGGGAAAGTGACACCACCACCCATATTCTTTTAGAAATCAAGCTCAGTATTATTAGGTAAAAATATAAAACTTTTATCGAATTTTTTAACCCTACTAATATTTTCCGGACTTATCCACAAATCCTTATTAGCCTCCCTAATAATATCTTTTCCATTTTCTAAAATCTCCTTTCCTTCATCCGTTAATTCCAATTTTCTATCAACATATTCAAGCAAACCATCATCTACAAGTTTTGAAATAAGTTCTGAAACATCTTTGTATGACAAATTCTCCCTAAGAAGTCTACCTACACTACCAGAATTCTGTATAACATTTAATAATAATTCAATTGTATCTTCCCTTGAAAACGGAGCATCAAAACTTTGTTTCCCTATTTTATATTTTTTCCAAAATATTGGAAATGTATTATCAGGCGTCCTTGCCAAAGTAATCAAAGCTTCACATCTATTATATCCCAAACTAAAAAATGATGCCGCAGGTATCCTTTTTTCCATTTTAAGCATTAAGTCTATTTTTTCCTCAAGCAGTGGAGTTTTATTAAAATCGCTGATTCCTTTTGGTGAATGGAAGTCCGAATAAAAAGCAATACCTTCTGCATCAAAAGCAGCAATAGTCTCTATTTGAGCAGCAATTGTAAAGATACAAAGCTTATCATTTGTTATTTCATCATTACTTTTAATCTCCTTTAAACAATCATTTAAAGTTTCTCC
>CP051244.1:1588683-1597918 GCA_017795045.1 Allomuricauda sp. | reverse complement strand
CAGTTTATTGAGTGCTAGTTCCATCATTTCATATGTTTCCAGTATATCGATTTTTTCAAGCTGACCAATATGACTGCCTGTATTTCCTATCCATTTGATGGCAAGAAGTAAATCTGCCACATCCTTTTTTAGTTTCTTGAATTCTTCAATTCTTTGATGCAGCGTAAACCTTAGCCTTTTTCTATTTTTATTTAAATAGGTTTTTTTCACATTAAACTCATCCATAAGAATTTCTAATGAAATCCTAATTTTATTAGCACAAGAGGAAAGATCGCTCCAATAAAGAGCAAAAGATTCAGAAATAATTACCCCTATTTTTTCTGGGCATCCTTCTGGAATTTTAAATAAGTTTAAAGCAGGATAAAAATATTTAGGACTATAAACTGCCTTTCCTTCCTCCATATTCATTTGAGTTCGATAATCATAAGCGTAGTAAAGCTCTAACCGCCCATTTCCTAGAAAGGAAACAAACTCTTCGCATGACGGGCACCTTAAATTGCCCGAGAATGAATATCTAATAAACTCAGGCCCCCAGTCTTCATGAGATTGCCATTCTTTAGAATCAGCAGTTTCATCACTATTAAAAGATTCTTTTTTAAGAATAGATTTATTGCAGTGAGGGCAAGTCCAATCAGGAATAGTGTTTTTTTCAAATTCTGAATTAAGCCATAGCTCCTTTTCCATATTTTTTCACATTGAATATTGAATTGAAATTTTGATTTGCTTTTAAAATAAGATAAAACTGACGCTTAATTTAGTCCTTTTATAACAATTCAATCAACCTCTACATATCCAAAACCAAATGTTTCTGATTTTATGAATCATGGAGTCAATGCCTTATTCTTCTCATCCAACCTCTTATACAAAGGCAATGTTCTTCTATTCAAGTCAATGCTCTTGACCCTCAAAAAAGTTCTATCCAAAGTATCTTTTACCGTAAACTCACCTCTTATGGCATTAAGTTTTTCAAAATTCTCTAGATACTCTGACGAAGTATAGAAATCTGTGTACAACTGAGAAACCCTTTTGGAACAGTTCCAAGGCTGACACTTAAACCTACCATAGTTTTTGGTAATATATTTTGTCACATAAGACCCTGTTGCCTTTATATTCTTGGTGTTGATTTGCTTGACATCAAAAGCACTTGACGGATTGAAATTCTCATTCCTTGGATGCACTCCGTTCTTCTTCTGTAAATCAATCCAGTATTTCCACCACTTTTCAATTTTCCAATATTTGTTTGTGATGATGTGAAAATGGACATTCCCCTTGAACTCATCATTTTTGGTCTGTCTTTCTGCCACCCATAAATATTGAAAATCATCAAATCGCTTTTTGGCATTATCCAAAAACTTTCTGAGTAAATCAACCGCCTGTTCATCCTCTACTTTATTCATGAATGTTAGGGTAACAAAGCTGAAACGCTTATAACATCTGGAAAAACAGGTTATCTTCTTCCTGATTTTCCTTTTTGAGCGTTTTGAGAGGTGTCGCAACTTTGGTTCGCCCGTTTTTTTCTTGACAGGCTTGGGCTTTTCCTTTTTGGGTTCTTCTTCATCTTCTGGTTTTTTCTTCTTCCGCTGGAGAGATGAACCAGTAAACTCTTCTTCTGGAACTACACCGAACATTCTTGTTGAAAACTCAACGCTCGTTCCATAGGTATTCTTAACTATCATGCTACGCTAAAAAATCGGAATCGTTGCGCATTTATAAATACCATATAAAGGTAGATTCCAAAGGTGCTTATAGAATGCGCAATGATTTAAAGGTTAAAAAAAAAGAAAATGCTACTCGCTTATGAATGGCGGGATGAAGCTGTCCCTGTTGAACCTACGCATAAAGGTTCCCGCCCTGCGGTTATAGACGTTCATATATTCCCAATTTGAGTGGTGCTTTTTAAGGAACAGAGAGAACCCGTTGAGCTTATTTACATAAGTCCACTTTTTAGGTTTGGCTCCATTTTCAAAAAACACGATTACGGTATAATCATTCTTCTTTTTTAGCATGATAACCCCCTTCCTGTTTTAAGGGTTTTCACCTCGTTTAGAGCATCAAAAACTTCTTGCTCCTTGTAAAGCACTCTATTCCCAATACGATGAGCTTTTAAAATTCCTGTTTTTGTCCACTCGTTCAAAGTAGGGAGTGAAATACACAGCAGTTTTGCAGTTTCCCTCCTAGTTAAAAGAAGATTGTCTAGGCTTTCTGTTTTGGAAGAAACAAGTTTTGAAATATGCTCTTTCAATACTTCTTCAAAAATTGCCTTAATGTCTTCAGATTGAAGACTTGTAAATACTAGTTCTTGCATTTTTTACAATATTTAATTTGGTTTAATACTGTAAAAGTGAAGACTGCACTAGCCTGTGGTCGGTGCTGTGGTCACCACAACTTTATTAAGGAAGAGAATCAATATCCGATTTAATCTTTGAAGAGATATCTTTAATTTCTTGATATTCAAATAGGTTTAGGACAGCTTGAAGATTCTTTTTAGTACGGACATCATTTTTCCCCGCACTGACATATGAGAGATACTTTCTGGTATTCCCTTTGTCCAATCCTAAAATATCTCCAAGGATACTTCCTGACTTGGTATTATCATATTTGCTCATATCCAATCCCAAATAATGAAGAGCCAACATTTTTTGTTTGTGGGACAAGGATGTTACTAGTTTTGATTTTGCAGGAACATTTTTAAGAGATTTAAGCCAAGTGTAATAGTCTGCAAACAGAACCGCCTCTTCGACTGTTGCCATTATAGAATCATCCTCTTTCATCCCCTCCCCTAAAATACTGTCACATTCGTTGTTCAGCAAATAAAAATGGAAGATGTCATTGAATAGTATAAGAAAACCAGCTTGTTCCAACCTAAAAACACAATGTCTTTCTGGTTCAAGCCATGGTTCATCTTCAAAATCTTGCCAGGGCTCTTCAGAGTTTACCGTTTTTTCAATTTGGTTAATTTCATTTTGAATCAGATGCTCCTTATTTAGGACTTCGCTTAATCTCTTTTCAAATTTGGATATGAAGTGGTTTTTGGATTGTTCTTTCATTAATTGAAAAATGGGTGGTTCAATAATTTATCAGCGTTCTGCTCTTGAGATATTTTTATATACTGCATAAAAGAACGCTCAGTTTTGTGCCCTGTTATCTTCATGATGGAAATACTTGGAACATCTGCCAAATATAAGTTGGTGGCAAAACTTCTTCTCGCCGTGTGAGTGGTTACCAATTCAAATTTGGGACAACTATTCTTTTGTACTCGACCTCCTTTTGTAATGGTTGTCTGAACCAATTGTTTTAATCCAGAAATACTCGCCACCTCTTTTAGATATCTATTCATTAACTGATTCACATAAGCCTTTGGAAGCTCATTATTGTACTTTTTAAGAATAAGCTTTATAGTTGGATGAAGTGGAATTGAAACTCTATGACCTGTTTTTTGTGTCCTAATGTGCAGGATAGATTTTGAGTAATCAATATTCTCTGGCTTTATTTGGGTAAAGTCCGAAAACCGCAAACCTGTATAACATCCCACCAAAAACAAATCACGCACTTTATCCAATCTTGGACTTGCTGAAAAATCAATGCTTCCCATCTTTTTTAGTTCCTCAACTGTTAGATAAATACTATCTGAATCTTCCTTTCTGGCCTTAAATTTTCGCTTTTTGAAATCCATGTTTTGATTAAGCCCCCTATCTGTTGCCTCATTCAGAAATATCTTCAAAATTTTTATATGCTTTCCAATAGTGTTTAGGGATAAATTGCGCTCATGGGTAAGATAGCTAGTATATTGACTATAAAACTCCAATGTTATCGAATCAAAATCCAAGGTTTTGTTTATGAATTGGGCATATTCTTTTAAATGCCTTAGAGTGGTTCTATAGGCTTTAACCGTGGCTTCCCTTTTCAATGCCTCGCATTCTTTGATGTAATCTCCAATAAACTTGATTAACGTCTTTTTTTCGGGCTTTAGGATGTTTTCCCCTATTTCATGCAAGAAAGCCTTTTTAAGCGCCTCATTTGTGGGCTGAACCCCATCGTTGAGCAATTTTCTGAAAGCCGTGTTTATACCACTCTCCAAAACATCCAGTCTTGCATTGAATTCAGGATATTCGGGAAACTGTCTGCTTTCTTTTGCTCTTTGGCTTTTCTTGTTCCAGAATTTTGGTTCAATCTTTTCACCTGTGGAATACTTGAATCTCTTGTATTGATACCCGTACACCAAATACACCAAAGTCTCTGATTTGGCGTTTGGTTCTTTTAGAAGAAATCTTGCGTTTGGCATGTCCCAAATATAAACAAGAAAAAAACCATAGGGGGCAAGAGAGGGGACGAATAATTTTAATTTCGTCCAATTGAGCTATTTTTCAGTTAACTCGCAAACCCCTACAAATAGAGGCTTAATAGTATTAAATACAGACAATTACAGTAAAATATGATAAATATTTATATGGTACTGGAGGTACCACAAAGTGGCAACTACAAAAAGCCCATCCAAATTGGATGGGCTTTTGTTTTGGAACAAAACGGAATCGAAGTGATTTTTGCGTCTAGATTAAAAAGTAACTGACTGAAGTTCCTTTCCCAACTCATGAATGGTTCCTTGAATCAATTTAAGACGCTCCTCGGAAACGGTAGCCCTGCCCGTTGCATATTGGCGCATTAAAGAAGGGTTTATTTTTGCCCGCCTTGCTATTGCGGTGATTTTCACCTGCGGAACTAGGTAAAAGAAAGATTCAATATTCATTTTAAACTCGTATCCATTGATGGGTACAACTTCATCTATCCAATCCTCTTCCAATTCCACGGCAGTTTCAACATAATCATCTACCGCAACTTTAATGTTCTTTTTCAATTCTTCTAAAGTATTGCCATAGGCAGATACAACGCCTGGAAGATTTTGGGTAGTGCCCCAATACGTTCCATCGTTTGATTTCTCCACAAACACTTTTACTAATGCCATTTCTCTTGTTTCTATTGATGCCTTGCAAACCAACCCCGGAGTTTTATTCAATTCCGGCCTGTTTTAAAATAGATTTCACTGTCCCCAAGGGAACATCCTTCTTTGGATGCGGTATGGTTACAAGCCCTTTTTTCCTTGGGTGTTTAAAATGGTGGTGGCTTCCTTTGGTCCTGACCAATTTCCAACCATCACTTTCCACTATCTTAATCAATTGACTTGATTTCACCAAACAAAATTATAACAAAATTGTTATATAACAAAATTGTTATATTTAATTTTAATGATGCGGGTATGGAGGCACTATGCTACAAGCTGCCATCTCGCAGAAGTAGAGCAACTACTTGTAGCCATTGTTGGCAACAGTTTTCATTTCTTTTTTATTTTAAAATTTAGAGCGTTTTGTCCATTAAAGTTTCTTCGGTCATAAAAAAATAAGGAATCATACCCGATTATTCTCTTTGGAGAAACCCTCTCCCCATTTTTAAAGTAGACATTTGGTTTTTTATTTCCACTCGAACTTAGGTAAATCGATTCCGTTATATATCCAGTTCCATTGGAGTTGATTTTTAAATTTTTTTCATTTTTTGGATGAACGACCAAATTGATTTCTCCGACAAAATTGTCCGGTACAATTATTTTTAAAGGTGGGGAGTAGATGTAAATATGAAGTCCTATCGTAATTATGGACGAGACGACGGCGAACAGTGTCCAAAATGTATACTTTTTTAAGATTGGCTGTAGGAATGCAGCAAGAATTGCACCTACAATACTTACCCCTATTCCACAAATAATAAATGACAATATGAAGGGGAACCAAAATCCGTACGCAGATGGCAGATTTGCCATTTTAATAAGCAAAGTGACGAACAGTATCGATGATATCAACCATAAAATTCTTCTGTACTTTGTTTTCATCTAATTGTTGCCAACTTGTTCATAGAAACCCAAACACATCCCCACACCCCCAAAATAAGCATAAATACCGTGATAATCAGCGCATCTCATTTTCCAAGATCAATCCTTAAACTCAAAAAGCTTGGAAATATCAACTTCCATTGCCAGAGCCAAAGTCACCAATGTTTTTAAAGTTATATTGGTTCTTCCATTCTCTATTCTTGATATGGTAGTCTTATCATAATCACAAATAGAAGCTACATCCAATTGAGATAATTCCTTACCCTCTCTGACCTCTTTAATGCGTTGACCTAATTTCTTTTGGTAGGCAATCAATATTTCGTCGGTTATTGACATAGATGTCAATATTAGTTTCTATATTCGCTGAAAGGGTAAACACATATGTCAACTTTATAATCATGGAACATTCAGAATTTTTATCTAAAAACTGGCGGAAGCCAAATCCAAGCCCCCTACAAACCATTAATGATTTTCTCCACCAGAACTCCCCTGTCCCCTTGCACCTTAGCTTTGCCAGCTTGGAAATCCAGAACCACCAAAACGGGCAATTGCTGCAACGGGTGCACAGGCCGCAGGGCCATGTGATCCTCCAGAAAACCCCACAAGAGGGCGTGGCCCAAATAACGGTGCTGGACTATATGGTGTTTCCCTTCTCCTTCCAATTTGCCATGCCCCATGCCCAAGGGCCCCATGAGGGCCAAATGCTGCAGCTGCCCCGCCCCCTGCACCAAGGCAGCTGGTACGTGGACCATGATAAACTGCAGCTCTCCTTTTTCATAGATCCCCCTGACCCTTTTCTACGGCTACAGGTAACCCACGTGTACCAAGGCATACTGGTGCGCAACCGTTGCTGTGCTCCATGTTGCGGGTAACCCAAAAAACCAATTGTAGGTTTAGTTTCTTTCGCTTCCTTTTAAGTGTGCGTCTTGGTGCCCTGCACCAAACCTAAGATTTGTTGTTCCCAACGGATTTTATTTGTTCAGGGCAAAATTTACAATGCTTTCAACATGGATTTTTGTTGTATCGAATACGGGAAAGTCAAAATCATTCTGATCAATGAGCATGGGTATCTCGGTACATCCTAAAATAATTCCTTCGGCCCCTCTTTTCATTAATTCATTCGCATACCGTATAAATTTCAATTTCGATTCCCCGCTTATTATTCCTTTTCCAAGTTCATTCTTTACAATATTTTGGATTTCCTCAATATCTCCTTTGTCTGATGGGATGAGGGTTTCAATTGTATATTCCTCCAGTTTATTCCGGTAAAAATCCATTTCCATGGTAAATTTTGTACCCAATAGTCCTACTTTTTGCAGTCCTTGTTTTCGTATTTCTTCGGCTGTGGCAGATGCAATATGGATAATGGGAACATCAATTTTCGATTGGATCTCGTCAGCAAACAAGTGGGCCGTATTGGCGCACAGGACAATGCAATCAACCTTATTCAAGATCAAACTATTACAGGCCTTGAAAATAAGGTCGTAGGAGTTTGTCCATCCCCTATCTTGGATATCGGCAAAATTGAGGGAATACAGTATACATTCAGCTGAGTTTAGTCCTCCCAATCTTTCGTTGATGCTTTGATTTATATATGTGTAGTAGTCCAAGGTCGACGTCCAACTTATTCCACCCACCAATCCTATTCTTTTCATTTTTATGTATTCTTTTTCTAGCTTGTTACCAAAGGTAAAGCATAAAAGCAGGCGGATTAACATTACCTCTAGTTTAGCAAAATACCCCGTTCAATAAAAAAACGGCTTGGGTTGCCCCCAAACCGTTATCGATTTTGTGCGTTCGCTCTTTTATTTTCCTGTCAGTTTGGAGCATTAAGAGCCATCCTGTTTCCTTCAGAGTCAATAAAAAGGGCAAAGTATCCGCTTTGGTCCGCGTGGGCTGTTTTAGGGACTATCGTTTGCCCGCCATTTTTCTCTACCCTATCCAATACCACTTGGAGATTTTCCCCGGCATCCAAGTACAGGGTCACTCCATCTGCCGATGGTTTATATCCGTCTGCTTGGATTATGACGCCTGTCACCATTTGTCCTTCATAGGGCAATATTCCCATTTGCATACCATCAACATCCATTTTTTCTATGTTGATGTCCAACAGAGCTTCATAAAAATTAATAGCCCGCGAAATATCCGTTGCCGGAATCTCAAACATTGAAATATAACTTTTCATATCATTTACTTTTGAATTTGTATTGCACGAAATAAGGCATAGTGCAGAGACCATCGAAGCTAAAAATATTCCTTTGACTGCCATTGGCGTGTTAGTTATTATGCAAGAGCAAAAGTAAATGTGGGCAAGAAGGCAAAATAGTAGAAATACGACACCACAGACTTATTTGTAGAAAAGTGCGGATAGGGCCATATGTTCATTGTCCAAAAACTCCTTTGGGGTGATCCCAACCAAGTCTTTAAAATCTTTTATGAAATGGTTTTGGTCAAAATAGTCACTTTCGTAAGCAATCTCCGTCAATGTTTCTGATTTTTTGTTGAGCAACAAATGCAAAGTCGCTTGCAGTCTAATGGCCTTGCCCAGCTGCTTGGGACTAATACCGATTTGTTTTCTAAAATGCCTTTCAAGCTGTCTTCTTTTTGAAATGTCTTCTTTTAAAATAGCATTTATGGGAGTCGCTCCGTTTGTTTTGAGCAGGGCATCAACGGTTGATTTCACGATAGTACTGACCGTATTCTTTTTGTTGAGCTGCTTTAGCAGAAAGCGTTCAACAATAGTAATCCGATGTTGTGTGTCGGTTGCATCCATCATTTGTTGCTCCAGTTCAGAGGCTTCTTCTTGTCCAAAAAGTTCTGAAATGGTTGTTTCCTTGTCAACCAAGTTTTCAAGTGGTGTCTCTACGAAGTTTACAAATCCAATAGGATAGAAGCATATGGCAAACGTGTCAACGTTACCAACAGGCAAAATGAAATATGATTTTGTCCGCTGTCCCATTAGCATTACATTGGGGTGAAGGATAAAGTCATTTTCCGAAGTATATCTTCTGATCTTATCACCAAAATTGAAAGTCATTTCTATACAGCCGTCAGGAATAATTTTTTGCTTTTGGTTGTTTGGGTCAAAAGGCACCTCCAAGGTCCAATAAAATTTGACTATGGACTCCAAGTCTTTATGTGGCTTGTAGGTCTGGTAGTTCATTTATGCAATCTGTTTGTTGAAGTGACGGAACGGTCTCGGCTATGAGTAGTTGCGTGGTTTAGTGATTAACTTTGCAAGTACACACCAAACTGAAAATCCGCGAGGATTTTCAGAAGTAGGCGAGAACAAGCAATTACTTATAGCCATTGTTGGGCACAGTATTTATTTTACTTTTTTCTATTTTATTATCTCTTATT
>CP051244.1:1573667-1579808 GCA_017795045.1 Allomuricauda sp. | reverse complement strand
CTTCATATCCCTTCCTCAATTTTCTAATATATAACTCCTTAATATCAAAGTGTAATTGCTCATGAACCAATAAAAGGGAATCATTAGAAATAGTCCATGAGAGGGATTTGTAGAAATAATTTAGTGGATATGGAACCAYATTTCCATTCTTATCCATTTTATGAATAAAAATCGGGCCAGTCGCAGTTTCCGCAGCTGTATGTATACCGGAGTGATTCTTTGGTGTTTTTGACTTACCATTAAAGTCTTTCCATGATAAAGGGCGTTCTTTTGTCCATAGAATCAGAGTGTCATTTTCTATTATTACATCTTGTCCAAATGAGATAAATCCTATTAATACCGATATGATTACTATTCCTTTTTTCAAAATGTTTTACAACTTGTTTATATGGAACACACCCCCACACCCACAAAATAGGAATAAAACCGTTCATTGGCGTTGTTTTAATCTTGCAGAGGTAGAGCAATGGATTATAGCCATTGTTATGTGCTGGTTTTAATTACTCTTTCAAGTTTTACAATCAATTCATCAATTGTTTTTTGTTCACAGTCTAATAAATCCAGCATTATTTTCTTGTCGCTAAGATTAATTGTAAGTCTCTTTTTACTTTTGTAAGTACTTCCCCCGCCTACACCAGCGACAAGTTCAACAATATAACTTAAGACTGTCAATAGCCAATTGGTTTTTTCTTTGTCATACTCAATCGACTTTAAATCATCATATTGATAGATGCCTTGAGTGTCTGAATCTGCCCCATTTGTAACTTGGAAAGATTTTTCATTAAAGAGGAATTCTAGAGGAGGGGATTTTTTAAGGACTATTTTTTTTGTGTTCATTCAATTGAGTAGGATTAGGTGCGAACTTGCACATTACTTGTTTATATGGATATAAAATACATCTATATACCCCCAAAATAAGCATAAATACCCTGATAATCAGCCTAGCGTATTATCCAAATCAATCCTTAAACTCAAAAAGCTGTGCAATGTCTACTTCCAATGCTTTGGCAAGTAATGTCAAATTGGATATCGTAGTGTTCACTTCGCCATTTTCAATACGCCACACTTGATTTTTGGACAATCCGGCTATGGCCTCCAATTTGGTCTGCGATAAATTCCGCTCTTCACGTAGAGTTCTCAGATTCATTCCAAAATCCCGTATAAACAACTTCTCTTCGCGGCTTAATTTATTTCGCATGCTTCAAGTTGCACTATATATAGAAATAAATCTTCCCTATATATAGTGGTAAAGTCAAAAAATATCATATCTTTAAATGCCATCTTAACCTATTCTCATGTTGAAAAAACCAAATCCAAGCCCCCTACAAACCATTAATGATTTTCTCCAACAAAACTCCCACGCCCCCTTGCACCTTAGCTTTGCCAGCTTGGAGATCCAAAACCACCAAAAGGGGCAATTGCTGCAACAGGTGCATAGGCCACAGGGCCATCTGATCCTCCAGAAAACGCCACAAGAGGGCATGGCCCAAATAACGGTGCTGGACTATATGGTGTTTCCCTTCTCCTTTCAATTTGCCATGCCCCACGCCCAAGGGCCCCATGAGGGCCACATGCTGCATCTGCCCCGCCCCCTGCACCAAGGCAGCTGGTTTGTGGACCATGATAAACTGCAGCTTTCCTTTTTCATAGATCCCCCGGACCCCTTTCTACGGCTGCAGGTGACCCATGTGTACCAAGGCATACTGGTACGCAACCAATGTTGTGCCCCATGTTGCGGGTAACCCAAAAAACCAATTGTAGGTTTAGTTTCTTTCGCTTCCTTTTAAGTGCGTATCTCAGGGGCCCATACCAAATCACATGATCCTAAATGAAGTATTTATAAGCCGTTGTTGCCAACGGCTGGGCTATGGGTTTTTGTGTACTTGCAATTTCTTATAGTCGGTGTTGCCCACTGCTTTATTCAGTCCTTGCCTAGAACGTATGTTTTAAAGACATACTTCCACGGAGTGAAAATAATTGGAATTACAATAAGCATGAAAATTTGCACCCAATCTTCGGCTTCACTACCCGCCAGTTCCCCATTTTTCCATAAAGGATATGCAACAAAACCAAGCCAAAGTCCTTTATATAAAAACATAAAGAGCATGATCGGCAGCATTTTTAAAGTGTGGAATATTCCTAAACCCGATAAGGTTGTGTAAGCTGCAATAGAGCACCAGGCAATAGCTATTTCAGCTTCCCATGGTCCATTGTGTGTTATTAATTCTGTCCATGCATCTTTGGCCGCAAAGAAAAACATGAGAAAGAAAAATAATTTTAAGACATACACTTTAATTGGCCAAACGCCTTTATACTTTGAAGATGGACTAAAACTAGCACTAAAGAAGGATTGAACTTTCATGGTTACTTGGTAAGTATAGAATCATGACGAAAGCACACCATAATTGTTACATAAAACAGGAAACGCCACACAACACTCTCGCCCATAGTTTTTTGCACACTATAAATTATGTATGGCCATTTGTGTTTTCGTTTATTTTAATAAATCAATTACCACATTTCCCTTTTTTCTACCTGTGTCAACATATTCGTGGGCTTTTACTATTTCATCAAGCTTAAAGGATTTGTCAATAAAAGGCTTTAATGCTCCGTTTTCAGCCATATTTTTTATCAACTTAAGGTGCTCATCCTTCTCTTTTGTCAACATTTTAACCGAAACGAAAACACCTCCGGTTTTTAAAACTTTTTTTGCCCTCGCTTTTGTAGTTTTTCCAACCGCATCAAAAATCACATCAAATTTCTCACTGCCTTCAGAATAATCCTCTTCTTTATAATCCATAAGGCTATCAGCTCCCAATGATTTTACCATTTCAAAATTCGAAGTACTGCACACCCCTTTTACGTTTGTTCCTTTATTATGGGCAATTTGTACAGCGTAGCTTCCAACACTTCCGGAAGCACCATAGATCAAAACGCTTTGGCCTTTTTTTAAATTGGCTTTCTCCAAAAGGTACATTGCCGTCATTGCTCCAATCGGTAACGCCGCCGCTTCTTGGTAGGTCACGTTTTCCGGTTTTAACCCAACAACACCATGTTTCCATTTTTGGGGAAGGCAAATATATTCGGCATACGACCCTGAACTTAGCATTGTAGTGGTGCCGAATACACTATCGCCAACATTGAATTTAGTAACACTTTTCCCTGTTTCTTCCACTATTCCGGCCAATTCATGTCCCAAAATTTTCTTTTTGGGTTTAAAAAGTCCAAAAACCAACCTGGCCGGAAGCCAGAATAAAGGCGGAAAATCTGAACTGCGAAGTCTAACATCCCCGGAAGTAACCGTGGCTGCATGTATTTTTACCAGGACCTCATCATCTTTTGGTTTCGGTCTTTCCATATTCTTTAATTGTAGGACTTCTGGTGGACCGTATTTTTCATAAACTACTGCTCTCATATTTGTTTTTGGTATTCTGGAAATGACACACAACCTGCATATAGAAAAGTAAATCACATCCCTACACCCCCAAAATAAGAATAAAACCGATCATTGCATAGCAATACCTAGAGGCACCAGACCACAAGATGCCATTTTGTGACAGCGGGTATTAAGAACTGCCTAATTGCGATTATACAATGTTGCCACGGTTTTTTATTCCAGCCCATAATTTCCATTTGCCCATTTTATGGTTGGCCCAATCCATTCTTCTAGCGGTTTGAACAAAAATCCGTGTCCCATTCCTGTATTCAGTTCAATTTCTTTAAAGTTCTTTATTTCACAGGTCGAGTTTTCTTTTCTTCGGATTGCGGACACTCCGAACGGGTCGGTTTTTTCGTAAATGGTCAAAATGTTTCCGCAAAAGTTGATTTCGGGAATATTTTCCAAATCGTTATTTCTAAAACTCGCCACGAACACAAAGTTCAGTTCAGGATTGTTTGCCAAAGTAGAAACGTATTGGGCAATATACCCACCTTTTGAAGTTCCGACTATGGTTATTTTGCTGGGTGCGATTCCATTTTCCGTCAGACTGTCTATTTGGTTTACAATTCCAACGGCATAATCACGGGCGTTCACATTTCCGTTTCTTTTTTCGCTTATGACTTTCAGTCCACTTTTTTCAAATTCCGCCAAGATTTCTTTGTATTCGGTCCGTCCGAATTCTGGGTGCGATTCGTCCAGTTCATGCTCTTCTAAAAATCTGTTGTGAAGAAAGAAAATAAATCGGTCGTCTTCATTTTCTCTGCAAGCAAAAGCTGTTGAGCAAAAAAGAATCACTATTACAAAACGTATTCTCATTGATTTTTGAGGTGATTTTTCAATATTGACCACGACTTGTTCATACAAACGCAAAACACACCCCACACCTCCAAAATAAGAATAAAACCAATCATTGCATAGCAATACCCGGAGGCACCATGCTACAAGATGCCGTCTTGCAAGAGCAGGGCAATGAATTATGGCCATTGTTGTGCGCTGGCATTATTTTAAACGTGCCGAAAACCCATCTAATTTATTCCAAATATCAATAAACTGTTGCCACCCTTCTTCTTCTAAATCAGTATTCACAATTAAAATTCGCCCTAACTTGGTTTTCGGGTTAAAAAACATAAATGTCGATACACCTGGATCTCCACCTGTATGACCAATATGCCCATTTGGTGTAAATCCCATAAATATTCCTGTATTGTATTCATCAGAGTAGTCCCTTGCACCTCTATCAATAAAATTATCTTCTCCTAATTGTTCCTTAAACAGTGTTTTATAACTTTCTGCACTGAGTAAGCTTCCACTTCCAGAGTAACCTCTAATCAATTCTGAAAGAAATAAACTCAGGTCATTTGCAGAAGTAATAAACCCACCATCTGGATAAGTAATTAGTTTGTAACGAGGGTATTCTGTTTGGTCTGTTTTATAAAGCATGGAATACTTTGATACGTCAATTGCATCGAAAGACCAACCAGAATTCGACATTTTGTAAGGCTTTAAAATGTATTTGGTTGTAAAGTCATCATATTTTTCGCCAGTAGCCATTTCTAAGACGATTGCAGCTAAAGTTGCTCCAATGTTAGTGTATTCAAAAAGTTCTCCGGGCTTATTTTTTAGAAAGCCATCTTTCTTGTAAAGTTTTCCATCTGTGGTCAGAATATCCTTCAAAAATTCTTTCATTGGAATATCAATATCCAGCTTGCCAAAATCATCTTTTAGAACATAACTTTTATCGTAAAATTCAGTGTCTTTTATTGTAGAAGTATGGGTAGCTAAATGATTGATGGTTATTGGTAATTCGGGATGATAGGGATTTTTAACTTTAAAAGGTAGATATTTCTCTATTGGGTCATTAAGATTTAACTTTCCCATTTCCTGTGCCTTAAGCAGTGAAACACCTAACAAAGTTTTTGATATTGAAGCAATATTTTGAATTGTGTTTTCAGTATATGCTTTTTTGGCCTTAATATCTGAAAAACCAAAGCCGTTTTGATAAAGGGTTTTATGCTCATTTACAATAGACACCGACAATCCATTTATATGACCTTGCTTATAGATTTTGTTGAGTTCTATTGTTAACGAGTCTGCAACAGCTAGACTTTCTTGCATTGAAGCTTTTTCTTTACTTGACTTTACATTACAAGAAAACAGAATTCCGATTAGTACTATAAGTATGGTTTTTTTCATATGGTAGATTTCTCTGTTTGCTGGTAACTCGTTCATACAAACGCAAAACACATCCCTACACCCCCAAAATAGGAACAAAACCGATTATTGCATAGCAATACCCAGAGGCACCAGACCACAAGATGCCATACACAGGAGTAGAACAATGAGCTACAAACGGTGTTGTAAAACGTTTTTTTATTCAGGGTAGTATTCATACTCTTTCAATTCTTCTAGTCCCTTATCTATTTGTTTTCGCCATTCCATTTGTTCTGTTTTATTGAAGCGAACCTCTTTGTCATATTCATTTTGTACCGTCGAACATCTTTCTAATATTTTTTCAGATAAATTACTGTAAGCTGAATTTTCATAGACATTTTTTTTAACTAATTCTTCATATCCCTTCCTCAATTTTCTAATATATAACTCCTTAATATCAAAGTGTAATTGCTCATGAACCAATAAAAGGGAATCATTAGAAATAGTCCATGAGAGGGATTTGTAGAAATAATTTAGTGGATATGGAACCA
>CP051244.1:1560880-1563657 GCA_017795045.1 Allomuricauda sp. | reverse complement strand
GAATTATAGCCGGTGTTGTAGGTAGTTTTTAAAACTCTTTGATTATCCATGCCGTTCCAATTCCCAGAGATAAAATTCCAGCTGAAATGAAGATTAAAGGAAAATAAAAATTCCAAAAGTTATTATTCTCAATAATTTCATATTCATTGTCCTTTTTCCAATAGATTATGTCCATCGGTTTTTTTATCCTTTTCGGATTTGCGCTTGATTCTATCTTTTGAGTCACTTGAAGTCCATTTTGGTCGGTAAATTGAACAATCGGGAAATGGTATTTGTGAGATTCACGGTCAATATCTTTTATTTTTTCCTCCGCAAAGTCAATTATTTTAGCCCTCGTTTTAATTCCATTTTCTCGAATTTTCCGATTGGAAAACCAAATATGAAGTCCCACCCAACTAAAAGCAATTCCTATACTCAAAAAAACAAATGCACCGATTTTATCCCTGAAGAAGAAAAAAAGAATTGCGTAAGTAATCGGGATGATTATTCGAAGAATCCGTAAGGGTGATTTTTCAGTTTTCTGGTTCATTATTAAAATTACCTACAACTTGTTTATATAGATGTATTTTACATCTATACACCCCAAAATAGAAATAAAACCGATCATTGCATAGCAATACCCATAGGCACTATGCTACAAGATGCCGTCTTGTGGGAGAAGAGCAATGGATTATAGCCGTTGTTGCACATCGGTTTATTTTTTTATTATTTCTTTCAGAGTCCAAATTGTAGAATCTCCTGTTTCATATTGTACGATTCCATTTCCTAAACTCCATTTAATATTATAAATCAATTCTTCATACTTTTTTTCCAAATTTCCTTTAACATCTATAATGTCACTATAGTTTCCATATCTTGTCGTTAAGGTATATTTTGAACTATTCAACAATTCATTCAGATATTGTTTTTTTCCTTGGAAATTTCGGAATTCCACATAAGTTGGTTCTTTAGAGCCTCCAGACCTAATTTCAAATAAAAATGTACGTCTGTCCATTATGTTACCTTTTTTTTGTTTTTCCCCTTCAAATATCCTTAGAGCTTGTTTATATTCTGTAATTCCAATTCCATCATTGAACACCAAATCTATTTCCGAGATAAAGAGTGTGTCAATTTTGTTTTTTGTTGATTCCATTATTAAAATATCTCCAACTTCATAAGGATTGAATTCCTTTTCTTTTTCGGTCAATTTGAATCGGTCAGTAAAACACGAACTTAAGGTAAGTAATGATAATATTATAATTAGGTTTTTCATTTTCTCAAATGGTGTACAACTTGTTTATATGGAACACACCCCCACACCCCCAAAACAGGAATAAAACCGTTCATTGGCGTTGTTTTTAAGCGAAGTAACATCTTGTAGGAGCAGGGCAATGGATTATAGCCAGTGTTGTAGCTAGTTTTTATATTTAATTTCTCTGTAAGTTCTGTGATATGGTTTTGTTGTTCCATCAGGACTTATTACGTTTTTGACTAATTTAATCCAGTTCCCTTTTTCGTCATATTCATAATTCATTTCGTGAATAAAGGTTTCTGTTTTGTCGGTCAAAATCCAATACATTTTTATAATATCTCCGTTTTCATTTTTGTCAATGATATAGTCNAAAATAGGAATAAAACCGATCATTGGCGCTGTTTTTAAGCGAAGTAACATCATACAGGAACAGGGCAATGAATTATAACCTTTGCTATTTACTGGTTTTCTCTTTTGCTTTTTCTATTATATATTCTGTCAATCTATTCAATTCAGATTTCTCATAGTCAATAATTCCGAGAATCTCTTGAGCAAATACTTGACTTTATTTAAAAGTTTATTCAGTAAGTTTAATTCGGCAAAATCAAATTCAATCATATTCGTTTAGGCTTTCTACACGTTCATAGAAACGCAAAACACATCCCTACACCCCCAAAATAGCAATAAACCCGATCATTGGCGTTTTTTTTAAGCGAAGTAAGCTCTTGCAGGAGCAGGGCAATGGATTATAGCCGTTGTTGGCAAGCGTTTTTTTAGTTGTCCCAAATCGATAAATAAACAGTTTTTGAATTTGGGTTAATTAGCAACAGGGTTCCGTTGTGAAATCTTAAATCATTATTGCTTTCCGAACAACATCTTTCATCATATGAATAATAGTTATCTCTGTCAGTAAGAATTGATATCATCTTTTCGCTTCCGCTGTAAAAGGTACTATCATTAATTGTTGTAATAGAAATATCACTCTGCGGAATTCCAAAATTAGTATGTAACCCTATTTCAAAATCAACAATTCCTCTTTTCCATTCTGAGAGTGACCAAGGCGGTGTATTTGAAATCCATCTCTTTATCTGTTTTTCACTCGTTTGAAAAATGAGAGAAGTATGGCCATCTCCATTAAAAAGGTAATCCTCAGATTCACTAGTTAGATCAATAGATTCTATAATTTCTAGTCCCGTAAGTCTTGTAAAATATTCTTCTCTGCTTTCACTTATGTTGCAACTAACCAAAGTTATTGAGATTGAAACTACTAATATTAATTTCATTTTTTTAATGCTTGCCAACTTGTTCATAAAAACGTAAAACACACCCCCACACCCCAAATTAAAAATAAAACCGATCATTGCATAACAATACCCAGAGGCACTATGCTACAAGATGCCATATTACAGGAGTAGAACAATGAGCTACACACGGTATTGTAAACAGTTTTTAATCTTCTTTAGTTAAATACCAGTCCTTGTTATAAATTTTTTTTACTTCAGTCAACTCAAAACCGTTCAAATCATTTTTAGTTATACCATGTTTT
>CP051244.1:1506599-1554615 GCA_017795045.1 Allomuricauda sp. | reverse complement strand
ATGTACCATTTTCCTCCTTCATATTTTAAGTTTCCTTCATAGTTCAAAATACGTTTATTTGAATCCAGTTTAATTATTTCGTCAGCAATAAATTCATTATCTCGATATTTTTTAACAAGCATTTCAAAATCAGATTTGAAGGTGTAAGTGTTTTTTTCAATCCAAGTTTCGGAATTTGTCATAAAAATTGTGTCATTGACAACTATCTCTGAAGGGTTTCCAAATTTCACGTTATAATATGCCTTAGATGCAACTTTTTCCGCAATTTCAGAATAGAAAGTTGGTTCAGATTCTTGATTTTGCGAATATCCAAATAGTGCAATGAAAAGTGAAAATATGAATGGTAGTTTGCTCATTTCTTAAATTAGGTACAACTTGTTTATATGGAACACATCCCTACACCCCCAAAATAGGAATAAAACCGATCATTGCATAGCAATACCCAGAGGCACCATGCTACAAAATACCATCTTGTGGCGGCAGGTATTAAGAACTGCTTAATTGCGGCTATACATTGTTGCGCACAGTAGTTTTATTAACTTCTCCATATATTTATGTACTGTAAAATTCTCCAACCATTATCTGCCAATTCCATAAATACTAAATCTCCACTAGAAAATAATGAATAGTGGTAGCTCTCGGTATAAAAAATAGCAATCTTTTCATTTTTGCTAATCAAAATATCAGACAATTTAATAATCCCGAAACAATTCTCGTTTTTGCTATAAAATTTATCCCATGAATCTGAATCACCAGGAGTTTTCCCTTTGGTATATTTCAGTTTGTATTTTGTCTCAATACTATCAATATACTTAAGTCTATATTTTTCTTTTAGTAAAGTATCAAGCTCTAGTATTAAAAATCCAAAAGTGCTATCCTGTGCCAACAATTTTCCGAAATTACCCCAAGGTATCTGATAAAAATAGCTAATCGGACTTTCTCCAAATTTATCTTTCATTAATTGGAAAAGCTCATTTGATTCTGTATTTCCAGTTAAATAATCATAAAGCGATTCTATATCAAGGTTCGCACCTAAATCATAATTTTTAATCTCGGATACTATAATCAGTTCTGATTTTTTATTAAATGTAGTATCATGTACATATACTGATTCATTAATAAAATCAGCATAAATCTTAGCTTTAATAAAATCATCCTGTGCAGAGATTGATGCATAACTGCTAATTAATCCAATTGCTAATATGTATCGAAATGTTCTCATAACTATTGAGCACAACTTGTTTATGTGGATGTAAAACACATCCCTACACCCCCAAAATAACCATAAATACCCTGATTATCAGCCTAGCTTATTTTCCAAGATCAAAAAGCTCTTCCATACTAATTTCAAGAGCTTTGGCAATTTTGTGGAGTTGAAGAAGATTGGCCGCCCGCTCACCACGCTCTATTCTACCTATCATGTTTCCATGAACCTTGGCTTCAAAAACCAAATCCGCTTGGGTCATTCCTTTTTCTTTGCGTAAGCGCCGTATCCGCGCACCAAATTTCAGGAGGTACTGTTCTTCTTCTTTTGTCAAGTCTTTCAGCATAGCAGCAAATTGCCCATTCCCAAAACCGAATAAAAACACCATATGGTGTTATTTTGTGATATTTTACATACCTTCCGTCTATAAAATCCCAAAATCTAATAATCCATTATGCCAACACCTTCCATTTTATCCACCTTTGACCGCTTTCTCCACCAAAACTCCCCTGTCCCCTTGTACCTTAGCTTTGCCAACTTGGAAATAGGCAACCACCAAAACGGGCAATTGCTGCAACAGGTGCATAGGCCGCAGGGCCATGTGATCCTCCAGAAAACGCCACAAGAGGGCATGGCCCAAATAACGGTGCTGGACTATATGGTGTTCCCCTTCGCCTTTCAATTTGCCATGCCCCACGCCCAAGGGCCCCATGAGGGCCAAATGCTGCAGCTGCCCCGCCCCCTGCACCAAGGCAGTTGGTACGTGGACCATGATAAACTGCAACTCTCCTTTTTCATAGATCCCCCGGACCCTTTTCTACGGCTACAGGTAACCCATGTGTACCAAGGCATCTTGGTGCGCAACCAATGCTGCGCCCCTTGTTGCGGATGACCCATAAAATCAATATGTAGGTTTAGCTTCTTTCGTTTCCTTTCAAGTCGTATCTTAGGGGCCCATACCAAACCTTAATACCCAAATGAAATACGTTACAACCCGTTTTATCCAGATCTTAGGCTGTATATTGTTGATGCTGCCTGTTTCCCTACACGCCCAAGAAGAAGTCCTTAACCTGAACAAACCGGAAAGGGAAGCTTGGTTTTCCGAGCAAGGTTTTGGCATGTTCATCCACTGGAGTGTGGATGTGGAACTGGGCTCCGTGATCAGCCACTCGCTTGTCGGGGCATCGGAAGATTACACCAAACGCTATTTTGAGGAGCTTCCAAAGACCTTCAACCCCAAGGCATTTGACCCCGAAAATTGGGCCAAACTGGCCAAACTGGCCGGGATGCGGTACGTGATGTTCACCACCAAGCACCATAACGGCTTCTGTATGTACGATACCAAGACCACGGACTACAACATCATGAACACGCCCTTTGGGCGGGATGCCACCCGCGAGGTCTTTGATGCGTTCCGAAAAGAAGGCATTGCTATTGGCGTATATTTTTCCCCGGACGATTTTCATTTTTTATATGAGCAGGGCGTTACCATCAGTAGGGTAGATCCCAAGGCCAAGGCTTCCGGCAACCCAGAACTCAACGCTTTTGCCAAAAAGCAGTTGCGCGAACTGTTGAAGAACTACGGTAAGGTAGACCTGATCTTTCTGGACGGCATGGAGCAATATGCCGAGACCGAACTGGCCAAGGTGGCCTGGTCCATGGACCCGGACATTGTAGTGACCCGCGGCGTAATGCACACACCGGAACAGAACACCCCCAACGAACCCATGCCCGCCCCTTGGGAGGCTTGCTACACCATGGGTACCCAATGGCAGTACAAACCCACCAACGAGACCTATAAAAGCGGCAAGGATATTATTGAACAACTTATTGAAATCAGGGCAAAAGGCGGCAACTGGTTGCTGAACGTGGGCCCAAAACCGGATGGCTCATTGCCCATTGAACAGGAAGAGCGCCTTCGCGAAGTGGCCCTTTGGCAGTTTGTGAACGGGGAGTCCATCCATGAGGTGGAATCTTGGGGCGTGATCCGCGAAGGGAACATCTGGTTCACCAAAAAGAAGAACCAGAATACCGTTTATGCCTTTATCACCAAAGAGGCCATGCCCTTTGGGAAACGGAAGGCGTTTACCCTAAATTCCGTAAAAGCGGGGCCCAATACCAAGATCAGCGTTTTGGGACAGAATGGAAAGGTGTTGGAGTACGCCCCGAACACGGACCCATCACCCAAGATCTTGTCCACGGAAGGCGGTCTTACCATAAGCGTGATGCGTTCGCAACGCCTCTACAACGACCAGACGTGGCCCAACCCGGTGGTGGTGAAAATAGAAGGGGTGGAGTTCCAAAATCCGTAGGGAACAGGAGCGCTTGGCGCCTACCTAGACTCAGGCCAAGTGACTTTAAAGGGCTGTTTTTCACCCGTCCACGTTTTTGAAACCTAGAAAAAAAAGTTAAAACGACTTTTTTCTCTTAAGGTTTTCATAAATACAAAAATCGAATGGCATTATAAGCACAAACTATAAAACAAACCCTTATATTTAGCCAATTCAGATTAATTTTAAACAAAAATGACTCAAGAGTTACTTACAAAGGCCCAAGAGTTTGAAAGCAGACCTCTGAGCCACATGTCTACCAGCGATAGGGTTGAAGCTTCAAGGGAAGCCAAACAGCTTATACTTTCCATCAATGAAATCTATAAAAAGACAAAAGATTCCAAATTGATGGAAGTGATGAAAAATTTGACCCTGAAAAAGCAGAAGATTGAAAAACGCCTTAAAGGGACCCCTCTAGTTTAGGGTAAGGTTTCCGCAAAGGAAGGAATGGGGCCGTGAGCAAGCATGCTTATGGTCCCATTCCTTTTTTATATGGGGCCTTCCCCGCCAAAAATCACATCAACTATTTGATTTTTAGTGAAATAAAAAACATAGGGCCCACTATTCCTTCTCCGGACGCACATTTAAATAATGTGGTTTCTGCCATTTACAAAACAATTTGTACCAATTATATCCCATTTACTGCCATAAATAAAATTGTGGATTAACAGGACCATGCTTTTAGTAATTTCGGTGACAGAACATCTCAACCAAGAACAAACACTATTGCAAAATGAACACTGTAGAAGTAAAACTGGGTTACCTTTTCTGGTATGTTGTCATTGCCATTTCAGTAGTTTCCCTTATCAGCAACCTATACAATTATATTAGTTAAGCTATACTAAACACCATTCATAAAAATTCCCAATCAGTATAATGTAGTCTCTCTAAAGGGTGTCTTTTTTTAAGATGCCCTTTTTATTTCCTGTCATCAAAAATTCACCAAATGGTTTGCATGGTTTCTATGCCTTCCAATAAAATGTCTTGCCCACTTTGCCCATTGGATATGATCAAGATGGTATAAGGCGCGGTTGGGAAAACTTGGTCGGTCATCACCCAAAGCCCTTCATTTATAAAAACCTCAACAGACGATCTGTCCAAAAAGATACTTAGCTCCAGCCCCCCTACCTTGGAGCAATCCAATGGCATTTGGTGATGCTTATTGCCAAACTCTTGTTGAAATTCAACCTCCCCCGAATTGGTCCGGTCCAACCTAAACATATTGGTATTGGAATCCATAGACAACACCAATGCTTCATCTAAATGGTTCTTAAAATTGATGCTGAAATCCTTGCAAGCTGTTCTTAATTTGATTCGGGATTGGTTCAGTCCATCTAAAACCACCTCCCTTTTTCCACCTGATGGAACCCTTACATCTTTTGCCAGCATTTCTGCAGTTAATCCATCTACTTGCTCCAACGGGAAGTTTTTCAAGATATATTCCTCTCCCATTTTTACCAACGACAGTTTTCTGGGCAAGGTCATGGCACTTCTCCAAACTTGGGTCGGTGTATCCCTAGCATAATCCCAGTTGCTCATCCACCCTATAAATATTCGGTCACCGTTGGGTATATTATTATAGGTGACCCCTGCATAATTGTCCGTTCCATAATCCAACCATTTTGCCTTTTTCTGATCTGAAGTGAATCTCTCCCCATCAAAATCCCCAACAAAATACTGTGTACCACTCCCTCCATTGGGTGCTCCCGGATTTATACTGATGATCAACACCCATTTTTCCTCATCGGTGCCCTCTACCGGCAATTTAAAAAGGTCCGGACACTCCCATACACCGCCATGCGCGCCCTGATTTTTTCCAAAATCACTGAGATACTCCCATTCCCTTAAATTTTCCGATGCGTAAAACTTGGCATGGTCCCCTGCCACCAAAGCCAATATCCATCGCTTTGTGGATTCGTGCCAAAAAACCTTGGGATCTCTAAAATCCTTTATTCCCTCATTGCCAATAACCGGATTTCCTTCGTACTTGGTCCATGTATCCCCATTGTCCAAACTGTACGCAATGCCCTGGGTCTGAAAATCGGTCCTGCCCTCTTTTTCTACTTCCATGGAGTGATAGGTGAAAATAGCCACCAAGGGTGTTTCTCCATTCTTGGCAAAACCCGACGTATTGTTACGGTCCACCACGGCACTTCCTGAAAAAATAAGGCCATGCTCATCCGGATACAAGGCAATGGGCTTATGTTCCCAATGTACCATATCCTCACTAACGGCATGCCCCCAATGCATAGGTCCCCATACAATGTCATCTGGATAATATTGATAAAAAAGGTGGTAGATCCCCTCGTTGTATACAAGTCCGTTGGGGTCGTTCATCCACATCTTGGGAGGTGAAAAATGGTATTGGGGGCGGTATTGCTCTTTATACACTTGAGGTTCTTGTTCTTCATCAACCTTCTTTTTCCCTGTTTCCTTACAGGCCATAAAACCTACCAAAAAAACACATACGACCATTGCTTTTTGCATCGGATTGGATTTTGTTCATGAATATTCCCTTAAGTTACTCATAATAATGAATGAAAATTTAAAGGCTATCTTTGGATTACATCCAAAATCCATGAAGCATCACCTACATCTTCTTCTTTTTTTGGTCCTCGGCGTGGTTTCCTGTGCACAGTCCATACCCGATGTGCTTGAAAAGTACAACGACCACACGGTTGAATACATAACGGTTGCTTCCTTGGACACCCTAAACACTCCCATGCTACTGGATGCCCGGGAACTCGAAGAATTTGAGGTAAGTCATTTGGACCATGCCCTATGGGTAGGGTATACGGATTTCAATGTGGAAACCGTCCAAGAAATGGTCCCTGATAAAAAAACGCCCCTAGTAGTCTACTGTTCCTTGGGCGTTCGGTCCGAAAAGATTGGGAAGCAATTGAAAAAGGCCGGATACACCAACGTCAAAAACCTATATGGGGGCATTTTTGAATGGAAAAACCAAGGCCGTCCGGTGTATGACCAAAATCAACAACAGACCGAAAAAGTGCATGCCTTTAGTAAGTATTGGGGACGCTTTTTGACCAATGCCCACAAAGTATACACCTCCAAAACCAAGTCCAATGGGCAATAGCATCCTATTGATTCTCACCCGAAACCCGGAACTGGGCAAATGCAAGACCCGATTGGCGGCCAAGGTCGGGGATACGGCCGCACTTCGCATTTACGAATTCCTGCTCCAACACACTGTTTCGTTCACCAAAAACTTGGCTGTGGAAAAATGGGTTTTCTATTCCGAAGACATTTGGGAACACGATATTTGGGACAACTCCGCTTACACAAAAAAGTTACAACACGGCCCTGATTTGGGAATGCGTATGTTGAATGCTTTTGAAGAAGGGTTCAAGGCAGGCTTTGAAAAAATCATTATTATTGGGAGTGATATGCACCAGCTATCCCAAACCGATATGGAAGAGGCTTTTTCAAGATTGGACGACCATGATTTTGTCTTGGGACCTGCAGAGGACGGAGGGTACTATCTACTTGGGATGACAGCCTTGAAAAAAGAAGTCTTCCAGAACAAAACTTGGGGAACGGACACGGTGCTGTCCGACACCTTACAGGATTTAAAATCCGAGTCGGTTTTTATGCTCCCGGAAAAGAATGATGTGGATCACTACGAAGATATTAAGGACATAGAGGCATTTCAGCCTTTTTTAAAACATATGAAAGAATGACCCAAACACAACTTGACGAATCCGTCGATTACCTCAACAAACGGGGCTTTGATGCCCCGGAAATTGGAATTGTCCTGGGCACCGGCCTTGGACAACTGGTAGACAACATAGAAAATCCCGTTGAGGCCCACTACAACCATATTCCCCATTTTCCATTGGCCACCGTGGAGTTCCACTCAGGAAAACTGATCTACGGGACCATCTCCGGAAAAAAAGTAGTGGTCATGCAGGGACGGTTCCACCTTTATGAAGGGTATGATTTTGTGGACATCACCTATCCCATCCGCGTGATGCATCTGCTGGGCATCAAAAAACTGTTCGTATCCAACGCCGCAGGGGCCATTAACCTCAACTTCAAAAAAGGGGATATGATGCTCATTGAGGACCATATCAACCTACAAGGAGGTTCTCCGCTGGCTTTTAAGGGTGTCTCCGAATTTGGAGATCGCTTTGTGGATATGAGCGAGCCTTACGATGCGGATATGCGCAAAAAAATTGAGCACATCGCCCAGAAAAATGGGATATCACTTCAAAAAGGTGTCTATGCCTCCGTGGTAGGCCCGCAATTGGAAACCAAGGCCGAATACCGCATGCTGAAGATATTGGGAGCCGATGCCGTTGGAATGAGCACCGTACCCGAAGTAATTGTTGCCAATCATTTACGACTACCCATTGTAGCGGTTTCCGTCTTGACCGATGAATGCGACCCTGACAATCTTCAACCTGTTGATATTCAGGAAATCATAGCCATTGCCAACAAGACCGAACCCAAAATGATACAATTGTTTAAAGAATTGATACTGGAAATATGAGCTATTTAGATGCCACCCAAGACCTCTACAAAGAGGCTGCACTGACCCCGGATGTTGGACTTTGCTGTACCACCAACCCCATTTGGCAGTTCCCCGGACTGTCCATCCCCAAAATTATGCAGGAGATGAACTACGGATGCGGAAGCACCGTTTCCGCACAAGATTTGGTGAACGACCCCAAGATTCTCTACGTAGGGGTCGGTGGCGGAATGGAACTCCTCCAGTTCTCCTATTTTTCCCGTCAAAAAGGTGGGGTCATTGGAGTGGATTCCGTGGATGAAATGTTGGAGGCCTCCCGAAAAAACTTCAAGGTGGCCGAAACGGAAAATGATTGGTTCAAAAGTGAGTTTGTAGATCTCGTAAAAGGTGATGCATTAAACCTGCCCGTAGCCGATGAAAGTATTGATGTTGCAGCCCAAAACTGTCTGTTCAACATCTTTAAAATGGAAGACCTGAAAAAGGCCGTTGCAGAAATGTACCGGGTCCTCAAACCCCATGGCCGTTTGGTCATGAGCGACCCCATCTGCGAACAGCCTATGAATGATGAATTACGAAATGATGACAGACTCCGTGCCCAATGCCTTAGCGGCAGTATCCCCTTGAAGGATTATGTAAAAGTGTTGACCGATGCCGGTTTCGGCACCATAGAAATCAGGGGGCGAAGGTCGTACAGGGTACTCTCGCCCAACCACTACCCCACCGATGAGCTCATCCATATTGAGTCCATTGAAATAGCGGCCATTAAAGATCCCATGCCAGAAGATGGACCTTGCATGTTCACTGGAAAAACAGCCATATATTATGGAGGAGAGGAGTATTTTGATGATGGAAAGGGGCATGTACTTCTTCAAAACCAACCCTTGGCCGTATGTGATAAAACTGCGGCAGCTTTGGGCAATGCGTCGGATGAAATCCATATCAGTGAAAGCACCTGGCACTATAACGGGGGCGGATGCTGTTAAGATAATTATTGGTCATGAACAGTGTTTTGCACATCGTTTTAGGGTTGATTCTGATTTGTTGCGGCGGAAAGAGTGTAAAAATTGAGCATCAACAAACATCGACCCCTCCATCGCACACCCTATGGAACACTTTGGTGCAACAGTATGTAGATGAAGATGGGGATGTGGACTACGGTGGGTTGCAAAAAGAGGTATCCCGTTTGGATGCCTATTTGGGGGAACTCTCCACTAATCCACCTGCAACATCCTGGTCCAAAAACGAAAAATTGGCCTATTACATCAACCTGTACAATGCCGGGACCGTTAAGCTCATCGTGGACCATTATCCGGTGGAAAGCATAAAGAACATTCCCAACCGCTGGGACAAGGAATGGCTCAGGGTGGGAAACGATGTTCTATCTTTAAATGACATTGAGCACAAGATTCTTCGGAAAATGAACGAAGCCCGTATTCATTTTGCCATCAATTGCGCTTCCTATTCCTGCCCCAAATTGCTCAATTCGGCTTTTACCGCCGAGAACATGGAGGGTCAACTACACCAAGCCGCTTTGGATTTCATCAATGACCCCAAACGAAACCGATTTGAAGGCAAAACCGCTTATTTATCCAAAATATTCAAGTGGTACAAAGGCGATTTCACTGAGAATGGGTCACTTCGGGAGTACATCAACCCTTATGTAGATCGTTCACTTCCCGAAGACGTCAAAATAGAATACTTGGAATATGACTGGAGCTTGAACGATGCCCGCTAAGCCCCTGTCCATAAGTATCGTTATTCCTGTGCTCAATGAAGAGCGCCATCTTGGAACATTGCTCCACTATATCCAGCAGTCATCCTCCCCTGATCTTGTTCGGGAAATTATCTGTGTGGATGGAGGCAGCTCGGACCACACCATTGATATTATAAAAAAGCATGGGGCAATGGCCGTTCAGTCAGAAAAAGGAAGGGCCAAACAGATGAATCTTGGAGCCGAACATGCGCAAGGCGATGTGCTTTACTTTTTGCATGCGGACACCTTTCCTCCCAAAGGCTTCGACCAAGTCATCTTGAATGCGATTGAAAATGGCCATGAAACCGGATGTTTTCGGATGAAATTCGACACCCGAAATCCACTTTTACAATTTTTCGCTTGGTTCTCCCGCATCAATCATATTCTGTGCAGGGGCGGAGATCAGTCCCTTTTTATAAAATCGAGTCTTTTTAAAGAAACAGGCGGATTTAACGAAACCTATACAATTTATGAGGACACGGAGTTTATCCAAAGGTTGTACCGCCATACCCGTTTCAAGGTGTTGCCTTACTCCGTTATTACATCCGCAAGAAAGTACGATGAAGTGGGATGGCTACGGCTTCAGTTTCATTTTGCAATGATCCATCTAAAAAATTTCACTGGGGCAGGGCCAGAGAAATTACACCGCTATTATACCAAAAACATTACCGCAAAGGCTCATTCCTCAATCTCCAAGTCGGCATAATCGTTCATAATGCCATTGGTAAGGAGATTGGCGAACCGCTTTCTGTCCAGCTGTACCGCTATCTTTTTATTTGATTTTTTGGTGGTGTTCTCCAAGGTGATTAGGCTTATGGCCGGAAGAATGTTCCTGGCCAAGTAAAGGCTTCCCTTATCATCAAAGATCATATCCACATTCTTGTATGTACGATTGGATATGCTATTCTCCTTAAAAACATTCTGGATGTTACTGGCAAATCGTTGTCCCAACTCGCTTTTATCATAGTGGTACACCGCCACGTCCATGTTGTTCCCTGCATTGACGTCCGTTGCCCGTATCATCAATACCCTTTGGTATTTCCCACTATTCTGAATGTATCTCTTGTTTATGGCCTCAATGTAATTTCCCATCATCTCCATTTGGGTGAGAGGTTTGTCCGAACCCAAAGAATCAGCGGTTTCCTGTCCCAAAACATAGACTTGTGCTCCATGAACCATCAATTCTGCCGCCAAATTTTCCGTAACCTCCTTCGCGTAGGTATCCGTATGCTCCGTATTTTCAACAATCAGGTAATACACTGCATTTTTCAAGGTCTCGCTCTTCAGGGACATCTGACCCAACTCACCATCAAAAATAGAGGTCTCGACACCATCTTGGGCCTGCACCACTACACCTGTGTTTTTAAAGGAATCCTTGGCTCTGGGCACTTCATAACCAACCCCTACCTGCAACTGGGTCCCGTTTTTGATTTTTTCAGAATTTAACTCAAGAAATTCGCCATAGTGTTTCACAGGGTCCAGTCCTTGCTTTCTCAAGAGCGAAAAAATTCCGTCTCCAGGTTGGGCAACTACGGTGTAATGGTCCTCTTGCGCCAAAATAACAGAGCAAGCACAGACCCAGAAGAATAGGGTTTGCAGTAATCTCATTATTGTGTTTTTTTGGGGAAGGGTGCATTACAAATATGGCAAAAAAACAGCTACGATTACAATTGATTAGGGGAAAATTCTTAACAATTCCTTTCCTTAACCTTGGGGCCCCAATTTCTTAATCCGGGCATAGTGTTTCCGTATCACGGATTCCGCAGGTTTGTTCTGGGGAGTAAATCTATTATCGGCATGCCCCCCTGCCTTCTCATGGTGTATGAACCATTTCCAGACAAAGCCTCCGGCAAACCAATCCTCATCCCAAAATTCATCAAAGATCATCTGGGTGGCCGCTGCTTGGGCTTCTAGATTCACCTCCATTTGGTTTCTATCCACCAGCCAGGGTTTCTTCCCGGTATAATCCATGCTCCGGTATCCAAATTCCGTAAAGAGGATGGGCTTTTCAAATTTTTCGGACAGTGTCTTCAATTGCTGTTTCCAAGGCTGCCAACCCTTTCGCAATTGTTCTTGGGAAGGCTCCCGATGCTCTGATAATGGAAAATACGCATCCACCCCAATAAAATCCAACTGGCCCCAGAACGGGGTTCGTGTATACTCGTCCCAATTGGCTGCATACGTAAGTTTGCCCTTATAGATGTTTTTCACCTTTAGAATCAAATCCTGCCAAAACTCAGGTCGATTCTTTACAAACTCCTCCAGTTCGGTACCAATGCAGTACATATCGCATTGGGCTTCCTGGGCCAATTCGGCATACGCCAGAATGAACTTGGCGTACGCATTCTCCAAAGTCTTCCAGTCAGCTTCGGACTCCATGACCATATCCCCTGTGAACGCTCCACGCCAAATCCAAATTTGGGGCTTCAACATTACCTTGACCCCATTATGGTGCAACATATCTATGTATTGCTTGGCCCCTCGTTTGGTCTCCCCATACCATTGGCGCTCCGTATCGAACACCAACTCTGGAGATTGCAAATCCCTAATAAAACCAAAGGGCATTACTGCTGCATAGTTGGCATGGATATCCAAAACAGGGTTCACATGCGCCTGCAACACCTCTTCTCGAGATCCCACAAAACTTATCCCATTGATTTTTTCCTGCTTTTGCCCACTACAGGAAAGAAGGATAAGGCACCATAAAAATGCAAATCGCACCATAATTTTAAAATGTACCTCCCTAAAATAATCCATTATTGGTTAGGTTGCTGTTAATTAAAACCTTTCTAAATTAACACAAAGCGTTAAGTTCCTATCTTTAAAAACGACACAATAGCCACAATCAATCTAATCCTATGGAGAACATTGTCATTATCGGGAATGGGATTGCTGGAGTGACCGCAGCGCGGCATATCCGCAAACTGTCCGATAAACGCATCATCATCATTTCTGCGGAAACCGACCATTTCTTTTCAAGAACGGCCCTCATGTATGTGTATATGGGCCATATGAAGTTCGAGCACATTCAACCTTATGAAGATTGGTTTTGGGAAAAGAATCGGATAGAATTGGTACGGGGCTACGTTACCCAAGTCAATCCAGAAGAAAAGAAACTCACCATAGATAATGTAAGTTCCCTACATTACGATAAGCTCATTATTGCCACAGGCTCCAAACCCAATAAATTTGGTTGGCCCGGACAGGATCTACATGGAGTCCAAGGCCTTTATTCCAAACAAGATCTCGACCTTTTGGAAGTAAATGCCCCCAACAAGGAAGCTTGTAAAAGAGCGGTGATCGTAGGCGGGGGATTGATTGGTATTGAATTGGCCGAAATGCTCCGAAGCAGGGATATTCCCGTCACCTTTTTGGTACGCGAGACCAGTTTTTGGAACGGGGTGCTCCCTTCCGGCGAATCCCAAATGATTAACGAACATATCTTGGAGCACCATATCGACCTTCGATTGGGCACCAACCTGAAAGAAATTGTTTCGGACGAAAATGGGCGGGTAAAATCCGTCATCATCGCCGAAACCAATGAAGAAATTCCCTGCAATTTGGTGGGCCTCACCGCAGGGGTCACCCCCAATGTTGATTTCCTAAAAGATTCCGGCATTGAACTGGGACGAGGTGTAAAAGTGAACCGTTTCCTAGAAACTAATATCAAGGATATTTATGCCATTGGCGATTGTGCCGAGCAGCACGAGGCCATTGGCAACCGCAGACCCATTGAAGCAGTTTGGTACACCGGTCGCATGATGGGCGAAACCTTGGCCCAAACGATTTGCGGGAACCGCATTGTCTATAATCCCGGACATTGGTTCAACTCCGCCAAGTTTTTGGACATTGAGTACCAAACTTATGGCTGGGTATTTTCCGAGCGGAGAAAGGAAGCCCATGAAATGCATTTCCACTGGCGACACCCAGAGGAAAAAATCTGCTTAACAGTTGCCTTTCACCAAGACTCCAAGCAATTTATGGGCATCAATACCTTTGGTATCCGAATGCGACATGAGCTATTTGACCGTTGGCTCAACGAGGAGCGTACTGTGGATTTTGTCCTGGAACACTTGACGGATGCCAATTTCGACCCGGAATTCTATAAAAAACATGAGGCCGATATTGTTTCCAAGTACAATGCTGATTTCGGGACCTCCATCAAACCCAAAAAGAAAAGTTTAAAACGCATCTTTCAGTTCAATTAAATGGTTTAATGTTCATGGTTCAGTGTTTCTAAAATTTGATATGGGAAGAATAGAAAAATTTGAAGATTTGGAAGTTTGGCAATTGGCCAGAACCATTTGTAAAGAAATCGAAAACCTTTTTGGAACAACCCCACTTGGCAAGAATTTTTCATTAAGGGACCAAATGGAGCGAAGTTCTGGTTCAATTATGGACAATATTGCCGAAGGGTTTGGCAGAGATGGAAATCGTGAATTCCATAATTTTTTAAGCTATTCCAAGGGGTCTTGCTCTGAACTTAAATCACAACTTTACAGAGCATTGGACAAGAAGCTGATCCATGAAGAACAAATTGAACATCTACAATCAATCATTGAAATGGAGATTAACAAAATTGGGGCTTTCATGTTCTATTTAAGAAAATCAGAATTCAAAGGTCAAAAGTTCAAATCATTAAAAAAGGACAACAAACCATGAACCATAAAACGCATAGTCAAAGCATGGCCCTTACCGGCCAACCGCCCAAAAATATTACCCGAAACCAAAAATTCGCCACCTTGGTGGGAATGTTCGGTTTGGCCGTTATGCTATTGGCCGCCTTTAATGTCTCCTTCCACAACAAGACACTCTGGTTGACTATTTCGCTATCCGCGCTGTTCTCGGGTATTCTCTGGTTTTCATGGGAAGCCTATTCCCAAAAACTGCCTGGGATTAAGAACGATGGGGTTTGGTTCAAATCCATTTCCAATAAAGGGTTTTGGGGTTGGATAGCGGGAATTGCCCTTACTGGATTCTATATTGTACTTTATTTTTATCCCGAATATTTGGGGTTGGCGAGTAAAGGTGCCAACAAAGGGGTTATTGCCCTTTTTGACCCTCTCAGCAAAGCCTTGAGCGGAAACCCGGCCAGCCAATGGTTTGTATACGGAACCCTCTATACCGTGGCCATTTTGGCCTTTGGGGTAAAATTTTTGTGGAAATACCGTCACAATCGCTACGAACGCTTACGGACGTTCAGCGTGATGCTATTTCAAACGGCTTTTGCCTTTATCATTCCCGAATTAATGGCCCGTTTGAACGGTGACAAACTATTAAATGGCGGCAGTTTGCCCTACTACGACCTTAAAAATGTATGGCCCCTCAATTACTACAATTTTGAAGGCTATCGCATCAAAGGATTTTTGAGTTCTGGGGATATTGGATTTGCCCTGTTGGTTTTTGGCATTCTTTCCATCTTTGTGATTACGCCCATCCTTACCTACAAATACGGAAAACGTTGGTACTGTTCCTGGGTCTGTGGATGTGGTGGATTGGCCGAAACTGCCGGGGATTCTTTCCGACAGCTTAGCGACAAATCTGTAAAGGCATGGCGAATTGAACGATGGGTGGTACACAGCGTAGTGGTTTTTGTAACCCTCATGACAACGGCTGTCATCTACTCCTATTTAGGCACCGACACGAGCAAATATTGGCTCACCAAAAGCACCTTTTTAATAGGTGTGGCTTCGTTATTGACCTTGGTTTTTGGTTGGGTAATGCTCTTTAAAAGGGAGCAACTTCAAAAAGATGCACAATATGGGGCCATTGGTTATTTTGTTATTATTATGGCCTTGATCGGATTCCATTTTTTTAGTGGTGAAGGGCATGTGTTCTTGTTCAAATCTGAAACCCTTCGCAAATCCTATTCCTTCTTGATCGGAAGTATTTTTTCCGGAGTGATAGGAACCGGGTTTTATCCCATTTTTGGAAACCGGGTCTGGTGTAGATTCGGCTGTCCCATGGCTGCTATGCTTGGTTTTCAGCAACGCTTGTTCTCCCGCTTCCGTATCACCACCAACGGAGGTCAATGCATCTCCTGCGGAAACTGCTCCACCTATTGCGAAATGGGCATTGATGTCCGTGCCTATGCCCAAAAAGGGGAAAACATTGTACGTTCTAGTTGCGTGGGGTGTGGCATCTGCTCCGCTGTTTGCCCAAGGGGAGTACTAAAATTGGAAAATGGTCCACAAAAGGGGCGTATTGACAGCAACCAAGTGTTGCTGGGCAACGACGTTGACCTTATGGACTTGGTGAACCAAAAATAATTCCCATTGAATCGTGTCCATCAAGTCAAAATCGGTGGAATAGTGTAGTTTTGGCAACTTCAAGATAAATCCTAAGAATGCCTATGGCCCACATCAAGGTAATCATTCCCGCAATCAACGAAGGAGATTCCATAGGCAAGGTGGTTTCCGAATTGCCAAAACATGTTTCTGAGATTGTTGTAGTGGACAATGGTTCTATCGACAATACCGCGGAAAATGCCCAAAAAGCTGGGGCTACCGTTATCACCGAAACCCGCAAAGGATATGGTTCCGCATGCCTAAAAGGAATAGATTACATATCCAAACAATCCAAAGCACCCGATATCATCGTATTTATTGACGGAGATTACTCTGATTATCCGGAAGAGCTGGATAAGGTAGTTGCCCCAATTTTGGAGAATGATATTGATTTTGTGGTAGGTGCGCGAAAAAAAGCGCTTCGGGAGCCAGGTTCCATGACCCCGCAACAGGTTTTTGGCAATGGGTTGGCCACTTTTTTGATGCAATTGTTCTTTAAGTCCAGATTTACGGATTTAGGTCCTTTTAGGGCAATTAAATACGAAAAACTCAAAGAATTGGGGATGCAGGACACGACTTATGGATGGACCGTGGAAATGCAGCTTAAAATTTTGAGAAAAAAAATGACATATATCGAAGTACCAGTACGTTACAAACAACGAATAGGAGTGTCAAAAGTTTCAGGAACGGTAAAAGGTACTATATTTGCAGGCATAAAAATCTTGGGTTGGATCTTTAAATACAGTATAAAATAATATGGGACTTACTATCGCTCTTATCATCATTGCCATTTATAGTACCGCCTTGATTTTGATATTCTTCTACAGTTTGGCCCAATTGAATCTCCTGATCAATTACCTCGGCTACAAAAAGAGAAACGAAGAAGCCCCTAAATTCAACCTACTAGATCCAAAGGAAATTCCCTTTGTTACCATACAGCTACCCATCTACAACGAAGAATATGTAATGGAGCGCTTGTTGGACAACATTGCCAAAATAGAATACCCCAAAAGTAAGTTGGAAATTCAAGTACTGGATGATTCCACCGATGACTCGGTTATTGAAACCGCAAAACGCATCGAGGAACTCCAAAAAACCGGATTGGACATCCAACATATCCGAAGGGAAAACCGAAAAGGATTCAAGGCCGGTGCCTTGAAAGAAGGTTTGGCCATCGCCAAAGGTGAGTTCATCGCCATTTTTGATGCAGACTTCCTCCCAGAAAGCGATTGGCTTAAAAAGACCGTTCCTTACTTCAAGGACGAGGAAATTGGTGTGGTACAGACCCGTTGGGGACATATCAACCGAGATTATTCCACCCTTACCCGTATCCAGGCCTTTGCTTTGGATGCGCACTTTACCTTGGAACAAGTAGGACGAAACTCCAAAGGACACTTCATCAATTTTAACGGTACCGCGGGCATCTGGAGAAAACAGTGCATTTTGGATGCTGGAAACTGGGAAGGTGATACCTTGACCGAGGATTTGGATCTGAGCTACCGAGCCCAATTGAAAAACTGGAAGTTCAAATATTTGGAGGATGTTGAAACCCCCGCCGAGCTTCCTGTAGTGATCAGTGCCGCACGTTCCCAACAGTTCCGTTGGAACAAAGGTGGGGCTGAAAACTTTAGAAAAACGGTCTGGAGTGTGATCACTGCCAAAAATATTCCTTTTAAAACCAAATTCCATGGGGTAATGCACCTCTTGAACAGTTCCATGTTCCTCTGCGTGTTCATCGTTGCCCTATTGAGCATTCCCATGCTGTACATTAAAAACATGTACGGTCATTTGGGTTGGATTTTTGAGGTGACCAGTTTCTTTATCATCAGTACCATTATCCTGTTTGTCTGCTACTGGTTTACCTACAAGAGTATCCAAGGCAGTAGTTTTGACAATTTTGTGGACTACATCAAACTCTTTTTTACCTTCTTTTCGGTGGCATTGGGCTTCTCCTTGCACAATACCGTTGCCGTTTTGGAGGGGCATTTGGGTAAGCGAAGTGAATTTGTGCGTACGCCCAAGTTCAACATCAACAACCTTACCGATACGTGGAAGGGCAATAAGTATTTGGCCAAGAAACTATCGCCCAACATGATTTTGGAATTTGCCCTGATGGTCTATTTCCTATTTGGCATGTACAGCGCCATCCCATTGAATGATTATGGACTTTTCCCATTCCATTTGATGTTGTTCCTAGGCTTTGGCTTTGTGTTCTTTAAATCATTGACCTCCAAGGCATAGACCATGCTATCTTACTGGCGCCTGCATAAATACCCGATACTCCTTGTCATCGGGAGTATGTTGTTCTATGCCAGTTTCGCCTATGACCTGCACCGTACCGACTATATAAAACTGCTCACCCTCTTCTGTGGGCTGTTCTTTTTCTGCTACAAGATCATCCAATTTGAAAAATGGAACTTTAAGTTTCTTTTGGTGGCGGGAATCCTTTTTAGATTGCTATTCCTTATTGCCGAACCCAATCTTTCCCAAGATTTTTATCGATTTATTTGGGATGGGGAACTCATCAAAAATGGCATCAACCCCTATCTGTACACCCCTGACCAGCTCATAGAGCAACCCTCTCTGCCCATTGCCCATGCCGATGAGCTCTATGCAGGCATGGGAAGCATCCACGGCAAGCATTACAGCAACTATCCCCCGGTAAACCAGTTTTTCTTTGCCTTGGCATCCCTTTTAAGTGGCGGCAGCATGCTCGGTTCTATCATTGCCCTACGTTTGATCAGTATTTTGGGCGATTTGGGCGTTCTGTATTTTGGGAGAAAGCTGCTACAAAAGCTCAACAGGCCCGGTCACATGGCTTTCTGGTATTTTCTGAATCCATTGGTCATCATTGAGCTTACCGGAAACCTTCACTTTGAAGGAGCCATGCTCTTCTTCTTTCTGTGGGCCCTATACCTCCTTTCCCACAGCAAATGGTGGTGGGCAGCTCCTATGTATGCCATTTCCATTATGGTGAAATTGGTCCCCATACTCTTCTTACCCATTTTGTTGAAATACTTGGGATTTAAAAAAAGTACAGCCTTTTATTTATTGGTGGGCCTGGGTTGCGTGGCTTTGCTTCTTCCCTTTTACTCCCCTTCTTTTATTGATAATTATTCAGATACCGTTGGGCTATGGTTCTCCAACTTTGAATTCAATGCCGGAATCTACAATGGAATCAAAAAAATAGCCGTGCATTTTTACGAAGCGAAACCTTGGGAGTTGATCAAAACCTATGGCGCGGTTGTAATCAAGGTCATGGCCATGGTCATCTTACTCCTTACGTTCCTTCGGAAAAACCAAAACCTACAGACCCTAATAACCTCTATACTACTTGCACTTTCCCTGTATTATTTCATGTCCAGCACTGTCCATCCCTGGTATATTGTATTTCTTTTGGGCATTGCCATCCTCACCGAATATCGCTTTCCTTTGGTGTGGTCCTTTGCCATTGTAATCAGCTATCAAGCCTATTCCAATCCGGATTACAAGGAGAATCTTTGGTTGTTGGCCTTTGAATACATTTTGGTCATGGGCATTTTTATTTATGAAATGATAACCAAAGGTTCAAAAAAGTTATATTTCCCTAAAAATTAAATCCGTTTTTAGGTCAATTGGAATTAATTTGTACTTTTAACCCCGAAATGAAAGGACAACAATACATAGCAAACACGTTGAGCATCCCTGCTCCAGTACGTCCATTTTCTCCCCGCCGTCGCCCGTAAGGGTGCAGCATGATTTATGGAAATAGGTGAGTCCATTTCCGCAAAAACAACCAACATCTTTCACTAATTTTTTATCAGTTTAAACGCTTGCAATGGAAATTGTAGTTGCTAACGAATCACATTTTAAATACGCTCCTATCATAAGCGATACCATTACGGAATCTGCCAAGGTCAGAGGTACCGGTATTGCCAGACGTACCCCAGAGTACATCATGAAGCGGTTACAAAATGGGAACGCGATAATTGCCCTAGACGGAGACAAGTTCGCAGGGTTCTGTTATATAGAAGTATGGGGCAACAAAGACTTTGTGGCCAACTCCGGATTGATCGTACATCCAGATTACCGAAACCAAGGATTGGCCAAGGAAATCAAGAAGGCCATTTTTGACCTGTCCCGAAAAAAATTCCCCGAAGCAAAAATATTTGGCATCACCACAGGGTTGGCCGTAATGAAAATGAATTATGAACTGGGCTATAAACCTGTCACATTTTCTGAACTGACCGATGACCCTGAGTTCTGGAAAGGTTGTCAGACCTGTAAGAATTTTGATATCCTTACCCGCACAGAACAAAAAATGTGTCTGTGCACCGGTATGCTGTACGACCCAAATTCCAAAAAACCGGAAACCAAAAAATGGAACGAGAAAGCCTTTCAAAGATTGAAAAAAATCAAAGAGGCCCTATTCCTAAAAAAGAAACAAAAATAAATATCAGTTCGAGCGCAGTCGAGAACGCTACCGTTTCTTACTGCTCTCGCAACATCAATTAATAGAAGAAATACAACATGAAAAAATTAGTTTTGGCCTATAGCGGTGGATTGGACACCTCATATTGTGCAAAATATCTTTCACAGGACCAAGGTTTTGAAGTACACGCCGTAAGTGTGAACACAGGTGGTTTCAGCAAGGAAGAAATCAAGGAAATCGAGGAGAAGGCCCTGGCCCTTGGCGCAAGTTCCTATACTTCCATCAATGCCATTGCCACATTTTATGAAAAAGTGGTCAAATACCTCATCTTCGGGAATGTCCTTAAGAACAATACCTATCCCCTTTCGGTAAGTGCGGAACGGATTGTACAGGCCATTGAAATTGTAAACCATGCCAAAAAAATCGGGGCACAGTACATTGCCCATGGTAGTACCGGTGCCGGAAACGACCAAGTACGGTTTGATATGATCTTTCAAATTTTGGCCCCTGAGATTGAGATCATCACCCCGATCAGGGATAAAAAATTGGCCCGGGAAGAGGAAATCAACTACCTACAACAAAATGGTATTGATTATTCTTGGGAAAAAGCAAAATATTCCATCAACCGAGGTTTGTGGGGTACCTCCGTGGGTGGTGAGGAAACCCTGACATCCCACTCGGCCCTGCCTGGAAGTGCCTACCCAAGCCAATTGGAAAAAGAGCTTCCCAAAGAACTGAAACTGACCTTCAACAAAGGAGAACTTGTGGCCTTGGATGGGGAAAAAGACACCCCTGTGGCCAATATTGAAAAGTTATCGGCCATCGCATCCAAATATGCCATTGGCAGGGATATCCACGTAGGTGATACCATCATCGGCATCAAGGGGCGGGTTGGTTTTGAGGCCGCTGCTCCTCTGATCATCATCAAAGCGCACCATCTTTTGGAAAAACACACCTTGAGCAAATGGCAACAGTACCAAAAGGAGCAATTGGGCAATTTTTATGGCATGCTGTTGCACGAAGGAAACTATTTGGATGAAGTGATGCGAAACATTGAAGCGTTCTTGGCGGATACCCAAAAACATGTTTCCGGCGACGTTTTTGTCACGCTTCACCCCTACCGATTTGAACTCAATGGAATTGCCTCGGACCATGACCTTATGAACGCTTCCTTTGGAAGTTATGGTGAAATGAACAAGGGCTGGACGGCTGATGATGCCAAAGGATTCATTAAAATTTTATCCAATTCCGGTAAAATTGCGAACCACGTAAACCAGAACAATGATTAAAACAGGCATCATAGGCGGGTCCGGATACACTGGCGGGGAACTTATCCGAATCCTATTGAACCACCCCCAAGCCGAAATTGACTTTGTGTTCAGCACCACTAGGGCTGGTAAACCTATCACTTCAGCCCACCAAGACCTTTTGGGGTTGACAGATTTGGCTTTTACCGGTGAGGTGAATCCAGATGTGGATGTGGTATTTCTATGCTTGGGACATGGCAATTCCACCTCATTCTTGAAGGAAAACACCTTTTCAAAGGACACCAAGATCATAGACCTCAGCAACGACTTTAGGCTAAAGGCCGATGCTCATTTTAATGGAAAAGAGTTTGTATATGGACTTCCTGAACTGAACAAGGAGGCCATAACATCCGCTGACGCCATTGCCAATCCCGGATGTTTTGCCACCGCAATCCAATTGGGGTTGTTGCCCTTGGCCAAAGCAGGATTGTTGAAAAACGAAGTGCACATCAATGCCGTAACAGGAAGTACCGGCGCAGGGGTCGGGTTATCGTCCACTTCCCATTTTAGCTGGAGAAACAACAATGTGTCCTGGTACAAGCCCTTTTCGCACCAACATTTGGGTGAAATTGGAGAGAGCCTGGACTCCTATAAAAATCCTGTGGGCAAACTATTGTTTTTGCCAAACCGCGGAAACTTCACAAGGGGAATATTGGCCACCGCCTACACTACCTTTGACGGAAGTTTGGAGGACGCCAAAGCCCTATTCAAGGAGTTTTATGCAGATGCGGTCTTTACCCATGTTTCCGATGTACCCATCCACTTAAAGCAAGTGGTGAATACCAATCAATGCCATATCCACCTGCACCAACATGAGGATTTGATCTTGATCACCTCTGCCATTGACAATTTATTGAAAGGAGCGTCTGGTCAGGCAGTGCAGAATATGAACCTGATGTTCGGTTTCCCTGAGACCGAAGGTCTATTGCTAAAAGCAGGAGTTTTTTAAACCAATATACCCTGAGCGTAGCCAAAGGGTTAAACAATTCAGATTCCCGCCTGCGCGGGAATGATAAAAAAGTTAAAAATGAAAATAGCCATCATAGGAACAGGAAATTTGGGATTGTCCATTGCCAAGGGCATTTTGCACAGCAATGGGGCCACCACCATGTACCTCACCAAAAGAAACACCAAATCCATCCAGGAATTTGAAAAGTACGGAAACGTCACCGTGACTTCGGACAACCAAGAAGCGGTGAAAAATTCCGACATCCTGATTTTTGCCGTGCAGCCCGGGCATTTTGCCACCATTCTAAAGGATGTCAAGGACCTGCTCTCCGAAAAACATGTGGTCATCAGTACCATTACAGGATTTAGCATTCCAAAAATTGAAGAGATCATAGGTGCGGACAAGTTCATCATCCGTAGTATGCCCAATACGGCCATTTCCGTAGGCAAGTCCATGACCTGTATCTGCAGCAATGAGTTGGGTAAAAAACGTGTTGATTTGGCCAAGGCCATCTTTAACCGCATGGGACACACCATGCAAATTCCCGAGGAACAGATGCAAGCGGCCACTGTGATTTGTGCAAGTGGCATTGCCTTTTGGATGCGCTTGATACGCGCCACTACCCAAGGGGCCATTCAGTTGGGGTTTGATGCCAAAGAAGCGCAGGAGTTGGCCATGCACACCTGTAACGGTGCCGCAAGCCTTTTGATCGAGTCCGGAAGCCACCCCGAAGAAGAAATAGATAGGGTAACCACCCCAAAAGGGTGTACTATTGAAGGCTTGAATGAAATGGAACACCAAGGGTTGAGCTCTTCCTTGATTCGCGGAATTGTGAGCTCATATGAGAAGATAAGCCAAATTAAAAAAGGATAAAACAATATGAGGTCGAGCGTAGTATTGACCTTCAACCATAAAAAACCACCTCTCGGCTCCGTTCGAGATGACCAGTAAAAAGATTATGAAATTATTTGACGTATATCCTCTTTATGACGTTACCCCAGTATCTGCCAAAGGCATTGAGGTATGGGACGATAAGGGGCAAAAATATTTGGATTTTTACGGAGGCCATGCCGTAATCTCCATTGGGCACACCCATCCACATTATGTGGCAAAAATCAAGGACCAACTTGATAAGATGGCGTTTTACAGCAATTCCGTGCAAAACCCACTCCAAGAGGAACTCGCAGAAAAATTGGGAAAATTATCCGATTGCACGGATTATGACCTGTTCATGTGCAATTCGGGGGCCGAAGCCAATGAAAATGCGCTAAAAATGGCCTCTTTTCATACCGGAAAAGCCAAAGTGATTTCGTTTAAGAACAGTTTTCATGGCCGGACCTCTGCGGCAGTGGCCACTACGGACAATCCCAGCATCAATGCACCCATCAACCAACAACAGGAAGTGACCTTTCTTCCCTTGAATGATTTTGAAGCCTTTGAACAGGCCATCACCTCCGATGCGTATTGCGCCGTGATTCTGGAAGCCATACAAGGAGTTGGCGGATTGGATGAACCCTCCACGGAATTCTATCAATTCATTGCCCAAAAATGTAAGGAGAACCATGTGGTCCTAATTGCGGATGAAGTACAGTCCGGGTATGGTCGAAGTGGGAAGTTTTTCGCCTTTCAACACCACAATATCCAGCCCGATATCATAACCATTGCCAAGGGTATGGGAAATGGCTTTCCCGTGGGTGGCGTACTGCTCCATGAAACCTTTAAACCTTCATATGGACTTTTAGGCACTACCTTTGGTGGAAACCACTTGGCCTGTGCGGCCTGTTTGGCAGTCCTAGATGTCGTTGAAAATGAAGATTTGATTGCCAACGCAGCTAGCTTGGGCGCTTATTTTAAGGAAAAAGCGGCCGAAATCCCGGAAATAAAAAACATAAAGGGGCGAGGATTGATGATTGGCCTGGAATTTGATTTTGAAGTGGCCGAATTACGCAAGAAAATGATCTATGACCAACATGTTTTCACGGGAAGTGCCAAAAACAAAAAATTGCTTCGGTTTTTACCGGCATTGAACATAACCAAAGAACACATCGACCTATTTTTTGAGGCCCTCAAAACTGTATTGAGATGAAACACTACCTTTCCATAAACGATATAGATTCTCTCCCCGTATGGGTAGATGAAGCGATTACTTTAAAAAAAGACCCCTATCAATTTCAGGATTTGGGCAAACAAAAGACGGTATGCCTTCTCTTCTTCAACAATAGTTTAAGAACACGTTTGAGCACACAGAAGGCGGCCATGCAATTGGGAATGGAGGTAATGATCATGAATTTTGGGAACGAAGGTTGGGCCTTGGAGTATGGAGATGGCACCCTTATGGACCAAGGTACATCGGAACATATCAAGGAAGCGGCACGGGTAGTTTCCCAATATTGTGACATTGTGGCCATTAGGGCCTTTGCCGGATTAGTGGACAAAGCCAAGGATGAAGCTGAAGAGGTCATCAATGGGTTTGCCCAGTACGCCTCCATTCCTGTTGTGAACATGGAAAGCTCAGTGGGTCACCCTTTGCAGGCTTTGGCCGATGCCATTACCCTGGCTGAACACAATACAAAACCGAAACCCAAAGTGGTTTTGTCGTGGGCACCGCATCCAAAGGCATTGCCCCATGCAGTGGCCAATTCATTTGTGGATATGATGAAACTCCAAGATGCCGATTTTGTGATCACACACCCAAAGGGGTACGAACTTAATCCGAACATCACAAAAGGATGTCATATAGAATATGATCAGGACAAGGCATTGGAAGATGCCGATTTTGTCTATGTAAAGAACTGGAGCAGTTACTCTAATTATGGTCAAGTCCTGAGCAAAGACCTTGACTGGACCATGACAGAACAGAAATTGGGAAAGGCCAAGTTTATGCATTGCCTTCCCGTAAGAAGAAATATGGTTGTGGACGATGCCGTGTTGGATGGCAATCAGTCTTTGGTCGTGGAACAGGCCCATAACAGGGTGTTCGCCGTACAACTTGTATTTAAAAAACTATTGGAAACCCTATCATGAAACTAAAGGACAAGGTCTGTATTGTTACCGGAGCCACCAGTGGTATGGGAAAAGCCATAGCACGAGTCTTCTCCATGGAAGGGGCCAAGTTGGTGCTGTCCGGTCGTAATCTGGAACGTGGTCAAGCCCTGGAAAAAGAACTGGCGGAAGCAGTGTTCTTGGCTGGTGACATTACCGACCCATCCTACAACGAACAATTGGTGGCTACAGCAATGCAGCACTTCGGAAAATTGGATATGCTTTCCCTGAACGCCGGTATTCTGGGTCTCGGGAATGTCAAGGAGCTTCCCATTTCCGAATGGCACAATACCATCAACACCAATTTGAGTTCAATTTTTTACCTATCGAAATATGCAGTGCCCCATTTGCAAAACGGGGAACAGGGCCATATTTTGATCAACGCATCCATAGCAGCATTCAAGAGTTTCCCCAACCATCCTGCCTATTGTGCTTCAAAGGCCGCAGCTTTGGCTTTGATGAAGCAAATGGCCGTGGACTATGCCCCAAAAGTGAGGGTGAATGCCATTTGTCCGGGGCCGGTGGACACGCCTTTGCTGTGGGATTCCGCAAAAGCTTTCAACAACCCGGAGACCGCCGTGGAAAAGGCAAAGGAAGCCACTTTGCTGAAACGGCTGGGAACTCCTGAAGATATAGCAAAACTTGCACTTTTTATGGTCTCAGAAGATAGTTCATGGATCACTGGCACCGCAATAACCATAGATGGAGGAATTTTAAATGTATAGTATGAAACAAGCACTTTCCATAGTAAAAGTAGGAAGCAATTTGATTGAGGACGAGAAAGGGTTTTACCACATTTTGGGACTGTTTTCCAAATTGCCGGGAAACAAGATAATGGTACATGGAGGTGGCAAAAAGGCCACGGAAATGGGAGGTAAATTGGGAATCAAGACCAAAATGATCAACGGTAGGCGAATCACGGATGCTGCCAGTCTGGACGTCGCCATTATGGTGTATGGAGGTTTGGTCAGTAAAAACATTGTGGCCCAATTGCAGGCCTTTGGCACCAATGCCATTGGAATGAGTGGGGCGGATGCAGATGCCATAAGAGCGCATAAAAGACCCGTAAAAAAGGTAGATTTTGGCTATGTGGGCGATGTGGACATTGTGAATTCCTATGGCATCTTTAAGCTACTACAGGCAGGCTTCACCCCCATTTTCTGTGCGTTGACGCACGATGGCAAAGGTCAGTTGCTCAACACCAATGCCGATACCATCGCGGCAGAACTTGCCATTGCCATGTCCGATCAATTTGACACTACGCTTTATTACTGTTTCGAAAAGAAAGGGGTCTTACAAGACGTAGAGGATGAAAATTCCGTCATTCAACATATCGACACCAAGACGTATGATGAGCTTTTGGCCTATGGCATCATCTCCGATGGAATGTTGCCCAAAATGCACAACTGCTTTTACGCCCTTCGCAACCAAGTATCCAAAGTCTGCATCGGGGATTCGGGTATGCTCGAAGAAGGCAATTCAAATTTTACCACATTAACGCTATGAAAATTTCCCAAGACCAATTGACCCAAAAAGCCATTGAACTGCTTAAGCAGTTGATTTCCATTCCTTCATTTTCGGGAGAGGAAGACAAAACAGGGGATGCCATTGCCGCATTCCTTGAAGGGTTTGGCATTGAGGTACACAGACAGTATAACAACATCTATGCCTTCAACAAACATTTTGATGAGTCCAAACCCACTTTGTTGCTCAACTCCCACCACGATACGGTAAAGCCCAACAATGCGTATACCAAAGACCCTTTCCTTCCGCATATTGAAGATGGAAAACTGTTCGGTCTGGGCAGTAATGATGCCGGTGGATGTTTGGTTTCCCTTCTTGCTACTTTTGTTAACTTTTATGAAGCCGAAGGATTAAGTCATAATATTATTATGGCGGCAACCGGTGAAGAGGAGGATGCCGGGGAAAAAAGTATTCGTTCCCTATTGCCCATCCTTCCCAACATTGATGTTGCCGTAGTGGGGGAACCCACCTTGATGGACCTGGCCATTGCCGAAAAAGGGTTGGTGGTCTTCGATGCCGTGGTCAAGGGAACCCCATCACACGCCGCACATCCCAATAACAACAATGCCATATACAACACCATTGATGTATTGGAATGGTTCAAGGACTGTTCTTTTGATAAAGTTTCCGAAGCGTTGGGCGAAGTAAAATTGACGGTGACCCAAATCAATGCGGGCAAACAGCACAATGTGGTGCCGGCCCAAGTGGATTTGGTCGTGGATGTCCGGGTGAACGATTGCTATTCCAATCAAGAAATTGCGGACCTTTTGCAAAAAGAAGCACCTTGCGAAATGACACCCCGTTCCCTACGTTTGAACTCCTCCTCCATTGATCCAGGACATGATCTGGTAAAAAGTGGATTGGCATTGGGTAGGGGCACCTATGGCTCCCCGACCCTATCCGACCAAGCGGCCTTGAGCTGCCAATCGGTAAAACTCGGCCCCGGGGACAGCACCCGTTCCCATTCGGCCAACGAATTTATCTTTGTAAACGAAATTGAGGAAGGAATCGCTTTATATATAAAAATATTAGAAGGTTTTCTAAAAAAATAAAACACGAGTACAAGCTTCAAACACCAAAAAGCTGTACTTGATACTTGAACTTGAATTATTCACTATGAAACTCTGGGACAAAGGTTTTAGTACCGATAAAAAAATAGACCATTTTACCGTAGGCAACGACCGTGAACTCGATTTGGTCTTGGCCAAGTACGACGTGATTGCTTCAACTGCGCATGCCAAGATGCTGGGAAAAGTGGGATTGATCACCGAAGAAGAAACCAAGGATTTGGTGAAGGCTTTGGGAAACATCGCCAAGGATATAGAAAAGGGGAAATTTACCATTGAGGACGATTTTGAGGATATGCACTCCAAAATCGAGTTTTTGTTGACGGAGAAACTTGGAGACACAGGTAAAAAAATCCATTCAGCTCGCTCACGCAACGACCAAGTTCTGGTGGCCATGCAATTGTACCTCAAGGATGAGTTGAACGATATCAAGGCCCAAGTAAAAACACTTTTCGACCTACTCTTGAACCTTGCGAAAAAGCACAAGAATGTATTGTTGCCCGGGTATACACACCTACAGATTGCCATGCCCTCTTCTTTCGGGCTTTGGTTTTCGGCCTATGCCGAAAGCTTGATTGATGATTTGTACTTTGTACAAGCAGCTCACAAAGTTGCCGATCAAAACCCGTTGGGAAGTGCTGCAGGTTATGGAAGCTCTTTTCCCATCGACAGGAGTTTCACTACTGAAGAAATGGGCTTTGACACCCTAAAATATAATGTAGTGGCAGCGCAAATGGGACGGGGCAAAGTGGAAAAGGCCACGGCTTTCGGAATTTCGAGCGTGGCTGCTACCCTTTCCAAAATGGCGATGGACATCTGTTTGTACATGAGCCAGAATTTTGATTTTATCTCCTTCCCCAATGAGCTTACTACGGGAAGCAGCATCATGCCGCACAAGAAAAACCCGGATGTGTTTGAACTGATCCGGGCCAAGTGCAACAAAATCCAATCCGTGCCTAACCAGCTTATCTTGATCATGAACAATTTGCCCAGTGGCTATCACCGGGACCTTCAGTTGGTGAAGGAAGTGATCGTCCCTGCTTTACAGGATATGCAGGCCTGTTTGGAGATGATGACCTTCAGCCTTAAGGAAATCAAGGTAAACCCGAATATTTTGGACGACCCCAAATACGATTACCTCTTCAGTGTGGACACCTTGAACGAACTCGTAAAAAGCGGAATGCCCTTCCGGGATGCCTACAAGACCATGGGCAAGGCCATAGAAAATGGTAATTTTAAACCCAAACGGGACATTGAACACTCCCACGAGGGTAGTTTAGGGAATTTATGTCTGAACGAGATTAAAAAGAAAATGGATGCTCTTTTTGACTAAAATTTATCCCTGATTTTCATAATACAAATTTGTCATTCCCGCGAAAGCGGGAATCTTTTTTTCTGATTCATCAATTCAAATGGGGCATCCGTCAATTAGGGTAGAATTTATACAAGACAAACCCTAACTTCACTTATCTGTCGCTAAAGCGTCATTAAAACAACGTTTAGCTTAATAGTTATGTACAATAATAATGCCCAAAGAACATCTAGACAGAATTCTTATAAAACACAAAGCCCAACCTGTTGGAACTGGATACATAGATATTATTATCAAGCAAGATAAATACCAATTGTTTATTCAAGACCTAATTGAAACGGGATTTGAAATTAAAGGTGTTTCTTGGTGGGAATGGTGTGAAGGCGAGAATGAATGTAATTACGGTTTAGGCGGGCCTAGAAGTAATTATTATAATGGTTGGTTTGCCGAAATACCAACTAAAGTGGATGACATTGAATTACAAGAATTAAACATTGAAGAGTCAATTAATAAGGTAATTGATCTAATTCAAAATAAATCAATTCAATTTTCTCATGAAACTGTTCAATTTAAAAAGTCAGATTGGTTAACACCCGCAATTTGGTTGGGCGTACCAGATGATTGGGAAAATAAAGCAGTGTATAACAACGCCTAAACGATAAGTGCCTTTCCAAAAACTCCTCTCCATTATATTTTTCTGTTACCGCAAAAAGTCACGAAGACTTTTCCCCAAAATTGTATCTTGAGCCATCAACCAAAATGGTTTATTTATGCAACTTCGAACTGTTACCGCATTATTAGCTTTTATCTTTGTTTGCCTTACTGGAAATGCACAAGACCTCTACCCCAAAAATGAATCCGTAGATGTGCAAAACTATGTTTTTGGGCTCCAACTGAACAACGAAAACAACGAAATACTAGGGGAGGCCCAAATTGTGGTTTCCTTCAAATCCGAAGCTGTTCCATTTGCTTTGGACCTCATTGAAAAGTCGGGGGAATTTGGCATGGAAGTCACCGAGGTCTTGGAAGGGACATCACTTGCGAAGTATTCCTATACCGATAACAAAATCAATATCGTTCCTACTGCATCCGAAAGCAGGACCCGGACCTATACCGTAAAGTACCATGGTGTTCCTGAGCGGGGTTTGGTGATTTCCACCACCAAGTATGGGAAGCGTTCCTTTTTTGGGGACAACTGGCCCAATTTGGCCCGGCACTGGCTTCCTTCCGTAGATCATCCGTACGATAAGGCCAGTGTGGAATTCCAAATCACCGCGCCAGACCAGTATGACGTAGTAGCAACCGGCAAAAAACTCGAAGAAAGCAATCTGGAGAACGGCTACAAGCTCACCATATACCAAGAACCCGCCCCTGTGGCCACCAAGGTGATGACCATCGGGGTAACCGAATTTGCTTCTAGGCTTCTTGATGAAGTCCACGACATTGAGGTGTCTGCATGGGTGTACCCGCAAAACCGTTTGGATGGCTTTGGCGATTATTCGGTCGCAACGAACGTGCTGGATTATTTTATCAGCACCATTGGCCCCTATTCCTATGCCAAACTGGCCAATATGCAGGCCAAAACCCAATGGGGTGGGCTAGAGAATGCCGGGACCATAGCCTATTTTGAGAATTCGGTGACTGGAAACAAGACGGTGGAACCCTTGATCGCCCATGAGATTGCGCACCAATGGTTTGGGAATTCGGCTACCGAGAAAAGCTGGAACCATGTTTGGCTCAGCGAAGGGTTTGCCACTTATTTCTGTATTCTTTATCTGGAAAGCGTGTATGGCGATGACCGAAGGAAGGAAGAACTGGCGATTGACAAAAATGAGATTTTTGACTACTATCGCAATAGTCCCTCACCCATTATAGACCTTACCATTAAAGATCCCATGCGAGTGCTAAGCACCAACACTTACCAAAAGGGCGGTTGGGTCTTGAACATGCTTCGGCACACGTTGGGTGATGAAACCTTCTGGAAGGGCATCCGCAAGTACTACGCCACCTACCAAAACAGCAACGCCCTCACCAACGATTTCCGACTGGTGATGGAAAATGTTTCAGGCCAAGATCTGGAAAACTTTTTCCAGCAATGGCTGTTTACCAAAGGGCATCCCCAACTCAAATGGAAATGGGAGTATAAAAAAGGGGAGGTGATCATTCAACTCTCGCAACTGCAGGAACACCACACGTTTCAGTTTCCTTTGGAAATTGGTTTGGTCAAAGATGGTGTGACCACCATTGAAGCCATTCAAATGGACGAACGTTCCAAAAGTTTCAAGATCAAGCGCAAAGACCGACCAGATTCCGTTGTATTGGACCCCAACCAGTGGACCTTGTTCGAGGATATGGGTAAATTATAAGAGTGGATTACCGTTTTGCCAACAAGGTAGAAGCAAAAATATTAAGGAAATACAGGGTTTGACCCACTAGAAATCCCAACACTACCAGAAACCACGCATAATCCATACGCTTTAGCAAAGTCAGATTTTCAAAGCTGGGTTCCGGGGAAATATAATTGGTAAGGGACATCATCAAAAAAGGCAAAAGACTCAGTACAAAGTGCACCCAATGCATCCATGGAAACACCCTTATCTTTAACCTGAAGAGAATCCAGTACCCCAATCCGCAGAGACCAAACCACAGTCCGGTCAATATGAACAAATCTGCCTGTGCCATGACAAAATAGGTGTCATGGATATTGATATCGAAGTACGATCGGCCCAGGAAAAACTCAAAAACACCCGCAAGTGTAAAGAAGCAAAGTGCCAATAACCAAAACCGGATATGGTAGAGCTTCGCCTTTTCCAAACTTTATTTTATGTTTCTAAGATTGATGATCTCCTGCTCGGTCAAATGCCTCCAATGGCCCCGTGGCAAATCTTTTTTGGTAAGTCCGGCAAAGATAACGCGGTCCAATTTGGTCACCTCATAGCCCAAATGCTCAAAAATACGGCGTACAATACGGTTTCTTCCGCTATGGATCTCCACCCCTATTTCGCGTTTGGGAGCCCCTTGGATAAAACTGATGCTGTCCACCTCAATGGAGCCATCCTCCAGTTCCAAGCCTTCCTCAATCTTATGCAGATCGGATAAACTCAGGTTTTTGTCCAAATGCACATGGTATATCTTACGGACCCCATGCTTGGGATGGGTGAGTTTTTTGGTAAGATCCCCATCATTGGTAAAGAGCAAAAGTCCAGTGGTGTTGCGATCCAACCGTCCTACGGGCAAAAGTCTGGACTTGGAAGCACTCGAAACCAACTCCATTACGGTCCGCCTTCCCTTTTCATCACTGGTGGTGGTGATAAAGTTCTTCGGCTTGTTCAAAAGGATGTATTCTTTCTTCTCGAGGCTTAATCGTTTGCCATCGAAACGGACGTCATCAGAGCGTTTCACCTTGTAACCCATTTCGGTCACCACCTTTCCGTTCACGGATACATTTCCGGCGGCAATATAGGTGTCGGCCTCCCTACGGGAGCAGATACCCGCGTTGGCAATATATCGGTTCAACCGAATCTCATCTGGGTTGGATTTTTTTTGTGGGGTATTTCCCTTTTCACGGGTATTGTATTTTTTGGCAAAGGGCTTACGGTTGTTTCCTCCCCTATTGCCGCCTTTTGGATTTCTCCTGTTCCCGTTATTGTCCGATCTCGTCATCAGTCATCAATTTTTTGCAAATGTAGTGTTTTTACCTCCCGAAAAACCTCTAGGGCAAACAATTACAGGATTCGGTTCAGAACGAGGTCCACATCAATCAGGAGAATGCTAAAGACACCTGCTACAATGATAAACTTCAGGATGTTATGGAGCCAAACATAATCCCGCTTCCCTCCTGACTTCCACAGAAGTACCAAAAACAGCAAAAGTAGTGCAATACAGGCCATAAAATAAAGGTACATATAGCCCACATCAAAGGTCTTGATCAGTAAAAGAGCAGGAACCAGAGTCAGGACAATGAGCAGGCCGATAAGAAATTTGGAAACTTTGGGGCCATAAATAATGGGAATGGTCTTGTAGTTCTGCGCCATGTCGCCGGCCATGTTCTCCAAATCCTTGATCATTTCGCGGGCCAAAATCAAGAGAAACAGAAACAGGGCATGTACAAAAATTACGGTCTTGAAATTCTGATAGTACACAAATACCACAAAAAAGGGGGCGATGGCCAAAGTGGCCGAAACCAGATTGCCCAAAAAGGGAATGCGTTTCAACTTATGGGAATAGAACCAGATTCCAAAAATGTAGGCCGAAAAAAAGAACACCGCCCTAAACGAAATATAACTCGCCGCGAACACCGCCAAGAAATTCAGGATAAAATAGGTGGTCAGCTTAAACCGCTGGCTCACCAACCTGTCCAGCATACTTTTGGTAGGTTTGTTGATCAGGTCCTTTTCCGCATCATAAAAATTATTGATGATATATCCGCTGGCAATGACCAAGGCAGAAGCCGTAACGATCAAAAAAAGATTAAGGTCAAGCACCACCTGCCGAAGCGGAACATCTGGCGAAAGTATGTAGATGGAGGCCAGATACTGGGCCAAGGTGATCACCAAAATGTTATATCCGCGCACCACAGAAAACAGACTCAACAGCTTAAAAAGCAAGAGTTTGTTCTTTCGACTGAGTAACATGGGACGATTTTAGAAGTTGTACACCACCTCTAAATTGTAGTCTTTGAGTGCTTTTTTTGCCTTCTCCAAATCTTGGGTGAAGCCCAAGATGTATCCTCCACCACCAGAACCACAAAGTTTTAGGTAGTAATCGTTGGTTTCAATGCCTTGTTTCCAAAGTTGGTGGAACTTGGACGGAATCATGGGTTTAAAGTGGTCAAAAACCACATGGGACAGTTGCTTCAGGTTTCCAAAAAGCGACTTGATGTTTCCGTTCAAAAAGTCCTCCACACAGGCATCGGTATGCTTTACGAATTGGTTCTTGACCATATTCCGGAATCCTTCCTGCTTCATCTTCTCCATAAAAATCTGTACCATGGGAGCTGTTTCTCCAGTGATTCCACTATCCAACAGGAATACGGCACCCTTGCCATTGGTGTTTTGGGAGGGTATGCTGGTAGATTCAATATTGTCCTTGGAATTGATAAGGATGGGTAGGCTCAAGTAGCTGTTCAAAGGGTCAAGACCTGAAGATTTCCCATGGAAAAAAGATTCCATCTTTCCAAAAATCTCCTTCAACCTCAACAATTTGTCCCGGGTCAGGTTTTCAAGCACTGTAATCTTGTCCTTTGCATATTTATCGTAAATGGCCGCCACCAAGGCACCACTACTGCCAATCCCATAACCTTGGGGAATGGAACTGTCAAAATACATTCCGTTGGCAATGTCTTCTTCCAAAGCTTTTATATCAAAAGACACCAGGCCTTCTTCCTGATCTTGGAGCTGCTTCAAATACCCTGCAAAAGCCTTAAGGCTTTCGTTGGATTTAAGGGCTTGCCCAGATAGGTCCTTACCGCTTTTTAAAGCTCCTTTAAAAAAATTATAGGGAATGGAAAGGCCTTTGGAATCTTTGATGATACCATACTCTCCGAAAAGTAGAATCTTGGAATAAAATAAAGGGCCTTTCATATACTATTGCTAAGATACAAACTATGTGTCTGATTGTTAAACTAATCCGATGAACAAAACTGTTTTCCCTTCAAAATCTTGTATCACCATCAAAAGTTGGGGCAAAGAACGCAAAAAAACGGTTTCCTTGGGTTCGTTTTACTGTATTTTTCGTGCTCCTTGGCCAATTCGGTCGCAAATGTAGTGCCCTTTCTCACAATGTTCAACCAATTCATCCTTAATAAATTGAATGGCTTTTTCCTTGACCGACTCTGGGTAGAGTACATGAACATTGGCCCCTGCATCCAAGGTAAAACAAATGGGAACATGGGTTTCCGAACGGTAGGCCCAAATCTTGTTGATAATCTCCAAAGTATCCGGTTTCATTAAAATGAAATAGGGCATACTGGTCATCATCATGGCATGTAGGGTAAGCGCCTCACTTTCCACAATCTTGATGAATTCCTCCACATCGCCATTGGCAAAGACCTCCTTTAACGCATCCAAATTTTCATGTGCTTGCCGGAACCGATTTTCGGCAAAAGGATGTCCATGCATCAATTCGTGTCCTACGGTGCTGCTGACCTGTTTTTGCCCTTTATGGACCAACAAAATGGTATCGTGATAGTTCTTGAACACCGGATGTACCTCAAAAGGGTATTTGATCCCGTACAGATTGGAACTTTCGGGTATGTTTTTATGTGTTCCCCATTGAATCAAATCACCCTCAATACTCCTACAGGCGCTTCCCGAACCCAAACGGGCCAAAAAGGACGCTTTTTTATTGAAAAAGGCCTCGTCCATATCAGGATTCATTTGCTTTTCAATGTCCATGATACACAAGGACAATGCGGCCATACCGCTTGCCGAGGAAGCTATCCCACTGCTATGCGGAAAGGAATTGGAGGTTTCAATAACCAAATGATATTCCTTTAAAAAAGGAACATACGCATCGATACGTTCCAAAAATGTTTGGATCTTGGGTTTAAAATCTTCCTTGGGTTTCCCCTCAAAAAGGAAGTCAAAAGAAAATGTATTGGAGCTTTCCTCTTTTTTCCCGAATGCCATTGAAGTAGTTGTAGCACAGGCATCCAATGTAAAACTGATGGATGGGTTGGCCGGTATCTGATGGGCCAGTTTCCCCCAATATTTTACCAAGGCGATATTGCTGGGAGCCTTCCATGTGACCTTGCCCTCCTTTGGAAAATGGGAATAGGTGTTTTGGGAAAAGTCGTTTTCGGTCATGGGAAATGTTTGGACAAATATAAGATAGCATGCCTCTTACCGGAAAGGGGATTCAAATAAATTCTTATTTTAGTTGATGTAGTGCCAGCCATGAAAAAAAGAATCATTTACATTTCCATCAGTGTCGCCGTGTGTCTTCTCATAGGCTTCCTTTCGGGTTTTGCAACCCAAAGCTCTGTGAATGAATGGTATACCACATTGAACAAGCCATCCTTTACCCCTCCCAATGAGCTTTTTGCCCCGGTCTGGACCGTGCTTTATGTGTTGATGGGTGTTGCGGCCGGGGTGGTCTGGTCCAAGGGATATCACCATATTTGGGTGAAAACGGCCCTTTATCATTTTGTCTTTCAATTGCTTTTCAACGCTTTGTGGAGCATTGTCTTTTTTGGATTGAAGAATCCACTATTGGCCCTTTTGGTGATTTTGGTGCTGCTCACCCTGATCATGTTGACCATTAAATGGTTCAAGGTGGTGAGTAAACCTGCCGCTATTTTAATGGTTCCCTATCTATTATGGGTTTGTTTTGCAGCCGTTCTCAACTACAAGGTCTGGGAGCTTAACCCTTAGGGTTAAATACAAGTTCAAGGGCAAGTTCAAGCTCAAGTTCAAGGGCAAGGGCAAGTTCAAACATAAGTTAAAGGGCAAGGACAAGCTCAAGGACAAGTTCAAGTTCAAGCTCCAGGGTAGTGCAAATTTAAATATAAGTTCAAGGGCAAGTTCAGGTTCAATACTATTTGGAGAAAGACAAGACTATTGGCTGACTACTTTTTTTTGGACCATATCCAGCAGTTTTTGCATGGTTCTTAAATTGCGGGTGGTGGCTTCCACTTTGAGTTTTTGCTCTACCAAATTATTACTGAGTTTGGCGTTTCCATATCCCTTTTTGCATAGTAGGTAGACACAGGCTTCCGTGATATAAAAATCTTCTTGTTCAAAATGGAGTTCATTGAATTCATTTATGACATCCTTCCCCGGAGGTTCTTTGAGCAATACATAATATAATTTATTGTCCTCATCATTTTGATTGAACGGATTTTTATCCAATATTCCCTTGATATCCTCTTCCAATACCACCAAAACGGGTACCTCAAACCCAAAATCATCCAAAATGGCCTTATGGATGCGGCTTTCAAGCACTCGCTTGTTCGATTCCCCATCCCTAAAAACCACATTACCACTCTGAATGTAGGTCTCCACATGGTTCAATCCTGTTTTGATCAAGGTTTCCCTTAGGTCTGCCATTTTTATCTTCTTTTGGCCACCCACATTGATTCCCCTTAGAAGTGCTATATAGTTATGCATCATATTAAAAAGCTACCCAAATTAATTTTAGTAAATTCAATCGCATTAAATTAACAAAAATGAACCAATACATCCTTGCTTTGGATCAAGGTACTACCAGTTCCAGGGCCGTGATCTTTGATCAAAAGGGAACCATTATCTCTGTGGCCCAGAAAGAATTCACCCAAATTTTCCCAAAACCGGGATGGGTAGAGCACGATCCCAATGAGATATGGGCCACCCAAGCTGGAATGGCCGCCGAAGCCGTTAGCAAAAAAGGATTGAAAGGGGAACAAATGGCTGCTATTGGTATCACTAATCAGCGTGAAACCGTAGTGGTGTGGGACCGAAATACTGGGGAGCCGATCTACAATGCCATCGTATGGCAAGACAAGCGTACAGCCGACTACTGCGATGCACTGAAAAAGCAGGGGAAATCAGAAATGATCCGTAAAAAAACGGGCCTGGTCATTGATTCCTATTTCTCGGGGACCAAGGTAAAATGGATTTTGGATCATGTGGAAGGCGCCCGGGAAAAGGCCGAGGCCGGCGATTTGATCATGGGTACCATTGATGCCTGGCTCATCTGGAAAATGACGGAGGGCAAACTGCATATCACCGACGTAACCAATGCCTCGCGTACCCTTCTTTTCAACATCAATACCATGCAATGGGACGATGAGCTTTTGGAGTTGCTCACCATTCCAAAGAGCATGCTTCCCGAAGTACATCAATCCAGTGAGGTCTATGGCTACACCAGCCCCAATTTCTTTGCCTCTAAAATCCCCATTGCGGGAATTGCCGGAGATCAACAAGCAGCCCTCTTTGGCCAAATGTGCACCAAAAAGGGAATGGTCAAAAACACCTATGGCACGGGTTGTTTTATGCTCATGAACATTGGAGAGACCCCTGTAGTATCCAAAAATAATCTATTGACCACGGTGGCATGGAAAATCAACGGAAAGACCCAATATGCCCTGGAAGGGAGTATTTTTATTGCCGGAGCAGTGGTGCAATGGCTTCGCGATAGTTTAAAGGTCATTAAAACCTCCTCGGAAGTTGAGAAACTCGCAGGGGGTGTCAATAGTTCGGATGGGGTCTATTTTGTTCCCGCCTTTGCCGGTTTGGGTGCGCCACATTGGAACCAACATGCCCAAGGCACCATTTTTGGGTTGACGCGCGGAAGTACCGATGCCCATATCGCTCGGGCTGCTTTGGAATCCATTGCCTACCAGACCATGGATATTCTAAAAGCCATGGAAGCAGATTCGGGTATTTCCATCAAGGAGCTTCGGGTAGATGGCGGTGCTACCATAAATGATATGCTCATGCAGTTTCAGGCCGATGTTTTGAACACTGTTACCGTTAGACCGAAAATTGTGGAGACCACGGTCATGGGTGCCGCCTATCTGGCAGGATTGGCCGTTGGATATTGGAAAAGCACCACGGAAATACAAGATATTTGGCAAGCCGATGTCCATTTTAAGCCTTCCAAGGAGCGGGAAAACATAGATAAAGGCATACAAGGATGGTACCGGGCCATAAAAGCTTTGGAACATTGGACGGAAAACCCATAAATTAACCGACTGTAAACGCTAAACCAAAATCCATATGACTCCCTTTATCGCCGAAATTGTGGGCACCTTTCTTTTGATTCTTCTTGGGTGTGGTGTCAATGCCAATGTTTCTTTGCAAAAAACCTACGGAAATGGTTCTGGATGGATGGTGATCACCACCGGATGGGCCTTCGCGGTTTATACCGGGGTCGTGGTTGCCGAACCATACAGCGGCGCACATCTCAATCCGGCCGTTACCATTGGACTAGCCGTGGCAGGGGAATTCCCCGTTGATGCCATCTTAAGTTATATTGCAGCACAGTTCATCGGGGCCATGTTGGGTGCCTTTTTGGTGTGGTTGATGAATAAAGACCATTTTGATGCCACTTCTGATGGAAATACAAAGCGGGCAGTCTTTTGCAATGCTCCCGCCATTCCAAATACCTTTTTAAACCTCTTGACCGAAATCTTGGGCACTTTTGTTTTGGTGTTTGCCGTACTTTATTTTACGGATGCCGTGATGTCCTCGGACAATACCATTATTGGTTTGGGTTCATTGGGCGCCTTGCCCGTAGCGCTCATCGTGTGGGGAATTGGTCTGTCCTTGGGAGGTACTACAGGCTATGCCATTAATCCGGCCCGGGATATGGGACCAAGAATCATCCATGCCCTGGTTCCCATAAAAAATAAAGGGTCCAACGGATGGGGTTATTCTTGGATTCCGGTGATAGGCCCAATATTGGGTGCGGCATTGGCTGCCGGAATCGCCATGCTTCTACAGTGATCATTTGGACGAAGCAATGGCCTTTGCGGCCAAATAAGCTCCTGTCCATGCATTTTGAAAGTTGAAGCCGCCCGTTATGGCATCCACGTTGATGATTTCCCCAGCAAAGTAAAGGTTGGGAATGATTTTACTTTCGAATGTCCTAAAATCGATTTCTTTTAAATCTACCCCTCCAGCAGTAACGAATTCTTCTTTAAAAGTACTCTTTCCTTCAACTTTAAAAGAGGAGTCGGTGAGTTGTTCGGCCAAATTTTGAAGTTTCTCTTTGGTAAGGTCAGCCCATTTTTCATCTTTTTTGATGCGTGCCGCATGGACCAATTTTGCCCAAAGTCGGCGGGGAAGTTCAACGGCATGGGTCCTCAAAACCGTTTTTTTGGGTTCCACTTCCTTTATTTTCCGGAGTAGCCTTTCCATGGAAGCGGTAGTATACTCAGGCATCCAATTGATATTCAACCGGAATGCATAATTGTATTTGTTCAAAATATTGGCCCCCCACGCAGACAGTTTTAGAATAGCTGGGCCACTCAATCCCCAATGGGTGATCAACAAGGGGCCTTCGGACTCTAAAACGGGTTCTTCCTTTTTAGCACTCTTCAGGTTCAGTTGGGCCTTATCTGAGGAAAAAGTTCTTTTGGGAGGGATTTCAGCAGAAACATAAGTACTTATCCCTTGGATTCCATGGATACGTTCATCATTGATATTAAATGTGAAAAGGGAGGGTACTGGCGAAACAATGGTATGCCCCATTGCTTGCAACTGTTCCCATATTTTGGAGTTACTTCCCGTGGTAAGCAGTAGCTTTTTGGCATGGTAGTGCTTGTTCATGGTGGTCACCTGCCATTGCTCCCCATTTCGTTCAAACTGTTTTACGGAGCTGTTGCGCAAAATCGTGATGCCCAATCGTTCTGCCTCGCCTACAAGACAATCTATGATGGATTGTGAAGAATCGCTCTGGGGAAATACACGTCCATCCTCTTCAATCTTGAGCGGCACCCCACGTTCCTCAAAAAAAGCCATGACATCCATAGGGGCATAATTGTGGAAAGGTCCCAAAAGCTCTCTTTCGCCTCGGGGATAGTTGGTGGAAAGTTCCCGGGGGGAAAATTCGCCATGGGTCACATTGCACCGGCCGCCTCCAGAAACCTTTACTTTGGACAGTACATTCTTGCCCCGTTCAAAAATGGCAATCTTGGCATGGGGTGCCCGCTCCGCAATATGGATTCCGGCATAAAAACCGGCAGCACCTCCGCCTACGATAATTACATCGAACATTAATGGGCCCGTTCAGGATAATCGGTAATGATACCGTCCACCCCAAAATCTTTCATTTGTTGGATATCTTCAGGCTTGTTGACGGTCCACGTGTAAACCTTCAATCCTTCTCCCTGCATTTGTCCCACATTCTCTGCAGTCAAGGTCGTATACTTTGGATTAATGGCCACAGCGTTCAATTCCTTGGCCACTTCAATGGCTTTTAGGGGGTCATCGCTAGTAAGCACTGCAATCTTGATGTCCTTGTTGAGCTTTCGCATTTCCCGAAGCTCATCCCAATTGAAACTGGAAATGACAATATTGTCAGGTGACCATCCCCTGTTTTTAATATAACTTTTTGTGATGAAGTCCACTCTTTCAGATGTTCCCGCTCCCTTCAACTCAATATTCAATCCTACTTGGTTATCAATGAGTTTCAACACATCCTGCAACAAAGGAATCGTATGTCCTCCATCCAAAATGAGCTGCTTCATATCAAATACATTGTACTCCTCTATTTTACCGCCTCCGTTGGTCAATCTATCCACCGTATCATCATGAAACACCACAGTTTCCCCACTTTCTATTTGGAACACGTCTATCTCTATCATGTCTACACCCAAGTCCATTGCCTTTTGAACAGACGCCAATGTATTTTCGGTTTCGTGGCCCATGGCACCTCTATGCCCAATGACCAATGGTTTTGAATCTTTCATTCCGCAGCTGTTACATACTATAATGACAATTGATGCCCAAAGTAGATTTTTCTTCATTTTTCCGTTTTTATGGTAGTTAAAAATACAACATGAAAATCGAATCTGGGAACTGTATCCAAAAATGAAAAATCCATGGAATTCATAACCAATAAAAAACTACAACCATGTTTTCAAAATCCAATTTGCTGGCCACCTTGGTCGCAACGATTGTCATGTTTTTTCTGGGATACCTCATTTGGGGTATTGCCACTGTAGACTTTTTTACTGAGCACACCATTGTAAATGCCATGAAAGAGGTTCCAGATTTGGGAATCATCGCTCTAGCCAATCTTATCGCCTCCTTTATCCTTAGTACCCTGTACAGTAAATGGGCCAGAGGCCATCATTCCTTAGGCCAAGGATTTGAGTTTGGGGCTTGGATTGGGGCCCTAATAGGATTGGGCACAGGCCTCATTACCTATGCCACCATGAGCTGGATGGATATGACCGGCCATATTGTTGAAGCCGTTCTGGACATTGTTTTTTACGGAATTATAGGAGCCATCATTGCACTGATCTACCAAAAAACAGCTGCAAAATCGTAAGGCAACTAACCAACCTTAAACTGGAGCGGATTGCTTTGCAATCCGCTTTTTTATGGTGTCAACTTAAAAATATAGGATTCCAAAGGCTCTAGTTCCACCCAGACTTTTCCTTGCCCATTCTCCACCGATAAGGGCAATTCCATTTTTCCATATAATGCTTCGGAAAGGCCGTATACCATATCCTTCAATTGCCATTTGGCTATGATATCTTCCGGAACCTTAAGTTCAAAAGCATAGTTTTTATGGGCGTCGAAATTGGAAACGACCAGGAGTTTTTCCCCATCGGTCCATCTCGCAAATGAAAGTACCCTATGATCATAGTTCTCGGCACGTTCCTTATTGTAAAAATGAATTTCTTGGTATTCGCCCATCAAAGCAGAGCTTTGTTTGGTAAAGTTCAAAAGGCGGGCATAAAATTCCCGGAGTTCCTTTTCTTCTTGTGACAATTGACCTCCATCAAATGCTTTATTGTTCATCCAACGTTGATGGTGGGGCACTCCAATATAATCGAAAATGGAGGTACGTGTAGGCTTTCCAAAACCCGCATCCTCTGCGGCCGGCTCACCTACTTCCTGTCCAAAATAAATCATGGTGGGCGATGTGCCAATAGTGGCCGAAACGACCATGGCAGGCTTTCCCAGTTCTGCTTTGCCCACAAAATCCGGACTGGCGATTCTTTGCTCGTCGTGGTTTTCCAAAAAATGGAGCATATGGTGCTCAATGTCCAACACCTTTTGCTGCACCACGGGAATATGGTCTGTCCAGCCATACCCCTTCATGATATGCTTTAAACCATCATACAAATCCACCTTATCGTACAGGTAGTCCATCTTTCCCAGTTGGATATAGTTCCGATATAGGTCTGGATTGTATACCTCCGCCATTAAAAAAGCGTCTGGCTTCTTCATTTTGATGTTGGAATTCAGGTAGCTCCAAAACTCCACCGGCACCATTTCGGCCATGTCGTAGCGAAACCCATCCACGCCAAAATCCAACCAGTATAGGGCAATATCCCTGAATTTTGCCCAAGAATCGGGTACGGTCTTATCCTCCCAAAACCGAAAGTGTTCCTTGTGCCCCTTACTCCTGAAGTCCCAAGGCAATTCATCAAAATCCTTGATGCCATCTGGCCGTACCCCGTAGTTGATTTTTACGGTTTCATACCAATCGTTGAAATGGGGTTGGGCCATTCGAGAACCATTTCCGGTCCATTTGGCGGGGTTCTCCTCAAGTTTTTGATTTGATAACGGAACGTTTTTTCCGCCTAAAGGCATGTATCCATGCTCCCAATGGGGCAACTGAAACGGTTGACCCGGGATGTAGTAAAAATTGTTGTTGACATCGTACTCCTTCGTAACATCATCACGGGCGCCCAAGTCCACCACTCCTTCGGGATTGTTGGTTCCTTCGTATTTCCGGGCCACATGGTTGGGTACTATGTCTATGATCACTTTCATCCCCAATTTATGGGTCCTCTGGATAAGTTCCTTGAATTCATCAAGACGTTTGGAGGGGTCCAAGGCCAAGTCGGGATTTACATTGTAGTAGTCCTTTACGGCGTAAGGTGAGCCTGCACGCCCCTTGACTACATTATAATCGTCATTGGAAATGCCATAAGCGGTATAATCATTGACCAAAGCATGGTGCAACACTCCGGTATACCAGACGTGGGTGACCCCCAAAGCTTGGATTTCCCCCAAAGCTTTTTCAGTAAAATCCGCGAACTTGCCCACTCCATTTTCTTCAATGGTCCCCCAAGGAATGTTATGGGTATTGGTGTTTCCAAAAAGTCGGGTAAAGACTTGATAGACTATTGATTTTTTCTTCATGGGGTCTCGTGGTTTTTCCAACCGCAAAATAAAGGAACTTTTAGGCACGGACCGTTTCCCCAGGCATCAACTTGAGGGGCTTCCCATCTACCTGAATGGTCAAGGCATCATCCCCGGAAACTGTAAAGGCAGTTCCTTGGGCAGAGACGGTCATGGTCACGATTTGGTTCCTAAAATTGATTTTGAAGGCATATGATTTCCATTGTTCTGGAATTCGGGGGGTAAAACTCAGTACGCTGTCCACGACCCGCATTCCCCCAAAACCTTCCACAATGCTCATCCATGTGCCGGCCATGGAGGTAATATGGAGACCTTCTTCCACTTCCTTGTTGTAATCGTCCAAGTCCAACCGGGATGTTCTCAAGTAAAAGGTGTAGGCCTGTTCCATGCGTCCCAGTTTGGCAGCCTGAATGCTGTGCACGCAGGGGGAAAGTGAGGATTCATGGACGGTAAAGGGCTCGTAGAAATCGAAATGACGTTCCAATTCCTCCTGACTGAAATGGTCTTCAAAAAAGTAAAAGCCTTGGAGCACATCGGCTTGTTTGATGTAAGGAGACCTAAGGATGCGGTCCCAACTCCATTTTTGGTTGATGGGCCTTTCGGACTTGTCCAAATCTTGCACCCGAACCAATTCCTTATCCAAAAACCCATCTTGCTGTAAAAACACTTTGTGTTTTTCAGAAAAAGGAAAATACATGTTACCCGCCACTTTGGTCCAGTCCTCAATTTCAGATGGAACCAAATTTGTGTCGGAAATTATACGTTGGTAATCCTCTGGGTAGGATTCGGATACTATTTGGAGTTGTTCCGCAACATATTCCATGCACCATTTGGCCAAATAATTGGTGTACCAGTTGTTATTGACATTGTTCTCGTATTCGTTGGGTCCTGTTACACCCAACATCACATACTGTTGCTTCTCTTCTGAAAAATTGACCCTTTGGTACCAGAATCTCGCAATTCCGATCAAGACTTCCAACCCCATTTTGGGGATGTAGCTATAATCTCCCGTGAAACGGTGATAATTGTATATAGCAAAGGCTATGGCCCCATTTCTATGGATTTCCTCAAAGGTGATTTCCCATTCGTTATGGCATTCCTCCCCGTTCATGGTGACCATGGGATATAGTGCCGCCCCATTTTTGAATCCCAACTTTCCTGCATTCTCTATGGCCTTAAGTAAATGGTTATAGCGGTATTCCAATAGGTTCCAAGCTACTTGCTGGTTTTTGGTGGCCATATAAAATGGCAAGCAGTACGCCTCGGTGTCCCAATAGGTGCTTCCCCCATATTTTTCACCGGTAAATCCTTTGGGGCCAATGTTCAGTCTGGAATCTTTTCCAAGATAGGTTTGGTTAAGCTGAAATATATTGAACCGGATGCCTTGTTGCGCCTTTACATCACCTTCAATGGCAATGTCACTCATTTCCCAAATCTGGGCCCATGCATCCTTTTGCATTTGCAGCAAGGTTTCAAAACCGAGTTTGGATGCTTGGTCCAAAATCTTGTTGGCGGCTTCCTGGAGTTGGTCTGCCGGATGGTTCCTATCTACGGTATAGCCCCCATATTTTATCAAAGTGAGGGTCTCATCCTTTTGAAGATGGACCGTATAGGTATGACCTACGGAAGTTTCATCTTTTTTTACGGCAGGATTTTCATCAACCTTGTCCCCTTCCACATACAATTCACTCTCCATGAAGGTACAGACCTTAAAATGGGTCTTCATGGTGTGGGATTCCACAAAAGCCCTATTTTGTTTGGAGCCAATTGCAGTGATGTTCCAGAATTTATCGTCCCAATTGCTATCCCTGTTTTTTATCCCTCCATCCAGATAGGGTGTTACCAGAACTTCAGCGTCTCCATTGAGCAGTTGTATAGTATATTGTATGGCTCCCAATTCATCCAGGTCCAGACTTAAAAAACGGGTCACTTCAACCGCAATTTCCAAATCATTGGGTAGGGTGGCCACAAAACTGCGTTTGTACCATCCTTCTTTCATATTGAGCTCTCGAAGAAAATGCGCGACTTTTTTGCATTGGGCCAAATCCAAGGGTTGACCATTCAATGAAATATCAATACCGATCCAGTTGGGAGCGTTGAGCACTTTGGCAAAGTACTCTGGATAGCCATTTTTCCACCATCCCACACGGGTTTTATCAGGATAATAGACCCCTGCAATATAACTGCCTTGGAAGGTTTCCCCCGAATAGTGTTCCTCAAAATTGGCCCGTTGTCCCATGGCCCCGTTCCCGAGGCTGAACAAACTTTCCGAAGATTGTACCAATTCTTGGTCAAATCCTTCTTCGATAATGGACCAAGGGTGTGCTGTTATGTATTCTTGATTCATTGCTTTAGCGATAAATGTAATGGCAAAGATACTTATACCATAGATCCTATGTTAATGGATTATGGAATCCCGAATCACCAAGGTGGGTTCGAGGATTTTGGTCTGGTAGGTCTCTTCATCTTCCTCGCTTTCCACCTTATCAATCAACATTTGGGCAGACATCTCGCCCATTTTCTCCCCATGCTGGGCCACCACCGTTAAGCTTGGGTTGGCATATTTGGATAAAACCCCGTCCGTAAACCCAATAAAGGAGATATCTTCAGGGATTCGGAGACCGCTCTTTTGGGCCAACCGCATACTGTAGACGGCAAATATTTCATTGACACATAGCACAGCGTCCAATTTTTGGGTTTCCAAAAAGCTTTTAATGCCGGCCTCGTCCATTTCCATGGTGGGCAGTTTTAGGATTTTGGATTCATCAACATCTATCCCCATTTCGGTGAGGGCCTTTTTGTATCCAACTGTTCGGGCCTTGCTTACACTGAGGTAATCATCGGTTGTGATGAGGGCTATTTTCTTTCTTCCTTGTTCAATCAGTTTTTTGGTGGCCATGTACGCTCCCAATTCATCATCAATGACAACTTTATCGCAATCTATCTCATTGGTGATACGATCAAACAGTACCACGGGAATACCCTGCTCGGTTACTTCCTTAAGGTGGTTATAATCGCCTTTTTGCTGTGTCTCGGAAGACAAGGACATGATAAAGCCATCAATGCTACCATTGGCCAGCATCTCCATATTTATTACCTCTTTATCAAAAGATTCTTCGGATAGGCACACAATTACATTATACCCCCTTGCATTGGCATATTTTTCAATGCCCCTGATCACCGTGGTAAAAAAATGGTGGACAATATCAGGAATGACCACCCCAATGTTCTTGGTCCTCTTGTTTTTAAGGCTAATGGCTATGTTATTGGGCTTGTAATTGTACAGTCTGGCAAACGCTTGCACTTTTTCCTTGGTATCCCGGCTGATTTCCTCACTGTTCTTTAACGCCTTTGACACCGTTGAAATGGACACTTCAAGCTCTCTTGCTATATCTTTTAGGGTAATTTTTGCTTTCAACAATCAGGGATTTGATTTAATAATAATTTGGAAATTACTCATTATAGAAAAGGGGGCTGACCAAAATATGCTTTTTAACACAATACTTTTAAACTTCCTTAAAAACTCTTATAGAA
>CP051244.1:1473051-1506359 GCA_017795045.1 Allomuricauda sp. | reverse complement strand
TAACTAAACTTAAAATTAATTATTTATGAAGATTACGCTACTAAAAAGCTTTTTGATGCTTGGGGCATTTTTATGCTTTGGCTTGGCAAAAGCTCAGACAGTGTCAGGTACTGTTTCGGATGCAACTGGACCGTTGCCCGGGGCAAGCGTACTTGTAAAAGGTACTACCAATGGTACCCAAACCGATTTTGACGGTAATTATACCTTGGACGGCATTGAAGATTCTTCCGTTTTGGTATTCAGCTATATCGGTTACAAGACCATTGAGGTTTCCGTCAATGGACAATCTACGGTAAACGTGACTTTGGAAGAGGATGCACAAGCCTTGGATGAAGTAGTCATCATCGGTTATGGTCAAACCACAATCAAGGATGCCACCGGAGCAGTTGCCGCTGTTACCTCTGAAGATTTCAACGGGGGAATCATTTCATCTCCCGAACAATTGATCCAAGGTAAAACAGCTGGTGTACAGATTACCCAAGCCAGTGGTGAACCTGGTGCCGGGATTGCACTCCGAATTAGGGGTACCACATCCGTACGATCCAATAACAACCCACTTTTTGTTGTGGATGGTATTCCTCTCACCAGTGATACTGCGCCCGAATCCGGGAACATCGGTTTTGGTACCAGTGGTTCAAAAAACCCATTGGCTTTCTTGAACCCATCCGACATTGAGAGCATGAGTATCCTTAAAGACGCTTCCGCAACCGCAATTTATGGGTCCAGAGGCGCCAACGGTGTGGTTATCATAACCACAAAGAGTGGTAAGGGCAGCCAAGGTGGCGTATTCGAATTCAATTCAACGTTAAGTATTTCAAACCCAGCCAATGATTTGCCCTTATTAGGTAGAGAGGCTTTCCTTGATGCCGTGGAGCAGTTTGGTGGTGACAGAGTAGCGCAAGATGCAGGTTACAATACCAATTGGCAAGACGTTGTAACAAGAAGAGCTGTCTCCCAAAATCAAAACATCACCTATTCAAACAATTATGGGAAAGGTAATGTCAGGGCCACCTTCGGTTACGGAAAACAATTTGGTATTGTACAAAACTCCTCCATGGAGCGAATCACGGGAAGAGTGAATTGGGGACATCGGTTTTTGGATGACAAATTAAGACTCAATTTACAAGGAACCGTATCCCGCGTAAATGATGAATCCCCAGCACTTAGTGGTAGTGCAGGATTTAGGGGTGACCTTTTGGGGGCTGCCTATTCGGCAAACCCTACTTGGCCGAGCAACCCTGAATATAACTCGGGCGGACAGTTGAATCCCCGGGTACTGACAGATTACATTCAATCTTTGAGCAATACCAACAGGGCACTGATCAATTTCTCTGCCGAATATGATTTCACCCCTGAACTTACAGGAAAAATCAATTTAGGTTACGATAAGTCAGAGGCTACCAGAAATGCAGTCGCTTCTTCCTTGGGACGAAACCTTGATAGGGGAACTTTTGGAAATGGACGTGGTGCCATCAACAATCTGGATATAGAGAATAGATTGATCGAGGCCACCTTGAACTATAAAAAGGAGTTTGAAAACTCAAACCTAGATGCGATAGTCGGTTTCTCCTTCCAAGACTTTGCCAATTCCGGTAGAAATGCAAGAGGTTTTGGATTTGCTACCACCGATTTGAATGAAATGTCGGACCATCTTAATAAAACGGTCAACGTTATAGAGCAAAATATAGATGGTAGATACCAACAATACGGATATGCACCCAACACCAATGGGGTGTTCATCAATAGATTGGTTCCCGATATTGTAACCGACAATATCGGTACTGTAACCGGAACGCGGGTAAACTCCTTGTTTGTAGATACTTTTGACACTACTGACGAGCTTCAATCCTTCTTTGCGAGGGTCAACTACACCATTGCCGACAAGTATTTATTCACGGCAACGGTCAGAGCGGATGGCTCCTCAAGATTCGGTGGAAACAACCAGTATGGGTACTTCCCCTCTGCTGCCTTTGCATGGAAACTCAACGAAGAAGATTTCATTGGTGATTCCGTTTCCACGCTTAAACTTAGATTGAGCTTTGGTATCACAGGAAACCAAGATGGTTTGGGGCATGCTAACTACATCTTCAGATCACGGTATGCTGTGCCAGACCAAGTAATTTCCGATGGTGGTGACATCAACATTCCTGGAACGGAAACCGTAGCCTTCCCCAACGATGATTTGAAATGGGAGGAAACCGTTCAATACGGGGTTGGTCTTGACTTTGGTTTTGGAAACGATAGGTTGAATGGTTCGGTTGACTTTTACCGCAAAGACACCCAAGATGTGCTTTTAAGGGTAAATTCTGCCCAACCTGCCCCCCAACAGTTCTTTTTTGGAAACTTTGACTCTTCCATCATAAACCAAGGGGTAGAATTCTCCATAAACTATGATTTGGTACAAAGTGCCGATTTCAATTGGAGTGCAGGTCTTAATGTCGCCTATAACGACAATGAGATCAAGAAGCTTAGAAACCCATTGGGAGGACAGGTAATCATTCCTTCTGGACAAATCCGTGGACAAGGTCTATCCAATGCCTTTTCCCAGCGCTTGGAGGAAGGCCAGCCTTTGTTTGCATTCTTCTTGAGACAATTTGAAGGATACGATGGCGATGGACAGCCCATTTTCACAGGAGGTATCGATAACCAAGTTTACATAGGCGAAACTGCATTGCCAGATATCACTGGAGGGTTCTCCACAAATCTTAGCTACAAAAACTGGGATCTATCCGCTTATTTGAGTGGCCAGTTTGGAGCAGCAGTGTACAACAATACCGCCAATGCGTTCTTCACCGCAGGGGCCATTCAAAATGCCCGTAACGTGACGCCAGATGTCCCTGCCAGCGATGAATCCGGTTTGGCCGAGGCATCCGTGTCCACTAGATTTTTGGAAAGCGCCGATTTTGTACGTCTGCAAAACGTGACCCTTGGGTACAATGTTCCACTGAGCGGTGATGGCGCCCTAAAAAGCTTGAGGTTATCCGTTACAGGACAAAACCTATTCTTGATTACCGATTATAGTGGCCTTGACCCCGAGGTAAGTGTTACCCCTGGTAACTCCAACGGTTCCACCGATCTATTGAACGGTATTCCAATTGCAGGTATCGACTATACGGCATTCCCTAGACCAAGGACTTTCACTATTGGACTAAATGCTACCTTTTAATAAAAAATTGAAAAGATCATGAAAAGAAGAAAAATCAAGATTAATCTATCGATTCTTGTTTCGACTGTCCTTGTGCTTGCATGTACAAATCTGGAAGTTGAACCTACGGATTCCGTTTTTAACGAAGCGGACACAGGAGGGTTTGGTGGCGTTAACGCACAGAGTAACCTCAATAACCTGTACAACGATGTTTACGGACAATTGGGAGATCAAGCAAATTTCTTTGCCCTCAATGAGGTTTCCACGGATGAGATGTTGGTGCCGACCCGTGGTACGGACTGGGGCGACAATGGAATTTGGCGTACCCTGCACACCCATACTTGGGATCCACAGCACCTCTACATTCTAAACGTTTGGAACAACCTCAACCAGAATGTATATAGGGCTTCGGAAATTATTGACAGCAGAAGCTCCCCCTCAGCACAACAAAAGGCTGAAGCGCAGTTTTTAAGAGCTTTCAGTATGTTCTTTGTACTGGATCTATACGGTCAGGTGCCATTCAGGGGACTGGACGACGGACCCAATATCAATCCTGAAGTAATGACCAAACAAGAGGCTTACGACTTTATTGTTTCCGATTTAACGGAAGCCATCCCTAACCTACCTTCCATAGCAGCCGGAGCAGAAGGTTTGAGCAAGGCCTCCCAAGCGGCTGGTCGATTCTTATTGGCCAAGGTCATGATGAACGGGGAACGCTATACCGGCACTGCCGCAGATTACAATGCCGTGATTGATTTGATCGATGCCATCGCTGCTGAAGGGTATGCCTTGGAGGATGGTTACTTCGAAATGTTTACGGAAGAAGCCGATACCGAAACCATTTGGTGGGCCAGTACCTCCGTTGGAAACAGGATTTGGAACGGAATGCACTACCATATCGTGGCACCGGACAATACCGGTGGCGGATGGAACGGGTTTAGCACCCTTGCCGAATTCTATGACCTATTTGAAGGAGACCCCAACAGCAACTATGTTGGCGATGGACAAGAGGAAAGAAGAGGTTGGGTGCCTGATGCCAGCAATGCCGATGATGTAAACCTCGGTATTGGTTACGGGTTCTTGATCGGCCAAATGTATGATGCAAATGGTGTTGCTTTAAAAGACCGTCCTGGAAATCCATTGGTTTTCACCAAGGAAATCCCCGGACTGGCCGGTAACAATGAGCGTACAGGTATCCGTACCATCAAGTACCACCCTGCTGGTGAGCGCTCTTTCAACAGTCACGAGATTGTCTTCAGATATGCCGATGCACACCTTTTAAAAGCAGAAGCTATTTTAAGAGGTGGAGGAGATCCCACCGCCTTGGTCAATGAACTCAGAACAATCAGACAAGCTACTCCGCTTGGTTCTGTTACCGCTCAAGATTTGATCGATGAAAGAGGAAGGGAACTTTACAAGGAGTTTTGGAGAAGAAACGATTTGGTTCGTTTTGGACAGTATACCAAAGATTGGGAATTTAAGGATGCAGGTTCTGTAGGTGATGACACCAAGAACTATTTCCCAATTCCAACCAACGCTTTGTTGTCCAATCCAAATTTGGTACAAAACCCAGGTTACTAAGCTCAATAATTCAAAGTTTGGGTTGTTTATATATAAAGAGGCCGCCAATTGGCGGCCTCTTTTCCTATTAGGCCAACCCTCTCATTATACAATTATTTGCCAAATATTAGGCGATTGTTAACCCTTTCCCTCTTCTAATTTCCTATGGAAATGGTTACCTTACCGTCTACCTCCATGAACCGAATCATAAAAACATACAAGCTGGTTTTGCTAGGACTTTTGTTGGTCATTGGCTGCACAAAGCCTGACCCCAATTCCCTTTTCGTACAAAAAAAAGCTTCCCATACAGGCATTACATTTGCCAACACACTCCACCAGACACCAGAACTCAACATACTTAACTACCTCTATTTCTACAATGGCGCGGGGGTAGCTGCCGGAGATTTTAACGGTGATGGATTGGTGGACCTATATTTTACTTCCAATCAAGGTGCAGATAAACTGTACCTCAATAAAGGGAATTTCAAGTTTCAGGACATTACCGAAGCTGCGCAAATCAAAAATGATACGGGTTGGACCACTGGTGTGACCCATGTGGACATCAACAATGATGGCCTATTGGATATTTATATCTGTAAAGTTGGGGACCATGGCCCGATCAGGGGAGAAAACCTACTCTACATCAATCAAGGGGCAAATACGGATGGCGTACCCTCTTTTAAGGAAGCAGCCGCCGATTACGGTTTGGATTTTATTGGATACTCTACACAAGCTGCCTTTTTTGACTATGACCTCGATGGAGATCTGGACATGTACCTACTGAACCATTCCGTGAATCCCAATCGCTCATACGGAAAGGGCACTAAACGAAAACTAGTGGATTCCATGTCCGGTGATATTCTTTTTCGGAATGACGAAGGTTCTTTTGTAAATGTCTCCAAAGAAGCCGGGATATTTCAAGGAAGTATTGGCTATGGACTTGGGTTGGCCATCAGCGACATCAACAATGATGGGTACCCAGACATCTACGTAGGCAACGATTTTTTTGAGAACGACTACCTCTACATCAATCAAAAAGACGGGACTTTTCAAGAAGTCATATCACAGGACCCCAATAAAATGGGGCATACCACCCACTTCTCCATGGGTAATGACATTGCTGATGTGAACAACGATGGTTTGGCCGACATTCTCTCTTTGGATATGCTTCCTGAAAATCTGGAAACCTTTAAAACCTCTGGTTCGGAATACCCCTATCCCGTATACCAACAATACCTGAAAAATGGATTTGCACCCCAATTTATGCAAAATACACTCCACCTAAACTTGGGCGGGGAACGCTTTGGGGAAATCGCCAATTTAAGTGGCATCGAAGCCACCGAATGGTCTTGGGGTGCCCTATTTGCCGATTTTGACAATGATGGTTTTAAAGATCTGTTCATTTCCAATGGAATTGTGGGCGTTACCAATGATATGGATTATATCAACTATATCTCCAACGAGGAAATCCAAAAAAGCATTGCATCCGGATTATCGGACAAGGACATGGAACTCATTGATCGCTTGCCCAAAAAGAAAGTGCCCAACTACTTCTACAAAAACAGGGACGGGGTCACCTTCAGTGATGTCACCGATAGCTGGAGCATAAAAAAAGATTCGTACAGCAATGGCTGTGCCTATGCCGATCTGGACAACGATGGGGATTTGGATCTAGTGGTCAATAATGTCAATGAAGAGGCCTTTATCCTGGAAAATACGCTCACCAAAGGAAACTCCATCAAGATTACATTTGAAGGTTCCCCAAAAAACAAATTTGGGATAGGTGCAAAGGCCATCTTGTTCCACAAAAATAATAGGGCCGTCCAGGAGAACATAACAACACGCGGATTCCTCTCCGCAAAGGACAATAGTCTTACTTTCGGGGTGGGTAAGGACAGCATCATTGACTCCATCCAAATTGTGTGGCCCGGTGGTCCATATGAAACCTTACGGAACATAAAGCCCGACCAAACCTTGAAGGTGTCCATAAATGATGCCTCTGGTAACTATTATATGGAGAAGCCCAACCAACCTGACTCCACTATTTTAAGCGCTACCCAACCTTTGGATTTTGTACATAAAGAACAGCCTTCCCTGGATTTTGACCGGAATCCGTTGGTTCCTTTTTCCTATGCCAATGAAGGGCCTTCCGTATCGGTGGCCGATGTCAATGATGATGGACTGGAAGACCTTTTTATCAGCGGGGCCAAAAGGCAAGCTTCGGCGCTCTATCTCCAAAACAGTGATGGTACTTTTACTTCCCATCAACCTGAACTTTTTGAAATGGATGCCATCAACGAAGATATAGACCATGTCTTTTTTGATGCCGATGGGGATAGTGATCTTGATCTATTGGTGGTGAGTGGAGGCAACGAGTTTACAGACGGCAAACCCCTGCAACCCCGATTGTATTGGAATGACAAAGGGGTCTTTACCAAAGATGATGGGCAGTTTTCCCAAACACAGACCAATGCCTCAAAAGTGGAAGCGGTGGATTTTGATCAAGACGGGGACTTGGACCTTTGTATCACCTCAAACGCCCTTCCTACACAATTTGGCGAAACATCACAACAATACCTTTTTCAAAATGATGGCCAGGGAACGTTTACCGAAATCACACCTTCCTTTGCTCCTGATTTTGCATCGGTTGGCAATGTGAAGGATTTTGTTTGGGCAGACCTTGATGGAAACAGCTACCCCGATTTGATTGTTGCGGGGCATTGGACACCCATCACCCTCTTCCTCAACGATGGAAAACAACTTGCCAAACAAGAAAACAACGGGTTGGAACACACCCATGGTTGGTGGAATTGTATTGCTTTGGCAGATTTGGACAATGATGGCGATTTGGATATTCTGGCCGGTAACTGGGGCCTCAATACCAAGTTCAGGGCCTCAAAGGAAAAACCCATTACGCTCTACATTCGTGATTTTGATGGAAACGGCTCCATAGAAACCGTAGCAACCTATTTTCATGGAAACAAGGAAACCGTTTTTTCATCCAAGGACGAACTGGCCAAGCAAATGCCTTTCTTGAACAAGAAATTTCTCTTTTATGAAGATTTTGCCAAGGCATCCTTGGAATCCCTTTTTGGAAAGGAAAATTTGGATGCCGCCATACAACGAAAGGTGTATCTACTGAGCACTTCCTATTTTCAAAATGATGGAAACGGTCATTTTTCAAGGAAGGAATTGCCTCTTTTGGCACAATCCTCAACGGTGAACGACATTTATATTGAAAAGATTGATAAAGAAACGATTAATGAAATATTAATGGTTGGAAATAATTTTGAGATAAGCACCCAACTTGGTAGATTAGATGCTTCGCATGGGCTTTTGTTACAAAATGATGTACAAGGGAATATAACCTGGAAGCAAAACTTGAACGTTTCCGGGGCAGCCCGGAAAATTGAGAAAATTACACGAAATGGGAACGAGGAATTCATCATCACTCTAAACAACGATTCTCCCATTTTCTTAATCAAAAAACAGAACACGGAATGAAACTCAGATATGCGACTCTATGCCTTGTATTGATTTCCCTGGCTTCCTGCGGAGAAAAAAAATCCAATCCAAAAGATGACGTAAAAGAAACCCTTTTTACGTTAATGCCACAGGATGAAACCGGGGTAACCTTTATCAATGCCGTTGAAAATCAGAAGAACTTCAATATTTTCAAGTATAGAAATTTTTATAATGGTGGGGGCGTTGCCATTGGCGACATTAACAATGACGGTCTATCTGACATCTATTTGACCGGAAACATGGTGCCCAACCGCCTCTATCTGAACAAAGGTGATTTTAAATTTGAGGATATCTCGGAAAGTGCCGGGGTCATGGGCAACAAACCTTGGTCCACCGGTGTGGTCATGGTGGATGTAAACCAAGATGGCCTCTTGGATATTTATGTCTGCAATGCCGGAAACATGGAAGGCAACAACCATGACAACGACCTTTACATCAACAATGGAGATCTCACCTTTACGGAAAAAGCCAATGAATACAACTTGGCCAAGACCGGTTTCACTACCCATGCCTCCTTTTTCGATTATGACAAGGATGGGGATTTGGATGCCTATATCCTCAATAACAGCAATATTCCCGTGAGTAGCTTGGGGTATGCCGAACAACGCGAAGTGCGTGCCCAAGATTGGGAAGGTGTTCCCGACATTTTCAAGGGGGTTGGCGATATGCTCTTGCGCAACGACAACGGAAAGTTTGTGGATGTCAGTGAAGAAGCGGGCATCTATGGCAGTCTTATCGGCTTTGGATTGGGGGTGTTGGTTTCCGATTTTAACGGAGACCTCTATCCGGATATTTATGTTTCCAATGATTTTTACGAAAGGGACTATCTCTACATCAACCAACAAGATGGGACTTTCAAGGAAGAAATCAAGGATTGGACCTCGCATTTGAGCCTTTCCGCAATGGGAATTGATATTGCGGACATCAACAACGACGGACACAACGATATTTTTATTACCGATATGCTCCCCGAGGAAGAGCACCGGGTAAAATCGGTCATGGAGTTTGAAGGGTATAACGTCTTCAACTTAAAACAGAGCAAAGACTTCTACCAGCAATACATCCAGAACACCCTGCAGCTCAACAATGGGAACGGAACATTTTCGGAAGTGGCCTATTATAGTGGTATAGATGCCACGGATTGGAGCTGGGCCGGACTTATGTTTGATATGGACAATGATGGCCTAAAGGACATTTTTGTGACCAATGGAATCAATCACGATCTTACCGATCTGGATTTTGTGGACTTTTTTGCCAATGAGATCGTGCAAAAAATGGCATTGACCGGAAAAAAACAGTCCATTGATTCCATCATCAACAAAATGCCCATCAAACCGCAGCCCAATTATGCCTACAGGAATAATGGCGACATCAGCTTTACGAATGCCAATAAGGATTGGGGATTTGATTTGCCATCACGATCCAACGGTGCTGCATATGGGGATTTGGACAATGATGGGGATTTGGATCTCGTCATCAACAATGTGAATACCGAGACCTTTTTATACCGAAACAATTCGGAATCCCAACTGGACAACAACTACCTGCAGCTAAAGTTCAAAGGGCCCAAGAACAACCCCTTTGCGGTGGGTACCTTGGCCAAGTTCTATTTTGATGGGAACATCGTCAACCAAGAACTTATCCCATCCCGCGGCTTCCAATCTTCCATGGGCTATGAAATGAACATTGGACTGGGCAAAACCGAAACCTTGGATTCTATTCGCATCGTTTGGCCTGACAATCGAACTCAAAAGTTGGAAAATGTAGCGGTCAATCAGGTAATGACTTTGGACCACGCCCAGGCTTCAGAAATGTATACCCTACCAAAGAAAGAAATCACGAAATCCTTCCTCAACGAATTGGATTCCAACGGCATTGCCACCCATGAGGAAGATGGTTATAATGATTTTGACTACGAAGGTCTCATTTACCAAAAGTTATCGCAGGAAGGACCTTCATTGGCCGTTGCGGACATCAATGGCGATGGCAATGAAGATTTTTATATGGGAGGTGCCCACGGACAGCCTGGAACCCTATACTTGCATACTGGAAACGGAAAAGTCAGACAAAAAACAATAAAAGCTTTTGAGGAGGATAGGGATTTTGAAGATGTTGCAGCTGCGTTTTTTGATGCGGATGGAGACAATGACCTAGACCTTATGGTAGGGTCTGGGGGGAACAACTTGGATTTACAGCGAACCTACAGACCACGTTTGTACCTTAACGACGGTAAGGGCAATTTCACTAAATCTGAAAATGAACTGCCCTCCACATTCAAGAATATTTCAACCATTTCTCCCTACGATTTTGACAACGATGGAGATATGGACGTCTTTATAGGCTCCCGTAGTGTGGTAGGGGTATATGGACTTTCACCCGACCATCTGTTCCTTGAGAACATGGGAGATGGTACGTTTGCCAATGTAACGGAACGCTTGGCCTATGACCTCAAGGATGCCGGTATGGTCACCGATTCCAAATGGGCAGACATGGACGGGGATGGTAAGGACGACCTCATTGTAACAGCGGAATGGGACACCCCAAAAATTTATAAAAATACCGGGCGAAGACTCACCAAAATGTCTTCTTCACTGGACAGCCTATATGGGTGGTGGAACACAGCAGAAGCCGCAGATTTGGATGGAGATGGCGACCTTGACCTTATTCTGGGCAACCAAGGGCTCAATCTGCACTACAAACCCTCCCATGGACAGCCCATGAAAATGTGGATCAACGATTATGACAACAACGGTACCATTGAACAGATTTTCACTTTGCAACAAGATGGTGGGGATTACCCCATCCATCAAAAAAGGGAACTCACCGAACAACTGCCCCCACTCAAGAAACAAAACCTAAAGGCATCGGATTATGCACACCGTACCATACATCAACTTTTTCCAGAAGAGGTATTGGACAAGTCCATTGTAAAGAAAGTGGAAACCTCAGCATCCGTCATTGCCATAAACGAGGGAGGTGGAAAATTCACCATTCAGAACCTCCCCCCACGGGTACAACTGTCCTGCGTTTGCGACATTACCTGTGCAGATGTGAACAACGATGGTAACCTGGATCTTATCATGGCTGGGAACAATTATGAGTTCAAGCCCCAATTTTCAAGGCTCGATGCCAGCTATGGGAATGTTCTCTTGGGTGATGGCCAATTGGGCTTTGAATGGCAGAATTATGACATGAGCGGTTTTAAAATCAAAGATGAAGTAAAATATCTGAAGCAGTTCAAGGATAAAAATGGAAAAACTTTTGTCATTGCCGCCATCAATAACAATAAACCCAAGATATTTGCCATCAATGAATAAACTGTTGGTCATATTTCTAACGGCCCTGATGTTGGGAGGATGTAAAAAAGGAGGTGATCTTTTTGACAATCCCGACCCAAAGGCCACTGGAATTACTTTTACCAACACCTTAACTTCCACGGACAACCTCAGCATTTTGGACTACCTCTATTTTTACAATGGTGGTGGGGTATCCATTGGGGACATCAATAATGATGGGCTCCCCGATATTTTCTTCACTGGAAACCAAGTGAAGAACAAACTGTACCTGAACAAGGGTAATCTCAAGTTTGAGGACATTTCAAGTGCCGCGGGTATTGAGGGCAACAGCAGTTGGAATACGGGGGTTACCATGGCCGATGTAAATGGGGATGGCCTTCTGGACATTTACGTGTGTGCCGTGGTGGGCATCAATGGATTCAACGGGTTCAATGAGCTTTACATCAACAATGGAGATAACACCTTTACAGAAAGTGCCTCCCAATATGGATTGGATTTTGACTCGTATAGCTCCAATGCCACTTTCTTTGATTATGACCTGGATGGCGACCTTGACCTATACCTCCTCAACCATGCCGTGCATACTCAGAATTCCTTCGGCCGTTTCGACCTTCGGTTTGAGCGCCGCTACGAAACTGGGGACAAACTCCTTCGGAACGATGATGGCCAATTCGTCGATGTGAGTGAAGAAGCAGGAATCTACGGCGGTGTAAACGGATATGGTTTGGGTCTGGCCATTGCCGATTTTAATCAGGATGGGTACCCGGACATCTACGTGGGGAACGACTTCCATGAAGATGATTACTACTACCTGAACAATGGGGATGGTACATTTACTGAAAGCCTTAAAAAATATTTTGGACACACCAGTCGATTCTCCATGGGGAACGATGTGGGCGATATCAACAATGATGGCAGGCCCGACTTCCTGTCCCTGGATATGCTACCAGAAGACGAAGTGGCCTTGAAATCATCGGAAGGGGATGACAACATACAGACCCAAAAACTCCGTGTGGAGCGTTATGGATATCACTACCAGTTTACCCGCAACATGTTGTTTGTGAACCAACCCGATGGCAACTATATGGAAACCGCCTTGATGAGCGGTGTCGCTGCCACGGATTGGAGCTGGAGTGCCCTTTTTGGGGATTATGATCTGGACGGACATCAGGATATCTTTATTTCCAATGGGATTCCAAAGCGACCGAACGACCTGGATTTCATCAAGTTTGTCTCCAATGACCAAATCCAGAAAAAACTGGACAACACCAAACTTGTGGATCAAGAAGCTCTGACCCTGATGCCTTCGGGCAATGTGCACAATTATGTTTTTCGGGGCAGTGAAGACCTCATGTTCCAAGACATGTCCAGCAATTGGATTACCAAGGACACCTTGATTTCCGGGGCAACCGCCATGGGTGATTTGGACAATGATGGCGACTTGGATTTGGTGACCAACAACATCAACCAACCCGCATCCTTGTACATCGGCAAAGCTTCGGACAAGGGCAACTACTTAAAAATAAAGTTCCAGTTCACCCCAAAAAATACCTTCGGGATAGGAACCAAGGTATATTCTTATCAAAATGGGGGGCTCCAATTCAAGGAATTGTTCCCTACGAGAGGATTTCAGGCCTCTTCGGAACCCATGGTGCACTTTGGTTACCTAAAAGACATCCAACAAGTGGATTCCATTAAAGTGGTATGGCCTGATAAAAGCTATCAGCTACTCACCAACGTGTCCGTGAACCAAACCCTGACCATTACACCAGAAAACACCAAGCCTTTCGACTATGACATCTTGCACAAAAAGGACAAAAATTTGTTCACGCCCGTCAACAACAACCTAGGGCTGGATTTTACCCATGTGGAAGACAACTACACGGATTTCAACCGGGAAAAGCTGATTCCTTACCAAGTATCGGACAGAGGACCTGCCTTTGCCATGGGCGACCTGAACCAAGATGGTAAAACGGATATTTTTCTGGGAGGATCAAAATTCATGGCCCCACAAATCTTTCTCCAACAAGATTCCATATATGTGGCCCATCGTTATGATACGATTGCCAACGACTCCATCAAGGAAACTATTTCGGCGAGCATTGCTGATTTCAACAACGATAACAAGAACGATGTGTTCGTCACCGCTGGTGGTGGTGACTTTTTTGGGGAATCCGAAGCCCTTTTGGATGCCTACTATATACAGACCGATTCCAGTTTTACCGCTGTGGAAATACCCAAGTTTTTCCAAAACTCATCGGTGGTACGCCCTTATGATTTTGACGGGGATGGTGACTTGGACGTGTTTGTAGGCGGGCACACCCTTACCGCACACTTTGGAACTCCGGTTGCTTCATACCTTCTTGAAAACAACAATGGGGTCTTCACGGTTGTTAAGGATTTCAACATTGAGGGCATGGTCACCGATGCGGTATGGGACGATTTCAACGGGGATGGCTCCACAGACCTTATTCTCGTTGGCGAATGGATGTCCCCTAAATTTCTGAAATACGAAAACGAGGCTTTTGTAGAGTCCAATCCCATGGATGTAAAAGGGCTCTGGCAAAGCATTCAGCCTTTTGACATTGATGGCGATGGGGATACGGATTATCTTTTGGGAAACTGGGGAACCAACTCCAAATTCCACGCCACCAAGGAATATCCCATGAAGTTGTTCTTTAATGATTTTGATGACAACGGCCAGACCGAAACGGTTACCGCCCTCGAAAAAAATGGAGAGTACTATCCCTTGGAATCCTTGGACGGACTTGCATCACAACTGGTTTTCTTAAAGAAAAAGTATACCAATTACCGTTCCTTTGCCGGAAAGACCATGGAGGAATTGTTTGGAAAGGAACTATTGGACAAATCCACCCTTTGGGAAGTCAATACCCTTGCATCCGGTTTTCTGAGAAATGAAAACGGGACGTTCAGCTTTGTTCCCTTTACCAATGAACTACAGGTCTCCCCGATTATGGCCTTTACCACGGCCGATTTTGATGGTGATGGAGAACCTGAAGTACTGATCGGGGGCAATTACTTTGGGGTAAAGCCCTACCATGGTCGTTTGGATTCTTTTCCAGGAGCTTTGCTCAACAGTGAAAATGACATAATTTTAGGAAATCAATTGGGACTGGACCTTACCAAGAAATCCGTTAGACACTTGGGAACAGTATCCCTGAACGGACAAAAGTATTTACTGGCCATATTCAATAATGACAAAACACAAGTATATAAAATCAATAATTAACAAGGAACCATGAAAGAAAGATTAAGTTTACTTGCGGTGGTGTTGATGGTTTTCACCGGCTGTCAAAAAAAGCATGAAGCCATTGTGATCACTCCGGAAGAATACCACAGATCCGTGGATAAGGTCATCGAGGTGATGATCCATGATATCTTCTCACCGCCTGTGGCCAGTAGAATATTTGCCTATCCCAACATTGCCGCCTATGAGATCATAGCCCAAAAAGATGATCGCTACAAATCCTTGGCAGGACAGATACACGAACTGACCCCAATTCCAGCGCCAAAAGAAGGGGACAGCATCAACTTTGAAGTCGCTGCCCTCGTTGCGCATATGCAACTCGATAAAAACCTCATTTTTTCCGAAGACCGCATTGTAAGCTTCCGAGATAGTCTATATGCCATTTGGGCCGATAAAAATGAACCCGTTTTCAATGCTTCCAAGGCCTACGGTCTTGAAGTTGCCGAGCATATTGCCGCTTGGATGAACAAGGATAATTACAAGCAAACGAGGACCATGCCCAAGTTCTCGGTAAATTCGGAAGATCCTTCACGTTGGCAGCCCACACCTCCGGCCTATATGAATGGTCTGGAGCCCCACTGGAGTAAAATTCGCCCGTTTGCCATTGATTCCGCGGATCAATTTAAGCCCGCTCCCCCACCAGATTTTTCCATGGAAGAAGGTTCCAAGTTTTATGAGGAAGTAATGGAAGTCTACGAAGTGCGCAAGAGCATGATCGGCAAAGGGGATAAGTCGGATGAGATAGCCATTGCCCAGTTTTGGGACTGTAACCCCTATGTTTCTGTAACCCGTGGTCACCTGATGTTCGCTACCAAGAAAATTACACCCGGGGCCCATTGGATCGGTATTACCAAAATAGCCGCTAGAAAATCGGATGCCGATTTTGCCAAAACAGTGTATGCCTATACCAAGACATCCATTGCCATTGCCGATGGCTTTATAAGTTGTTGGGACGAGAAATACAGGAGTAATCTTATTCGCCCTGAAACGGTCATCAATGAATATATCGACGACAGTTGGGAGCCTGTACTCCAAACGCCCCCGTTCCCTGAATATACCAGTGGACATAGCGTGGTATCCGGTGCAGCAGCCATAGCGCTTACGGACATTTTTGGGGACAACTTTGCCTTTGATGACGATACCGAAGTAGCTTACGGCCTGCCCGTACGCTCCTTTTCCTCCTTTAACCACGCTTCTGATGAAGCCGCTTTAAGCCGAATGTATGGAGGAATCCATTATCGTGCGGCCATTGAGGTCGGGATCAAACAAGGTAGGAGTCTAGGGAAATTTATAGTGGACAAATTGGATATGACCAAAGGTTGATTCCCTATCTTTATCAGTAATTATGAGGAAAGTTTATATTGCTGCTCTTGTCCTTGTGGTGCTTTTACTGGCGTGGTACCTATTCCTGAAACCTCAGGATTATCAGGTCAGTTTTAAGGCAAAGACCGCTCCGGGAGTCATCTATGAAACAGTACGGGTATGGAACAAAACCCTGGATAGCAACATCCCTGTCAGGTATCAAAGTTTAGACCATTTTGAGCAGACCATTATTGCCCAAGACTCCATACATGAATACGTTTGGGACATTACCCCAATCCATGATTCGCTCAGTCAGGTTGATGTCAGCATCAAGGACTTGGACCACTCCTTTATGAACAAAGTCAGGATTCCCTTTACAGATACGGATTTTGAAAAAGGATCCCGTAAAACCCTCCTGAGCTTTAACGAATACCTGAGCAACCACCTCAATAGCATCAAGGTCACCGTATTGGGAGAGGATGAATTATTTTCCACCTTCTGTGCCTGCGTTCCTTTGGAAGCTGCCCAAAACGAAAAAGCCTCTGGTATGATGGCCAACTACACCTTCATAAGTAACCTTCTGGCCGACAATGAGGTTACCGTAAATGGGCCTCCTTTTATTGAAGTAGTGGATTGGAGTGTGGAAAAGGATCATCTATCCTATAACTTTTGCTACCCCATCATCCGTTCAGAAAGATTGCCTATAAACCCCAATATCATTTACAAACGCATTTTTCCCAAAAAAGCACTGAAAGCCATTTATAATGGCAATTACATCACTTCGGACCGAGCTTGGTACACGCTTTTGAATTATGCCCAAGCCCGAAACATTCCTGTAGAGGAAAAGCCTGTCGAGGTATTTTTCAACAACCCCAACATGGGTGGAAATGAACTGATGTGGAAGACCGAAGTCTATATGCCCCTTAAAGAGTCTGAATGATCAGGATTTCCTTCATATTGGTTTTCTGTGTCCTTCAAGCATGTGCCCAAAAAACGTATTACGGTCAATTGGACGTTTTAGGGAAATTCCCTTCAAAACTTAGTGAGGTATCCGGATTGGAAACCAATGCGCATGGCGATATTTGGGTGGTCCAAGATAGCGGCAACAAAGATGAAATCCACAAAGTGGATACCACCGCCCAGGTTCTTGAAACCTATAAAATTGACCATGCCAAAAACAAGGATTGGGAGGATTTGGCTATGGATTCACAAGGCAACATCTATATTGGCGACTTTGGCAACAACACCAATGAACGGAAAGATTTGACCATCTACAAAGTATGCCATACGCAGTTGGACAAGAAGGAACCCAATGCCAAAAAGATACGGTTCAACTATCCTGAACAAAAGCGGTTCCCCCCTAAAAAAAACAACCTGCTTTTTGACACTGAGGGCTTTTTTCACTGGCAAGGCTTTCTGTATATCTTCACAAAGAACCGAACCCGTCCCTACACTGGGGAGACTTTGGTGTATAGGGTTCCCGATACGGAGGGGGATTATGATGCCGAATTTTTAGGGAGTCTGTTCCTTTGCAAGGATCAAGACCACTGTTCTGTAACTGGGGCCGATATTTCACCAGACGGAAAATCCATCGCCCTTCTGACCTACGGTTTTGTTTTTTTGTTGACCGATTTTGATTTTCCCGATGTATCAAAGGCCCAATCCAAGGTCATAGACCTCAATAGTGATACCCAAATAGAATCCATCGGATTTTTGGATAATGGCACACTACTGCTCGCTGACGAGGAAAAGAAAAAGACAGGGCGTAATCTGTATCGGTTAAGGCTCAATTGACTTTTACATCAGAAACCAAATCCTACTCCAAAGGCAAACCGAAGCCCATCGGTACTATTGAACAATCCAAAGTTGGCGGTAATGATGTCTATACCGTTCACGAAGAAACCTCCTCCATAGGAATTGTGCCATTTGCCTGAAGTATCCCCAGGAAACCATACCCTACCATAGTCAAACCCGCCATAGATTCCCGGAGTGACGGGCAACAGTCCCGTTTGCCTGCTCCTAAAACTATATCGGATATCTGTATTCTGGTAAAAGGCCGTTTTTCCCGTAAACCGCTGAAAACGGAACCCTCGAAGGCCATTGTTCCCACCAATACTGGCGCCTTGATAGAACTCAAAATCATCTCCTATGGTAAAGTGCCCCTGTACTTTGGTGGCCAATACCAACCTACCATCCGAAGATATCCTATGGTCCATGGACAGACCGGGAACCACAAATCCGAAAGACCTGCCGGATTCCTCAATATTGGTCCTATACCCTCCGCGCAAGGAAAAACTCATCCCCAAAGTTGGATATGCCTCATTGTCCGTATTGGAATATTGGTATTCGCCATTGACCCCAACGAAATTTTGATGGCTTTCCTCTCCGTTTTCCAGATAAAACTCATTGATGTATCTGTCTTCGGTTTCTTCCACCTCAATGCTCTCATAAGTGACCCCCAACCGCACCTCGGAACCGAGGTAGCCCCGCCACACCAAGGATGGGGAAAATCGTAAGGTCCGTAGTTTAACGCGATTATAGTCCAACCCCAAAGGTTCCTCGTCATCATTGTTTATGGTTTCATTGCCAAAGCCGAAAAAGTTGAGTGTAAAATTGGGACTGGTAAATCGCACCTTCATCTCAAAGTTCACATTGTTGAACACGTTGGCAAATTCTCCGGTATACCCCAAATCAAATCCATTTGTCGCAAAATAATAAGCTGCATTTACCACATGCCGCTGGGTAAATGGGTTCTGCTTAAACCCATTGAAGGTATAGGTATCGGTGAACCCAATCCGCATCCCATCATCGGGATTGAAACCCAAGCTGGGCAAAATTTGATTGTTACTCGCCTTGACTTTCAAAAAGTCGTAGGTGTTGGTCTCATAATCATTCAACCGGTGTACTTGCCCTCCAAACGCCTCATCATAGGTGTTCTTCTTGGTCTTAAAATCGTAGGCATGTACTTTTCTTGAATTTTCCGAAATCTTGTACACGTCATTGTTCTGCCCCCCGACAAGTCTTACTTTAATTTTGGATGCAGGCGTGTTCACATCAAACACATCATCATCATCCAATCCATAGATCCAGATTTCCTTGGTATATGCCGGATCATACCATTTTTTAAAGAAAATATCTTCTTTCTCTCCTCCCTTGATACGATGGGCAAGAACCTCGACACCCCCATTGGGCAAGGCCGTAATGCTGAAATAATCGTCCTTATCGGTCCCTGTTACCACACTATACTTATTCAGAACCTCAAAATATTCCTTGGCCGTATCCACCAGATTGTCTTTTCTGGCCATCAAGGTCTTCTTTATTTTTATGAGGGATGAATCCCTGACCGCTTCGGGGAAATCCAAAAAAGCATGGTCCACTACGGACCCATCAATGCGCTTTTGGATAAATTCCGCCTGTTCTATCCACATATCCAAATCAGACTCGGAGAGAAGCGCCATATCCAAGGCAAAAGTCCGTGGGGACGAAGTAAATCCTTTTACACTTCTGATTTCTTCGTTGAACCCTTCAAAAATTTGAAGTCCCGGAACCGCTCTTGAACCAAAACCCATGATCAATCCATCGCCCCAGCGCGAAAAAGCCTGATCCCTGTCCCTAGGTATGGGACGAAACACCTTATCATCCCCCTCTTTGAACTGGGCCCACCGCCATTGGTCCACATGCCTGTCCCAATCCCCGATAAGGATGTCGAACAAGCGCGCCTTTACATATTCCTTATGATCCAAACGATATTCTTCATCTTCCCTTAGTTTGTTGATGAAATCATAGGTGCTTTCTATTTTCTTGGTCTTTCCAAAGCTCTCCAAGTTATCATGTCCATCGGACACATGCTCCTCAATCATGTAAAGCCCGTTGCCAAAATCAGTGTTGAAATCGCCCAAAACAGATTGCTTGGGCACATAATACAGCTTGGGATTGGTATGGTAAAGCCCCACTGCGTCGGATAGCTTGCCAATTACAAAAGGAGCATAGGGATGGGCACCCGTGTAGAGGTCCAAAAGTAGGTCTTCGGTATAGGTGCCTTCAAATTGCCCTATAACGTATTGGTCCCTAAATGCAATGGCCTGCAGATAGCGTTCCGCACTTTTCCGAAGGTCCCGCATTACATACTGTCTGCCTTGATTATCTTCCAAACGCAAGGAATTGGATTGGTTACCCCCTCCTTTACGAACCACCCTAAGTCCTCCAAAAAGGGTATCCAAACGCACTGTTGGTGCTTTTACCTGGATTGCATAATATTCCCGGTAGCGTTCTCCCCATAAAAACTTATGAAATCCTGTCTTATCGATTTCTTCATCGGTATAGACCGAGGTTTCCATAAATGGAGGAAAGTCCTCGGGAAGGGATACGCGCTCCGTGGACCGGTCCGGCGGCAATACTTGGGTATGGAACAAAAGCTCTTCCGAAGTTTCGTCTGCACCAAAAAAATTGACACTGCTCGAACCATCCTTGTACACTTTGAGGATGGCGTACCCATTTCTACCCGTGGAAAACTTGCTGCCGTTCAACAGTCGCGTGGCCCCGGTTTTAGCTCCTGCCCCACTCACAATCTGGGGTTTTCCGAACTCCTCAATATATTGAAGGGTATGCTCGTGACCCGACACAAAAATGACCTTGTCAGAGTATTGGGACAGGGTTACAATACGTTTTTTTAGTTCATTATAGACTTGGTTACTGAGGTCTTCCACAGTGGCACCCGAAGTTTTTCGCAACAAGTTCACCGCCGTTCCAAGAATAGGAAGTGGGACTTTCCCCCCACTGGGATACAAATGTTGGGCAAAAGAAAATTGTCCACCGTGCGCCCCATAGGTGAACATGGGGTGGTGCAGGGCAATGATAATGGTCTTGTCCAAATTTTTCTTGATGAGACTTTCCAGTTCTTCCAAAAACCTAGTGCGATCTTTGATCTCACAATTATCGTTCATGGTAGGATGTTTGTCCCAATTGGTAAGGTACCACTCCGTATCAATGGCAATGATCATGGTTTGATCGCTTATTTCTACTTTTTCAATGGGGCAACCGTTGTCCGGAAGGAACACTTCCTTGCTATCCAATACTTTTTGAATGTACTTCTCCTCTCTTTCCAGGCCTTCCAAACCCTTACTGTACCAATCATGGTTACCAGGAACGAACACTGTCCTGCCCTTGAAGGATTTTACAGCTGCCAATTGGGCGTCCAAATGGTTTTTGGCCATTTCATGGCCTAAGGGATCATCGTCTTTGTCGGGAAATCCGGCCGGATAAATATTATCTCCTAAAAACAGTACGGTACTGTTGGCATTGGCCTTGTCCAAAACGGAATTAAACCGCTTTAGGGTGGGATTCATCTCCCCCATGGGCGATTTTCCCGCATCACCAATCAAATAAAAGGTATGGTCGACCTCTTTTTCGGAAGTTGTATCACTACTCCCTATTGAAGCGGCATATTTTGCCTCATAAGTGGCACAGCCATAAGCCAAGATCAATAAGCATGCGAGCAAGTAATGTTTCTTCATATCCATGAGGTTGACTCCAAAATTTTGTACTTTGGATGTTCAAATATGTAGTTATGTCGGAAATTGTTGAAAAAGCTAAACTTTTCGCTTCGAAACTTTTGAAAAATGATCTCGATTCCAGGTTCTTATACCACAACTTACGACATACGCAACGTGTAGTTAAAAGTACTAAAGAATTACTCAATTTCTATGATTTAACGGAGGAGGAGCAAGAAAAGCTGTTGTTGACGGCTTGGCTGCACGACACGGGCTATGTGGCCGGAAGACTGAACCATGAGGAGGCCAGTTGCAAGACCGCTTCCGATTTCTTAAAGGAAAATGGATATAAAGCCGCTGATATTGAAGAGGTATGCCGCTTGATCATGGCCACAAAACGACACTACGAACCCCAAACACTTTCCGAACAGATCATCCGAGATGCAGATTCTTCCCATTTTGCCAAAAAAAGCTATTGGGAAACCACTGATTTTTTACGGGAAGAATTAAAAGAACTGGACGTTGCCGATTATTCCCCAAAAGAATGGCGGGATGAAAACATCAGAATGTTCCGAAATGAGCATCGGTTTTATACCGATTATGCCAAGGAAAATTGGGAAGAGGGCAAGGCAAGAAACCTAAAACAACTGGTAAAGGAGAAAAAAAATGAAAAGGACATTGCCAAAAAAGAGGCCCTTAAAGCCAAATACAAGCAAGAAAGTCCGGATAGGAGTGTGCAGACCTTATATCGCGTTACCTTAAAAAACCACTTGAAGCTGAGTGATATTGCCGATACCAAGGCCAACATCCTATTATCGGTAAATGCCATCATCATTTCCTTGGTTCTGGCCAATTTGCTCACCAAACTGGACAACCCCTCCAACACCTATCTCATTTATCCCACGTTTATCCTCATCCTGTTCAGTGTGGCTTCCATGATCTTATCGGTTTTGGCCACAAGGCCCAATGTCACCACTGGAAAATTTACCAAAGAAGACGTGGAACAAAAAAGGGTGAACCTTTTGTTCTTTGGCAATTTCCATAAAATGAAACTGGAGGAATACGAATGGGCCCTTCAGGAATTGGTCAAGGACAAGGAGTATGTATATTCCTCATTGACCAAGGACCTATATTACTTGGGCTTGGTACTGAACAAGAAATATAAAATACTTAGGATCACCTACAACATTTTTATGTTGGGCATGATTATCTCGGTACTCGCTTTTGGAATTGCTTTTCGCTTCTTTGGTCCTGAAAGGCTTACGTTTTGATCAAGATTTCAGCTCTTCCATCAAATCATCATACGTATAGGTCTGCTCTGATTTCTTGTCCTTTTTGTACAGAATCTCTGCGCGGATGGCCTTAAGGCCCGTTACCCCCTGAAGTCCTTCCAACTCCACAATTTCTATATTATTGGTAAAGTACCCTTTTGCTTTTAGGAACTGTATATAGCGCATATACTCCCTTTCGTCCTTACGCTGGGAATATACAATGGATAGTTTTCCTTTTTGGGTCAATCTTTCATTGGTGCCCTTGATATAGGATTTATCAATACGTTTTTTGATCACTTCATATCTGGCATTATAGGTGCCATCCACATCAAAACGCTTTTCGTCCATCCTAAAACGGATGGCCAGGGAGGTACTGTACACCAAAATCAACGAAGCCACATCCAACTTTACGGGCAAATGTGGTTTCATGGCGTAGTATTTGTTCTCCATATCACACATTACCTGGAGCTGCCACAGCCTCAAGTTGCTCAAATACAGTTTATTGAACTTCCTGTCGCGTGCAATGGAACTGCCAATGTACATGTTATGCTCTACCCCATCGGTTTTGTACCGCTCAAAATAGTGGGGAAACATCTCTTGGGCTTCCAGTTGTTTTTTATCCAACAAGGCCGCCAATTGCATATTGGCCTCCATGACGCTATCATCATAATTGCGACGGTGGTCATAATACGATTCCGTGGTTTCGTCTATCTTGGATTCGTATTGCTGGATAAGGCCCTTGAGTTCTTTGTCCTCCTTTTTCAAATGCTTGAAAACAGGATCGACTTCCTCTTTCACAAAGTCAAATACAGCTTGTTCCGTATGGGTATACAACGCTTCCTTGACCTCATCGAGGTAGGCATCCACCCTATACATCAACTCTTCATATATGGGCAATTGATATTTTTGGGTCGCTCTTCCCAAAACCTCATTGATTTCGGAAAGTTGGATCATTAAATCGCGCTGAATGGACAGGTTGCGTTCTTTTGAAGAATCCTTGATATCAATCTGACCATACAACGGATACACATCCTTGAACACAATTTCCTTGAACAAGGGTTGGTGCCCCGCAAGTTGATCGGCCATAAACCGCTTGGCTTCCTCCTGAAACTTCCAATATACAGACGGATGGACGGTAGTACATTCATGTTGAATAATGGCATCGATCAGGTTTTCCTCCTCCTCAATAGATCGGAGCACGGCCGAGATGATAAAGGGCATAACATCATCCAACTTATTGGCATTTACACTGTTGAGCTCATTCACCGTGTTGGAAACCAGCTCCAAAACGCCCAACAACTCCCCATTATTGGATATAGGCGCCAATATGGCGCTCTTTATCCCCTGCTCGTGCAAACTTTTGTACGGCTGGCTTTGATTAGATCTGACCAATGATTTTTCCACATTGGAGATGGCAAAATATTTACTTTCCCTAAAAAGTTTCCCATGGGAATAGTCGCAAAGCATTGAATCGCAGGGCTCAGAATCCTTTCCATGAAGGATAAAGCTTTCCATGCCTTTCCCATATATCTTGAAGAAATGGTTGGCATTGGAATCATAACCTGCAAATCCTACCTTGATTTCCTTGAGCTTGAACAAAGACCTAAAGGTATCCTGAAAACTCTCCATAAAGTCTTCGCCCGCATGTTTATGTCTACCTATCAATGTCGACTTAATCTCTGAAATGGAGTGTTCCGCGGTAACATCGAACATATTGGAAATCACAAAACCTTTGGTGATAAAACTATTGGGCGGAATCTTTTCTTTCCAAAGTTCCAGATTCTCAAAGTTCTCCAAAAGTTCATCCACATCATCCTGTGTAAGCTCCTTGGACTGTTCCGTTGGAATGATTTCCATGAAATCTGCATTATACAGGATACGGTAATGGTGCATTACCCCATTCGCATCGGGAATATCATAGAAAAAAGGACGTTTAAAATCCAGTTTAAACCCATAATAAAAGCTGAGGATCACCGTACATTTCATGATGTAGCTCAACTCGTCGGGAATGTTTCGGATTTCCAGTTCAAAGTCTTCCCCTGCGTCCTTCAATATCCTTTTAAACCGTTCGGAAGAGTTGAAGGTCAGGTTCTCAAAAGGGGTGGAAGCCGTCTTTATCTCATTTTGGGTAAGTACCGGCGAAAAAGTGTCGGCCAAAATAATACCTATAACATCCTTATGCTTCTCCAATAGGTCCAAATCGTTGAACCCATCCCTGAGTTCTGGGTAAGGGGCCTGTGCATCCAAGACATACCTCGCCCTTTCAGCAAGGTGCTCGTCCCCGCTATTGAGCTGTCTGTCATAGTGTTCCAATAGCTTGTTGAAACTAACCAACTGTACCATTGGACTTTCGGCATTGTAATGTGGCACCATACCCATATTGGTCGAGATTGAACAGGTAAAGTTACAAAAACCTTCACTGTTCTTTTCATAAAGGAGATTTTTATGGATTAATCGCCATTTTTAAGGATATTTAGTAAAAATTATTCCATGTCCTCCAATGCCAGATTAGATCGGGCCTATGCAAAAGCCAAGATCATCCCTTTTGATGACGACTCCAAGTTTATCTTTTTCAGCGATTGCCATAGGGGGGACAATAGTTTTGCCGATGATTTTGCCAACAACAGGAACATTTATTTCCATGCCCTCAGCCATTACTATCGCCAAGGATTCCATTATTGCGAGCTTGGGGATGGCGATGAACTTTGGGAAAACATGGGGTTCGATTCCATTTTTGAGGCACATAAAAATGTATACCAATTGCTTCGCCGGTTCCATTTGGAAAAACGTTTGCATATGCTCTGGGGAAACCATGACATGGTCTATAGCGACAAAAAATATGTGGACAAGCACCTTTCTCACTATTTTGAGCCCATTGACGGATCGGACAAAGCCCTATTTCAAGGCATTACCTATCACGAGGCCATCATCTTAAAACATACTGGAACAGGTCAAAAACTGTTCTGTGTCCATGGGCACCAAGCAGATTGGTGGAACTATGTGTGTTGGCGCATTGGACGATTTTTGGTGCGTATCCTTTGGAAACCACTCCAGGTGGTGGGTATTGCAGACCCCACAAGTCCAGCTAAAAATTACAAGGAACTCATTCGTATCGAAAAAAGGATAAAACGATGGATCTTACGGAACCATCTACAAATCACCATTGCGGGCCATACGCACCGACCACGATTTCCAGAACCCGGCCAAATTCCATTCTTTAATGACGGAAGCTGTGTGCACCCCAGAAGCATTACCGGAATTGAACTTGAGAATGGCAAAATTTCCCTCATCAAGTGGCATATAGACACCAAGGCAGATGGTACATTACAGATTGTAAGGGTGTTATTAGAGGGGCCGGAAAAGTTGGTTGATTATATGGAGAGCTAAAAGAATTGCCTGCAGCTTAACGATTTAACGCCACTTTATCATCTTCATGGCAAGGTATTTGCTACATTTACAAGTATCAATCGACCAAGTCGCTATGAAAAAGCTGGTTTTTGTTCTTATGGGTTTTTTATTGGGAATCAGTGTTTTGCAAGCACAATCCGATCTTCCCACAACCCGTCCCTTAAAGATTGGTGAACGGAACGATTTGGACATCAAGGCCAGCAACCAAGGAACACTTCTTCGCATGCCCTCCGTCCTTGACGAAAACCTTACGGACAAAAATGACAAGCCAGGAGTTAAAATGCTTCCGGACAGAGAACTTTTACAAGCAGGTCATGATATGGTCATTGACCCCAAAGTAGGGGAAAAAGAAAAAAAGAGCTCCAATGAACATTTTGGGGATCAATATCTGGGGGATTTCAAGACCACATCAAAATTTGTGGGCATCGTTTGCCGAGATCACGAATATGTGGATGGGGATCGCATTAAAATCTATCTCAATGGCGATGTGGTGGAATACAATCTTTTGCTTACCGGTTCTTTTAAAGGGATTAATATTGATTTGGTCAAAGGATTCAACCGCATTGAGTTTGAAGCCCTCAACCAAGGCTCTTCAGGCCCCAATACAGCCCAAGTGGTGGTGGCCAATGAAAAGGGTGAAGTCATCCACAACAACCGTTGGAACCTTTCCACCGGTTCACGCGCCAGCTTGATCATCGTCAAGGAAGACGAATGATCATTCCCCAGGCCTGTAAGTCCGTTTAGCTCTTTTTAGCACATCTTCCTTATAGTAAGCAGCATCTTTGAATTCCATATCTGCGTATCGCTGTGCCTGATCGTTGAAGTGGGGTGAATCCGGGTCTCCACTCTGCCCTCCGGCCAACATGGTCTTGGCCTTTACTTTGTCCCCAAATTCCACCGCAGCCACAAAACTGTTGCCACGAGTGCCATAAATTTTCTTGGTATTGTTGTCATATCGCGCACCATACGCCGCCAAAGCTCCCCAACGGCCACTGGCAAAACCAATGGGAATGCTGGGTTTCGCATCATCAAAAGGTTGCCGGATATCCCCATTTAAACGCTGGTATCGGTTTACCTCTCCCCAAGGCATTTGCCAAGTGCCAAAATCATTTTTCAACTGATCAAGAGTCTCTTGGAAAAGAGCCAACTTTTCTTCGTTGGGCAAACCATTGCCCCAATATGCTACCCACTGCATGGCATAGCTATCTTTTGGCCTTTCCGCCTTTGCATAGCAAAGCGTCCCATAATAATGGGCCAAGGTCATGGCAATAGATTCTTTGGATGTTGTGAAATCCCATTGACGTAAAACATCGATGGATTCTTTTAATCCCGATATTGGATGGGCATCATAGGCGCGCACCAAACCGGGAATCAAAGCCTCAAATGCAGGTAGGTAGGGGTCATGGGCCAACTGGATAAGACTGTCCAAAGTATACCCGCTTCTATCTGTCAACAGTTCAATAGCATGTACTCCCCTAAAGTTTTCTTGGTCCCTGGACATGTACTTGGGATAATCTTCCCGTTTTGGACTGAACTCCAATGCCGAAGTATATGGCGTGGAGTTGCAATTCTGGATCCAACCATTCTCCGGGTTCAACACCAAAATATTTTCATCCACCGTATGCAATCCCTGCCAATCGGTTTTGGGATTGCTGCCATCCACGGGTTGGGTAAAGTCAAAAATCGTATCCCGCTTGGGAACAAAGTTCCCATGGAAATAGGCAATATTTCCCTCGGCATCCGCATAGACCGTATTGTTGGATGAGTTGGTCCGGATGTCCATCATCTTCCGAAATCCATCATACCCCTCCTGTTTTGTTCGGATATAGGATTGCTCCAAGGCCTTGACCGGTTCCCACATCATTGCGCTTGCTGTCCATTGGCCATCCACCATATGGGTAATTGGCCCGTGATGGGTGCGGTACATGGGAAAGATTTTCTCCCTCATGATGTCGCCGTCTTTGTATTTTAAGGTTACCTCCAAAGAATCCACGGGGCGCAATTCCTCCCCGTAGGCATAGAACAACTTGTCGTCATTCTTGACCACAGTTTCTTTGAATTCATCCATGACATCCGTATAGGTTGATGTGTGCATCCATCCGGTTTTTTCATTGAAGCCCTGATACACAAAAAACTGCCCCCAAGTTACCGCGCCATAGGCATTGAGTCCTTCCTCGCTTACCACATGTACCTCTCCCCTAAAATAGAAAGAGGTATGGGGATTGATCAAGAGCATGGCGTTGCCCGATTGCGTCAATTCCCCTGAAATGGCAATCCCGTTGGACCCTTGGGGTTCTGCCATTTCCTTTTCTTGTTGTTGTTTGATCAATTCCATTTCCGGAATTTCCATGCCACTTTCATAAAATGTCTTGATCTTTGGAATGGAAATACGTTCAATATCCCCCCCAATGGACCCTTCACTGAAATACATGGGCATCCATGGTTCAAAACGGGTCAATAATCTAGGTTTCACTGCGGGATGGGTATGTAGATAATAGTTGATACCGTCCGCAAAGGCGTTGCACAATTCTTTCAACCATTCGGGACTTTCACTGTATTTGGCCTTGGCCTCTTCCTCGGTCATGAACAGCTTGGCCCTAAGGTCGCTATACAATGCTTTCTCCCCCTCAACTTCCGCCAAACGGCCCGTGGCCCAGATATAATTCTGTTCCACACGGTTAAAATCGTCCTCACATTGGGCATACAACAGTCCAAAAACAGCATCAGCATCTGTTTTTCCATAAATATGAGGCACCCCAAAATCATCTCTGATGATGGTAATATCATGGGCCTGTGCTTCCCATTTTTCAATTTCCGATGATGGTTTGGGCGTACAGGAGACCAGAACAAAAAGTACAGATAGAAGGATTGCTCTCATTTTGAGGTAGTTTGTTTATGTTGTGAAAATACAGGAATTCCCATTGATTTACCAACTGCCGCTGGCGCCACCGCCCCCAGAGCTTCCGCCGCCGCCTGAAAAACTGCTGGAACTGCCTCCCGAGCCCGAACCAAAGGAATGGCTCCCCGATGAGGAAAAGGTCTTGCTCATGTAGCTGCTATCCGATTTTACCCATGATAGTTTAAAATCTTCTTTCCCTTTGAGCATTATTTTCAACAAAGCCAAAAGTATGGTGAAAACAAAAAAGCCAGGAAGTGCATAATACAACCATGATAGGTTTTCCGTTAGCGGGTCTATGTTGATATTGAGTTCCAGAAACATGGAAAGGAAAAACAGGGGCATCAACATAAAGACCAATCCAAAACCAGCTTGAAGCATCCCAAAGGGAATCATGAAAATCCCCGGTACCAAGCCAAGCTTTCCAATAAAGATTCCCCTGAACATTTCAATAAGTGCCGAATACCCTTTGTAGAAAACAAAACCGCCTGCAAAAACAAAGATAGAGAGAAATAAGATCATTACAATTTTTGCCCAAAGCGGCATGGCATTATCTTCTTCTATCCTTTGTTTATATTCTTCAAGTGCCTCTGGATCAAGCAAAAATCCTATGATCTGATCCGTGGCCAAATCCAATCCTCCAAAATAGTCTTCCTCCTTGAATTTGGGAATCATGGTGTTTCTGATGATGCGTGATGCCACGGCGTCGGTGATATATGGTTCCAAGCCATATCCCACCTCAATGCGCACTTCACGGTCGTTTTTGGAGAACAAAATCAAAATACCGTTGTCCTTATCCTCTTGTCCCAACCGATTCTGGTTGAAGGTGCCATTGGCATACTCCTCGATGGTTTCATACCCTAATTCGTTGATGGTAAGGATCACCAACTGGTTGGTGGTCTCCGACTCAAAACGGTTGAGCTTACCGGTCAAGGAGTTAAGCTGTTCCGGTGTGAAGATTTGGGCACTATCGGTAACTATGGCCCTTATGTCCAAATACGATTGTTGGGCAAAGCCCAAAACCGACACCAAAAGAAAAAAATGGAAAAGTAGCGCCTTTCTCATGTTTTGATACAAGAAAGACTAAAGATAGGGTTTTGTTGCTTTTCAGAATCGGGTCCGCTACAGAATCAATCTTCCGCAGGGGCGAGCTCCACTTTAAGGCCGTCCAGATCTTCGGTAATATGGATTTGGCAACCCAAACGACTGTTGTCCTTCACAAAAAAGGCCTCGGACAACATGGCATCCTCATCATCGGACTTTTCAGGAAGCTGATGGTCCGATTGCACATAGCACTGGCAGGAAGCACACATGGCCATTCCTCCACAAATCCCTATGGTGCCTTCAGGGGCCAGCTCATAGGAACGGACCACTTCCATAAGGTTCATGTTCATGTCTGTTGGTGCATCCACTTCGTGTGCCACACCTTCTCTGTCCGTAATTGTAATCTTGATATCGCTCATACTCATTAAAGGGAACTTCCCTTAGCCCAAAAAGGGCATTTCAATTCAATGTTAATCTATTGCTTTGACCACGGCTTTAGGGGCTTCTTTTTTGCTTCCGTCAAAACCGGTGACCCCTCCGACCGTCGTATATTTCATGACATATTTTTTATCGGGATGGATACGTTGATAGGCACTTTGGCACATTAATGTGGCCTCATGGAATCCACAAAGGATCAGTTTTAATTTCCCTGGATAGGTATTGACATCGCCAATGGCATAAATCCCTGGAATATTGGTCTGATAATCCAATGTATTATCCACCTTAATGGCATTTTTCTCAATTTCAAGTCCCCAGTTGGCAATGGGTCCCAATTTTGGGGAAAGTCCAAAGAGTGGAATGAAATTATCCACTTGTACATCCGTTTCTTCTGAAGTATCCGTGTTTTTTACGGTTACCTTCTCCAGTTGGTCCCTGCCATGCAAGGCCACTACCTCTCCTGGGGTAATCAGGTTAATTTTTCCTTGGTTTTTGAGCTGCTGCACTTTTTCCACGGAATCCAACGCTCCTCTAAATTCATTGCGACGGTGTACCAGAGTGACCTCATCGGCTACCTCGGCCAAAAAGATGGACCAGTCCAGTGCGGAATCTCCCCCTCCGGCAATCAACACCTTTTTGTTCCGATACATTTCAGGCTCCTTGATCATATAGGCCACACCGTTGTCCTCAAATTTGGACAGGTTGTCCAGCAACGGTTTCCTAGGCTCAAAACTTCCCAATCCACCTGCAATGGCAACCACTGGTGCTTGGTGCCGGGTTCCTTTGTTGGTAGTGACCACAAAAGAGCCATCTTCTTGTTTTTCTATGGTTTCGGCCCGTTCTCCCAAGGTAAATCCGGGTTGGAAGGGCTTGATTTGTTCCATAAGATTGTCCACCAATTCCCCGGCCAATACCTCGGGATAGCCAGGAATATCATAAATGGGTTTCTTAGGGTATATTTCGGCACATTGTCCTCCGGGTTGGGGCAAGGCATCGATCAAATGGCATTTGAGTTGCAATAGGCCCGCTTCAAAAACAGCAAAAAGACCCGTAGGTCCTGCTCCAATAATGAGTATATCGGTCTTAATCATTCAACAAAAATTTTGTGGGATGCAACTTACCACTTGCTTTGGAAAGGATTCATGATTTTTGTCATCTAACTTATGTTGATGACCTCCTCTATCTGAGGAGCGTATTTTTTGATGGTCATTTCCACACCGCTCTTAAGAGTCATTTGGTTAACACTGCATCCAATACAGTTTCCTTCCAAACGCACCTTTACGGAGCTGTCGTTATCTATTGAAATCAATGTAATGTCCCCTCCATCACTCTGAAGGAAAGGTCGGATTTCATCCAACGCTTTTTCTACATTGGTTTTAATCTCTTCTGATGTCATGCTCATTTCTTTTTAACGGCGGCACAACCAGCCATTGTTGTAATTTTTATTGCTTCTGTGGGGGGAAGGTCCGTATTTCTCTTGACCAACTCCTGTACCACATTTTTTGTAAGCCCTTCAAAAGCTTCCTCTGTTGGGGTTGCCGTTTGCAATGCAGCCGGTCTTCCTACATCCCCCGCTTCGCGGATACTCTGAACCAAGGGAATTTCTCCCAAAAAGGGGACTTTTAGGTCTTCCGCCAGATTTTTGGCCCCGTTTTCCCCAAAGATATGGTATTTGTTGTTAGGCAGCTCTGCTGGAGTGAAATAGGCCATATTTTCCACAATTCCCAGAACAGGTACATTGATGGCTTCCTGTTGGAACATGGCCACCCCTTTCCGGGCATCGGCCAATGCGATTTCCTGTGGGGTACTCACCACTACGGCTCCTGTTACGGGCATGGACTGCATAATGCTCAAATGAATATCCCCGGTGCCGGGAGGCAAATCCAACAGCAAAAAGTCCAACTCTCCCCAATGGGCGTCAAAAATCATCTGGTTCAATGCCTTTGCAGCCATGGGTCCGCGCCAAATCACTGCTTGGTTGGGTTCTGTAAAAAATCCTATGGACAATAATTTGACCCCATAATTTTCAACAGGCTTCATTTTGGCCTTGCCATTGACGTTGACGGACAAGGGCTTTTCTGTGGCCACATCAAACATAATGGGCATGGACGGTCCGTAGATGTCCGTATCCAAAAGCCCTACCTTAAAGCCCATTTTGGCCAAGGTCACCGCCAAGTTTGCGGTTACCGTGGATTTTCCCACACCACCTTTTCCAGAGGCAACGGCGATGATATTCTGGATTCCGGGGATAGGATTTCCCTTTATCTGGTTCACCTTGGGCTTGGCCGGGGCATCAACCTTTAGGTTGACTTTTATCTTGGCCTTTTCATAGACCTCGCTATGGATGATCTTCAAAATCTCCACTTCGGTCTTCTTTTTGGCCTGAAGACTTGGGTTTTTTATGGTCACATCCACCTCTACCTCATCGCCAAACACTTGGACATTGGTCACCCCTCCGCTTTCCACAATATTCTGGCCTTCACCCGGGGCGGATATTTTTTCCAACGCTTTTAGGATATCTGCTTTTTTCAGCTTCATCAATCTTATTTTTTCTGCAGTCGTTTGTATTGATTCTAAATTACAAAGATACGCCTTAGGCATGGATTATTGGAAGTTTGCCCATTGAAAATGAAGATGGTGGGATTGGGATTCACAATAGTTAATTT
>CP051244.1:1227406-1472976 GCA_017795045.1 Allomuricauda sp. | reverse complement strand
AAACCTAATAAAATCAAATATAGATTCAGATCATTTGTTGTGGTTCATCACAAAATACAGGCGAGATAATCTAAAAAAAACCGAATATCTATTTGGCAATATGATAGATTCAAATTTTGAAATTGAATACTCATACAATGTCAACGAACATCTCCAACAAAAACTCCATTATCTCGACTTTAACTTTGGTGCAGGTATTCAAAAAGAACAGCTTTTATCCGATTTGGACCGACAACAATACTTGAACAATGCCTTAATGGAGGAGTCCATTTTCTCTTCCATGATCGAAGGAGCTACCACCACTAGGGTAAAAGCCAAGGAAATGTTGCGTAAAAACAAAAAGCCCCGCAACAAATCAGAGCAAATGATCCTGAACAATTACGAGGCCATTCAATTTATCAGTGAGCATCAAGACCAAGACCTTTCTTTGGAAAAGTTATTTGAAATCCATCAAATTGTTGTCAAAAATACCTTAGAGGATGAACACATCGGTGTTTTTCGCAACACTGACGATGTCCATGTCATGAATGAGGTAACCGGTGAAATTGTCCACACACCACCAAAGTTTCAAGAATTGGAGCCTTTAATGTTCTCTTTCTGCGAATTTTTTAATTCCAATCCCAAGGAAAATTTCATCCATCCCATTGTAAAAGCCTCCATTCTCCATTTTCTAATCGGTTATATCCATCCTTTCTATGATGGCAATGGCAGGACAGCAAGAGCATTGTTCTATTGGTTCTTATTAAAAAATGGATACTGGTTGACCGAGTATTTGTCCATTTCCAGGGTGATAATGGAAACCAAATCCCAATATGAGAAAGCCTATCTCTACACCGAAGTTGATGAAATGGATGTGAGTTATTTTGTGCATTATCAAGTGAAAGTGCTGACCAAAGCTTTCGAGGATTTAAAAAAATACATCGCCAAGAAGAAAAAAGAACAGAAAAAAATCTCCAAATTCTTTCAGATTGAAAGCATAAATGAAAGACAGGCCCAGATTCTTTTTTGGGTGGAAAGAGATTCAAATCGTTCATTCACGGTCAAGGAAGTTGAAAATATTTTCTCTGTAACCAACCAAACCGCAAGAACAGATTTAGAGAATTTAGTTGACATGCGTTTTTTAAAAAAAATAGCTGTAGATAAGAAATCATCAAATTATTGGAAAGGTGATGACTTTGAAAACTTAATCCCCTAGCTCTTTCCCCGGATCCCAAAAATATTTTTGAAAATCCACAATCTGGTTGTCCTTGACCTGGATGCCTTCGTTTTCCAAAAGCTGCTGCATGAGGTTGGTCCCACCAAAATGGTGTTTTCCGGTTAATACCCCAACTCGGTTCACGACTCTATGGGCAGGCACATCCTTTGCCGAGGAATTGTTCATGGCCCATCCCACCATGCGGGCACTTCGGGCCGCCCCCAAATATTTGGCAATGGCCCCATACGAAGTGACCCTGCCATACGGAATCTGTTGGGCCACTTGGTAGACTTTGTCAAAAAAGTTCTGCTCTTCCATATCAGCGATAAAAAATCCGAATCAAGGTAATCACCAACAACACAAGCATGAGTGCACTCAAAATGTAGTTCGAGTTTTTTGAGAATCGATTGGTCTTGGTCTCCAACTTATCAAAATAAAAAGTATACAGGTACAGCACCGAAAAGGTACCAGCACCGGCAGCCACAACAAATGTAGTAATGTCCTGGGCCTCGAATTTTATCCATCCAGCTTCGTTCCACATGGCATTGAGTCCGCTGTAGTAGGGGATGGTCAATAAATTCAACGCTGCCAACAACACGCCTTTGTAAAAACTGTTCTTTTTGCTGACTTTTACCTTTTGCATTTTTTTGGTTTTCTTTCTCTTGGCCGTAACAAAAAAGAAAACGGCAAAAAAAGCAAACACCACCAGGGCAATTTTCAACAGAAGGTCTATTACCTCTGGATTTTTATACAAGAACTTGGAAATGAGCACGGCCACATACGCCTGTACCATGATCATTGAGGAAACCCCCAAACTAAAAACAATGCCATTTAATTTTCCTTTTTCCACACTGGTCTTGGCCGCATTCATATTGAGCAACCCTGGCGGCACGGTAGCCATGAAGGCTGCCGAAAACGTGGCAAAAAAGAGGATGATGATATGGGTCATTGGTTAGTTGATCCTAAACTGAATATAGGTAATCGGTTTTCCTGCTTCAAGATACTGATTTTCGTAGAATGTCTGTATCTCCAGAACTTCGGATGGGCTTCCTTCGTTTCGGTACACATCATGGTTGGCATAGCAAATTTCATGCCCCAATCCTTGCAAAAGCCCCAAGGTGTACCCATGCATATATTCACTATCGGTCTTTAAATGGATAATCCCATTGGGCTTCAGAATCTGCTTGTATTTCTCAAGGAACATAGGGTTGGTGAGGCGGTGCTTGGTACGTTTGTACTTAATTTGTGGGTCCGGGAATGTAATCCAGATTTCGTCCACTTCGTTTTCGCCAAAAAGCTGATCTACCAACTCAATTTGGGTCCGCAAAAAGGCCACATGGCCCAATCCATGTTCCAAGGCAGACTTGGCCCCCCGCCAAAACCGGGCTCCTTTGATATCTACCCCAATATAATTTTTGTCCGGGTTGCGTTGGGCCAGACCCACCGTATACTCCCCTTTTCCACAGCCCAATTCCAGGACAATGGGATTATTGTTCTTAAAAAAAGAGTTCCATTTGCCTCTCCATTCAAATCCTTCCAAAACCTCATCCCTTGTGGGTTGTACCACATTGGTAAAAGTTTCGTTTTCCCTAAACCGTTTTAGTTTGTTCTTACTTCCCACCGCTTACAGATTGAGCAATAATTTAATGTTTTGGCAAAACTAAGGAAATCCACAAGCAATATGGATTTTGTTTTTTTGCATTTATGCAAAGTTCCAAACGCATTTTGGTAGCTCCATTGAATTGGGGGTTGGGTCATGCCACACGTTGCATCCCCATTATACAGGCTTTGTTGGACCATGGCCATCAGCCTTTTATTGCTTCGGATGGGGTTGCCCTGTCCCTTTTACAAAAGGAATTTCCGGAATTGCCCTCATTCGAATTGCCGTCCTACAAAATCACCTACGCTGAAAAAGGAAAGAACTTTAAGATCAAAATGATCTGGGATTCACCCAAAGTGCTCAAGGCCATGGCCAAGGAAAAGAAGGCCGTAAAGCAGTTGGTGAAGGAGCATGGGCTGGACGGCATTATTTCCGACAACCGGTTGGGGGTGTTCTATAAAAAGGTGCCCTGTGTTTTTATCACCCACCAACTCAATGTGCTTTCCGGTAATACCACATGGATGAGTTCCAAGGCCCATCAAAAGATCATAAAGAAATTCAATGCCTGTTGGGTACCCGATGTGAAGGACAAACCCAACCTTACCGGAAAATTGGGGCATCTAAAAAAATCCAAGTTGAACATTCAGTATCTCGGTCCTTTGAGCCGGTTTGAAAAAAAGGAGAGCCCAATGGTCCATGATCTTATGGTCTTGCTATCCGGTCCGGAGCCGCAAAGAACCTTTTTGGAAGAAAAACTACTGTCCGAACTTCAGGGTTTTGAGGGAAACATACTTTTTGTGAAGGGAAAAATCGAGGAAACCCAGACCCAAGAAGAGCTATCAATCCCAAAAGGTTCCATCTTGCTGTATAATTTTATGCAGTCGCAACAACTTCAAACTGCCTTGAACCAAAGTGCAAAGGTGTTGTGCCGATCAGGGTATACCACGGTGATGGATTTGGCCAAACTGGAAAAAAAGGCCTTTTTCATTCCAACCCCGGGACAATATGAGCAAGAATATTTGGCCAAGCGACTGGAGAAAAATGGATTGGTTCCCTACAGCCATCAAGAGAACTTTGTATTGGAAGACTTAAACCGGATGGATGATTTCCAAGGGCTGACCCAATTTGAATCTGAACTGGATTATTCGGACTTGTTTTCGGTCTTTTTCTCTAGGGTAAACGAGAATTCGGACCCGATACCTTCTTCGCTTTCCACATAGATTTTCTCACCGTGGGCCTCAATAATATGTTTTACGATGGATAGGCCCAACCCTGAACCTCCCTCGCTACGGCTACCACTTTGGTCCACCCGATAAAACCGCTCAAAAAGCCTGGGGATATGCTGCTTGGGGATACCTCCGCCATTATCCGTAACCCTAATGATGACTTTGTTCTTGATCAGGTTTTCCACACTTACCTCTGTGGTTCCTTTGGGGGAACCGTACTTGATGGAGTTCACCAATAGGTTGCTGATCACTTGTTGTATCTTTTCCCGATCGGCATTCACATAGATGGGATTGGGGTATTCCATATCAAAGGTGAGGGTGATTTCTTTCTGGGCCGCTTTCATCTCCAAAAGGTCAAATACATTTTGGATAAGCTCAATAATGTCAAAATTCTCGCGATCCAGTTTTAGCTCTCCTACTTCCAATTTGGTGATCAGGTCCAAGTCTTTCACGATATAGATCAAACGCTCTACACCCTTATTGGCGCGTTGCAGGTATTTTTCCCTGATTTTTTTGTCTTTCATGGCACCATCCAGTAGCGTAAGGATGTAGCCTTGGACGGTAAAAAGGGGGGTTTTTAGTTCATGGGATACGTTGCCTAAAAAATCCTTTCGGTATTCCTCCCTGATTTTTAAGGTATCAATCTCTATCTTCTTGCCTTCGGCAAACTTTTCTATCTCCTCGGTAAGGGTCTTCATATCCGTAGTGACGGGCTTTGAAGAAAAAGAAGAAGATTCCAGCAAAGAGACATCATCGTAGATTTTCTTGATACGCCTGTAGATAAAACGTTCCACCCGGATTTGGAGAACGGCAAAGCAAATCACAAAGCAGCCCAAGGCATAGAACACCGTATACAACCATTGCACTTGCCCTTTTACAAGCTGGAATGCAATGATGGAGGCAGAGGTGAACAGGGTGATAAGAAGGGATGACCTTAAGGCAAACTTATAGGATTTCCGTAATTGAATGGCCATTACAGAACAAACTTATACCCTACCCCCTTAACGGTTTTAAAGTGATGATCCCCTATTTTTTCACGAAGTTTTCTGATGTGCACGTCTATGGTACGTCCTCCAACGACCACTTCATTGCCCCAGACCTTGTCCAAAATGACTTCTCTTTTGAAAACCTTACTGGGCTTGGATGTCAAAAGCGACAACAATTCAAACTCCTTTCTGGGCAGTATGATCTCCTCTCCGTCATTGATGATCTTGTACTCTTCCCTATTGATGACAATATTGCCCACCTTGACAATTTCCTCGAGGTCTTTCTTTTCTTCCTTAAGTCTTCGCAAAAGGGCTTTCACCTTACTCACCAAAACTTTTGGTTTTATGGGTTTGGTAATATAATCATCCGCACCCGCATCAAAACCTGCCACTTGGGAATAGTCTTCCCCTCTGGCCGTAAGGAATGTGATGATGGTATTTTCCAATCCTGGGGTGTTACGGATTACCTCGCAGGCTTCAATGCCATCCATTTCTGGCATCATAACGTCCATGATGATCAAATGCGGGTTTTTCTTCTTTGCCTTTGCAACGGCCTCCACACCGTTCTTGGCGGTAAAGACCTCATAGCCTTCAGAAGAAAGATTGTAGCTTACAATCTCCAGAATATCAGGCTCATCATCAACAAGTAAAATCTTAATATCCTTAGTTTTCATGGGATGGTATTTCTAAGTTAATCGCCCAAATGTAAAGATAATACTATAATGCCATAAATGCTTAACGTTGATTTAATCCCCTAACATTATTGTAACAGTTTTCCAATAAACACTTAACATACAGCTAACATCGCTTTTACAGGCCGTGGCGTTCTTTGCGCCAAATACTTAGCTGATAATGAAATATTTTTTAATGATTTTTACGCTTGCATGCACCATGCAAGTAGTAGCGCAGCAAACCACTGGAAGTATCGTGGGTAAGCTGACCGACAAAGAGCTCAATGACGAGCCTTTGGCCTTTGCAAATGTACTTATTAAAGGTACCACAATGGGTACCACTTCAGATTTTGATGGTCTCTATGAGATTCCAAGTGTTGAGCCTGGAATCTACACATTGACCTATAGCTATTTGGGCTATGAAACTGTTGAAATTCCAAATGTGGAAGTAATTGCTGGTAAGGTAACCAGCGTAAACGTTCCCATGAGCGCATCTTCCGGATTGGCCTTGGACGAAGTTGTAGTGACCACCGTTGCCCGGAAGGATTCAGAAATTGCATTGCTTTTGGACCAAAAGAGAGCCATTACCTTGGAAACTTCCATTGGAGCCCAGGAATTGGCCAGAAAAGGGGCCAGTGATGCCGCTACGGCCGTCACCAAAGTTACTGGGATTTCCCGGGAAGAAGGTTCCAACAATGTATATGTAAGAGGTTTGGGGGACCGATTCAACATTACCACCCTCAATGGGCTTCCCTTACCTTCCAACAATACTGCCAAAAAGAACATTGACCTGAGCTTGTTTGGTACAAGCATCATCGAATCCATAGGAATAGACAAAACCTATAATGCACAAAACTATGGTGATTTTGGTGGGGCGAACATCAATATTGTATCCCGCAACTATACCGGTTCCGGTTTCATGGAGCTTGGTGTAGGTTCAGGAGTCAATACCGAAGCCATTGGTGTGGATGATTTTTACTTGTTCGACGGGCCAAATTTTACAGGGTTTTATGACAAATCCATCCCTAGTGGGGCCTTCAACAACAATTTTGACACCAGTTGGGATCGCGAAAGCAAGAGTACACCCATCAATTCCAATATTTCGCTTAAAGGAGGTGATTCCTTCAATATTGGTGAAAACTCCAAATTGAGCTTCTTTGCCGTTGGTTCGTTCAGCAATGGAAACTCTTATAGGGAAGGTGTAAACCGAGGTGCCCCCAACTTGGGGACCGGATTGCCCAATTCTGACTTTGATTATCAAAAATACAGCTACAAAACGGCCACTACCCTTATGGGGAACATTGGGCTTCGTTTAGGCAGTGCCCATGATATCCGATACAACTATTTATTGCTCAACAATACCGAGCAAAAACATGAGGAGTTCTACGGTATTTTGGACAGGGAAGATGATGCGCCCAACGGAGGAGGTTTCATCCAACGGAATACTTTTGAAAAGACCTTGCTTGCGGTGAACCAATTGTTGGGAAGCCACGATGTAAGTGAAAAATTTGAAGTGAACTGGGGCCTAGGGTACAACTATGTACAGAACCTGATTCCAGACCGTCGTCAAAATATTCTTTTACCTTACTCCAACAACGATCCCGAAGGACCTAAATCCTTTAGATTGGTTTCCGCTGCCTCAGCTAACCATAGGTTTTTCCAAGAGCTCCAAGAAGAAGAAGTCTCTGCCAATATTTCAACTTCCTTCAAATTCAAGAAAAATGAGGATGACGGATTTGACGGAAAACTTACTGTGGGATACAACGGTCGCTTAAAAAATGTTGCTTTTGATGCCACCCAGTTCAACTACCAAATATTGAACGTGGCCAACCAACCCTTCGTTGACCCATACAACATCGATGCGTATTTTGATGAATATGGTCCCAACTCCGGTTTTTGGCAAATACGGACTTTTAGGGGAACAGCTTCCACGGAAGGAGCCCTTGATCCACAGACCTATGGTGGGGAACAGCAGATCCATGCAGGATATTTGACCTTGGAATACAAGTTCTCTCCTAAATTCACCCTGTTTGCCGGCGCAAGGGGTGAGCAAATCACCCAGAACATTGACTGGAGTACCGTTATCCAAGGCGATGACAGCAGCGAATTGGACACCTTTGAGTTCTTGCCTTCGCTAGCATTCAAATATGAGTTGAACGAAAAGCAAAACCTAAGATTTGCGGCCAGTAAGACCTATACGTTACCACAATTCAAGGAACGGGCACCCTTCCTTTTCCAGGAAGAAATCAACCAAGATACACAAGGTAATCCTGCCTTACAGAACTCCACCAATTACAACTTTGACCTTCGATGGGAATTGTTCCCTTCTTCAAGCGAATTGGTATCCTTTGCCGTATTTGGGAAGTATATTGAAAACCCCATCAACACTTTCTTGATCGTATCGGCCGCCAACAATTTAAGTTATGCCAATACCGGCGACCATGCCACGGCCTTTGGTGCTGAGTTGGAAGTAAAACTGGACGTGATAGAAAACGAAAGGGAAACCGCCGAAAGTATATTGACCGACAGGCTATCCATTGGTGGTAACGTTTCCTACTTGAACACCAATCAAGAATTGGACTACCAAAAAGTTTCGGAAGAAACCATGTTTGCCGCTGCGTTCACCAATACCAAAGCGCCACTGCAAGGAGCATCTGACTTTATTTTCAATCTCGATGCCAGTTACTACACGGAGTTTTCCGAGAATAGAAACCTGAGATCTACAGTTGCGGCCAACTATTTCTCTGACCGTATTTACGCTTTGGGAAGTACCGGTAGAGGGCATTTGGTAGACAAAGGTTTTGTGACCCTTGATTGGATTACCGCAGTGGAATTGGGAGACCACTTTGGCATTGGACTGAACATGAGAAACCTCCTAAACCCAACCGTTGAAAGGGTAAACGAGAACGCTGAAGGGGATTTGGATACCGAAAACCCAGCCATTCCTGGCTTTTTGGAAAATGGTCCAGTGACCGCTTTATCATACAAAAAAGGGGTTGACTTTAGTCTATCCTTGACTTATAAATTCTAAGCACACTGAATATCAACCAGTAAATGAATATTAATCCAAATATTTAAATCTAAAACTATAACAATGAAAAAATCACTTTTAAAATTTGTCCTAAGCTTCGCTTCAGCGGCTTTGGTAGTCTCTTGTATGAGCGACGACAATGGCCCTGCTCCCGATCCAGACCCAGTAGCCACCTGTTCGGATGGCGTTCAAAATGGAGATGAAACCGGAGTTGACTGCGGAGGATCATGTACTGCTTGCGTTGAGCCGCCCGTTGAACTTTCAGGCGAGGTAACCGAGGACACCGAATTGGATGCTTCCAAAGAATATACCCTAACAGGTTCTTACATTGTAAAAGCAGGTGCCTCGTTGACCATTCCTGCCGGCACAACCATCAAGGCTTCTGGAGGTACCGCTGCTTTCATTGGTGTTGAAAGAGGTGCCCAGATTTTCATCAACGGTACTGCTGCCGCGCCTGTTATCATGACATCAGATGCTACTAGCCCGGCACAAGGTGATTGGGGTGGATTGGTAATTGCCGGTGATGCCCCTACCAACAAAGGTGAAGACGTACTTTCTGAAGTAGGTGACCTTACCTATGGTGGTTCTACTGCCGATGACGATTCTGGTTCCATTACTTACCTACGTGTTGAATATACGGGTGCCACATTCTCCAATGACAAAGAGTTCAACGGAGTTTCTTTGTTCGGTGTTGGGTCCGGGACTACTTTCGAGTACGTTCAGTCTTTCAACGGTGGTGATGACGGTATCGAGTTCTTCGGTGGTACTGTAGATGGTAACTACTTGGTGTCCATCGGAAGTGGTGATGACTCCATCGACTTTGCTGATGGATGGACAGGTTCCGGTAGCAACTGGTACATTGCCGCTGGTGCCAAAGCCGGTATTGAAGGTTCCAACAACGGTGACAACGGTGATGCCACTCCTGTGACCACAACTACCTTGAGCAATATTACCGTGGTTGGTCCTGTTACCGAAGGTGCCCTCTTCTTTAAAGAAGGTGGTGGTAACTTTACCATCGATAACTTTTATGCCTCTGATATTGACCTTGCCATTCATGTAACCGATGGCGATACTCCTGCCGCCACGCGTATAGAAAATGGCGATTTGGCCATCACCAACATTCAGTTTGCCGATCCTGCAACCGGTTTCGAGGCAACAGATTATACTGGTCTTAACCAAGCATTCTACACTGAAGGTGTTGCCACAGGCGCTGGTAACGGTGCCGCATCCCCTGATTGGGCTGCTGGCTGGACCACAGGTTTGGAAAACAGCGCTTCCTCAAGCGAAAACTTGGCCGGTGAAATCACTGGTGATGTGGAATTGAGCGCTTCCGTGGAATACTTGTTGACCAGCGGATTTGTAGTAAAATCAGGTGGTTCCTTGACCATCCCTGCTGGTACTACTATCAAAGCTTCTGGCGGTACGGCTGCCTTTATCGGTGTTGAAAGAGGTGCGCAGATCTTTATCAACGGTACTGCCGCTGCTCCTGTAGTAATGACTTCTTCCAGCGAAACTCCCGCACAAGGTGATTGGGGTGGATTGGTCATCGCTGGTGACGCTCCAACCAACAAAGGTGAGGATGTAACCACGGAAGTAGGTGATCTTACTTATGGTGGAAATACTTCCGATGATGACTCTGGTTCCATTACCTACCTCCGTGTTGAATATACTGGTGCCACATTCTCCAATGACAAAGAATTCAACGGTGTTTCTTTGTTCGGTGTTGGTTCCGGAACTACTTTCGAGTATGTACAGTCTTACAACGGTGGTGATGATGGTATCGAGTTCTTCGGTGGTACTGTAAACGGAAACTACTTGGTATCCATAGGCAGTGGTGATGATTCCATTGACTTTGCTGACGGATGGACCGGTAACGGTAGCAACTGGTATATTGCCGGTGGTGCCAAAGCTGGTATTGAAGGTTCCAATAATGGTGATGATGGTGATGCCACTCCTGTGACCACTACCACTTTGAGCAACATCACTGTAGTTGGTCCTGTTACTGAAGGTGCATTGTTCTTCAAAGAAGGAGGTGGTAACTTTACTATCACCAATTTCTACACCAGTGGTGTTGATTTGGGTGTAAATGTAACTGGCACGGATGCCGAAGCCGCGGTTCGTATTGAGGCAGATGCACTATCCATTACCCCAATCCAGTTTGATGCTCCTGCCATGGGACTTGTAAACACCAACTATGCTGGTGCAAACCAGGATTTCTATACTGTAGGTGACAATACTGGTGCTGGTAACGGTGCTGGTGAACCCGATTGGGCTGCAGGTTGGACTGTAGGTATTGAATAATCACATAGATTTTCTATATTATATTAAGAGCCCCACGATCGTGGGGCTCTTTTTTTGCATTTCATCGAAAAAAGAAATACAATTCGTTGAACGGCCCCACCATCGCGGACATATTTTTTTATATTTGTGGCACAGCCTTTGTTATCAATACTTTATGAAGCACTTTTACCTTGTCATTTTCTTTTTTGTCTGTACGCTTGGTTTTTCGCAAGAAACTACCTCAAGTTCGGATATTGATGGGTTTAAGCTGTATCCAAATCCCGTGACCCAAGGCAAGGTTTTTATAGAGACAAAGGACAATTCCCCCAAACAGATTTACATTTTTGATGTATTGGGCACACAAGTGCTCCAAACCACCATTTTGGGCAAGGAACTCAATATTTCCCGTTTGGGCAAAGGTGTTTATATTTTACGGGTTTTGGAAAACAACAAAGTGGCCACCAGAAAGCTTATTGTCAAGTAGTTTGGGCTTTTTCGCCACATTAAAGGCACCATAAACCACAACTTTTATCCTTTTACCTACAGAAACTCCCATTTCACAACATTTTGTGGCCCTTCCCTACTGATTTACATACTTTTACATTGCATAGACCCCAAATCAGCATTCATGAAGAAACTCTACTTTGTTCTCATTATGGCTTTACCTATATTCACCTACGGTCAAGAGTTGGTCAGTGTAAACACTGAGCCCCTACAAGAGCTTACGGGTTTTAAAATGTACCCCAATCCTGCTTATGGCGAAGAAGTGTACATCACTACCGAATCCAATGGAACCAAACAGATAAAGGTATTCGATGTTTTTGGTGAGGTTGTCCTAACCGATCGGATAACCACCAATACCTTGGACATCTCCCGACTGGTACCTGGAGTCTACGTGCTCCAAGTGACCGAACAGAAAAAGACCATGACCCGAAAGCTGGTCGTGAAGTAAAAAACATATCTTAAATGCCCCACTCTTACGGTGGGGCTTTTTTATTTTTGGGTACTTTTACGGCCCAATGGACAACACGGACATTCAACAGCTATTTTCCATCCAAAATTCCAACGAATTTGATTCCTTGGCCATGGAAATATTCCGTTTTCAGTACAGCGCCAATGCCATTTATGGAACGTATTGCGATCACTTGGGAAAAAGCCCTTCCAATGTTGCCCACCCATTGGAAATCCCATTTTTGCCCATTGAGTTTTTCAAATTGAAAACCGTTGTCTCCACCCCAAAGAAACCAGAGGCCATTTTTGAGAGCAGTGGTACCACCCAAAACACAACAAGTAAACATTATGTGGCCAACCTAAGCTTATATGAACGTAGCTTCATGAAAGCCTTTACCTTGTTTTATGGACCTGTGGAAGAATTGTGTATTCTGGCCCTGCTACCTTCCTATTTGGAACGCTCCGGATCATCTTTGGTCTACATGGTCAATGAGCTGGTATCCCGTTCACAACATCCCAACAGTGGATTTTATCTGTACAATCTTCAAGACCTCCATCAAAAACTGAAAGCACAGGAGGCTTCTGGCTCCAAAACCTTATTGATCGGCGTCTCTTTTGCCTTGCTGGATTTGGCCGAGCAATTTCCCATACCCTTAAAACATACCACCATTATGGAAACTGGTGGAATGAAAGGGCGTCGTAAGGAATTGATTCGCGCCGAACTGCACGACATCTTAAAAAGTGCCTTTGGGGTTCCCAACATACATTCAGAATATGGCATGACGGAACTTTTGTCCCAAGCCTATTCCCAAGGCAACGGCATTTTCAGGACTCCACCATGGATGAAAGTCCTGACCCGCGACACGGAAGACCCCTTGAGCCTTCAATCCCATGGAAAAACAGGCGGCATAAACCTTATTGATCTGGCCAACATCCATTCCTGCTCCTTCATTGCTACACAGGACTTGGGAAAAACCTATGCCAATGGATCTTTTGAAATTCTGGGTAGGTTTGATAATTCAGACATACGGGGGTGTAATTTAATGGCACTTTAAGGCTGTATAGGACAAATTCTTTCAATCCACACACTAAACAACACGATTTATATATTTAATTCGCTCATTTTGTGCTTTTTACATATCTTAAAGGGTAATCAACAAACTACTATTATGGATAGAAATGCTTTTTTAAAAAGAGGTGCTCTTTCGGTTGCGGCATTGACATCATTGCCCTCTTTGGCCCATTTTTCGAAAGAATTGGACAAAGAAGTCAATCCCTTGACACCAAAAATTGTTCGCAGCAATGAAGGTAAAAAAGTGAATGTCATTGGAGATCAACAAACCTTTAAATTGACCGGGGATGACACCAATGGACTGTTTACCCTGATTGAAGAAGTTAATCCACCGGGCACCATGATCCCACCCCATGTACATACCAACGAAGATGAAATCTTCAAGGTTTTGAATGGAGAACTTGAGGTTACGGTTGGGGAACAAACCACCATTTTAAAGGCAGGTGACCTTGCTTTTGCCCCAAAAAATGTGCCCCATACTTGGAAAGTAGTCGGTGATCAAGATTGTCGAACCATTTTAAGTGTTTTTCCAGCCGGACTGGAGCATATGTTCGAAGAATTGGGGAAACTGCCCCCAGGACCACCGGACTTTGCCAAAGTGAGTGAAATCTGTGGCCGTTACGGAATTTCCTTCATCGCCTAATAACAAGGGCCATCTTAAGATGGCCCTTGTTATTTATTCCACTACCAGAACAAAGTAATTTTTCTTGCCCCTTTGGAGCAATACAAATTTGTTATTGATCAAATCGACCTCGGTAATTAGATAATCTTCCTTAACCTTCTCCTTATTCACCGAAATTGAATTCTGTTTTAACTCCCTCCGTGCTTCGCCATTGGATCCCAAAAATCCGGTTTTTGCAGCCAAGGCTCCGATCATATCCAGACCGGGAGTTATCTCCTCTCTTGCTATTTGCGCTTGGGGAACTCCTTCAAAGACATCCAAAAAGGTCTTTTCGTTCAATTGCTTTAGATCTACGGAAGTGGATTTACCGAAGAGAATGGCACTGGCCTTTATGGCATTGTCCAAATCTTCCTTGGAATGCACCATGGTGGTGACCTCTTCCGCCAGCTTCTTTTGAAGTTCCCTTAAATGGGGTGCCTCCTTATGGGCCGCTACCAGGTCTTCTATCTCCTGTTGACTCAGGAACGTGAATATCTTGATATATTTTTCGGCATCCTCATCCGAAGTGTTCAACCAATACTGGTAAAACTTGTAGGGTGAGGTTCGTTCTGCATCCAACCAAACGTTTCCACCTTCGGTCTTGCCAAATTTGGTTCCATCTGCCTTGGTGATCAAAGGACAGGTAAGGGCGTAGCCTTTTCCGTTCCCTATTCGCCTAATCAATTCGGTACCCGTGGTAATGTTGCCCCACTGGTCACTCCCTCCCATTTGAAGGGTACAGTCATGGGCTTTGTATAGATGTAAAAAGTCGTACCCCTGAACCAACTGATAGGTAAATTCAGTAAAAGACATCCCTTCCTTGGCATCTGCCGAAAGTCGCTTTTTAACCGAATCCTTGGCCATCATGTAGTTAACGGTGATATGTTTTCCAACATCGCGGATAAACTCCAGGAATGAGAAATCTTTCATCCAATCGTAATTGTTCACCAATACCGCAGCATTGGGCATATCACTTTCAAAGTCCAAAAAGCGGCTCAACTGACCTTTTATGGCCTCTTGGTTGTGTCGAAGCGTTTCTTCATCCAATAAATTCCGTTCGGCCGATTTTCCAGAGGGATCCCCGATCATTCCCGTGGCACCACCCACAAGGGCATAGGGTTTATGGCCTGCCAATTGAAAATGTTTCAGCATCATTACTCCCACCAAGTGCCCAATATGCAACGAATCCGCTGTGGGGTCTATCCCCACATAAGCGGCACGCATAGCTTCCATAAGATGCTCCTCGGCGCCGGGCATTACATCGTGTATCATTCCTCTCCACTGCAGTTCCTGAACAAAATTCTTCTCCATGGTCAACTTTTTGAATAGCTGCAAATATAAAATGAAGTTGCCACTTCCCTCAATAAATTCAGTACAAATAGGTACTTTTATCATATGATATTGGTAACAGGAGGCACTGGATTGATAGGTTCGCACCTACTCTTCCGCTTGGTTAAAAATGGAAAAGCGGTGAGAGCCAACTATAGAAGCACGGATGCACTCCAAAAAGTATCCAAGGTGTTTGGTTATTACTCGGACCAACCAGAAAAACTATTGGAAAAAATACAGTGGGTACAGGCAGATATTACCCATGTTGGCGACTTGGACCAGCTGTTTCATGGAGTTGAACAAGTATATCATTGTGCTGCCTTGATTTCCTTTGATCCCAAAATGTACAAAACCTTGGTCATGACCAACGTAGAGGGAACGGCTAACATCGTAAACTTAAGCCTCAAGCATGGCGTAAAAAAGCTTTGCCATGTAAGTTCCATAGCCGCTATAGGTTCTTCCAAAATGGACAAGGAAGTGACTGAGGACAATGAATGGAGCAACACCAATGCTTCGGTATACGGAATTACCAAGCATGATGCCGAGCTGGAGGTTTGGCGAGCCTCCCAAGAAGGCCTAAAAATAGTCATTGTAAACCCTGGCGTAGTCATTGGACCAGGATTTTGGAAATCTGGGAGTGGAAGCTTTTTCACGTATGCAGCCAAAGGCAAAACCAACTATATTCCCGGCGGGACCGGTTTTGTATCCATCAATGATGTGGTCAAGGCCATGCAAACCCTGATGGAATCCAATATTAATGGAGAACGGTTCATTTTGGTCAGTGAAAATTTATCATATGGGGAACTGTTCCATAAAATTGCTCCAAAATTAGGGGTCTCCCCCCCGACAAAAAAAATATCCTTTTGGATGTTGGAGCTTATGTGGCGCTTGGATGGGCTGCGAAGCTCTGTATTGGGGAAAAGGCGGAGACTCACCAAAGCCATGGTAAAAGGATTAAGACATCAAGACATTTACAGCCATCAAAAGTTAAAGGAAGTACTTGATTTTGACTTTGAGGACTTGGATACCGCAATTGATTTTTGTTGTTCAAAATTCCCTGATTAGGGGTCTACGAGGCTGTCCTTCGCGCTCTTAATGGAGTCCCTCCGTTTCTCTTGGGCCTTTCTGATGCTATCGTTCCTTTTCTTGGTGTTTTTATCCATCAAGTTTTTGCGTTCGTTTATCCTGGCCTCCACATCTTCGTAGATGGATTGGTATTCCAAAGGGATTGAGGCATAATAGAGATCGCTCTCCACAAATTGGACACTATCTATTTGATATTTTTTGTAGATAAAATCCATGATTTCAATGCCATTCTCATCAAATGTCTTGCTAAAGGCCGATTTAGCAGCGTTCATGAGGGCCAAGTCATGTAGAATATCGGCCATCTTCTCTTTTGGGATAAGGTTTTCCGGTTTTTCCACCACCTTTTCGCCACAGGAGAGGATTAAGATTCCCATCAAGAACAAAACAAACTTTCCCATGCCCTATCGGTTAAACGTGAGTCTTTTGGCGTTTTTCTTTTCGGAAAAAACCCCATGATCATAGGCCAAGTGCCCATTCACAAAGGTACGCGCCACTTCGGAACCAAAAGTAACCCCTTCAAAGGGAGACCAACCACATTTATAGAAAATATTGGCTTTTTTAACCTCGTTTTGTGAATTACGGGTTACCTGTACCAAATCGGCATAATGGCCTTCGCGCACAAAGCCTCTCCTATCAATATCAAAGAGCTTTGCGGGGTTATGGCACATTTTTTCCACCATTTTCTCCAAACTGATCTTGCCTTCTTGCTCCTTTTGCAGCATGGCCAACAAGGCATGTTGCACCAACGGTCCACCAGATGGGGCCTTGGTATAGGGATTTTGTTTCTCTTCCAAGGTATGGGGTGCATGATCGGTGGCCACAACGTCTATCCTATCATCCAAAAGGGCTTCCCAAAGTTTTTTCCGGTCGTTTTTGGTCTTCACCGCAGGATTCCACTTGATCAGGGTACCTTTTTTGGCATAGTCCTCATCGGAAAACCATAAATGGTGAATACAAACCTCGGCGGTAATCTTCTTTTCTTCCAAAGGAATCGCATTTGTGAACAAATCCGTTTCAATTTCCGTGGAAACATGAAAAACATGCAAACGGGCGCCCGTTCGTTTTGCCAAGGCTATGGCTTTGGAAGACGAAAGGTAACAGGCTTCGGCACTTCTAATAATAGGATGTAGCTCCACAGGGATATTGTCCCCATACATATCTTGATATTTGGCCATATTGGCCCTAATGGTCCCCTCATCCTCACAATGGGCCGAAATCACCATTTCCGTATTGCTGAAGATCTTTTCCAACACCGCCTCGTCATCCACCAACATATTTCCAGTAGAGGAGCCCAAGAACAGCTTCACCCCGGAACAAGCGTTCTTATCCAGTCGCTTCAGTTCCTCCAAATTATCGTTGGTACCCCCAAACAGAAACGAATAGTTGGCATAAGCGTCCGTGGAGGCAATGGCAAACTTCTCCTCCAATTTTTCGAGGGTAGTGGTCTGTGGATTGGTATTGGGCTGCTCCATAAAGGTGGTGATACCTCCAGCTATGGCCGCCCGGCTCTCCGTGGCTATGGTCCCTTTATGGGTAAGACCTGGTTCCCTAAAGTGTACCTGATCGTCTATGATGCCCGGCAACAACAAATCTCCCTTCAAGTCCACGACTTGGGCATTGGCATCCGAAATGTCCGGATCAATGCGCACAATAAAGTCCCCTTCCAACAGCAGATCGGTTTCAAAAATGTGGTTCTCATTGACCACCTTGGTATTTTTCAATAGTGTTTTTGACATTCCTAAAAGTTCTTTCTGAAAAAAAGGCTTCTAAATTTCATGGCAATGACCCCAAATATAGCTTCCCGGATGATGGCGGAATTCATTTTTGACTTCCCATTGACCCTATCGGTAAAAATGATGGACACCTCCTCTATTTTGAACTTTTGGAGGTAAGCCCTGTATTTCATCTCAATCTGAAAGGCATACCCGATGAACCTGACGTTGTCCAACTTGATTTTTTCCAACACTTCCCGTTTGTAGCAGATGAACCCTGCCGTAGGGTCGTGGACCTTCATTCCAGTAATGAATTTCACATAGAACGATGCCCCATAGGACAACAGGATCCTAAAAAGTGGCCAGTTGACCACATTCACCCCCTTTTTATATCGGGAACCCACGGCCACATCGGCTCCGTTGAGACAAGCGCGGTGAAGGCGGGACAAGTCGGCAGGACGATGCGAAAAATCGGCATCCATCTCAAAAATATATTCATAATCCCGCTCCAAGGCCCATTTAAATCCGTGGATATATGCCGTTCCCAGACCAGACTTTTCCTTGCGGACCTCCAAGAACAACCTATTGGGGTACTCTTCTTGTAAAGATCTAACTGCCTGGGCCGTACCATCGGGGGAATTATCATCCACTACTAGAACATGGAAATCCTTCTTAAGGTCAAAAACCGTTTTTGCAATGGCCTCAATATTTTCAATCTCGTTGAAAGTGGGTATAATCACCAAGCCGTCCGCCATTCGAAATCAATTAGAGCTCAAAAATACGGTTTTCTTGTTTGCCAATGCAACTTGTTGCACCTAAGCCTACATCGCCTGTTCACCAATATTTGTAACTTTGCCCATCAAAAATCCATTTAATGACCCAAAAGTTTCCTAAACTTTTTCTTGCACTGCTGTCTGTAGTTTTTGTCTTAAATCTTGTTCAAGGATATTTTACGGAACTTATTTACGATGAGGCTTACTATTGGTACTACGCCCAAAACCTGTCGTGGGGATATTTTGACCATCCGCCCATGGTGGCTTTTTTGATAAAGATGGGCAGCCTATTTTTTGATGGGGAGCTTGGGGTCCGTTTTATGAGCTGTATCTTATCCGTTGGCACATATATCTTATTATGGCTACTGATCGATAACCCCAAAAAGAAGGACTATGTGGTTCACTTTTTTCTATTGGTATTCTCCTTTACCTTGATGAACGCCTATGGTTTTTTGACCCTTCCGGATACACCTCTCTTGTTTTTCACGGCCATGTTCCTCTGGTTGTACAAACGATTTCTGAAAGACCCCTCTATTTTGACAACGGTTCTTCTGGGTCTGGTCATGGCGGCCTTAATGTACAGCAAGTACCATGCGGTATTGGTGATTCTGTTCGTATTCCTTTCCAATGTGAAGCTTATTTTTAATCCAAAGGCTTGGCTGGCCGTGGTCTTGGCATTGATCTGTTACATCCCGCATTTTGTCTGGTTGTATCAAAATGATTTTGTATCCATTACTTTTCATTTGTATGAGCGCCCCAATCAAGCCTATTCCTTTGAAGGGTTTACCTTGGGATATTTCTTAAACCTCATCGTCATTATTGGTCTGTTGTTTTATTGGGTTTACGCCTCCTTTTTTAAATTCAAGGCCACAGATACCTTTTCCAAGGCTTTGGTATATCTCGCCTACGGAATTATAATTTTCTTTTTCATATCGAGCTTTAATAGGCGGGTACAGGCCCAATGGGCCATTGTCATTTCCATTCCATTGGCGATTATTGCCTTTGACCATCTGCTGGAAAATGCAAAAAGCAGAAAATGGATGTACAGAATAGGCTTGGTGAGTGTGGTTCTATTGCTTTATGCCAGGGCTTGGCTAGTATACAAGCCCCTGTTTCCCATGTTGTATGAGACCCATGCCAATGAAGGTTGGGTGGAGGAGCTCCATGCCAAGGCAAAAGATGCTCCCATTATCTTTGAAAATTCATACCGGCTTGCGCCCATATACCAATTCAATACCGGGATACCTGCCATTTCGTTGAACAATTTCATGTATCGAAAGAACCAATATTCCATAGACGATTCCGAAGAAAAGGTAAGGGGCAAAAAGGTGGTCTATGTAAGTAAGTATAGGAAAAGTGGGGATATCCAATACACACAACCGGACAGCACGGTTTTTTACGGGGTTTTCATGGAAAACTTTCAGCCTTATCGAAAGTTGGAATGTATTGTACAAAAACCGGAAACCGGGATAGAGTACACCTTAAAGGTGTACAACCCTTATCCATTTGATATTCCCCTTGAAGAGTTAACCTATACCATTTCGTATTCCAACGCATACAAACAGGTGAAGGAAATGCTCCCTTTAAAAGTGGGCAACCTTTATACAGACCGTGCCATGCTAAAAACAAAGGACACCGCTTTGTATACCTTTGAACTTCCTTTGCCAAAAACAATGGACAACCCGGTGTATTTTAGGATTGGTATATCTGAACATGGTTTGCCTCCCGGTTTAAATGGAAAACCTATAAAAATCCTAGAATGATTCCCATAGAGAAGACTATAAATTCTTTGGATTGGATGACGATTGCATTGTTCGTTGGCCTACTGATCCTTGCCTTGGGAAAGTACTTGTACCACAGCAAGTTTTTTAATTTTGTGATTTTACCGTTCAATGACAAATATGTGCTCTTGCACAACAAAAAGGGCCAACTCTTAAACTGGTTCCACATTTTGCTTACCCTGTTTCAATTGGTAAATCTTTCTCTCTTTGTGTTTATTGCCCTAAGCATCTTTAACGCCATGCCCGAAGGCAATCCCCTGACGGTCTTCTTTGTGCTTATGGGTTGCTTGGCAATGTTCCAATTGCTAAAATTCGGTGTCCAATTTTTAAAGGCCTATGCCTTTAATACCCAAGAACTTGTATCTGGTTTGGTTTTTAGCAAAACCTCCTATTTCAATTATGGAAGCCTTGTATTGTGTGTCGCCAACATCATTTTAATTTATATTCTAAAAGACTCAAAAACCATAGTTTACACGGCCATAATCTTAATTCTTCTTATAAATGGCATAGGAATCGTAAAGCTATTGAAGAACTATCAAAAAGCTGTGTTTCCGTATTTTGTCTATTTTATTTTGTACCTTTGCGCACTCGAAATTGCGCCCTTGGTGATAATTGGAAGCTATCTAAAAGATTGAAAAGCTTATGAAAGTAAAAACAATTTTGGTTTCCCAACCAGAACCCAAAATCGAAAACTCTCCTTACTCACGATTGATCGAGAAAGAAAAGGTTAAAGTAGACTTTAGGCCTTTTATCCATGTAGAGGGAGTTGAAGCCAAAAATGTACGGCAGCAAAAAATCGATCTGAACAATTTTACGGCAATCATCTTGACGAGCAGAAACTCTGTCGACCATTTTTTCAGGATTGCCGAGGAAATGCGTTTTAAGGTTCCTGACACCATGAAATATTTCTGTCAGTCCGAGGCCGTGGCCTACTACCTGCAGAAATATGTGGTCTATAGAAAGCGTAAGATCTACGTTGGCAAGCGTACCTTCAATGAATTGGTGCCGCTTATCAAAAAATACAAGGACGAAAAATTCCTTTTACCATCCTCCGATGCCCTTAAGGCAGCTGTGCCCCAAGCTTTGGACGAGTTGGGTGTAGATTGGAAACGCGGCATTTTCTATAAGACCGTCATCAGTGATCTTTCAGACCTTAGGAACGTATATTACGATGTTTTGGTTTTCTTTAGTCCATCTGGAATTGAATCCCTTTTGAAGAACTTCCCGGATTTTGAGCAGAACAACACCCGCATTGCCGTTTTTGGCAATAGCACCGTAAAAGCTGCTACCGACGCCGGTCTTCGAATTGACATTCAAGCTCCAACCCCGGAAACACCATCCATGACCATGGCGCTACAGAAATACATTACCAGCGTAAATAAGTAAGATTTTATTGGAACATATTATAAAAAAGCCCGGTGTTGACCGGGCTTTTTGTTATCGTTAAAATGCGTAGCGTTGGGGGCCGCCCCTTCTAATCTCTTCGTTGGCAAAGGCTTCAAACTTCTTGAAGTTCTCCCTAAACGCATTGCTCAGTTTAAAGGCCGTTTTGTAATACGCCTCATCATTGTTCCAAGTCGCCCTTGGACTCAATACCTTGGTGGGAACCCCTGGACATTCCCTAGGCTGTGCCACTCCAAATACCGAATGGATATGGTATCTGTCATAGCAATAGAGGCCAAGCTCACCGCTTAAGGCCGCATGGATCATGGCCCGGGTATATTTCAACTTCATTCGTGTGCCTACTCCATAAGGCCCGCCGGTCCAACCCGTATTGATCAACCACACGTCCACTCCGGCTTCTTTCATTTTCTTGCTCAACATTTCTGCATACTTGGTAGGATGCAATGGCATAAATGGTGCACCAAAACATGCCGAAAAGGAAGGTTGGGGCTCAACGATCCCAGCTTCGGTACCGGCCACTTTTGCGGTATACCCAGATATAAAGTGATAGGCCGCTTGGGCAGGTGTCAACTTTGAAATGGGAGGCAATACCCCAAAGGCATCGGCAGTAAGAAAAAATATATTCTTTACACTTTCCCCAATCGATGGCTCCTGTATATTGTCTATATGGTAAATAGGGTAGCTTACCCTAGTATTCTGTGTGATGGAGGTATCTGAAAAATCAACCACTCCAGCATCATCCATAATCACGTTTTCCAGAATGGCCCCTTTTTTAATTGCTCCGTAGATTTCGGGTTCACTCTCTTCGGAAAGGTCAATGACCTTGGCATAACAACCTCCTTCAAAATTGAAAACGGTATTGGCCTCGGTCCATCCGTGTTCGTCATCTCCAATAAGCTTTCTATGGGGATCCGTGGACAAGGTTGTCTTTCCAGTACCCGAAAGTCCAAAGAAAATGGCGGTATCGCCCTCTTCGCCAACATTGGCGGAACAGTGCATGGGTAGCGTATTCTTATATACTGGAAGAATAAAGTTCAGGGCAGAGAAAATACCCTTCTTGATTTCTCCTGTATACCCAGTTCCCCCTATCAGGGCAATCTTTCTAGTAAAGTTTAAAATGGCAAAATTATGTTGGCGCGTCCCATCCACTTCGGGATTGGCCATAAAACCGGGCGCATTGACCACCGTCCATTCCGGTTCAAAACCATCCAGCTCCTCATCGGTTGGCCGTAAGAACATATTATAGGCAAACATATTGGACCACGGATACTCGTTAATGACCCTTAGGTTCATTTTATATGCCGGGTCCGCACAAGCATAGGAATCCCGTACAAACAACTCCTTTTCGTTAAGATATGCGATGACCTTATCATAGAGTTGGTCAAACTTTTCACTCTCAAAAGGAATATTGATATTGCCCCACCAAACCTTATCTTCGGTAATGGCATCCTTGACAATAAAACGGTCCTTGGGCGACCTTCCGGTAAATTCCCCAGTGTTTACGGCCAAAGCCCCGGAAGAGGCTTCTTTTCCCATCTCCATTTCCAAGGTAACATTGTGCAATTCCTCAGGAGAAAGTTGGTAATGGAAATTTTTATGATCTATTCCATAAGGTTTGAGCGAAATCGTTTTCGAAGCTGATGTGGAAGCTTTCATTAGTTCGTTTTTTAGATACTACAAAACTAGAAAAATATAACTTTTAAACCTCTATTTGTGGTTTATTTAGGCCTTCTTATGGGTTAAAATGCGGTATCCTAAAAGAAACCATCCCAAAATCAAAAAAACGCCGCCAATTGGTGTTAAAAATCCAATAACTTTAAAATCAAAGCTCGTAAGACTGTTCAGGGCCAATGCATAAATGGAAAAAGAAAACAGGACAACGCCCATCAGCACCATAGTATAAATCACTTTTTTATGCCTTTTGTCCAACCCTTGCCAAATCCCCAAAAAAAGCAGAAACAGTGCATGGTACATTTGGTACCTCACTCCGGTCTCGAACACCTCAATCGATTCAGAATCCACCAATTTTTCCAAGCCATGCGCCCCAAAAGCACCCAATACTATGGCCAATAAACCGAATAGGATTCCCGTTAACAATATTGTTCTGTTCATAACTTTATCGACTAATTTTTTTAGAAATATAACAATTTGATACCTTAGTGTCCGTTTTAATCAAAAGTAATCAAAACCTATGGTCCGCACTATTTTAGTTGTGGGGGCAGGAAAATCAACCTCCTATCTATTAGACTATCTGCTTAAAAATTCAGATAGTGAAAACCTCCGTTTGGTCATTGGTGACCTACAACCCAAGAACATTCCAGAGCAATTTTCATCACATCCCAACTGCGATGTAATCACGTTGGATATTTTCAACGATGATGACCGTAAAAAAGCCGTATCGTCCGCCTTGATTGTCATTTCAATGCTTCCGGCCAGTTTGCACATCAAGATTGCGGAAGATTGCATTCAGTTTAAAAAGCATTTGGTCACCGCATCGTATGTAAGCAAAGAGATGGAAGCCCTGAACGACGAGGTAAAAAAGAACGGTCTCATTTTTATGAATGAGATTGGCCTTGATCCAGGAATAGACCACATGAGCGCCATGGAAGTAATCGATCGCATCAGGGCAGAAGGTGGAAAAATGTTGTTGTTCGAGTCGTTTACCGGCGGATTGGTGGCTCCTGAAAGCGATTCCAATCTATGGAACTACAAGTTCACCTGGAACCCAAGAAACGTGGTTCTAGCCGGCCAAGGTGGTGCGGCCAAATTTATCCAGGAAGGGACCTATAAATACATCCCCTACCAAAAGCTGTTCAGGAGAACCGAATTTTTGGAAGTGGAAGGGCACGGAAAGTTCGAGGCCTACGCCAACCGCGATTCCTTAAAATATAGAGAGGCCTATGGGCTTCAGGATGCCCTTACCCTTTTTAGGGGCACCATGCGGAGGGTAGGCTTTTCCAAAGCATGGCAGATGTTCGTTATATTGGGAATGACCGATGATAGCTATACCATTGAAAACTCCGAAGGTATGTCTTACCGGGAATTCATAAACCTTTTCTTGCCCTATTCCCCAACAGACTCGGTAGAACTGAAACTGCGGTACTACCTTAAAATAGACCAAGACGATATCCGTTGGGGAAAATTATTGGAGCTGAACCTGTTTGACCCAAACAAAAAAATCCCCTTGAAAAATGCTTCACCAGCACAGATCCTACAACATATCCTTGAAGATAGTTGGACTTTGAAAGAAGATGAAAAGGATATGATCGTGATGTACCACAAATTTGGCTATGAATTAAACGGTGTTAAAAAACAAATCGATGCCAATATGGTGGTCATAGGGGAAAACAGAACTTACACCGCCATGGCCAAAACCGTTGGATTACCCGTGGCCATAGCCACTTTACAGATATTGAACAAAAAAATCACGACCCCAGGGGTGCAGATTCCTATAAACAAGGAAGTCTACCAACCTATTCTTGATGAACTCAAATCCCATGGTGTGAACTTTAAGGAATACGAAGTGCCGTACTTGGGATACAATCCAGATTCGGTAGCTAGTTAGCCTTATGCAATTTTTCAATATCTTTAGCTTCAGTTTTAAATCTTTTCTGTGAAAAACCATAACAGTTCGGTTAAAATTGATGGCATAGACAAGAAAATTCTAAGGTTCTTGATGGAAGATGCAAGAAGACCCATTTTGGAAATCGCCCGTAACATTGGTATTTCCGGAGCGGCCATTCACCAAAGATTGAGGAAGTTGGAAAGCTCAGGTCTCCTATCTGGCTCAAAATTCATCATCAACCCCAAAGTGCTGGGCTATACCACCATGGCCTACATTGGTATCTTTTTGGACAAGGCCATGGCCAATCCGCAGGCTGTACGGGAACTTGAGAAAATCCCCGAAGTACTGGAATGCCATTATACCACGGGAAACTGGTCCATCCTCATTAAAGTCTTGTGCCGGGACAACGAGCACCTGATGCAGGTACTCAACAAAAAAATTCAACAAATCGAAGGGGTTTCAAGAACCGAAACCTTTATTTCATTGGATCAGCAAATAGATCGACAAATTCAAATCTGATATTTGTATTCAATCTAAATAAACTTTACATTTGCGCCCATGAATGTAGTTCATCAGTCTACATATTACACTTTATACCAATCCGTGAAGGAACGCTGCTTCTATGTGGATTTTGGCCAAAAATTGGTCCGAATGTCGCTTTGCCAATTGCTTTCTCTTCGACATAAGGTATTGTCCATCTCCATTGAAGATCATTTTGACGGGGATTTGAACAAACACGGCTTTGAGGTATTGATGCTTTGCAACAAAGAACACCTCTTTGTCCTGAACACCCTTGAAGTCTTGGATTTGAAGCATTTGGTTGCACAAGGCTTTGTGGCCATGGGACTTTCCGAGGAACGAGAAGCCATCACGGTTTAGGCCAGTTTCTATTACCTATTTTTATTCAATCTAAAACTGCCTTAAAACAAGGAAGTTACTTCCAAAACGAGATCAAATTCCGTATTTTTGATATATTAACACGATAAACCCAGTATACATGAAAGATATAGCAAGACAAAGTATGAGCATTAAAGTGGAGTCCATGGATCTGCTCAACGGACAGATAAAAATGGAAGCCCATGCTTCTGCCACCTATTTGGCCATGGCGTCTTGGTGCGAGCAGAATGGGTTTTTTACCAGTGCCAAATTCTTCTACAAGCAATCCGAGGAGGAACGCGGCCATATGATGAAGATTTTCGAATTTTTGATCGATACGGGAGGAAATCCATTATCGCCAGAAATTACTGGCATCAACCATGACTACTCATCCATAGTTGATGTGTTCGAGAGCACATTGGAACATGAGGTGGCCGTTACCAAATCCATTCACAACATTGTGAGAAAAGCACGTGAACTGGGTGATATTGCCACAGAACGTTTCTTGGATTGGTTTGTATTGGAACAAGTTGAGGAGGAGAACACGATCCGGGACATTCTGGATATGATCGAAGTGACCGGAACAGAAGGTGTAGGGCTACAGATGATCGACAATCAAGTGGGCAACTGGATAGAATAAATTATCCATATCCAATAAAAAAAACGGGGCCATTGGCCCCGTTTTCAGTTTAGGTAATGTGCTTTGATGATATTCAAGTGGCGAAGCTCATGTCCTGCAATATGGTATACCAAGGCCCTAACAGTTCGCTTGTTGATAACACTTCCGTCAAAATCGATTCCTTCCCCACTTCTGGTAAAACTATCCTCAGGTAAATACTTGAAAAGTGCAATGGTCGATCTCCTGACCAATTCGTATTCTTCAAGAATACTTTCCAAGCTTCTGTCATTGGCCTTGGAGAATCTGGCGTATTTATCCTGATCAAAGCCATGGAGCGGCGTATCGTCATTCCGGGCATACCGTAGGGCCCTATAGGTAAAAATACGCTCGTCGTCTATAAGATGCACCAAGATTTCCTTGATAGTCCATTTATTTTCAGCATAGCGATACAACAATTTCTCCTCGGGCAAGTTTTGGACAAGTTCTCTGATTTCCATGAAATTTTGCCACAGATGTTCCAAAACTTTGCCGTCATCCCCCAATAAATCCATATAAATATGGGAATAAGGAGGATATTCATCCTTAAGGGGTTTCTTAATATATCTCATTCTTCTGAATTATCATTTTTGAAACTTTCGGTCCATTTGTACCTAGCCCATGAGCCCATAGGTTGCAACAGCTCAAATAATTCCTCCCCATATTCTGTTAGGGCATAACCCTCCATGGTTCTTTTGATCAGGTTACAATCCCTTAATTCCTTGATTCGTGTATTGAGTGTATTGGGAGAGATGGATTCGCAATAATCCTGCAACCCCCTAAAAGTACTAGGCCCATTATGCAGGTGCCAAATGATTCCCATGGCCCAGCCCCTCCCTAACAAATCCAATAAAGCCATGATGGGCTGTCCGGTTTTTGACCCCCGAACAGGCTGCCCAGGTTTAGGTGTTTTCACAATGCTATTATTTTTATAGCAAAACTACTAAAAATATAGCAATCAAATGTAACACCTCATAATAGGGCACAAAAAAACCTGCTCAATCCTAGTTGAACAGGTTTGTATAGATTGTTGGATTTTGACTCTTAATCCCTGCTGCCAAACACCTGAAACGCCCAATAGAGCAAGGAAGCCAAGGCACCCAGTGCAGCCACGAGATAGGTTCTGGCCGCCCATTTTAAAGCATCTTCGGCCCCGGCGTATTCTTGTTGGCTAACCATATTCTTCTGCTTTAACCACACCAAGGCCCGTTTACTGGCATCATATTCCACCGGAAGGGTAACAAAGCTGAACAAAGTTGCCATTCCCATCATGACCAAACCGGCCACTGCAATATAAAAACCAATACCTCCGGCCACACCTGTAGCCGCCATCAAGGCGATACCTCCAAACACCACCCAAGTGGACATCCCCGAGGTTACACTCACCACAGGAACCAATTTGGACCGCATGGTCAACCATTCATACGCTTGGGCGTGTTGCACCGCGTGCCCGCATTCATGTGCCGCCACAGCAGCTGCAGCTGCATTCCGTTGACTGTATACCCCTTCACTTAGGTTAACGGTCTTGTTTTTTGGATTGTAGTGGTCCGTAAGCATTCCGGGGGTAGAAATGACTTTCACATCCCGAATGCCATGGTCATCCAGCATTTTTTGGGCAATCTCTGCACCACTCATGCCATTTCTTAGATGTACCTGGGAGTATTTCTTGAACTTACTTTTAAGTTTATTACTCACCAACCAGCTGACCAGTGCAATCCCACCGATCAATATATAATATGTCATCATAGTTATTCGATTTTTGCTCTTATAAATATAGCATATTACAACAAAAACCCCGCCAAGGTTTAGCGGGGTCTTTCTACTGACAAAATGTATGTTTTATGCCACGGCGGATTCCCAATGAAACGTCTTAACAATTTCTTCGTACACCACTTCCCCTTCAACAATATTCAACCCTTTAGCCAAGGTCTTGTCCAAATTGCAGGCACTTCGCCAGCCCATATTGGCCAATTTAAGCACATAGGGCAAGGTGACATTGGTCAAGGCCACGGTTGAAGTGTACGGCACAGCTCCCGGCATGTTGGCCACGCAGTAATGAACCACATCATCAATGATATATATAGGATCACGATGGGTTGTGGGCTTGGTGGTCTCCACACATCCTCCCTGGTCTACGGCCACATCAACGATAACTGTTCCAGCTCGCATTTCCTTGAGCATATCCCTTGTGATCAGATTGGGTGCCTTGGCTCCTTTCAACAACACACCCCCTATGATAAGGTCATGGGATTGTATATGCTTTCTAATGTTGAACTCGTTGGAAAACTCCGTGACCACATGACTGGGCATAATATCGTTTACATAGCGTAGTCGTTTCATATTGATGTCCAAAATGGTAACATGTGCACCAAGTCCTGCTGCCATTTTTGCAGCCTGAATGCCCACAGTGCCCGCCCCCAAGATCAAGACACGACCGGGGGCCACCCCGGGAACACCACCCAAAAGCACGCCACGACCTTTTACGGGTTTTTCCAAATATTTTGCCCCTTGTTGAATGGCCATCCTTCCTGCCACTTCAGACATAGGGGTCAACAAAGGCAAGGTGCCTTCCTCATCTTCAACGGTCTCATAGGCAATGCAAACACCCTTGCTCTTGATCATGGCTTGGGTCAAGGTCTCACTCGAAGCAAAATGAAAGTAGGTAAACACAATCTGCCCTTCCTGGATCAAATCGTACTCCTTGGCAATGGGTTCCTTGACCTTCACGATCATATCGCTCTTGGCATACACCTGCTCAATGGTATCCAAAATAGTGGCTCCGGCCTGTTGGTAATCCTTATCAAAAAAACCACTGCCCTCACCTGCACCAGATTGCACATAAACGGTGTGGTAGTTCTTCACCAATTCAAAAACCCCAGCTGGCGTCATACCAACCCGACCTTCACTGCTTTTGATTTCTTTAGGCACCCCTACAATCATTTTGTTGTGTTTTATGGTTACTATACCCAAAGTTGTTACAAAAACCGGAATCAACGAAATGAAATCGACAAAAAGCAGGGGTTATAAGATAAATTTTATATAAAAAATGATTTATACCCCATAAAAAATAGGGTATAAATCATTTTTTATTAAATATTTTGAATTATGCCCTATAAAAAACAGGGTTACTTATGTTTTAGTTTCAAAAACAACATCACTATGACCAGTAATCCTGTTAAACCATTGGCCAATATGATGGCCAGGCTCCCATGTACATAACCGTAGTATAGCCACAGCATGGTTCCAATGAAGAAAGCCAAATACATGGTAAGGGAAATATCCCGGGTAGATTTATGTCGCCATGCCCTATATACTTGCGGGATAAAGGCACTGGTGGTAAGGGTAGCCGCAACTAGGCCAATGATTTCAATTGTGTCCATGGTAGGTTATTTGCCCTAAATGTAAGGACTTTACTGTTTTGAAAAACAAAAATAGACCTCCTTACAAGTAATATTCCATCACTTGGAATAGTTGAGCCTTTTACCCAACAATGTTCACAATCTTACCAGGCACCACAATAACCTTTTTAGGGGTACGGCCCTGCAACTGTTCCTGGGTTTTTTCGTGGGCCAAGACCGCCTCTTCGATTGCATCTTTGCCCATATCCAAGGGCAATTCCAATTTAAAGCGCATTTTTCCATTAAAGGAAATGGGGTATTCCTTACTGCTTTCCACTAGATATTTCTCCTCAAACTTTGGAAAAGGCGCTTCCGCAATAGATTTCGTATGACCCAAACGACTCCATAGCTCTTCAGCAATATGGGGTGCGTAGGGCGACACCAAAATGGCCAGCTGTTCAAAAATGGCCTTGCTGGTACATTTTTGAGCGGTAAGTTCGTTCACACAAATCATAAAGGTGGACACCGAAGTGTTAAACGAGAAGTTCTCAATATCCTCCTCCACTTTTTTAATGGTCTTGTGCAACGTTTTCAGATTATCGGCTGTAGGTTCTTTGTCCTCAATGACCTCAAAAAGGCGCCATAGTTTTTTAAGGAAGGAATGCACCCCCGTAATCCCCGCAGTGTTCCAAGGTTTGGATTGTTCCAAAGGTCCCAAGAACATTTCGTAAAGGCGTAGTGAATCTGCCCCATACTCCTCACAAATGGCATCGGGGTTGACGACATTGTACTTGGATTTGGACATTTTTTCCACCTCGCGACCTACAATATACTTTCCGTCTTCCAAGATGAACTCGGCATCCTTGTATTCCGGTTGCCATTTTTTGAAAGCCTCAACATCCAATTCATCGGAGGCATTCACCAAAGAAACATCGGCGTGAATTTTTTGCAAAGTGTCAGCTCTAAATTGTTCAGGTTTTAAATCGAAATCAATGCCATCCGATGTCTCAACCAAATAATCTGCATAGGTTTTGATTTTTCCTTTTGAAATAAAAGTTATTTTGTCTTCAACCTTAGTACGGTAAACAAAAGCACTTGTACCTGTGATCATCCCCTGGTTGATCAACTTTTGGGCATACTCATCCTTGGGCACATAACCTCTGTCAAACATAAACTTCTGCCAAAAACGGGAATACAACAGGTGGCCGGTAGCATGTTCGCTACCTCCAATATAGAGATCCACATCCTGCCAATATCCAATGGCCTCTGGAGAGAAGATGGCCCCATCATTACGGGGATCCATATATCGATTAAAGTATTGGGAACTTCCTGCCCAACCCGGCATGGTGTTCAATTCCAAAGGATAAATTCCGTCATGCTGAACTTGATTCAGCATCTCATCCCCCTTGTCTGACCCTTCGACTGCGCTCAGGGTGACAAGGTCGTTCGACACAACTTTATTGTTCTTGGCGTCCCAAGCCCAAGTGGTGGCATTGCCCAAGGGCGGTTCCCCGGTTTCAGTGGGAAGATATTTCTCCACTTCGGGGAGTTTCAATGGCAAGTGTTCCAAATCAATCATCTGGGGCATCCCATCCACATAATACACCGGGAAGGGTTCTCCCCAATAGCGTTGCCTACTGAATACGGCATCACGAAGGCGGTAGTTCACCTTTCCAACCCCTTGTCCAATTTTTTCCAACTCGGCAATCACCTTTTTGGTGGCCTCTTTATAGGAAAGCCCATTCAAAAAGTCGGAATTGGCAATAATGGTGGTCGCCTTATCGGCAAAAGCCTCTTCGGAAATATCAACCCCCTCAAATATATTGGGGATAGCTATATGGTAATGTTTCGCGAAATCGTAATCCCGTTGGTCACCACAAGGTACGGCCATGACCGCTCCGGTCCCGTAACTGACCAAAACATAGTCGCCAATCCAAATGGGAACAGGCTCCTTGGTGAACGGATGCTCTGCATATGCACCGGTAAACACCCCTGAAATGGTCTTTACATCCGCCATACGATCCCGTTCGGAACGCTTGGCCGTGGCCTCCACATAGGCTTCCACCTCAGCTTTTTGTTCCGGGGTGGTGATTTTCCCCACCAAATCATGCTCAGGAGCCAAGGTCATAAAACTTACCCCAAAAATGGTATCGGGGCGGGTGGTGAAGACTTCGATAGTGTCTTGAGGTTTCTCGCTATCGCTCGAAATGACATTGAAAGTCACCGAAGCGCCTTCGGAACGACCGATCCAGTTGGTCTGGGAGTCTTTTAAGGGTTGTGGCCAATCAATCTTGTTCAATCCATCGAGCAAGCGTTGGGCATAAGCCGTAATACGCATACTCCACTGCGTCATTTTTTTACGGATGACGGGGTGACCTCCACGCTCGGACACGCCGTTTACTATCTCATCATTGGCCAAAACCGTTCCCAAGGCCGGGCACCAGTTCACTTCGGTATCAGCCAAATAGGTCAGTCTGTATTTTAAAAGAATCTCTTGTTTTTCCTTTTCAGAAAATGCGTTCCATTCCGCTGCACCAAAACTGGGTGTATCCTCATCGCAAACAGCTTCCACCGTTGCATTTCCTTCTTTTTCGAAAATGGAGACCAAGCCCTCAACGGCCTCAGCCTTATCGGAACTTTTATTGTACCAGGAGTTGAACAATTGGATGAAAATCCACTGTGTCCATTTGTAATATCCCGGATTGGAAGTGCGCACTTCCCTGCTCCAATCGAACGAGAAGCCCAACCGATCCAACTGCTCACGATACCTTTTGATATTGTTTTCGGTAGTGATTGCAGGGTGCTGTCCGGTTTGAATGGCATACTGCTCCGCAGGCAATCCAAAGGAATCGTACCCCATGGGATGCAATACGTTGAATCCTTTATGCCTTTTATAACGGGAATAGATGTCCGTGGCAATGTACCCCAGCGGATGCCCAACGTGCAATCCTGCCCCAGAAGGGTAGGGAAACATGGACAAGGCATAAAATTTAGGCTTGTCGGAATCGTTGATTGCCTTAAAGGTTTCATTTTCTGCCCAATACTTCTGCCATTTGGCTTCAATGTCACGGAAATCGTAGTTCATGGTATTCTCTTTCATTTTCGAGTTGCAAAAATAGGTTTAATCCCCTAAATACAATTTACTTTTCTATTTTTACGTACTGATTCCACTCTATGAGCCAATATATTGAACGATATCAGCGAAGAAAGTTGATTTCCTCCTACTTCTCCGTGGTTTTGAGCATCGCTTTGGTGCTTTTCCTGTTGGGCGTTTTGGGACTTTTGGTCCTGAATACCAAAAAACTGGCCGATCACTTTAAGGAACAAATCACCATTTCAGTCTTTTTGAAGGACAATGCGAAACCAGTTGAAATTGACCAATTGCAAAAAAGCCTTGCCTTGGCCGAATACACCAAATCTGCCGAGTACATTTCCAAAGAGGATGCTGCAGAGCAGTACAGTGAGGACATTGGTGAGAATTTCGTAGAGTTCTTGGGATATAATCCGCTAAAGAATTCCATTGATGTGCATTTAAAGGCCGATTTTGTTTCTCCCGAGCAAATCGCTGAAATTGCCGATGATCTTGCCACAAAAACCTATGTGGACGAGGTAAGTTACGACAAACCTTTAATCTCTTTGCTCAACGATAATGCCCGGAAAATCAGTTTATGGATATTGGTGGCCAGTGCCGTTTTTACCATTATAGCCGTTCTGCTCATCAACAGTTCCATTCGACTGTCCATCTATTCCAAACGGTTTATCATCAAGACAATGCAGATGGTGGGCGCTACCAAAACCTTTATCAGAAGGCCCTTTATCTGGGCCAATATCAAACTAGGCATGATAGGCGCTGCCGTGGCTTTGGCCTCCTTGAGTATCCTGATTTATTACATCAACAAAAATTTTCCCGAATTGAACCTGCTACAGGACTATTTGGTATTGATCTTTTTATTTCTCGGAGTCTTTGGACTTGGGGTTGTCATTTCATGGGCGAGTACCCATTTTGCCACCCAACGTTTCTTAAATCTGAGGACAGACGATCTGTATTATTAAATAAAAGATGCAAGACCGCTTCGCCAAAAGAATTGAGACGGTATATCCACTAAGACTCCCAGTGGCTGAAAACTGGGAAACTTTTCCTTAAATTTGCGGCATGAGCAAGAAAAACAAGAATGTTCAAAAACCTACCAAGGAGTTCATCTTTCAAAAGAAGAACTACCTGTTCCTCTTCATTGGGCTGGCCTTTATTGCCTTGGGCTTTATTTTGATGACCGGTGGTGGCAGTGATGACCCAGAGGTCTTCAATCCAGATATCTACAGTTTTAGGAGAATCCGTTTGGCCCCCACTTTGGTGCTCATCGGGTTGGGCATACAGATCTATGCCATTTTGTTGAACCCTAACAAAAACAAAGAATAATTGGAGCTTATTGATGCCATTATCCTCGGAATCATCCAAGGGTTGACCGAATTTTTACCTGTATCGTCCAGCGGACATTTGGAATTGGGGAAAGCCATTTTGGGGGCACACGCCCTGCCTGAGGAAAGCCTACTCTTCACGGTAATCTTACATTTTGCCACCGCACTGAGTACTTTGGTGGTATTCAGAAAGGATGTTTTTGAAATTTTAAAAGGCCTTTTCCAATTTAAATGGAATGAAGAGACCCAATTTTCGCTGAAAATTGTCATTTCCATGATTCCTGCGGCTTTGGTCGGGCTCTTTTTGAACGATTTTATCGAAGTGTTTTTTGACGGGGCCATCATTATAGTGGGCATCATGCTCATCATTACCGCAGTACTGCTCTATTTGGCCGATTTGGCCAAGACTACAGATAAAGGGGTTTCGTTCAGAAGTGCTTTTGTGATCGGTATGGCACAGGCCGTGGCGATTTTACCTGGGATTTCACGAAGTGGAGCCACCATTTCCGCAGCGGTTCTTTTGGGTGTTGACAAGACTAAATCTGCCCGTTTTTCATTCTTGATGGTCGTTCCCTTGATTTTAGGAAAAGTGGCCAAAGACCTTATGGGGGGTGAAATCAATTTTCATGGTGATCAAGCTGTGGCCATGGGCGCTGGGTTTATTGCCGCCTTCATCGCCGGTCTTGCCGCCTGTACCTGGATGATCAAACTCGTGCGCCAGAGCAAGCTTACGTATTTTGCCATATATTGTCTCATTGTGGGACTCATCGCCGTTGCCTGGAGCATTTGGGGATAGATTGTTACCTTTATCCAAATCCCGAAACCATTGAAAACCAAGGAAGATTTTTTAAACGGTCAGATTCTTTTGATCGACAAACCTTTGGAGTGGAGTTCCTTTCAGGCGGTGAATGCCCTTAAATGGGCCATCCGAAAAAAATTCGACCTTAAGAAAATAAAGATAGGCCATGCTGGTACTCTTGACCCTTTGGCCACAGGACTTCTGATCATCTGTACGGGAAAGTTCACCAAAAAAATCCCGGAGCTGCAAGGACAGATCAAGGAATATACGGGAACATTCACCCTTGGTGCCACCACTCCTTCCTACGATTTGGAGACCGAAGTAAACCAAACCTACCCTACGGAGCATCTCACCGAAACCTCCATAAAAGAAGCCACCAAGGAATTTTTGGGAGAGATTGAACAGATTCCTCCTATATTCTCTGCGTTGAAAAAAGATGGTAAGCGACTCTACGAATTTGCCCGTGAAGGAAAGGAAGTGGACATAAAATCCCGAAAAATTACTATCTCGGAATTTGAAATTACCCGAATTCAACTGCCCGAAGTGGATTTTAGAGTGGTTTGCAGCAAAGGGACCTACATCCGTTCCTTGGCCCATGATTTTGGCAAAGCCTTGGGTTCCGGAGCTCATTTATCTGCCTTAAGAAGAACCAAAATAGGGGATTTCAACGTAAATAATGCCACAACCCCCTTGGTCTTCAAGGAAAACCTATAGCAAAAATGGTCCTTTGACCATCGTATCAATTGGTTTATGAAGGTCATTTGGTAAAATAATTTTAAAAAAAAGCGGTTATACTAGAACCATGAACTTGAACAGAAGCCAGTTATCCCTTATCATAACCTTCTTCTCCATGGCCTTGGTGATTTTGTTGTTGTTCAACATTCACTTAGGGAGCATGCAAGAAGATGAATATGTCATTGAGATGAGCTTGGCCGATGAAGATATCGAGGAATTGCTGAAAGAGGAGGAAGAGCGTTTGGAAGAATTGGCCAACAACGACCCCATTAAGAGCCATATGGCGCTCAATGAAACTGCAAAACCCACCATTGGAAACCCTGAACCACTAAAAACACTGGAAGAACTTCTTGAAGAACGGGCCATGAGCAGCGAGGAGGGGGAATTTTCCGGAAATGATGAAGCTTTTGCAAATCAGCTGAAGGAGCTGGCTGCCAAACGGGACGAGAAAAAACAAAAACTAGGGGAGCGGGATGCCCAAAAAGAAGAATTCACCAATTACCTAAAGGATAGACGCACCTCCATTTCCTTCTCCTTGGTAGATAGGAATGCCTATTATCTTCCACCCCCCATTTACACCTGTATTGAAGGGGGCAAGGTGGTCATCAACATTAAAGTGGATGCCAACGGGTATGTTACCGAGGCCGATTTTAACGACAAAAGCTCCGGCACCAGCAACGGATGTTTGGTGGACAATGCCATTGCATATGCCTTAAAGGCACGTTTCAGTCTAGATTCCAAAGCTTCGCAAATTGGTACCATTACCTACCTATTCCAAAGGAAGTAGCCCAACCAAGTCATTTAAAATATTTTCTCCCTTGTTTTTATTATACCACATCTGAAGGTCCTGTTTGAACTCTGGGGTAAACGTTCCATGCATCGCTTTATAATCATTTGCCATTTGTGTGGCAATACTTGGCCTTGGTCCCCATTCTGCAATAATTTCATTCAAGTCCGCATCAAAGACCACCAACTTGGGTATGGAACGACTGCCATTGGTCAAGAAGGCATCCATAAGCTCGGGGTTTTCATCCCTGAGCAAAGCTTTAAAATCTATATTTGGATTCGCTTCGGCAATCTTGTTCATAATCGGCATACTGTGCGCAGCATCCCCGCACCAGCTTTCCGTCAAAACCAAGAATTTCAACCTGGAAGAAATGTTGGAGACCTTTTCCCCTATCGCTTCAGGCAGTTTGAAGGTCTTGTCCCACCGTCTCATGCGGCGGTCGTTGAGCTGGGTGTATTCAATGTTCGCTTCGGATTGGGGCAAGCCTGTGGTCTGTTTGGTATCCGCTAAATGATGGACCAAATCCCTATATTTTTCATAATCCATTCCCATTGAAATCCCCTGTTTGACCAATGTGATCTTGGCCTCTTCAATCTTCTTTTCCAGTAGTTCCATCCGTAATACTTTTTACAAAAATACGCTCCACAATTTGGGCGTTTTCTGATTTTTATCATTGGTTGTATCCCATATCAAAACCTTACACGTATTCCCCCCATATCAAATTAATTATTCATCCATGCTGTTTTCGTTACCAGATGTTTCGCGGGTTCTTTACCTTTATCCCTAAACTTCCCACTATGGACAAACATCGATGCGGTTGGTGCTTGGGCGACCCTTTGTATGAAGCCTACCACGATCAGGAATGGGGCGTTCCCGTAAAGGACGATGCCACTCTTTTTGAATTTTTGATACTGGAAACTTTCCAAGCAGGTCTCAGTTGGATCACCGTTTTGCGAAAGCGGGACAATTTCAGGGAGGCCTTTGATCATTTTGATTATGCCAAGATTGCCGAGTACGATCAAGATAAAATTGACGAACTTTTAAATGATGCGGGCATCATTAGAAACAAACTAAAGGTGCACGCCACTGTTTCCAACGCCAAGGCTTTTATGGATGTCCAGAAAGAGTTTGGCAGTTTCAGTGCCTATATCTGGGGGTTTGTGGACGGTAAACCCATTAAAAATAGTTTGGAGAATTATAAAATGGCCCCTGCCACCACACCTTTGTCCGACACCATTAGTAAAGACCTAAAAAAGCGAGGGTTCAAGTTTGTGGGCAGCACGGTGATTTATGCGCACATGCAGGCCACGGGCATGGTGAACGATCACGAAACGGCTTGTTTTAGGTATCATGAAGTATAGTCCGATCCTATTGTTTTTTTTGTGCCTTTCCCATTTGGGTTGGGGACAGCAGAGCAAATACGAACAGGAATATAGGATAACGCAAGAACTATTTCCCCAAAAGGCCTATGCACTTCTATCAGAATATTTGGATCAAGCAAAACGGATACGTTTTTACAAGGAAATAGACAGTACCAAGGAAAGTTATGAGGCCAAGTTTAAAAAAGGCAGACTGAGGTACAGTGTTGAGTTTGACATTGACGGCACTTTGGAAGATGTAGAGTTTATCATCAAAAAAGATGATGTCCCAGAAGAAACATGGCATAATATCCTAACTCATCTTGATACACATTTTCCAAAATTTCGACTTAAAAAAATTCAACAGCAATATCCCTTGATCCATCAGGACCCCAAAAAGACCCTTCATGATGCCTTTCAAAATTTAATCCTGCCCCACGTTAATTACGAACTGGTTTTTTCCGCTAAAAAAGAAACCCGTTTTCAAACCTATGAGGCCTTGTTCAATTCAGAGGGCAAATTGGTCAAACTCCAAAAATCATTCCCCCCAAGTTATGACCATATCCAGTACTAAGTGGCTTTCCCTATTCTTTTTCTTTGGATTGGCAGTGGTGAGTGCCCAAGATAACTTTACAGGATATTGGCAGCCCCAGTTTGCCATAGATTATGATGTGACCCCACTCTATTCCCATAATTTTTCCGTGATCAACAGAAATTATGTGGTGCAGGAGGGTGAGTCCAAAATCAAAACCCGCCACTTGGATGTGGTCCATTTTTCCAAAATTAATGTGCAAAACAACCAGAGTATTGCATTGGGTGTCTTATACAGGTTCAGGGAAGCTTTTGAGGATTCTGAAAATGAACTGCGCCTCACACAGCAATTCAATCTTACTTCAAAACCCTATGTGGCTCGTTTTGGACACCGGATACGTTCGGAACAGCGCATAACAAAATCTGCCACCGTGCATCGATTTCGATACAGATTTGCCGTTGATTTTCCCTTGAAGGGTGAAAAGCTGGATATAGGGGAACCTTATTTTGTGGGAACGCTTGAAAATTTATTGAGTGTCGCTAGAAGTGCCTCTCCCCAGTACGATACCCGACTTACCGGTTTTATAGGGTGGCAATTGGATGCGAATCTAAAGCTTCAATTTGGTCTGGAGTACCGATTGGAAGAGTACACCTCGGGCTTGCCCCAAAATGTGGTCTTTTTACTAACCACTGCGCAATTATCTCTTTAAGATTTCCACAAATTGTTTTCTAGGGATCAATTCTGCGCCCAGGCTTTCCAGATGGTCGGTATGGACTTGGCAATCGATGAGATGATAATTTTTTTCCTGAAGTTCTTGCGCCATTTTCACAAAGGCAAACTTAGAGGCATTTGGTTTTAAGCTGAACATGCTTTCGCCACAGAACACATGTCCCAAATCCACTCCGTACAATCCCCCTACAAGAACGTCCCCTTCCCACACCTCATAGGATTTGGCCCATCCCTTTTTATGCAAATCAACGTAGGCCGATTTCATTTTGGGGGTGATCCAAGTCCCTTCCTGTCCCTTTCTCTCCATGCTGGCGCAGCGCTCCAATACCTCTGAAAAACAGCTGTTCTGGGTCAATTGAAACCTTCCATCACGCAACACCTTGCGCATACTTTTAGACACATTGATTTTATTGGGAAAAAGCACCATACGGGGATCTGGGCTCCACCATAGAATAAGGGCATCATCATTGAACCATGGGAAAATTCCGCTTTTATAGGCAAGCAGCAATCGCTCAGTGGACAAGTCACCGCCCACGGCCAAAAGCCCATCTTCGTTTGCCATATGCACAGGAGGGAATTCCAAACGGTCTCCCAGAAATGCTAGGGGAAAGTTGTTTCCGTTATTTTCCAAAGCGCTCTTTTTACTAAGATACGCAATAGGTTAAAAAATAAGAAGTCCGGCTATATAGATAAAGCTACCAATTACCATGAACAATAAGGTATAGGGTAGTATTTCCTTGGCTTTGAGTTTGGTAATCCCCAATAGAGGCAAAGCCCAAAAAGGTTGTAACATGTTGGTTACTTGATCTCCATAGGCCAAGGCCATGATCACTTTTGGCAACGGAACATTCAACTGTATGGCAGACTGAAGCACCAAAGGTCCTTGAATGGCCCATTGCCCTCCTCCACTGGGCACAAAAATATTGACCAATCCGGCACTGAAAAATGTAAAAATGGGCAAGGTAGTATTGGTACTGATAGAGGTAAAAAAGTTGGAAACCTCATTGATCATACCACTTCCGGCCATAATTCCCATAATCCCGAAATAGAGTGGAAACTGAATCAGAATACCTGCGGTATCCCCAATGGCTTCCTCCACAGCGATCAAAAAACGCTTAAAGCTCCCGTGTAACAGAATGGCCAGTCCCAACATAAAAAAATTGAGCATATTGGGGGTAAGGTTCAATGTTTTGAGCGCCGGGAGGTACTGTACCAAAAAGGCTGCCAATACCAATACCCCAAACAGGGTGGAAACCCAAGGGGAATAGTCCAACCTCTCGGCACCTTCGCTATTTTTTCGCTCCAGTGATGCAAACTCATATCGTTTCAGGTTCAGTGGAGTAGATTCCGTTCTTTTGCTCAAGTAATAAGCCAGTGCCACAATGCACAAGGCCACCAGTGCAAATACAATCAAGTTCCAATAACTGAAAATGGTGTAGGCGGTGGATAGCGTCTCCGGCAGTGTTTCCAAAACCTTGGCATCGGCCACTCCTTCCAACAAGCCTTTTAGATGTCCGGCCTCGGCGACTTTAAGGGGAGCCGATCCGCTGATCCCTCCATGCCATACCATTAAACCGGAATACCCACACGCCCCAATTAGGGGATAGTTGATGGGTATGTTCTTCATTTGGGCATATTCCCCTACTTTCCGGGCCAAAATGGCCCCAAAAATCAATCCCAATCCCCAATTGAAGAAAGAAACCAAAAGCGTGGGCAATACCACCAACACGGTAGCACTGGACGTATTGGTCACCCATCCCGTGATGCGCAGGATCAATTTTTCCATGGGTTTACTTAGAACCAAAACATGCCCCAACACCAAAATGAGCATCATCTGGTAGGCAAACACTAACAGTGCATTGTTCCAAATGCCGTTTTCCCAATAGGATAGGATGGCAAAAAAATGGTTTCCACCTGAAGTGTTCTCCGTAAAGACCAGAGCCAACACCATGGTCAGAAGGGTAAGTAAAACCGCAATGGTGAAAGGGGAGGGCAAATACCTCCTAAAAATATGTTCTATGACCTTGGTAAGGCCCAATTTGGATTAGAATGGAAGATCGTCGTGATCCTCTTCATTGAGGTCATCTGCAGGTTCAAAGGCTTCCATGGGTGGGACCGGTGGCATATTCTCCCCTTGGGCCTCGGACTGTAGATTTTCTATTCTCCATCCTTGTATGGAGTTGAAGTATTTGGTTTCCCCTTGGGGGTTGGTCCACTCACGACCGCGAAGGTTAATACTGACCTTTACCGGCTGTCCTACGGAATAATTGTTCAGCAAATCGCACTTATCCTGTATAAACTCCACCAAAATATGTTGGGGATATTGTTCTTCCGTGGTAATGACCATTTCCCTTTTGCGGAACCCATTGTTCCCAAATGTCTTGGTCTCATCAATCATTTTGATTTTTCCCTGAACTTCCATGTATGTTAATTTTCAATGAAATTCAAATGTACATAAAATGAAACCCATAAGAAACCCGTTATTTCAACTAACTATCAACATATTTTTTCTTTTCCGCTATCTTTAATCACAATTCAGCCTGAAAATGAACTTCAATCCCAAACGGAAAGCTTCCAACATTATCTTGCTGATATCGGCATTTGTGATTGTTAGCCTTATCCTATGGAATACCAATAGTTTCTTTAAAAAGTTCAAGGAGGAAGAGCGATTGAAAATGGAGATTTGGGCCACGGCCCAGTTGGAACTTATCCAATCTTCCGTAGACCAAGAACTGGGCAACCTCACCCTAAAGGTCATGGGCAACAACACCTCAACCCCCATGATCCTGGTCAATGAGGAGGGCTCGTTCAAAACACACAACATTCCCAAGGAAAAGGTCACGGACAGTGCCTATATCCAAAAAAAAATCAGGCAGTTTGAAAGTGAAAATGAGCCCATTCAAATCATTCAGGATGGGGAACTTTTGGAGACACTCTACTACGGAAATTCGGAAGTCCTGAACAAACTCAAATATTATCCTCTGGCCCTGTTGTTGATCATTTTCCTGTTTGGTGCCGTGATCTTCTTTTTCTTTAGGACCAACAAAGCCTCGGAACAGAATAAGCTCTGGGCTGGGATGGCCAAGGAAACGGCACACCAGATAGGTACGCCGCTGACCTCCCTCTTGGGTTGGAACGAACTGTTGAAGTCAGAGGACATCAATCCGGATATCACCAAGGAAATTGCCAAGGACATTGATCGGTTGCATACCATAACGGAACGATTTTCCAAAATTGGGTCCATCCCTGAATTGGGCAACCATGATATTGTGGCAGAAACCAAAAAAGCATACGACTATCTAAAACAGCGTAGCTCCAAATTGGTGCATTTTTCATTCAGTACCAATATTGATGAACTCATTGTCCCGCTGAATCCCCCTTTATACAACTGGAGTATTGAAAATTTGGTGAAAAATGGCATCGATGCCATGAAGGGCAAGGGAAACATTGGTATCCAGATTGAAAAAAAGGGGCAAAACGTCCATATTTTGGTCTCGGACACAGGGCAAGGCATCCCCAAAAGCGATTTTCAGAACATTTTCAATCCCGGAGTGACCACTAAAAAAAGAGGTTGGGGATTGGGGCTGTCCTTGGTAAAAAGAATCGTTGAGGAATACCACAAAGGAAAAATTAAAGTATTTTCGTCCAGTAAGGAAGGAACAATCATGCAAATTTCACTGCGAACAAATGCATTGTGAGTCATGTCAAAGGAAAAAAAGATCATACTAAAGGAAGCCGAAATCACAAACAACTGCCCAGAGTGTTTTAACCAAGAGCTGATGCTCACTTTCTACCAGAAACATACTTTTGGTACATTTTTCCACGTCACTACCAACGAAGTGACCCATGAAATCAAATGCAAAAAATGCCAATCCATTATTTACCCGGTAAGCTGGACGCCGGATATTGAACGCGTTTTTGATTACTACAATAAGCTCGTAACCCCCGAAAGGTCTTCCATACGCTTTACCACCTTGTTCTTTGTGGTCTTGATAGTGGCCATTGGGATTGTGGCCGCAACAATCTATTTATATCTAGAAGGACTTATCTAGGGCATCGCCAATTTTCTCTGCCAAAGCTTCAAACTCTTCGGCACTAAGGCTTTCCTTGTATTGAAACGTGGCGTTTTTCATACTTTGAAGAGGTATGAGGTGTACGTGCACATGGGGCACCTCCAACCCTATCACGGACATGCCCACCCGCTTGCAGGGAACAACGGCTTCAAGGGCCTTGCCCACCTTTCTGGAAAAGGCCATAAGTTTCATATAGGCTTCCTCATCCAGGTCCAGTAGTTTATCCACTTCCTTTTTGGGGACACATAAGGTATGCCCCTTGGCATTGGGGTTGATGTCCAAAAAAGCAAAGTTGTCTGCGTCCTCTGCAATTTTATAACAGGGAATTTCTCCATTGATGATCTTGGTGAAAATACTGGCCATGTTGATTTTGGTTTAAAAAAAATCCCATCAAGGGATGGGATTAAATATAGGGATTTTAGTGTCTTTTAGTGTCTGGTGATTTCCAAAACCTCCAACTTTAACGTTCCGTTGGGCACTTTGATCTCGGCCACATCACCTACGGATTTCCCCAGCAATCCTTTTCCAATGGGAGAGGTCACCGATATTTTCCCCGACTTCAGGTCTGCTTCACTTTCGGCCACCAAAGTATATTTCATTTCCATGCCATTGGCTTGGTTCTTTAGTTTTACCGTGGAAAGCACCAATATTTTTGAGGTATCCAATTGCGATTCGTCTATCAACCTAGCATTGGCCAAGGTTTCCTCCATTTTGGAAATTTTCATTTCCAAGAGGCCTTGAGCTTCTTTGGCAGCATCATACTCGGCGTTTTCGGACAAATCTCCCTTGTCCCTTGCCTCAGCAATGGCTTGGGAAGCTTTAGGGCGCTCAACATCTTTTAACTGGTTGAGTTCATCCCTCAATTTTTTTAATCCCTCAGCTGTATAATAAGATACTTTACTCATATCGTCACGTTTTAATGCATAAGAACATTGAAGAAAATAAAAAATTTCCCCAATGGTCTCTTCTCTACAAATACAAAAATCCTCAACGAATTCCATGCCCCTGCATGGTTTTTTGCGAGGATTTAACGCAAATATAGGTAAATTTTGTTCAACTTTGTTGCGCTAACATTTTGAATTCCATACTATGAGGCGCTTTTTCGGTTATGCCTTTCTTATTTTCATAATATCCTGTAGTTCAGACAGTACCAATCGAAATCCATACCTTCAAGAAGTGAGCTTCAGGTTTGATTTAAACTTGAATCTACCGCTCTACAGTAAATTGAACAACATTGGCAATCCTGTTCTTGTGGACAATGATGGAGTGGGTACCCGAGGCGTCTTTGTGATGCGTGCCGGATTGAGTGGCGCCCAATTTGTGGCATGGGAGGCCAGTTGCCCCAACCATGCCCCCAATAGCTGTTCCACCATGGCCATAGATGGGCAGAATGTGGTCTGTGATTGTGAGGGATACACCTATAATCTGTTTACAGGACAACAACTGGATAGGCCCGATGATGGGGGGAGATACTACGATTTACTTTTTTACAGGGCCACACAAAGTGGAAACACCGTGGTCATCTCCAATTAAAGATTACCCAAGATAGCATCCATGACCCAACTGGTATGCAAGCCTGTTTTTCCTATTGAGGGGTGCTTCCCCTTTCCCAACAAATGGTTTTTGATGTTTTCTACATGGTATTGCTGCACATGCACTGGATGTGGGATTTCCAAAATTTTATGTCCCGAAGCGTTTTCCAGTTCAATAGGCGCTTCATCCAGAACCGCAAAGCGTATACTTCCTTCGGAACCGAAGATTTCTACCTTATCCACCCTATGATGGGTGCCAAAATTCCAAAATCCAGCTCCTGTCACCCCATTTTCGTGCAACCAACTTCCCGTAACCGCATCATGGGCCGTATACAAACCTTGTTGGTTCAAGGCCATTCCGCTAGCTTTTTTGATATCCCCAAAAAGAAAGTTGAACAAATCCAGACCGTGACTGGCCAAATCATCAAAATACCCACCGGGAGCCACTTTTTCTTCCGTCCGCCAATTGGACCCGCCATTTAAATCGACCTCATTGGGCGAAGCGGATTTTTGCCAATTTACATGCCTTACCTTGCCTATCAACCCCTCATCCAACCATTGCTTCACTTTAAGGAATCTGGGCAAGGAGCGACGGTAATACGCAATAAAAAGAGGTATCTTCTTGGTCTTGAATGCCTCACAAATAGCCAAACTATCCTGATAATTGGGTGCCATGGGCTTTTCAATACAACAAGGCTTTCCCGCGGCGGCCACTTGAAGGGCGTATAATTTATGGGTATCCGGAGGTGTGGCAATATAGATGGCATCGACCTCTGGATTCTGAATCACCTCATCGGCATGGGTGGTCCAATGGGCAATTTGGTGCCTTTGGGCATAATCTTGGACTTTTTCTGCATCGCGGCGCATTACCATGTGTACTTTAAACTCTGGGATGAGTTGGTATGCTGGAACGCTTTTCTTTTCGGCCACACTACCGCAACCGATAATACCCCATCGGAGGGGTTTTTCTTCAGAAAAATGAAAATGGGATTCTGTCATGGCGTATAAAAGTACAGAATCCCATTTACTATTTGGTCATTAAAAATTAACGGTGGCCCCTATGAGAAAGTTGATTCCTGCCTGAGGGTAATATCCCGCTCCCTCAATGGTGGTAATGGTCCCAGGATTGGAATAGTCGTCATCAAAGGTGTAGAAATACCCGTTGGAAACAATATCGGCATCAAAAATATTGTTCACCAGTCCGGAAAGCACAATACTTTTCACAAACGAATTGGCCTCGATCACGTATTGTACATTGAAATCGGTTTGGGTATAACTGTCCAAAGTTGAATTTTCGGAATCGATGTTCCCCATATATTGCTTGCCCACAAACTTTGAAAGCAACGATACTTGAAGGTTTGTATGGGGTTGAAACGCCAGGATGTTTCCAGCAATCACTTGTGGTGAATACGCAATTTTGGTGTTCCCCAAGTTTTGGAGTACCCCGTCCCGCTGGAAGAAGAAATCAACATTTCGGTTATCGCTCAAGGCCACATTGGGCTGTAACCTAAACTTGCGCCCCAATCGGATGTTGGCATCCACTTCCAACCCCAAGCGGTAGCTATCCCCTACATTGGCCCGTAGCGGCGCACCCACATCATTGAGTTCACCGGTGAGCACCAACTGATCTTTATAACGCATGTAGTACACATTGGTGTTCAACTGGATGTCAGGGGAGACAAAACGCCATCCTAACTCATAATCGTTCAATTGTTCAGGCTTGGGGCTTCCGTTCTCATAGTCATTCCGATTGGGTTCCCTATTGGCCCTGGCATAGGACAGATAAAAATTGTTGTTGGGGTTCAAATTGAACGTAATTCCTGCTTTCGGATTGAAAAAGTTGAAGGTATCATCCACCAATCCCGTATCTTCTCCATTGGCTTCATAACCAACCCTTCGGTATTGCATATCCCCAAAAACCGACCATTGGCCATCCAACTGATAATTGACCTTTGCATAAGTATTGAAATCCGTTTTAGTGGAATTGTCATCATAGTACTTATCCCTAATTTCACTACCACTTGCATAACGTGCCCAGATGATTTCCCCGAAATGGTCTCCCTTGTACTCATTGTATCCTCCACCCAAGATCAATTTCAGGTTTTCCTTGTTATACGTGGCCGAAAAAACGGTGCCATAAAAGTGATTGTCCAACCATCTTCTTCGAATCAAGTCGGTAGTATTGATGGTCTCCCCTCCCAAGCTAATGGGTTCAAAGCCATAGTCTGAAAAGTCATCATCTTCCCTATACTGCTCAAAGTATCCTCTTCCACGTGTATAGTGCAAGGCCAAATTGGTACTCCATTCCGGACTTAGGGTCTGGTTCCAATGCAATTGCACATGGTTTTGTTTGTAATTGTCCTCTTCACGGTCATAAAACTGTACATTCCCATTCTCATCGGTATATCTTCCTGCAGAATTATAGGTTCTATTTTCTTCCAATTCTTCAGCGGTGATGCCGTTCCAGGCTTGATAAGTAACCTCATGCCCTCCAAAAAGCAATGCCTTTAACAATGTGTTGTCACTGCGGTAGGTCCCTTGCATAAAATAGCTGTCCAGTTCGGAGCTGGCACGGTCCACATACCCATCAGAGGTGATGCGCGACAACCTTCCCGAAAATTCAAAATGGTCGTTCAACATCCCCGTACTGAACTTTACGTTGTTCCGCAGGGTATTAAAACTCCCCACAGAAGAGGAAACCTTCGCGTAGCCCTCTTCGGAAAATGCATCCGTCAATACATTTAGGCTTGCGCCAAATGCCCCTGCACCATTGGTAGAGGTCCCTACCCCACGCTGCAACTGCAAACTCTGGGTCGAGGAAGCAAAATCGGGCATGTTCACCCAAAATGTCCCATGGGACTCCGCATCATTGTAGGGCACACCATTAATGGTGACATTTACGCCCCTTGAGTCGGTTCCTCTCACACGGAAACTGGTGTATCCCACGCCAGCACCTGCATCGGAAGTAGTGACCACGGCCGGTAAAAAATTCATTAAAATGGGAACGTCCTGCCCTAGGTTTCGGGAGGTAAGCTCCTCTTTGTCCAAGTTGGAAAAAGTAATGGGAAATTCCTTGGTCACCCGTACAGCTTGGACCAAGACCTCGTCCAATACCACTCTTTTACCTTCCAAAGAATCTGTTGGTTCCTGTTGTGCGCTCATACTCAGCGCCAGCCCGGAAACGGCCAATGTTGTGAATAAAGTTTTCATTCGTAAAAAATGTTACGAATAAAAGGGGCCATTATTCTTGTTAATACTTGATTTTGTTTCTTTAAAGAAACGATGAAATTCCAAGATGCGCCTTGCGCAATCCCTTGGCAGCATTACCCGCCCAGGTTCATTGGGTATAATCTCAGCCTTGCCGTGCAAAGCACCCCTTTGAGATGGCCGCAAATGTACTATGCCACTTTCATTTTTCATAAGAAACCCCAGAAATTAACTTTTGATAACAACTATGTGGTATACCTGAATGCGTATATACAATATCAAAGAATTGTGTATGACCCGGAAACCCAAGAACAGATTCGCTCTAAAAATCATCTTCAGTTATTTGATTTTGGGAGCATTGGGGGTCTTGGCCGCTTTTTTTATCTATACTGAATTTAAAAGCTACACTACATTCCAAGACAAAAATGACGACAATCTTAAGCTTTTAAAAACCAATAGATTGCTTGCCAGTCTTTATGAGGCCGAGAATCTGTCCAAACTTGCCTTACAGACCAAAAGTGCCAAGAACCTGAAGGTCTATGCGCAAAAAGTGGATTCCATAAACATCTTGATCGATTCCTTAAAGCCCATGGTTTTTGCCCGGGATGTCAACCAAGTTTTCAAGTTGGACAGTGTACAGAAGCTGCTTCAGCAAAAGATGTACAACAGTGCCGAACTCCGAAAATTAAAAGTTGAAAACGAGAACACGGCATCCATAGATTCCATTTTGCAAGTATTCCACAAAATGGAGGTGGAGATGGGCCGAATCACCCCGGAGACCTTTGCTCCCAATTTTGATCAACTGTCCCCGGCAACCCAAAAATCCATCAGGGAATATGTGGCCATTCTCAACAAAAACATTCCGGACCCCAATGGAAATACCAATGCTAAAAACATAGATTCCATCCTTGAGGTCTCCAAATCGATTTTACAGAAAGCCAAAACAGAAACCGCCGCTGCAGAACGCTCGGTATCCCAAAAAGAACTTCAGATCTATAGAACCGATCTGGAACTTTCCCCAAAAAATGCGCAGTATCATCTCATCGTTTGAACGCGAAATCATTCGAAATACCTATTTGGACAACCTTAAACAAAAGAGGGTGTTGCAACGAAGCATTCGCATGGCAGCGGCAGCCATTGCTTTGGGGCTCTTGGGCATAATTTTGTTCACTTTTTTTATCTCCAAGGATTTTTGGAAAGTACAGCAATACCGGGAACGCTTGGAAAAGGAGAAAAAATACTCGGAATCGCTCCTAAAAAGTAGGGAACAATTGATTTCCACCGTAAGCCATGACCTAAGGACACCGTTGAATACCATCAGCGGATATACAGAGCTGATGGAACAAAGTGGCCTCAACCAAAAGCAATCAAAATATCTCCATAATGTAAAATCCGCATCAAACTATGTGGAGAACCTCGTGAACGACCTATTGGATTTTTCAAAACTGGAAGCCGGAAAAGTACATATCGAGAAAGCCTCTTTTGTTCTTTTCGACCTTATTGTGGAAACAGCTTCCCATTTTCAGGAAACATATTCCAAAAAAGGTGTCGAGCTGCATTTGGATATAGCCGAGGAACTTAAGAATCCCATTATTGGTGATGCAGTCCGTATTCGCCAAATCTTGACCAACCTTGTTGGAAATGCCTTTAAGTTTACCCATACAGGTTTTGTAAAAGTGGAAGCCACCGCCAAGAAAAGTAAGAACCATTCCTATTTGAGCATTAAAGTAGTGGATACCGGCATCGGCATTGAGCCCAAAAAACAGGAAATGATCTTCAAGGAATTTGCCCAAGCTGAAGATTTAACTGAAAAACACTACGGCGGATATGGCCTAGGGCTCACCATCTCCAAAAAACTGACCGAACTATTGGGGGGAACCTTAACGCTGGACAGCAAAATAAATGAAGGGAGCACCTTTACCCTACAGCTCCCCTTTGAGTTTTCCAAGGAGCCATTGACGCAGGTTGAAGAGACCTTTACCTCCCAGAAGGATTTAACGGTTTATATTTTGGATGATGATGAAACCCTGTTGGAACTCTTACGTGAAATCTGCCAGAGGAACCATATCCATGTCAAAACATTTTCCAGTTATCGCACTCTAGCACAAACGGAAAATCCGAACTACGACCTCCTCCTTACGGATATACAAATGCCAGATACCGATGGATTTGCCGTACTCCAGAAATTACAGGAAAGGGATAACCATCTTTACTCAGGTCAACCGGTAATTGCCATGACAGGGCAAAAAATCGTGGACAAGGGGAAATACACCAAAATGGGTTTTGCCGACGTGCTGCAAAAACCTTTTTCCAGTCATGTATTGCTAAAAACACTTGGAGTTGTATCCAAAATCGATGTAGAACCCCAAGTTGCTTTACTCAATAGCATACCGGAATCCAATTCCCCCCTGTTCCGGATTACACAGATTTCGGCTTTCCTGGACAGTCCGAATGCAGTACGCGAGGTATTGGAGGTTTTTATGGAAAATACGCAAAAGAGTATGGAATTGCTTTTCTCGGCCATTGGGGATGCTGATTTTTCCTGTATTCGTTCCGTTTCCCATAAAATGCTGCCCATGTTTCGGCAATTGGAGGCACAGGAGGCCATTGAAACTTTGAAAAGATTGGAGCATCTGCCTGATGACTCCAATGGAGAAAAGGTTTTTGAAGAGCTCTCCAACTTAAAAACCCGTATTGACCAACTTGAAAAGGCCATTTGCCAATACTTGGCTACACCTCCATTTGGTACAGATTGATTTTATTGTAAAGTGTCTTTCTTGTCATTTGCAGCAATTTGGCCGCCTTGCTCTTATTGAAATTGGTCTGTTTTAGGGCATTTAGAATCCGTTCCTTTTCATACTCGGATTTTGAAAACTTTGTGGTGGTGTTCTTTTCAGCGCCATGGATCAGCTCATCTGGGAAGGCACTTGACATTATGGAATCCCCTTCGGTAAAAAGAACCGCCCGTTTTATCACGTTCTTCATTTCCCTAAGATTTCCCGGCCAAGGGTAGGTTTCAATATATTCTTGGGCCTCTGTTGAAAAATGGGAAACGTTCTTCCCCAGTTCTTCATTGGCCCGATCTAAAAAATAATCTGCAAAAAGCATGATATCCCCAACCCGCTCCCGAAGTGGCGGAACAGTCATGGAAAACTCGTTCAATCTATGATAAAGATCTTCCCTGAAGCTTCCTTCCTGAACCGCTTGGGCCAAATCTTCATTGGTGGCGGCAATGATCCGCAAATCCAAATGGATTTCTTTGGTGCTTCCCACCCGTTTTATCTTTCGTTCTTGGATGGCCCTCAATAATTGTATCTGGTGCTCGTAGGATAGGTTTCCAATCTCGTCCAAAAAAAGGGTCCCTTCGTTGGCGGCCTCAAAATGTCCCATTTTATCTTCAATGGCCCCGGTAAAACTTCCTTTCACATGCCCAAAAAACTCGCTAGTGGCAATCTCCTTGGGAATGGCACCACAGTCAACGGCCACGAAGTTTTTCTCCCTTCTTTTACTGGCATCGTGGATGGATTTTGCGGTTACTTCCTTTCCCGTTCCACTTTCTCCAATAAGCAAAACCGACATATTGGTAGGGGCAACCAAATTGATATACTGTTGCAGTTTTTGGGAGCTTTCACTCTTACCTACCAAAAATTGATTCGGCGCATCCTTTTTTTTGATTGAACTTTCATTTGACTTTTGTGTGTTGCCGAAAGTTTGAGTGTTCAGCGCATTGGTGATGACAGACAGAATTTCATCTGGCGTAAAAGGCTTGGAAATATAATCAAATGCCCCTTTTTTCATGGCGTTTACCGCTGTTTTTACCTCGGCATATCCCGTCATCAGAATCACTTGGGTATTTGGCGAAGCTTTCTTAACAGTGGACAAGAGGGCCAGTCCGTTACCTTTTGGGAGCCTAACATCAGATAGAATCACATCAAAATTGGAAGCACTAAGGTTTTCTTGAGCTTCTTTTATGGTATAGCTTGAGGAAACAACATACCCATGCTTCGTCAAAAACTTGGATAGCATTTGACAAAAAGCAGTATCGTCCTCGATGATCAAGATTTTGGGCATATCTCAGTAATATATACGATGCCCATTGCTATGAAGATGATGGGAGTTTGGTAAAATTATCACAAAAAAAGGGTTGCCGTAGCAACTCCTTTTCATCAAACCAACTAACCTAACAAGGTCTCATAAACTATTTTATAGCTCTATCCAGTTCCCTTCAGAATCGGCATAGACGGTTCCCTTGGTACCATCTTCCAAAGACAGTTCCAATTTGTATTGGTCCTTCTCATTCTTATAGGCCTTGTCCACTTTGGCCGTAGGGTAGTTCTTTTTCACTGCTGCCGTTACAGCTTCAGGAAGGTCAGAGACGTTGATTTCCTCAAAGTCCTGAACAACAAATACTGTTGCTTCATCTGTTTTCAATTCTGGGGTGTTCTCATTGGCGATAGCTGTAAGTCCTACAAATGATAGTGCGGTTGCGATAACTAAATTTTTCATGGTATATGATTTTATAATGTTAAACTCACCTATAACCATGAAAATCCGATGCCAAGATTTTCTTCAACCACATTTCTTATACAACCCTCTGAAAAACTGTTCATTAGAAATAACAAGCATTTCAAGCTATTGTGTAAATCTGTTTACCTGAAGCAAAAAATGTATCCTTTTTATACAAAGAAAGGCTGCCGAAGCAGCCTTTCAAAAGTGCCAAAATCATAATCCCAAGGAAAAAATTATGAATAGGTTGGCAACAACGGATAATACAATGGATAGTGTTTATATAGCATCATCCTGATTTTTTTTGTGCACTATTTTCTTACGACTTTTTAGATATGATATCAAAAGATATAGGACCATAGCCAATGAAATTATATTTAAGAGCACTACAATTCCTAATAACATTATTTTTTCGTTTCCACAGTAAACATTGCGCTAAAGAATTTTAAAAGAAAGCCGTACATAGTGTACGGCCTTCCAACCAAATCAACCAACCTAAAATCCAGATGGCCTAACAAGACCACCTCTCTTCTACGGTTACGTTATAAGCCAAAATTCTTTTATCAGCGTATCCGTTTCCATTATATCTTTTTGACACTCTTTTTATCTGGGGGTCACATAAAAGGCAAAAAAAATCCGTTTCATGGATTTGAAACGGATCTCATACATTATTTTCTTTTATACTAAGCTTGATGTGTAGGCTTTAAAAGGTCGTTTACGGTCTTAACGGGATTAAATGTCACCAAAGGCACTTCAACAAACAAGGTGTTCCAAAAGGCCATGGCCCCGTTCCACAGTCCGGGAAGCTCCAGCGCCTTTAGTTCCTTGCCTTCTTGGGTCTTTCCCGTGATAAACCCCTGTTTTGGATCCACAAAATCCAAAAGGTCATACTTTTCTCCCTTGTGGTTCCTTACCCCACATACCAAATCCACCGGATTGAAGTGGGTTGAATTTTTGAGTATGGCCTCCTGTTCCTGATCGGATAGATCAATCTGGGCAGATTCAATGATTTGAAGGGAAATATTTCCTTCTACATCTTTCACCCAAAAAGGACCTCCTCCTGGTTCACCTTCATTCTTTACCATTCCACAAATACGTATGGGACGATTTAATTTGTCCTTCAGAATGACTAGTTGTTCGTTAACATCCAAGTCATCATAATTCTTGGGCATCCGAACATTGAGTTCTCTTTCCAAAAAGGATTTTATTTCATCCGATTTCTCTGGCGACACCTCATTATCGTCCAAAAGTCTGGCATAGTCAAAAGCCTTGGCCTGCACTTTTCTTAATACTCCCGCCAACATCTTTTTGCTATTGGCCACTTTTTCCAAATTCTTGTCGACCACCACATTGTCTATGTTTTTGATGAAAATGATGTCGGCATCCTGCTCGTTCAGGTTTTCAATGAGGGCTCCGTGCCCTCCGGGGCGGAACAGTATGGAACCATCCCCGTTCTTGAAAGGTTGGTTTTCCATATCTACCGCTATGGTATCCGTGGATGGTTTTTGATTGGAGTACGAAATTAAAAACTGCGTATCGGTTGCTTCGGATATTTTAGGACCCACTTTGGACTCTTCGTCCTTGAACATTTCGTCATGTTGCGGAGAAACGGTAAAGTGCAGATGGGCCTTGCCTTCTGTTTTGGCGTATAATGCCGCTTCTTTCAAATGTTCCTCAAAGGGTGTTGCACTACCCGAATCGTACGCATGGAATGGCAATAGTCCTTTGGGGTAGAATCCGTAGTTCAACCTATCTTCTCCCAACATTTCCTTTACAAAAAGATAGGCTTCTTCATCTTTATTGGATGCGTTATCCTTGATACGGTCCATAATCAACCCATAAAAGGGCAGCTTATGCATTTGGTCGGTAAACTTTTTTGCATCGGAATCGCCTGTTCGGTCCAAATATTCGGAAAGGGTCTCCTTTTTGGGGTCAAAGGCATCCAAAAAGTTGAACATAGCCTTGAACATCCGAGAAGCGGCCCCAGAGGCGGGAACAAATTTCAACAGATCTAAATGACCTCTGTTCTGTTCAAAATATTGTACAAGTCCTTCTTGTTCCTTTTCCGAAAATCTTAAGATCCCATTGGAAATTACCGCGGCCTTCATCAAATCCACAAAGGGTATCCCTTCTTTGAAAGTTTCTATCTGATTTGCTACTTTTTCTTTGGAAATCCCTTTGTTTTCCAATTGTTCCAAGTCTTTTGAACTTAAATCAATCATGCGCCTTAAAAAGTTTATCGATTTCTTGTATTGCCGTTGAAAGCCGGAACACTTTGTCCCCCTTTAAAATAACAAAATTTCGGTCATATTTTTCCAAAGCTTCCTTGAAATACCTGAACATTTCCTCACGTTCGTCGGGTTTGTCCCTAAGATCGTCCGCTTCCCATGGGATGTCAATATAGGTTAACAAGTATAAATCGTATGTATTTTGGATAGCATACTTCTCCAGAATTGGATCACAACTTCCTGTGTAATAGGTTTCTGAGTATACTTTAGTTTCCAAAAGGTCTGTATCGCAAACCAAAATCTTGTTCGCCTTTTTTGCCAGTTGGTTTTCCAAGCGCATCTGTCCATAAGCTATGGGAACAAGGTCTTTGGGCTCGCAGGTTTTTTGTTCCCGATCCCATTTATCTTGAAGATATTCCCGGGCATATTCTGGCACCCACTCGGTTTGGTAGTGTTGGGCCAATTGTTGGGCCAAGGTGGTCTTTCCAGTAGATTCCGGCCCAAATAGAACTACTTTTATGAGGTTTGAGGGCTCTTGCCCAAGTCTTTCTTCCATGCTACATATCCCTGAATGGCCAATACGGTAAAAATGAGGTATTGTAATGAAAACATGCCCCATCCCCTATAGGCGTACAAAGGTACGGTTATTAAATCCCCCAAGATCCAAAGGGTCCAGCTTTCCAATTTTTTGTTGGCCATATACCACATGGCCGTAAAGAAAATGCCCGAGGTTATGATATCTACATAGTTGGTTGCCTTTATTTCAGCCCCAAAAGCCTTGTATACTCCAAAAGTAACCAGCAAAGTAATGGAGAACAGTGCAACCCCTATCCATTTTTCCTTGGTATTGGTACGGGAAATCTTTACAATAAATTCCCTGTCCTGCTTTCTTCGGGCCCAGTTCCACCATCCATAAATGCTCATGATGGAAAAGTAGAAGTTCATCATCATATCACCCAACAAGCGATCCACAAAAAAGATATACGTGGTAATGGCCGTGGCAACCAACCCCGTTGGATAGACCATAATGTCTTCCATCTTGGCATAGACCACACTGGCTATTCCAAAGAAAAAGGCAGTGGCTTCAAGAATGACCAAGGAAAGTTCCCTGTCTTCGTACGGACCGAGAAAAAAATCAAAAATGGGGCTCATAGTCACTCCTATCGGATTTTACAATCTTCATCCCCAATACCACATGATCAATATTTTCAAAAGCTTCTTTTATCTCATCGGTCAACAACCCCATAACCCTATCATACTCCCCAAAGACTTGTGTACTTAAAGGATTCTCCAGAACGGTAAGCCCAGAAGACCTCAACTTTTTTATGAAATTGATAATAGGGGGTTCAAAATTATCTTGTAATGGAGTCAAGGTAAGCTCAACGGATATCTTCATGGGGCACTTTTGTATTGCGAAACAAATCTAGTAAAAACTACCTGTCATCCCCCCATCATCTTTAGGGCATATACACAAGTGAATCCCTCAAACTCCAAAAACTCAATATCATAATGGGATTTTTGGCCCTTGTAGAGGATTTCGGCCACGGTACGTGCATCTTGAAAGGTAAAGTCCATCACATCAATATGCCGTAAAAAACTCAACCCCTGCTGGGCATAGATTTTATAAAGTGATTCCTTGGCGCCCCACACGATGGTAAGTTTTCTAATAATGGCTTCGACATTGGCCAAGGTCTTGTACTCTTGAATGGGGGTAAACTTATGTGCAATTCTCAGGATTTTATCACGCTGCATCTCAATATCTATCCCTACTTCGTCCGTTTCGCTGATGATGACCCCCGTAAAATTATGCGAATGGGTAATGGAAATATGGTTGCCATCCTTTAAATGGGGTTTTCCAAAATCGTCATAGTATAGGTCCTTGTCCACATAACCCGCTTTGGCCATTAAGTGTCTGATACTCAAAAAAGCCCTCCGGTGTGCTTCGGATTTCATCCCATCCATCCTATTTTGGCAATGCGGGGTAAGCTCTATCCCCTTGGACAATTCCTTCTCAGCCTCGGTAACTTTCCAGATATAGACCGAGGTGGTTGGTGAAACTGTTATGGTTTTGTAAATGGGCACGACTAATAGTTAGGTGTTTTTGTATCTTTGCTGCACTATAAAAGCTAAGCTACGAAAGTAAATTTATATACGTATGAGCACAAAGACAATTCCCCATGTACCCTATAAGGTGAAAGATATTTCCCTAGCTGCTTGGGGAAGAAAAGAGATTGAGCTTGCCGAGGCCGAAATGCCAGGACTAATGGCATTGCGCGAGGAATACGGAAAAGAGCAGCCCTTGAAGGGAGCCCGTATTGCCGGTTGCCTACATATGACCATACAAACCGCGGTATTGATCGAAACTTTGGTGGCCCTTGGTGCCGAGGTGACCTGGAGTTCCTGTAACATCTTTTCCACCCAAGACCATGCCGCCGCTGCCATTGCCGCTGCAGGAATCCCGGTCTATGCTTGGAAAGGGATGAACGAAGAGGAGTTCGACTGGTGTATTGAGCAGACCTTGTTCTTTGGTGAAGAGAGAAAACCCTTGAATATGATTTTGGACGATGGTGGTGACCTTACCAATATGGTGTTGGACAAATATCCTGAACTGGCTTCAGGTGTAAAAGGCCTTTCCGAAGAGACCACCACTGGTGTGCACCGTTTGTACGAGCGCATGAAGAAAGGTACCTTACCCATGCCAGCCATCAACGTGAACGATTCTGTGACCAAATCCAAATTCGATAATAAATACGGGTGTCGTGAAAGTGCCGTGGATGCGATTCGTAGGGCCACAGACACCATGTTGGCCGGAAAACGAGTGGTTGTTGCCGGATATGGTGATGTAGGAAAGGGAACTGCTGCTTCCTTCCGTGGTGCGGGCTCCATTGTTACCGTAACCGAAATTGATCCCATCTGTGCGCTTCAGGCTTGTATGGATGGTTATGAAGTGAAAAAACTGGAAACCGTTGTTTCCAATGCAGATATTGTAATTACCACTACGGGCAATAAGGACATCATCCGGGAAGAGCATTTCCGCGCCCTGAAGGACAAGGCCATTGTCTGTAACATTGGGCATTTTGACAATGAAATTGATATGGCTTGGTTGAATGGCGCTTATGGAAATACCAAGGACGAGATCAAGCCCCAAGTGGATAAGTATACCATTGATGGTAAGGACCTTATTATTTTGGCAGAAGGTAGATTGGTGAACTTGGGTTGCGCCACGGGCCACCCCAGTTTTGTGATGAGCAACTCATTTACCAACCAAACCTTGGCCCAAATAGAGCTTTGGAACCACAGTGATAAATACGAAAACGAAGTGTATATGCTTCCTAAACATTTGGATGAGAAAGTGGCCCAATTGCATTTGGCCCGTTTGGGTGCCGAATTGACCCAATTGAATGAGGAGCAAGCAGAATATATCGGTGTGAAGGTGGAAGGACCTTTTAAACCTGATTATTACAGATATTAATTTTCTGGACAACCTATAAAAAAAGGCCCCGATCATGATCGGGGCCTTTTATATTTTGCGAAACCTGTGCCTAGCCTTTTAGCCACGCCTTTCGCAATTCTTTTTGGGCTTCCGTTGCCTCTGGGTTTTCCAATAGGGTAACGGCTTTGGTATACGTTGGTGTGGTTGTCGTATCAATGATGATTTCCTCTTCTCCCCGCAACAACTCCACCTTTATGGCTTTTCCGGAACTCCATGCATACACTTCCGCTAGAATTTGATTGGCATTGGCCAAGGTAACCTCTGTTCCATTGATGGATTTTATAAAGTCATTGGGCTGTACCCCATTATCCTTCCAAAAGCTGTTGTTCACCACAAGGTCGTTGAACTTGACGCCTCCCCTTGCCGGGTCTGCGGATAAGATCAGTTCGCCCGCATTCTGAATGTAGTTGGTCTCCACTTCGGCCTCAGCGAAATACAATCCAACCTTATCCAACATTTGGCCATAATCTATAGGTGTGCTTCCTACCACATGGGTGTTTAAAAATTCTCCTACCGCAGGATAGGTCATTGCTGTAATCTCGGCAATCAAGGCATCATCTTCAAAAGGTTTATCCTTGCCATATTTTACGGACAACTCTCCCAACAACGAGCGTAGACTGCGCTGTCCATCGTTTTCACGCATTAAAATGTCCACACACATACCGATCAACGCCCCTTTCATATATACATTGGCATAGTTGTCTTTATATGGGTTCTCCAAGATGTTTTCACTCATTTGGGTAAAACTCATGGCGTCATCGTAATTGGACCTTGAGGTGTTTATCTTTTCAGTGGTCCTGGCATAATATTCCGCTGGATCTATCAAGCCCTCATAAACCTGAAAATGCTGTGCAAAATATTCGGTGACCCCTTCGTAAAGCCATAGGTGCTTACTGAAGGTTGGGTTATTGTAGTCAAAATAATGTACATCTTCTGAATGTACCGAAAGTGGGGTTACGATATGAAAGAATTCGTGGGCCACTACATCGATCATAGATTCCGCCAAAGCTTCTGGATCCATTTGTTCCGGTAAGACCACCACAGTGGAAGTATGATGCTCCAAAGCTCCAAAACCTTTTGGGGAATCTGGTTTCTGTGTATCGGACAAATACAGTAGGATGTCATACCGCGGGGTGCTGTTCAAATCTCCCAGATATCTTTTTTGGGCCTGCATCATCTCCGCCATGACCTCTTTGATTTCGGAAGCCTTATGTACTCCATTGGGCGAAAAAACACTCAATACAATCTTGATGTTCCCCACCATGAACTCTTCCACCTCGGTCTCCCCATACATCATGGGATTGTCCGTCACCTCAAAATATCGATTGGCCAAGAACACTGAATTCTTAATAGCACCATCCGCACTCAATGTGGATTGTATTTCGGTTAGGGGAGAGGTATACGTAAAGCTGGTAGGGGATTTGATATCAATCTGGTAAGCATTTCGCTTTAGGGAATCAAAATACCCCACAAATCCGTGCAGGTTCAACATCACCTGCTTAGGCTCTATGTTGGTGCCCGAAGGCGAAAAGGGAACTTCCTCACCAATACCTCCTTGCACTTCCTGATCAAAGGTATCGTTTACGGCATATTCTATTCTATCCAAATTCTTGGCATTGACAAAGGTCCAAGTGTTGGTATCCACTTGGGTGGCCTGCATTGTGTTGCCTTCATAATCAAAAGCTGTAATATTCTCTATATACCTGCCAAAATCGGATACGGCATAGGTTCCCTGGACCACTCTTGGCAATCTGTAAGTGATGGTATCTTGGATAAACCTCCCCGGATCTATGACCACATTTACTTTATCATCTTGGATGTTGACCAAATCCAATTGTGCCATTATAGGATTATCGGAAGCTAGATCATTTGTTTGATTTTTGACACCGCAAGAAAAAACCGTTGCAAGTACCAATGCATGTAAGGTTACCTTTTTTATCATGATTTACTGATTGTTTTTTGATATTGCCGACTAATATAGGATTAAAATATTTTCAACAACAATAGGTCACGGAAATTGTTGTTTTGTTACGGACAAAGGCGCTTTTCCTGGCAAAAACCCCCGTTTTGGAATATATTGAAAGTTTATCGCAACAAAAAAGCCATAGTTCTTACCATGGCTTTTGATGAAGTGCAATATTTTTAATCTGCCAATAAGCTTTCCGAATAATAGCAGGTCTTGCTCTCTTGTAGAATGGCCAACCCCTCTTGTCTGGTACTCATAGGGTCGATTTTAACTTGTTCCCCATTGGGCATATACACAATGTAGAATCCTTCCTCGAAAGAAGATAACTTTATAATCTCTCCATTGGGGCGAACGGCGTTCCAAGATTTTTCATCTGGCTTGTACACCAAATCGATTTTCTTGCCTTGTTTGGGTCCTGCGACCACACTCACCTGCACTCGGTTCTTTGTGGCCACCATTTTAAAGGTATTACCATCATGTTCCACCATTTGGGTCTCGGATTCCCCTTCCTTCATGGCAATAGGGTTAGATCCGGACCAAAACTCGATCACATTGAAGATTATAGCATCCCCGAGGAGGAACAATTCGTACACGGGGACAATCCACAACCCCCAAAAAATCAGGTTGTCTACAAATTTACTGTCGGTTGCCCCTTGGTTCCAGTCCTTCAAATTATTGAACGCCTTGAACGACCCCAAACAGCTTGAAAACAAGATGGTAGACGACAATAACAAACAGCTAATGACTTTTTTCATGATAAATGGGTTTATAGTTAATGTACTTAAAGCTACAAAAAGAATTCAACTTCCTTTCGCACATAAATGAGTACCTTGTTTCCCAATTCAAACTAATAGGAACATGGCCCAAAATTGGTATGAAATCAAAAATGTGGATACGGTAGATTCCCCATCCATTGCCCTGTATATAGATCATCTGGAATTCAACATCAAAGAAATGCTTTCCTTGGTCAATGGGGATACTACCCGTTTGATGCCCCACATCAAGACCAATAAAATGCCCAAGGTCATGAAGCGTTTATTGGATGCCGGCATTTCCAATTTTAAAGGTTCTACCATTGCGGAAGCGGAAATTGCCTCAGAGGCGGGTGCCGATTTTGTACTGATCGCCCATCAACTGGTAGGGCCCAAAGTGGACCGTTTCCTTGAATTGACCGCCCATTTTCCTTCTACCCGTTTTGCCACACTAATCGATGCAGTTTCCTCCGCCAAGTCGTTGAATGAAAAAGCCAAGACCAAAGGCTTGATCATTCCAGTTTATATTGATATCAACAACGGGATGAACCGTTCAGGAATCAAAATAGGAAAGGAGCTAGATACTTTGATCGCCTCTTTGGATGAATGCAAATCCCTTCAGTTTGAAGGGTTCCATGTGTACGATGGGCATCTTCGCAACCCCGACTTTTCGGAGAGGAACCAAAAAATTGAAGAGGGGCTGGAGTCCGTCACCGACTACTTCGATACCTTAAAGAATTCACATCCAAACCTGAGAATGATTTGTGGGGGAACCCCTTCCTTCACTTCACACCGTATGGAAGAAAACAGGATTACCAGTCCGGGTACCTGCGTGTTGTGGGATTGGGGATATGGTGAAAAATTAACGGAACAAAACTTTAAACATGCGGCCCTCGTGGTGACCCGCGTTATCTCCAAACCCACTGAAGGTATTGTTACCGTGGATATGGGGCATAAATCCGTGGCCGCTGAAAATCCAATCGACAAACGGATACAATTCCTCAATCTTGAGGATTACGAGCTACTTTCACAAAGTGAGGAGCACGGTGTGATCAAAGTGGCAGATTGGGATGCCCTAAATATAGGTGATGTGCTTTACGGCATCCCCTACCATATTTGTCCTACCATTAACCTACATGATGAAGTTTCCGTAATCAAAAACGGTAAAAAAACCGACACTTGGGAGATAACCGCTCGAAAACGAAAACTTACTATTTGAATTTTATTTCAGGCCCAACGCTTTCTTCAAATCGTAAAAATAGAAGTCCTTTTGGTCGTTCATTGCAGCAAAAAGACCATTGGGGAAAGTATCGTTCAACGGTACGGTAACCACATCGCAACCATCAGTTTCAGTAGTTGACAAGTTTACGGCTTTGATAAAACTATTGTCTTTTCTGGAGAAGATATTGAACTGTCCGCGTTGCTGGTCAGATACAATGATGTACCCTTCTCCGTTGGGGTATCTAGCAATGGCAATCCCCTCGATATCCTCCAAAAAGTGTTCTCCTCCAAAGCAGGCCAATTCTTCATTGCCCATACTAGGTTCCGCATAATATTTTTTAACGCATTCGCCCTCATCAGAATAATATACGTAGCCCATTTCGTTGTCCACGGCAATGGCCTCAATTTCCTTTCCTCCCGTAAAGCTTCCGAACTTTCGCACCAAATTGGCGGAAATTCCCATGCTATCCGATTCAAATTTATATTGGTACAAATACGAACCACTTGGTCCTATCTTTCTGCCAACAATGGCATACAGGGATGAATCTTTTGGCGATTTGTACAAACTGATACCCATGGCCAGACGTTGTTCCATATTCGATTCGTCTTCAAAAACAGGGAAACCTCCATCATCGAGCGGCTTCATATCTGGTACGGAAAACAATCTTATTTGTTGCTTTTCCCTTTCCGTGAAAGCAATTACATCCACAGCAACCGAATCGTTCAACTGAAAACCGTATTCCAAATCCACATTGTTGGGTCTTTGGATGTTTTTGATGGACTTTTCTTGAATGATCTTTCCATTGAGGTCAAAGGCATAAATACCTCCGTTGGTCTCTTTATCGGTTCCAAAAACAATACTTTTTGATGCATCATCCGGATTGACCCAAATGGCGGGATCATCCGTATCGTTTGGTGTTTTTTCAGTAATAATGTCCGGTGCTATGGCTGGAAGCTCACTCCCTTGTTTACAGGAAACCATACCTAGCACAAGCATAAAGGGTATATAGATTTTTTTCATAAGAATAGTTTAAAAAAAGAAGGCGTCATTTGGAGCGCCTGCCCAAATGTTAGGACAGGCACTCGGCATGACATTGTTCAAAATAATACTAGCTGCTGAAATTATTTTTTGAACAAATCGTACTTCAATCCAAAAGTGAATCGAATATCGTAGAACTCCATTTGTTGGGTTCTATCCTTTACTCCTTGAAAATAGCGCAAAGGCTGATTGGTGATATTGTTTACGTCTGCATACAATCTCAAATTACTATTGATGGCATAGCTAGCGTTGAAATCCAGGAAAAACTGGGTATCATAGTATCTGTCCTCAAAGGCATTCCCTCCGATTTCATCCACATACGAATCCGAAAAATTGGCGGAAAGTCTTGCACTGAAACGTTTGTCGGCATACCCCAATGATCCGTTGAACATGTTGGGAGCGGTATTGGGCAGATCCAAATCGGTTCGTTCATCACCATCTTCGTTACGGATACCATCTGCACTTGAGGTCAAGTAGGTATAGTTTAGATAAATGCTGAAATTACGTGCAAACCCAGGCAAGAAATCCAACTGACGCTGGAAGGAGACCTCCGCACCAAAAATGGATGCAGAATCCCCGTTCAAGGGTTGAAAAATATCGTATCCTGTGGTTCCTGTTCCAAAAGAATCATCTTCAGATTCTGTGATGAAGGTATAGATAAAATCGTTTATCCTCTTATAAAAAAGCCCTCCTGAAACAATACCTACGCTCTCAAAATAATGCTCCGCGTTCAAATCAAAGTTCATGGACGTTGTTGGGTCCAACTCTGGATTCCCAACAATGACCTCTGCATCCTCGTTCACAATCTCGGCCCTTGGAATCAAATCAACATAGTTGGGTCTGGCCAAGGTGTTGGTCCATGCAAACCTTAGAATGGTATTATTGGTTGCATCATATTTAAAGTGAACGCCCGGCAAGATATTGGTATAGGTGTTTTCATCCGAAACTTGTTCCACTTCAATACCTTCCTCAATACCGGCATCCTCATCTTCCTCTATATAAATGACACGGTTTCCATCTGACTCCAATTTGGTATTCTCTACCCTAACCCCGGCCAACACACTCAATTTGTTGGAAAGTCTTTGGTTGACCATGGCATAAGCTCCCAGAACATTCTCCTTTACCTCAAAATTTCCTGGTAGGAACTCATCTGGAATGGCCTCCCCATTTGAACTGTTCAAATCCAAAGAACCCAACCACTCCTCACTGGCAAAATTCCCAGCTTGATACTTGCTACCCGCCAAAAAGTCGGGATCCGTATAACTCTTAACAGGCATATCGGCCAAGGTTGGATATAGCTCCTCCAAATCATATTCAAAGAAGTCATTGTTTCTTTCCTTGGTCTTGAACCTGCCCCTTGCACCAAATTTTATGGTCCCATTACCTTGACCAAAAAAGTCCGCAGGCAATTCAAAGTTGGCAAAGAAGTTTATGTCTTCTTCTTCGGTATATTGATTTTCATTGGTAACCTCACCAAATTCAAAGTTGCCCAAATCGTTAAAATCCGAAGCATTGGCAGCCGTCATGATGGGGTATTTGGGATTGCTGTTATCGTTGTTTACAATGTATTCAGATTCGTATTCCGCATAACGCTCGTTCAAACGTTCCTCTGAAGCCTTGGCATAAGATCCCATCCAATCCATCTTTAACGACCCCAACAAATGGTTACCTCCAAGCGTATAGTTTTGCATCCGTTGGTCTTCCAAACGTCTGTTCTTGTTGCGTCCACCGGCAACACCTCCCTTGGTCTGTCTTTTGATCTCTGCCGGGAAACGGGTAAGTCTTCCACTGGAAACTGTGAAATCCCCAACTTCAATATCCTCTCCGTCCAAGATTTCCTGCTCCAATCGGAAACGGTTCTCCCGATCATCCCGCCAGTTGTACATGGTTTTCAGGAAAATATTGTTCCCTGAGTTGATTTGAAAATCAAAGTTGGCCGCAAAGCTTCTTCGCACCCGTTGTACCAAATAGGTACGTTGTTCCGTTACATTGGTATAGGGGTCAACATCCATTTCCTCCAAAATGGGTTCACCTTCATCATCCTCAGCTCCGGTATTGTACTCAAATTCATCGGTCCATTCCGCTTCAATATTGTCCGACCCAAAATCATTATCGTTGATGGTTGCGGAAAGCATATACCCAAATTTGCCATCATTGGTGCGGTCCCCAACTAGAATGGATCCGTTCCAAATTCTTTTATCGGTAATAAAGTTGACTCCCGACCCGGCTGTGGCTGAAACCCGGAACCCTTGGGGCGCGGTACGGGTAACCAAGTTTACCGAACCTCCCAAGGCATCGGCATCCATATCTGGGGTAACGGCCTTGTTCACCTCAATGGTCTGGATCATATCCGAAGGTATCAAATCCATCTGAATGTTTCGGTTATCTGCTTCCGCGGAAGGAATCCGGCTACCGTTCAAAGTCACGGAGTTTAATTGGGGGGATAGACCACGAACAATGATATTCCGGGCCTCCCCTTGGTCTACCTGCATGGTGATTCCAGGAATTCGTTTTACGGCATCCCCAATATTGGCATCTGGGAATTTTCCAATCTGGTCCGTTGAGACTACATTGGTAATGTTCAAATTGGTTTTTTGGGTATTCAGGGCTTTCGCCTGCCCACTAAGTCCATAGGCACTTACCTGCACTTCATCCAATTCCACATTCGAAGGGTTCAGTACAATGCTCACAGCAGTGGTTTGCCCGCCGGATACGGTAACCTCTTGCTCCACATCGGCATAGCCCAAGTAAGAAATATTCAGTGTATAGGTCCCTGCGACTATTCCCACCAAGGTAAATCTACCATCAAAGTCGGTGATAGCCCCTTTGGATAGCGATTCAATATATACATTGGCCCCGGGAACATAAATTCCGTTCTCATCGGTAATGGTTCCTTGTATATTGCCCGTTTGTGCTTGTGCATTTAGGAGACCAAGCATCAAAAAAAGCGTTACAAAAAGTAGTTTTTTCAAGTTCATCGATTTCATTTTGGTTTACGTTAGTATGCATTCCAAAACTATGTATATCAACTCATTAAGGTTTAAATTAAAAGGAAACAAAAAGGAAACAAATCCCTAACACTGCGGAAACAAGAAGGCAACAATTACATTTTTTTTACATGGGGCTAACCTTTTCTAAAAAGTGGGGTGAAAAAGGGGTCAAAGCTCTATCATAAAGTTTACCAGTTCCTCTTTTTGGTCTATGGGGAGTTTCTTCCGAAGTCGATGGCGGGCCACCCGAACACTATCAGGAGTCACCCGTAAAATGGATGCGATTTCCTTGGACGTCAGGTTCAGTCTCAGTAGCATCCCCAACCGAAGCTCCGCCGGGGAGAGGTTGTCTTGGGACATGGTGGAGAGTTTTTTGATAAACTCTGGGTGGATCTCCTTAAAAAAATTCATGAACTCATCCCACTCGTGCTCCTGTTGCAGATTAAAATCGATTTCCTTGACCAAAGCTTTTATTTTTTCCGAAGTGTCCATGTTCCTTCGCGAAGCAATGTTTCTCAAAGTATTGGCCAAATCAAGTAAGATTTTGTTCTTCTGGGATAGGTGTAGGCTGTACCGGGACAAGGATGCAGTCTTTAACTGTACTTCACGTTGCAAATTCCTTTCCTCAATGGCTTTTTTGTCCAGTTCCGCCTTAAGCATCCGCTGTTTGTATTCCTGTATCTTGATCTTGGCCTTCCGTTTTCTCCCCAAATAGTTGTATAGGATAGTAAGAATGGCGGCAATCGCGAACAGGGCCACCCAAAGTAGATTTTGGTTGGCAGCACTTACCTTGTTCTGTTCCTTCAGCAATTGTATTTCGGCCTCCTTTTTATTGGTCTCGTAAATGGTCTGCAGCACATTGAGCTGATTGGTGTTTTGGGCCATGAGCATGGCCCTGTTGTATTTTTCCGATTGTATCAGTTCCGCGTGGGCCTTTTCATAATCCCCCATGAATGCATAGGTCTTGGAAAGGTCTTTATGGGCGCTTTCCAACTGATGGAAGTCATTGAGTTTTTGGGCAATCCCCAACGCCTTTTGGGTATGTGCCAATGCCAAATCATAGTCACCAGTTTTCCGAAAGGAATCTCCCAGATTATTGAGTACGTTTACCTCCTCTATGGTTTCGGAATCCTTTACGTACCCGTATGATTTATCAAAATATTGATGGGCAAGGTCAAACTGCTCCAAATCTTCGTAAATGCTTCCTATATTTTCATTGGTGATGGCTACGCCATGTTTATCTTCCAGTTGTTCAAACAACAACAGGCTTTCTTTTTGATAGGCCAACGCCTTATCATATTCTCCCTGCTTTTCATAGCAAGCTCCCAATAGGGCCATGGAATTGGCCCGGCCAACACTATGGTTAAGCTCCAAGGAACGGTTCATGGTATCCGTAAAATGTTGCTCGGCCAAGTCAAAATTGTTTAGGGAGAGATAGACCCTTCCAATATTGTTGTTCAATGTGACATATAGCGTATCCGAAAGGTCGGTCCCCATTTGTTCCAAAGCGCCATTGTATTGGTCCATGGCTTCCGAATACAATCCCAAAGCGTGGTAGTACTCTCCCAATCCAATATGGCTTTGTACAATTTCCCGGGGTTGGTCGGGATGCTTTTTGGAAGCTTCCAATCTTTTTTGAAATTCCAGAAAAGTGGAGTCGGAGGTTTGTGTTGGGCTGAGGTCGGTTTGGAATTTTTGTCCCAGACCTTTTGTGTGGATAAGAGCTATCCCCAAGACCAATGTACAAAAGGCGCCAAAATTTGCTTTCATGGAACGTGACCCAAATTAAGAAGGGAACAATAAAATCAATTACTGCCGGTCACATATCACCATTAGGTTATTAAACCATTAAAAAATAGGTGGGGGCAAGGGTAAAAAATAAGGCCCCGCTTTGCGGGGCCTTATTTTAATCGTTTAAACGGTGGTGTTATTATGCTTGAAAAGGCTCGATGGAAACAAAAGATTTTCCTCCAGTTTTCTTTTCAAACTTAACAATGCCGTCTACCTTGGCATGCAAGGTATGATCTTTTCCGGCATAAACATTGTCTCCAGGGTTGTGCTTGGTACCACGTTGTCTTACAATGATGTTACCGGCTACAGCGGCCTGACCACCAAAAATCTTAACCCCTAAGCGTTTCGATTCTGATTCTCTACCGTTTTTTGAACTACCTACACCTTTCTTGTGAGCCATGATATATAAATTTTAGTTCTGTGTCTTATTTGCTTAACGCTTCAATCAACTCGGCTTTCTTCATGGAAGAATATCCGGTAATGTCCTTGGCTTTTGCCATATCCCTCAATTCAGCTACCGTTTTGGAGCTTAAATCCTCGGTTGCCTTTGGGGCTTCTTTTTTGGGAGCTGCTGCTTTTTTAGCTTCTGCCTTTTTAGGCTCTGCAGCTGGTTTTTCATCAGCTTTCGCCTTTGCAGGAGCAGCTTTCTTGGCACCTTTGGCCACGATACCTTCAACAACGATCTCAGTCAGGTATTGTCTGTGTCCGTTTTTCTTTTGGTAACCTTTACGTCTTTTCTTTTTAAAGACGATCACTTTATCACCTTTAAGGTGTTTTACAACTTTGGCCTCAACAGCCGCACCTTCTATGACTGGGGCGCCAATGGTAACGTTACCTCCATCTTCCAAAAGAAGAACTTTGTCAAAAACGACTTTTTTACCTTCTTCTTCCTGCAAACGGTGAACGTACACTTTCTGGTCTTTTGCAACTTTAAATTGCTGCCCTGCCATCTCTACTATTGCGTACATAATGCGTTAATTAAAATTAATTTAGGTTCGCTTTGTCAAATTAGCGGGTGCAAATATACTGCTAAATCCTTAATCCACAAGTATAATCCCAAGCTTTTCCCCTATTATTTTTTGGGATTGTTGGAAGATTTGAAGAGTTGCATGAAAGATAGCGTCAAAACCAAGGTGGTGGCAAAACCCATAACGGCCACAGTGAAGAAAACAATTCCTTGGAAATTTTTATAATCCTTGGCCCAGACCTTGGAAAGTTCATCTAAAAAATGACTGTTGAGTTCAGTCGCGTAGAACGCAAAGAAAATGGTAAATAGGAGCGATGCGACAAACCCCGTGGTTATGCCCGCCGTGAAACCACTCCCATAGCTAAAACCCTTGCCCTGCCTTATCCGGGTATACTTGATGGTCTCATAAATGCCAAATCCCGTAATGATGCCATTGAAAAGGCTATAAAAAACATTGGTATGTTTTCCCATAAGGGACAAGATCAAAAAATAAGCAATGAGGATGGCACTGGTGACAATCCCAAAACGGATAGGAAGGGTTAAATTTTTCATCTCATTTTAGTTTTGAAATGATGTTTAATTTACTGAATGTTTACGACATATGCCACAGTTATCCCCAAAGACTTGTGTCATATTTATCTGACTTTCAAATTTTATCCTATATTTAGCGTAACATCAATCAAAAAATCCATACCAACCTCATCGATTACATCAACATAAAATAGAACATTATGGAAAGATTTCTGCTCTCAGCACTTTTCATACTCTCTAGCGGCCACTTCATTTCAGCACAGGAGGTAGCTTTTGAAGAGTATGATCTTAACAACGGATTGCATGTGGTCCTACACCAGGACAACACTGCACCCGTGGTGACCACATCGGTCATGTACCACGTGGGCTCAAAGGATGAGGACCCACAAAAAACAGGATTTGCCCATTTTTTTGAGCATCTTTTGTTTGAAGGGACCCAGAACATTCCCAAAGGCGAATGGGACAAGATCGTGACCAGCAATGGTGGTCGCGGAAATGCCAACACCTTCTTGGACCGTACCTACTACTATGAGACCTTCCCCTCCAACAGTTTGGAAGTTGGATTGTGGTTGGAATCTGAACGAATGATGCACCCTATCATAGGACAAGTGGGTGTGGATACCCAAAAGGAAGTGGTCCAGGAAGAACGGCGCCTCCGCGTGGACAACTCCCCTTATGGGGCGTTTTTTGAGCAGATGCTCAAAAATCTATATGTGGAACACCCTTATCGTTGGGGCGTTATCGGTTCCTTGGATCACTTGGCGAGTGCCACCTTGGATGATTTTAAAAACTTCAACAAGACCTTTTATGTACCCAACAATGCCGTATTGGTCATTGCCGGTGATATCGACATCAACAAGACCAAAAAAATGGTCTCCGATTATTTTGGGCCTATCCCAAAAGGGGCTGAAATTCAGCGGAAGCACATAGAGGACACTCCTATCACAACTACCATTCAGGCTACCTATCACGACCCTAACATCCAAATTCCGGCCATATTCTTGGCCTACAGAACCCCGGGACAGGCCAAAAGGGATGCGTATGTCATCAACATGATATCTACCTACCTCAGTGACGGGGAGAGCTCCAAGCTCTACAAAAAGTTGGTGGATGAGGAGAAAAAGGCCCTTCAGATTTTTTCCTTCCCCATTGATGCCGAAGATTATGGTGCCTACTTGGTTGGCGGACTGCCCGTTGGGGACAACACCATACAGGATATCAAGGATGGGATTGATGCCGAAATCTTGAAAATCCAAACGGATTTGATTTCCGAAAAAGACTATCAGAAACTCCAGAACAAGTTCGAGAACAATTTTGTGAGCGCCAATAGTAGTGTTGAAGGAATCGCCAATTCCTTGGCAGAAAATTACATGTTGCGAGACAACACCAACCTCATCAACACTGAAATTGACATTTACCGATCCATTACCCGGGAAGAAATCAGGGAAGCTGCCAAAAAGTACCTGAAAGTGAACCAACGGGTGGAACTTGAATATTTACCAGAACAAAAAGACGCCAATTAAGATGAAAAAGTATATCGTATTGACGGTACTGTCGCTCTTTATGGCAGTATCCCACGCACAGATAGATCGTACCAAACAGCCCCAAAGAGGACCTGCTCCCGAAATAAATTTGCAGGAACCTGCCCGGTTTGAGCTCATGAACGGACTTAAGGTTATGGTGGTGGAAAACCATAAACTACCGCGAGTATCCATCCATTTGACCATAGACAATCCACCTATTTTGCAAGGAGACAAGGCCGGGGTTTCCGATCTCACTTCAAGCCTAATGGGAAAAGGGTCCAAAACCATTTCCAAGGACGATTTCTATGAAGAAGTGGATTTCTTGGGGGCCTCCATCAGCGTGGGTAGTCAAAGTGCCTCTGCGAGCTGCCTTTCCAAATATTTCCCAAGAATACTGGAGCTTATGGCCGATGCATCACTGAATCCCAACTTTACGCAGGAGGAATTTGACAAGGAAAAAGACCGTATCCTAACCGGACTCAAATCCCAGGAAAAAGATGTTTCCGCGATAGCCAATCAGGTACAATTGGCCCTTGCCTATGGCAAAAACCATCCTTTTGGTGAAATCACCAGCGAGGAGACGGTCAATAATGTATCCTTGGTCGATGTAGAACAGTTTTACCGCAATTATTTTGTACCTGCCAATGCCTATTTGGTGGTCATTGGTGATATTGAGTTTGACAATGTAAAGGAACTGGTCACCCAGTATTTTACCCCATGGTCCAAGGCGGTTCCACCATCCTTTAGCTATACGGAGCCTACCGATGCCCAATACACGCAAATCAATTTTGTAGATGCTTCCAATGCTGTTCAATCCGAGGTGGCCGTGGAAAACATCACCCACTTGAAAATGAAGGATGCTGATTATTTGGCCTCGCTTTTGGCCAATAGAATCCTAGGTGGAGGGTCGCAGGCCAGACTCTACCAAAATTTACGGGAAGACAAAGGATACACTTACGGATCGTACTCTGGTATTAGAGACAATAAATACAGCCCCATGCGTTTTGATGCGTATGCCCAAGTCCGCAACGCCGTGACCGATAGTTCCGTAGTACAGATTTTGGAAGAAATCGATAAAATGATCCAGGAGCCGGTCACCCAAGAGGAATTGACCAACACCAAGGCCCTCTATGCTGGAAGTTTCGTGATGGCGCTGGAAAATCCGGCAACCATTGCCAACTACGCCTTGAACATTGAAACCGAAGATCTTCCTTCGGATTTTTATAAAACCTATCTGGAGCGCATTGAAGCGGTTTCCATTGCTGATATACAAAATGCGGCCAAGAAACACTTTTCCACCTCCAATGCCAGGGTTGTGGTCACCGGAAAAGGAAGTGATGTTCTGGAAAACTTGGAAAAGGTCTCCTTTAAGGGCAAAAAAGTTCCCGTGCTCTACTATGATAAGTATGCCAACAAAGTAGAAAAACCCAATTATAACGAAGCTGTACCGGAAGGGGTCACTGCTGAAACCGTTTTGGAGAAATATATTGAAGCTATTGGGGGAAAGACCAAATTGGAGGGCGTGGAATCCTATGCCATGGTAGCCGAAGCCGTAATGCAAGGCATGACTTTGGAACTGGAAATGAAAAAAACCTCCAAGGACCAGTTCATGCAAGACGTAAAGGTAATGGGCAATTCCATGCAAAAACAGGTTTTGGATGGCGACAAAGGGTATATGGTGGTACAAGGACAACGAAAAGATCTATCACCGGATGAATTGGAAAAAATCAAGGAAGAATCCGCTGCCTTTCCTGAACTGAACTATCTGGCTGCCGGCAACATTGATTTGGAAGGGATAGAACGTGTAGGTGATAGGAAAACATACCGATTAAAGATTACCGATAAGAAATCGGCCTTCTATGATGTGGAAACCGGACTTAAGCTCCAAGAAGTGACCTTAGAGGAGGTTCAGGGCCAAGAAATGCAGAACACTGTGGGATACGACAATTACCAAGAAGTATCCGGAATCAAGTTTCCATTTAAACTGACCCAAGAAATGGGTCCCCAGAATTTTGAGTTCATGGTCAAGGAAATCAAAGTGAATGAAGGCGTGACACCCTCTGACTTTAAGTAATCCTGACGAACTATCAATAAAAAAGGCGCCTTATAGGCGCCTTTTTTATTTTACGCTCTAAAAACTGTATTGAACAAAGGCAGATAGGTTTCTCCCCGGGTCATTAATGGGCACCCTACCATAATCCGCTTGGTTCACAAAGGAAAAGTTCAAGTGGTTGTTATAGGTCTGATCAAAAATATTGGAGGCCGCCACGCCAAGAGTGAGATGTTCAAAAGGTTTCACTCCAAAACTTAAATCCACAACACCATAACCATCCGTTGTCCTTTCCCCGAAAGAGGCGGCAATGTCCGTTTGCTTGGAAGTTAAGGTATAGGTAGCCCTGGCCCATATTTTTTCTTTTTCAAAACTAAGGTTCATACGAGTCACCAAAGGTGGTGTCAGTGGAAGGGATTCGTCCAAATCCTGGTTTTTGGTGTACACATAGGACAATTCCGTTTTAAATGCAAAGTCATTTAAAAAGGCTAATTCCCCGAAAATCTCAAATCCTGTTTTGTACGCCTTATCCAAATTAGTAAACCTTTTCACTTCGGTTGGTTCTTGTATGGGCATGTATTTCTTGTCCAATGTAGGGTCTATCACGGCAACAATATAATTGTCGTAGATGGAATAATAGATGGATGCCCCATAATCCAAACGATTGAAAGCAAAACCCTCAAAATTGGTCTTTGCCTTCACTCCAAGTTCAAACTGATTGTTCACCTCGGCATCCAAATAGGGATTGCCCACATACTCGTAGGGGTCCTGACCTACCGTAAAATGATTGATGAACCTTTCTATCATATTCGCGGAACGCACCCCTCTACCATAGGCCAATTCAAACAAAAGATTGGAGGTTGCCATATATTTCACGGAAGCGGTAGTACTTACATTATGCTCCGTACGGCTTCCCAAATTGGGATATTCCGCAACAAAATCATCTGCTGGCGCATCTATTTTGGAACGCACCATATCATACCTAGCTCCTATATTCAACAAAAACTTTTCAGACAGCGGATATTTTCCCTCCAAAAATGCCCCATAGTCATCTATTTGGGAATCTTGCCACACTTCATCAACAAGGGTCATGGGCATTGGCAGTAGCTCCCCGGTCATCATATTCCGTTTTACCAAGCGGGTTCTGTTACCGGTTCTTCCTACGGAAAATGCATCTACCCCAGTATATAGTTTAAAATTTTCAACGGGTCTCCATTCCAATTCAATCCTACCTCCCAAGGTTGTTGCGTCAACTTCCGATACGGCTTCCATCATCATAAACGATGGTCTTAGCCCATTGGTCATGACATGATCCACTTTGGAACGGTACACTTTTGCATTCAACGTTTTTAATCCGTCGGAAATATTGTCCAATTTATAATCCACAGAAAGCACGTTGCTATCGTCTATCTCGGTATCCATGGGCAATCCGGCGTGCAGTACATCCCTTCCAAACGATTGGCGAAACCCCAACTGTATCCGTTGGTTTTCCGTGGGGTTATACCCCACCTGAACACCATAATCGGTGCTTTTAAAGGACGATGGCACTTCATTACCGTCCCCATCTTCGTAATTGCCAAAGTCCCGGAACCCAAAATTGAAATTGGCATCAAATTGTTCACCAACATACTTCACATTGGCAAAACTGGTAATGGCATTGCCATTGTTCTCACCTCCAAAGTTTACTTTGCCATGATATCCTTTCTCTTGTTTTTCCACCTCTTGGGTCACGAGGTTTACAATGCCACCAAAAGTGGGGCCATACCTAAACGTATAGGGTCCTTTGACTACTTCCACGCGTTCTATCTCTTCAGGAATTACGTGGGTGGTAATGGGGTCCATTCTATTGGGACATGCATGCATCACCTTGGTTCCGCCATTGAACTGAACATTGAGTTGCTCATATTGTGAAGCCCTGAAGGAAGGGTCTATGGCATAATTTCCTCTTTTGATCAAGGCAAACCCATTGATATCCTTAAAAAGGTCGGCCACATTCTTGGATTGGACAATTTTTTTCTCCGGTTCACTTGTAAAGGTTGAAAAAACTGGGTCGGACTTACTTTTTCCCTCTACCAGAACCTCATTCAACTGTATGGGTTGTCTGGTCAGGGAATCTTGCACGGTTGAAACCTGCGCTAAGGACACACTGGTCCCAAAAAGCAAAACACAAAGTTTTGCCATTGCTCTTTTACTCATTTTTGTTTTTATGTTTAAGATTATACAAGGACGGCAAAGGGTATCTTGCCGTTTTTATGGTAAAATCCTAAACCATAGGCGGTTTAATGAGCATTTCACTAAAGCAGTAAGAGTATGGATTACTGTAAAAAAATGTGCTTCTTTTTTCTGTGCTGTCTATTTGTATGTCATATGTTGGTAAATCCATGAAATAGACCAAAACCTGCTCCCAACCTATTACAGGCATTGGTTGTTCATCATCGGTTTGGGCTTGGAGCATTTTGGCCAACATACATTTCCCATTGCAATTAAGCGCTGGTCTATCCTTGTTCTCGCAAAGTCGCTCAATAAAATCTTCCCTATCCAAGCTGTAATACACATACATGGACGAAAAACGGAGGTTGCCCATCAATATCAAAAAGACAAAAAGGCAAACAAAAACTCCTTTTGAATCAAATATGTACCGTATTTGTAGCAACATAATTTATTTGAGAAACAAAGATAAAATCCGGTTCCCGCTATTTTTATGAGAATTATCATCTATTAATTTATTCTTGGACCATAACCATATGATGGTATTTGCCATATGCTTATTTTTGTGGATAAATGAAAGCCCATGAGAAAAATAGTTTCCATCATTATATGTGCCATTTTGTTCGCAGGAATCTCTTGTAAACAAGAAAAAAAGACCCCTGAAGGTCCAACGCAAATGCAGCAGGTCATGGCCATCCATGACGAGGTGATGCCCAAAATGGGAACCTTGGGAAAGCTTGTGGGTGAACTCAAGGCAAAAGTGGACACCACGGAAGCAGGCCAGAAATATGAAAAAGCCATGAAAGACCTTCAAGAGGCCAATATGGCCATGATGGACTGGATGAGAGGTTTTGGAGATCGATTTGATTCCGATGAAATCTTGAATGGAAAAGAGCTTACCGAACAGAAACAACTATGGCTCAATGAGGAAGAAGAAAAGGTAGAAGCCCTCAAAGAGCAGATCAATGGCAGTATAGAAAGGGCACAAGCAATTTTGGCCCAAGAGTGATCATTCTTTCCATCTTAGGCTCTCCATAATCCTACGGATATCGTTTTGGAGATACATGGCGGCCGGTAAAATGGAGTCGTAATTGGGCTTGGCATAAAAGTACAATGAACCCGTTACAAAGTGATTGGTGCTATCAGTCACATAAAATTGGGATTGGGAAGCGGCATTACCACTCACTTCGTAGAACATCCCGTATACCTTTGCTTCCGAATCCACATATTCCTTAGGGGCAATATTGTCCGCTTTCACTACATGTTCATAGGTGAGTTTTTGGGCATCGATGAGTAATTCCCTGATATTTCCGTTCACCTTTTTATAGGTTAAAAAAATGGACCCCTTCATCATGGGATAGTCCAACTCTAGGGAACAATCCTTGTTTTCCTTTATGGAGGAAAGGGTGTTTTGGTCAAAAGTATAGACACAATCGGTGCCCGCTTTGGTGTACACCGCTTTGGGGTATTCCAAACGCAGCATCGCTTTAGGCTTGGGCAACACATCTTCTTTGCAGCCCACAAATACTATTGCGATCAGAAAACAAACCAAAGGACTATACTTCATGGGGCAAGGTAACTTTTATACGTTTCAATCTTTTTTTATCCAGACTTTCCACGATGAATTGATACTTATTGAAGAGTACTTTCTCTCCTTGTTTGGGAAAGCTTCCAGAAATTTCCAGAACAAACCCGGCAATGGTCTCTGACTCTCCTTTTTTGGCCTCGAACTCTTCCTCATCATCAATCTTGGTCACCCGATAAAAATCCTTTAATGCCGTTTTCCCATCAAAGACGTAGTTGAGATCATCCAATTTTGAAAAAATAAGGTCCTCGTCATCAAACTCATCACTGATATCCCCAACAATCTCCTCGATAATGTCCTCCAAGGTCACAATTCCCGAGGTACCTCCATACTCATCCACCACAACGGCCAAATGGTTCTTTTTTTCCTGAAACTCCAACAAAAGATCATCCAACTTTTTGTTCTCAGGAACAAAATAGGGTTCCCTAATCAGGGACATCCAACTGAAACTTTTTCGATCTATGTAAGGCAACAGGTCTTTTACATACAGGACCCCCAACACATTGTCCATGTTTTCCGAAAATACAGGCACCCTGGAGTAGCCATTCTTTTTGATTTCCTCGAGAACCTCAGGAAATTTCATCTTCTCGTTCAGGGCAAAAATATCGATTCGGGGTCGCATCACCTGCTTGGTATCCGTATTGCCAAAGGTCACAATCCCCTCCAATATTTTCTGTTCCTCTTTGGTGGTATCCCCTTCCGAAGCCAGTTCCAGTGCCTGCGATAAATGGTTTATGCTGAGATTGGATTTTTGTTTGCCCAATTTATCCTCCAAGTACAACGTACTGGAACGCATTGGTGCGCTCAATGGGGTAAACAAGGTGCTCAATATCTTTAAGGGCACTGCCATAAAATAGGAGAACTGCACCCGGTTCCTGTTAGCATAAATCTTGGGTAAGATTTCCCCGAACATCAAAATGAGAAAGGTGGCCACCACTACTTCCAACAAAAAACGAAGGGTGCCATCTATCCCTGCAAAAATGGTCTCCCCAATGGAGCTGAACAAAAGGACAATCCCTATATTGATGGCATTGTTGGCAATCAAGATCGTGGCCAACAGTTTCTTGGGCCTGTCTAACAACTGCACGAGTATCTTGCCCCGGGAGCTGTCTTTTTCCTGCATTTCGTTCAAATCGGTCTGGGACAGACCAAAAAGGGCCACTTCGGCAGCAGAAATCAAGGCCGACCCTCCCAACAAAAACAAAAGCACGATAACTTTTATGGTGAAAATACCATTAAAGGTGGTAAAGAAAAACGCCAAACAATGGGGCTCGGGATCCAAATTGTATTGCTTTAACTTATATTCTTAGAATGGCAGGTCATCCTCTTCCTCGGTCTCATCCATAGGTGCCGCAGGCCCAGAGACCTTCTGCGTTTCTTGTCTGGGAGAATTGTCCGGCATCTGCTGTGCATTGGCCAAACTCTCTTTCTTGGTGGTCAGGAAGGTGAAGTCCTGCACATGTACCTCGGTGGAATATCTGGTGTTTCCATCCTCACCCTGCCACTGTCTGTTTTTGAGCCTTCCCTCAACATATACCTTATCCCCTTTGCTCAAATATTTTTCACAGATTTCGGCAGCCTTGTTCCGCACCACAATATTATGCCAATCCGTATTGGTCACTTTTTCACCGGTCTGCCTATTGGTATAGGTTTCATTGGTGGCCAAGGGGAAGCGGGCAATGCAATTTCCTCCTTCAAAATAGTGGATTTTCACTTCGTCTCCCAAATGCCCGATCAGCATTACTTTATTCAATGTTCCGCTCATAACTCTTTAATTAGTCAAAAGTACTAAATTTTAAATGTCTGGATGAAATCCGCAATCAAAACTGGTACGGGAAATTCCACTATTTGTTCCCATGAAATTCCATTAGGTAAAAGCTCCTTGGTTTCAACGATCCAGAATCTGGTGTATAAATGCTGATGCGATAATTTGTGGACAATAGGCCTTTCATTATAAACGGACAAGGAATCCCCGGACGGAAAACCATTTTCTATACTTTGGGCCAGTTCCTTTTCATTGATTTCCTTTTCGGATTCCACCAAAGGAAACTGATAGAGGTTCTGCCAAATGCCCTTGCCTTTTCGCTGCTCCAAGAGTGTATTTTTTTGCCCATCCAAAAAGACCAAATAATTAAAATGTCGCGTTCTGGTCTTGGTCTTGTTCAATTTTACGGGCAAAACATCCACTTTATTCTCTTTCAGGGTCACACAACTCTCCTGTAATGGACAAAGCATGCAATACGGTTTTTTGGGTGCGCATTGCATGGCTCCAAACTCCATGATGCCCTGATTGTAGTCCCGGATATCATCAACATCCATTACTTTTCGTGCCAATTCCTTAAAATACTTGATCCCTTCAGAACTGTTGATGGGCATATCCACGCCATAATACCTTGCCAAAACGCGGTATACATTACCATCCACAACAGGTTCAGGGATATTGAAACAGATGGAGGCTATGGCACTGGCGGTATAATCCCCTATCCCTTTTAGGGATTTTAGGCCTTTGTAGGTTTGGGGGAATTCCCCATTCCATTCACTGACCACCATTTGGGCGGTTGCATGCAAATTTCTCGCCCTGGAATAGTACCCCAATCCCTGCCATAACTTCAATACTTTTTCCTCTGGGGCATTTGCCAGATCATAAACCGTTGGAAAATCCTCCAAAAATTTGTGGTAATAGGGAGTTCCCTGCACTACCCTGGTCTGTTGAAGTATGATTTCGGACAGCCAGATTTTATAGGGGTCCTTAGTGTTCCTCCAAGGTAGTTGACGTTTGTTTTGGCGATACCATTTTAAAATTTCTTGGGAAAAAGACATGTAAAAAAATACGATTGTCGGAATGTGTTAGTTTATATACTTAAAATTAAAGGCTTTAAACGAAAGATTAATTTTAATGTTTATATTTGCAAGCCAAAAAAATAAGAAAAATAATCAAGAGAAATGACGAAAGCAGATATTGTAACTAGAATCTCAGAGAAGTTAGGTATTGAGAAAGGAGACGTTCAGGCAACAGTTGAATCATTTATGGAGGAGGTAAAATCGTCCTTGGAGAATGGAGACAATGTGTATTTAAGAGGTTTCGGAAGCTTTATCATCAAGACGAGAGCGGAAAAAACAGGTAGAAACATTTCAAAGAACACTACCATCAAAATTCCTGCGCACAATATTCCTGCCTTCAAACCTGCAAAGGTTTTTGTAGAAGGCGTAAAAAGTAATGTACAAGTAAAATAATATAACTAACACTAAAGCAAGAGCCCTATGCCAAGTGGTAAAAAAAGAAAAAGACATAAGGTAGCTACGCACAAGCGCAAGAAGCGCAGAAGAGCTAACCGACACAAGAAAAAGTAGTTGTTGCAACTACTTTTTCATTTTACAACAACACGTTCTTTGACATAGAGATTCAAGAAACGAATTTCAATCGGTTTGAAATAGAACCGATACCATATATTGTTTAATCATTTATCCCATAAACACTAACTATCGGGATAAATTTAAAATCGATTCAGGTGAATAGAGAATTAATTGTTCGATCTAGTCCTGAAGCAGTCGATTTTGCCTTATTAAAGGATGGAAAACTTATAGAATTACACAAAGAGGAAGACAACAACAACTTTTCCGTAGGGGATATCTTTATAGCCAAGATCAGAAAACCCGTTACCGGCCTCAATGCGGCATTTGTCAATGTAGGTTATGAAAAAGATGCTTTTCTGCATTATCATGACCTTGGTCCGCAACTGTCTTCCATGTTGAAATTCATCAAAAAAGCAAGAACAGGGAAGGTAAAGGATTATACCCTGAAAGATTTTCCATTTGAAAAAGACATCGACAAGAATGGCAGCATCAATGATGTGATCAAAGCCAATCAGTCATTATTGGTACAAATTGTAAAAGAACCCATTTCCACCAAAGGCCCCAGGATCAGCTCCGAGCTTTCCATAGCCGGGCGCTATTTGGTCATGGTTCCATTTTCCGACCGTGTCTCGGTATCGCAAAAGATAGCGAGCAAGGAAGAAAAGGACAGGCTCATACGTTTGGTCAAGAGCATTAAGCCCAAAGGATTTGGTGTTATTATCCGTACCGTTGCAGAAGGCAAAAAGGTTGCAGAACTGGACAAAGATCTTCAGAACTTGGTATCCAAATGGATAGCAATGTGCAAGAAATTGCCAAGAGCACCGCACCCCTCAAAGGTTTTGGTAGAGGTCAATAGGGCCTCCTCCATTTTGAGGGATGTTTTCAACGATTCCTTTACCGGAATTCATGTTGATGACGAAACTCTTTATAATCAGATCAAGGATTATTTACACGAAATCGCACCCGAAAAGGAATCCATCGTAAAGCAGTATTCCGGTTCCGCCCCTATTTTTGAAAAATTTGGAATTGAACGTCAGATCAAAACCTCTTTTGGACGAACGGCCTCCATGAGCCGTGGGGCATATCTTGTCATAGAACATACCGAAGCGCTCCACGTTATAGACGTGAACAGCGGTAACCGTTCCAACAAGGCCAAGAACCAAGAAGATACCGCTTTGGAGGTGAACCTACTGGCCGCATCGGAAATTGCAAGACAATTACGCTTGCGCGACATGGGAGGAATCATCGTTGTGGACTTCATAGATATGACCAGAGGTGAACACAGAAGAAAGTTGTTCGATCACCTACGGGAAGAAATGAAGGACGATAGGGCAAAGCACAAAATTTTGCCCCCCAGTAAATTTGGCCTTGTCCAGATTACCAGACAAAGGGTCCGTCCCGAAATGAACATCAAGACCAGTGAAGAAAACCCCAATGGCAGTGGTGCCGAAGTGGAAGCTCCTATTGTCTTGATAGACAAAATCCAAGTAGATCTTGAGCGAGTATTGAAAAGCAAGCAAGGGAACAATGGTATTATTTTAAATACCCATCCGTTCATAGCAGCTTATCTAACCAAAGGATTTCCATCCATACGGTCCAAATGGTTTATGGACAACAAAAAATGGATAAAGATCCAGCCAAGGGATGCTTACAAATACCTTGAATACCGTTTTAAGGACAAAGACGGCAAAACATTACATATATAAATAAGAAGCGGCTCCGCAATGGGGCCGCTTTTTTGTTTTATGTACATTTGGCAAATGCATCATATCAAGAGTTATACCCTCCCTGAGGCTACAAAAAAATTGGAGCGCTATTGTGCTTATCAAGAGCGTTGTCATTACGAGGTCGTGGAGAAATTAAAAGGGATGCGCATGATCCCCGAAGCCATAGACCATATTGTTGCCCACCTTATCCAAGAGAACTACTTAAACGAGGAACGATTTGCCAAGAGTTTTGCCCGTGGAAAGTTCAATATCAAAAAATGGGGCAAAAAACGCATTGTAAGGGAATTGCAGGAACGCCAAATCTCCACATTCAACATTAAAAGCGCCCTCGCGGAAATCAATGAGGAAGACTACCTTACCACTTTGGATGAACTTGCCAAAAAACGTTTGGACCAAATCAAGGAAAGTAACCTTCAAAAAAGAAAAAAGAAGTTGGCCGACTACCTATTTTACAGAGGATGGGAAAGTCATTTGGTCTATGAAAAGCTCCATGAATTGATCTAGGCCCTTATTTCTGGGCCACCAAGCGTTGCGTTCTTGCAATGGCTCTTTCATTTTTCCAATCAATCCATTTTTGCCCTTTTATTTTCCGCATAACATTGTCAAAGTGGCGCATAAAGAAAATATTGTACACCGCCTTGCCAAAGTTTTTGGGTTTTCGGGCAATGGCTCGTAGGCTCATTGAAAATCCCGGGGTTATGTACTTCATATGGTGCCAATACCCTTCGGGTATGTACAGCACATTACCATGCTCCAACTGGGCCACATGGCCTTTGGCATGTTGCAATGCAGGCCATTTTTCCAGATCGGGGTCGGCAAAATCAATATCCTCCCTTGTGATCAGGGAATGTGGGATTTTGTATAAAAATTTGGTTTCGGATTGTGCGTATAGGATGCATTGTTTCTTCCCTTCAAAATGAAAATGGAAGATATTGGCCAAATCTATATCGTAGTGCATAAAGGTGTGCGAATCACTTCCCCCAAAAAACAACATGGGCAGTCCCTTCATTAAACGCAATCCAAAATCGGGATACGAAAAATCCTTTTGCAACTGGGGCACTTCCTTTAAGACGTTCCACAGAAAAATACGGTATTTGGTTGGCTCCCTTTTTAAAAGGTCCACGTACTCGGCCATCTTCATCTTGGCATGTGGTTCATTGAAACCCTCGTCGTGCTTTACGGGACGATCATCATAGAGGGGGACCGTCTTTTCACCTGCCACCTCTTTCATATAGTCCAGGTTCCATTTGGAATACGCAGGCCAATCCTCAATAAAGCGCTCAATGACCACGGGCTTTTGGGGCTTGAAATATTTACGGATAAACTCTTTCTTGGAAAGGGTTTCCTCCCTGGGAATCTGTTCAAGGTGCAGCTTCAAAATTTCAATGAGTTTGAAACAACTAAATTAGCAAAAAGGTTTTAATTTAATTCTGAAACCTTACTCCTTTGAAGTCAAAGCCGCTTTTTGCTTGGCTGTTTCGTTACGCTCAATGGTATGTCCCGGTCTGCTCCATTTTGGTTTTTCACCCAAAGATCGGTGTTCAGACTCCGAAGCCTCCAAGGTTTTGGGTTGCGGGGCCTTTACGAAAGCCTTTTGTGGATTTAGCCCCAACTGTTTGAACATTTCCATGTCCTCGTTCACATCGGGGTTAGGTGTGGTCAATAGTTTATCGCCTGCAAAAATGGAATTGGCCCCTGCAAAAAAGCACATGGCCTGTCCTTCCCTGGTCATCTGGGTCCTTCCCGCGGAAAGTCTCACTTGGGTCTGGGGCATAACAATACGGGTAGTGGCCACCATACGGATCATTTCCCATATCTCCACAGGTTTTTGGTCTTCCATTGGGGTGCCATCCACAGCCACTAAAGCATTGATGGGCACCGATTCTGGTTGCGGATTCAAGGTAGAAAGTGCCACCAACATACCGGCCCTATCTTCTTCGGACTCCCCCATACCAATAATACCACCGCTACAAACAGTGACATTGGTCTTACGGACATTTTCTATGGTCTGCAAACGGTCTTCATAGCCACGGGTGGAGATGACTTCCTTGTAATATTCCTCTGAAGTGTCCAAATTGTGATTGTACGCATAAAGCCCCGCTTCTGCCAATCGTTTGGCCTGGTTCTCTGTAACCATACCCAAGGTACAGCATACTTCCATATCCAGTTTGTTGATGGTACGAACCATTTCCAAGACTTGATCAAACTCGGGTCCATCCTTTACATTTCGCCATGCAGCTCCCATACAAACCCGCGAACTACCGGATGATTTTGCACGAAGGGCCTGAGCCTTTACCTGCTGAACCGACATTAGGTCATTCCCTTCCACATTGGTGTGGTATCTTGCCGCCTGCGGACAATATCCGCAGTCTTCTGGGCAACCTCCCGTTTTTATGGAAAGTAAGGTAGAAACCTGAACCGTATTTGGATCGTGATGCTGTCTATGTACACTAGCTGCTTCGTAAAGCAACTCCATTAAAGGTTTATTATAAATGGCAAGGATTTCTTCCTTGGTCCAGTTGTGTCTTGTCTCCATCATAGGTCAAAAATAGTCTTTAACGCAGAAAAACCGAAGTTTGCACTCCGGTTTTCTTTAATTTCAATTGTTAATTGTAGGCTATTCCTCTTCTGAAGAATTTGTAGATTCATCCTTTTTAGGACTATCTGACGTTTGGCTTTCCGTTTTTACATCCTTGCCTTTTAAATATTCCGGCAGTTCCATACCCGCCATATTGAACATTTCCTGCAAAGGCGGTACAGACTTGTACATGCCCGAAATAAAATTGGCAGTTGAGCTTTTACCATCGGCAGATTGACTTCCTGAATCCCATACGGTGACCTTATCAATTTTGATATTTTTGATGGCTTCGGCTTGTTTTTCAACCAATTCTGGTAATTTATCGGCAATCAATAAGAGAACGGCATCCTTTGGATCATTACCGGCGGCTTGAACAATTTTATCCAAACCTTCCGCTTGTTTGGTCAATACCTCAAAAATACCTTTTGCTTCTGCCTGTGCCTTAAATAGGATGGCATCGGCCTCACCTTTCGCTCTTCTACGAATCATTTCAGCTTCAGCCTCGGCTTCAATTTCCACTTTCTGCTTATCTATTTGCGCCGGAACCACAATATCTGCCATTTGGGAGCTACGCTCTCTTTCGGCCCTTGCGACTTCCGCATCGCGTTCAGCAGAATACGACTCTTCCAAGGCCTTTGCTGCTTGTACTTTTTCGGAAGCGATTGCAGTTCTTTCTGCTTCAGCTTCCCGTTGACGACGTAAAGATTCAGAATTGGCTATGTCGATTTTCGCCAAGTTTTCACCCTCAACAGCCTTGGCATTTGCTGCTGCTACCTGACTACGTTCGTCTTGCAAGGCATTGGCCTCACCAATGGAACCATCCCTGTTTTTCTCCGCAACGGATTTTCTTGCTGCGTTAATGGCGTGGGCTGCCGCTTCTTTACCCAAGGCTTCAATATACCCAGACTCATCAACAATATCGGTAATGTTTACGTTGATCAGTTTAAGACCCACTTTTTTCAATTCCGATTCCACACTCTGGGAAATATTGGTAAGAAACTTATCCCTATCGGCATTGATCTCTTCAATATCCATTGATGCGACCACCAAACGCAACTGACCGAAAATAATCTCTTTGGCCAATTCCTGCACTTCTTTTAATCCAAGACCCAGTAAACGCTCTGCTGCATTTTGCATAACTCCTGGCTCAGTAGAAATACCAATGGTAAAACGAGAAGGTACATTTACACGGATATTCTGTCTACTCAACGCGTTGGTAAGGTCCACCTCAATAGAAATCGGTGTCAAATCCAAAAACTCGTAATCTTGGATAACGGGCCAAACAAAGGCGGCCCCTCCATGAATACACTTCGCTGAATTTCCAGTGCCCACCTTTCCGTAGACCACAAGAATACGGTCTGAAGGACATCTTTTATACCTCCGAATAAAGGAGATAATAATGATAAAGAAAAATAGAATGGCGAAGCCGATGGCCAGCAATGTGGCACCTCCGCCCATCTGTAATGGTAGTGTTAGCATATGGTTATTTATTTAAAAGATTAACGATCAATATTCCGGTATCGGTTACTTCCTGTACTTTTACCACGTTCCCCTGTACCAAATCATGGTCCTCGTCCGTTAGTGCCGAAAGCTCGCGCAAAGTACCTTGCACATTGACGGATACTTTCCCAATTCGAGTACGATTGGCCCCTATGGTCAGGTAGACTTCCCCAATTTGATTTACCGCATTGGACAATTTTAGTGTGCCGCTGCTCTGTAGTTTGGCCAAATAATAAAACAAGGAGGCCATGGCAAGCATCATTAATAGTCCGCATACCACTGAGATTATAACAGTAAGACTTGTGGACACTTCATTTTCTATGCAAGCAATTCCAGTCCAACCAAAAATGGTGAAAAAACCCATCAAGTTTTTAAAGGACAGAAATTGAAAATCTATTCCTGTATCGGTCTCAATGTCAGTGTCCACATCTCCCAAATCATCTACATCACCTCCAATTAAGGTCATTATTACAAGAACCAAAAGGATGGCTGAACCAGCAATGGCAACAATCCAGTAGACTTTTTCAAACACAGTCAAAGCGGCAAACCAATTTTCCATGGTAATAAAATTTAACGTTGGTACTAGGTGTAAGATAAGACTTTGTGCAGAATTCCTGATAGCACTAAGGTTATCTTTTGGAAAGTAAAATCGATACCGCATTTCCACCAAAGCCGACAGCATTGACCATGACTTTATTGATGGTTTTTGGAAGTGCTTGGTAAGTAACGAACGGAATGGATATCGGCCTCTGGTGGTTAAGCATCAACACTGCCAATTCTAGGCTGAGTGAACCAGAAGCTCCGAAGGTGTGCCCTACTTTCCATTTATTAGTAGTTAAAAATGGAGTTTTGTTACAAAACACCTTTTGAATGGCATTGTACTCCGATATATCTCCTTTTATGGTTCCTGGGGCATGCATGACTATCACATCGACTTCGGAGGGATCTAGTTTGCCCAACGCCATTTGCATGGAATCTTGAAAACACTCTGCATCGGCACTTACGGAAACACTGTGTTGCAAAGGTTCCGTGGCATACCCAACACCCTCGATAAAAGCCATGGTATTTTCTTTTTCGCCTTTTTCCAAGCACGCCATTCCTGCAGCCTCTCCCAGAACCATGGTATTCTTGGTTTTATCCAAATCCATGGTTTTGCAGGGAAAATCATCTTTCGCCTCTGCTCTAGATGGCACTTTGGAATATACTTTCAATGCCTGCATTTGTGCAATGGTGAAAGGGGTCAAAGGGGCCTCACTACCCCCTACCAAAAATTTATCTGTCATGCCACTTTGAATCCACGCTACACCATTTAAAACTGCATGCAGGGCTGTGGAGCAGGTAATGGAATGTGAAATATCTGGCCCTTTGGATTTTAAGTCATGCGCCACCCATGATGAAATATTCCCCAAAGTAGTAGTTGGGGATGATAAGGTTGAGGGTTTTCCATCAGCTAAAAACTCTTGGTGGTATTTTTCAAAAAGAGAAGTAGCGCCACGCGACGAACCTATATTAATACCAAAATTGGAGTCACTTCCCCATCCTGCTTGTTCAACAGCTTTTCGCGAAGCATAAATAGCAAACAACACTGAGGCATCCAAATATTTGTATTTGATATCCGATTGGCGCAATTGTTCAATCGCCAATTTCACCGCTTGAGGTAATCGCGATGCCCATACGGTTTGATCACCAATTTGAACCTCGGATAAAAAATGATTTTCTGTTGTGTACGCTTCCCATACCTCATCCAAAGTTTCCCCCAAAGTGGATATGGATGACAATGCAGTAATGGAAATAGGCTCTTTCAACATAGATAATCCTTAAATCGATTCAACAGCGGATCTGATGGCATCATATATCCTTTCCATTTGCTCCCTTGAAGTAATGAACGGTGCCAAAATATAAATGGTGTTCCCCAACGGACGTAAAAAGACCCCATTATCCATAAAGTGTTTGAAAAGTCGGTCTCTCAGGTTTCCGTAGCGTTCCATCTTCACATTGAGGTCCAAGGCATAAATCACGCCCAATTGACGCGTACCGCCCACTTTGGGATGGTTTCGCATTTCTTTGTCAAACTGTTGGTGCCAATCAATAATGTTCCCAATATTCTCTTGGATTTCATCTGTTTGAAGCAATTCCAAAGCCGCCAAAGCCGCTGTGCAAGCCAAGGGATTTGCTGTATAGGTATGCCCGTGGAAAAGACCCTTCGCTATATCATCACTGTAAAATGCTTTGTATACTTCCTCGGTACAAGTAGTAAGTCCCATAGGAATCAAACCAGCGGTCAGGGCCTTTGATAAGCACATGATATCCGGTTTGGTAGTAAGGTAATCCGAGGCAAAATGCTTTCCGGTTTTACCAAAACCCGTCATTACTTCATCCGCAATAGTGAGCACATGGTGCTCTTTCAACAAGATCAATATTTGATCCAGTCCTTCTGCATGGTGCATCTTCATGGCGGCAGCACCTTGAACCAAAGGTTCATAGATAAATCCGGCCAAGTCATTCTTCTTTAAGCGCTCCTTAAGTTGACTTAAAATTTGGTCGATATTTTCCTTAGTGGGAACAGGAATCCGCTCCACTTCAATAAAGAAATCCTCAAATGGACCATTATAGACCGATAAGCCGGAAACGGACATGGCACCAAATGTATCCCCATGGAATCCTTCCTCAAAAGCGAGAAGCACATTACGCTTCTCCCCACGGTTAAAGTGATATTGCAATGCCATTTTAATGCCTATCTCCGTGGAGGTAGATCCATTGTCCGAAAAGAAGAGTTTTTCTTGGTTCCCTGGAAGTATTTTAATGAGCTCTTCGGACAACCGAACTGCAGGTTCGTGGGTGAATCCACTAAAGACCACCTGGTCCAAACGTTGCATCTGCTCCATGACCTTTTCCAAAATATAAGGATGGCAATGCCCGTACATACAGGTATACCAAGATGAAATACCGTCTACATATTCCTTTCCGTCCTCATCATAGAGGAGTGCTCCCTCCGCCCTGGCAATGGCCAACATGGTGGGATGCACCTTATGTTGGGTCAATGGGTGCCATAGATGTTTTTTGTCCCGCTCCGATAATTTTTCCACTGGTACTCTCTTACTCAAACGCCTCAATTTATCTATCTTGCAAAGATGACAATTAATAGCCAAAAAACTTAATCGGGACCGTGCTTAAAAAAATTACCAGCCTTGCCTCGCCCAACTACAAAAACCTGGATTGGAAAACCGTTTTTTTGATTTTATTCCTCGTAGCTTTCTTTATACGGTTTCCCTTTTTCTTCAGAGACTATGTGGACCGGGATGAAAGCACTTTCATTATCATGGCGCAGTCTTGGGTAAACGGACACCTCCCATACACCCAACTTTGGGACCTGAAACCACCTGTTACCTTTTTGTTTTTTGCGGTCATCATCAAAATATTTGGTAAGAGTTTTATGGCCATTCGGTTTTTTGGCACTTTACTAGTGGCCCTTACAGCTTTATTCACCTACGGAATGGCGGCTAAGATAACATCCAAAAAAGTGGCTTTTTGGTCCGCTGTGTTCTGTGTGTTCTTCCAAAGCTTGTTTGGGAGCCTACAAGGGGTAATGTCTGAACATATCTGCACCTTTTTCTTTGCGGCTGGAACATATCTTTTGCTTACCAAAGATCATGTAAAATGGTATTTTTTGACCGGAACCCTTTTTGGATTGTCCGTAATGTCCAAATTGAACATGGTCTATCCTGTTTTAGTACTTGGAATCTATTTTTTGTGGGAAGGATTTGCCATTAAACAGTTTGGAGTGGTCCTGAAGAGAATGGTTTTTATGGGAATGGGTTTTTTGTTTGTATTGGCCCTTACAGCATTGCCATATTATCTTGAAGGCCATTTCCAAGTGTGGTGGCAATCCATATTTGAGGCGCCTTTGGCCTATTCCGATTCCAAATTCCATTCTCCTCTCAAAGCATTGCCTTTTATTATTGGAATCCTTGGCCTACTTACCGCAGGGTTTGCCTCAAAAAAAATCGACTTTAAGTCAAGACCTTTACAAATATTGATGGTTATCGTCATTGCCGTCCTTGTTTCGTTTATGCAAACGGGAAAGGTGAATGGCCATTACATGATCCAACTTTATCCTTTTGTGTTGATTCCTTTTGGAATTATGATCGGTAAACTCATCCCTCCAAAGAAAATTTTTAAACCATTGGCCATGACACTTCTCCTGTTGCTCCCCATGGAAGCGTATTTGGAGTACGTAAACATCGTTGGGAACAAGATGGAAAAAGGGTCTTTTTTTAATGGGGAGGGAGTAGATGTTCCCAAATATATTGAAGCCCATGATCTGGACACCCAGAACATCTTTTTTACCGAGTACCATATTGGGTATTGGGTATTGGGTGTGGATCCCCCGACCAAAGCGGTGACCCACCCCAGCAATATTGCCCGGGAGGAGTTATATCCCTACATGGAAAATCCTAGAAAAACGGGTATGGAAGAACTACACTACATCATGGATGTCCTAAAGCCCAAGATCATAGTAGCACGCAAGGGTAAAAAGATATTTGATAAAAAATTGGTGGAGTACAATTCGTATATTGATGCATATTTGGCCAATCATTACACTTTACTGGCCACTGTGGACCGAGGTCTCATCTATCAACGGTTAGAATGATTCCAAAGCTGACCTCAATTGATCTGCATATTTCTTTATAGTCCCTTTGTCAAACTTTTGTTCCTCATTGATCCTTCCCAAAAAGGTTGCTCCGGTTTTCTTTAAAATGATACTTTCCGTGGTTGGGTGCTCATCCCCACTGAAGATAATCCCTACCTTGACTTGCTTCTCTTCCAACTTTTCAAGGGTCAAAAGGGTATGGTTAATGCTTCCCAAGTAATGTCTGGAGACCACAATCACCTTGTAATCGGGCTGTATCAGGTCAAAAATAGTATCGGAATCGTTCAACGGAACCAAAAGTCCACCTGCACCCTCGATTACCAAATGGTTATCGGTTTCAGGAGGGATAATTGTATCCAAATCAATGGTAATTCCATCAATTTCCGCAGCGGCATGCGGACTCATCGGTGTTTGTAGGGCATAGCTATTGGGGTGGATGACCGTTTTCTTGTTGGATATAAAATCTTTCACTTTATGACTATCGGAATGGTCCAGATCCCCGGCCTGTATAGGTTTCCAATAATCCGCCTCTAGCGCTTCCACCACTATGGCCGAGACCACTGTTTTTCCTACTTCAGTTGAAATTCCTGTAATAAATAGTTTCATGAATCTTGGGGTCTGGTAATAAAATTACACTGCATACATCGGTACTTTGCCGACTCGAAAAACGGAAAAAGTTTAAGGAAAATCCCTTTTCTGGAATAATACTTCTCAGACTTGGCAGCCTTGCAGTTTGGGCATATGATCAAATTCCCGTTTTCATCCCTTGCATAATTTTTGATCTCTTCATAAATCTCCAAGGCCTCGTCTTTTTGTGATTTGTACACCTGTAGACGAATCCGGGAATAGCTGGTTGCCGTATGATAATTAAGGTTCTCCTCCCATATAAAGGCAGGAATTCCTTCAGATTCGAGCTTTGCCTTGGCAATTTGGGCATCTGACTCCAGAAAAAATGAGTCAATTGTGTAAAATTCCTTTTTCACCGAGTATACGTTGTACAATATGCAAAATTCGTGATATTTCTTCTTTTGTGTTATAGGCGTGCAAACAAAATCGCAACCGTTCCTCTCCGGCTTTTACCGTTGGGGAAAGAATGGGCTTTACCTCAAAGCCTTCCTCTTGCAATGCTGCAGCGATGGTCTTCACTTTCTCATTTCCTGGCACCAAGGCACATTGAATGGCAGATTTGCTTTCAATGAAACAGTCTTCCAAATCCAAAAGGGACACTTGCTTCTTGAAGTAATCGATATTCTCCAACAATCTTTCCGACAGTTCAGTCCCATTATCCCTTATATATTGGTATGAAGCCAAAATAGTGGCTACTGTGTGCGGTGGTAATGCTGTCGTGTAAATAAAACTTCGGGCAAAATTGACCAAGTAAGCCTTCAGCTTTTCAGGGCCTAAAACGGCAGCTCCATGACACCCTATGGTCTTTCCAAAAGTGATGATCCGCGCAAAAACCTCATGCTCCAGACCCAACTGGCAGATCAGGTCTCTTCCCTCACCCAATACTCCAGTGGCATGGGCTTCATCAACCACCAAAAAACAACCTTCCTCAACACAAAAGTTGGCCAAACCCTTCAAATCGGGTGAATCGCCATCCATGGAAAATACCGACTCAGTGACGACAAAAACATCTCCCTCACTCCCCAGCTGCACTCGAAGCGACCGAAGCTTTCGCTCCAAACTGTCCAAATTGTTATGGGCAAACTTGTACCCTTTGGCATGTCCCATCTGAATGCCATCCCGGATACTGGCATGAATCAATTCATCATATAAAACTATATCGCCACGTTGGGGAACAGATGAGAAAAAGCCAATATTGGCATCGTAGCCCGAGTTGAACACCAAAGCCGATTCAGCTCGGTGATGCTGGGTCAAAAAATCTTCCAACTCCTTATACAACCCATGATTTCCGGTCAGTAATCTGGAGCCCGATGAACCGTTTGTGGGCTGTTTTCCTTCCAAAAACCAAGTGGCAATCTGGGTCAACCCCTCATTCATTGCCAGACCCAAATAATCGTTCGATGAAAAGTCCACCAAACCCGCACTGGATGGCAGCTTTCTAAGGGCATTGTTCCCCATTCGCTCGGTAAGTTTGGATTGTAGTTTCTCAGGTAATTTCCCCATAGAACAAATGTAGCACTTACTGTTTTTAAACAGTATATTCGTTTCCACTAAACCTATTGAAAATGAAACTTGTTCTCTCCCTTTTTGCAATACTTTCCGGTTTGTGGTCCATGGCACAGACCAATTCCTATACCATTTCGTTTGCGAATGCCGTGCACCACGAGGCATCCGTCCATGCTACTTTCCCAAATTTGGACGGGGATACCATTTCCTTTCGAATGAGCCGTACTTCCCCAGGGAGATATGCCTTGCATGAGTTTGCCAAAAACGTTTATGGATTCAAGGCTTTTGACAGTAAGGGAAAGATATTGTCCGTTCATCGACCCAATCCTTATGAATGGCAAGTGACCGGTCATGATGGCTCCATTCAGATCCAATATACCTTGTTTGCCAATCGTGGCGATGGGACCTACTCCCAAATTGATGAGACCCATGCCCATTTGAACATTCCCGCCACTTTCATGTATGCTCCTTCCCTCAGCGAACGCAACATTGAAGTGACCTTTGATGTCCGAGAGGATCTCAACTGGAAAGTGGCCACCCAATTGCCCTTGGTTTCCGGTACAACCTATTCCGCACCCAACCTCTATTATTTTATGGACAGCCCTACTGAGATCAGCAATTTTACGCTCCGTTCTTTTGAGGTTGATGGGAAGACCATTCAGCTAGCCCTTCATCACAATGGAACCGAAGAGGAGGCCGACACCTATTTTGAAAAGGTAAAAAAGGTGGTCTTGGCGGAAAAGGATGTTTTTGGCGAGCTCCCCAATTTTGATCATGGCTCCTATACCTTTTTGGCTTGTTACATTCCCAATGCCTCCGGGGATGGTATGGAACACAGAAATTCCACTATCCTAACGAGCACTCGAAGTTTGGCCGGTGGGGGAATGGAACGCAATATTGGTACGGTGTCCCACGAGTTTTTCCATGCATGGAACGTGGAACGTATCCGTCCAAAGTCCTTGGAGCCTTTTGATTTTGAAGCAGCCGACATGAGCGGTGCGCTTTGGTTCGCCGAAGGGTTTACCAGTTACTATACCAATCTGATTTTGTGCAGGGCAGGCCTGATTTCCCCCGCAGCATATGTGGAAGGTATTACAGGCACCTTCAACTATGTTTGGAATTCCCCGGCCCGGCAGTTTTTCAACCCTATTGAAATGAGCTATCAAGCGCCTTTTGTTGACGCGGCCACTTCGGTTGATCCCGTGAATAGGGACAACACCTTTATTTCGTACTATTCCTATGGCAGCGTACTAGGTTTGGCCTTGGACCTTTCTTTGCGTGAAAATGGTCTTGATTTGGATGATTTTATGAAGTCTGTTTGGCAACAATACGGAAAGCCTGAAGTACCCTACACCCTAGAAAACCTTCATGATGCCCTCAACGCATTTGCCGGCAAAAAGTTTGGGGATGATTTCTTCAACACCTACATCTATAAAAGTGGAATGCCCAATTATGTTTCTTTGCTGAACTCCGTCGGGGTGCACTTGGAACAGCCTAAAACGGAACCCTATTTTGGAGCCTATACGTCCATGAGTCCTGATAATTCCGGGTATAAAATATTGAGAAATCCTGTCATGGATAGCCCTGCCTACCTCGCCGGATTGGACAATGGCGATGTAATTCTTAACATTAATGGCGCTTCATTTTCTGAAGAGCAAGACTTTTTGGATTACCTGAAGCAATTCAACATAGGGGACTCCCTAGAAGTGAGCTTTACCCGTTACGGGGTTCCAAAAACAACTTCACTGGTCTTACGTCCAAGTCCAGATTATTCCATCCATCTTATGGAAGACATGGAGCAAAACCCATCCAAATCAATGCTCCAACAACGAAAAAGTTGGTTAAAACAGGAATAGATGATCTACTATAAACAGGCAAGTTCCCCAAAAGAACTGGAACAGATCCTTTCCCTTCAGCAAAAAAACCTGGCCAAAAGCCTAACTGTGGACGAGTTGGAAAACGAGGGTTTTCTCACGGTGGAGCATTCCATGGATATACTACAGGCCATGAATGAGGAATGTGGACATATCATTGCTTTGGAAGATGGTGAGGTCATTGGATATGCCCTTTGCATGCATCCCAAGTTTGCCAACTCCATCGAAGTTTTAAAACCCATGTTTGTTGAAATCAACAAGGCCGTGGCTGGCAAAAGCAACTATATGGTCATGGGGCAAATCTGCGTTTCCAAGAGTCATAGGGGAAAAGGTATTTTTAGAAATCTATACCTCACCATGAAGAATAAGCTTCCCGAAGGTTTTGATACCATCATTACTGAAGTGGACGGCAAGAACAAACGATCGTTGAGCGCCCATGCCGCGGTTGGTTTTCAAACATTGAAAGTGTATCTAGCCGGGGAAAAAGAATGGCATTTGATCGAACTGAAATAAAAAAAGCCGCCCAATTGGGCGGCTTTTTGTTTCGTGAACTTATTTGTTAATCGGCCAAGACAATTATTTTGTTGTCCTTCATCTCTATTGTCCCACTGGTAATGGACAGTACAGTTTCGCCGTTTTTCCCTGTGGAAAATTTATCCTTAAAAGCTTCATCAATTTTGATGTCCCCTTTTACCCTAACGCTCCCAGCTTGCAACAAGGAAACGATCGGGGCGTGATTTTCCAACATTTGAAACTCTCCATTTACACCAGGTACGGTAACCGCAGTTACGTCGCCTGAGAATAAAGTCGCTTCGGGTGATACTATTTCTAAATACATGTTATCTAGTTATGAGTTATAAGTTACGAGCTATGAGCTACTCTGAACTCCACACTCTTAACTCTTAACCGGTTTATGCTTCCGCCAACATTTTCTCTCCAGCCTCGATAGCTTCCTCAATGGTTCCCTTAAGGTTGAAGGCAGATTCTGGCAAGTGATCCAACTCACCGTCCATGATCATGTTAAATCCTTTGATGGTATCTTTAATATCTACCAATACCCCAGGAATACCTGTAAACTGCTCCGCTACGTGGAAAGGTTGGGACAAGAAACGTTGTACACGTCTTGCCCTACCTACGGCCAATTTATCTTCTTCAGAAAGTTCTTCCATACCCAAGATGGCAATAATATCCTGAAGTTCTTTATATCGTTGCAACAGCTCTTTTACACGTTGCGCACATCCGTAGTGCTCTTTACCCAAAATATCCGGGGTCAAAATCCTAGAAGTAGAATCCAAAGGATCCACAGCTGGGTAGATACCCAACTCAGCAATCTTACGGGAAAGTACGGTAGTTGCATCCAAGTGGGCAAATGTTGTCGCTGGCGCAGGATCCGTCAAGTCATCCGCAGGAACATAAACCGCCTGTACAGAGGTAATGGAACCTCTTTTGGTTGATGTAATCCTTTCCTGCATGGCTCCCATTTCTGTAGCCAAGGTTGGTTGGTAACCCACCGCAGATGGCATACGACCCAAAAGTGCGGATACCTCAGAACCTGCTTGGGTGAAACGGAAAATGTTATCCACGAAGAACAATACATCCTTTCCTTGTCCGTCTCCAGCACCATCACGGAAGTATTCAGCAATGGTCAATCCAGAAAGAGCCACACGGGCACGGGCACCGGGAGGTTCGTTCATCTGACCGAACACAAAGGTTGCCTTGGATTCCTTCATGGCTTTCTTGTCCACTTTAGTCAAGTCCCATCCGCCTTCTTCCATAGAATGCAAGAAAGCATCACCATACTTTATAATTCCAGACTCCAACATCTCACGAAGCAAGTCGTTTCCTTCACGGGTACGTTCACCAACACCAGCAAACACGGAAAGTCCACCGTGACCTTTTGCAATGTTGTTGATCAACTCCTGGATCAATACGGTTTTTCCAACACCAGCACCTCCGAACAATCCAATTTTACCTCCTTTTGCATAAGGTTCGATCAAATCGATAACCTTGATTCCTGTAAAAAGAACCTCGGTAGAAGTGGAAAGGTCTTCAAATTTTGGTGCTTCCCTGTGAATGGGCAGTCCGTTGTCTCCAGTTTTTGGCAGTTCTTCCAAACCATCAATGGCATCACCGATTACATTGAAAAGCCTTCCATATACGTCTTCCCCGATAGGCATTTGGATTGGATTTCCGGTAGCTACTACCTCAACCCCTCTGCTCAAACCGTCGGTAGAATCCATGGAAATGGTCCTTACGGTATTCTCACCAATGTGCGATTGAACCTCCAATACCAATCTGGAACCATCCGCTTTAGCGATTTCAAGGGAATCATAAATCTTGGGAATCTCAGTTCCCGACTCAAACTCAACATCAATGACCGGGCCAATAATCTGGGCAACCTTACCTGTAACTTTAGACATTACTGTGTTTATTTTTAATTGAATACGAGGAAAAAACCGTTTTTTTTCCGGCTGCAAAGATATACTTTTCCCTTTGTAATCAGAAACTAAAAATCTTCTTTTTTAGCAATAAAAAAGGCACTGAAAAAATCAGTGCCCTTGAATATTTTTTTTGGTATTGCCTTATGGGTTGATGGTCCATGAAACATAATAGATGGACCCTATGTTTCCTGTACCCACTGCTGTAAAGTACTCATCTCCCAATATATTGGAGCCTCCAACCTTGAAAATGGATTTTATACTGGGAACGGCGTAGTTCAACTGCGCATCCAATACCGTAAAGGAAGGAATGTCGCCATCCGCGAAAGATGCTTCCCAGAAATAGCTGTCGCTCCATCTGTAGTTCACATTAAATCCAAAGTTTGTGAAAAGCTCTGGGTTTCCAAAAGATGCCTTCACCTTATGTTTTGGAGTGTTGAAGTTTGTTCTCAAATCCGGGAATTTCCCTTCATCAATATCCAATTCGGCGTACGTGTAATTAACCCCTAAATCAAAATTGCCCAATTTGGTATCCACACCAACTGTTGCTCCGTAAGAGTTGATGTTCTCATCTGAGTTGGTATAGGTTTGATACACTTGGTAGTCCCCATTTTGAATAGCCAACAAGGACAATCCTCCATCCCCAGCTTCTCCATAGAACGGAACTGCCGTTGTAGTATTGGCCAAGAAATTTTTATAACTGTTGTAATAGCCACTCAAATCAATGGTGAACTTCCCAATTTGGGCCCTATACCCAGCTTCGTAAGCGGTAATTTCTTCGGGCTGCACCAAAGGTGTATTGACAGCTTCGGGTGCTCCAGCTTGTAGTGAAGCGGTAGAATATGCATTTTCATAGGCCGCTCGACCCACAATTTCCACCGTGGCCGGCATTCCAAGATTATCCTGAGCGGCTTGACTCACATCGAATGTCCTCACATCCCTGTCCAAGTTAGCTGGAGCCGAACCTACCAAGATGGCACGCCCTGCATTCAGTCCAATGAACAAATCCTGGGTGGTAGGGTTTCTGAAACCTTGTTGTACCGATACCCTAAAATTGTGGTTCCTGTTTTCACCTGCCGTATAGGCCAATGAAACCCTTGGCGAAAGGAAACCGTCAAAAAATTCATTTTTATCATAGCGTGCAGAACCTGTAAACTTTAAACGCTCATCCATAAACTTCTTCTGCAACTGTAAGTATGCCCCGTATTCATTATAGGTAATGGGCCCGTCGATATCTGTAAAAATGGTCCCGTTGGAGTTCAATTCATATTCCCGGAACGAACCTCCTATTTGAAGGTCGGCCCAATCATCAATCAAATGGGCCAAATTATAGTTCCCATTTACGTGACGGAACTTGGTTTCGTCCACAAACTTGGCTCCTGTACTAAGGTTACCATCATTAATTACCTTGTTAAAGGCACTTTCAAAAGCTGGGGTTCCCGGAATCAACCTTCCTTGGTCAGCGGCTTGACGCCCTGCGATATGTGCTTGGGCAGAAGACTGCTCAGGGGTAAGTCCACCCTGCTGTATCCCCCCTAAATAGGTGGGGATGTATGCGGCGGCATAATCCGTGAACCATTGCGTATCCGATTTCCATGCCCTATTGACGTTGATAGCTGCGAAACGGGTGTCATAAGCGTCTCCAGAATTTTCGGAAACGATATACCCTCTAAGGAAGAAGTTATCGTTCTTTATTTCCAAACGATGCTGTTGCATGGTGAACCCTGCAACGGCATAACGGTTGGCCCCTTGATAAATCGTGGTACCACGACCAATCCTGCTGTTCAAAATAACCTCCAGGTCATTACCAAAAGGCCTATAATGGAATGCAAAATCTGCTTTTACACTTTCCGCATTGTAATTGGCCAGATCTGCTTCATCATACCCTGTTCGGGAAATCAAGGCAGAACCAACAGTCCCTGTAGGCAGGCCTGCAGCAGCATCAAAATTCAAGGTAGTTGAGACTTCGTCCCCATAAACATTTAAACCGTCATAAGCTGGATTGGAACGATCTGCCCCAGGATTATTCAAGTCTATGGTTTGATTGGCGTGCCAATCCTCACCCGTCAAAACGGAAAGGTTTGCCTTAACGGCCACTTTATCACTGAAAGCATGGGCCGCCCTAATACCAAAATCCTTATAAAAGTTACTGCCCGCGGCATCTTGCACGGTAACTCCTCCCTTAGCATAGGCACTGATTCCTTGAAAATCAAATGGGTTTTTGCTCCTCATGAACAGAATACCATTAAAAGCACCTGCACCGTACAAGGCGGAAGAGGCTCCGGGCAGGATTTCCACGCTTTGCACATCCAACTCGGACATCCCCACCAAGTTCCCCAACACAAAGTTGAGTCCAGGTGCGGTATTGTCCATTCCATCCACAAGCTGTAGGAACCTATTGTTGGCAAAAGTGGCAAAACCCCTAGTGTTAATGGATTGAAAGGTTAAACTATTGGTATTGATGTCCACTCCTTTCAAATTTTGTAATCCGCCATAGAAAGATTCTGCCGTGGTATTCTTTATCTCCTTCAAACCAAAACGTTCCACGGAAACCGGGGATTCAAAAATCCGCTCCGGGGTACGGGAAGCCGAGACTACAATCTCGTCCAAGAGGGTAGAAACCTCACCCAATACAATTGAAAGTGTTTGGTTGTTGGCCGTAACATTGGCTATAAATTCAGAAAAACCAATACTACTGACCCGTAGTCTGAACGGGGGTTCCTCTGATGTATTAAAAGTAAAGTTTCCATCAAAATCGGTAGTGGTTCCTTCCGCCTTTCCCATCAACACCACATTGGCTCCCGGGATAGGCTCATTATTTTCATCAACCACCTTTCCTTGGACCGTTGTTTGTGCGTATGCGACAATTCCAAAGAGCATGAGGGAAATACTGAATAGTCTTCTCATTGGTTTTGAATTAGAGTTAGATAAGTTTTAAGTGCATATTAAATAATGTAAGTGGAAGATACATTTTTTTTTATTTGCATTCCACAAATATGAAAAAAATTATGCATGCATAATACTTATTTATCAAAAAACCCCTTGAAAGACTACATATTTCATAAAAATGGCGCCATTTACGGCGCCATTTTATATTAAATTATGAATTTGGAAAGTTACTCCACGGTAACCGATTTTGCCAAGTTTCTGGGTTGATCCACATTACATCCTCGCATCACCGCAATATGATAGGAGAGCAATTGTAATGGTATGGTAGTCAACAATGGAGAAAGACTTTCAGACGTTTCGGGAATCTCTATGACATGGTCTGCCAATTGCTTTACGCTTTTGTCCCCTTCGGTAACAATGGCAATGATTCTTCCTTTTCTCGACTTGATTTCCTGAATGTTGCTGACCACTTTTTCATAATGGCCTTTTTTTGTGGCAATGACCACTACGGGCATTTGCTCATCAATGAGGGCAATGGGTCCGTGTTTCATTTCGGCCGCCGGGTATCCTTCGGCATGTATATAACTGATTTCCTTGAGCTTCAACGCCCCTTCCAAGGCCACTGGAAAATTATAGCCCCTTCCCAAATACAAACAATTGGCAGAGTCTTTATAAATTTCCGAAATCTCCTTTACCAAGGCATTGGATTTTAGGGTTTTCTCCACTTTGGCCGGAATAGATTCCAACTCCGTAAGGTACTCATGGAACTTGGATTTCGAGAATGTTCCCTTTTCTTGGGCCAATCTCATGGCCAATAGGGTCAAAACCGTAATTTGGGTGGTAAATGCTTTTGTTGAGGCCACCCCGATTTCTGGTCCTGCATGGGTGTAGGCCCCGGCATGGGTTTCCCTTGCAATGGATGAGCCCACAACGTTACAGACCCCAAAGACAAAAGCTCCTTTCTCCTTGGCCAATTTAATCGCGGCCAAGGTATCGGCCGTTTCGCCGGATTGGGAAATGGCAATCAGCACATCCTTATCCGTGATTACAGGGTTTCTATACCGGAATTCGGAGGCATATTCGACCTCTACAGGAATCCGGGCCATGTCCTCAAAAATATACTCAGCCACCAGGCCGGCATGCCATGAGGTTCCACAGGCCACTATAATGATCCTGTTGGCATTGAGGAATTTTTCCAGATTCTGGTCAATTCCTGCCATCTTTATAATACCCTTATCAGCCAATAATCTACCTCTGTAGGTGTCCATGATGGCCCTAGGCTGTTCATAGATTTCCTTGAGCATGAAATGCTCGTACCCCCCTTTTTCAATTTCTTCAAGATTCAATTGAAGTTCAAGGATATTGGGGTAGGCAATGGCGTCGTCTTTGATTTTGCGCATCTTGATTTCCTTCCCGATACGGACAATCGCCATTTCTTCATCTTCCAAATACACTGCGTTATTGGTGAATTCTATAAATGGAGAGGCGTCAGATGCAATAAAATATTCATTTTCCCCAATCCCAATGGCCAAAGGACTCCCCAATTTGGCTACAACGATCTCGTCTGGCTTGGTGCGATCAAATACCGCAATGGCATATGCTCCCACCACTTGGTTCAAAGCTATTTGCACTGCTTTACCCAGCTTTACACCTTCTTTCTTCTTCACCTCTTCTATAAGGTTTACCAACACTTCGGTATCGGTATCCGATGTAAAGGTGTAGCCCCTTTTGGTAAGTGCTGTCTTTATGGATTCGTAGTTTTCGATGATTCCGTTATGGATAATCACCAAATCCCCTGAATTTGAACAATGGGGATGGGAGTTTACATCGTTTGGAACACCATGGGTGGCCCACCTTGTGTGGCCCAAGCCCAATTTTCCTTTTGTTGGAATGGTGGCTTCCGTTCTGTTCTTTAGATCCTCGACCTTTCCTTTGGTCTTGGAAAGGCTTAGGTTTTCACCGTCGAAAAGTACCACACCGGCACTATCGTAGCCCCTATATTCAAGTCTTTGTAAGCCTTTTATCAATACAGGATAGGCATCTCTATGGCCTATATATCCTACTATTCCACACATAAGATTGTTTTTGGGTTAATGATCATTTTGGGTTTAGGCCCATAAAATTATAATCTATTGCCCAAAAATAGATAAAACGACATCGCTAAACCGATGAACGACCCAAAATAAGCCACAAGAAGTTGTTTTTAATTGGCCTCGGTGTAGAAAATCTCCAATTTTAACCTTTTATCGCTTTCGGAACCCTCTACATTGCTTCCATAAAGCACTGTTCCCAAGGGGCTTATACTAGCTCTAATAGGAACGTCAATTGCTTGGCCGCCTTCTCCCATTCCTTCCTGCACTCCAGTGAAGAATATATTTGAAGTCGTGGTCAAGGCCAAAACGGCATTGGTGGAATCCCTGACGATGATATCATTTAAATGTTCGGTTATCCTAACTGTATACTGTACTCCCTTGCCGTTCTCCTTTTTGAGGATTCCGTCGTAATTAAGGAACAATCCCAATGGAGCACTGTTGGCATCCACTACATTAATGGCGTTCCTCTCGGTGTTGGGGTCCAATATGGGCAGATTGGTCTCCGCGTTGTACAAATACAATCTTGGTGGTTCCACTGCATCGTCTCCCAATGTTTCCCGATCTACATAAAAGACCAGATTGGCTTCGTTGATAATCCAATTATTTGCCTTGATTTCGTTAATGACACTCGCCCCACCATTTATAACATCATCAAAAAGTCTTATTTCGGTAAGGGTCTTTGCCCCTTTCACATAGATCCTTGAAGCGTTTTCACCATTATCAAGTGCACCAGCAATATCCGGGGTAAGTTCCTCATCCTGAAAAACATTGACCGCATTGCCCAATGTGATTCCATTACTGCTCAGCAATAACCCCAATACAAAATCCCTTTCCGCAGTGACCACCTCTTCCTCATCGCTGTCGTAATCCTGATATTCGTAGGTAATGGTGATGTTGGCTTCGGTAAGGTCCAAAAGGAACATAAGTTCATCCATTCCCGTTCCCGTAATATATATCCCCCTTAAAAAGTCATTGAAGTTGGATTGGCTCAACAGCTCGGACTGCCCTTCTTTATCCAATATATTTTCTTGAAAAAAAGTAGGGTTGAGCGGTACGCGTATGCCCGGAGGGCGACGCGAAGCGACCACGGTTTCGGACTCATCAACATCATCGGTATCAGGGTCATCTTCAGCAAAAATGAGCACCTCCTTATTGTCAATGGTAATGGTTTTGTTATCTGCCATGGTCAGTTCTTCCCCTATAAAACTGGAAAAATCCTGATTGGAAAAATACTCTTGCGCCTCTTGAAAACCGGTATTGGGATCCAAATCCCTCAAAAAATAATTGGATCGGTATACCGAAATCTCAAAACTTGCGTCCCTGTCCCCATAAATACTGTCCAAATCAAAAGTCCTGCTAAAAATATTGGGTATAAAATCATCTGCCGTACCGTCTTCATCAGCATTAAATGGATCCGACCCAATATTAGTTTCTTCAATATCACTGACACCATCCCCATCCCAATCGGATGTTGGGTCATAAATATCTTCTTCGGTCCTTTCCAACGAATTGTCCACCCCATCTGCATCAGAATCCTTTGTTGTTGAAGGCGGAATCTGGAACGGGATGTTCAGATATACCTCTTTTACGGTTTCTTCCTCCGGTACAGTGGAAGCACTGCTATCAGAATCTGCAGTGTCTTCCGTTGCTTGGGACGAATCCCCAAAAACTGGATCACCCACCCTGTTGGGCAAGGATAGCTGCGAAAGAATACTGGCATTTCTTTTTCCATATATGGGATCGTTAAAGGTTCCCAATTGGTATAGGGGCAGCCTATTGGTCTGCACCGCGGTGATACCTTTATTATATGCAAAAACCTCAAAGGTCCTCTTGCCCGTTGTAAAGGGCTCCCCACCAACAACACCTTCACCTATGGTGTCCAGTTCGTCTTCACAAGAAGCGACCAGTAGAAACAAAGTTCCAACCCAAGCTGAAACCTTTACGATCTTGGAAAATCTCATGCAATTTATTTTAAAACTTCTGTTTTATAGAAATTTGTGTATGCTTCCTCCGCTTCCTGAAGTGAAACGTAGGGCAATACGGGTTTGGAAAGATTGGCAATGTGGTCTTTTATCTCCTCAGACACCTCTTCCGCGGCTAAAATAATGGCATCGGAATGATCTACGGCAACCTTTAACAAATTATTATAGTCGGGTTTGGCCAGTGCAGAAACGGTTTCTTTGTCTATCCCGTCAAAGGCAACTTTGTTGATCATTTCACCGTCCAGCTCCCCCTCAAATCCTTTGTTATAAATGGAGGTTATTATTTTACTGTCCGCAAATAAGGGCTCATCTGCGTAGTATTCCCTGAGGTATAATGGAACCATGGAAGCCATCCAACCATGAACGTGGATAATATCCGGGCTCCAATTCAATTTTTTAACGGTTTCCACCACGCCTTTGGCAAAGAAGATGGCCCGCTCATCGTTGTCGGGGAACAAATTTCCATCAGCGTCCGCGAAAGTCGCCTTTCTTTTAAAGTATTCTTCATTGTCGATAAAATATACTTGGATCCGTTCCCTTGGGATGGATGCCACTTTAATGATCAAGGGCATATCCATATCATTGATCACCAAGTTCATCCCAGATAAGCGTATCACCTCATGCAATTGATGCCTTCTCTCGTTGATGTTCCCATATCTCGGCATAAATATGCGTATTTGACCGCCATTGCTGTTGACCATGCGGGGCGCTTCGTACGACATTGAGGAAACTGGATTCTCTGGGAGGTAGGGAACTAATTCAGAAGATACGAACAATATCTTTTTGCCATTCATAAACACTTTCTTTTGTTTATCCGAAAAACGTAGCTGCAAAAGTACAAAAATTATGCTGATTACCAGTATTTATAGTATTTTTGCACGCTTTTGATCCTTGTGATGCACCTATTTGACCGCAAAAAAGAACTGATTTCCTTTCTACAGGAAGAACGCGACAAAAACCGTACCGTTGGTCTGGTGCCCACCATGGGCGCCCTTCACCAAGGCCATATTTCCTTGGTAAAAAAGGCACTTTTGGAAAATGACCTGGTGGTGGTGAGCATCTTTGTAAATCCAACCCAATTTGACAAAAAGGATGATCTTGACAAGTATCCCAGGAACCTTAATCAGGATATACGGACTTTAAAGGATGTTTCGGAAAAGATCATCGTCTTTGTTCCCTCAGTAGATGAAATATATGGCTCCAATATAGCATCCAAGCACTATGAGTTTGATGGTTTGGACAAGGTCATGGAAGGTGAGTTCCGGGAAGGCCATTTTAACGGTGTGGGCACCATTGTGGAAACCTTTTTAAGAACGGTCTCCCCCAACAAGGCTTATTTTGGGGAAAAAGATTTTCAGCAGTTGCAGATCATTCGCAAAATGGCGGAATTGAGAAAACTGCCCTTTCAGATCATTGGCTGTCCCATAGAGCGCGAACCCCACGGTCTGGCCATGAGCTCCCGTAATGAACGCCTGTCAAAACCGACTAGAAAAGAAGCCAGTTTCATTTATGAAACCCTCCAAACTGCCAAATCTAAATTTGGCACGGAAAGTGCACAAGATATTATGGATTGGGTAAAAGAGGAATTTCAAAAAAATCCCCTGTTTACATTGGAATATTTTCAAATAGCGGACGAAGACACCCTCACCCCCATCCTAAAAAAACAGGAAAACAAAAAATATAGGGCGTTCATAGCCGTTTATGCCGATGATGTTCGCCTTATAGATAATCTAAGATTGAATTGATACATTTGCACCATGCAAGTAGAAGTTGTAAAGTCTAAAATTCACAGGGTAAAAGTAACCGGGGCCGATCTCAATTATATTGGTAGTATCACCATTGATGAAGATCTCATGGATGCCGCAAACATTATCCGTGGTGAAAAAGTACAGATCGTGAACAACAACAATGGCGAACGATTGGAAACCTATGCCATTCCTGGGCCGCGAGGCTCAGGGGAACTGACCCTTAACGGTGCCGCAGCCCGAAAAGTGGCGGTGGGTGACGTACTGATTCTAATCACCTATGCATGGATGGATATTGAAGAGGCCAAATCCTTCAATCCGGCATTGGTCTTCCCCAATGAAGCCACCAATCTACTGAACTAGTTTTGGGCACCTCCCTGAAAAAATTCCTAAAGATTTTTATTCCCATTGCCTTTGGGCTCTTTTTGGTTTGGTATTCCTACAATTCCACTTCCCCGGAGGAGCGCAGGCAAATCATTCATTATATCTCCAATGCCAACCCTTTTTGGGTTTCCATTTCCGTTCTCATTGGTATTCTCAGTCATATCTCAAGGGCTATTCGGTGGAAGTATCTACTGCAACCCATGGGGTACAATCCAAAGTTCGTCAACAGTGTTTTAATCGTGCTCATTTCCTATTTTGCCAATCTGGGCATCCCAAGATCAGGGGAATTTCTCAGGGCCACTGCCCTCACCACCTATGAGAAAGTCCCTTTTGAGAAAGGATTTGGGACCATTGTTACCGAAAGGGTGGTGGATTTGCTGATGCTTCTGGGCATTATCATGATCACCTTGGTGCTACAGACCGATTTTATTTTAGGGTTTTTGGAAGAAAAAGGGGTCAATATCATCGGAGCAGCCGGAATTTTAATTGTGGGAATCGTAGGGCTGTTCGTGGGAACCTATATCATCCGAAAATCCAACTCGCCTTTTGCCCTTAAATTGAAAGGTTTTCTGACTGGCCTGCAAGATGGGGTACTCAGTGTTTTCAAAATGAAGAACAAGTGGCCGTTCATCTTTCACACCCTTTTTATCTGGGCAGCCTATTTTGGCATGTTCTGGGTCATAAAACACACCGTTGAAGAAACCATTACCCTAAGCTTGGGACAATTGTTGGTGGCTTTTGTGGGTGGAGCCTTTGCCATGTCCACAACAAATGGTGGAATTGGCCTATATCCCATTGCCGTAAGTGCCGCCTTGGGTATTTATGGAATCAGCTCCGTGTCGGGCGATGCCTTCGGATGGATCATGTGGATCGCACAGACCCTCATGGTGGTGGTTTTTGGCACAATATCCTTTATTGTATTACCGTTATTGAATAGGAATCGGTAAACCCCAGCCACCAAATTTTTTTTCATGAAAAACCGTCTACTATTTGTGTTGATAGGCCTCGTTTGTCTGAACCTTGGTGCTCAGGTAAAACACGAGATTTTCGAATCCTTCAAACTACAGGAAAGAAGAAACGTCTCCTATTATTTTCCCGAAGATTATACCGAAGACAAAAAGTATCCCTTGATAGTGGTATTGGATGCCGAATATCTGTTTGATTTGGTAGTAGCCAATGTAAAGTTCCAAAGCCGATTGGGGCGTATGCCGCAGGCCATTGTGGTGGGCATCGGTCAAGGAGAAAATGATATTCGTTGGGACGATTGTGACTATGACGAAGTTTCAGGTCTACCTACAGAAAAAGGAAAGATGTTCTACGAATTTTTGGGCACCGAGATCATTCCTTATTTGGCGACCACATACAAAATTGCCCCCTTTAAAATGTTCATTGGCTATGACATCACTGCCAATTTTGGGAATTATTTCCTTTTCAAGGATCGTTCACTTTTTAATTCCTACATAAGCATTTCACCCGTATTGGCCACCGAAATGGAAAACCGGGTCCCTGAACGACTATCTGCCTTGGACCAAGTGATCTTTTATAATGTCATTGTGGAAAAGGAAGCTTCGGACGATAGACAGCGTATCCTTCAGATGAACCACAGTGTCAATTCCATTACCAAGGAGTCCCTGCACTATTTCTTTGATGAATATGACAATGCAGACCATGTTTCCATCATCCCTTATGGCATTGGGAAAGCGTTTGACAATGTCTTTAAAATATTCCGCCCCATCAGTCCCAAGGAGTATAAGACCGAAATACTTACTTCCACGGATCCTGTCTTTAAGTATCTTGAGGACAGATATACCATGATCGAGCAATTGTTCGGTTTTGAAAAACCTGTGGAACTCAACGACATTATGGCCATTTATGCGGCCTGTAGAAAAAAGGAGGATGTTGAATCCTTAAAGCCCTTGGCCGAACTTTGCAAGAAGCAATATCCGGAAACCATGATGGGATTCTACTTTGAGGGCGAATATTACGAAGAGCTCGGTGAACCCAAAAAAGCCTTCAAAACCTTTGAGAAAGCGTTCCAAATGGAGGAAATCGACTTTTTGACCAAGGATATGGCCCTAGAAAAAATCGATGCCCTCAAGGCTGACTTCGGGTATTAGATTTGTAGATTGTTGGATTATTGGATTGATGGATGCCATCCATCCAAAAATCCATTTATCCAAGAGTCAAACAATCCATAATTCCATATCTTTAGGCCCCTCATTTAGTTGGAATGGCCAAGACCAAAACTGCTTTTTTTTGCCAAAACTGTGGCACCCAATATGCAAAATGGGTAGGACAATGTTCAGCCTGTAAGGAGTGGAACACCATTGTGGAAGAGGTGGTCCAAAAAGAGGACAAAAGAAGCTGGAAGGCCAGCAGTGTTTCGGACAAAAAAGCCAACAAACCCCTTCGCGTTTCTGAGATTACCCATGAAAGTGAACTACGCCTCGACACAAAAGACCAGGAGTTCAATAGGGTATTGGGAGGAGGCCTGGTCCCCGGTTCCTTGACCTTGTTGGGTGGGGAACCAGGCATTGGAAAAAGCACGCTTTTACTCCAGATTGCCCTAAAACTCCCCTTTAAAATCCTATATGTTTCTGGAGAGGAAAGTCAACGGCAGATCAAAATGCGGGCAGACCGCATCCAACCCAATAGTGAAAACTGCTATATCCTTACTGAAACCAAGACCCAGAACATTTTTCAGCAAATTGCTTCGTTGGAACCGGATTTAGTGGTCATCGACTCCATCCAGACCTTACATACGGACTATATAGAATCAGCCGCGGGAAGCATTTCCCAAATCCGGGAGTGCACCGCCGAACTGATCAAATTTGCCAAGGAAAGCCATACCCCTGTTATTTTGGTGGGACACATCACCAAGGACGGTACCATTGCAGGACCCAAAATCTTGGAGCACATGGTGGACACCGTCCTGCAATTTGAAGGAGATCGGAACTATGTGTACCGCATCCTCCGTTCCTTGAAGAACCGTTTTGGCTCTACCGCTGAGCTGGGCATTTATGAAATGCAGGGCAGTGGTTTACGTGAAGTGAACAACCCATCGGAAGTGCTCATTTCCAAAAATGACGAAGACCTCAGCGGAACGGCCATTGCCGCCACCGTGGAGGGTATGCGTCCCCTCCTCATAGAAATCCAAGCCTTGGTGAGCACAGCGGTCTACGGAACACCTCAACGCTCTGCCACGGGATTCAATGCCAAACGCCTGAACATGCTCTTGGCCGTATTGGAAAAACGGGCGGGCTTTAAATTGGCCGCCAAAGATGTGTTTTTGAATATCACTGGAGGGATTTCGGTGGACGACCCCGCCATTGACTTGGCCGTTTTGGCCGCCATTCTGTCCAGCAATGCCGATATTCCCATTGAAAAAGGCATCTGCTTTGCAGCGGAAGTAGGTCTGGCCGGTGAAATTAGGCCGGTACAACGGGTGGACCAGCGTATTTTGGAGGCTGAAAAATTAGGTTTCTCAACCATTTTTGTCTCCAAAAGCAATAAAATCGGACTAAAAAATACCTCGATCCAAATACATAAAGTATCCAAGATCGAGGATATCGTCTCTTCTTTATTCGATTGATTTTTATGGAGAAGGATTGGGGATGGAATTGTGGATCTCATCAATCCCTTTCAATACCTCATCCGAAAGATCTAGCTCAATACTTTCAATATTTTCCTTGAGTTGTTCCATGGTGGTGGCCCCAATGATATTGCTCGTTACAAAAGGTCTCGAATTCACAAATGCCAAGGCCATTTGGGCCATGTTCAAATTGTGTTCCTTGGCCAACTCGGCATATTTTTTCGTGGCCTCAACCGCAGAAGGATTGCTATATCTATCGTATTGGGGGAATAGCGTTACCCTTGCCTTTCTGGGCGGGACATCCCCTAAATATTTTCCACTCAACACACCAAATGCCATGGGTGAGTAGGCCAAAAGCCCTATCTGTTCCCGCATGGATATCTCGGAAAGTCCAACCTCAAATAATCGGTTCAGCAAACTGTATGGGTTTTGGATCGTGAGCATACGGGGTAGGCCTTGATGGACTTTGCTCTCTTCCAAATATCGCATGGTGCCCCAAGGGGTTTCATTGGAAATCCCAACATGCCGTATTTTTCCTTCTGCCTTCAAATCCCGAAGGGTTTCCAATACCTGATGGATATTGTCCTCCCAACCATCAATGGCATGGGCATTAAACCCACGCTGACCAAAAAAATTGGTGTTCCGTTCCGGCCAATGCAATTGGTACAGATCAATATGATCCGTTTGTAATCGCTTTAAGCTTCCTTCCACAGCACCAATCAAAGACTCTTTGCTAAAACCTGTATCCCTGATTTCTTTCGCGGCATACCCCGGACCAGCAATCTTGGTGGCCAAAACCACCTTGTCGCGGTTTCCGGTTTTCTTGAACCAATTTCCAATAAGTTCCTCGGTCACGGCATACAGTTCCTTTTTTGGGGGAACAGGATACATCTCGGCCGTATCAAAAAAATTGACCCCTTGATCTAGGGCATAATCCATTTGTTCATGGGCTTCTTCTTCATTGTTCTGTCTCCCCCAGGTCATGGTGCCCAAACAGATTTTACTGATACGAATATCGGTATGTGGAATTCTTGTGTATTTCATCAAACTGAATTATTTATAGGTCTAAGGTACGTAATCCGTATTTTAAGCTTTTAAGGGAATTGTTATGTTTCCAACTCCAAAAGAATGGGGCAATGGTCGCTATGCTTTGCATCGGCCAGAATCACCGAACGTTTTAAACGGTCTGCCAATGATTCGTTCACCATACCATAATCCAAACGCCAGCCTTTGTTATTGGCCCTCGCATTGGCTCGGTAGCTCCACCACGTATAATTGTCAGGTTCCTTGTTGAAATGCCGGAAACTGTCTATAAAGCCACTCTTGATAAAATTGCCGATCCATTCCCGTTCCACGGGCAAAAACCCCGAAACATTCTTGTTCCGTACCGGATCGTGGATGTCGATGGCCTCATGACAGATATTGTAATCCCCACAAACCACCAAATTGGGGCGTTCTTTTCGAAGTTGGTCCGCATACTTTTGAAAATCGGCCATGTACGTCAATTTAAAATCCAAACGATCCATATTGGTCCCGGAGGGCAAATACATACTCATGATGGAAACATCGCCATAATCCACCCTGAGGTTACGGCCCTCATGGTCCATATAATCGATTCCCGTTCCGTACTCCACATGGTCCGGCTCTTTTTTGCAAAGCAAGGCCACCCCACTATACCCTTTCTTTTGGGCACTATACCAATAGTGGAAAGGGTATCCGGCTTCCTCCAAAAGGGCTGTATCCACCTGTTCCTCCATGGCCTTGGTCTCCTGCAGGCACACCACATCCGGATTTGCGGTCTTGAGCCAATCCACAAAGCCCTTGTTCATGGCCGCCCTAATACCGTTTACGTTGTACGAAACTATCTTCATCTTTAAATTTTCCTTAAAAATAGCCATTGTGGTTGGCTCCTTAAAATTGAATTTATCAATATCCCCATTGATGAAAAGAATTGTGCCATAATAGCCTTCTTATCCGTAATTTCACTCTAAAACTTTTTGGTATGACGGCCTTACTCTTGATTGATATACAAACGGGACTTCAGGAAATTGAATTTTACGGCACCGAGCGCAACAATCCCGAGGCGGAAACCAATGCCCGAAAAATCCTGGACGTCTTCCGAAGTAAAAATTGGCCCATCTTCCATGTACAGCATTGTTCCACAAACCCGGATTCACCCTTGCACCCTTCCAAAAAGGGGCATGCCCTCCATCCATTGGTGAAGCCCATTGAAGGGGAGCCTGTCATCCAAAAAAATGTGAACAGTGCCTTTATCGGCACCGATTTGGAATCCCGCCTCAAGGCCCAAAACATTTCAAATCTGGTCATTGTGGGGCTCACTACGGAGCATTGCGTGTCCACTTCGGTACGGATGGCCGCCAATCTGGGCTTCAATGTTACTTTGATTTCCGATGCCACTGCTGCCTTTGACAAAATTGGGGCGGACGGGATACGGTATTCCGCCGAAACCATCCACCAGACCAACTTGGCCGTCCTTAAGGACGAGTTTGCCCAAGTGGTCACTACAGCCACTTTATTGGAAAAGCTAGCGGATTAGTTCTTACTTTTAAGGCTAAACCCTTTTTTATTGCCTTATGTTACGTTCCGGATTTCTTTTGTTATTGTGTCTTGCTTTAAATGCCATTCCCACCTTCGCCCAAGAAAAACCGGTGCGGATCGGGGTGGCCGGACTCTCCCATGCCCACGTGCATTGGATCTTGGGCCGTGAAGATCTGGGCGATATTGAACTTGTGGGCATTGCCGAACCCAACCGGGAACTGGCCCAACGCTATGCGGAACAACATGGTTTTTCCATGGATCTGGTGTACAATACGCTGGAAGAAATGATCAACGCCACCCAACCCGAGGCCGTGACCGCCTTTGGATCTATTTTTGAACATCTGGCCGTCGTACAGACCTGCGCGCCCAAGGGCATCCATGTGATGGTGGAAAAACCCCTAGCTGTGAGCTTGGACCACGCCCAAAAAATGAAGGCATTGGCTGAAAAGCACAACATACATCTACTCACCAATTACGAGACCACGTGGTACCCTACCAATCATAAAGCCAAGGAATTGTTGGACGAAGGAAAAATAGGCGACCTGCGAAAGGTCATCGTACGCGATGGCCACAAAGGGCCCGTGAAGATTGGCGTCAACAAAGAATTTTTGGATTGGTTACAAGACCCCATCCTCAATGGTGGGGGCGCCATTACCGATTTTGGCTGTTACGGGGCCAACCTCATGACCTGGCTCAAAAAAGGGGCAAGGCCCAATACCGTTACAGCCGTGACCCAACAATTTCAGCCGGGGAACAACCCCAAGGTGGACGATGATGCCACCATTATCCTTACCTATGACGATTGCCAAGCCATTTTGGAACCTTCGTGGAACTGGCCCATTGGACGAAAGGACATGGAACTCTACGGCCTTACCGGGGCCATTTATGCCGATAACCGAAACGACCTCCGCATACGTATAGCCGAGGGATACGATGGCTACCATGAAGAAAAAATGACCTTGGAGGAGCGCCCTGCGCCCAACAACGATCCTTTTTCCGTGCTGGCCGCCGTGGTGAGGGGCAAAATGAGCCTACAACCCTCCGATCTCACCGCATTGGAGAACAATATGGTGGTCATGGAAATCTTGGATGCCGCCCGCCAAAGTGCCAAAAAAGGGAGAACCATCCATCTAAAAAAATAAGTCGCCAAAATGGCATATGGACAAGGAGGGTTTAAAGGAGTAAGGTGCCAATAAACACATCCTATCAACTATCAACAACATTATAAGTAGAAATGAATACAATTGAATTTAAAAAACAATGGAATCCCGATGAATTTGACACATGGACAGAGTTTAATTCTGAGCAATTTAAAAGGACCCCGCTGACAAAATCGACAACCGAGTTTCTTACCGGTGGATTCCCCTATTCGGCTGCTCCATTTCTAGATTTTGGTTTAGAGCGTTATGACGGTGTGCTATATAACATAGCAGAATATTATTCTGGGACGGATGTCGTCAAAGGAGCAGAAAACTATTGGATTTTTGGTTCGGATAGTTCTGGAAATCCGATCTGTATGGACTGTTCCGCAAATGATAAAATAGTCTTGCTAGATCATGAGCTAGGTTTTGAACCTATTCAGGACATAAATAAAAATGTAATTGAACTAGCTTTATGCCTGTTGGAATTCAAGAGGTTTGTTGCCCAAATACAACTAGAATTTGGGGAAGACGGGTTTATGGACTCCAAATTCACAAAAAATCATCTTGAGGAACTTAAAAACAAACTTCAATCCATAAATCCAAACATTTTTATCGAATCGGACTTTTGGAAGAGTGAAATTGAAAACCTGTTTTCAGAAATCGAATAAAAACCGTCTAGGCATTTATTAAAGCTAACTAAAAACACCTAACAAATGACAACCAAGGACTTTTTTAGGCTTATCATAAAAGCATTTGGGATATATTGTTTTATCAACGCACTTTTTACATTGATTCCCAATCTATCTTATTCCGGTGGGTTTTTCACCTTTCACTTTGCAATGAACTTCGTTTATTTCATTGTAACCGGAGTCATTGTTTATATCCTCTTGTTCCAAACAGACCGAACAATAAATCTCTTTCACCTAACCAAGGGTTTTGACCATGAAAAAATTGAAGCCAAGGATTTAAACGCAAATGGTCTTTTCAAATTTTCGGTAATCCTGATCGGGCTTCTTTTGATCACCAATAATTTGGCCCAATTTTTAGACTATTGCTATTTGGCCTTTAAAAAACAGGTTTCTGCATATGGTTTGGGAGAGATTGAAGGTGCCATGTTGGACCAACATTTGGATTACAACTGGTGGGCCATCTCTGGATTGAATATCCTGATAGGAATCCTAATGTTGTTGAACTATGAATGGATCGCAAAACTATTCACTCCAAAAGGCAAATTGGATAAGGGTTGATTTCTCCCCTCCAAACAAAACAACATCACTATAATCACATTTATTCAAAAGCAAAAACTCCGGACAGCTTTGCCATAAGTCGTGCTTAACTCCTATATTTAAGGAAGATAGACATTACCCCTCCTCTATTTTACGCAAAAAGCACCTTCATGAATACAGCAGAGCATCGTATGGGAACACCGTTTGCAAGCCGGCTTGTTTTGCTGCCCAAAAAAATAGCCAAGGCGCTTTACGTGATCAAACTGCAGCTTGCCGGAATCTATTTTACGTTCTTTTTAAAGACCTACAAAAAGGAAGGCATAACGCTCTACGTACCCTTTCATTTAACGGATTTGAAATTCCGGGGCAGGTTCCCCTTGAACCTTTATGAGGTGGAAGAGACCAAACACCTAAAAAAACATTTGTCCCCCCATGCCAAAGTTTTGGAATTGGGCTCCTGCCTGGGGTACACTTCGTGCATGATCAACACCATATTGCTAAACAAAAACGCCCATGTTGCCTTGGAGGCAAATCCGAACCTTATCCAATGGATCAAGAAAAACAAGCAAACCAACCATTGTGGTTTTTCTGTGGAAAATGCCATTGTCTCTCACAACAAGGAAAACACCTTCTACATCCATAAACTGATTGTTGGCGGTAGCACCGTGCGGAAAACACCTAAAAAAGTTACCGTTAGGGGATGGACCATAGATGAACTGAAAGAAAGGTACAACATGGACTTTGATACCCTGATCATGGATATTGAAGGAGGCGAACTGAACCTTTTTAGGGATTTTAAGGAGAGCCTATCCAGCTTTAAAACTATTTTTTTGGAGGTCCATCCGTTTGCCGGAATCTTGACAGAGGAGGAAGCCAAAGAATGTGAGGACCTCTTAAGTGAACTCCATTTTAAACTGGTGGTCAGGGATGGGCACTTTCAAATTTGGGAAAAATAACCTCCCACCACCATGGTAAAGGCTTGCCGCACTAGCCAGGAATTTTCCGCATTACCCGCTCCATGCCCTTTAAGGCGGTGACCACGTTCTGTATCTCCATTTGTTCAAAGGAATCCTTTTCCAGATAAAACAACATTTCCACGGCCAGGTCCAGATAGTGGGCCAAGATCGCCGGGCTGCCGTAGGTGTCGGTGATCCATGCGTTGAGCTGGGCCATTTGTATTTGGTTCATGGAAACAAGATATTCTCTATATTTCGAATATATTACTACGAATTAGTAGCTTTTGACATGACCCTAGAGGAATTTTTCAGTGAGGGTTTTGATTAAAGAAAATATGTTTCAAAAAAGTTCACTTATACACCAATGGACCAAGGCAATAATTATATTATTGTCCATTACCACTTTTGGCCAGAAACACCCCAACATACAAACTTCACAAGACATGAATGAAGAGTTTATAAAATTCATTGCCAAGGAAAAATTTGTTGAAGAGGATTATTACCCAGGCATTTCGGAAGAAGAAATGCGTCCAATCTTTACGGAGAAAATTAATCTGGCCGCTTCGGACTTTCAAAATATAGCCGAATCGGAAAATCCTACAAATGAAAAGTATTTGGAAGCCATCAAAACTGGCCTTTCAAGGTTTTCGGATGTTTACTTGGACTTGGACACGGAAGATAGGGAACGGGTATGCGTCTATTTTGAAGAATTAATGGACATTGTTGGCCTTGAAAGCTCAAACGGTCAACTTAATATGTTCATGTATGGGTTTGATCCCACCAAGGAAAATTAATGTTTATCCTTTTCGTTGGAGCTTAATCTTCGGACAAATGAAATCGGAATCCCAAAACCTGTTTGACATAGCGTAAACCCGGTTCTCGATACTTTTCCTTTGGAAAAACGCAAACTGACGCATTCATAAAATGTACTATTCCGTATCTTAGTCAAACTAGAACATTTTGTATGCCCAAGTTGGTCGTGATTCTATTGTCCTTGCTTATCTTGTCCTGTGCCGAAAAAGCACCGGAGGATGTCAGTTCCGTGGACCCCATAAACTGGAGTGCCCGTACCGTGGCCCTTTCCGCCAGTGATTCTTTGGTGAACGGGAGCAGTTATCTTTCGGTCTACTCTCAGGTCTATAGCGAAACGGAGCACCGCACACACAACCTCACGGCGACCATAAGCATGCGCAACACCAATCTCAAGGATACCATTTACATTCGCAAGGCGGAGTATTTTGATACCCACGGCAATGCCATCCGCACCTATTTTGATGCTCCCATCTACATAAAACCCATGGAGACGGTGGAAATCGTCATAGACGAAAAAGACCCAGCGGGGGGAACGGGGGCCAATTTCCTTTTCGATTGGAGCATTAAGCCCACCTCACACGAACCCTATTTTGAGGGGGTCATGATTTCCACTTCCGGGCAGCAGGGATTGTCCTTTACCACCAAAGGTATCCGGGTTGAATAAAGATTACTGGATTTTCTGCAACCAGTACCGCATATCCACTTCCTTGGAGATGATTTCCTTGACCTCGGAAAGCTTTACCCGGCTCTGTTCCATGGTGTCCCTATGGCGAATGGTCACGGTATCGTCTTCCAAAGTTTGATGGTCCACAGTAACACAGAATGGTGTCCCCGCAGCATCTTGACGACGGTAACGGCGGCCTACGGCATCTTTTTCATCATAGTCCACATTGAAGTCCCATTTTAGCTCATCAACAAGTTTTTGGGCCACCTCAGGTAAACCATCCCGTTTGAGCAATGGCAAAACAGCCACCTTGTTGGGGGCCAACACCGCTGGAATTTTCAGTACGGTCCGGGTGGAGCCGTTTTCAAGCTCTTCTTCTTGCAGTGAGTTGGAGAATACGGCCAAGAACATACGGTCCAATCCTATTGAGGTTTCCAGCACGTAGGGTACGTAGCTCTTGTTCTCCTCTGGGTCAAAATATTGTAGTTTTTTTCCTGAATATTCCTCATGCTTGCCCAAATCGAAATCGGTACGGGAGTGGATGCCTTCCAACTCCTTGAACCCGAATGGGAACTTGAATTCGATATCAGCGGCCGCATCAGCGTAGTGGGCCAATTTTTCGTGGTCGTGAAAACGGTAGTTATCTGCTCCCATTCCCAAGGAAAGGTGCCATTTCATACGTTTTTCCTTCCAAGCTTCGTACCACTCCATTTGGGTTCCCGGCTTAATGAAGTATTGCATTTCCATCTGTTCAAATTCCCGCATACGGAAAATGAACTGGCGGGCCACAATCTCGTTACGGAAGGCTTTTCCGGTTTGGGCAATCCCGAACGGAATTTTCATCCTTCCGGTTTTCTGTACATTCAAAAAGTTGACAAAAATACCTTGTGCAGTCTCAGGACGAAGGTAGAGGTCCATGGCACTATCGGCAGAGGCACCCAACTTGGTCCCGAACATAAGGTTGAACTGCTTCACGTCCGTCCAGTTTTTGGACCCAGAAAGTGGACAGGCAATTTCCAATTCCTCAATAAGAGCTTTGACATCGGCCAAATCCTCGTTTTCCAAAGATTTTGCCATTCGTTTTAGGATTTCATCGGCCTTGGCCTGATAGTCAACTACACGTTGGTTGGTAGACAGGAACTGCTCCTTGTCAAAACTATCCCCAAAACGTTTGGCGGCCTTGGTGACCTCCTTGTCTATCTTGGCTTCTATCTTGGCCACATAATCTTCGATCAAGACGTCGGCCCTATATCTTTTTTTGGAATCTTTGTTGTCTATCAACGGGTCATTGAAGGCATCCACGTGGCCAGAGGCCTTCCAAGTGGTGGGGTGCATAAATATGGCGGCATCTATGCCCACAATGTTCTCATTGAGCTGCACCATGGCCTTCCACCAATATTCGCGGATGTTCTTCTTTAGCTCAGCGCCATTCTGACCGTAATCATAAACTGCGCTAAGTCCATCATAAATCTCACTGGATTGAAATACATAGCCGTATTCCTTTGCGTGAGAGATAACCTTCTTAAAAATGTCTTCCTGATTTGCCATTGGGCAAAAATAGAATTTTACCCAAAAAGAAGTGTGTTATTTCAGCTGAAATTCTGTGGAAGCGAGCAATCTTTCGTCCTCAAAAACATTAAGGGTGTAAATTCCCTCGGCCAAGGAGCCTTCGGGCACGGTAATGGCATCACAAATACTGATTTCCTTTCCCGTATACACAATCTCCACTTTTTTGCTGTAGATGTTTCCACTGACCGATATGGTATTGGCATTATCCTCTATCACGGCCATATTGGGGTCCAAAAACTGTAGGTATACCACTTTTACATCGCCACGTTCATTGGGGTCGCTCAAAATGGTAACACATCCCCGTAATTTTTCAATGGTGGAGGCCTTATTGGTCTTTATGGGTCTTCCGGCCCGCAATCGGAACCCACTTCCCTCGGCATCCTGCAATTTCAGATAGCTTTTAATGCGCAATTCCCGGGTCAGTTCCCGATTGGTCTCCCTAAGCAAGGATTCGGTCTGTTCCATGGAATTGGCCCTGCCCCTTAGATCTTCCAACTGCTTACGGGTTTCCTCATACTTACTGGCCAAAAGGCTATTGTTGTACCGCAGAAAGTTGTTCTTCAATTTAAGACTGTCAAAGCGTACCTCCAATTTGCGCAGCTCCTTTCGGGTTTCCTTGAGCTTGGTAATGCTAAAATTGAGCCTTCCCACAGAATCCAAGAGCTGTTGTACCCTGAACCTAGAGGTCTGCAGTTCAATATCGTTCACTTCGTTAAGTCCCGAAAGTCTGTCCACTTCGGCCTTCATCAAAGTAAGGTCCTTCACCAAAAGTGATTTTTCCTGCTCCAAGAACGACATTTGGTTCTTGGATTGGGCGTAACTATAGTAGAAAGCAATGAGAATCCCCACAATGACCGCAACCAGCGCGGCAAATATGATCTTGTAGTTGAAATGATTATCTTGGGGGCTCATGGGTTGACAGACTACTCTAACGCGTATAAGATTTGATACCAAAAAGGTTGGCTAAGATAATAAACGAGATTAACAACATCCTATTGCCACAGGTATGTTTTGGATGTAATGCCCAATTATTCAGAGGAGAAAGCATTTTGTGTGCCGTTTGTCGACATGAGATGCCACTCACCGATCATAACTTCTTGGATGAAAACACCGTAGATCGTATATTTTATGGACGAATTGCCATAAAAAAAGCAGCTGCCTTTGTTTTTTTTACAAAAAATGGGATTGTTAAAAATTTGCTGCATTCATTAAAATACAAAAATCAAGAACAAATTGGCGGCTTTTTTGGGGATTGGTATGGTGCCCAATTAAGAAAAGAAATGGGTCTGGGAAAAATTGATGTTGTCATCCCGGTACCCTTGCATCCAAAAAAATTGAAAAAGAGAGGGTATAACCAAGTAGCTCTTTTTGCACAAAAAATTGCCGAGGCCATTGGTGCAGAATACAGGGACGATTTACTTCTGAAGACCTTAAATACCAAAACCCAGACGAAAAAGGATAGGCTGTTGCGCTGGGAAAATTCAAAAGAAGCTTTTCTGGTAAACCCTGTGGTAAAAACACATTTTGGGCATGTGCTGCTGGTAGACGACGTTATAACCACGGGAGCCACCATAGAATCTTGTGCCAAAGCCCTTCAGCAGCTCAAGCCCAAGGATATCTCAGTCCTCAGTATGGCTGTGGTTCCCTAGGGTTAAATTTTATTAATGCGTACCTTCAATTTTTAAATTAGTTGTTTCTTTGCCCCACATGGATTTTGGCATGGCGTACGTAAAAAAATTGTTGGGTTTTCTTTTTTTCGCCCTGATGGGCCTTGCCCTATGGCAATGTGCCAGAAGAGGTTCTCCTTCCGGTGGACCAGAGGATGTTACCCCACCAAAGCTTGTACGCACAGAACCGGATAACTTCAGCATCAGTTTTGAGGGCCAAAAAATCCGACTTTATTTTGATGAGCTCATAAAACTCCAGGACGTACAGAACCAACTGGTGGTTTCACCTCCCTTGAAGTATCCCCCAGAAATAACGCCACAAGGCGGACCCAGAAAGTATATTGAGGTCATCATCAAAGACACCCTTCGTGAAAATACCACCTATACTTTCAATTTTGGGCAAAGTATTGTTGATAATAACGAGGGCAACCCCAACAGCTTTCTCACTTATGTTTTCTCCACGGGGACCTATATAGACTCTTTGACTTTATCTGGTGCAGTAAAAGATGCTTTCAATAAAAAGGCCGATCAGTTCATCAGTGTGATGCTGTATGAAATAGATACCGCTTATACCGATTCCACCATTTATAAAACCCCTCCCAATTATATTGCCAGTACGGGGGATAGCCTTCCGCTGTTTGAGCTTAAAAATTTGAGGGCCGGGAAATATGCCCTCTTTGCCCTAAAAGATGTGAACAAAAACAATCTGTTTAACCAAAAGCAGGACAAAATTGGATTTCTTGAGGACACCATCAGCATTCCAACGGATTCCACCTACTTGCTCAACCTGTTTTTGGAAGAACCGGATTATAGTGTTTCCGTACCCAGTTATTCGGCCAAGAACCGTATCATTTTTGGGTATCAAGGCAACCATGAGGACATAGAAATCCAAACCTTGACCCAATTGCCCGATTCGGTGCAAACCAAAATATTGAAAGACCGCGAAAAGGACACCTTGAACTATTGGATCACGGCTACAGATTTGGATTCCATCATTTTCACGGTCACCAATGACAAATTGGAGCGTATTGACACGTTTACCGTAAAGACCAGAAAACTGCCTTTGGATTCCTTGTCCCTAACCTCTGGCATTCGAGGAAAATTCAATTTTGAGGATACCTTCAGCATACTTGCCAATACCCCAATTGCCAATGTGGACACCACAAAAATTGGTTTGGTGGTAAGTGATTCCCTGTTGGCTCCCTTTAGTCATGTTTTGGATACCTTGGAAAACAAGGTTGAGTTTGATTTTGAGATAGAACCTAACCAGAGATACCGATTTTCACTGCTCCCAGGTGCCATTTCGGATTTCTTTGGTATGCAGAACGACACCCTGGACTATGCTATTTCAACCAGTGGTTATGCCGATTATGGCAATCTAAGAATGACCCTTGGTGGTGCCGTCCAATACCCCCTTGTATTGCAATTGACCAATGAGCAGGGAGAAATCCAACGTGAAATCATTGCTCCTGAATCAAGGATTTTTGAGTTCAGCAACCTGGACCCTGGAAATTATGTGGTACGGGTTATTTTTGATGACAATGGCAACGGGAAATGGGACACGGGGAGTTATCTCAAAAAAAGACAACCCGAACGGATCAGTTATTATCCTGATGTCATAGAAGTGCGGGCCAATTGGGAATTGGAGCAGAATTTCATTATTTCAGAGTAAAGTCGTCCCTATCTTCCAAAAACTTAAGTTTTTCCCTAGTGGATTCTATATGCGCTTTATCCAAGGTGGTATAAATAATGTCTTCCTTTTCTGAATATGCAATAGGGTTTCCCAGTGCATCATAAACTGCAGAATGCCCCGAGTATTCATGTCCCAGGTTGTCCTGTCCAATCCTGTTCACCCCTATAGTGTAAGCCATATTTTCTATGGCTCTGGCTTTCAGCAGTGTATCCCAAGCCCCAATCCGGGGTTTGGGCCAATTGGCCACATAAATCAGGACATCATAATTTTCAACATTGCGGGCCCATACCGGAAATCGAAGGTCATAACAGATCAATGGGCACATCTTGAATCCCCGAAAATCAACAAGTACTTTTTTATTGCCTGCGGTATAGACCTTATCTTCTCCCGCAAGGGTAAAAGTGTGTTTTTTGTCATAGGTTGAAAGATTTCCGTCTGGCTGAACAAACCACAACCGATTGAAAAACTTGTCGTCTTCCTGAAATACCATACTGCCCACAATTGCCGCATCCTTCTTTTTGGCCTGATTTTGCATCCACTCCACTGTTTTGATGCCCTCTGATGTATCCAAATTGCCGGGATTCATGGTAAATCCAGAGGTAAACATCTCAGGCAGCACAATGACATCCACATCATTGGAAATGGAATCTATTTTTTCCTCGAACATAGTTCGGTTCTGCTGCGGAGCTTCCCAATGCAGTTGGGATTGAATCAAAGCAATTGTAAGGTGTTGTGACATTGGTTTGCTTTTTAGTCAAAATACACTTTGGATTCCATGGACTTTGCATTTTTAAACAATGCGTGTATCTGTTCTTCCAAAATCCGTTCCTCGGAAAGTTCGGGAAGTTGATCCAAAGGAAAAAAGCCAGTGTCCAGCATGTCGAACCCAGCTTGGAGCTCCCCTCCTCTCATTTGGCAAAGAAAAATCAGTTTATACACATAAATGGGGGCCGGAGGATGCGGGTGTGCTTGTTTGTCATAAACGGCCAATAAACGTATCGCCTCGACCTCAATCCCGGTTTCCTCTTTTACTTCCCTTACCGCCGTTTCCGAGGGTGTACTGCCAATATCTGCCCAACCTCCGGGAATGGTCCATTTACCATCAATACTTTCCCTAGCCATCAAGATTTCATCCTTTTCGTTCAACACAAAAGCACGTACATCCACTTTAGGGGTGGGGTAATCTTCTTGGGGCAGAAAAAAATCCTCCAAGGCTTCCATGGGCATGTTGCCCAACTGCGCCATCAATTTCAGGCTTATGACTTTTAGTTCTTCATACCGTTCACGGTCATAGAGGTCTTGGGCATACACCAATCCGGTTTCTGAAATGGCCTTGATGCGTTTGGCGAGATTGAGCTGCTCTTTGGAATCCATATAACATCTATGTGTTTTCTTGCAATAGGTTCACCAATGGTTGATTCCCTTGCTCTTTGGCATGATCCAAGGCCGTATTTCCTCTGGCATCTTTCACAGTAATATCAGCGCCGTGCTCCACAAGTAGCTCTGCTATTTCCGGCCTGTTAAAGGTAACGGCATAAATAAGGCAGGTGGCACCCATGGCATTTTTTTGATTGACATTGGCCCCAGCATTGATCAATTGCTTGGCAATATCCACATATCCTTTGAAACATACCCCCATCAAAGCTGTATTTCCTGAGCCGTCCTTGGCATCTACCTGAGCTCCTTTTTCCAAGAGAAGTTGGGCCAAATCCCCGTGACCATAATAGGTGGCGAGCAATAATGGGGTAGAGCCTCTTTGGTCCTTTACTTCCAACAATTTGGGATTGGAGGCAAGAAGCTGTGCAACTGCTTTGGCATCGCCACTTCTGATGTGATTAAAAAAAGATTCCACTTGATCCATACGTGAATGAAATTTATAAAAAAACTGCCACAACCGTGAGGGTCATGGCAGCTTTGGCAATTAATTTTCCTTTTCTTCTAATTTTGTTACGCCAGATCAAAACGATCTAGGTTCATAACCTTGGTCCACGCCGCCACAAAATCCTTTACAAATTTTGTTTCTGACCCAGACTCTGCATATACTTCTGAAAGGGCACGCAAGATGGAGTTGGAACCAAATACAAGGTCGACCCGAGTACCGGACCATTTAAAATCGCCTGTTTTGCGATCAACCCCTTCATAAAGTGATTTCTCCTCATTGGCGGCTTTCCATTCAGTGGACATATCGAGCAAGTTCACAAAGAAATCGTTGCTCAATACTCCGATATTGTCTGTAAACACTCCGTTTCTTGAACCATCAAAATTGGCACCCAACACACGCAAACCACCTACAAGAGCAGTCATTTCTGGGGTAGTAAGCGTTAATAATTGTGCTTTATCCACCAATAAATGCTCTGCAGGAACTTTTACTCCTTTCACCACATAGTTTCTGAATCCATCATAAGGCGTGTTCAAATAGTCCACAGAATCAACCTCGGTTTGCTCCTGGGTAGCATCATTACGTCCTGGGGTAAATGGTACTTCCGTAGGTACACCTGCATCACTAGCTGCTTTTTCAACCGCGGCACTACCTGCCAATACAATCATATCGGCCAAGGAAATTTTCTTCCCACCACCAGCATTACTGTTGAAATCATCTTTGATGCCTTCCAGTACTTTTATGGTTTTATCAGTGCCTTTGTTTACTTCCCAACTTTTCATGGGCTCCAAGTTGATACGGGCACCGTTGGCACCACCACGCTTATCCCCGCCACGGAAAGTAGCTGCAGATGACCATGCTGTATACACCAAATCAGAAACGGAAACCCCGGAATCCAATACTTTAGCTTTCAAAGCTTTTATGTCAGAAGCATCCACCAAGGTATAATCCACTGCTGGAATGGGATCTTGCCAAATCAACTCTTCTTTCGGCACTTCTGGACCTAGATATCTGGAAACAGGCCCCATATCACGGTGTGTCAATTTGAACCAAGCTCGGGCGTAAGCTTCGGCGAAGGCCTGTGGATCGTTATAGAATTTACGGGATATTTTTTCGTAAGCGGGATCAAAACGCAAGGATAGATCGGTTGTCAGCATCGTTGGCTTTCTGTTAGGGCCGCCAAAAGGGTCTGGAATAATGGCCTCTGCATTTGAAGCTACCCATTGGTGTGCTCCCGCTGGAGATTTGGTCAATTCCCATTCATATTCAAACAAGAACTTAAAGAAGTCATTGCTCCATTGTACAGGGGTAGAGGTCCAAATTACTTCCAATCCAGAAGTAAAGGCATCGGGACCTTTTCCTGAACCATTTTTATTCTCCCAGCCAAAGCCTTGCGTTGCCAAATCTGCTGCTTCTGGATCTGCATCCATTTCGACTTTTGCGCCATCGCCATTACCGTGTGTTTTACCAATGGTGTGTCCTCCTGCAATCAATGCAACAGTTTCCTCATCGTTCATCGCCATACGTTCAAAGGTATCTCGGATATCATGTGCTGCGGCTACTGGATCAGGCTTACCATCCGGACCTTCCGGGTTTACGTAGATCAATCCCATTTGCACTGCAGCCAAAGGATTCTCAAGATCACGTTCTTCCTTATTATGTGAGTATCGGCTATTGGGCGTATCACTCGTAGCCAACCATTCGGTTTCGTTACCCCAATATACATCTTGGTCTGGTTCCCAGACATCTTCACGACCACCTGCAAAACCAAAGGTGCGGAAGCCCGTTGATTCCAAGGCAACATTTCCGGCCAAAATCATAAGGTCTGCCCAAGATATTTTCTGACCATACTTTTGTTTGATGGGCCATAACAAGCGACGGGCCTTATCCAAACTTACGTTGTCTGGCCAAGAGTTTAGAGGTGCAAAACGTTGTTGACCACGGCCACCACCCCCACGGCCATCTTGAACACGATAGGTTCCTGCACTGTGCCATGCCATGCGGATGAACAGTCCGGCATAACTACCAAAATCGGCAGGCCACCAATCCTGTGAATCGGTCATAACATCCAAAAGATCCTTCTTCAGTGCTGAATAATCCAGTTTTTTGAATTCTTCGGCATAGTTAAAACCTTCTCCCAGCGGATTTGATTTTTCCGAATGCTGGTTCAACAGTTCCAGCTTAAGTCGATTGGGCCACCAATCTTCATTTTGTGTACCCCCACCGGCAACTTCACTCAAAAAAGGGCACTGACTTGCATCTGCCCCGTTTGCCATTTCTTTACTCATGATAGTATGTTGTTTAAGTTATTTTTTATCCTTTATAAATTTACGAAAATGACCTCCATCGATATAGATAATTGATATTAAAATACTATTAAAACATAAACATTATCTATTTATGGCCATTCTGATCTTGCCGCTTCTTTTTACGGAAATAACCCCTTGATTTGGCATATTCACCCCCTTTAAGGGGTGTTATCATACCTTATCTTTATACTGTGGCTGCTTTTGTGCTCCGTAGCCACATACCATAAAAACATCATGACAACACCTTTAACCCTATAGATTATGAAAAAGTTGATTTTACCTTTTGCAGCATTGATACTTTTCAGTTTTAGTGCTGATACCACAAAGCTGAATGAGCAAGATCATGAGTGGATGTTGAAGCATCTTACCGAGACCCGTAACCACATGACCCAGGTTTTGGAAGGTCTAACCAATGCCCAACTAAATTTTAAACCTGATGAAAACTCCTGGTCCATTGCCGAATGTGTTGAACACTTGGCCGTTACTGAAAATGGCTTTGGGGGATTGATCCAGAAAACAGTTGGAGCTGGCCCAAATCCAGTCCTTAAGGATTCGCTGGTATTTAAGGATGAAGACATAATGACCAATATCAGTGACCGGAGCAATAAGGTAAAAACATCGGAAGCCTTTGAACCTAGTGGACAGTTTGAGTCTTTTGAAAATACCCTACAGGCCTTTTTGGAAAAAAGGAACTCCCATATTGAATATGTAAAAACCACCGAGGACGATCTTAGAAACCGGTATAGCAAGGATCTTCCGTTTGGCCCTGTGGATGGGGTACAATTGATCATCTTTGCCGCTGGCCACACCGAACGCCACGTATTGCAAATGGAGGAAGTTATGGCACACACCAAGTTTCCAAAATAGGGAAAAACAATAGGTTTTCCTTAACACTAATTGGCAAACCCTTTCCAAAATGGAGAGGGTTTGTTTTTTAACTTTGAGGAAACACTACAAAATGAACACTATGAAGACTTTAAAATCTATTGTACTGGTCGCTTTTTTAATGATTGGCACCAGTTTGCTTGCACAGAATAAAAAGGACCAGAAAATCATGGCCGATGCCAAGAAGGCAAAAACCGCCCTTTTGGAGGCTGCCCCCAACCTTGACGGTTTTTTTGACAATTCGGCGGGTTATGTGATCTTTCCCAATGTGGGAAAAGGGGGCTTTATCATTGGTGGGGCTTCCGGTAATGGAGTGGTCTATGAAAATGGCAATCCTATTGGAATGGCTGACCTTAAAAAGTTAAACATAGGTCTACAAGCAGGTGGACAGGCCATAATCGAGGTTATCTTTTTTGAGACAGACACAGATTTGGACCGCTTTAAGGAAGGGAAATTTCAATTTGCGGCAGAAACCTCGGCGGTGGCCCTAAAATCGGGAATTGCCTTTAACGCCAAATACAAAGATGGTGTGGCCGTTTTTGCCCTCCCCAAGGCCGGTCTTATGGCCGATGCCTCGGTAGGGGGACAGAAGTTTGGCTATAAAGCATTTTAAAAAAGCAACGCCCCTTTAAAGGGGCGTTTTTAGTTTACTTCCTAAAACTGGTATCGGATCCCGAGTCCCAGATCAAAATCGAAGCCATCTCCATAGGCATCCTCTTCGCCAAAACCAATTTCCGGTCTTACGTCCAACGACAAAAGCAGCGGGATCTTAAAATTATACTCCAGTCCAATATTACCGGCCAACAGGCCAAACGAGGCAGAACCTCCACCATCATAGTCCACATTGCCCAAGCCTCCCCCTGCACCAACGTACCAGTGAAAAGATTCATCCAAAGGCATCACCCACTGAAAAAGACCGACCACCTTGAACGCGTCGTACACATCTTTTTCTCCTCGAATTCCAAGATTTAGCTCAAGCCTATTGTTTTCTAAAAGGGCCCGTTGATAACTGATTTCCGCTCCAAAGGAATCAAAACCATCGTCATCGCCAATCCGTACCCCAATTGCATTTTTGGATATGCGCTGTGCCTCACAATGAAACCCAAGGGCAAATACTAATAACAAGGTCAGTACCAGTGTTCTCATAGTTGTAGTTTTTAAGGTTGTTGTTCAATTTACAATTTTTTCAGGACAACCTTAAACCTAATCACTTGACTGCCATTTGTTTAATTAACCTCAAAGGGTATCAACTCTGGTTGGTTTGGGTATTGTGCCTTTAAGTTTTTGATCATTTTGTTCCGTTTTCTTTTCTTTAGAAATGAGTTGGTGACCAAAGGTATGGATATCCCCACCTCAAGTATGCCCGTAGTAATCATTAAAATCCCAATAAATGCACCTCCTATATTCTCGCAAAACCCATCCTCTTCACATGGTGCTCCGTTTGCAATCAAAATACCCCCGGCAAAGGTCAAAATACCCAACCCCGCAAAAGAACTTCCCATCACCAGATTGTTCTTTCGTTTACGGTCTTGGTCCAAGATTTTCCACAGCTGCTGTTCATTGGCCTGACTTTGTGCCATAAGGTAGGCATGGTTTAAGCCCAAATGATCCAACCGTTGTTGTTGTTTGGGGGAAAAGTCTTGGGCGTTAAGGCATAGGGAACACCATAGGCCCATGGTACAATAGAGTATATTTTTCATGGTATTATTATTATAGTTTGTGAAAACAGCCCCTTAAGGGGCTGTACCAAGCATACGTTAGTCACATGGGCCACCACACTCCGTGGCAATGTTGTAATCCTCTTCGGTGAATACAAAATCCTCGGTCAAATCCCCATACAAACAAACATCGATTGGATTTCTTTGGTTTTGGTTGCATTCCGCTTTGAAGATGGTCATTCTCTCATTGGCATAGATGATTACCAAGGAATCATACAGGCCATTGCCGTCCAAAAAATATTTAAAATTATATTCACTAGGAGGCAATCCATCCTTGAACATTTTTTCCAGTTTCTCATCGATGGCCAGACTAGTGATTTCGGGGGTTACTTCTGGAAAATCAGATCTGTAGCTTTTGATCACCATAGATCTGCCACTTTTGTTTTCCATGGAATAGTGATAGACATCCACCTCACCAAAATTTTCGCCACATGCATAAAGTAAAAGAGCCAATAGTAAACTTATATTTTTCATCTTTTTAGATTTAATCCTTCCAATTGTTAAACAGTTCATCCAAGTATTTTTCGGTCGCATTGTTGTATCTCTTCTTGATATTGTCCCGCCATTGGTTCCATGACTTGGCACCAACCAATGCACCCTCCAATTGTTTTACGGTGTATCCCTGAACCCTATCAATAGGATAATGAGATCCATAAATATTTCTTTGGTTAACACCATCAATCATATCGTAACCTGCGGAGGTATAGTAGGGCTCGTCTTTGGTTTTTTGAAGTTGCAGGGCTTCGTTTATATAGCCGTAGTTTGGCTTGTTAAAGTATTTTCGATATCTGTGCAGCACAAAGGTAACCTCTACGGTTGATGCCCATGTCTCCAACAGTCGGCGCCGGTTCTTGCCCGTTGGCCCAGGGTTTGAGCAGCCGTTGAAAGAAGTACAAGGTCCTGACCAAGCATCCCAGACCACAGCGTTATAGGCATTTTTGTCCACTTCCCTATGCGCCGCATGAGCAAGTTCATGGACTATGGTTGCATAAACAAAGTCCGATCGTAAACCCCATTCCATTAAGGAAATATCGTTTCCAAACCAAATCCTTCGGGCCTTTACATAAGATGATCTATCATTTTTTAGTTGGGCAGCAATTTTCAATTGTCTTTTAAAAAAGCTGTTGCGGGGTGGGGAAGTTAGGCCAAACCTGCTCCCATAGTAGTAGTCCATGGCACCTTGATGGATCAATGCATAGTACTGCTGTCTATCATTTACCACCTTGCTTGATGACCTTCCCAAATTTACGTTCCAATCACCTCGCTTCTTTGGTCCACTTAGCATAGCTTGTCCATAAGTCCCTGACCGTATACTGAACTCATATCTATCCCATTTGATACTGTAATTGGCTTTTCTTCTAAACCTTCCATTACAGGTATACTTTCCTTTTCTATTGGTAAATCCTCTGTAGGTGGTAAACCATCTACGCGCCCGAACCTTTACCCCAGAAACCCCTACATAATCATTTACCACATGATCATATATCCTTATGGTTCCCGAAGGCCTCCACCTGCTTTTTGAAGCCAATGGGTTCTCAATTTCCTCATCATCCAAATTACCTGTCAATCGCAGCGATTCATCAACAAGTTGATAGATTACCTGTTTAGAAGCAAAATTTGTCTTCATTCCACCTTCTAAATCAGCCTCTTCATCAGGTATAAAAAGTTCTTCCAAAAGTTCATATTCAATATCTTTTGGAAGTGAATAGCCAAAACGAACAGAAGCGTATTGATATGTAGGTTGATCAATGGATACTTCAGGGTCATGATAAAAATCCCCAGATTCATCAATTTCAAAATCCAATGGGGTATCATAGAGTGTCAAAGTAGAATCTGCCTTAAGTATTGAAAGCTCCTCTTCCGTTTTAGGTTTGAACTTTACATACCAATGTGTCGTCTCGATTTCCCCTTCTTTTGAAACCTTGGATTTTTCTTTCAAGATTTGCCAAGCCTTCCTCATATTCTTTACCGAATACGGATTTTCCAGTTTTTTGCCCAGCTTGATCATCCTAAGCGTGTCCGGTTGCTCCTTGGCAATGGGTTGGGAATCATTGGTCTGCACAGCTTCCTTTTCGCAGGAAGCCAATACAAGCAATAAAATGGCCATTTTTGGAATAGCCCAATACATTTTTCTTTGGTCCATAATAAGAAGATTTAAATGGTATTGGGGCATGCGGCTCTATCTTGGATAAGGTACTATAATGGGAGGTGCACATCGTGTCCCGATTGATGGGTGACCCATTTGGATTGGTGGATACCCCTTCTCAATTGATGTGTAGAAAATTCTGTGCATGATTGTAAGTCAATCCCTTGTCCCAGGTGTAAAATCCTCTGGGGCGTTTTGGGGTAAATCGGTGGTTCCTGAATCTCCGGTATCATTAAAAATGGTCCACTCACCAAAGGTGTAACTGGGATTTCCTTCCAAAATGTCCGGGTTACGCAAAGCCCTGCCGTCTTCAAACTCATGGTTGGTCCCTGAACCATCTTCTCCAACCACACCAAAAACATCTATGACCGTTCCAAAGGGGTCTACTAACTCTAAATTATCATCGCCGTTGGAATCTGCCGGACTGTTGGTGGAAACCCCTAGGTCTGGTACAAAACCATACACCAACTCAAACTCAGCGGCGTTTGGCGATATGACCAAAGTACCCTCCGCACCAATAATCAATCCCGATAAATCTATAGTTGAGCTTACCTCAGTATTGTCGTTGGTATAGCGGCGAAGGGTCCACAGATTTAAATCCAAGGGTTCCGATGCGGAATTATAGAGTTCCACAAAGCGTGCCCCAGCATTGTTGTCCGGGTCTGCCAATTCTGAAATAAAGATTTGGGTCGATGTGAATTCCGTAATGATCTCTGGACAACGCTCTTGGATAAAATCAATATCCTCCAAATCCCGGATGACCAATTGCAACTGTTTTCCATCTTTTACAAGAATCCCCGTAATGGAGCCATTGCCTTCAGGCAGGATTTCTGCCTGAAAATCGGCATACCCACTATTGAGCAATGTGAGTTCATTTTCAGCACAATCTTTTAGGATGTGTCCGGTCTCTTCTTCTGGAAGCGCAAAAGTCTGTCCCAGTTCTTCTTGCAAAAATTCAACCTCTTCCAATTGAACCAAGGTGTTCACCCTAGCATTTTCAATCTCGGGGATGATAATTTTTGTAGGCTGCATCTCGGTCAAATCATCACATGAAAGGAAAACATGCTCCATCACTTTCAAACCGGGCAATCTCCCTACAGAAACATTTCCGAAGGAAGTAAAGGTGCCTCCGAGTTTAAGGGTCTCACCACTTTTACCGAGATACAGTCCCTTCAGCTTTACCAAAACCCTGCTTCCTACATCAAAAAACAAATGGGATTCCCTAAAATCCATCTCAATAACAAGCCCGTGAACGGGATTTACCGGAGCATCTTGTATATGTAGCACTCCAAAAAAATTTCCTGATTTATCCGATGAGATCACATACCCCTCCAACACCAAATCTTCTTGGATTTGCACAGCTCCTTCTCCCAATAACCCTTCAAGTTCTGCAAAGCTGATATTTGCCTTGAGCCCTGAATTGCATGCTGTTTTTGGTTGATTAAATTCTGTGTTCTTTACGCAGGCCACAACCATGATCAATAGCAATAGCCCACTTATCTTGTTTGAATTTTTCATGTTTTTTGATTTAGAAGCTTACGGCGAGATTTAAAAAATAGGTTCTCCCGTAGCCGTACCAGTATTTGGGCCCAAAGGATGGGGTGCCGCTTAGATTATCTTGCTGCAATTGGCCAAAATTGCCATTTCGGCTTTGTTCGTATCCCCCTGTTCTGAAAACACCATCAAAAAGATTACTGACACTGGCAAACAGACTGATGTATTTTTTGTTGACCAACCAAGATTTTCCGCCAATGAGGTTGAGCAAATAGATGTCTTCCAATTTTTTTTGCCTTAAAATTTTGGCCACATTTTCATCGGTGGCATCTGGAAAACGTTCCCCGGTTTCTGGGTCCAACAAAAAACTGGAGGTACGGGAAATAGTAGAGATGTTGATATAGTTATGGGTAAGGTAGTTGGCCGTTGCCCCAAACCACCAATAGTTGGGATTGCGGTACTCCACGCCCAAGGCAAGGGCCGTTTGCGGGCCTTGGGCCAGTTTTAGACCCTTTACCTTGGCAATCCCCAAATCTATATCCCCTTCTGGGTCGATAAGGTCCTCATCGGCTCCTGCGGTATCAAAATTGATTTGCACCGAAGGGTCACTGGCATACACATAATCGCCCAGATTCCCAACCAAAGTCAGCTTTACACTGGAGGAGGCTTCATATTCCAAACCCAGTTCCAGCCCTTTGTGCAATCTATCCAAACCCGTAATGACTTCTTGAACAAAGTCCGAGCCTAGCCCCGAGTCCACAAAAAAGAAGTTAATGTCCGTAGTATTCATGAACCTTGTATAAAAGGCTGTCAAACGCCCCGTCAAGTTGGGTAACCGCACAAAATAGCTTACATCTGTCGTGGTAATGGTCTCTTTTTGAAGCTCGGAAACGACTTCATTGTTCTCCCTTGGGTTTATAAAAATGTTCTGAAGTGTTGGCGACCGTTCCACCTTTGCCGCATTGGCAGTAAACCAATGGCGTCCTGAAAGAAAATAGGTGAGCCCACCCTTAAATGACATATGGGAAAAGTTGACTTTTGGACTTTCCCCCATTGAGTTTTCCAAAAAACGTTCATTGGCAAACAAACCATTTCGCTTGGCTTTATGTCCAGAAATGGATGCAGCGACAAAACCGCTCCACTTTTTCAGTGTGGTGGAAAGCTGGCCAAAGGCTTCAAATTGTGATGCATCCAAGGTGTAGTTGTAATTGAATTTATCGCCTGTTGACTTCTCCAGTTCCCCATTGACATCATTCAAGGTATTGGAGAAGGAATCCTTGTCTTCATGAAATTCCGCCCCCAACAAATCTTGGATTTCAGCATAGTTGTCTGAGGAAAGTGTTTTAAAGTTCCCTCCAAAATCCAGGTTTATGTTTTCATTGATATTGTACTCCATGCTGGTTGCCATGGTTGTCTGGGTGTCATCGGCAATATCGTTATAAAACACATAGGCCGCCTTGCCTTGGCTATTGCCATTTGTATTTGCTGTGTACAACTGTTCCCATGAAAGTTGTGGGTTCCTTAAAAAACCTTCGCGAGCCAAATCGGCATTTATAAAATCGGCACCAATGGAACTGTTGATAAAATAGCTGGGCAAATATCTGTAGTAGGTAGGATCTGGATTGGGTGCATTAAAGTACCCTAAACGGCTTCTGGTATTGGTTCCAAATTGATGGGCTACGCCCACGTTCCAACTAAATTTTTCTCTTTGGAGTTTGTAATTCAACAAGAAAATAGGTTCAAAAATTTCACGTTCCCGAGAATTTCGTAGTTCTCCATCCTGATTTCCCCAATAGGGATTGTATTGGTTTCCCTTGAGGTCAAACACCTCTTCGGTAAGTGCAGCGGAGCGTCCTCTTCGGTTACGGGCCAAAATTGTGGTGAGTGATAAACTACTCTTGGTATTGGGTTGAAACTCCAAAGCGCCAAAGAAAGAATAAGCGTCGTACAACGTTCCCTGTACATATCCTTCTTGGGCCCATCTGCGGGAAGCAGAAAATGAGTAGGCCCATCCTTTTTGGGACGGTCCGGAATTGTAGGTTGCCATTAGCCTTCCCCTATAAGTTCTATTGGATGCGGAACTGGACAAACGAATACCGGGCCGCATACCCGAAGGACGGACATTGATTTGGGTATTCCCCAAAATACCCCCAAAGGTATAGGCGTTTACCTCCAATCCGTGGGTATACTCCTGATTACGCTGCACATCATTGAGTCCGCCCCAATTGTTCCACTGGGGCCTCCCATCAAAGAATTTGTTCATGGGAATGCCATTGATCATCACCGTGCCATTACGGGAATCATAGCCTCGAACCTTAAAAAAGGCCTGTCCAAAATCAAAGGCAGCCCGGTTTAAAAAAACGTCCTTGGTGGATTGCAGCAGGCCCAGAGCCCCGGATACGGCTTCCCCGTCATCCAAAAGGTCTCCATCGGTAAGTGTGATCAGGTTGTCCGATTTTTCTTGGGTAATGTCTTTCTCCAAAAAAATGTTCCCTAAATCTATTGGTTCTCCATCACAAATGATTGCAAAGCGTTTTGGCAAAAAATCTGGGAAAGAAATCGCCAAAACGTGTTCTCCGTTTTCAAAAATCTGGATTTTAAAACGTCCGTTTGCATCCGTAAAAAAGGTTTGTGAAAGGGTTTCAATGGCAATGGCAGCATTCTGAACAGGGGTGTTGAGACCCATTGCTTGAACGCTACCCGAAATGACTGTTTCTTGTTGGCCGTATTGGGGGTTGACGCAACAGAACACAGCCAAGAGCAAAGTTGTCCTCATAGCTATTGGTAGGTTAATTAAACAAAATTGGGGCTATACTTCGCTCAGGTCTGTAAGATAAGTACACAATCTTATCCAATTTTAATGTAAAATCAAAGTATTTCAATAGCTATTGCCAGATCAAGATCAAATTATAAGAGTTTTCCTGTCCTTAAGGGGCCACATAAAAATCATTCCATAAAAAAAGCCAAGTGTTCCCCACACTTGGCTTTTCATCAAAAGTGAACTATTCAGTTATTTAAGTGCCCCTCCCCAGACATCCCATTGTTTTCCGGTACCATCATATCTAAGAGGGCCATATTCATCATCTCCCTTATAGGCCTGGTATATTTTAAAGAATTGACTTGTCCATCTTCCATCCGGCCATTCCCCAACTAAGGCAAAAATGATTGTCCTTCCTGTTATTAACCCCGCAAAACTGCGTTTTACGTTATAATCACTGGTAATAATCGCTTTATGATATTTTTCTTTCCAGCCCTGGTTGCGGGCATAATTCTGCATAAGCTTGAGCGCTTCTTCTTCCAGCTTTTTGTTTTTCATAAAGGGTTCTGGAATACCGTATTTGGGGATATGCTTGTTGATCAGTTCCAAGCCTTTATCAACATTGGTCAATAAAAACTGGCCTGAAGCCAACTCAAAGGCTTTCTTTTTCTCTTTTCTGCCCGGGGAGCTTCCGTCCACCACAGAAAACTTCAATCCTACTAGTATCGTATGGTCATCCTTGGTATTCACATATTTTTGATTGTTGAGCAAGGCTTCAATGATTTTTTCCTGTGTTAGGCTCATATCAACACCCAATTCGTCGCCTTCGGGAATTACTTCTGATTCAAATATTGGGTACCTGGTCGATTCCCAAGTAATTTCATCTTCGGTAGGCTTATCCTTATAATAAAATCCAGCATGTATACTATCTAAATAATAATCATAACGTAAATGTAAATTCCTTTTGGACCTTGGGTTCTTTGCAAAGTTCTCATAGACTTTGTCCGGACCCGAATTCTGATTTACAAACAGCCGGCAAAATAGGTTTTCTTTAGCCAGCTCGGACATATCATAAGCTGTAACAAACTTATCTTCATCATCCCAATCCCTTTCAATGTTCTCATTGGCAAATACGTACTTTCCTAAATTGTTCTCATGAACGCTGCTAAAAAAAGTTGTACTCGCCAAATTACTTTTATCCACTTGGACGGGTGTCCAATAAAATGATGATTTTGAGATATCTTTTTTCGAACTATTGGAACATCCGTATAAGAGAAAAAAAACGATGATACATGCATAGGGTAATGTCTTCATGGTTAAGTATTTAGATTATTAAAAGATTTAGTTGTTGCCAGTCCATAAAGGGCTGGTCATTCTGTAAATGTGAGGTTGAAATTTGATGTTTGGGCCCATACTCTTTCTGGCAAAAGAGTGATCAATACTATGGCCTAAAAACACAAATAGCCCATGCGATATCGCAGAGGCTATTTGTACAATACATTGCAATAATAATGAAATTTTAATTTCTGGGCAATGGCTAAACCCATCTAAACACCTAAAAGAGAACGGGTTTTGATTTTCCCATCACTTTTCTGGCAAACATTAATAAAAGGTTTATTACATTTAACCATGGTGAAATTACCATTGGTTTTTTTGCCTAGACCCCAAGTCAATAAAAATTATACCCATGCGATCATTAATATGCCTACTTGTATTAATATCGACCTCACTACATGGACAAAAGTCCAACACGTATACCCTAAGAACCATTGCGTTCTACAATGTTGAGAATCTTTTTGACATCAAAAATGATTCGCTCATCTTTGATGATGACCGTACGCCCGAAGGTAGTTACCATTGGACCCATGAGCGGTACAAGACAAAGGTTGACCACATTTCCAAAGTGCTTTCCAAGATTGGAGAGGAGACCTCCAAAACTTCCCCTGATGTCATTGGTCTGTGCGAAGTAGAGAACAGGCAAGTAATCGAAGATCTTATCCAACATCCCAACCTTTCGGGTAAGGGTTATGGAATTGTTCATTTTGATTCCCCCGATGCCCGTGGGATTGATGTGGCCCTCCTCTTTAAAAAAGAATCATACCTGCCCACCTCCTTTAAAAGCCATAGACTCCTTTTGTTTGATGAATTGGGGGAGCGAGTCTACACCAGGGACCAATTGGTGGTAGGTGGCCTTCTGGACCAAGAAGACATATATTTTATTGTAAACCACTGGCCCTCCAGAAGGGGTGGGGAGGCCATAAGCGGTCCCAAGAGGGTACGGGCCGCCTTACTCAACAAGCGTATTATTGATTCCATACAAGAGCTGAACAGGAAAGCGAAGATCATTTCCATGGGGGACCTCAATGATGACCCAACGGACAACAGCTTGAAAAATATCCTGAAAACCAAGGGCAAACCACAGCAATTGGATAGTTTGGGGCTGTACAACCCCATGGAAAAATTGTATCGGAAAGGAATTGGTTCCCTGGCCTATCGAGACAAATGGAATCTTTTTGATCAGTTTTTTATGACCTCAAACCTCATCAATGCCGATAAAACAGAATTGACTTTTTGGAAAGCGGGTATTTATGCTCCTTCTTTTTTGCGAACCCAAAAGGGCAAATACAAAGGCTATCCCCTACGGACCTATTCGGGGGGGAGCTATACCGGTGGGTACAGCGACCACTTTCCGTCCTATATTTTTTTGATAAAACGGATGACCCCATAGTAAATGATCATACCATGGGCTTAGATATATCCAAAGACAGGAAAACACATATTTCGGACACAGGAGATATTGCCCAAATCATGCAAAAGATATTGTGGCGACAAAACAGGTTTCATCGAAAAAAAGAATATTTCTGGACCATAGGTCTGAACACCGGTAACGATATTGAATATATTGAACTGGTGACCATTGGCACGGGCAACCGAAATATTATAAAACCCGTTGAGGTCCTAAGCTTACCCGTGTCCAAAAAATGCACAAAAATCATCCTTTGCCACAATCACCCTTCCGGAAAATTGGAACCCAGCGAAGCGGACCTTGAATTCACCGAAAAGATGAAACTTGCCGCAACAATTATGGAAATTGAGGTGCTGGACCACATTATCATCACAGAGGTCAACTATGTGACCATTTGAGAAAAAGTATTCTTATTTAAGGAGAAAGAATGAGATTCCCGCCTACGCGGGAATGACACCTTATAGTATTATCCAAACCACTGTCCCCAAGGAATACGGCTTAAGATGAGCACAAGACCAATGCCGTAGAAAATGGCAATACTCTTGAACTTCTTTTCGCTTTCCATGAACTTTTTGTGACGGGACCAGCCTATGGTAATCAATACGATGGCTATAATGTTGGTAAAGGGGTGTTCCACGGCCAAGAGGCGTGCTGCGGAGTTCAACCCGCCCATACCCAAGGTCTGGATGGCCTTAAGGCCACTGCCCGAGATAAAATACAGTACAAGCCCCACCAACAACTGAATATGGCTCAAGATCAAGGCAAATAGACTTATGCGAAGGTCTTTGTGCATGGTAAAGTCCTTTTTGCCCATCCAACCCATTAGGGCGTTGGCCACTGCAAAAATGAGCATCGCCAACACAAAATAGGCGAGGTACGAGTGTAATGCTTGAATCCATTGATAGGCGAGTCCTGAGTTGTCCATAGTTTTTGTTTTGGTGCCTAAAAATACGGATTTTGGAAATAAAAAACCCTGCCAATCGGCAGGGTCTTCCATCTATTTTTCAGCTTTGATTAAAAATCATAGCGAAGGGTAACGTTCCATGTTCTTCCCAATCCAAAATATCCTTGGTTGGAAACGGCGATACCATCATAGGTTTCAACGCCACCTTCAACAAAATCGGCAGTAGTCAACCTAGAAATGTATTCCTTGTCCAAAACATTGTTCATGTTGGCTCTAATCTTTAGGTTCTTGGTCTTGTCAATACCCACAGGGAAGTTAAAGGTAACCCCTGCATCCAATAGGTGAAAGGATGGCAATTCCAAGTTTTCCTTAATCGCACCTACATCGGAATACAGATTATCATAATATCTGAAATCGGAATCCACGGAAATCATATCCGTAATCCTGTAGGCAACCCCTAGTCCACCAGAGAGTTGGGCGGCACCACCTACTTTACCTCCATCAACATCCTCTGTCTCTGTGCCAATTACATTGCGTTCCTCATCAGTGACTTGGGTAACTACTTCACCCTTGTACTGCCAATCCCCAATGGAAGCAAAGCCGTTAAAGGAAAGTCCTCTGGTCGGTCTTACCTTAACATCCAACTCTACCCCAGAGTGCAACTGCTCCGTGCCGAAGTTAGAGGTGTAGGTAACCACATCATCAACAACGTCGGAAGTGGTTTCCACACGATCCTTCCAAGAGGTTCTGTACAAGTTGATACTACCAGAGAATATAGAACTAGAGTAGCTATATCCAGCCTCAAGACCAAAAATCTTTTCATTTTCAGTCAACGGGTTCACCTGGTTGGTAAAGTTCAGGTAAATGTTATCGTGGTACGGTTGACGGTTATAATAGCCTGTGTTGAAATAAAAGCTGTGCTCAGCAGTTGGATTATAGCTGAAACCGGCTTTGGCATTGTATCCAAAATTGTTCACTTTTTCGGAATCCACCCCATCGGTTATCCCCGCAGGTATAGGCTCATCCGTTCCTTGGGAAGAAGTCCCATTGATCAATGCTTGATCTGCATATTGGTAGGGGTCAAACCTTTGGTGGTACTGGTTGGATACCGATCCCTGGAAGAACGCGGAGAACTGGTCCGTGGCATACTCCAATTGGGTGAACAATCCACCATAGGAGATACGTTCATCATTGCTATAGGCAATCTTTTGATCCTCTGGGTAACTATTAAAAGCTGCTGCCCATCCGGAAGGTCTAAACGACTCGGTGGCAATCACTCTTTTATAGGTTCCGTAAGTACCATAGATTTCGTGGTTGTTGTTCTGATCCCGTAGCCTGATATCTTCTTGCCAAGACTTAAGTCCATGGAAATCTGAAACCACTCTAAAGTGTTTCCCGTAGTAGGTTCTCAAGTCGAATCCAACATTCCAGCTTAGATTGTCAGACAGTTGCTTTTCAAAGTTGGAAATCAATCCATACCAGTTGTGCAAGTTCATGGATGCCCTGGTAACATAACCATTACCAGCGGCAAAATACCCTCCTGCTCCATTGGGCACACTATTGTTAAAGGCATAGATGGCATCGTAATCTATACGTCCTTCAGCTGTTCTGATACGATTTCCACGATTACCGGTACCTCCACCATTACCCCAAGAGGCATACAAAACGGTAGATAGACTAGACGTATCATCAATGATCCAGTCCCAGTTCAAGTTAGCCACTGGCTTATGATAGAAATTCCTTCTCTCGGTCATGTATTGACCATTATATGTTCCCCAGTTGTTGTTGTAACGCATACCGTACTCCAAGTAATCTTCAATGGGCTTGGTAAAGTTTTGATCGTGGAACTGAGGGGCACCAGTAATCAAAAAGTTGAAGTTATGGCTTGTATTGGGTCGGTAACCCAATGAGATAAAGTAGGTCTGGCCTTCACCAAACATTCCTTCATTGTAACCATCACCTTGCCAGTGGGAAAGCATAACGCTCAATCCCCATCCTTTATCGGACACCCCTGTATTGTACCCTGCTGAAGTTTTAATGTAGTTATTGTTGGCAACAGTGGCATATCCAAATCCGCCTGCATCCATTTCAGTGGCCTTGGTCACAAAGTTCACAGTACCTCCAACAGAGGAAATGGCCAATTTGGAAGAACCTAGACCCCTTTGGATCTGAACCCCGGAAGCAATATCGTTAAGACCGGACCAGTTGGACCAATACATCAATCCGTCCTCCATTCCGTTGATTGGCTGACCGTTCAAAAGGAAGGCCGTGTTATCTTGATCAAAACCACGCACCCTCATATTGGTATCCCCAAAACCTCCGGCTTGTCCTGATACATATACGGAAGGAGTGTTCACCAATGTCATGGTAACATCTTGGGTACCTATCTTTTCTTGAATAATTTTTACAGGAATGGAAGAAACCGCAATAGGTGTCTTTCTGTCGGCGGCAAGGTCAATAATCCCTGTACCAACAACCACTACCCCTTCCAATTCCTCTGCATCTGGCAATAGCGAAATTGAACCTACACTACCGGTAGCGCTGAACGCAATATTTTTAGTAACAAATCCAATGTAGGAAACAACCAATGTTCCTGAAGCTTGGTTGACTTCCAAAGTAAAGTTTCCATCAAAATCCGTTGAAGTACCAACTGAGGTTCCCTTTACCATAACGCTGGCTCCTGGAAGCGGGCCTCCAAGCTCGCCATCCACTACGGTACCAGTAATAGTTCCTTGTGAAAAAGCCATTGTGGTCATAAAAAGCGCCACAAAAGCGAAGTAGATTTTTTTCATCTTTTCAGTGTTTTAGTGTTTAATTTGCCCTGCAAAAGTGATGTATTTTTAAAACATCACGATTAAGTCAAGGTTAAATGAAGCTAATATAGTTAACACAAATTTAACAAGCAAAATCTGTTGACACGCAATTGGTTAGAGGAATTTTCAATTAATGTTAACTCTCTAATTTATCCCTTAAAAAACTGTAAAAGATTTAGTGTTGAGCTGTCATGTTTGCCAATTTCCGAATTCTCGATATCACTCAGGATAGTTTTGGCCAACTGTTTGCCCAATTCTACACCCCATTGATCATAACTATATATGTTCCAGATGATTCCCTGAACAAAGATCTTATGTTCGTAGAGGGCAATGAGGGCGCCCAAACTTTTGGGGGTAAGTTTCTGTATTAAAATGGTATTGGTGGGTTTATTGCCCTCAAATACCTTGAAAGGAAGTAAAAGCTCAAGTTCTTGATCGGACAATCCTTGGGCCTGCAGTTCATTTTTCACCTCATTGGGCGTCTTACCGTTCATCAATGCCTCGGTCTGGGCAAAGAAATTGGCCATAAGCTTGTTGTGGTGGTCCACATCGCCATGCAGTGATTCCTTAAATCCAATAAAATCCGTTGGGATAAGCTTTGTGCCTTGGTGCATCAATTGAAAAAAGGCGTGTTGTGAGTTGGTCCCGGGCTCTCCCCAGATAATGGTCCCGGTTTCGTGATCTACCTGCTTTCCAGCCCTATCCATACTCTTCCCATTGCTTTCCATGATCCCTTGTTGCAAATAGGCCGAAAAACGACTTAAATATTGGGTATAGGGGATAATGGCCTCGGTTTCGGCACCAAAGAAGTTATTGTACCAGACACTCAAAAGGGCCAAGACCACAGGTATGTTTTCTATAAAGGGCGCTTCCTTAAAATGTACATCCATTTCATGGGCCCCTGATAAAAGATCGTCAAAGTTTTGGTATCCTACTGAAAGGGCAATGGACAGTCCTACGGCACTCCAAAGGGAAAATCTTCCCCCTACCCAGTCCCACATAGGGAATACATTGTCGTCCGTGATACCAAATTCCTTGATTTTTTCAAGGTTGGTGGAGACGGCCACAAAATGTTGCGCAATATCCTTTTCCGAAGCTTTCCTTAAAAACCATTTTTTAATAGTGAGGGCATTGCTCAAGGTTTCTTGCGTAGTAAACGATTTGGAAACAATGACAAAAAGAGTGGTCTCTGGATCCAGTTCCTTTAGCACTTCATACACATGGTCCCCATCCACGTTGCTTACAAAATGTGTTTTTAGATGGTTCTTGTAGAATTTTAGGGCCTCGGTGACCATTACCGGTCCCAAATCCGAGCCGCCGATACCAATATTGACCACATCGGTGAATGCCTTGCCCGTATATCCTTTTCTGTCTCCCAAAATCACGGATTCGGAAAACAATCTGATTTTTTCCTTAACCGCTTGGACTTCCTCAACAATGTTTTCACCATCCACAAAGACCTCATCTCCTTTTTTGGCCCTGAGTGCAGTGTGCAATACGGCCCTACCTTCGGTCTGGTTGATCAGTTCTCCCCCAAAATAGGCATCCATGGCCTCTTTGAGCTTAACCTCCTCTGCCAACTCCTGCAAAAGTGAGAGGGTTTCATCAGTCACCCGATTTTTGGAATAATCCACCAAAAAATCTTCCCATAGCAAGGAAAACTTCTTCCCTCGATCAACATCTTGGGCAAAAAGTTCTCTAAGATGTGTGTCCTTGTTTTCTTGGTAGTGCGCTAAAAGTTTTTTCCAGGATTGGGTCGTTGTCGGGTCGATTTTGGGCAGTGCCATTACGGGTTGTATGAGATTAGGGTTTCTTCGGGTTCTGGGTTGGGGTTCACGAATTCTATGCAGTCCAACTGTTCTTTCAGTGGGTCTATGTGGGTCATATAATCGGTACGCAAGGAATCTGCAATGGGTTCCGCGGTGGGCAATTTTTCACGCAAGGGGTCTACCTGTCTTCCATTTTTCCAAAAGCGATAGCATACATGGGGACCGCCGGTGTTTCCGGTCATTCCGATCCATCCAATTACATCGCCCTGGCGAACAAAATCCCCTTTCCTTACTTTTTGGTTCTTCATGTGGAGGTACTGGGTGCTGTAAACACTATTGTGCTTGATCTTTACGTACTTTCCATTACCTCCCCTTCGGGTAGATTCGGTCACGGTACCATCTGCCGTGGCAATGATTGGTGTGCCAATGGGCGCAGCGTAATCCGTGCCTTTGTGTGGCCTCACTTTATAGCCATAATAGGCAATCCTTCGTTTTAGGTTATAGCGGGACGAAAGTCGGTACCCGAACTTGATCGGGGCCCTTAAGAAGGTACTTCTGAGGTTATTGGCCTCTTGATCATAGTAATCCAAGATGTTCTTCAAGGAATCGGTCACGTATGGGAATGCATAAATGGTCCTTCCTTTGTGCTCAAACAAAGCGGCCTTGATGGGACCACGGCCGGCATAAATGCTATCGTTAATGTACCGTTCGTCATAAATGACCTTGAATTTGTCCCCTTTCTCCAATCGAAAGAAATCTATGGTCCATGCATAGATTTCGGAAAGGTCTATGGTTACGTTATAGTCCACTCCAAGGTTGTCCAAGGTCTCGGAAAGGTTATTGGTGATCACACCTCCTACCTCGCGTTCCCTCAATTTTACCTTTTTCTGGCTTTTATAAGCGGTTACACTATCCCGAAGGTCCACCACGGTATAATTGATCTTGTCATTCTGATAGATAAAAATCTCCGCTACTTCCGAAGTGTCCTTTGATTTAAGGATGGTATAGGGTTTTCCCACTTTGATTTTACGCACGTCAAAAGTATCCCTAAAATTTTCTGAAATTGTGGCAATCTTAGGGTAATCCACTTTGTTCCTAAGCATAAGTTCCCCAAAACTGTCCCCTCGTTTCACGGTATCATGGACCACATTGAATTCCTCAAGATTGAATCCAAAATGGGTAATGGGTGGCTTTTCAATGGTTTCAACCTTTACCAACTCATCCACTAAAACTTTATCCTGTTTGCATGACACCAAAACAATCATCAGTGCCAAGATTGCCCCAAAAAACTTTTGCATTTTATTTTTCCTTGTATTCTTTGTTTGCAGGGTTAAAAATATGATCCACCCATTGTTTTCCCCATGCATCCAACTCATTTTCTGAATACAAAGTTGGGAAAAATATTATTTTTTGAAAACTGGGTGGTAAAAACTGCTTCCAATTGGTGCCTCCCGTGGCATCCACTTCTTGGTTTTCCTTTCCCAAATACCGGTATGCGGAGCCCATGTGCATCAAGGGCCAATTTACATTGGCATTGACGTCCAAGTCCTTCAACGCCTTGATCAACGCTTCATTGTTCCTTGATGCTTCCGGCAGTTGAAGGTATTTTTGGTATATGGTGCTATCCTTTACTTGGTTGGCGATCCTGAGCAGTCTCGGGGTATACCGTATCTCAAATTGTTTCAAGGTCAAGGTCTTTTCCCCTGTGGCCTTGTCGGTGGCCCCTTTTTTCCAATAGATGTGCTCAAAGAGTTCCTCTATGCCATCTTCGGCCGAAAAGGAATCCCTTTCGGTATGGTGTACCAAATACTCCAATGGGGTGGCATAGATCTCTATCATCCTGTATTGGGCCGATTGGAATCCACTGGCAGGAAGCAATGCCATGCGATAACGAAGGAACTGCTCCCGCTCCATACCCTTGATCATAATACTGAAGGATGATATCAGGGCCTTGAAATAATTGTTCATCCGGTTGACCTTTTCAATAAAGAATTTAAGGTCTTGGGACTTATCTTCCGTAATCTGTTTTTGTTCGTGGAGAATGAGCTTAAAATAGAGCTCGGTAATCTGGTGGTACATGATGAAGATTTCTTCATCGGGGAAATGGGTACGTGGTACCTGGATGCTCAATAAGGTATCCAAGTGAATATAATCCCAATACGTAAGATATCGTTGATAGAGAAGTCCGTCCAAATAAGAGCTCAGGTCCTGCCCCGAGTTTTTATACTTTTCCTCAAGCTTGTTGATCTGGGACTGAATTAGCTCATCATTCTTCATCAATGCTAGTCCATTATAATTTTAAACTGGTTTCTTAGTCCGTTGTACCCATCCAAATCGGCTTTTAAGGAGCCTACGGCCAAATCGGCCTTGATCCGTATGGGAATTTTGTTCAGATCATTGGATACCCAAAGGGTAAGACTCTCTTTTTCCTTAAAGACACGACCCGACTGAACCAATGGTCTAAATTTAAGACATTCCACCTTCCCAAACTTGGTTCGGATGATTTCTTTTCCCAAATATTTCAGTTTAAACTTAAAAACCCCGTCATCATCGAACAAAAGGTCCAAATCAATGGATTCGCCTTCCTTAAAATGATCAAGATCGTAGGCACTTCTTAAAAAATAGGATGCCGATATAAGGTCCTGTATATCGTTATGGACAGGGATATCTTTTTGTGTACCATTCTTGTTGTCCTTTAGAACGGCTTTCTTTTTTTCGTAATCAAAGTCTATTTCAATATCCTTGGTATAGCCTCCTTCATCTATTTTACGGACAAATCTGTGCGGTTTTCCATCTTTACGACCAAAATAGCTTTCATAGGTATCGTCCACCTTAAAAAATATGCTGGCAAACCCTGTGGTCTTTCCCTCTCCCACCACATGGTACACCGGAACACTGTTCAGGGTTTCCGAAGTCAAATGCAAGGTGGCATAACTGGCATTGAGAAATCCGTAGTGTATGCGAAACTTCAACCATTCCCCAGGCTTGTACGCCGGCACCGATTTTTGGGAAATTCCAGGAAGTGCATATAGTGCGAAAAGTATAATAAGTATCTTTTTCATAAGCAGTTAGTTCAATGTAAAATTACTAAAAACGTCATCGAGGCTAATATCTTTACAATTACTTAAACAAAACTTGTTCCAAAATAGTATGTAAAAAAAAAGCCCAGTCTTAAAACTGGGCTTTTCCTAAATAACCAACCAAACTTTAAATTATGAAAAACCAATACTTAAAGTTATAAGGGAACCACCCCTTATTGGGTGTAAAGATACATTAAGCTTTTGTAGGAAAATCGGTTTTTAACGGACTTTAACTATACCTGCATCAGAATGGTGCGCAAACGCGTGTTTTTTTGCAAATTCTTAAGAAAAATGCTGGTTTTCATACATCTTCCTTCATCAGAACCAATAGCCCACACTAAAGAAAATACTGTCATTATTTATCTCTGGACTCCATGAATAATAAATTTGGATGGGGCCAATGAAAGATTCAAAACCGTAGCCCACCCCGTATCCGGAAAATGATGGCTCCGTAAACCAGTTTCCCGTTCTGAAAAGATCATCTTCCACATTGGCAAAATTGGCAGAGAGGAGCAAGTGGTTCTTAGGGGCAAACCTGTAATCCAACCTTCCATGCGCTTTCACAAAACTGTTTCCAATAAGGCTTAGAAAATCATACCCGAAAAAGGGAACAAAATTGTTCACAAAGTCATTCCCAAATCCTCCCAGTACAAAATCAAAGGAGGTTACTGCCGAAGTTCCCAGTTTCAAGCCTCCTTCGGCCTCAACATTGAAGCTAAGATTATGCGTTATGGGAACAACTGTCCCCAAACGGGCCTTCCCCACGGAAAATTCCCTGAAATTGTTATTGAAATCCGAAGAAAAGAGATACAGATGAAAGTCACCGTCGAACAATAGCCCTTTGGTTGGGAAGTACTTATCATCATAAGTATCCAAGGTCAGCTTTCCAAATGCACTAAAATAATGGGAGTCTTCAAAATAGGTCCTTTTCGGAGAGGCCAACAAATCTTCTGAATTATCTGCCTCCACTTGGTTGATGGTGCGGGTACTGAGCCGAAGAAAACGATGTTCCACTCCCAATGTCCCGGCAAACTCTTCCTGCACAACGGTTTGCAGGTATATTTGGTTGGTCAAATCCGATACATCCAAATTGATTTCCCTGATGTTTGAGACTTCGGGCACATCAAAATTGGAGCGAATCAACGCAAAATTGATTTCCTCATCAAAATCGGTGAATTTGGAATTGATGCCGAAGCTCCAATAATAGCCCTTGTCCAGATAGTACTGCATATTGTAACGGATATGATCACCTAGTATAAAATCGAAAGAGGCCACATCGTCCCGCATTAAAAAGTTCTTCTTGGTGAGGTTGATCAATGCCGCACTTTTGTACAGATCGTCATAGTGGGCGGACATTTTTATGAACATTTTGGTCGGATTCTCCTTCAGTTTTAAGACCAAATCTGTTCCCAATCCATTGGAAATCAACTCATAACGTATAGCCTTGAAGTTTCCGGTGGCAGAAAGGTTATTGATTCCTTGTTTGAGTTTGTCAAATGCAATTTTTTCGGCCAGGTTAAACCTGAGCTTCCCTTTTATATACCCTCTTGTGTACTTATCATTTCCCCGTATAATCAGTCTATTCACAGTAAGACTGTCCATGGCATGAATCCTCTCCTTCTTTGGCTCAGGCACATAGTTTTGTTCCGATGCCAAGCTCTGTAGGGCATCCATCTTGGTTCTTGCCGCGGCTTCGCCACTGGCCACGATTTCCTTGCTCCGCCCAAAATCAATTACCGAGAACTCGTCAATATCTGGTCTTATGTAGATATCGGTCTCTTCAGATTTCTTCTTCATATCATTGACCGTTCGGTAATTGTTGATCTGAAGTAAAATCTCCGTGGCCGAGGACAGGGATTCCCTTGTGGAAAGATTGTGCTGTACATCCACCCCAATGATCACATCGGCCCCCAAGGCCTTGATCTTGTCAATGGGGTAATTGTTGACCACCCCGCCATCAATTAAAATATCCCCATCGATTTCCGAAGGCTCAAACAAGGAAGGAAAGGTTCCACTGGCCATAATGGCCTCCGGGAGATAACCATGGTCCAAAAGAATCTCCTCCCCAGTTTCCACATTGGTGCCAATACACAAAAAAGGAATGGGCAACTTTTTAAAATCATGGACATCCTTCACATGAAAAAGCAACCGCACCAGTTCATTGTAAATGTTCTGTCCGCCAGAAATGGCCTGCGGAAAGGTTACACTAAAATTGGTGAAGGGCAAGCTCAGTGCATACCGTTCCGAATCTTCTTTTTCATAAAATGTTTTGGCTCCCCTGGGAACATTGTCTTGGATAAGTTTCGTAAAATCGGTGACCCTGAAAATGGAATCCAGTTCTTTGGCCGAATACCCAGAAGCATATAACGCCCCGACTATGGCCCCCATACTGGTGCCTCCTATATAGTCCACCTTGACCCCTGCTTCCTCCAATACTTTCAATGCCCCGATATGGGCCAATCCCTTGGCGCCACCCCCACTGAGAACCAGTCCAACCTTGGGAGGCACTTTCCTGTCATCGGTCTGGGCCCAACCCAAAACTCCGATCAAGACAAATATCAGGGTAACCGTTATGCTCTTTATTCCTGTTTTCACTAGTGAAAGGATTTATAGATTTTCTGCGCTTTGGCCATTCCAACGGATGCTGCAAGACTCTCAACGGAGGCTTCCTTGATCCGCTTTACCGACTTAAAGCTCTTCAATAGCTGTTCTGCCGTTTTTTTTCCAATTCCCTCTATGCTTTCCAATTCCGTCCCAATGGCTCCCTTGCTCCTTTTGTTCCTGTGATGGGTAATGCCAAATCGGTGGGCCTCGTTCCTTAGTTGCTGTATGATCTTAAGGGTTTCGGACCTTTTGTCCAAGTACAAAGGTACCGGGTCATCAGGAAAATAAATTTCCTCCAAGCGCTTGGCTATGCCAACAATGGCAATCCTCCCCCGAAGGCCCAATAATTCCAAACTCTTCAGGGCCGATGACAACTGCCCCTTGCCCCCATCGATCACAATAAGTTGTGGCAAGGACTCTTCTTCATTAAGCAGTCTCTTATATCTTCTGAACACCACTTCTTCCATACTGGCAAAGTCATCTGGACCTTCCACGGTTTTAATATTGAAATGCCGATAATCCTTTTTGGAGGGCTTTCCATTCTTAAAGACAACACAAGCGGCCACAGGGTTGATTCCCTGTATGTTGGAGTTGTCAAAACACTCTATATGGACGGGCTCTTCGGAAAGACGTAAATCCGCCTTCATCTGGGCCATGATCCGTTTGGTATGCCGGTCGGGGTCCGTGATCTTTATCTGTTTTAGCTTGTCTTGCCTGAAAAAGCGCGCATTGCGTTCGGACAACTCCAAAATTCTGCGTTTGTCCCCCAACTTTGGCAAGACCACCTTTAGATTTTCTTCCACCATTACTGGAAATGGCAGGTATATTTCTTTGGATGTTGAGTTGAACCGCTGGCGAATCTCCGTTATGGCCAATTGCAGCAATTCCTCATCCGTTTCATCCAATTTCTTTTTGATCTCCAGGGTATGTGACCGCACAATGGCCCCGTGGGAAAGCTGCAAAAAATTCACATAGGCATAGGTCTCATCGGAAATTATGGAGAATACATCCACATTGTTGATCTTTGGATTGACCACCGTGGATTTGACCTGGTAATTTTCCAAAATATCTATTTTATCCTTGACTCGTTGCGCCTTTTCAAATTCCATGTTTTCCGCAAAGTCCTTCATCTGTTGTTTAAAGGTCTGGAGCGAATCCTTGAAGTTTCCCTTGATGATTTCCCTGATATCCGCAATTTGCCCGTGATACTCCCCTTCGCTCTGGAAGCCTTCACAAGGTCCCAAACAATTTCCCAAATGGTATTCCAGGCAGACCTTGTATTTTCCCGACTCAACCTTTTCCCTTGACAAATCGTAATTGCAGGTTCGCAAAGGATAAAGTCCCTTGATCAAATCCAATAATGTCCTTACGGTCTTCATGCTGGTATACGGCCCATAATATTCCGAACCGTCCTTAATCAATTTCCGGGTGGAAAAAACCCTTGGGAAGCGTTCATTCTTAATACAGATCCAAGGGTACGATTTATCGTCCTTGAGCAGTACGTTATACCTAGGCAGCAGTTTTTTGATCAGGTTGTTCTCCAACAGCAGGGCGTCGGACTCCGTAGCAACAACAATATGCTTTATGGAGTGGATTTTTTTTACCAAGACCCGCGTCTTGCCATACTCTTGTTTTTTATTGAAATAGGAGGAAACCCGTTTTTTTAGGTTCTTGGCCTTGCCTACATACAAAATCTTCCCATCGGAATCATAAAACTGGTACACTCCCGGATTATTGGGCAGCACACTTATTTGTACACTTATGGATGGGTTGGACATAGAGTTCTGGAAAATTGGCCCTTAACTGATCTTACCAACAAAGTTATATTTTAATTATAGTGTTTTTTGTTAAACTTGATCATTTCCTGTTCTGCATTGATCGATACGTACTTTCATTCCATGGAAATAAAAATACAATGGATTTTGGTCCATTATAATTACACACAAACCAAACTGGGGTTTTCCTATAAAATAACTATGGGAAATCTGCAATACTTTGGTTGAGGAATTCTCAAAAATGTTAAACTGTTACAAAAAACTGTGCATTTCATCGATAAAAAATGCATTTCGTGGTGAACTTATCAATTCTTTTACCTACATTTAACGGTATAAATACAATCCTATGGAAAACTATGTAATCGTTTTGGGAATGTACTTGATTTTGATGCTTTTCTTCAAAATCTTCTTCTCGGTTTCCACCAGAGGAGAGTAGGAATGTATTGCCCCAGAACACTACCCCAAATTTTCAGCATCTAGATGTTGAAACATGAACTAAGAAAAAAATACAAAAAAATGAGGGCTGAACTATCTGATGTATCGGCCTCTGATTTTAGTATACTTTTAGCAAATCATGTACTACAAATCCCTATTTGGGATTTTTTTTATTTCCATACGTTTTTGGGCATAGAAGAAAATAAAGAAGTGGACACTTTGCCTTTGATCACTCTTCTACAAGGAAAAGATAAAAACGTGGTGATTCCGAAGGTAAGTGGAGAACATTCCATGGAAAACTATCTGTTGACCGATAATACGGTCTTCCGGAAAAATAAATGGCATATTCCCGAGCCTGTGGATGGAATAGTGGTACCCGAGGACAAAATCGATGTGGTCTTTTTACCCTTGTTGGCTTTTGACGCGCATGGCAATCGTGTGGGCTATGGAAAAGGGTACTACGATACTTTTTTGCACAAATGCCGAAAAGAAACGATCAAAATCGGACTTTCTTTCTTTAAGGCCGAGGAAACCCTGATCACTGATGTGCACGAAAATGACGTAACGCTGGACTATTGCGTTACCCCTGAAAAGGTCTATACATTTTAACTGGCGACTTCTTCGCCCGTCTCTTCCTGTTTTGGAAACGCTTTTTTATTGAAGACAATCAAAATCCCGACCCCCGTACTGATGGCGGTATCGGCAATATTAAATACAGGCTCAAAAAACCGGAACCTATTTCCCCCAATGGACGGAACCCAATCGGGCCATGTAGTATCTATCATGGGAAAGTAAAGCATATCCACCACCTTTCCGTGCAATAAACTTCCATAGGGTTGGTCAGAAAACAATGTGGCCACCTGTCCGCTGCTATGATCAAAAATGACCCCGTAAAAAACGGAATCGATAATATTGCCCAAGGCTCCCGCGAAAATGAGCGATACAGCCAAAATCAAAGTTCTTGGGGATTGCTTTTTAGTGATGTCCCAAAGCCAATAACCAATACCAAAAACAGCGAAAATCCTGAAAACCGTCAAAACCAATTTTCCGGCAGATTCAGAAATGGGCAACAGATCGCTCAACTTGGTGCCCCAAGCCGCTCCCTCGTTTTCAATAAAAAGTATTTTGAACCATCCCAACACGTCCACCGATTCGCCTAAGACAAAACTGGTCTTAATGTAGATTTTGCTTATTTGATCCACGAGCAGGATCAAAACAATGATGAACAAGGATTTTTTTAAACTCATGTCTTTTAACGAAGTTGCAAAAATATGGATATTATTTTGTTTTCCTAAGATGGATGTTCCCTTCCACCGTCTTTAACACATATTGATGGTTCCCTTTGGGAATCTGGTTTTGTTCCACCTCACCATAAGCACTTTCTGCCATCACATTCCCGCTAAGGGCCGTCAACCAAATATCCCCGTTTTGGGTGTTGACCTGCACTATCTCCGAGACATTTTTCAGAATGCACCGCCCATCGGACAGCTTTATGTTCAAATCACTGTACCTGCCCTCTACCTGTACCTCGCTATGGGTACCAAAAACCGATACATTTTTATACTCGGGAACGGTAATCTCCAAAGCAATGGAAATGACCTTGTGCGCACTCAATTTATCGTTTGGGTTTATGAAGTTGGGGTGAAAGCCTGAACTGACCCGTACTGTGGCCCCTTCTTCCTCAATGGAAACCAAAAGATCCTTGGCATACTCTCCCTCAATACTGGCGCTTACGTTGACCTCATTGATTGGTGCTGTATTCAAGGTAAGGGTGTAACAATTGGCAGCATCTATCTGGATGTACTCCGTTCGAGGTCCAACAAAGGCTTTCTTTACCAATTTCTGTCCCTTAAGCTGTACAAGGAAAAAGAAGCCCAACAAAAATACCGTTGCCCTCATAAACAAAAAACGCCCTAAGGCGTTTTATTATTTCTGCATGTTCTTCGCCTCAATGCTCAATGTGGCATGCGGAACCAGTTTCAAGCGCTCCTTGTTGATGAGCTTTCCAGTGACCCTACAAATGCCGTAGGTCTTGTTCTCTATCCTCAAAAGAGCGTTCTTCAAGTCCCGGATAAATTTCTCCTGACGGATGGCCAGCTGGGTGTTGGCCTCTTTGCTCATGGTCTCGGAGCCCTCCTCAAACGCCTTAAAGGTAGGAGAGGTATCATCCGTTCCATTGTTTCCATCATTCATATAGGAACTTTTCAAAAGCTCCAGATGGCTCTTGGCCTTTTCTATTTTTTCCTCGATTAAAGTTCTAAACTCCTCAAGGTCTTTATCCGAATAACGTACTTTAAGTTCTTCTGCCATTTTCTAATGCTTTTGGATAAACAATTTTGTATTGACTTCGTCAAAGGCTATTGCAACACCTTCGTCTAGTTGTTCCTCTAAATTGAGCTCTGCGGTCAAGGTCTCCGTTTTGATGTAATCCTCATTACTGGAAACCGCACTTTCCACAAAACCGTCTTTCAGTATTTTAATATCGATCTTGTCGGTCACCTCAAATCCAGACTCCTTGCGTATGTTCTGGATCCTATTCACCAATTCCCTTGCAATCCCCTCTTTTTTAAGGGCCTCATCTATGGTAATGTCCAAGGCCACCGTCAATGGACCTGAACTTGCAACCAACCAACCTTCAATATCTTGGGAGGTGATTTCTACATCGGTTAACTGTAAAGTAACGCTTTTATTATCCAACTCCAGCATTAATTCTCCCTCTCTTTCTATTTTTTGGATATCCTCTTGGCCCAATTGCCCCACTGCTGCGGCGATAGCTTTCATGTCCTTGCCAAATCTAGGGCCTAAAACCTTAAAATTGGGTTTTATTTGCTTTACCAGGATGTCCGAAGCATCATCCAGCAGTTCAATTTCCTTGACATTCACCTCGGATTTGATCAAGGCTGATACCGCCTCAATATCCTCTTTTTGGGTATGGTCCAAAACGGGAATCATTATTTTTTGAAGGGGCTGGCGTACCTTTATCTTTTCTTTTTGTCGGATGGACAATACCAAGGATGAAACCTTCTGGGCCAACTGCATCTTGCGCTCCAGTTTTTTGTTCACCATAGCGGGGTCATGCACTGGAAATTCTGCCAAATGCACACTTTCAAACCCTTCTTTTTGTGTTGTCGCGTTCAAATCCTTGTACAACTGTTCCATAAAAAATGGAGCCACGGGAGCCGATAGCTTGGCCACGGTATTTAAACAGGTATACAGGGTTTGATAGGCAGAGATCTTATCTTGTTGGTAATCTCCTTTCCAAAACCGCCTTCTGCTCAAACGCACATACCAATTGCTCAGGTTTTCCTGTACAAAATCCGAAATCATCCTCGTAGCCCTCGTAGCCTCATAATCGGCATAGGCCTCATCCACATTTTGGATCAAGGTATGCAGTTCGGACAAGATCCACTGATCGATCTCTGGCCTATCCTTCAACGGAACATCAGCCTCGGCATAAGTGAACCCATCAATATTGGCGTAGAGCGACATAAAGGAATAGGTGTTGTAAAGTGTTCCGAAGAACTTTCGCTTCACCTCAACAATTCCATCAATATCAAATTTTAGGTTGTCCCATGGGTTGGCATTGGAAATCATGTACCAGCGTGTGGCATCGGGGCCATGTTCCGGCAATACTTCAAAGGGGTCCACGGCATTGCCCAGACGTTTGGACATTTTCTTGCCCTCCTTATCCAGCACCAGTCCGTTGGAAACCACATTCTTGTACGAAACCGTATCAAAGACCATTGTGGCAATGGCATGGAGTGTATAGAACCACCCTCGGGTCTGATCTACACCTTCGGCGATAAAATTGGCCGGAAACGCCACACCATCATCTATCAATTCCTTGTTTTCAAAGGGGTAGTGCCATTGGGCATAAGGCATGGAACCACTGTCGAACCATACGTCGATAAGGTCCAATTCCCGTTTCATGGGTTGCCCTGACGGAGACACCAAGGTAATTCCGTCTACAATATTTTTATGCAGGTCGATCTTGTCATAGTTCGCCTCGCTCATATCGCCCACTGTAAAATCGGCAAAAACATCTTTGTCCAGCACCCCAGCTTCAACGGCTTTGGCCATCTCGGCCTTGAGCTCTTCCACAGAACCTATGATGAGTTCTTCCTTACCATCCTCGGTTCTCCAGATGGGTAATGGAATGCCCCAATATCTAGAGCGGGAAAGGTTCCAGTCGTTGGCATTGGCCAACCAGTTGCCAAAACGCCCTTCACCGGTTGCCTTGGGCTTCCAGTTGATGGTCTGGTTCAACTCGAACATGCGATCCTTGACATCGGTGACCTTGATGAACCAAGAGTTCAACGGGTAATATAAAATGGGTTTATCGGTACGCCAACAGTTGGGGTAGCTGTGGACGTATTTTTCCACCTTGAAAGCCTTGTTCTCTTCCTTTAGTTTGATGGCAATCTCCACATCAACTGACTTATCGGGAGCCTCACCATCTTCATAATATTCATTTTTGACGTACTTGCCGCCAAATTCCTTCATCTCCGGTCTGAACCTTCCCTGTAGATCCACCAAGGGAACGGGGTTGTTGTTATCATCCAAGACAAGCATGGGAGGTACCTCCGGTTGGGCCTGTTTGGCCACCAAGGCATCATCCGCACCAAAGGTGGGCGCGGTGTGCACAATTCCGGTACCATCTTCCGTGGTTACAAAATCGCCAGAAATTACACGGAATGCATTTTCAGGATTTTGGTAGGGAAGTGCATACGGCAATAGTTGTTCATATTGAATACCGACCAAATCCTTGCCCACAAAACTTTCTCCAACCCAATATGGAACTTTTTTGTCGCCTTCGCTGAAATCGGCCAATTCCGATTCGGTTTCCACTTGGGTGAATTTCCCTGCAAATTGTTTTCCCACCAAACCTTTGGCCAACACCACGGTTATGGGTTTAAACGTATACTGGTTGAAGGTCTTTACAGTAACATATTCAATTTTTGGTCCTACGGTCAATGCGGTGTTGGAAGGCAACGTCCAAGGTGTGGTCGTCCATGCCAAGAAATACAAGTCGCCCCCGATTCCTTTCAGAAAATTGGGAAGTGTTTCTTTCTTCACTTTAAACTGGGCCGTAACCGTGGTATCTGTAACATCCTGATAGGTCCCCGGTTGGTTGAGCTCATGGGAACTCAATCCGGTACCCGCTTTTGGCGAATAGGGCTGAATGGTGTAACCTTTATACAGCAGTCCCTTGTCATAAATTTGCTTCAACAACCACCAAACAGATTCCATGTACTTGGGCTTGTAGGTGATGTAAGGGTCATCCATATCTACCCAATACCCAATTTTCTCGGTCATCTCGTTCCAGACATCCGTGTAACGCATTACCGCTTTTTTACAAGCAGCGTTATATTCTTCAACAGAGATTTTCTTGCCGATATCCTCCTTGGTGATCCCGAGTTCCTTTTCCACCCCGATCTCAATGGGGAGGCCGTGGGTATCCCAACCGGCTTTACGTTTTACCTGAAAGCCTTTCATGGTCTTGTACCTCGGGAAAATATCTTTGATGGTACGGGCCATTACGTGGTGAATGCCCGGCATACCGTTTGCGGAAGGAGGCCCTTCATAAAACACATAGCTTTCCTTGCCCTCCCTAGTGGAAACACTCTTTTCAAAAATCTCTTTGTCTTTCCAAAAGTCCAGAACTTTTTCCGATACTTTAGGCAAATCCAATCCCTTATATTCCGCAAACTTCATATCTACTGCTACTCTTCTAGAATTCCAAGTTTGCAAAATTATAAATTTAGATGGAATTATACCCCTCCAAAGGAGGCATTAGTATTTCCTTAATATGCTTAATGTAAATATGATATGGTTTAAATCCCCATTTATGCCAAATTCCATATCTTAACCGGATTAACACTAAACCATGTAAACATGAAAAAAGTCTTTATTACCGTTATGGCCCTGTCCTTATCGATGTCTGTGTTGACTTCCTGCAAAGATGCGTCCGAAAAGGCTGAAGAAGCCACCGAAGCCCTTGAAGATGCTGGCGAAAGCCTTGAGGATGCCGCCAAAGATGCCGGCGATGCCATCAAGGAAGCAGGGGAAGAGGCCCAAGAAATGGGTGAAAAAGCCCTGGATAGCATTAAAAAAGCTGGAGAGGAAGCTATGGACAAAACCAAAGAAGCGGCCAAAAAAGCCATTGACAGTGTAAAAATCTAGTCAACAGCAACACCCATGAAAAAGGCACGGAATTCCGTGCCTTTTTGTTTTTAGAATACATACCCCAAACCCAAGATAAGATTGGTCCCTGGGGCCACAATACCCGAGGAATACATTCGGTACCGCTGGTTGGTCATGTTTTCCAGACCCAAGGTTGCCTTGAACGCATTGGATATTTGATATTGGGATTTAAAGTTCAGCGTGTACCATGAGGGAGCATACGGATTTCCGTTGGCATCACTGGCGTAGATATAGGTTTTGCCCTGTTCGGAAAGGGCCAAATCTTCATTACTGATCTCACCATTGTAATTTAAAAAGACATCCGCTTTTAGTTTTTGGTTCTGCCAAACCACATGCACGTCCCCAAAAGTAGGGGCGGCATGCCTCGCTGGACTATCGGTGCCATCATCATCTTCCTCGACTCCCTCGGTAAGGGTCAGGTTGGACACCAAAGACCAATGGTCATCCAAATAGGCTTCCACACCAAATTCAAAACCATACACATAGGCCTTGGCGGCATTTTGTATGGCTTGCACATTACTAGGTTCCCCATTGTATTCAATTTCTGTTTGCCCATTGAAGGTAAAATCCCTTCGGACCAAAGCATCCACCAAATAGGTATAAAAAGCGGCACCTTTCAAGACCAGTTTATCCTGAAAATTTTTCCGGATACCTATCTCCCCATTATAGGCATATTCCGGTTCCAAATCGGGATTGGGCACCACCACGGAGCCCGGTTCGGAGTCAAATATCTTTCCAATATCGTCAATGTTCGGGGCCCTAAACCCAGTTGAACCATTGAGGGTGACCTGCCAATCGGCCTTGGGAAACCAACTGATTCCCAAACTTCCGGTAAGTGCTCCCGTGATCAAATCGGCCTCATCAAATGGAAATGGGTAGAAGGTTTTTTCGAACTGGGCATCCACCCAAACCTGACTATACCTGATTCCCGACAATATCGTGACATTGGGCTTTAACTGATACTCGCCATTGACATACCCGGCAGCGGTCTGCCATGTGGCCCCATCCGGATATCGGGATGCTGTACGTTCGACCGCATCCGTCTGGATATTCCTTTGACTTCCTTTGGAATTTACTTTGTTGAGCACATATTCGCCGCCATAATACAGGTGCAGTTTGCCCATTTTTTTGTTCTCAAAATCCAAGTTCATCGAGAGGGCATCCACTTTCTCCTTGGTTGAAAACAACTCTACATCGCCAAAACCCCTATCGTGTCGGCTCTCTTCAAAAAATTGGTAGGCCGTGGTGAGCTTTACCCCATCATAGAATTTGTTGTTTCCCTTTTTAGTGACCTGAAAATTCCCCATAAACCATTTTTGGGGACCGTAGTACCATTCCGCAGAGCGTAGACCCAGTCCATCCCCTGTGGGACGAATCAATCTGTCGTACCTTGGATAATCCGAAGTTTCCGAATAGTATAGTCCTAAATCGTAGTTCCAGTCATTGTTCGGCTTAAAGGTAAATTTTTGCAACATATTGATTTGATTATATCCTGATGCAATCTGTTTCTCGGGATTCTCATTGACCATCAAAACATCTGCCCCATTACGGCGCACCACATAATTATTGCGTAAATAGGAGTCCTGCCCATGTTTCCCCATCTTAAGGTCCCCGAAACTATTATAACTGATACTGGTATAGGATGCCCATTTGCGCTGTCCCAAATTGAAGTCCACATGGGCTGTGTTTTCGTTGTTTGCCGATGCGAACCTATATTGGGCCCCTCCCGAAAAGGCCAGGCTGTCCGTATATGAAAAGTGCGGATTCTGGGTATAAAAGTTCATTACACCCCCTATGGCATCACTACCATAAATTACCGAACCCGGGCCAAATACCACCTCGGTCTTTTTTATGGTGAATGGATCAATGGATATTACATTTTGAAGATTGCCCCCTCTAAATATGGCGTTGTTCATTCGCACACCGTCCACGGACAATAGCAGCCTATTGGTTGCAAACCCCCTGATCATTGGGCTTCCCCCGCCAAGCTGACTTTTCTGCACAAAAACCTTTCCGCTGTTCTGCAACAAATCCGCAGAGGTTTGTGGCGTGCTAAATGCAATGCTTCGGGCATCCAAGGTCTCTATCTTTTGGGGAATGTTCTTCTTCTGCTGTTCCCATTTGGAAACGGACAAGATCACTTCCTGCAATTCTTCTGACTTGAGGTACAAATACACCCGATTCCCTTTTTTGGCAATCTGGGATTTTGTGGTCACATACCGCTCATAACTGATGTGCTGAAAGGTGATTTTTTCGGTTTTGGAGAACATCCCCAAATCGCACTTGCCATTGGAATCTGAAACGGTTGCTTTTGACCGGTCTTTGTTGTAGATGGCAATGTTGTCCACCGGCACTCCGGTATCGGCATCCAAAACAGTGACTTCTTGGGCATAAAATGTAATGGAAAACAATACAAAAAATAGAATCAAGGTTGGTTTCCCCATATTATTGAAAAACTGCATTTAGTACGGCAAGAGACTTTGGTTCCCTGAATCCGTGCACGTGCAACTGGAAATAGAGAATGATGGTTTTTAAGAGTTCCCGCCTGTTGGACTTAGTTAGTTGTATTGCGTGTAATGCATCAAAATTCGTGCCTAAAAATTTCTTAAAACCCACCATTTTATCACTGTGAATCAAAGGGTTAAGAGATGGCTCCAAACAGAAACTCCCTTCCAAAAGATCAAAATACGGTTCATTGCCATACGATGTATCTGGGTAAAAGCCCAAATATTTGGTAAGGTTGATCAAAAAGAGGATATGGAAATTGGGCGAAAGCGGGTGTTCGTCCAACCAATGAAGACTGTATTCCAAATAATTGAAAAGCCCTTGGTCCTGTTCCTGTTCCTGAATACTGTTGCCCAGCATTTCCGCCAAGAAAAGCACCACACTGTTCTTCAAAATATCCGTATGCAAAGTCTTGTAGGGCATGGCCACCTTTACTTCCCGGATACTTTCCAGTGTTCCCTTGTTCTTATGGTAGACCACCATTTCCAAAGGCATCAACGGTTGAAAATAGGCTGGTTTCAACTTTCCTCTTTTAGAGGACAGCACTCCTTTCAACAGATAGGATTTAAGACCATCGGATTCGGTAAACGCCCGAACTATAAGACTGGTGTCCCCATATTTTAGGGATGAAAGAACTATGGCCTTGGTGGTCACTTGCATGGGCTATAAAAAAGAGGCAGTTACCGAAAGTATAAAAATAAATACTCCCTGTGGTAACTGCCAACCAAAAACTATAGTCGATTGTACGGACTATATCACACCTTGGGCCAACATAGCGTCTGCAACTTTCACAAAACCGGCAATATTGGCGCCTTTTACATAGTTACAATACCCATTTTCCTCTTTTCCGTATTCTATACAGGCATTGTGTATATCTTCCATGATTCCCTTAAGTCTTTCATCAACTTCTTCACGGGTCCAGCTGATACGCAAAGAGTTTTGTGACATTTCCAATCCTGAAGTGGCCACACCTCCTGCATTGGAGGCCTTTCCTGGTGCAAATAAAATCTGTGCATCATGGAATGCGTGGATGGCTTCTGGCGTAGAGGGCATGTTGGCCCCTTCAGCCACGGCAATACATCCATTTTTGATCAGCATAGCGGCATCATCCCCATTTAGTTCGTTTTGGGTGGCACACGGAAGGGCCACATCACATTTCACTTTCCATGGGGTTTCTCCTTTATGGAACTCCGCTGATGGGTATTTGTCCACATATTCGGAAATTCGACCTCTCTTGTTGTTCTTCAGGTCCATGACAAAGGCCAGCTTTTCATTATCAATACCGTCCTTGTCATAAATAAATCCGCCTGAGTCGGAAAGGGTAAGCACCTTACCACCCAATTGCAATACTTTTTCAGCTGCAAATTGCGCCACATTCCCTGAACCTGAGATTACCACATCCTTGCCTTCAAAAGATTCATTGCGGGTCTTGAGCATGCTATCGGCAAAGTACACGGTACCATATCCAGTAGCCTCGGGACGGATCAGGGAACCTCCCCAAGAACGTCCTTTTCCGGTAAGTACCCCGGTAAACTCGTTACGTATCTTTTTATACATTCCAAAAAGGAACCCGATCTCACGAGATCCTACTCCAATATCCCCAGCAGGAACATCTGTATTGGGACCAATATGTCTGCACAGCTCGGTCATAAATGCATGGCAAAAACGCATGACCTCATCATCTGACTTTCCTTTGGGGTCAAAATCCGACCCTCCTTTTCCACCTCCCATGGGCAAAGTGGTCAAACTATTCTTGAACACCTGCTCAAAAGCCAAGAACTTCAATACACTGGCATTAACGGTAGGGTGAAAACGAAGTCCACCCTTGTAAGGTCCAATGGCGGAATTCATCTGGATGCGGTATCCACGGTTCACATGGATCTCTCCCTCATCGTCTACCCAAGCCACACGGAAAGAAATCAATCGCTCTGGCTCTACCATACGCAATAGAATGTTCTTTCCATTATAAATATCATGTTTGGCAATGTAGGGAATTACCGTTTCGGCAACTTCTTGAACCGCTTGGATGAACTCAGGCTCATGGCCATTTCTGGCAATGATCTCATCCATAAATGCTTTGATTTTTGCTTCCATATAACGGATTAAAATTTGTTGTCCCTTAGAATTGTCTCAGGGTTGTTTTTTAATGAATTTGTAATTTGAAGGCAAAATTATTGTTTTTCAATAATTTGAAATACGTTTTTTTAAAAATTTTTCAATATTGGTCACCCAATGGCCTGCTCCAAGTCCGCTATAAGATCGTTCACGTCCTCTATACCCACACTCAAACGGACCAAGGCATCCACCACTCCGCTTTTTTCCCGTTCCTCTTTTGGGATACTGGCATGGGTCATGCTGGCCGGGTGTCCTGCCAAGCTCTCCACGCCTCCCAACGATTCGGCCAAGGTGAAGACTTCAAGTTTTTCCACAATTTGAATCGCATCGGCATAGCTAGCGCCCTTGGGAACAAATGAGATCATTCCGCCAAAATCATCCATTTGGGCCTTGGCCACCCCGTGGTTGGGATGGGTCTCAAATCCGGGCCAATATACCTTTTCAATCTTGGGGTGGTTGGCCAAATATTCCGCAATGGCCTTCCCGTTCTCGCAATGCCGTTGCATACGCACATGCAATGTTTTTATCCCACGAAGCGTCAGGAAACTATCCATGGGACCACATACCGCCCCGCTCGCATTTTGGATGAAGTATAATTTATCTGCCAATTCCTTGTCCTTGACTACCAAGGCCCCGACCACCACATCGCTATGGCCTCCCAGATATTTGGTGGCGGAATGCATCACAATATCCGCACCCAAATCCAACGGGCGCTGTAGATAAGGGGTGGCAAAAGTATTGTCCACGGCCAATAGCAGTCCATGTTTTTTGGCCAGTGCGGATACCGCCTTTATATCAATAATGTTCATCATGGGATTGGTAGGAGTCTCCACCCAGATCAACTTGGTCTTATCATTGATGTACCCCTCAATGGCATCTGCTCCCTGCATCCCCACAAAATGAAAAGTGATTCCATATTTTTCAAAAATCTGTTTGAAGAGCCTGTAGCTTCCGCCATACAGATCGTTGGTGGAAACCACTTCATCCCCAGGGGAAAGCAACTTGATCACCGCATCGATGGCCGAAAGACCACTGGCAAAGGCCAGACCGTAGTTTCCATTTTCTATACTGGCCAAGGAATTCTCCAAAGCGGTCCGGGTAGGGTTGGCACTTCGGGAATACTCAAAACCCTTATGCCCTCCGGGAGTGGTCTGGGCATAGGTAGAGGTTTGATAAATAGGTGGCATGACGGCCCCATAAGCCTCATCGGGAAACTGTCCACCGTGAATGGTCTTGCTATTGAATCGTAAATCTTTCTTGCTCATTTTGTTAATATCTATACACAAATGTATCGTTATCTTTTGGAGTAGTCAATGAAGTCTTATTTTTGGGAAAGCATAATACCCCTTTTATGAAAAAGACCCCATACCTGATATTCCTACTTCTTATAGCCCTTGGTTGCGAAAATGAAAGCAACCTTACTTTTGAGCCCATGGAACTACAGGGCGAAAACTGCAAGGATTGCCCCACTATTGAAATCAATGTCCCCAAGGCTCTGGATGATACCGCTGTGGCCAAAACCATCAATCGGTCTTTGGAAGAGGAAATGATCTCCCTGCTTTCTTTTGGTGATGGGGAGGAGGAGATTACCGGAATCCTATCGGCCATGACTTCCTTTACCGATAGCTTTAAGGAACTGAACGAGCGGTTTCCCGATGAAACCCCAGGTTGGGAGGCCAAAATCGATGGAACCATTGTGTACGAAGACCCCCAAATGATCACCATACAGGTTGAATCGTATACCTATACCGGGGGAGCACATGGCTATGGCTCTACCTCCTACTTGAATTTTGACAAACAGAGTGGTACCGAACTGGAAAACTGGGAACTTTTTGACGATCTGGAAGGATTTCAAAAGTTTGCGGAGACCAAGTTCAGGATACAAGAGGATATTCCCCAGGACGAAAACATCAATGCCACAGGGTTTATGTTCGATGGTGATGTCTTCCACTTATCAAACAACATGGGCTATACCAAGGATGGCCTACAATTGATCTACAACCAATATGAAGTGGCCTCCTATGCCGACGGCCCCATTGTATTGGTGTTGCCGTACAATGAGATCAATCTCTATCTCAAACAAAAAGTGAAGTCCTAGGAATCCCTTTCCAATACCTTTTTCAATGCGGTGATGGTACCCAAATGGATTCCTTCGTGCAGCAAATCATAGGCAATGGCGTCTTCCACCGAATTGAGTTCAATCTTGAGTGATGTCGCATAGGGCTTAAACGAATCAAAAACACCCGCTTTATAATCTTCCGCGGTCTTTTTGGGCAGTGAGAACATCAACTCGGAAACCTGTTCAATTTCAGCATCGCTTGGAATGCCATTGGGCTTGGTGCCTTTCCTATATTTTTCCACCAAGTCTTGGGGAGCCACCAATTGCTGGCCACTGAGGCCATAGATCAACAGCTGCTCGGAAACGACAATATGGGCAATGTTCCACCAAATGTTATTGTTGAAACCTTCAGGTATTTCGAACAATTTTTCCTTTGGGGTATTTTGTAAATGGTTGTGAAGTATACTTCTGTTCTTTAAAATAAGGTCGAATAGTTTTTCCATTCCCGGATTTAGTTGAAATTTAATTTAACATATCTATTTTTTTAGATATGTAGATATTTTATTTATATTTGCTGTATGGATGTGATTGAAATCAGCAAAGTTTTATCCAATAAAACTAGGGTTAATATTTTGAAATGGCTGAAAAATCCAGAGGTAAATTTTCCGCCCCACCAAGATATCGACCATTTTGATGATGGGGTATGTGTAGGGTATATCCAAGACAAGACAGGATTGTCTCAATCCACCGTTTCAACCTATTTGAACAGCATGCAAAATGCCAATTTGGTCATCCCTACCCGTCATGGAAAATGGACGTATTACAAAAGGAACGAAGCGGTGATCCAGGCCTTTGTTGAAACCCTGAAAAATGAATTGTAATTTTTTTGGAACACATATTGAGATTTAGCGAAATGTAAATATTATGGAAAACTGCATCAACTACAATTGTTGCCCCGAAACCCAAGTTTCAATGGGCACATCACAAATGATTGCCAAAAGAATCCGGAAATGGTTTACCTCCATCAGGGTGGAAGGGGCAGAGCATATGTCAAAAATCAAATAACAGATACATGAAAACTATTGGAATGATCGGGGGAATGAGCTGGGAATCCTCAAAAATGTACTATCAATTCGTCAATGAAATCATTCGTGAAAAACTGGGAGGTTCGCACTCTGCCAAAACCCTACTCTCTTCAGTGGATTTTGAGGAGATTGAACGATATTCCTTTTCGGGCGACTGGGACAAAATTGGTAATATCATGGCCCTTCATGCCAAAAAATTGGAAACTGCCGGGTCCGATATTGTGCTGCTTTGCACGAATACCATCCATTTGGTAAGTCAAGCCATTACCCAAGCCATTGACGTGCCCTTTTTACACATTGCCGATGCCACTGGGGAGGCCATCCGCGAGAAAGGAATGAAAAAAGTGGCGCTATTGGGCACAAAATTCACCATGGAAAAGGATTTTTACACCAAAAAGTTGAGGGAAGACTACGGTCTTGAGGTTTTGATTCCCAATAAAACGGATAGGGAGCTTCTCCAATCCATGATCTATAATGAGTTGGTCAAGGGCGTCTTTACCTATACCTCCAAAGCCGTTTGTCTGGACATTATCAACAAAATGAAAGCGCAAGGAGCCGAAGGGGCCATTTTGGGCTGCACCGAGTTGCCCATCCTTGTACCGGACCATGAAGCCTCTATACCCACATTCGATACCGCCAAGATCCATGTCCAAAAAGCCGTTGAATTTGCATTGGCTTAATACCGGTTTGATCAAAAATCGGTTCCTTTGCACATACAGAGACCTATAACATGAAAAAAATTTACCATTTGGGCAGCTGCTCAACCTGTAAGCGTATTTTAAAGGAATTGGAACCTCTACAAGGCGTAGCGCTCCAAGAAATTAAATCAGAGCCCATGACCTCCACCCAATTGGAGGAGATGGCGGCCTTATCGGGAAGTTATGAGTCTCTTTTCAGCAAAAGGGCCATGCTCTACCGTGAAAAAGGCTTGCATGAAAAGGAGCTTTCTGAAGACGATTACAAAAATCTTATTCTTGAACATTATACCTTTTTAAAAAGACCTGTTGTCCTGGTTGATGGGCAAATCTTTGTTGGTAACTCCAAAAAAGTGGTCCAGGCCGCAAAAGAGGCCCTGCATCCATGAGTAAAAGAACCTTAGCCATTTTAGCCGCCCTAGGGGCTACTGCCATCTATGGCATTAACCATACCTTGGCAAAAGGGGTGATGCCCATGCACGTAAAACCCTTCGGGTTTATTATGTTGCGTGTTGGTGGGGCGGCAATCCTGTTTTGGGCCATCTCTTTTTTTGGTCCCAAGGAGAAAGTTGAAAAAAAAGATTGGGGCCGACTCTTGATCTGTGCCATCTGTGGAATGTCCGTGAACATGCTCTCCTTTTTTAAGGGGCTTCAACTCTCCACACCCATCAACAGTGCCGTATTGATTACGATCACACCAATTATTGTGGTGGTGCTTTCGTCTCTTTTTTTGAAGGAAAAAATAACCCTCAATAAAAGTTTGGGCATCCTCATGGGATTTATTGGTGCCGTCGGATTGATTCTTTTCGGTGCCGAAATACGTCAGGATGCGCCAAACATTCCTCTCGGGAATTTTCTTTTTATCGTCAATGCCACATTTTATGGAACGTATCTTATCGTGGTAAAGACCCTTATTGAAAAATACCATCCCTTTACCTTGATGAAGTGGCTCTTTTCTTTGGCCTTGATCATCAATATTCCCATTACTTTACCAGAATTTTTGGAAATTGAATGGTCTTCCATGCCTCTTTGGGTCTATGGGTCCATCGCATTTGTGGTGGTGGGCACCACTTTCCTTACCTATCTGTTCAATGTATTTGCATTGACGCAGCTCAAGGCATCCACCGTTGGGGCCTTCATTTATGTGCAACCCCTGATTGGAATATTGTTTGCTTTAACGCTGGGAAAAGACCATTTGTCCTGGATAAAAATCCTCGCCACAGCATTGGTATTGGCAGGGGTATATTTGGCCAGTATGCGTCCTAAGCACACTTAGTTATTTGCTGAAACATCCCATTCATCAACTCGTTCGTATCATCCGTCAATCGGAAACCTCCAAACCAAAAGTTTAGACCTTTTTTTGTTATGGATATGAAAAATTGGAACAGTCATGAACTTACTTTTAGGTATTATCGTTGGGGTACTTCTTTTTGCACTATTTCTTTGGATCAGTAGAAAGCTTATAGAATTTTATAGGTTGAACCCCCTGTTGGGATTAGGGGGAATTTATTTTGCATTCTACATGGTAACGGAAAAAGCACATCAACACCTTCCCCAATTTTTAACGACAAAACAAATTGACACTCCTTTTCAACTACAAGGCACATTAGGATTCTTCTTTCACCTAAAAGAGCCTAAAATGTCTCTTCTTGAGTTAATTTTATGTGTTTTTTATATGTGCCTGGCCGGTTATTTTATCTATGCATTCGGAATCAAAAAATCCAAATGGGGGGCACTCTAAAAAAGGCGGTCCCTACCAAAACAAATCAGGACAAAACGAGACTTAAAATAACCAGTTTCTAAAAAATCATCCCAAATCTTTGGGCAACTGCACAAACTTTCGGGTGTCCTCTTTGGTCAAGGTCTTGAATCCTTCGGATTTTTCCATTTGGTTGAACGCATCCAGGAATTGTTGGGGCAGCCCTATGAGTTTTCGTTCCTTAAGGTCGATCCAAGCTCCCATCATCTGGCATCGGGCAAAGTTTCTTCCCTTGCTGTCATAAAAATCATGGTTGAACTCAAAGAACATCCCATCTTCACTCATCCCTTCAAAGCCCAATGAAACCTTTACGGGTTTTCCAGCAAATACCTCCTTAAAATAGTACATGTGCTCGTAAAAGACCACCGGACCTATATTGTGCTTGGCCATTCCTTTTTGGTCAAATCCCAATTGGCCCAAGTAAGCCATCCGGGTATGGCTCATAAAATTGATGTAGGCTGAATTGGCCAAATGCCGGTTGGCATCCAAATCGCTCCATCTAATATCAAATTCCTTAAAAAACATAGTGGGTTATTTTGTTATGCATGCATAATAATTGTAAAATTACCATAGTTTTCAGAACTGAGTCCCATAAAGTGCGATTATAAATCCTATTTTTAAACATAGTTTAACACAAACCTCATGAGTGAAAAAGCCGAATTTATCAAAGATCTTTCCTTACCCGTTATAGCCGCCCCCATGTTTCTAATCTCCGGTCCCAAATTGGTGGTGGAGTGTTGCAAAAACGGTATTGTGGGCACCTTCCCGGCCCTTAACCAACGTACCAGTGAAGGTTTTGAGGAATGGCTCATCCAGATAAAATCGGAACTCGAACAATTTGAGGAAGAAACGGGCAAAAAGCCTGCCCCTTTTGGGGTGAACCTTATTGTGCATCCCACCAACCCAAGATTGGAAGCCGATGTAAAACTCTGTATGAAACACAAAGTCCCTTTGGTCATCACCTCCTTGGGTGCCGTGAGCCAAGTGGTCAATGCGATTCACAGTTATGGTGGTTTGGTGTTTCATGACATCATTAAAAAACGACATGCCGAAAAAGCGGCCGAGGCGGGTGTGGACGGACTTATTTTGGTCTCTGCCGGAGCAGGGGGACATGCAGGGAACATCAACCCCATGAGTTTGGTACACGAAGTCAAGAAGTTTTTCCACAAGACCATCATCCTCTCAGGTTGCATCAGTACGGGAAGGGATATCGCCACGGCCCTGCAAATGGGGGCCGATTTGGCTTATATGGGTACCCGTTTTATCAATGCTGAGGAGAGCAAGGCTCCCGAAGAATATCGGAAAATGATCATTGAGGCTGGGGCCAGCGATGTCATATACACTGCCGCCATTTCAGGGGTACATGCCAATTTTTTGGCAGCAAGCCTAAAGGCTGCCGGGATTTCGGAGGAAGATTTGAAAAAAGACCGAAAGATAGATTTTGGCAAGGAACTGAACACCGAGGCCAAGGCATGGAAGACCATATGGTCCGCAGGACAAGGGGTTACCTCTATTGATGACATACTACCTGTTTCGCAACTGGTGAAAAATTTAAAGCAGGAATTCAAAGAATCCATTGAAGCGCAATACCGGTTATTGGATACCTTTCCAAAGGAATGACCCCAGTAACTTTTCTTTTGTATTTTGGTAAGGCATAACCAACAATGACACTACCATGTACATCAAAAGAAACATCAGCTGGCATATCATTTTACTTTACGCTTGGAAAAATCTCATTTTCTTCATCTTATATGCTGGTATCATTTTTTATCTATATCATGCTTTGGGGTGGACCCATATTGATATTCCTTTTCAACCCCTATCGGTAATCGGTATTGCCGTTGCTTTCTACATTGGGTTTAAGAACAGTCAAAGTTATGATCGCTTCTGGGAAGGCAGGAAGATTTGGGGCGGTATTGTTAATTACTCCCGCACTTGGGCCAACAATGTGCTGAACTTGGTGGAGAATGACCGAAAAGCACAGGTTACCCTGATTTACAGACATATTGCTTGGATCAATGCACTGCGCATCCAATTGCGGCAGCCCAATAGTTTTTCATTAAGGGAAAACAGGGTCCTTGAACGCATTTTTGACAGACACGGGGAAAGGAACCCGGCTTGCGATGCAGCAGAACAGTTTTTGTCCATAGAGGAATTGACAGATTTAGAAAGTCGGAAGAATGTGGCCACACACCTCATTAAAAATCAAGGAAAACAATTAAAGCAGCTTTTAAAAGAGGGAAAAATAACAGAGTTCGACAAGCAAATCTTTCATCATGATTTGGAGGAAATGTACAACCTCCAAGGAATGTGCGAGCGTATCAAAAACACACCGTTCCCTAGACAATATGCCTATTTTAGTACGGTCTTCACTTGGATATTTATCCTTTTATTGCCTTTTGGACTCCTCAACGTTTTTGAGACTCAGCTCCTAAGCGTGGATACGGCCCTTAACTGGTGGTATCTTGGACTTATGGTCTTCTTTTCGGTATTGATTTCCTGGATGTTCACCACCATGGAAAAGGTGGGCAGTAATAGTGAAGATCCCTTTGAGGGGCGTATCAATGATGTTCCCATGACCGCCTTGTGTCGTACCATAGAAATAGACCTTAAGGACATGTTGGGTGAACAAGATCTTCCTGGGAAAGTAGAACCCCAACAAAATATTTTGTACTAATGTCCCAAGTTCCTGCCCACTATTCCCCTCCCATATTCTTCAAGAGCGGGCATTTGTCCACCATTTATTGCGGTCTTGTCCGTAAGGTGGATGGTGTGGTCCAAAAAAGGGAGCGCATCCGCTTATCCGACGGTGATTTTTTAGATCTGGATTGGAGCGATTCCAACACCCCAACAAGAAAATTGGTCATCCTGTTACATGGCCTCGAAGGCGATGGGCAACGCCCCTATATTACCGGTAGCGCCAAGCTGTTCAACCAAAATGGGTTCGATGCCTGTGCCGTGAATTTCAGAGGGTGTAGTGGCGAACCCAATACGTTGTTTCGTTCCTATCATTCAGGGGCTACCGAAGATCTGGAGGAAGTGATCACCCATATCCTCAGCACCTATCCCTACTCAGAAATCTATCTGAATGGATTTAGCTTGGGCGGTAATCTTTTGCTCAAATATTTGGGTGAACGCAATACAGTTCCCAAAGAAATCAAGGGAGGGGTGGCCATATCTGTCCCCTGTAACCTGCGGAGTTCCTGCGAACAATTGCTTACCCCAAAGAACATACTATATGCCCAGCGGTTTAAAAGGCATTTGATTGCCAAACTCAGACAGAAACAACACCTTTACCCTGAGTTGATCACAGATTCTGACATCAAAAACATCAAGACCCTTAAGGATTTTGATGACATCTACACCAGTAGGGCGCATCACTTTAAGGATGCATTGGATTACTACACCCAATGCAGTTCGCTTCAATTTCTGCCAAATATTACGATTCCCAGCCTCATCATCAATGCAAAAAATGATTCATTCCTAGGAGAGGAATGTTATCCTATTTTCGAGGCGGGGCAAAATGAGAACCTGTTCTTGGAAATCCCAAAATATGGAGGGCATGTAGGTTTCTGGGGTAAGAATAATTGTACATATACTGAAAAAAGAAGCTTGGATTTTTTCAATTCCCACTAGATAAATCACATTCTTGGGAAAGATTGTAGCGGTAACTCCAAAAACCCATAAAAATTAGACCTTAAATGCCTATCTTAGTAGCTGCATTTACACAAACTACAATTACATTCAGAATGAAAAAAATACTTGTATTTCTAGCATTGGGGGCCTTCGTGGCAAGCTGCGGTGGTAAAAAGGAAGAAAAAAAGGATGGTTTTGAAGTAAGCAGGACCAAAACTGAAGAGAAAAAAGTACAAGCCAGTGAAGGGGTTCCAATTGATATGGACAACAAAGGGGTTGGGCCAATAAAAAATGTTGATTTCGCAGCCGAGGTCAACCAAGAAATGGCCGAACGAGGAAAAGCCACGTTCGAATCCATTTGTGTTGCCTGCCATATGGTCGATCAAAAGATGATCGGTCCGGCCATGAAAGGCATCTATGATCGTAGAAGCCCTGAGTGGGTCATGAACATGATTTTGAATCCTGATGGAATGCTTAAGGAAGATCCAATTGCCAAGGCCTTGCTCAAGGAAAACAACAATGCCATCATGCTCAATCAAAACCTTACGGAAGAAGAGGCAAGGGACGTTGCAGAATATCTTAGGACTCTGTAAGTACCCAATATACATCTTTGAAATGCTGTTGTTTTATTCCTAAGACAACAGCATTTTTGTTTTTATACCAAACTATGGATTCAGTATCAAATAAAAATAATGCAATAGCCTTTTATAAAATGGCGTATGAAGGAAACCCCAGGGCAGCCGTCGAAAAGTATGTGGGGGATGTTTATATTCAACATAACCCAGATGTGGCCGATGGTATAGAAGGCTTTATTTCTTATTTTGAGAGAATGCAAAAGGAATACCCCAATAAATCCATCGAATTTGTACGATGTATTTCAGAAGAAAATTTGGTTGCCCTGCACACCCATCAAATCTGGCCAGACAATGATGAGTATGTCACCATGGATTTTTTCCGTTTTGATGAAAAAGGTAAAATATGCGAACATTGGGATGCCATCCAACAAATCCCAAAAAAATCTGCCCACACCAATAAAATGTATTGATCATGAAAAAAAACGTCTCATTTTTAATTCTAGGTATCTTTTTCTTCACCGCGGGCCTTGCCCAAAATCTAAATGGGGCATGGCAGACCATCCTCACCAATGATGATGGTGTTGAGGTGCAATATGTGGCCATTATTACCCATGGCTTTTTTTCTGAAGCTTTCTTTGAAAAAGAAAATGGAAAGTTCTTGGGCACCAAGGGAGGTCAATTTTCTTCCAACGATGACACGCTGACCTATACCTTGGAATTTGCCTCTTTTGACCCGCAGATGGTCGGTTCAACAAATTCGTTTCCCTACACCTACAAAGATGGAAAGCTTTATGTTGGGGAAAAAATCTGGAGCCGTGTGGATGACGGCACCCCCGGTGATCTACAGGGAGCATGGCTGATTTCGGGCCGTAAGCAGGATGGAAAGATTACAAAACGTGATACCTCAGGACCCAGAAAGACCATGAAAATCCTATCTGGCACCCGATTTCAATGGATTGCCTATAACACAGAGACCAAAGCTTTTATGGGAACCGGAGGGGGCACCTATACCACTGTTGATGGCAAATACACTGAAAATATTGGGTTTTTCTCTAGGGACGACTCACGCGTAGGGGCCAGTCTAGGATTCAATTATGAGCTGAAGGACGGAGATTGGCATCACTCCGGATTGAGCAGTAAAGGGCAGCCCATCTATGAGATTTGGAGTATCCGAAAAGAGTAAGAGTGCTTCTTATCATTTAATTAACCCAAGGGTTGGGGTATTTAAGGCATTTTTTTAGTATTTTTCTTTGCATTAACCATTAATTTCCCACAAATGAAACGATCAAGTATTCTTTGTTCCCTTGTTTTGATTTTAACCATTTCCTGTAATCCAAAATCGGATGCTACCGCTGAATTGTTCGGTTCCACATGGGAATTGGAGTACATATCCGGCCCCCGTATTGCCTTTGACGGACTCTTTCCCAACAAAAAACCGCAGATCAGCTTTGATCAAGAATCTGGCAAGGTCTTAGGAAACGATAGCTGTAATGGCTATTCGGCAGAATATACTTTGGACGGGAATACCATTTCCTTTGGGGAACCCGGACCTACTACCATGATGTTCTGCGGTGGTGGTGAAAGACAATTTCTAACTATGATGCAAAAAATAGATGGGTTTACCTTGGAGGAAGGAAAACTCAATTTATTGATCGGTGAAGTTCCCATGATGCGTTTTACAAAAGTTGAGCCATGAAAAAAATAATGATATCACTTTGTTTTGCACTGCTACTTTTCAGCTGTGTGAAGAAGAAAAAAGAGGACAACACCAATAAGGAGGAAGCCACACAGGAAGATACCCTGCAAATAAAGACCGTTGAACCCGTTACCATAAAAATGGACGACAGCTATTTCAAAGCCGCTGGTACGGAACCCTTTTGGGGCCTTAAGGTAAAAGAGAACCGAGTGGAACTGAACATGATGGAGGATACCATCATCACACCGCATACCACGCCCATTAAGGCCCAAGATGCCAACATAAGTATGTACCGCATACAAACCGAGGCCGTTTCCATGGATGTGATCATTGCCCATAAGGAATGTACCAATGCCATGTCCGGTGAAAAATCGCCCTATACCGTCACCATTGCCTATAAATATACGGGCGAAGAGGAAACCCATGCCCTTGAGGGTTGTGGTTCCTATATTACGGACTATCGACTTCATGATATTTGGGTTTTGGAAGAAATGGATGGACAAGCTGTAACAAAAGATGACTTTAACGGAAGGGATGTTCCCAATATGGAAATCGACATTAAAACCAATCGCTTTTCGGGCTTTGCCGGGTGCAATAGGATGACCGGAGGGCTTTTCTTTGAAAAAGATCTGCTCCGATTTACCAATGCGGCCTCCACCAAAATGGCCTGCCCTAATATGGAGGCGGAGTCTACCTTCCTCAAAAACCTTCAAAGCGGTACTACCTACAAGATTGAAAACAATCGATTATATCTGTCCAATGGCAGCCAAGAAAATCTTCTCATTTTCAAAAAAACCGACTGAACATGAAAAAAATAGCATATATATTTCTTACCGCTATTTTGGTTTTTGGCTGTAAAACCAAAACGGAAAAACAAAACAGCAATGGTCAGCCAGAGATCACTACGGTTATTGAAGAGAAGCCAGCTCCATCTTTGGAAATAGGATGTTATATCTATGATGCCAACGGAAACCGCATTGTTTTTGAAATTACCGATGTCTCCACAACCGTACTTGGCAATCTCAGCTATGCCTTAAAGGAAAAAGATGGTAACAAGGGAACCTTTGCCGGTGTCATGAACGACAGCGTCCTTTTGGGCAAGTATACCTTTATATCAGAAGGAAAGGAAAGCACCCGTGAAATGGCTTTTTTGGTAGAGGATGCCCAACTCATTGAGGGGTTTGGCGAACTGGACAGTACCGGCACAGCTTTCAAGGATGTTGCTGTTCTTAGTTTCAGCTCATCCATGCCCTTGAGCAAAACAGAGTGCGACCTTGAGCCCTAAAATATCCTGATTCCCTTCTGCAAAATGTCACTTTTCCAAATTTGATGATAGACCATTAATTTCTACATTATGAAAAACCTTTCTTTTGCCAAGTTCGTTGGTTTTACCTTCTTTTTTATTTTCGCATTGAAACTACAAGCTCAAGACATGGAACTACCGTACCACCAAATTCCCGATCATGCCGAAACCTACAGCGCCGGCAATATTGTGTCACGAATGATCGATGGTTTGGGCTATCGCTATTATTGGGCCACGGAAGGATTGACCGAAAAGGATTTACAATACAAGCCTTCCGAAGATGGGCGAAGCCTTATGGAAACCATGGAGCACATCTACGTGATGTCCAATAATATTGTATTGGCCCCAGACGCAAAACCCTATGAGAGGCCTAAGATCCCTACAAAATATTCCTACAAAGAGCTTCGTGAACTCACCCTTAAAAACCTAGAAGCGGCGAGCAACAAAGTATTGGGGAAAAGCTCCGAAGACATGGAAGCTTTTAAGGTCATCTTTAAACAAGGTGATAAACAGTCCGAATTCCCGTATTGGAACATGATCAATGGAATGCTTTCCGATTGCATTTACCATACCGGCCAAATTGTACTGATGCGAAGGGCCAGTGGAAATCCCCAAAATCCCAATGTGAATGTATTTCTAGGGAAAACCAAGGAATAAATCCCTATTTATCCACCACAACCTTATAGGTTGGGTCTTCCAGCACATTTACCTCGATAATATCATCGGCGTTGGCCAATAATCTTCTACAGTCCCGGCTCAGGTGTTTCAAGTGAAGTTTCTTTCCCACCTTGTTGTAGCGTTCGGTGATTTTGTTCACTGCCTCAATGGCGGACATATCCACCAAACGGCTTTCGGCAAAATCAATGACCACCTCATCAGGGTCATTGAGCACATCAAACTTTTCGGCAAACAAGGTGGTGCTCCCAAAGAAAAGAGGGCCATAAATTTCATAGTGCTTCACTCCTTCTTCATCTATATACTTTCTGGCACGGATGCGCTTTGCATTGTCCCAAGCAAACACCAAGGCCGAAATAATGACGCCTACCAAAACGGCCAACGCTAAATTGTGTAGGAAGATGGTCACCAATGTTACCAGTACCATGACCAACACATCGGATTTTGGCATACGGCGGAAGGTTTTTAAGCTCGCCCATTCAAAAGTTCCCAATGCCACCATGATCATAAGCCCCGTCAATGCGGCCATAGGGACTTTTTCAATGAGGCTTGAGCCGAACATGATGAACACCAATAACATCAAGGCAGCAACTATCCCGGATAACCTTGCCCTGGCACCATTGGAGGTATTGATCAAACTCTGCCCGATCATGGCACAACCACCCATTCCGGAAAAGAAGCCGGAAAGAATGTTTGCCGTACCTTGGGCCACGGCCTCTTTGTTGCCCCTACCACGCGTTTCGGTAATTTCATCCACAATATTCAAGGTAAGGAGGCTCTCAATCAACCCTACCCCTGCCACAATAGCCGCATAGGGAAATATGATCTGCAAGGTTTCCAACGTAAAGGGCAGATCAGGAATATGAAAAGGAGGAAAGGTTCCTTCAATGGAGGCAATATCCCCAATGGTACGGGTATCCAGACCCAAGAAAAACACAATGCCGAACACCAAAAGAATCGCTGCCAGGGACGCAGGAACCGCCTTGGTCAATTTGGGAAGTCCCCAAATAACCAACATGGTCAACAGTACCAATCCAAGAAAAATGAACAAGGTGCTCCCGGTCAGCCATTCGCCATCCACAGTTTTAAACTGACTCATTTGCGACATAAAAATGATGACGGCCAAGCCATTCACAAACCCAAAGATTACGGGATGGGGCACCAAACGCATCAATTTACCCAACCGGAGCAATCCGGCGGTCATTTGTAAAATTCCCGCAAGGACCACCGTTGCAAAAACGTATTCAACCCCATATTGTTTGGCCAAGCTCACAATAACCACGGCAACGGCACCTGTTGCACCGGAGATCATACCTGGTCTACCTCCCAAAATGGAAGTGACCAAGCCCATTACAAATGCGGCATATAATCCGGTCAATGGTGATAATCCTGCAATAAAGGCAAAGGCAATGGCTTCGGGCACCAAGGCAAGAGCAACGGTCAAGCCCGATAAAATTTCCGTGCGATAGTTTACTTTTTGGGAAAAATCAAAAAGGTTGAGATACTTTTTCATGGCTTCTTTCTTGAAGCGGGCAAAAGTAGTGTTATTAAACGCAAGACCCTAATAAGCTCCTTATTTTTAAGGATTTGATGATTTCTTGTTGGTCCGCCTTAAGACCTTTTCAGTCAATGGGTCTAATTTTGCAGTATCTTTTTTGGTCTGTTGACATTTCTCACACATTTTAGACTTCTAACCTTAATGTGATAGCTGTGGGAATAGCAGATATTTGAGCTATCTTGTTTTTCTTAAGAACCATGAAAACCAACCTTAAATTTATATCGATGAAACGATGGTCCATAGGAGCGGCTTTGGCAGCCGTACTATTTTTTGGGTGTAAGCCACAAGAACCCGCGGTACATACGTCGAGAGACACGATAATCTTTACTGAAATCCGAACCGATACGCTGTATAACAGCAAACAGGTCATCAATATTTTGGAGATTCCCGATCAGATGTTCAAGGACTATGAACTTCAAATGGCCTATGTGAAGAAAGGTCTTGAAAACACCAGTGTCCTTGCACAAAGGGCCAACGCCAAAGCAGCCATAAACGGTGGGTTTTTTAATGTTGATGAAGGAGGTTCGGTCACCTATTCCGAACGGAATGACAGCATAGTGAGTTTGACCTGCCCACCAGATGTTAAGTGGTGCATGCCAGAAGCCATGATCAATGGCGCCATTGTATTTACCAAGGATAATCAATTGATCGTTGAGCCTTTCAAATCGGAAACGTATTACCAAAACTCCAATAAGGAGGCCTTTGTGCTAAGATCTGGCCCTTTTTTGATAAAGGACTCGAAAAAATATATCTCAGAAAGTCCGTTTTCCGAAAAGCGCCATCCGAGAAGCTGTCTGGGCAAAACAAAAAACTCGGTTTTGTTGATTGCCATTAATGGACGGTCCGAAGAGGCCGATGGAATGAACTTTACCGAAGTCCAAGATTTCCTGTTGCAACTTGGGTGCACAGATGCCATAAACCTTGACGGTGGTGGCTCAACCACACTCTGGAGCAAAGAAAAGGGAATTGTGAACCATCCCACGGACAAAACGGGGGAACGACCTGTGGCAAATGCCTTGTTACTGGTGACAAAAAAATAAAAAAACCGCCCCTAGTTTACTACGCTAGAGGCGGTCCTTAACTAAATAACCAACCAAAAAACTTTTTTATATAGTCGAATACTATGTTTAGTCCTTACATTTTTCTTTGACGAACCACGTTCATTATGGGATTTTTAACTTTTGTCCGTTTTTTTCCAGTGTCATTCCCCGACTTCAAGTACTGCATATATCCCCTTCCGGAGAATTCATAAATCGTTCCACTGGACACATGGTACAACTCGATCGTGCTATCATCAATAACGTAAAGTTCAAAGTAATCATTGCCCAAATAGTCGTAATCCAGGGTTAAGGTCTTGAGCATGGCATCGTCTTGCACATCATAGACTTCGTAGTTTCCTTGGTAATCCCATTCCAAAGTATTCAACGGGATTCCAGGAGCATCAATGGAAGACCTAAAAGACCCATCGTAGTTTACTGGAAACTGCAGGTAGTTTTCCTCATCAAACTCATTGATGGCACCTACCTCACTGGTATAGGTCTTTTCCCATACCTGATATTCCTGCAGAAAATAATGGATGTTGTCATAGAATACCTGATCATAATCAAAATTCCTACTTTGGTATCCCCGTACCACATAAGAGGTATCGGAATAGGGGTTGTAAAGTTCCAGGGTGTTGCTGTTCAAGGCATACACTTCCAACAACCAAAGCCCGTCCGCATCATGGTCCACCTCAACCGCTCCGGAAAGTGTTCCATAAGACCCTACATCAATACCCATTCCATTTCCTGTCTTTCCCATCCCTACCAAGTTGTTGTTGGCATAAACCACCCCTCTGTCAAAGGAAATGGTAAACGCTCGTTGTAAAAAGGGAACTTCGCCGCTACCTTTGGTAGCGTTTATATCGATATACCATAAATCGTAGCTTTCCAAAACCAAGGCTGTGTTAATGGGAGATTCCGTGATATAATCATCTTCCACAATAACCTCGGTGTAACAAGAACTGGCCAAAAGGCCTATCAACACTATTCCAAAAAGTAGTTTTCCAATTTTCATAATCGAGGTTTTAAGATTCAACCTATATAGACCAAGCACTGTGCCAAAAATTATAATAATTTGATAATCAGCGATTAATGTCTGCTCTGATATATTTTTTAGCTTTGCCCCATAAATGTTATCCATGGATAGTAGATTGAAATTTGGGGTTTTTGGTGGAGGAAGCTGGGGAACCGCCTTGGTTAAGATGTTATCGGAAAACCATGAAAAGGTAGGTTGGTATATGCGGAACCAATCCGCCATAAGGCATATCCGCAAAGAAGGCCACAATCCCAACTACATCAGTTCTGTGGAATTTGATGTGGACCAACTTGTTCTGAGCCATGATATCAACGAAATTGCCGAAGCTTCCGATGTGCTCATCTTCGCGATTCCTTCTGCTTTTTTGGATGGGGAACTCAAGAATCTCCATGTTGACCTAAAAGACAAAATCATCTTTTCTGCCATAAAAGGGATTGTACCAGAAAGCGGTCTTATTGTTGGAGAGCATTTTCATAATCAATACGACATTCCGTTCGAGAACATTGGGGTGATCACAGGGCCCTGCCATGCCGAAGAGGTGGCCTTGGAACGCCTTTCATACCTTACCATTGCCTGTGCCGATGCCAACAATGCCAAGCTGGTGGCACAAGGGTTGAAGAGTGATTACATCCGCACCAAGATATCCGATGACATCATTGGAACGGAATACGCCGCCATGCTCAAGAACATTTATGCCATTGCTGCCGGTATTGCGCATGGATTGGGCTATGGCGATAATTTCCAGAGCGTTCTGATGAGCAACGCCATCCGGGAAATGAAACGCTTTATAGATCGGGTGTACAAAATGAAACGCAACATTAACAACTCCGCCTATCTGGGCGATCTGTTGGTAACCGGATATTCCACCTTTAGCCGAAATCGCCTGTTCGGCAATATGATCGGGAAAGGCTATACCGTAAAAAGCGCCATGATGGAAATGAACATGGTGGCCGAAGGATATTATGCCACCAAAAGTGCCCATTTGCTCATGGACAAACTGGAGAAAAAGTCCAAAACACCCATCATAAACGCGGTATATCAAGTGCTTTACAAGGAAAAGAACCCTAAAAAAGTGTTTGAGAAGTTAACCGAGAAGTTGGATTAATCCCTATCCAATGAAAAGTTGGAATGTTCCTCCAACTCTTCTTCCAAGGTTTTGTGGAATCCTGCTATTTGGTCATCCGTATACCCAAAAGCCTTTTGGAACTCATCCAGTACCGCATCCCTGTATTGGCGGACACTTTCAATATCAAAATACAACCGCCCGGTCCGTCTAATGAAAAAATCCATGGGATTCAGGGCCATTTCATGGGCAATAGCGAACTGGGCCTCTGCCCTGATCATGCGTTCATGCACATCAGGATTGGTGAGGGCTGCGTAGTGCTCTAGAACAGTTTCGGTCTGTTTGCCATAGGTAGTGACCAGATACCACGCGTCGTATTCAGAAAAACCACTGTCTTGGATACGGTCAAAAATCTGTGCAATGTACTTTTTTACGTGCTTGAACTTTTTAAAATCGCTCCCGCAAAGCGGTATTTTATCCGTCATGCAAGGGTCCAATAAAACCCCATGGTCCTCTTCCATTTGCTTGGCGATGCGGTTCACGGTGCGTTCCGCCATTTTTCGATACCCAGTGAGCTTGCCTCCCGCAATGCTCACCAAACCAGTATCCGAGGTGAAAATCTCATCCTTTCGGGAAAGTTCCGAAGCCGACTTGCCTTCTTCATGAATCAAAGGCCTCAGCCCCGCCCATGACGAAATGATATCGTCCAACTCCAGATTGATGTCCGGGAACATATTATTTACGGCAGAAATCAAATAAATGGCATCGGCAATATCCGTGGTCACATGGTCTTTGTCCGAGTTATAATTGGTATCCGTAGTACCGATGTAGGTCACCTTTCCCCTCGGAATGGCGAACATCATCCTACCATCAGGAATATCAAAATACACGGATTGCTTTACGGGGAGTTTTTCTTGGGGAAACACCAAATGCACCCCTTTGGTCAAATGCAATCGTTTTCCTTTCTTGGAGTGGTTCATGCCCCTCAACTCATCTACCCAAGGTCCCGCCGCATTGATCACGTATTTGGACTTTATGTTGATTTCCTTTCCAGCCACTTCATCCTTTAGGGTTACCCCGGCCACTCTTTCATCTTCATAGATGAAATCCGTGACCTTGGCATAGTTGAGCACTTGCGTTCCATAATGAAGACTGGTCTTGATGTTCTCCAAGGTCAATCTGGCATCATCGGTACGGTATTCGGCATAGTACCCAGCCCCGTTCAGTATCTTTTTGGGCAACAGGGGCTCCAGCTTCATGGCTTCCTTTTTTTCCAACATTTGCCGCTTGTCATCCCCTGTGACTTGGGCCAAGATATCGTAGACTTTTAGACCGATGGAGGTCAACCATTTTCCATAGGAACCGCCCTCGATCAGGGGCAGCAACATTTTCTCGGGAATGACCAAATGGGGGGCCAGTTTATGTACAATGGCCCTTTCGGAGCCTACTTCTTTCACCAGCCAAAAATCAAATTGTTTTAAATAGCGAAGTCCCCCGTGGATCAATTTGGTGGATTTGCTGCTGGTGCCCGATGCAAAGTCGCCCTTTTCCACCAAAACCGTCTTCAATCCACGTGAAGAAGCATCCAAGGCTATTCCCGCCCCGGTAATTCCACCACCGATTACCACGAGATCAAAGGGCTCTTTGGCCAGTTTCTTTAGGATTTTATCCCTGTCCAGATTTGAAAAAGCAATGCTTCCCTCCATATCCTATTTGGTGAATTCATATTCGCGCTCCACTTTACAAATTCGGACTTTGTACCAAGAATACCAAGTCCTGATTCCTTTCTTTTGTGCTTCGCGATGTTCCATTTGGGCCTTCCAATGGGCAATGGCCTCCAAACTTTCCCAATAACTGATGGTCACGCCCAATCCATCACGGGCGCTTTCAAAGTCCAAAAAACCGGGTTGCTTCCGGGCCAATTCCTCCATGGCCACGGCCATTTCTCCATAACCGTTATCGCCATCGGTGCGCAAGCTTGTGAAGATAACTGCATAGTAAGGTTTCTGTAGTTCCATATTGGAAATCAATCAATATATTCCTTCTCCAAAAAATAGTTCACCAAAGCCTCTTTCATTAAAATGGCCTGTTCTCCCGATTTTAAGGGAGGTAGTTGTTCCTTGACCTTATAGTGGGGCCATCCATCGTCATCAAAAAAATCAAAATCGTAGTAGCCATAGGGTTCCAACAATCTGCAGATGGCAATATGCATAAGATTGATCTTTTCATCCTTTTTGAAACCTCTATGGAAACTGCCCAACTCCTGCACCCCCACCAAGTAAATCATCCCATCGATTTCCAAAGGGTCGCCATCGGAAAATTGCTGTGACAATCGTTCCACCAGAAGCTCCCATCTTTCCTTTAATTTCTCGTCCCTGGACATATCATTTGTGTGAATTCCAAAGGTACAAATCAATATTCTATATTTGTTAAAACCCGCGTATGAGCTTTTTGGATATTGTTATTGGGATTTTATTGGTTTGGGGCCTCTACAAAGGTCTTAGAAATGGTCTTTTTGTGGAGATTGCCTCTTTGGTAGCGTTGATTGCGGGAATATATGGGGCCATCCATTTCTCTTACATTACTGGGAATTATTTGGCCCAACACATGAACTGGAGCGAACAGTACATGAACATCGCGGCATTTTTGATCACTTTTTTTGCCATTATCCTATTGGTCAATTTTGCGGGTAAGTTTCTGACCAAAATTGCGGATTTTGCCATGTTAGGCCTTCTGAACAAGGTTGCAGGAGGCATTTTTGGTGCGCTCAAAGTCGCTGTTATCCTAGGTGCCATGCTCATCTTCTTTGAACGGCTTGCCACGCCCTTGAACCTGATCAATGAGGACACCAAAAAAGAATCTGTTTTTTATAGCCCCATAAAAGAAATCGGGGCATTTGTGTTTGCTTTGGTCCTGCCGGATGAAAAACCGGCGGAAGAACCGGAGTTCAACGGACAGACCATTTAAAAATCCAAACCTTATTTTTTTACTCCTTTCTTACCTGCTTTTTGCAATTCAACGTAAGAATCTGCCATCTGTGGAGAATTTATGGCCAGAGCGACTTGCTCCATTAGATTAGCTCACAGAACACTAGGGATTGTAGAACCGGTCCCCGAAAGTACCCCGAGGATGAAAAAATTGTATAGCGCAATGTTGCTTCTTGCAACGGTTGCCTTGTTGACCATGTGTAACTCCACATCAATTGAAGATGAGATTGAATATACCGAGGCTTCCATCGGAAATGAAAAAATTTCCATAGACCCCAATGGCATTGAAAGTAAGCTCATTGATATGGTGAACGAGCACCGGGCTTCCATTGGGAAGAATACTCTCCAAAATAGTCCATCTTCCTACAAATACGCCGAGGAGCATAACGATTACATGATTGCAAAAAACAAATTGAGCCACGATAATTTTGAATCAAGAGCTGAAAAGATAGCGGAAGAAACCCATGCTACCGGGATTTCCGAAAATGTGGCCCGATACTATACCTCCGCAGAGCAGACCATTGAAGCTTGGTTGGATAGTGATTCCCACAAAAAGGCCATGGAAGGAGACTATACGCACACCACGTTGAGCGTGCAGTTGGACAAGGAGGGCAGACCTTATTATACCCAGATTTTCATTAAAGTGGATTAGCATTTTTCCACATACATTTATATTAGTGCTGAAGACCTGTTTGCCAAGCAGGTCTTTTTTGTGAAACACTATGTTCCCTCTCAGGTTTTTTTTACCTTTCCTGAAATCTTGAGATATGGCGATACAGGCTCCTTTCAACCTGAACAAATGGATTGAGGAAAATAGGGATACCTTAAAACCTCCGGTCGGCAATAGAAATCTTTATAAGGAAGCTGACGATTATATTGTTATGATCGTTGCGGGGCCCAACGCCCGAAAGGACTATCATTATAACGAAACCGAAGAGCTTTTCTATCAACTGGAAGGCCATATTGAAGTCCATATCCAGGAAGATGGCCAAAAAAAGACCATGAAACTGGGGCCCGGTGATATGTACTTGCATCCCGCCAAAGTCCCCCATTCCCCGGTACGCCATGAAGGGTCCATTGGACTGGTCGTGGAGCGAAAAAGAAAAGACATGAAAGTAGATGATGGGTTGCTTTGGTTCTGTGACCACTGCAACAACAAACTGTATGAGGTCTACTTTACCCTAAATGATATTGAAAAAGACTTTTTGGCCCATTTTAAGCACTTCTACAGTTCTGAGGAACTGCGCACCTGTGACCAATGTGGAACGGTCATGCCCGTTGACGAACGCTTTATTGCCCAAGAAGAATGATACTCCTATTAGCTAAAATCGTAGTGGTCATTGTGGCTTTGCTCCACGTATATTTTTTATGGTTGGAGATGTTCGCATGGACCACAAAGGCAAAAAAGGTTTTTCGCCAATTCCCTGAAGATCTCTTCGAACCTACCAAAACCCTGGCCGCCAATCAAGGACTGTACAATGGTTTTTTGGCTGCAGGACTTTTGTGGTCATTGTTCATCCAAGACCCCATTTGGCAGATAAATGTTGCCCTTTTCTTTTTGGGTTGCATTGCCGTTGCCGGCATCTATGGTGCCCTTACAGCTTCCAAGAAAATATTGGTGGTACAGGGGTTTCCTGCCCTATTGGGGATTGTTCTGTTCCTACTGCATCTTTTCCTTTGAAAATCTTCATTTTCCCTCCTAGATTATTCGTATTTTTGAAAAATATAACAATTCACGATTAAAAAGTTATAAATGTCAAACGTAGCAACTGCTTTTGGAATGGATGAAGCCCTAAAGGAACTGGGCCTAAGTGAAATAAATAATGGGACCTCCACAGGAAAAGATTGGTTTTCCAACGGACAGATCATCGAATCCTATTCACCAGTGGATGGCGCCCTTATTGGAAAGGTAAAAGCCACCACCCGGGAAGATTATGAAAAAGTGATCAGCACTGCACAAAAAGGTTTTAAGGCGTGGAGGACAATGCCTGCTCCCCAACGAGGCGAAGTGGTTCGCCAGTTCAATGATGAACTTAGACGTTTAAAGGAGCCTTTGGGCAAGTTGGTTTCCTACGAAATGGGAAAAAGCTACCAAGAAGGCCTGGGAGAAGTACAGGAAATGATAGACATCTGTGATTTTGCCGTGGGCCTATCCAGGCAATTGCACGGCCTTACCATGCACAGTGAACGTCCAGGTCACCGTATGTACGAACAATATCATCCGCTTGGCGTAGTCGGAATTATTTCAGCATTCAATTTCCCGGTTGCCGTTTGGTCTTGGAACACGGCCTTGGCATGGGTCTGTGGTGATGCTTGCATTTGGAAAGGCTCCGAAAAAACCCCAATGACCTCCGTTGCCTGCCAAAATATTGCTGCACGGGTTTTTGCCAAAAATGGTGTGCCCGAAGGGATTTCCTGTTTGATTACCGGCGATTACACTGTGGGTGAATTGATGACCAAGGATGAGCGCATTCCATTGATTTCCGCTACCGGCTCTACCCGTATGGGGAAAATAGTGGCCAGAACTGTTGGGGAACGATTGGGAAAAACCCTGTTGGAACTGGGTGGAAACAATGCCATTATCGTTACCCCCGATGCCAACATAAAAAATACCGTGATCGGTGCCGTATTTGGTGCCGTAGGTACCTGTGGACAACGTTGTACCTCCACACGTAGATTGATTGTTCACGAAGATGTATACGACAAGGTGAAAAATGCCATTGTGGATGCCTACAAACAAATACGCATTGGAAACCCCTTGGATGAAAACAACCATGTGGGACCGCTTATCGACAAAGATGCGGTGAAGAACTATTTGAATGCCTTGGAAAAAGTCAAGCAGGAAGGTGGGAAAGTTTTGGTGGAAGGTGGAGTACTCGATGGCGAAGGTTATGAAAGTGGATGCTATGTAAAACCCGCAATCGCAGAGGCCAAAAATCACTTTGAGATTGTCCAGCACGAGACCTTTGGCCCAGTTCTGTACCTCCTTAAATACAACGGCGACCTTGAAAACGCCTTGGAAATGCAAAATGGGGTTAGACAAGGGTTATCCTCGGCCATCATGACCAATAATTTACGTGAGGCTGAACGTTTCCTTTCGGTGGAAGGATCAGATTGTGGAATTGCCAATGTGAACATCGGAACTTCCGGTGCGGAAATCGGTGGTGCCTTCGGAGGGGAAAAAGAGACGGGCGGTGGTCGTGAAAGCGGCTCGGATGCTTGGAAAATATACATGAGACGTCAGACCAATACCATTAATTATACTACAGAACTTCCTTTGGCGCAAGGCATTAAATTCGATTTGTAATGCGCTGGCAGTTCAACACATAAAAAAAGCCCGGAGGATATCCGGGCTTTTCTTTTTTATTGGGTCATCATTCTTTTGGCGCGATTTATAAAGGGTTTGAATTTCCTTTGCCATTATAAACAAAGTCGCCCATTTAGGATGAACACTAAACGGGCGATCTTAAAAAACCAACTTAACTAACTCAAACTTAGTTTGATTAAACCCTATTCCAATGCCGGAGCTTTGTCGGGAGAAATAGGGTTCCTTACCTAATATTTGTTGCAAATTTCCAACTATTCGGCCTATCCTTTTCAAGCTATCGTATCAGTGGTAGGAAAAAATGTGTGATTGGTTCTTTTAAACCTGTTTTCAGCTTCCTGATTCTATCAACTTTTTCCAGATAGTCTCCAAATAGCTCAAATTCTTGCCATTATCATAAAAAAATTAAGATTTTTTTAATATTTTGGATAGGACGTTTACAAACCATTACAACCTCAAAAAATGGATTTCCAAGATTCAAATACATGGTACTGGATCATCTTGGCACTAACGGGGATCATCTCGGGTATTTTGGGATACTTGTTTGGAAAGTCGGATATTCCATCTGCTCCCGACAATTTTAATGAACTGAATAAGCTAGACATAGAAAACGCCAAACTCAGGGACGATTTGAAGACCTGCAAGGAGCACTTGTCTGCCTTTAGTACACCAAAGGCAAGCTCAAAATCATCTGTTAAACCTCAAAAAACCATTTCTGAATCGTTCAACCTTGTTGCCGCAAAGAGCGCATTGGGTAAAAAAGTAAACTTGGACGACCTTAAAATTGTCGAGGGTATTGGCCCCAAAATAGAGGGTCTTTTCCATAATTTCGACATTAAGACATGGAAGGCGCTTTCCGAAACATCGGCGGACACCTGCCAAGAAGTACTTGATTCCGGTGGAAAACGCTACAGAATCCACGACCCTGCATCTTGGCCCATGCAGGCCAAAATGGCCCACGAAGGACACTGGGAACAGCTTGCCCAGTGGCAAGAAAAGCATAGGGCCGGAAAGTTTTAAGCTCCCTGATATTGTGTTAAAGCATTCCGTTGGCAGTGACCCACTTGAAGGTGTGCTGCTCTTCAGAAAATTTCATCCTTTCGGAGATACGCTGCAACCGTTCCGGAAGTTTCATGAGATAGTCCCGAGCTTTTTCAGCTGTGTCTGAAAGGGATTGCAAGCTGCCCAATTGCCAATAATCGTTCAACTTTTGTAGAATGTCGATGTAATCCTGGGCGGTATACACGCCCAATCGCTGTGCACAATCCGAAAATTGCTCAAAAGCCAAGCCTATACTACCTCCAGATTCGCGGAGAAAGTGTGCGGGCATCACTATTTTTCGTTTCATCATATCGGCAAAGGCCAAAACCATATTATTGGGATCATGCTCCAATATAATTTTCACAAATTCCCTATAGGCCAAATGGTGTCGCATTTCGTCACCTGCAATAATATTGCACATTTTAGCCAAAGACTTATTGCCCTTTTGCCGGGCCAACTTTCCTACACGCTTGTGGGAAATGTTGGTGGCCAGCTCTTGAAACGAGGTGTATACAAAATTCTTGTAGGGATCTCTGTCTGTTCCAATGTCAAATCCATCAGAGATCAAATGTTGGGTGGTTATTTCCACTTCCCGCATATTTACCCGACCAGACAGGTACAAGTACTTGTTGAGCACATCGCCATGCCTGTTCTCTTCAGCAGTCCATGCCCTTACCCATTTGCTCCATCCATTTTCCTTGCCGTTGTGCTGATCTATCCCTTCAACATCCATCAACCACGATTCATAGGTGGGTAGGGCCTCTTCGGTAATGGTATCCGCAACCAAGGTCACCCAAAAATCGTATCCCAATTCTTTGGCCTCACCACGGATTTCCTCCACTTCATCAAAAAATTTGTCACTTTGGGAATCTGGCAAGAAGTCTGTGGGTTGCCATATTTCTTCCGTAGGAATGAGAAACTCCTTCATAAATCCTTCCACTTTCGGTTCGATGGCTTGCATCACCTCCAACCGAATATTCTTTTCTGGCATAAACTAAATTTTTACAAAGATCTCCATTAAAATTTAAAAACGGATGGAATAGTTTTAATTTCTTCCCCTTTCCCCGGGATAAAATGTATGTACGGGATCACTTTGCCAAAACTCCTTGGTTTCCACATCCATCATAGTCAGGGCTCCCATAAATGCCGCTCCGGTATCCACATTCCATACATTTCCCCCATTCTTGGGCACCACTTCCTCTTTTTTGGAAATGGGGGTATGGCCAATGAAGACTTCTTTGTAGTGGTTCAAGCGTTTGGGGAAATTTAAATCGTCTGGAGTAAGCTTGGGGTCTACGGCCATGGCAAGTTCCCATAGGGTCCGGTCCCAATAGAACGATTGTTCAAAATATTCAAAATCCACCCCTTTAAGATTGGTATATCCTGCATGGAGATAGAGCCTATTGTCCTCGGCCAAATAGTAATTCTCCAAGGTGGCGTAAAATTCAAGGTGGGTGTCCCAATTGTTCCTATTATCCCCCAAATACGAATCCCTTGTGGCGGTTCCTCCATGGGCCAACCATTGCGGGTTCTCTTCCTTGGTCAAAAGCCATTCCCTACAGAGCTCATCGTGGTTGCCCCTGATAAACGTGCACTTATATTCCTCCTTCAAGGCCAATAGAAAATCCACGGTTTCCACAGCTGTGCTCCATGAATCCACATAATCCCCCAAAAAGATAAGATGGTCCGTTGGTGAAACTTTGGCACGTTGAAGAAGTTGTTCCAACGCCCTTACTCCTGAATGGATATCCCCCACAACCAATGTCCGCATACAAAAAAACTTTTGGCAATATTACACACAAAAGGCACGGTTCGTACTAAATTAAGGTAAAGTTTTGGGGCGTATCTGACACAGATCTCCACAAAACCGTTATAATTTTTGGACAAGGCGCTTTTTTATATGTACATTGGGGATAGTACAAGGAAAAATGAAAAAAGTATTTTGTGTTGGGGAACTACTGATAGATTTTGTGGCTGAAAATCAGGGAAGCGATCTTTCCAAAGCCATAAAATTCACTAAAAAGGCTGGAGGGGCCCCGGCCAATGTTGCTTGTGCCATCTCCAAACTTGGCGGAAGAGGTATTTTTATAGGTTGTGTTGGCGACGATCCCTTTGGGCGTTTTTTGCTCGATGTGCTCAAAGCCGAAAGTGTAGATATCTCATTGACCCAACTCTCCGATACGTTCACCACATTGGCCTTTGTCTCCTTGGCGGAAGATGGCGAACGCGATTTTGTCTTCAGCAGGGGCGCTGATCGGGAATTGGATTATGACCCCCTATTACGAAAGACCTTTAAAGACAATATTTTGCATTTGGGTGCGGCTACGGCATTATTGGGCGGTCCCTTGGAAAAGACCTACAGCAAATACCTGTTTGATGCCCTCACCAAGGAAATGTTCATCTCCTTTGACCCCAATTTTAGGGTAGATCTATGGAAAGATGAAGAAGAAACCTTCATTAAAAAATGTATGCCTTTTGTGGAAAAATCCCATTTGTGCAAGTTCAGTTTGGAGGAAGCCCAACTTATATCGGGCAAAACGGACCCTGAACAAGCTTGTGATTTTATGCACGAGGCAGGTGCCAAGATCATAACCATAACCCTTGGTGCAGAGGGTACTTTACTCAGTGCCCAAGGTACTAAAAAAGTTATTCCGAGCATATCCGTACAGCCCGTGGATACTACTGGTGCAGGGGATGCGTTCATGGGCTGTCTTTTGCACCAAATTTCGGACTTGGGCAATTTTGATCCTGTTTTTGAACAGTTTGACCTATTGGAAAAAATGGTCGAGAAGGCCAACAGGGCCGGTGCCCTGACCACCACCCAATATGGAGCCATTGCGGCATTGCCCACCAAGGAACAGTTGGAACTTTAAAAAATGACCCAAGCCCAATTACATCAACTTTTGCGTTCCCAATTAAAGGAAAACGACCCAAAGGTCTTGTTCGACCTGAGATTGGCCACCAATGTAAGCTTGATCCAACAGCTTTTCTTTTCCCTTTACCCTGAGCAAACCCATCAACTCCATTTTGAAAAGTTGTTGAAACTGCTTCCCAAATTATTTGCTTCCCGTCCAGAAGCGTTGAAAAAACAGGATCTGCGGCGTTTAAAAGCAGGGAATTGGTATCAGTCCGAACAAATGGTCGGTATGCAACTCTACGTAGAGCATTTCAACAAAGACCTGAAAGGACTTCAAGAAAAAATACCCTATTTTAAAGAACTGGGCATCAACTTTATCCATATCATGCCTATCACCACAAGACCCAAAGGAGAAAATGATGGGGGATACGCTGTAAACAGCTACCATGAGGTGGATAAAAGGTACGGCACCAAGAAAGACCTGTTGGCCTTGACCGCTGAATTCAGAAAGCAGGGGATTTTCCTAATGTTGGATTTTGTGGTCAACCACACCTCCAATGAATTCCCTTGGGCCAAAAAAGCTGTTCAGGGCGATAAAAAGTATCAAGGCTACTATTACATCTATGAGGATGACACGATTCCGTTGGAGTTTGAAAAAAACTTACCGGAAGTGTTCCCAGAAACCTCCCCGGGCAACTTTACCTATGTTCCAAAAATGGAAAAATGGGTAATGACCGTTTTCAACAGTTACCAATGGGACCTCAACTATACCAACCCCGAAGTCTTTCTGGAGATGCTCACCAATCTGGTGAAACTGGCGGATATGGGGGTGGATGTGGTCCGGTTCGATGCCCTCGCGTTCCTTTGGAAAAAAATGGGGACCATCTCGCAAAACCTTCCAGAGGCACATGACCTAATTTCACTTTTTAGAATGTGCCTGCAGGTGGTGGCCCCCGGCACCATTCTGCTAGCCGAAGCTATTGTGGCCCCAACGGACATCATTAAATATTTTGGGGAAGGGCCTACAAAAGGGAATGAATGTGAAATGGCCTACAATGCCTCTTTAATGGCTCTTTTATGGAATTCCATTGCCACCAAAAAAACTTCCTTGCTCTATAAAAGTTGGGGGCATGTTCCTCCAAAACCCAAAGATTGTACTTGGATCAATTATATCCGTTGTCATGACGATATTGGTCTGGGCTATGAAAACCATTTGATCCAAGAACTGGGATGGAACCCATCGCAGCACCGAAAATTTTTACTGGATTACTATTGTCAACGGTTGGATTGGTCCCCTGCAACGGGGCGTCTCTTTATGTACAACCCAAAGACCGGGGATGGTAGGATCACTGGAAGTGCTGCATCACTCCTAGGCCTGGAAAAAGGTCTTTCCCAAAAAAACGATTCCCTGATCGATCGGTCCATATCCAAAATCATCATGATGCATGGCATTATCTTGGCATTTGGCGGAATTCCACTCATCTACGCCGGGGATGAGATTGCCACCTTGAACGACTACAGCTTCCAAGATGACCCTTCCAAGAAAGACGATAGTCGCTGGTTAAACCGTCCTCTACAGGATTGGGAAACCATTTCAAAACTGGAAAATAATCAACTGCCTTCCTCCAAAGTATTTTATGAGCTTAGGCGATTGATTGCCATACGAAAGGAAAATCCGGTTTTTGCAGACCTCAATGATGTGGCCCTCTACCATACCGGAAACGAGCACATCCTAGTTTTTGAAAGGACCAACAAAAAAGAAGGACTGCTGGTGATCTGCAATTTTGATGAAAGCCCACAGGTTATGGAGACCTCTTGGGTAAAAAAGTTGGGGTATTTTGCCCAAGGAGACCCCAAAGATTTAGTGTCCGATTCAAAAATTAAAGTCAATAGCGGCCTACTGGAGGTAATGCCCTACCAAATCATCTGGTTGAAAAAAGATTAATTGTATCGCACCTTTCTTAGGATTCGTTGGGATTCTTTCAGGGATTGGTACACACTCTGATCATACTCCTTCAACAAAGGCCGTGCCTGGTCCATTTGTTCTTTGGCCTCTTCAAAACCGTTCAAGTAGCAAATAAGGTAGGTAGCTGGCAAATGGGTCAGGTCAATTTGTTCGGCATTGGTCAGCGCTATTTTCTTTTCCAGTTTTTGTAGGAGCGCGTTGTTGGAATTGTACACATGGTACAAAGTTTTTTTGTCGTATTGAGGGGGCTCAAAAATCAATTTGCTATTGATGGTGTATTTTCCATTATCGGAAAATGTGATGACCACTTCTTCCAAGGGATAGTACTTCTGCTGCACACCCAATCCCAACTGTACAAACTCCAAGGTGCTGAACGAATCATCATCATACGCAATGGTAATCTCATCCAAAGCGGAATAGAACAGTTTTACCTGCTCATTGATCAATTCTATATCCACTCGGGAATAGTATGTCTTGTTCTTGACTTTTTTCTTGTTTCCTGCCCAACAGACCACAAACTGTTCCTTAAAGACTTTATAATTGCTCGTCAGATCAGGATGTCTGGTGTTCATGAAGTTGATGACAGCATCCAAGGTCAATTCAATATTGTTACGAGCGTGCTGTTCTATGGTGGCCACGACCTCGGAATTGATGTCCTTCAACTCAATATCAAAAGCCTTGGGCAAACTAATGCTCCCTTCCCTAAAGAAAACGGCTCCACCATAATACTTCCAAATATTCTTTCGAAGGGCACAGACCTTCCCATTAGATCGGATGGTGACCAACCCCACCACCTTACCTTCGGGTAAATGGGGAAACGGAATGTTCTCGTAAGAAATGATGGGTGGATTGTCCAAATAGGCATTCACCAAGTTCTGGATCTTGCTGTCATCGAAAAAATCGACCCCCACAATCTCATTGTCGGCATCCTCCACTCCAACCACAATAAAGGAATTGTTCTTGGGGTTACTGTTGGCCAAAGCACAGACATGCTTTAAAAATTTGGCCTTCCCTTCTTTTTCGCCTATGGATATAAAACGCTTCTTGTCGTAAAAACTGTTTTCGTCGTTGTGCGCTAAAAGATTCTTTACCAGTAGGCGTTTATTGATCATAGCTCCTTTTTCACGATGGTGCTGCTCGCTTGGGCCGTAGGCATCACCACCAAATCTGCAATGTTCACGTGATAGGGCCGGGTGACTACAAAAAGAATAATATCCGCAATATCTTGTGGCTTTAAGGGTTGAAAACCTTGATAGACTTTAGAGGCCTTATCGGCATCTCCCTTAAACCGCACATCGCTGAATTCTGTCTGGACCAAACCAGGATTGACTGCACCAACCCGAATACCGTAGGCATTGAGGTCTATCCGCATCCCTTGGTTAATGGCATCCACGGCATGCTTGCTGGCACAATACACATTCCCGTTGGGATACACTTCCTTGCCTGCCGTTGACCCAATATTGATGATATGTCCGGCCTTGCGTTCCACCATTTGGGGCAATATGGCCTTGGACATGTACAACAAGCCTTTTACATTGATGTCCAACATGGCTTCCCAATCGTCAATACTTCCCTTGTCTATGGGGTCCAAACCGTGTGCATTTCCGGCATTATTGACCAAAATATCAATTTGGGCGAAAGCTTTGGGTAAACTTTCAACAGCTGCAAAAACAGCCTCCCTGTCCCTAACATCAAAGTTCAACGTATGGATTTCAACACTTTGCCCAAGCTTTTCCTTAAGTTCATCCAAGCGATCTTGTCTACGTCCGCACAAGACTAAATTAAATCCTTGCTTTGCAAAAATCTCCGCCGTTGCCTTTCCAATACCACTGGTAGCTCCAGTGATCAATGCCGTTTTCATCATTCTATATTTTGGTTTACGGAACACCATGACCTTGGCTTGCTTCCAAAAGAACAAACCAATCCTGTAGCTCCAAATCTATGTTTAGGGCCTTCTTGGCCAAGGTTATTCTCTCTTTGTCCGTAGTACCTATAACGGGGTATACAATAGCCGGATGCTTGAGGAGCCACGCCAAAAGCAATTGACTTTCATCCGCACCATACTTTTCCATTAAAGGCACCATGGTCTTTTTGATTCGTTGGGTCTGTTCCGTTTCTTCCCGGAACAAACTTCCCAAAGGGCTCCAAGCCATGGCCATCCGATCATTGGCTATGCAATCATCAAACGTTCCATCATACATGGGAGAATCATACGTCAGTGAAAACTCCACTTGGTTCCCGGAAACAGGGATGGTCTTTTCCAGCATGGCTACTTGAGACGGGGTAAAGTTTGACACCCCAAACTGTTTGATCTTGCCACTTTGCAATAAGGAATCAATGGCTTCCGCTATTTCATGGGGTTCCATCAACGGACTGGGACGATGCAACAAGAGCAAATCCAGATATTCCGTATTCAACTTTTTAAGGGATTGCTCGGCAGACCAAATGATGTAATCCTTACTGTATTCATAATGGTTGATGCGATTGTCCCTACCACGGGTTATCTGTATGCCACACTTGGAAATCAGTTGGATATCCTCCCGTTTCACTCCACTTTCGGCATAGGCCTGGCCAAAATCGGCTTCGGTGGAATAGCTCCCATAAATATCGGCATGGTCAAAGGTGGTAAGTCCCAATTCAATGCAATGCTGCATCAAATCAATCATTTCGCGTTTGGAAAGTTTTTTGCCCCAACTTCCCCATGTCATGGTTCCAGCAATGATCCTGGAATACGTATCTCTCTCTTTCATATGGGATGAAAGTATAAAATTAAACCCTTAAATCCTTCATAAAACTAGGGGTTTACCGTTTTTTTTAACCATTAATTAACAGGTCAATTTTAAATAAATTTTCATTTTGCACCTCTTAGCATACACACTGACTTAAACATCTAACAATAAAGGTTTATATGGAAGAAAACACTACTATAGATATTAGTGCTGTGAATGAGAAAATTGCCCAAGAAAGTGCTTTTATTGACCTGCTTACCGGTGAAATGAACAAGGCCATTGTAGGCCAAAAATACATGGTGGAGCGGTTGCTCATTGGTCTTTTGGGTCAGGGCCACATTCTTTTGGAGGGGGTTCCCGGGCTTGCCAAGACATTGGCTATCAACACCTTGTCCAAGGCTGTCAAAGGTAGTTTTAGCCGTATCCAATTTACTCCCGACCTTTTGCCCGCAGATGTCATCGGGACGCTCATTTACAATATCAAGGAAAACGATTTCTCCATTAAAAAAGGACCCATCTTTGCCAACTTCGTCCTTGCGGATGAGATCAACAGGGCGCCGGCCAAAGTACAATCCGCTTTGCTGGAGGCCATGCAGGAAAAACAGGTGACCATTGGGGATGAAACCTTTAAACTGGACGCTCCCTTTTTGGTTATGGCCACCCAAAACCCCGTGGAACAAGAAGGTACCTATCCGCTTCCCGAAGCGCAGGTGGACCGTTTTATGTTGAAAACGGTAATAGACTACCCCAAGCTCAACGAAGAACAACTGATCATCCGCCAAAACCTCAAGGGTACCTATGAGGAAGTAAAGCCCGTGGTAAGCATTAAGCAGATTCTTAGTGCCCAACAGGCAGTACGGGAGGTTTATATGGATGAAAAAATTGAAAAATACATTCTGGATCTGGTGTTTGCCACCCGATATCCTGAAAAATATAACCTTGAAAGCCTAAAACCCCTGATAAGTTTTGGTGCTTCCCCAAGGGGAAGTATCAACTTGGCCAACGCTTCCAAGTGCTATGCCTTTATCAAAAGACGCGGTTACGTGGTCCCAGAAGATGTAAGGGCCGTTGTACATGACGTGCTTCGTCACCGTATTGGCATCACCTATGAAGCAGAGGCAGAAAACATTACCTCGGAAGAAATCATAAACAAAATTGTAAACGAGGTAGAAGTACCGTAACGGTTCAATGTTTCTCGGTCAAAGTAGCCCTACTTTTAACCAACCCGAAAACCTATTTCTTGAACCCAATGGATACAAAGGAATTACTTAAGAAGGTACGTAAAATAGAGATAAAGACCCGGCGTCTTTCCGACCATATTTTTGGTGGGGAGTACCATTCTACCTTTAAAGGTAGGGGTATGACCTTCAGTGAGGTGCGCCAGTACCAATTTGGGGATGATGTAAGATCCATTGATTGGAACGTGACCGCCCGTTACAATGAGCCCTATGTAAAAGTTTTTGAGGAAGAACGCGAACTCACTATGATGTTGATGGTGGATGTGAGTGGATCGGAACTTTTTGGAACGGCCAACCAGTTCAAGAAAGAGATCATTACCGAAATTTCTGCGACCCTAGCCTTCTCGGCCCTGCAGAACAACGATAAGGTAGGAGTGATTTTGTTCTCCGATGAGGTAGAACTCTTTATCCCTCCCAAAAAAGGCAAAAGTCATGTCTTGCGCATTATACGTGAGTTGTTGGAATTCACTCCAAAAAGTAGCGAGACCAATATTGCGGAAGCCTTGAAATTCCTCACCAACGTGATGAAGAAAAAGGCCATTGTTTTTGTACTGTCGGACTTTATTGCCGATGATTATAACAATACCCTTCGCATAGTGGGGAACAAACACGATGTTACCGGCATCCGTGTCTTTGATGAACGGGAAGAAACCATTCCCAATCTGGGGATGGTCCAAATGATGGATGCGGAGACCGGGACCATGCAGTTGGTGAACACCCAATCCAAAAAAGTACGTAATGCCTATGGCCAGTTCCATAAAGACAAAGTCTCCTATTTCATGGATTCCTTTACCAAAAGTGGTTGTGGCGTGATCCATTGTAGGGTGGATGAAAGCTATGTGCGAAAATTGTTGGGTTATTTTAAACGAAGAGGATAATGCAAGTTGAAAATTCAAAATTGAAAATTCAAAATGTCCCGACACCGTTTGTGTTGATGACACTGCTATGCCTTTTTGTATTGCCCTTTACGGGATGGTCACAAACCGATTCCAAAATCTCCACTGATGTGGATACCCTTTCCATAAAAATTGGGGAGCAAATAAAATACACCATAACCGTGGAAACCGATTCCACCAATGTGGTCCACTTTCCAGAAGGACAGACTTTTTCTCCTTTGGAAACCGTGGAGGCCATCATTGGGGATACCATCAAAAACAACAATAGGGTTATCCTCCAACGCATATATGCCCTTACCCAGTTTGATAGTGGGGCCTATACCATTCCCCCGCAACGTATCGCCATCAATGAGCAACCTTTTTTCACGGACTCTTTTAATATAAAAGTGGCCGATGTGGCCGTGGATACCACCAAACAGAAAATGTACGACATCAAACCCTTGATGCAGGTAGAGCGCAGCAATGCCGAGCTCTGGAAAACCTTGCTTTGGGTTCTTTTGGGACTGCTTATTGTTGGTGGATTGGTATACTGGTTCTTCCTTAGGAAGAAACCCCTCACCGAAGAGGAAAAAGTAGCCTTGTTGCCCCCCTATGATCGTGCCCTACTAGAACTGAAAAACTTGGAAAATTCCCGATACCTCATCCAGGATGAATACAAGAAATACTATTCTGAACTGACGGATATCGTTCGATTGTATTTGGAGGACGAAGTACATGTGTCCGCCATGGAAAGTACCACCGCACAGTTGATGACCAAACTGGAAATGTTGAAAGATGCTGGGGAACTCAAATTGGACGATGAGACGCTGCGTCAGTTCCAAAACATATTGCAGACTGCGGATTTGGTGAAATTCGCCAAATCCAGACCCGTAACCGCGGAACAAGACCGGAAAATAGTAGAGCAAATTGTGGTCAAGACCCATGATGCCCTTCCCGAACCCACTGAGGAAGAGTTGTTGCTCAATGAAGAATACTTGGAAGAGCTTGCCAAGAAAAAACAACGCAAACGCATCTATTGGGCCGCGGCCATTTTTGCCGGACTGGTCTTTTTGGGAACAGGGGCCTCCATTGCCTACTACGGCTTTAAACAAGTGAGGGATACGGTTTTTGGCTATCCCACCAAAGATCTTTTGGAAGGGGAATGGGTGTCCAGTTCGTACGGATTTCCCCCTGTTGAACTGGAAACACCGGATGTGCTGGTACGCCAAGAGGTAAAACTGCCCCCAGAGACCGAAGAATTGGTCAAGGAACTTCAATCGTTTTCCTACGGAAGTTATGTTGGTATCTTCTCCGTATCTGCCAGTTCCGCCATCTATAAAGAAGAGAAAGACCCCGACTTTTCAGCGGCCGTGGGTGCCACCTTGGCCACATTTGAAGGGCTTGGACTTAAAAATATCATCACCAAACAAGAAGAGTTCACCACAAAATCTGGCGTACAAGGCCTAAAGACCTTTGGCACAGGAACCATTATGGGACCAAGTGAAAATCAATCCAAAAAGGCCAAGTACACTATCCTTTCCTTTGGCGGAAAAGGCTTTATGCAGCAGGTGGTCATCACATGGGAAGATGGGGATGCCTATGCTGAGCAGATCGTAGACCGAATATTGAACACGTTGGACGTAAAAACACAAGCATAAATGTTTGAGAATATAGAATTTGCAAATCCTCAGTTTTTCTGGTTGCTTTTATTGCTGCCACTGGCTTTGCTATGGTATTTTTTCAAGCATAGGAATCAAACTGCAGCCTTGAGGATTTCAAGCATTAAAGGGTTTTCCATAAGCAGTTGGACTTCTAAATTGAGACCTATTCTATTTGTAATGCGGCTTTTGGCCTTGGCTGCCATTATAACCGCCTTGGCCCGTCCACAAACCGAGGATATTTCCACCCGTACCAAGACCACCAAGGGTATAGACATTGTCATGGCCATAGACGTTTCTTCCAGTATGTTGGCCCGGGACTTGAAACCCAACAGGCTTTCGGCCTTAAAAGAGGTGGCCGCGGATTTTATAAAACAACGTCCCAACGATCGTATTGGTCTGGTAGGCTATGCCGGGGAAAGTTATACCAAAACACCCATTACCAGTGACAAGGCCATTGTGTTGAACGCCTTAAGGGAGATCACCTATGGTGAATTGGAAGATGGAACGGCCATTGGCATGGGATTGGCCACTTCTGTAAATCGGTTGAAGGAAAGCAAGGCCATCAGTAAGGTCATCATCCTACTGACCGATGGTGTCAACAATTCTGGTTTTATTGAACCCCAAACCGCGGCAGATCTAGCTGTGGAATTTGGCATCAAGACCTACACCATTGGCCTGGGAACCAATGGAAATGCCCTTTCACCCGTGGCCTACAACCCCGATGGCACTTTCCGCTATGGGATGCGCCAAGTGGAGATTGATGAGGAGTTGCTGAAGGAAATCGCCCAAGTGACCGGTGGACAATATTTTAGGGCCACGGACAACGAGAAGTTGGAAGAAATCTATGATGAGATCAATAAGTTGGAAAAAACCGAAATAGAGGAGTTCAAATATTACAAGTACGAGGAAAAATTCCGGCCATTGATTTTTTTGGCAGGAGTATTGCTCTTATTGGAATGGGCCTTGCGCAATTCCATATTTAAAAGCTTTATCTAGCATATGGTTCAGTTTGATGAAAAAACATATTTCTATCTCTTGGGCATTATTGCCGTAATGGTCTTGGCGTTCTTTTTTCTTCAAATTTGGAAAAAACGGACCCAGCGTAATTTTGCGGACAACAAATTGCTGAGGCGACTGGCCCCCAATAAATCGAGTTTTAAATCTGCGGTGAAATTGGTTTTCCTTTTGGCAGGTTTGTCCCTTTTGGTTTTGGGATTGGTAAATCCTAAAATCGGAACAAAGTTGGAAACCGTGAAAAGAGAGGGTGTGGATATTGTTTTCGCAGTAGATGTTTCCAAAAGTATGCTGGCCGAGGACATTGCCCCCAACCGGTTGGAAAAGGCAAAGCGTTTGGTCTCGGAGATTATCAACCAATTGGCAAGTGACCGCATCGGTATCATTGCCTATGCAGGGCAAGCCTACCCCCAGTTGCCCATTACCACGGATTACGGGGCGGCCAAAATGTTCTTGCAGAGCATGAACACCGATATGTTGTCCTCCCAAGGAACCGCCATCGATGCCGCCATCGACTTGGCCACCACCTATTATGATGATTCGGAGCAGACCAATCGGGTACTCTTTATTGTTTCCGATGGGGAAGACCATTCGGAAGGAAATACCATCAACGCAGTGGAAAGTGCCGTTCAAAATGGCATCCGTGTATTCACCATTGGGGTGGGAAAACCCAAAGGTGCGCCCATTCCCATCAAAAGAAATGGTGTGGTGGAAAGCCTAAAAAAGGACAATCAAGGTGAAGTGGTCATTACCAAACTTAATGAAGCTGTCCTAGCGGAAGTGGCGGATCGCGGCAATGGGGAATATATTGATGGCTCCAACACGGAACAGGCAGTCGACTACATCAAGGAACTCTTGAACCAGATGGATAAAACAGAATTTGAGGCCACACAGTTTGCCGAATACCAGGACCAGTTCCAATGGTTCCTTGGGGCGGCCTTTTTATGTCTATTTTTGGACATCTTCATTCTGGATAGAAAAACACAATGGTTAAAAAAACTAAATCTTTTCAATGAGCACGATGATGAATAAGATAAGATGGACGTTTACCCTGCTGCTTTGTACTGGCATTGCCTTGGCACAGGACGGAATAGGAGAAGCGGAAAAAGTGGCCGAAAAGGCCCTCAAGAGCTCAACCAACCTCACTTATGAGGCCAATGAAGAGCTTTCTTCCAATGATTTTGTTACTGCGGAAGCCAATTACCGCAGGGCCATTTCCAAGAGTGAAAAGAATGTGGCCGCTCCCTTCAATTTGGGAAATGCCTATTACAATCGGGAAAGTTTTGGAGAAGCCTTTGGTCGGTATAAGCAAGCAGGCGAAACTGCGGAAGACAAGTCTGGGAAGCATAAGGCCTTTCACAACATGGGCAATGTGTTCATGAAGAACAAGGAATACGAAAAGGCCGTTGGAGCCTACAAGGAAGCCCTGCGGAGCAATCCCAATGACGATGAGACCCGTTACAATTTGGCCTTGGCCAAAAAAATGTTGGAGAAACAGCAAGACGAGCAACAAAACGACCAGAACCAAGATAATCAGGACAAGCAAGATCAGCAAGACCAAAATCAGGATCAGAACCAAGACCAGAACAACGAGGGGGACAACGACAAGCAGGACGAAGGAAAGCAAAACGAAGACGAGAACAAGGACGAGGGCGATCAAGGAGATAATGGCAATGACAAGCCTGAGGAAAATCAAGAGGGGGACGGCGACAAGAAAAAGGAGCAGGAGAAAAAACCCAATCAAGGAGACCAACCTGAGGGTCAAAAACAACAACCACGACCCAATCAGCTATCCGAACAACAGATTCAAAACCTTTTAGAGGCCATGCAGAACGAGGAGAAAAAGGTGCAGGAGAAAATGGAGGAAAGGAAAGTGAGGGGCAAGAAAATCAAAAACGAAAAAGACTGGTAATGTATAGGTTGAGGGGCAAAATTTTACTTTTTACCATCATCTCCCTTTTTGTGGGGATATCTTCCTATGCCCAAGATGAGGAGGTTACTTTTCAGATGAACCTCAGCAAGGAAAAGTTGGGTATCAACGAGCGTCTTAGGGTAGAGTTCAGCATGAACAAGGACGGGGATAATTTCAGCCCCCCTCCCTTTGAAGGTTTCAAGGTTGTCATGGGGCCATCGCAATCCATCAGTTCATCCTGGGTCAACGGAAAACGAAGCTTTTCAAAAACCTACTCCTATATTTTGGTCCCAACAGCAAGGGGAAACTTCACCATCAAGCAGGCCACTATTGATATTGGTGGAGAGACCTACAAAACCCTTCCCAAAACTGTGGAGGTGACCGCTGCCGTGGATAAGCCCAGTGACCAAAAAACCGTGGATGACGTGGCGGACGAGAGTCTACACTTGGTGGCAGAGGTTTCCAAAGGAAATCCCTATCTCAATGAGGCGGTGACCGTGATCTACAAACTCTACGTAAGCCCAGATATCAGTGTTACCAACTACCGCCCTTTGGACAATCCTACGTACAACAATTTTTGGAGTCAGGATATCCCTGTGACCCGACACACGGCCCAAAATGGCACTTATGAAGGCAAGCCCTATCGCTATGTGGTGTTGAAAAGAGTGGTACTGTATCCCCAAAAAACGGGAAGGTTGGAAATAGAACCGCTGTCCTTGGAAATCTTTGTGGACGTACCCACCAACCGAAGGGATTTCTTTGGCGGACGTATCTACACCCAGACCAGTAAAACGGTTTCGGCCGGAAAAAGGACCATAAATGTAAAATCTTTGCCCGAGGCAGGAAAACCTGCCAATTTTGGCGGTGCCGTGGGAGATTTTGAGTTTTCAGTGACCGCAACCAAAAAACAACTGAACGCCTCCGAGTCGCTACAGGCCATCGTAGAAGTTTCGGGCAAGGGCAACCTAAAGCTCTTTCAACTTCCTGAACCTGAGCTGCCAAGCGCCCTCGAAGTCTATGACCCCGAGCATGAAGAAAATATACAGACCTATAGTTCCGGAATGGAAGGAAAAGTTTCCAACAATTACACCATTGTCCCCTCATTTCGGGGAAAATATCCCATCCCCAGCATTTCGTTCAGCTATTTTAACCCAAGTACGGCAAAATACGTCACCCTTAATTCGGAGGAAATCAATATTGAGGTTTTGGAAGGACCGACAAGTGCTTTGACAAACGATGCCATAGGAACAAACCCCAACAAGCAATTGGTGGTCCCAACGGGAAAACAGTTCCATTTTATAAAGATCAATCCCAACCTCAGCCCTATTGGTGTCAACTATTTTTTTGGTTCCAACACGTTTTACCTTTTGCTGTTCGGTCCGCTGTTGTTGATTCCAATCGCCATCTTTTCCTTTAAGAAGAGGGAGGCCATTGCACAGGATGTGGTAGGAAACAAAATCAAGAAGGCCAATAAATTGGCCAGAAAATACCTCTCCACAGCCAAAAAGGAGCTGGGCAACAAAGAAGCCTTCTATGTGGCTTTGGAAAAAGGATTACATAACTACCTAAAGGCCAAACTCAAAATTGAGACCTCCGAGTTCAGCAAGGAAAAGATAACCTCCATCCTATTGGACAAAAAAGTGGACCCTGTAGATGTAGATGGCTTTATTGATTTGTTGAAAAGTTGCGAAATGGCCCGTTACAGTCCCTTTTCAGATGTGCAGATGCAGAATGATTATGAAAAGGCCAGTGCGGTAATCTCTAATTTGGACAAGCAGTTATGAGTATGAAAAAATTAGTGCTTTACCTCTGTTTCCTTTCTTTTTCCTTTGGGTTTTCCCAAAACAAGACCCTTTTTGAAGAAGCCACCGAACTGTACAACAAAGGGGAATATTCCAAGGCCGTTGAAAATTATGATCAAATCCTAAAGAATGGGGAGCATTCCGCCCAACTCTACTTTAATATGGGCAATTGCTACTATAAGTTGAATGCCATCGGGCCGAGTATCTATTACTATGAAAAGGCTCTATTATTAGATCCCAATGATGATGAAATCCTGAACAACCTGGTCTATGCCCAAAACATGAGGTTGGATGCCATAGAAAATATGCCCAAAACAGAAATAGCCCAATTCTATGAAAGTGTGGTAAGTCTATTTTCCTTTGATCAATGGGCCTATTTGGCCATTGCTTTCATAATTCTTTTCGTTCTGGGTTATTTGGCCTATTTTTTTCTTCGCTTTGCCAATCAAAAACGACTGGCTTTTATTGTGGGCATCTTTGCATTGGCCCTAGGCGTCATGTCGGTTCTTATGGCTTACCTGCAACGGCAGGAATTCAAAAGGGACAACCCTGCCATTGTCTTCAGTAAAGAGGTTAGGGTGTCCTCTGAACCCAATAACAACAGTGAAATGGTCTTTACCCTGCACGAAGGCACCAAAGTGAATGTTCTGGACCAATTGGACGATTGGAAGAAAATACGGATTTCAGATGGGCAGACAGGATGGTTGTTAGGAGACAGCATTAAGCTGTTGAAAGACTTTTAAACATTATTTAACAAAAAAAAGTCCGTATCCTTATATTTTTGCAAAAAAAGAGTATAGTGCTAAGACTGTTGGCTTTTCCTTTTGTCTCGGTGATGTTGGTCACAATCCTTATGACCTCGCCCCTTGTCCCTTTATTGGGAAAGGAGTACTGTACCGCTATAATTCTTGGTTCCTCAGAGGAGGAAAACAACAGCAACGAAACCACGGGTAGTAAAAGTTTTGAGAGCAAGTATTTTTTGCTTCGGAATTTTTTTCCTGTGGACACTTCCTTTAATCAAGAACAAGACTTTAATTCTTTAGGGTATATATTCCCTGTTTTGGATTATACCGTTGAAATTCTTGACCCCCCTCCCAGAAGATTGATTTAATTCTCCGGAAAACACATCAAAAATCAATTTCTAACTGTCTTCAGCAAGCCTTAGAACCTGAAGGCAATCTTATTCTTTATTATTATGTTCAAGTATATTAAAAATGACTTGCCAGCCAGTATTGTGGTCTTTTTTGTGGCACTCCCCCTTTGTTTGGGAATTGCACTGGCCAGTGGCGCCCCTCTTTTTTCAGGCCTTATCGCTGGAATTATTGGGGGTATTGTTGTTGGTGCGCTCAGTGGTTCACAAATTGGCGTGAGTGGTCCTGCAGCAGGTCTTGCTGCCATTGTATTGACCGCCATAGGCACCTTGGGAGGTTACGAAAATTTCTTGGTGGCCGTAGTTTTGGGAGGTATCATCCAAATGGTATTTGGAATGCTAAAAGCAGGGGTGATCGCCTATTATTTTCCTTCATCGGTAATCAAGGGAATGCTAACGGGAATCGGAATCATCATCATTCTAAAACAGATTCCACACTTTTTTGGATACGATGCCGATCCAGAAGGGGATTGGGCCTTCTTTCAAGTGGATGGGGAAAACACATTCAGTGAAATTATAAATGCCATTAACTTTATTAGCCCTGGCGCTACCTTGATCGCAATAGTGGCTTTGGCCATCCTTATTCTTTGGGACAGGGTCTTGAGTAAAAAATCCAAAGTTTTCCAATTGGTCCAAGGACCTCTAGTGGCCGTGGTTTTGGGAATCCTATATTTTTCATTCACCTCAGGTGATGCCAAATGGGGCATTTCTGCCGAGCACTTGGTAAGTGTTCCCATTCCGGATGGTCTGGAATCCTTTGCCGGATTGTTCAGTTTTCCCAATTTTTCGGCCATAACCAATCCCGAAATTTGGATCACAGCCTTTACCATTGCATTGGTGGCCAGTCTGGAAACTTTGCTTTGTGTTGAAGCAACGGATAAGCTAGATCCACACAAACGCGTTACCCCTACCAATAGGGAATTACTTGCCCAAGGGGTGGGGAACAGCCTTTCCGGTTTGGTCGGTGGACTTCCCGTGACCCAGGTAATTGTCCGTAGTTCGGCCAATATTCAATCTGGCGGTAGAACAAAGGCCTCGGCCATTATCCATGGATTTTTATTGTTGGCCTCGGTAATCCTGATTCCCAAACTTCTCAACATGATACCTCTGTCCGTCTTGGCGGCAATTCTCTTTGTTGTAGGGTATAAATTGGCCAAGCCAAGTCTTTTCAAAACCATGTACAATTCGGGTTGGAAACAGTTTGTTCCCTTCATTGTAACCGTGGTGGGAATTGTTTTTACCGATCTATTGGTTGGAATTTCACTAGGTTTGGGGGTTGGAATTGTGGTCATTCTGATCAAGAGTTACCAAAACTCCCACTTCCTTCATATAGAGGATAAAAGCAATGGGGTCCACAAAATAAAAATGACCTTGGCCGAAGAGGTCACCTTTATCAATAAAGGAGCCATTTTAAAAGAGCTGGACCGACTTCCTGAAAATTCTTATCTTGAATTGGATGTTAGAAAGACGCGGTTCTTGGACAATGACATTGTTGAGATTTTGGAAGACTTCTCGAGCAAGGCAAAAACACGGAAAATAGACATTAAGATTATTTCCGAGAGAGGGGTTGTTGAAAACCCAAAAAGTTATATTGAATTTTTTAATCTAAGACCGAAAAAAACGGCATAGCCCTAATACTATGAAAGCACACACTAAAGAAACACAGGCCACAATGACGCCCAAGAAAGCCTTGCAGTTCTTGCAAGAGGGGAACGAGCGTTTTCAAAAAAATCTAAAGGCCAATAGAAACTTGCTACAACAAGTGAACGAAACCAAGGATGGGCAGTTTCCCTTTGCCACCATCCTTAGCTGTATTGATTCCAGGGTTTCTGCTGAATTGGTCTTTGACCAAGGTCTAGGAGACATTTTCAGTGTAAGGATTGCCGGGAATTTCGTCAATGACGATATCCTTGGAAGTATGGAATTTGCCTGTAAATTGGCAGGCACCAAACTCCTTGTTGTTCTCGGGCACACCAGCTGTGGGGCGGTAAAAGGTGCATGTGACCATGCGCGTTTGGGGAACCTTACCACCTTGATCAATAAAATTGAGCCAGCTGTAGAAGCGGTTTCCGAACCAAAAGACGAATCTTTGAGAAACTCAAAGAATTTGGATTTTGTGGATGCCGTTGCCGTTAAAAATGTGGAGTTGACTTTGGACAACATCAGACAGCAAAGCCCCATTTTGAAAGAAATGGAAGAGAAAGGTGAAATTGCCATTGTTGGTGCCATGTATGACCTTTCAGATGGCAAAGTATCCTTTTTATAAGAAAATTTAAATCAAATTAATAAAAGGCCGATGATCTTGGGATCATCGGCCTTTTTTGTTTTCCAAAATTACTATCTTAATGCTGTATAATCTAATCCCGCTATATGTTCAAACATCTAAGAGGAGACCTTTTTGGTGGAATTACCGCGGGAATTGTGGCACTTCCCTTGGCCCTTGCCTTTGGCGTTAGTTCCGGGCTTGGTCCCAGTGCCGGACTATATGGTGCCATTTTCATAAGTTTTTTTGCCGCCCTCTTTGGTGGGACCAATACCCAGATTTCCGGTCCAACAGCGCCAATGACCGCAGTGAGCATGGTGGTCATTGCCGGTATTGTGGCCGTTAACGATGGGGATATCAACAAAGCGCTCCCGTCCATCCTGACCATTTTTCTTTTGGCAGGCTTCATGCAGATCGGATTAGGACTGGTTGGCTTGGGAAAATATATAAAATATATCCCCTATCCTGTGGTCTCAGGTTTTATGACTGCCATTGGGGTCATTATCCTGGTTACACAAATATTGCCTGCCGTAGGCTATTATCCCAAAGAAGATGAACAATTTGTAAATCAATATATGCCTGAATCCGAGGAAAAAATCTTGGAGAACATCCTGAGGGAGGAGGCCGGTGAGGGCATTTTGGTCCTAGAAGATTTTGAAGAGACCATAAAACGGGCAGAAGCTATCACGGAGGCAGATATGCTCAAGGAAGCCAGCACCTTGGCCGCCAAAGACGCTTCAGGTGTTTTAGGGACCTTTAAAGTGTTACCCAGAGCTGTTCGCAACATAAACTGGATGGAATTGGGGCTGGCCTTGGCCACCATTTTCATTATTTATGGTTTTAAACGCATTACCACTGCAATTCCCAGTACTTTGGTAGCCTTGGTAGTTGTATCAGGGGTTGCATTTGGTTTTGGGCTGGATTATCGCCCCATTGAACAAATCCCAAGTGGACTGCCCATTCCAAATCTGGAAATATTTACCGATTTTAATTTGAGTTATATCACACCTTATATCTTCACAGCATTGACACTGGCTTTACTTGGGGCCATAGATTCTTTGCTCACCTCTGTCGTGGCCGATAATATGACACAGACCAAGCACAAGCCCAACAAAGAATTGGTAGGGCAGGGCATTGGCAATAGCATCGCGGCCATATTTGGAGGAATTCCCGGCGCCGGAGCAACCATCCGGACCGTGGTCAATATCAATTCTGGTGGTAAAACCAGACTTTCAGGTATGGTTGCCGGAGTGCTCTTACTGATTGTCTTGCTTGCCCTTGGCCCTGTGGCCTCGCAAATACCAGCTGCGGTATTGGCCGGTATCTTGGTCACCGTAGGTATCGGTGTAATGGATTACAGAGGTCTAAAAGCCATTCCCCACCTTCCCAAGGATATTAAGTTAGGACCGTTGAAATTGAGTTCGGAGGTAATCATTATGCTGGTAGTGATGGTTCTTTCCTCCATTTGGAACCTAGTATATGCCGTAGGTATTGGTTTGGTAATCGCATCATTGATGTTCATGAAAAAAATTGGGGATATAACCGCCCAAAGGTCTGATGTAAAACCCCTTAGGGAAGAAGCTTGGTCCGATGAAAAAAACCTGCCTGAAAATATTAAGGAAGAAATCTTTATCAAACATATAAAGGGTCCTCTCTTTTTTGGCTCAACCACTGAGTTTCAGCAGTTGGCCTCACAAATTCCAAATACGGCCTCTACCGTGGTCATTAGAATGGGACGCATGCAGTACATGGATCAATCCGGCCTATATGCCATGGAAGATGTCCTTCAAGATCTGAAACGAAAGAACGTAACGGTACTCTTGGTGGGGATACTGGACCAACCCAAATACATGATGGAACGTATTGATATTATCCCAGATTTAATTCCTCCAGAGCATATTTTTGATACCTTTAAGTCCTGTATGAATTGGGTGGGCAAAGGCTCCAAAAGTATCAATCCATAATCTTGAACTTTTCACCAACCCATGCTTTTTCTAAAATTTCCAAACGATTCCGGACCTATTTACCTAGAAACGTTGGATGGTAGATGGCCAGTGGAACCTTTTAACACCTATAGCAATCTTATCTTTTTGCTTATCATTATATATTGGGGCATACGGGTTTACAAGCATCCCAAGGAACATCTTTTTTTGGCCTGGGTACTTCCGGTGATCGCCATAAGTTATATTGGAGGCACCATTTATCACGCCACGCGTAGTCATGAGTTTTGGCTTAAATTGGATTGGATGCCCATTATGCTTCTTTGCGCTGCCTTGGTCATCTATTTCATTTTTAAGGTGGTCAGGACTTGGTGGCAAAGGCTTCTCCTTGTTTTTCTCCTCTTGGGAACCTCTTATATGTTGCGCATACTGCCCATTCCCCCTAGATGGCGGATTTCATTGGGTTATGTGATCACGGCAGCCACCATTCTTTTGCCCTTGGTTGGCTACCTCATTAAAACCCAAGGCAAGAATGCCATTCTTGTGATTACGGCCTTTGCCCTCTTTTCGGTGGCCATTCTGTTCAGGAGCATAGATAAGAGTCAATCTTTTTTCCCAATGGGCACGCATTGGCTATGGCATTTTTTTGGCGGTGTAGCAGTACATTTTCTTATTGCCTATATATTCAAGGACAATTTGCTAAATTTGTCGGCCAATACTGCCAGTAAAAATGATTGAGACCATAAAGGAACACTTGGCTGAAGTAGAAAAATTCACTTCAACCTCAACAGAAGAGATAGAGAATTTCCGAATCAAGTATTTAGGAAAAAAGGGCTTGTTGAACAGTTTCTTTGCCGAGTTCAAAAATGTTCCCAATGAAGAAAAGAAAGAGTTTGGGCAGGTCATCAACCAATTGAAAAATTCGGCAACGGAGAAAGTCAACGAACTTAAGGCCGCCCTTGAGAACCAAGCGGAAACGGTTGGCAAGTTCGGAGATCTAACCCGTCCTGGTGAACCCATAGAAATTGGGGCCAGACATCCTATTTCCATAGTAAAAAACCAAATCATCGATATTTTCTCCAGAATTGGTTTCAATGTTTCGGAAGGCCCTGAAATAGAGGATGATTGGCACAACTTTACGGCTTTGAACCTCCCGGAGTACCATCCTGCCAGGGACATGCAGGACACCTTCTTTATCCAAACCGATCCAGATATCCTGCTGCGCACCCATACCTCATCCGTACAGGTTAGGTATATGGAAAGTAACCAACCGCCCATCCGGACTATTTCCCCCGGAAGGGTGTATCGAAATGAGGCCATTTCTGCTCGTTCGCACTGTTTTTTCCATCAGGTGGAAGGATTGTATGTGGACAAAAATGTATCCTTTGCCGACTTAAAACAGACCTTGCAATATTTTACTTCGGAGATGTTCGGAAAATCCAAAATCCGACTAAGACCTTCCTATTTCCCATTCACCGAACCCAGTGCAGAGGTGGATGTATACTGGGGACTTGAAACCGAAACCGATTACCGGATGACCAAGGGTACCGGCTGGTTGGAGATTATGGGATGTGGTATGGTAGACCCCAATGTGCTCCGCAATTGTGGTATAGATCCCGAAGTATATTCAGGATTTGCCTTTGGTATGGGAATAGACCGTATTGCTTTGTTATTGCATCAAATCTCGGACATTAGGTTGTTGAGTGAGAACGATGTACGATTCTTGGAGCAGTTCAAAAGCGCTCTTTAACTATCTTATTTTCATTGTGTTAAATATAAATTTTATCTCTTGATGGTTTTTTAACACAAGTTTAAGTTCGTTTAGTTTGGTAACTTCCGAACCAACTGTAATTTTGCGGCGTTAAATCCATTTTATGGTAACTGCAAATCAACAACTAATAGAAACATTAGGCGTTCATCTGGAAGGGGAGTACAATTTGCCTCCTTTAGCTGCTAGAATCTACGCCATACTTATTTTAACCGATGAGGACGGACTTACTTTTGAAGACTGTCTGGAAAAAAGAGGGGCCAGCAAAAGTTCAACCTCTACCTCGTTGAACCTCCTCCTAAACATGGGGATCATTACCTACTTTACAAAGCCCGGTGATAGAAGACGTTATTTCTCCATCGCCAAGCAGAAGACTTTTTTCCTTGCCAAACTCCAGGAGAATCTTAAACGGGTGGAGAAGGAAAAATCCATCATCACCTTGGTCCTGGAGCACCACAAAAAAAGTAGTCCAAAAAAACTCAAGGAGGGTCAAGAAAGAACCCATATCTATTTGGACTATGTCAACAAAAATGAAAAGCTGTTAAGAGAGTCCATCGAAAAGCTTGAAAAAATACTAGACTGAAAAAACAATGTTCATCCAACTATTCAAAAACCTTAACACCAGAAATAAAGTCATGAAAACAACGCATATAGCCTTAACCCTAGTGACTGCTTTGATCCTGTCCTCTTGTGGGGAAAAAGCCCAACAACGAACCGCTCCCCCACCACCTAGCTTAAAGGTGAGCAATCTAAAAAAACAAGATATTACCATTTATAAGGTCTATGCGACTTCCATGGAAGGAAAGCAAAACGTGGAAATCTGGCCAAAGGTTTCCGGTTTTGTCCAAAAAATATATGTGGAAGAGGGCCAAAAAGTCAAAAAGGGCCAATTGCTCTTTAAATTGGAGACCCAGACCCTTACCCAAGATGCCAATGCCGCCAAAGCTGCCGTGAAAGTGGCCCAAGTAGAAGTGGACAAGCTGGTTCCCTTGGTAGAAAAAGGAATTATCAGCAATGTGCAATTGGAAACGGCAAAGGCAAGATTGGCCCAAGCGAAAAGCAACTATCAAAGTATTTCGGCCAATATTGGCTATTCCAACATCAACAGTCCCGTGGACGGGTTCATTGGTGAAATTCCCTATAAGGAAGGTGCACTGGTAAGCAATGCCATGACACAGCCTCTGACCGTCGTTTCGGACATCAGCAGTGTACGGGCCTATTTCTCCATGAATGAAAAAGAACTATTGGACATGAAACAACGAATGGCCTCCAATGGCAATTCCCTTACCACAGACACTGCTCCAGAGGTGGAATTGGTCATGATCAATGGCCAGACCTATCCCCAAAAAGGAAAAATAGCCATGGTGAACAACATCATCAATGGTGCAACAGGAAGTGTGACCCTTAGGGCGGACTTTGACAATCCAGACCAATTGCTAAGTTCCGGGAGTACCGGACAGATACGGGTTCCTTCAACCTATCAGAATGTGTGGGTAATCCCACAATTTTCAACGGTTGATCTACAGGGGAACAAAATGGTCTACGTCCTCCATGATGGCGATACTGTTTCTACCAAGCCGCTTAACATTGTGGCACAAACAGATACGGATTTTATTGTTTCCGAAGGTTTGGATGAGGGTACTACCATTGTTTCCGAGGGAGTATCCAAGCTCAGGGACGGACAGACCATAAATCCTGTCAAGTAATAATCATATTGCCAACGTTTTTAGAAAAAAAATATGTTCCAAAAATTTATAGAACGTCCCGTACTTTCCACAGTAATTTCCATAATAATCGTGATTTTGGGAATTTTGGGACTCGCCACTTTACCGGTTGAACAATATCCAGAGATTGCTCCTCCCACGGTCCAAGTTTCGGCAAACTATACAGGTGCCAATGCCGAAACGGTATTGAAAAGTGTGGTAATTCCGCTTGAAGAACAGATCAATGGGGTGGAAGGAATGACCTATATGACCTCATCGGCCAGTAATGATGGTGCCGCCAACATAAGTGTGTTCTTCGAACTTGGCGTAGACCCAGATATAGCTGCGGTAAACGTACAGAACCGAGTAGCTCGGGCCAACAGTCTATTGCCCCAAGAGGTAATCCAGACCGGGGTAACCACGCGGAAGGCACAAAACAGTGCCTTATTGTTCTTTTCTATTTTCTCCAATAACGATAATTACGATGCCACTTTTGTGGAAAACTACGCCAAAATCAATTTGGTGCCTCGGTTACAACGGATCAAAGGGGTAGGTAATGTAAACGTATTTGGGGCCAAGGATTATTCCATGCGGATATGGATTTCCCCAGATAAAATGGCCGCCTACAATTTGGTGCCTGCAGACATACAAGCAGCGCTTCAAGAACAAAACCGGGAAGCGGCAACAGGAAAGATCGGTGAAAATTCGGAAGGTATCTTTGAGTATGTCATGAAATACAAGGGCCGCCTTTCCGAAGTGGCCGAATACGAAAACATCATCCTAAAAACAACAGATGATGGTGGTTTTCTTCGCTTAAAGGACGTTGCCGAGATAGAATTGGGTGCTTTTAACTATGCCCGAAAAAACTACGGTATGGGAAATCCAGGTGTGGCCGTTGGGGTATATCAAACCTCGGGGTCCAACGCCAAGGATATCATTGATGAGATTGAACAAATTCTCGTGGAAAGCAAATCGGAATTCCCCAAAGGGCTGGATTATGTGATCCCCTTCAATACCAAGGACTTTTTGGATGCTTCCATTGATCACGTGGTCAAGACCTTGATCGAGGCCTTTATCTTGGTTTTCATTGTGGTATTCCTATTCTTGCAGGACTTTAGGTCTACTTTGATTCCAGCCATAGCCGTGCCTGTGGCCATTGTAGGAACCTTTTTCTTCCTACAGTTGTTTGGCTATTCCATCAACATGTTGACGCTTTTTGCTATGATCTTGGCCATTGGTATTGTGGTGGATGACGCCATTGTGGTGGTCGAAGCTGTCCATGCCAAATTGGAAGAAGGGGCAGATTCGGCAAAGACCGCGACCAAAAAGGCCATGGGAGAAATTTCGGGGGCCATTATATCGATTACCTTGGTGATGTCTGCCGTATTTATTCCGGTTTCCTTTATCCAAGGATCATCCGGGGTGTTCTACCAACAATTTGGAATTACCTTAGCTGTGGCCATTTTAATCTCTGCTGTAAATGCATTGACCCTCAGCCCTGCATTGGCCGCGCTCTTCCTAAAACCCCACAATCCGGATAAAGAGCATAAATCAGGATTAATGACCCGTTTTTTCAAGGCCTTTAATGTTGGTTTTATGGCCATTACCAATAAATATACCGGCGCCGTAGGCAACTTGGTCAAACGTAAGTGGATCACTGTGGCCCTACTTTTAGGTTTTAGTGCGCTGGCACTTTACCTGTTCCAATCCACACCATCTGGGTTTGTGCCCGATGAAGATAGGGGTATTATCTTTGCCAATGTGAGCATGCCTCCAGGGACCACTTTGGAAAAAACCGAAGAAACCATCATGAAACTGGATTCCATTTATGAATCCATGGATGTGGTTGAAGCCCGGATGAGTGTGGCCGGATTCAGCCTTTTGAACCGGGTAAGTGCGGGATCATATGCCTTCTCCATCATGAAACTGAAACATTGGAACGAAAGAAAGGAAGATTCCCTTTCCGTAAGTGCCACCATGCAACGTTTGAATGCCACTTCGGCCCAATTTAAAGATGCGCAGATCATATACTTTACCCCTCCCAGCATACAAGGTTTTGGTACCAACTCTGGTTTTGAGGTGCAGCTTCAGAACAAGGGAACGGACGACTGGTTGGCCATAAATGAGGTGAAGAATCAATTCTTGGCAGCCATGAATGCCAGACCGGAAATTCAATATGCGATTTCGCAATTTGATCCCGGTTTCCCACAGTACGATTTGGAAATCGACGTGGAAAAACTAAAAATGGCAGGATTCTCCACCACCGATGTGTTCAATGCACTTCAAGGATATTACGGCGGAATCTATGCAACGGATTTCAACAAATTTGGAAAGCAATACCGTGTTATGATCCAGGCAAAACCCCAAGACAGGGCCAATGAAAATTCATTGAACCAAATCTTTGTCCGCAACAGCACTGGGGAATCAGTAGCAGTTAGTCAGTTTGTAAATCTCAAAAAGATTTACGGTCCAGAAGTGGTCGAACGATTCAACCTATTGAGTTCTGTAAAAGTAAGCGGTGTACCCAATCCCGGTTACAGTACCGGGGATGCCATCAATGCCATTGAGGAAGTGGCTGCCCAAGTGCTGCCAACTTCATACACTTATGACTATTCTGGACTTACCCGGGAAGAAAGTAACGCTAGTTCACAGACCGTTCTCATCTTTATCTTGAGTTTGATCTTTGTGTACTTCCTACTAAGTGCCCAGTATGAAAGTTACATCGTGCCGCTTTCTGTATTGTTATCCTTGCCTATTGGTTTGGCCGGGGCTATACTCTTTGTGAATTTGGGTGGATTGGAAAACAACATCTACTTCCAGATTGCCTTGATCATGTTGATTGGTCTTTTGGCCAAAAACGCCATTTTGATCGTGGAGTTCGCCCTACAGCGAAGAAAGGCAGGATTCTCTCTGTTCAATGCGGCCATTGATGGGGCACGGGCCAGGTTACGTCCTATTTTGATGACTTCCTTTGCCTTCATATTTGGGCTGTTGCCTTTGGCACTCTCAACAGGAATCGGTGCCATTGGAAATCAATCCATAGGATTGAGTGCCGTTGGGGGAATGCTCATAGGAACCATATTTGGAGTGTTCGTGGTTCCTGTGCTATTTGTCATTTTCCAAGCACTTCAAGAGCGAATTTCAGGAAAGCCGGAACAACTCAATGAAGCAAGCCATGCCTAAACAATCAATGACCGAACAAAGCATATCACCCATGAAAATTAAATCCATATATAAAATCACCCTGCTGTTTTCAGCAACGCTATTGATGCAATCCTGCTTTGTCGCCAAAAACTATTCCCGACCAGAAATGGAAACGGAAAGTTTGTACAGGACCGATAACCTTCCCACAGATAGTACCTCCATAGCAACCATCTCATGGAAGGACCTGTTCAATGACGAGCATTTGAAATCTTATATTGAAAAAGGTCTGGAAAACAATCTGGATATACGTATTGCCCTGGAAAATGTTACTGCTGCCGAAGCCTATGTAAAACAAGGTAAGGCAGGATATTTCCCTACCCTTACCGGCAAAGCTAGTTTTACCCGGACCAAAAACTCGGGAAACAGCCAATTTGGAAGTTTTTTTACTAGGCCTTTGGAACAATATGAACTTTCTGGCGCCCTTTCTTGGGAAGCAGATGTTTGGGGCAAGATCCGAAGCAATAAAAGAGCTGCGGGTGCCTCTTATCTACAGAGTGTGGCTGCACACCAAGCGGTAAAGACCAATTTGGTAGCTGCCATAGCCAATACCTACTACCAATTAATGGCGTTGGATAAGCAATACAGCATTGCGGAACAGACCTTGACTGCCCGAAAAGGAAGTTTGGAAACTACCATGGCCCTAAAGGATGCAGGGCAACTGACCGAAGTGGCCGTAAAACAGACCGAAGCCCAAGTCCATACCACGGAGATCATCCTTATTGACTTGGAGAACAACATTAAACTTCTGGAAAACACCTTCTGTATTCTATTGGGTGAGCCGCCCCATGGAGTGGAACGATCTCGTTTGGATGATCAATCCATAGAAAGCGACTTGCAAACTGGGGTACCTTATTTGTTGTTGGCCAACCGCCCTGATGTAAAACAAGCCGAGTTCGGCCTAATCAATGCTTTTGAATTGACCAATGTGGCCCGTAGCAGCATGTACCCATCCTTGAGCCTTACCGCTTCCGGGGGATTCCAAAGTTTGGAATTTGACAACTGGATCGATGCCAGCTCGCTTTTTTCCCAACTGGTGGGTTCACTAACCCAACCCATTTTCAACGGTCGTAGGCTACGAACCCAAATGGAAGTGGCCAAAGCACAACAGGAGCAGGCTTTATTGTCCTACAAGAAAACCTTGTTGACGGCAGGTAAAGAAGTTTCGGACGCACTATATAGTTACGACGCCGAAGCCCAAAAATTAGAGGCCCGTGCCAAGGAACTGGAAGCCTATTCCGTTGCCGAAGACTACTCGGAAGAATTGCTGAACAATGGTTTGGCCAACTATCTTGAAGTACTTACCGCCAGACAAAATGCGCTGAACTCAGAATTGAGCTATGTGGATTCCCAATACGGGCAATTGAACGCTATAGTGGAGCTATATAGGGCCTTGGGAGGAGGCTGGCAGTAAAAAATAGGCCATGGAAAATAAAAAAGAATTACTGGAGTGTGCTTTTTCCAATTTTTCAAAATTTGGGAGCAAACGCTTTTCCATGGACGAGTTGGCCCATGATCTGGGCATTTCAAAAAAAACCATATACAAACACTTTCAAAGTAAGGAAGAGCTGGTCATGGAGAGTCTACAATGCTTTTTACAAAAAGTACGAAGCACCATTGATGACCATATGCAGGAGAATCCCAATGAGGACCAGCCCTTGCTTACCATTGTGTATATATACAAGTTGGGGGTTGGCCACCTGCAAGGGATAAGCCCCACTTTCTTTTACGGCATCAATAAGTACTATACAAAGGCGGCTCGGGTCTATTCCGAATTTAGAAAGGATATTGTTTGGAACGTGGTACACCCGTTATTGGTCAAGGCCAAAAAATTGGGGCAAGTCAGGCCCAATGTCAATGTGGAATTGGTCTGCGACCTTTTTTTATTGAGACTGGAAGACACCTTATATTCAAGAGTCAATTTGTTTGAACAATACAGCGCCCAAGAATTGCTGGACCATATCATTGTCAATAATCTTCGAGGGATCCTTACGTTGGAATATCTTCAAAACTGCCCCCACGAAAGCTATTAGTCCACAGCTTCTCTCTAACCACAACCCAGAAACACTTCTCCATATAAATGTGTACCTTTCTAAAAAACAGAAAGCCATGCATTTTAAACACTTAACCACAGTACTGTATTTTATGGCATTGATGCTCAGCATCTCCACAAATGCCCAAAAAAAGTCCTTTACGGTCAATCAAGATCGCCTGGAACATCGAATCTTTGACCTTGCAAACTTTGGACTACAGGAAAATGGGGAAACGGAACGAGTTGCTTTCAGTGATGCCGATATTGCTGCCCGGGAATGGGTAATTCAAACCATGAAAAGTTTAGGCTTGACCGTTACCGTGGATGTTGCAGGAAACATCATTGGAAAACGCCAAGGCTCTGATACCTCAAAAAAGCCCATTTCCTTTGGCTCACACATAGATCGGGTTCCCCATGGTGGAAATTATGATGGTTGTGTGGGTTCCATGGCTGCTTTGGAGGTCATGGAGGTACTTAAGGAGAATAAGGTGAAGACCAAGCATCCCTTGGAAGTCATTGTTTTTCCGAATGAGGAAGGTGGTGTCATGGGAAGTAGGGCCATGTCCGGGAACCTAAGCACTGCAGCATTTGGAGTGGTCAATTCCACTGGTTTTTCCATGGGAGAGGGCATAATGCGATTGGGAGGAGATACCACAAGGATTATGGAAGCCATCCGTAAAAAAGGAAGTATGGCAGCCTTTTTGGAACTTCATATTGAACAGGGCGGTATCTTGGAAAAAGAAGGTCTTAACATTGGTGTTGTGGAAGGTATTGTGGGACTGAAATGGTGGGATGTGACCTTTACTGGCTTTGCCAACCATGCGGGAACCACACCTATGGATGCCAGGCAGGATGCCTTGTTGGCCGCGGCCAAATTCATTGTTGCCGTAAATGAAGTCACCAATAGTTTTGAGGGCAGTCAAGTGGGTACCGTGGGGCGCATAAAGGCTGAACCTGGGGCTCCCAACGTTATTCCCGGAAACGTAGTGGCCAGTTTGGAAATCCGGGACCTCTCTTCCCAAGTCATTGAAAACGTTTTTCAGGCCATTAAGGCCAAGGCCAAGGAAATTTCAACCGATTCCAGTGTGGAGATCAAATTCAATCCCTTGGACACTACTGCAGATCCCGCCTTGACCGACCAAGGCATTCAAAAAGAAATAGAGAACTCTGCCAAAGATTTGGGACTTACTTTTAAATATATGCCCAGCGGCGCAGGACACGATGCCCAAGACATGGCACGGATTGCACCAACCGGGATGATCTTTGTGCCCAGTAAGGGAGGTATCAGCCATTCACCAAAAGAGTTCACCTCAGCCAAAGACATGGCCAATGGTGCCAATGTCTTGCTCAATACTATTTTGGTGCTGGACAAAAAACTGGATTGATTCAAACTAAGATTTCTTCCCTAAAGCAATGTTGTAGGCCGCATTGGCAATCAAAGCAATACTAAGCCAATACGTTACCAAAATAAGAACACTGGCATAGTCAAAAGGTGCTTTGAATTTATTAATGGCCAGCATGGTATCCGAAAGCATGAAAAATAGCACCGCCAATGCTATCCATAGGTATGCTTTTCCTTTGTCCCTTAGATATAAGCCTATTCCTTGCCATGCCATTGAAGTGATCACTAAAACATAGAACAGGACCGGTATCATAAAATCTCCTAAATCTGGTTTTAACCAAAAGAAAATGACTCCTCCAATCACAAAAAGTACTACAAAGGATATCCAATGGAACCAAAATCCTTTATGTTGGATAAATGCCACAATGAATAGAAGGTGTGCCAGTAAAAAAGTGACCAATCCAAAGACAAAATAAGCTGGATCAAGCAAAAGTACATCCCCCAGTAGACAAAAAGCCAAGGCCACAAGGATAAGCTTGGTGGATAATCCCCTCGGGATAAAAAGTAAGAGCGATAGTATTGAAATGGTAGTCAGTGGCTTCAAGAACACATAGGCCATTCTATGTCCCAAATACTCGGCACACATGGCAAGTATGGCCAATATCAGGCTTACCAGATTAATCGTTCTTTGTCTTCTACGGTCTACCATTGTGCAAATGGTGTTTGACTCAGTTGCGAATTGTAATATTCCTTCTGGCCGGTGACCTCTTCCCCCAACCAGCTGGGTCTCTCAAAAAATTCGTCTTCATGCTGAAGTTCCACTTCGGCAACCACCAGTCCCTTATTTTCCCCCAAAAATTCATCCACCTCGAATACATGGTTGCCCAAAGGCACCGTATAACGTACTTTTTCCAAAATCACATCCTTGCACAGATCGATCAGATTGGTGGCCTCGGCCGTGCTGATTTCGGTTTCCCATTCAAATCGGGAGGTTCCGGATGCGTTACTGGCTCCTTTCACGGTCAAAAAACCTTGGCTTCCCATAATTCGTACTCGTACCGTTCTTTGGGGGTCCGTACTCAAAAACCCCTGTGCTATGCGGACGCTAGATGAGGCTTCTTGCCGGTATGCATCTGAGGTCACCAAAAACTTTCGCTCTATTTCCAAGTGTTCCATCAAACTAAATATACCCTAAATTTGAGTATGGATTTTGATTTTCCCTTAAGAAAAATCATTCATGTGGACATGGATGCGTTCTATGCCTCAGTGGAACAGCACGATAATCCCGAGCTGAAGGGAAAACCCATTGCCGTAGGCGGCGGCTCAAAGCGGGGGGTAGTGTCCGCTGCCAGCTATGAGGCGCGTAAATTTGGGGTACGTAGTGCCATGGCAGGATCCATTGCCCAAAGAAATTGTCCGGATTTGATTTTTGTAAAACCCCGGTTTGAGCGCTACAAAGAGGTTTCCTATCAAATTCGGAGTATCTTTTTCGAATACACAGACCTCGTGGAACCCCTTTCCTTGGACGAAGCCTACTTGGACGTGACCGAAAACAAAAAAGGAAATCCCTCCGCTACCTTGATCGCCAAGGAAATCCGGCAAAAAATCTTGGAGAAAACCGGGCTTACGGCATCGGCCGGAATCTCCATCAATAAATTCATTGCCAAAGTGGCCAGTGACTACAACAAACCCAATGGCCAAAAAACGGTGAACCCCGAAGAGGTCATCCAGTTTTTGGAAGATCTGGACATTCGTAAATTCTATGGTGTGGGCAAGGTTACGGCAGAAAAAATGTACCGCTTGGGTATTTTTACTGGGAAGGACCTAAAACAAAGATCTCTGGAGTTTTTGGATGAAAAGTTCGGGAAAAGCGGCACATACTACTATCATGTGGTCCGAGGCATACACCACAGTGCCGTAAAGCCCCATCGAATCCCAAAATCGGTCGGGGCAGAGCGTACATTTTTTGAAAACTTAAGCAGTGAAATCTTCATGCTGGAAAAGTTGGAAAACATTGCTGCAGAGTTGGAAAGAAGACTTCAAAAATCCAAAATCGCCGGAAAAACCGTGACCCTAAAAATCAAATACAGTGATTTTACCCTTCAGACCAGAAGCAAGACCCTCCCCTATTATATTGCAAGCAAAGACCTTATTCTGGAAACGGCCAAAGAACTTCTGTATCAATCCTCCCTAGAGAATTCAGTGCGGTTATTGGGTATCTCATTGGCCAACCTCAATACCGAAAAACAAGAGAAGGTTTCAGAAAAAGAAGTAGTTTCCGTGCAGTTGAGGTTCGATTTTTAACTCCTACCTCACCGAAACGACCGTGACCCCATAAATGATCAGTGATGACAAAAATATACCCAGGGCATTTGCCAGAAAGGCTTTTTTCTTTTCAATCTTCAGTAGATAAGAGGCAATACTTCCCGCATAGACACCAGTACCGGGCAACGGAATCATGACAAAAAGTACCAATCCAAAGAAGCCATACTTTTGCACTTTATCCGCTGTGCCCGTCTTTGCCCTTCGGGCCACAAAGAGTGCCGATTTTTTATAGGGCCTCCATTTCGCCAAATGCTTATTGACGTTCTCCAAGAAAAACATCATCATGGGGAACACGAGCAGGTTGGACAGGAAACAGGCCACAAAAACCACATGGCTGTTCACTCCCTTGCCTATCCCATACGGGATTCCCACCTTGGATTCCCCAAAGGGAGACAGGCTCCAAAACATGGCTATTATCAAATCGAAAATCATGTAATTCCAGTAAACCGCAAAATTACTGCTGAAAATGGGTTGTAGTATACCCCTTTATGCTAAAAAATGATTAAAAAATCACTAGACAGACCGGTCTTTTGCCTACTTTTATGGGATGAAGACATCCATCCACGAGAAAATCATTGATACGGCGAGCAATCTATTCTATATCCATGGATACCATTCCACGGGAATCAATGAGATCATAGCTAAAAGTGGCATTGCCAAAGCCACACTTTATGGTCATTTTAAATCCAAGGAAGATATTTGCATCGCTTATCTGAACCACAGGCATGATGGCTTCATGAAATCCCTTGAAGAGTTCGTAGGACGTAGAAAAAAAGGAAGAAACCAGCTTTTGGCCATTTTCGATTTTCTACAAGACCTATACCGGGAAGACCACTTTTGTGGTTGTTGGGGGCTTAAGACTTTAGGAGAGTTGTCCCCTAAAGAGAAAAAGATACTTGAAGTGATCCAAAAACAGAAAAAGGAACTTTTGCTTTTTCTGGGCGAAGTGGTTGGGGCCAATATCGCCAATCTCTCCAAGGCGGAAATTGAAAGGATTTCCAGTGGGCTTTATCTTTTATACGACAGTGCCATAACCGAAAGCCACCTTTTTAAAAACGACTGGCCCATTTTTATGGCCAAAAGTATAGCTCCCTCCCTTTTTGCCGATTTGGATGTAGAATGAAAAAACCCTTCCAAAAATTTGAAAGGGTCCTTCTTCCTAAAACTAGTTTTAAGCTTCCACTTCTTCCAAAGGCTGTGCCACTGGAAAATCGATAGGGGCGTCAAATGTATTGTTGATATAGTTGGAAATGGTCTTGTCTCCCACCAACAAAATAGTGTCGATCAAGTTTTCCTTGGTCCATCCGGCAGCAAAGAAATTGTCCAAAACATTGGAATCGGTAGTCCCTTTGTTCTCCGTAATGTTTTTGGCCAATCTTGCCAAGGCATCCAACTTGGCATCAAAAGAAGCTTTACCCGCTCTCAGTTCCAAAATTTGGGCCTCTGTAAAACCGTTCATTTTTCCAATGGCCGTATGGGCCGATAGACAATACAGACAGTTGTTCACTTCGCTAACAGCCAAGTTTACCACTTCCTTTTCCTTGGCTTTCAAGGAGGTCTTACCATTGGCAAAGGTTAAATAATTGCCTAATGCATTCTCGGAATGTGCATAGGTGGCGTATAGATTGGGAACAAAGCCCAATGCCTTTTCCAAGTTGTCAAAAATGGCCTGATTGGCCCCGCTTACTTCTTCTCTTTTGGGTACATTAAATGTGCTCATGATCTAAAAATTTTAAATGAATTATTATTTTGATTATCTATTTTGTACAAATGGTCGTTCCGTATCACAATAGAAATCGTGATGGTGGTTTTGCTCACAATGATCGTTGGCAATGACAGTCTGGACCACTCTTCTTTGTGGTGTCCTAAAAATTTCGATAAGATTGAAAAGGGTTTTTCCTGTATGCTTCATCTTTGGTTTGTTTTAAATTACAGTGCAAAGATGTTGCGAAATGGCAGGTAGGTGTTAGGAACAATTTCCCGACGACTTGCCCATTTTTCCCTTAGGCCGGGACCAGCTGGTTTTCCCTATACTCTGAAGGGGTCATTTGGGTCATTTTCTTGAAGAATCGGCTAAAATGGGCAGGATCATTGAACCCAAGATCATAGGCAATCTCCTGATTTTGTTTATCCGTATAGTTTATGAGACGCTTTGCCTCCAAGACAATACGGTCCAAGATAATCTGTTGGGGCGATTTTTGATTATAGATGGAAAAGAGATTGGAAAGTGTTTTGGGCGATTTGTACAACATTTCTGCATACTCACTTACCTTTCTTTTGGTCTTAAAATTCAGGTCCACCAGATAATTGAACCTTCGGATAATGTCTATTTGATCGTTGCCCAAAGTTTTTACAATGAGTTGTTCCTTGGCCAAGCGGGTAGTCATGATAATCAGCCGTTTTAAGAGCATCTGTAGCATTTCTCCCTGGATGTTGTCCGGGGTTGAAAATTCTTCCACAAACATATCATACAACAGATTGAACTTGCGAAGCTCTTCTTTTTGGATGGTCACTATGGGCAGATCTTGGGTGCCAAAAAACAATATCCCATTACAGGAAACCTCACTGTCATGATCAAAAACACAGTAGAACTCCCTATTGAAAAAAATGGCTGCGAGCGGCAACTCGGTCTTGGCATAGGAAACATGTTGTAAGTATGTGACCGTTACCATTTGGTTGGGCATTAGCTTCAATGCCATCCCATCTACCATAATGGTGAGGGGGGCCTCATTTCTGTTCCATAAAAATTTAATGTTGTTGGGTATCGGAGAGTGTTTTGGACAATCGGTTTTAATGTCTTCCACCAGCCGGAGCATGGCCCCTAATCTTGCATCCTTGAATTCGTATACCATGGGTAAGGTTGGACTAAAATGAGGTTATACTCTTCTTAGTCCCCTTGTTTGCAGCATACTTACAGACTGGAAAACAAAAAACCCAGATTCGGTGGAATCTGGGATTTTTCAATAAATTTTTACTAGGGTATGGGAATCCTAGTATTAAAACGAGCAGGTTTCTATCTCGCTCACCCGAAGGGTGTTCACCATTCCCTTGTCCTTAATGGGCATGGCCGCCAAACTAATGAGCATATCCCCAACATCCAAAAATCCTTTTTTGCAGGCAATTCGGTTTACATCCTCGATAGTTTCATCCGTGGAAACAAACCGATCATAATAAAATGCCTTAACACCCCACAATAGGTTCAACTGGGTGAGTATTCTTTTGTTGGAGGTAAACACCAAAATATGGGCACTAGGCCTCCATGCCGATATCTGAAAAGCGGTATACCCACTATTGGTCAAGGTTGAAATGGCCTTGGCCTGAATCTCATTGGCCATCAGTGCCGCATGATAACATACCGATTTGGTGATGTATCGCTTGGTACGGATATGGGGAGGGGTCTGGGGAACCTTTATCAAATCTGAGTTTTCAACACTGGTCAGAATACTGGCCATTTTCTCAATCACCTGAACGGGATAATTCCCAACCGAGGTTTCTCCGGACAACATTACTGCATCCGCTCCATCCATAACAGAGTTGGCCACGTCGTTCACTTCCGCACGCGTTGGTGTAAGGCTGGTGATCATGGTTTCCATCATCTGAGTGGCAATGATTACGGGAATTCTGGCCTTTTTGGCCTGAAGCACCAATTTCTTCTGGATCAAGGGAACTTCCTGGGCCGGAACTTCCACACCCAAATCGCCACGGGCCACCATAAGTCCATCACAATAGGCCACAATCTTATCGATGTTTTCAACCGCCTCCGGCTTTTCTATCTTGGCAATAATTGGAATTTTATGATCGGTATGCTTACTGATCAAGTCCTGAAGGTCTATCAAATCTTGGCTGTGGCGTACAAAAGACAGGGCAATCCAATCCACTTTGTGCTCAATGGCGTAAATGGCGTCCTTGATATCTTTTTTGGTAAGGGCAGGCAATGAAATATTGGTATTGGGAAGGTTCACTCCTTTTTTGGATTTCAATGGTCCTCCTTGTATCACCGTGGCTGTTACCTCATCCTTTCCGTTGGTGGATTTCACTTCAAAAATCAACTTTCCATCATCCAAAAGGATACGCTCACCCGGTTTTACATCCTGTGGAAAGCTTTGGTAGTTCATATATACCCGTTGTGCCGTTCCCTCAAAGGGCTCACCCGTGGCAAAAGTGACCTCGTCCCCGGGGACAACCACGGCCTCACCACCCATGACCCCGACCCTGAGCTTAGGGCCTTGTAAATCTGCTAGTATAGATGTATGTACCTCCAATTCCTCATTCAACTCACGTATCATGTTGATACGTTCCGTAACATCGTCATAGGAAGCATGGGAAAAGTTTATCCTGAAAACATCCACCCCTGCCTCTATCATTGCTTTAAGGGTTTCCTTAGTGCTGGTTGCAGGTCCCAACGTTGCTACAATTTTCGTCTTCTTTCTAGTTGGCATTTTTAAAAGATTAAATTTCTTTTTGATTTTAATGTGTGTGTTTCCAATGGGTATGCTGTTACCACCTTGGAAATTTTGTTGATGGCCTTGACTTTCTCTTGCAAGGCAATTTCATCGGCGCCATCGACCTTTAAAAAATAGTCTATTTCTTTTCGTTCCTTGACCAAGTGATTGGTCCTAAAAGAGGAAGTGCCTCCAAACAGACCATCGGATGGAACAGTTTCCTCAATCGTACAGGTATTGGAAATCAAGGTCCAATACACATCGTTTATTTCATCCTCCCAATCAAATACGGAAAAAAAGAAACTTCCGTCCAAATGAAGATCATTTTCCATTCTCTTCAGATACAGCGAACAATTAAAATTGATGCCATATGCCAAGGCATAGTCCTCCAAATTGCTGTGGATGGCAATAAGCCCAAAACTGTCATCAAAAAAGTCTGCCGATATCTTGTGCGTTGTCAACATGCCTTTAACACGAAATGTAAATATACTCTTAATCCCTTTGACTGCCTAGCTGAAACGGTACAATACGTTCAGAAACCAAACGAAAACGTTTGAATTTACCTTTATTTAATCTTGTTGATTTTCGATTTTGTTCTGAAGGGCAAAATAGGCCCTTTTGGAGGCCTTTTCTTCCGCCTTCTTTTTGGAGGTGGCCCTTGCCTTCGCCAAAATTCGGTCGCCAATGGTCAGTTTTACGGCGAAGTGTTTCAACTCATCGTTCCCGGTGTCTTCATAGACGTTGTAATGGAACGACTTTTTTTGCTTTTGACACCATTCTATGACCAAGCTCTTGTAACTGATCACTTTTCCTTCCAACTGATCAATGTCCACATAGGGCTCTATGACCCGTTCATTAATGAACTTTTCGCAATAGGGATAACCGCGGTCCAGATAAATGGCCCCTACCAGTGCTTCAAAAACATTACCGTGTATATTCTCCCCGAAATGGGACTTGGGAATTCGGCTTTCCACAAACTGCAAAAGTTCCAAATCTTTTCCCAGTTCGTTCAGGTGCTTTCTGCTCACTACTTTGGAGCGCATTTTGGTTAGGTAACCCTCGTCACCTTCGGGAACCTCATTGTAGAGATGCTTAGAGATGATGGTCCCCAGCATGGAATCACCCAAAAATTCCAAACGTTCATAATTCATGGGGTTTCCATCCGTGTCCTTTTTGTTCACGGACCGATGTAAGAACGCCCTTTTGTAGATTTCAATGTCCCTAGGTTTAAACCCAAGTATCCTTTTGATCCCCAAAAAAAAATCCCCATCCGTATCTGGATGGGAATTGAATATTTTGGAGGTGAATTTCATCTTGAAACTACCCTAATTTTTTAAACAAAACACATGCATTGTGGCCTCCAAACCCGAAGGTATTGCTCATGGCCACTTTAACCTCACGTTCTTGAGCCTTGTTCAAGGTAAGGTTCAGTGAAGGATCAATCTGTTCATCCACCACACTATGGTTGATGGTTGGAGGGACCAAACTGTGTTCCATGGCCAAAATGGAGGCAATGGCCTCAATGGCTCCAGCAGCTCCCAACAAGTGTCCGGTCATGGACTTGGTGGAATTGATGTTGATCTTTGGTGCATGGTCTCCAAATACTTTGGATATGGCCTTTAACTCGGCCACATCACCCAAAGGTGTAGAGGTTCCGTGCGTATTGATGGCGTCCACATCTTCCGGTTTGAGTCCGGCATTTTCCAAACAGTTCTCCATAACCTTGACCACGCCAATCCCTTCTGGATGTGGAGCAGTCATGTGGTGGGCATCACTGGAAAGTCCGCCGCCCAATACCTCCGCATAGATTTTGGCACCTCTGGCCTTGGCATGCTCGTACTCCTCCAAAATAAGGGCACCAGCACCTTCACCGAGCACAAATCCGTCACGAGTGGCATCAAATGGTCTGGACGCAGTCTCAGGACTATCGTTTCTTGTAGATAGGGCGTGCATGGCATTAAACCCTCCCATACCGGCAATGGTCACCGCAGCTTCACTTCCTCCAGTAACAATGACATCACAATGCCCCAATCTAATATAATTGAGCGCATCGATCATGGCATTGGCCGAAGAGGCACATGCAGATACCGTGGTATAGTTGGGACCCATGAACCCATGCTTTATGGAGATATTTCCCGGAGCAATGTCCGCAATCATCTTAGGAATAAAGAACGGATTGAATCTTGGGGTTCCATCACCATTGGCATAGCCAATTACTTCGTTCTGGAAAGTTTCCAAGCCACCGATCCCGGCTCCCCAAACAACACCGACCCTAAATTTGTCCACATTGTCCAAATCTATCCCTGAATCAGCGATGGCCTCATCGGATGAGACAAGGGCATATTGGGCAAACCTATCCAGTTTCCGAGCTTCTTTTCTATCAAAGAAATCTCCTGGGTCGTACCCTTTGAGCTCACAGGCGAAGTTGGTCTTGAACTTCTCCGTATCGAAATATGTTATGGGGGCAGAACCGCTCTTACCGGTCCGTAGTCCTTCCCAATAAGCTCCCAAATTGTTACCAATGGGGGTCAACGCTCCCATTCCTGTAACCACTACTCGCTTTAACTGCATTGAACTATTTTTTACCCTTTGAAACCTAAATTATAAAAAAATTATCCATGCGATCAAACACCACATGGATAATTTATACTCTCTAGTAATATATCATGTAATTACTTCGCTTCTTCTATGTAGCTAATGGCTTGACCAACAGTTGCAATGTTTTCTGCTTGATCATCAGGAATTTGGATGTCAAATTCTTTCTCAAACTCCATGATAAGCTCAACAGTGTCCAAGGAATCCGCTCCTAAATCGTTGGTAAAGCTAGCTTCTGCTACAACTTCATTCTCATCAACACCCAGTTTATCAACGATGATAGCCTTTACTCTTGATGCAATGTCTGACATAATTATAGTGGTTTTAAAAATTTAATCGTTGGCAAAAATAAAAAACTTTGGATTAAATACACCATTTGTCGATAAAATGTGCCTTAAATTAAACATCTTTAGCTTCAGTACATTACTTTAGCCCTGTAAAGTTAATCGAAAATCCCTTCCATTCCTTACTGGATGAAACGAATAGTTATCCTGGCCTCGGGCAGCGGGTCAAATGCAGAAAATATAATCAATTACTTCAGGGAAAGCCCTAACGTGGAGGTGTCCGCCGTGCTCACCAACAAACATACCGCCAAAGTATTGGAGCGATGCGATAGATTGAATACACCCGGTTTCTACTTTAACAGGGCCGCCTTTACGGCTTCCGATACCGTGGTTCAATTTCTTCAAGGGTTGGAGGTCGATTTAATCGTTCTTGCCGGGTTTTTATGGAAAATCCCTTCCAATATCATTGATGCCTTCCCCGATAAAATCATTAATATACACCCTGCCCTGTTGCCCAAATATGGTGGAAAGGGCATGTATGGTGAAAAAGTACATCAGGCCGTAAAGGACAATCTGGAACCTGAAACGGGCATTACCATCCATTATGTAAACGAACATTACGATGAGGGCGCCATCATTTTTCAGGCAAAAACCTTCCTATCCACGGAGGATGACACAGCAACCATTGCCCAAAAAGTGCACCAATTAGAGTACGAACACTTTCCAAAGGTGATTGAAAAACTCCTTTTGTAATGGCAAAGAAGGCGAAGTTTTATGTGGTCTGGAAAGGAAAGCGTCCGGGTATTTTTGAATCTTGGGACGATTGCAAGGGCCAAATTGAAGGTTTTAAAGGCGCCCAATACAAATCGTTCGCAACCTTTGCCGAGGCAAAAAAGGCCTTTAACGGGAACTATTTGGAATACAAGGGCACATCCAAAGGGAAATCTGAACTTTCCCCGGAAGAGCTTTTAAAAATCGGCGACCCCAACTACAACTCCATCGCCGTGGATGCGGCCTCCAGTGGAAATCCCGGAAAAATGGAATACCGCGGGGTGGATACCAAAAGTAAAAGGGTGCTGTTCCACCAAGGCCCCTTTGCCGAAGGAACCAGCAATGTGGGTGAGTTTTTAGCCCTCGTGCACGGCCTTGCCTTCCTTAAAAAACAAAACAGTGACCGAATCCTATATTCCGATTCCCGCATTGCCATAGGTTGGGTACGAAAAAAGAAATGCGGCACCAAACTCAAAAAAGGTCCAAAGAACGCCACTCTTTTTGAGCTAATTGAACGGGCCGAGGATTGGCTCAAAAAAAACCGCTACGCTACGCCCATCGTAAAATGGGAAACCAAGGCTTGGGGTGAAATCCCAGCGGATTTTGGCAGAAAATAGATAAGAGACATGAGATGCTAGACGCAAGACATTAGATTTCGTAACATAATCTTTAAACTTGCTCCTGAAGTTAGACACTGAACTTGAACTTAATCCTGCGTGTATCCCTTCTTTTTCTTAAATCCTTTGCCAATGATTCCAATATGGAATATCAAAGCGTATATTTGCACCAAAATTCACTGAATGGGCAAATTACTGATTGTTGGGAGCGTGGCCTTTGATGCTATTGAGACCCCGTTTGGCAAAACCGGCAAGATTTTGGGGGGCGCCGCGCCTTTCATTGGATTGGCCGCATCACAGTTCAAGGTAGACGCTGCCATAGTTTCAGTGGTGGGGGACGATTTTCCCCAAGCCTATCTGGATTTGCTCAAAGATCGTGATATCGATATTTCGGCCATAGAAGTGGTACAAGGAGGCAAGACTTTTTATTGGGAAGGCCGCTACCACAACGACCTCAATTCCAGGGATACCTTGGTCACCGAACTCAACACCTTGGGTACGTTCAGCCCCGTTGTTCCCGAAAATTTCAAGGATGCCGATGTGGTCATGTTGGGCAATTTGCACCCCAGTACCCAATTGAGTGTAATCAATCAGATGGAAGAACGACCAAAACTCATAGTTCTGGATACCATGAATTTTTGGATGGACAATACTTGGGATGAGTTGATGGAAGTCGTTTCACAAATCGATGTGATCACCATAAATGATGAAGAGGCCAGGCAGATGACCAAAGAGTATTCGCTCGTTAAGGCCGCTGCCAAGATCCAGGAAATGGGACCTAAATATGTGGTCATAAAAAAAGGGGAGCACGGTGCATTGTTGTTCCATAAGGAAGATATTTTCTTTGCCCCCGCACTACCTTTGGAAGAGGTCTTTGATCCCACTGGGGCCGGAGATACCTTTGCAGGTGGATTTTCAGGATATTTGGCCCAAACGGGTAACATCTCTTTTGAAAACATGAAGAACGCCATCATCCAAGGATCGAATCTGGCTTCGTTTTGTGTGGAACGTTTTGGAACCGAACGGATGGCCAAACTGGAGAAACAAGAGGTAGATGCCCGTTTGATGCAGTTTAAGGAATTGACACAGTTCAATATTGAATTAACATAAATACCCGCCCTGAAAATTTTTCGGGGCTTTTTATTTGGTTTATTATGAGTGATGCCATTAAGCACGAATGCGGAATATCACTGATCCGCTTGCTTAAACCCCTTGAGTATTACAAGGAGAAGTACGGTACGGCTTTTTACGGAGTCAATAAAATGTACCTAATGATGGAGAAGCAGCACAACCGGGGACAGGATGGTGCCGGTTTTGCAAGCATAAAGCTGGACATGAAGGCCGGGGAGCGCTACATGAGCCGGGTACGGTCTGCGCAACAGCAACCCATACAGGACATCTTTGAGCAAATCAATTCCCGGATCAATACTGCATTCGCCGAACATCCCGAGTACGAAAATGATGTCGCGCTTCAAAAACGTCATATTCCCTACATTGGTGAGTTGCTCATGGGACACGTACGTTATGGTACTTTTGGGAAGAACAGTATAGAGAGTGTACATCCCTTCCTGAGACAGAACAACTGGATGCACCGAAACCTTATTGTGGCCGGGAACTTTAATCTTACCAATGTTGACGAGCTCTTTGGCAACTTGGTGGAGCTTGGGCAACATCCCAAGGAAATGGCAGATACGGTCACCGTTATGGAAAAAATCGGTCACTTTTTGGATGATGCCGTGGCCAAACTCTATAAGCAGATCAAAAAAGAAGGATATAGTAAACGGGAAGCCTCCCCATTGATCGCAGAGCGATTGAACGTCGCCAAAATATTACGGAAAGCTTCCAAAAACTGGGATGGTGGATATACCATGGGCGGATTGTTGGGCCATGGGGATGCCTTTGTGGTACGTGATCCCGCAGGTATCCGTCCTGCTTACTACTACAAGGACGATGAGATTGTTGTAGTGGCCTCGGAACGTCCAGTGATCCAAACCGTTTTCAATGTATCCTATGATGATGTCCATGAGTTGGACCCCGGACATGCCATCATTGTGAAAAAAGGAGGTACGGTAGACCTCAAGGAAATCTTGGAACCCACCGAACGCAAGGCCTGCTCTTTTGAGCGCATCTATTTTTCAAGGGGAAGTGACAAGGAAATCTATCAAGAACGAAAGATGTTGGGGAAACTCGTATTTCCACAAATCCTTAAGTCCATTGATGATGATCTCTCCAACACGGTCTTTTCCTATATTCCCAATACAGCCGAAACCTCTTTCTTTGGAATGGTAAAGGAAGCCCAGAGCTACCTCAACAAGAAAAAAGAACAACAGATCCTCGATTTGGGGCCCAATATAACAGGAGAAGAGCTTCACCAAATTTTGGATGTACGCCCACGTATTGAAAAAGTGGCCATCAAGGATGCCAAACTACGGACCTTTATTACCCAAGACAGTAGCCGGGATGATCTTGTGGCCCACGTTTATGACATTTCCTATGGCTCTGTCAAGATAAATGACAACTTGGTCATCATAGACGACAGTATCGTTAGGGGAACTACCTTAAAGCGCAGTATCCTAAAAATCTTGGACCGACTTTCTCCCAAAAAAATAATTGTGGTCTCTTCTGCACCACAAATCCGTTATCCGGATTGTTACGGTATTGATATGGCCAAACTGGAAGATTTTGTGGCCTTTAAAGCTGCCTTGGCCTTACATGAAGACCTAGGTACTATGGACAAGGTGAAAGAAATCTATGAAAAGTGCTTAACGCAGACCAAGAACAAAGACAAGGATGTGGTCAACTATGTGAAGGAGTTCTACGCACCTTTCACCAACGAACAGATTTCAAAAAAGATTGCCGAAATCCTCAGTCCGGAGGGTATAAAGGCCGAAGTGGACATTATTTACCAAACTGTTGACAATTTACATGAGGCCTGCCCCAAGAATTTGGGCGATTGGTATTTTACCGGTGATTACCCCACTCCAGGAGGGAACAGGGTAGTGAACAGGGCCTTTATCAATTTCTACGAAGGGAAAAATGAACGCGCCTATTGACCTATATGTTTTAAACCCCAGCCCAGCTATGCATTTCATCGATGAAATGAGTAGATTAGCGGGTTTTTATACGATAGGTAAGCTGCAAACCTACTTTAGTGTTGCCATAGCATAAGTAGGTTAAGTTCATGGTAAGATTTGGGGCAAAAAAGGTGGAAGTCATTCCACCTTTTTTATTTTCCATCCATCCCCGATCATAAAAAATCAGTCTTATTTTCTTGACATTTATCAATAGGGTACCCCGGTTGTACACTTCAACCAATTAAAGTGGGTTTCATCTAAAAGCTTGTTGGCCAAAAGACCCCTTGGCGTACATTTGGAGGACCATAGCATAAGTAGGTTAAGTTCATGGTAAGATTTGGGGAAAGAAGGCGGAGCGTGCTCCGCCTTCTTTATGTTTGACAACCAAGGATTTATCCATTTTATCGACGAACTGCACGTTTTCTTTTTTCTTGAAAAAGCAAAAATTTCTCCAAAACCCTTTGTTATTTTACACAATACCAGTATTTTAGTCTCGCCATAGCATAAGTAGGTTAAGTTTATGGTAAGATTTGGGACGAAAACGGCAGGAGCTTTCCTGCCGTTTTCTATTTACACTATTCATCTATGTTCATTCAATAAAAAAACCGCGCAAGATGCGCGGCTTTTCAATATATAATATGAATGCGGTCTTATTTTGCCGCTTCGTAGTTTTCGGATACTTTATCCCAATTGATCACATTAAAGAATGCCGAGATATAATCAGGTCTTCTGTTTTGGTAGTTCAAATAATAGGCATGCTCCCATACATCCAACCCTAAAATGGGCTGACCATCGCACCCAGTTCCAGGCATAATGGGATTATCTTGGTTAGGGGTGGAGCACACTTCCAGCTTTCCGCCTTTGTGCACGCACAACCAAGCCCATCCAGACCCAAAGCGTGTTCCCGCTGCAGCAGCAAATTTTTCCTTGAAACCATCAAATGACCCAAAAGCTGCATCAATGGCCGCGGCCAAATCTCCACTGGGGGCACCGCCGCCATTGGGAGACATTACTTCCCAGAAAAGGGAGTGGTTGTAAAATCCACCACCATTGTTTCGTACGGCACCATTGTTCATATCCAAATTGGACAAAATGTCCTCAATTCCCTTCCCTTCCAAATCTGTTCCTGCAATCGCATCGTTCAACTTGGTAGTATAGCCATTATGATGCTTGGTATGGTGGATCTCCATGGTCCTAGCATCTATATGGGGTTCCAATGCATCATATGCATACGGTAGTTTTGGTAGTTCAAAAGCCATAATTCTTTGTTTTTGTGTTATTACTTAATTCTCGTAAAAATAAGGGTTTTAACAAACATATTCATTTAAATCCGTGTTAAGTTCAGATCGATAATACGTATTTTGCAATAAAAGTTTTCTTGGCAGATACCAGCTTTAAAATATACAGTGCTTCGGCAGGTTCGGGCAAGACCTATGCCCTGACCAAGGAATATCTGAAACTGTTATTGGCCAACGATTCCCCTGCCAAGTTCAGACAGATTTTAGCCATTACCTTTACCAATAAGGCCGTGGATGAAATGAAGACCCGAATTTTGGACAACCTATTCGCTTTTGGTCAGAAAACCATCCCGAAAAAACAGCAACCCCTTTTCCATACACTGTGCCAAGAATTGGCATTAAGCGAAATGGAATTGCAGCAACGCTCGCAAAGGGCGCTAAAGCGAATCCTGCATAATTATTCGTTCTTTGAGATTTCCACTATTGACAAGTTCAACCACAAGATCATAAAGACCTTTGCCCGCGATCTGCACCTATCCCAAAATTTTGAGGTGGAACTGGACATTGAACTGCTCTTGGAAGAAGCCGTTGGCCGTTTGTTGGAACGCGCCGGCAACGATGTGGAACTCACCGAAGTGCTCATTGCCTTTTCCCTTGAAAAAATTGATGACGACAAAAGTTGGAACATTGCCTACGACCTCTTGGAAATTGGAAAACTACTCTTCCAAGAGAACCATGCCGCACATGTAGATCCCTTGCGTTCCAAGTCCATTGGTGATTTTAAGGAAATTCAAAAAAGGCTTGCAGAAAGTATCGCCCTTTTGGAGGCCAAAATTGTTGAAATGGCTCAAAAATCGCTTCAGGAAATGGATCATCAAGGTTTTGAAGCTTCGGATTTTCCCAGACAGACCCTGCCCAATCATTTTAAAAAAATGGTGGCCGGGGAATTCGACCCAAAAAAAATCTATACCAGCAAAACCTTGGAACCCAATCTGGTTGAAGGCAAACTTCTAAAAGCCAATGACAAAAGGGATGTTTCTGAACTGGCCATGACGCTTCTCGATACTTTTTTGTCCCTCAAACAACAGATCTATCGCAGGGCCTACCTCAAGAACATTTATGGCAACATGGTTCCCTTGACCTTGCTCAACGAGATTGCCAAGGAAATCAGGAATATTGAGTTGGACCGGGACATCATCCCCATTTCATCCCTCAATGCCATTCTCTCCAAGGAAATCAAGGACCAGCCTGTTCCCTTTATCTATGAACGGATGGGCGAAAAATACCGCCACTACTTTATTGATGAGTTTCAGGATACCTCCCAAATGCAATGGGAAAATCTGGTACCGCTTATTGGCAATGCCTTGGAAAGTGAGGACGAAAAACACCAGCGTGGTTCCCTTTTCTTGGTGGGCGATGTAAAGCAGGCCATTTACCGTTGGCGGGGCGGACGGGCCGAACAGTTTCTGGACCTTTTGAATGGCACAACAAAACCCTTTGTGGTGGAACCCAGCATTAATTCATTGGACACCAACTGGCGGAGTTATGACGAAATCGTCCAGTTCAACAACCGCTTTTTCACCACCGTGGCCCCAGTCCTCCAAAACGATGCCTACAAAAATCTCTTTCTACAGGACAGCCATCAAAAAACCAACAATAGACCTGGCGGGTTTGTACAGCTGTCCTTTTTGGAAAATGGCATCGAAAATAAAGAAGAAACCTACTGCTCCAAGACCTTGGAGACCATCCAACACCTTACTTCCGAGGGATATCCCTATTCGGATATCTGCATCTTGGTGCGCGATAACAAGAACGGAATGCTATTGGCCGATTTTCTGTCCCAGAACCATGTGCCCATCATCTCTTCGGATTCCCTATTGCTCAACAACAACGACAAGGTTACTTTCCTAATGGCCCTGTTGCGCATTATGCAGAACCCCCAGGACCGCGAAGCGGCTTATATGGCATTGCTATTTTTGGTGAAGGATGAAACGGACAAACATGGGGTCATCTCCAAGTATCTGGACCAAGTCAGAATTTATCTTTTGGAGCACTACGGTTTTGATATGGAACGATTACGGGGGCAATCCGTGTTCACCATTCTGGAAAGTGCCATAGTACAGTTTGAACTGGCCCATGATTCCACCGCCTACCTTACCTTTTTAATGGACGAGGTTTTGCTGGTGGAGAAACGAATGGGGGCTAGCGTTCATTCCTTTTTACAGTACTGGGAGCAGAAAAAGGATTCCCTATCCATTGCCGCACCGGACAATGTGAATGCCGTGCGGATCATGACCATCCACAAGGCCAAGGGACTGGAGTTTCCTTTTGTGATCTTCCCCTTTGCCAATGCCCTATTGGATGACAAACGGAAGAAAAAGAAGTCTTGGGTCCCAGCGACCGCGTCAGAAACAGACCTGGGATTGAACGAATTCCTTATCAACATGAACAAGGACATGCTGGAATACAATGTGGAATCGGCGCGGATATATACGGATGAGGAACAAAAGTCCTTCTTGGATGCCATGAACGTTCTGTATGTGGCCCTTACCCGACCCGTGAAAGGACTCTATGTATTCACGGAAACCGGAAAGGAGCTGGGTTCCTTGGAAAGTGTTTCTTCGTATGCGGACCTTTTCCAATGGTATCTTCATGATCAGGGCATTCCAAGGAACGAAACAGGGCAGTATACGTTTGGTGCCTTCCCCGAGAATGGCAATGCTGCCATACAAACAAAAACTGAAGCCCCCATTGCCTATATTACACGGCCCAAGGGGGACCAAGGCTTTCTCATTTCAACCGCTTCGGGTCGCTTATGGGATGACGATGGACGTTTGGAGGCCATTGAAATGGGCAACCTGATCCATTATGCGCTAAGCCAAATAAACACTGCGAAAGATGTCCCACAAGTAGTTGAAAAGCTTCAACTGGCCGGGCACTTTCAGAAAGATGCTTCAGGGGAAATTCAACAAAAATTGATGGATGTGGTAACCCATCCCGATCTAAAGACTTACTTTTCCACCGCATTTGAAATTTTGAACGAACAGGAAATCCTGACCGTGGATGGTTGGTCCCTGCGACCCGATCGTATCGTTGTTTCCAATGGAAAGGCAACGGTACTGGATTACAAAACGGGAAAACCTTCCGCATCGCACAAAGAACAGATCATGCAATATGCAGATGCCCTAAAAGTAATGGGCTACAAAATTGAACATACCATTATTGTTTATATTGATCAAAAAATTAACCCCATATACATTTAATCAAACAGTCATGTACGGAAACATAAAAGAACACTTGGCCCAAGAGCTGCAAACCATAAAGGAAGCGGGGCTGTTTAAAAAAGAACGCATCATCACCTCGGCCCAAGGAGCCGTCATCAAAATTTCCACAGGGCAGGAGGTCATAAATTTTTGCGCCAACAACTATTTGGGACTTTCCTCCCACTCAGATGTAATCCAAGCCGCGAAGGATGCCATGGACACCCACGGGTTTGGAATGTCGTCCGTACGGTTCATTTGTGGTACGCAGGACATCCATAAAGAGTTGGAACAAAAGATTGCGGATTTTTACGGCACAGAGGACACCATATTATACGCTGCCGCATTTGATGCCAATGGAGGGGTGTTTGAACCTTTGCTCACCGCAGAGGATGCCATCATATCCGATTCCCTCAACCATGCTTCCATCATAGATGGTGTGCGTCTTTGCAAGGCCAAGCGCTACCGATATGCCAACAGTGACATGGAAGACCTGGAGCAACAATTAAAACAAAGCATTGCGGATGGTGCCCGGTTCAAGATCATTGTCACGGATGGGGTCTTCTCCATGGATGGACTTTTGGCGCCTTTGGACAAAATCTGTGATCTGGCAGATAAGTACGATGCCATGGTCATGATCGATGAGTGCCACGCGGCTGGTTTCATTGGAGAAACGGGCAGGGGCACCCTGGAGGAAAAGGGGGTCATGGACCGTATCGATATCATTACCGGAACCTTGGGCAAGGCCCTTGGTGGTGCCATGGGTGGCTACACCACTGGAAAAAAAGAAATCATTGAAATACTGCGCCAACGCTCTAGACCTTATTTGTTCTCCAACTCTTTGGCTCCGGCCATTGTAGGGGCATCCATCAAGGTCTTTGATATGTTGGACAAGGACACATCCCTCAGGGACAAGCTCCAAGACAATACGGAATATTTCAAAAAAGGCATGAAAGCCGCTGGCTTTGATATTATAGATGGAGATTCTGCCATTGTGCCCGTTATGCTCTACGATGCCAAGCTTTCACAAAAAATGGCGGATATGCTCCTAGAAGAGGGTATTTATGTGATTGGTTTTTTCTACCCAGTGGTCCCAAAAGAAAAGGCAAGGATCAGGGTACAGCTTTCGGCAGCCCATGAAAAGCATCATCTTGATCGGGCCATAAACGCATTCATCAAGGTGGGCAAAGCCTTAAAAATCGTTTAACGGTATAAAAAGTTCCATGTAATGCGTTAAAAAAAAAGAAAAATTGATTTTGTTAATAGTTCTTAACAACTTACATTTGCAGCTGATAAACACTTAAACTTAAAAATTTTGAGCATGAAACATCTTAGCAAATTATTGGTTGTTGCCCTTGTGTTTGTAGGGATTAACAACATACAAGCGCAAGACGAGAATAATCCATGGCAGATCAGCTTTGGAGTGAATGCTATCGACGCTTATCCAACCAATGACGAAAATAACCCATTCTCAAGTACTACTTTGTTTGATGAGTACTTCAACGTTTCAGACCACTGGAACATTTTGCCTTCCGTTTCCTATGTAGGAGTTTCCAAGTACATCGGTGATGGTTTCTCTATTGGTGCTCGTGGTTCCTTGAACAGAATCGAGAAAATTGGTGATGTATCTGTAGACGACCTTTCTCACTACGCTGTAGATGGTACCATTAAGTACAACTTCCTAAAAAACACTACAATCGATCCTTTTGCTGAGATTGGTGGTGGTTATACTTGGGTTGATGAAATCGGTGCTGGTACTGTTAACGGTGGTGTTGGTCTTAACATCTGGTTCTCAGAGAACATCGGTCTTACTTTGCAGACCCAATATAAGCACGCTTTCGAAGATTACTTGGTAAAGCACTTCCAACACATGGCAGGTCTTAGCATCAAATTTGGTGGTACTGATACTGACGGTGATGGTATCTACGACAAAGACGATGCTTGTCCAGAAGTAGCTGGTTTGGAAGCTTTCAACGGTTGTCCTGATTCTGACGGTGATGGTATCGAAGATTCTAAAGATAGCTGCCCTAACGAAGCTGGTTCCAAAGAAATGAACGGATGTCCTGATTCTGACGGTGACGGTGTTGCCGATAAAGATGACGCTTGTCCTAGCACTCCTGGTCTTCCTGCTCTAGCTGGATGTCCTGATACAGATGGTGACGGTGTTGCCGATAAAGACGATGCTTGTCCTAACGAAGCTGGTCCTGCTGAAAACAAAGGATGCCCATGGCCTGATTCTGACGGTGACGGTGTACTTGACAAAGACGATCAATGTCCTGAAATTGCTGGTACTGTAGCCAACAACGGTTGTCCAGAAGTAACTGAAGAAGTTCAGAAGCAATTGAATGACTACGCTAGAACTATCTTGTTCGATACTGGTAAATCTTCCATCAAAGCAGAGTCTACTTCTGTAATGGTTGACATCATCCAAATCTTGAACGAGTATCCTAACGCTAAGTTTACTGTTGAAGGTCACACTGACAGCGTTGGTAGCGAGAAATTGAACCAAGAGCTTTCTGAGAAAAGAGCTAACTCTGTTCGTGACTTCTTGATCGACAAAGGAATCTCTTCTTCAAGATTGACTGCTATCGGTTACGGTGAGGCTAAGCCTATCGCCACTAACAACACAAGAGCTGGTAGAGCACAAAACAGACGAGTTGAAATCAACTTGGTAAAATAATGAAATAGAAACTCAGTTTTCTTTTCGAAAAGGCCCTGCAATTGCGGGGCCTTTTTTATTTTTAATCCATGCATCAAAGTTTTCTGGAACATGTATTGGACCGTTTGCAAGAGAAGGACATCAACCCCTCCCAATGTACCTTTGTGCTCCCAAGTAAACGATCGGGAACTTTTTTAAAAAAGTTCATTTCCCAAAGGCTGCAGCAAAACACCTTTGCCCCGAAGATTTTCTCTATTCAGGACTTTATCGCGGACATCTCCGGCATGGACAAGGCCCCGAATCTGGAACTACTCCTAACTCTGTTCGAGAGCTACCAAAAATCCAATCTGGAAGAACACGATGACTTTCCAACCTTCATGAAATGGGGGCAGGTCCTCTTACAGGATTTTGATGAAATAGACGGGTATCTAATTCCTCCCAAGGATATCCTCAATTATCTGTCCGCTATCAAGGAACTCAACCATTGGTCCTTACAGAAAGAGAAAACCGAGCTCGTTAAAAACTATCTGCAACTGTGGAACAATTTGGAGTCTCTTTACAATGGCTTCACCAAAACCTTGTTGAAACAAAAACGAGGTTATCAAGGGCTAATGTCCAGAATGGCCGTTGACAACTTAGAGGTCTATGGGAGCCTAAACAAGAACAATCTTTTCGTTTTTGTAGGCTTCAATGCCTTGAACAATGCAGAATCCAACATTGTCCAATATTTTCTGGAACAGGGAAATGGACTCATTTTTTGGGATATTGATACGCATTTTTTAAACGACCCCATCCACGATGCCGGACTTTTCATCCGAAAATACCAGTGGGAGTGGCCTTATTATAAAAACAAAGGTGCCATAGAGCCCCAAGACCATTTTATCGCTTCAAAAAGAATCGAAATAACCGGGGTTCCAAAAAGTATCTCGCAGACCAAATATGTGGGGCAACTGCTGCAAAATTTAAACGACCGCAAAGAGATTGATCTAGCCAAGACCGCCGTGGTACTAGCCGATGAGACTCTGCTCACACCCATGCTCAAAGGCGTTCCAGCCGCCATTGAGAGTACCAATATTACCATGGGGCTACCCTTGGACAAAACCGTGCTCCACTCCTTTTACCTTAGCTTTTTAGACCTCAGCAGCATCGTATCTGAACGGGGATGGCTCTATAAAAATGTATTGGAATTCCTCTCCAACCCCTATACCTCGGTATTGTCCAAAGATCAACCATTGGATTTTGCCAAGGTCATCTCCAATGACATCAAACTGAACAATTGGCTGTATTTGGATTCCAAAACCTTATCCAACTACGCCGATGCATCCGAAATCCTAAAGATTATTTTTCCCCGTACGAACATTTCCCCATCCCAGTGGGTAGATTGCTGTCTTTTGCTCACCCTGCGCTTAAAAGCGCTGTTTCAAAAAGAGGGAAATGCATTGGAACTGGAGCAGCTATACCGCTTTTACACGCTCTTCAACCAATTGAAGCAGCACTTGGGCAAATTGGGGCATATCAAAGAACTTAGGTCCATCAAAAGTCTGTTCAGACAGTTGGCGAATATGGAGAATTTGGATTTTGTTGGCGAACCGTTGACAGGCTTACAGATCATGGGGATGCTGGAAAGCCGAAACCTAGATTATGAAACCGTCATCATTACCTCGGTCAATGAGGGAATCCTACCTTCGGGAAAATCCAACAACTCCTTTATTCCCTTCGATGTAAAACGCGACTACGGTCTGCCCACCTACAAAGAAAAGGACGCCATTTACACCTACCACTTCTACCGACTCATCCAACGGGCCAAAAACGTGTTCATTATCTATAACACCGAACCCGATGTTTTGGAAGGCGGCGAAAAAAGTAGATTGGTCTCGCAGCTGCTCACCGATAAGGACGTGGCTCCTTTTGTGACCCATACCATCAGCACGCCACAGACCCAGATCACGGCCGAAACCCTCTTGCAGATTACCAAGGGCGAACAACTGCACAGGGACATCGTGGTTTTTGCCGAAAACGGCTTTTCCCCCACTTCCCTGACCAATTACATTAGAAACCCCATCGACTTTTACACCCGTAATATTTTAAAGATCAACGATGTGGAGGAAGTCGAGGAGAACATCGCTGCCAACACCTTCGGGACCATTGTGCACGATAGTCTGGAGGACCTATACCAACCTTTATTGGGGCAAGTGCTCACTAAGGAAAACGTATCCGCCGTAAAGCCGCAGATTGCCCAAACGGTGCAGCGACATTTCAATAAAAATCTATCGGGGGTCGATGTTTCCAAAGGAAAATATCTTCTGGTCTACAACGTCATCGTAAAATATCTGGAAAACTTCATCGGTTTGGAACTGCAACAGCTCCAACGGCATGAGGTAAAACTCCTCGCTCTGGAAGAACGGTACGAGTGCCAACTGGACATTCCCGGTCTGGACTTCCCCATAAAACTGAAAGGCACCTTGGACCGCGTGGACCAAGTAGACGGCATTATCCGGGTGGTGGATTACAAGACTGGAAAGGTGGAACCCAAAAACGTAAAAATCACGGATTGGGGGGAACTCATCACCAATTATGACAAGAGCAAGGCGTTCCAACTGCTGTGCTACGCCCTGATGTACACCAAAAAGCATGGGGAACAGTCCTTGAACGCAGGCATCTATTCCTTTAAAAACCTGGGACAGGGATTTTTCCCCTTTTCCGAGGACAAAAACCCCTTAATCGATGCCAAGGTGCTGGAAACGTTTAACAGCTATCTGGAACAACTCATCAAGGAAATCTGCTCCACACAAATCCCACTTACCGAAAAGCCCGTGTAATTACTTTAAATCGGGGCGGGTGGGCCGCACCTCTATTTTGCTGGGCAATGTTCTGGGGTGCATGGTAAGTAGATCTACCACCAATTTTCCAATATCTTCTGGTTGGATTTTCCAAGCGTCCTTCTCCGAGGGTTCGTTGCTATTAAAGTGCGAAGCCACCGATCCCGGCATGATCGTGGTGACCTTGATGTTGTATTTCCTTAAATCGAGCATGGCGGCCTGTGTAAAGCCCACTACTCCAAACTTGGTGGCATTGTAGCCCGCTGCGGTGGCAAAAAAGTTTGTCCCGGCCAAGCTGGCCAAGGTCATGTAATAGCCTTCGGTAAGTTTTAGGGCCTCTACAGAAGCCTTTAGCGTATGGAACACCCCATTCAGGTTGGTGTTGATCATTTGGCTCCAATCTTCGGGGTTCATTTCATCAATGGGGGCAAAATGGCCCACCCCGGCATTGGCCATGACCACATCCAATCGCTTCCACGTTTTTAGAATATGTTCAACAGCATCTATTTCATCCTGTAATTCAACCACGTCCGAAACCACACCCAAAACATTGGTGTCCCCATTAAGTTGGTTTACGGCCTTATCCACACTGTGTCGACTACGCCCGCTAATGGCCACTTTCATGCCTTGTTGCAAAAGACTCTTGGCAATGCCCAATCCTATTCCTTTGGTGCCTCCTGTGATGTAGGCTACTTTTCCTTCTAAGTCCATATCGATTTTTTTATCCCCTAAAGTTCACAAAGGAAATGGGCAAAAACAAAAAATCCATCCTAAAAGGATGGTAAATTTTAGGGTGCATGGTCTACCTTCTCCATCAACCCATGTCCGACCATAATAAAGTGGTACATTTATTAACGTGTAACAAGAACAAAGAGGACTTTCAATAAAACCAACTGTTGTCTCACTTATCCATGAATCATCTATGTTTTGGAACAAAAAGAACAAATTACCGATTACCGATGAAGATAAAGTTTGGGTTGATGAAGAACTGAATTGGTTACGAAATGAATTTGGGGAAGAATATTTCATGGAGACCCGAACGGTAACCCCCACAAAAGACTTCTATGCCCGTACGTTTGACGGAACGGAAAAAGATGCCGAATTTATTCTAGAGCGCACCATAGAGCTAATGGATATTAGAGATGTAAAGATAACGCTCGACTTTTTCTCCGACTCTCCGATTGAAATGGCGGATGGAACGATTTTGACAACACCGGCTGACTTGGACGGTAGCTGGGACAGTGCGAGTGGAACCTATCAACAATCTGAGAACGAAACCATTGTTTCAATTGAAAGAGGACAGCTAAAAAATCCCATTTCCTTAATTGCCAACATTTCGCACGAATTGGCCCACCAAATTCTATTGGGAGAAAATCGAATAGAGGAAAATGATGAGTTTTTGACCGACTTTACCGCAATTTATCACGGATTTGGAATTTTTATTGGTAATTCCCGGTTTCAATTTGTTTCCCAAGGCTTTGGTTGGCAATCGAGCAGCCAAGGCTATTTGCCTGAACAGATAATAGATTACGCCATGGCTTGGTTATCCAAGGAAAGAAATGAAAAAACCGGTTATAGTCAATTCTTAAACAAATCGTTGAAGAAATACTTTGATCAAAGTTTGGAATGGCTGATAAAAAACTAAACATGAAAATTGGAGATTCATACAATTTCGAAAACAATCAGATTCGAATAATACTTTTTGACGATAAGGAAGTGTTTTATCAAACCATTAATGACGATAATTCTTTCGTGTATTCCAACTACAGAACTATAAATTATTATCGCACGTCATTAAAACATTTCTATGAGAATTCTCATTTCATTGAAATTAGTATGATGGAATTGGAGTCCCAAAAAAGTTGCTTGGTTCAAAAATAATTGCTCCCACTACCGCAATATCAAATCTTGCTCCCCCCAAC
>CP051244.1:1206741-1215006 GCA_017795045.1 Allomuricauda sp. | reverse complement strand
TGATAATGGAATGTTTTCGAATTCAAAGCGAATACGTTAACCCTGACAAACCTTACTTCTCAAGGTATCGACTAATTCCAAATGGAAGGGAAGAAAAAAGACTTTCAGGAATTGGAATGTACAGACTCGGCATAAAAGGAAACATTCCTTCCTATTATCTTGGTGGAGAAATTAGTATGATGGAATTGGAGTCCCAAAAAAGTTGCTTGGTTCAAAAATAATTGCTCCCACTACCGCAATATCAAATCTTGCTCCCCCCAACCCCACACCAAATAATTTCTTACTTTGCAGAGGTGAACAAATCTTTAGACCATCTACCTAAAACCAAGCAAGATGAGCTGGGCCGCCTCACCAACCTGCTCTCCGCCTTTAAAGAGGTGGAAATGGTGCTGCTCTTTGGCAGCTACGCCCGCGGCAACTGGGTAGAGGACACCTATGTGGAAAAGGGCATCACCTACGAATACCGGAGCGATTATGACATGCTCGTGGTGCTCACCCACGAAGATCTGCAACAAAAATTCCGGATAGAGGACAAGGTAAAGGCCGAACTCACCAGTACGGGCCACGTGCGCACTCCCGTGAACCTCATCTTCCACGGTATAAAACACCTGAACCATGCCCTGCGACTGGGCAATTACTTTTTTAAGGACATTAAAAAAGAGGGCATTGTGCTGTACGATTCCGAAAAGTGTAAATTGGCCACGCCCAAACTCTTGACGCCCCAAGAAAGCCAACAAAAGGCACAGGACCATTTTGACCAGTGGTTTACGAGTGCGAACAACTTTTTACTAGGGTGCAACGATTTTATTGCGAAGGGTATACTAAATGAAGCTGCATTTATGCTCCACCAAGCCACGGAGCGCTACTACACCACCATATTATTGGTGTTCACGGATTACCGCCCCAAGGACCACAATCTGGAGACCTTGGGCATAAAAAGTGGAAATGTGCGACAAGCGTTTTGCGGTGTTCCCCACCCAAACCGAGGAAGAAAAACGCCTCTTTGAACTCTTAAAGCGCGCCTATATAGATGCCCGTTACAAAATGGAGGAGTACCACATCACCAAAGCTGATCTGGAGTATCTGTCGGCCCGAGTGGCGGAACTACAACAACTGACCAAGGACATCTGCCTTGAAGAAAATTAAGGGGATTGGGGAGGGGTGAATTTGGATTGGCCCTTTGTGTTTGAAAATATCACTCAACAACTTCCAAATTTCTTTTGATGGATACCGGGTTGCCATTCTCGGTAAACCCTTCTAGAACCAACTCATAGGTCCCCGTAACATCCGAAGTATAAAAAACAACTTCTTGCTCCCTGTCCAACAAATCCACCTTGGGCAGCCAAAGCAATTGGTATCTGTAATCTGGAACACGGGACCGATCATGATCCCCAACATACATTTGTTTAAAGTAGTGTTTCCGTTCCTCTGGCCTGAACAACTCAATGTTCATGAGGTCCGGTGAGTAAAACTCATTGAAAAAATCCCCTTTAATCGTTTTAAGGGAAAGCACTCCTTGGAACATCTGCGAACCGATCAATACATTTTCCCTGGAGAAATTTATGGACTTCACTCTTTTTGCATTATACCCTATAATATCCTCATGATCTTTAACAAATAGGCCATCCACAAAAACCGCTGCAAAAAGTTTGTCGTTGGGCAGACCCACATTTGGGCGTACCTCAAAAACCCTAGATCCATTGTTCAAGGTCTTAATGGAAAGATGGTCCGTTACCTCTACTATGGTTTCTTCCAAGGTATTGAACCGGGTATAGGCATCCAAATCGTACACAATGGGTAAATCCCTATAAAAAGGAGTGATCTGTTCAACTGGAATTACAGAATCCATGCGTACTTCCCCATATGCATTCTCAATCTGGTTGTGTACGCTTCTTTGCAGGATCGGATTCTCCATGGCCCTAGGGATGGTAAACCCTGGAAAGGCCAAATCACCATGACTGCCTTCCTTCGCATCCAATTTAACTTTATATTTGTCAACTGCATCTGACATAAGCTGAACCGCGGCCACCGTATTGCTATACTTTCTATCTAAAATAAAGCTGAATCTCCCCTTATCATCAGAAGTTGCCACTTTAAAAAGAAAGGCTTCCCCGGGCAAAGACAGGGATATTCTTTGGTTTTCCACAGGCATATCGGTGCCTTTTTCCAAAACAATGCCCGAAATGACCTCTCCCCTGATCTCTGGAACATGCAGATTTGTGGTAGCCGAACGGTTGGTCACACTCTTGTTTCGGTCCATTAAAAAAGCTTCTGAAGACATGGGGGTTCCAAAAGAAACGGAGTCCTTCTTCCTTATTGAAAGCGAATAACTACCCCCTGTTGCCGACTTACTTGTTCTTTCTATGGTAATTGCCACCCTTTCCCGTTTTCCTACAGCTGTCTTGTCCACGATAACATTTACAAAGGGACTGCTACTGGATCGTGAAATGGTGTTCGCACTTTTGTGTTCCCGTGGCGAATTATCTTGAATGGAGTCTGTGGGTTCCTCTAAATAGGCCTCTGGTATGGTTTTATATGGGTTGATGATATAAACATCGGCTTGAAAAAAGGTTTCCCTTCCAAAATTTCTCATCCATTCCGTATATCCCAGCAATTTATAGGTGCCCGTGGAAAGGGCAACCGTCAGAAAAAAATCACCTTCCCCTGAACCGGAATCCAACCATAGCTTGTGGGAGAAAACAACCGTCCCATTATTATCGATCAAGGAAACATACCCTATTTTACTGATTTTGGTGGGCTTTTTGGTGGAATTGTCCAGGCTATAGAATTTGTATAAAAGTTTTTCGCCCGTAAACAGTGTGGACTCATTGAAGTGAACATAGGCACTTTCTTGGGGAATGGACCGTAACATTTGTGTATTGGATTGTCCAAATAGTACATTTTGGGTCATGCACAAGAGGAATACCATAAGGATATAGCTGCTTTTCATAATCTTTATTTTAATCTGTCCAAAATTCAGGGACCTCGGCAGTGCCCAATACACTACAGTCCCCACAGACCCTAGGTGCTATCAGGTACGGTCCCTCACCATCTCCTGGGGAGATGTTGTCCCCAACAAATACAGCGGTACCACTTTCCAAGATCGGTCTTAAGACACATCCTCCCAAATTTTGAATCACTGGAGTACCCGGCCTACAATTTTCTATATAGGGTGGCAAGGGTTCTCCCGGGTAAAAATCTTCATAATTGAAAAAAATACGTTGCTCATCAACAGTGGCCACATCAAAATAGCCCAATACGTTCTCGTTTCTGCCTTCCATAGAGAAAACATTTCCTTGTAAAAACCCTGTTTGAATCTGTGAGAAAAGATTCTCCGAACCTGTGATTTCATCAAGAGTCTCAAAAAACGTATACGCCTCATTGGACAGGACATACTGCCTAACCAATATGCTGTATCTATGGGATATACTATAATTGTCCCTATTAATGAACCGGACCATAAAATTGTTGACCCGGTCTTCCGCCAAATCTTTTGTTGAGGTCAGGACAATTTTATTGGAAAATAGGGTTGGGTAGCAGATTCGTTCGTCCGTTCTATTGGGCACCTCCAACACATTACAACCCCCTTGGGGGTCACCGATCAAACTGGTTTGGTTCCAATCTGGGGCAATCACCCGGAAGGTTTCCTCATATTCATAGCGATAGTTCAAGGAGTTTCCGGTAGAGTCGAAGCTGTCTACAAAAATTGCCATGCCATCTTCGCCAAAATCATTGGTTATCCGTTCTGCCCTAACTTCATCAATGGTGGTTTCCGCAGTAAGTCGGGCAGTTTCCGAACCATAGTTTCTACCGTCCTCGGTAGTAATGGAAAGCTGGTAATCCAACCCTTGTTGGGCAGCAAAAGCGGTAGTGGAAAGGTACGTGCCGTTGCCAATGTCGCTGAAGGTATAGGTGTTTCCTTGCGAATCGGTCACGGTAACATTGGCATTGGATTCGGCCAAAGGCCCTTCTTCTTCAAATTCATAAGTTCGTGAGAGAAAAACCCGTTGTTGTTTTAATTCATTGGTAATGGTCGCCTCTATGACCAAAGCGCTTTCAAAATCAAGAAAAGTAGCTTCAAAAGGTTCTATACATGAAATCACGGAAAACATCCAAAAGAACACTGCCGACATCCAAAATTTTCGTATTAACTGCATAAGTCTCAAAATTTGAAGTTGTAGGTTATGGTGGGTACAGGAATAGAGAATATGGAGCTTTGGTATGCCTTGATATTGCCATCCTCCGTCACAAAAAACACCGAGTACGGGTTATTCCTTCCCAAAACGTTATATATGGAAAAGCTCCAAAAGCTATGGGCAAATTTCTTGATCTTATGGTTTCCCTCCATTTGAAAGCTCAAATCCAAACGGTAATAATCGGGAATCCGAAACTTGTTCCGATCACTGTAAAACACGAATTCTGAGTTGTTGAACGCGAAACTTCCAATGGGAAAAGTTACCGGCCGACCTGTTTGATACACAAAATTGGCCGATACACTGAACCTTCGTGTAAACTTGTAATTCGCCACCATACTTATATCATGGGGCTTATCATAGTTGGAAGGAAAAAACTGCCCATTATTGATCCGTTCCTCATTGAACTCACTATCCAATCTTACAAATGACCGCGAATAGGTATACCCCAACCAACCATTCAGTTTGCCCTCATTTTTCTTGATGAGGAATTCTACCCCATATGCTTTTCCATCACCTTGTATCACTTCGGCCTCAATGGTCTCATTGAGCAGCAACTGGGCTCCTACTTTGTAATCCAATAGATTCTTTTGCTTTTTGTAATACCCTTCCAAACTGAGTTCATACTTATTCCCCTCAAAATTCTTGTAAAAGCCAAGAGAGGCCTGATAGGCTTCCTGTGGTTTTATATTGATGTCGGACAACTTCCAAGTATCGGTTGGGGACACGGTGGTATTGTTGGATAGGGTATGGATATACTGGAACGCATTGTTCAAGCTCGCCTTTACCGAAAAACCCGGGGTGATGAAATAACGTGCAGAAACCCTTGCCTCAGGGCCACCGTAGGTTTCGATCACCTCATTTTTATCAAATTCCTGCGTTTCTTGCAACGTGCCATCATTGCGAGGGGCGTTTTCTTCATATATACGCTGTACGCCCTCCCCCAATGCGGCATAGAAAGAATACCGCAACCCCACATCTACCAAGAACTTATCATTTACCTCATAGCTATCGGAGAGAAAAATGGCAGATTCCAGTCCGTGTTCTTTGGGTATGGTCAGAGGGGATACATCAGAATCCGAACCCATGGGCTCAATGCTTCCCGGGCTCACTTCGTAGTATTTGCTGGACAATCCAAAATCCAACGTATGCTTATCACTGTGCAAATATTTTATCTTGAATTTGAATTCGGTCTCGTTGTTTTGGTATCCCAAATCAAAATCATCATTGGCCTGCCCATCAAATTCAATCCCAAATTTATATTGACTGTTGGCAAGTATTAAGCTGCTCGTGGTCTTTTCACTGAACTTGTGGTCCCATCCCAAAGAAATAAGTCTGTTGCTGTAATCGTAAATGGAATCTGAGGTAATACTGAATGCATCATGGCTAAAATACCCCGTGGCCTTGACCTCATTGTTCTCATTGATGGTATGGCTATACTTGGCCAGTACATCGTAAAAAGAAGCGGTGCTATTGCTCAGTTCCTTGTTGTCCAAAGCTCCCAAAATCCAATCGGAATAGGTAGCCCTTCCCCCTAACATCAATGCCGATTTATCCTTGACCACAGGGGTTTCCAAAACTATATTGCTGGTCACCGGCCCAATGGAGGCTTCTCCTGAAAATTTTTGGTCATTGCCCTCCTTGCTTTTAATATCGAAAACGGAGGAAAGACGCCCCCCAAACTCAGCCGGGATGTTACCCTTATAGATCTCTGCAGAACCTACGGTAAAGGGATTAATGGCCGAAAAAATTCCGAAAAAGTGTGAAGGATTGTAGATTGCCCCATTATCCAGCAGGATAAGGTTTTGGTCTGTTCTTCCGCCGCGCACATTATATCCTGCTGCCCCTTCTCCTGCCGTGGTGATTCCCGGTAATGTTATCGCGGCCTTTAAAATATCCTGTTCGCCAAGTACCAAGGGGATGTTCTTGATTTTCTCCACTTCAATAAGGGTTACTCCGGTAATGGCTGTTTCAACATTACGGTTTTGGTTTCCCTGCACCACCACTTCATCCAAGGCTTCCACACTCTCGTTCAATTGAAAATCATAGGTTCCATCATTGTAGAGAATAATCTTGGTCCGTGAGCTCTCAATACCCAATCCCCTTGTTTGGAGGACACTCTCACCTATAGGCAAATTTATGCTGTATCGCCCGTTGGAATCCGTGGAAGTTCCTTCATTGCTCCCTTCAACAATAATGGCCATATCTGGAATAGGCTGTCCATTCAATGCAACCAAGGCCCTACCGCTCAGTGTAAAGGTTCTTCTGCCGCTGTTCCTGTTTTCCCTTCCAATACGGACCACTTGCATTGCTCTGGAAGTATTTTCTTCTTCATTGACAAACACTGGGGAAATTTCTTCGATTTCATCATAATTTGGCACGTCTTCGGTAATCACTTCACGTCCAAAGAAATCCTCGGGCAAGGCGTCGTAAATTTGATTGTTTTGAAGTAGGTAAACCTCATTTGAACCACCCATATGATAATTGATGACGGTATCTTTTAGAAGACTGTCCAATACCTCATTGACAGGGGTGTCTTGAAAAGTTCCTGAAACCCTAATACCCTCAATCCAGTGATCAAGGTAAAAAAAATGGAGTCCGGTCTTACTTTCAATGGTAGTCAAGGCCTCTTCCAAGCCAACATTGGTAAAAGAAACCGAAATTTTTGGGACGCTGTTCTGCGCAAACAAATATTGTATGCTCCAAAGGAGCATACATACAATGATGATCTTTCTCATTCCACAATGTTTTCGTTGGATTGGGATAAAAGAATTTCAATTCGTTTTGCCAAACTGACCATAAACCCATCGGGGTCTGCCTTGCTCTGTCTTATGGCCAAAGCATAAAAAGCCTTGATTTCCTTTTTTAGCTCGGGAAACAAGCCAATAACTTCTTTCTTGGAGTTGAACGAATGGTAACGGCCTCTATAAAATAGTGCATGCTTACTGGGGCCGTCCAAAAACTCGTAGTAGAGGACTCTTCTATCTTTCTTATCGAATTTTCTTTTGGTGTATTTGGTGTGAAGGGTAAAATAGGGGCCCTCCATGGAAATTGCATAAAACCCATGCTCTTTCAACAATGGTGCCTCTTTCTCCAAAATTTTCACAAAGCGCTCGCCATCCAAAACAAAGCCTTCCAGGTATTTGTTCAACAGCTGCATGGTGCTGCCGCCCGCTTCCGTGACCAAGCGCAAGAGGACCGCATCGTCATAGACATCGTACTTTATGTCAAGGTTGTAATACCATTGCCCATCATAATGTACACTTCCCAAGAAAAAATCCACTCCCTTATAAAAATGTACCCTTTCATTGATCGTCCTGTATTTTTCAACATATACGGTTCCTTGATAAAGCCCCGTATTTTCTATTCCCACTTCTTCATCAAAGACATTGTACATCGGTGCTTGGGACATATCCTGACCATAAAATGAAATGGTTCCAATAAAAAACAGGAATTTAAAAACGTAGTTGAGGTTATGTACCATGTATATTCAGAATTGAATTTTGGGCATGGAATGCACGTTCGAAAATAAAATTTATGTGGGGGGAAATTCTTATGACTTTCTAAATTTAAACTATTCAATTAAATAAGCAAATTATATTGGAGGTTTTACAAGGTCCATCTTTTCGCGTATAAACAATGGTTCTCACTTTGAAGAAACCGCACCCCCCGACCCCCACACCAAATAATTTCTTACTTTGCGTAGGTGAACAAATCTTTGGACCATCTACCTAAAACCAAGCAAGATGAGCTGGGCCGCCTCACCACCCTGCTCTCCGCCTTTAAAGAGGTGGAAATGATGCTGCTCTTTGGCAGCTACGCCCGCGGCAACTGGGTAGAGGATACCTATGTGGAAAAGGGCATCACCTACGAATACCGCAGCGATTATGACCTGCTGGTGGTCTTGACCCACGAAGATCTGCAACAAAAGTTCAGGATAGAGGACAAGGTAAAGGCCGACCTCACCAGTACAGGTTACGTGCGCACTCCCGTGAACCTCATCTTCCACGGTATAAAACACCTGAACCAAGCCCTGCGACTGGGCAATTACTTTTTTAAGGACATTAAAAAA
>CP051244.1:1190040-1205236 GCA_017795045.1 Allomuricauda sp. | reverse complement strand
GGAAAGAAAGTTTAATCTTGATTGGATTTCTGACAACGAATTTAAATTTCTTTCTAAAGTTTCAATAGGTACAATAATGCTCAATCATAATCCCGGATATTTTGACGGAATAAAAGGTTATGCAGTATTAACTGAGCTAAATAATGGAAATACAAAAATCGAATTAAGTACAAAACTACGGTTCGAAATGTACTTTTTGGGGATTCTGTTTATTGTCTTCCTACCAATTTTCTTATTTAATAAAGAGAATTTACCTATTTGGACTCTCTTTCTATTCCCTGTAATGATTATTTGGTTTTGGTTTGTATATCGGCTTCAAGAAAAAAGGCTCTTTGAAAAAGTAAAAAAATACTTGAAAACGGAATTAAAGACATAATAATGGAATACATGGCCTTTAGAAGAATGTATAAAACCAATCAATAAGGAAATCCCCTTGAAAAAATTAAGAGGGTTGTGGGAAAATAAAAAACGTCATGCTGAATTTATTTCAGCATCTTCTGCTTTTGGTCGGAAATACTTTATGGGAACCTGAAACAAGTTCAGGTTGACAAAAATCGCACTTCCTACAATAAGTGATACATTTATGATAATGCAGAAGATTTCGTACATCAATCAGCTAACATCGTTTTGAAAATGACAGATTCTTATTTTGAGATACGTGATGGTTCTAATTTTATTAAAGTGGATGTCATAAAGCAGAACTTTCCTGATGCAAATTTAGATTGGGATAAAAACTCGGTAAATTGTTGGGTTTCAGCAAAATTTGGAATGTTCTCTGGAAAATTCAATACGGACTTGATGACAACCGATTTTGAAATTTTCAAAAAGGAACTGGAAATACTTTATGAAAATCTTGACCGAAGTGCCATTTTCGAGGGGTACGAGGATCAGGTAGCTATTCGAATCAAGGGTGACGGAATCGGACACCTTAATGTACTTTGTTGGTTAAATGACTATGTTGGGATAGGGAACGAACTAAAGGGGGAACTAAATTTTGACCAAACTGAGTTAAAAAAATTGATTGGGCAATTGGGAAAAATAACAACTGAATATAAGGTTTACGGAAAAATTAAAAAAGGAGATACCTCTTTATCCAATTCATTGTGGCAGCGAATTAAAAATAAATTTGCTTTATAAAGCAAATGCAAATAGCTCCGCTGCCGCAAGATTGCATCTTGCCCCACTGTCACCAGTTTGGCGGTATATGATGGAAAAAGTTCAGCATATAATCAAGTTGTACACTATTTAAACAAAACGATTAGAAATGATTGAAAATTTACCAAATTGGATAAACTTGACTTTTATTTTGGCCGTAATTTTCTGTATTGGACTTTTTCATTATTCAAATGGAAAATCTAAAAAATTGACCTTACTAATAATACTTTGGAGTCTATTACAATCAATTCTAGCTTTCAAAGGATTTTATCAAAACACAAGTTTAATTCCCCCAAGATTTTTACTTGTATTAATTCCTGCTTCAATATTTATCATCTATGGTTTAACCAATAAGCCGAGGAATTGGATTTTAAAAAATAGACGGACAGAATTGAGTACATTTTTGCACACAGCCAGAATTCCAATTGAAATCGTACTTTTCTATTTGTTTTCGCACAAAATGATTCCTGAGTTGATGACGTTTGAAGGAAGAAACTTTGATGTTTTAGCAGGAATAACAGCACCTATTATTGGTGTTATATGGATGAAAAAATTTATTGGGCGAAAAACACTGATAATCTGGAATATTTTGGCTTTGTGTTTAGTCTTGTTCATATTACTAAACGGAATTTTATCAAGTGAACTACCAATTCAAATGTTCGGGTTTGAACAACCCAATAAGGCAATAAATTATTTTCCTTTTATTTTATTACCAGCAACCGTTGTCCCAATTGTAATTTATACCCATATAACAGATATAATTAAACTATTGAATAAAGAAAAAACAGCGTACAACAATGGCTATAACTAATTGCTTGTTCTCCTCCGCTGCCGCAAGATTGCATCTTGTGGCAAACAACCCCATAAAAAAAGCACCCCGGTGGGGTGCTTGCGCTTGATCGTGGAGAATACCGTCCCGATAGCCATCGGGAGAACCGGTGACCTTTCCGAAAGCCTTCGGAACGCTCTAGCCAATGTTTTTCCAACAATTCGCAAAAAGCCATAAAAAAAGCACCTCTATTGAGGTGCTTTTTTTATTTGTGGAGAATACCGGATTCGAACCGGTGACCTCTTGCCTGCCAGGCAAGCGCTCTAGCCAACTGAGCTAATCCCCCAAAGAGAGCGCAAAGGAAATACTTTTTTCCGAAACTATCAAAAATAGTGCGCCTGCTTAGTCTTTTTTAACGCTGAGCACCAATACGGGGATGGGTACAAAGAACTCGGACTTTCTAATGGTGTTCTTTTCCCACAGTTTTTTAAAGAACCCGCGTTTTCTTCGGAACACGCACAGCATGTCCGGATGTTCGTTCCTAAAATGCTCCGTTACCCCCAGATAGGTGGTGGCGTTTTCGGTAATGGTCAACTGCTTGCTCAAGTCCATAAGGGCGGTGTTCACCTTAAGATCATCCTCGGAATACCCGGGGCGTTTTACCAACAACAGACTCACCTCTGCCCTGAATTTGTTCTTTATGGTCACCAAGGGGCTCAAAATGCTGCTCCGTTTCAAGATCCCCGACCCAAAGGCCGTCAAAACCTTTTTGATGGGCTTAAACTCGGTCCCCTTGGGCACGATCAAAGTGGGGATATCGGTCTGTTTAATGATCCTCCCCGATGTGTTCCCCAGATAAAGCTCCTCCATAATGTCGTTGCTCCGTGGTGCTATAATGATCAGATCTATGCCCAACTCCTTGTTTATGCTGTTCAGGCCATCCACAATATCACCATTGTACGTGGCCATCTTGATCTCCACACCTTTGGTGTCCACTTGGTCAATGACTTCCTTTAAATGCTCCTTACCACTTTTTGAAACCTTCTCTTCCACATTGGCCAAGCTCCCGATCCCAGTAGCTACATGGAACACATCCATGACAAAGATCTTGGCACCAAAGTTCGATGCAAAGTCTACGGCATACTGCAAGGTTTGTGAAGAATCCGGTGATGTTCCAATGGGTACAAGAATGTTGTTCATTATTTGGCTGTTATGATTTAACCCTAAATTTACAATTAAATTGAAATGAATCCATGATACGGCACGCAAAGATATCTGAAATTGACCATATCCTGACCATTACCAAGGCCTGCGCCCTGAAAATGCAGTCCAACGGTATTTTTCAATGGAACGAGCACTATCCCAACAAGACTGCCTTTGTCAATGACCTTGACCGAAACGAGCTCTATGTGAAACAGCACAAAGGCTCCGTTGTGGGGGCCATTGTGGTTTCCACCTTCATGGATGAGGAGTATGTGCCCATTGAATGGCTCACCCCAAATGGCAACAGTACCTACATCCACAGACTTTGCGTGGACCCGGCCTGTCAGGGTAAGGGTTTTGCCCAAGAACTCATGGATTTTGCGGAGGAATATTCCAAAGCAAAGGGGTTTGTATCGGTGCGGTTGGATACGTTCTCGCAAAACAAACGGAACCAGCGTTTTTATGAGCAACGGGGGTATCAAAAGCTGGGCGATATCTTCTTTCCCAAACAAAGTGGGCATCCTTTTCATTGTTATGAATTAGTGCTGTAACTTGCAGCGTCTTGAGCACGCAGATCAATTTTAAAAGCATCAACCAACTGGCAGTTCCCGCCACCATTTCGGGCATTGCGGAACCCATTCTTTCCATAACGGATACCGCCATTGTGGGCAATATCCCCGTGGATGGTTTGGAGTCGCTGGCCGCGGCCGGGATCGTGGGGTCGTTTTTGTCCATGCTCATCTGGGTGCTGGGCCAAACCCGAAGCTCCATTTCCGCGATCATCTCCCAATATTTGGGTGCCGGCAAATTGGAAGAGGTGAAACATCTGCCCGCACAGGCCATCTTTTTCAACATTTTGTTGAGCATCGTAGTGCTGTTGTCCACCGTCTTTATCATTGAGGATATTTTTAGCCTTTTCAATGCCACGGGGAAAATATTGCAGTATTGCATTTCTTACTATTCCATTAGGGTCTGGGGCTTTCCGCTAACCCTGTTCACCTTTGCCATTTTTGGCATTTTTAGAGGGTTGCAGAACACTTTTTACCCCATGGTGATCGCCTTGATCGGTGCCGTACTCAACATTGTGCTCGATTTTCTATTGGTCTATGGGGTGGACGGCTATATCCCCGCCCTTTATCTGGATGGGGCCGCTTGGGCCAGTTTGATATCACAGGCCATCATGGCCATCATTGCGTTTGTCCTTTTGCTGAAAAAGACCGACATCAGCCTAAGGTTGGTACTGCCGCTGAACAAGGAACTCACCCGATTGGTCTTCATGAGCCTGAATCTTTTTGTACGGGCCTTGGCCCTGAACGCAGCATTGATCATCGCGGTTAGGGAAGCCACCTCCCTTGGCGACAAATACATTGGAGCACACACCATTGCCATAAACCTGTGGCTCTTCGCCGCCTTTTTTATTGATGGATATGGTGCCGCCGGAAACAGCATGGGCGGAAAATTGCTGGGCGCCAAAAACTATGATGGTTTGTGGGAACTTGCCAAGAAAATCATTTTCTATGGGCTCACGGTCAGTGTGGTCCTTATGCTGATAGGTTTTGTGTTCTACAGGCCCATTGGGCATCTTTTCTCCAACGAGACCGTGATACTGGAAACCTTCTACGGCATTTTTTATATCGTTATTCTAGGCTTGCCCATGAATACCTTGGCCTTTGTTTTTGATGGTCTTTTTAAAGGTCTGGGTGAAATGAAATACTTGCGGAACGTGCTGCTCTCGGCCACCTTTTTGGGCTTTATTCCAGCGCTGTATCTTGGGAAATACCTCGGGTGGGGATTCCATGCCATTTGGATCGCCTTTGTGGTATGGATGATGATCAGAGGACTTGCCTTGGTCTGGAAATTCAGGCAAAAGTTCAGGCCCTTGGTGCAAAACGTTTAATTTAGTGATTGAAAAGTTCAAGAACCAAGAACCAAGAACCAAGAACCAAGAACCAAGAACCAAGAACTCATAACTCATAACTCATAACTAAAATAATGCCCACAGACAGACCCAACGGAAGTTTATATACCAAGATTGACAACGGCGTTGCAACGGTAGAATTTGGCCATCCTGCCAGTAATTCCTTTGTTTCTGAACTTTTGGAACGACTGGCCAAGGAGTTTGACAAGCTTTCCGGGAATGATTCGGTTTCGTTGATTGTCCTTAAATCGGAAGGGGACCGTGCTTTTTGTGCCGGGGCCTCTTTTGATGAACTGGTGGCCATTTCCAATTTGGAAGAAGGGAAGGCTTTTTTCAGTGGCTTTGCCAACGTGATTAATGCTATGCGCAAATGTCCCAAACCCATCATCGGAAGGGTACAAGGAAAAACAGTTGGCGGAGGGGTAGGGTTGGCCGCTGCGTGCGACTATGTATATGCCACGGTGGATGCCGCCATTAAATTATCGGAGATTTCCATCGGGATCGGGCCCTTTGTGATTGCCCCGGCCGTGGAACGAAAAATGGGAAAGGCGTCCTTGGCCGAACTCAGTTTTAATCCCACCGAGTGGAAAAAAGCCTATTGGGCCATGGAAAAAGGATTGTTTGCCAAGGTCTTCGACTCCATTTCAGAAATGGACAAAGAGCTGGACTTCCATATCCAGAAATTGGCGACTTATAATCCCAGCGCCTTGGCCGAAATGAAACGGATCCTTTGGGAAGGAACCGAACATTGGGACGACTTATTGGCGGAACGCGCCGAAATTTCAGGAAAACTGGCCCTTTCCCCCGATACAAAAAAGGCATTGGAAAAATTTAAAAAATAGCCCATGGATATTCTTTCTTTTCTCAATAGTGATATGGTACTACCACTAGTGGCTCTTTTGGTCATTGTGGTCTATGTCATCACCAGAATACGAAATAACAGGAAGTTCAAAAGATAGATGAAGAACATCAGCCTACCCAAAAACAAGAAGGTCTATTTTGCCAGCGACAACCACCTTGGGGCGCCCACCCGAAAGGACAGCCTGCCCCGGGAAAAAAAGTTTGTGGCTTGGTTGGATTCCATTAAGCATGATGCCCATGCCATTTTTTTGATGGGCGATCTTTTTGACTTTTGGTTTGAGTATAAAACCGTTGTGCCCAAAGGGTTTACCCGAACGCTTGGAAAACTGGCCGAACTCTCGGACATGGGCATCCAAATCACCTATTTTGTGGGTAACCATGATCTGTGGATGAATGGCTATTTTGAAGAGGAACTCAACATTCCCGTCTATCACAAACCCCAACAATTCCTCATCAACGACACTTCATTCTTTATTGGCCATGGGGATGGCCTGGGTCCTCATGACAAAGGGTTCAAACGGATGAAGAAGGTGTTTACCAATCCCGTTGCCAAGTGGTTCTTCAAATGGTTGCACCCTGATTTGGGGGTTCGTTTGGGGCAGCACCTTTCCGTGAACAACAAGGTGATTTCAGGTGATGCCGACGCCACTTTTCTGGGTGAGGACAAGGAATGGCTCATTCTGTATGCCAAACGGAAGTTGGAACAGCAACACTATGACCATTTCATTTTTGGACATAGGCACCTTCCCATGGAAATCAAACTCAACGAAAAATCGACCTATACCAATCTAGGGGATTGGATTTCGTATTTTACATATGCTGTTTTTGATGGGGAAAAACTCACCTTGGAAAAGTTGGAAGGCTAGTCCTTTTCATGCTCATCAATGTCTTTTTGAAGGTCCAGTCTCCTAAACGTAGGGGAAACTATGGCCGTGGTTCCTGCAGTCAATAAGGTCATGCAACCTCCAAAAACTACCGCGGTGACAGTGCCCAGAAGTTTGGCGGCCAAGCCACTTTCAAAAGCGCCCAGCTCATTGGACGACCCCACAAAAATGGAATTCACAGAAGCCACCCTACCCCGCATATTGTCCGGAGTCTTCAATTGTAGAATGGTCTGGCGTATGATCATGGAAACCCCGTCCACTGCACCACTCAAGAACAGCGCTACCACGGACAACCAGAAGAGTTCCGAGACCCCAAACACAATGATACAGACCCCAAAAGCAAAAACGGCCCACAAGAGTTTTTTTCCTGCCTGCCTATGCAGCGGGAAACGTGTCGAACCCAACATGGTCAAGGACGCGCCTACCGCTGGAGCAGCTCGCAAAATACCGAAGCCCTCAGAACCCACATGCAAGATATCCTGGGCATAGATGGGCAATAAGGCCACGGCCCCACCAAACAATACTGCGATCATATCCAAGGTCAAGGCCCCAAAAATGGCCTTATTCCCAAAGACAAATTTGAGTCCGTCCTTTAAGCTCTGCATCACAGGCTCTCCAATTTTTGGGTTGAGGATGGGTTTCTTGGGAATTTGAAACAAGAACAAAAGTGCTATCAGGGAAAACATAAAAATGACACACATGGACCAATGCACCCCAATCCAACTGATGGAAAATCCGGCTAAGGCAGGACCCAAAACAGAGGCCAACTGCCAAGTGGAACTACTCCAAGTAGCGGCATTGGGATAGATTTTCTTGGGAACGATCAGAGCAATCAGTGAAAAAATGGTCGGTCCCAAAAACGACCGTACCAATCCGCCCATGAACACCAAAGCGTAAATGGAATACAAAATCTGCTTGGACGACCAAGAATCCTCAAGGCCAGGCCAACTCAATAAAAACAGACCCAAACTGATTACGGAAAAACCGATGATGCAGGTCACCAAAAGATTTCGTTTTTCCCGTTGATCCACCACATGCCCAGCAAACAGGGCCATACCCACGGCAGGTATTACTTCCATCAATCCAATGATTCCCAAAGAAAGCGGGTCTTTGGTCAAGGAATATACTTGCCATTCAATAACGATGAACTGCATGGACCAAGCAAAGACCATAGCAAATCTGACCAGCAAAAATATGTTGAACTCCTTATAACGAAGCGCAGCGTAGGGATCCATAAATGTCTAGCGAATGTCTCTTAGTTTCAATTGAATGCTCACCGTTCCGTTCCATTCATTTTCATCCAGCGAAAATACGGCATCAAAAGGTTTTTTATCCTTGATTTGATTCAATTTATTTCCAAGGTTGAAGCCTATGGCTCCAATGGGAGGTGAGTCGTTTTGGGCCAAAGAAGCTTTCAAATGTTTTTCATCTTCGCCCACCCCTCTTGCATAACCACTATCCTGCAAACCTTCCGCCATAAAAACGGGGGTCATATTACCCGGACCAAAAGGAGCAAACTGTTTTAAGATTCGCATCAGTTTTGGCGTGATTTGATGTATTGAAATTTTGGCATCGATAGAAATTTCAGGTTGCAATAGCTTAGGGTCGATGGTTTCTACCACCACTTTTTCAAAACGTTCTTTAAAGGTTGGGTACTGTTCCTCCAAAAGGGTCAAGCCTGCAGCATATTTATGCCCGCCAAACTGCTCCAAACAGTCTGCACAGCCTTCCAAAGCATTGTAAATATCGAACCCTTTCACCGATCGGGCCGATGCCGCCAATTTCTCCCCACTTTTGGTGAAGACCAAGGTGGGTCGGTAATAGGTTTCAGTGAGTCTGGAAGCCACAATGCCTATAACACCCTTATGCCAATTTTCATTGTATACCACCGAGGTGTATCGATTCTCTTCCGCGTTTTCTTGAATCTGCAGCAAAGCTTCCTCAGTAATCTCTTGGTCCAAACTCCTTCGTTCCGTATTAAAGGATTCTATCTCTCCAGCAAATTTTTGGGCTATGTTAAAATCCATCTCGGTCAACAGTTCCACAGCATGTTGCCCATGTTTCATCCTTCCAGCAGCATTGATCCGCGGTGCAATAATGAACACCACATCGGTAATGGTCAAAGTTGTTTTCCTGACCTGATCAATGATGGCCTTGATGCCCGACCTTGGGTTGGAGTTGATCACTTGAAGCCCGAAATACGCCAACACTCTGTTTTCCCCCGTGATCTGAACTATATCTGCCGCTATGGCCGTTGCCGCCAAATCCAGATACGGGATAAGGTCTTTCACAGTTTTCCCTTGCCGGGAACCCAAAGCCTGAATCAATTTAAAGCCCACACCACATCCGCAGAGTTCCTTGTAGGGGTATGGGCAATCATCCTGTTTAGGGTCGAGAATGGCTATGGCATCGGGGAGTGAATTTCCGGGTCTGTGGTGATCACAGATGATAAAATCGATGCCTTTTTCCTTGGCGTACTGTACCTGTTCAAGGGCTTTCACGCCACAATCCAAAGCAATAATCAATGAAATGTCGTTGTCTTCGGCAAAATCGATTCCCTGCAAAGACACGCCATACCCTTCCAAATACCGATCAGGGATATACGTGGCCACATTGGGATAATTTTCCAATAGGAACGAGCTCATCAAGGCCACGGCCGTTGTGCCGTCCACATCATAATCGCCATACACCAATATATTCTCTTGGTTCGCCATGGCCAATTCAATACGGGCCACCGCCTTGTCCATGTCCTTCATCAAAAAAGGATCGTGCAGATGGGACAATTGCGGACGAAAAAAGTGTTTGGCCTCTTCGTAATTGGTAATCCCCCTTTGAATCAGCAAATGGGAAACCAGAGGGTCAACATTCAGCTCTTGGGAAAGCTGTTGTATGTTTTCTTCAGTGGGTTTAGGTTTTAGGGTCCAACGCATGATATTTAAAGTTCAAGTGTCAAAATCAAGCTCTAGATAAATTTGGGATTATTTTTTCTTTTTAATGATTGTAGCAGTAATCTTGATCAATTGTTCAACTTCATCCAATAAACTTATGCGCATTTGCATATTGCCATAGTCTATTTTGTTCAAAATCTTGAGGTTTACTCTTGACTCTTTCAGCTCCCTTAATGATATGGTGGCCCTGTACACATAATCTTTATCGGTATTTGTTCCTTGGGCCTCGCCAAAATTCAATGCTGCACCACCTGCAGAGCGAAGCAACTGATTACCATAATATTGACCGGTAAAATCGTTGGATAAATCTTGGCAAAAAGAAGCAATATTAGCTGCCAAATCAACAAACCTTTCCTCTAAATCAAACTTTTTTTGGGTCATAAATCATTTTTATTTGATTTTGAGGTTGACCTGATAAATATAAGTGATTTACCTGAATCTGAGTTTTGTACTTGGACTTTACACTTGTACTTACTCTTTTCTTGAGTTTGCGCTTGAACTTGAGTTTTGTACTTGACTGCTACTTCTTATGAAAAACCGTCTTGATCTCCAATTGCGCAAACCGTCTGAACATTTCCATGACCCCGCAGTATTTTTCCACGGAAAGATCTACCGCTCTTTGGAGTTTGTCCTCTTTTAGGTTGGACCCATAAAAATGGTATTCAATGACTACGGAATCGTAATATTTAGGGTGTTCATCTGTGAGGTTGGCGATGGTTTCAATGGTAAAATCGTCCACCTCAAGTTTCATTTTTTTGATCAACGAAGCCACATCCAATCCAGAACAACCGGCCAAACCCGACAACATAAGTGCCTTGGGGCGCAAGCCTGAGCCTTCCCCTCCATCGTCCGGTCCTGCATCTATTCTTAAATTGTGCCCCGAAGGGTTGTTGCTCTCAAAGGCCATTCCGCCCAACCATTTGGTAGTGATGTGATTTGTCATGGAGTCAAAAAATTTTGTTTCTTGTAGATGTCAAAAATACAATTTAAAACCGCATCCATGGCCTTAGTGAACCCTCTAGACCCCAATCACGACCAAGAAACCAAACAACTTGCCGAATTCTTTAACGAGACGCTGGGGTTTTGTCCTAATTCGGTATTGACCATGCAGCACCGTCCTGCCATTTCCAAGGCGTTTATCAACCTCAACAAAGCGGTCATGGCCAACGAAGGACGGGTCACCTCAGCCTTAAAGCGAATGATCGCCTGGGTGAGCAGTAATGCCACGGGATGTCGCTATTGCCAGGCCCACGCCATACGGGCTGCGGAACGCTACGGGGCCGAGCAGGAGCAGTTGGACCACATATGGGAGTACCGCGCCCATCCTGCTTTTTCGGAAGCGGAACGGGCCGCTTTGGATTTTTCCTTGGCGGCCTCTCAGGTGCCTAACGCCGTAAATGCCGAAATCAAGGAACGCTTGTACCAACATTGGAACGAAGGGGAAATTGTGGAGATGTTGGGGGTGATTTCCTTATTTGGTTATCTCAACCGATGGAACGACTCCATGGGCACCTCCATTGAGGATGGAGCTGTGGAAAGTGCCGACCAATATCTGGGCAAACATGGTTGGGAAAAAGGGAAGCACGATGGATCTAGGTATTAGACCATAGACGCTAGAGCATAGACCGCTTCGCTGTTAGATTACTCTTCTTAATCCCTTTTTAAATATTTAAAGCTTGATAGGTTTGTTTTATCATAATTCAATAGATTATAAATATTGTTTTTTATTATTTCATAGATAATATCTATTATAAAATAAATTTTATATATTTGAAATACAGACATAATAGATTTTAATTATGGAAAATTGGTTCCATTATAATTTTAAAGACTGCGTAGCATTTTCACTCTTGGTTTTATGCCTTGTATTGCTTATTGCTTTTGATGGCAAAATTTCAGATAGTCTTAGACAAACTTTGGGATATGTGATAGTTGGTTGTTTTGGGTTTCTATTTAGAGGCAATTCGTAAAATTGAAATCATTTGTGTTAAATTAGATAAAACCTCTTCCCAAACCACGGGTTTTTGGTTATCCAAAAACGGTTTCTAGGTGATGGGTGTGGCAGTACAAAAAATTGGGCAGATATTTTCATGGCTCATTGACGATGGCCATAGATTTCTTGACCTGCATCAATATTTATGTTTCCATGATGTTCAACCTTTGTAGAAATCAAAAAACGAACTATTATGGCCCAATTGCTCCTTACCCCTGAAAACCACATCCAGCGATTAAACACTATTCTCAACAAGGTTGATCAACTTCAAAATCTGGGGTTGACTTCGCTTATAACTCCCCCTAATACGAAATCGTGGAACATTTTGGAGGTCTTGGTACATCTCAATATAGCGTATGGCCATTATCAACAAAAATTCAATCAACACATTCCCAAATTACCAGATGCCAAATCTGAAAACGAGGGTTTTAGAATTAGAAGATGGCAAAAAATGGTGGTTGATAGCCAACGGCCAAAAGAAGGTGTGCGCAAATGGAAGATGAAGACCCTAAAACGATTTGAGCCCCTTTTGGACCAAAACCAGTTGAATCACGAAAAAGCGGAAGAAATCTTCAAAACTTTTATGGAGTTGCACAACCATCTCAAAGAAGCGGTCTTGATCTGCAGGAAAAAAGAGGTGTCCCAACTAAAAATTCCTTCAGCTATTGGTCCTGTGGTCCGTTTTTATCTTCCGGAAGCCTTTGAGTTTCTTATTTGCCATTTAGAACGGCATATGGTACAGATAGATGAGATCCTTCAGCAACAAGATTCCTTGGTTTCTCCCTAACAACCTTAGCTCTAGCTGCAACATAATCCCTATTTTTAAGCCAATCAAGTCATTCCTGTTATGGACGATGAAGCATCCCGTATTCTAAAAGGATTCTTTCCAAATATCAATTTTACTAAAGAAGAGGAACAGTATTTTTGGTCGTTGTGGTCCATTAAAACATTTGACCAATATGATTTGATCACCGAAGCGGGCAAGATTGAACGGTATTTTTACATCGTGCTTGATGGTGTTCAGGCCATTTACCTTTTAAATGAGAAAGGAGAAAAAGTAGTGCTGGGGTTTTCCTATTCGGGGAGTCCGTCCGGTGCGTTCGATTCCTTTATCCAACAAACACCCTCAAAAACATTTTTGGAAGCCTTGAAACCTTCAAAGCTTTTGGCCTTATCAAAGAGCGACTATGATTCCATGTTCAAAAAACATCCTCGTTTTTATACTTGGGGACATCATTTTTTTCAGGACATCTTGTTTGGTCGCCTCTCCCGTGAGGTAGAATTATTGACCCTTACTGCCGAACAACGGTATATTGCCTTTATGCAGCGCTGTCCAGATGAGTTAAAAGTAATCCCCCAGAAATATTTGGCCTCCTACCTCAATATGAAACCTGAAACTTTCAGCCGATTACGGGCTTCTGTGTCCTATTGATTTTTTAGGATAATGGAAACTGCTTTTTGAAGTTGAGGGACTATTTCCTCCTCAAACCAAGGATTTTTGCTCAACCAAAAACGGTTCCTGGGTGATGGATGAGGCAATACAAGAAAATCCGGCCCATAAGCTTGATGGTTCCCTACCGTTTCTGTCAGGGTATTTTTTCTAGCTTTCCCCAAATAATGGGCTTGCGCATATTGACCTATGAGTATCGTCAGTTTTAATTTTGGCATTTGGTCCAATAACGGTTGATGCCATAGCGGAGCACATTCGGTTCTAGGAGGCAAGTCGCCTGATTTTCCTTTTCCGGGATAGCAGAACCCCATGGGAATAAGTGCAAACAAACGCTCATCGTAAAACTGTGCATCCGTTACATTGAGCCATTTTCTGAGCTGCTTTCCACTGGGGTCGTCCCACGGCACTCCGGTTTGGTGTACTTTGGTACCAGGCGCCTGCCCAATGATCACAATCTTGGATTCTGGATGGGCCGAAACTATAGGTCGGGGACCCAAAGGCAAATGCGCTTTGCAAACAGAACAATTTCTAATTTCAGAAAGAAGTTGGTCCATGTTTTTCTTTTTCGGTCGGAAAACCACAAAACAGCTAACATCTATTTCTTCCCGCCCACCACGATAACAAATTCTCCCTTGGGAGGTTTTTCCGTAAAATGTGAGAGTACCTCCGCCACGGTACCTCGAACCGTTTCCTCATAAAGTTTGGTAAGTTCCCGGGATACTGAAATGGGTCTGTCCGCCCCAAAATAGTCTACAAATTGGGTCAAGGTCTTTATCAATTTGTGGGGAGATTCATAAAACACCATAGTGCGGGATTCTTCGGCCATCTGCTGCATCCGGGTCTGACGCCCTTTTTTTATGGGGAGGAAACCTTCAAATACAAAACGGTCATTGGGAAGGCCGCTGTTTACCAAGGCTGGCACAAATGCCGTTGCCCCAGGCAGGCATTCCACTTCAATATGGTTTTCCACACAAGCACGGGTGAGCAAAAACCCAGGGTCAGAAATAGCAGGGGTACCAGCATCCGAAATCAACGCCAACGTGGCCCCGCTCTTTAACTTTTGCACCAATGCATCAACCTGTTTGTGCTCGTTATGCATGTGATGGCTCTGCAGGGGAGTGGCAATTTCAAAATGTTTGAGTAGTTTTCCGCTGGTGCGGGTGTCTTCGGCCAAGACCAAATCCACCTCCTTCAAGACCTTGATGGCCCGAAGGGTAATATCCTCAAGGTTTCCTATTGGGGTCGGAACCAAATACAGTTTTCCCATGTCCCAAAGTTACGGTCTTGTTCCGAAAAGTGATTGAAAAGATGTGTTTTAGGCAAACCTTCGTTCAATGAGGGCCATCAAACGGGTTTCATATTCTTCCTTGCCTTCCCAGTTGTTGTATTCCGGTTTTACCATATTGTTGATGAAGGCAACGGAGCGTTCCTCGGTATCAATGGTGTTCAATTGGGACAAGACCCGGGTATAATCCTCCATATTATTGTTGAACAAGTGCTTCACAAAGGCCAATCTATCATTGAGCCCTACCTGCATATCCTTACCGAGTGTATCGTTCAAGGATTTGGGCTTATTGCCCTGTTCTGCGTTTATCTGTTTTTCAACAGAAGTCACATCCTCTTTATCATTTTTTACAAATTCGGGCGTGGCCACAAATTCGGCAAACACCTGTTCCAAGGCCATTTCAGATGGCATTTCCGAAACCATCCCTTTAATGGTTTCCATGCCTGGTGTCATGATGTCCTCTTCATGAGGGTTGCTCTCGGGTACGGCAATATTTCCGCTGAGAACGGCATTGGCCACTTTCTCAAAACGTGAGGCGACCACATTCTTGGAGACATCGACCTCCACATCGCTCAATTTCTCATCGATGAATTTGAGTACGGCCAATCTTTCATAGATACTCCTTGCCTTCTCATACAAAACCACCAAATCCTGATCTTCCCTTGTGGTGATGATCTCGGTGGACAATTTTATCAGTTCTTCCCTTAGTTTCTGTATCATAGCCATATTC
>CP051244.1:1109513-1188155 GCA_017795045.1 Allomuricauda sp. | reverse complement strand
CCTAAGGTCGGGGGTACATTTTTTTAGTAGCTTTGTGCTTCGTCCCAATACAACGAAAAAAACGTACAGTTTCGTTCAAAAATACGCTATGTTTCTTGAAAACACGGTAAACCCCAAAGAACAGTTCGGATGGATAGAGGTCATCTGCGGTTCCATGTTTTCTGGAAAGACCGAGGAACTCATCCGCAGATTGAAGCGGGCACAGTTTGCCAAACAAAAAGTAGAGATCTTTAAACCCATGGTGGATACCCGCTACCATGAGGATATGGTGGTATCGCATGATGCCAACGAAATTCGTTCCACTCCGGTGCCTGCTGCAGCCAATATCCGCATTCTTGCAGATGGTTGTGATGTTGTAGGAATTGATGAAGCCCAATTCTTCGATGATGAGATTGTGACCGTATGCAACGATTTGGCCAACCGGGGGGTACGTGTGGTGGTGGCCGGTTTGGATATGGACTTCAAGGGCAATCCCTTTGGCCCCATGCCCGCCTTAATGGCCACTGCCGAATATGTGACCAAGGTACATGCCGTTTGTACCCGTACCGGGAATTTGGCCAATTATAGTTTTCGGAAATCCAGCAATGATAAATTGGTGCTTTTGGGCGAGACCGAGGAATACGAGCCGCTTAGCCGAGCTGCTTTTTATAAAGCCATGCTTAAGGAAAAAATCAGCCAAATGGATGTGGATGCGGAGGAAGTGGATGTAAAAAAGAAAAATGGCAATGAATAAGGTCGGGGAAACCACTCTGGAAATAAACCTGTCTGCCTTAGCGCACAACTACAGGTTTCTCCGCTCAAAAATAGCTCCGGACACCAAATTTTTGGCGGTGGTAAAAGCCTTTGCCTATGGCAGCGACATGATTGCCATTGCGCAAAAAATGGAGGCCTTGGGTGCAGATTACTTTGCCGTGGCCTATGCCCGTGAAGGCATCTTGTTGAGGGAAGCCGGAATCACCAAGCCTATTTTGGTATTGCACCCGCTACCAGTGAATTTTGAGGAAATCATTGAGTATTGTCTGGAGCCCAACATCTACTCCCCCAAAATCCTGAAAGCGTTTTTAGGAACTGCCCAAAAAAAGGGTCAGGTCCAATATCCCATACATCTTAAGTTCAATACAGGGCTCAACCGTTTGGGCTTTGGAGAAAATGATGTTGATTTTATCTCGGAACAGGTCAAGGATACACCCGAGGTAAAGGTAAGCTCCCTGTTTTCGCATTTGGCCGCTTCGGAAGATCCAAACGAAAAGGATTTCAGCGAAAATCAAATCAACACCTTCAAAAAAATTGCTGAAGCGTTCAGCAAAAAATTGGGATATAGGCCCATGAGGCATATGCTCAACACTTCGGGTGTCCTAAATTATCCCGAGGCCCAATTTGAAATGGTCCGGAGCGGAATCGGCCTATATGGCTACGGGAACAACAAGACCATTGATGCCCAATTAAGGCCTGTGGCCACCCTAAAGACAATCATTTCACAAATACATCAATTGGAACCGAATGAAACTGTGGGATACAACCGGGCCTTCAAATCCGATGGTCCACGAAAAACCGCTACGCTTCCCTTGGGTCATGCGGACGGCATTGGGCGTCCCTATGGCAATGGAAAGGCCCACGTCCTCATTCAAGGAAAAAAAGCCCCAATCATTGGCAATGTGTGTATGGATATGATCATGGTGGATGTTACGGATATCGATTGCAAGGAAGGTGATGAGGTCTTGGTTTTTGGACCGCAAAAATCGGCCGAGGAATTCGCTTCTGGGGCCAAGACCATCTCCTACGAAATCTTAACGGCCCTATCCCAGCGGATAAAACGCGTAATCGTGGAAGACTGATTTTTCCCAAATGTTTGTGCAATCAATGCCTTTTTTTGATTATTTTGTTTCTTGATTAACCAATACTTAACTATAACATGGGATTTTTAAAAGAGTTTAAGGACTTCGCCATGAAAGGAAACCTAGTGGATATTGCCGTAGGTTTCGTAATGGGCGCAGCGTTCAACAAAGTGGTATCCTCCTTTACCGGGGGCATTGTTTCACCCTTGATCGGGCTATTGTTCAATTCAGATTTCAACGATTTGAAATACGTGATTACGGAAGGGACCGTCAACGACGCAGGGGAAACCGTAGGGGAAATTGCGGTCCTATACGGTGCATTCCTGACCAATGTCATCGACTTCTTGATTGTTGCCTTCGTAATGTTCATGATCGTGAAGGGCGTTAACAAGATGAAAAAGAAAGAAGAGCCTGCACCAGAAGCTCCAAAAGGTCCGACCCAAGAAGAGTTGCTGGCCGAAATCCGGGATTTGTTGAAGAAATAATTGAATCTCCATAATCAATCGTAAGGCAATGTCACTTCGAGCGCAGTCGAGAAGTAAACGGGTACAATGTCTTAAGATAAGGTCTCGACTGCGCTCGACTTGACAATTTTTTATTTGTATGATTGATTACGGCCAATCAGAAAACAAACATCGTTGGTGCTGAATTTTTCAGCATCCCCGCTACATCACAATTAACCCTTTAAAAACCATCAATTTGCCCCGCAAGCAGGTTGATGGTTGTTTTATTTATAACTTTTTGTTATTTTTTGATTATTCTTCCCTCGGATGCTTGTTTAGATCGCTATCTGGCGTACCTTTGCGGTTCAAATTTAAGGAAGCATGAAAGTAGCAGTTGTAGGTGCCACAGGAATGGTTGGCGAAGTGATGTTGCAAGTTTTGGCGGAACGCGATTTCCCCATTTCAGAATTGTTATTGGTGGCCTCGGAACGTTCCGTAGGCAAAACTTTGACATATAAGGGGGAGGAGCATACCGTTATTGGGCTTGCCGATGCCGTTGCAGCCCAACCCGATATTGCCATCTTCTCCGCAGGTGGGGACACTTCTTTGGAGTGGGCTCCCAAATTTGCCGAAGTTGGTACCACCGTCATCGATAATTCTTCCGCTTGGCGAATGGACCCCACCAAAAAATTGGTGGTCCCTGAAATCAATGCGAGTGAATTGACCGCAGAAGATAAAATCATCGCAAACCCCAACTGTTCCACCATTCAATTGGTGATGGTGTTGGACCCGCTACATAAAAAATATGGGATGAAACGTGTGGTGGTTTCTACCTACCAATCCGTTTCCGGGACCGGGTTAAAAGCCGTTCAGCAAATGGAGAACGAAGCTGCCGGTATAGAGGGTGACATGGCATATCCCTACCCCATCAACCGAAATGCATTGCCCCATTGCGATGTGTTCTTGGAAAACGGCTACACCAAGGAAGAAATGAAATTGGCCCGTGAGCCCCAAAAAATATTGGACGACCGTACCTTTTCGGTTACGGCCACCGCAGTGCGTATCCCAACCGCTGGTGGGCATTCAGAATCGGTGAACATTGAGTTCCTAAACGATTTTGAACTTGCTGAAGTGCGACAACTATTGAGCGAGACTCCCGGTGTTGTGGTACAGGACAACACGGACACCAACACCTACCCCATGCCCATGTTTGCCCATGGTAAGGACGATGTGTTCGTGGGACGTATCCGTAGGGACGAGACCCAACCCAACACCTTGAACATGTGGATCGTGGCGGACAACCTTCGTAAAGGAGCGGCCACCAATGCCGTTCAGATTGCCGAGTATTTGGTGGAGAACAACTTGGTGAAGAATTTTTCGATAAGCCAATAGTTAGCACCCGTTATTCATAACACAACCCATCACACAATTCCGCATTTTCATAATTTTTGGAATTGATGGCATATGTCAATGTATTCCCCTTCCTTTGGTAGGAGCTAGAATCAAATAGGCTATTTCCAGCAGGCTCGTGATAGAATAATTTATGAGTTTCAATCCGTTGATTATCCAAAATTAGTTCTATGGAGTCTGCTTGAAAAATTTCGTGAATTAGTACTCCCGTATCTGTATCACCGTCCCTGAAAAGTTGTCCTGGCCCTGTTCTGAAAACCAATTCCTTCCCACTGGGCAAGCCACCGCTGAAAAACCGCATCTGCACAAAGTTGTCCAGTTCACTATTGATGACCAGATTGACGGTTTCCACCATTTCTCTTGGCCAGCAAGAGATTAACAGAATTGGAACAATCACTCCAAATGCTATTTTAATTACACGTTCCATCGCAGGGGGTGGCATTGTTGAAATTGGTTTCAGTAATGGTATATATATAATCATTTCCCTCCTCATTGCTTTGATAACCCGAGATATTCATAATTGACCTAAATTCTGGTTCTGTCAAAATATGGCCTTCAACCCTTTCGTTATTGAAAATGACAGCAACAGAATCTGCTTTATAAGCATCAATTGGCCCATTGGTATCTGGAGGATACGTTTTTAGGGTCCGCTCTAAAATCAGACCTTCTCCTTCAATATCTACTTTAAATACAAAGCTTCTTTCTTGATCTGCCAATATGGCTTTATAAAATCGAAGTTCAACGGCATGGCCTGTCCCATTTGCAATTCTGTACCTTGCAGTAAAGGTCAGGGTGTCTATACAAGCAAGTAGGAATATGACAAAGACAACCAACATCATGCTTTTCAACCCATCAATTACATAGCCAATCACAGGGGGTGGCATTGTCAAAATTGGCTTCAGTAATGGTATAGATATATTCATTCTTATCTTTAATTATGTGATAATCTCCTTCATCCATTATAGAATTGTCAAAAGGCTCTAGGAATGTATGCGCCTCTATTCTTTCACCATTGAATATTACAGCAACAGAATCCGCCTTATAAGCATCAGTAGCATTATTGGTATCCAACGACCCAGTCTCAAGTATACGTTCTAAAATTAATCCAGGAGTATCACTGTTTGCCTTAAATACAAAACTTGCTTCACCGACTACACTGGATTTATAAAATCTAAGTTCAACGCTATTGTCCGTTTCATTAATAATTTTATATGTTGTTATATAGGTGACGGAATCAGTACAGCAAATTGAAAGAACAATGCCCCAGACTAGCACTAATATTTTTCTCCTTTTTATCACTTTATGTTTTGTTTGTTTATATAGTGAGTTAATTCCAATTAGCAAATAACTCTATAACCTGTTCTTTTTGTCTACCTCTTGTAAGTATATTGTTTCTAAATTGATTCCAAGATTTAGCACCTATAATATTCATCTCTAGTTGTTGCATGGTAAATCCACTAGCATTATCAATAGGTCGTGGAGAGCCAAATTCTTTTCTTTGGTTAAAATCATCTAACAAATCCCATACAGCAGAGGTATAGAATTTTGATCTTTCCCCATTTATATCCTCACTTTGGTAATTCCCCGTTCTGGGGTCATTTGCTCTTCTTATCCTGTATTCATAACTAAATGCCCCCAATCTTCTGTAGCGCATCCGGGTCAGATAGATTTCCACGCCTGTGGCCCAACTTTCCATTAGTCGGCGGGCACTGGCCCCGGCCGGTCCAGGATTGCTGCTTCCGAAATTATATAAATATCCTTGTTCCACCAGATCATCCCAAGAAATAGGGTCCACACGCCAATGGGCGGCATGGGCCAGTTCGTGTATTGTAGTACCATAAATCTTTTCTGAAGACAAACCATATCGTTTGATCTTGATATGGGGCACTATCCCAAAAGTCCCATGACCCACTTGCATTTTTGTGGAAGAAGGGCCTTGACTGGTCTCCACTGCGGCTATCTTAATTTGGGTCTTCCAAAACCCATTGGTGGGTGGCCGGGTCAAACCACCTATATCATGATAATAAAAGTGCATGGCGGCTTGGAAGATCTGCCCGCGGTATTTCATCCTTCCGCCAGATATTTTAAGGTTCCAAGGTTGTTTGTACAGTTTTGGCCCGCTATCCTCCGCCTGGAACAATCCAGAATGGTCCCTAATACTAAACTGATAACGGTCCCACTTGATCACGTAACGTACTTTTGCCCCCACTTCCTTATGCCTAAAATTTCCTTGGGCATCTGCAATGGCACGGTCCAAGGTCCAAGTGTCACGTATGAGGATATGGGCGCCTGCTATGGGCACATAACTGCCCGGTTTACTTTTGGTCACTTTTTTGCACGTTCTCTTTTTAATTCTTTGTGGGCAATTGGCATAGTCCCCATAATGGCAAGGTCTATAGTCATACGTATATGAGGTTTTACATTCATTCACCGTATATTGGGTGGTGCCCATATTATCATCATAAAGTTTAACATTGCCACTGGGTCGCCATTTTCCTCTCAGGTTAATGCCCAAAAAACAGGTTTCACAGCGATCCCCTTTGGTGTCAGGTATTTTTTCGGGGAGCAATTCTTCATTATCGGTATCCACATAGGCTTGCTCCAAAACATGGTTCATAAAGTCCACCGGATCGTCCACAAAGCCCCTGCGCGTTTTTTTGTCACCTTTTGTGTACATGTTTAAATTTTCATCTTTTTCTGGCATATACATTTCTTGGAGTATGGTGTGGGGCATGTCTTTGGGGTAGTTGCTTTCAATGGGGACACTGGCATAAAATGAGAGGCGCTCCCCTTCCTTCAATGGGTTTTGTTTATGGAATTTGGCCATCTTCATATTCAAAAGGGTAATCCAAAAACACAATATTATGGTGTTTGCGTAATTCACTTTCCTGCCCATCGGTTTTGGGGCTGAATTTAATGTAGAGATAATTGGGTTGAACTTCACTGGTGTCCTTTTTGCTGTTTTTATCATGCCCATAAGCTTGCCCCTTCTTAAAGGTCCCGTTATCCAAACTGTCCAAAACTTTCTGATAGGCCTTTCTAAATGTATGTATCTCATAAGGGTTTTGAAGCAGTTTTACACGTTCACTGTTGTTCTCGGGGGTATTGTTCATGTCAATATCCGTTAAATGGTCTTCTTTCACACAGCCCACAAAAGCCAAAAAGTTACGAGCACTGCTAGGCCGGATGGTTGGTAGATTGAATTTTTCATATAATGATAGATTTGAGGGTTTTTAAGACTTTGGCCGCCTACGTTGAAAATTCAATTCCCAATCACAGCACTCCGTATCCCCTTCCATCATCATCAATCAAAACCTATGGCAAATGATTTTGTAGGATTTTGTTTACGTTCAATGCTAGGTAAAAAAGGCTCCCGAAAGTTTCTGAATTGATGAATGATAGGTTTCAATTGACCACTGCCCTTTTTCAATTGATGATGCCCAATTGCAGCTTTCCAATACCTTGTGCGGAACATCCTGTTTGGACCGTGAAGGTTAAAAAACGTTAATGGACTATGCGCTCTGTCCCAAAACCCAATATTCATTGTATTTTTATCAACATCAATCTCAAAAAATGCGAAACCAAAATCTCCTAGCTGTTGTGGTTTTATGCGCTGCCTGCCAGACCACTCCCAAAAAAGAACCCATCATTGTGAACTACCCCACCACCCAAAAAGTCGATACCGTAGATACCTATTTCGGAACCGAGGTCAAAGACCCTTACCGCTGGTTGGAGGACGACCGAAGCCCAGAAACCGAAGCTTGGGTAAAACAACAAAACGCATCCACCTTTGGGTATTTGGACAAGATCCCGTTCCGGGAAGACCTTAAAAACCGTCTGGAAAAACTCTGGAACTACGAAAAAGTGGGTTCTCCCTTCAAAGAAGGGATATATACCTATTTCTATAAAAACAATGGACTGCAGAACCAATATGTGGTCTACAGAAAAAAGGGTGATGGACCAGAGGAAGTGTTCCTGGACCCCAATACCTTTTCGGAAGATGGCACCACCTCTTTGATGGGGTTGAGCTTTACCAAGGATGGCTCCAAAGCTGCCTATCTTATTTCCGAAGGCGGCAGCGATTGGCGCAAGGGCATTGTAATCGATGCCGAATCGCGTGAGGTCGTGGAAGATACCTTGGTCGATATCAAGTTCAGTGGCCTTTCATGGAAGGGGAACGAAGGTTTCTTCTATTCCAGCTACGACAAGCCCGATGGCAGTGAGCTTTCGGCAAAGACCGATCAGCACAAACTGTACTACCATGCTTTGGGCACGCCCCAATCCGAGGACAAAATTATTTTTGGCGGCACCCCAGAGGAAAAACATCGCTATGTGGGCGGGTACGTTTCCGAAGACGAAAAATACCTGTTCATCTCCGCAGCTGTTTCCACATCGGGGAACAAATTGTTCCTTTTGGACCTCACCGACCCCGATGCAAAATTGGTCACCATTCTAGACGATACCGATTCCGACACTTCTGTGATCGACAACGAAGGTTCTAAACTGTTTTTGGTCACCAACCGGAACGCACCCAATAAAAAAGTGGTGGTAGCCGATGCCTCCAATCCCACTCCGGAACATTGGACGGATTTGATTCCGGAAACGGAAAACGTACTCACGGTAGGTACCGGAGGCGGTTACTTTTTTGCTGAATATATGGTGGATGCCATTTCCAAAGTATTCCAGTACGATTATCAAGGCAAACTAATCAGGGAGGTGAACCTTCCCGGAGTGGGAAGCGCCAGTGGTTTTGGAGGTAAAAAGGAGGAAAAGGAGTTCTATTTTTCGTTCACCAACTACAACACGCCCGGCTCATCCTATAAATTCAATGTGGAAACCGGGGAATACGAGCAGTATTGGAAACCGCAAATCGATTTCAACCCAGAAGACTACGAATCCGAGCAAGTTTTCTATACCTCCAAGGACGGCACCAAAGTTCCCATGATCATCACCTATAAAAAAGGATTGGAGCGCAACGGTAAAAACCCCACCATCCTCTATGGGTATGGAGGGTTCAACATTAGCCTGACACCTGCTTTCAGCATTGTAAATGCCGTTTGGATGGAGCAGGGAGGCATCTACGCCGTACCTAACCTCAGAGGGGGTGGCGAATATGGCAAGGAATGGCACATTGCGGGCACCAAGCTCCAAAAGCAGAACGTTTTTGACGATTTTATCGCCGCAGCGGAATACCTCATCGACAACCAATATACCTCCAAGGCATATTTGGCGGTTCGTGGGGGGTCCAATGGCGGACTTTTGGTAGGGGCCACCATGACCCAAAGACCCGATTTGATGCAAGTGGCGCTTCCGGCCGTTGGGGTTTTGGACATGCTCCGCTACCACACCTTTACCGCTGGCGCGGGCTGGGCCTACGATTATGGCACTTCGGAGGACAATGAAGAAATGTTCAACTACCTGAAAGGGTATTCGCCCGTGCACAACGTAAAGGAAGGCACAGAATATCCGGCCACCTTGATTACCACGGGAGACCATGATGATCGCGTGGTGCCTGCCCATAGTTTCAAGTTTGCGGCAGAATTACAGGAAAAACAGACCGGGACCAACCCAACCCTCATTCGGATAGAGACCAATGCAGGGCACGGGGCCGGAACACCGGTAAGCAAGACCATAGAACAATATGCGGACATCTTTGGGTTCACCTTTTATAACATGGGATACGACCAGCTTCCCAACCAAGCAGTGCTCAAGGAGTTCAAGGACTAAGGAATCGCTGTAGATTCTAAAATTTTATATGCTCAACGTTCAGATTCCATCGTTTCAATACAAATCCAAGGTCATTTTGGAAGATGTGGCCTTTGAAGTTCACCCCGGCGAACACGTGGCCCTGATGGGCGAAAGTGGTTCGGGAAAAAGCACCCTCCTAAAAATCATTTATGGGTTTTTGCATGTAGAGGACGGCTCCATTTTTTGGGGCGACAGGCAGGCCTTGGGACCCAATTTTAATCTGGTGCCCGGCGAACCGTACATGAAATACCTCTCCCAAGATTTTGATCTGATGCCCTTCACCACGGTGGAAGAGAACATTGGGCAATATCTTTCGGTCTTTGAACGGGAAACCCATCAAGAGCGTATCGCGGAACTGTTGGCCTTAATAGAACTGGAGGCCTATGCCAAGACCAAGGTGAAAAACCTCAGCGGCGGGCAACAACAACGTGTGGCCCTGGCCCGGGTACTGGCCCAAGAGCCCGAAATCCTCTTGTTGGACGAACCTTTTGGGCATATCGACAACTTTAAACGGAACTCCCTTCGCAGGAACCTTTTTGCCCATCTCAAGAAAAAAGGAATAACCGTCCTCACCGCCAGCCACGATCCCAGTGATGTCCTTCCGTTTGCGGAGCGGACCTTGATTTTGGAAAAAGGGCGCATCATTGCCAACCAAAAGACCAAAAAGCTCTACCGGAACCCGCCCAACTACTATACGGCTAGCCTGTTTGGCGAGGTGAATGAACTGCCCATAAAATTGCTGAAATCGTACTCGCAAATCGATAAATCGGTGTTGGTATACCCTGATGAGTTCAAGGTGTCCACCACTTCGGGATTGAAGGTGGGGGTGACCCATTCCTTTTTTAAAGGAAGCCATTACCTCAACGAAGGGCAGGTGGAAGATGGGCCTATGCTCTATTTCAACACACCAAAAAAATTGAAGGTGGGCGATACAGTTTTCCTTAATGTATCTTTGGGGACCATAAACAAGCGTCTCCAAGGTGGACAAAAAGGAAATCCATAGCGAACTACAATTTAAGGCCGTCCGAAGCAGCGGCGCGGGCGGGCAGCATGTGAACAAGGTTTCCACTAAAGTGGAACTGGCCTTTGATGTGGCCGCATCCCAAGGATTGTCCGCTGTGGAAAAGGAACGTCTGCTCCTGAAACTGAAATCCAGACTCACCAAGGACGGGGTCCTGCAATTGCACTGCGACGAATCCCGAAGCCAACACAAGAACCGTGACCTTGTGGTGAAACGCTTTTTTGACCTGCTGAAAAATGCCTTGAAAGTTCCCAAAAAACGGAAACCCACCAAACCCACCCGATCTTCTGTGGAAAAACGGTTGAAATCCAAAAAACAGGCCGCGGAGAAGAAATCCCAACGCAAAAAACCGGGGTTGGAGTAGCTAGTCTTCCTTTTCCAAAGTAGAAATGAGTTCCCGCATCTGGTCCAAAAACCCGGCTTCCTCAAAGGGGATAAGTTGGGCGGTGAGCTCCAGAACTTTCTGGATGTGCACCTGAGGTTCCCTGATCTGCGTATGCTCCCCCACATGGGGATTGTCCAGGGCCAAGATGCAGACATTGATCAAGGACTCCATATGGAACAACAGGTCCTGATAGCCTTTAATATACAAGTGCTCCACCTCAAAACCCGATTTGTAGGGCCGCAACGATCTAAAATGTTCCTCGGCCAAAATTTTAACGCCCTGTAAAAAGGCGGTCTGGTTGTTTTCCATGGTTAAAGATTTGAGTTCATTTAACCAAAGGAAAAGAATCTAAATGAAAAAAGCGCGGACGATAATCCGCACTGGTTCAGATTGATAGCGATAAAACCGTAAATTAGAGGATATAAACCCCAGTTATGCATGCCGAAAAAGAAACAATCTCAGTAATTACCAGTGCCGCTTTGACCATAATAGCCTTAATTGCTGTTTGGTTATACCGGCGTTATCAAGCTAAAAAGAAATCCAACTAAAATTGGGTCTGGAACAGTTTAGCCCACCTCCAAAATAGTATGGGTGTTTCCATTAAAGTCAAAGGTCTGGCCCACTTCTTTTCCCATGAGCAATTGCGCAATGGGCGATCCCGCCGATATGCAGTAGACCGTCTGGCCCTCCCATGGGGCGGCCCCGCAGGAAATGGCCAAAAAATACTGGGCCGTACTGGTCTTTACCCAACTTCCCAAACGTATTTTGCCCTGTGTGGTTTCAACATTGATCTTTCGTAATGCTTCCTTGAGTCGGTCCTGTTCCACCAATTGCTGGGCCAGTTTTTCCTGCTCCAATTGCACCATGGCCCGCCCGGTCTCGTGCTTGTCCCCGGCGCTGCTCTTGGTTTCGGAATCCAAGGATTCTTGTAGGGCGGCGGCACTATTTTTCAGGCGCTCCGTTCGGGTGTCCACATAGTCCCAACAGAACTTTAATAGCTGTTCTTTCTTCTGCATTTTCACTCGTGGTTTAGGCAAACGTCAATCTAAAAACGGTCTCTTGGTCGGGTACGGAGTGTACCTGTATGCCCCCGCCGTGCAGTTGCATCACCCGTTTGCTCAGGCTCAGGCCAATCCCCGTTCCCTCGCTCTTGGTGGTGAAGAAGGGTACAAAAATCTCTTCCAGCACTTCAGGTTGAATGCCCGGGCCGTTGTCCCTTACTTCGATATATTTTTTCCCATTGCGGTCCATCCCGGCCACCATCTGTACCTTTCCGTTTTTGGTATCCCCCACGGACTGGAGCGCGTTCTTGCCCAGATTGATCAAGACCTGAACAATCTGTTTTTCATCTATGAACAGCTCCAAATCCTCTGGGTCGCACAGCACCTGAAAATCGGTTTCGCCCTCATGCAGCCGCGCGGACATGAGCACATCGATCTTGCCCAAAAGGGCCTTCCCCTGCACAATGGTCCTGTTGGGTTCCGGCACGTGCAAAAGGCTTCGGTAAGATTGTACAAAGTCCATGAGGTTGCCCCCCTGTTCCTTGATCACCTCCAACCCTTTTAGGGTATTCTTGATCTGATGTTCCTCCAACTCCTCCATGGGAGTGATCTTTCCGTTGTTCCGATAGTACTTGATGATGGAATCTGAAATGGAGGCGATGGGGGTAATGGTGTTCATGATCTCATGCGTCAACACTCGGATAAGGCGCACCCAGGATTCGGTCTCCTTTTCGTCCAGTTCCTTGTGGATGTCCTGTATCACCACCAATAGGAGCGATTTTCCATCCAAAGTAAAAGGGGTGGACTTGATGGCCAGATGGATCTGTTCCCGCTCATTGGTGAGTTGAAACTGTTTTCGCTCAAAAGGCTCAAAGGTTTCAAAGATCTTGAACAGGTTTTCATCCACTTGTGCCAATTGTTTAATGTGGTTCAGCGGGGAATAGTCCAACAACTTTTCCATAGTGGGGTTGGAAAACAGGATATGGCCCTTCTCGTTATAGGTCATGATACCTATACTGGCCTGTTTCAGGATTTCCTGATAGTACTGTTCCCTGATCTGCAATTGCAGATGCACTTCCTGAATCAATCCATTGACCCGGTTGAGGCTTTGGTTGAGCTCTTTGAAGGATTTAATGGCCACCCGTTCGGGAAAGCGTAGGGTAAAATCCTCATTGCGGATGGCATCAAAAAAATAGGCAATCTTACGGTTGGTCCTGTTGATGAATATGATTAGGGCAGATACTTGGACTATCAAAAGAATAAGGCACAGTCCCAATGTAAAATACCATGCATTTGCCACGGAAAAAGCCAAAACCAAAGCGGTAAGTGTGATCAAGATTACCCGAACAATCAGCTGGAAATAAAAATGTCGACTGGCCATTATTCGTGCTTTTTCTTCAATTTATTGTAGAGGGTCTGTCTGGAAATGCCCAATTGTTCCGCCGCGGCGCTGTAATTGCCATCGTGCTGGTCCAAGGCCCGTAAGATCATCTGCTGTTCCATCTCGTTCAGCGTCAACGGCTGATGGTCCAAAGACTGCATGGGCTTGGCGTTCAGCAGAAAATCGGTGGGTTTGAGTACATTTCCGTCCGAAAGGATTACAGCCCGCTCCATGGTGTGCTGCAGCTCCCTAACATTGCCCGGCCATTGGTATTCCATTAATTTTTCTTGGGCCACATTGTTGATGCGTAGCCCCGGTTTATCATATTTATGGGCAAATTTTTTCAGGAAAAAGTCGGCCAGCACCAAAACATCCCCTTCGCGCTCGCGCAAGGGAGGCACTTCAATATGGATGGTGTTGATGCGGTAGAGCAAATCTTCCCGAAACAGTCCATCCGCTACCATTTGTTCCAGATTGCAATTGGTGGCACAGACCAACCGAATATCCACCTGACTGGAGGTATTGGACCCCACCCGGACCACCGCCCTATTTTGGATGGAAGAGAGCAACTTGGCCTGCATCTGCAAAGAAAGGTTCCCAATCTCATCCAGAAACAAGGTGCCTTGGTGGGCAGCCTCAAATTTTCCCGCCCGATCTTCCTTGGCATCGGTGAAGGATCCTTTCACGTGTCCGAACAATTCACTTTCAAAAAGGTTCTCTGCAATGGACCCCATGTCCACCCCAATGAACACCTCATTTTTTCTTGCGGATAATCGGTGCAGCTCCCGGGCAATGAGTTCTTTCCCTGTTCCATTTTCCCCGGTGATGAGCACATTGACATCGGTCTTGGCCACCTTGGCAACCAAGTTCAAAACCGAGGAGAGCGCCTTGGACTGGCCAATGATAAAGTTCTTGTCCTCATTGATGACCTGTTTTAGGTTGCTTTCCTTTTTCTTCAAGTTATGGATCTCTTGTTTGGACTTCCGCAACTCGTAGGCCGATTGCACCGTGGTCATGAGCCGTTCATTGTTCCACGGTTTCAGGACAAAATCCGATGCGCCCTGCTTCAAGGCCTTTACCGCCAAGTCCACCGCACCGTAGGCCGTCATCATGATGACAGAGGTGTTGGGGGATTTCTTTTTGATCTCGTTGAGCCAAAACAATCCTTCGTTCCCTGTGTTTACCCCAGCGGAAAAGTTCATGTCCAACAGCACAATGTCCATTTCCTCCATATTGGGAAAGGAAGAAATCTGGTTGGGGTTGAACAAGGTCTGAACGCTTTTGTATTCAAACTGGAGTAAAATCTCCAAAGCGCTCAATACGCTCTTATTGTCATCTACCACTAAAATCTTGGCATCGGTCATAACTCCTATAATTCCTTTTTCAATTCTAAAACTACGAATTGGTACAATGCAAGCTGTCGATGTGTAAAATAATTTGACATTTTTTGTATAAATATTTTACACCTATGCTTAACTTTCTTTTTAGAAAATATTTTAATTGTTTGATAATTAGATGATTATGTTTTTGGCACAAGAATGGACATAGTTTTGGCACAGGAATACATTATGAACCTCAGAACATACATTACCGGCCTTTTATTTTTCGTTGCAATCTCCGGGTTTTCGCAAGAGACCTGGACTTTGGATGAATGTGTGGCCTATGCCATTGAGCACAACCTTCAGGTAAAGAACACCAACTATAATCGCGACTCGAGCAAAGAAACCTATCGCCAGTCCATCCGTGATTTGTTGCCCTCTGTGAGCGGCTATACGGATTATAGGATTCGCTATGGTAGATCGGCCGACCCGAACACCAACGATTATGTGAACACGGAGTTCTTTAGCAACAATTACTCCCTAAATGCCAATATGGGGCTATTTCAGGGGTTTCAAAAATTGAACTCGATAAAAGCCTCAAAATTCATTTTGAAAGCTACACAGGAAGATGTGTTGCAAGAGAAATTCCTCTTGGCCTTCAGGGTGATGAGCGCTTTCTATGACATTAAATTTTATGAAGGGCTTGTGGCCAATTCCTTGGAACAACAGGAAATCTCCCAAGCCAATTACGACCTTGTTGCAAAGCAAGTGGAATTGGGTATAATGGCGGGGGCCGACCTCTACGAGGCCGAATCCAATCTGTTGGGCGATAAATTATTGGTGACCCAGAACAGAAACCTGCTCACCAATGCCAAGTTGGTTTTGCTTCAAGAAATGAACCTCAACGAAGTAACGGATATTACCCTACAGGAAACTTTGGAACCCCTGCCCAATGAAATTGAAAGTGCTCCCTTGGATTCCTTATATGAAACTGCCAGAGGATTTGTACCCTTGGTAAAATCGCAGGAATACCGGGTAAGTGCCGCCAAAAAACAACTTCAGGCCGCAAGGGGTACACTCTATCCTTCCCTTTCCTTGGTCGCCGGGTACGGCACCAGTTATTTTGAGACCAATGTGGATGAGAATGGGAACATCATTCCGTTTAAGACCCAGTTCAACGACAACACCTCCAAGTTTGTAGGGGCCGAACTGAGCATTCCCATCAGCAATGGATGGTCCAACCATTCCCGGGTAAAACAGCAAAAAATTGCCTATTTGCAGGCACAGAACAATCTTAAGATCCAAGAGCAGGAACTTTTTCAGTTATTGCAACAGCTCGTACAGACCAATCAGGCATTGATTGCAGAATACGAACAAAGCAACCAAAAGGTGGAGGCCCAACAATTGGCATTCACCATTGCCCAAAAACGCTATGAAAAAGGACTCATTAATGCCTTGGACCTTTTCCAGGCCAAGAATTTGTACGGCGTGGCACAAAACGAAAACTTACAGGTAGGTCTCCGGTTGAGGGTGAACAAGAGCACCATAGATTTTTATAGCGGCCTGCCCATTTTTAATATCAACTAATCAGAACCATGGATATACAATTAGAGAAAAAGAAAGGACTTAAACCCAAACATTACGGCTACATAGCCTTGGGCGTACTTTTATTGTTCGTGGGATGGAAGCTGCTTTTTGCCAGTTCCGTTTCCACCTTCAGGACCGAAAAGGAACGCCTTTCCATAGCACAGGTCACCGCCGGAAAGTTTGATGACTATATTACCATCAACGGTACCGTGGCCCCAATAGCCACCATTTATATGGATGCCTATGAAGGCGGACGGGTTTCGGAAAAATTGATTGAAGAAGGATCCATGGTAAAAAAGGGTGACATTATTCTCAAGCTCGAAAATATGGGTCTCTACGAACAGATCTTGGCCAGCGAGAGTAACTTGGCCCTCAAGCAGAATGATCTTCGCTCCACCAAACTTACCTTCGATTCAAGACAGGTTGAAGGAAGACGAAACTTGGCCACGGCCGAGTATGACCTTCAACGCCTAAAGCGAAATTACGAACAGAACGAAGAGCTGTTCAAGGACGAACTGATTTCCAAAGAAGCCTACCTTCTTTCCAAGGAGAATTATGAGCTCGCCAAAAAACAATACGACATTGTAAAACTGCAGACCGAGCAGGATGATGAGCTGAGGGAAACTTCCTTGACCGGTTTGGATGCCGATTTGGCCCGGATGCACAAGACCCTATCCATGGTCTACGAGCGCTTGGACCACCTTAATGTACGCGCCCCTGCTGATGGTCAGCTTGGCTTTTTGGATGCCGAGATTGGACAGAACATTGCCCAAGGGGAACGTATTGGGCAAATCAACGTACTCACCGATTTTAAAATCGAGGCCGAAATAGACGAGCACTACATTGATCGGGTAAAACGGGACCTATCCGCAACCTTGGAGCGCAATGAAAAGGAATATGGCCTACGATTGCGCAAGGTGTATCCCGAAGTTCGGAACGGTCGCTTTAAGGTGGACTTGGTGTTTACCGATGAAAAACCAGAGACCATCCGCGCCGGGCAGAGCTACAACATTCGCCTACAGTTGGGCGAATCCAACGAAGCCCTTTTGTTGCCCAAAGGTGGGTTCTTCCAGAGTACCGGGGGCCAGTGGGTCTTCGTGGTAAACCCTGATGGCGGTGAGGCCCTAAAACGCAATGTACGTCTAGGCAAACAGAATTCAAGGTACTACGAGGTCCTTGAGGGCCTACAACCTGGAGAAGAAGTAATTACCAGTAACTATGACAGTTTTGGAACCGCAGAACGGATTGTATTAAAATAACCGTGCATTCTGTAACACCTATTGATTTAAAGAAGTCTATATACTAACAGCGAAACAACCCTAAAAAATGATACAAATACAGAATCTTAAAAAAAGCTTCAGAACCGAAGAAGTGGAAACCTTGGCCCTGAACGGGGTAAATCTAAAGGTTGCCGAAGGAGAATTTGTGGCCATCATGGGCCCTTCCGGATGCGGAAAATCAACCCTCCTCAATATTATTGGCATGTTGGACAATCCTACCGAGGGAAGTTATGAATTTGCCGGTCACCAAGTAGGCGGACTCAAGGAAAGCCAACGCACCCAACTGCGCAAGGGGAACCTAGGTTTTGTCTTCCAAAGCTTTAACCTTATTGATGAGCTTACGGTTTTCGAAAACGTGGAGCTGCCGCTTATTTACCTAAAAATGAACAAATCTGAACGCCGTGAAAAAGTGAAGGCGGTCTTGGAACGCATGAAAATTGCGCACAGGGAAAAGCACTTTCCGCAGCAATTGTCCGGGGGTCAGCAGCAAAGGGTGGCCATTGCCCGAGCGGTGGTAACCAACCCAAAACTGATTTTAGCGGATGAGCCTACGGGGAACCTGGATTCCAAAAATGGTATCGAGGTCATGAACCTGTTGACCGAACTGAACCAAGAAGGCACCACCATTGTTATGGTGACCCACTCGGACCGCGATTCGCATTATGCGCATAGGGTCATCAACCTGTTCGATGGGCAAATTGTCACTGAAAGTCAAAACAAGCCCATGGGAGCAATGGTATAGGAGTTTATTCATCAATCATCATCAAAAACAACCATCATGTTCAAAAACTATATCCGAATCGCTTGGAGGAACCTTATCAAAAGAAAGGTGTTCACCACTATAAATATCCTAGGCTTGGCCATAGGCTTTGGCAGCAGTATTTTGATATATCTGTTTTTGACATTTCATCTTTCCTTTGACAATTTTCATGAGAACTCGGACAGAATCTACCGGGCCGTTACCGAAAGTCATCAAGATCAGATAGGGTACAATGCCTCTGTACCCCCAGCTTTTGCAAAAGTGTTCCGCGAAGAATACCATTACGCTGAAAAAGTGGCCAAAATGGTCAATTGGGATGAGGTGCTTATCAGAGTGGAAGCCCAAGGGCATAATCAACCATACATGGAAGGTGTTGCCTTTGTGGAGCCAGATTTTTTCGACATCATGACCTTTCCTCTAATGGAAGCTACGGGCAATCGGTCTTTGGAAGAACCCAATACGGCATATATCACCCAAAAAATGGCCGAGAAGTTGTTCGGCACAGTCAATGCTGTTGGAAAAACCTTTCTTTATGACAACAAAGAGACCATTGAAGTTATTGGAATTCTTCAAAATGTTCCCAAAACTTCCTTGGTAACCGAAGGGCTGTTCATCTCGTTCAAGACCTTGGAAAATTCCGATGAGTTTGTGGCAGAAGAGACTTGGGGAGGAATCTCTTCGAACCTGCAATGTTTTGCCTTGTTGCATCCCAACCAAAATATCGCCGACATTGAAAATGCTTTGTTGGAACTCCCAAAAAAGCATCGCCCGCAAAGCAAAAACAAACACGTTTACAAGCTACAACCACTGTCCGATATTCATTTTAATTCAAAATATGGTGGTGTAGATCCGGCTTTAATGTGGGTTTTTGGAGTCATTGGCTTGTTCTTGATACTGATTGCTTCAATCAATTTCATCAACATCTCCACCGCCCAAGCGTTCTATAGGTCAAAAGAAATTGGGGTAAGAAAGGTGTTGGGCAGCTTTAGGCACCATCTGTTCTGGCAATTCTTGTCGGAAACCTTTGTAATCAGTCTTTTTGCCATTGGGTTGGGCATATTATTGGCTGTTTTGTTTCTTCCCTCGTTCAATCATCTGTTTGAACTGGAACTCTCCATGACCAATCTTTGGAATGTCCAATTTTTTGTATTTCTGACAACGGTCTTGCTTTTGGTCTCATTCCTATCCGGAAGCTACCCAGGAATATTGATGTCCCGCATTGTCCCTGTGCTTGCCCTAAAGGGCAAATTGAACCATAACGATACAGGCGGAACCACAACCCGAAAAGTTTTGGTCGTTGCACAATTTGCCATTTCCATCACTTTGATCGCTGCAACACTCATCATTTCCAGGCAGATAGATTATGCTGTAAACACCAATTTAGGTTTTGATCGGGAATCCATTGTCATGGTGAACATCCCCACGGACATTGAATCCGTAAAGCTAAAATCGCTTAAAGATCAATTGTCCCAAATTGGTGGAGTAAATGAGATTTCCGCATGTTTGGACAGCCCTGGAGCTTCACACAGCAATTGGGGAACCAGCATAAAATTCCAAAATAGGCCAGAAGATGAGGAATTCAGCATTCAAGCCAAGCTTGCCGATAAAGACTATCTAAAAACATTTGATATTCCATTAGTGGCCGGAAGAAACTTTTTTGAGCACGACTCTATCACTGAAGTCCTTGTCAATGAAAAACTGGGAGAAAAATTGGGCTTGGCCTCTTCCAATGACCTGTTGGGCAAAAAAATCGAAGTAAATAGTGAAAGAACAACCATTGTTGGGGTTATTGCCAATTTTCACGACAGCGATTTCACGGAAGACATTAGCCCCATTTTTATAGCGTACAAGCCCCAGTGGTTCAGTCAAATAGCAATAAAAATAAGTGCCCAGAACACCAAATCAATTTTAGATCGAATTGGGGAAAAATGGTCCAACACTTTTGAAGGCTATATTTTTGACCCGCATTTTATGGATGAACGTGTTGCAGAGCAATACGAAGCGGAACAAAGGTATTTATCCCTTTCCAAAGTTTTCTCAGGCTTGGCCATATTGATTGGCTGCCTTGGCCTCTACGGTCTTATTCTCTTCTTTGTGGGTCAAAGAACCAAGGAAATTGGTATTAGAAAAGTATTGGGCAGTAATGTCACCAACATCTTAACCCTTTTTTCCGTGGATTTCTTCAAGCTTATTCTTATTGCTGGGGTTTTGGCCACTCCCATTGCTTGGTATCTCATGGAACAGTGGCTTCAAGGTTACGCCTATAGAACCCAAATACATTGGTGGATTTTTGCCCTTGCCATTATATCCATCATGGTCATTACATTGATCACCATAAGCTATCAGACCCTAAAAGTGGCCTTGGCCAGTCCTGTTAAAAGCCTGCGAACCGAATAAACTAAAATATCAAAACAACACGTCATGTTTAAGAACAACATAAAAATTGCTTGGAGGAATCTAAAAAAGCAACCTTTTTTTACGTTTCTCAACACTTTTGGCCTTGCCATTGGAATGGCGGGTGCCTTGCTTATCTGTCTTTTTATCCATGACGAATTGAGCTATGATAAAATGTTCGCGGATGCCGAACGCATTTACAGAATTGATACCGATATTAAATTTGGTGGAGCCGAAATCAAAGCTTCCGAAGCCGCAGCCCCCATGGCCGAAGTCATGCTCAGGGATTTTCCACAGGTGGAATCTGCCATGCGGTTTCGGGACCGGGGAAGCTTGCTCTTGAGAAAAAGCGAAACCTCCACAAACACCAAGGAACCCAGGGTTGCTTTTGCCGATTCTACCTTCTTTGACTTCTTTGGAATCAACCTCTTGGTGGGCGATTCCAAAACGGCCCTGACCCAACCCAACACCTTGATCTTGACCAAAACTGCAGCCGAAAAGCATTTTGGGGTCGACGACGCTTTAGGGCAACGTCTATTGTTGAACAATGCGGACACTTACACCGTTACCGGGGTCATTGATGACCTTCCAAAAAATTCGTTCCTGAGGGACCATTCCGTTTTTATGGCCATGAGCGGTTATGCCGATTCCCGATCACCCGATTGGGGCAGTCACAATTACTTTACGTTCATCAAACTCATTCCTTCGGCAAATGTGGCAGATTTCCAAGTTCCATTGAATACTCTTTTCGACAACTATTTGCTGCCTTGGGCTCAGAATTATTTTCCCGGGATAACCAAGGAGTCCTTTCTTGCTTCGGGCAACTATGTCAATTATCATACCATGCCCTTGACGGATATCCACCTGTATTCAAATAGGCAATCTGAAATGAGCGCCAACAGTACCATGCAAAATGTGTACATTCTTTCCTTTATAAGCTTGTTCCTGATTGTTCTCGCCTGTGTGAACTTCATGAACCTCTCCACGGCCTATTCCTTGAAAAGAGCCAAAGAGGTAGGTATAAGAAGAACCTTGGGGTCCAACAAAATAGACCTTGTACGGCAGTTTTTGATTGAATCGGGGCTTATCTCGTTCATTTCACTCTTGGTGGCTCTTGTTGTAGCTACCCTAGTACTACCTTTTTTCAATGACCTTGCAGGTAAATCCATTACCATTCCCTATACAAATCCAATATTTTGGGGAATTCTACTATTGGCCACTATTATCTTGGGGATATTCTCCGGTAGCTATCCTGCCTTCTTTATGTCTCGGTTTATGCCCGTGAAAACGCTTAAAGGCGGTGGACAAAGTGATGTGGGAGGCGGCAACGTACGCAATGCATTGGTGGTGTTCCAGTTTGCCATTTCGGTCTTCTTGATTGTCAGTACCATTGTTGTTTTTCAACAGCTGACGTTCATTCAAAACAAAGACTTGGGCTTTACCAAAGATCAAGTGGTTCTGATAGACGATGTTTTTTCCGCCGGATCTCAGGTAGAGGCTTTGAAAGAAGAGGTTCTCAAACTAAGTCAGACCAAAAATGCCACCTTAAGTTATTATTTCCCAACACCATCTTCCCGTTCCAACGGCTCCTTTGTTAAGGAAGGATCTTTGAGCCAAGAAAATGCCGTTCAAATGCAAACATGGGCCGTTGATGAAGATTATATAGGTACAATGGATATGGAGCTCATTGCCGGACGCAATTTCAGCAACGAATTTGGTACCGACTCTACCGCTATGATCATCAATGAAGCAACCCTAAAGATTCTTGGTGTAAGCGCTGAAGAAGCATTGGGTCTAAAAATGACCGACGACCTCTCAGTGGAAGAACTCAGGTTCAGCACCATTATAGGAGTGGTCAAAAACTTCCATTACGAGTCCTTGCGGGAAAATATTGGGGCCTTAGGGCTCTTTATGGACCGACAACCTTCTGGGATGTTGGCAGTACGATTAAATGCTGGGGACTTTTCCACAGCCATTGCCAAAATCGAGGGAATTTGGAACAAGTTTGCTCCGGGGCAGCCTTTCAGCTATCGATTTATGGACGATTCCTTCAATACCACCTATGATGCAGAGCAGCGTTTAGGCAAAATATTTATGGTCTTTACGGTCCTATCCATTTTGATTGCGTGCTTGGGCTTATTCGGGCTCGCCGCCTTCAATGCCCAAAAGCGAACCAAGGAAATCGGTATCCGAAAAGTATTGGGGGCCAGTGTTCAACAGATAACCTATCGCCTAACCACCGACTTCCTAAAAATGGTCGGAATATCCATCCTTATCTCCTTGCCCATTGGCTGGTTTGCCATGGACAAATGGCTTGAAGATTTTTCCTATCGCATAGAGATAGGGTGGTGGGTATTTGCCCTAGCGGCCCTATTGGCCATTGGAGTGGCCGTGCTTACCGTGGGCTATCAAAGCATAAAGGCTGCCGTGGTGAATCCCATAAAAAGCCTTAGAACAGAATAATCATCATCAAAAACAAAACCATTATGTTAAAGAACTATTTAAAAATCGCTTGGAGAAACTTGACCAAGCACAAGGCATACACCATCATAAACGTGGGTGGGTTGGCCTTGGGCATGGCGGTTGCCCTCATCATTGGCCTTTGGATGCAGGATGAGCTCACCCATAACGATTATTTCTCCAATAAAGACACTATCGCCCAGATATTCCAATCACAGACCTTTAATGGGGAAACCGGCACAGGCCCCGCCATTCCCCGGCCCTTGGAAAAAGCATTCCGAGATGGGTATATGGACAACTTCAAGCGCTTGGTGATGGCTTCATGGACCAACTCCCAATATCTGAAGTACAAGGAGACCAGTATTTCAAGGACCGGAAACTTTATGCAACGGGAAGCGCCTGAAATGTTTGACCTAAACATCATAAAAGGAGAAAAGGACGGTCTAAGGGAAATCAATTCCATTATGCTCTCCACTTCCACGGCCAACGCCCTTTTTGGAAATGAGGAACCCATTGGAAAAATCATCAAGGTCAACAGTCAGTATGATATGATGGTCACCGCAGTTTATGAGGACATTCCTTTTAATGCTTCCTTTAATGACATGCATTACCTCATGCCCTGGGATAAATATATCACCACAGCAGAATGGCTTCAGAAATCGGAGGACCAATGGGGGAACAATTCTTTCCAAATGTTTGTTCAAATTGCAGACAACACCACCATGGAAGGGGTTACATCCGCCATTAAAGATGTAAAAAAAGATTTGAACGAAGATACCGTTGAATTTAACCCCCAGCTTATGTTGCTGCCCATGAAGGACTGGCACCTACGCAGTTTTTTTGAAAATGGGAAGCAAGTGGGCGGACGTATCAAATACGTTTGGCTATTTGGCATCATTGGGGTCTTTGTGTTGCTTTTGGCCTGTATCAACTTTATGAACCTCAGCACGGCCCGTTCCGAAAAAAGGGCCAAAGAAGTAGGGATACGAAAGTCCATTGGGTCCCAGCGTGGGCAATTGATCAACCAGTTCTTGGGGGAATCCTTTTTGGTGGTCCTGTTCGCCTTTGTCATTGCTGTTCTTATTGTAGTAATCTCCTTGGGCGGATTCAATGAACTGGCCAGAAAGGAAATGGTTTTTCCGTGGACACTTCCGAGTTTCTGGGCGATTTCCATTCTTTTTATTGTTGCTACAGCCTTGCTGGCGGGAAGCTATCCTGCCCTATACCTCTCCTCCTTCAGACCTGTTGATGTACTCAAGGGCACCTTCAAGGCAGGAAAGCATTCCGGTTTGCCTAGAAAAATTTTAGTCGTGCTCCAATTCACCGTTTCGGTCGCCTTTATCATCGGAACTGTCATCGTAATGCAGCAAATCAACCATGCTAAAAACCGACCTATTGGATACGATCGCGAAGGCTTGGTACAGATTCCGGTCATGAGCCAAGACTTTACCGGGAAGTACGAATTAATGCGCAATGAATTTATTGCTTCCGGAGCAGTTGTGGAAATGTCATCCTCCAGTAGCCCAACCACCAATATCTGGTCCAACCGAAGTGGATGGACCTGGGAAGGCAAACCTGAAGGGTTTCAGGAAGATTTGGCCTATACGGAAGTTTCCCCCGAATATGCCAAATCGCTCAACCTTAAAATTGTGGAAGGCAGGGATTTTTCAAGGGAATTTCCTTCGGATTCCAATGCTGTTTTGCTCAATGAGACCGCTGTAAAATATATGGGGCTTAAAGACCCTATTGGTAAACTTCTAAAGGATAAGGACACTGAAAATCCAAGTGAGCCCCTAAAAGTTATTGGCGTGGTTCAGGATATGATTGCCCAATCCCCATATGAGCCTGTAAAACAAGGAATGTACACCTTTGATAAATACGGCAATGCTTCCTTCTACAACCTACGATTGAACCCCAAACAAAGTGCCGGACAAAATCTGGCTGTTATTGAGCGGGTCTTCAAAGAACATTTTCCCAATATTCCGTTCCAGTACGACTTTATAGATGAGGAATACGGTGAAAAATTTGCCGCCGAGGAGCGTATTGGTCGTCTTTCGGGAATCTTTACTGCGTTGGCCATCCTTATCAGCTGTTTGGGTCTCTTTGGATTGACATCCTTTGTTGCGGAACAGCGTACCAAGGAAATTGGGGTCCGCAAAGTGTTGGGAGCCACAGTTTTCAATGTATGGAACATGTTGTCCAAAGACTTTTTAAAACTGGTCATCATTTCCTGTTTTATAGCTGTACCCATAGCCTATTACGTTATGAACGGATGGTTGCAGGAATATCCGTATCGCGTGATTTTAAAATGGTGGATTTTTGCCTTGGCCATGCTCGGGGCCCTGTTCGTGACCGTGGTCACCGTAAGCTTCCAGGCCATTAGGGCCGCAAAGGCGAATCCCGTGAAAAGTTTGCGGACGGAATAAGACATTTGAATTGGAAATAATATCCCATGTTTAAGCATCATCTAAAAATATCATTCCGAAACCTTTTAAAGAACAAGGGGTATACTGTGATCAATAGTATTGGATTGACCTTGGGTATTTGGTGCTGCCTCATGATTTCTCTTTTTATAAAAGATGAAATTGGATGGGACAATTTCCATGAAGGGGGTGGTCAGCTTTCCCAAGTAATGGCCAATGTAGCAGCACAAAATGGTGATATTGATACATGGGATGGTATTGGATACCCCGTTGGAGAAGCATTATTGGAACACATTCCTGAAATTAAGGCCCTGACCCGCACGGCCGGACCAAGGTCTTCCGCTTTTGGAACTGCCGAAAACCTTATGGACGTTAGAGTCATGGGAGCGGATCCAAACTTTTTCACTTTGTTTTCCTTTCCGCTTGACAATGGCGCTTCCCAAAGTTGTTTGGAAAACCCAAAAAGTGTGGTGATTTCACAAGAACTGGCCTCATCCTACTTTGGCAAAGCAAATCCCGTGGGAAAATCCATATCCATTACGTTGGATGAAAATGCACAGGAATATTTAGTAACAGGAGTGTTCCAAAAGATTCCACGAAAATCCACCTTACAGTTTGATGCCGTGGTGCCCTTGGACAATTTCTTGCCCATGAACAACACCAGTTGGGGTAACGGATGGACAAAGACCTATGCCTTATATGATGACAACCTTACCTTGGGCCAAATCAATGAAAAAATCAAGGAAACCCCAAAAAATTGGGGTAACTCCGATTGGTTCACACTTTTTCTCCAACCCTTACAGGACCGCTATCTATACGGAAAATTTGAAAATGGAAAAGTAGCGGGGGGACGCATAGACAACATATACTTGTTCCTCATCATAGCCATTGTCACCTTGGTGATTGCTTGTTTTAATTTTATTAACCTGGCCACTGCCCGCGCTGTACGGCGCACCAAAGAGGTAGGAATAAAAAAAGTCATCGGCGCGGGAAAAACTTCTTTGATGTTCCAATTTTTCATGGAATCATGGATACTTGTTACTATTTCCTCTCTATTGGCATTGGTCCTCGCCCAATTGTCAATTCCTGTATTTAATTCCATTACATCCAAAGCGCTTTCCCATATCCTCAATGAACCTTTTGTTTACATAGCGCTCCTATGTATCATTCTCATCACTGTTCTTTTATCTGGCATATATCCCGCATACTTTTTATCCCACTTTAAAGCGGTAGCGGCGCTCAAAGGTGTTTTGAAAGAAGATTTGGGTCAGAAAAAAATAAGGGCGGGACTAGTGGCTTTTCAGTTTTGTGTCTCCATTGTCATGGTTGCCGGGACTATGATTGTCTACTTCCAAATGCAATACATCCACAACAAAAATCTAGGGTTAGACCGTGAAAACATCATCTATGCACCAATGGATATGGGGACCTACAAACATGCAGGGACCATAGTGGAGGAGCTACAGCAGTTTTCCGACTTTAAAGCCATAAGCAGGGCCAGTGGAGATTTTGTCCATATGGAAGGAGGCTCATCCGATCCTATTTGGGAAGGGCAAACCCAAAAGGATGAAAAATTGTGGTTTACCATTCTCAATGTGGATTTTGGTCTGTTGGAAATGCTTGATATTCAGCTCGATAAAGGACGGTTTTTTTCTCCGGAAATGGCCGCCGACACCTTGAATTATATTGTGAACGAAGAAGCGGTCAAGGCCATGGGAATGGAAAATCCCATTGGCAAAAAACTCAGTTTTTGGGGTGATGAAGGCGGACAAATTGTGGGAGTGGTCAAAGACTTTCACTTCACCTCCCTGCATACTGCCATTAAACCTTTGATCATTCGCTGCAGACCAAAGGAGTCTTATCTGTTCTATGCCAAAACCAATGTTGAAAAAACCAGTCAGGCCATTGCCCATTTAGAAACTGTCCATAAAAAATTCAGCGATTTACCTTTTTCCTATCATTTCTTGGATAACACTTTGGAGGAACGATATCAAAATGAGATGAAAATCCAAAATCTAAGCAGCATTTTTGCCCTTATTGCCATAGCTATCTCTTGTTTGGGGTTGTTTGGACTGGTAGTGTTTACCATAAATCAGCATACCAAGGAAATCGCAATTCGAAAAGTTTTGGGAGCGAACATTCCTACCCTATTGGGTTTTCTGTCCATCGATTTTTTAAAGATTGTTTCCCTTTCTTTTTTGATTGCAGCCCCCATATCATGGTATTTTGCCCATAAATGGATACAGGGCTTTGCCTTCCATATCACTATTGGCTGGTGGATATTCGCCTTTGCCGGATTGATGGTTCTATGCGTAGCCATGGCCACAGTCTGCCTATTGACCTTACGGGCTGCCATGGCCAATCCCATAAAAAGTTTACGAATGGAATAACCCTTAACAAGAAAGTCTATGAATCCCATATTTCTAAAAATAGCCACACGATATCTCCTAAAAAACAGGCTCTATTCCTTTATCAACATCTTAGGGCTAACGGTGGGCATAGCTTCCTTTGTGCTGATCATGCTATATGTAAACTATGAACGCAGCTACGATACGTTCAGCGGTTCGGAGCATGTGTATCGTGTGTATATGGATTATATGGAGGGAGATGCTTTTGCCCCTGGGGATGCCCAGGTCTATAATTTATCCGGCCCAACAATTAAGCAAGAATTTCCTGAGGTGCTTGAACAGGTTCGCTTATATCATATGGGTGATGTTACTTTGGTCAACAAGGGTACCGTATTGGGTGAGAATATAGGTTCTTTGGCAGACCCATCCTATTTTGACATTTTTCCCTATCCCTTGATCAAGGGAGACAAAAACACCGCTTTGGAGGAACCCTATTCCATTATATTGAATGAATCACTCGCGCATAAGCTGTTCGGTGATGAAAACCCTCTGGGAAAAACGGTATCCACCTTTTGGGGAAACGAAGCCGTGATGACCGTTACAGGGGTCATGAAAGATATTCCCCGTAACACCCACATGAAAAACAGCTTTCTCATTTCATTTGATACCCTATGGACCTGGGAGATGTTCCAAGGGCAACAAGAATTGAATTGGGGCCAAAACAATTTCTTCACCTATTTGAAAGTTGCTGAAAATTCCAACATTGCTGCACTCAGGAAAAAAATCCAAGAAAACAATGCCGATGGCCAAGATGATGAAAGACATAACATTGAAGCCTTGGAACGTATTCATTTATACTCCAATAAACCGTATGAGGCCGAAGCCAATGGAAGCGCAAATCGGGTCAATTTTCTATCGGCCATTGCCCTGATCGTATTATTGCTCTCTTGGTTGAACTATATAAATCTCGCCACGGCCAAATCCTTGGAAAGGGCCAAGGAAATTGGAATCCGAAAAGTGGCAGGGGCACAACGACTCCATTTGGTCTGGCAAATCTTTTCGGAATCTATCCTCATCAATGGGTTTGCCTTGATACTGGCGCTTAGCCTTGTGGCCTTGGCATTGCCTTGGTTCAACAGCTATATGGGTCAAGAATTGATGGTGGCCTTGCCCAATCTATATTCCCTTTGGCCTTTTTTTGTCTTTATCCTATTGGGAACCATCATATCGAACATCTATCCTGCTTTTATCCTGAGTGGCTACCGTCCAGCGAAAACATTGAAAGGAAAAATTCAGGGTTCCTCCCAAGGCTTGTTGCTTCGAAAAGGATTGATAACCGTTCAGTTTTTGGCAACCATTGTGCTTTTGATAGGAACCTTGGTTGTGGGAAAACAAATTCGATTCCTAAAAAATCAGCCCATCGGGGCACAACTCAATGGTGTGGTAGCCCTTAAAGGTCAAATATTGGACCAATCTTCAGATTCCCTCAAGGTCAAGGACTTTCAGGTATTAAAAGAAGAGCTGGCCAACCTAAGCTTTGTAAATGCGGTTTCAACTGCGGAAACCTATCCCGGAGGTGGATATGATAACCTATCTTCTTTTATGGGAATTACCAAACCGGATGGTTCTTTTGAGGAACAGACCGTATATTATCAGTACCAGGTACAACCCGATTTTTTCAAGGTCATGGGCATATCCTTTTTGGCCGGTGATGTATTCCATGCCAACGCCAATGGATATGGGAATGACATTGTGGTCAATGAACAGTTTGCAAAAAAAATGGGGTTCTCCAATGCTACGGAGGCTTTGGAAAAAGAGGTCAAATATTGGGGGCAGGCCTGGAAGATTGTTGGGGTAATGGAAAACTACCATCACTTTGGGCTAAAAACCGCTATTCAACCACTGCTGGTACGACCAGGCACAGCGACCAGTGCCCTTTTGGTAAAATTGGATGATGCTGCCCTAAGCTCTGCCCAATTGGAGTCCGCCATGGCATCTTTGCAAAGCAAATGGAAGTCTGTCTTCCCCGAGAGTACCTTTGGCTATACCTTTTTGGATAAAAATTTTGAAGCCCAATACAACGATGACAAAAAATTTGGTGAAGCATTCGGGTTCTTTACCTTTCTTGCTATACTCATTGCCCTGATGGGATTGTTCGGGCTTACTTCCTATACCATACTACAACGGAGAAAAGAAATTGGCATACGAAAGGTAAACGGCGCCACCATGGGACAGATTCTTTCATTGTTGAACCAAGACTTTGTAAAATGGATCGGACTTGCCTTCATCTTTGCCGTCCCCATTTCCTGGTTTGCCATGAACCGATGGCTCGAAGGCTTTGCCTACAAGACAACCATAAATTGGTGGATTTTTGCACTGACCGGATTTTTAACCCTTTTCCTTACATTGCTTACCGTGAGTTTCCAAAGTATCCGTGCGGCTTCGGCCAACCCTGTTGAAACCCTTCGGGAAGAATAAATACATACAAATCATGCTACTACAACTCAACAACATTTTTAAATGGGTCAACTCTGGGGGCCAGCGTATTTTTTTGTTAAAGGACATCAACCTTGAAGTTCAGGAAGGTGAGTTCATCTCCATTATGGGGCCATCGGGTTCTGGAAAATCCACCTTGCTGAACGTTATCGGGATGCTGGACGGGTTTGATGAAGGGGAATACCAATTTTTGGACGAACCTGTACACTCCATCAAAGAAAAACACCGGGCCAACCTGTACAAAGAATACATTGGTTTTGTGTTCCAATCCTATCATTTGCTGGACGAGCTCACGGTAAAGGAAAATCTGGAAATGCCCCTGCTCTATAAAAAATATAAAGGCGCCGAACGCAAAGCCATGGTGGCCGATATGCTGGACCGATTCAATATTGTGGGCAAAAAAGACCTTTTCCCTGCCCAATTGAGCGGTGGACAACAGCAATTGGTGGGCATAGCGCGGGCCCTCATCTCCAATCCAAAACTGATTTTGGCCGATGAGCCCACGGGAAACCTCAACTCCAAGCAAGGGGAAGAAATCATGGAACTTTTTAAGCAGTTGAATGACGAAGGCGTAACCATTATCCAAGTGACGCACTCAGAGAAAAACGCAGCCTATGGTTCAAGAATCATCAATTTGTTGGATGGACGGATGATTTAATCAAACTCAAGCATCAAGTTCAAGTTCAAAAAAGTATTCAAGAAACCAATATGATAGCGGTCATTGGTATTTGAGCTTGTACTTGAACTTTCTAAATCAAATCCGCAAGCTCCGTTCCCACCAAACTGCCCAAAGCAACACCCATTCCGCCAAGTCGCACACCACAGTAAACGGAATTGGAAATTTGCTTTACGATGGGAGTTTTTTGGGTGCCCACCCCCATAATCCCGCTCCATCTTTGGTCAATTTCGAAGTCTTGATTGGGAAGGATTACGTTCTTGAGAAATTTTTCCAATGCATCCTGAATGATCCGGGTTTCTCCAAATTCCATGGTCTCTTCGGTTTGAAAATCGAGGTTTCGGCCGCCGCCAAACAGAATTCGGTCGTCTATATTCCTAAAGTAGTAGTAGCCCTCATCCAAATGGAACGTTCCCTTTATCTTTAGATTTTTAATGGGCTTTGTGATCAATACCTGTGCCCTAGCAGGCTTCACAGTTTCGTATCGTAGCAGTTTTGAGGCAAAACCATTCGTCGCCACAAACACCTTTTTGGAATCAAATCCAAAGCCTTCTGCATTGATGGTCACTTTGCTGCCAGTGTCTTCAATGCGTTGGACCTCTACTCCACTTAAAATGGGAATTTGGTTCTCTTGGCATTTTTGAAGCAGGGCCTGCATCATTTTTCCTGTGTCCAATTGACCCTCAAATTGATGGGTAATGTACGTTTCATGGATGCCCTTAAACCCAAATTTATTCTTGGTTTTCACAAAAGGTTGGGCTCCAAAAACAGGGAGAAGTAGTTTGTTTAGATGTTCTATGCTATCCGAACAGGACGCAAACAGTTCCGAATCATTCTCTAAAAAAAGCTCATGGCCACCATGCTGTTCAAACCCGATGGCTTTATTTCCCAAAAGCTTTCGTAGTACCTGGATGCCCTTATATCGCTTTTGCACCAGCTGTACCACTTCTTCCTCAGTATGCGTCTTTACATCCGATAGCACTTCTGAAATACTCCCGAAACAGGCAAAGCCGGCATTCTTGGTGCTGGCTCCTTGGGGGAGACTGCCTCTTTCCAGAACCAGAATCTTACTTTTGGGATGTTTCTCCCTTAATCGGAGTGCACAGTTAAGCCCTACGATGCCACTACCAATTACGGTGAAATCCACATGGGACAACCAGATCTTATATTCCCAATAGCTTAGCTCCATAAAACAAAAACCCCGATAAAAATCGGGGCTATATTTAGTCTTGATATTTGGAATCCATCTTGAAACCTTCCATGAATTTGGTGGTATAATTCCCGGCCAAATAATCTGGGTGGTCCATCAATTGTCTGTGGAACGGAATCGTGGTTTTCACACCTTCGATCACAAACTCATCCAAAGCCCTACGCATTTTGTTGATGGCCTCTTCCCTAGTCTGGGCAGTGGTAATCAATTTGGCGATCATGGAATCATAATTCGGCGGAATCATGTACCCGCTGTACACATGGGTGTCTAAACGGACTCCATGCCCTCCGGGCGTATGAAGGGTCGTAATTTTTCCAGGAGAAGGCCTAAACTCATTGTACGGGTCTTCCGCATTGATCCTACACTCAATAGAATGCAATTTTGGGTAATAGTTCTTCCCAGAAATAGGCACACCTCCTGCAACCAAAATCTGCTCACGGATCAAATCATAATCCACCACCTGTTCCGTGATGGGGTGCTCCACTTGGATACGGGTGTTCATCTCCATGAAGTAGAAGTTGCGGTGCTTGTCCACCAAAAACTCTACGGTTCCCGCGCCTTCGTATTTTATGTACTCAGCTGCTTTAACGGCTGCTTTTCCCATATCTTCGCGAAGCTTGTCCGTCATAAAGGGTGACGGCGTCTCCTCTGTCAATTTTTGGTGTCTTCGCTGCACGGAGCAATCCCTTTCGGAAAGGTGACATGCCTTTCCATATTGATCGCCTACAACTTGAATTTCGATATGGCGTGGCTCCTCGATAAGCTTTTCCATGTACATTCCGCCATTGCCAAAAGCTGCTGTGGCTTCTTTCACGGCGCTTTCAAAATTCCTTTCCATTTCGTCCTCGGACCAAATGGCGCGCATTCCCTTTCCTCCACCACCGGCAGTAGCCTTGATCATAACGGGATATCCCATTTTTTTGGCCTCTTTTCTGGCATGGTCCACATCCTTGAGCAATCCATCCGATCCAGGGACGGTGGGAACTCCTGCTTTTTTCATGGTTTCCTTGGCCGTAGCCTTATCCCCCATTTTTTCAATCTGTTCCCCCGAAGCACCAATGAACTTGATATCGTGCTCAGCACATATTTTCGAGAATTTGGCATTTTCAGAAAGAAACCCGTATCCTGGGTGAATGGCATCGGCATTGGTGATTTCAGCCGCAGCAATGATGTTGGGGATCTTTAAATAGGACTCGTGGCTGGGAGCCGGACCAATACAAACGGCTTCATCCGCAAAGCGTACATGGAGACTTTCCTCATCGGCCTTGGAATATACGGCAACAGTCTTTATTCCCATTTCCTTGCAAGTACGGATAATCCGCAGTGCAATTTCTCCCCTATTTGCAATCAATATTTTTTTAAACATAGAACACAATCTTAAATTCTGAATTCTAAATTTTAAATGACTTTAATCCTCCTTGTTAAGGTGATTAAAATTTAGCATTTAAAATTCACTACGATGGATCTACCAAGAACAATGGCTGATCAAATTCCACCGGAGAGGAGTCATCAACCAATACCTTGACGATTTTTCCGGAAACTTCGGATTCTATATCGTTGAACAATTTCATGGCTTCGATCACGCAAAGCACATCTCCTTGGCTAATGGTGCTGCCCACCTCAACAAAGGCAGGTTTATCAGGAGAAGGTTTTCTATAGAACGTTCCTATGATAGGTGATTTAATGGTGATGTATTTGGAGTCATCGGATTTAGGAGCAGATTCCGTTGCAGGTGCCGCGGCTTCTTGAGCGGCTGGAGCCGCAGCCACTGGAGCGGCAGGTGCTTGGGCCATGGGAATTTGCTGTACAATGGTTGTCTCTGGGGTACTTGAGCTTGTGCTACCGGTTCGGATGGTGATCTTAATATCTTCCATCTCCAACTTCACCTCGCTGGCACCTGATTTGGCCACAAACTTGATTAAACTTTGAATTTCCTTAATGTCCATGGAATATGATTTTGTTAGTTGTGCTATTTAAGAATTATAGGCCCATTTTAAGTAAATGGAACCCCATGTGAAGCCTCCCCCAAAGGCGGCAAAAATTAAATTGTCTCCTTTTTTCAATTGTTTTTCATAATCGAACAACAACAATGGCAAGGTGGCAGATGTTGTGTTTCCGTAGCGGTGGATATTGATCATCACCTTTTCGGAATCCACTCCCATTCTATTGGCCGTGGCATCTATGATACGTTTATTGGCCTGATGGGGCACCAACCACTGTACGTCCTCATGGGTAAGATTGTTCCGCTCCATGATCAGCGCGGACACCTCGGCCATGTTGGAAACCGCAAATTTAAAAACGGATTTCCCATCTTGGTATACATAATGTTGTTTGTTCTTCACCGTTTCTTCGGACGCAGGCAAGATAGAGCCTCCTGCATCAATTTTCAAGAACTGGCGTCCAATTCCATCCGATCTCAAATACTCGTCCTGTACCCCAAGCCCTTCCTCATTGGGTTCAAAGAGTACAGCCCCGGCACCATCACCAAAGATAATGCAGGTAGTACGATCTGTATAATCAATGATCGAGGACATCTTATCGGCCCCGATCACCAAAACTTTCTTGTATTTTCCCGATTCAATATAACTGGCTGCGGTTGACATTCCATACAAAAAACTGGAGCATGCAGCCTGTAAGTCATATGCGAAAGCATTTACGGCCCCTATTTCCGAAGCCACATATGCTGCGGTCGACGCAACGGGAAGATCGGGAGTGGCCGTGGCCACCAATACAAAATCAATCTCCGAAGGGTCCACATTTCCTTTTTTAATAAGGTCTTGGGCGGCCCTTATGGCCATGTACGAAGTTCCGGCGTTCTCTTCCTTTAATATTCTCCGTTCTTTGATTCCGGTCCTTGTGGTTATCCATTCATCATTGGTATCTACCATGGTTTCCAACACTTTGTTGGATAGCACGAAATCGGGAACATATCCTCCCACAGCTGTGATCGCTGCTGTTGTTTTATTCATTTTAGCGTCTCTTTTTGTCAAAAACATTAAAATTTGACCCAGAAGAGGTGAAAATTAGTCATTTTATATGACTTTTTTATCAAAATAGGGTCGTTTTTGAAATTAACTTCAGTCCATAAAAAAACTCCCGTTAGTTTGGAACGGGAGTTGGTTTATTTTGAGGGATTTGCCATTAGGCAGCAGTTTCTTCCTCTGTTTTGTCAATCAATACTTGACCTCTGTAGTACAGTTTGCCTTCATGCCAGTGTGCTCTGTGGTACAAGTGCATTTCTCCTGTTACGGAATCTTTGGCAATTGTAGGGGCTACCGCTTTGTAGTGGGTTCTTCTTTTGTCCCTTCTGGTCTTTGATGTCTTTCTTTTAGGATGTGCCATTATAAACCTATTTGTCCGTTAGTAACTTTTTTAAATCATCCCATCTGGGATCTGTTTTTTCTGATGGTTTCTTTTCCTCTTTTGGCTGCAATTCTTCCAGCTTGTCCAAGATTTCCGATTTCAACGTTCCGTCCAATACACCTGGGTGTACTCTTTTTTGAGGGACGGCCAGCACCAACATCTCATAGATGTACTGTGCAATGTTGATTTGGTACTCGCCATGGGGAATGATCAAAATTTCATCATCTTCATCATTGTACTCTTCCCCAAACTTGATGACCAAGTGCAAATCTGAATGGATGGGTTGGTCAAAGGGTTCGCCGGTCATGTCGCAATCCACATTCACCGTTCCCTTGGCCTCGATTTCCAATTCCATCATATTGCTCATCTTCTCCAATATGGCGGTCACCTGCACGGAAGCTCCGTTAAATTCTTGGTATTCAAAAGATTCAAAGAACGCATTGTCAATCTCGTACACAAATTCGTGTTTTCCCAACTTCAAGCCTGAAAATGGGATAAAAAACTCCTTCAGCTTCATTGTTTCTACACTTAAGGTTTGTGTACCAGCCTCTAAAGGCGGGTGCAAAGATACTACTTATTTATAAAACTGCAATTCCAACACCAACAAATATCCATCTTTGTGGAACTTTTTTAGCTCGCACGCTTGGTCTTTTGTTTTTTCAGTGGGTTTTTGCTCAATTCCATATACTCCGTACGGTTCTTAAATACTTCAATGGCCATAAAAACCGCTTCTTTAAAAGAGCTATTGTCCGCTTGCCCTTTTCCGGCAATTTCATAGGCCGTGCCATGGTCCGGTGATGTCCTAACCTTATCAAGTCCAGCGGTATAGTTTACCCCTTTTCCAAAGGAAAGGGTTTTAAAGGGAATAAGCCCCTGATCGTGATAGGCCGCTAAAATGGCATCAAAATTCTTATGGTTGTCCGAACCGAAAAAGCTGTCTGCCGAATAGGGTCCGTACACCAAAGTTCCCTTATTGAACAGCTCTTTGATCACCGGCTTCAAAATTTTGTCGTCCTCTTCCCCAATGGTACCGTTGTCCCCGCTATGCGGGTTGATGCCCAACAAAGCAATTTTTGGCTTACGGATTCCAAAATCCATTTTTAAGGATTTTTCCATAGTGGCTATCTTATGCCTCACCAAACTGGGGGTTATGGCCTGAGCCACATCCTTAACGGCAATGTGGTCCGTGAGCAACCCCACCCGAAGGGTGTCTGCCACCATGAACATAAGGCTTTCCCCGTTCAATTCTTGGGCCAGATAATCGGTATGGCCGGGAAATTTAAAATCTTCGGACTGTATGTTGTTCTTGTTGATGGGTGCCGTTACCAAAACGTCTATGTTTCCATCCTTCAAAGCGGAAACCGCGGCCCGAAGCGATTTAATGGCATAGCTGCCTCCCTCTTGTGTGGCCTGTCCGAATTCAATTTTCGGCACTTCTTTCCAAACATTTACAATGTTGATCTTTCCTTCCACAGCTTGGGATGCCTCCCTAACACCATTGAACGTTATATCGATTCCCAAATCCGATTTCTGTTGGGAAACGGTTTTGTTCGATGCAAAAATAATTGGGGTACAGAAGTCCATCATTCGAGGGTCTTCAAATGTTTTTAAGGCAACTTCACACCCAATTCCATTTAGGTCCCCAATGGAAATCCCCAGTTTTATTTTTTGATTTTCCTTCATATAATCACTGCCGATATGGCTACTTTTGCATTACAAAACTAGTCAATTAATAAGACACATGTTCACAGGTATCATAGAGACTTTAGGGAAAGTTGAAAAGCTTGAAAAAGAGGGGGGTAATTTGCACATTACCCTGTCCTCCAATATTACATCGGAACTAAAGATAGACCAAAGTGTTTCGCACAATGGGGTATGCCTTACCGCGGTGGCCATAAAAGATGACTTATACACCGTGACCGCCATTGAAGAGACCTTGATCAAAAGCAATATAGGTGACTTAAAGACTGGCGATGTGGTGAATTTGGAACGCGCCATGGTCTTGGGTGCTCGTTTGGACGGCCATATTGTACAGGGGCATGTGGACCAAACTGCACAATGCATTTCCATAGAACAAAAAGATGGGAGTTGGGTCTTTGGGTTTCAGTACGATTCCGGCTTGAGCAATGTAACCATTGAAAAAGGGTCCATTACCGTGGACGGTGTAAGTTTGACCGTGGTTGATTCCAAAAAAGACGGCTTTAGCGTAGCCATCATTCCATATACTTTTGAACATACCCGATTCAATACCTATATAATAGGTACATCGGTCAACTTGGAGTTCGATGTGGTTGGAAAGTATGTGGCCCGCTTGATGGAACTTCGACAATAATGTCAAAGGAACATCGTCCTATACTTTGATGAAAATCTTCCGCTTGTACAATACGTAGGCCAACAGGCAATAAAAGGCCACTACCGTTAATCCATACAGCAGTGATGATAGCTTCATGGACATAAAATCGTGCACATAAATGGTCTGGAACAACCATCCGTGCAGGGAATTGCCATCGCCCACCTTAATCATTCCAAACAGCTTGCTGATAAAACTGGACAAGAAATACACCACTATGGCATTGGCCCCGGCGTATTTAAAGATACTTCCGAATTTGATTCCCTTGACATCGGTGAGGTGATAAATAATCGCCAATACGATGTTGGCCCAACCTGCTGTTACCAAGACAAAGCTACTGGTCCATAATGCCTTGTTGATGGGGAATACCATATCCCAAACATGGCCCAGAATCAAAAATGCACCTCCCAAACCGAACAAAATTGTGGTTTTCTTCTCTTGCTTTGAGGTCAATATCAATCCTGTGAAAATGCCCAACAACGAACTTACTATGGCAGGAAGGGTACTCAAAAGCCCTTCAGGATCGTAATCGGCTTTCCACATGTGCGAGCCTAATACGTTTAGGTCAATATAGTTGGCCAAATTGTTCGGTGCCCTTTCCAAGGTGGACGCCACCCCTTGAACTGGAACAAAAACCATGAGCAACCAATACCCAATCAACAAAATCCCTGAAACGGCAACGAGTTTTTTCCAGTCCAAATTGATAAACAGGATGGAAGCAAAGAAAAACACTACCCCGATTCGTTGTAAAACCCCAGGAAACCGAATGTTTTCAAAATCCTTGAAGAAAGGAAAAGTCAATGTGAAAGCTCCCAGGAAAAGACCCAGCCCTATCAATTTTAAACTTCGGATAGCAATCTTTTTGTAGGTGCTGGAGTCTGTCTTTTTATTTTGATAGGCCAGCGCAATTGAGGTTCCCACAATAAAAAGGAAAAACGGAAACACCAAATCTGTTGGTGTGTACCCATGCCATTGTGCATGCAATAACGGGGCATACACATGCCCCCAAGTACCCGGGGTATTCACCAGTATCATCAATACGATGGTCATTCCCCTAAAAATATCTACGGATAAAACCCTATTTTTCATGGTGCTGTTGTTATAAGATGTTATCCTTGATCCTACCCCAAGCCTTGATCAGGAAAAATCCGGAAACAAGAGCCACACCGGTCAAAATGAGAGCCAGTTGGGTCTCTTGATAGATCCAATAGCCCGTTGCGAACATAATGGAGTAAATTAAAACCACACCTAACAGCATGGCCGTGATTCCTGCAGGAACACTCCATTTTTCATTGCTCTTTACGATTTTTACGTTCTCAGCGTCAGCTTCATCCACAATCCTTTTCCAGCCTGGACCACCTGGCTGAATTTTGAGATAAAAGCTTCGCAAAACTTCTTTGCTTTCCGGTTGTGTCACAAACGTGGCCGTTAACCAGATGATTGATGTCACCACCATAATAAATGGTAAGTCTGCCCATTCTGGGAACACCCCGGTTTCAGGAGCAAAAAGGATTTCCCTTAATGAAGTGGTCTCCAAGAGAACGGCCAAGATTCCAGAGGAAAACATCGCTGTGATTTCACTCCAAGCATTGATACGCCACCAAAACCATCGTAGAATAAAGATAAGTCCCGTTCCTGCTCCAAAAGACAACAATAGGTTGAACACACCCATGGCATCTTGTAGTGCCAAGGCCAAAAATGCACTCAAGACCATCAATACCACAGTGGACAGTCTTCCCACATTCACCATTTGTTTCTCCGTGGCGTTTGGATTTATCTGTTGTTTGTAAAAGTCATATACAATATACGAAGAGCCCCAGTTCAACTGTGTGGAAATAGTACTCATATAAGCCGCCACCAAAGACGCCAGTACAATCCCCAAAAGACCCGTGGGCAATTTGGTCATCATCGCTGAATAGGCCAAATCGTGCCCCAGCTTATCCTCTGTTACATTAGGAAAGGCTTCATGGATACTGGCAATGTCCGGATATACCACCAAAGAGGCCAGTGCTACCAAAATCCATGGCCAAGGACGCAAGGCATAGTGCATGATATTGAAGAAGAACGTGGCTCCAATGGCATGGTTCTCATCTTTTGCCGCCAACATCCGTTGTGCGATATAGCCCCCACCGCCGGGTTCGCCTCCAGGGTACCATGAACTCCACCATTGTACCGCCAATGGAATGATCAAGGCCGTGATCAACGCTTTCTTATCGCTAAAATCGGGAAGGATACTCAGTTTCCCTTGTACATTTTCATTTTCCAAAATGGAATGAATTCCACCAACCTCGGGAAGATTAACCAGATACACGGCAGCCCCTATGGCACCTCCCATGGCTACAAAAAAGAGAAGAAAATCGCTGTAAACCACTCCTTTAAACCCTCCAAGGGCACTAAAAATAACTGTTATTAAGCCTGCGCTGATCACGGTTACCCAAGGATCCAGCCCCAACATAACACCACCAATCTTAATGGCCGCCAAGGTAACGGAGGCCATGGTGATCACATTAAAAAACACCCCAAGGTAAATGGCGCGGAATTTCCTTAAAAAACTTGCCGCCTTTCCGCCATATCTGATTTCATAAAACTCCAAATCCGTATTAACGTTGGACTTCCTCCATAACTTCGCATATACAAAAACCGTGAGCATTCCCGTCAATAGGAAACACCACCATCCCCAGTTTCCGGAAACACCTTTGGAGCGGACCAAATCGGTCACCAAATTGGGCGTATCCGTGGAAAATGTTGTTGCCACCATGGAAAGTCCCAATAACCACCAAGGCATGGTTCTTCCTGATAAAAAGTATTCTGATGAGCTTTTTCCCGATTTCTTGGAAACATAAATTCCTATGAAAAGGACAATAGCGAAAAAAGTAAAGATTATGGCATAATCTAAGGTTTGTATATCCATTGGTTTGGTTTTGGTAAGAACCAAAGATAGTTTTTTTAGGTTACTTTTGTACTCCACCAAATGTTTTGGATGTTTCTCTCCCTTCCCTCCGAAATCTCAATAATGGCATGGGCCATGGCCGCCACGGCAGTTTTTTTAATGGGAGCCTCCAAAGCCGGCCTAAAGGGCATGTCCATATTGAATGTTACCCTCATGGCCTTGGCCTTTGGCTCCAAGGCATCTACAGGAATATTCATGCCTTTGTTGATCGTTGGTGATATCATTGCCGTCATCTATTATAACAGACACACGCAGTGGAAATACATTCTCAAGTTTATTCCATGGATGGTATTGGGTATCCTTATTGGTGTTCTCGTTGGAAAGGACTTGCCGGAAGTGGAGTTCAAATGGGGCATGGTCACCGTTATTTTTATCAGCTTGGGCCTATTGTATTGGTGGGACCGAAGAAAATCTACCCATGTTCCCACCCATTGGATGTTTGCTGGCTCCATGGGAATCATGGCCGGAATATGCACCATGATCGGAAACTTGGCAGGGGCTTTTACCAACATCTTTTTTCTGGCCATGCGATTGCCCAAAAACCAGTTTGTGGGTACCGCGGCATGGCTCTTTTTCATTACCAATCTTTTTAAGCTTCCCTTTCACATTTTTGTGTGGAAGACCGTTACACTAGAGACTTTATGGGTGGATATAAAACTGATACCCGCCATTTTAGCAGGGATTTATGTGGGTATCCGACTGGTAAAAATCATTCGTGAAGGATTTTTCAGGAAAATGATTCTTGTGCTTACCGCCTTGGGGGCCTTGCTTTTGCTGTTCCGATAAATAGCAAAAAAACCCACCTTCTTTTGAAGAAGATGGGTCGAGTTTTTTTAAACTTTCCCGTATTTAATCAATGGAAACTGGGAGTACCACATTGGCCCATTCCATGGTAAATCCATCATTGTTAATAGCATAGGTCAATTGCTCCTTGGCTTGGGAAGCCTTTTTTGGCGATGCTTTTACACGAAGCACGTCTGTTGATTTGTTTTCCTTATCATATTCGGCCAAGGTCAGTCCTTCAACAGAAGAGCCGCTGCGTCCATGATTAGAATTAAAAATTACGGTCCAATCCCCTTTGCTGGGCACAAAGAACAAGGCATAGGTGCCGGCGGAAAGCTTTTCCCCTCCAACTGTAATATCCTTGTCCGTGGTAAAGGTTGTGGCCATATTGGCTCCTGCTCTCCAAACCTTGTCATAGGCAACAAGGCCTCCGAAAATTTCGCGACCCCGCATGGAAGGGCTGTTATACGTAATCTCGATGGATGCATCAGCTGCTTTACCCTCAACGCTTTTATAAGGGCTCTTTTGTGCAAGACTGCACATGCTAAAAAGAATGGTTAGGGTAAACAAGCTGGCCCAACGGACCGAAGTTTTTAGTTTTTTCATGGGTTTTGGTGTATTAAATCAGTTGAAACATTACAATTTTGTCTAAAGATACGGATACTGGTATAATCCAAAATGGTTCGTTTCACTACCCGCATTTGGCCTTGATTTTTCTTTCAATCCGTTGCAAAATCAACATATATTGTTGTCTTTGTTGTGAAATTGAGTCGGAAATGACCTTACTCATGGTCTTTATACGAATATAACATGGGTCCCCCCTTTACTCCTGGTTTTTTTTCGCCTGTATTTTTAAGAATATCCATTTGGAAAATGCGCTTTCTAAAATTGCGTTTGTCCAATTCCAAGCCTAAAATATTCTCATAGAGATTCTGTAGTTCGGGTAGGGTAAATTTCTGTGGAAGCAATTCACCAACCACAAGGGTGTCCTTTAAGTTCTTTTTAAAGAATTGATGCGCATCCCGGATAATTTGGTTGTGATCAAACCCAAGATTGGCCGGAATATGGTCCAAATCAAACCAATCAATCTGCTCCACACCACTTTTTAAGGTCAAGGGGTGGTTTTCGGGTTTTACCAAAGCATAAAAAGAGATGGTGATCACTCTTTTTGTTGGGTGCCTATCTATTTCGGAATACGCCTTTACCTGTTCAAAATGGATGTTTTCAAATCCCGTCAAGGCAAACAATATCTTTTGGGCACAATCTTTTAGGGTTTCATTCGCTTGCAAGACACCGCCCGGCAACATCCAATGATCGGTAAAGTTACCCACTGATCTTTTGGTCAGTAAAATCTTCAATTGGTTGTCCACATACCCAAAAACAGCAATGTCCGTGGTCATGGAACATTCATAGGAATCTTCGTTTACTTGATAATCATTGAGCCCATTAAGTGTTGCTGCCGATAAATCTCCTTTCATTTTTTTTTTCGCCAAAAAATTCTAATTTAGTAACTGTGTATAAATGACACAGAAATTGTTTTGGTCACTATCAAACCCTAAAATTACAGAAAAGGCCTATGAATCAACCTAAATATAAAGAATTAGAAGGCAAAGTAGTTGTCATTACCGGAGGAGGGGGCGTCCTCGGCAGTGCTTTGGCTTTATCCATTGCAAACCAGGGGACCAAGGTGGCCATCCTTGACTTAAAGGAAGAAGCTGCGCAGGAAGTGGCAAAAAAAATAAACGCCAATGGTGGTACGGCAATCGGTGTTGGTGCCAATGTGCTGGAAAAGGAGTCCCTTATCAAAGCAAGGAACATTGTAAAAGAGCAATGGGGAGGTTGCGATATCCTCATCAATGGTGCGGGTGGCAACCACCCCAAGGGCACAACCACAAAAACCCATTTTTTCGAGGAGGATCTAAATCCACCCGAAGATTTGACCACCTTCTTTACCTTGGATCCCAAAGGCATCCAGTTTGTGTTTGACCTTAACTTTATTGGGACCCTTTTACCTACTCAAGTATTCGCAGAGGATATGGTTGGGAAAGAAGGCACAACGGTTTTGAACATCTCTTCCATGAATGCTTTTAGGCCCTTGACCAAGATACCGGCCTACAGCGCGGCCAAAGCTGCCGTGAGCAATTTCACCCAGTGGTTGGCCGTGCATTTGGCTCCTGTTGGGGTTCGGGTAAACGCCATAGCCCCCGGTTTCTTTTTAACCGATCAAAACAGAAGTTTACTGACCCAAAAAGATGGGTCGCTTACCCCTCGTGGAACTACCATCTTGGAACACACACCCATGAACCGGTTTGGGGAACCGGACGATTTGGTGGGAACCGTACTATGGTTGATGGGCAACGGATCAAAATTTGTAACAGGAATTGTAGTGCCCATCGATGGGGGCTTCAGTGCATATAGCGGCGTATAGAGTATGGGATTGGAACAAACATGGAGGTGGTACGGACCCAATGACCCCGTTTCCTTGGCAGATATAAAAATGGCAGGTGCCACAGGCATTGTCACGGCGTTGCATCATATTCCCAATGGGGAAGTATGGCCCGTTTCAGAAATAAAGAAACGTGTGAAGCAGCTCCAAGCGTATGGGTTTACATGGTCCGTGGTGGAAAGCATCCCCGTACACGAGGACATTAAAAAGCGTACTGGAGACTTTGAACGCTATATTGAAAACTATAAAGAGAGCATCCGAAATCTAGGGCAATGTGGAGTGGACACCGTCTGCTACAACTTTATGCCCGTACTTGATTGGACGCGTACCGATTTGGCCCATCAAATGCCAGATGGATCATTGGCCCTGCGGTTTGACAAAGCTGCTTTTGCCGCATTTGAACTATTTCTCCTTAAAAGACCTGGTGCCGAAGAAGATTATACAAAAGAGGAAATTGGTCTGGCGCAACAAGCCTATGAAAAAATGGACGGAACCTCCAAAGAGAAACTCATCCGTAATATCATTGCCGGGCTACCCGGTGCGGAAGAGGGATATACTTTGGAGCAATTCCAAAATGTGTTGGACGCCTATAAGCACATCGGTCCTGATCAATTGCGGGAAAACCTACACGCCTTTGTCAAAGCCATAGCCCCAACTGCTGAAGAAGCCGGGGTATTCTTAACCATTCATCCAGATGATCCTCCTTTCCCGATTTTGGGATTGCCCAGGGTCATGAGCACTTTACAAGATGCCAAAGACCTCATCAATGCCCACAACAGTCCAAATAATGGTATTTGTTTCTGTACAGGTTCGTTCGGGGTTCGCGAAGACAATGATTTGGTCAACATGGCCCATCAATTGGCTGACCGAATCAACTTTATCCACCTGAGAAGCACCAAACGGGACAATCAAGGCAATTTCTATGAAGCAGACCATTTGGATGGCGATGTGGATATGTACGGTGTGCTTAAGGAACTTTTGACGGAACAGGGCAAAAGAACACAGACCAACCGCCCCGACCGACGTATGCCCATGCGTCCTGATCATGGGCACCAGATGTTGGACGATTTGGGCAAAAAAACCAACCCGGGCTATTCGGCCATAGGTCGTTTGCGGGGATTGGCCGAATTACGGGGGTTGATGTTGGGCATTGAAAAATCGGGCATATGAGTTTTATCCAAGAAAACTTTCTGCTACAGACCCCATATGCCGAAGAGTTGTATCACGGCTATGCCAAAAACATGCCCATCATTGATTATCACAACCATCTGACTCCGGAGTTGTTGGCCAATAATGGACACTATAATAATATGGCCCGGGCGTGGTTGGACGGTGATCATTACAAATGGCGTGCCATGCGTGCCTTGGGAATCGAGGAAAAATACATCACTGGTAACGCATCCGATCAAGACAAGTTTTTAAAATGGGCCGAGGCCGTACCCTATTTGATACGAAACCCCCTCTACCATTGGACCCATTTGGAGTTGCAGCGCTTTTTTGGAATCACGGATTTACTGTCCAAGGACAACGCCCTTGAAATCTATCAAACCACTTCTGACAAGCTACAGGAAAAGACATCTTCAGCTTTGGGAATGCTACAACAAATGAATGTTGAGGTGGTCTGTACCACCGATGATCCCATAGATGATTTGCGATTTCACCAAAAATCCAGAAAAGCAGGCCATCACCCAAAAATGTTGCCAGCCTTTCGTCCGGATAAGGCCTACGCGATTGAGAACCTTACCACGTATAAAAGCTATTTGGAGCAACTGTCCGATGCTTCCGGTATTACCATATCTTCTTATTCTGATGTGTTGGAGGCACTAAAAAATCGGATTGCGCATTTCCATGAAAACGGGTGCCGATTGGCAGACCACGGTTTGGAACAGTTATATTTTTTCGAGGAAGGAGCCTATGATATTGAGGCCATTTTCAAAAAAATGGGTTCAGGGCAACGCTTGGAGATAAGAGAGATTCATTATTATAAATTTCAAATCTTGGTTTTTCTGTGTAGGGAATACCACTCTTTGGGCTGGGCACAACAGTTTCATTTGGGCCCTTTACGCAATGTCAACCAAAGCATGCTGGACAAATTGGGTCCGGACACGGGCTTTGATTCCATTGGCGATAAAGAACAAGCGTATCCCCTCGGTAAGTTTCTGAACCTTTTGGAGAGCACGGACCAATTGGCAAAGACTATTTTATATAACTTAAATCCATCACAGAATGAGGTTTTTGCCACCATGGCCGGAAACTTCAACAGCGGTGGAATCAAGGGAAAGATACAGTATGGTTCTGGTTGGTGGTATTTGGACCAATTGGACGGGATGGAAAAACAAATCAACACCCTATCAAATTTAGGCGTGCTCAGCACCTTTATAGGTATGCTCACCGATTCGCGAAGCTTGCTGTCCTTCCCAAGGCATGAGTATTTCAGACGGTTGCTCTGCAATATTTTGGGGAATGACATCCAAAAAGGATTATTGCCTGCAGACCTGCCGCATTTGGGCAATATTGTACAGAATATCTGCTACAACAATGCCAAGGAATACTTCAATTTTGATAACGCATGAAAGAGTTGAAAAAATAATGAGATCATATACTTCCATAGTGCTTTGGGTAGGCCTTATGCTATTTCTGATGGGGTGTCAGGGAGAAAATGGGGTCAAGACCATAAAGCTGGCGCACGGATTGGATGTCAACCATTCCGTTCACAAAGCTCTGGTAAAGATGGGAGAGGACCTTGAAGAGATTTCCAATGGTAAGATGGCGGTTGAAATCTATCCCAACCAGCAATTGGGCACCGAACGTCAAATTGTTGAACTGTTGCAGATTGGAAGTCTGGACATGACCAAGGTATCTGCCGCCACGCTAGAAAATTTTGCGCCAAAGACCCGGGTTTTGGGACTTCCCTACCTCTTTCGGGATCGGGAGCATTCCTTTAGGGTTTTTGATGGACCTATTGGTGAAGAATTGTTGAACGATGGCAAAAAATACTGGCTAAAAGGCCTTGGGTTTTACGATGCAGGCAGCCGTAGTTTCTACACCAAGAAAAAAGCAATTGAAAGTCCCGGGGACCTAAAAGGGCAAAAAATCAGGGTAATGCCCAGTGTCACCGCCATGGAGATGGTCCGTGGATTTGGGGGCTCGCCCACTCCTATTTCTTGGGGAGAACTGTACACCTCCTTGCAGCAGGGCGTTGTGGACGGAGCGGAAAACAATCCACCTAGTTTTTACCTTTCCAAACACTACGAAATATGCAAATACTACTCCTTGAATGAACACACTTTCTCCCCAGATATCATTTTGGTGGCCACCCACTTCTGGGACAAGCTTTCGGAAGAGGAACAGGGTTGGCTCCAAGAAGCGGTAGATGCATCCGTAGTATATCAAAGAGAGCTATGGGCCAAGGCAGAAGCAGAAGCTTTGGAAGCTGTTCAAAAGGCAGGGGTAAAAATCTTCAGACCGGATAAGTCCCTTTTTTCAAAAGAGACGGAAAGGGTCTATAAAAAGTATGAAGAGGACGAGGCGCTGTTCAAATTGATACAACAAATAAAAGCCGTTGAATGATTATGGGCGCCAAAAAAACCATAGATAACGTATTGGGTGGTGCATTGGTCATCATCATGTCTGCCATGGTCCTCAATGTGCTTTGGCAAGTTTTTACCCGTTTTGTGATGGGAACCCCAAGCTCGTTTACGGATGAATTGGCCCGATACCTCATGATCTGGGCCGGAATATTGGGAGCGGCCTATGTGGCTGGGAAAGATATGCATGTCGCCATTGATGTACTGCCCCAAAAGTTCAACAAAACCACCCAAAAAAGACTATCGGCCGCAGTTAAAATTGCAGTAATCCTGTTTGCGTTATCGGTTATGGTCATTGGAGGCATCCGTTTGGTGTACATCACTTTTGTGTTGGAACAGTTATCGCCCGCCCTTCAAATACCATTGGCCTATGTGTATTTGGTCATCCCCATAAGCGGACTACTCATCGTCTACTATAAAATTACGGACATTTTAAATCAAAGCGAATAATGGAATATTTCCCCGTCTTGGTGTTGCTGATTAGCTTTATTGGTCTTTTGGCCATAGGCGTTCCTGTGGCTTGGAGTATTTCCATTTCCGCTTTATTGACCATGTTGGTCAGTATTCCCTTTTTACCGGCAACCACCACCTTGGCCCAACGCATGGGCGTGGGCTTGGATAGTTTTGCCCTTTTGGCCATTCCTTTCTTTATCCTTGCCGGAAACTTGATGAACAAAGGGGGCATGGCCCATCGTTTGATCGCTTTTGCCAAGACCTTGGTGGGTGCGCTTCCTGGCGGACTTGCCTTGATCAATATAACGGCCGCCATGCTTATGGGAGCCATAGCAGGTTCGGCCATGGCATCAGCCTCTGCCATGGGCAGTATTTTGGGTCCCGAGATGGAAAAAGAGGGCTACTCCAAGGAATTTGGTGCCGCAGTGAACATCACTTCGGCCACTACGGGCCTGATCATCCCCCCCAGTAATATCCTGATTGTGTATTCCCTAGCCAGTGGGGGCGTTTCCATTGCTGCCCTGTTTTTGGCAGGCTACATACCCGGAATTCTTGCAGGAGTGTTTTTGATGATCGTGGCCATGATATGGGCCAAAAAGAAAGGATATACCGGACACGCCAAAAAAGGCGATTCTGGTATTCTGGCAATCGTAAAGACCTTTGTGGACGCTTTCCCAAGTCTCTTGTTATTGGTCATCGTTATCGGGGGTATCGTGGCAGGCATATTCACCGCTACGGAAGCGTCGGCCATTGCGGTGCTCTACTCTTTGATTCTAGGGTTTGTTTACAAGGAAATCTCCTTTAAAAACCTACCCAATATTTTATTGGATTCTTCCGTGACCACGGCTATGGTGTTGTTGTTGATAGCGGCTTCCATTGGCATGTCATGGGCCATTTCCTATGAAAATATCCCACAGGCCACCAGCGATGTGCTATTGGGAATCAGTGATAATGTGGTGGTGGTCCTGCTGATCATCAATGCCATTTTATTGTTTGTGGGCATCTTTATGGACATTACCCCGGCGGTCCTCATTTTTACCCCTATCTTTTTACCAGTTGTCACCAAATTGGGTATTGACCCTATTCATTTTGGTATCATCATGATATTCAATCTATGTATTGGTCTGTGCACTCCGCCCGTAGGTTCCGTCCTCTTTGTGGGCGTAGGTGTGGCCAAAACCTCGATACAAAAAGTCATAAAGCCCCTTTTACCCTTGTTTTTGGCCATGATCGCCGCATTGTTGTTGATTACCTATGTCTCTCAACTGACCTTGTGGTTACCTAGCCTATTCGATGTATAAAAAAGAAAAAATGAATCATTTAAACTCTAGAAAAGTGAAGAATACCCAAAAAATCCTGAGTAGGATAACCGTACTGCTGACCTTGGCTTTAATAGCCAGTTGCGACCAAAAACCCAAGGATGATACCCCTTGGGTACCCCTGTTTGATGGAGAAAACCTCGAAGGGTGGACCGTAAAGGGAGGAACTGCCGAGTATTCGGTGGAAAATGGTGCCGTTGTGGGCACGACCAAACACAACACACCAAACACCTTCCTCACCACGGATGCCTTATATGGTGACTTTATCTTGGAGTTGGACTATTTGGTGGATTCTACCATGAACTCCGGAATCCAGATACGCAGTAACAGCATTCCAGAGTATCAGAACGGACGTGTCCATGGCTATCAAATTGAGATTGATCCTTCGGACCGAGCTTGGAGCGCAGGCATCTATGATGAGGGCCGAAGAGGATGGTTAAACCCCCTTACGGAAAACGAGGCTGCACAGAAAGCTTTCAAACAGAATGAATGGAACCACTATCGTATTGAAGCCATAGGTGATACCTTAAAAACATGGATCAATGGGGTTCCTGCAGCCCATCTTGTTGATGATGCCACCGCTACAGGATTTATTGCCCTTCAAGTACACAGTATTGGTGAAAACCAAAAAGCGGGCACAGAGATTCAATGGAAAAACATCCGAATTGTAACCGAAAACCCTGAAAAATACGCAACGGAATCGCCCATACCGCCCATCACTACCAAAAATCAACTTATTGCCGAGGACAAGAAGAGCAATTGGGAAATGCTTTGGGACGGAGAAACCACAAATGGTTGGCGTGGGGCAAAATTGGACCATTTTCCCGAGAAGGGATGGGTCATTGAAAATGGGGAGTTGACCGTGCTTTCCACAGGCGGAGGTGAATCTGAAGCCGGTGGGGACATCGTCACGGATAAACAGTACGACAACTTTGAGCTGAAACTGGAATTCAAGATAACCGAAGGGGCCAATAGCGGCATCAAATATTATGTGAATACGGATTTGAACAAGGGGGAAGGTTCCTCCATTGGATTGGAATTCCAAATTTTGGACGATGCCCGCCATCCCGATGCCAAACTCGGAAACCATGAAGGCAGCCGAACCCTGGCTTCCCTATATGATCTGATCCAAGCCGACCCCAACAAATATGTGAAACCCATTGGGGAATGGAATACCGCACATATCAAATCCAACAACAACCATGTGGAGCATTGGCTCAACGGAATGAAGGTTTTGGAGTATGAGCGCAAAAGCGATGCCTATAGAAAATTGGTCTCGGAAAGCAAATATGTTACTTGGCCTCAATTTGGGGAAGCGGACAAAGGAAATATTTTATTGCAGGACCATGGAGATCGGGTCTCGTTCAGAAACATAAAAATCAAACAACTCTAAACATAACAGTATGGGAACGAGAAGAAATTTTATCAAAAAAACAACAGCAGGTACAACAGGTTTGGCCTTTGCAGGAGTTTTGATGCCCAACATGGGGTTTTCCAGTATTCTAGGCGCGAATGACCGCTTGGGAGTTGCCGTCATCGGGGTACGTAGTCGGGCCAAGGCCCATGTCATTGCCATCCACCAAGATGCCAATGCGAGGATTCTGTACAATTGCGATGTGGACGACACTATTATCGAGGAGCACAATGCGTGGTGCCAGAAGAATATTGGCTATATCCCCAAAGTGGAAAAGGATTTCAGAAAAATATTGGAGGATAAGGATGTGGATGCCGTGTTCATTGCCACGCCGGAACACTGGCATGCCCCTATGGCCATTATGGCCCTACAGGCCGGAAAACACGTATATGTGGAAAAACCCTGTAGCCACAATCCTTACGAAAACGACCTTTTGGTAGCCGCCCAGAACAAGTACGGGAAGAAAGTACAGATGGGTAACCAGCAGCGCTCTGCCAAAACCTCGGCATCAGCAATTACCGATATCCGCAATGGGGTCATTGGAGAGGTCTACAAGGGAGAAGCCTATTATTCCAACAATAGGGGTTCCATTGGAAAAGGAAACAAAATAAGCGTTCCCAATACATTGGATTGGGGACTTTGGCAGGGGCCAGCCCCAAAAGAAGACTATCGGGACAATGTACATCCATACAATTGGCATTGGTTCAGGACTTGGGGAACGGGTGAAATCCACAACAATGGCACCCATGAAATTGATATTTGCCGATGGGCTTTGGGAGTGGATCTACCTTCGACCGTAACCTCTTTTGGTGGAAAATATACCTATGATGACGATTGGGAGTTTGTCGATAATCAACAAGTGACCTATACCTTTCCTGGGGATAAGTTTATCACTTGGACAGGACACAGTCGAGGCATTATGAAACCGGAACGTCCGGGGAGGGGCGCCACCATTTATGGAAGCAAAGGAACCATCCAACTCGACAGAAATTTCTATAAGTTGTTCGATTTGGCGGGAAATCCCATAAAACTTGAGTACGAGCGTTCACAAAGTGCCACCACCAATACCCAGGGGATTGGGGGCTTGGATGTGGATCATGTGGCCAATTTTTTCAATGCCATCAGAAAAGATGAGTCCTTGAACTCTGATATCAATGATGCCAGCGTTTCCACGATGCTTTGCCATTTAGGCAATATGGCGCAAGATGCGGGACATACTTTGGAAGTCGACACCAAAACCGGAAAAGTGCTCAATGACAATGCCATTATGCAGAAAAGCTGGAAGCGGGAATACGCAAAAGGATGGGAACCTAAATTGTAATCTATGAAACGAAGAGATTTTGTTACGAAAACTGGAGTGGCCGTAGCTGGAATTTCAGCGGTTGGTGCCACGCCACTATATCCCCTAAAAAAAGATGTGGTGCGCATCGGTGTTATTGGAACGGGCTCTAGGGGCGGAGGTCTTATTCCCCATATCAACAGTATTCAAGGTCTTGAAGTGGCGGCATGTTGCGATGTGTTGCCCTTTAGACTGGAAAAGGGATTGGCCAAAGTTGAAGGCAAAGCAAAGCCATATTCCGATTACAGGGCCCTTTTGGACAATCCCGCTATTGATGCCGTCTTAATCGCCACTCCTTTGAGTGAACATGCCCATATTGCCATTGATGCACTTGATGCCGGAAAACACGTGTATTGCGAAAAAACCATGGTAAAAGGATATACCGCCATACAAAACGTGGTCAAAAAAGCATCGGAATCAAAAACAGTTTTCCAGACCGGTCACCAATACCACAGTTCCCGGTTGTATACCCATGTGGTGGATTTGATAAAAAACGGGAAAATAGGAAAAATCGCCGCCATTGAGTGCCAATGGAACCGAAATGGTAATTGGCGAAGACCCGTGCCAAGCCCTGAGTACGAAAGAGCCATAAATTGGCGCATGTACCAAGAGTTTTCCGGAGGGTTATTGGCCGAATTGTCTTCCCATCAGCTCGATTTTGCCAACTGGTTGCTCGAGGCCGAACCCATTAAGGTTATGGGAGATGGAGGCATAGACTATTGGAAGGACGGTCGGGACATCTATGACAACGTCCATATGATCTATACCTACCCCAATGGAGTCCGGGCCACGTATACGTGTCTCACCAGCAACTCCAAGGACGATTATCTCATCAAAGTAATGGGAGACAAGGGCACCATCACCATTGATTACACCAAAGCTTGGTTTTATCCCGAAAAAAAGGAGGAATACAGAGAAGTTGGTGAGGTTGATGGGGTTTCCGGGGCCACTATCAAATGGGATCAAAGCAAGGGCATTCCCATTGAAGTGGAACATTTGGATCCCAGCAAACAGGCGTTGCTCGACTTTAGAACAAGCATTGTGGACAATACGATGCCAAAATCCAATGTAATTAGTGGGGCCAAGGCAGCCATATGCGTCCAAATGGGATTGGATGCTTTACATAAAAAGGAAATCATTCCTTGGAATTCAAGCGTCCTACCATAGGTTTAAAAGCCCACGACTTAGAAAAGGTTTGTAATAATTTCTTGGTTTCCAACAATCCACAAAAATGCCCAATAGCGTTACAAATTGCATGAGGCGTGTATTGACCTGAGCTGGTTATTTCCTTATTTTTAGGTAATAACCAAACCAAAATTATGAAACGAAGATCTTTTCTTAACAGTAGTATGGCCTTGCCCTTTCTTCATGTGGGCCTAGGCGGTAGGACTTTTGTGGACGACGAGACCATGGTCGTTGAAAAGTCCCAAAAAGGACGCCCCCATGAGGGCAAAGTATTGGCCGCAATCCAACCCCATTCCGATGATGTCCCCATCTTTGCCGGAGGCACCGTCGCAAAACTCATCAATGAAGGTTATACGGGCTATCTTATCCGAACCACAAATGATGACCATGCGGGAAGGGGAGATACTTTTGGCGAGCTTATCGGCAACAATGAGCGCGATAATGAAGCCGTTGCCAAGGCTCTAGGCCTGAAAAAGACGTATGATCTTCATTATCGCAATCACAGAATGGACAACATTAGCCCCGTTGAGCTTAGGGCACGATTAGTCTTTTTGATCAGAATGCTGAAAATTGATACCATCATCACCTATGACCCTTGGGGCCATTATGAAGAAAACCCGGACCATTATGTTACGGCCAGAGCCGTTGAGGCCGCCAGGTGGATGGCTGGAGGAGGAAGGGATTACCCTGAGCACTTGGACGCAGGAATCCAACCGCATTTGGTCAAGGAACTCTACTATTTTGCCCGTGGTCCCCAACTTGTAAATCGGATTGTGGATATTTCCGACCATATAGACACCAAGGTGGCCGCCAATAGGGTGAACATTACACAAGGCCCTGCGGGGGAACATGGTTCAAGACTAAGGGAGCGCCTTCTCAAAGAGGGAAAGAAGCTGGATATTCTAGGAAATGATGCGGAAACGGCCAATCGAAATTATATTAAGCATTTTGTGCTGGATATTGACTCCAAACGATTGAGGGGAACTCCTTCAGACAAAGAATTGGGCAGTCAGTTTAATTGCGAATATGCCGAAGCTTTCCATTATCGCGGTCCCGAACATTCAAAATTGGACGATTATATTGAAAAGCATGCCTATTGAGCAAAATAGCTTTAAAAGCCATAATCTTTAACAAGTTAAAGATTATGGTTGACTATTGCATCCCAAAAATACGGATTAAGTCAGCTTCCTTTTTGAAGGAAAGCTTTTCCTTTTTTGCGGCTTTTAAAATCTCTGGACCTAAAATGCTCTCCATTGATTTTTTCTTTGAAGGCAATTTTTGAATCCCATCCGCATCGCCATAATAGAGTTTCTCCGTAATAACAATCTTATCCTTGTTCTCAAGATTAAGTAAGGTAGCGTCCGAAGCTGCTTGTACTATCTTGGCATCATAATATTTATACAGTCCATTGGGTCCTGCAACCAATTGTTCCACGAATATGGGATGGGTGGAGTTTTTCAACTTGGCAGGAACAAAAGTCTTGCCCCCCAACATTACCGATACCCCTTTGGCTGGAATTAGCGCTATGATGCTTTTTTCCTTGAGGAGCTCTATTTCCTTGGTATAGGCATTGAAACGCGCCAAGAGTCGTACTTTTTTATTGATATTCAAGTCAATGACTGTGGCCTGTTCCCATTCTTCATTCAAGAATTCCGACCCTTCGATCTCACCTGTGGAATTTGTACTTGCCCTAATAAAAGGATTGCTTATGGTGCCCGTCTGAAGTTCTGCACCTTCTTCAAAGGTATTGCCAACCTGACTGTAACCACAACTTATGGTCAATATAAATAAGAGTATCGTATATTTCATAGAGACGTTAAATTTCCAAAAATACCAAATTTGATTTGGTAAATACTATGGTTGAAGATTATATAAGCAATTCTAAGCAACACCTTTAAAATAAAAACCCTTCCAAATCAATGACTTGAAAGGGTTTATGTGGTCCCACCTGGGCTCGAACCAGGGACCACCTGATTATGAGTCAGGTGCTCTAACCAACTGAGCTATAGGACCCGCATTTTTGCGGATGCAATATTAGTGTTTATTTTGCTTCACTGCAAGGTTTTAACGCCCCTACCCTTCTTTTATTTCTTGGCACAGCTCTATCAATACCCCATTGGTGCCCTTTGGATGCAAAAACACAACCAGTTTATTATCAGCACCTTTCTTTGGGGTTTCGTTTAAAATTATAAATCCTTCGCCCTTTAATCGTTTTATTTCGGCAAGAATGTCATCCACGGCAAAGGCAATATGGTGTACCCCTTCCCCTCTTTTTTCCAAAAACTTGGCAATGGGGCTGTCCGGCCTTGTCGCTTCCAATAATTCAACCTTGTTTGGCCCCGATTTAAAAAAAGAGGTCTTCACGCCTTCAGAGGCCACTTCCTCAATCTTGTAGTGTGAAACACCCAAAAGTTTCTCGAACAAGGCATTGGAAGCTTCCAAGTCTTTTACGGCAATGCCAATATGCTCGATTTTGTCCATAGGTTCCTCTTTTTAATTAAAAACACAGTCCTATCCCCAAAAATACACACTGTTATCCTATCCTTTCGTACAGTTGGTCATTAATTCGTTTATTTTTGCACCATGGAGGAAACACAAAGGCAAAAGAAAATAGCGGGAATCATCCAAAAAGACTTGGCCGATATCCTACAGAGAGCAGCCACCGATGGTGGCTTAAAGGGAACCTTGATCTCTGTTTCCAAGGTGTCCGTGACCACTGATCTGTCCATCGCAAAAGTATATGTGAGCATTTTTCCCAATAAGGATGCTCAAGAACTCCTGAAAGGTATCAAAGCCAATCAAGTGGCCATACGCTATGAACTGGCCCAACGGACCAAAAACCAATTGAGGAGGGTCCCAGAACTTAATTTTTACCTTGATGATTCCTTGGAGTACATCGATAACATTGAAAAATCGCTCAAAGGCGAAGAAAATCCCATTGAAAATCGGGACTTGCTCGATAAACGAAAGAAATCCTGATTTTGAACTTTCCTCTCTATATCGCAAAGCGTTACTTACGATCTAAAAGCAGCCAAAATGCGGTAAACATTATCAATTTTATTACATTCTTGGTGATTGTCATTGGTTCGGCGGCCCTATTTGTGGTGCTTTCGGCCTTTGCTGGCCTCAAAACCTTCAGTCTTTCCTTTTCCAATACGTTTGATCCCGATCTAAAGGCCTCCGCCGCTATTGGAAAACATTTTTCCTTTACCCCTGATCAAGAAAGCGCACTAACGGATATTGCCGGACTGACGCAATACTCCAAAGAGTTGGAAGAGAAGGTCTATCTTACCTATAAGGAGAAGAGTTTCTTTCCTTTCATTAAAGGTATTGATGCCAATTACAGGGCGGTTACCGGCGTGGACAGCACCCTATATTTTGGCACATGGGGCGATATGGAATATAGCACCGTTATGGGCATTGGCATCTACAATCAGCTTGGGGTCCCCATTGACAATTACCGAAACCCCATGACCGTATTGGCCCCTAAACCGGGCAAAGGGTCCTTTTCCCAGCAGGGGTTCAATCCCAAACCTTATAACCAACTTTCTTTGGTGCTCAGCGGGGTGTATGCCGTGGAGGAACATTTGGACAAGAAATACGTGTTTGCGCAACTTCCTTTGGTTCAAAAATTATTGGAAAAGGACAGTACGGAAATCTCCGGAATCAATTTTAAGTTGGATGGCAGTGTTCCCGTGGATGAAGTTAAAAATTCCATTAAGGCAGTTTTGGGAGATACCGTGCTAATCCTAACCCGACAAGAACAGAACGGTACCTTGCACCGCATGCTCAACACCGAAAACCTCGCCACCTACCTCATTTTTACCTTGGTATTGATCATTGCCCTTTTCAATGTGGTTGGGGCCATCATCATGATGATTTTGGACAAGCAACAAAACTCCAAGACCCTCTTCAGTCTGGGAACCACCATCAAGGAGCTCCGTAAAATATACTTTGTACAAGGGTTGTTGGTAACTTCCTTGGGTGGATTTATTGGGGTGCTGATAGGTTCCTTGCTGATTGCCTCGCAATTGGCCTTCAGTTGGCTAAAAATCACCCCTTCCTTGGCCTATCCCGTGGAATACAACATCATGAATGTGATCTTGGTACTGGCCACGATCGTGGTTCTGGGGTTCGTCTCATCAAAAATTGCGAGCAGCCGGATTACCAAGAAACTGATTACGGCCTAGGCAAACTGAAAGTCGCCAAACTTCTCCAATACTTCATCAAATGCGGCAAACACATCGGCAGATTCATCGCTGGTGACCATCTTCATCCGATATTCCTTGAAATGGGGAATACCCTTAAAGTAATTCGTGTAGTGCCTACGGGTTTCAAAAACTCCCAGTTTTTCACCCTTCCAATCAATGGACATTTGAAGATGTCTTCGGGCGGCTTCCACACGTTCCTCCATGGTTGGGGGTGGTAGATGGGTACCCGTCTTGAAATAGTGCTTCACTTCCTTAAAGAACCAAGGATAGCCTATGCTGGCACGACCGATCATGGCGCCGTCCAATCCATATTTATCCCGCATTTTAACCGCAGCTTCGGGGGTATCCACATCGCCATTTCCAAAAACGGGAATATGCATTCTGGGGTTGTTCTTGACCTCGGCAATGGGTTTCCAATCGGCCTCGCCTTTGTACATCTGTACCCGGGTACGCCCATGGATTGATATGGCCTGGGTACCCACATCCTGAAGTCGCTCTGCAACCTCAACTATTTTTATGGAATTGGCGTCCCAACCCAAGCGTGTCTTTACAGTAACCGGAAGCTTTGTCCGCTTTACAATTTCCTCGGTAAGCTTTACCATAAGGGGAATATCCCGCAAAATACCGGCACCTGCATTTTTGCAGACCACTTTCTTTACCGGGCAGCCAAAATTGATATCGATGATATCCGGGTTGGATTTTTCAACAATATCCACTGCCTGCAACATGGAATCCAGCTCAGCACCAAATATCTGGATGCCCACTGGGCGCTCCTTCTCATAAATGTCCAGTTTGATGACACTTTTGGCGGCATCCCTGATTAGACCTTCCGATGAAATGAACTCGGTATACACCACATCGGCCCCTTGTTCCTTGCATAAAGCTCGGAATGGAGGGTCGCTCACATCTTCCATGGGGGCAAGAAGCAACGGAAAATCAGGCAGTTCTATGTTTCCAATTTTTGGCAAATCCTATCTTTTTTGGACTGCAAAAGTACAAAATACCCGAAAATCAGGGCATTATTCCGTGGTTTGAAGCCTATCGCGCTCTTTTTTATCGATTCCACGCTGGTTGTCCTCCAACCTAAAGTTCCCAAAATTATAGGTAAAGCCCACTCGGATGAACTGGGTTTCGGGTCTTCTTCGGTAGAAATTGTCCTGATTTAGATACTGAGATCGGTAGGTAGGCACATACTGCTCCAAAATATCCTCTGCCGCTATGGAAATGGTGGCCCTGTTGTTGAAAAGTGACTTGCGAAGCCCCAACGTCAGGTTCATCTGCTCATCGGAAATATAGGACCCGAACAAAAATTGTGAGATATAGGTGAAAGTCACCTCACCCGTGAAGGTTCCATCCTTGGAAAGGGTAAGGTAGTTGGCCAAATAGCCATAAACGCCGTCTACTTCGTTGGTGTATTCAACATTGTTGCTCTCCACGGCCAAAAAAGTCTCCTCTTCATGAAAAAAAGAGGTGTAGGCATAGATGAACCACGGGGGCAAAATGGTCTTGCTCAGCGTAAAGTCCAATCCGTAGGAGGTACTTTCCAACACATTTTGCTTTAATTCCACCAATGTCTGGTTGTCGTTGTCCTGAAATACGAGGTCGGCAATATTGCTTCCGTTGTCCCGGTAATAGATGTCGAAGAAATATTCGCTGTTAAGCGTATAGTTGAGGTTAAAATTGTTGCTGAAGTTCGGGGTGAGCCTTGGGTTACCCTCTTCATAGTCATTTTCATTGAAGAAAAACCGGAAAGGATTCAAATCGTTGTATTTGGGCCGATTTACATTTCTACCGTAATCAAAGGAAAAGCTATGGTTCACCGAAGGGGAATACAATATATACAAAGATGGAAACGGCTCAAAAAAATCCTGGGTGTTGGTCTGGTTCAGGGTCAGGGACCTTCCCTCTGCTTCGGTAAGCTCTCCGCGTAAACCAAGTTTCATGGACCATTTCTCCCAGTTCTTCACAAAACTCAAATAGGCCGCATATACATTTTCATCATACAGATATCGGTCGGACAAGGTGGCATTTACCGTATTGCTACTGCCCAAAAAGTTGAAAAAATCCACTTGGCTTTCCGATGCAATGGAAGAGATTTTAGCCCCGGTCTCCAAGGATGCATTGCCAATGGGGGTGGAATAATCCACCTGCCCGGTAAAGATCTCTATGTCTTGCCGCGAGTCCGAATCAAACCCAAAACTGCGCAAAAACCCGCCACTGGCATCATAATAGTCCGACGCTAGATTTTGAAAGGATGTTCCGTTATAGTTTGTATAATGGCCGTTGGCACTCAGCCGGGCCCCTTCTTTCTTCAACTTGTGCACATAGGTCAGATCAAAGGCCAAGTTGGTGTTGTCCAGCATAGCATTGTTGTGCGTTGTGAATGTGGAATCCAGTTGGCCAGTTCCATTCCGCATATCATTGGTCAATCGGGTCTGTTGATCTTGGTTGGGATTGAACACCAAGTTAGAGGTCAGGTTCAAGCTGTTACGGTCATTCAGATCGTAATCCAAGATAAGGCTCACATTGTGCGACTGTGTCTTTTTGGTCTGATTGTACTTGGTATCCCATTGCGAAAAAACGGTATTGGTACCGTCCATGAAATGGATGTCCTTGTCCGTTTTTCGTACTTCTTTCTGCGGATTGATGCTATAATTGGCGAACAAATGGAGTTTGTCCGTTTTATAGTAATGGCTGGTTCCCAAACTAAACTTTGGAAATACGGCTTGGGTATACGTACCGTTGAGGCTTCCCTTGTACCCGGGAACAATGTTCTTGTTGGTGACAATGTTCAAAATAGGACCTCCTTCCGCATCGTAACGTGCTGGTGGGTTGGCAATGACCTCAACTGATTTGATATTGATCCCGGAAAGGCCCTGTAGCAAATCCTGTACCTCTTGACCGGACAATTGTACCTTTCTGTCATTCAAATAAACCGTTGCATTTTGTCCACGGATCAATAGCTCATCTTGATTAACGATCACCCCGGGTGTACTTTTCAGGATATCCCATGAGGTTCCTTGCGAAATGACGGTGTTTTCAACCGAAAAGACCAGTCTGTCTGGAAGTCTTTGTAGTTTTGGGCGTTGTGCTGTAACCACCACTTCGTCAAGGGAATTGGTCTCGAGAGGTATGATCAACGCGCCAAGGGAAATGTCTTTGGTAATGTCCAAGGCCCTGGGCTCCGAACCTCTTCCCACATAGCTCGCCTGTAGCAGATATAAGTCCGGTTCAACCCCTTCAAGTACAAATGCCCCATTATCATCTGCCGAAGTTCCCTTTACAAAAGTGGTATCGGTTGCCTGCAACAGCAAGATGTTGGCAAAGGGTATGGTCTGATTTTGTTCATCCACTACCTTTCCCGTAATCTGATAGGTCTGCCCAACGAGTCCATTGGATACCAAAAACACCAATAACAAAATAGAGGTGATGTGCTTCATTTACAGATGGGGTTGAACCTCAAATCTAAGAAATAATTTCAGAGCGATATGCAGCACACATTTTCTTATTCATAAAAAAGCATTTGTAGGTAGCTAAAACAGCTATATTTGCAGTTGCTATCAATCTGCTTTTGGATTGACAACCGATGGATATGGAGAAGATTAGGAATTTTTGCATCATTGCACATATAGATCATGGTAAGAGTACCTTGGCGGACCGTTTATTGGACTTCACGGGATCTGTTACCGAACGCGAAAAACAGGACCAATTGCTGGACAATATGGATTTGGAGCGCGAGCGTGGCATTACCATTAAAAGCCATGCCATACAAATGGAGTATGTGCACAATGGGGAAACCTATGTCCTTAACTTAATAGACACTCCCGGGCACGTGGATTTTTCCTATGAGGTTTCCCGTTCCATTGCGGCCTGTGAAGGAGCGCTTTTGGTTGTTGATGCCGCACAGAGCATACAAGCACAGACTATTTCCAACCTGTATTTGGCCTTGGAGAACGATTTGGAAATCATTCCTGTTCTCAACAAAGTGGATTTACCCAGTGCCAACCCGGAAGAGGTGACCGATGATATTGTAGACCTTTTGGGCTGTAAGCCCGAAGAAGTCATTCCGGCCAGTGCCAAGACAGGGATAGGTATCGAGGAAATCCTAAATGCCATTATTGAGCGTATTCCAGCTCCAAAAGGTAACGTAGATGAGCCTTTGCAGGCCTTGGTCTTTGATTCGGTCTATAATCCATTCCGAGGCGTTGAAACCTACTTTCGGGTCATCAATGGAGAAATTAAAAAAGGACAGAAAATTAAGTTCGTGGCCACGGGAAAATCCTATGATGCCGATGAAATTGGTACCTTAAAATTACGCCAGTTGCCCAAAAACAAAATATCCGCAGGGGATGTAGGCTATTTGATCACCGGTATCAAGGATGCCCGTGAGGTAAAGGTTGGAGATACCATTACCGATGCCGCCAACCCCACCAAGAATGCCATTGAGGGCTTTGAGGATGTAAAACCTATGGTTTTTGCCGGAATCTATCCTGTGGACACCGAAGATTTTGAGGAACTGCGCTCCTCCATGGAGAAACTACAGCTCAATGATGCTTCCTTGGTCTTTACCCCCGAAAGTAGTGCGGCTCTGGGCTTTGGGTTCCGATGTGGCTTCTTGGGCATGCTGCATATGGAAATCATCCAGGAACGTCTGGAGCGCGAGTTTGATATGACCGTGATCACCACCGTACCCAACGTAAGCTACCATGCCTATACTACCAAGGACAGGGAAACTGCCGTTATTGTCAACAACCCATCAGATTTACCTGATCCTTCCACCGTAGACCGTGTGGAAGAACCCTACATTAAGGCCACCATCATTACCAAATCTGATTTTGTGGGGAACGTCATGTCACTCTGTATCGAAAAGCGTGGGCAGATCGTCAACCAGACCTATTTGACCACGGAACGGGTGGAGCTTATTTTTGATATGCCTTTGGCCGAAATCGTTTTTGACTTTTACGACCGTTTAAAGACCGTTTCAAAAGGGTATGCCTCTTTTGATTATTCGCCTATTGGTATGCGGGTGTCCAAGCTGGTGCGGGTAGATATCCTGTTGAACGCACAGCCTGTTGATGCCTTGTCGGCTTTGGTGCATTTTGACAATGCTCATACCATTGGCAAGAAAATGTGCGAAAAGCTGAAAGAACTTATCCCAAGGCAGCAGTTTGATATTCCCATACAGGCTGCCATTGGTTCCAAAATCATTTCTAGGGAAACCATCAAGGCGTTGCGAAAAGATGTGACCGCCAAGTGTTATGGTGGGGATATTTCCCGTAAACGAAAACTCTTGGAAAAACAGAAAAAGGGTAAAAAGCGTATGCGCCAAGTAGGAAATGTGGAAATTCCACAACAAGCATTTATGGCCGTTTTAAAGTTGAATGATTAGAGGTTGATGACATTGTCTACTCTTTCAGTGCTATAATTCCAAGTTTTCCAATTGGCATCCGATGCCCACAAAGTCTTTGGCGGAATGTCCTTCCAAATCTTCCTCGGTGAGGGATTTTTCAATATCGCCATGGTATAGGGTGTACGTCCCGTCCAGATGGTCGCAAATTTCCAATTCAATACCATCTTTGGCCATGCAGGAGTAGCACTCCATATTTTTGCTTACTTCCGGAGCTTCTTCCAAAATTGAATTTTCTTCAATAAATCGTTCTGCATCAAAAGAGCAAGATGCAAAAACCCATAATACAATACCAGAAAATAGTGCCGTTCTCATTTTGTTCCTGTTTAATTGGTTAACAATCAACAAGGAAGGTATCCATAGTCAGCCTAGAATAGGTATATGAATTGACGGATGGCCCATTTGAATTGACGGATGGGCAAAAATTGAGGATTTCGACTGGATTTATTTCCTAATATGGGTTTTTAGGACGGTTCTTTCTCTGTTGAAAAGCGTTTTCCCAAATAGACCAGTTTGTACCCGTCGCCCTTGGGCTCAAAGTCCTTACTGTTGGCGGGCATGATTTCTATGCTTCCGTTGGGCGATTTGGTAAATACGGGAATGATGTCATTCTCCTGTTGGGTAATGTCTATCAAACTGTCGTAATGTGCTTTGTCCTTCAAATCAATTTCATGAATGGCAGGATACTTTCGCACCGTATCCATAAGTTTGATGAAGTCATCGGTATGGGAAAACAATCCTTCCTTGGGGTTGACATCCGGATTGTTCACCTCTTCGGTATTCACCAAGCGGAAGGCTCCATTTTCACCAAACTGCTTTTGGAACTTGTCTATGGCAAACTTGTTAATGTCCGAGTTTCCGGTCAGGGCCATAAGATATCCCATATCGTTCAACTCAATATTATCTGTCAGGGTGTCCGAAAATATATTGGCGGTAATGGCGTCCAGTCCCAGTTTTTTGGCCTTGTCCACATTGGTTTGGTTGTTGTCTATCAGCACCACATGCCTGTTGTTCTTCCGTAAATAGTTTCCAATGATCCTGGATAATCTGGAAGCTCCTATAATTAAAATGCCTTCCGATTTTTTTAGGAACACCCCAACCAATTTGGCAAAAAGCCTTGCCGTGGTAGCGTTCAGCAATACTGTTCCCAAAACAATCATAAAGACCAATGGGGTAATGTATTCCGCGCCGGGTTCTCCTTTGGCCAGCAACTTAGACCCAAACAGGGAGGCAATACCCGCGGCCACGATACCCCTTGGACCCACCCAGCCAATGAAGAGTTTCTCGTTGAGCTTTAAATTGGACCCCTGAGCACTCAGGAAAACCCCCAACGGCCGTATGATAAAAACCACCACGGCAAAAAGAGCGACCGTGTTCCAGTTCATGATCAGTTCCATATCGGCAATGTTGATATTGGCGGACAACAGTATAAAAAGTATGGAAATGAGCAGCACACTCAACGACTCCTTAAAATATAACAGCTCCTTAAGATTGGGCAGGTTCATGTTCCCCATGACCATTCCCATGACCACCACCGCCAACAGCCCCGATTCATGGGCAAAAAGATCGGACTCCACATATACGAGCAACACCGTAGACAGGGAAACCACATTCAACAAATAATGGGGGATAAAGTTCTTTTTTATGGCAAAAGCCAATGCATGGGCAAAAGTAAACCCAAAGGTGGTCCCGAACAGTAGAATCTTACCAAACTCGATCAATGCGGTTTGGGTAAAGGTAGATCCCTCACCAACACTGATGAACTCAAACACCAAAACCGCAACCAATGCCCCGATTGGGTCGATTAAGATTCCTTCCCATTTCAATACGGCCGAAACGTCCTTTTTTAAAGGTATGTTCCTAAGAATTGGGGTAATAACCGTAGGGCCCGTAACAATGATCAATGCGGAAAAAAGGAATGAAATCTGCCATGTAAGCCCAAAAATATAATGGGTGGCCACTCCAGCTCCAAAAAATGTGACCACGGTCCCTATGGTAATCAACTTGGTGATTACCGGACCCACATTGGATATTTCGGCCCGTTTTAAGGTAAGACCTCCCTCAAACAGAATCACACTGATCGCCAAGGAAACAAAATAATAAAGTCCTTCTCCGGGGAACAATCCTTTTTCACCATTCCATATGGGTTCTATGAGTTTTGAGCCGTCTTCGGTATACAGGGTGGATACAGGTCCTACCAGCAATCCTATGAGTATCAGGGGCAAAATGGCCGGAAGTTTAAACCGCCAGGCCACCCACTGTGCAATGATGCCAAGAATAATGATTCCCGCAAGTTCAAGCATGGGTCTTAGTTTTTTTGAAATTTACTGCTTTTCTTTTAGAATTTACCCCATATGGCAAATGGGATAAATTTTTTGTTGCTGGCATTTAATTCGGATAACCCTTTAATTCTTCCTATTTGTTAAAATAGGGCCAATAAAACCGTATTTTTTAACTTTATGCATTGGGCTTTTCTTATTTTGCATGCCATTTGTTTTCTGAATGACGATATATCCTGTAGAGACCGGTAATTTTAAATTGGACGGCGGCGCCATGTTCGGAGTGGTCCCAAAATCCATTTGGAACCGAACCAATCCTGCCGATAACAACAATATGATAGACCTTGGGGCACGCTGCCTTTTGGTCGAGGATGGTGACAAACTCATCTTGATCGATACGGGTCTGGGCAACAAACAATCCGAAAAATTTTTCAGCTATTATTATCTATGGGGAGACCATTCCTTGGATGGTTCCTTGAAAAAATTGGGGTTTCATAGGGATGATATCACCGATGTTTTTATGACCCATCTCCATTTTGACCATTGTGGCGGCAGCATACAATGGAACAAAGACCGTACAGGATACGAACCTGCTTTTAAAAATGCTGGCTTCTGGACCAACCAAGCCCATTGGAAATGGGCCACTGAACCCAACGCAAGGGAAAAAGCCTCTTTTTTAAAGGAAAACCTGATTCCCATGGAAGAAAGCGGTCAGCTTAAATTTCTAGAGAAGTCAAGTTCCTCCTTTCAGGAAAAATCGGAATTGGGGTTTGGCATCCACTTTGTGGACGGTCATACCGAAAAGCAAATGCTCCCCCACATCAACTATAAGGGCAAGACCCTTGTTTTTGTGGCAGACTTGGTGCCCACCGTCGGGCATATTCCGTTACCCTACGTAATGGGCTATGACACCCGTCCATTGTTGACCCTTGAAGAAAAAGCAGCATTTTTAAACGCTGCGGCCGACAATGGTTGGCTATTGTTCTTTGAGCACGATGCCCATAATCAGCTTTGCTCTTTAAAACACACGGAGAAAGGCGTTCGATTGGACGAAGTGTTCTCTTTCAACGAAATATTCATTACACAATAACAGTTTACTTTTTATATATGAACCGTACCTATCGTATCCTCTCGCTCGCTTCCTTATCCGCATCAATGTTTTTGATGGGTTGTGGCGCTACCACCACTTTGGTTTCCACTCCGGTGGAGAATATCGATACCGTTCCGTTAAAAATCTCTGAGCTTTCGGATGCAGAGAAAAAGAGCTGGGGCCATGCCGACCTCATTACGGATACCATTCCCGGAATGAGCGTGGACAAGGCCTACAACGAAATCATTAAAAACAAAAAGGGCAAGACCATCATTGTTGCCGTTGTGGATTCTGGAATCGACCTGGAACATGAAGACCTGAGCGGAGTACTCTGGACCAACAAGGGAGAAAAACCCAATAATGGGAAGGATGATGACGGCAATGGATACGTGGACGACATTCACGGGTATAATTTTCTCGGTGATGCCTACAATGAGCAATTGGAGTATGTTAGAATGCTTCGATTGAATGTGGGTGATGCATCCGAAAGGGCAAAGGCACGCATCCTTTTGGATGGTGAATACCCGGAGGCTCTACAGAACAAACAACAGTACGAACAGATTTTCCAAGTGGTTACAAATGCGGATAATACCGTTAAGGAAGCTCTTGGCAAAGAAACCTATACCAAAGAGGAGCTGTTGGCCATAGAGGCCAAGACTGAACAAATGCAGCAAAGTGTTGCCATTTTATCCCAAATGTTCACCTATGGGGAAAGTATTCCCAGTGTTTTGGAAGAACTGGAAGAGGGCATTACTTACTTTGCCGATCAGGTCAACTATAACCTCAACAAAGACTTTAATGGCAGGGCTCCCGTTGGCGATAATCCCTATGACATAGCCGATGTGCCTTATGGAAACGGCAATCCCAAAAACCAGGTAGATTCCGAAAGCCATGGCACCCACGTAGCGGGAATCATTGCTGCTGAGCGCAATAATGGCAAAGGAATCAACGGTGTGGCCCAAAATGTGGAAATCATGAGTTTGCGTGCCGTTCCCAATGGGGATGAATACGACAAAGATATTGCTCTCGCCATCCGATATGCGGTGGACAATGGGGCCAAGGTCATCAATTGTAGCTTTGGAAAGTCGTTTTCCCCAAAAGCGGAATGGGTGTACAATGCCATTCAATATGCCGCATCAAGGGATGTTTTAATAGTACATGCTGCAGGTAACGACGGGAACAATCTGGACAATCCCGAAAACCCCAACTATCCAAATGATCATAGGTTTGGCGCTGTTGAGTTCGTTGACAACGTCATCACTGTTGGGGCCCTTACCAGCAGTTATGGTTCCAAGATGGTGGCCACTTTCTCCAACTATGGTGCGCAAAACGTGGATGTTTTTGCCCCTGGTGACGATATTTATTCCACCATGCCCAACAGCACGTATGAGTTTCAGGGAGGCACTTCCATGGCTGCCCCGGCAGTGGCCGGTGTTGCCGCATTGATTCGCTCCTATTATCCCAATCTCACGGCCACGCAGGTAAAGCATATCATCATGCAATCTGGTTTGCGATCAAAGGCCTCTGTCATCTTATCTGGTGATGCTGCAAAATCAGATGCCTTCAATACTATTTCAAAATCTGGAAAAATGGTCAATGCCTACAATGCCCTACTTTTGGCAGATAACATTGCAACAGGCAAAATGACCTTGGAAAGCAATTCAAAATAAAATGAAACAACTACACCTATTCCTTTTTGCCGTTGTAACCACACTTACAACCCTTTCTGCACAGAATAATGCCTATTGGCAACAGCATGTGGATTACACCATAGATGTAAACATGGATGTAAAGACCTATCAATATACCGGAACACAGAAACTGGTCTACACCAATAATTCTCCCGATGCCCTGAACCGTGTATTCTATCATTTGTATTATAACGCTTTCCAGCCTGGGAGCGAGATGGACATGCGACTACAGAGCATTAAGGATCCTGATGGACGCATGATGGAAAACGGGAAAAGCCGCATTGCTTCCCTTTCGGAAAGTGAAATGGGTTATTTACATGTGGAAAGTCTTACCCAAGACGGACAAGCGGTTTCCTTCGTTGAGGAAGGCACCATTTTGGTGGTAGATTTGGCCAAGCCCATCCCTTCCGGAGGAAAAACCACCTTGGAAATGACCTTTAAAGGTCAGGTTCCCCTTCAAATTAGGAGGGCCGGAAGAAACAGCAAAGAAGGTGTGGCCCTTTCCATGAGCCAATGGTATCCCAAACTTTCAGAATATGATTTTGAGGGATGGCACCCCACCCCGTACATTGCCCGGGAATTCCATGGGGTCTGGGGCAATTTTGATGTAAAGCTTACCTTGGACAAAACCTATACTGTAGGGGGATCTGGATATTTGCAAAACCCAGATGAGATTGGACACGGATATGAATCCCCCGGAACCAAGGTAAAGACCAAGGGCAAAACGCTCACTTGGCATTTTGTGGCGCCAAATGTACATGATTTTATGTGGGCCGCCGACCCGGAGTATATTCATGACACTTTAAAAATGCAGGATGGACCCGTGCTTCATTTCTTTTACAAAAATGACCCCGAAATCATTGAAAACTGGAAAAAACTGCAACCCAAAACCGAAGACGCCATGCGCTTCTTCAGCAACAACATTGGGCAATATCCCTACGAACAATATTCTGTGGTACAAGGGGGTGACGGCGGTATGGAATACGCCATGAGTACCTTGATCACTGGGGGCAGGGATTTTGGAAGCTTGGTCAGCGTCATGGTCCATGAAATGGCACATTCCTGGTTTCAACATGTGTTGGCCACCAACGAGTCCAAGCACGAATGGATGGATGAGGGCTTCACTACCTTTATCAGTAGTTTATGCAAAAGTGAAATCATGGACCAAAACACGGAAAACCCTTTTGAGGGCTCTTACAAAGGGTATTATGCCCTGGTGAACTCTGGTCTGGAAATGCCGCAATCCACTCATGCAGACCGATATCCCACCAACTTTGCCTATGGTATTTCGGCCTATAGCAAGGGAGCTGTTTTTCTTTCGCAGTTGGGCTATATCATTGGACAGGATAAATTGATGGAGACCATCCACAAGTATTTTGATGATTTCAAGTTTAAGCACCCCGTGCCCAATGATGTGATCCGAACCGCCGAAAAAGTATCGGGCATGCAATTGGGTTGGTACCTTACCGATTGGACCCAGACCACCAATACCATCGATTACGGCATCAAGAGTGTTGAGGCTGATGGCGACAAAACCAAGGTCACCTTGGAACGCATTGGTGAAATGCCCATGCCCTTGGATATTTTGGTCGTTGGGGCAGACGGCTCCCAGACCACCTATTACATTCCTTTGCGGATGATGTACGGTGAAAAGGACAACCCTTATCAAAATTTAAAAAGAACAACCTTGGAGGATTGGCCTTGGGCATATCCAACCTATGAGTTCACTTTGGACATGCCTGTGGAAAACGTTCAAGCCATGGTGATAGATCCATCACAGCTCATGGCCGATGTAAATGTTGAAAACAACATATATCAAGCCAATCCATAGGTTTTCTCAATGTATATTTGAGTAATTTGGCATAGCAATTTGTCTTGTTGGACAAAGCTCTAGATAAATACTGATGCATACTTTCCCAAGAAAAGAGAAACTTAAAAGCAAAAAGGTTTTTGAAGACCTCTTTATGGATGGAAAAAACATCAGTGAATTTCCCATAAAACTTATCTACAGAAACACCAATTTTAAGGATGGCGTACCCATTAAGGTCGGTGTGGTCGCGCCAAAGAAAAAATTTAGGCATGCCGTTGATCGCAATCGCATAAAACGTCTTTTACGGGAAGCCTACAGGCTCAACAAGCCCCTAATTTTTAACAACATTGAGGGAAACTTTGCGTTCTTATTTTTATACCTTGGCAAGAGACAGCCCTCGTTTAGCGAGCTGGATATGGCCATGAAACAACTTTTGGAAGCCTTTCTAAAAAAAGAATCCCATGAAAGCAACAACTAAAAAAAAGCTCCTCATTCCCATTTTAGCGGCAATCGTTTTGGTGGGGGCCAGTGGTTTTGCCGTAAAGAGTGATTTTTTTGAAATCGCAAAACAGATTGAAATCTTCACCACGCTTTTCAAGGAGTTGAACATGAACTATGTGGATGAGACCAATCCCGCGGAACTCATGGATTCTGCCATCAAGAACATGTTGGGCGAATTGGACCCCTACACACAGTTTTTGAACGAACAGGATGTGGAGGCCTATAAAATCAATAATGCTGGGGAATATTCCGGTATTGGGGCCGTGGTACGTTCCTATGAAAGCAAGCTGCTCATTGTGGAACCGTATAAGGGGTATGCCGCGGACAAGGCCGGCCTAAAGGCCGGGGATGAAATCATAAAAATTGGCGAGACCAAGGTTTCCGATTTTGACGATGATGCCGGTGAACTTCTCAAAGGGGCGGCAAATACAAGTGTGGAAGTAACCTTTGTGAGGCAAGGGGAAACCAAAACGGCCACCATTACCCGTGAAGGCGTTGAGGTGGATGCTGTTCCTTTTTATGACATGATCGACGAGAAAACCGGATATATTGTCCTTTCCCGTTTCAACCGAAAGGCTTCTGGCCAGACCAAATCCGCCCTTCAGGACCTAAAAGGTCGTGGTGCCGAAAGATTGGTGTTGGATTTACGTGGAAACCCAGGCGGACTGCTTTCAGAAGCCATTAATGTGACCAATCTCTTTGTGCCCAAGGGTGAGCTCATTGTCACCACAAAATCCAAGGTCAAAAAATTCAATCAGGAATACCGCACCAAAAACCAACCTGAGGATAAAGACATCCCATTGGTGGTCTTGGTAGATGGTAGCAGTGCTTCGGCCAGTGAAATTGTATCCGGTGGATTACAGGACTTGGACCGCGCCGTGGTCATGGGAGCCCGAAGTTTTGGAAAAGGCCTAGTGCAACGTCCTTTGAAGCTTACCTATGGAACCCAATTGAAAGTCACTATATCCCGTTATTTTACACCTTCAGGCAGATGCATCCAAGCGTTGGATTACTGGCATCGGGACGAGGAAGGAAATGCCGTGCGAAACACCAATTTTAAAGAGTTCTCCACCCGAAATGGGCGAAAGGTCCAAGATGGTGGCGGGGTAATGCCCGATGTGGTCATCAATTCCTTGCGAACCAATTCCCTCATAGATGCCTTGGAGCATAACAATATTGTTTTTGACTTTGCCACCGACTATTATTACGACCATTCTTTTGATTCTGTAGACGATTTTTCTTTTTCCAATGCTGATTACACCGCATTCAAAAAATACGCCCAAGAACAGAATTTTTCCTTCCAAACGGAAACAGAGTCCATATTGGAGCAATCTATCAACGCTGATGACACCCTATTGGGCCCTGATGTACAGGAAAAATACAAAGACCTTCTGCTTGCAGTAAACCGGGGAAAAATATCGGCTTTGGACACCTATCAGAATGAAATTCAAAAGAATTTGGAAGATGAAATCATCACCCGTTATTTTTATAAGGACGGACTCTATGCCTACTATCTACAGCACGATGATGCCATTTTAACCGCAAAGGAGCTTCTTTCAGATGCTTCCAAGTACTCGGAAATCTTACAGTAAATTTTCGTTTTTGGCGTAATGCCTCTTGCAACAGGCCAAATAGAATGGCCTTTTCGTCAACCCAAAGCTGGTAACGGTCAGATCGCGGGGTATTCTTCTCCTCGTTTCCGTATTTTTCCTAAAATCTAACCCTAATGACCTACACCATTATAACCTTGGCCGTTGTGGGGCTGACATTACTGTATTGGCTCTATGTTTTGGTGTCGAATTGTTTTCGTACACATTTTTCCATCTGGACCGCACAAAAGAAAGGTTTGGCCCCAGTAATGCAGGCTACCATTCTCTCTACAAAAACCCTTAAGCCCGGAAAGTATCCTTTGTTGGAGCTCCAGATTGTCTTTGAGAATTTCTCCGGTCATACCATTCATAGGGCCATTCGGTTTAGATATAGCCAGCCCGGGTTGGAACGGTTTGTGCCCAACAAAGTAATCCATGTGGGACTGGACCCCACCAAAAGACCCCGTGATCCCGTATTGCCCATGTATGTTAAGCGCCCTGTTTCCTTTGCTTTTATGTTATTCTGTAGTTTGTTTACCATTGGATATATTGCTGGGTGTTATTTCCTTGTGGGCGAAGCCTCTTCAAGAATCTATCTTTTGCCCGAAAAATACGAACGGGTTTTTGCAGCTTCTGCGGTTTGGCAATTGGGTTTTGTTTTTTTGGTTATTTACATTGTCCTTAGATGGGTACTCATACGAATAGGTCTATTTGTAAAAAAATCCACCAAATTGCAAAATTGGGACCTGTTCTATAGTGGTTTGGGTACTACGGCAATGATCAAGGAATATAGAGATACCGGGATATTGATCAATGAGAATCCAAAGGTTGAGTTTACCTACACTTTTATGGACTATTCTGGACAAATTGTTAAGGGAAAGGATCAAAAAGTAGTGGGAAAACTGAAAACTGCCAAGCTATCCATGATGAGTGGTATGGAAATCATGTATTTACCCGATGATCCATCCGTTTCACGAATGTTGGAGAATCTGGGGGACCACGAAACCCAGCAGGCAATAGGTTTTTTTATGCAATTGGGCCTATTTCTCTTTTCGGCTATTGTTGTGTCACTTTTTTGCCTGGATATACTCTAAAAAATGAAAGGTTCATATATGTCCAGTCTATATCCCTTTTTTAGTACATTGTAATGGATATGTCAAAAATTACCAGGGAAGATATTCAAATCATAAGCCGTTGCAGCAATTGGTCGGAAAAAGGTGTTTCCAAAACTTTGACCGATGCTGTTTATGCCGATAAATCATCGTGGCTGGCATTTTTAAGGCTTTTATTCCTAGGCATCGGGGTTTCATTTACCGTTGCGGGAATCATTTTTTTCTTTGCCTACAATTGGGCCGACCTTAACAAATTTGTAAAGCTTGGACTAATGGAAGGATTGGTCCTCCTAGTTTCTTTAGGGGCACTTTTTTTCAAAACAAACCCATTGATCAAAAAAATATTGCTTACTGCGGCAGCAGTACTTATCGGTGCTTCATTGGCGGTCTTTGGTCAGGTTTATCAGACCGGGGCCAATGCGTACGATTTCTTTTTGGCTTGGGTCTTGTTCATTACACTATGGGTCGTTATATCCCGCTTTGCTCCTTTTTGGATCATCTACATTGCACTGATCAATACCACTGTGTTTCTTTATGCAGACCAAGTGGCCAAAGATTGGTCCGAAATTTTTGTGCTTACATTGTGTTTCCTGATAAACCTCTTCTTCTTAATTGGTTTTTTATTGGTATCTAAATATAAAACTGATATGAAATTCCCGATATGGAGTACCCATCTGATTGGTTTATCCGCAATTACACTGGCGACCATGGGCATTTCAATTGGGATTTTTGACGACCCTGAATCTCCATTTTGGGAATTATTGGCCATAACCTGTTTGTTTTATGTTCTAGGTGTTTGGTATGGATTAAAGAACAAGAGCACTTTTTATTTAGCCGCAATACCCTTTAGTGTCATCCTAATTATCTGCGTCTCGTTCCTTCATGTATCTGAAGAAGCGGGAATGTTTTTCATCATTGGCCTGTTTATCATTGGCAGTGTCACCGTATTGATCAAAACCTTAATGGAACTTCAACGCAAATGGACAACGTAAAAGACATCAAACCTTTTTTGGATACCATAGGTGCTGTAGAAGGGACCTCCTTCTCCTATAACGAAGGTGCCATCAAGGCAGAATATGCCAAACAGCACAAAAGTAGATCCAATCTGGTCATCAAGGTGCTTTCTGTTTTTGGAATCTTATTTGCCACATTTGCTTTTTTTGGGTTTTTGGCCCTTTTGGGCATCTATGAGTCTGAACTGGGTATGCTACTTTTGGGGAGCATCCTTATGGTATTGTCCCTGTTATTGAACATAAAATTTGACACCCTCATCATTGATACTTTCGGGGCATCCATCTATGTGCTTGGCATTGTTCTGGTAATCTTTGGTTTGGCTTCATTTGATATGCATGAGGACCTTATAACCCTTCTGGTCATCAGCATAGCCTTATGTACTCTGTTCATTGTTCAGAACTATATCGTCTCCTTCATATCGGTATTGATCATTGCCTCCTGTTTTTTGGTTTTAATTTTTTCCAACGATTTGTTTGAGTTACTGCACTTTTATTTGACCTTCTACGCATTGGCCTTGGCGTATTGTTTTTTTAATGAACCTCTTTTTTTGACTTCCGGGACCAAGATGTCCAAAATATATGGCCCACTTCGCATTGGGTTGATTTTTTCTTTGCTGTTTGGCCTTATTGCCATAGGCAATTACCGACTTGCCCCTCTATCCCAAAACATAAATTGGATATCTTCGCTTGTAATTATCGTTATCATACTATACTTGGTGGGATCTATTGCAAAAACCCTTGGCGTAGATTCCAAAAAAACCAAAATTTGGATATATACCCTTACGGGTCTCACTCTTTTACCAACGCTTTTTGCCCCATCCATTTCCGGGGCGCTTTTGATTGTGCTGCTCAGTTTTAGGGTACATCACAAAACAGGTTTGGGTATTGGCGTGGTGGCCTTGATCTATTTCGTGGTACAATATTACTATGATCTTAATTTAACGCTCTTGGTCAAGTCCATACTTCTTTTTTCATCTGGGGTGGTCTTTGTGCTGTTTTACTTGTTTTTAACCAAAAAGTCCCGTGGTAATGAAAAAGTATAGTGCGGTCATCATCGTGGTCAACCTTGTGGCCTTTTTTGTCTTTTTTAATCATTCCATTGTCAAAAAAGAAGAACTTTTGGAGCAGGGTGAACTGATTCTTTTGGAGTTGGCCCCAGTGGACCCACGATCCCTGATGCAGGGAGATTATATGTGGTTGCGGTACACCCTTTCAGAGGATATCAATAGCGACAGTATTCCCAAACGCGGGTTTTGCGTAGTGGGCTTGGATACCCGTGGCATTGCCCAGAAAAAAAGGTTCCAAAAAGAAAGGGCTCCGCTTGGCCAAAACGAATATCTTATTGAATACACTTCCCAAAATCGATGGAACATTAACATTGGTGCGGAATCTTTTTTCTTTCAGGAGGGAGAGGCCGAAAAATATGAGGCCGCAGAATATGGCGCTTTAAAAGTGGATAAAATGGGCAACAGTATTTTGGTGGGATTGTACGATGCAGACCTCAAGAAAATAGAATAAATCCTATTTTTGGGCATGCAACAACTCAAGGTGTGTGAACTTTTTGCCGGAGTGGGCGGTTTTCGATTGGGTCTGGAAAAAACCGGACACTACAAAGTAGTGTGGAGCAATCAATGGGAGCCCTCAACCAAGACGCAGCATGCATCCAAGGTCTATGAGGCCCGTTTTGGTCCAGAAAACCACTCCAACACCAATATTGAGGAAGTTAACACCCCAGAAATTCCAGACCATGACATTTTGGTGGGCGGTTTTCCGTGCCAAGACTATTCCGTGGCCACATCACTCAAAAACTCTAAAGGACTTATTGGCAAAAAAGGGGTGTTGTGGTGGTCCATCCATCGTATTCTGACCGAAAAAAAGAACAAGCCTAAATACCTTTTTTTGGAAAATGTGGATCGGCTTTTAAAGTCTCCATCTTCGCAAAGAGGGCGTGATTTTGCGGTTATGCTCCGCAGCTTGTCCGATTTGGGTTATGCTGTGGAATGGCGCGTTATCAATGCGGCAGATTACGGTATGCCCCAGCGCCGAAGGCGCGTTTTTTTTCTGGCTTATCATACATCGACCCCTATTTATACCTCACTTAAAAAAGCCCATCCAAAGGATTGGTTATTCAACAACGGGGTAGTTTCCAATGCTTTTCCGATTGAACATAGCAACAAGCCCCTTGTCTCTTTTGATTTGGATAAAGATTTGGTTTCCGTATCGAACGATTTCAACAAGAATCAAAAACTATCTCCTTTTTTAAATACCGGTTTGTGCATTGACGGAAAGGTTTATACCCAAAAAACAGCTCCTTCCTTTGATGGAACTCGTACCACGCTTTCAGATATTTTGGAGAACGGGTCGGCCGACCCAAGTTTGTATATCGACACAAACGACCTTGAAAAATGGACGTATTTAAAAGGCGCCAAAAAAGAAATACGCAAGACCAGTACAGGTTTTGAATACAATTATAGCGAGGGAAGCATGGTGTTTCCTGATGCACTCGATCAACCTTCCAGAACCATTATAACCGGAGAAGGGGGCAAATCGCCTTCCCGGTTTAAGCACGTGGTCCAAACCTCCAAGGGACTACGAAGACTCTCCCCCATTGAACTGGAACGGTTGAACATGTTTCCCGACAATCACACCTTACTGGATGGAATCCCAGATGCCAAACGGGCATTTTTTATGGGTAACGCCCTTGTAGTGGGTATTGTGGAACAAATAGGTTCTGCCCTGTTCCACAAAATATCCCAACTTGAAAAGTAAGTTCTTATCCGACCTTTCCAAAGAAAAACAACTGGCCCCATTACTGGATCTTTACTACCAAAAGCACCTACAGCAATATGCTTTTGAGCGGGTTTCAAATCTAAAACAACAACGACAGGGCATAGATCTTATCCTTGAGCACAAAACCTCAAAAAATATATTCTATGTGGATGAGAAAGCCCAATTGGATTATGTAAACGAGAGTTTGCCCACTTTTGCTTTTGAACTTTTTTTTCATAAAAATGGACATCAAAAAAAAGGTTGGCTGTTCGATAATTCCAAAAAAACGCATTTTTATGCCTTGGTCACCAGTATTTTTTCTGATGAAGAAAGGATGTTCACTTCATGCAACATCACTTTTGTAAACCGAAAAAAATTGATTGGCCATCTGGTGGATTTAAATCTGACAGAGGAGCATTTGACCAAAGTTATCCGAAACAACGCGCAAACTAATGGAAAATTGATTTTGGAAAAACTTCATCCCAAAAAAGAGGGGTTTCTGTTCTTTTCCAAATCAAACAAAGCTGAAAAACCTATAAATCTTGTTTTAAGATTGGAGTTTTTAGTTGAAATCGGGGTAGCAAAAAGGTTGATATGATCTAACTTTTTATCATTTTCACATGGGGAATCCCATCTTCCAAGTATTCTTCCCCTATGCGTTCAAAACCTAATTCAGTATAAAATTTTAAAAGGTAGGTTTGCGCCGATATTTCAACAATGGTATTGGGAAAGCGTTGTTCTATTGCTTGTAAGGATGCCAACATGATTTGCTTCCCATATCCATATTTACGCTGATCGGCAGCTACCACAACTCTTCCTATGCTGGAATTTTTAAAATAGTCGCCAGGTTTAAAAATCCGGGTATAGGCCACCACTTTATTATCCTTTGATCCAACTACATGAAACGCTTTTTGGTCCTTGTTGTCCAAGTCTTGGTATACACAATCTTGTTCCACCACAAATACCTCGCTTCGCAAACGCATGATTTGGTAGAGTTCTATGTTGGATAGTTCGTTAAAAGTCTTGGTAACTATTTCCATGAATGTTGTACCATACTATTTTGGAATGATTGGCACCAATAAGAATTGTACTTCCTCAATTTTTAGCTACAAGGAATCTTATCTATTCTTCGTTCATGTCTGCCTCCTTCGAACTTTGTGTTCAAAAAGGTTTCTACCATGTCCAATGCTTGCGGCAACGCAATAAATCGCGCAGGTAGACTTAATATGTTGGCATCATTGTGCTCCCGGGCCAAGGCCGTAATTTCCTTGTTCCAACAAAGGGCACCCCTAACTTTTTGATGTTTGTTTATGGTCATGGAGGCACCATTACCACTTCCACAGATTACTATCCCCATATCCACTTTGCCTTCCTCGACATCTGAGGCAACCGGATGCGCAAAGTCGGGATAATCCACACTATCGGTACCATCGGTACCATAATTGACAACATCGATACCTTTGGATTTCAAAAGTCCTATAATGGCCAATTTATAGTCGGTTCCTGCGTGATCGTTTCCAATGGCAATTTTCATAGTGCATGTATTAAGATGGTGGATTGCAAAGGTACGATTCTTTTTGAGTGCATGTGTTGATAAAAAACACGCCATTCTTGCATTTTGTTGTTTTACAAGGAATTACGATTTCACCCATTTTGTTGATCGTTTTAAGAAAACTTGGAGCAATTAAATTTTGTAATTCTAAAAAATACATGCAATACAAGAATTTCCTTTGGTCCAACCGATAATCCATTAAAAATTAATCAACCTATTGGAAACATTATTTTACAGTAATTAACATTAAAG
>CP051244.1:1071918-1109163 GCA_017795045.1 Allomuricauda sp. | reverse complement strand
GATTATTGTTGATAAAAGCGGTTAGGGACTATGATTAGTTCATAGATCATAGTGCCTCAAGGATTATAATTTGTATTTTTCAAAAAAATAGAAATGTAAATGTCAAAGAAAAAGAAGAGGGCCAGAAGTCAGCGGAAGAATGAGATTACAAGAGGCATTTTCACAGTACTGGAGAAAGAACCATCCAAAAGCTTTAATTACAAGCAAATAGCTTCAAAACTTGGAATTACGGATACCCAAGACCGTAATGAACTCATTAAACGATTGGGACAGCTCAAGTCCAGTGATCGGATTGTTGAGGAAGAACGGGGCAAATACAAAAAGAAACCATCTGTACATACCTATTTTACTGGTAAAATGGATTTGACCTCCAGCGGTAATGGCTATGTTATCGTTGATGAGTTGGAGGATGACATTTTTGTACCCTACAACCGATTGAACAAGGCGTTTCATGGTGATACGGTAGAAGTATTTTTAAAACCGAGAAGGAAGGGGAAAAAGCAGGAAGGGGAAATCTCCAAAGTATTGGAACGCAAGAAAACTTCATTTGTGGGGATTTTGGACAAACAGAAAACCTTTGCCTTTGTCCGTGCTACCGACCCTAGGATGTACACGGATATCTTTATCCCCCAAGAAAAGATGAAAAAGGCCAATAATGGGGACAAGGTACTGGTACATATTGGCGACTGGCCTAATGATGCCGATTCACCTTATGGTGAAATTATTGAGGTTTTGGGAAAACCAGGCGAGCACAATACTGAAATCCATGCCATTTTAGCGGAATATGGCCTGCCGTACGAGTTCCCCTATGAAGTGGAACAGTTTGCCAATACATTGGACACCTCCATTAAGGAATCGGAGATAGCCAAGCGGAGGGATATGCGTGATGTACTTACCTTTACCATAGACCCTAAGGATGCCAAGGATTTTGATGATGCCCTATCGTTCCAAAAATTGGAGAATGGAAACTATGAGATTGGAATCCATATTGCGGATGTATCCCATTACGTACTCCCTGATACCATTTTAGAGGAAGAAGCCTATAATAGGGCCACATCGGTGTATTTGGTGGATCGGGTGGTTCCCATGTTGCCCGAGGTATTGTCCAACAATGCCTGTTCTCTTCGGCCCAATGAGGAGAAATATACGTTCTCAGCTGTTTTTGAAATGGATGACAAGGCCCGTTTGGTGGACCAGTGGTTTGGAAGAACCGCCATCAACTCCAACGAACGGTTTGCCTATGAAGAAGCACAGCATGTTATTGAGACAGGAGAAGCACAAATTCCAGAGGATATTTCCATTCGAGGAAAAGAGTATTCGGTTTCCGATGAGATTGTGGAGGCTATTTTAACCTTTGATAGATTGGCCAAAATCATGCGGACCGCACGTATGGATGCCGGCGCCATTACATTTGATAAGATTGAGGTACGATTCAATCTCAATGAGAAAAGTGAGCCGGAAAGTGTTTATTTCAAAGAGGCCAAGGATGCCAATAAGCTCATTGAAGAGTTTATGCTCTTGGCGAATAGAAAAGTGGCCGAGTTTATAGGCAAGCAAAAGAAAACCTTTGTATATCGAATACACGATGAACCCGATCAGGAGAAATTAATGGCCTTGAACGGGGTTGTTTCCAGGTTTGGACATAGCATTAACCTTAAGGATAGAAAGAGTGTCAATAAATCTTTAAACCAGTTGTTGGAAGATGTAAAGGGAAAGAAAGAACAGAATTTGGTGGATACCTTGGCCATTCGCAGTATGAGCAAGGCCATCTATACCACGGAGAATATTGGTCATTACGGTTTGGGGTTTGACTACTACACCCATTTTACATCGCCCATTAGACGATATCCAGATGTCATGGTCCACCGATTGTTGCAGTATTATTTGGATGGAGGCAAGTCGGCAAAATCCGTGGTTTATGAAGAAAAATGTAAACATTCATCGGATATGGAACTCTTGGCGGCCAATGCAGAAAGGGATTCGGTTAAATACATGCAGATCAAGTTCATGGAAGATCATAAAGACCAAGAATTCTTGGGTGTGATTTCAGGGGTTACCGAATGGGGCATATATGTGGAAATTGTTGAAAATAAGTGCGAAGGAATGGTGAGGATCAGGGACATCAAGGACGATTACTATGTTTTTGATGACCGTCAGTATGCCATTATTGGTGAGCGGACCAAGCGAATGTATCAGTTGGGTGACGAGGTCTATGTGATGGTAAAGGATACGGATTTGATGAAAAGGCATTTGGACTTTTCGTTGATCGGCAAAAAGGAATAATACTATTTTGGAATAAAATTTGTTATCCTATTGAGAACCAAATTTTTGAGACATGAAACCAATTACGATTGTTTTACTGTTGCTTTCCTTACAGTGCCTGAATGCACAAGACCGGGAGATTGTAAAAGATCTTCAGAAGTTTACAGAAGTCAAGGGTTTCGATGGGTTATCCATACACCTTATCAAATCCAATGAAAACAAAGCGGTCATTTCTGGTGCCAATACCGATAAAGTGGCCATTGTGAACAATGAAGGGGTATTGAAAATCCGCATGGAAATCGATAAAATTTTTAGCGGATACCGAACGTATATCGATTTATACCATACTGAGACCCTAAATGTCATTGATGTGAACGAGGAAGCCAGAATGTATTCGGATGAGACCTATGTGCAAGATGTCTTGGAACTGAAAGCACAGGAGGGAGGGGAACTTGAAATTGGGTGTCAGGTAGACCAATTATTGATAAAGGCCGTATCTGGAGGCGAAATTTTGGTTTCCGGTTTTTCCAACAATCAAGATATCATCATCAATACGGGAGGAGAATATTACGCCAAAGCCTTTAAGACAAAATTTACGACCATTCGTGTGAATGCAGGTGGAAATGCAGAGATTTACGCCACAGATTATGTCAAGGCCAATGTCAAGGCAGGAGGAGAGGTCCTTGTGTATGGTGATCCAGTAAAAATGGACGAATCCACTGTTTTTGGTGGAAAAATAAAGAGAGTGGAATAATACAATATGATCGACGATATCCAAGCAGCGATACCCTTGGGATTTTTACTGAGCTTTATGATCGGGCCGGTTTTCTTTGTTCTGTTGGAAACCAGTGCCACAAAAGGATTTAGGGCCGGGGTAAGTTTTGATGTAGGGGTGATCATTGCCGATATTGTTTTTTTGGTCATCGCATATTTCAGCAGTTTCCAATTGCTTGAAAACTTGAGCAACCAGCCTGGACTTTTTGTGTTTGGGGGTATGATTTTGTTGGTGTATGGTATTGTGCTCTTTATGAAAAAACCAGGAAAAAAGGCCAATCTTAAAGCTACTAAAGGAAACTATCTGGTTCTCATGGCCAAAGGATTTTTGTTGAATTTTATAAATATTGGGGTATTGGCATTCTGGTTGGGACTTCTCATTGTAGTGGGCCCAAGCTTGGACAATGATCCCAACAGAATATTGGTTTTCTTCGGAACGGTGATAGCAGTATATTTTGGTACCGATTTACTAAAGATCATACTGGCCAAACAACTCAAAAAGTACTTGACCCATGAACGGATAGTCCTTATTAAAAAGGGATTGGGCCTGGTATTGGTCATATGCGGTATTGTGCTCATTACCAAAGGGTTTCTTCCCAAGGATGAGTTCAATATAAAACAAGAAATAGAACGGATAAGTGAATAAAAAAACCCAACATTTGTTGGGTTTTTGAGGCATCGAGCGGATTCGAACCGCTGTACAAGCTTTTGCAGAGCTGTGCCTAGCCACTCGGCCACGATGCCATACAGGAGTGCAAATGTACTACTTTTTTTAGCTTGCCCAAACCCTTATTTTGGCCTTTCAAATTCTAAAACAGCAGTTACACTTTCTACATCACCGCCTATGGGTGGGTTAATTTTGGAAACTTCAACAATCACATTTGTCACTTCAGGTATTTCTTGAAGAATACGATTGATGATACGTTTTGCAACGTGCTCCAAAAGATTGGAGCGGATGCCCATTTCTTCCTTTACAATATTGTTCAGATGAACATAGTCCACCGTTTCACTAAGTTTATCGGATTCGGCAGGTAAAGATAGGTCCGCGGATATTTCCAAATCCACACGATAATCACTGCCAATGAGCATTTCTTCCTTTAAACATCCATGATTGGAATGTATCCTGATATTGTTTACCCTAATTTTTCCCACAAGAGTTGAATTGAAGGGCAAAAATAGATCAAAACCAGCTAAATCAATACATACATCTACAATTGCTTATCCCTTGGAAGAGATCCATACCCACGGTAAGTACATGTGTTCCTGTACTATATCCTAAAATTTCGTTGGTAATGACCTGATAGGAATAGCCAAAATAGAAATTACTTTTTTTAAATCCTGCTATTGGAGCTATGTACAATGGAGAACCGAATTGATCGTTCAAAAAACGATAGGTGAGTCCCACATAATAGTAATCCTCAAAATCATGGAATCTGAACTTGGCATTAAGGTCTGTTACGGAACGGTTATCACTTTCGAACCATTGGAAGAAAACGGAGGGTTCCAATTCCAATTTGCTGTTTTTGTTTTTGGAAATGCTATATCCTGTGTACAGGTAATAGTTTCTCAAAGTATTGGGTTCAAAAACAGGATTGAACTGTTCCAAATTCTTGTTAAGGATGTTGGATGCGTTAAGACTCAAATAGAACTTATCATATCGGTAAAGCACCCCAAGATCAAAGTTGTGGTTGGTAGTGGCTTTGTCATCCGTAGGAAGCTGTCCATTGTTTGCCGTAAAGTTCTCTACATCTATCCGAAACTGGTTAAAGTTATAGGAGATTCCAAAAGAGAGAAAAATATCATCATAGCGATCTAGGGTAAGATGGTGGGCAAAAGATACCCTGGCCCCTCTTTGTTTGGTCTCACCATTGCTATCATTGTACAACAGCATTCCAAGTCCTGATCGGTTTCCTATTCGGGCGTCCGCTGCCAAGGTTTGGGTATCCGGAGCATCCTCAATCCCCACCCATTGGGTCAACCCGTTCAACCGGACCTTTATGTGGTCCCCAATCCCAGCATAGGTTGGGGACATGATAAAGGGGTTGTCAGCTATATACTGGGACAGCTGGGGTATAGTCAATTCCTGCCCTCTGGCCATAAAAGCCAAGAGGAATAGAAAGACAGAGGGATATATTTTCTTTAGCATGGGGTTGCGTAGGTTAAGCATTATTGTCGATATAGGGTAAAGTGACCTATGAATTCCCGATTATCCAATTCACCATTTAAGCGGATTACATACCAATAATCTCCGGTTGGTAATGGTTTACCGTCATATTCTCCGTTCCAGCCATCGGTGTCCCGGGTCATTTTCTCCACTACTCTACCATAACGATCGTAAATGGTAATTAGTACGTCTGGGAAGCCTTCAATGTTGTCTGGAATCCACATATCATTGAGACCATCTCCATCAGGTGTGAAGAAGTTGGGCATTTCAATGTCAATGAACTCCATGAATATCTCTGCAGTGGCTTGACATCCGTTTTGATCAATTACTGTAACGGTATAGGTATCTGTTCTGTTGATATAGAAGGTGTTTTCACTTCCGTTGTCCACATCATCAAAATAGAAGGTGTACGGAGCCACACCACCTTCGGCAACGGCGGTTATCTGGTTAATACTATTGTTTTCCAAGATCAAGGTCAACGGCTCATAACCCTCTATAGTGAAATCATAGGTGGTCATACATCCATTGGCGTGGGCAATGGTGATGTAGTGATCGCCAGGAGCCATGTTGGTGAAGTCCGCACTCAATTGCATATCGGCTGGATCGGTAGAATCCAAAGCGTACAATACATCGGCAGATACTGTTGGATCTTCAAAGACAATCTCCAAAGAGTTGTTGGGGATGTTTCCGGTACACTCATACATTGGGGTTACCGTGGCCCCTAGGTTTACTCCAGGTTCAATTTCCACAAAGACATTGGTATCACACCCTTGAGCATCCCTAATGAAGACTACATGGGTTCCGGCACTTAGATTTTGGAAGACGGTCTGTCCAGGAACAAAATCGGCATCCGCATTGGAATCCAAAGCTGTTTCGTATGGCGCAGTACCACCCGTAATCTGAAGTTCAAAGGAACCATCGGCACTATCAAAGCAAACTTCATGCATGATATTGATGGCCTCTGCCTGAATAGGCTCGGGTTGTTCAATATCAAATTGGAAGGTCATGAAACATCCATTTACATCTTGGGCGATGACATCATAGGTGCCAGGCGCTAGATCGGTAAATGTGTTTACCGTATCAAACTGATCTAAGTTGGGTGAAATGGCATATAAAATCTGCCCAGTTCCACCAGAGACTTCCACAGTGATGGTACCATCGTTCATACCAGAACAGGTCGCATCTGTAGATTCCTCACGATCCACTTGCAATGGTGCAGGGTCTACAATTGGGATAACAGGGGAAACCTCAACACAATCTTCACTGGTGACCCTTACATAATAGTCCCCGGCATAAAGACCGTTAAAGACACCATTGGTATTTGGTCCTGCCACCAAGTTGGATAGGGCAGCATCACTGAACAATTCATAGTTATAGTTGCCCAGACCGCCCGTTGCATGTGCAATGATTGTGGCAGTAGGCTCTCCGTAACAGTTGATAAAGGCTGCGGAATCATCAATGGTAAGGATAAGATCTGGTACCTCATCAATGGTTACCTGGTTGGACACCATGGCCGTACAACCATTGCTGTCCCTTACCTTGAATTGATAGGCATCGGCTAACATGTTAGGGAAATCATGGTAACTTCCATTGTTGAAGCTTTGCCATGTAGATGTGTTCACATCGTAATATTCATAGGAACCACTTCCTCCGGAGGCAGACAAACGCATACTACCATCCATGGTACAAGTCATTTCGGCGGTCTGAACCAAATTGCTCTCTACTTCATCGGGTTCTTGGATTTGAATTGGACCAACATCCACACCACAATTCCAGTCGTCAGATATGGTGATGCCATAGTAGCCTGCACCCAAACCGGTAAAGGTTGCGCTGCTCTGTACCCCGGAAGTAAACACAATGTTTGTTCCGGTTGCATCGTAAACATTCAATTGGTATTGATATACACCTTGACCACCCAAAACATTAATGGCGGTTATGGAGGCATCATCTTGGCCATAGCAATCCAACATAGTGGTTGAAGCACTGATACCCGCTGTGATGTCATCTGGACGAACCAAGGTTATGGTTCTGGTCAAAGGACAACCATTGGCATCGGTGATTTCCACATCAAAGTCACCAGCGGACAGTCCTGTGAACAAGAAGCTGGCCACATTATTGGCATTGTACACTTGACTGGTATCGGTATTGGTCAATACAATATTGTAGGGAGCGGTACCACCTGTTGGGGCCACATAAATCTGTCCTTGGTCATTGGTACAGGTAACATTGGCCACTTCCACAGGTGCAGCATCCAAAGCCGCACTTGGAGAGATGATCTGTACCGTGTTGGAATCTTCCACACAGAATGGGGCACCGGTTTCCGTAACTCGGATATAATAGCTTCCACCCACCAAAAGGTTTGTTGGATCAGGAATCTCAAAAGGATTTACAGAGGTGTTTCCGCTTCCGGTAAGTCCTAATGAACTACCATCGGCACGGAACACTTCATAATCGTAGGCACCGGTATATCCTGTAACATCTATTTCCAAGGTTCCAGCCTCACCATAGCACATGGCATGGGATACAACCGATGCTACTACATCAATGGTATCATAAGGAGCTATCGTATAGGTGATTTCCTCATAACATCCTGTGGTATCGTTTGTGGCACGGAACGTATAGTTTCCGGGAATGGACAAATCAAAAGTAGCCGTTGTTGATGTGCTGGAAACCACACTTCCATAAGGGTTTCCTACGGGCAGCAATGCAAAGGTATAGCTATCACCACCAATACTTTCAATCACAGTGATGGTAACCCTTTCAGGATCATTACAAGTAATGGCTATGTCCTGTGATGTATTCAATGTGAAAGTGTTCAATGGTTGAACATCAACACTGTCCACATACTCACAGCCATTGGCATCCCTTACAATGTAATTGATAGTCTGTACAGAACCATTATCGGTTACGCCGAATGTGGCATCTTGGGTAAAGCCATTACCATTAAAGCTATAATAGTAGGTGCCCGTTCCGCCATTGGCCGTTACAGTAACAGTAGACTCATCTACGGAATTATCTGGGCTACACACAAAGGCAGAAGCCGTTGCGGAAGCTGTTAACGCCGTTGGTTCGGTGATGGTTTCCGGCCTGATGTCTTCACAACCCCTAGAGGATACTACACGTACTTCGTAGTCCCCAGCAGGAAGGTTTTCAAACAATGGCGTGTCTTGCAATGGTCTGCTTGGAGCCCCAACACTTATTCCGATAAGTTCATATCTATATATTGGGTTCGCAGCTGTTGCAGGATCCAAATTGGCCAAGATACTTCCATCACTGCCACCAAAACAACTTACATTTTGTATGGTTGAAGCCAATAGTGAAGGATCAACCTTATCATCTAATTCCTGGGTCAACGTAAACGTACATGGTGTAGTGGTATCACTGTCTGTAACTGTGAATGTATATGTTCCAGGCTGTGTAAGTGCAGTAAAAATACCTGTGGTGTTGTTTGCTGTGGTCAATCCGTCAGGGAAAACCACTTCAAAGAACAGGTTGGAGGAACCTCCAGAAACATTGATGGTTATCTGACCTCCTGGATCTACAGTACAATCTATTGGTTTTACCACGGTTGCAGTTGCAGACATGGCTTCGCTCAAGACTACTGGCCCAACAGTGGTATCACAACCCCATTGGTCAATGATGTAGACCTCGTAGGAACCTGCCCCTAGGCCAGAGAAAATGGTGCTGGTCTGAGGAGAACCTACATTGCTTCCATTACGGATCAATTGATAGGTGTAGTTGCTTCCCTGACCACCTGTAACTGGGTTGGTGGCCGGGATGCCCACAACCTCGATTTCGCCTTGTAGGTCAACACAGTTTTCATTGTTGACCTGAAGGTCTGCCACTATGGGCAGTGGATCGGCCAAGGTTTCATCCGGTAGTTGCGTAGCGCAGCCAAATTGGTCAATCACCCAGATTTCATACGTACCGGCCACAAGGTTTTCAAACCTTGGGTTGGCCACATAGTTTGAGGAATCATTAGGGTCAGGATTGGCCACAGTGCTCACATAGTACAGATAGCCTCCCCATCCTCCTTGGGCATTGATAATTTCAATGATACCGTCATTTCCTGGGGTACAGGTAATATCGGTAATGGCCGTAGCTGCGGTAATGGCTGCAGCTGGACCAGCAATATTAAAAGATTGGGTATACACACAGGCCGCCCCCGGAGGATTGGTGTCGGTAACCTCAATATAGTATGTTCCAGCAGCAAGACCAGTGATAGTAAAACTACCATCAGCATCAGAACCTGTGGTAACCACATCATCGGCCAAGTTGGTGGGCGTATTGTTTATGTCATAATATAGGGTATAGCTTGTGGCACTGGCATAGGTTATGCTAGATGCATCTACCAAGTTCAATTCCACTTCGCCATCTGCGGCACCAAAACAAGTGATATTGGTGGTGCTTACCACATCCAAATCCAATACTTCGGGACTGGCCACGGTATGGGAAACGGAGATGATACATCCCGTAACGGTATTTCTAACTTCAAAGTTATGAATGCCTACAGCCAATCCAGTAAAGCTTCCAGAAGCTTGGAATACGCCTGATGGCAACAACCTAAACTCGTAATTGGCTGGGTCTGTTGTGGAATTGGTGATAGAACCTGTTGCAGTTATGGTAATATCCTCACCAGTAACACAAGTTGCAGCAGCATCAATAGCCACGGAGGCTGACAATAGTTCATCAAATGGGGCGATGGTCTCCGTAGCGGTTCCCATACAACCGTTGTTGTCATATACATTGATGATATAACTTCCGCCGGCCATGTTGGTTTCAATGTACACATTGTTCGATCCAGACTGAACCACAACATCATCGCCTGTTGCTACGGTCCCTTGGTCATTGATGAACTCATAAATCACGTAGGTACCACTTCCACCAGTAATTGAGGCCGTATCCACAGTAATAGTGGCATTGTTCATATTGTTGCCCGTGGTACAACCAAACTCTACCACACTGGTGTTGATGTTGGCAATAGGGTCGGGCTGACTTATAATTTGGGTCAAGGTTGCGGTACAACCATTGGCCGCGGTAACCTCAATGGTATAGGTGATTCCTGCAACAGTTCCTTCAAGTCCTGTAAAGGTAGCCGTAGTGGCATTGCTTGAGGTTGGTGCAATAGGGAACGAAGCAGAACTTCCGGGTCCAGAAATAATTTCAAAGGTATAAGGTCCTGTACCGTTGTCCACGGCGCTTACCGAGATAGTACCATCAGCATCTCCATTACAGGTAACCTCTGAGAAGGATGAAATGCTGAACGAAGGCATAATGGCCGGAGGAACCGATACATTGAATACCCTTGAACATTCAGGGGAAGCGGTATTGTTGTCATAAATGGTGATGATGTAATCCTCTACCGTTGTGGTACTGAACACCAAGGGATTGGTGGATAAGCTTGTTCTGCTGACCACAATTCCAGAACCATCGGAAATTTCATAATCATAGCTTCCAGAGCCTTGAAGTACCTCAAGGGTAATTTCAGCATCAGGGCTTGGAGAACAATCCAAAAGCTTGGTCAATGCCACATCGGCCTGAAGTACGGGATGAACCGTTACGGTATCTGTATCAATACAGCCGTTGCTATCAATGATGGACACATTATAGGTTCCTGCTGCGATATTGTTGAATACCCCACCATTATCAAGATAAGAGGTTCCACCATCCAAAGAATAGAATATTTGTGCGGCCGTAGTGGTTGCCGTAATGGTCACCGTAGCGGGATCGGTACAGTTATCCACAGCGATACCGGTAATTGTTGGATTGGGTGTCAAATCGAGATCCACCGTACCCAAAGGCATGGAACAACCAAATTGATCCTGAATATCGACAGCATAGGTTCCAGCAGGTGAATTGGCAGGAATCTCAATAGGATTATCAGATGTTGTTGTAATGGTTACAAACGGAGCGGGTCCAGTAACGGTATAGGTATAGATTCCGCCTCCACCAAGAGGGTTTTGAACCTCAATGAGTCCAGGGGCATTACAACTTATGTCTTGTAGGACAACAGGGGTTCCACTCAATGGGTCCAGTTCTATCAATAACTCATTCTCAGTGGCGCCAACACAACTATCATTGTTTGAACCATCTACTTCAACAACTTCGATGAAGTAGTTTCCAGGAGCCAAATTATTGATGGTAACATCCTGTTGCGGAGTAGAGAAGGGAACTATTCCCCCACTATCTGTTACAAAAACAGCAGAACCGGAACTCATATCATACAAGGTCCATCTGAACTGTGTTTCAAAAGGAGCTTGGTTATCGGTTACGGTATAGGTGATACTTCCGTTGTTTGCGCCATCACAGCTTGGAGTGATGGTTGATGTAATTTCCAAAGGAACCGTGATGATATCGTTCACGTTCACGTTACTTTGACGAACACAACCTGCGCTATCCCTAACGTAGAAGGTATAGGTTCTACCAGGGACCAATCCGACAAAGGTGTGGGTTGTTCCCAAAGGCAAAGGAGCGGTCCATGCTGCAGTAGCTGGATTAAAATTGGCCGGGTCGTCCGAATAGGCATATTCATACGGCGCCGTACCGTTTTGCCCTCTCACCGTAACTTGTAGTTCATTACAATTGACAATTATTGGCAATATGGTAATGTCCAAGTCATCCAATGGGTATGGTATAATGAACGGAGGAAGGTCAGTCTGACAAATGGTATTGTTGGATCCATCCACGGTTCTCATGGAAGGATAAACTGTTTGACCAGAAGTATATCCAGTAAATTGATCTGATGTACCTGGAACAGAGTTGTCCCCTATCCATGTGGCACCACCATCGGCACTGAATTGAATGGTTCCCAAAGTGGTGGGATATCCAGAGAATTCAAAACCAAAATCATTGATGTCGCCAGTACATGTTGCGGGTGTAACCCCTGTCACAACCCCGGTCAACTCATCTGGATTGTTGATGGTCTGTGTATCGGTAATGGTACAGCCTGTGGCATCAGTGACATTGATGGTATAATCCCCGGGCATCAGGTTGTAATAGGTTCTGCTTGAGGCAAGCACATTGGTGTCGGTCTGGTCTGAAGCACCTCCATTGTCCAAATCAACAATCTGAATAATGTATGGGGCAAGACCTGAAGTGATATCCACCAAAATAGAGCCGGTTCCATCATGACATTCGGGGTCTGTTGGAGTGGCCGTCATGGTCAATGGCGTAGCGGGATCCACGGTCACGGTTTCCATAAACTCACAGAAAGGCGCTGTAGCGGAATTGTCCCTAACGTATACATCATAAGTACCTTCGTTACCAGCAGTAACAGTAAAGGTGTTGGTTGTGGAGAAGGACCCCGTTGGATCTGTGGTGGTAGGCACAAAAGCATATTCCAAGGCAGGTGAACCACCAGAAGCGGTAACGGTAATGCTACCATCGGCACAGGTGGTAATGTCCTCAACGGCCACACTGGCGATCAAGGCGTCTACAATGGTCACGTTTTGAAGCGTACCTGTACAACCAAATCCATCCCTTACATTAATGGTATAGTTTCCAGCAGCTAGGCTAGAGAAAGTGTGTGTTGTAGCCGTAGCTGGACTTGGAGTGATCCAAGGACCTCCATTTAAACTAAATTGATAATCGCCATTTCCGCTGGTCACATCCACTTGAATGGTGCCGTCATTGTTTCCACTATAACAGGCTGTGGGCGTAACATCAAATAGGATATCGGCGGGAGGCGCAATGGTAATTGCCGCATCAACAGGGTCTTCACACAGGTTTGTGTCGATAACCCTAACAATATAATCACCATCGGAAAGACCGGTAAATATGTTGGAAGATTGGTAAGCAACAAGCACACCGCCAACATTATCCTCTAACTGATATTGGTAGGCTGGGGTTCCACCAGTGGCCGAAGCCGTAATGGTAGCTCCTCCATTGGTACAGGTCATCACACTGGTAACAGAGGCCGAAGCGACCAATGCATTGGGTTCTGTTAAAGTTTGATTTAAGATAACTGAACACGCAGGGTCCCGTAGATCTACAATGGTGATAGTATGATTGCCTGCTGTTAATCCGTTTACGGTGATTGGGCTTGCAAATTGAGCTGCAGAAACCGCACCACCATCCACTTGATAGGTAAAGCCTGTGGCGGGGTCAAAGTTTTCTGCTTCAAAAGTAATGGAACCGTCGGCAACACCATTACAAGAAATATCGGTAAAGGCCGTGATGGCACCATCAAAGGCATGACCATCCTCAACATTGACATCAACCGTCAATGAACCGGAACAAACCTCAGGAGTTTGGAACGCCTGAATATCGTCAATGGCGATGTCATTTCCACCAGTAACAGCAGAGTTGGTACGAATTACAATATCCAAATTGGTATTGGCCCCTGGATTTAGGGTAACCGTATAGTTCTGCCAATCATCAGCATCATTGTTTTTAGGAACCTGTCCTGTTGTGGTACTGGCAATAACAGTACCTACACCGTCAACCAATTGAATATCGATATCAGGGTCGGCACCACCGGTACCAACTCTCAACAAGTTGAAAGCCCATAATGAAATGGTGATATCCCGGTTGGGCACCACTTCAATATCTCTTTTGGCATAGATAATTCCATTGGGTCCTACGGCACCACCTACATTCATGGCCAAAAATCTACCATTGGCCAAGGCGGAATGATCATTAGGGTTTCTCCATGTACCATAGGGGTTTACAATGGTTTGTGTAACTGAATATTCCCCGTCTTGGATATGGGTGTCTATACCCCAACCGCAGGTGTTCACCGTACCATTTTGAGGTTCGTAGCAATAAGCAGGATCCACCTCAGGAATACTGGTGTTGGGTCCTGTTCCAAAAGTTTCCAACAGCAACACACTTGGAGTTGGTGCTGAATTGCTGGTATAGTTTACCGTAATGGTGTGTGATCCAACGGGAACATTGTTAAAGATATTTGAGTTGGCGGGAGTGTTTGGATTCCCATCAATTTCGTAAGTGTAATCAAAATCTGCGCTGTCCGGAGTCAAGGTAATGATACCTTCGCCATCACATTCGTAGTCTATGGCTGGAGTAACATTAGGTGGGGTGGGAACAGGGTCAATGGTCACCGTCATGGGATAGGTACAAAGATTGGCATCCCTGATGTAAAGTGTATGTGTCCCTGGGAATAGATACCCAATAGAGCTTGATCCATATGTGGACCCACCATCAAAACTGTACTCGTAAGGAGCGGTACCCCCTAAAGCATTGGTAATACGCACCTCAGCACCCAACCCTGGGTTACATTCTGCCAATTGGGTAACGGCGGCAGAAGCGGAAAGGGTCAATGGTTCGGTTATGGTATAAATTTCATCAACGATACAGTTGTTGGCATCCCTAACGCGGATGTTGTAACTGCCCGCAGCTTGGTTCACAAAAGTGTTTGAAGCTTGATACGTAGCACCATTGTTGATACTGTATTGATAGGGAGCTTCACCACCTGAAGCGGTGATGGTAATGGTAGCTTGGGCCTCTCCACTACACAAAATTCCTGTATCAGCAACGGAAATGGCCAATGGTGGATCTTGGGCTATGGTGATATCATAGGAAGCCTCACAGTATCCAGCTGCGCCATTGTTATCTCGAACATACACATCGTAATCACCGGCACCCGTTACGGTAACGGGGTTGGTGGTTGAAAAATCCCCATCAGCTGGAGTAACCCCATTGCCCACAACAGCGTATACATAGTTGCCATCGCCACCGGCAGCGGTGATGGTAATATCAGTATCTGTTCCGCAAGCAATAATGTTTGGAGCCGAAGCAATCACGCTCAACTCTGGATCAATGGTGATGGAGGCTGAATCTGTACAGCTGTTCCCATCCCTAACGTCAATGGTATAGGTTCCTGAAGCTAGACCGGAAAATACATTGCTGGCCTGAAATGGGCCTCCATTAAGACTATATTCATAGTTTCCGTCACCACCAGAAGTCACATTGGCGGTGAGGGTGAGGCCTACGGCATCATCATAACAAATGTCGTTGGGCACAATGGCCAAAACAGGGGCCACGGCTTCAATAATATCAAAGGTATCTGTGAAAACACATCCGTTGGAATCGGTAACCGTGTAGGTATAGGTTCCTCCTATGTTAAGATTGGCAAATATTCCGTTTGATTGCGCGGCAGGAAGGACATATCCGACCGGACCTGCAGTGATTTCAAAACTGTTGCCTCCCCATCCACCTGATGGCGTAATGGTAACCGAACCGTTGGCAATACAGCTAGGTTGGGCAACCACGTGGGAAGCTGTCAATGCTGAAGGTGGTGCGTTTATGGTAACACTGGCCGTATCGGTACAGCTGGTAAAGTTATCTGTTACGGTAATGGTATAGGTTCCTTCGGCCAATCCGGACAAAGAAATGGTTCCATTGGTCTGTGCACTTCCGTTGAAAGTGGCAGGACCTGTTACAGAATAGTCATAATCTGTATTAAAATTGGCCACATTATACTGTAGCTCCCCATCCGTATCACCGAAACAGGTAATGTTGTTCAACAATTGTCCGGTCACGGAAATTTCGGTAACGGGGTCTATGGTGTAGCTTTCATCATAGAAACATCCATTACTATCGGTAACCCTGAACATGTATGTGTCTGGTGCCAACCCTGTAAAAGAGTTGTTATTGCCGTTATTAACCACACTTCCGGCAGGGGAAATAATCTCATAGGTTAAATTGGGTGTGCCTCCTGTAACGGTTAAGGCAACATCGGAAACAAAGGTTGGGCATACTGGATTGGTAGCCGAAAAAGCGATATCCGTTGGGGGATCGAGGGCATCCAATGTAATGGGATCCGTGGTGGTGGTACACCCATTATCGTCCCTAATGGTGATGGTATAGGTGCCATCTGTGAGTCCAGAAAAGGTTTCAGCTCCTGGACCGTTGACAAAATTTACCCCGTCAATACTATATTCATAGGGAGCTGTGCCCCCGGTTACGTTTTGGGCTTCAATAATACCATTTTGCAAACAAGTATAGTCTTGGGTCAGGACTGCATCCGCATCCAAAGCATTTGTGGGCTGAGAGATGGTGTGATATTCAATATGATCACAAGAAGCGCTTCCATTTTGTTGATTTACAACGAGCACATAATCTCCGGCAGGCAGGTTTGGAAAATACCCAGTAGCATTGGTGGCCAATGCATCTACATAGTCATAGTCCGTGTCGTCAAATCCCGTGGCATCAAATAGATAATAGGTTAACGAATATCCATTGCTATTCAGCAGATTGAAAGTTAGTGCACCGGTAGATTCACCGAAGCAGAGTACATCCGTTACTGTGGTTGGATCAAAATCTGCTGCAGGTTGTGAGTAAACGGTCACTGTATTGGAAAAATCATAACAGTTGTACCCATCGACCACTACAAAGGTGTACTGCCCGGGAGCAGTTGTAGGAATACTAAATGTGGTACCGCTTTGAAATTCGGAAGGTGGAATATCTGCTACTGTAGGGTAGGAAGTAATGGTAGTGCTGGATTCATCCACATAGGACCAGATAGCATATAGATATGGAGTCCTACCCCCAGTTGCTTCTACCTCTACAAGGCCATCTACACAGGTTATATGTTGGTTCACTTGGGCATTGAGGTCCAAATTGGCCAAATCAAGAATAGTGACTTGTTCGGTATAGGTACAACCGTCGTCGGTGGTTACGGTAACATCGTAAACCCCATCGTTTAAGTTCTCAAAGGTGTAGTTGTTGTCTGTGGATGGTCCGTGGGTGTCCACTACAGTACCACCTTGCGCTATTTCATAATAGTATTGGGGCTCCACATTGAGCACAGAAATGGCAATTTCACCCAAACCGTTACAGTTGGTGTCTTCTGTGGTGATGTCAACTTGGAAGTTTCTTTCCAGAATCCCAATGTTTTCAAGGATAAATACACAGCCATCGGTAACACCTTGTTGTCTCATTTCAACGGCATAGGCACCATTTGTGGTAATATCAAAGCTTGGACTTGGCCCATAAGTAACCAATACGTTTCCTGTGGTTTGATCCAAAAGCTGATATTCGTAATCGATGGGCATGTTGGTCACGGTTATGTTTCCATCCGTGTCACAAATAATGTCTCTCGAAGTGTATTGTGGGTTGAGCGGGTTTTTGTAAATGTTGAAATAGAACCTGCTAAAACATCCGTTCTGATAGTTGATGACCAATCGGTACTGCCCAGAATCGGAAGCCAAAAAGTCGTTGCCCGTATCTACAGTGTTCCAAGTACAGCCAGCATTGGTGTTGGCACAACCTGAAACGGCCGATCCACAACTGGTTTCGTCCAATTGTTCCCAGACAATGCTCTGTGCATCAGGAATGTTGACCTGAATCAGCTCGGTGTCATTTAGACCACACAAGAAAATTTCAGGCAATTCGCTACCATCATTGGGACAGATTTGGATTTCGCCATCAATGGTGTTGGAGGTATCGTTGATCAACGCCGTAATAGGATTGCTCTGTACGGAACCGAACAATTCAACCACAATGATTTCCATGAAATCCTTACAGGGATCAGCAACTTGTTTGTCTACAAGATAAGTTCCTGTATCACCTACTAAAATGGTGCTTGGATCGTTGTCGGCATCGGCATCGGTAATAACGGTGTCCGTTCCTAGATCAATCTGGTTATTGCCGTTTTCATCACGGTACCAGATATAGTTATCAAAATTATCTCCTGCATCCAAAAGCACAGTGTCACCACAAAGCTGTACGGTCCTACTAAAATTACAGGCGCTGAGGTCATCCAACAAGAAATTGGTGGCCCCAGGTGTGGGGAAACCACAACCATCAAATTCGGACACACTGGGGTCGTCTGTGATCTGTGCATTGTTGATGGCCCCACTATAGGTAGAGTAGGCCAAGTTCTGGATGATATCGGTACAGGCGTCAATAAAATCAAAGCAGTTTTCTGCCACTTGTACCCGCATACGAATCGAAGCCAATGGATCGCCTTCTTCTACCATACTGTCAGGGACATTGAACAAAATGGTCCGAGTGGCAGGGTCATAGGAATAGGTTACTCCCGAAGGCATGGAAATACTACCTTCGTCCAAGGTTACGTTGATGGGCAATACATCCCGAATTACATAACCAACGGCATCATCATTACCTACATTTTCAAAGGCGAGTACATAATCCAAGTATTGTCCCAAGTTAACCCCTTGACCAGTAATATCGTTACCGCCGATATCCTCAACGGTTTTGGTCAATTCAATGTTGGGTTCAATGATCTCTACATCCAAAGAGGTAAAGAAGATATCATATTTATCCTGAGTTGAGGAAGCTCTTAAGGTAGCCCCGGTCTCACTGTTTGGAATAACCGTCTGGTTGGGGTTTGGAATGGTGAACAAATCCACATCCCAACCCAGAGTGTTCACACTATTGGGGTTTCGTGTGGTGATAATATTGTCCTCAATGGTAATGTTACTGTTAAAGAAGTTGGTGGTGGGATTCACCGTGTTTCCAAGAGTTGTAAAAGAACCATTGCTGTCCGCACGAATGGCAAGCCTGTCCCCAGAGATTCGGTTGTCTCCTTCCAACGTGGCCACACCCAATTTTGCACGTACTGGAAATGGTGCGGGCAATGTGGTAAACCCACTAAACGGCACATCTACGGTTTGTCCTGATTTGATACCGGCATACCCGTCAAATGTAGTGATGTATTTACCGGGAAGCGTTGGGTTTTCATAAACCACGACCAAGGTCCAACCTCCAGAAATACCTCCGGTAATGGAGCTTCCGGAACTGGCCCTGACGTTGGCTACAAAATACTCCCCATCGGGGTTGGCCAATGCGGATACCATGGAGGTTACATCCTTATAACAGGCATAGGGGCTATAGCTCCCAAAATCGGAATCGTTATATCCATCAAATAAGATTTCATCTGCGGTCAGATCTACATAGGAACCTCCAGGAACCCTAAACTTGACCTGATTGAAATCGCTCCTATCACTGCCCTTGTATACCGCGGACCAGTATAGTCCGGCATAACGTATCAATGAACAGGAAGGGTCGGGTACCGCCAAGGTGGCACTACTGGAACTAAAGGTGGAACCATCCCCGTCTATATCAATGTATTGCATGTTAAGGTCATCATTATATGATGAGCTTGAACCGGTTGCATTGTATGGGTCTTCGGGGTCTCTACTTCCAGAGTCCCTGTTTACTATATTGTTGGCAATAAAGGTCAGATCTCCCCTGAGTTCGTTTTCATAACGTACGTCAAAGGTGTTCTTGACCTGGGAAGTACCCACCCAAGAAATGAGTGCCATCCCTAAGAACAGCAATATTTTATGTAAAGGTTTGGCCATGGTTAGCTATTATAGTTTGGTTTCACGCGCATGATCCACATTTGGTCATCATACGAAGCGTTTAGTTTGGAATAATATGAGGTTAAGGCGTTGTTCCAGGTTTCATGTTTTTTGAGGTACACATACCTGTGGTTGTCCTCTGGATTTATGAAATAACTGGCGTTTAAGCCTCTGGAATTCAGTGCTTTTACAAATTGTTTGGCACTGGTTGAATTGTCAAATACGCTGGCTATGATATAGAAGCCCTCTGGCAAGCCATTTGCGTTTATGGTTTTGTAAGTTACCCGGCGAGAGCTAGTATTGTTTTTGTTAACATTTTTGTGCAAGGTGTTGTTACCATATTTGGAAGGAGTTGTGGTAGTGCTGGTTGTATTGTTCACAAAGCCTCGGATGGTAGCAGTACCATCGTTGACGTTCATCACCCATGCATCACCTTGGTATGAACCATTTAGTTTGGAATGGTATGCCTCCAAAGCTTCTTTTTTATCCTTGTATCCGTCCAGGTACACATAGTTGAGACCGTTCTTTGGATTTTCAAAGTAGCCCGCATCAAGAATACCTTGTTCATGGAGTTTTTGGATAAAGGCATCCACGTTTTCTGGATTTTTGAAGACGTTGGCTATCAGATAATGTCCACTTTGAACATTTGGAATTGCATTTGATTTGAAGCGGGCAGACTTGATTTTCTTGGTGTTGGAGGTTTTGTCCCTTTTTACCGAAGAGGTGTGGGCTACCGCTGTATTGGTTTTGGTTTCGTTAATACGAATCACCTTTTTGGTTGACGTTGTATTGGTAAGTCCATGATTGGAGACGGGCTGTGTCTTGGTTTGGGTCACAAGATCGGCACTGTCCATATTGGCAAAATAGACTTGCTTGGCCTTTTCTTCAAGCGCTGGGTTTTGCCCCCTTGTCTCACGTTTTACCATTTTCATGACCGTTTCAAAACGTTTTTCCAAATCTTGTCTACGAGTGGTTTCTATAGAATCCTGTCGCATTAATAGCTCATCCAAAATGGCATCGTTTTCGGCCAACTTGTCTTTTAATTGTGCTATTTCAAGGTCTTTTTCGGTAATGCTCAAGCTGTCCTGTGGAACATTTTCGTTTTCCACCAGGGCTTCGTTCTCTTTTTCTAGCATTACGCGGTCCTCAGTAAGATTGGGTGTAAAGGAATACGCAAGGGAAATCTCATGACTCACCCCAAAGTTTTCAAAGTTGTTGGAGAGACCTTTTTCCATGGTATACCCTAGGGAGATGTTCTTGGTCAAGTTAAACCCAAGCCCTGCCGATGCACCGTAGAAATCGTCATAACCTGCCTGTAACCACCCTAGTTTGGGAAGATCCAGGATAAGGTTTCCTCCCAATACGAGGTTTTCTTCACCCACTTTTCTCACTCGGGCCATGGGCATCAATCTGGCGCTTTCCAAAAGCCCCGCACCATTTTTAAACTGATGGGTATATTGTAAATGACCAGAATAGGTTTTTTCGTTGAATTCTGTAACGGATTCGCTGTTCTTGAGATTGTAATCAAACAGGTTTTCGGCAAAACCACCAATGTCAAAGCTTCCTATGGAAAAGTTGAAACCGGGTTGAAAGCTTACCAAGGAACTGCTCTCCAAAGTGTTTAAAAAGGGATCATCCTCAATGGCGTTGACACGGTCTTGGTTCAAGGCGCTTTGGTAATATGAAAAGTTGGCTCCGAAAGTAAAAGTGCTTTTTGGGGCCAATCGCACACCATAGGCGTAGTTGGCGTGAACACCAAAGTTGTTGAAAACCCCTTCCCTATTGGTGAACAAACTTAATCCCACACCACTTCTGTCACTTACCCTACCACTATAACTCAAGAAGTATACCTGATTGTTATCATTAAAAGATACCGATTGGTTTCTGTGAAATAGATTGATATATGACTTGTCTTCACGCACTGTTGAAAATGTTGGGTTCAACAAGAATCTGTTGAATTTCAGCAAGTTCTGGGACGGGATGTTATAGGGCACAAAAGGATCCTCCTCTTGTCCGTAGGTCCCGGATGAAGCAAGTAGCAAGATATAGACGAGTAGTAGTAAAGGTTTTTTGGTGTGCATTTCTGTTTATTTGATAACAGTTATGGTGCCTTGTTTCAGGCTTTTCCCTCCTTTGCTGATCTTGTAATAAAAGATCATGCTGGATTTGTTGAACGTTGAGGTAGATTGCGGCCAATTGTTTTCATAATTGGTCTGGCTGAATACCTCCTTCCCTCTTTCATTGAATATGGTCACTAGAATTTCTTGGTCCCTAGAGTAGGTATTGGGCAATATCCATAGGTCATTGATACCATCGCCATTGGCTGTAATTACATTGGGAATGGCAAACATATCCCTATATACTACGGTAATGACACGGCTTACGGTACACCCACCAAAATGGGCAACCAATAGGTATTGTCCTTCCTCTTGGAAACCAAAATAGTCCTGTGTGGATACTAAATTGTTGTTGTAGTCGAACCATTCATAAGAATCTGCACCGCTTGCGGTCATGGTCATGGTTTCGCCCTCAATAATGATGAGTTCTTGAGGCTTGTCCAAGACCAATAATGATTCATCAAAGGCCCGTATTGTAATTTCATTGGATGTCAATGGACAATCGTTGGTCCTGATGACAAGTTTGTATACCCCAACTTCAGTAACGGTATAGCTTTCAGATGAGGTGTCCACAACAGTGCCGTCCTTAACCCATTCAAAAGTTTCACCCTCGAGGCTTTGTGCGCTGTTCAGCACTATAGGTTCTGAACCTTCACACAATACGGTTCCCGTAGTTGAAATGGTAAGAGCTTGATTAACAACAAGCTTGACATTTAGGGTGTTGGACGATGCGTTGAACCCATCCAAGGAACCATTTAGTTTGTAGTTTCCATTGTTCCCGTGGTCAGATAGGGTTATGGTCTTAGAGGTTTCCCCACTTACAGTACTACCATCTTTTAGCCATTGATAGCTGAATGAAGATTGCAAATCCGAGGTTACATCGGTTTTTGCCCCACCATCGCCTACGGCATTAATGGTTGACAAACTCAATGTGGCATCAGAATTTTCACATGAGGTATAGGAACCTACATAGGCAATCACAAATTCAAAGGAATTGGGAGATACCACTGTGGTGACCGTAGAGTTTTTCGGAGAAACGGAACAAGACCCACCGTTTTGGGTAACCGTTGCGTAATACTCCCCTACTTCACTGATATTTAATGTGTTTGTTGTTGCCCCTGAGATGACGCCACCATCTTTGTACCATTGGTAAGATGGAGATGCTGCAGTTGTGGAAACCGATAAGGTTTTGTTCTGAGAAGGCAGCAACACAATATTTTCTTCATTGTTAAGGGTCACTTCAAAGGAACCTGCACTTTGTACGGAAACTGCGGCGGAACGTTCTTTACAGGCACTTGGCCCTTCAATTTCAACTTCATAGCTTCCATCAAACCCAACAAGATTGGTGTTTATCGCATAGGAATCACCTTCCAAGGTAGGTCCACTTACTTTTGTACCATCCTTATACCAAGTGTAGGTAAGGCCCATTCCTGTGATGTTGGCTTGTAGGGTATAAGGATCTCCGGGGCACAGCTCAACATTGCTGGCACCGTTTATAGCGATACCCATACTGCTGCCTGTATTGATTTCAATGGTATTGGACAGGGTGTTTGCCGATCCGGAACAGATAGAACCATAATCCAACTCAACATAATACATCCCAGGAGTAGAAACGGTGATGCTCTCTGTCTTCTGGGGAAGTAGTGTGCCGCTGCGGTACCAATTATATTTATAGGTACTGGCATTGGGTATGTTGTGCGGTTTTAGGGTTACGGTGCCACCATCGCATATTTGGATGGTTCCGCCGGATGGAATGCTTCCACTGCCATTCTCACTGATGAGCAAGGGCGAATTATAATCAATATAATACATGGGATAAGCATCAGAGGCAGGACTGGTTTTTGAAGGACTGGTACTGCGCACCCGGAATTTGTAGTTTTCTCCACGGACATAGTCTGGTACGGAGAATTGAAATTCGAAATCAAAAACGGTGTTTTTATCACTCACCCTAGATAGTTCTATGGGTGAACCAAAATTTCCATTGGCATCGGACAGCTCCAGGACAAACTCATTGTTTGAGTTCACCAATGGCAGATTCCAAGTGAAATTCACATAATATTCGTTGAAACTGCTCGAGGCACAAGCAGCGGTCCAAGGGTCGCTGCTTCCATAGTTGGGATTGGGAGCGGCGGTTGGTTTGTTTAGGATTTGGGCCTCCATTGTGGATGCGCCAAAAATGACCAGCATAAGGGTCAGTACCAGAAGGCCATACGTTGAACTACTTTTTTTCATCACCGTTAGTTTTAAGAGGTTGAGGGCATACAATGCCCAGTTAGTTTGTGCCCCTTAATGTCTTTTAGTTCGTTAGAGCGTTTCTCAAGCGCCCCATTTTCATATAGCTTTCCATTAACAAATATGATTTTATTTTCATCGAATGGAAATATATTGTTGTAGGGGGCACTAAAAGTGTTGTGAAATGGCGTACTTTGTATACACTAAAGCGTGATTTTTAGCTACAAAGACACGTTTTTACTACATTTGCGCTTCAAATTTTGGATATGGCCGAGGATGTTAAATCGCTGAATTTTATTGAGCATATTGTTGAGGAAGATTTAAGAAATGGGTACAATGCTGAAAGCCTTCGTTTTCGTTTTCCGCCGGAACCCAATGGGTATCTTCACATTGGGCACGCCAGCTCCATCTGCCTCAATTTTGGATTGGGATTGCGTTATAATGCACCAGTAAATCTTCGTTTTGACGATACCAATCCCGCCAAGGAAGAAAAGGAGTATGTAGACGCCATTAAGAAAGATGTCTCTTGGCTTGGTTATGAGTGGGATACGGAATGTTATGCCTCAGATTATTTTCAGCAGTTGTATGATTGGGCCGTGGAGCTCATCAAGGCAAATAAAGCTTATGTTGATAGTCAATCTTCAGAGGAAATAGCCAGTCAAAAAGGAACCCCAACGGAAGCCGGAACCGAAAGCCCATACCGAAATCGTTCCGTAGAGGAAAACTTGAAGTTGTTCGAGGGTATGAAAAACGGAGATTTCAAGGAAGGTGAGCACGTCTTGCGAGCCAAAATTGATATGTCCTCTTCCAACATGCTGATGCGTGATCCGGTCATGTACCGAATTCTGCACAAACCCCACCACAGAACAAATACCGATTGGTGTATTTATCCTATGTATGATTGGACACATGGGGAGAGTGATTATATCGAGCAAGTCTCGCATTCCCTGTGTACATTGGAGTTTTTACCGCACAGAGAGCTTTACGATTGGTTTTTAGACCAATTGGTAGATTCCAGTAAATTACGCCCTAAACAACGCGAGTTTGCCCGAAGAAACCTTAGTCATACCGTGGTCAGCAAACGAAAATTGCTTCAATTGGTGGAGAGTGGTGTAGTAAATGGATGGGATGATCCAAGGATGCCAACAATCTCTGGATTGCGGAGGAGGGGGTACACCCCGGAATCTATCCGAAACTTTGCGGACACCATTGGCATTGCCAAGCGTGAAAATGTGGTTGATGTATCCTTGTTGGAATTTCATGTGCGTGAACATTTGAACAAGGTTGCCCCACGTGTTATGGCGGTACTTAACCCCTTAAAAGTGGTCATTACCAATTACGAAGAAGGGAAAGAGGAGTGGTTGGATGCCGAGAACAACCCAGAAGATGAATCAGCAGGGGAAAGAAAAGTTCCTTTTTCCAGGGAATTGTATATAGAGCAGGATGACTTTAAGGAGGAAGCCAACCGTAAATTCTTTAGATTGAAATTGGGGGGTGAAGTACGGTTGAAGAACGGTTACATCATTAAAGCAGAAAGCTGTACCAAGGATGCGGAAGGAAATGTTATAGAGGTGCAATGTACTTATGACCCCAAAAGTAAAAGTGGTTCCGGAACGGAAGAAAGTTTGCGAAAGGTGAAGGGAACGTTACACTGGGTTTCCATTCCGCATGCCATAGAGGCAGAAGTTCGTTTGTACGATCGTCTTTTCAATGACGCAACCCCAGATGCCCATAAGGATAAAGATTTTATGGATTTTATCAATCCAGACTCTTTGACGAAAGTTACCGGTTATTTGGAGCCCAGTTTACAAGAAGCCAAAATAGGGGATGTATTTCAATTTCAACGCTTGGGTTATTTTAATGTTGACAAGGATTCCACTCCCAATCAATTGGTTTTTAACCGAACAGTTACGTTGAGGGATACTTGGGCGAAATTGGAGCAGAAAAACTAACATAGTTTTTTCTTATCACAACATTAAATACCATTTGGTTTTCTTATTAAAACCCGCTTATTTTTAGCTTGTTTAAGGCGCTTTTAAAACAAGACAACCCAATTCCTTTTGTTACGTGTAGATCTTCTCGTAAAAGGGGCGTAATGAGTTTTTTGTCAAAAATGGAGGATATTTGGGGAAACAATAAAAAAGGGAGCTAAAGGCTCCCTTTTTCAATGTACTAAAAGTTAAAATTATTCTTCTTTCTTTTTGTTTTGTTGTTTCATGGCTTCGCCAATTTGGTTGCTGGCCGTGAAGGAGGCCACCATGTTATTGAGCATGTCGCTTCCTGCTTGTGGGGAGTTGGGCAAAAGGATGAGGTTGGTATTGGTTTCTTCACCGATGGCCTGTAGTGTGTCATAATGTTGTGTGACCACGATCAAAGCCGATGCTTCTTGGGAATTGATGCCCACTTTGTTCAATACTTCAACAGACTCTTCCAGACCTCTAGCGATTTCACGACGTTGATCGGCAATACCCTGTCCTTGAAGTCGTTTGCTTTCTGCCTCGGCCTTTGCTTTTTCCACGATAAGGATTCGGGCTGCATCCCCTTCAAATTGGGCGGCGATTTTTTCACGTTCGGAAGCATTGATACGGTTCATGGCCGCTTTTACCTGTGCATCGGGGTCAATATCGGTCACAAGGGTCTTGATGATGTCATAACCGTATTCCAGCATGGCGTCCTGAAGTTCGGACTTTACTGCGATGGCAATATCGTCCTTTTTCACAAAGACATCATCCAACTTCATTTTGGGAACTTCGGCACGGACCACATCAAAAACATATGAAGTTATCTGATCATGGGGGTACTCCAATTTGTAAAAGGCATCGTATACCTTGTCTCTGATGACTACATACTGGACTGAAACTTTGAGCTTCACGAACACATCGTCCAAAGTTTTGGTCTCTACGATAACATCCAGCTGTTGAATTTTTAAACTAAGCCTTCCTGCAATACGGTCCACTAACGGGATTTTCATTTGGAGTCCGGAATTGCGAATACTTTGGAATCTACCAAACCGCTCTATAACCACTGCGGTCTGTTGCTTTACAATAAAGAAGAACTTAAATAGAACAATAAGCCCAAGAAATACAATTGGTAATAGTAAGTAGTTGCCCATGTTGATCGGATTTTACGTTAGAAATGGAATTTACGAAACTCTCTAACATATCAGTAGTCAACCATCAAGATTTGTTACAGAATCTGTATTATGATAAGAGGGAAATCGCACTTTTAATTCGCCCTACACTGTCTTCTTTACCAATAAGTTCCATGATATCAAATAGGTGGGGACCCTTCATGTCACCAACAATGATTAATCGCAGGGGGGGCATTACCTTTCCAAAGGAAAGTTCTTGCTCTGCAATCCAAGCTTTTACCTTTTCTTCAATCGCTGCGGAGGAAAAATCATCGATGCTTTCCAAGATGGAAACAACATGGTCCATGATTTGTGGCGTATCTTCTTTCCACTGTTTTTTTACGGCCTTTTCATTGTATTCGGATGGCGCTTCAAAAAAATAACCGCCCAGTTCCCAAAAGTCAGAAACAAAACTTGCCCGCTCCTTGATGAGTCCCACCACCTTTTGGACATATACTTTGGATGTTTCAATGGTCTCTGGTCTTTTTGAGAGCTCTTGTAGAAACAAATCGGCTAGTTCTTCATCAGTCTTTCGTTGCAACCACTGCTGATTATACCACTTGTTTTTTTCTGGGTCAAAACGCGCACCGGATTTGTTCACCCTTTCCAAAGAGAAGGATTGGATAAGCTCATCCAAGGAAAAAATTTCTTGTTCGGTACCAGGGTTCCACCCCAAAAGGGCCAAAAAGTTTACCACGGCCTCTGGAAAGAAACCGGCTTCGTGGTAACCATCCGATTCGTTCCAATACAAGGGGAACACTGGAAAACCGCCTTTTTCTCCATCCCGCTTGCTCAGTTTACCTTTTCCAACCGGTTTCATAATAAGAGGAAGGTGGGCAAATTTTGGAGCGGTCCACCCGAATGCTTTGTACAACAATGTATGTAAGGCCAAGGAGGGAAGCCACTCTTCACCTCGGATGACATGGCTGATGTCCATCAAATGATCATCTACAATATTGGCCAAGTGGTAGGTGGGCATACCATCACTTTTGAAAAGGATTTTGTCATCCAGTATGTTGGTGTCTATTTTAATTTCGCCACGGATGATATCTTGTAGAACGAGTTCTTCGTCCTGTGGGGACTTGAAGCGGATAACGTAATCTTCACCGGCATCCAATTTGGATTTTACCTCTTCTTGGGTCAGTGAAAGTGAATTGTTGAGTTTTAACCTGTTGTGCCAATTATAGATAAAGGTCTTGCCCTTTTCTTCGTGGTCCTTTCTATGAAAGTCCAATCGCTCTGCGGTATCAAAAGCATAGTATGCTTGGCCGTTTTCAATAAGTTCCATGGCGTACGCTTTATACATGTCCTTGCGTTCACTTTGCCGGTAGGGACCAACAGCACCTTCTTTCCCTGGTCCTTCATCAAAGGGAATACCACACCAGTTCAAGGCATCAATGATATACTTTTCAGCTCCTTCCACAAATCGGTTCTGATCGGTATCCTCTATACGCAATATAAATTCCCCACCGTGTTTTTTAGCAAATAGGTAATTGAACAGCGCAGTGCGAAGACCTCCTATATGTAATGGTCCGGTTGGGCTTGGGGCAAAACGCACTCTAATGGTATCACTCATGGCATATATTCTTGTAGTGCAAAGATACATTCCCTTATAAGATTTGGAAAGAGTTTGGGGAAGACCTTATGTGTATTCTAAAAGTGTTTGCATATCAAGCTTTAACAAAAATTTTCAGCGGTTTTCACCAGTATCGGGTATCTTGGTGATAAAATACATTGCTTTGAGCGGCTATCAGGACATATTACGGAAGCTGGGTGGCTTCACCAAGAAGTATTACACCAAACAATTGATCGAGGGAAGTATTCTTTTTTTGACCCTTGGGTTGTTGTTTTGGATGGCGGTCATGTTCTTGGAGTATCTGCTATGGATGGACCAACAATGGCGATTGACGTTCTTCATTATCTTTTTATTGGTCGAGTCCTTTTTGCTCTATAAGTTCATTGTGATTCCTTTGATGTATTTGTTTCGTTTACGCAAGGGGATTGGCCACAAGGAGGCCTCTAAATTGATTGGAAAGCATTTTCCTGATGTTGATGATAAATTGCTGAATCTTCTTGAATTATCTGAAAGTCAGAAGAAGACCGATCTTTTGTTGGCCAGTATAGAGCAGCGTGCCAAAAGTCTGGGCACGGTTCCCTTTGTGGAGGCTGTTGATTATAGGGAAAGTTATAGGTATGCCAAATATGTTTTAGTTCCGTTGGGGTTACTTGGCTTTATCTGGGTAACGGGAAACATTGCCTCTTTTTTTAATTCCAATACAAGGGTCATGAATTATGATTTGGCCTATGAGCGCCCAGCACCATTTACTTTTAAGATATTGAATGAAACTTTGGAAGTGCTGGACAATGAACCCTTGGTGATCAAGGCAATTACCGAGGGTAGTGTCAAGCCTGGAGATGTATATTTGGTAGTCAATGGTGAACAGTTATTGTTGCAAGAGCAAGGTGGGGTGTATACGTATCGGTTTGAAGCCCCTGTTAAAGAAAGTTCTTTTTACCTAACGGCCAATGGCTGGAGTTCCAGGAGTTATAACATCAAAAGTTATAGAACGCCTGCGCTGGTAGATTTTCAAATGCAGTTGGACTATCCCAGGTACTTAAATCGTAGATCTGAGGTAATCACTGCCACTGGTAATGCTGTGGTGCCAGAGGGGACCAAGTTGTCCTGGAAGATTGTTGGGGCAAATGTTGATGGGATTTCCATGCAGACATCAGATAGTATCTATGCTTTTTCCAAGGACGTCAATGAGTTTGTACATTCATTGCGGGCCTTTAATGATTTGCGATACGAACTTCGAACTTCCAATTCCCATGTTTCTGATTTTGAACGTCTAGCGTATGCTGTTGATGTTGTAAAGGACGCAAACCCAACGGTAAAGGTGGATCAGGTTTTGGACTCGCTTAACCCTAACCAGTCTTTTTTTACCGGACAAGCGGCTGATGACTATGGTATTGCCTCTATCCGACTGGTTTGTTTTCCGGTGGATGATGTTCAGAATGAACAGAGAATTGTCTTACAGTCCCCTATAACCAATGTGCATCAGTTCTACTATACCTTTCCGTCTGGACTTCAACTAGATAAGGGGAAGGAGTATAAGATGTTTTTTGAAGTAGTCGACAATGATGGTATACGAGGGGGTAAAATCACTAAAAGCCAGGTGTTTACCACCTCTCTTTATGATGATAAACAACTGAAAAAGAAGGGGTTAGAGTCTCAAAACTCAACATTGTCCAAAATGAACCAATCCCTGCGGCAGTACAAAGAACAACAAGATGTACTTACCAAAATGAATAAGGAACAGAAAGAGGAAAGAGGATTGACTTTTGAGGATAAGAGTCAGATTAAGGATTTTTTGCAGAAGCAACAGTTGCAAGAAGAACTAATGCAAAAATTCAATAAGGAATTGAAGGAAGGGGTTGATAATAGTGAGGAAAGCAATGAACAGAAGAAAATGCTTCAAGAACGATTGGAACGGCAGGAGCTTGAGGCCAAAAAGAATGAAAAACTACTTAAAGAACTGAATGAGCTTACTGATAAAATGAAGAAGGAAGAGCTTCAGAAGAGGCTTGAAGAACTAGGGAAGAATCAATCCAAAAACGCTCGAAACCTAGAGCAGATTTTGGAACTTACCAAAAGGTACTACGTGACTGAGAAGATGTCTCAGTTGGCCAATGAACTTGAAGAATTAGCCAAAGAGCAAGAGAGGTTGTCGGAAGCTACGTCGGAAGCTAATGAAGAAGATTTGCAAAAGGAATTGAACCAACAGTTTGATGAAATTTCTTATGAATTGGATGAACTTAGAAAGGATAATGATGGGTTGCAGAAACCTTTGGATTTTGAGGTTGCCAAAAAACAACAAGAGGAAGTGGACAGGGATCAAAAGGAAGCTTTGGAAGAACTGGAGCAGATGAAGCAAGAGGGTTCGGATGGGCAGGAGAAGGATGGCAAGGATAAAGCAAAACGCAAACAGAAATCAGCCGCTCAGAAGATGATGGAAATGAGTCAGGCTATGCAACAAAGTGCTTCAGCCGGTGGGTCCAATGATACGGAAGACGCAGAGATGTTACGCCAGATATTGGATAACTTGGTTACCTTTTCCTTTAAACAGGAAAGCTTGTTTGACAAGATGGAAGATGCAGATGTGGACATTTCACAGTTTTCAAGAACAGTCCGTGACCAAAAGGATCTTAGAAGGCTTTTTGAACATGTTGACGATAGCTTGTTTGCATTGTCACTACGCAGGGCGGAGTTATCTGAGTTCGTGAATGAGCAGATTACCGAGGTATATTATAACATTGATAAGTCATTGGAGAGTATTGCCGAGAATCAGGTGTATCAAGGGGCTTCCTATCAACAATATGTAATTAATGCCACGAATGCGCTTGCCGATTTTTTGGCTAACATTTTGGACAACATGCAACAAAACATGAGTCCTGGTCAGGGGAGTGGACAAGGGTCGGATTTTCAATTGCCAGACATCATTAAGGGACAACAGAACATCCAGCAAAAAATGAATGGCTCTGGACAAGAAGGGAAGCCATCTGGTCAGAAAGGAGAGCAAAAAGGGAGCAATGGGCAACAGGATAATGGTCCAGCTGATGGAGATAAAGGAAAGCAACAAGGAGAGGGCGAGCAAAACGAAGGTGGAAATGCTGGCAATGGAGAGAATGAAATAGGGCTGAATGAGGTATATGAGATATACAAAGAGCAACAAATGTTGCGTCAAATGCTGGAGAAGCAGCTTGAGGATATGCTGAATGCTTCTGATAGAAATTTGGCCAAGAAGTTGTTGCAGCAAATGGAGGATTTTGAGAACGACTTGTTGGAAAATGGAATTACTGAGCGTACAGTCAGTAAGGCGAATGCCATAGAGCATCAATTGTTAAAGTTGGAGAGTGCCGCTATGGAACAAGGGGAGAAGAAGGAACGCGAAAGCGAAACCAATAGCATTGACTACGCAGCACCCATTATTACCAAACCTGAACTTCTAAGGGATAATCAAAGTGATATTGAGATATTAAATAGGCAAGCACTACCTTTGCGCCAAAATTATAAGAAACGCGTAAAGAGGTATTTCAAGAATGATTGAGTTTCACTTTGAATTGGATTTTCAATTGGAGCATGAGCCCAAGTATTCCGATTGGGTTACTAGAATTTTGGATTCTGAAGGCTTTAAAGTAGGTCAGATAGATTATATTTTCTGTTCGGACGAGTATCTACTTGAACTCAATAATGAATACTTGAAGCATGATACGCTGACAGACATTATCACTTTTGATTATACGGAAGGGGTTGTTGTCTCTGGCGATATTTTTATATCCGTGGACAGGGTAAAGGAAAACGCCGTAACCTTCGGCGTCCCTTTGCAGGATGAAATAGTAAGAGTAATGTCTCATGGAGTTTTACATCTTGTAGGATACGGAGACAAAACAGATAAAGAGGCGGAAATCATGAGGAGTAAAGAAGATGAAAAAATAAGAATGTTCCACGTGGAACAATAGATTATGTTCGATAAAGAATACGACGTTATAGTAGTAGGGGGAGGCCATGCTGGAGCAGAAGCCGCGGCCGCGGCTGCCAATATGGGCTCTAAAACCTTATTGGTTACCATGAACTTGCAGACCATTGGGCAAATGTCCTGTAATCCTGCAATGGGTGGTATTGCCAAGGGGCAGATTGTACGAGAGATAGATGCGCTTGGTGGCTATAGTGGAATTATTACAGATAAATCTGCCATTCAATTTAAGATGCTCAACAAGTCTAAAGGACCTGCCATGTGGAGTCCAAGGGCGCAGAATGACAGAATGCGTTTTGCAGAGGAATGGCGCCTGGCTTTGGAGGCAACCCCGAATGTGGATTTCTATCAGGAGATGGTTTCTGGGTTACTTATTGAAGATGGCAATGTTGTTGGGGTGCGTACCTCTTTGGGAATTGACGTGAAGAGTAGAGCAGTGGTTTTGACCAATGGAACCTTTTTGAACGGCCTTATCCATATTGGTGAAAAACAGTTTGGCGGAGGAAGGGCCGGTGAAAAGGCAGCTACAGGCATTACTGAACAGTTGGTTGATTTAGGTTTTGATAGCGGTAGAATGAAAACGGGAACCCCTCCCAGGGTTGATGGTCGCTCATTGAATTATGACCTGATGATACCACAACCTGGGGATGACAAGCCAGAGAAGTTTTCATATTTAGACACACTAGTTTTGAAAACCCAGAGGGATTGTCACATGACACATACCAGTGCCTTGGTTCATGATTTGTTGCGTGATGGTTTTGATAGATCTCCTATGTTCAATGGTAGAATACAAAGTTTGGGACCACGGTATTGTCCTTCCATAGAAGATAAGATCAACCGATTTGCCGATAAGGATGCCCATCAAATTTTTGTTGAACCAGAGGGCTGGAATACGGTAGAAGTATATGTAAATGGCTTTTCCACATCATTGCCAGAGGATGTTCAGTTTAAAGCTTTGAGGTCTGTAAAGGGCTTTGAGGGTGTCAAATTTTTTAGGCCTGGCTATGCTATTGAGTATGACTATTTTCCTCCCACACAGTTGAAACATACGCTCGAAACCAAGTTGGTGAACCATCTGTACTTTGCTGGCCAGATTAATGGAACCACAGGGTATGAGGAAGCCGCTTCGCAAGGGTTGATGGCGGGCATTAATGCACACCTAAAGATTAATGAAGAAGAACCTTTTATTCTAAAAAGGGACGAGGCATATATTGGTGTTTTAATTGATGATTTGATTACTAAAGGAACCGAGGAACCGTACAGAATGTTTACTTCAAGAGCGGAGTATAGGACCCTTTTACGTCAAGATAATGCCGATCTTAGATTAACCCCAAAGGCTTATGCTATTGGTTTGGCCAAAGAGGAACGGATGAAGAAAATGGATGTAAAACAAAGAAAGGCCAAAGAGTTCATAAAGTTTTTCAAGAAAACCAGCTTTGTTCCCGAAGAAATCAACCCCATTTTGGAGTCATTGGATTCGGCAGTTGTAAAGCAGTCCGATAAACTTTTTAAAGTGTTCTCCAGACCTAAGGTCACGATGGATCATATGCTTCAGCTGGATTCTGTTTCGACTTTTGTAGAAGAGCACGAACTCAATTCAGAGGTGCTGGAGCAGGCGGAAATTGAGGTAAAATATTCCGGGTATATTGAAAAGGAGAAAAACAATGCTGATAAATTGCATAGACTGGAAAATGTGAGAATTCCGGATGATTTTGACTATTCAAAGTTAAAATCACTTTCTTTCGAGGCAAGGGAAAAAATGGAAGCCATACGTCCCGTTACCATATCTCAAGCATCTAGGATCAGCGGTGTCTCTCCTGCTGACATTAGTGTGCTATTGGTCTACCTTGGACGATAGATATTTTATGTTCCACGTGGAACAAATGTCAAGAATGCTTTCCTGGAAAACTTCAATTCAAATGTAATCCAATGATGAAAGACGGTTGCTTTTTTTTATTTCAGAACACCGATACTATTTTCTAAAATGGCCATGAAGTTGTTTTTAAAGACTAAGGATTTTTCTGTTTCCGGAGAATCTTTCGAACTGCATAAGGATGCAGAATTTGATATGTTAGTTACGAGACCGGTACCCGAAAACCTTGCCCGCTATTATGAAAGTGAGGATTATATTTCCCATACTGACGCAAAAAAATCGTTCACAGACAAGATTTATCAAAAAGTAAAGCGAGTAAACCTAAAGAATAAGGTTCAACTTATTGATAATCAAACAAATAAAGCAAAAAAAATACTGGATATTGGTGCTGGGACAGGAGATTTTTTGGCAATGGCCAAATCTCAGGGTTTTGTGGTAGAAGGAGTAGAGCCCAGCGAGGTTGCCCGGACCAATGCGATTAAGAAAGGGGTTCAGTTGCATGCAGATCTAGATGCCTTGAACGGGCAGCGGTTTAATGTGATAACCTTATGGCATGTATTGGAACACCTCCCGGATTTAGACAAGCAGATTGAGCGGATGGTTTCCCTTTTGGAAGAGAACGGAACTTTGATCATAGCAGTTCCCAACTACAATTCTTTTGATGCCAAGCATTACAAATCTTTTTGGGCGGGATATGATGTGCCAAGACACCTATGGCATTTTTCAAGAAAGTCGATCAGTACACTTTTCCAAAAGCATGATATGAAAGTTGTAAAAACCAAGCCCATGTGGTTTGATGCGTTTTATGTCTCTTTGCTTTCCGAAAAATATAAAGGCAACCCATTGTACTTGATGAGTGCTTTTTTTGTGGGATTATGGTCAAACATAAGGGCGTGTTTCAATAAAGAGTATTCATCGATCATTTATATCATCAAAAGAGCCAATTAGGCATTTTCGTAGCCTCTCCCATTCGTATTGCACCCCACGGGCAATACACCTCAAAATCTTAATGAAAAGCGCAGAGAGCCCCATTTCTACGGGTCAAATAAAATAGACTAATCCAATTCAATGGAGCAAATAGTATAGAAATTTCTTATAGCAATGGTTTTGAGAGTTTTGGTTCACAAAAAGATAATGGCCAGCATTCCAAAAGCTTTTCTATTTTTGCGCATCATTAAAAAGTGAAACATGAAAAAAATTATAATGCTTGCCGTGGTAATGACCACCATGGCCTGTCAACAAAACAAGATTGGTTATGTGGACAGCGTGAAGTTGATGGATGGCTATCAAGAAAAAATTGATGTGGAAGCCCGGTTCAAGACCAAGGCGGATGCCATGACCAAAAAAAGGGACAGTATTTCACAATCTTTTCAATTGGAGCTACAGGCATTCCAGACCAAGGCGCAAAAAATGTCACAGAAAAATGCCCAGGAAGAATATGGCCAGTTGCAACAGCGTGGTCAGTTCGTAGGGCAGCAGTTGCAACAAGAGGAGCAACAATTGCAGTTGACCAGCCAGGCAGAAATGGACTCTTTGGTGAAAAAGGTGAAAAAAGAGATCAAGGATTATGGTAAGGCCAACGGATACACCTATATCTTGGGTGGTGGAGACGGCGGTGCCGTATTGTATGGGGAAGACGCCAATGACCTTACAGAGACCGTGCTGAAAATACTTAACGATAAGTACAAGAAATAATAGCTCGTCCCAAGAATGTAAAAAGGCCCATTTTTAAATGGGCCTTTTTTGTTTAAATTTTTTAAAAAGCAGATCAAATCAATATCGTGGCGGTTCTGATTTGTTATTTGTCTCCAAGCAATTCAAGTGTAACCAAATAAGCACAATGGTCCGATGCGATCGTATCCTGAATGACTTTGGTTTCAATGACCCTCCATCTGTTCTTGGGGAAGAACATCACATAATCAATCTTTTTTTCAGGTTTGTCGGAAGGGTAGGTGAAAGCAATGTTATTTGAGTCGTATGAAGCGGCCCAAACTTCTTCCAAGACAGAAATGGGGACACTTCCAGGAACATCATTAAGATCGCCGGCCAAAATGGTGGGATAACGGTTTTTGGAAAATACAGTGTTGATCCGTTTTACTTGGGCAATCCGGTCAGTGGCATCTTTCAAATGGTCCAAATGGGTCCCTACAAAGGCCACGGTATCTCCAGAGGGAAGTGTAGCGACCACTTCCAAAGCGGCCCTAGGTTCATTTTTTGGACTATGTGGTAAAGCAATATTTCGGGTACTCAAAAAAGAGTATTTGGATAAAACACCTTCGCCATACTCCCCACCATCATAGAGCATGGCCTTGCCAAACAAGGGAACGAGCTTAGAGCGCCAGCCCAATTCGGTCACCAAATCATATTTTTTGGCCCTATTGGTTTTAAAGTCCACTTCCTGTAGGGCGACAAAATCAGGGTTGGTATCTTGTATGACCTTGGCGAGGACATCCAAGTTAAAATCGCCTTTGGTGGTTGCTCCATGGAGAATGTTGAAAGTGAGCACGCGCACTACAGGGCTCTGTTCTGTATTCTTTTGCCCAAAAATCGAAGAGCAAACCAAAAGAACGATCAAGCAAAAGGGTATTCTAAACTTCATGTTTTAAAAAAGAGATTGATTGAAACAAATTATTTATTGCAGCAGGTAAACTAAAAAAACGGTGGGAATTAAATACACCACAATGGTTTTGGCACCTTCGTAGTCTTTGGCCATTCGCTGCCCAAAAAGTAAGAGTAACAATGTAATGGATGAAACTGACGCGGCATGGAACCCAATGGAGCTTTCACCCTCAAATATAAATTGAAAAATAGCCACTGCGGCCAAGATACCGGAAACCATCTCCAAAAAAAGCACTATGCCCAATAGAATGG
>CP051244.1:957480-1071803 GCA_017795045.1 Allomuricauda sp. | reverse complement strand
GCCTTTAAAAGCTGTTTTGGCAAAATGCCCGTTGAGCCAACTGAGGTTTCCCCTCCAGTCAATGATTTTGTCTATGCCGCTTTGCAAGAAAGTAATGGTCAAAAAAATCAGTAGTATAATTTCGGTGGCGTTGTTGGTAAAGTTTTCCATGGTTGCTTTATTTATGCGGCTTTGGCATGCAAAAGCCGGGTTAGTTTTATGGACAGGTCGGTAAAGATCAATTTGGAATTCCCATTGCGTTCCACGTGAAAAATGGCCTTTTCCAATTCCTCTACAATATCCAAAATATTGTTTTCGTGGACAAAGGGAGCAAAACGTTTGAGGTCAAAGTCCTCCATATGGATTTTGGTATACACAAGTTCATGCGCATTGTAGTTCAGCAATAAGGCTTGGCGCATAATAGACAGGCAATAGCTCAAGAACTGTTTTTGTACTTCCCTACCTGTTTTGGCCACTTCATCACTCCATAAGATAAGTTCCTGGATAGCAGCTTTGTTGCCCTTTGCCTTGAAGGCGCTCCTCACCCATTGTACAAACCAACGCTCAAAAACAAGATCCTCGGAATCTTTGTTCAACAGGTCCAAAGCCTTGTTGAAATTCCCATGGGCCTCTTGCGCTATGGCATGCGCATCGGGCTGACTCACGCCACGGTTGACGAGTTCGTCCAATATATTTTGTTCCGCCAAAGGGGGGAAATGTAAAATCTGACACCGTGACCTGATGGTGTTGATGATTTGCTCCTCCTCTTCTGCCAACAAGAGCAAAATGGTTTTTTGGGGCGGCTCCTCAACAAGTTTGAGCAGTTTGTTGGCGGCCGAGATGTTCATTTTTTCGGCCATCCAAACGATTAGGATCTTGTACCCGCCCTCATACGATTTCAAAGAAAGCTTTTTGACCATATCCTGGGCTTCGTCCACACCAATTTGCCCCTGCTTTTTCTCAATACCGATATGTCTGTACCAATCAAAAAGATTGCCATAGGACTGTTCTTTTACAAATTGCCTCCATTCCTGTAGATAATGGTCGCTCACCGCATGTGATTTCACCTTGTCCGAACTGGCTACGGGAAAGGCAAAATGGAGGTCGGGATGGGATAAAGAGGCACATTTGGTGTTGCAAACAGCATCGCCACCTTCATTTTCACCGCCAGTGTTGCTGCAGAGCAGATACTGGGCATAGGCCAATGCCATGGGAAGCACCCCTGACCCTTCCGGGCCAATAAATAATTGCGCGTGGGCCACCCTGCCAGAATCGGCGGTGGTCACCAAATGGTTTTTAATGTGCTCCAGGCCCAGGACATTTTTGAACAACATGCACCAAAGATAAGGTTTTTAGGGGCTTGGTCTTTTCACGTTTTTTTGGATTAGCAACCAAAAAATAACAACAGGGGCCAAGGCAAAAGGCAGGAAATCTTTACTTTTGGACTTCTTATAAAGACACACTACATGAAGACGATAGACGATTACAATTTTGATGGAAAGAAAGCATTGATCAGGGTTGATTTCAATGTGCCTTTGGATGGCGACTTTAACGTAACGGACACCAGTAGGATAGAGGCAGCAAAGCCTACCATCCTTAAGGTTTTGGAAGATGGGGGTTCTGCCATTTTAATGAGCCATTTGGGACGGCCAAAAGGAAAAGTAAACCCGGACATGTCCCTTTCCCATATTTGTGAAACGGTATCGGAAATTATAGGTGTCCAAGTAAAGTTTGCCGGGAACTGTGTGGGTAAAGTGGCGGATGATGCCGTAGCCGAGCTAAAAAGCGGGGAGGTTCTTTTGTTGGAAAACCTTCGGTTCCATGCAGAGGAAGAAGCAGGCGATACCTCTTTTGCCGAAGCCTTGGCCAAGCACGGGGACATTTATATAAACGATGCCTTCGGAACAGCGCATAGAGCACATGCATCCACCACCATAGTGGCCCAATTCTTCCCAGGCAACAAATGTTTTGGATATCTATTGGCCAAAGAAATCAAGGCTATCGAGAAAGTGATGCAGACCGGAGAAAAACCGGTAACGGCCATTTTGGGTGGGGCAAAAGTATCGTCCAAGATCACTATTATTGAAAATATTTTGGACAAGGTGGACAACCTCATCATTGGAGGTGGAATGACCTATACGTTTGTCAAGGCAAAAGGAGGTAGCGTAGGGGATTCCATTTGTGAGGATGATAAAATGGATTTAGCCTTGGACATTTTAAAACAAGCAGAGGCCAAAGGGGTCAAAGTGCATATCCCTGTGGATGTTTTGGCAGCGGATGCTTTTGACAACAATGCCAACACCCAGTTTGTGGAAGTGGATAAAATCCCCGATGGGTGGCAAGGGTTGGATGCTGGGCCAAAGACTTTGGAGAATTTTAAAGAAGTGATCTTGAACTCCAAGACCATACTTTGGAACGGTCCTGTTGGTGTGTTTGAAATGGAGAACTTCGCCCAAGGAACCATTGCCATTGGAAACTATATAGATGAGGCTACTCAAAAAGGTGCTTTCTCCCTAGTTGGCGGAGGAGACTCCGTGGCTGCCGTAAAACAATTCGGTTTTGAGGACAAAGTGAGCTACGTGTCCACAGGAGGAGGCGCCATGTTGGAGAGCCTTGAAGGGCGAACCCTACCAGGAATCGCTGCAATATTGGACTAGTCCATACGTTATGGATTAATGGGACTAATCCCAAATAATTGTGTTTTGGTCTGAAAAACTTTAGTATTTCAGAAAAAAACGCCATTTTCGTTGGTCCCTACAACTCAAATCCTGTCCAAATGAACCAAATTTTAAAAACAGCGGTATACGCAGCGCTGATTTTTGCAGCGCCCTTGGGATATGCCCAACAAGTTGATTCCATCCCAGCCTCTACCTTGGATACCACCAAGTTGAAGACAGAGGAACTCCAGAACATTTCGGTATCGGAAAAGAAACTCGATGGGAATTTGGTGGAGCTGGAAGTGGGTTCCAAGGAAAAAATCCAATTGCAGGATTTGGAAGCTGCCCGAAAGTACGACAGCCTGTGGCTTAAAGAACTTCACGGCAGCGCTCAGTTGTTCAGCGATATGCTTTTGGAAGTTGAAAATGGGCCGGGAAGCGATTCCATTGTTGTGGTGGATCTGCCCACGGATACTTTGAAGGCCCGTTTGGCATTGATGAATGAAAAAACGCCTTTCAATATTTCGTACAACCCTTCTTTGGAAAGTGTGATCAAATCTTTTTTGACGCGCAGAAGGGATTTGATGCAGCGGATGATCACGGCAAGTCAATTTTATTTCCCACTTTTCGAACAGGAATTGGACAACCAAGACATTCCTTTGGAGATTAAATACCTCGCCATTATAGAATCTGCATTGAATCCAAGGGCACGATCTAGGGTTGGGGCCAAAGGCTTGTGGCAGTTTATGTACAGTACGGGAAAAATGTATGGTTTGGATGTAAGCAGTTATGTGGATGAGCGCCATGATCCCATTATGGCAACCAAGGCTGCCAGCAAATACCTTTCCAAGCTCTATGATATTTTTGATGATTGGGATTTGGCCCTTGCCGCCTATAACTCTGGGCCCGGAAATGTAAACAAGGCCATTCGCCGATCGGGAGGATATGAAAATTATTGGAACATACGTCCGTTTCTTCCACGTGAAACAGCGGGATACCTACCTGCATTTTTGGCGACCATGTACATTTTTGAATATGCGGAGGAACACGGACTACAATACAAGAAAGCGGACAGACCTTATTTTGAAACGGATACCATCCATGTAAAGAACTTGATTTCGTTTGATCAAATCTCAAAGTTGGTGGACATCAGTACCGAAGAATTGGAAATGCTGAACCCGGCATACAAGCTTAACATCATACCAAAAGTAAAGGGTAAAAACTATGCACTTCGGTTGCCAAAATCCAAGATTGGCAAGTTTGTGGCCAACGAGGAACAGATTTATGCCTATGTAAAGAAGGAGATGGATTCCTCGGAAAAGCCTCTTCCACAAATGATCACGGCCAACGACCAAATTCGGTACAAGGTAAAGAGTGGGGATTATTTGGGTAAGATTGCAGAGCGCTACGGTGTCGGGGTAAGTCAGATCAAAAGATGGAACGGATTGCGGAGCAACAACCTTAGGGTAGGTCAACGACTGACCATTTTCCCAAGAAAACCGTATATCCCCAACAAGACAGCGGCATCCAAAACGAGCACATCAAAATCATCTTCTTCAAGAAGTGTGGCCAGCAACTCAAAGGTACACACGGTACAGCCAGGGGATTCCCTTTGGACCATTTCAAAAAAATATCCTGGGGTTTCTGTGGAAAATTTACGAGAATGGAACGGTCTTAGCAGTAATAACCTAAAACCAGGCACAAAACTTAAATTGTGCGATTGTTCTTCGTAAATTTAACTCGAGATGAAAAAAATTGGAACACTATGTTGCGCCATATTCCTTATGGTGCTATGGTCTTGTAAAGACTCTGGATCAAAACAAAAATTTCTTCCGCCGTCAACTGGAGGCATCAATTCGTTAATGGTGGTGATGGACACCGAACTGTGGCAGAGCGGTGTTGGGGACAAGATAAGGGAACACTTTGCGGCCCAAGTATTGGGTGTGCCCCAAAGAGAGCCTATTTTCACGATTACACAATTGCCTCCCAGGGTGTTCAAGGGAGCTACAACGTATTCCAGATCTGTACTGGTTGTAGAACAAGATTCCACCTCTGTGGCGCATATCAAATCCAATGTATATGCCACACCTCAAAAAGTTGCTGTGGTTACGGGAAGAAACCATGATGAGTTGATAGAAAATTTGGATGCATTGGCCCCCAAGGCGGTTGCCGCCTTTAAGCAGTTGGAAATAGAGGAGGCCCAAAACCGATTTAAACGCTCCCTAAGCAAGGATAAGGCACTGCAAGAGGAGTTTGGACTTAGTCTTCAAGTTCCTTCGCTGTATAAAGTTGGAAAGCGCGAGAAGAACTTTGTGTGGATGGATATCCAGATTCCAAAAGGGACCATGAACATTGTTGCCTATGAAATGCCGTGGAACAGTTTTTCCAACGACTCCACTTTTGTGGATGATATTGTGAAGATGAGGGATTCCATAGGAGAAAAGTACGTTCCAGGACCATATGAAAATACTTTTATGATCACCGAAAAGGCTTTTGCTCCTTATGTTTTCCCTGCGGAAATTGGAGGAAAAAAAGGAGTTGAGGTACGGGGTATTTGGGAGATCAGTGGATATCCCATGGCTGGGCCTTTCTTGACCTACATTATAAATGATGAGGAAAACCAAAGAAAAATGGTTTTGGAAGGCTTTACATTTGCCCCTTCAGCTGAAAAAAGAAATTATATGTTCGAGTTGGAGGCCATCCTAAAAACGGTCAACTTCAACCCAACACCCTAAAAAAGGTTTTCCAGATTAAACAGGAAGGCCCGAACCATTGGTTCGGGCCTTCCTGTTTTTTGTATGTTTCTCGGGAGAATTCTTAGTCAAAAGCAAAGCCTGTGGCTATTCTGTATACAAAGGCATATAGAACTATAAAGAACATCACAAAGCTGAACCATGCAAATATTCTAAAGTACTTTTCTATAAGGATGTGTCCCAGATTTCGAAAAGCTTCTAAATAAATTTCTTTAACGAGTAATAATTTTTTCATAAGTATGGTTTAAAGATTTAAGACTTAGCAAAGATTTGGATTTCCATACGTCCTTGGAAAACAAAAGGACGAAATGTCAAAAAAGAGAGATAAAAGTGAAGGGCAAGCCCTTGGAATCCACAAAACACCTGCATTCATCGACGAAAGGAAGATAGGAGAGTGTTGTTTGGCGAGCAAAATTGTCGATGTAGGGCAGCAATTGGAAGAAAAAGGATAAAAAAAGCCCCGACATTGTCGGGGCGCTATGTTTTACTGACGAACTATGATGAATTCCGATCGCCGGTTTTGTCGATGTCTTTCCCGGTTACACCGTATCCCATCTGAGCAATCATTAAGTAACCGCTCCTCGCCGTATCCTATGGCGCTTTCAATCCTGGAAGGATCAATGCCCTGGGATATGATATAGTCCCTAGTGGATTTGGCCCGTTTGTCCGAAAGATATTTATTGTATACCCTAGGACCAATGGCGTCGGTATGCGCCTCGATCTTAATGACCATATCCGTATATTCATTGAGTATGGCCACTAATTTGTCCAGCTCTTTGGCTGCTTGGGGGCGTATGTTATACTGATCAAAATTAAAGTGTATGGCCTCCGGCTCCAAGACTACCTGTTGTTTTTTCTCATCGATGAGTTCTTTGAGTTTTTTCAGGGATTGGGCAACCCCAATGGTCTCATTATTCTTGGTAATGGCGTTTCGCACATCTTCAAAATATCCGTCTTTGCTTGCCTTGATCGTATATTCGGATGTTGGATCAAGATTTCTGAACTGGTAGCTACCATCGGCATCCGTGACAACTTCGGCCATTTGGTTCTGTTCTTGATTGAACAAAACAATTCTGGCTCCGGCAATGGGCTCTTGAGTTTGATAATCTTTCACTATTCCTGCAATTACGTTTCGGTTTAGGGAATAGGTAAAGGAATAAATGTCGTCATCCCCTTTGCCTCCTTTTCGGTTTGAGGCAAAATATCCTTTCTCGCCACCGGCATCAATAATATAGGAGAAATCGTCCCTGCTGCTGTTTATAGGTTGGCCAAGGTTGTAAGCGGGACTGAAGTTGTCTTGGGCAAAATCCGACTTATAAATATCCAATCCCCCAAATCCCATGGCCCTATCGGATGAAAAATACAGAGAACCCTCGGTGGCATAAGGAAACATCTCTTTACCTCCCGTGTTGATGGTTCTACCGAGATTTTTGGGTTCGGAAAACATACCAGTTTCCAAAATATCAGCCACATAGACATCGGTTTGTCCATACCCTCCCGGACGATCCGAAACAAAATATATCTTTTTGCCATCAGGACTTACGGAAGGATGTCCTGTGGAATAGTTTTCACTGTTAAAGGGTACTTCTTTGGCCTCGGTCCATTCCCCGTCCACAAATTTGGAGGTATATATCTTTAAGTGATTGATGCCATTTTTTCCGCGCTTTAGTTTTTTGCCGTAGTTGTTCCGGGTAAAATACATGGTTTCTTGGTCAGGGGAAAAAGCCACGGAAGCCTCGTGGTATTTGGTATTGACCATTTTTGAAAGCTTTTGCGCTCCAAACAGGTCATTTCCTTTGGAATTGGTTTTGGCCACATAGAGGTCCAAAAAGGGTTGGTTGTTCCATTTATACCTTCTTGTAGTTAGGAACGAGGTATCCCTGGCCGATGCAAATACCACTTCAGAATCTTTGTGGAACATAGGGGCAAAATCAGAATATTTGGAGTTTATCGCCAGGTTCTTGATCTCTACGGATGCGGGACCTTTCCAAGTATTGGTGACGGTACTTTCCAATTCATTAAGGGGTTCGTCCCTTTTCTGACGAAACAATTTGGTGAGTTTTGCCGCCCTACGATATTTTCCAGTGCCCTTTAGGCTGTGGGCATACTTGTAAAAATGGTCTTCGGTGATATCATTGGGATATAATTGGTACAGTTCATTGTACCAGACATATGATTTTTCCAGATTTCCACTGTAGTAATGCGAGTCTCCTGCTTTTGAAAGTAGTTCCAAAGTGTGTTTTACACCAGATTTCTCAAGAACTATGTCATATAATCGGGCCGCTTCGGCATACCACATCTTATCAAAGTATTCGTCCCCTTTTTTAATGAGCTTTGCGGCCATGCCCTTTTTTCTGGCAAAATTGGCCAGCTGTCTATGGTCAAGGCTATCCAAATACGTTGCGTCTGAAATAGGGTCTTTTTGGGCAATGGTAGTCCCATCCTCCTCAAATTGCACGAAGGACACCTCTTGGGATTTTACCCCAAGAGCAAGTAAAAGAAGAAAAGGTAGTATTAGTTTATTCATTCTACTCTGTCTGCGCAGTTGATTTGTTATGACCAACTGGAGGCTAAGCAAAGAGAGCCTAACGTCGTTTTCAAACGCTAAAATAGAATAAGGAATTAGCTGGGCTAACTTTTTGTTGTGAAAGAGTGAATTTATGGCATGTAGGCGACAAAAATGTGGTTCTTTATCGAAAAGCCCTTTAAATACAGGGGTTTACACGGCCATAAAATAAGCGGGAAGAAAGACTTATGACTTGGACTCGTTGCCTCCTTCTAACTTCTCCTCCTCTTTGGACGCATCCTTGAATTCTTTGATGCCGCTGCCTAGGCCTCTCATCAGTTCGGGGATTTTTTTGCCTCCAAAAAGCAAAAGAACCACGACCACGATAAGCACAATTTGCCATGGACCGAGCATACCAAGAAAAATAGTTTGAGCAATCATAATGTCAAAACCTTTAAAGTGAAACGTAAAATTACTAAAAAGAACTGTAAGAGCCATCGGATTAACGAAAATTAGCAAATGGGTATGATATTGTTAGCATTATAGCAGTTGCAGTATTTTAAAAAGCTTAACATCAAAATTAAAATGGAAGAGTATCTTTGTTGATTATGGCCAAGGACAAGAAAAAAAGAAAAGAGATCAAACGAAAGCTGCTGCACAAGTACCGCTTGGTCATTCTCAATGAAAGCACCTTTGAGGAAAAGATTTCTTTCAAACTCAGCAGGCTTAACGTTTTTGTTACCGGGATGCTGTTCATCATTGTCCTGATAGGTCTTACCACGCTCATCATTGCTTTTACGCCACTACGGGAATATATCCCGGGATATTCCTCTACCCGATTGAAGCGGCAGGCCACGGAACTAACCTATAAAACGGATTCTTTGGTCAATGTCCTAAATTATACCAATGGGTATTTGGAGAATGTGCGTAAGGTTCTACGTGGGGATATTGAGAACAACGAAGCCAACAGGGATTCTCTTTTTGAGCAGTACAAGTTGGACCCTTCAACAGTTGACCTGACACCTATTCGCCAAGATTTATTGCTTCGGGAAGAGGTGGAACTGGAAGACAAGTACAATCTTTTTGAACGAAACATGGAAAATGTGGGCACTTTGCTCTTTTCCCCATTGAATGGAACGCTGTCTCAGACCTTTGATCCCAAGGCGAAGCATTTTGCGGTCGATGTTTTGGGCCCAAAGGACTCTCCGATTAAATCCATTGCGGATGGAATTGTTCTCTTTGCGGAATGGACCTCTGAAACCGGATATGTGATCATTATAGAACATCAGGATGGAATCACATCAGTCTATAAACACAACAGTTCACTGAGTAAGTCCCAGGGCGATTTGGTCAAAGCCGGCGAAGTAATCGCTACCATTGGAAATACTGGCGAGTTGACCACAGGACCACACCTACATTTTGAACTTTGGAGAAAGGGTAAACCTGTAGACCCTTTGAACTATATCGATTTTGATTAAATGTCCATAAAAGCATTTGCCGCAAAACTTTTTGCCAAACGTATTGCCCATAAAACTGCAAAATGGGTAAAGCATCCCGTACAAACCCAAAACAAGGTGTTCCAAGAGCTTGTTTCCCAAGCCTCCCAGACCCAGTTTGGTGTGGACCATGGGTTTGGGACGATTATATCGCACCAAGATTTTGTAGATAAGGTTCCCGTTCGGGATTACGAAGAACTTAAGCCGTATGTACAAAAGATTTTGGATGGCCATGAGAGTGTGCTCTGGCCGGGAAAACCCATTTATTTTGCGAAGACATCGGGAACTACTTCGGGAGCAAAGTACATCCCCATTACCAAAGGATCTATAAAGCACCAAGTAGAAGCCTCCCGTAATGCCATATTGAGCTATATCCATGAAACGGGCAATGCGGATTTTGTGGATGGAAAAATGATATTTCTCCAAGGAAGTCCCATTTTGGAAGAAAAAAACGGAATCAAACTGGGGAGGCTTTCTGGGATTTCCGCCCATTACGTGCCCAATTACTTACAGAAGAACCGGTTGCCCAGTTGGGAAACCAACTGTATGGAGGATTGGGAGGCCAAGGTGGACAAGATTGTGGAAGAAACCGAAAATGAGAACATGACCGTTATTGCGGGCATTCCGTCTTGGGTACAGATGTATTTTGAAAAACTGAACACCAAGACAGGGAAAAAAGTTGGGGAACTCTTCAAAGCATTTCAGTTGTTCATTTATGGTGGAGTAAACTATGAACCCTACCGGGCCAAATTTGAAAACCTGATTGGCAGAAAGGTGGACAGTATTGAACTGTTTCCGGCCAGCGAAGGGTTTTTTGCATATCAGGATTCTCAAAAGGAAAAGGGCATGCTATTGCTTTTGGATTCCGGGATTTTCTATGAATTCATCAAGGCCGATGAATTTTTCTCTGAAAACCCAAAGCGGTTGACCATAGCCGATGTAGAGTTGGATGTTGACTATGCCATGGTCATTTCCACAAACGCCGGATTGTGGGCCTATAACCTTGGCGATACCATTCGGTTTATTTCTAAGGGCCCCTACCGCGTTATCGTTTCGGGTCGCATTAAGCATTTTATTTCGGCTTTTGGTGAACACGTGATTGCCAAGGAAGTGGAAGAGGCCCTTCGGTTGGCCGTTGAACAGACCGATGCCTTGGTAAATGAGTTCACCGTGGCGCCCCAAACAGACTCAGGGAATGGTGAGTTGCCCTATCACGAATGGTTTATAGAATTTGAAAGGCAACCTTCGGACACTTCAAAATTTTGTAAGATCATTGAGGAAAGTATGAAAAAGCAGAACAGTTACTATGACGACCTTATCACGGGTAACATTTTGCAACCGTTAAAAGTTACCCCGGTACAACAAGGAGGATTTCAAGACTATATGAAGACTCTTGGTAAACTTGGGGGTCAGAACAAAGTACAACGGCTTTCCAATGACAGAAAAGTGGCCGATGGATTGGAGCCCTTCAAAATATAGATTTTGGGAAGCATGTAACTTTCGTAGGAATTCATGTATTTTTACCAGAATTCATTATGGCAACCGAAATAAAACAGACCACTAGGGCCCAGGAGTCCACCAATGCAATTGAACGCTTGTACATTACCATGCGACATTTGCTCAACAGGGGATTTTATAAACCTTCAGGGGTTTCGGGCAACGCCCTTAGAAGTGCCCTTTTGCTGTTACGACCCGAGATATATGGTACTGTTGCTGAAGAAAAGGCAGAATTGAACGGCCTTATCTATGTTCTGGAACGATTGCCGAACGGTATTGAGGAATGTAGGTTCATCAATCTTACCTCGGATGAAGGGTACTCCAAATCACATTTAGTACCGATTGTCCCTCCAAAGCGTCGAAGAAACTGCTACAGGATTGACGATGAGCAGATGAACATTGAGATTACACGGGGCCGTAGCGATATTTATGATATTCTTACCCATCTAACCTTTTTGTTCATTGAATCCGGTAAAATCTGTAAAAGGGTCTTGGTGGATGAAGGAAGTGCCACCATTCGCGATTGGGACAAGCTGACCAGTTTTGTCCTAAGTGAAGAAAAAGGGGATGATGAACGGGAAGTGGCCTTGATCCATGCTGCCAATATTTTGGGAAGGACCTTTGATGAGGTTGTGGAGATCCAGAACAAACTGGCCACTCCAGAGAGTCCGGATCAATTCCTTAATGTGATCCATTGGCTGGGCAAATTGGCCATAGAGGAAGAAACCACGGGGAACAAGCGAACCATTACGTTTAGCCCGTTGCTCAGGGAGCGATTGGGACATCATATCCATGGGGAGCGATGGGCCGACATGATTAAGCAGACCCTAAAGGACAACAACCTTCTGCACAGACCCCTTCACATCATAAGTGCTAATATGCACAGTGTCATGAATTCCCTTTTTGCCAAGAAAGCATTGGCAAAGGAGTTCCCCAATACCAATTCGTTGGAAGTTTTTGAAGCGTTGAGCGCGGCAAAGAACAAAAACCTTAATAAAAAGGTGAAGTCGGCCGCAGAGAAAAATGGCATGCTATTTTTGGATGATACCTCTGGAGCGAATATAGACGTACAGATTTTCGATACTGCCAAATTTGGTATGGGCACTTGCTGCTATGATTTGCCAGAGGGTATTTCGGAAGAACAAAAACCAGTTATATTTGTGATGGATTATGCCTTTGGCGAGCAGGCGTATGAGACCATTGACGAACTTTTGAAACCTTTTGAACAAGGAGACCAAAAATGGTTTTTGAACGTGGACTCGGTTTCCATTATGGGCAAAGCCGGTATTTTGGAAGGGGGCAAGGGAGATTTGATGATTCCTTCAGCACATATTTTTGAAGGAACGGCAGATAACTACCCGTTTCACAATGAGTTGTGCGCCTCGGATTTTGAAGGAAACGGCTTAAAAGTTTTGGAGGGAGCCATGGTGACGGTTTTGGGAACATCGTTGCAAAACAAGGACATCCTTCGATTTTTTCATGAATCTACGTGGAACGTAATAGGATTGGAAATGGAGGGGGTACACTACCAAAAAGCAATCCAATCGGCTTCCCAGATTCGGAAAAGCATTAAAAAAGATGTAAAGGTGAGATATGCCTATTATGCATCGGACAACCCCTTGGAGACAGGGAGCACCTTGGCCTCCGGAGGTTTGGGGACAACAGGGGTGAAACCCACCTATTTGATAACGGACAGGATTTTAAAACAAATATTCAATTCATAACATGGCAGACCAACCAGCAAATCAGAACTCCTCGGATGAAATAGATTTGGGGCAATTGCTTCAACTAGTTGAAAAGGGTTTCAATAAACTTGGGACCATCTTTTTACGTCTTTTTCTTTATCTTAAAAAGAATGCCATAGTCCTTTTTGGGCTGGTTGTTTTAGGTGCGGCCATAGGGTATGGACTAAAGTTTATTTCCACAGAAAAGCTCAAGGTCGATGTCATTGTTCGGCCCAATCTGCACAGTAAAGACTATTTATATGATGTAGTTTCGGAAATTGAGGCTAATGTAAAGATGCAAAATGAAGCTTTTTTCCAAGAGCTGGGAATCTCAAGTGAAGATTTAAAAGGGTTTCAAATTTCAATAGAGCCGGTAAAAAAAGACGCTGAAAAAGCTGCAGATAAAGAATTGGAATATCTGGAAGTTCTTCAAAAGCTTGAAAAAACAGATTTGATATCTGATATTCTTCGGGAAGAAGTACTCAATCAAACAGAATTCAACCATAGGATAACGTTTCAATATAAGGACATTGGGGGTGACAAGATTGCCAGAAAACTGATGGACTATATAAATTCCAATGACTATTTCAAGGAACTTGTTGTTATTCAGGCCACCAATTCAAGGGAAAGAATACAGAAAAATGAAGTTTTAATTGCCCAAATAGACACTATAATTAAAAATTATTCCACAAACCTAGGTAAACAACAAGGCACATTGGGTTCAGGACAGGTGGTGCTTCAAAATGAAGAAAAGGTGAATGTTGCAGCTCTCTTCAATTTAAAGACAGAGTTGATAAAGGATATTGAGGACAGAAAGATTGAACTTTCTGAGCTTACCACCCCCATTGGGATAATTAACTTTGGAACCCCACATCAGGTCAGCAAAGCGTTTTTCAGTAAGAAGATAATCCTTATTCCACTTATTCTGCTAATAGGGTTCTTCTTGTTTTCTTTTGTTAGATACCTTAACAAAAAGGCAATCGAAATGGAAGCAAGGGACTAGAAGCTTCGAGAAAATGAAAAAGGTTGTGGTCACCGGTTCGGATGGGCAATTGGGAAGGACGCTCAAGGAATTGGCCCCAAAGGCCAAAAACATACTTTTTGATTTTAGGACTTCCGCGGATTTGGACATCACCAATGAGCAACAAGTTTCCGATTTTTTCAAAAGTCAACAATACGGATACTGCATCAACTGTGCCGCTTACACCAATGTTGAGCAAGCAGAGAAGACCCCTGAAGTAGCATACCGGGTAAATTCTGAGGGGGCCAAAAATCTGGCACTGGCCTGTAAGGCCCATCAGATGACGTTGATTCATATTTCAACAGATTATGTTTTTGATGGTGAAAAGAAGACCCCCTATACCGTTGAAGATGAACCCAATCCCATCAATGTGTATGGTAGGTCCAAACTAAAAGGGGAAGAATATATCCGAAGGACTTTACCCAACCATTTCATTGTTAGAACATCCTGGCTTTACAGCAAAAAGTATGGGCACAATTTTTATCGGACCATTCTAAGGAAGGCAGTGGAAGGCATTGCTCTTCATGTAACCGATGACCAAAAGGGATGCCCTACGAATACGGAGACGCTGGCCAAATTCATTTTAGATGATATCATAGAGGGAAAGAAACCATATGGCACCTATCATTGCACTGATGGTGTGCCCATGACCTGGTACGATTTTGCCCAACAAATATTGGAAGAAAACGGGTTGAGCGAAAAGGTCAACCTTGTATTGGATAGGAATTATCGTACTTTCGCAAAGAGACCGAAGAACAGCATTCTGTCTTAGCCAAGGGTTGGCTTTTGGAGCCGCATAGCGCCAAAAAAGCTTATGTTAAAAATGCTTTAATGAAAGAGTATGCCCAAAAGGACATATTGATTACGGGAGGAGCAGGCTTCATTGGGTCCCATGTGGTACGGCGGTTTGTTGAAACCTATGAAGGATACCACATCCACAATCTTGATGCCCTAACCTATGCGGGCAATCTTGAAAACCTGCGGGATATTGAAGCGGCGCCCAATTACTCTTTTATCAAAGGAGATATCTCCGATACGGATTATATCAATCAACTCTTTTCGCAAAAAGGGTTTGATGGCGTGATACATTTGGCGGCAGAATCTCATGTGGACCGCTCTATAACCGACCCCTTGTCGTTCGTGAAAACCAATGTGTTGGGCACGGTAAATCTTTTGAACGCCTCATTGGATTTAGCCAAAAGGAATCCAGATTTTCGATTCTACCATATTAGTACGGATGAGGTCTATGGAGCTTTGGGTAACACCGGCCTCTTTGCGGAGACCACTCCTTATGCCCCCAACTCTCCCTATTCGGCATCAAAAGCAGGTTCGGACCACTTTGTGAGGGCCTATGGGGAAACCTACGGATTGCCTTATGTGATATCCAATTGTTCCAACAACTACGGACCCAACCACTTTCCGGAGAAGTTGATTCCACTGTTCATCAACAATATTATCCATAATAAGCCATTACCGGTTTATGGCGATGGCAACTATACGAGGGATTGGTTGTATGTAAAAGATCATGCAGCTGCGATTGACTTGGTTTTTCATAAAGGAAAAAAAGGGGAAACCTATAACATTGGTGGGTTTAATGAATGGAAGAACATTGATTTGGTACGATTGCTTTGCCAATTGATGGACGCAAAGTTGAATAGGGCCGAAGGAAGTTCAGAAAAGCTCATCACCTTTGTGAAAGACCGTCCAGGACACGATCTACGCTATGCCATAGATGCCGCCAAGATCCATAAAGAATTGGGTTGGGAACCCTCTGTTACCTTTGAGGAAGGACTTGACCTGACCATTGACTGGTATTTAAAGAATCAGGAATGGTTAGATCATGTAACTTCAGGGGATTATAAAGCGTATTATCAAAAACAATATCAACAATAAGGCAGCATGAAAGGAATTGTTTTGGCCGGCGGAACTGGCACCAGATTGCACCCATTGACCCTTTCGGTGAGCAAGCAACTGATGCCCATTTATGACAAGCCTATGATCTATTACCCCTTGTCTACCCTACTGTATTCTGGTATTAGGGAGATATTGATCATTTCAACCCCCAAAGACCTTCCCCTATTTCAAGAACTATTGGGAGATGGCAAAAGATATGGTTGCTCTTTTTCTTATGCCGTACAGGAAGCTCCCAACGGATTGGCAGAGGCATTTATCATTGGGGAGGATTTTATTGGAAACGACAAGGTGGCCCTGATTCTTGGGGACAACATTTTTTATGGAACGGGACTTTCAAAATTATTGCAGTCCAATAATGACCCGGACGGAGGAATTATCTATGCATACCAAGTAAACGATCCACAACGGTATGGCGTAGTTGAATTTAATGAAGAAGGGAAGGCCATTAGTATTGAGGAAAAACCGCAAAATCCAAAATCCAACTATGCGGTGCCAGGAATCTATTTTTATGATAACGAAGTGGTTTCAATAGCGAAGAACATTAGGCCCAGTGCCAGAGGTGAACTGGAGATTACCGATGTGAATAAAGAATATCTAAAAAGAGGGAATCTCAATGTAAGTATTTTGGACAGGGGTACTGCTTGGTTGGACACTGGAACCTTTCAGGCATTGATGCAGGCCTCACAATTTGTTGAGGTGATTGAGGAACGTCAGGGGGCTATAATTGGATCTATTGAGGTTGCGGCCTATGAAATGGGGTTCATCAACCAAGAACAATTTGAGGGATTGGCCCAGCCCTTGATGAAAAGTGGGTATGGAAAAAGATTGTTGGGCATTTTGAACAAGTAGGCATGATCAAGGCTATAGAAACCAAATTAAAGGGGTGTTTTATATTGGAGCCCCAAGTGTTTGAAGATGATAGGGGTTACTTCTTTGAAAGTTACAACCATGAGGCTTTTTGCAATGCCATTGGAAGGGAAGTAGTTTTTGTACAAGACAATTTTTCCTTTTCCAAAAAAGGGGTTTTAAGAGGGTTGCACTATCAAAAAGGAGAACATGCCCAGTCCAAATTGGTCTCTGTTTTGGAAGGTAAGGTGCAGGATGTGGTGGTGGATATTCGCAAGGATTCCCCAACGTATGGACAACACATCTCTATTGAGCTGAGCAGTGATAATAAAAAACAGCTATTTGTTCCCAGAGGTTTTGCCCATGGGTTTTTGGTGCTTAGTGAAACCGCCCATTTTTTTTATAAATGTGATAATTATTATAACAAAGAGGCAGAGGAGGGAATAAGGTATGATGATGCAACGTTAGGCATTGATTGGAATGTAGGGTTGAACAAACCATTCCTGTCCAAAAGAGATAGTTCACTGTACCAGTTCATGTAAGTTTAAAATGGCAAAGACAGCAAAATCCTACGGAATTGTTTTAGATTTGTACGTATTAGTTAAATTTTGGCCCTTGATAAAAGAGGTTTAAGAATAATAAATCAAGACCAAGAAAATTCTCTTCAAATACTTTTAATGGATAAAGCATCTCCTTTTTTCTCTCATGAAACTGCTGTAATAGACGAAGGCTGCGCTATAGGTAAAGGAACCAGAATATGGCATTTTTCACATATTATGCCTAATTGTACAATAGGAGAGTCCTGTAATATTGGCCAGAATGTTGTGGTTTCGCCAAAGGTAGTCTTGGGGAACAACGTAAAGGTTCAGAACAATGTATCCATATATACTGGGGTAATTTGTGAAGATGACGTTTTTTTAGGCCCTTCCATGGTATTTACGAACGTAATCAATCCACGAAGTGCCATCAATAGAAGAAACGAGTATATGAAGACCACTGTTAAAAAGGGTGCCACAATAGGGGCCAACGCTACTGTGGTTTGCGGAAACGATATAGGAGAATTTGCATTGATCGGTGCTGGTGCCGTGGTTACAAAATCGGTTCCCCCATATGCTTTATTGGTGGGCAATCCGGCCAAGCAAATAGGCTGGGTAAGTGAATATGGCCATCGCTTGAACTTTGATATAACGGGTACTGCGGTTTGTCCGGAAAGCAACGAAAAGTATATGCTCGAACATAATAAAGTCAGAAAAATATGAACATAGATTTTGCCAATCTCACAAAGGCTTTTAAGGAACATGAAGAGGAATTTAAGAGAGTTTCCCTTGAAGTCATGTCATCGGCGCACTATATTTTGGGCAAGGAGACCGAAGAATTTGAAAAAGGTTTGGTGGAATTTACGGGGAATACATATGCCCTTGGCTGTTCCTCTGGTACCGATGCACTTCTTTTGGCCATGATGGCTATGGGACTAAAACCAGGGGATGAGGTAATAACAACCCCCTTTACTTTTATAGCTACGGCGGAAACCATAGCATGCCTTGGTGTAAAACCGGTTTTTGTTGACATAGACGAAGAAACGTACAATATTGATGTTAACAAGATAGAACAGGCCATAACCAAGAACACAAAAGCAATCATGCCTGTATCCCTCTATGGACAAATGTCAGATATGGATGAGATTAATGCAATGGCGGAAAAGTATGGTTTGGCAGTAATTGAAGACGCCGCTCAAAGTTTTGGGGCAATTTATAAAGGAAAGAGAAGCTGCAATGTTTCAACATTTGGGTGTACCAGTTTTTTTCCGGCCAAGCCCTTGGGCTGTTTTGGGGATGGAGGCGCCATCTTTGCCTCGAACGAGGAGGATTATCAGAAAATTAAAGCTATGCGCGTACATGGCCAAGTAAAACGATATACCCACCATTATATTGGAATGGGAGGGCGATTGGACAATTTGCAAGCAGCTATTTTGAATGTGAAGTTGAAAGCCTATGAAAAGGACTTGGAGAGAAGACAGCAAGTTGCGGAGAGTTATTCCAAAAATATTGATGATAAGGTAATTAAGCCTTGTGTGAAGGAAGATAGAACATCGGTATGGGCACAGTACACCATAAGGGTTCAAAAAAGGGATAGGATCCAACAAGAATTGCAAAAACAAGGTATTCCAACGGCAGTACATTATCCAATCCCTATGCACCTTCAGAAATGTTTTTCCTATTTGGGTTATAAAAAAGGGGATTTCCCAATTTCTGAAATATGTTCGGAAGAGGTTATGAGTCTTCCAATGAACCCATATTTGGAAACATCAGAAATAGAATATATAACATCAAAACTCAATAAAGTAATATGAAGAATTTTGCATTGATAGGCGCTGCTGGATATATTGCCCCAAGACATATGCGGGCGATAAAGGACACAGGTAATAAATTGTTGGCGGCGTATGATAAGGGAGACAGTGTTGGAATTATTGATTCATATTTTCCCGATGCCGATTTTTTTGTTGAGTTTGAGCGTTTTGATCGTCATATTGAGAAATTAAAGTATGAAAGGAACCTATTCTTGGACTATGTGAGTATATGTTCCCCAAACTATCTTCATGATGCCCATATACGATTTGCTTTGAGGAGTGGTGCCGATGCGATTTGTGAAAAACCTTTGGTACTAAACCCGTGGAACATTGACAAACTAAAAAAAGTTGAGGAAAACACCGGAAAGAAAGTCTATAATATTCTTCAGTTAAGGGTGCACCCAAGCATTATCGCCTTACGTGAGAAAGTTGCCAAGGCAGGTAAGAAAACCAAATTCGATGTTGATTTGACCTATCTGACCTCTAGGGGACATTGGTACCAGACGTCATGGAAAGGTGATGTGAGCAAATCAGGAGGGATTGCTACGAACATAGGCGTACATTTTTATGATATGCTTTCATGGATATTTGGTGATGTTCAGGAAAATGTGGTACATATTCACGAAAAGGATAGGGCTGCTGGCTATTTAGAGTTTGAGAATGCACGGGTCAGATGGTTTCTGTCCATCAATTCGGAGTACTTGCCTGATGAGGTAAAGAAGAAGGGTCAAACAACGTTCAGGTCTATTACCATTGATGGAGAGGAACTTGAATTTAGTGGGGGCTTTACCGATTTACACACTATGGTTTATAAAGATATTCTTTCTGGAAAAGGATATGGCTTGGAAGCAGCTAGGACCGCCATAGAGATTGTGCACAATATTAGAAATACCAATCCGGAGGGAATAAAAGGAGATTTTCATCCATTTGTTGGTAAGAACAGATAGTCTGTAAAAATGATTTAATGGCCGCCAATGTCGTTCAATTCATTTCCCTTTATTATTTTTATTGCAATTTTCTTCATTGCTTGGCCGTTTTTAAAAAAGAGACGCAATCAAAGGTTCGCTTTACTTATAATAAGCTCCTTTGTTTTTTATGGGTGGTGGGACTGGCGGTTTTTGTTCCTAATTATTTTCAGTGGGCTGGTTGATTTTATCTCCGCCATTTTAATCTCTAGATATAGAAGTAGGGCTAAGATATTCTTGGTCCTATCTATTTTGGTTAATATTGGGATTTTGGGAGTCTTTAAATATAGTTCCTTAATAGCGGAGCAAATGGAGCATATTTTCCAATTTTTATCCTATCCGGTTGCCTTAAAGGATAAACTGCCTGAGTTTGCTTTGATCCTTCCCGTTGGCATCAGTTTTTATACATTTCAATCAATGAGTTATACCATTGATGTGTATAGAAAAAGGTTGGAGCCAACCAAAAATATTTTACATTTTTTTTCCTATTTGGCCATGTTTCCACAATTGGTCGCCGGCCCAATAGTAAGAGCCAAGGATTTTTTGAAACAGCTAAAAGTTAATAGGAAAGTATCTGCTATTGAGTTTTGGAACGGAGTTAAGTTGATAATCATTGGCTATTTCCAAAAAACGGTTTTGGCAGATAATTTAGGAGTATTGGTGGATAACGCTTTTGCTGGGGTAGATAATGGATTGGGGATTTATTGGTGGATAGTAATGGCTTGTTTCGCATTTCAAATTTATTTTGATTTTAATGGATATAGCCAGATAGCAAGGGGATTGGCAAAACTTATGGGATACCATTTTAAAATGAACTTTAATCACCCCTACATTGCAATATCGTTGAAAGACTTCTGGACAAGATGGCACATCTCATTGTCTACCTGGTTTCGTGATTACGTTTATATCCCATTAGGAGGTTCAAAAAAGGGGGAGTTTCGGTCACATGCCAATATGTGGGCCACTATGACACTTTCCGGATTATGGCATGGTGCACAGATTAATTTTATTATATGGGGGATGTATCACTCCGCTGTCCTTTCTATTGAAAGAATAGTAAGTAGGCATTTAAATCTCTCTTCTAAATTTAATTTATCAATATTAAAATGGTCCGTTACCCTATTCGCGGTTCTGGTAGGTTGGGTGTTTTTTAGGGCATCATCTGTTGATCAAATAGTATTTGTTTTGAGCGGAATGTTTACACCGAACATAGACATGGTCTTCATAAATGATTATAAAGACCCTTTGCTGTTTTTTATTGCGGCTATTTTTTTTGAGGGACTATTTCTGGTTTCAAAAAACAGCAGATTTTTTAGTAGACTATCAAAAACAACGGTTGTAGAAGCTTTAACTTATGCAATTTTGGTATGTGCAATTTTATTTTTGAGAGGCCCTGAAAAGGAGTTTATATATTTTCAGTTCTGATTATGGGAGAGGCATATATAAATAGATTTTTTTTAATGGTGGGTTTTACTGTTGCATTAGTATATTTAGCGGGTGTCTTCAAACCAAAGCCAATAAGTTCAACCATACAAAAGGAAAAGTTTTGGGCAGATAAGACACATTCGAGTTCCAAGTATAATATAATATTTATAGGGGATTCAAGATTGTACAGAGGAATTGACCCTAAAACTGTTTCTAAATCATTGAATGGGCTAAAAGTTTTAAATTTTGGGTATAGTTCTGGAGGGCATAATAAGGTAATTTTTGAAGAGGTTAGCGAGCGATTTGTCGGTTCTGATAAAATCAGGGCGGCTGTTTTAGTTTTATCGCCCTATTCATTGACTCCGAAAGCCCAGGAAAACAGCCATTTCAATCAAGAAAAAGAAAGAAATAAAAAGGATGTTTTCAGTAGAAGGTATATTGCACCGTTTTTCGATTTTTTTGACCCGGTCAAGCCTTCAGAAATTTTTCAATCCAATGATACCATTCAGGGCTACCACGAAGTATTTAAGCCCAATGGCTGGGTTGAATCCTATAAGGTTCCGTCAAACCCTAATTACGCCTTGAAAGTCTATGTCAATGATTTTAAGGATAATCTGGTAAACCGTGAAATCTTGGATGTGGTTTATAATCAAGTTAGGGAATGGAGAGAACAAGGAGTTCGGGTTTTTGGATTTCGAATACCAACCACTCGTAAAATGGAAAGACTTGAAGACAGCATAAGTGGATATAATGAAAAAGAAATTAGGAGAAATTTCGAAAAGGCGGGAGGGGAGTGGATAGACATAGATGATCGATACAGATATACTTCATATGATGGAAGCCATTTGGAAAAAAGCTCCGCAGTTAGGGTTTCAAAAAAAATAGGAAATGAAATTCAAAAGCAGTTGAATAAATAGTATGATTTCTTTAAAATCCAAATTTTCAAGAAATGTAATCACACTTCTTACAGGCACTGCTTTGGCACAGGCAATACCTTTGGCTTTGTCCCCTATATTAACAAGAATATATTCACCAAGCGATTTTGGAATATTAGCAATCTACATGTCAATCACGGCCCTTGGCACTGCAGTTGTATCCTTAAAATACGACTTGGCCATAATAATCCCAGAAAAGGATGAGGATTCGGCAAACATTACTGTTCTTTCCATTGTCATTGCTTTTTTTGTTAGCATAGTATTATTAATCGTTGTTTTTCTTTTCAACGATCAAATTGCAAAATTCATGGTAGATGAAAAAAGTGATTCTAAAGTGCTCTCCAGTTGGTTGTATTTCATCCCTTTATCCATACTGTTAATGGGTGTTTTCAATGCAATAAGTTTTTGGTTCAACAGAAAGGAATATTATAAAAGAATGGCAGCTAGTAAAGTGATGAATACTGCTGGAATGACAGGGACACAAATTGGATTTGGATCTTTGGGGTTTAGTCCGGTTGGATTATTGTTGGGCTTTATCCTTGGAAGAGTATCATCTGTTTTATACCTGTTGGGAAAGTTTAGGATGGACAAGGACAATGCTTTTTCAATGGTTACAAAAGATAGGATGAAAACCCTTTCAAGTAGGTATAAAAGGTTTCCCTATTATACCCTCCCCGCAGAATTTACCAATGTTATCTCAAATCAATTGCCCGTTTTTCTGATTGGAAAGTATTTTGGAGGAGTTGTGTTGGGTAATTATTCTCTTATGGAGAGGGTTTTGAGTGCTCCGATTACTTTATTGGGAAGGTCAATATTGGATGTTTTTAAACAAAGGGCAAGTGAAGATTACATACATTTTGGCAATTGTCGGGAAATTTATGTAAAAACGTTTAGAACATTAGTGCTTTTGTCAATAGGCCCCACAGTTCTTTTATTTACACTTTCTCCTTTTATTTTTGAGACAATATTTGGTCCCGAATGGACACAGGCAGGAGATTATGCCCGAATTTTTTCAATTCTCTTCTTTTTTAAGTTTACGGCAAGTCCCCTTAGCTATATGTTCCATATAGCGGAAAAACAGCATTTTGACATGTTTTGGCAGATAGGGTTGCTTATTTTTGCCATTATTTCTTTTGTAGTTGGAATAGCGAACAATAGTATTATGGTTGCCTTGATTTGCTTTGTTGGATCATATTCGGCAATGTATATTTTAAATTTATTCTTAACCTATTCTTTTGCCAAAGGGGATTTTAAAAGCTAGAGGTTTCATGATTACAATTGTGGATTATAAGGTTGGAAATTTGGGGTCTATACAGAATATGCTAAAAAAAATAGGAGCGACCTCCTTAATTACTTCGGACCCTGAAGAAATTGCAAAGGCAGAAAAGTTGATTCTACCTGGTGTTGGTGCTTTTGATACAGGAATCAACAGCCTTAAAAAGCACAATATGTGGAATGTGTTAAATGACCGTGTAAAGAATGATAAAATTCCGGTATTGGGCATTTGTTTAGGGATGCAATTATTATGTAATGCCAGCGAAGAGGGCAAGGAATTGGGCTTGGCTTGGATAGATGCCGATGTTGTTCGCTTTAGACCATTGGATAAAAAATTTAAAATACCACATATGGGTTGGAACTATGTCGAAACCCAAAAAGAAAGTAGATTGTTTAAAGATATGTATGAAAGCCCTAAATTCTATTTTGTTCATACATTTTATGTCAGAGCCAATGACGATAGTGGTATTGGACAATCATCATATGAAGTGACTTTTGATTCCGTATTAGAAAAGGAGAATGTGTTGGGTACCCAATTTCATCCTGAAAAAAGCCATAAATTTGGCATGAAACTATTAGAAAACTTTATCCGATACTACTAGATGGCCCTTAAGCGAATAATTCCCTGTCTACTTTTAAGAGACGATGGGCTGGTTAAAACAGTAAAGTTCAATAAATCCACTTACATTGGAGACCCTATAAATGCCGTAAAGATTTTTAATGAAAAAGAGGTTGATGAATTGGTGTTTTTGGACATCGATGCCAGTCGTAAGAAAAAGGAGCCCCCATACCAAGTGATAAGGGACATTGCTACTGAATGCTTTATGCCCTTTTGTTATGGAGGCGGAATAAAGACAATTGACCAGATTCGTAAAATCATTGCCTCTGGAGCGGAAAAAGTAGCCATAAACACCACAGCTTATTATAAGCCGGAACTTATTAGAGAAGCCGCTGAAATATTTGGAAGTTCAACAATTGTTGTTTCAATAGACTACAAGAAGAATCTTTTTGGAAAAGAAAACGTGTTTGTAGAAGGTGGAAAGAAAAACACCAAAAAAGATCCGGTTTCTTATGCAGTTGCAATGGAAGAACTGGGCGCTGGTGAGTTGTTTGTCAACAGTATTGAGAGAGACGGTATGATGACAGGATATGATTTGGGGATGGTTGAAAGAATTACAGAATCAGTTTCGATACCTGTAATTGCCTGTGGAGGGGCATCTAAACTAGATGATTTTAAATCAGTTTTAACGACGGCAGGTGCTTCAGCGGCAGCCGCGGGAAGCTTTTTCGTGTTTCAAAGCAAGAAGAAGGGGGTCTTGATTTCGTATCCAAACCCTGTTGAAGTGAAAGAAATAATAAGTTAGAAGAAGGATATTTCAATGAATAAACCATATCAAGTTTGCAGCCGATGCATAATGGACACAACAGACCCTGAAATTACGTTTGATAAGGAGGGTAATTGTAACCATTGTAACAATGCTATTGAGCGGTCAAAATCAGTTTGGTTTCCAAACGAAGAAGGTGAAAAAAGTCTGAAAAAGATTGCGGAAGAAATTAAAGCTGAGCGAAGCAATAAGGAATACGATTGCATTATTGGTTTAAGCGGGGGGGTGGATAGTTCCTATTTGGCATATAAAGTGATGAAATTAGGGCTGAGGCCACTTGTGGTTCACGTTGACTGTGGTTGGAACTCTGAAATGGCAGTAAAGAATGTTGAGAACATTGTAAAAAAGCTTGGCCTAGATTTACACACCCATGTTGTAGATTGGCAAGAAATGAAAGATGTTCAATTGGCCTATTTTAAGGCCAATGTAGCCAATCAAGATGTTCCTCAGGACCATGCCATATTTGCGGCCTTATATAGTTATGCGGTAAAAAACAATATCAACTATGTTTTTAATGGAAGTAATTTTGCGACAGAATCCATTTTGCCATCAACTTGGGGATATAATGCATTAGACTTTAGAAACCTTAAGGCAATACACAATAAGTTCGGCACCCGGAAATTAAGGCGGTTTCCTCATGTTACCTTCTTCAAACGCTATTTCTATTTCACCTTTGTTAGAAAAATGAAGATTGTTAAACCGCTTAATTATATGTTTTATGATAAAGAGGAAGCCATAGCAACTATGTCAAGAGAGCTTGATTGGCAATATTATGGTGGTAAGCATCATGAATCACGGTTTACAAAATTTTTCCAAGCGTATTATCTTCCCCATAAATTTGGATATGACAAGCGACGTGCCCATTTATCAAGTCTTATTGTTTCTGGCCAGCTGACAAGAGATGAAGCCTTGGAAGAAATGAAAAAGGAAATATACCCGAATGGTTCACATGTTGAAGATATGGAGTATGTAGCCAAAAAACTTGGGGTTTCGTTGAAAGAGTTTGAACAAATTATTGAAATGCCCAATAAGTCTTACACTGATTATGCCAATAATGAGTGGTTGTTTAAACTAGGATTTAGCATCAGAAACAAACTGAAGTAATGTATTTGAAGACAATGAAAGACTTCTATGCCAAATACTTCAAATATGTTTTCTATGCTTTTGCTTTTTTTTTGCCCCTAAATGAAAAAGTTTCAACCTTACTTATTGTTCTGTTGGCAATCTTAACGGCCGTAGGCTTTTCTTTGAACAGACTGTCTTTAAATAGAGAAAAGAACACGGTTCTGTGGTTATTTCCCGTTCTATTTATTGTTTATGGAGTTTCTTTGTTTTTCCTGTCTGAATGTATAGAACTCAAGTTCTTGGAGAACAAACTTTCCTTGGTGGCTTTTCCGATGATTTTTTCTATTAGACAGGATGTCGATCGGACAAGTATCTTACGTTTTTTTGTTTTTGGGTGTATGTTGGCATATTTCATATGCCTTGGGAATTCTTTTGTTAATGCCATAGTATTAGAGAATGGAAATTATGTGTTTAATCCTTTAAATAACAATTCGCGGACTTTTTTTGAAGCTATTATGTATGAGGGAAATGTATTTTTTGGGAAATATTTTTCCTTTATGTATCACCAAACCTATTTTGCTGTTTATCTTAGTTTTTCTTTATTAATTTTGAATGTTTATAAGGCTGTTTTTTATAAATGGCTGGTGTTTTTGGGAAATGTCATTTTTCCAATAGGGGTAATACAAACTATGAGCATGGCGGGGTTTGGGTCACTGATGATTGTGGGTTTTTTAGTGCTCCTTTTTCATGTACAGAAACAACGCACCAAAATGATTCTCTTTGGGGGGTTTTTAGTGCTTCTAATAGGAGGAGCATCTGTTCATCCCCGTTTGCAAAAGCTTTTCAAGGATTTAAGAAAAAATGAAATCGTTTTGAAACCGGATGCAATGGACGGAATCATGTTGAGACTTTTAAGCTGGGATTCAGCAATTGAAATAGTCAAAGAACGGCCATTAACCGGGGTTGGAATTGGGGACTCTCAGAAAGCCTTGAACGAAGTATATGCCCAAAAAGGGTATATACATCCTTTGGAAAGGAATTTAAACGCCCACAGCCAATATTTACAGATTATGATTGAATCTGGTTTTATCGGTTTGTTGGTACTCATTATGATATTGATGGCGTTGCTAAATAAAATAGCAATTACTCAAGGGTCAGATAGGATTATTATCATTTCTTTTGTAACACTAATGGTTTTTAACTTTGTGTTCGAAAGTGTTTTGAGCAGATATATTGGGATTTCCTTTTTTGCTTTCTTTTCTTGTCTGTTAAGTTATGTGCCACAAAAGACATCTTAATTTTGAAAAAACACCTATTCAATAAATATAAGGCAAAGTCATTATTGCTGCTTTTGGTGTTTTATTTTTTGTTGTCCTGGCTCCATTTTTCCTATATCATAAATTATGATGATTTTAATTATGTTGCTTTTTCCCAAGACATTGAATTCGAACTAAACTGGAAACGGTACATAATCATTACTGTACTGCTTTTATTGGATATTATCTTTTTGCTATATGCAAAGGTGTCCAATTTTTTGTTTAGTATTTTATTTCTGACCCTGTTCTTTTTTGTAATACCAAGCGGGCTGTTTTTTGCCTCAAACAATGTGGTAAAGCCAGAGATTTTTATTAGCCATAATCTGTTTTTTATTGTCATATACATGGGCTCCTTAGTTAAGTGGAATCTAAATTTCCCACAGCTTAATTCGTATCAATCCACTATTTTACTATTGTTGATTACAATGATTGGGCTTGTTCCTTTTATAGTATCGTATGGTCCCTATATCAATATCAATAACTTATGGTTAATAGATGTATATGAAACCAGGAGACTCGTCGCTGAAAAAGTAAACAACACTTATACCGCATATACATACTCTTGGTTTACTAAAATAATCATTCCGGTTGCTTTGGTTTTTTGTATTTATTTTAGAAAGAAAGCCTTCATTTTATTTTCCATACTTTCACTTTTGTTTTTATATCTCTGTGGAGCACATAAAACGGTTTTCTTGGGCACTTTTCTAATCATTGTTTTTTATAAATATGAATACCTAAAGAAAACATTTTACTTTATAAAGTTAATTACAGCTTTTTTGGTTTTCGCTTTAATGTGTTCAGTGATTTTTGACTTTGATATATTATGGGAGCTCAGTTTTAGAAGGATATTAATGTTATCGGCTTTATTGGATTATTGCTATTTTGATTTTTTTCATGACAACTATATTTATTGGTCAAATTCGTTTATGTCACGTTTTATATCCTACCCATATGAGGTTTCACCAGACTTTATAATTGGCCGCGATTATTTTAACCGTCCTTTAATGAATGCAAATGTTGGGATTATATCTGATGGGTACAAAAATGCAGGATATTGGGGAGTAGGCACAAACATTTTAGTTGTCGGAATTATATTTTCCTTTTTTAACTCATTGAGAATAAGTCCAAAGTTTTTCGGACTTTTTTTACTTTTCCTTTTTTCTTTGCTCAATAGCTCTCTTACAACAATATTACTGACTCATGGAGGGTTTTTGATGATACTTGTTGCCGCTTTTTTATTAAAAGACACAGAACTAAAGTTGAAATGAACACGTTAAAATCAAAAAACAAAACTATCAACAAAAAAATTTGTCATCTTACTTCTGTTCATGGAAGATATGATATTAGGATCTTTAGAAAGGAATGCGTCTCTCTTGCAAGTTTTGGTTTTGATGTATCCCTAGTGGTCGCCGATGGATTGGATGATGAAGTGATGGAGAGTGTTAATATCTATGGTGTTCCCAAAGAAACATCTAGGGTAAAACGGTTCATTAAAGCAACTAGAAACGTTTATCGAAAAGCCATCGAAATCGATGCCGATGTCTACCATTTTCATGATGCGGAGCTATTTCCTATAGGAAATAAGTTAAAACGACGGGGTAAAAAGGTGGTTTTCGATTCCCATGAAGACCTTCCCAGGCAGATCTTGAGCAAACCATACCTTCCAATATATATAAGAAAGCCCTTAGCCTCAATTTTGGAAAAATATGAGGATTATTGTTGTAAAAAGTATGACGCCATTATTACTGCTACACCCTTTATAAATAATCGCTTTTTAAGGATAAACGGCAATAGTATCAATATCAACAACTATCCATTTTTAAATGAGTTCAATGTGGAGACCGCCACTGTAGCCAAACAATCGAACGCCATCTGTTATATTGGGGGGATATCCAAGATAAGAGGCTTGGACTATGTGGTTGAAGCCCTTAAAAAAACGGAAGCAAAACTTCAGTTGGCTGGGGGCATTTCACCAGACGCGTACAAGGATGAACTGATTAGTATTGAAGGCTGGGACAAAGTCAATTATCATGGTAACGTTTCACGGCAAAAAGTGAAGGAAATTTTAAACCAAAGCGTGGCAGGAATCGTAACATTTTTGCCTGTCCCAAACCATATAAATGCACAACCCAATAAGTTGTTTGAATACATGTCTTCCAGTATACCTGTTATTGCCTCTAACTATCCACTTTGGAAGGGAATAGTTGAAGAATATGATGCAGGCATCTGTGTTGACCCAGAAAACAGCAATGAGATTGCGGATGCCATCAATTACCTTATTGGCAACCCTTCAGATGCTGAAAAGAAGGGAGTAAACGGACGAAAAGCCATTGAAGAAGTTTTTAATTGGGAAAAGGAAAAAAAGAAGCTAATGGGTTTATATTTGGAACTTACCTGATAAGTATTTTTAAAATGTATTTATTGCATCTTATGCTCTGACCTTTGATGAACTATTTAGATTTATGCTATTTTTCAACGCCTATTTTTATATTTACCTTGGAGGGGTAATTTTCAGGAAAGAAATCTGTTAATAAGAGTTTTATATAGAAAGAAAGTTTAGATTGTTTTGCAGCTTTATGAAGCTTACTGATTTTTCGCCCTCAACAGGTATAACATAACTTCCAAGCTTTCCTTATCATTATGTTTCTCATTGGCCAAGACGGTGGCTACAATAATGATGGCACATCGAATCTAGGTATGGGTAAGCCTGCACCCTGCACCATGATTTGAATGAAATTTATTTCTTATGTGAAAAAGACTTCTCATTGTATAGATAATGACTCAACCCCAATAGTAAATGTCCATAATGTGTAACCATTTTTCTGTCATCACCAATCCTATATCTGAAATGTCCATTGCCTAAATAGTAGTCTTGGATCTGTGGCCATAATATCCGATCAACTTCACCGTATCTACCTTCTCTGGACAAACTGTACATAAGCATACCCAGACTCCAAAGCCGTGGGCTATGCTTATCGTTTTGCCGGTCCTTTTCAAAATACCTATACCACTTATTATCCGAATAAAACAGGCTTAAATGGTCAAATATTTGGTTCCAAGTAACATCTGCCCCCTCGCCGTTCTTAATATAGGCTCTAATACCCTCTATCATATAGCAGGCATGGACCAAATCATTGGCACTCTCGATATAGGTTCCGTAATTCCAATAGATGTTTCCGTTGGTATCGGTTTGCGTGTAAGAGAATAAAATTTCCAAAATTTTCTTGCTCTTGATGGTCAAGGTGGTTTTCAAAGAGTGATTATTGGTCAAAGTTGCAAACCTCATAAGTTGATCTGCTAGGTAAACCGCTGGGTTAAAAACGTCTTTTTCCTTATCGTTGGGGTTTAATGAATACGCTGGAATTCCAAGGGGAGAGTCGTATGCATTTGTTAGGAAGGGTTCTAGGGTAAGAAACATCGAGTTATAGATTTCTCTCTTTTTTTTACGGTTAGGCTCAACGTCATACCAGTCCAATAATCCTTTAATGGCAACCGCCGTGTCAATGGTATATTCTTGATGGGCCGGGTTCACGGTCTTATCACCAAAGGCGTCCCACGGATCGGGCAATCCGTAGCCATGAATTCCATTATTGTTATGATCGGAATTTTTCATCAACCATTCACCGCATAATCGTATGCGATCCAATGTTTTGGAATCTTTTGTGTACTTATATTTATTGGACTCAGCAGAAAGTATAAGACCATAGGCCATAGGCCTGTCCAATTCTTTTTCATTAAAGGTATCTATCCCCCGTCCCGGGTGTAAGGGGTCTAGATTGTTTAAAATTCCGTTGTAGGCGTCCTCTGGAGATATATTATGGGAGGGTAAAAATTGGTTATTTTGAACATCAAAACCCAGAATTGCAAAAGAGACAAGTAACAGTAGAGTTTTATTCATGGTATTGAGTTTGCTTGGGAACGGCTAATCATTAAGCTTATAATTCTCTAGTTTTCCGAGCCCATTGATGTCATTGGTGTTCAAGGAAACTAATTGAAAGCTTACCAAGCCTTTTGGATTGACATTAACTATAATAAAGTTGTTAGGTTTCACTTCTATCATCACTGGAATGGTTACCTTTTATTTGATCTGCAATTTCTTCAAGAGCCTCTTTTTCATCTCCCCATCCTTTAACTTCAGCAAGGTCATCCTTGTTATAATTCAAGAACCAAAGTTCTATAATTTCCATTGTTGCAGGATAATTTTTGGACAACTGTGCAAAATTCTGGGCATCGATCACCCGCTTTTTGTTTTTTAAAGGTATTGCAATAATTTTATAGTCTTCTTCCCCATCATCCATGAGCTTAAGTACCCCAACTGGAATGCATTCTATTACGGTCCCTGTTTCTAAGGCTTCGGCCAAGACCAAGACATCCAAGGCATCCCCATCCCCACCTGTCAGTGTGTCGGATAAGGTGGAGGGAATGAAGCCATAGTTGGCTGGGTATGGCAGAAAGTCAATGACTCTCTCCTTGCCATTCTGTTCATCCACCCTAAATATTTTGCCCTTTTCATCATATTCAATTTTTTTGTTGGTGCCAGCTGGAATTTCGATCACAGCATTAAAAGTTCCCTCAGAAACGAATGTAGGCAGGCTGTAAAACATTTTTGGACCATTACAGGCCAATACCATCCATGAGAGAAAAATCCCCCACAAACAGGCCCTTATTACCTTTGAACATGATGTTTTCATTGTGAAGTTTTGGGTGGTACATTCTTACTATACATGATGGTACAATAAATTGATTCCAGTAACGTATTTGGAATTTTTGGAAAGTCTGGCACCAATTTGTTGCGATACTTGTCTGGCATCCCCATCATTCTCTGTTGAATACTTGAGTTCCACAACAATCTCGCCAATTTGAGTGTTGCTGTTTTGCAAAATGGGATAGTTGGGATTATAGAAATTTTGATTGTAATCAATGGTTACTCTAAAGTGACCACAGAAAGATAGAAAATATCTGCGCTCATAGGTATTCAGCAATGTTGGGCGCAAAACCTGCAAGGTTTCATACAAGGGGTTATTCTGTTTAATCCTCTCTAGGAGAAAGGGATATATACCAAAAGGACCGAGCAAGTCAAGGTTTAATATAGGGGCTCCATCTATTTTGAACGAATCCTTGTCACCGACCTCTCCTATTTTTTTTTTGATTTCGATGGTGGGGCTTTCAATTTTTGACGTAGTATCCCCATACCAACGCAACCTTATTTTTTTTCTATTGGCAACACCTTCGACATTTTGTTTATAGAAGGTGTAATTTGAATCATCAAAATAGATGTTGTTGATTTTACGTCTGTGAAAGACCTCCCTGAACCCAAAGGAGTTGAGTTGGATTCTTCTTATGATATCGTTGGCATCGCCTTTGGGAAAAACAAACTTGCGTTCAAACCTTAGGTTGGTTCCGGTCAACGGGGTATTGGCAGGCTTATCTACTACTTTTTCCATACTGGTTGCCATACATTTTGTCAATTACCTTTTCTGATTTGTCCTTGACCAAAACATTGTCAATGATTAACTCGGATGTGGCCTCAACTAGATGAAAAACCTCATTACCCCTGAATTGGACCTTATTAAGATCGATTATGCCTGGACCAAACTCACTTTTCTTTTGAAAGCAAGAAATGGCCAACCGGGTATTTTCTATGAGTACATCGGTCAGGGTAATCCTGGACAAGTCTTTACTTACCATGCCTATTTCACCACCAATTACGGTTATGTTGCGTCCTGTAATGGTACTTCCTTCACCTGCACTTACTCCTTTGTCAGCCGGATTTTCTATATAAATATTGCTTATTTCAATGGTAGATCCAGATACATCAATTCCATCGTTCCCAGAGTTGGTAAAGGTCGAGTTTGAAATACTTCCCTCAACAAAATCACCATCAAAGGAATCAGAAAAAGTTTCTACAAACGCTATGGAATCAATTTCGAATTTTGAGCGGATGATATTCAAGGCATCCTCTGATCGGTTTTTTTTGAAAATACAATTTTTGATTTGTACCTGCGCTTCATTAAAATTAACTGCCCCCGAGAGAGACCAAGAAGCCATTTGGGGCACTGAAAGATTTGTGAAGTTAACATGTTGTACAATAGAGGGCACGCTGGTCGATGAAACAAATACTCCCCCACCGGAACCATCATCTGAATATATGTTTATGGGATTTGAGGCCGTACCATTGAAAAATATTGGTGAATATGAAATGACCGAGGCGTTATCGACCAAATCAAGGTTGAATCCAGCTTCAATTTCTACTCTGTAATTTTCTGGGATATGCAAAACTTTGTCCAATACATAATTTCCAGATTTGAGCACGATAGTTTTCTCGTCTTCGTCTATCAAGATAAACCCAAACTCACGAATGTTGCTTTTTAGCTGATTATTTGCAACGACATCTTCATCAAATCGCGAGGCGTATGGAAATATGGGACTCAGTTTATGGGTTGTTGAACCAAGCAGGTGATATTTTAGTTGAATTTTCTTTAAATCTTTTGGATATCTGAAACCACCTTCTTTATTTTTTTTGGAGACAAAAGCATTGTTAAAGGCATCTTTTAATCTATAACTAAAATCAATGGTGTCGTTGGAGTCTATGATCAGTTGCTCAAAGGGGGTCTGATTTAGGGACTTGCCATTTTGAAGGACCAATCCATCGACTACGACAGGGAATTCAGCAAAGTTCCTTATTTCAAGGGTCATCTGATTTTGATTATGCTGAATCAACGAGGCGCCAACAATAGTGTTTGGCTGTATTTTCTTTTTAATCAGATTGGCGTTGTGTTGTAAGATGGTATAATCCAGGGATGCTTCTGGAAATTCACCCGATAATTCAAAGTATAGGTCGTTTAACTCTTGAAAATACTTGTCCATAAACCCATTGATAAATTCTGGAGAAGACACTAGCACATATTTTTCCATAAGCTTTTCCTTGAATCCTTGATCGTGGACACCGATGGGGTAGGCCCTTAGGGAAGTTATCTCATGGCCAGAATTGGAATCGAAAGAGATGGGTTCAAGTTTGTTTGTAACAGGATTATAGTAAATCCTTATGTTTTCGGTATGCAATCCGTGATGCCCTCCAAAAAGATTGGAAAGGGCAATATACAAGGTCAATTTATCTACATCGAAGGCTTCAGAAAGGGTCAGCTCACCATTCCTTAGCCCAACAACCAAATTTTTGGCTATTTTAAACTGCTCGGATAGTACCGGAGAGGAAAGGACTTTGTTCTCATTATAAACTTTTACCGGTAAATCTTCCCTCTTCTTTACATCTGCATCTTTGGGATATTCCAGAGCTAGATCTTTCACTTGTTTTCTTTCGGACCAGTACATGGATTCGTCAAGGGCCAAAATAAGTCCTTCCCGCCTTTTATTGTTCTCGATCAATATTTTATCGAAACTCTCTTCCATGGCCATGATTCCCATGGGGATGGTCGAATCGATGTCTGTCACTCTCAATTCCACATTTAGAAAATCATACCGAAGACCGGTAAGATCATTGTCCTTTACGACTTTATTGAAGAGCCATTCCCAAATATAGTTTCTTGATTTTGGGTGTTGAACGGATAATTTTCGAATGCCAAAAAGTGTTTCTTCACCCTTAGGGACAATTCTATAGGACCATTTGGAAGGATGTATTAGATGATCGGTCCAATCCCCCTTTAAGCGCATTTCTACGGGAACTTCAATTTTCCCGTCTGCCGAAACCTTACCTTTGACCAAATCATCGTCTGTGGTTATTAAAATTCCGGATCCAAGAGCTTGATCTCTTTTATCTTTTATCTTTTCAAAATCCTCTTCCTCCAGAGAAATCGTAAAATTTTTCAAAGTATTTCGGGATGGATTCGGATATGTATAGTCTATTTCCTGAAGATTTATAATCGCTTCTTCAGATCTTCCAAATTCCCGTGTATGTCGCACAAACCGTAATTCCTTGAGGTTGTCAATATCTAAATAAGAGTGCTGTAATTGAAATTTGAATATGTAATACAATTTGTTTCCCTGTCTTTTTGTAATGGGGTGCAAAGTCTCCTTGGCCAAGAGAATATAGTCGGTCTTATTGTTGGCAGCTTTCCACTTTTTCATATCCTTTAAATAAAGAAAAGCAAGAAATCTACTGTTCTTCTGTGTTTGGCTCAGAGAATCCGAATAAACAACAAATAAGGTCGGAATACCAAGTTCATTGTTCAAAAACAAGGAAAGATTATCCTTTTGGTAAATACGGTTTTCACCAGATTCAAGTTGTTGATCCATGTGTGGACCTGCCTGAACCATGGTAGGGCTTTCAAGGGAACTGTTAGGTTCGTTTAGGCCTGATTTCCCTTTAAAATTCCCCTTCCAGTTCTTTGAAGAAGCACTTAAAAGGAGTAGAATGGCCGTCAAAACCAATGCGCTCAAAATCGTTATCTTGTAAGAACCTGTTTTTTTTGAACTTATTAGCATGGTTATGGTTTATATGGTCATATTTTGACTATCAATAAATGTCATGGAAATGTTTTTGTTCAGCCCCAAGAGTCCATCGGTTATCTTGTTTACACTTTCGTAATCACTTAGAACGATCAAAAAATTGCAATCCAAGCCGGATTCGTTGATGTTTAGCCGTACCAACTCGGTCCTTGTAGAGTTTTGGGAAACTATATTCAAGATTTTTGATTGTAGATCTTTCAGATCGATATCTGCATTTATACCACTTAAACTGACAATCAAATTTTGACCTAGATCTTGCATCGTCTTTTTCCTGTTTGACAATACAACCACTAGAAATACAAAAGCCATGCCTATAACGGTTGGAAACGGTTGGTTTGCACCAAACCCCAGCCCTATGGCAATGGCGATAAAAAAATACCCCAACTCCTCAGGCTCTTTAATAGCAGTTCTAAACCTAATAATTGATAATGCACCAACAAGCCCCAAGGAAAGTGCCAAAGAGGATTTTACAATGCTTATGATAATAAAGGTTGTTACCCCAACCAAAATGAGAACCTTGGAAAGATGGGACCTATTGGACAAAGATCTGCCGTACTTTACATAAACAACCGAAAGAAAGAATAGCAATAGAATACATAGAACAATGTTTAAGATGTAACTGGTCAATGAAAAAGTATCACTTGCGCCAAGGTCAAATTGATTGATTAAATCAGTCATTTAAAGGTTTTTTAAAAATGAATTAACAATAAGATAACGCAAATAACGGAAACCTATAAATAAAATCAAATTTGAAAACCGTAAAGTGTACAGAAAAGCTTTGGGGTTCAATAAGGTTCGTCTTGTTAAATTCATTGATATTAAAAGGACATGTTTTTAATTCCTATTTTTGCCTCGACAAACAAAAAAATGCTTCAAGCATTTCTTAAGGGTGTTATGGAAAATCGTACAATGCTGTTCCAGTATTGTAAAAACACAAATAGCCAATAATGAAAATAGTAACAATAGTAGGGGCAAGGCCTCAATTTGTTAAGGCCGCCGTGCTCAGTAGGGCCATAAGTGAATACAATGGAAAGGCGGGCAGGTTAGAGATAGAAGAGGTCATTGTACATACGGGGCAGCATTTTGATGAGAACATGAGCGATGTCTTTTTTAATCAAATGGACATACCAAGACCCCAATATAATTTAAAGATCAACAATCTTTCACATGGTGCAATGACGGGGATGATGTTGTCCAAAATAGAAGAGGTTTTACAAAACGAGAACCCTGACTGGGTACTCGTATACGGTGACACCAACTCAACATTGGCAGGAGCCCTGGCAGCCAAGAAAATGCATATAAAAGTTGCCCATGTTGAGGCGGGACTGCGCTCATTTAATATGCGTATGCCGGAAGAAATCAACAGGGTCTTAACGGATAGAATCAGTGATTTGCTCTTTTGCCCAACGGAAACGGCGGTTTTTAATCTTAAAGAAGAAGGGTTTAATAAATTAACAAACTCAATAGTACAATGTGGTGATGTCATGTACGATGCGGCGATGTATTATAGTAAACAGGTGGTAAAGCCGCAAAGCATTGATGATAATCAAAAATTTGTGCTCTCCACGATTCATCGACAAGAAAACACAGACGATGGAACAAAGCTTGCCTCCATATTTGAGGCATTGTCCGAGATTGCCTCAGAACAGAGTGTAGTTTTGCCGCTACACCCTAGAACTATAAAGAAAATGGAGCAATTTAACATTACTTCCTCAAAAGATATACAAATAATAGAACCGGTTGGCTATTTTGAAATGATATGGCTCTTATCCAATTGTAGTTGTGTTGTTACCGATAGTGGAGGATTGCAAAAGGAGGCGTTCTTTTTTAAGAAACCGTGCATTACCGTCAGAGAGGAAACCGAATGGGTTGAGTTGATACAGCACAATGTGAATTTCTTGACCGGTTCGGACAAGGATCAAATAGTAAGGGCTTTCAAGAAGATTGATGAAAAGAAGATTGAATTTGACATTAATCTTTATGGTGAAGGAAATACAGGGCAGATTATAGTAGAGCAATTATTGGTATACGAGAAGTAATGAAGATTCTTTTTCTTTCGGATAATTTCATTCCTGAGACCAATGCACCTGCCTATAGGACTTTTGAACATTGTAGAGAGTGGGTCAAACAAGGTGTGGAGGTAACGGTAATATCATGTTTCCCTAATTTTCCCCATGGAAAGGTATATGAGGGATACAAAAACAAACTCTATCAGGTAGAATTTATTGAGGGCATTCGTGTCATTAGGGTTTGGTCTTTTATGGCGGAGAACAAAGGATTTGTGAAACGTGTTTTGGACTTCTGTAGTTTTATGATTTCATCCTTTGTTGCAGGTCTTTTTATAAAAACAGATTTGATCATTGCAACATCCCCACAATTTTTTACCGCGATTTCTGGAAAATGGCTGGCATTTTGGAAAAGAAGGAAATGGATAATGGAGGTAAGGGATTTGTGGCCAGAATCACTTAAGGTGGTAGGTGTAATGAACGATAATATATTTATCCGTTTCTTTGAACTTATTGAGCATAGACTCTATAAAAGTGCATGGAAATTGGTTACTGTAACCAATTATATGAAACAGGAAATCCAAACAAAACATAGGATTGCTGACACAAAGATTAAAGTAATACGCAACGGTGCGGATTTTGATGAATTTCAACCACTTCCCAAAAACCGGGAACTGATTTCCAGACTGGGACTCGCCAACAAATATATTATTGGTTATGTGGGGACCCATGGCCTTGCGCATGGCCTTGCGTTTATTTTGGAATGTGCGGCAAAATTAAAATCAGATAAAGTACATTTTCTGTTTGTAGGCTCTGGAGCAGAAAAACCCAATCTTTTAAGACTGCAAAAAGAATTACAATTGAGTAATGTGACATTTTTGGAACCAGTTCCAAAAAATGAAGTAAAAGAATATTTGTCCATTCTAGATGCCGGGTTGGTAAACTTGATTAAATCCCCAGTTTTTATGGGAGCACTACCTTCAAAGATCAATGAGCTTGTTGCCATGGGAATTCCAATATTGCTTGGTGTTGAAGGAGAGGCGGAGGAGTTCGTTGGGTCCAATGGACTGGGTGTTTGTTTTGAACCGGAAAACGAAGAAAGTTTTATTCATGCTGTAGATCAAATGCTGGATAAAAAGAATGATTTTTGGGGCAATGGCTCAAAAGAGGTGAAAAACTTGATCGACAGAAAAGAACTGGCTGATCAAATGTTGGCTTTTATCAGGAAATGATAATAGCAAGGAACCTTTACTTTATATTTACTAGGACAAAAAATTGTTAGTCATCTAAAACCAAAAGTTCAAATTTGTTTTTTTTAGAAACTGCCATATCATTATTTATAGGAGCCTTTCTGCTTACTTATTTAACAATCCCAAAGATTATCGGTGTTGTCGAATATAAGCGTTTAATGGATAATCCAAACTCAAGAAGTTCCCATAAAGACAGGACCCCCACCTTGGGGGGAATTTCATTTTTTTATACACTCATCTTCGCATTGTTTTTTATAAAAGGAAAGGCAGAGCATTTGGAATACATGTACATTATACCGGGCCTTACCATCTTATTTATTGTAGGTCTAAAGGATGATATGGTTGTGCTTTCCCCTGGATCAAAACTTATAGCTCAGGTCTTGGCAATATCCTTTGTATTAGTCAATGATAGCTTCGGGATAGAATCCCTAAACGGCTTTCTTAATATCTATGAGATACCCTACTATCTTTATATAGTGATTGCGGGGTTTTTAATGCTGACCATAATTAATTCTTATAATTTAATTGATGGAATAGACGGATTGGCTTCGGTGGTTGGAATTGTGATCATGGTTATCTATACCACTATCTTTTACCTGTCAAATGAATATTTTTTTGCGCTTTTGGCCATTACAATGAATGCCAGTTTAATGTCATTTTTTGGGTTCAACGTTTCCTCAAGTAAAAAGATTTTCATGGGAGATACAGGTTCTTTGATTGTTGGGTTTATTATAAGCATATTAACGTTAAAGTTTTTGGCTTTGGAACCTACAGCATATGGAGAGCTTCCTTTTTTATTGGAAAATGCTCCGCTCATTGCCATAAGCATTCTGATTGTCCCCCTTTTTGACACGGCCCGTGTTTTCACTATTAGAATAGCTAACAAGAGAGGCCCTTTTTCACCTGATAGAAACCACGTACATCATGTTCTTATAGATTTTTGGGGTTTGTCCCATAAACAGGCGAGTTTTATTATAGGGTGTTTTAACATTCTTTTTGTTGTTTTATTCATCATATTGGGAAGCAAGGCCAAAAATTTGGGAATGGTGATCATGCTTGTCAGTGTGGTCATACTATTGGCTTACATTTTCTTCAAGTATAATTACAACTTTACCACTTTAAAGCAGAAAATTTTGTTACGGCGTAAGATTGATGCTTTAAAAGGGAAAAAGGAATCTGTAACAAAAAAGAAAGAAAAGAAAAATTGAAAAAAACCCTTATCACCGGAGCAGCCGGATTCCTAGGTTCACACCTTTGCGATAGATTTATTGCCGAAGGCCACCACGTCATTGGCATGGACAACCTTATTACAGGAGACCTGAAGAACATTGAACACCTGTTCCATCTGAAACGGTTTGAGTTTTTCCATCACGATGTGTCCAAATTTGTCCATGTCCCGGGGAGAATGGACTATATCCTCCATTTTGCTTCGCCTGCAAGCCCTATTGACTATTTAAAGATACCCATTGAAACCTTGAAAGTGGGCTCTTTGGGTACATTGAACCTTTTGGGTTTGGCAAGGGACCATAAGGCAAGGGTTTTGGTAGCTTCCACCTCAGAGGTGTACGGAGACCCCTTGGTGCACCCCCAAAATGAGGACTATTATGGTAATGTAAGTCCCATAGGTCCCAGAGGGGTATATGATGAGGCCAAACGCTTTATGGAGTCCATCACCATGGCCTATCACAGACATCATGGATTGGACACCCGTATTGTGCGGATTTTTAATACCTATGGTTCCCGAATGCGGTTGAACGACGGCCGGGTGGTGCCCGCTTTTATGGGCCAGGCCTTACGGGGGGAAGACCTAACGGTTTTTGGCGATGGATCCCAAACACGTTCGTTCACCTATATTGATGACCAAGTAGAAGGAATCTACCGCTTGTTGATGAGTGATTATGTAGAGCCCATCAACATAGGAAACCCAGATGAGACCACTATTCTGGAATTTGCAGAGGAAATCATCAAACTTACCGGGACCGATCAAAAGATCATATTCAAACCCTTGCCACAAGACGATCCCTTGCAACGACAACCCGATATATCCCGGGCCAAGGAAATTTTGGATTGGGAGCCCAAAGTACACCGCTCAGAAGGGCTTAAAAAGGTATTTGAGTACTTTAAATCACTTCCACATGACCAACTGTGGGAATCGCACAGGGAGTTTTTGCCGTAACACCATTGGCCAATTGTCGTATAGAAAAAGTACAGCGACTGAAAAATCTACTGGGATTATCTCAATATTAAAGTAGTGGAAATTCATGAAATTCGTGTCGAACAGTAAGTTGTAGATCATTTTCCAATAACCCTTAAATTAAAGTTGAATTAGGTTATTTTTGCCGAAACTTTTTATCATGAACATTTTGGTCCTGGGGTCTGGTGGAAGAGAGCATGCCATTGCCCTTAAAATTTCACAAAGCCCAAAAACAACCAACCTATTTGTCGCACCGGGAAATGCCGGTACGGCCAATATTGCCACCAACGTTGAGGTAGGGGTAAACGATTTTGATGCCATTAAAGAATTAGTGATCAAAGAAAGTGTTGATTTAGTGGTGGTGGGTCCTGAAGATCCGTTGGTGAACGGTGTTCATGACTTTTTTCTAAATGACACTTCACTACAACATATTCCGGTTATAGGGCCACAAAAAGCGGCGGCCGCTTTGGAGGGCAGTAAGGAGTTTGCCAAAGAGTTCATGATGCGGCACAATATTCCCACGGCAGCGTATCAGAGTTTTACCGGTGATTCCTTGGAAGAAGGCTATACCTTTTTGGAAACCTTAAACCCACCGTATGTGCTTAAAGCAGATGGTCTGGCGGCAGGAAAGGGCGTATTGATTCTCCAGGATTTGCAAGAAGCCAAGGATGAACTAAAATCCATGTTGCTCGATTCCAAATTTGGAAATGCGAGTGCGACGGTTGTAATCGAAGAGTTTTTAGATGGTATAGAACTCAGTTGTTTTGTGCTCACAGATGGTAGCAACTACAAAATTCTCCCCACGGCAAAAGACTACAAACGTATTGGGGAAGGGGACACCGGATTGAATACTGGGGGCATGGGCGCCATTTCCCCGGTTCCATTTGCCGATTCAGCCTTTATGGACAAGATTGAGCGTCAAATTGTAAAACCTACCGTAGAGGGGCTTAAAAAAGATAATCTACCTTATGTGGGATTCATCTTTATCGGATTGATCAAGGTGGGTGATCAGCCCAAGGTCATTGAGTACAATGTGCGGATGGGTGATCCAGAAACCGAAGTCGTTATACCCCGCCTTAAAAGCGATTTGGTTGAAGTGCTTTCAGCCATGGCCAATGGAACGTTGGACCAGATTGACCTACAGATTGATGAAAGGACCGCTACAACAGTTATGGCTGTTTCCGGGGGGTATCCCGAGGCTTACGAAAAAGGCAAGGAAATCAGTGGAACTGAAAACATCCATGATTCGATCGTATTCCATGCTGGGACCAAACTGGCCAATGGAAAAGTGGTCACCAATGGAGGGCGTGTCATTGCCATCACCTCCTTTGGGAACGATTTTAGGGAAGCATTGCAGAAATCCTATCAAAATATGGAAAAGCTCCATTTTGATGGGATGTACTACCGAAAAGATCTAGGGTTTGACCTATAGGTAAGAGTGGGAGCTTATGCTCTTGTCTTCCTCACCATTGTCGTTGAAGATTTTCAACTGCTTCATCCAATAGATCATGGCGATAAAACCGATGACGAAGAAAATCCAATTGATGGAATTGGCTCCCCACCAGCTGTGCATAAACCGAAAGAAATCGTAGGGGGCAAAAAGGTGGTTTACAAATAAGTCTTCTATACCGTAAAAAAACTTGCTCATCTTGGCTATATTTACTGTACAAAAGTAGCAAAAGAAAGGATGATTTCAAGCTTTTTCGGCAAAACAAAACCCATAAATTACATTGTCCTATCTGTTTTTTTGGTCCTTTTTTACTTTCTGAACGGTTTTTTTGCATTGGACCCGAGTCCAATCGGCAAGGAAATTCCCTTTGAGTTGCTGGTTCTCTTAACCTTACTTCTAATGGTATTTGCCATAGGTCAGGTTGTCCATATGGAAAAGATTACGGATTCAAATTCGTATGCCATGCTATTTTTTGTGTTGCTTTTGGGAGTCTTTCCCGGGACTTTTGACCAAGAGAATATCATTTTTGCCAACTTTTTCATTCTTTTGGCCATATGGAGACTGTTGTCCATTAAATCCATCAAAAACGTAAAGCACAAAATTTTTGATGCTTCCTTGCTGATTTGCATTGCAAGCCTTTTTTATGAATGGGCCCTAGCTTTTTTATTGATTGTATTTGTGGTCATTAACATATACGATCGCAAGAATTTCAAAAATTGGTTGATTCCTTTCATGGGTATGGGCACCGTTTTCATTCTTATGTTTGCGCTGTTGCGGATATCCGGTTCAATGAATTTTCTTTGGGACCATTATCGTTTTTCCCTGGAAACCGTTTCTCTTTCAACATTGGGAAACATCGGTGTAAAAACACTTATCTATGTTCTTCTGATTTTATTGACGGTCTTTGTGGTTTTTTTAAAAATGAGAAAAACGGGCGGCGGAAAATTGGTTCAGCTGCGGGTGGTTTTTCTGGCTTTTCTTTTAGGGCTGGTCATAGGCTGGTTTGCAGAAGAGGAAAGTCCCGTTGTTCTTTTTACGATTTTCCCGGCCGCAATCTTCATGGCCAATTATATGGAGTCCATCAGAAGAGCTAAACTCAAAGAAGCTGTTTTGGCCCTTTGTATAGTGGTTCCCATAGTGCTTTTTGGTTTTCAGCTAAGTTGGTAAGCCATAAACCAATATCTTTGCCCAAAATATGATGGTCCATGTTCAGTGATTTTGCCTTTACAATTTTTCAGGAAAGTATAGATGCCTACCATATCAAGGATGATGTTTATCAAGAGTTCATCAATCCTTATCCAAAGGATAAAGTGGAGCATTTGCTCTATCGGAAAAACTGGATAGATACCGTACAATGGCATTATGAGGACATCATCAGGGACCCGGGAATTGACCCCGTGGCCGCCTTGGACCTGAAACGCAAGATAGATGCGAGCAATCAGGACCGAACAGATTTAGTGGAATATATTGACAGCTACTTTTTGGACAAATACCAATCGGTACAAGTTGATGAAAATGCCACGATCAATACAGAAAGTCCTGCATGGGCCATAGACCGGCTTTCCATTTTGGCCCTAAAGATCTACCATATGCAAGAGGAGGCCAACCGAACCGATGCTTCTCCAGAGCATATCAAAAAATGTAGCGAAAAGCTTGGCGTACTCCTGGAACAAAGAAAAGACCTATCTACCGCCATTGATCAGTTATTGACTGATATTGAAGCGGGGAACAAGTACATGAAAGTCTACAAACAGATGAAGATGTACAACGATGAGGAACTCAATCCGGTGCTCCGTGGACAAAAAGGGTAAATACACCCGAATCCTTGTTGTCCGCCTGTCCGCCATGGGAGATGTGGCCATGACCGTTCCCATACTCCGTTTACTGACCGACAAAAATCCGCAATTGCAGATCACCGTTCTTACCAAAAAGGCATTCATGCCTATTTTCTCAGGTTTGGAACGAGTGGAAGTCTATGAAGCCGATGTGAAAAAGAAGCACAAGGGGCTCATGGGTTTATGGCGGTTGTACCAAGAATTGAAACCGCTAAAATTTGAGGCCGTGGCCGACCTGCACAATGTATTGCGGAGCAGGGTATTGAAGAAGTATTTTGCCCTTGAAGGAATTCCTTTTGTTCAGATAGATAAAGGACGGGCTGAAAAAAAGGCACTTACTCGTTCCAAGAACAAGATTTTTAAACCATTAAAGACAACCCACCAGCGGTATGCCGATGTGTTTGAAAAACTGGGTTTTGCCATTGATCTTTCCAAAACACGGCCAGAGGAGCGCTTGCAACTTTCAGAAAAGGTTTTGGGACTGGTGCAGCAAGACACCAAGAAATGGCTGGGGATTGCTCCCTTTGCGGCGCACCAAGGCAAGATGTATCCCTTGCACCTCACGAAGGAAGTGATTCAGCAACTCGATAAAACCAATAGGTATAAAATATTGCTTTTTGGCGGAGGAGCCTTGGAGGTGCATAAATTACAGGAATTGGCAAACTCATTCACCAATACCTTGAATATGGCCGGAAAATTAAATCTGTCGGAAGAATTGGAACTCATTTCCAATTTGGATGTGATGCTGTCCATGGATAGCGGCAATGCCCACTTGGCGACCAATTACGGCATTCCCGTAGTGACCCTCTGGGGAGTTACCCACCCCTATGCCGGATTTTATCCTTTTAACCAGCCTATGGAACATGCGCTTTTGGCAGACCGGGAGCGATATCCGCTGATACCCACCTCGGTGTATGGGAACAAAGTACCCAAAGGGTACGAATCCGTAATGGAAACCATAAAACCTCAAGATGTTGTGGACAGGTTATTGCAGATTCTGGAAGCCTAGGCAGCTGCTTTATGCGCCGCTATGGCATTGAAGTACTGCTTCAACTGCTGAATGTACTGATATTTTAACTGGCCGTTGGTGGAATCCATCATAAGGGAGCGCATGCCCAAAAAGGATGCAATAATATAGGTGGCGGCACCTTCACAATCCACATGGCGGGCAATATGGCCATCCACTTTTCCCCTTTTCAGGACAGATACCAGATTTACTTCCCATACGCTCAGGATGCTTTTTAGGTGACTGCTGATCTCTTCGTTGCGCTTGTTGAACTCGGTCAAGAAATCATTCAGCATAAAACCATAGGCCATCTCGTTCTTTTTGCCTGGTTCCAAGGCATTTTCCAAGCTCTCCAAAATGGCGGGCAATGGATCTTCACAATGGTTCAAGGGTTCTACCAATAAGGCATATACCTTCTGCACGATCAAGTTTTGTACAATGTTGATGAAGTAGTCTTCCTTTGATTTAAAATGATGGTAAAAGGCACCTTTGGAAAGGGACAGTTCGTTAAGGATGTCATCCAAACTGGTGTTGTAATAGCCTTTTTCATTAAAGATTTCAAGGCCTTTTCCACACAGACGGTGCATGGTCTCTCTTCGTTTGAGGGTCATTTGCATAAGATTTGGGTTTAGACTGTTTGGTCGGTTACAAAGATTCTTTGGAATGTGCCCCTGCCAAAGAATTAAAGATGTAGCTGTGCGAAAAATCGGTGAAGTGTTCAAAAACCGATAAAAAACCGGATGCTAAAAAAAGAAACCAGACCGATGGGTCGGTTTAGAGGATGGTTTTTGGGGTTGAAAAAGAGAAATATGGGGGGCGTTCGTCAATTGATATGGTGTATCCGTTGGGCCATATGGGCCATTCATCAATCTAACAAAGAATTTTTATAAACAATTCGAACCTTTAATATAGTGTCACGGGGATTTCAGAAACTTGAAAATGAGAAATGAAGAATCTAGGGTATGCTAAAAGCAACAGCATGTTTCCTTTTTTTTCTGAATGGGTATTGTCATGCACAATTGATAAGTGGCCACATCTTAAGCAAGGATACAAATGAACCTATTCCATACGCCAACGTAGTTTTTCAAAAGGCAAGAACAGGCACCTACTCGGATACAAAAGGTTTTTTTCAAATCTATCTGTCCCAAGTGGAGCATGATACCATGATAATATCTTCGATTGGCCATAGATCCGAAAAGATTCCGGTCAAGATAATAAAAGATGGTGGCACATATAATTATAGCTTGGATAAAGCCATTTTTGATTTGCAAGAGGTTGTGGTCGTTCCCGGGACCAAACTCCGACCAACAAAAGTGCTCCTTGGCCCGGAAAAAGAAGGAAATATAGGGGTTTCTCCGCTTATAGGGCTTGAATACTGCTCTTTTATAGAGAACCGTTACGATCGATCGGTAGAGCTCGAATCTATCATTGTAAAACTAAAAAAGCGCAAAAAAACCAAACAAATAGCTGATATAAGGGTTAAAATTTATGAATATGACCCAATTAATGATAGACCTGGAAAATCCTTGCTCAATGAGAGCATGATCATAGCTCCCAAAAACAGCAATTATACATTGAAGGTGAATGTATCAAACAAAAACATAACAATCCCAAAAGAGGGTATTTGTGTTGGCGTTGAATTTATTAATGGCGAAGAAAATTTTCAAAAAAATGACAAAATAGGTCCTCTTCTTAGATATTCATATTCTGATGGGAAGCAATTGAAAACATGGACAAATTATCACAATGTTGGTTGGAAAAATGGGGTTTTCCAATATAGAAACCATAAAAAGGCCATTCCACTGATCAATGTGGAAGCAACGATATACCTGTAGTGAAAAAGGCTGTTTCATTTTTAATGATTCTCATTGGGGGCATTGGGTTTTCCCAAGAATTGATGTTCAAAGGAAGGATATTGGACGCTTCTACAGGTGAAGCTGTTCCGTATTCAAACCTTGTGGTACTGCATAAAAGACTTGGGGTTTCGTCTGATAAAGATGGAAAATTTGAATTGATTCTGAAAACTATATCAAAAGGAGATTCAATAAAAATATCTTCATTGGGGTACGAGAGCAAGGTAATTCCTCTGGATAAAATAAAATTCGATTCCAATAATCAAATTTATCTAAACGGGAGGAGCACGGACCTAGAGGAAGTTGTGGTGGCCAATACCCCTACATTCTACAACCAAAAAGTAGAACTTGGTTATACAAAAGAAGACCATATTACCTTCACTTCTTTTTTTGGGGATGAGGTGTCAACCCTTATTGAAAACCCCTACAACACAATGGGCAAAATGAAATCTTTGACCCTGTTCCTAAAAAAGACCAAAAAGGCCGATTATACCTCCAAGTTAAACATCAAATTTTATACTTACGACCCCATTGAGCATAGACCTGGTGTTGAAATTCACAAAAGAAACTTGATCATTGACCCAAAAAACAAAAAACAGAAGTTCAATATCAATTTGTTGGAGAAGAACATTGTTTTCCCAAAAAATGGAATCTGTATAGGAGTGGAATGGATCAATGATGAAGGAATAGAACCGAAGTTGTCGTATAGACTTGGCCCTTCTTTGGCATACACAAGAAGTAGCATGAAAGAAAAAACATGGGGAAATTATAGGGGCAAGGGTTGGTACTTAAGGACATTTAAAGATGGTATCCATGTCAATAATGCTTTGATCCAAGTTGAAGTATTGTTGCAAAGCGGTCAAGAAAAGATCAACCCATAAACCACATTGGTCAATTGCCAAGGGGCATTGATCAAGTCTGCACAAATTTTATTACAGGGATTCATCAACTTTATGTTTTGGACGCTTAAATGCAGTGACCAACAATAAGTCTACTAATACTTGATAATCATGAATGGAAATACAGAAAACAAAATCACCGGGAGAAGAAGAAAGTTGCTCCCATGGTGGATGAAAGTATTTATTTGGATTTTTATGTTCACTGGGGCATCTGGAATAGTTGTAGTGCTTTTAGAGGCAATAGGCTCGCCAATACACTTTTGGTTTGTCTCGGAAAGCTCAATTTATGGAATGCAGACCTTTGAGCGGTTCTCACTATTGGGGATTTTCATCAGCACACTGATAATTTTTAAAGGGTATACAGCTTTTGCCATGTGGACCGAAAAAAAACCGGCGATCAAATTGGGGTTGATAGATGCTGTGGTTGGAATAATAGTTTGCATTATAATGATGATCGTTAAGCCAGTTTTTGCTTTGGTTGATGGGATTTGGCAAATGAACCTTCGCTTTGAAATCCTTTTTCTTGTTCCATACTTGATCAAATGTTGGAGGATAAGAAAAGCTTGGGGGCAATTGGAAAAGCCACTCGGGGTGGACCCTGACCAAGTTTGAAAGGTCAATAGTACGTATTAGATTAATTTAAACAGGATAAACCACGTAAAATGGGAGAAGACAATTGGTATAGAAACAAGGATTGGAACCCGCAGATAGAGGTCAATTTTGAAACTCGGTTTAAACGATCTAGAAAGGATTTCAATAAGGCTCAATATCTACGAATACAGGCGACATATCTTTTGAAGTCTTCCGCAAAGAAGAATCAGGAAAAAGGAATCCAATTGATGGAAAGGCTCATCAAAGAATACCCCAAGGAAACCTTTAGCACCATGAATGGCCATGAGCAGCTTGGCAAATATTATTTTAAGAAGAAGAATTATCAGGAAGCAGAACATCATTTCAGGGTGGTAACCGAATATTATCATAAGTATACAAGAAGTGGAACCTCTGGAATTGCGGATTTGAAATTGTGTGAGACCATATTGCAATCTGATCAGACTGAGAAATTTGAGGAAGCCTATATGTTGGCGACCACAAAATTTGATGGGACCGAAGGGGTTTTGATATTAAATGACCATAAGTTTTATCATGCAACGTTAATGGCAAACCTGTGTTTGCGAATGGGCAATCTGGACGAAGCATCGGAATTTGCAACTAGGGCATTGGAGCTTTCCGAAATAACAGAACCTCAATTCAATAGGCACAAGACTGTTGGAATTGTCAAAGCAGATACGAGGGTCATTAACCGACTAAATCGGATTAAGGAAAAATCACTGCCCATAAACAAATCTATGGATTATTGAATGGGATACGGGTCTGTTATTTAAGAACGGGTGGACAAAAAAAGCGTGGACTTCCACATACATTTTGCGTCATATCTGTTTATGAAACATCATACAAAAATCAGAGGGATGTCACTTGAATTGATACCGGTCCTAGAAATTGGTTGTGGTGATCAAGAAATAGAAATCCCTAGCGATAAGAACCCCGAAATGTGGGAACAATATTATAATGAGTGCCATAAAAAGGCAGGGCTAAAGCCCTATAAAAAAGGATTGTTTTTTTACAAACTTTCCGATGTTTCAGGGGAAAACCTCACCAAGCTTATACTGGACCATACACATGCAATGAGGGAAGGAATTTTTGAAAGAGGGCAAATGTGTTCGTTTTTTGGCGGGTATGTTTTACGGGTTGGCCATCAAGATCAATTTTTTCCGCAGTGTTGCGGAGAACTAAGCGATATCTGGTATTGGGAACGGATTGCCATGGAGGAAAACTCATACTGCGAAGGACACCCTGCACCGCAAGTTTCTTTTAAGGAAGGCAAGATCACTTTTGATTTTTCGGTTGGGGAGCTCGATGAACCGTTCCAACCTAATCCGCCCCGCTTGAAATTATGTGTTGATGGAAAAGAACTAAAAAAAGCAGTGGAAGTGGCCAAGAAGGAGCTTAAAAGCTTTGGGCAGCGTCTCAACAAAATCAATGAAGAAAAAGGACTCAACATAGAAAATATTGAGGGATTGCTGATTTGGGACAACGCAAACTATGAATAGAAAAGTATTGATTTAAGATGGACACATATTATTTCCAGGTTTTGGGCAGCCCCGAAGATGGGTTTACTTCATCTGAAATATACCGAAGAAAAGACAACCGGTTGGTGGGCAGAATATTTGAACTGATAGATGGGTGGTATATCCAAACAGATCATTTTGATGAACTAAACAACAAAGATTTTGTCCACTGTCTTAATCAAGCAAAAGAGAGCCTAAAGCATTATACCAACAGAAAAGGAGCACATTTTCCAAAAGATTGGACAAGGGACCAGATATCCCTTTGGCTTATGCAGAGGGATGATAGATAGCAAATGATGCATAAACGATATAAAACAGCAATGATACTGGTAGGACTGGCCATACTCACTATTGGAGGATATGTGTATTGTTTCTTTGGCAATCCCTACCCAAGACTATCCTTGATCGGGACAGACCATATAGAAAACAGTGAGGAACTATCCGTATTGAACCAGCAACAAGAAGGGGCATTTTATCTCATCAAAAAATACAAGTATTCCAAACATATTTGGGCCATAGGCTTTGGCGGTGGAGTGGATCGGACAGATGATTTTTATGGGTTTGGAATCGCCGATGGACAGAAAAAAACCATTTTGCCCCCCAAGTTCCAGTCTGTCCAAGCATATAGGGACTTTCAAACCCAAGAGGTCTATATCAAGTGCTTGCCGTACCCTCCCTATACCACCTATGATGGCTATGAGTACTATAAAATAGAGAACAACACAGCGGTTCCCATAAAAAGCAAACCGTATTACTAAAGATGAAAGAAGAGATTGAATACGGGTTTTGGTTCTGGAGCCATAAACTGAAAGGGATTCTATATATGTTGGCACAACTTTCCAACTACAACTTGGAAGAAACCGAAATGGAAAGTATCAAAGAGGCCTTGACCGGAACCAATGACGAATTAGACCTTTGGGCCAAAAAATGTTTTGTTGGACGACAATACCATTTGGATTTGCAACTTGCGTACGACGCTGAACAAAAATCGGAAATGATCCATATTAAGCTTAAAACGGAATCTGGATTAAAACAAAAATTGGAAGTTTTAGACCTGTTCCAGGGTATGTTCAAAACGCTTGAAATGGAAAACGAAACAAAACAGTACAACAATAAAGATGAGTAAAGAAGTTTATAACTGGCTTGTAAAAGAAGGAGACTTGGTCATTTTCAAGAATGGAGATCATTTACACGTGTCGTTGAACAACTGCAACGAAGGGAAATGTCTTTTGACCAAAATGGACACTATCGAAATCATTGAAGTTTTCACCAAAATTGCACAAGAGATATGGGAAAGTGAAGGGTACATAAAAAAGCCGTATTTGAAAAACCTGTTTACGGAAAAGCAAGGCAACTATTCGTGGGACATTGATGGAACCGAACTGGCCATAGGCCCAGCAAAGGAAGGTGAAGAAATACAAATAGCTTACGATGGCAATAATGAATTGAACATCGAAATCAATTATGCGGTGGAAATGATACAGATCATGCAGTTTTTAATCAAAGACAAAGGCAACTGATTAATACGCAACATAATTCAACAGCAATACTCGCAGTTAAGCCACCGTCCCTTGGCAACTGCTTCCCGCACCGGCCGTACAGCCATAGCAATGTTGCGAGATCACAATGTTGCGGTCGCTCAATACTTCCTCATTATAATCCTTGATGTGCTTTACCTTGCTGGCCACCTTAAGGCCCAGCATCTGGTTAAAGTCGCAGTCGTAGAGCCAACCGTCCCAACTCACCGAAATGGTATTGGTGCACATCACATTTTCCACAGCCGCAGGGTTATAGGCCTCCACCAAAGAGTACATATAATCCTCATAGTTGTCCGAGGCGATGAGGTAATCCAAAAATCGGGAAATGGGCAGATTGGTAATCGCGAACAGATTGTGGAACTCAATATTGAAATCCTCCTTCAATGCCTTTTTAAAGTCGCGCTCCATGGCCGCTTGGTCACTGGGCAAAAATGCTCCTGAAGGGTTGTAGACCAAGTCCAACCGAAGGTCACTGTCCGGCATGCCATAGCCCACGGCATTGAGCTGCTGTAGCGCCTCAATAGATTTGTCAAAAACCCCATCCCCACGTTGCTTGTCCGTTTTGCCCCGGGTATAGTGCGGCATGGAAGACACTACATGTACATTGTGTTTTTTGAAAAACTCCGGTAGGTCATAGTATTTTTTATTGGCCCGGATGATGGTGAGATTGGACCGTACAATAAAATCTTTTATGCCCGCTTTGGAGGCCTCTTCCACAAACCATCTAAAATTGGGGTTCATCTCCGGGGCACCACCAGTAAGGTCCAAGGTGTGCGCCCCGGTGTTTCGGATGACCTCCAAACACTGTTCCATGGTCTCATGGGTCATGATTTCCTTGCGGTCCGGTCCGGCATCCACATGGCAGTGCTCACAGACTTGGTTGCACATATACCCTACATTGATCTGTAAAATCTCCAACGCTTTGGGTCGGAGGGGGGAATGGCCAATTTCAGCTATCTTATCCTTAAAATAGGGTAGCTCCCCATCGGCAAATAGCTCTCCATTTAGGATTTCCATTTGCCGATCTGTATGGGCCAGTTCATTTTCACGGGCCTTAAGGGATTTTTTTGCTGCTTTTTTAAGCTGTGGCATAATGCTTTCCGCCATGGTTATAGGTTTACATGGATAATTTGTTGTACTTGTTCATCATCTGGACCCCGTGGACCAGGGTAGCGCCACTTTCTATGGCAGCTCCGGCGTGTACGGCTTCCATCATTTCTTCTTTGGTGATGCCTCGTTGCAGGCCATCTTTGGTATAAGCATCAATACAATACGGGCATTTGACCACATGGGCCACGGCCAGCGCTATCAAGGATTTTTCACGGGCAGAAAGTGCCCCTTCTTCAAAGACTTTTCCGTAGTAGTCAAAGAATTTACTTCCGAGTTCTTCGCTCCATTCCGTGATGTTGCCAAATTTGCGTAGATCCGCTGGGTCGTAATATGAGTTTGCCATGTTTTTGTTTTTTAGTGGTTTAAAAATGTACGCCTCCCATGGGTAGGGATAGGCATAAAAAAGTAAGTAAGGATGTATCCAAGCACTTACACTTGGGCGACAAATGTTGGGAAAGGAAATAACGGAGAACCCTTGTTGAAAGGGATGTCCAGAAAATTGGTTTTGAATACCTTCTTGTGGATATTGTCAATAGCCATTTTTTGATGAATGATGATGGAAAAAAGAGCCAACCACCTTTTGGCCAAGGTTTTGGTGAAATTGGAAAGTCGTTTGATGTCCCTTTTCGAATCCACATCGATCAATACGTTCAACAAGGCAACGGGTTCACCTTTGGAGGCAAAATAGTTCTGCGTTTCCTTGAGTAGGGAAGGCGATTGCCATGGAAGGGCCTGAAATTGCTCTGGGTTGAACTGGCCAAGATGGAGCCCAATAAGATAAAAACCACCATCCATGGTTGGGCCTAAAACGGATTTTCCATATTGGAGTAATCGGTGTGCCTCGAGCAGGTGCTGGGTTTTCAATTGAGGGCTGTCGTTCCCTATGGCAATCACATGGGCATAGCCTTTATCAAAAACCGATTGTAGGGCATGGGTAAAACGTTCCCCAAAAGTATTGCCTTGTTGTTCTTTTTCCGTAAAATGATAATATGGTAGGCCGGAAGTTTTGGCAATACCCAAGGTTTGCGTGGTCAGAGTTTCAAAGAAACTGGCATCCCCATCTATTTTTTTGATACCACTATCCCATTTCGCTGAATTTGCGAAAACAAGAATGGCGGTATTTTGAATGGGCCTTAGGGACAAATCAACCAAATAATTATCCTAAACTTACAATAATCTTAGCATAGAATTTGGTCGTTGGATGCTATTTTTGATTACATTTTCGAACAGGAAAACTAAAATTTAACATACCGACCCATGAGTCGGTTTTGATAATCAGGCCATTATCTTTTTGAGGATTAAAATCGAGAAACTCTCGACAAGCTACCCAAAACAGATGGCTTGAAGGTAAAAACAGACCAGAGGGTCGGTAAATGGAACCCTGTTTATCCGTAAAACTAACCTCCAAAATGCGCTAAAAATGGATGTATCACAGACAAAATCAGTAGGCTTGGTGCTCTCGGGAGGAGGCGTACGCGGAATGGCCCATATTGGATTGATCAAAGCCATGCGGGAACATGGGGTGGAGGCAGACCTTGTGGCCGGCTCAAGTGTTGGGGCATTGGTGGGGGCGCTGTATGCCAATGGCAACTCGGTGGAGAGTATGTTGAGCTTTTTTAGGGAGACCCCTTTGTTCCAATACAGTTTTTTCGCCATCAACAAACCCGGATTTATAGACACCGAACGCTATTTCAAAATATTTAAGGGCTATTTCCCTGAAAATACGTTCGAGAGTCTGCGTAAACCCCTTTATGTGGTCGCCACCGATCTGTTAAAGGGAGAGGAGCGGATGTTCAACCAAGGGGAGTTGATCAAACCTTTACTGGCCTCAGCGGCCTTGACCCCGGTTTTTAGTCCAGTGGACATTGATGGGGTGCTCTATGCCGATGGGGGCATCATGAACAACTTTCCAAAGGAGTATGTGGATGAGCATGCTTCATACATTATTGGCAGTAATGTCTCCATAGCGGCTGAAGTACGCAAGAACGACCTTAAAAATTCCCTGCAGCTGGCCGGAAGGGTCACCAGTTTGATGATTTATGCCTCCAACCGGGTAAAATTGGCCGAATGCAACATTTCCATCGAACCCAAGGAGTTGGACAAAATTGGGGTTTTGGACAAAAAAGGAATAGAGAATGCCTTTACCATAGGCTATGACCATGGCAGTAGGGCCATGGAGAGAATGTTGTCAACCCAATAAATTACACATCGTCATAATCCACCACAAGCTTAGGCGTCAAGGGGTGGGCCTGACAGGTCAAGATCAAGCCTTCGGCCACTTCGCCATCGGTGAGGATTTGATTTTTCACCATTTCTGCCTTTCCTTCCTTGATGCGGGCAATGCAACTGCTGCACACGCCTCCTTGGCATGAATAAGGGGCATCTATATCCTCATTCAGGACAGCATCCAGCACCAATTTCTTTTTATCCATGCTGAATGAAAAGGTCTCATCGTCCAAAATGACCTCCACTTGGGTCATTCCTTCCAAGCTTTCAGCCATTTCATCTTCAGTGTCGGCACTGGTGAACAATTCAAAATGAATACGATCCCCATCAACGCCATTGTTCTTCAAGGTATCCGAAACGGCATGGATCATATCTTCTGGCCCACATAGGTAAAAGGCATCAAAAGCGGTATCCTTGAACTTGTTCTTTACCACAAAGTTTATGGTGGAAGTGTCTATTCGGCCAAAAAGGGCATCATTTTCCCTAGATCGGCTGTAGATATACTGAACAAAAAACCTATTGGTATATTGCTCTTTTAGCTCTTGTATTTTCTGAAAGTACATGGTCTCTTCGGGGGACTGATTCCCAAAAACCAAAACAAAAATGTTCTCTGGATGGTTTTCCAAAACGGTTTGGGCAATGCTCATGATGGGGGTTATTCCACTACCAGCGGCAAATGCGGCCACATTTTTTGGTAGGTCATCCGTATGAAATACAAAGCGGCCTTCTGGAGGTAGTACATCCAACACATCACCAGCCTTTAAGGATTCATTGGCATAGACAGAAAATGTACCTTCCGGCATTTTTTTAATGCCCACGGTCAGTTTCCCAGAAGAAGGAGCCGAAGAAATGGAATAGGCCCTGCGGAGTTCCTTTCCGTTGAGCTGATGTTTTATGGTAATGTATTGTCCTGCTTCGTAAGCATATACATCCTTAAGATTTTCTGGAACTTCAAAAGTGAGGGCTACTGCGTTTGGGGTCAATGCATCCACTGCGGTAATCTGCAATGCGTGGGAATCGCTCATAAAAACAATTTTGCTGCAAAATTAAGCATTCAACTTATTTTGAAAGCCCATTCCATAAAAAAAGCGCCACTTCAATGGCGCTTTTTGAGTTTTTAGGCGGAAAGTTCTAACACATGGCAGAAGTGTCGTAATGGTAACTCACCTTTTTTATTTTGCCATCCCCAACTTGGTACAGGCAGATTTCTTCCATGCTCATTCGGTTGCCATCCTTAAAAGTAACATCACTGGTCATGGGTACGGCAAAGTGGTTGCCCACCACTACGGGATCACCAACACTGCCTCCATGGGTTTCCTGTATACTTTCGCCCCATTGTTTAAAACCTTCCAGAATGTTGTCAAGACCCTCGGTCACCTCATTGGGCATTCCGGGCATTTCAACACTTACGGCATCTTGTGCGTATAGGCTGTAGGCTTCATTGAACTTGCCCTCCCGGCAGAAGGCCACTAATTTGTCTGCAATTTCTTGTGTGTTCATGTTTGTTTTGTTTTTATGATTACTAAATAAACTCAGATTCAATCAAAGGCTTGGTTTAGAAAAGTATTCAAGGGTCTAATGGTTTTAAAATGAAACATGATCTCATCCAGCAGGTCTTCCGAATTATAAAAAGGTTCCAACGGAAATTCGGCCATGGCGTAAAACTGTTTGTTATAGATCAGTGCTGTTTTTTCTGCCGCTGGAAGGAGGCCTTTATCCAAGCGTTTGTTCTTTTCCCCTTTGATGCGACCAAAATTTTGGACAAAGGTTAAATCGTTAACCACGTCCAGGAGTCCTGAAACATTCTTGGATATATGGTCCCGTACCAGATGGAGTTCGGGGGAGCGAAGTGTAAACAGGCCACCACCCACATAAATGGTCGTGGCATCAATACCAAGATAGTAACCCGGCAATAGGGATTTTTTGCCATGTGGTGAAAATCCTGCCTTAAGTAGGGTATGGTAAGGGGTTTTGTCCTTGGAAAATCGCACATCTTTATTGATGCGGAACATGGCGTTCTTCGCATCGGAGGGAATGCGCCCATCCCACGAGGTCAACTCTTGCAACAACCCATCCATTAGGGACAAAAAGGGCAGTTTTACTTTTTCCTCATATCTTTTCTTGTTTGCATGGAACCATTCCTTGTGGTTGTTTTGGGCCAGTTCCTCAAAAAATAAAGTATACTCTTTTGTAATCATATGTCCTGTTGTATGCGGTTCAATGCCAGTTCAGTAAGGGTTTCCCATTGTCCATGGTCTTCAAAACGTGCCTCGTACCAACCTCCAAGTGGTTTTTTGGTCTTAAAGGGACTGAATTCTGAAAGCGGTATGTCCAAAGTATCCATGGGAAAATCCTTGCCCAATTTGAAAACCATGGTGTGGTTTTTGGAGAAGAAGGCAAACACCTTCTTTTTATAATGTATGGCAGGTGAGCTCATCATCTTGCCTTCGGTCACCTCTACATGGGTTATGCAATATTTTTCCCGTATTTCGCTGAATTTTTCAAACGCCATGAACCAAAGCTACAAAAGGAAAAAAGGCACAGTTGTGGGCAAATAGGACACTTTTAAGGGTTGATTCTGCCAAACAGAAGTCTTACATTTATCCTTTGTAAACCAATGATTATGAAACACGTAAGCATTTTGGTGCCCAAAGGCAATACCATATTGAGCAGTGTGGTGGGCCCCTACAAGATTTTGTCCGCTGCCAACCAGTTTCTAAAGAAAAGGGGTGTTAGAAACGACGATTTTTTTGATATCCATTTGGTGGGACTGGAACGAGACCATTCATTATATAATGGACTTTTTAGCATCCATTGCGATAAGATTATTGATGAGGTAGAAAAAACGGACATTATACTTATTCCTGCGTTGAAAACAGATAGATTTATAGAGGAACTGGAACAAAACAATCCTTTTGTGGATTGGATCCTTAAGCAACGGAATCTACACAATGCCGAAGTGGCCAGTATGTGTATGGGGGCCTTTGTTCTGGCCCGGACGGGGCTGGTGGATGGCAAGCAATGCTCTACCCACTGGGCGGCCATGGAAATGTTCAAAAACATGTACCCCAAGGTCAATCTTGTTTCCAATAAAATAGTGACCGAGGAAGATGGCATCTATACCAGTGGAGGGGCTTATTCCTTTTTAAACCTGATGCTGCACCTTATTGGAAAATACTGCGGTAGGGACGCTGCCATTTATATTTCGAAATATTTTGAGATTGAGATCGATCGGCAAGATCAAAACCAATTTGTCATTTTTCAAGGGCAGAAGGAGCATAATGATGTTGCCATCAAAGAAGCGCAAAATTTTATTGAGAGCAATGTAACCGATAAGATATCCGTGGAGGAATTGGCCAAAAAATCGGCCATTAGCAGTAGGAACTTTGTCCGAAGGTTTAAAAAAGCCACCCAGAATACCCCTTTGGAATACATACAACGAGTAAAAATGGAAGCGGCCAAACGCAGTCTGGAAAGCACCCAGCAAAACGTGAATGAAGTGATGTACCAGGTAGGGTATGCCGATCAAAAAGCATTCCGGACGGTGTTCAAAAAATACGTAGGATTGTCTCCCGTGGCCTATAAGGCCAAATACAATATGACGGTATTGAATCCGGAACGGACCACAGCATGGTAACGGGACCATTTCACCTTTGACCAAGGAGCAAATAAAAAATCCGACACTTTATCGATGAGCCTTATAATAATCTGGTTTTTTTTCAGTTAAGGTTACACAAGATCATCGATAATTTTGAAGCTTCGACACATACTTTTCAGCGCCATAGTTTTGGCCGGGTTGATTTTTGAATCCTGTTCCACCCAAAAGGACAAGTTCATCAACCGAAACTGGCACGCACTCAACACCAAGTACAATACCCTGTACAATGGCAATATTGCCTTTGAACAAGGCCGCGAGGAACTCAATGAGAGCTATCGGGACGATTATTGGGAAATCCTCCCCGTGGAACGTTTGGAGGTGACCGATGAAATAAAGCTCGATTCCGAGGACAACAATCCCAATTTCATCATTGCCGAGGAAAAGGCCACCAAGGCCATACAAAAGCACAGCATGGACATTAAGGACCAAGAACGCAATCCGCAAACGGATGAGGCCTTTTTGCTTTTGGGCAAGGCACGCTACTTCGATCAACGGTATATCCCTGCTTTGGAATCCTTCAATTACATCCTTAGAAAATATGTGCAGAGTGATAAATTGAACGAAGCCACCATTTGGAGGGAAAAGACCAACATGCGATTGGACAATCCGGAAGTAGCGATCAAGAACCTGAAAAGATTGTTCAAGTACGAGTCGCTAAAAGATCAGGAATATGCCGATGCCAATGCTGTTTTGGCACAATGCTACATCAATTTGAATGCACCGGATACGGCTATTCAAAAACTTAAGATAGCCCAGGCCTACACCAAAAAGAACCCCGAAAAGGGAAGATATCTATTTATTATTGGTCAGTTGTTCAACCAATTGGGACATAAAGACAGTGCCAATTATGCCTTCGACAAGGTGATTGCGCTCAACCGAAAGTCGCCAAGGGTGTATATGATCAATGCGCATCTACAGAAAATCCAGAATACGGAACTTACCGATGGGAATAGGGAAGAGCTGTTGGAATATCTCACCGAATTGGAGGAGAACCGCGAGAACCGCCCCTTTTTGGATAAAATTTATCGTGAAGTGGCCCAATTCCATTTGGCCAATGAATCGGATAGTTTGGCACTGGCGTATTACAACAAATCACTCAAGGCCACCCAAGGCGAGCAAAAGCTCAATGCCCTCAACTACCAGAGCCTGGCCGATTATTATTTTGATGAGGATGCGTACAAAACCGCTGGGGCCTACTACGACAGTACGTTGACCAACCTAAAAGAGAATACCCGACAGTTCAGGAACATTAAAAAGAAGCTGGACAATCTGGAAGACGTGATCAAGTACGAGGATATTGTGCAGCATACGGACAGCGTAATTACCCTGTACGAAATGCCGGAAACGGAGCGTAAAGCGTATTTTGAGGACTATATTGCCGAACTAAAACGCAAAGCGGAAGAAGAGGAAGAGAAGAAACAGCAACAGGCTGCCGCAGGCTTTGCCACTTTTGCCAAGAGTAAGGGAGGAAAACAGAACCAAGGCAAGTTCTATTTTTATAATGTAACGAGCTTGGGGTATGGTAAAAATGATTTTAAGACCCGCTGGGGAGACCGGACCTTGGAAGACGATTGGCGCTGGAGCAATAAATCCCGAACCTTGATTTCCGAAGCTACGGGAGAGTTTGTAGGCAATGATTCATCTGGAGAAAACCTTACGGAAGACCAACGATATTCACTGGACTATTATTTGGACAGGATTCCCACCGATGTTACTGAGATTGATAGCCTCAGGACCGAAAGAAACTTTGCCAACTACCAATTGGGGCTGATCTACAAGGAAAAATTCAAGGACAACCTTTTGGCTGCCGCAAAATTGGAAAAGGTATTGGCCTCCAATCCAGAGGAACGTTTGATCCTTCCCTCCAAATACAACCTGTTCAAGATTTATGAGGAGAGCGGCAGTCCTTTGGCCCAGAACATGAAACAGGACATCATTGCCAATCACCCAGACACGAGGTATGCCGAGATTTTGTTGAATCCGCAGGCCGTTCTGGAGGGAAGCACCGACAGTCCGGATGCACGCTACGCAGCCCTTTTTAAATTATACGAGAAGCAAGAGTTCCTTCAGGTCATTACCCAGTCTGAGAGATACATCAACCAATTCACGGGAGACCCTATTGTCCCCAAATTTGAAATGTTGAAGGCCAATGCCATTGGTCGCTTGCAAGGTTTTGAACCGTTCAAGGAAGCCTTGAACTATGTTGCACTGACCTATCCCAACAATCCGGAAGGAAAGAAGGCCGAGGAAATGGTGGAGCAACAGCTTCCCAAATTGGAGAAGAAGGATTTTTCACCGGAGACCGGATCCAGCGGGGCAGGAAATTGGAAAGTGGTCTTTCCGTTTAAGATAAGGGACGATGAAAAAGCCGTAAAGCTTCAGGAAAGGCTGATGGAAGTCATTAAGGAGCTGAACTACAGGAACGCCATTTCCAAAGATATCTACACCCTTGAAGACGAGTTTGTTGTGGTCCATGGTTTCCGTTCCAAGGACTTTGCTTTGGGCTTCGCAGAACTCATAAAAAACAATAGGGACTACCGCATCAACGATGAGAATTTCGTAATTTTATCGGATAACTATAAAATTATTCAAGTACATAAGAATTTAGAATCATACAAAGCACAATTTTAAACCCCAAAACCCTAGAACACAATGTTTTCTGACAACAAAAAACCACGACCTATGAATGAATTTGGAGGGCAGCCCAACAGAATTGAGAAGAATACAAAAATTAAAGGTGATATTACTTCCGAAGCAGATTTTAGAATCGACGGGAAACTGGAAGGCAACGTAAAGACCTCTGGTAAAGTGGTCATTGGCAAGGACGGTTATATCAACGGTAAAGTTGAGTGTGTCAATGCCGATATTGAAGGAAAGTTCAACGGCGAACTTTCGGTAGCGGAACTACTTTCATTGAAGGCTTCTGCCATTATTGAGGGCACTGTATCCGTGGCCAAATTGGCAGTGGAGCCCGGAGCTACTTTCAATGCAGCCTGTACCATGGGCAAAGGAGCTGTAAGTGCGTCCGGATCGGCGCCAAAAATGCAGTCCACCAAGAGCAATGAACCAGCAAAAGCTTCCTAATAAGAACACGCGAAGAGACACTTTGAACAAGGCGGCCCGCTTGTCGGGGATGGCCATACAAATGGGCGTCATCATCTATTTGGCGGTCAAAGGAGGGAGATGGTTGGACACCCATTACGGGACCGAAAAGGTGTTCTTGCCCATATGTACCTTGTTTGGCGTAGCGGTTTCCATATATTTGGTGGTCCAGCAATTGAAAAGAATCAATAATTGAAGAATAGGTCTATTCCCATCATTTTTACAATAGGGTTGGTCGTTGGATCGATCCTTCTTTTTTTGGGCCATGCCAAGTTGCAGGCTTGGTATGGTTATGAACCCCACGGGAACCAACTGGTAAAAAGCTATTTGTTGAATTCCATATTGGCCTGCATTATTTTTTTTGCCATTTATTTTTACAGGAACAAGTATCGCGATTATCTAGGGTTCTTTTTTTTGATAGGGAGCCTTTTAAAATTTGGTGTTTTCTTCGTGGCATTCTATTCCGGATATAAGGCAGATGGTGTTTTGGAGCGCGCAGAGTTCCTTGCTTTTTTTGTCCCGTACCTCTATTCCCTGACCTTGGAAACCCTCTTTTTGGGCAAACTGCTTAATTCTGTGAGATAAAGTCCAAAAAATCAACAAAAAAATCAATACTGTAAATAATACTGTAAAAGCTTTTTTCTTTTGAATGAGCAATGTATTTTTGCACCGATTTTTGAGGACCCATAGTTGCATCATATGCGATATTCGTTATTAAGTAAAAAATTGACCGCCGTGGTTTTTATGGCCGCGGGGATTTTATCGGCCCAAGACCATGGGGCACAGGAAGTTGAAACCGGAGCCCATGATTTGAAGACCGAAATCAAGGAATACATTGGCCACCACCTTCTGGACTCCCATGACTTTAATCTGTATTCCTATACTACGGATGCAGGGGAGCACAAATACATTGGTTTTCCATTGCCGGTGATTTTATGGGACAATGGCCTTAAGGTGTTTTCTTCCTCCAAACTAAAGCATGGCGAGGGCGTTGCCGAAGCGGATGGCAACTACTACACCCTATATCACAATAAAATTTACAAGACAGACGCGGAAGGCACCATCAATTTTGGGGCACATCATGGAGAAGAGACCCATGAGGAGGATGCGTTTGGTGAAAATTTGGTAGTGGATGATGCCCATCCCACCAATGTAAAGCCATTGGATTTTTCCATAACCAAGAACGTGGTCTTTATCATGTTGGTCGGTTTGTTGATGTTCTTCATGTTCCGTGGTGTTGCCAATAATTACAAAAAGAACAGCCTTCCAAAAGGAATCGGCAGGGTATTGGAGCCCTTGGTGCTTTTTGTCCGTGATGAAATTGCCATCCCGAACATTGGTGAGCACAAATACAAAAGATACATGAGCTATTTGCTTACCGTATTCTTTTTCGTGTGGATTATCAACTTGTTGGGGCTTACGCCGCTTGGTGTAAACGTGACCAACAATATTGCGGTGACCTTTGCCTTGGCATTGATTACCTATTTGATCACCACTTTTTCTGGAAACAAGAACTACTGGAAACATATTTTCTGGATGCCGGGCGTGCCTGCCCCCATGAAAATTATATTGGCACCGATAGAATTGTTGGGAACCTTCATCAAGCCATTTTCATTGATGATTCGTTTGTATGCCAACATTACTGCGGGCCACGTAGTATTGATGAGTATTATAGGACTTATGTTCATTTTCAAGAACTGGATAGGAAGTCCATTGTCGTTTGTATTGGCATTCGCTCTTTCCTTATTGGAATTGTTGGTTGCCGCATTGCAAGCATATATTTTCACCATGTTGTCGGCCCTTTATTTTGGAATGGCAGTGGAAGAAGATCACCATTAAGAAGAACGTTTAATATTTAAATTCATATATCATGACAATTCCAAACATCGTAGGTGCTGGTTTGATTGTAATCGGAGCAGGATTGGGTATCGGTAGAATCGGTGGTCAGGCAATGGAAGCCATTGCTCGTCAACCTGAAGCTTCTGGTAAGATCCAAACCGCTATGTTGATCGCAGCAGCCCTTATTGAAGGTATCGGTTTCGCCGCTCTTTTTGCAGCTTAATAACCGTAACAGTATTGATGAAGGCCATAGCGGTTGGCTATGGCCCTTCATTGATTTAAATGATATAGTAAAGATTTAATAGTAAGATACATGGATAAGTTAATCGAACAGTTTTCCTTCGGATTGTTTTTCTGGCAGTTGTTGCTCTTCGTGGGCCTATTGTTGTTGTTGCGAAAATATGCATGGAAGCCCATTCTAGGTGCGGTTGAAAAAAGGGAAGAAGGAATCAAGGATGCCCTTGAAGCTGCCGAGGCTGCCAAAAAGGAAATGCAGAACGTTACTGCAGACAGTGAAAAACTGTTGAAAGAAGCCAAGGCCGAAAGAGATGTGTTGTTGAAAGAAGCAAGGGAAATCAAGGAAAGCATCATTTCCGAAGCCAAGGAGCAGGCCCAGGTTGAAGGGGATAAGATGATCAAGCAAGCCCAAGCTGCCATTGAAGCAGAGAAAAAAGCGGCAGTGGCCGACATCAAGACCCAAGTAGCCAACCTTTCCGTGGAAATCGCGGAAAAGATCATCAAGGAAGAGTTGTCCGACAACAAGAAACAACAGAAGTTGGTCGAGGACATGTTGGGGGATATCAAACTGAACTAATTAGAGCATGAACCAAAACAGGGCAGCCATACGCTACGCTAAAGCAACCTTGGACTACGCAGTCGAAAAGAACGCGGCCGATGCCGTTGAGAAAGACATGCGGGACATTGCTGCAACGATATCTGAAAACGGGGAGCTCCAAAGTGTTTTGGAAAGCCCTATCGTAAAATCAGAGCTCAAGAAAAGTGCATTGCTGGAAATTTTCAAGGATGCCAACGAGATCACTAAAGGACTCATCCAGACCTTGGTGGACAACAAAAGGATTGCAATGCTACAGGAAGTAGCCTATAAATACATCATCCTTCACGAAAAAATGAAGGGAGAGGAAGTAGCCTATGTAACCACTGCAGTTCCTTTGACAGCCGATTTGGAAAAGAAAATCCTGGCTGAAGTGAAAAAAGCTACGGGCAACAAGGTCACCATTGAAAACAAGGTGGATGAAGCCATCATTGGTGGATTTGTGCTTAGGGTTGGCGATACCCAATACGATGCAAGCATTGCCAACAAATTGAACGGATTAAAAAGAGAATTTACAAATAGTCTATAAAAATGGCAGGAGTAAAAGCCGCTGAGGTCTCAGCAATTTTGAAAAAACAATTATCAGGTTTTGAAGCAGGCGCTTCGTTGAACGAAGTAGGTACCGTGCTACAAGTAGGTGACGGTATTGCCCGTGTCTATGGACTTTCCAATGCCCAGTACGGGGAGTTGGTGGAGTTTGATGGCGGTATGCAAGGTATCGTATTGAACCTGGAAGAAGACAACGTTGGTGTGGTATTGTTGGGCCCATCCAAAGAGATTGTGGAAGGCGCCACTGTAAAAAGAACAGAACGTATCGCATCCATCAATGTTGGTGAAGGAATTGTTGGTCGTGTCATTGACACCTTGGGGACCCCAATCGACGGTAAGGGACCCATTTCTGGGGAAACCTATGAAATGCCCTTGGAGCGTAAGGCCCCCGGTGTAATTTATAGACAACCGGTTAACGAGCCACTACAGACCGGTATCAAGGCTATCGATGCCATGATTCCTGTAGGTCGTGGACAGCGGGAGTTGGTAATTGGTGACAAGCAAACAGGGAAGACCACGGTTTGTATCGATACCATCCTGAACCAAAAAGAATTTTACGATGCCGGTGAGCCTGTGTACTGTATCTACGTTGCCGTAGGTCAGAAAGCATCTACCGTTGCTGCCATCGCAAAGACCTTGGAAGACAAAGGAGCCTTGGCGTATACCACCATCGTAGCGGCCAATGCATCTGACCCTGCCCCAATGCAGGTATATGCTCCTTTCGCTGGTGCTGCCATTGGAGAATATTTTAGGGATACTGGACGTCCTGCTTTGATCATCTATGATGATTTGTCTAAACAGGCCGTTGCATATCGTGAGGTGTCCTTGTTGTTGAGAAGACCTCCGGGACGTGAAGCATACCCTGGTGACGTTTTCTATCTGCACTCAAGATTGTTGGAGCGTGCCGCAAAGGTGATTGCCGATGATGAGATCGCAAAGAACATGAACGACCTTCCCGATTCGTTGAAACCGATTGTAAAAGGTGGGGGTTCATTGACAGCACTTCCAATTATCGAGACACAAGCTGGTGACGTTTCCGCTTATATCCCAACCAACGTAATTTCCATTACCGATGGTCAGATATTCCTGGAGCAAGACTTGTTCAACCAAGGGGTGCGTCCTGCGATCAACGTGGGTATCTCCGTATCTCGTGTGGGTGGTTCCGCGCAGATCAAATCCATGAAAAAAGTAGCCGGTACCTTGAAATTGGACCAGGCCCAGTTCCGTGAATTGGAGGCCTTTGCCAAGTTTGGTTCCGATTTGGATGCCGCTACCTTGAACGTAATCGAAAAAGGACGTAGAAACGTGGAAATCTTGAAACAAGGTCAGAACGATCCCTTTACCGTGGAAGATCAGGTGGCCATCATCTTTGCAGGTTCCAAAAACTTGTTGAGGGATGTTCCTGTGGACAAGGTAAAAGAGTTTGAAAAGGATTTCTTGGAGTTCTTGAATGCCAAGCACAGAAATGTTTTGGATGCCCTTAAGGCAGGTAAATTGACCGATGAGGTAACCGAAACCTTGACTGCGGTTTGTAAAGACCTTTCAAGCAAGTATAAAGGTTAAGAGTTCAGAGTGATGAGTTATGGGAAAGCTTGAAACTAGTCCTGTAAGAATAAAAAGTTTCGAGTTTGCCTGTAAAATTGTTCATTTCTGTGATGAATTAAAGAATAAAAAGGATTTTGAGATTGCCTCTCAATTGTTAAAAAGTGGAACAAGTATTGGAGCAAATACTAGGGAAGCGCAAAGAGGGGTTAGCACAAAGGATTTTAAAAATAAATTTGGGATAGCTCTAAAGGAGGCTGATGAAACAAAGTATTGGCTTGAGATTTTGGAAGCAACTGGAAGAGAAGTTCCCAAAGAATTAATGGATAGATGTGAAGAGTTGATTAGAATAATTGTGGCAATAGTCAAAAACTCTTAACTCAACACTCATAACCCATAATTAAAACGAATGGCAAATCTAAAGGAAATACGGAACAGGATATCATCCATTTCATCAACGATGCAGATTACCAGTGCCATGAAAATGGTCTCTGCTGCCAAGTTGAAGAAAGCCCAGGATGCCATTACCGCAATGCGTCCCTATGCCGATAAGCTTACGGAGCTCCTTCAAGGACTCAGTGCCAGTTTGGAAGGCGATGGTGGAAGCAAATTCGCGGAAAGCAGGCCCGTAAACAAAGTTTTGTTGGTGTCCATTACTTCCAATAGGGGACTTTGTGGAGCCTTCAATTCCAACATCATCAAACAGAGCAATAACTTGGTGGCCAACAAATATGCGGGCAAGCAGGTGGACTTTGTCACAATAGGAAAAAAGGGGAACGACATCCTTGGAAAAAAGAACACCATTGTGGCCAACCACAGTGATGTATATGATGACTTGACCTTTGACAATGTTGCCGAGATTGCCGATTTCTTGATGGAGCAATTTGCTTCGGGTAGTTATGACAAGATAGAATTGGTATACAACAAGTTCAAGAACGCGGCCACGCAGATTGTAATGACCGAACAGTTCTTGCCTATTTCCGTTGAAGGTGACACTCCAGTGGCTTCAGATTACATTTTTGAACCATCAAAAGCAGAGATTGTGGAACAACTGATTCCAAAATCCTTGAAGACACAGCTATACAAAGCTATTCGTGATTCCTTTGCCAGTGAGCACGGTGCCCGTATGACGGCCATGCACAAGGCTACGGACAACGCTGGAGAATTGAGGTCCCAATTGAAATTGACGTACAACAAGGCTCGTCAGGCAGCCATTACCAGCGAAATCCTTGAGATTGTTGGTGGTGCGGAGGCATTGAACAACTAGACTTTATAAGAATTATATATAAAAGGCCGCTTAAAGCGGCCTTTTTTGTTTGGCAAATTTTGACACCAGTGGACTAAAGGGTTTTGTGTAACTTGTGGCTTTATTTAAAAAGTTTTAAAGAACACACCTATTGAACCCGTTAAAAAGGCTTTTTAAGCAGACTTTTATCTACGGCCTCGCTACAGTTTTGCCGAGGGTCATTTCCTTTCTACTGCTTCCCCTATATACCTCGGTCTTTGAAAATGCATCAGGTTACGGGCAATACACCAATATCTATGCTTGGATTGCCATTTTCAATGTGTTTTTGGCCTATGGTATGGAAACCGCCTTTTTTCGGTTTTACCATAAGAGTGAGGATAAGGAAAAGGTGGTTTCCACCTCACTTATCTCCCTGTTGGGGTCATCACTATTATTTTTGATATTGGCCCTGTCCGTAAAACAATGGCTGTCCGGGGTAACCAACATCAATCCGGATTATATAAAGTTCACCGCCTTTATTCTGGTTTTGGATGCCTTGGTCATTATCCCGTTCGCCTTGTTGAGAGCACAGGAAAAGCCTATGCGGTATGCTGTGTTGAAAACCATCAACGTAGCCATCAACTTGGCCTTCAATGTTTTTTTTCTGCTCATTTTGCCCCAAATGGCCCAAGAAGCGGAAAGTGGTTTCTTCCATTCGATTTACAAAACGGATTGGGAAATCCACTATGTGTTGATTTCAAATGTCATTGCCAGTGGTATTACCCTGTTGATTTTACTGCCCACCTATATAAAAGTTCCCTACACCTTTGATTCGGTGCTTTGGAAACAGATGCTCCAATATGCCGGACCAGTAATGTTGGCAGGGGTGGCCTTTACGATCAATGAGGTCTTCGATAAGATTTTGCTCACCGAAATGTTGCCTCAGGATATTGCCGAGGCCGAAGTGGGAAAGTATAGTGCATGTTATAAATTGGCCTTGTTCATGACCTTGTTCGGGACCGCATTCCGGATGGGCGTGGAACCTTTTTTCTTCAGTCATGCCAAATCGGAAAAACCACAAAAAACCTATGCCCAGATTACCAATTACTTTGTAATCTTGGGGAGTATCATCCTACTTGGGGTGGTGGTCTATGTAGATGTATTGGCCAAAATTCTGTTGGGTAACGCCATATATCGGGAAGCACTCAATGTGGTGCCCATAATCCTTTTGGGAAGCTTTTGTCTGGGTATCTATCACAACCTTTCCGTTTGGTACAAGGTCACGGACCAGACCAAATTTGGGGCCTATATCTCCTCCATAGGGGCCTTGATCACTTTGATCATCAATGTGGGCTTGATTCCGAAAATGGGATATATGGCATCGGCCTTGGCTACGCTGGCCGCGTATGGGAGTATGATGCTCCTGTCCTATTTCTTTGGCAGGAAATACTATCCGGTACCGTATAATATGCGAAAGATAATCTTCTATCTTTTGGTTTCGCTGTTGTTTTCCGTTCTCTCTTTCTATGTTTTTAATAGAAATTTAATAGCCGGCAGCCTTCTTCTTTTGTTATTTTTGATGCTGATTTATAGAATGGAAGGAGATAATTTAAGAAGCATATTTTTAAAGCGTGAAAATTAAGGTAATCAACAAATCAAGTCACAAACTGCCCCATTACGAAACATTGGCCTCCGCAGGGATGGACCTAAGGGCAAATTTGGAAAACCCAATCACATTGAAACCCTTGGAAAGGGCCATTGTGCCCACGGGCATCTTTATGGAGCTACCTGTGGGGTATGAAGCCCAAGTAAGGCCCCGAAGTGGTTTGGCGGCCAAAAAAGGGATATCTGTTCTAAATGCCCCGGGAACCATTGACGCGGATTACCGTGGAGAAGTGGGGGTGATTTTGGTGAACCTGTCCTCTGAAGCATTTGTTGTTGAAAATGGCGAACGGATTGCCCAAATGGTATTGGCTAAACATGAACGTGCTGAATGGGAAGAAGTGGATTCTCTTTCGGAAACAGACAGGGGAGCAGGCGGATTTGGGAGTACAGGCATAAAATAAACACGAACAACCTTATACTTAAAAGATGAAAATTATTGTCCCTATGGCGGGAAGAGGTTCCCGATTGAGACCACACACATTGACCGTTCCAAAACCATTGATACCGGTAGCTGGAAAACCTATAGTACATCGCTTGGTGAGCGATATTGCCAAAGTACTGGGCGAACCTATTGAGGAAGTCGCCTTTATTTTGGGCGATCCGGCCTTTTTTGGGGATGATGTGGTCGAGAGTTTGATGGAACTGGCCAAAGAATTGGGAGCCAAGGGGTCCATTTACCGACAAGATGAGCCTTTGGGAACCGGACACGCCATCATGAGCGCTAAGGAATCCTTGAGTGGCCCTGCTGTTATTGCGTATGCCGACACCCTTATCCGCGCCAATTTTGATTTGGACAAGTCAGCGGACAGCGTTATCTGGGTGAAACAAGTGGAGCGTCCTGAAGCCTTTGGAGTGGTTAAATTGAGTGAGGACAACCACATTGTGGAATTGGTGGAAAAACCCCAAGAGTTTGTATCCGACTTGGCGGTAATAGGCATCTATTATTTCAAGGATGTTGGCGTGCTCAAGAACGAACTGCAGCATGTGCTGGACAATGACATCACCAATGGTGGGGAATACCAAATCAATGATGGGATCAAACGCATGATGGAAAAAGGCATGAAATTTGTGCCTGGTCAAGTGGATGAATGGATGGACTGTGGTAACAAAAATGTAACCGTGGAGACCAATCAGCGTATGTTGGGCTTCTTGGAAAAAGACGGGGAAAACTTAATATCCGATACCGTGAAAACTGAGAACGCAAACATTATTGAACCCTGCTTTATTGGTGATAATGTGGTGCTCAAAAACACTACGGTAGGTCCTTTTGTATCGGTTGGAGCGAACACAGTTTTGGAAAATTCAACCATTAAGAACAGCCTTATTCAAAATAATACCAAAATATCCAATGCTAATTTGGACAATGCCATGATTGGTAATCATGTGGTTTTTAATGGTAACTTTGAGGCAATAAGTATAGGGGACTATTCCGTTTTGGAATAAAGACTTTTTTGATTTCGATGGGGACTTGAACGTTATGGATAGAATGGCTCTTTTATGGATGTGTTTGGCAGTGTCCACGATGACATGGAGCACAGGCCATGCCCAAGAAGAGCAAGAAAGTTCCGAAGTCTATTTGGAGGAATACACCGATGAGTTCCAAGAAAACTTTTTTGAGGCCCTGAAACAAAAAGGGATTCAGAATTATGACAGGGCCGTTGATCTGTTCCTAAAGTGTAAGCAATTGGACCCTGCAAACAGCGTGGTGGATTACGAGCTGGCCAAAGCGTATTTGTTGGACAAACAATACATACTGGCCCAAGAGTATGCCATCACGGCCCTGAATGCAGAGCCAACGGACTTTTGGTATTTGGACAATCTGCTGAGTATTTTGGAAAAACAGGGCGTTCCATGGGATGCCATAAAAGAGCAGATACCATATTCCAATGGACAGCTAAAACAAAATCTGGCCTTGGGGTATTTCAAAAAGCAAAAGTATCAGGACGCCCTCAACGTACTCAAGGAGCTTGATAATTCAACCTTTGCCACAGATTTGACCTCCAAGATAAAGGATTCATTGGAGCACGGGGAAAAAGAGGCTGGGAACGTAGTGACCAGAGAAGCTCCTCGGACAAATGAAGATGACCCCATGACTGAATATCGGGATCAAATTGACAATTTGTTGGCAGATGGCAACTATCAAGAAGCCTTGGCCATATCCAAAGAGGCTTTGGATACGTATCCATTGCAGCCTTATTTTTATTACGCTTACGGGGCTGCGCTGAACAATACCTCAAATGCGAACAAGGCCATTGAGGTCTTGGAAAGCGGATTGGATTATTTGTTGGACGATACGGATGCTTTGGCAAACCTTTTGTATAAAGAATTGTCGAAGGCCTATACCAGTATAGGGAACACCTCAAAGGCAAATGAATATTTGAACAAGATTAAATCCGGACTATGAGGATTCAAATAAAGGACATATGCAAGAATAGGGCAGTGATTTTGCTGTTGTCCATGGCTGTGCTTGGGACTTCTTGTAAAGGCACCAAGTCGGTCACGGGAGGCGAGGTGGATTCCCGCATGTCCGCAAAAAATATCATTGACAACCATTATAGCCATCAGCCCAAGTTCAAAACCTTGAGCGGACGGGTCAAGATAGATTATTCCAACGGTGATGGGAGCCAAGGGGTAAATGTAAGCCTTCGGATGGAAAAGGACAAGGTAATCTGGATGAGCGCTCCTTTGGGAGTGGTAAAGGCCCATATCACTCCAGAGAAAGTGTCTTTCTACAACAAGTTGGACAATGAGTACTTTGAAGGGGATTTCAGTTATTTAAGTGATCTATTGGGAACCGACTTGGACTTTGACAAAGTTCAGAACCTTTTGTTGGGCAGTTCGGTTTTGGATTTAAGGAAGGAAAAGTTCACCTCTTCCGTAAGTGGGGAGAACTATGAGTTGAAACCCAGAAAGGCAAGGGAGTTGTTCAAGATCTTGCTGCAATTGGAACCTAAAAACTTCAAGATTGCTTCACAAGAAATATCCCAACCTGAAAAAGCAAGACAGTTGCAAATAAAATATACCTATCAGGATATTTCGGGAAGTGTTTTGCCAGAGGACATCAATATCGTAGCGGCCGAGGCAAAGGACAAAACAACCATAGATTTGAATTTTAGGAACCTGGAATTGAACAAACCCATGAATTTTCCATACAAAGTTCCCAAGGGATTTGATAAAATCACATTAAAGTAATATGAGAGGTAAAATTTCATATTGCATTTATTTTCTGTGTTTTACAATTTTTTTTGTTGCTCCAGCGGCGGCGCAGACAAGTGAACAAAAGGCATTGGAGGCCAAAAGGGAACGACTTCAACAGGAAATCAAGGAAATCAACAGATTGCTCTTTGCTGAACGCAAGGAAAAAGGAACCATTTTGGATCAGATGGAGGCCTTGGACAACAAGATCAATGTGAGGCAAGAACTAATCAGGGTCACCAACCAGCAATCCAATTTGCTCAACAGGCAAATCAATGTCAACATTAGGAACATCAGTAAGCTTCGGGAAGATCTGAACCTATTGAAAGAAGATTATGCCCAGCTGATCCAAAAGACCTATCAGAACAAATCCCAGAACAATCGATTGATGTTCTTGTTGAGTGCCGAGAATTTTTTTCAGGCTTTTAAAAGATTGCAATACATGCAACAATATGCAAAGCATCGAAAGAAACAGGGGGAAGGTATCATCCAAAAAACAGAGGAATTGGCCCAACTCAACCAAGACTTGGTAGTGCAACGTAAGGAAAAGGAGCAACTCTTGGCAGAGAATACCAAGGCTAAGAACGAGCTTTCCCGCGAGGTGGAGTCCCAAAGAGACCTTTTAAGGAGCGTTCGCCAAAATGAGGCCAAGTATACCGCTGCCATTGCAGAAAAGCAAAAAGAGGCCCGTAGAATTGATCGTGAGATCGAAAGAATGATCCGTACTGCCATTGCCAGTTCCAATAAAAGCTCTGGAAAATCCACGAGTACCACCAAGTTTGCACTGACCCCCGAAGCCAAGTTGTTGGCAGATAACTTTTCATCAAACAAGGGACGGCTTATTTGGCCGGTGGAGAAAGGGATAAAAAGTCAAGGATATGGTGTGTACGCGGATAAAATCTATCCAGGGATAAAACACCAGAACAATGGGGTTACCATCACCACGGACAAGGGAAGCCAGGCCCGGGCCATTTTCGAAGGCGAGGTCATTGCCATTATCTCTGTCCCCGGGGGCGGGAAAGGAGTGACCATCAAACACGGGAACTATATCAGCACCTACTACAACCTTTCCACATTATATGTGAAAAAGGGCGACAAGGTGGCGGCCAAGGAAGCGTTGGGCGAAATTTATACCAATCGGTTGGATGGCTCCACAAAATTGAAGTTTTATTTGTTTCAGGATTCCAATCGACTTAACCCCGAGGATTGGATATATCAGCTATAACACATGGAAAAAATCACAGATCTACAAGGGACTTTTGCATTGCACAATGGAGTCCAAATGCCTTATTTTGGATTAGGAGTATATCTCTCAAAGGATGGTACTGAAGTCATCAACGCGGTAAGGGTTGCCTTGGACCACGGATACCGACATATAGATACCGCTGCCATTTACGATAATGAAGAGGGTGTGGGTATCGGTATCAAAGAAAGCAGGGTCCCTAGAAGGGATATTTTTTTGGTGAGCAAGGTCTGGAACACCGATCAAGGCTACGATAGCACGCTCAGAGCTTTTGAGGCCAGTCTAAAACGGTTGGACACCGATTATCTGGACCTATACCTGATCCATTGGCCCAAGGGCGAACTTTCCAAGGAAACCTGGAAAGCACTTGAACGACTTTATAAGGAAAAACGTATACGGGCCATTGGGGTAAGCAACTTTTTACAGCACCATTTGGAGGATTTGTTGACCTCGGCCGAAATTGTCCCCATGGTGAACCAAATGGAATTCCATCCGTATTTGGTACAGCAGGATCTGGTAGATTTCTGCCGTGCCAAGGGCATTCAGTATGAAGCCTGGTCGCCCATGATGCAAGGAAACATCTTTGACCTTGAGATTATGAAGGCGTTGGCTTCCAAGTACAACAAGACCGTTGCGCAGATTGTGCTGCGGTGGGACCTTCAAAAAGGGGTGGTCACCATCCCAAAATCTTCTAAAAAAGAGCGGATCATCTCCAATGCGTCTATTTTCGACTTTGAACTCAGCGCAGAAGATATGCAACGGTTGGATGCCTTGGACCGTGGCAAGCGCTTTGGCCCGGACCCGGATAATTTTGATTTTTGATTTGGGCATCAACCATGCGGTAAAAAAGTGTAGATAAGCTATTGATTTTAAGCATTGACCCTCATCCGTCAATTCAAACGCGGCATCCGTCAATTCAAGGGGTGTACATTGGCCCCAAACCGTGAAATTGTCTCTTAATACTTAAAATTTTGAGAGATATGAGAAAATTAAAGTGTAGGGAATCTGTCTTATTGATGTTTGTAGACCGCATCAATTCATTAAATCCTTCTTGTTCAGGTTCTCTATAGGAGATTTTTAATCTCTCAAACCAAACATGTTCCATACAGATGTCCAGGATTCGAATTTTATACGTGTTGATGCTCTTCTCTGCCTGCCAATTGGATTATGAGGACAACAGAAGGCTTTTGATTAGTGGCCAAGTTGTAGGTTTTGAAAACGAGGAACTTCCTGTTTTTCCAATTGAAGCCTATGCTTCAGTATATGCGGATACCGATTTAATAGGAACAGACCAATCCAATACCAAAGGGAAGTACGCGATCACGACCATTTCAGCCAAGAATTCCCAGAATATTTCGGTATACATTAATAAAGAAGGGACCTATGGCTATCAAGGGGACAGACCTTCCATTACTTTACAGGGGGTTAATTTCTTGATAATGGAAGACTCAAAATATACTATTCCCAATAGGGTTCGAATGGGAAAAATGAAAGAAGTGCAAGTTAAGATTCATAGGATAGCAAACCAGATGGATAGGCTTGAGTATAAGATTTTGTATAACGCCAAGATGAAGGAAATCAGCTTTGAGCCGGGGGCTGAACAAGAAGGTGGGAACTGGCCACATAGCAAGTCTGGGGAACTTTTTTTAGAAGATTCCTTTGAAGAACAGACCATTTGTGTCCCAGAAGGGGATTCCATAGCACTTCAATACAAACTGGTCAATGATGAGCTGGTCAAAAAACAGCAGACCATAGTATTACCCTATAATAAAACAGAAAATGCATATGAGTTTGAATTTTAAAAACAGGGTTATGCAGATGGTTTGCTGTTTGGCAGTGCCGTTTCTTTATGGACAGGAACAAGATGAAACCTTGGAGAGTGCCATTTTTGGGGAAATAGGAGTCTGTTATGTTGTTCCCGTTGCGCATGGCAACAATTTCCTTTCAGAAGGGTATGGTTTGGGAAATGGATTTACTATTGATGCATTTGTGGTGATGGGCAGCAATTGGTTTGTTGGGGGTCAAGGGAGTCATTTTAAAGGGGAGGTCACCAATGTAACTGCCGTTGGGGCCATTGACAAGAGTGGAATTACACATCTCCATGTCATAGGCGGGTATTCGTTCATAAATACGGGTGCCAATCGCATATTTTTTGAAATAGCGCTGGGTATAGGGTATGCCAACTATAGGCATAAAAAAGAATTCAAAAGATTCAGGGATGATGGTTTCTCACTTGCGACCACTCTTTCATCATCATATAGAATCACCAAAAGTATTGGGATATACCTAAAATTGGACAACTACTGGGATTTCTTGGGAGTGACAACTGCGTCTGAACTTGAAAATTTTTTTGGAAGGACACAAACTTTTGCACCTTCCATAGGGATAAAATTGTATGCGTTTTAATCTTTAAAGAACGCCTTAAGCTCCGTAACCCTGCTCTCACAAAATTGTACCCTGTGGCAAACACTCACACCGGGAAATCCGCAATTGTCATTTCGATATGAGGAACGTAGTGACGATTGAGAAATCTCACCCAACCATAGATTTCTCGTCGCTCGTACCTCACTCTGTCGAAATGATAGAGACATTCGGGTCAATTGGGGGAATTCGTGTCCGTCCCCAATGTCATTCCGTGCCTGACATGGAATCCCATAATTCTAGAATGACAATGTCCAATGCGTAATCGTCATTCCGAACCCAGTCCTGAACGAAATGAAGAAATAGTGAGAAATCTCACGATTATAAGATTTCTCGTCACTCGTACCTCACTCTGTCGAAATGACAAAGACATTCGGGTCAATTGGGTCAATTTTTGTCCGTCCCCAATATCATTGCGTGCTTGACATGGAATCCCATAATCCTAAAATAAAGCCGTGGTTTCACTCGGCTTGGAAATCATCAATCGAGTGGTTTTTCCTTCAAATGAACTTGTTGAAGCCAGAAAAACGGTGTCGAGAATCAACCCAGAAACAAAGCCTTAAGCTCGGTAGCATCTGAAGGCTTTAGCTTTCCGGCCAAGACCAAACTCAATTGTTTTCTCCGCAAAGCGGCGGCAAAGCGTTCCTTTTCCAAATCGGTTTCAGGCTCCAAAGGTGGAACTTCGGTAGGTTTTCCTGTATCGTCCACGGCCACAAAGGTATAAATGGCCTCATTGGCCTTGGTGCGTTCGCCGGTAAAGCGATCTTCGATCCATACATCGATAAAAATCTCCATGGAGGTCTTGAACGCCCGGGAAACGGCAGCTTCCACGGTGACCACACTACCTAGGGGCACCGCCCGGTTAAAGGCCACATGGTTCACTGAGGCGGTAACGGTAATCCTTCGGCTATGCCTACGGGCCGAAATACTGGCCGCCCTGTCCATTCGGGCCAAGAGTTCCCCGCCAAACAGGTTGTTCAAGGGGTTGGTCTCGCTGGGGAGGACCAAATCGGTCATTACAGTTCTGGATTCGCTTGGAGTTTTAGCGCGCATACCTTTAAATTTTGCGCAAAGATATTGAAGTGAAGTATCGTTTTAAAGAAAAGTAGGCCTATTTCTCGGAAAGGAGCCAGGCATCACGTGATTCGGAGGTCTTTACCTTTCTAAGGAAGGTCAAGGCCTCTTTGGGGTCGTCAAAACTATCATAGGCCACTTGGTGCAGGCCATACTTGTTGATACCCAGATAAAAAGCATTAAAACCTTTGTTTTTGAGTTCCTCCACGCGTTTCTCGGCATTTTCTTCCATGCGGAAGGCACCGGCAATGACATGGTGTTTGCCCAATTTCTTTTTGGTTACATCCAAATTCAAGGCAGGTAGTTCCAAGGGATCGCTTTCAAAGAAAGTGGCCTCTTGGATCAAACGTGACACTTGTTCTTGGGCATCCTGTTGGACAGCGACCTGTTTCTGTTGAAGATCACCATAGGTGCGGTATGAAGTAACACCCAAGGAAACGGCCAAAAACAACACGGCAGCATATTTTAACCAAGGCCTGAAGGAGGTTTGTTCCCTTTTTTCGGGAGTGATGATGAACGGAATTTTTTCTTCGAGTTCCTCAACTTCCTCTTTGAGTACCTCACGCTGAATGGGTGTGGCCGAAAAAGTGGATAACCCGAAAGATGAGGTCAAAAAGTTGGTTTTGTTCTCTGGTTGGAATTGGATGCGTTGTTCCCTATTGTACCAAAGTTTTCCAACCCCAAAAAGTTCAATGCTTTCCCCTTGTTCCAACTTATTTTTCCATGAACGGGACACTTCTTCCACTTCCTGCAACAACTCCTCATAGCCCAATTTTTTTTCCTTGGCAATATGGGAGACCAAAAGCCCATCATTTTTGGATAATTGGGCATTAAAGGAAATGGTTTTGGAAGGAGGGACCAAAGTGTTGGTGGTCACATCAATCTCAGCGGATTTTCCATGTGCGAGGAAAGCCCCAAAACCGGGCACCACAACACAATTGTAATCGAACAGCAATTTTTCTATGTAAGAATCAATCCGCATGGCCACAAATATTGCAAAAAATATAGGAGAACAAAATAGGAGGGATAACTTTTTATTAACATTTGAAAATCTGTATTTTGTGAACAATTATCACACCCAAATCAAATGACTGAACCTGAAATTATTGCGGCGCTCCGCCTGCAGGCCATTCCCAATATTGGTGATATCACGGCCAAGAAATTAATTTCCCATTGTGGTAGTCCAACGGCCATTTTTAAGGATAAACCACATCACCTTTTAAAGATTGAGGGCATTGGTCAGTTTACCTTAAAGGGGCTTCACGATGCCATGTATCTGGATGAGGCCGAATCCGAATACCAATTTATTTCCGAGGAGAACATCAAAGCCTCCTATTTTATGGAGGAAGACTATCCGGCCTATTTGAAACATTGTGTGGATGGTCCCATTCTTATTTTTAAGAAGGGCAACATCAATTTAAGGGAAAGAAGGATTATCAGTGTAGTGGGCACTCGAAATATTACAAGCTATGGTACTGCATTTTGCGAGGCGTTTGTGGAAGAGATTGCCCCATTGGACCCTATTTTGGTGAGTGGCTTTGCCTATGGGGTGGACATTGCCATCCAAAAGGCGGCCATGAAGAAGGGTTTGCAGACCGTGGCATGCTTGGCTCATGGTCTCAATCAGATTTACCCTAAAGCGCATAAAAAGTATGTGGCGCAAATGGAACGGAATGGGGGATTCATCACAGAATTTTGGAGCAGCAGCAAACCGGACCGGGAAAATTTTCTAAAACGAAACCGGATCATAGCTGGGATGAGCGAAGCAACCTTGGTAGTGGAGTCGGCCGAAAAAGGAGGAAGTCTTGTCACGGCAGATTTGGCCAATGGGTATAATCGGGAAGTGTTTGCCGTGCCGGGAAGGTGCACAGATAAATTCAGTAGGGGCTGCAATGACCTTATTAAAAGACAAAAGGCCCATTTGCTTACTTCCGCAGCGGATTTAATCTATCTTTTGGGATGGGAGTTGGAGGAAAAAAAGGAAAAATACCCAGTACAAAAACAGCTTTTCATCGATTTGGATGCAACAGAAAGGTCTGTTCATTCCTACTTGCAGTTGAACGGGAAACAGTTGCTGGACACCGTAGCTTTGGAGTGTAATCTACCTATCCACAAAACCTCATCCACACTTTTGAACTTGGAAATGAAAGGTTTGATCCGACCATTGCCCGGGAAATTGTTTGAGGCGATTTAATCAATAAACAATGGGCAATAAACAATGACTAATGAACAATGATCAATACCCCAACTTCTCCCGTACCCGTTCCAAAACCCCATTGGCCACTTTTTGGGCCTTTTGGGCGCCAATGGCCAAGGCTTGATCCACCTCATCCAAATGATTCATGTAGTAGTCGAACTTTTCACGGGGCTCTTTAAACTTCTCCACGATAAGTTCGTACAAGGCTTGTTTGGCATGACCGTAGCCATAATTGCCCGCTAGGTAGTTGGCACTCATTTCTTCTATCTGTTCGGGAGTGGCCAAAAGCTTGTAGAGGGCAAAGACATTGTCCTTGCTCGGGTCTTTGGGCTCTTCCATAGGCGTGCTGTCCGTTACAATGCCCATAATCTGTTTGCGCAACTTTTTGTCCGGTTGGAACAGGTTGATGAGGTTGTTGCGGCTCTTGCTCATTTTCTCCCCATCGGTACCGGGAACATACATGGTGCCTTCATGGACCTTGCCCTCCGGTATTACAAAGGTCTCACCCATTTGATTATGGAAGCGGGAGGCCACATCGCGGGTCATTTCCAAGTGTTGCAGCTGGTCTTTCCCTACGGGAACTATGTCGGCATCGTACAGTAAAATATCGGCGGCCATGAGCATAGGGTAGGTAAAGAGCCCTGCGTTTACATCTTCCAAACGATCGGCCTTATCCTTGAACGAATGGGCCAAAGTGAGTCGTTGGTACGGAAAAAAGCAGCTAAGGTACCAGGCCAGTTCGGCGGTCTGTGGCACATCGCTCTGGCGGTAAAAAACGGTTTTGTCTATATCCAGCCCAAATGCCAACCAAGCTGCTGCTATCGCATAGGTGTTGTTTCGCAACAGTTCCCCATCTTTAATTTGGGTAAGCGAATGCATATCAGCAATAAAAAGAAAGGAATCGTTATTGGGGTCTTGCGCCATCTCAATGGCGGGCATTATAGCACCCAAAATATTACCCAAATGGGGCGTTCCTGTACTTTGGATTCCGGTGAGGATACGGGCCATGTTACGTTTTTGCCCGTAAAAATACGTATCCGATGGGGATAAAAAAAGCGGCAAAAGCCGCTAATTTGTTTTCTTTGGAAAAGCTACTTCTTAAATAGGCTGGCCACAAAAAGAAGTACTACCGCTCCAATGACGCCGGTAAGCAAATCACCAATGACCCCAGAGCCTATGTGGATGCCCAAAGTGCCAAAAAGCCAGTTGCCCACAATACCGCCCACAATACCAAGAATAATGTTCAACAAAACACCAAAGCCGCCTCCTTTCATGATTTTTCCGGCTAGCCAGCCTGCAAGTGCTCCAATCAATAATGCATAAAGTAATCCCATTGTTACAAGTTTTAACGGTTAGTCCTATAAAGATATTCAAAAAATCCACTATTGTGGCAGGCCTTTATTTTTATGAAAGATTGGGTCTGTTTGTAAGCATTGTGATTAAACCTCAACGACCAGTTTTAAAATCACTTTGGTGCCCATAGGATTTCCGTTGGAATCCTTTTTGTCGATTATTTCATAATTATTGGATGTTTTTCCACTGGAATCTAGTCGGAGCTTACTTACCTGCATACCTCTTGACTTTTTCTTTTTTTGTTGCCAAGGGCCATTATCCTCTGTTGCCTGCCTTCCCACTCCGGTATCATCTATGGTACAAATCAATAAGTTGCCGTCCACATTGAAGTCTATGGTCAGTTTTTTTTCGCCATCCTGCTTTGGCAACAATCCATGTATTATGGCATTTTCGGCAAAGGGTTGGCAAATCATGAATGGGATTTCAATGGAAGCCGTATCTATGTCTGTTTTGCAATTTATCTCGTAAGAAAAAGCATTGTCAAACCGTAAGGATTCCAGTTCCAGATAATCGTTGAGCATGTTCATCTCCATTTCCAAGGTTGCATTGGACTCAAAAGAACTTTCCAAGACATTCCGTACCAAACGGCTAAAATTGGACAAGTATTTTAGGGCGGAAATCTTATGGTTTTTTATAATCAGGTTTTGAAGTGAATTCAGGGCGTTAAAGATAAAGTGCGGATTGATTTGCGCCCTAAGGGCCTTGGTTTTTTCAGTGAGGGCATCTTGTTGAAGTGCCAAATTCCTCCTAAACTCCAAATGCACCTTGTAGTTTAAGCCAACACTAAAGATCAATATTTCAAAAGAACAGCCTATCAATAGGTAATATCTACTGTTCAAAAGCAACCCATCATTGGGGTCTGCAAAATATACATGTAACATATATGATATGAGAAAGGAGAACGAAGCTGGCAGAACAAAATAGGCCTGGGCATTTTTTGCGTTGAAAATGATATAAACCAAGCCTAAGGCAGATAAGGCAAAAACAGCCTTCATAAAATAGGCGTTGATAAAGATCAAGCCATCCATGTAGTTAAAGAGATACAGGACCACGATCAATAGTATTGGCACAAAAATCAACGACATGATAATGTACATCAGGGAATGGATCTTGGGATAATCTTTTTTGGTCCCCAGATAGTATATAAAAAAGAAACCGTAGCAAACATTGGCCAATTGTATCACACTCTGGGAGATCCAGTGCTGCAACAAATGGTTCTCACTAAAAATGGAATCGTAAATGTTGAGGATGTCACCACAAACGTAAAAATAAAGAATCAGGATGTAGGTGGAATAAAAAAGAAATTCCGGTCTTCGGAGATAGAAGTAAAAGGTAAGTGTGGATAACCAAATAACAAGACATAGGCCGGTAAAACCAAAATAAGGCCATAGTCTTTTTAAATCGTCAAGGTTATAGTTTGTTTTGCTAGACCTTACGAGAAGGCTAAACTCCCAATTCTGTATGCTTTCGTAAAAGGTGATGCGCTTTGCCCTTATATACAGGTATCTGTTGTCGATTAAACCATCGGCATCCAGTTTAACTTCGGAATAATAATTTTAAAAAGGTATTTTTTCACTTTCTGAGCCCTTGTCAAAATAGCCTATGGTCTTTTTAGTAACATGGTTAGCTTTCCAGTAATATAAACTGCCATGATCAAAGGTGTTCATCTTTAAATACAAGCTGTCATTTTCACTAAACGAGTCCATGAAACCTGTAAAGTCAAGCAGAATCCAATAAAATTCATCTGGAGAGGTTCTCTCCGTAAAGGAAGAGGAAGGTTTAAAATTTCCTCCAATGGGCACGTTATCAATGGAATCCTCTTTCAGGTTGTCTTTGAACACCTCAAAGGGAATTTTCCTATCTTCTTGCACATTTGCATGAAGCGTAGAGCCCCAGCCAAAAACAATAATGAAAAAAGAAAGCCAATGGTTCATTTATTTTTTTAACGTTAGATTAGATGTCGAGGTCCCTTCTAAACCTTAAGATAGCCATTTAAATGATTAGTATTGAGGGCTTTATGAAAACAATACCTTTAGGAAAGAAAATGGATACAAGGCAAATAAGAATTTTTATCGATTTGGTAATGGTGCTTACAGTTTTCATCTAACTATTTTTAACAAAATTTGGTCGCATTAAAGGTTATATATTAAATACATGGCTCTTTTTTTTAAAAACATAGGTCATACAATTTTTAGGATTTGGTTTTACGTGCTGGTGGCCGTTCCCATTCTTGTTTTTTCTCCCTTTTTGCTGTTGGCCACGATTTCTGAAAGGACCTATCCCCAATTTTTTTGGATGGCCAAAAATTTATGGGCAAAGCCCATTCTGTACGGTATGGGATGTTTCCCAAAAATTATCCGGGAACAGGAAATGGAAAGAGGGAAGAGTTATATGCTGGTGCCCAACCATGCCAGTATGTTGGACATTATGCTGATGTTGGTGGTGAGCAAAAACCCATTCGTGTTCGTAGGTAAAAAGGAACTGGTCAAGATTCCAGTTTTTGGGTTTTTCTATAAAAGAGTCTGTATTATGGTAGATCGAGAGGATGTGAGGAGCAGGACCGGAGTATATAGACGGGCGCAGCGAAGATTGGACCAAGGGTTGAGCATTTGCATATTTCCTGAGGGGGGAGTACCGGAGGAGCATGTTGTTCTGGACGAATTCAAGGACGGGGCCTTTAAAATGGCCATAGCCCATAAGATTCCTATAGTGCCCATTACATTTTATGACAACAAAAAACGTTTTTCCTTCACGTTTTTAAGTGGTTCGCCAGGACCGGTACGGGCCAAAGTGCACCGCTTTTTTGAAACGGGGATATTGGCGGAAGAGGATAAATCAACCCTAAGGGAAGAGGTAAGGGAAGTCATGCTCAAAGAATTGATGCAGGACATTGGGACTTAAGCAAGATTAGGAAGTTTCAAAGTGATATTTCTGAGGTGCCCTTTTTGATCAGGGGCATTCGTGATCGTATAAACGATCGAATAATTTTTTATCGAGTTTAGGAGGTTGATCTGGTCTTCCCATTGGAGAATACTTTCCCGGTGCTCTGGATGGTTTTCCATAAAAGGGTCCATATTTGGACTTTTATGCTGGACCTCCATGGTCACGGAAGCCTCGGAAACAACAAAAGAAATCATGAAATATTGACTTTTCTGTTGATTGCCCATGGCATCTTCAATGAGGTTCTCAAAGAAAGTCTGTATCACCAAAGAGGGAACAATGGCCTCTTCCACTTGGCCCTCACCTTTTGAAATGGAAATGTCATAATCAAAGGAATCATCATAACGTAGCTTTTGGAGTTTCAGGAATGCATTCAGCATTTCAATTTCTTCCTTGAGGGATACAGTATCCTGCTCCAATTGATTTAAATAGAACCGGACTAGTTTGCTGAAGGTGGACAGGTATTCCAAGGCCAACTTCTTTTTTTCGGTGGTGATGTAGTATTGGATGGAGTTGAGTGCATTGAATACAAAATGAGGGTTCAGTTGGGAGTTCAAGGTTTTTAATTTCAGCTCCAACATTTCCTCCTTTATTTCCAGTAGTCGGTCCTTTTCAGCCATCAAGGCCAAATTGTCCCGGACACTTTTAATTTTTATGGCACAGATCGATGCTATGGCCGAAAGCATTTTTAAATGATGGGCAGTAAAAAAATTGGCCTGGGGATGTTCACAATCAATAACCCCGTAAATGGTGTCTTCATATACAATGGGCACACAGATTTCGGAAAGCCGTAAGGCATCGTCCTCTATATACCTGACATCTTTTGAGGTGTCGTTGATGATTTCCGCCTGTCCACTTAGGGCCACATATCCGGTGATGCCATCCCCGATATTTATCTCAACGGGCTTGTATAATTTTCGGTCTTTTGGATTTTTAGGCCCATAGGCGGCCTTTTGTACCAATAGATTGTTTTTATGGTCCACGAGGTAGACCACACAGTCCACAAAGCCCAGTTTGGCAATACAGTTTTTGGCCAAATCCCATAAGATATCCTCTTCATTTACTTTACCCATCAATGATTTTGAAAAGTAAATAAGAATATTCTCAAATGCTTCGCCCATAAGGAGATAGATGGTAGGTTTAGGAGTTTAAAGTACTAAATTTTTTGGGGGTAGCATCAAAAAAAGTGCCCCAAGATTCGGGGCACTTAAGTGATTGCCTAAAGGGGCAATCTTCCTAACCAACATCTTTATAGCTAGAATTTAAAACTGACACCACTATATACGCCAAGGGAAAAAGGCTGAAATTCCCCTGCGGTTTTGGAAAAGGTGTTCATCTGATATTTAAAAACAGGTTCTATGTTAAGCTGTACTTTAGAGGTAAACTTATAATTGAACCCCATGCCAAAATTGGCGCTGAAGTTTACATCATTGGCATTGGTGGCCTCTCCAATTTCGGTTACCAACCCTTCCGCCTCCAACAATACCGAATTGTCCACCAAAAACAGGGAACTTACCCCTCCGATAAGATCAACACCAAACTTTCGGTCTATCAAGGCATAATCTACCTCCAAAGGAACCTCAATGTAGCCCAATTGTTGGACCATTTTTCCATCAAAAACAGGAATCTCATTGGAAGCCAGTTCCAAAAAGGCATCTGTTGGAAGGTTGTTGGGAAGACTGTTCTTGCTCTGCACCACCACTGTCTGTGATTTTTGACTGTAGTTGATATTGTCCAGTTTCTCATCTGCGGCGATTCTTGAAGAGGAGGAAAAGACCACATCGTTGGTATCGTACCCATAATTTACCCGGTGCACCCCAGAACGCACTTTTACTTTTTTTCCTACTTCATAGGCAACGGTAAGTCCATAGCTTAAATTAAAATTCCCTGATTTGGAATTACTGGCAAAATCGGAATGAATGGGAGAACCGCCTCCAGTGGCATTGAAGTATACCGGTGCCACGGAGGGGCCTACGGACCATTTGCCCGAGTTGTTGTTGGCCACTACCGCTTCTTCTTCCTGCTCTTTTATGGCGTCATAAATGGATTTCTTTTCGGGTTGCTCCTTTTGATTGGCCGCGATTGCTTCTTCCTTGTCTTTCTCATTAAAAGCTTCAGAAATTGATGGCTCTTTATTGCTGTTGTCAGGAGTAATGTTTTGAGCTATGCCTTCTTGGGTATTGTTGTCTGTTATGGTACTTTCAACGTCTTCCAAGACATCTTTGTTCACGGTCAAGGCGGCGTCTTTTTGATTTTGGTGTTTTGCGGAAAAACCTTGGTCCACTTTGGCAGTTTTGTTGTTTGGAGAATCTGCATCGGCCAATTGATTTTTGGAAGCCATGCTTTGGTTCTGGTTGAAGGTGCTTTCCGAACCATTTTGCTTGTTCTTTTCAGATCCCGAAGAGGATTCTACCAACCCTTGTACACTTTCACTGGTGGAAGAATTGTTGTGTTGGGACGAATTCTCATCTGTAGTAGTCTTTTGTACAGGGGTTTCGGTGTCTGAAATGATGATTTGATCATTAGGTTGCTCCGTACCCAACGGATTGATGATGTAGAACAAGATGGCCAACAATGCGGCCACACCACCCAATTGCCACCAAATGGGCACTATCCGTTTTTTTCGTTTCTTCTTGTCCAAGGAAGCTTCAATGGACTCCCAGACTCTGTCGTCCGGGGTCTCTTGAAACCCATCAAAGGTCTCCTTGAACAATTGCTCTAAATTCTTTTTCCCCATTGTTAAGTTCTTTAAGCAATGTTTATTTTCTTTTTTTCAATTTTTTCCCTCAGAATCATTTTGGCCCGTGCCAAATTGGATTTGGAGGTTCCTGTGGATGTCCCCAACATCTCACTGATCTCTTTGTGGCTATAGCCGTCCAAAACATACAGGTTGAACGTTAACCTATACTTGTTCGGTAATTCTTGGATATAACCCAATAAGGAAGACAGGTTTATGTCTGTCTGTTCAATATCAAAATCCGAATCGGGATTATCTCCCATATTTTCCGATACCACATCCAGATATTGTTCCTTTCGGTATTTCTGAAGTACGGTATTTACGGTGATTCGTTTGATCCAACCTTCAAAGGACCCTTGAAAACTGTACTGATCTATCTTGCTGAAAATGGTCATAAAACTGTCATGGAGGTTGTCCTCCGCTTCGGTTCTATTCTTTGAGTACTTGAGGCACATACCGAAAAGAATACCGGAATATCTCCGGTATAGCTCGGCTTGTGCACGCCTTTCCCCTTTTTTACAGTTATATATCAGTTCTTCAAGATCCAAATGTTGGTCAATTTTGGATTGTTACTGTCTAAATTTCTAATTTGTTTGTGTGTCTGCTACCGGGACGCTGTATTCCAAAAACACAGGTTTGTCATTTTGATCTTGCCCGGCATAAAATTTAAAATGGTATTCTCCCGTGAAAATCACATTGAACTTTAGTGTGGCAATGACCTCTTCAAGAGCCTCTGTACAAGCCGTGTCATCATTGGTGAGGACGGACCCTTGTAGGTATACCTCCCTGTCGGTTTCCCCTGTTTTGTACACCTCAAACTTTTCAAAATACGTACAGCCATTGGGCCTTACATATGTGACCTTGATGTCGTATGATCCATTGAGTTCAAAAGACTCGGGCATCTCAGCTTCCACCGTCTTCAAGGTAGTGAAATAAAAATTCGGGGTATCGTCGTCCAAGCTGCACGAGCTGAGCCACGTAAATGCCAAAATCCATAGTAGGGGAACTAATACTTTTCTCATTATAAAATCCTTGCTTTATATACCCTAGATGTGCAGTATAGCCAAGGGTTGCGTAAGATTTTCACAGGGAAAAGTTAAACCTGCCCAAATTATTGTTTCGCGGATTTATGCGCTCAGAGCGGAAATTGCTTCCTTTATTTTGGTCTCGAGTTCTTCCGAAAGTTCTGGGTTGTCCAATAAAAGTGCTTTTACGGCATCCCTTCCTTGTCCCAATTTGGTGTCGCCATAACTGAACCAGGAACCACTTTTCTTGATGATTTCATAGGCTACACCCAAATCGATGACCTCGCCTACTTTGGAGATTCCTTCGCCGTACATAATATCAAATTCAGCAGTCTTGAAAGGTGGGGCTACTTTATTCTTGACCACCTTTACACGGGTCTTGTTTCCTTGTACATCCCCATCGGTGCTCTTTATTTGGGTGGAACGTCTAATATCCAAACGGACCGAAGCATAGAACTTAAGGGCATTACCCCCAGTAGTGGTTTCCGGGTTCCCGAACATGACCCCGATTTTTTCCCGCAATTGGTTGATAAAGATTACCGTACACTTGGTCTTACTTATGGTAGAAGTCAGTTTTCGCAAAGCCTGCGACATAAGTCGGGCATGGAGTCCCATTTTGGAATCCCCCATTTCGCCTTCAATCTCACTTTTTGGGGTCAAAGCCGCAACAGAATCCACAATAACAATATCAATGGCCCCTGAACGAATCAGATTATCCGCAATTTCAAGTGCCTGTTCCCCATGATCGGGTTGGGAAATGATGAGGTTATCAATATCCACCCCCAACTTTTTGGCATAAAAACGATCAAAAGCATGTTCCGCATCGATAAAGGCTGCAATGCCCCCAGCTTTTTGGGCTTCGGCGATGGCGTGCAAGGTCAATGTGGTCTTACCGGACGATTCGGGACCGTAGATTTCAATGACCCTTCCCCGTGGGTATCCACCAACGCCCAAAGCAACATCCAGTCCCAACGAGCCCGTAGGGATTACCTCAACATCTTCCACCACACTGTCGCCCATTTTCATGACGGCACCCTTTCCGTAGGTCTTGTCCAGCTTGTCCAGGGTTAGTTTAAGGGCTTTTAATTTTGCTTCTTTCTCGTTGCTCATGGTTCAAAGGATTAGGAAGGCTAAAATACCATTTCTTTCTTCATACGGCAAAGGCCACGCAACCTTTTTATAAGTTATGAATCTAAGGGGTACTAACTCAATATCCATAGGGCGAACATTGGTTCGACATTCAAGGTAGGGAGAAAATATAGCTATGAAAAAGACCAAAGTGGTTTTAAAAAGGGCTTCCGGACTCCGGAAGCCCTTTTCTTTTTCCCCTACTTGAAATTTGTATCTTTGCCCCGTTTTTATTTTGAACCATTCTTTAACTTAAATATTGGTATAGCATGCAACTGTACAATACGTTAAGCGCAAGGGAAAGGGAAAAACTTATTGAGGAAGCCGGACAGGATCGGCTTACCATCTCTTTCTACAAGTACGCGCACATTGGGAATCCCCAAATTTTACGGAACCATCTTTTTTTGGCTTGGAACGAAATGGACGTTCTCGGCAGGATTTATGTAGCCTATGAAGGGGTAAACGCCCAGCTCTCTGTTCCTGCTGAAAATTTTGAGACGTTCAAGACCCATTTGGACAGCATCACTTTCTTGGAAAATGTTCGATTGAACATTGCCATTGAGCAGGACAACAAATCTTTCCTAAAGCTGAAGGTGAAAGTCCGCAAAAAAATTGTGGCAGACGGATTGAACGACAACACTTTCGATGTCACCAACAAAGGCGTCCATGTGGGCGCGGAGCAATTCAATGAGCTTATTGAAGACCCTGATACGGTTTTGGTGGACATGCGTAACCACTATGAAAGTGAGATAGGGCATTTTAAAAATGCCGTTACCCCGGATGTGGACACATTCCGGGATTCTTTGGATATTATTGAAGCGGATCTAGCTGAGCACAAGGAAGACAAAAAGCTGGTGATGTACTGTACCGGTGGAATCCGTTGCGAAAAGGCCAGTGCCTATTACAAGCACAAAGGGTTTAAGAATGTGTACCAGTTGGAAGGAGGCATCATTGAATATACCCGCCAAGTGAAGGCCAACAATCTTGAAAATAAATTTTTGGGCAAAAACTTTGTTTTTGACCACCGAAGAGGGGAGCGTATTTCGGAGGACATCATCTCCAATTGCCATCAGTGCGGAAAACCCTGTGACACCCATGTGAACTGTGCCAATGAAGCCTGTCATTTGCTGTTTATCCAGTGCGAGGAATGTGCTACGGCCATGGACAACTGTTGCTCCACGGAATGCCAAGAAATCCATGCCCTGCCTTATGAAGAACAGAAGAAACTTCGCAAAGGCAAGGAAGTCAGCAACAAGATTTTCAAGAAAGGGCGTTCTCCCGTGCTGAAATACAAAAACTAGCATTTCTCGGTAGCCACAATTTGTGCTATATTTACAGTTGAGTAATTTTATGAACCCTATTGAGGTTGTCCAAAAAGGATAAACGATGTTTGTATGTCACATCGAGCGCAGTCGAGATGTATGTTAAACAATGTTTGTTTTAAGGAGTTCTCGACTGCGCTCGAACTGACAACTTGTTTTTGTGCACCTCAATCAAGATACAAAATATGGCGTGTAGCAGTTGTTCAACCGGCAAGGATGGACAACCGCGTGGTTGCAAGAACAATGGGACTTGCGGCACTGATGGTTGTAACAAGCTAACGGTCTTCGATTGGCTTTCCAATATGTCGTTGCCCAACGGTCAAAAACCTTTTGATTGCGTTGAGGTACGTTTCAAGAACAGTAGAAAAGAATTTTATAGGAATGCGGACAATCTGCCCTTGTCCATTGGCGATGTGGTGGCCACCCAGGCCAAATCCGGCCATGATGTGGGTATGGTGACCCTCACCGGGGAACTGGTGCGCATCCAAATGAAGCGAAAAAAGGTCGCGGCAGACGACAAGACCCTTCCCAAAGTCTACAGAAAAGCCACCCAACGAGACATTGATATTTGGCAAAAATGCCGTGATCGGGAAGAGGAAATCAAAAAACGATCACGTGAAATAGCGATTTCCTTACGGCTCGAGATGAAGTTGAGCGATGTGGAATTCCAAGGCGATGGGTCCAAGGCTACCTTCTACTATACTGCGGAAGACCGAGTCGATTTTAGACAGCTCATAAAAGATATGGCCAAAGCCTTTGGCATCCGCATAGAAATGCGTCAGATAGGGTACAGACAAGAGGCACAGCGCTTAGGTGGTGTAGGTTCATGTGGACGGGAGTTGTGTTGCTCTACATGGTTAACAGACTTCAGGTCGGTAAGTACGGCATCGGCCAGATACCAGCAATTGGCCTTGAACCCCCAGAAATTGGCAGGACAATGCGGTAAATTAAAGTGCTGCCTCAATTATGAGCTGGACATGTATTTGGAGGCATTGAAAAATTTCCCACCCCAAGACAGCAAATTATTGACCAAAAAGGGAATTGCCTTTTGCCAGAAAGCGGATATTTTCAAGGAAACCCTATGGTTCTCTTACAAGGATGACCCTGCCACATGGCATACCCTGAGCAAGGATCAGGTGTTGGAAATCCTGGAACTGAACAAGAAGAACGAGAAAGTGGATAGTCTGGAAGACTACGCCCAAGATAATATAGATGAGGAAAAAGCGACCTTTGAAAATGTAGTGGGGCAAGACAGTTTAACACGATTTGACAGGCCTAAAAAGAGAAGGAAGAAAAAGCGTCGAAAGAAACCTAACCCAAAAGCATCCTCCAATGCGTAACGTTTTAGCCTTATTGGCGCTTGTCCTGATGGTCACATCCTGTAATGATCAATTGGTCTTTTCAGAATATGGCCCCATAAAAAATGGACAATGGGAGATGGACAGCCCCGTGGCATTTGAGTTCTCAGGATTGGATTCCACCATCACACACAATATGTTCATCAACATTAGAAATGATGATTCCTTTCCATTCAGCAACCTTTTTTTGATTGCCGAACTGGAGTCGCCGGGAGGCAATACCATCAAGGATACCTTAGAATACAAAATGGCCGAACCCACAGGGGAATGGTTGGGCACCGGTTTGGGAAGTGTCAAGGAAAGTAAACTTTGGTTTCAGGAAAACATCGTTTTTCCCGATTCAGGCGTATATAAAGTGAACATTTTCCATGCCATGCGCAGAAATGGGGATGTAGAGGGCCTCCATGTGTTGGAGGGCATCACAGATGTTGGTTTGGAAATAGAAAAAAGCACCCAATAACAATGGCAAAAGCAAAACAAAAGGAGCAAAAAGGCTTCTTTACCTACATTAAATGGTTTTGGATTCTTTTTGGGTCCGGCGTTCTCTTCGCTATATTGATTTTCCTCTTGGCCTCCTGGGGAGTATTTGGGGAGATGCCCACCTTCGAGCGATTGGAAAACCCAGAAACCAATTTGGCCACTGAGTTTATATCTTCTGATGGGGAAACCCTTGGGAAATTATACTTGGACGATAACCGTACCCCGGTTTCATTTGACAAACTACCTCAAAACTTGGTCAATGCCTTAGTGGCCACAGAAGATGCTAGATACTATGATCATTCTGGTATCGATGCAAGAGGATTTATCAGGGCTTTGGCCTATTTAGGTAAAAAAGGGGGAGCGAGTACTATTTCGCAACAGTTGGCCAGACAATTGTTTGTTGGTGTAAGGGACAAGGAAAGCACTACCAATGCCATTTTGCAAAAAATTCAGGAATGGGTAATCGCTACCCGTCTGGAGCGAAATTATACCAAGGAAGAAATCATAGCAATGTACTTGAACATTTATGATTTTGGTTATGCTGCTGATGGTATCCGTTCCGCTTCAAGAATATATTTTGGAAAAGAACCGCATGAACTTCGTACCGAAGAATCTGCTGTATTAGTGGGGATGTTGAAAAATTCATCTTTATACAATCCTATCCGGAGGGAAGAATTAGTATACAATAGAAGAAATACAGTGCTTGGTCAAATGGCCAAATATGATTACATCACTGAAGGGGAAAAAGATTCCTTGCAGGCTTTGGAGATGAAAATCAACTTTAATCCAGAATCGCATAGAGAAGGCTTGGCTACCTATTTTAGGATGTACATGCAACGCTGGTTGGGTAATTGGGTGGAAAACAACCTAAAACCAGATGGGGAGAAATACAATATTTACCTAGATGGACTCAAGGTATATACCACCATTGATTCCCGGATGCAAAAAAATGCAGAGGAAGCGGTAGAGGCCCACATGAAAAACCTACAGGCCGAATTCTTCCATCAAAATACACCAGATAGAAATCCAACAGCACCGTTCTTGGACATTAGCAAAGGTGCTATTGATACCATCATGCGTAGCGCCATGAAAACTTCCCCTAGATGGCGACATTTGAAACGGGAAGGACTGTCCGAAAAGGAGATTGAAGCCACTTTCCATGAAAAAGCCGAGATGACCGTGTTTGATTGGAACAGCGATTCCTATGAAAAGGACACCATCATGACCCCCATGGATTCCATTCGCTACTACAAGACCTTCCTGAGAACGGCCATGATGTCCATGGAGCCCCAAACGGGCCATGTGAAGGCATGGGTAGGGGGTGTGGATTACAAACACTTTCAGTATGACAACGTGTATCAGGGAGCAAGACAAGCGGGATCTACCTTTAAACCTTTTGTGTATGCAGCGGCGATAGATCAGTTGCGGTATTCGCCCTGCGACTCATTGCCGGATAACCAATACTGTATTGAGCCATTGAAACATGGCAATATGGAGGCATGGTGCCCCAAAAACTCTGATGGAAAGTATTCCGGAAAGAACCTGACCTTAAAAAGTGCCTTGGCCAACTCGGTAAATACCATTACCGCCCAATTGATCGATAAGGTGGGGCCGGGATCGGTGGTGGCCATCGCCAAGAACATGGGGATTAGCCGCGAAATTCCAGAAGTGCCTTCCATTGCTTTGGGAACCCAGGACATCAATGTCTATGAAATGGTAGGGGCCTATGGCACCTTTGCCAACCAAGGCGTATATGTTAAACCGGTCATGGTGACGCGTATAGAGGATAAGAACGGAACGGTACTTTATGAGTATACCCCCGAGACCAAGGATGTGCTGAGCAAAGATGTGGCCTATGCTATGGTAAACCTTATGGAGGGTGTAACCCTATACGGTTCAGGAGGAAGGTTAAGACATACTTATGGGAAGAACCAGACCGTGTACAAAGAAATTATCACGGGATACCCTTATGAGCTTACCAATCCCATTGCGGGAAAAACAGGAACTACCCAAAACCAAAGTGATGGTTGGTTCATGGGCATGGTACCCAATCTGGTAACCGGTGTATGGGTAGGAGGAGACAATAGGAGTATTCACTTTTCCCGACTGCTTTATGGTCAAGGGGCCGCTATGGCATTGCCTATTTGGGGCCTGTATATGAAAAAGAATTATGAGAACGAGGAACTGGGAATCTCCAAAGATGCCTTTGAGAAACCCGAAAATCTGTCCATCAATGTGGATTGTACCAAAGTTTTGGAAGAACTTCAAGATGAGTTGGATACGGAGGACGACCTAGAGGATATCGATTTCTAACCTTGAAGAACATAAAAAAAGCGTTGGCCCCAAGCAGAATGTCTTGGGGCTTTTTTATTAAAATCGTATTTTCAAGCATCAGAAAATATAATATTCATGATCAATAAAACGGTTTCCAATGTCCATAAGGCCCTTGAAGGTGTTGCCGATGGGATGACCTTTATGTTGGGCGGGTTTGGCCTCTGCGGAATTCCCGAAAATGCCATTGCCGAGCTTGTACGATTGGGCATCAAGGACATTACCTGTATTTCCAACAATGCCGGAGTGGACGATTTTGGCCTCGGACTGCTTTTGCAGCAGCGCCAGATCAGAAAAATGATATCCTCCTACGTTGGTGAAAACGATGAGTTTGAACGTCAAATGTTGAGTGGCGAATTGGAAGTGGAATTGACCCCCCAAGGCACATTGGCCGAAAAATGCAGGGCGGCCCAAGCAGGTTTCCCAGCTTTTTATACCCCGGCCGGATATGGCACCGAAGTGGCGGAAGGAAAGGAAACCCGTGAATTTGATGGGAAGATGTATGTTCTGGAACCTGCCTTTAAGGCCGACTTTTCGTTTGTAAAAGCCTGGAAAGGAGATGAGGCCGGAAATCTCATATTCAAGGGTACGGCCCGAAACTTTAACCCTTGCATGTGCGGTGCCTCCAAGATTACCGTGGCGGAGGTGGAGGAGCTGCTTCCAGCCGGAAGCTTGGACCCCAACGAGATCCATATCCCTGGCATTTTTGTGCAGCGAATCTTCCAAGGTGAAAAATATGAGAAGCGAATAGAGCAAAGAACAGTTCGTAAAAGGGATTTATGAAACTTACATATACGTGCTCAGTATGCAAGAAGCAGAATTATTTAAAGACCACGGCAGAAACAAGACCGGATTTACAAATGAAAACAGGGAATGACGAGGTGCATGTAAATTGCGACTATTGCGGAAAATTGGATAAAAAGCACATTAACAGGATAACCGCGGTGGTGGACAATAGAATAATGTTGGTTGGTGTAGGAGTGGGGGTCATCAGTACTATTGTTCTTTGGAATTTTTTTGGAGCAATAGCGACAATAACATTTTGTGTCCCAATCATTTTTTGGAGGTATGATGGTGAAAAGGCCCACAGGTTTAATTCTTATGCGTTAAAAAGAAAATAATGTTAGATAAAAACGGAATAGCAAAACGTATTGCACGGGAGGTCAAGGATGGATACTATGTGAACCTGGGTATAGGGATACCTACCTTGGTGGCCAATTTTGTGCGGGACGATATCAGTGTGGAATTCCAGAGCGAGAACGGGGTATTGGGCATGGGTCCATTTCCGTTTGAGGGCGATGAGGATGCCGATATCATCAATGCCGGAAAACAAACCATAACCACCCTACCCGGAGCTTCTTTTTTTGATTCCGCGTTGAGTTTTGGAATGATTAGGGGAAAGCATGTGGACCTGACCATTTTGGGCGCCATGGAAGTGGCCGAGAACGGCGATATTGCCAACTGGAAGATTCCCGGAAAAATGGTAAAGGGCATGGGTGGGGCCATGGATTTGGTCGCCTCGGCGGAAAACATCATCGTGGCCATGATGCACACCAACAAGGCGGGTGAATCCAAACTATTGAAACGCTGTACCCTGCCTTTGACCGGAGTGGGCTGTGTAAAGAAGATCGTGACCAATTTGGCGGTTCTGGAAGTCACTCCGGAAGGTTTTAAACTCCTTGAACGGGCACCTGGGGTCACCGTGGAAGATATCGTGAAGGCCACCGAAGGAAAATTGATGGTTGGGGAAGCGGTGCCCGAGATGCACATTTAGCAAATATCATTCGCTTTTTTACAACAAAAAGAAACGGTTACACAACATTAGTTTTATATTGTCATTCATCGATTTTATATTTGGTTATATCGAATTTTTTACCCAAATTGACAACCGTAAAAACGACACCATGGCAGCCAAATTAAACCACACCACCATGGACGAAAACGTCCAAATCTATCGAAACGATTTTTTTACAGGATTTATGTTACTGATCAAGAAGCTTTTTATGCTTTAGACGTATAATTTCCCCCTGAAAATTTAGGAGCCGACATTTTGTTAGGCTCTTTTTTTTGCGATATTTTTAAGCAATGACCTCGGCAAATCTATCTTTCAGGGAATGTAGTGTTTCAGATTTGGATACTTTGGTGAAAATCTCAAAGGACACCTTTGTGGCCGCTTTTGAAAAGGACAATGACCCTGATGACTTTTGGGAGTATATCAACAAAGCGTTTAGTAGGGAAAGATTGGAAATGGAACTTAAAAATCCCGACTCGCTCTTCCATTTTGTATATGAAAGCAACACCTTGGTAGGTTACTTTAAAGTGAACTTGGGTACAGCCCAAACCGATGTCCATGATGAAAAGTCCATGGAATTGGAACGGATTTATGTGCGTGGAGCACATCAGGGAAAACAGATAGGAGCGCAAATGCTTCAATACATCATCCAATTGGCTGCGGAACAAAAAATGGAATATCTATGGCTTGGGGTGTGGGAACACAACCCCAAGGCCATACGCTTTTACCAGCGCCATGGTTTCCAAAAGTTTGGGGAGCACCCCTACTATATTGGAACCGATGAACAGACCGATTGGTTACTTCGCTTAGAAGTTTAAAAGCTCTTCCAAAAACATGACATCGGTTTCGGAACGAATCTTATACCCAATTGAGTTTTCAAAAGCAACATAAATCAGTTGTGCAATGGCCGTGGCATTGGCCTTGGTAAGGCTATTGGTTCTGTAAACCACATCCCTGATGGTAGAAAAGCTGATTTTACACTTGATGGCAATGTTTGCCAAATCGTCTTTGGAAGCATTTCTTCGCAAAATTTCAGAAAGACGTTCGCTGATCGGTTTGCCATAATCTTCGTTGGTGAAGATGTTCTCACTTTTAATGACAAAGCGGGAATAATTAGGAGACCCCATAGATAATAGATTAAAGGATTAATAATTATTTTATTGGGGTTAATTCCTATTTTCTATATTTGGCTTGTAACCCAATTACAGAAAAGTAGCGAAATTGCTGCAGCTATAGTGTGTTGCGTAATAATATTACACAATATAGTAAACTTATGGTGATAATCAAGCAATTAAGACGCAAAAAAAAGATTAGTCAAACGCAATTGGGGGATGAAATTGGGGTTAGCCTCCGTACCATTCAGCTGTACGAGCGGAAAGATGCCAACATTCCCATTAAAAATCTAACCAAGATTGCCCAGTATTTTGAGATGACCATCGCGGAACTGCATCTGCGTGAAATCAATGATTTGGGCGAACCCTATGTCAAGGATAAGCCTTTTACCAAACATGGGAGTGTTTTTTATCCCTTGGAGCATGGAAAATATCTGGTGATGGCTCCCTTGGTCCTAATGGAATGGCACAAAAAATATATTGAAGCTCTGGATACGTTGGATAAAGGGGAAGGGAAAGTGCCTTTTCAATCCGCTTTTATCATAGATTCGGTGGCCAAAGAACCCTACTATATATTTGAGGTTTCAGGCAATTCCATGAACGATTCCAGTATACACGCCATTCCCAACAAATCCTTTGTTTTGGGGTTGGCCCTTAAAAAGGAAGATTTGGCCAAGAAGGACGAAAGCTTATGGAATAAATCCTACATATTGGTCTGCAAGGACAGGATTATCTGTAAACAACTTACAGGGTATGATTCAAAAAGGGGAACGGTCCAATGCCATAATTTGAACACTTCTCCAGAATATCAGGATTTTGAACTGCCCTTGGATGATGTGCTGCAAGTATTCAAGATTGTGAAAAAGCAGCTTTAGCCTTACGATATTCAAATTGAGTTCAAGATTTCGGAAGCTTGGTACAAAACATCATTGGTCTTCGCGAAGCAAAACCGAAGGAATTTTTGGTCGTAATCCGCCTTGCAAAATACAGAGACCGGAATACTGGCAAGCTTGTACTCCTTGATCAAACGTTCTGCAAAGGCCGTGTCTTTTTCGTCTGTGATATCGGAATACTCCAATAACTGAAAATACGTACCAGCTGAAGGAACCATTTTGAATCGAGAGCCTTGAATGGCATTTAAGAAGGCATCCCGCTTCTCTTGATAAAAACCACTTAGATTAGTATAATGTTGTGGATCTTTCACATATTGGGCCAAAGCAACCTGAAGGGCATGGTTGACCGAAAATACATTGAACTGATGTACTTTTTGAAACTCCCGCATCAAGGGTTTTGGTGCTACACAATAGCCTATTTTCCAGCCCGTGGCATGAAACGTTTTTCCAAAAGAAGAGCAGATGACGGCTCTAGCGGCCAAATCGGGATATTTGGCTACGCTTTCGTGGGGTTTGCCATCAAAAACGATGTGTTCATAGACCTCATCACTCAACAAGATAATATTGGTATCCCTTAAAATATCCTGAAGCTGCATCATATCACTTTCAGACCAAATGGTGCCGGTGGGATTGTGCGGGGTATTGATAATGACCATTTTGGTCTTGGGACTTATCGCTGATTTAAAAGCACGCCAATTCATTTTAAAATCATTTCCCTCCAGAGCTACCGGGATACTTTTACCCCCAAAAAGCGTTATGGCCGGTTCGTAGCAATCAAAAGCAGGTTCTATGACGATGACCTCATCGTTTTGGCGCACAAAGGCGGCAATTGTTGTAAAAATGGCCTGCGTGGCCCCTGCCGTAACGGTGATTTCAGATTCTGGATGATAATAGTTCCCATATAGATGTTCAATTTTTTCTGAAATGGCTTCCCGGAGAGAAAGTACCCCCTGCATGGGGGCATATTGGTTATGACCTTTTTTAAAAGCCTCGCCTACGAGTTGTAGAAGCTCAGAGTCTGGGTTAAAATTGGGAAATCCCTGGGATAGGTTAATGGCATTATGCTCTTGGGCCAATTGGCCAATGGTGGTAAAAATGGTGGTGCCTACCTGCGGTAGTTTGGAGGATGGTTTAATCATTGGCGTGATGTTCTTTTAATCGGTCAAGTACTTTTTGCAAGCAACTTTCCAAGTCTTTTTTTACTTCGGTTTCCCAAAACCGAAACACGGTATAGCCCATTTTTTCCAAGGCTTCGTTGACCTCCTCGTCCCGTTGGATGTTGCGTTCAATTTTTGCGATCCAAAATTCGCGGTTGGTCTTGATTTTATGCTTGCGTTCCTCCCAATTATAGCCATGCCAGAACTCTCCATCAATAAAGATGACCGTACTGTACTTTTTTAAGGCGATATCCGGTTTTCCAATGAGTTTTTTGTAATCGACTCGGTATCGGTATCCCGCTGCCCACAAAGCTTTCCTAAACGCAAGCTCTGGCTTGGTGTTCTTGCCGCGGATCTTGCCCATGATCTTGGAGCGTTCCGGGGTGGTATAAAACCCACTTTCCTCATTGAACCGAGGCACTTTGATACGTTCTTTGGGATACTTTTTGGACATGTTGGAATATACGAAGGATTCAATCAAAAATAAACTGTTGAAATATCATTCTGAGCAAATGGAAGAATCGATTAGTGGACAACAAAATGGTTTGACACGAATATGTCATGTCGAGCGCAGTCGAGACACAATGCAAAATCCAATCACTCATATGAGATGCTGAAACGAGTTCAGCATGACGCGGATGCGTCATTTCGAACTGTGAGATTGAGCGCAGTCGAAATCGAAGTGAGAAATCTCAAAAGGATTAAAGATTTCTCAATTGTCATTTCATTCCTCATTTCGAAATGACATAAGTGGTGCGTGTTATTTTAACCTTGTCAGTATGGTCTCGACTGCGCTCGACCTGACAATATCCAAAGCAACAAAAAGCCCCAACTCTTAAGAGTTGGGGCTTTTCCATATAAGATGTCTATGACTTATCCCTTTAGGGTAGCCGATAGGTATTCGCGGTTCATTCTGGCAATGTTGGTCAAGGAAATCCCCTTGGGGCATTCCACTTCACAAGCTCCAGTGTTGGTACAGTTTCCAAAACCTTCCAAATCCATTTGGCGGACCATGTTCTGAACCCGTTCCACAGCTTCGACCCTTCCTTGGGGCAGTAGCGCAAATTGGGAAACCTTCGCAGAGGTAAACAACATGGCACTTGCATTTTTACAAGCGGCCACACAGGCACCACAACCAATACAGGTAGCGGCATCCATGGCCTCGTCTGCAGCATGCTTATTGATAGGAATGGCATTGGCATCCACGGTATTTCCAGAGGTGTTTACCGAGATATACCCTCCAGCTTGTTGGATACGGTCAAAAGAACTACGATCTACAATCAAATCCTTGATCACGGGAAATGCTTTGGCTCGGAATGGTTCAATCACGATGGTATCCCCATCATTGAACTTACGCATGTGCAATTGGCAAGTGGTCACCAAACGGTCTGGACCGTGAGGTTCGCCGTTGATCTGCAAGGAACAGGTTCCGCAGATACCCTCCCTACAATCATGATCAAACTCAACCGGTTCCTCACCTTTGGAAATCAATTCCTCGTTCAAGATGTCCAGCATTTCCAAGAAAGACATGTCCCCTTCTACACCGTCAAGCGTATAATCCACTATTTTTCCTGCTGAGGACGCGTCTTTTTGACGCCATATTTTTAAATATAATTTCATAGTTTCTTATTTGTAGGATCGTGTCTTCAGTTCAATGTTTTCATAAACCAAATCCTCTTTGTGCAATTTGGCATCTTTGGGCTCACCGGCAAACTCCCAAGCGGCCACATATTTAAAGTTCTTGTCGTCACGCAATGCCTCACCTTCTTCGGTTTGGTATTCCTCACGGAAATGTCCACCACAGGATTCGTTTCTGTGAAGGGCATCTTTGGCAAACAGTTCCCCCAGTTCCAAGAAATCGGCCACTCGTCCGGCTTTTTCCAATTCCTGGTTTTTGGAGTCGATGGTGCCGGGAACCTTTACGTTCTCCCAGAAATCCTTACGCAAGTCGGAAATCTCTTTGACGGCCTCTTCCAGCTCTTTGGCGTTTCGGGCCATACCACATTTGTTCCACATGATCTTGCCCAACTTCTTGTGATAGTAATCCACGGAATGGATTCCAGAACCGCCCATCAATTTTTCCATACGGTCGCGAACTTGCTTCTCGGCCTCATCGAATTCCTTGGAGTCGGTTGGGATTTTTCCGGTACGGATATCATCGGACAGATAATCACCAATGGTATAAGGGAGTACAAAGTATCCATCGGCCAGACCTTGCATCAGGGCCGAAGCCCCCAAACGGTTGGCACCGTGGTCGCTAAAGTTGGCCTCACCAGCTGCGTAGCAACCTGGAATGGTGGTCTGTAGGTTGTAATCCACCCAAAGTCCACCCATGGTGTAGTGCACCGCAGGATAGATCATCATTGGAGTTTTATACGGATTTTGATCCACGATTTTTTCGTACATCTGGAACAGGTTTCCATATTTGGCTTCGATAACTTCCTCACCCAATTTTATGATGGTGGCCTCATCTGGATTTTTAAGTCCAGAGGTCAAGGCTTTTTCTTTTCCATATCGTTTAATGGCCGAAGCAAAATCCAAATACACGGCCTCTCCGGTCTTGTTCACACCAAATCCGGCATCGCAACGCTCCTTGGCAGCTCTTGAGGCCACATCACGGGGCACAAGGTTACCGAAAGCGGGATAACGTCGCTCCAAATAGTAATCACGATCTTCTTCCGCAAGTTGCGTAGGCTTCAATTTCCCTTCACGGATGGCCACGGCATCTTCCATTTTCTTGGGCACCCAAATACGACCATCGTTTCGTAGGGATTCGGACATCAAGGTCAATTTGGATTGATGCTCCCCTGAAACCGGAATACAGGTCGGGTGAATCTGCGTAAAACACGGATTGGCGAAGAAAGCCCCTTTACGGTGTGCTCTCCAAGCCGCCATGACGTTACTTCCCATGGCGTTGGTGGATAGGAAGAACACGTTTCCATACCCTCCAGTGGCCAAAACCACGGCATGGGCACTGTGTCGTTCTATTTCACCACTTACCAAATCCCGGGCGATGATACCACGCGCTTTGCCATCCACTAGGACCAAGTCCATCATTTCATGGCGGTTGTACGCTTGGATCTTACCTCGATTGATTTGTCGGTTCATGGCCGAATAGGCCCCTAAAAGCAACTGTTGCCCAGTCTGGCCTTTCGCATAAAAAGTTCTTGAAACCAATACCCCTCCAAAGGAGCGGTTGTCCAAAAGCCCTCCATATTCACGGGCAAAAGGAACCCCTTGGGCCACACATTGGTCAATGATGTTTCCAGATACCTCAGCCAATCGGTATACGTTGGCTTCACGGGAACGGTAGTCCCCTCCTTTGATGGTATCGTAGAAAAGGCGATAGTTACTGTCACCATCCCCTTGATAGTTTTTGGCTGCGTTGATTCCTCCCTGGGCAGCAATGGAGTGTGCCCTACGTGGGGAATCTTGATAGCAGAAAGTCTTTACGTTGTAACCCAACTCGGCCAAGGTAGCGGCTGCCGCACCTCCAGCCAATCCTGTTCCTACCACAATAACATCGATGTTCCTTTTGTTGGCGGGATTTACAAGATTGATATCGTTCTTATGTTTGGTCCATTTATCGGCCAAAGGCCCAGATGGAATTTTGGAATCCATTATGCCCATACTTAATGTGTTACTGGGTTAAGGTGGTGATACAGGGCGATGAAAGCAAAGCCCAATGGAATGACCACCGAAAATATTTTTGCAAATGTCTTGATACCTGGAGAGTACTTGTTGTTCAATCCCATACTCTGGAAAGAAGAGGCAAAGCCATGCCACAGGTGAAGACCCAGAAGGAAAAATGAAACAATGTAGATGATGGTCCTCCAGAAAGGGGCGAACTTTTCTACGGTTTCATGGTAATAACGCGTTGGGTCCTCTGGGGAAACCTCTATGTATTTGTAGGCCATTTCATGAACCCAAAAATCATAAAAGTGGAGTGCCAAAAAAGCTAAGATCACCAATCCGGAATAGATCATGTTTCTGGACACCCATGGTGCGTTGGCGCTTCCCTTGTACTTCACATAACTGCCACCCCTTGCTTTCTTGTTCTGGATTTCCAAGGCAAAACCCATGACAAAATGGATGATTACCCCCGCAATCAGAACGGGCTGAAGAACAAATTGTACCAATGGATTGTATCCCATGAAATGGGACCAAGCATTAAAGGTTTCAGGGTCTATGACCGAGGTAATGTTAATGGTAAAATGTTGTGTAAGAAAAACAACCAAAAAAAGACCCGAAAGTGCCATCACAACTTTTCGGGCAATTGAAGATTTTATCAATCCACTCATTAGTGCTGGTTTTGAGACAAATTTACAGCACGGACGAGTTTTTAACAAGCTTTCAATATTGGAAAACAGCTTATTTAGATTGATTTTAAGCTGTTGGGCGCCCCTTGGAAGAAATAGGTTTGGCCAATACATAAGGCTTGATCCTATTTTCAAAACCTTATCGAGGCGTCGAGTTTAGGATTTTTGACCGATATTACCGATAATTACCAACCGAAACTTTATCATGGACATTGCCATTTTATCCGTTAGCCTCAACGTACATTCCACCAGAAGAATAGCACAGGAGGCGCAAAATGCAGGACATTATGTGGAAATGATCGATCATACCCGATGTTCGGTGCGGTTGGGTACGGACAAACCCAAAATTTATCTGGATGCGGAGGATATCACCGATGAGTTCGATGCCATTATCCCCCGGATTGGCACCACGGTCACCCGGCATGGGGCCGCCATTGTGAAGCAATTTGAGATGAACGATATCTTCAGTACGGCCAGGTCCTTGGGCATAACCCGGGCCCGAAACAAGGTACGGACCCTCCAGATCATGTCCAGAAAGGGAATCCCCATTCCCGAAACGGTATTTTCCATCAACCCCCACAATGTTGAGGAACAGATCAAGTTTTTGGGTGGCGGTCCGGTGATCATAAAATTGCAGGAAGGCACCCAAGGCAAGGGGGTAATGCTGGCCGAGAGCAAAAAATCGGCCAAGTCCATCATAGATACCCTTTACAATATGAACACGAGTATTTTATTGCAGGAATATATTGAGGAGGCCCATGGCGAAGATCTTCGGATCATTGTGGTGGGAAACAAAGTGGTGGCCAGCATGAAGCGGATCAGCAATATCGATGATTTTAGGTCCAATGTACACCGTGGTGCAGAAACCGAAGCCGTCCAGTTGACCCCAAAAGAAAAATATATTGCCCTCAATGCAACCAAATACTTGGGTCTCGGAGTTGCTGGAGTAGACCTTATCCGTTCCAAAAAAGGACCTTTGTTGATAGAGGTAAATGCCTCTCCGGGATTGAAAGGAATAGAGGCCGCCACAAATGTGAACGTGGCCAAGCACATCATCCAATATGTGGAAAAAAATGGACGTAGAAAAAGATAATAAGACCATCACCATAAATGGGGAGAGCATAGCTCCGGGGGAACAAAAATCAGTTGCGTTGAACATAGCCCGTTTGCCTACGGGAACACTCATTGATATCCCGGTGCATGTATTCAATGGAAAGAAGGCCGGTCCAACCGTGTTGGTGCAAGCCGGATTGCATGGCGATGAGATCAATGGGGTGGAGACCTTAAGGCGAATGCTTCAGGAAAAGAAGTTCAATGTGAAAAAGGGGGCGGTAATGGTGGTCCCTATCCTCAATATTTTTGGATTTATCCATTTTTCAAGGGATGTACCGGATGGCAAAGATGTGAACCGTAGTTTTCCCGGGCGCAAAACAGGTTCCTTGGCTAGCAGGATTGCCCATACCTATGCCTCCCAGCTATTGCCGAAAGTGGATTTTGGAATCGATTTACATACCGGGGGAAGCCAACGCCATAACCATCCCCAGGCACGCTATACCCAAGAAGACCCCAAAAGTAAGATGCTGGCGGAATCCTTCGGGGCGCCATTTCATTTTGCCTCCAAACTGATAACAGGGTCTTTTCGGAAGACGACTTTTAAAATGGGCATACCCACCATGGTGTATGAAGCAGGGGAGAGCATGCGGTTTGATGAAAATGCCATTGCGTTTGGCATGCAGGGGATACAAAATGTATTGAATGGCCTCAACATGTTTTCCAAGAGTGAACCAAAAGAAGAAAAGCAATCGGTCCACTTGGAGTATACCCGATGGGTCAGGGCACCAAGGGCCGGAATGTTCATACCAGAGATTGCGAATGGACAATCGATTCAAAAAGGAGAAGTTTTGGGGTTGGTTACGGATACCTACGCGAAAAAGAACAAAAAAATCAAGGCTCCATTTGATGGTTATGTCATCTGTATCAACCACCAAGCCGTGGTCAATCAAGGTGATGCCCTATTTCATTTGGGGCGTTAGGCCTTTCTTCTCCTCTTCAATTTTGGAAAGGCTCCATGCAATGGCGCTTTCCAAATTTTCAAACTGGCGAATTTTTTCCTTGAAGAACAGTCGCTCCAAAACAATGCTGGACAGCCCACCTTTGTCATAGCTCACAATGGAATAGTATTTGAGCTGATGTCGATTTCTATAAAATTTGAGCCAATCCGTGGGGACAACCGAGTAAGGGTTAATGCGATTGGAGATGTAGGCAACGGGCTCATCCCTCCCAATGATTTCGTAAGCGATGTCTATAATTTTTTTGGCCATGGACCAGTTAAAGACCACACCTTCCTTGATTTCAGAAATGACCAATCCATCAAAGAAATAGAAAATCCCGAATTCGCATTCCCGTATTTCACGGATGTTCTTAAAAAAGTCTATGTCCTTGACGGTTCTCTGCATGCCAAAAAAACTTGGACCGTAAAATTAATCAATCCCAAGACGTATTCCGACACTGTTTTATGAACAGCTTAATTTTTTTAAAGGTAACTGAGCCACCATTTTTCCCTATGGTCGGTCTTGTAATTATTGTACCAGCTACAAATAGGGTACAGGGCCAAGGTCAGCAGAATCCAAATGAGATATACCACCCACAGACTGAACCCATATCCCCTCAATTGAGGCTGTAAGGTGACCCATAGATCGATGACCATATCGGAAAAACTGAACCCGGTAAAGATGGCAGCAAATACGGCCAATATATGGATCACATAAATATGGACAATGTAAAAAAACATGGGTACCCGACCAATGACCACCAATTTTTCGGTCCAGCGGTTTTGCCAATTTTCCACCAAGCCCAAAAAGATCAGTGAAGGGCCAAGTGTGATTAATAAGTAAAGCAAGGATGGGGGATATTTGGTCACATTGAAAAAGGAGGCTATGGTTAGCCCAATACTATCTTGATTTGCCCAAAGATTAGGGTCACCATAGGTGTTGAAAGTCCTCAGGGCAAAAAATATCAGAACCATCCCAGCGCCAAGTTGAAAAAGCCTTTTAATCCGAAGCTTGGAATCAAAAGACGGTAGATAGAACCCGCCAAAATAATATCCGAGGGGCATTACAAAGATCCAAGGGATCATAGGATATCCCACAAAGACTTGGAAACTGCCCAAATCCACCAAATTGAACACATGCAACAACGACCATATACCAGAAGTCAACGGGTCGGTCGGAGCAATGGAATCCAACAGGTTATGGCCAAAAACCGCAATTAGGGATAGCGCAATGATAAGCTTTTTGGGAAGATGGATGAATCCGGCCAAAAAGATCATGCTGATGCCCAGCACCCAAATTACTTGAAGAAGGATGGTGGAATAGTCCAGCTTGAACATCCACGCCAGCTTTATAATGGTGAATTCGGCAATCAACAACCAAAGACCGCGTTTTAACAACCATGTGGACAGGGCTTTTTTAGTGATACGCTGTCCTACAAAAAAAGCTGAGGTACCTGCCAAGAAAACAAATACCGGTGCACAAAAATGGGTAACGAACCGGGTCCAGAATAAAGGGACATTGGTTTGGGACATGTCCGTTGGGTCAAAGAAATAGGCGTCGAAATGAAAATAATCACGGACATGGTCCAGTGCCATGATGACCATGACAAGTCCTCGGAGCATGTCAATGGATTTGATTCGGTTTTTTCGGTTGGTCTGCATGATGATGTGTTGATGGTTGTTTTTTACCAAAAGGAATAACCTTCTGTACAAGTGCGTTTTAGCATCACCAAATTACGCAAAACCCTTGGAAGAAAATGACCCGAAAATTGCTTTATTTTAAGAAAGGAGCGATTTCCTCAAGAACTAGGGATTATTTTTCCATACTCTTTAGCTGAATCCCCAATGCTTTGGTGGAAAGCTGCACTTCCAACAGGGACAAGAGCAAGGAAATGACCAAAAAGACCAGACTGACCCCAAAGATGACATTGGCCCAAACATTCAGCTCCACATAGATGAGGAACATGGTCACCGCAGCCAATAAGAAACTAATGATGGCCGTTGCCTGCATGTTTTTGATGATACCCAAGCGCTTTCTGAGTTGGTTTATTTGTTGTTTCAAGGGTTGGGCCGAGGTTTCCTCAAACTGTTTGTGCAACTGTCGGATCAGCGCCGCAATGGCCAAATACCGGGCATTGTAGGCCAACATGGTCAGTGAAATGGCCGGAAACAAGAGGGCCGGGATGCTTAGGTTGAGCTGCATGGATTTTATTTTAACGGGAAGGTATGAATTTGTCTTCGGGAACACAATTACCTACATTTGGACAAATCATTTTTTGACATGAAATACTTCCCAATAGACCAAACCCTATTCATAAAGAACCGCAAGAAATTTATGGCGCAGATGAAGCCCAAAAGTATTGCGGTGTTCAATTCCAACGACATTTATCCGATTGGGGCGGACAGTACCATGCCCTTTGAGCAAGCTAGGGATATTTTTTACTTGAGCGGGGCGGATCAGGAGGAAACCATTCTGCTACTTTTCCCGGATGCCTTGGACAAAAAACACAGGGAAATTCTCTTTGTAAGGGAGACCAACGAGCATATTGCCGTTTGGGAAGGGGCCAAGCTCACCAAGGAACAGGCCACTACCGTATCTGGGATTGAAACCGTCTACTGGCTCACGGATTTTGACAAGGTCTTTTTTGATTTGATGACCGAAGCGGATACCATTTATTTCAACACCAATGAGCATTACCGTCAGGCTGTGGAGACCCAGACCCGGGAAGACCGTTTCATCCAAAAATGTAAACAGGATTTTCCTGCCCATCAATGGGCGAAGAGCAATACTATTTTACAAGAGATCCGTGGGGTAAAGGAACCTGAGGAAATCGCATTGATGCAGACCGCTTGTGACATCACCGAAAAAGGCTTCCGAAGAATCTTGGGATTTGTGAAACCAGGCGTTTGGGAGTATGAAATGGAAGCGGAGTTCCTTCATGAGTTTGTACGGAACCGTTCTAAAGGCTTTGCCTATACACCCATCATTGCATCGGGCGCCAATGCCAATGTGCTCCACTATGTGGAAAATAACCAACAGGTGAAAGATGGGGATATGATCTTGATGGATTTGGCCGCGGAATATGCCAATTACTCCAGTGACCTTACCCGGACCATACCTGCCAACGGAAGATTCACCGACCGTCAAAAAGCAGTGTACAGCGCGGTACTCAGGGTAAAGGACGAAGCCACCAAAATGTTGGTGCCCGGCACCCTTTGGGCCGAATACCATAAAGAAGTGGGGAAAATCATGACTTCCGAATTATTGGGTCTTGGGCTTTTGGACAAGGCCGATGTGCAGAACGAAGACCCCAAATGGCCTGCCTACAAAAAATACTTTATGCATGGCACCAGTCACCATATTGGGTTGGACACCCATGATTACGGAGCATTGAAAACGCCCATGAAGGCCAATATGGTCTTTACCGTGGAACCTGGGATCTATATTCCCAAAGAGGGAATGGGCATTCGTTTGGAGGACGATGTGGTCATACAGGAACAAGGGGAGCCGTTCAATTTGATGCGCAACATCCCCATTGAGATTGAAGAAATAGAGGGGTTGATGAATACATAACCTTGTCACATCGAGCGTAGTCGAAATGATTGGATTCTTCACTTTGCCCAGAATGACAATAACAACTATGAAACTGATTCTGTTTTTACAACAAGCCGATATTGAAAAGAAAATACAGGAAGCCCCGGACAGTGCCTATGAAATAGGCGTGGTCATTGGTAGTTATTTGCCCTTTGTGGTACTGGCGGGGATTGCCTATGCCCTGTATTATTACAATAAGAAAAAGCGGGGTTCTGATTGAAGTTCAATTAGATAAGGACATTCTATCAAGTGAAACCACAAATCCATTGCCTCATATGGGCTGTTTGTCAATTGTGTCGGGGTAGAGATACAGAAATACCTGAACTTACTTCAAAAATTTCAGCATACATAGATGACCGAAAGCGAATTTATATCATATTGGGATAGGGAATATCCAGAGGCGCTGCCCATCAATCACGAACTAAAGTGGAAATATAAAGACCGATGGTTCAGAATCCATAGCTTGCCAAGCTCCAAAAGATATGCTGAGAACGAAGACGAGTATGGAATTATACTCGATAGACAGAACCAATTGATTAACGACCTCATTGGACAGAAAACGGAAATGTTCATATCGGTTGGATTGTATGAGTATGGGTCATTGGGTGATCGGAGCAAGGAGTTGGAAGGGTTTGATAAATTTCAAAAAGTTTTTTCAGTGGATCTCAAAAAGGAACGACCAGAAGCATATGAAGATGAAGTGCATTTGGAGATATATGTTACCGTAAAAAAATGGGAAAAGAACAGTCAAGACAAGATGCTAAGGGCAATTGCGGATGACAAGTTTCGGGCAATGTTTGTCTGCCCTTCAAAACAATGCATAATTGCCCCATATGATGGAGGGGTCGATATTGTGATGGACACTACCCAAAAGAGAAACGAATTAAAATCGAAATACAAGGATTGGCTTTCCGATAGAGAAGACGGACTCTAAAAAGTATCTGGAGGAATCTTGGTACCTTTAGTTCTATGAAAACATACATCATTGGAGCTGGGTCTGTGGGCAAGACGTTGGCCGTTTGTCTCCATCATCAGGGAAAGGAAGTGGAATTGATTCGCGGTCGCGAAGGTCAGGGCAAACCCCATCAGCAAAAGATTACCTTACAGCTTAAGAATGGAGCTCAGCTTGAGGCGAATATCAGCATCAGTACCTTGGACAACCATAAAACCTTGGATGGGTTGGTGGTCCTTACGAACAAGTCGTTCGGAAATGAGGCACTCGCCGAAAAACTGCAATCCAAAGCCAAAACTTCACCCTTGGTTTTGTTGCAAAATGGACTGGGAGTGGAACAACCTTTTTTGGAGAAAGGCTTTGACGAATTGTACCGATGTGTCCTTTTCATGACCAGCCAGCATAGCGATGCCAATACTGTTAGTTACAAACCCGTTGCGGAATCACCCATTGGGGTTGTTCAACAAAAAACTTCGAGCTTGGAAACGGTGGTCGGCCTATTGGATACCCCCAATTTCAGATTTGTGGCGGAAAAGAACATCCAGCGCACCATCTGGAAAAAAGCCATTGCCAACAGTGTTTTTAATTCCATTTGCCCCTTGTTGGAGGTGGATAATGGCATCTTTCACAGGAATAAGGAAGTGTTGGCCATTGCGCAACGGGTAATCACGGAATGCGTGACCATTGCAAACAAAAAAGGAGTGGATTTGGGTACTTCGGAATTGGAAGACCAGGTATTGACCATAAGCCGAATGTCCGACGGCCAGTTTATCTCCACTTTGCAGGACATCAATAATAAAAGGGAAACGGAAATCGACACCCTGAACTTTGAAATTTACCGAATGGCCCAGGCCATGAACCTATCTGATCGGGTAAAGGAAACCCGGCTGTTAGGTGAGCTGGTAAAGTTAAAATCCGAGCTGCACCGATAGGGCTATTCTTCTTTTTTGCAGGTTTTTGGAAAACCCCGTCCATCACTCTACGGGATCGGGGATCTCCAGTTTAGCTTTACGGGCATTTTTTATAAGATACCAAGTTACAATTCCTGGCACGACCAATGTCTGCCAAAGGAAAAACGATAATTGTTCCCATCCACCTAAATCCACACCATCACCATCTGCAATAAATAAGGAATTACCCAATGGGCCAGCGGAAAAAACAACTATACTGACCACGATCCATCCAAAATGCAATCCCAATGGCGTATACAATGATTTCGTTTTGGCAAAGGCATAGGCAAACATCCAACCTCCTGCTCCAGTTAACAGAAAAACATAGGCCATTGGAATGAGACCACGACCAAACATTTGATAACTGAACCAATGATATATTCCAAATGCCGATGCACTGATGATGCATGCCCAATTAACCCCTAATCTTTTGATGAGCAGATATAATAATGCCCCTCGAAAAATAAGTTCTTCAAACAGGGCGGCCTTAAACGCCCACCATATTCCATTTATGCTTTCCCAAATTCCATAATCAGGGTTTCTTACATAGCCAATGTCTTTAAAATAGGACTGGCCCAGTAAATTGATAGTGCAAAACAACGCCATGGAAATCAAACCAATAAAAAAACCTTTCAAGCGTCTCTTGGTCGGTAGTATCCCTAGAACAGTGATGTGTTCTTTTGAAATGATCCAAAGAATTAACCATGAGAGAAGAAAAACAACAACAATACCTAACAAACTGCGCTAAAAAAGAATAAGATCTTTCAATATACTCTTATTTATTTTAAAAAAAGCTAGCGCTACAATGTGCACTAAACAGAATTTGAGTTTCTAATCGCATCTGATTTGAGGGGGATTCCGTACAAGTCATACACAGAAATCAAATATTGGAAGCCAGAAACAGGGATAAATACAACGCCACTTCATCTTCACCTTTAATTTTCTGCTCGCTTCACAAAACCGATTCTTCTTCTTTTTTGTGGTTTTTTGAAAGTCCCCGTCAATTACTTTATGGGATTGGTGAACCCATACCTGCCATTCGTCAATTGGGCACACAAACCCATCTAGGGAACCCTGAACTTCGAAGCTCTAACGCTTGAACCGTCCCGTTCTGGCCGCAGATAAGTTTAACCTACTTCATGCCTTGGAGGCGTGCATAATTAAAAAAAGAATGGCAGATTTTATAAAACTGGCAGTACTGTTCTGTTTGTTTTGTCCGAATCTGTTTGCACAGCGCATACAGCCAGATTCCCTAGAACAAAACATCAATTCCGAGTTCAATTACAAAAAGCTGATCATCCCCACTGCTTTGATAAGTTATGGGTTTATAGGTCTTGAAAGTGAAGGCATTAAACGCTTTAATCTACAAATGAGGAGCGAGATGGATGCACTCCGGGACAGGAGTACATATATAGATGACTATAGTCAATACGTTCCCATGGTGTCCGTGTATGCCTTGAATGCAATTGGAGTCAAGGGGAAGCACAATTTTAAGGATAGGACCATCGCCTTGGGCACCGCATATGTGCTCATGGGGGTCACGGTGCAAGGCCTCAAGAGACTCACCGCAATCCAAAGACCGGATGGAACCGCGTATAATGCATTTCCTTCGGGCCATACGGCAACCGCTTTTATGGCCGCCGAATTTTTGAACCAGGAATTTAAGGAAGTATCCATCTGGTATGGGATATCGGGATACATGGTGGCGGCATGTACCGGCTTTCTGCGGATGTACAACAACCGACATTGGTTCACCGATGTGGTCACTGGAGCTGGCATTGGGATTTTAAGCACAAAACTGGCTTATCAAATCGCTCCCTTTGTGAAAAAAATGGTGTTTGGAGATAACGATTTTTTTAAAGGCATCAAGATAGATTTCCAAGGCGGGGAAACGTTTGGGGTGGTGCTATCTGCATCGTTTTGAGAACAGGGATTGGGATTACTCAACTTTTTTCTGAAGTAGGTTGGAGATGGCAAAGGCCATTAAGGCTGGCAACACCCAACCCAATTGATAGTTGGTCAAGGGCAACCATTCAGTGTATGGCCCTATTGTGGAACCCAATCCCACACTTCCCAAAAAATCCGGAACACTAAAAATCACGGTGGTGACCACCACCCAACGAAACACTTTGGGCGAGGCAAACTTTTCGGGCACCACATTCAGCACGATCAAGACAATGGTAATGGGATAAATGAGCATAAGGGCCGGAAGTGCCACGGCGATGATATAATCCACGTTGAGTTGTCCCATGAGAATCCCTAAAAGACACCCGATGACGGCCGTAATCCGATAGGCCAAAACGGAATCGTTGAATTGCCCTTTGATAAAATCCGAAGTGCCGGTAACAATGCCCACAGCGGTGGTAAAACAGGCGAGACTCACCAAAAGACTGAGGAACCAATGTGCGGTACTACCCAGGGTCTTTAGACTGATACCACTTAAAAGTGAAGTCCTAGAAATGGATGGGTCAAACGAATCTCCAAACACGGCCCCGGTAAAAATCAGTCCGGCATAAACCAAGAACAACCCCAGACCCGCTAAAAACCCAGATTTTCGGATGAGATTTCTTTTCGATTCGAAAGACGCATCCCTGTTTTTTAGATTGATGGAAATGATAATGACGGCCCCGACCACAACGGCCCCGATGGCATCAAAAGTTTGGTAACCTTCCAAAATCCCATGGCTGAATGGATGTGCAATATGGGAATCGACAAAATTAAAATCGAATGAAAAAGTGGCCACCACAAAAATAAATAGGAGGATGACCAAGATGCCCGGAGTGAGCAGTTTGCCCACCAAATCCAATATTTTAGATCGGTTTACCACAAAAATGTATACCAATGCAAAGTAAATAACACTGGTGGTCCAGGCAGGGGCATCCCATAAAGGTTGAATAGCCATTTCATGGGTAACGGAGGCCGTCCGGGGAGAAGGGAGGGCAATGGAAATGACATAGACCAAATAGCAGTATACCCAACTGAATACTGGGGATACTTTTTTGGCAAAATCGAACATGGTACCCTGTAAACGGGCATGGGCCAAAATACCCAATAGGGGAATGACCACGGCCGAAAGGCAAAAACCCAAGGTGACCAGCCACCATAAATTCCCCGAATTAAATCCCAATTGTGGAGGTAGGATAAGGTTGCCCGCACCAAAAAAAAGTGAGAAAAGGGCAAAGGCGGTAATCGTTAACGTTTTTTTGTTCATAAAGTGTTGATAAT
>CP051244.1:810316-957000 GCA_017795045.1 Allomuricauda sp. | reverse complement strand
ACGTATAACAAAAAATTACAGTTAACTAATTACGGCATTTTTTCGATTCCCCAAATCGCATGTGCTCACCAAACAACACCGACTATGAAGACTTCCTCTACCCAACATGGCAACAAATTCTCCTCGTTCTTCTGCAATCTTTTTGGACACCACTACACTGTTTCCAAAAAAGTGACCCAACACATCAAGGAATACAAATGTATCCATTGCCAAAAACAAGTCACTACCGATGTAAGCGGCAAACTTTCGGCCCTTACGCCCCAAATGCAGGAAATCAACAGCACATTGGAAGATATGTACAGAAAAAGAAGAAGTAGGGTGGTGCACCAAGTGGCATAACCCTTTTTTCTTTTAGGGAAAACATTGCTTATCCCGGAAACTTAAGTAAGTACCTACGCTATCGGTTGCGTGCCCCAAGACCATGAAGTGGATACCCTTGATTTTCGGGATTTTTTGTACTATCCATTGAAGGAATTCCAGCCCTGGGCCGTCAATGGAATTTTAGTTTTGGCACGGGTCACCAAATGTGCCCCTTCGCTCTTTTGGGTCATGTGCCCGATCACGGTCAGGTTGGGATTGGCCTTGATTTTTGGATAGTCCCCTTGGTCAATGGTGAACAATAGCTCATAGTCCTCACCTCCGCCCAAAGCAATCATGGTGCTATCCATTTTAAATTCTTCGGCAGTAGAGATGACTGTTGGGTCCAAAGGAATCTGGTCTTCAAAAAGATTACAGCCCACCTCGCCCCTTTTGCATAAATGCAGGATTTCCGAGGAAAGCCCATCACTGATATCGATCATGGAAGTAGGCTTCACTTCCAATTTTTGAAGCAGCTCCACCACATCCTTTCTGGCTTCGGGCTTTAACTGTCGCTCCACAATATAGGAATAGGGTTCCAAATCGGGTTGACTGTTGGGGTTGACTTTGAACACTTCTTTTTCACGCTCCAACACTTGCAATCCCAGGTAGGCTCCCCCCAAATCGCCGCTTACCACCAATAGATCATTGGCTTTGCTTCCCTTTCTGTAAACAATGTCCTTTTCGTTGGCCACGCCCAAAGCGGTGACACTAATGATCATACCTTTGTTGGAAGAGGTGGTATCCCCGCCCACAAGGTCCACATGGTATATTTTGCAGGCTGTGGCCACGCCCTCATAGAATTCCTCCAAGGCTTCCAAGGGAAATCGATTGGAAACGGCAATGGAAACGGTGACTTGGGTGGCCATGGCATTCATGGCGTAGATATCGGATAGGTTTACAATAACCGATTTGTACCCCAAATGCTTCAGGGGCATATAGCTCAAATCAAAATGGACACCCTCCACCAACATATCGGTGGAAACCACGGTTTTTTTATCCGAAAAATCCAGTACGGCGGCATCATCGCCAATGCCCATTAGGGATGAAGGCTGGGTTAGTTTGAAATTTTGGGTAAGGTGGTCAATGAGCCCAAACTCTCCCATTTCCTCCAAGGATGTACGCTGCGGATTCTTATCTTCTATCATGGGGCAAAAGTAAACAGGATAATTATAAATTGTATCTTTAGTAGAGACTTAAAATTGCTATGTTATGGCGATTAGAGCTATTTTACCGTTTTTGGCGATTTTGTTTTTTGTGGGGTGTTCCAGTGATAACGGAACACTTTTAACCAATGATGGAAACCCCAACAACGATCAAAATGGTGGTGCAGGGGATGACGGGCCAAATATCGGGACTGGAGCAGTGACCCGTGGTTTTTTTGCCTGTGAGGGAGGTATGGCCAATGTATACCCTTGTGAAGGGTACGACCTGCTTTTCCAAATGGATTTAAGCGCTTTTGCGGCAGCCAAGGGCAACGATATTTGGGGTTGGACCGATGCCACCACTGGAAATGAATACGCTTTGGTAGGGCTGGACAACGGTACGGCATTTGTGGACATCTCCGATTCGGAAAATCCAATGTATTTGGGAAAACTTTTGACGGCTACCGTGGCAAGTTCTTGGCGGGACCTAAAAGTATATGGCGATTTTGTTTTTATCGTTTCCGAAGCAAGTAATCACGGCATGCAGGTTTTTGATTTGAAAAGATTGCGAGACGTGACTGAACCTCCGGTCGTCTTTACGGCCGATGCCCGATACACCGGAATTGGAAATGCACACAATATTGTGATCAATGAAGCTATGGGGTTTGCCTACCCCGTGGGAACCGCCCGAAACGATACCTTTAACGGGGGAGTACATTTCATAGATATACAAAATCCCACAAGCCCCAGCAGTTTGGGGGGCTACGGCGCCAACGGGTACACCCATGATGCCCAAGTGGTTACCTATAATGGTCCTGATACGGACTATACGGGACGTGAAATCTTTATCGGCGCCAATGAAAATCAAATTGCCATTGTGGACATTACGGATAAATCCAATCCTATTGAGATAGGGACCCTGACCTATCCCAATATCGGATATACCCATCAAGGTTGGTTTACCGAGGACCAGCGCTATTTTATTTTGGGGGACGAATTGGATGAGGTGGATTTTGGTTTCGATTCAAGAACCCTTGTTTTTGATTTTTCCGATTTGGACAATCCAGTGCTGCATACCACCTATTTGGGCCCGACCGGCGCCATTGATCATAACGGATATGTGTTGGGCGATGAATTTTTCTTGGCCAATTATACGGCGGGAATGCGGGTGTTGGATATTGCCTCGATTGCTTCTGGAACCATTACGGAAAAAGCCTTTTTCGACACCTATCCTTCCAATAACACTGCCGGATTCAATGGGGTGTGGAGTGTTTATCCCTTTTTTGAAAGCGGTAAGATTCTTATCAACGACATCAATTCTGGATTGTTTGTGGTTCAAAAATCAAACTAGGCCATGAAGAAACCCATTCTACTTTTTTTTCTTGTACTGTGTTTTTGGTCTTGCTTGGATGATGATTACACCATGGACCAAAATATAGAACCTCCTTTCTTGGGAGAGGTGCAATGGATGAAAAGTTTTGGTGGGTCTGGGGAAGATAATGGGCGTTCCATCATCCAGACCATGGATGGGGGATATGCCATTTTGGGATACAGCAATAGTACGGATGGGGATTTGGCTGGGAAGAGCTTGGCGGTAAACGATTATTGGCTGTTGAAATTGGATAGCGAAAGTAATCTCCAATGGAGCAAAACCTACGGAGGTAGTAAGGATGATCGGGGGCAATCCGTAATCCAGGCCACGGATGGAGGCTATGCCATAGTGGGATATGCCATGAGTGACGATGGCGATGGGAGCAACAATGAAGGCTTTCACGACAATTGGATTTTGCGATTGGATGCCAACGGCACCATTTTATGGGAACAAAGTTTTGGCTTTTCAGGACATGACCATTGTTACGATGTGGTCCAGACCGATGACGGGGGGTTCTTTTTTGCCGGATTTTTGGATGTGACCCAATCCAATGGCGAAGGTAACTCTGGAAAAGGGGGCAACTACCTTACCAGACATGGAGTGGGGGAATTTTGGGGAACGAAAATAGATGCTGATGGCAATCTACAATGGCGACGCTATTTTGGGGGAACCAATAATGATCGGGCGCACGGGGTGGTCCAGGCCAATGATGGGGGATTTGTCATGGCCGGGTTTTCAGAAAGTGATGATTTTGATATCTCCAACACCAAGGGCAGCTATGATTTTTGGGTGATAAAAGTGGATGGCAATGGCACCTTGCTCTGGGAAAGATCTTTTGGAGGAACAGGGATAGAGGTATCCAACGACATTGTAAAGACCCCGGATGGCGCATATGCCATAGTGGGGCATACCTTTAGCACGGACACCGATATTTCAAGGAACAATGGAGGTTCTGATGTCTGGCTCATCAAAATAGATGATAATGGGAATTTGCTTTGGGAAAAGACCTTTGGCGGAACCGAATTTGATGACGCCAATGGTTTGGCGGTCACAAAAGAGGGTGGTTTTGTGATTGCTGGGAATTCCAAAAGCATAGATGGCGATGCGACCGAAAACCAAGGAGAAAATGACCTTTGGATCATCAAGACCGATTCCCATGGAAATCTCATCTATCAAAAATCCTTCGGGGGATCCAATCTGGACTTTGGTTTTAGCGTAGTGGAAGGCAATGATGGAGGGTTGGTATTGGTGGGCGATGCAGCCAGTGTGGACTTTTCGGGAATCGATTCCAAAGGCATGACCGATCTTGTGGTCATCAAAATAAAATAAGCCTTTTGGTTCCATAGAAAACCCCTATGGACATATTCGTTATTATAATGTTAGGATCTATGGTAAAACCCTACAGATACAGTATATTTGTAGGCTATTTAGAACAAATCCAGTTAAGATGATCAAAGTTTCGGAAACAGCTAAGCAGAAAGTCGTGACGCTCATGACCGAGGAAGGTTTTGATGCCAATACCGACTTTGTGCGCGTAGGCGTAAAAAGTGGAGGGTGCAGCGGTTTGTCCTATGAATTGAAATTTGATAAGACCGCTTCGGATACCGATAAAGTTTTTGAGGACAATGCTGTGCGCATCATTGTGGACAAAAAGAGTTTTTTGTACCTGGTGGGCACCACCTTGGAATATTCAGGAGGACTCAACGGGAAAGGCTTTGTCTTTAACAACCCCAATGCACAGCGTACTTGTGGTTGTGGAGAGAGTTTTTCTTTATAATTGAATTGATAATTGGTCATTATAATTGAATTGATAATTGGTCATTGCCAATTGATTTATTGACAGAACATGGCGTATACAGAGGAAGAATTAAAAAAAGAGCTGGAAACCAAGGAATATGAGTATGGTTTCTACACAGATATAGAATCGGACACCCTGCCCAAGGGCCTGAACGAGGAAATCGTCATTGCCATTTCCAAAAAGAAGGAAGAGCCGGATTGGATGACGGAATGGCGTTTGGAAGCTTTCAGGGCTTGGAAGGAAATGGAAGAGCCCGAATGGGCCAACGTCACCTATAAAAAACCCGATTTTCAGGATATTTCCTATTATTCGGCACCCAATAAAAAGCCTAAGTACAACAGCTTGGATGAGGTAGATCCAGAGTTGCTGGATACCTTCAAGAAGTTGGGAATTTCGGTGGATGAGCAAAAAAAATTGGCCGGTGTTGCCGTGGATATTGTCATGGATTCTGTTTCTGTGGCCACCACCTTCAAAAAGACCTTGGCTGAAAAGGGGATTATCTTCTGTTCCATTTCCGAGGCGATTCAGGAGCATCCTGAGTTGGTAAAGAAATACATCGGTACAGTCGTTCCCAAGAAGGACAACTTTTATGCCGCGCTGAACTCAGCGGTATTCTCCGATGGATCTTTCTGCTACATTCCAAAAGGGGTGAGATGTCCTATGGAACTCTCTACCTATTTCCGAATCAACCAAGCAGGTACAGGTCAGTTTGAGCGTACCTTGGTCATTGCCGATGAGGGTAGTTATGTAAGTTATTTGGAAGGATGTACAGCACCTTCACGTGACGAGAACCAATTGCACGCGGCCGTGGTAGAGCTGATTGCAATGGATGATGCCGAAATAAAATATTCAACCGTTCAAAACTGGTTTCCTGGCGATAAGGAAGGCAAGGGAGGGGTTTTCAACTTTGTGACCAAGCGTGGACTTTGCGAAAAGAACGCCAAAATTTCTTGGACGCAGGTGGAAACAGGCTCGGCCGTGACTTGGAAGTATCCTTCCTGTGTGTTGAAGGGGGACAATTCCATTGGGGAATTCTACTCCATTGCCGTGACCAATAACTTTCAACAAGCGGATACCGGGACCAAGATGATCCACTTGGGCAAGAATACCAAGAGTACCATTATTTCCAAAGGAATTTCTGCTGGACAGTCACAAAACAGCTACCGCGGATTGGTACAGGTGAACAGCCGGGCAGAAAATGCGCGGAATTTTTCACAATGCGATTCCCTTTTGATGGGCAATCGATGTGGGGCCCATACTTTCCCCTACATCGAGGCCAAGAACAAGACGGCACAAATAGAACACGAGGCCACGACAAGTAAAATTGGTGAGGACCAGATTTTCTATTGCAACCAACGGGGTATCGACACCGAAAAAGCCATTGCTTTGATTGTGAACGGATTCAGCAAAGAGGTGTTGAACAAACTGCCTATGGAGTTTGCCGTGGAAGCCCAAAAATTGTTGGAAATCAGTTTGGAAGGATCAGTAGGATAATCAAACAACACAAATGAATATGAAAAAGCTACTTATACTACTATTGGTTGTTGGCGCATTTTCATGCAAGCAGGCCAAAAAGGAAGCTGCTGAAACCGAAGTAGGCATGACCGAGGCAGCAAAGCCAGAACTGAAGCTTTATGCTTTTAGTGGAGGCACCGTAAATGCCAATATGTTGGAGCTCTTTTCACAGGATACCACGTACACTGGCCAGTCCAAGGAATTTGCCGATGCTTTTTACGTCATCGTTCACCCCAAAGGCACTTTGATGTGGGATGCAGGCCTTCCCGAAAGCCTAGTGGGTCTCCCAGAACCCTTCACCTCACCGGATGGAGCATTTACCGTTTCACGAAAGGATTCCGTGGCCAACCAATTGGCCAGCATTGACATGACTGTCGATGATATTGATTTTATTGCGTTGTCCCACACCCATTTTGACCATATTGGCCATGCCAATGTATTTGCAGGGTCCACTTGGTTGGTACAGGAAAAAGAATACGACTTTGTAACAAGCGAGGACAACCAAAAGAACAATCCGGACATCTACAATTCCATTAAAGACCTTACCAAAGTGAAGAAAATCAATGGGGATTACGATGTGTTCGGGGATGGAAGTGTGGTAATGAAATTTATGCCGGGCCATACCCCTGGCCACCAAGTGTTGTACTTGGATATGGCAGAGCACGGGCCGTTGATGCTTTCTGGGGACATGTATCATTTTTATGAGAACCGGGAGTACCGAAGAGTACCCATTTTTAATTATGATGTGGCCCTTACCAAAAAAAGTATGGGAGAGTTTGAAGCTTTTGCCGAAGAAAAAGGGGCAAAAGTGTATTTGCAACACTCCAAGGAAGATTTTGAAAAATTGCCCCAGGCACCCAACTATTTACAATAATATTTGAAGAAGAACAGAATGCTAGAGATCAAGAATTTACACGCGAGCATAGAGGATAAAAAAATCCTGAAGGGGATCAACCTTGAGGTGAACGCAGGAGAGGTACATGCCATTATGGGACCCAACGGTTCCGGGAAGAGTACCTTGGCCTCCGTAATTGCCGGAAAGGAAGAATTTGACATCAAGAAAGGGACCATTTCCCTGGATGGTGAGGATTTGGAAGAACTGGCCCCCGAAGAAAGGGCGCACAAAGGTATATTCCTGTCGTTCCAATATCCTGTTGAAATTCCCGGGGTAACGGTGACCAACTTCATAAAAACGGCCATCAATGAGTCCAGAAAGGCTAGGGGGTTGGAAGACATGCCAGCCAACCAAATGCTTAAATTGATCCGAGAAAAATCGGAACTGCTTGAAATTGACCGAAAGTTTTTGTCCCGTTCCTTGAACGAAGGATTTTCCGGTGGTGAAAAGAAAAGAAACGAAATTTTCCAAATGGCCATGATGGAACCCAAGTTGGCCATTTTGGATGAGACCGATTCCGGGTTGGATATCGATGCCCTTCGTATTGTGGCCAATGGGGTCAATAAATTGAGAGGCAAGGACAACGCCATCATTGTAATTACACACTATCAACGTTTGTTGGACTATATCGTTCCAGACTTCGTCCATGTGCTTCACGATGGTAAGATTGTAAAATCCGGGACCAAGGAATTGGCCTTGGAGTTGGAAGAAAAAGGATACGACTGGATCAAGCAGGAAGCTACGGTATAGGAATTTATGTCATTCCCATGAAAATGGGAATCCATTCTGAGAAAAGACCTTAATTAATGAGATTCCTGCCTGCTCAGGAATGACAATGAAAAGATAAAATGGATTTAAAAGATAAATTACTTTCCTCTTTCTTGGCTTTTGAGAACAGTGTGGACTTGGAGAACCCGGTTCATGACTTGCGTTCCGAGGCCATCAAGAACTTTGAGGAAAAAGGCTTTCCCTCCAAAAAAGAAGAAGCTTGGAAATATACCTCCCTGAATAGTTTGCAGAAGGTGGACTTCAGTATTTTTCCGAAGGAGGAAAGCACCTTGGAATACAAGGACATCAAAAAGTATTTCCTTCACGAGATAGACACCTACAAGATTGTCTTCGTGGACGGGGTCTATAGCTCCTATCTCTCGGAGACCACCCATGATGGTGTGGATGTCTGTTTAATGAGTTCTGCGTTCAGCAAGCCCATGTTCAGGCAGGTGATAGATGTGTATTTTAACAAAGTGGCCTCCAAGGATGAATCCTTGACCACCTTGAATACGGCCTTTTGTAAAGAAGGGGCCTACATCTACATCCCGAAGAACAAAATGCCCAAAAAACCCATCCAAATATTGCATTTGGCCACTGGGAACGAGGCGGCTTTGATGTTACAACCCAGAAACCTGATTGTGGCCGAGGAAAATGCAGAGGTACAGATCATTGAGCGACACCAAAGTTTAACGGAGAACGAAGTCTTTACCAATTCCGTAACCGAAATTTTTGCGGCTAAAGATGCCAATGTGGACTATTACAAAGTGCAGAACGATGCCAATACGGCCTCGTTGGTAGACAACACCTATATTTCCCAAAAGGACAATAGTGTGGTACGGGTGCATACCTTTTCCTTTGGCGGAAAGTTGATTAGGAACAACCTGAACTTCTATCAGAATGGAGAACGAATCGATTCCACTTTGAAAGGAGTTACCATTTTGGGTGAAAAGCAGCATGTGGATCACCACACCTTGGTGCACCATGCCCAGCCCAACTGCGAGAGCCATCAGGATTACAAAGGAATCTTTGGGGAGAAATCCACAGGGGTTTTCAACGGGAAGATCATTGTGGACCAGATTGCCCAAAAAACGAATGCCTTTCAGCAGAACAACAATATTTTGATCAGTGACAAGGCCACCATCAACACCAAGCCCCAGCTGGAGATTTTTGCGGACGACGTAAAATGTTCCCACGGGTGTACCATTGGCCAGTTGGATGAGGAAGCACTGTTCTATCTCCGTTCCAGGGGGATTCCCAAGAAAGAGGCTACGGCCTTGCTGATGTACGCCTTTGCCAACAACGTTTTGGAGAGTGTGCGTATTCCAGAGGTGAAGACCAGAATCAACAAGATCATCGCCAATAAATTGGGGGTTCGTGTTGGATTTGAGCTGTAATCCCATAATAATCTTTAGGCAATTTTCATGATAAAGACCTCTTTGGACATAGCGGCCATCCGAAAAGATTTTCCCATTTTAAACCGGGAAGTCAATGGACAACCTTTGGTGTATCTGGACAATGCGGCCACATCACAGACGCCGCAACAGGTGATTGATGTGATTGTGGACTATTACCATAACTACAATGCCAATATCCATCGTGGGGTGCACAGTCTTTCACAGGAAGCCACAGATGCTTATGAGATTGCCCGAAACAAGATTCAGAAACATTTTAACATAGCCCACTCTTATGAGGTGATTTTCACTTCAGGGACCACCCACGCCATTAACTTGGTGGCTACCGGGTTCACCTCCTTTTTGAAGAAAGGGGATGAGGTATTGGTATCGGCCATGGAACACCATTCCAACATTGTGCCGTGGCAAATGCTCTGTGAGCGCACCGGTGCGCAATTGAAGGTGATACCCATGAACTTGGACGGGGAATTGGTCATGGAAGAATACCATGCACTTCTCTCGGGGAAAACCAAATTGGTGTTCTGCAACCATGTATCCAATGCATTGGGGACCATCAACCCCATTAAAGAGATTATTGACGCGGCCCACAAGGTAGGTGCAGCAGTCTTGATCGATGGGGCACAGGCTGCAGCACATATCAAACCGGACCTGCAGGCCTTGGATGTTGATTTTTATACCGTTTCCGCCCATAAAATGTGCGGCCCAACCGGTGTGGGCATGCTGTATGGCAAGGAGGAATGGCTGAAGAAACTACCGCCTTATCAAGGAGGTGGGGAGATGATTTCGGAGGTCACTTTTGAAAAAACGACTTATGCTGACCTCCCCCATAAATTTGAAGCGGGTACGCCCAATATTTGTGGTGGAATCGCCTTTGGGGCAGCATTGGATTATATGAACCACCTTGGTTTTGATGCGATTGCCCAGTATGAGGACGATCTCATCCAATATGCCACGGAACAGTTGCTTTCCATTGAAGGGCTTAAAATTTACGGGACGGCAGCCCACAAGACCTCGGTGATTTCCTTCAACATTGAAGGGATACACCCTTATGACATCGGCACCATTTTGGACAAGTTGGGCATTGCCGTTAGAACAGGGCACCATTGCGCACAGCCCATCATGGATTTTTACAAAATACCGGGTACGGTACGGGCCAGTTTCAGCTTCTACAATACCCAAGATGAGGTGGATAAGTTGGTGGCAGGAGTGAAAAGGGCCAAGGGGATGCTGCAATAGTCTGGTAGTTATCTTTATCTTAAATCCTTGATAAGCCACGGACCGAGTTGTATTTTTGAACAAAACCAAAGCATGACCATACAAGAAATACAGGAAGAGATCATAGACGAGTTCTCCATGTTCGATGATTGGATGCAGCGCTATGAGTATATGATCGAGTTGGGAAAATCCCTTCCCTTGATCGATGAACAATATAAAGTGGATGACAACCTTATCAAAGGGTGTCAGAGCAAAGTTTGGGTGCACGCCGAACTAGATGATGACAAACTGGTGTTCACCGCAGACAGTGATGCCATTATCACCAAGGGGATCATTGCCATCTTGATTAGGGCGTTCAGCAACCAAAAACCCCAGGATATCATCGATGCCGATACGGGCTTTATTGATGAAATCGGATTAAAGGAACATTTGTCGCCAACGCGAGCCAATGGTTTGGTGAGCATGGTAAAGCAACTGAAATTGTATGCCGTTGCGTATCAAACACAATTAAAATAGTAGAAAATGAGCGAAGAAGCCACCATAGATACACAAGATTTGGGAGAAAAGATCGTCAGGGTACTCAAGACCATCTATGACCCGGAAATCCCTGTAGACATATACGAACTGGGCCTTATTTATGATGTGTTCGTGAATGAGGACTACGATGTGAAGATACTCATGACCTTAACATCACCCAACTGCCCGGTAGCTGAAAGCTTGCCCATGGAAGTGGAGGAAAAGGTAAAGTCTTTGGACGAACTGAAGGATGTTGAGGTGGAGATTACCTTTGACCCCCCTTGGACCCAGGAGCTGATGAGCGAGGAGGCCAAGTTGGAACTGGGATTGTTGTAATTTTTCGGACATCGGACATCGGACATCGGACATCGGACATCGGACATCGGACATCAGTTATAAAAGAAATAAAATTAAAATAAATTGATATCACAACCCCAGATATCTCAAATAACATTTAAGGTTATGGATAAAAAGGGGTTTGAACAAATAGTATCGTGGAAGAAAGCCAGAAAGCTTAACAAAGAAATTTACAGAATCACGAGTGATAACAACTTTGCAAAAGACTTTGCGTTAAGAGATCAAATACGAAGGGCTTCCATTTCCATATCTTCCAATATTGCTGAGGGATATGGTAGAAAGACCAATAAGGAGTTCATTTATTTTTTGAATGTTGCAAAAGCTTCTTGCTACGAGGTCAAATCACAGTTGTATTTGGCTTTGGATGTAAATTATTTAGGAAAAGATATGTTCAACGAGGTTTATGCCATTTGTGATGATATTTCCAAAACAATCTATGGCTTGATCAAACACTTGGAACAAAAAACAGATAGCTGACATCGGACATCTGAAGTCAGAAAAGAAATGGAAAAGGAAATTGTAAATAGGGTTGCCCAAAGCAAATTGGTCACTTTTGATTTGGAGGATCTGTATCCATCCGGAGAGAGGAGGGTGTTGGATATCAAAGACTGGTTGCACGAAGGCTTTATTCTGCGTGAGAAGGAATTCAGAATACATGTGGAAGAGCACGATTGGTCGGTCTACCAAGATACCTATGTGGCCTTGCACTGTTCCACGGATGCCATTGTGCCCGGTTGGGCCTTTATGTTGGTGGCCTCACGATTGAATTCCTATACAAAAAAAGTGGTGGTGGGCTCTTTGGAAGACTTGGAAACCTCACTCTACCAAACCCTATTGGACCAGCTGGATGTGTCCCCATTTGCGGACAAGCCCGTGATCATTAAAGGGTGCTCCCATAAACCTGTCCCAGAAAACGCCTATATCATGGCCATAACCAAAATACAGCAAGTGGCCAAGAGTGTGATGTATGGAGAGGCTTGTTCCTCGGTGCCGATTTTCAAGAAGAAGTAATACAGTATCTTTTTTAGTACAGTCAAGAAATATAGCTGCTTAGGTAACTATTCTGACTCCTAGTATTCAATCTATTTGTTTGTAAAACAAAGAATCCCCGCGGATACGGGGACTCTTTAATCAAAAAAATAAGAAAATGAAAACTAAAAAAACCTTTACTGTATGAAATATGTACGATGTAGGCATTGAACAGCTCTAACATCAAGGCGCAAGGAAGACAATTCAAGCCAAAAAAAGTAGGTTGAATTGACGCATGGCACATTTGACTTGACGAATGTAGGTTTTCAATGAACGGGATGGTTTTAAGCCTACGGGTTTGTAGGTGACATTTCTTATTTTTGCGGTTCTAAACAGTAAACTCCATACACTATGAAAAAACTACTTTTTACCCTATCGGCATTTTTTGTGCTGGCCACGTCCCTGGCCCAGACCGAAGAGGAACTAAAGGCCCAGATTGCCCCTAAAAAAGATTCCATTGCAGCGATCCAAGGACGTGTAAATGCCCTACAGGCACAGTTGGATGCCCTGCCCGGATGGAAAATAGGCGCCTTTGGTACCATTGGGGGGAACTTTTCCAACTTTGACAATTGGTATGCCCAAGGCATCCCCAACAACTCTTCAGGGAATATTGGCTTTACGGTGAATGCCTATGCCAATCTGCAAGAAGAGAAATTCTTTTGGAGAAATGCAGCCACGGTAAACCTTGCTTGGGTAAAGTTGGATGATAAGGACGACCCCACCGATGATGATAGTTTCAGACAGGCTACCGATGTCTTCAACATTTCATCTTTATACGGAAGAAAACTGAGCGAGAAGTTTGCCATATCCACCTTGGCGGAATACCGGACCACCCTTTTGAGCAATTTTAATGATCCCGGGTATCTCGATTTGGGTATTGGGGCCACATGGACACCCATTACCGATTTGGTGGTGGTGATCCACCCACTCAACTACAACTTTGTGTTCAGTAGTGAGGACACCATTTTTGAATCCTCTTTGGGTGCCAAGATTGTGGCCGATTATACCAAGAAAATCGGAGCGGTGAACTTTAAGAGTAACTTGTCCCTGTTCCAGAGCTACGAAAGCGGCGATTTGAGCAACTGGACCTGGACCAACTCTTTTGGCTATACCTTGTGGAAAATGATCGGGGTTGGGTTCGATTTTGGTTTGAGGAACAACAAACAGGAAACCTTGAACTATGTCATCAACAATGCACCTACACCAGACCCCAATGCCACTTTTGATACCATTGACAACAAGTTACAGACCTATTGGACCTTGGGATTGAGCTATAAGTTCTAGAGGATGAAAAACTCACAAAAAACATAAAAAAAGCCCTCATTACGAGGGCCTTTTTTGTGGGGTCTAATATGATTTTTTCAGTTTTTAAGACCATGTCTAAGTAGGTTAAGATCATGTGAAGATCAAGGGTCGACACTATATGACTTAAAAACAGGATGAAAGTAGTTCTTATGTGGTTATCCCTTAAACTTTTGTTGTGAACTGTCCAAAATATGTGGTGGAACACTATTTGGAAAGTAGTTGGTCGGAGAATTAAAACACATCATCCTTGCGGATTTAGTATTCATCCAAGTGCTCCGGATACAAAAAGTTGTTGTACGGAAAACGTGTTACATGAATGTCCCGCACCTCATCGTACACCCGCTTTCTAAATTCATCCAAATTTTCCTTGTTCAAGGCGGAAATGAACAAGGCCCTGTCCCCAATTTTATTGAACCAGGTGTTCTTCCATTCCTCCAAGGTAAAATGGGCCGAGGTACGCTCGGTGACCAGATCGTCCTCATCAATGGTCTCTGGAAGGTATTGATCGATTTTATTGAACACCATAATGGTCTTTTTGTCGGAACTTTTGATTTCATCCAAGATTTGGTTCACGGATGCGATATGCTCCTCAAAGTTGGGGTGTGATATATCTACCACATGCAACAATAGATCAGCCTCACGAACCTCATCCAAGGTGCTTTTGAAACTTTCAACCAATTGGGTGGGGAGCTTGCGGATAAACCCTACCGTATCACTCAACAGAAAAGGGAGATTGCCTATGACCACTTTTCTAACTGTGGTGTCCAGGGTGGCAAAGAGCTTGTTTTCCGCAAACACATCACTTTTACTGATCACGTTCATCAAGGTGGATTTCCCCACGTTGGTGTATCCTACCAAAGCCACCCGGACCAACGCCCCACGGTTACCACGTTGGGTCTCCATTTGGCGGTCAATTTTGGTGAGCTTCTTTTTCAGGAGCGCAATGCGGTCACGCACAATACGTCTATCCGTTTCAATCTCGGTCTCACCGGGTCCACGCATACCAATACCCCCGCGTTGTCGTTCCAAGTGTGTCCAAAGACCTGTCAGTCGGGGGAGTAGATATTCGTATTGGGCCAGTTCCACTTGGGTGCGAGCATAGCTGGTCTTGGCGCGTTGCGCAAAAATGTCCAAGATCAATCCTGTTCGGTCCAGTATTTTACATTTGAGTATTTTCTCAATATTGTTCTGCTGGGCTGGGGTAAGCTCATCATCAAAGATGACGGAACCTATTTCGTGTTCCTTTACATAGTGTTGTACCTCCTCCATTTTTCCACTTCCAATATAGGTCTTGGGATTGGGCACTTCGACCCGTTGGATGAATCGTTTTTCCACCTCGCCCCCAGCGGTGTAGGTCAAAAACTCCAATTCGTCCAGATATTCGTTCACTTTGGTCTCATCCTGACTTTGGTTGATGACCCCAACGAGTATCGCTTTTTCGTAGTCTATGGTTTTCTTTTCTAGCATGCAATCAATTAAAGTGCAAATCTAATCAATGTTTTGGAAGCGGTTTTGTACTTTGGGTTTTGTTATGACCGTCCTGAACTAAAAATAATTTTCATTGTATCACCATAAGAACCGATATAGCATAGCCTTTTACAACCTGGAAAACTTCTTTGACACCAAGAACGACCCCCATTTGTTGGATGATGATTTCACTCCGGACGGGGATAGGGAATGGAACGAATCCAAGTACAGCAACAAAGCACATAAAATAGCCCGGGCCATATCAGAAATAGGTATGGAGGATAGCGATGTTCCACCGGTGCTGTTGGGCATTGCCGAAGTGGAGAACAAACAAGTCATCCAAACCCTGCTCAACACCAAGGAGCTGAAAGGAGTGGACTATGATTTTGTACACTTTGATTCCCCGGATGAACGAGGCATAGACACGGCACTGATCTATCACAGCAAACATTTTACGGTGCTGGATGCCGAGACCATCCCCTTGTTGGTTGACAATACCAATGGGGAGCGCGACTTTACCCGGGACATTTTATATGTCCATGGAAGATTGCATGCCGAAGAAGTCCATGTTTTTGTAAACCATTGGCCTTCGCGCAGGACAGGAGATGTTGAAACCAGCTACAAACGCATAAAGGCGGCGAAGACCATTCTGAATAAAATTGAAGCACTGGGTGAAGACAATCCAAATTGCATCATCATGGGGGATTTTAATGACGACCCCAATTCCGAGAGCATCCAGACCTTGATGGAAACAGGGAGATTTATCAATCCGATGAAAAAGCTGTTGTCCCCCTTTTCCGGAAGTGCCAACTACAGGGGGGAATGGAGTCTCTTTGACCAGGTGATACTTTCCCACACCTTTTTGGACTATGAAGTGGACACCCATAGTTTTAAAAAGGCTGAGGTGTTTGCTCCAAAGTTCCTTCAAGAGTGGAAAGGGAAGTACAAGGGCAACCCGTTTAGGACCTATGCAGGGGAAAAATATTTAGGCGGGTATAGCGACCATTTTCCAGTATATGTGGTACTGGAGGAAAACCTATAATTTAACTAAGAAAAATACTACACAACACAAAAGTGAATTTTCACAACACCTTTACGAAAAGGAGTGTGTATTTCATCGAAAAAACAACGGTTTTTATCGAGGATATTAACCGGCGCCAATATATTCGTAGTCCAAATCTTACCATAAAATCAACATGGACTACAAAAGACCTATTCGGGCGACAGGAATTCTTCTCCCCCTTATATTTTCCCTTCTAGGTGTTTCTATTGTAACGGGGCAATCCAAAAAGGCGAAGGAACAGATAAAGGCCACATACAACCAAGGAAAAATGGCGACGCTGATTTCCGAAATGGAACAGGAACATCAGTCCAAAACTTTGAAAATAAACCAACTTCTTCAATCCAATAAAGGATGGAAGAAATCTGAAAAATCGACCAACGGAGGCCACATAGCCCTTAAGGATATCGGTTCTGATGGCACCCCACTTTACTATACCACCTTGAGCGACCCATCGACCAAGACGGCAAGGGCCTATACGTTGTACGCAGATGGCCTTATGAATCTTGGATTGAACGGTGCTGGAATGCAGGTGGGAGTTTGGGATGCCGGGGTGGCATTGACCAGTCATCAAGAGTTTAATTCCCGGGCCTTGAATTCGGACAACACGGACGAAGTAAGCCTACATGCCACTTTGGTGACCGGAAACCTTATTGCATCCGGGGTGGAGCCCAGTGCCAAAGGGGTGGCCTATGGCGCACAGGCCATGACCCACGATTGGACCCGTGACAAAATTGAAGTGGCCGAAACTGCAGCCAATGGACTTTTGTTGAGCAACCATTCCTACGGAATACTCTCGGACCGGGTGCCGGACTGGTACTTTGGGTCTTATATTAAAGTCGCCCAGGATTGGGACCGAATCATGTACAGTGCCCCTTACTATTTAATGGTAACGGCTGCGGGAAACAATCAAAAATCCTATGACAACGCCACACCAAATTTTGGAAGCACTGCGGACGGCTTTGATCTATTGCTTGGATTCACGGTGGCCAAAAATGGACTTACCATAGCGGGCGCCAATACTGAAATTGGCAGCAAAGGCGAACTGAAGGAAGCCACAGTTGCGGGATATAGTAGCTTTGGTCCTGTGGATGACGGCCGTATTAAACCGGATTTGGCCGGGGATGGGTCCAATATTCTTTCCACTAGCTCGGAAACCAATTCCAGCTACCAACTTTCTGCCGGGACTTCCATGGCAGCGCCAGGGGTTACCGGATCTCTTTTGTTGCTGCAACAATACCACGAAGAGCTCTATGGTTCTTACATGAAGGCAGCAACCCTCAAAGGTCTTGCTTTGCATACTGCGGACGATGTAAATGCCCAAGGTCCCGATTACAAAATGGGCTGGGGGGTGATGAACGCCAAGACGGCTGCCGAGGTGTTACAGAACAAAGAGTTTACCACATTGATCAATGAAGAAAGTTTGACCAATGGAGAAACCTTTTCCATTACGGTTACGGCCAATGGTACGGAGCCTCTAATGGCTTCCATTTCTTGGACCGACCCTGAGGGAAATTACATCAATAGGGGGGACCTGAACAATACCACTGCTGCCCTTACCAACGATTTGGACATCAGGATCACCAAGTCTGGGGAAACCTTCTATCCTTGGAAATTGAATCCTGCCAAAGCCAACAACGCGGCGACACAGGGAGATAATAAAGTAGACCCCTATGAACGAATCGAGATTGGGAATGCTAACGGACAGTATACCATTACGGTTACCCATAAGGGTAATTTGACCAATGGGTTCCAAGATTTTTCATTGATCGTTTCTGGGGCACGGGTTTCCCAGTGTTCCATTGAAACGCCATCCAATGTGGAATTGATTTCATCCACGGATACAAGTTCGACCATCTCATGGTCCAATGCCAATGAAACTCTTTTTGAAGTGCAATACAAGGCCATTGATAAGGATGAATGGACTACTGAACTTCTTTGGGACAATCAATTTGAACTTTCCAATCTGGAGGTTGGGACGGTTTATGAGTCCCAAATCCGTGCTATCTGTACCGAGAATGCGGTTTCGGAATTTTCGGAACTCTTCCAGTTCGAGTTCAATGGAGAGAATACCGAGGCAATGGTTTACCAACCTTTGACCTATGCGCAAGATTTTCAAATACAGGTCTATCCCAATCCTGCCGTAAACTATTTGGCCCTACAATCGGAATTGTCCCCGGATGCCGAATATTCCATAGTGACCACATCTGGGAACATCATTGAAAGGGGAAAAGTGGCAGGAACCATCAATGTCTCTGCACTGGCTTCCGGTCTATATGTTTTGGTGGTACAGGATTATGCCGGTATCAGAAGCACCAAATTTTACAAAAACTAATGTCTATGGACATTTTCACTCAAAATTTAATAGAGTCCAAGACAAGAAGGGCAAAGTGGATCATAAAGCTCTTTCTATTGCCCATCATACTTTTCTGAAACATAAAAATCCAATTTAAAGGGATTCTTCGCATTACTTAGAATAGGAATGGAATATTATAAAAGTGATACGATTTGCCCCAAGGTTTAATATTCAGACATCAGACATCAGACATCAGACATCGGACTTCTGATATCTGAATAAAACACACTCATCATTAGACCTTCTTGATTTCTTCTTCGGAAAGCAACTCCTCGTTCCGTAACCTCAGAAATACCTGGGCCGTGGTCACCACATCCAATTCGCAATAGGAGATGATCCTATCAATGTCCTTGTCCTTGTAGTAGACATCTTTTACCATACTGCCATCCATGTCCTCTTTTGGGGAGGGAATCCCGAGAATGTGGGCCAGTAATTTTAAAGAGGTGTAGTGTTTATAGTCTCCGAATTTCCAGAGTTCCATAGTGTCCAGATGGGGTACTTCCCATGGTTTTTTGCCGAACAAGTCCAATTTATAAGGAAGGTTTATGCTGTTGATGACCATACGGCGGGCAATGTACGGAAAGTCGAACTCCTTGCCGTTGTGTGCGCACAGCAGATGTTTGGTTTGACTGAAATGGTCTTTCAGCAATTGTTTGAACTGTTTCAAGATTTCGGTTTCCTCCCCATGAAATGAGGTGACCCTAAAGCTTCTGGTCTCTCCCTTGATGACAAAATACCCAACCGAAATGCAAACGATTTTTCCGAATTCGGCCCAAATTCCGGCCCGTTCATAAAAGTCTTCGGCACTGATCTCGTCCTTTCGTTGGTATTGTGTTTTCTGCTCCCAGAGCAATTGGGTGGTTTCATCCAAGTCTGGGAAACCCGGATTTTGGGGTACGGTCTCGATATCCAAAAAGAGGATATTCTCTAGGTTAAGTTTATAAAGCATGGCAACGTATTAAAAAAGAGTGGTCTGCTTTGCAGGACTCTCATGTTCCAATAACCATTTTTTTCTATGCAGGCCACCTGCATATCCAGTGAGGTCTCCGTTGGTCCCAATGACGCGATGACAGGGAACCACAATCCAAAGAGGATTTTTGCCATTGGCCGAGGCTACTGCACGAATGGCTTTTACATCGCCTAGTCTTTTGGAAAGTTCCAAATAAGAAATGGTTTTTCCAAATGGGATTTCAAGAAGGGCATCCCAAACCTTTTTTTGAAAATCGGTCCCGGAAGGATTCAGCTTGAGGTCAAATTCCTTTCGGGAACCCTCAAAATATTCCTTGAATTGGTAGACGGCATCTTCCAACACTTCAGGAATTATACCAATAGGTTTTATTTCATCAAACACAGATACGGAAGCAAGCCCATTCTCATCGCCTTGAAATTCTGCACAACCTATAGGTGTTTGTAAATAAGCAACTTCCATTATTCTATCTCATCTTCATCTTCAATAATTCCTAAACGTTGAGCGCGTTTGTGCCAATTCTTTCTGGCCAGGGATTGAAGGTCTTCCACGTTGTCACTTTCATCCATAATTTCCAATCCAAGAAGCGTTTCAATAACATCCTCCATGGTCACCAATCCACTTACCGAGCCATATTCGTCTACCACCAAGGAAACATGCTCCCGTTGCTTCACAAGCTTGTCAAATAATTCGGGAATGGGCTTGGTTCTGTTGGTCACTAAGATTTCACGCTTTAATTCTGAAAGTGTCTGACTGCCTTTTTTGTTGATGATAGCTTCCATCAGCTCATCTTTAAGGAAAAAGCCCGTGATGTTATCCATACGATCTTTATAGAGTGGAATCCGTGAAAAACGTAAAGGGCGGTTAGCATCAAAGAATTCTTTGATGGTCATGTCCTCGGATGCTATTTTCATTACCGTTCTTGGTGTCATCACATCCTTGGCCAATATCTCATCAAACTTGAGGAGGTTTTTGATGACTTTGGATTCTGATTCATGAAAAACCCCTTCTTCATGGGCAATTTCGGTCATGGCCGTAAAATCCTCACGGCTCAATACGCTGCCGTGCTCTCCCTTTGCCCCAATCAACTTGGTGAATAGTTGTAATATCCAAAGTAGCCCGGTCCATTTTAGCGCAAATACCATGATGCTAAGCGCTTTGCTTGTAAAGTTGGCCAGTTGTTTCCAATAGGTGGCCCCAATGGTCTTGGGAATGATTTCAGAAGCTACCAAGATCAAAATGGTCATTATTGTGGATACAATCCCCACCATGAGGTCTTCGGTGAATTGAAACCCAAGTATAGTTCGTTTTGTGGTCCCATAAAGATCGGCATAGGCCACCTTGGCCTGTACCCCCACCAATATGGCGCCAACGGTATGGGCTATGGTGTTGAGGGTAAGAATGGCGATCAACGGTTTGTCCACATCTTTCTTTAAAGCCTCCAAAGTACCGGCATATTCCTTGCCTTCCTGCTTTTTTAAGTTGATGAACGTTGGGGTGATGCTCAGTAGTACCGCCTCCAAAATGGAGCATAAAAAGGAAAAGAAAATGGAAATGAGGGCGTAGAATAGTAGTAGTCCCATGAATCTAAGTGTTGATTCAAAAGTAGCTAAAATTCTATACAGCCAAAGCTTTGGTTGCGCTCATTTTATGAACGGACTACTTAATATCCAGAAAAATCCCAATGGCAAAGGAAGGGTCGGCATAAATGATACGACCATCCAGAGCACCACCATAGGTTGCCGATACTCCCCATTTTGGTGAAATATAATAGGCTGCTTCGGCCCCAAGGCCGATAAATTCCACATTATTGGCAAAAATGCTTCCTTGGCTATTTTGGGCACTCAGGGTGCCGTTGTGCATGGATTGTAGCACATCCAGTTTTCCGGCGACCCATAGGCGGTTAAAAAATTGGACGCCCAATTCAGCGCCTGCCCGTAATTCGTCCGAGAAGTTCTGGGTTCTGTTGTTGTAACCTAGATACGCTTTGGCATAGGCAGGGAGCTGCACAACGGAAAAGGGTTTTCCTGCGGCTATCCGAACCATTTGGTTGAATTCCCCATCCCCGGTCTGATAACTGCCGTCACTGCCCCCGGAATCATTTCCAGAGGGTATGCCAAACAACAATGTGGTTGAAAGGGCCAGTTTTTCATTTTGAATCAGTCCATAGGTAATCCCAAGGTCAATATCCCCAATGGAGTTCACCGCTTCCCCCGGCGTGATGAGCTCCCCGGTGGTCTTTGAAAAAATATCATTTTGATAGGTCCGGGAGAAGAAGGGAACATAGCCTACCACATTCCAGCGATCGGTAATACCATATTCCGCATACAAATTCAGGTTGAACTGCCCTCGTGTGGCGTTCGGCTCTATGGCCCCGGTATCGGTGTAATGTTGGTCGGCCTCAAGGTACCATGCGGACAATTTGTAATACCCTTTCCCGCGTTCGCGCGTCCATTGACCATAGGTCAGCTGGCCAAGTATTAAAAATCCAAATAAAAGAAATTGGTATATTTTCATGTGTTGTTTTAATGTGCGGTTCAATTGATCAGGCCCTCCCCAACTTTAACATTAAAGGGTTTGCACCAATACAAAAGATATTGGTACTCATTGAGGCCAACATCTTCAATGGCATAGGAGTGTGCTCCTTCAAAAACGGTCACTGCCCCAACCTCTAATGCTCCATTGACAGAATTGGGATTGTTGGACAGGTACAGGTAAAGTCCAGGTAAACTGGATGACGCCTTGTAGTCCGCATTGAAAGACAGAATGAGGTTGCCTCTATCTGCCCTAAGGGTAAAAGTCCCCTCAAGGGTGTAGGCACTTGTGGTGGCAATGGTTCCATCTCCATTGGACTCCATGTTGTTCTCCACGGGGTCTACGGATATTTTTATGGTGTCTTCAGCCGTTAGGGTATTCCCGTCTATAACCACGGACACACTTATGGTGGCCTCGCCTTCCGCAATAGCCATGGCCACACCTTGATCATTGATGGTGACGATGGAAGGGTCGGAGGTGGACCAAATGACCTCCGCATCTTCAGGCTGGCCAATATGGTTCAGGTATGTAGCTGAGTAGGGATGACTATCCGAGATTTGGATGCCTGTTATGGGATTGTTGATACGGATAGTGGGTTCCACAAAGTCATCCACATAATCTTCACCAATACAACCTGAGAAAATAAAAAAGACGATGATCCAAAAGAAATGGCGCATGAAATCCATAAAGGACATTTTTTCAATTTTTGTTGAAGGAATGCCCTTTATTAGTGAGTCCTTGTCCAGAAAGCTTACAAAAACTTTTTAAAAAAAGTGTAAAAAACTCTGGAAGCCTGTTGTTAAGAGGTCTTAACTCCTTAAAAATATTTATTCCACAGAGGATGCGCGATAAAATACATCTTGGAGTGCAGTACGGATATTCAATCGGTACAGCTGTCGATGTTCCCGTGAAGGATACACCCTGTTGGATAAAAATATGTATACCAGTTTGTTGTCAGGGTCGGCCCAAACAAAAGTTCCTGTAAATCCTGAGTGTCCAAAACTGTTGGGACTGGACAAGGGGGAAGGATAGGCATCTTCCAAAGCAAGCTCGGAATTGTTAAGTAAGGGTTTGTCAAAACCAAGTCCTCTTCGGTTATCGTTATCGGGATATTGAACCTTGCCAAATTCTTTCACGACTTCCTTGGAGATAATTTGCTTGTCTCCTATGGCTCCGTAGTTTTCGTAAAATAGCATGATCTTGGCCAGGTCGTCCGCGCTTCCAAACAGGCCTGCATTTCCAGATACCCCACCTTTAAGGGAGGCGTTTTCATCATGGACCCAACCTTTCACGAAGGTCTTTCTGAACACACTATCGTTTTCTGTGGGGACAATGTCATTGACATAGTTCTTTTTGCTGGGGTTGTAGCCCAAAGTGTAACAGCCTAGAGGTTGATAGAAGTTCTGGTCCAAATAGGTTTCGTAATCGGTACCCGTAAGTTGTTCTATCAATCTTGGATAAATGAGGAAGGTAAGCCCGGAGTACACGTATTTTTTTTCATCGGAAACCTTGGACCTGTCGATCATGCGGTTCATTTTGGCTTCAAAGCGATTGCTGATGAATAGATTCTCATACACTTGTTGCTGAAATTTTTCACTTGGAGTGTCCCTGACAAATCGCCGCTTTATCTTCCCGTTCTTCCGCATCACTTTTTCCAAAAAGATAATATAGGGCACCAAACCAGCTTGATGGCTCAAGATTTCACGAAGGGTCAGATCTTTTTTGTCCTTGTGTTTTTTCCAAGAGGGCCAATAGTTGCTGAACGGGGCGTCCAGATCAAGTTTGCCTTCGTCCACCAATTTCATCAAAGCGGGCAATGGCCCCAAGATTTTGGTAACGGATGCCAGGTCATAAAGGTCGTTCAGGGCAACGGGCTGTACGCTATCATAGGTGTGGTACCCGTATGCTTTATGAAAGATTACCGTGTCGTTTTTGGCGACCAACACTTGGGCACCGGGGAAGGCTTGGTCTTTTATACCAAGTTCCATGATGGAATCCACTTTTTGGTTGATGTAGGCTTCATCCAATCCCAATTTTGAGGGAAGGGCATGAATTAGGTTTTGTTGTGCAAGAAGGCTGGTTGAAACGAAAAGAAAACAAAAGCAGAATGCAAAGAGGTTTTTCATGAGTTAACAGGGTTGGTTGTATGTATTTTTTGAATCATCCCAAGGTACGGATAAAGTCTTTAGCAAAATAACTGGCAATGATGCTTGCCCCGGCCCTTTTAATGGCGGTCAACTGTTCCAACATCACGGCATCATGGTCCAGCCAGCCTTTTTCCGCAGCTGCTTTGATCATGGCATATTCCCCCGATACTTGATAAACGGCAATGGGCACATCCGCTTCATTTTTAATGTCCCGCACAATGTCCAGATAGGGCAGGCCCGGCTTTACCATAACAATATCGGCACCTTCATCTATGTCCATTTGGGTTTCTCGGATGGCCTCAAGCCTATTGGCAAAATCCATTTGATAGGTTTTTTTGTCCTTGGGTACGTTGGCAATATCCACAGGAGCCGAATCCAAGGCATCCCGGAACGGACCATAATAGGCGCTGGCATATTTGGCGGAATAGCTCATGATTCCGGTATTTTGGAACCCTTCATCTTCCAATGCCTCCCGAATGGTAAGAATGCGTCCATCCATCATATCGCTGGGGGCTACAAAATCGGCTCCGGCCTGTGCATGGGAGACGCTCATCTCTGCCAGTACCTCGGCAGTTTCGTCATTGAGGATTTGACCTTCGTCCACTATCCCATCATGGCCATAGGATGAAAATGGGTCCAACGCCACATCGGTCATCACCAACATCTGAGGGCAGGCATTTTTGACGGTTTTTATCGCCCTTTGCATCAATCCATTGGGGTTGATGGCCTCCGTGCCTTTGTTGTCCTTCAGCTTTTCATCGACCTTAACAAAAAGCAACACGGAACAAAGCCCCATTTTCCAAAGTTCCTTGACCTCTTTCTCAAGATTGTCCAAACTCAACCTAAAATAATTGGGCATGGAAGCAATTTCTTCTTTGATCCCCTTGCCTTCCACCACAAAAAGGGGCACTAGAAAGTCGTCTGGGGTTACAAGGGTTTCCCGAACCAATCTTCGGATGGATTCGGAGGCGCGTAGTCTTCTATTTCTGATCAATGGATACATACTGATGCTTAAATTTCAATTTCACCGGATAGGTAGGGAGCTGCTTTGCCGGAAATTTTTACCCGGTCTCCCAAATATTCACAGATTAAGTCCCCTCCTCTTTTGGAGAGTTGTTTGGCGGTCATTTTGCTTTTGCCCAACACTTCGTACCAATACGGGGTTAGCGAAGTATGTGCCGAGCCGGTCACGGGATCTTCGGGAATGCCACATTGCGGGGCAAAGAATCTGGAGATAAAATCCACCTCTTGGCCCGGTGCTGTAACAATGACGCCTCTACAATCCAACTGGTTCAATAGATGCAGGTTGGGGGTAATGGCCTGCACTTCTTGTTGGGAGCTGTAGACCATCATAAAATCCGTTTTTCCCTTAAAGGTTTTGATTGGGGTCAGCCCAATGGCGTTGTCCAATTCCCTATTGTTCCGAATGGCCACTATTGGGTCGGAGGGAAAATCCAAGGTCATCCAACCGTTAGCCGTTTTTTCTACGGTCAATTCCCCGCTTCTGGGAGAATAAAACCGAATGGTTTTTTCATTGTGATTGTAGTAATTGAACAACACATATGCCGTGGCCAAGGTGGCATGACCACACAAATCGACCTCAGTTTCTGGAGTGAACCAACGTAGCTCATACCCCTCACCTTTACGAACAGCAAATGCAGTTTCGGCCAGATTGTTTTCTTCCGCGATACTTTGCATAAGAGTGGTATCAAGCCACGCATCCAAAATGCAAACTGCTGCAGGATTACCGCCAAAAAGACGATCTGTAAAAGCGTCGACTTGATATATTTTCTGCTTCATGGGTTTGGTTTCAAACAAAGCTACACATTAAACCCAATTTTTTGGATGTTGCAGCACCTCAATTAATTGCTCTTCTGGACTTCCTTTTTCTGGGTGATGGTCATACCTCCATTGCACATGGGGAGGGAGACTCATCAAAATACTTTCAATACGGCCATTGGTTCTCAGGCCGAATAGGGTCCCTTTATCATGAACCAGGTTAAATTCCACATACCTTCCGCGTCTAATTTCCTGCCAATCCCTCTGTTCTAGGGTATATTCCATCTCCTTTCTTTTTGTAACAATTGGTATATACGCATCCAAAAAACTATCCCCAACCTCGGTGACATAGTTGTACCAATCTTCCATATTCATGGTTTCCGTTGCTTTGCAATAGTCAAAAAAGAGACCGCCTACACCCCTGGCCTCATTACGATGGGCATTCCAGAAATACTCGTCACATCTCTTTTTGTAAGTTGGATAAAACTCTGGGTTGTGGGCGTCACAGGCATTTTTACAGGTTCGGTGAAAATGTTGGGCATCTTCTTCAAACAGATAATAGGGGGTTAAATCCTGACCGCCCCCAAACCATTGGTCCACGATGTCCCCATTTTTATTGTACATCTCAAAATAGCGCCAGTTGGCATGTACGGTGGGTACCATGGGACTCTTGGGATGGATGACCAAACTGAGTCCGCAGGCAAAAAAATCCGCATCTTCCACGCCAAAATACTGCTGCATACTTTTGGGAAGTTCACCGTATACCTTGGAAATATTCACTCCACCTTTTTCAAATACATTTCCGTTTTCAATGACACGGGTCCTCCCTCCGCCACCTTCGGGGCGTTCCCAAATGTCCTGTTGAAATTTGGCTTTTCCATCCACCTCTTCAAGTTTTGCGGTAATGTTATCTTGTAGTTTTTGGATATAATCGTAGAATTTGTCCTTCATTGATCGAGTATATGTATGAATTGTGTTTTTAAGCTTTCAAAATCGATATTGGAATCAATCTTGACCGAAACCAAGGTCATAGATTTTAATAGTTCGATGATTTCATTTTCCGTTTTTTCAGGATTTTCCCGAAAGACAAACCTTCCCACGGCATTGTTATGGAAATCCATTTTTTTGGCCAATTCTTGGTTTGGGAAAGCATGTTCATGCCAATCCGTAATTTTTTTGGCCCACTCCAGAACAGAATCCCGGTTGTGACGTATTCGATAACATCTTTTGGCGATCAAATAGTTCCAAAGCGCATGTCTAAATGCATTGGCCGGACCATTTTTATGATGCAAACGGCCGTAGTTTTCTGTGGATATGCGGATGCAATCCTTGGTGGCTCGAATGGTCGGCACAATAAAAAGTGGGTGGCCTACTCCAATGAATATAACTTTCAGTATATTTTTAAAGTCTACCCGTTTCAGTACCGCTATTGGGTTCACGACTTATATTCTTTTACGGCATCTATGAATGCTTTGGCATTTTCCAATGGTATATTAGGAAGGATGCCGTGCCCTAGGTTCACAATATATTTGTCCTTTCCAAATTCATTGATCATTTGAGTAACCCTCTTTTTGATTTCAGCTGGAGGGGAAAGCAAACGAGCAGGGTCAAAATTTCCTTGTAGGGTAATGTTCCCTCCGGTGAGGTAACGTGCATTTTGGGCCGAGCAGGTCCAATCCACACCAACTGCAGAAGCACCGGATTGTGCCATTTCTTTCAGTGCGAACCAACACCCTTTGCCAAAAACAATGACCGGGGCCAAATCTTTCAATGCATCAACGATTTGTTGAATGTACGGCCAGGAGAACTCTTGGTAATCAGTAGGCGAAAGCATGCCACCCCACGAATCGAAAACTTGGACAGCGTTCACACCAGCTTCTACTTTGGCCTTAAGGTATGCAATGGTGGTATCCGTTATTTTTTGAAGCAATTGATGGGCCACTTCCGGTTGGGAAAAGCAGAGTCCTCTTGCCTTATCAAAACTTTTGCTGCCTTGGCCTTCCACACAATAGCAAAGAATGGTCCAAGGAGAACCGGCAAAACCGATAAGAGGGATTTCATCATTCAACTTTTCCTTGGTCATGGCAATGGCCTCCATCACATAGCCCAATGTATCCTGAATATCGGGAACAATTACCCTTTCCAAATCTTCTTTGGAGCGAATGGGGTTTGGGAGGTAAGGGCCAAAGTTCGGTTTCATCTCCACCTCAATGTCCATGGCTTGTGGAATCACCAAGATATCACTGAAAAGGATGGCTGCATCCATTCCATAACGTCGGATAGGTTGCACGGTAATTTCAGAAGCCAACTCGGGAGTCTGGCATCGGGTAAAGAAATCGTATTTATGCTTGAGTTCCATAAACTCCGGGAGGTAACGGCCTGCTTGGCGCATCATCCATACGGGTGGCCGCTCAACGGTTTCACCCTTCAAGGCTCTTAGGAATAAATCGTTTTTAATCATGTCTTGTAAAATGGTTTATGGCCTGTACCAACACGTTTTCCACGGTCGGTTTATTGGCTATTACAATATCGTCTGAATGTTTTTTGGCCTCATCGGCCGTAGTAGTACCAATACAGAACAGGGTACTGCTGCCAATGGAGTTCTCCAAAAGATAACTTCTGATGCCACTTGGACTGAAGAACAGAATACCGTCAAAATCCCGTTGAAACGCCCTTGGCATTAAATGGGTTTTGTAAACCACCACCTCTTTATACCGAATGTTATTTTCGGTAAGTGCCTTTGGTAAGGTGTCCCTTCTTAGGTTTCCGCATAAAAACAGAAAAGTTTCATTGGGATGTTTTTCTACAATGAATTGGGCCAATTCCGAGGCATACTCGATCTTTTTTACCACCCTCAGTCCATTCTCTTCCAAAAGGGCTTTGGTTTTTTCACCAACACAAAAAATCTGGAAATTGGATGTGTTCCGGTTTTCAATTCTTTTAAGGAAGGCTTTGACCGAATTTTTACTGGTAAGGATATAGTGGGTAAATTCCAAAGGAATATCCGCATCCAAAAATTCTATGTGAAGGGCATCATACTCCACCAACCCCAAACCTGAATTGAGGAACAATTCCTTTTGCGGCAAGCTTAGTTTTTTAGTGGAGAGCACTGTTCTCATTTCTAATTTCCTGCATCAATTTATCCCCACCTTGCTGTAAGACTTCCTTGGCACATTGTTCTCCCAGTCCATTGGCTTGGCTTAGGGGAACACTTTTATTGAGGGAAATTTTTTGTTTTCCGTCCAATGAAAAAACAACGCCCTCAAAATGTACCGTTTGTTCTTTTATTTGTGCCAAAGCACCGATAGGGGCGGTGCAACCACCTTCCAATGTCCGTAAAAATTGACGTTCAATGGTCGTGGCGATTTCAGATTCTTTATGATTTAACTTGGCGAGCGCTTCCTTTGAGAAGGTGTCCTCATACTTGGCCACGACCACCATGGCGCCCTGCGCGGGAGCAGGAATCATCCAGTCCAGTTGAAGGGCATCTTTGGGTAACAATTTAATGCGCTCCAATCCGGCTTGGGCAAAAATGGCACCGTTCCAATCGTTCTCAATCAGTTTCAACAATCTTGTGTTCACATTTCCCCGTAAATCCACTACGGAATGGTGAGGGTATTTGTTCAACCATTGGGCTTTTCTGCGCAAACTGCCGGTAGCAATGGTAGCAGGGACATCGGATTCCAAAAAGTTCAATCCCTTGTGCACCAAAATATCGTGGGTAATGGCACGCTCCAACACGGCTACTTGTACAATGTCTTTAGGCAATTGGGTGGGAACATCCTTCATGGAGTGTACGGCAATGTCTATTTGTCCCTTCAATAGGGCAATATCCAAAGTCTTAGTGAAAATACCGGTGATTCCCAGTTCGTACAGGGGTTTGTCCAGTATTTCATCCCCTGTGGACTTTATAGGTACCAATGAGGTGTCGTACCCCAATTCCTCGAGTTTTTGCTGTACAGTAGTGGCTTGCCACAGTGCCAATTCACTATCGCGGGTCCCAATTCGTATGATCTTGCTCATTTAGAATCGATTTCTAGCTGAAAGACTTTCTGGATAAGTTCCAGACTGTCCTCGGTATCCACTTCGGAACGCTTCAGGTGGTTGGCAAACTGTTTGGTGATTTTTTGGATGATTCGATCAGAGATGATTTCGGCCTGATCTTGGTTGAAGTCATTTATTTTTTTGGAATGAAAGTCAATTTCCTCGGCCTTCATGGTTTTTAGCTTTTCCTTGAGCGCGTTGATGACCGGAGCAAACTTTCGGGTTTCCAACCACTTTAAAAAATCTTTTTTGACCTGTTCAATAATCGCTTCCGCTTTGGGCACATATTCCTTCCTCTTGGCCAAGGCTTCATCGGTAATCTGGGAAAGTTGGTCCAAATGTACTAAGGAGACATTGTCCAGTTCCAAAACATCATCCGCCACATTTTTGGGTACGGACAGGTCCAAGATCAGAAGTGGTTTTTTGGGATAGATTAATGCCTTGGACACGGTGGGCAACTGTGCCCCGGTGGCCACCACAAGGATATCCGCTTTTCGTATTTCGGTCTGTAGATCCCCATAATCCTTTACGGTCAAATGGAATTTTCCAGCAATATCCTCTGCTTTCGCCCTAGTCCGGTTGATCAGGGTAATATGGTGGTTGTTGGAGTGTTTAATAAGGTTTTCGCAGGTATTCCTTCCGATTTTGCCCGTTCCAAAAAGTAGAATGTTCTTTTCAGAAATGTCGGGGACATTGTCCAAAATATACTTTACCGAGGCAAAGGCCACCGATGTAGCCCCAGAGGACAGTTCGGTTTCGGTTTTGATGCGTTTACTCGCCTGAATCACGGCATTGCAAAGCCGTTCCAAAAACGGATTGGCCATGTCTTGTTTTTTGGCCCGGTAAAATCCTTGCTTAATTTGGCTTATGATTTCAAAATCACCCAAAATCTGGCTGTCCAACCCTGTGCCAACCTTGAACATATGGGAAATGGCCTCATGGTTTTTGTAGACATAGGCTACTTCTTGAAACTCTTCCACGGTGCCCTGTGTTTGGTCACAAAGCAATTTTATAAGTTGATAGGGATGTTGGGCAAAACCATAAAGCTCGGTCCGGTTACAGGTAGAAATGGCCAATAGACCATCAATACCAAGTTCCTTGGCCTTTGCCAGAATATGGTCTATGGCCGGAACATCCAGGCTAAACTTTCCCCGCACCTCAGCATCTGCCTTCTTATAGCTCAGTCCAATGGCGTAGAAGGAATTATGTTTCGAAATGTTGTAATTCCTCATAAAGGATAAAAATCGCAGCACAAAAATAACGGTGCTGTGTTTTAAAAAATAACGCTAGAGGTACTATAAATAACCCATGAGAATTTTTTAAGATGAAAATTCAAGAAAAACCGCCCAATGCACTATTTTTATTGATAAATTTGATTGTACCGAATGTAATTTAGAGTCATTCTAAATTGAAGGAAAACGTTTATAAAAGCAAAACTGTTCATGAAAAATATCGCTAAAGGTTCCTATGAGGAAATTCTGGTGGAAGATGGGTTTTATATCCTTAAGATTCAGAACGATACACAAGAATTGCAGACGGTGGAACGGGAGATTGACAGTTCGTTTATCCAGTTCCATTTTTGCCTGAAAGGCAAAACGCGTTTCAATTTTAATGAAGGAAATTATCATCTGGAGGTAACGGAAGAAAACTCCCTCTTGCTGTATAACACGCAAAAAGATTTGCCCTTGAACCTCATAGTTTCTCCCAATTCATGGTTGCTGTCAGTGGTAATGACCATACGGAAGTTCCATTCCCTTTTTTCCAATGAGGCAGAGTACATCCCTTTTTTGAGCGGTGAGAACAAGGAAAAAAAATACTATTCACAAGAAATGGTGTCTCCGGCTATTGCTGTTGTGCTCAGTCAGTTAATGAATTACAATCTGCATCCTTCCATCAAACAATTGTATATCAAGGGCAAGGTATATGAGCTGATATCCCTTTATTTTAATAAAACCGAAGATGCCGATTTGGAACAATGTCCCTTTTTGGCCGATGAGGACAATGTGCGGCGTATTAGAATGGCCAAGGAAATCATGATTTCACGAATGGCCGAGCCACCCACCTTGGCCGAACTTTCCCAAGAAATTGGATTGAGCTTGAAAAAACTGAAAGAAGGGTTCAAGCAGATTTATGGCGATTCGGTCTATGGGTTTTTGTTCGATTACAAGATGGAGTACGCCCGAAAAATGTTGGAAACCGGAAAGCATAACGTCAATGAAGTGGGCTTAAAAGTGGGGTACAGCACGGCCAGTCATTTTATCGCTTCCTTCAAAAAGAAATATGGCACCACCCCCAAAAAATACTTAACTTCAAACGCATAAAAATTACAAAATGAAAACTCTTGTACTGTCCCTTTTTGTCATGGGCTTTGCGTTGCAGATTTCCGCACAGGACGCTCCAAGCTCGGAAGAAGCCCAAAATGTGAAAATGCCCGAACTGGTCCTGGTGTTCACCAAAACAACGGGGTATAGGCATGCTTCCATTGAAAAAGGGATGCAGACCTTGCGCGAATTGGGGAGAAAGAACGGTTTCGTAGCCCTTCAAACCGATTCAGGAACTGACTTTAACCCTCAAAATCTGAAGAACTACAAATTGGTGGTCTTTCTGAGCACCACCGAAGAGGTATTGGATGATGCCCAACAGAAAGCCTTTGAAGGGTACATTAAAAATGGCGGTAGTTATTTGGGAATCCATGCCGCTGCGGATACCGAGTACGACTGGCCTTGGTATGGGAAATTGGTAGGGGGTTATTTTGAAAGTCACCCGGAACAACAGAAAGCCAAAATTGATGTAGTGGACAAAGCCCATCCCTCCACAACCCACCTGAACGATGTTTGGATGCATTTTGATGAGTGGTACAATTTTAAGCAGTTGAACCCTGACGTTTCTGTCTTGATGAAACTGGATGAAACCAGTTATAAAGGTGGCAAGAATGGAGCCAATCATCCCATAGCCTGGTACCACGAATATGATGGGGGTCGTGCTTTTTATACCGGTTTGGGGCATACTGATGCCGCTTATGATGACCCCGATTTCAGGCAACACCTCCTGGGGGCCATTGAATGGTGCCTAAAAAGAAACTAAAACGGGCCTAGCCACAATAATCCCAATATTGCTTTTGATGTTCTTTAGGTAATCCACCAAAGGCTCTTGGGTGATTTCCACTTTTCCATTTTTGCTTGAGGCATGAAGTAAATGCAATCGCCCATCCGGTTGATGTATGGCTATGCCGGTATGGGTAACGTCCAACCCTTTTATGGAGGTGGCCAATGCAATAATGTCCCCGGATTGTATTTGTTGTTCCTTGCTTTTAATCCGATCTTGGGGCAAGTAGCACAGATTTTCCTTGGCCAATTCTTTTTCAGCTTGTTGTATGATGGCAAAGTTGGTGTCATCGCTCAAAAACGGATACAGGGAACGGTGTGTTCCCATAAAATTGATAGGCTTGTTGAGTTCAATTCCTCCCAAATCCGAAGTAATGTCCTTGACCAACCCCTTCTTTTCATTATTCCGAATCCACTCTGTAAAGTAATGTAAACGAGAAGGATAACCTTGTAAGTCACCATCCCTATACCGAATGGTCTCCAAGGTTTTGGTGAAATCTTCAAACGAGTTTTGTTTGGACTTGAGCATGGTTCCGAAGGCAAATACATTCTCCACAAAAGTGGTACAGTCCAACCCTCTAAGATTCACCACCAAGGTTTCCGTATCTCCCACTTCAAGGGTTTTTTCCACGTAAGGAGTGTCCAAGAAGGATTTCCCCACTGCTACAATGGTATCGCCCAAAAAGGAAGCTTGGGTGTTCTGCAAAGCTACGATTTTGTCCTCAAAAAGGGATTTATCTTTTGGGGAACAGGTAATTTGCTGGGCAGAGGCCATCAACCCTAAAAATAGGAGGGGCAAAAAGGTTTTATATTTCATCATTTTTGGTGTCATTGGTTTGTTGGAGCATTATCCGTGTTCGGGCTATGCTCTCAGGGTAATTTTTCTGCAAATAGTCTATCAATTTCTCGCGTACATGAACCCGAAGGTCCCAAGCTGTGGAGGAATCCTTGGCACTCATCAAGGCCCTTACCTCTACATGGGTGGGCTTGGAATCGGTAACCTGAAGGATATTCACTTCACCATCCCAAAGTTCCGTGTTTTGGAGAATACGGGTCAATTCTTCGCGAAGATCATCAAAAGAAACCATGTAATCCACATATAAAAACACGGTTCCCAAAATGTCTGCGGAGCTTTTGGTCCAGTTTTGGAACGGTTGATCAATAAAATAAGGGGTAGGGACAATCAATCTGCGCTTGTCCCAAATACGGACCACTACATAGGTAAGGGTAATTTCCTCAATCCGGCCCCACTCGCCCTCCACAATGACCACATCATCCAATTTTATGGGTTGTGCAATGGCAATTTGAATACCCGCCAATAGAGTTCCGATGAATTTTTGGGCGGAAAAACCAATAATAATCCCGGCAACCCCAGCAGAGGCAAAAATACTGATCCCAATTTCACGGATTTCCTTGAAACTCATCAAGGCAAGTCCAAGAGCTAGTATGATGACAATAAAGATCACAATGCGTTCCAAAATGGTGAACTGGGTGTAGATCTTACGGGCCTTTAAGTTATCGGTCTCCCCAACATCATAGTTTTTGATGATGATCTGTTTCACAATTTTCAATACCGCAATGATCAACCAGGTCATGGCAAAGATAAAGAGCAAGGTGCTGGCCTTTCGGAACCAAAACCCCAACTCTTCCAGATTCAAAAGATCCCGCAGGGATTTCATTCGCAATACAATGGAAACGAAAATCAACAGCAAGGGCTTTGTCAATCGCCTAAACGAACCGTTGGGCAAAAGGTATTTTGGATTTTTCCCCAACCGTTTTAGGATGATGGAAAATACCCAATACGCCAGGGCCAAAACAAAGAGGGCAATCCCCAAATAAATGAGCGATTCCTTGGAAACTGTTTCAATAAAAAGGTCCATAGCAACAAAAATAGGGAGAAAAGAACACGGGCTAAAATCCGGAATGCTAAATGAAGATTGAATTTAGTTATGGACCATAGAAAAGTAATTGGATTCTAAAAACAACAAGTCCGTACCAAGTTGTATTTTTGGGGCCTAAAACAAAAAGCTGTGCCAAAAGGAGTTTTATTGGTCAATTTGGGTTCGCCGGACAGCCCTACCGCGAAGGATGTTAAACCATATTTGGATGAGTTTCTCATGGACGAGCGTGTCATAGACGTGAACCCCGTTCTGCGAAACATCATTGTACGGGGAATTATCCTGAACACACGTCCAAAGCGTTCGGCGGAAGCCTATTCCAAGATTTGGTGGGAGGAAGGCTCTCCTTTGATTATCATCTCGGAACGTTTTATGGAAAAAGTGGGCCAACAGACCAGCCTGCCCATTGCCTTGGGGATGCGGTATGGTTCCATGACCATTGAGAACGCGTTACAGGAGTTGAAGGATAAAGGAGTGGATGAGGTATTGTTGGTGCCCCTGTATCCCCATTATGCCATGTCATCATATGAAACCGTAGTGGTCAAGGTCATGGAAGTGCAACAGGAGCATTTCCCTAGCATGCAGTTGACCACCTTACCAGCTTTTTATAGCAATCCGGATTACATCAAAATATTGTCCAATAGTATCGCGGAAGGTCTAAAGGGTTTTGATTACGATCATATTCTTTTCTCCTATCATGGGATTCCCGAGAGGCACATTAAAAAATCGGACCCCACAAAATTTCACTGCCAATTGAACGGTGCCTGTTGCAAGGCCAATTCGGTGGCGCACCATACCTGTTACAGGCATCAATGTTATGATACCACCGAGTTGGTGATAGAACAATTGGGATTACCCAGGGATAAAGTGAGTACTTCGTTCCAATCCCGATTGGGAAGCGACCCATGGTTGCAGCCCTTCACCGACCATGAATTTGAACGATTGGGCAAGGAAGGTATTGAGCGTTTGGCCGTGATCACCCCTGCTTTTGTAAGCGATTGTCTGGAGACTTTGGAAGAAATCGCCATGGAAGGCAAAGAACAATTTGTTGAAGCAGGGGGGAAAGACTACATCCATGTCCCATGTTTGAACGATAGGGATGATTGGGCAAGTCTTATGGCACAGTGGATCAATACTTGGTCAGAAAAGCAAACCCTGCCGGAATATAACATCCAATAATTTTTGGAGTACAGTAAAACAAGTCTATGAGCATTGAAAACTTGGAGCACAGTCTCAAAGAAGTACGGGAACAACTCAAAAACCATGAGCTCTACGCACAGCTGGATTCTGTAGAGGACATCAGGACCTTTATGGAGAGCCATGTGTATGCCGTTTGGGATTTTATGTCGCTATTAAAGGCCCTGCAACGTGAGCTTACCTGTACCGACCTTCCTTGGAAGCCTGCTTCGGATACCACAGTGGCAAGATTCATCAATGAGATTGTCTTGGAGGAGGAGAGCGATTTCAATGAGGAGGGAGTGGCCAAAAGCCATTTTGAAATGTATCTGGATGCCATGGAGGAGGTCAATACCAATACCTCCAAGGTGAAGGAGGTCATTGGAAGCTTTGGGAATCTTGAAGCAATCGCAGGGCAAATCAAAAATGCGGATTTGAATCTGGCCGAAAAGAACTTTTTAAGCTTCACTTTTGAGGTCATCAACACCCAAAAGCCGCATATCATTGCTGCGGCCTTTACCTTTGGAAGGGAAGAACTGATCCCGGACATGTTCTTGGGCATCATAGAACAATCTGGGGAAAAAGGGCCAGAGCAGTATCCCAAGCTTTCCTATTACCTAAAGCGACACATTGAACTGGATGGGGATGAACACGGACCCATGGCGGTCAAAATGATGAAGATGCTCTGTGGCCAAGATGAACAAAAATGGACCGATGTCGCTGAGTATAGCCAAAGAGCTTTGGAGCATAGAGTGGCTTTATGGGAAAGCATCACCAAAAAACTAAGGGAGAACAAAGGTAATTTGATCGAGGCGTTGTAGATTTGGCATCGGTTTTACCGTTCACACGAAGTCTTACACCCAACAACCCTTGGCATGGCCAAAGTAACCTCTGACGCACTCGGGAAAGAACCCATTGGAAAATTATTGATCAAACAGGCCGTACCTGCATCCATAGGCATTCTGGTGATGTCCTTGAACGTGTTGGTCGACTCCATCTTTGTGGGTAATTGGATTGGCTCCATTGCCATTGCAGCCATTAATGTGGTGTTGCCCGTTTCCTTCTTCATTGCAGCTTTGGGAATGGCCATTGGCATTGGGGGTTCCAGTATTGTGTCGCGTGCCTTGGGGGCCAATAACAAGGAAAAAGCCCTTAAAACTTTTGGAAACCAGATTACGCTGACCGTTTTGGTTACGGTGGTCATGGTGGCCTTGGGACTTTATTTTGTGGATACTCTAATACCGGCCTTTGGAGGCAAGGGTTCCATTTTTTCCCCGGCCAAAATTTACTATACCATTATCCTTTATGGAGTGCCTTTCTTGGCGTTTTGTATGATGGGAAATACCGTGATCAGGGCCGAGGGGAAACCCAAATTTGCCATGGTGGCCATGATCATCCCTTCGGTGGGAAACCTGCTCATGGATTACATTTTTATCTATGTGTTCGATTGGGGCATGCACGGGGCCGCTTGGGCCACTACCGCTGGGTATTTAATGTGTTTTGGGTATATTCTTTACTTTTTTCTATCAAAAAATTCCGAGTTAAAGATTAGTCTTTCCCATTTTGGGTTGGACAGATCCATTCTTCAAGAAATTGGCTCCCTAGGATTTGTGACCTTGGCACGTCAGGCCGTGACCAGTATCACCTATTTGCTCATGAACAACATCCTCTTTAATTTGGGAGGGGAGGCCATGGTGGCGGTCTATGCCATTATCGGCCGCATGCTCATGTTCGCCCTTTTTCCTGTTTTTGGGGTCACCCAAGGGTTTTTGCCCATTGCAGGCTTCAATTATGGGGCAGCACAATATGACCGGGTCAAGGAATCCATTTATACGGCCATCAAGTATGCTGCTTTGGTGGCGACCTTGGTCTTTGTTGTCCTCATGGTTTTTCCGGCAGAGATCGCTTCACTTTTCCTGAGCAACAAGCCCCATTTGCCGGCAGAGGAATTGGCCACCAATGCATTTGTGTTGCAGCATTCCCCTTTGGCCATGCGGTTGGTCTTTGCGGCTACACCGATCATTGCCCTTCAATTGATAGGTGCCGCATATTTTCAAGCGGTGGGGAAGGCCATTCCTGCATTATTGCTCACACTTACCAGACAGGGCTTCTTTTTTATACCGCTTATTTTGTTGTTGCCCCAATTTATGGGGGAGATGGGCGTTTGGTTGTCATTCCCCATAGCCGATGTACTTTCCACCATTGTCACAGGGATTTATTTGGCGCGTGAGATTAAAACAAAGTTGTCTGGATTAGTTGCATAAGATTGCTTAATTTGGGACAAACATTTTAATCATCCATGAAGAAAACACTATTGCTCGGTCTAGTGCTAATGACCGGAATTGCCTGTAAGGAAAAAGCAGAGAAAAAATCAGAAGAGAAAACCGCCCACACCCTTTTTGTTGGAACGTATACCAATGGGGATAGTGAGGGGATTTACAAATACACCTTGGATACTGCAACGGGTGCGCTTGGAAGCCAAGAATTGGCTGCCAAATTGAAAAACCCTTCGTATTTGACGATTTCCGAGGATAAGAACAATCTCTATGCCATACAGGAGACCGGTGATTTTGATAGTCTTGGGGGAGGTGTTACTGCATTCCGCTTGAATGAAGGTGTTTTGGAGATTCAAAACAGCAAAGGAACCCAAGGAAATGGCCCTTGCCATGTTTCCTTGTCAGGGGACGGGTATTTGGCCGCTGCCAACTATGGTGGGGGCAATGTGGCCCTGTATCAGTTGAATGACGATGGATCGCTTGCCGGGGAACCCCAAGTGATCGACCATAAGATTTTGGATACCACCAAAACCTCCCGCGCGCACATGGCAAAGTTTACCAAAGACGGACTTTTTGTAGCGGATTTGGGATTGGATGCCGTAAAGCGTTACAAAAAGGATGGGGATCAATACGTGGTCGGAGACCAAGCCTCAATCGATTTGGCCCCTGGAGCTGGCCCCAGACATTTTACCTTTGGTAAGAATGGCAACATCCTATATGTGATCAGTGAGTTGAACAGCACGGTTTCCGTTTTTGAAAAAGACAGCCAAGGGTCTTACCAAGAAATTCAGACAGAATCTACATTGGCCGAAGGCTATACTGAAAAAAGCTATTGTGCGGATATACACCTATCCCCTGATGGTAAGTTTTTGTATGGTTCCAACCGTGGAGAGAACACTATCGTAATCTTTGCCGTGGACCAAGAATCCGGAAAACTGACCTTGGTGGGCAGGGAGTCGGTTCGTGGTGACTGGCCTCGGAACTTCTCATTGGACCCCACAGGCGAATTTTTATTGGTGGCCAATCAAAGGAGCAATAACATCATCGTTTTCAAAAGGGACGCCGAAAAAGGCACCTTGCAATTCTTAAGCGAGACAAACTTGGGCAGTCCGGTTTGTATAGCCTTTCTGAATTAGTTTTAAGTTATTCGCATCGGTAGGTTATGCCTTTTTTATCAAAGGAAGGGGATGCATTGGGGCGAAGTGAGCCGTGCCAAGAATCCCGGTACCATTTATCAAGATCATCATCACTGCGATAATCCGCTGTAAAAAAGTTGAAGTCATCAGTAAAAGTGATGATGATATCCCCTTTTCCATCAGCATCGTGCCATCTACCGGTCATCACGTTATTCTTTAATCGGCCCCAAACTCCGCCAAGTGCGTTTTTGTGTATTAGATAGTAGGCTCCGGCGACTTCGTTGTTGTCAATTAGAAGGTCAAAGCGACCTATTTCAGTACAATAGTTTTTGGAAATGACGGTGTTTTTTACTTCAGTTTGAGCGTAGAAGAATTGGCATGCCAGACTGAAAAAGAAGCAGGAAAGAGAAGTTTTGTTGATCATAGCGGCATCAAATTTTAAGGCGAATTAATCTGTAGTTCTGCAATTTATCGGGATGAATGATGGTATTGTTTTCCTGATCAAAGTTGTCCAACTGGGAATCTGAAACAAAGTACATATACTCATCGTGGATGGCAAATGTCGTTGGAATGTCCGATGGGTTTAAAAACGACATGATCCTCTTTTCGGATAGGATTTCTGTGCGTTCCGGATTCAGCTCAAATTGAAAGACCCCATTTTGGGACAGGTCTCTTTTCCCATTTACTATGGCGATAAGGGTATTCTTATGGAATTTCATTCCATCGATTCCCTTAAACTGATTGGGTGGGTTCAACAACTTCTTTGAAGCAATGTCCAAAATGCGGATACCAGAAGTGTAGGTGGCCAAATAAAGGTATTTGCCATCATCGGATGTTGCAATGCCATTGGAATGTTTAATCTCTTCATGGGTAAAGAAGACCTCCAAGGCCTTTTTGGCCCCGGTTAGGGCATAGAGGGCATCACTTTCCGAATCGGTGATGTAGGCGTCCCCATTGGGCGTTATGGCAATATCATTTAGGTAGATCACCTCCTCCGAGTTTAGGGTGTACGACGCGATGAACTCCCCTGAAGTAGGGTTCATTAAAAGAAGAACGGACGAATTGTTGCTTTTGGGCAAACTGTTCCCCAAGGCAAAGAGGGTGTCTCCTTGAATGGTCATCCCAAAACCGGAGAGATATCCATATTCCTTGCTTCCAATAAAATCCTCGGCATGGGTCCCATCCAAATCAGAACGCACAATTTTATCCTTCTTCAAGCTGTTGAGGTATACTTTTTTGGAGGAAGGATCAATGGCGATGCCTTCGGGAATCAAATCCTTTTTAAATTTGAGCGGAACGGAATGGGTTTCTTGCGCGCCGGCAAGGGTACAGACCAACAGCAAAAGCCCCACAAGCATTTTCATTGAACGAGGATTTTTAGGGAAAATACTAAAATATGGGCCAGTTTAAGGGTACATTATCAGAACTTTAAGGTTTAGGGTATCTGCTTGATGCCGGATACATGGGAAGCGATTGCCTTCCATTGCCCTTCACGTTTTATGAGGACATTGCTGGACTGATAAATGGTTTTTATGGAGTCGTTGAAGATATGCCCAGTACCACAGATCATGGCCGTGCCGTTGGGCAGGATGTCCAAGCGTTTTATTTCATAAAAAAAGGAATCATGGGTGCTGGCATGTTCCTTGATCCAGTCGAGTTCTCCTTTTTTATCGGACCAGTTCCCTTGGTCGTCGATCATTTGAAAATCGTCTCCCAAGATGGAATCGAGCAATAGAGTGTCCTGTTCCCTATAGGCTTTGGGCCATTTTACCTCTTTCAATCGGGTCAGAAGTTGGCGGTCTTGCCCTGTGCTATGGTTTTGTCCTGTTTGGGTTTCCGTTTTGGAGATACAGGACCATAGGATAAAACATCCGATAGCGGCACATAGAAAAGTCTTCATTTGTTGAGTTTTCCCAAATGTAGAAGGAGTGATGCAAAACATATAACAACACTGGGTAAGCTGCGGGAAAATAAGGGCAGGTCGATGCCGTTAAACCTCCACTAGGTTCTTTCGGTAGGTCCTACTGAATTTAATTTTATCTCCATTCTTTAAACGGAGTATGCCATCACCATTGCTGTTTTTCTGATGGCAATCCATAAAATCCACGTTCACCAAATAGGAACGATGCACCCGTTTAAAGGTTTTTGAACCGAGCATTTTCTCTACTGACCTAAGACTTTGGTATTTTACAAAAACTCCTTTTTTCGTATGGAGCACAATGCAGTTGTTGCTGGTTTCAATATAGATGATTTCTTCAGGAATCAGTAAAAAACGGGAACTGTTCCTGGACACTTCAATTTGAATTTTCTTTCCTGAAAAGGGTGCGATTGGAGTGTCAATTTTTTGGTTGTGTTCCTTGTTTATAAAGTAAAACAGGAGTGCAAAATAGCAGAATAGGTTAACGGCGATATTGTTGGTGAGCCCTGCATGCAATAGATTGAAATTGGGAGAGGCGCAACGAAATACCACGGTCATCATAAAGACTACCAAAACCTGTCCAATAAGAATGTTCATTGCCGTGGCGGTGATGCCCAACCCTCCTTGAAGGGCCAATGTTTTTCCGAAAGGTTTTTGTTCCCAGTTTTGGGCCCAAACTTTTATGTGTTGGGCAGAGAAGGTCCAAAAAACAAAACTGGTCACGGCCAAAATGGTCAATTCAGAAAAGCAGGTTGCTCCTAAACTTACTTGGAACATACGGCCAATACCCATATTGAGCAGCACAAAAATCGATATCAGTGAAATAGGCTTGGACATATTTAAAGATACGGATTTTGGAATGGTGAAGCCAAGCAAGGAAAATTACTTTGCAAAGTACACCAGCAGGGCAATGATGATCAATCCAAATAGTACTGCTAAAAAGATTTTCCAAGCACTGTACGGACGGGTGCCGGAGATCTGTCCATTTTCCCCATTGATAAAGAAATTGTACTCCTTGCCCTTATAGCGATAGGCACTTATATAAACGGGTAACAAGATATGTTTAAAGGTCTCTTCGGACAGCTCCATATCCATGTGGGTCACACGTTGGGTATCCCCGCCAATATCCTGTCGGCACCATCGCATGGCAATATCACGGGCCACGTCTTTGGAATGGAGGTGCCCATCTTTCAACGGGATGGTATATTTTTCGGTAACAAATCCAGAAAGAAAACCGCTATTGAATGGTTGCAGTTTTTGGAGGTTCCAATGGGAAATTTTTTGGGGGATCCTTCCCGATTTTTGTTGGGACGCCTTGATGAGGGTGTCGTCCACAAAACCAGAAATCTCACCTGAAGCAGGATACCAACGGGTTTTCCTAACCTGTTGGGTCACCATCTTTCCATTGGAGTTCCTGACCCTTCGGGTTTCGTAATAATATTCGCCCCGTTGTCCCGTATAACTTGCCGCAAGTTGGGCATCAAAGGTCCAATAGGGTAAATACAGCCCTTTGGTAAATTGAGGGTCCAAAGCGGCCTTCTTCAGTTTATTGGGTGCAAACCACAAGCGGTTTACCCAATTCTTGAAAATGATAAAGGATTTCTTTTGATCAATCTGAAAGGGGAGCACCGCGCCAGGTAAGATCCAATCTTCCTTATAGGCATCTTCAATCACCAGAGGCATACCGCAGTATACACAGTGGAGCGACTTATAGTTTTCTTCGACATGTTGATTGGCACCACAATTTTTGCAGTGCAACATGGAGATTTCCTCACTGTGTTTCTGTGAGCCCATTTCCTTGAGGTAGGGGTGCAGCTCCAGTTCCTGAAAACCATTTTCGTTTATAGCAATTGATTCCTCATGACCACAATATTCACAATTTATACTGGTGGTCCCAGGCTTGTATTTTAGCTCGGCACCACAGTTGGTGCAGGCTTTTTTGAGCTCGGTTTTTTGGATTTTTTGTTCTTCCATAGTTTCATTTCCGTGTAGGCGGAAATCCATGTCAAAATTGATAGGCTGTCATTTCGAAGGAGCTAGCGACTGAGAAATCTCAATGTGTAATTACTTAGATTTCTCAATCGTTGCTTTGCAACTCATTTCGAAATGACAAAATGAGAATTATTGTCCTGGTAACGGCGGTGGTGTGTTGCCTCCCAAGAACGATTTCAATTCTTCCACTTCTTTTAAAGAAGCCCAAGCGGCCATGCCCTGCTTCCATACCAAACTATCACGATTGATGGCCCGGGATGCAAAAAGGGATTGCATTTGTTCAAAGGTCACTGGTCCATGTTGTACCCCATTGGAGGCATAGTAATACATGGTTTGTGTTGGCATTGGTGGAGGAACGGCGCCTCCAACAGGTTGGGCGGTTTGTTGTGGGGAGGCTTGGGGGTTTCCACCCATCATGCCTCCCATTTGTTGGGCCAAAACAAACCCCATACCCATGCCCATTCCAGCCCCGGCGGTCCCGCCTTCGTTTTGGGCAGCGGCCTCAATGGCCTTGGCAGTTTTGAACTTGGTCAATTTATCGAGGTCAAGCTTGTCGATACGGCTGTACTCGAAGATTTCCTTTTTGAGATCTTCGGGCATGGAAACATTTTCGATATAGAATTTTTCCAAGGAAATGCCCACGCTTTCAAACTCAGGTGACATGACTTCGCGACACGTATCCGAAAGTTCAGTGGTATTGGCGGCATACAATTCAATGGGCAAATTGGCTTGGCCCACGGTATTTGTAAATCGTGTGGCTATCAAACTTTTGAGATGTTCATTGATCTCAAAATTGGTAAAGTTGCTATCCGTGCCAACAATATCTTTGATAAACTTGCCAGCATCCGAAATTTTAAAGGCATAGGTTCCAAAAGCACGAATCTCTACCAAACCAAATCGGTCGTCACTTAAAGTGATGGGACTCTTGGTGCCCCATTTCTCGTCGGTGAACAAGTGGGTGTTCACAAAATACACTTCGGCCTTGAATGGGGAATTGAACCCGTATTTCCACCCTTTCAGAGTAGCCAAAATTGGCAGGTTTTGTGTGGTAAGGTCATAAGTGCCCGGTTCAAAGACATCGGCCAATTGGCCTTCGTTGATGAAAACGGCGGTTTGCCCTTCGCGGACAATCAGCTTTGCGCCGTTCTTTATTTCATTTTGATAACGCTCAAATCGATGCGCAATGGTGTCATCCGTATAATCGAGCCACTCAACAATATCGATAAACTCATTGCTCAGTTTCTCCTTGATCTTTCCAAAAATATCCATGGTAGTGTTTTTTAGGTATTATGCTTTTAAAACTATAAAAAAACTATAGAGTTTCTATTAGGTTAGTGTAAAATTCAAGGGGAATGTTACGCCACATGCGAAGAAAAAGTGGATGGGATGAAGTGCTAGTCCATTTTATGGGCCGCTTGGAGCATTTCTAACACCTTTTTCTTTGGAAGCGCCTCAATGGTATGGTCATCACGACCGGTCATGGTTTCCGCAGCGAAAAGAGAATTGAGGATGGCCTCTTCGGTGGCTTCAATGGTGGCCAGAAAAAGTGGGGTCATGGCCTCATTGCGTAAGGTCGGTACAGTTTGAATGGGATTTTCACTTTCATAAGGGATTCTACATTCCTCTGCCGTGGAAACGGCAATCACATAATCCCCACTGCCGTTACTGGCAATTCCTCCGGTTTTGGCCAAGCCCAACATGGCCCGTTTGGCCAATCGTTCCAAATTGCGGGCATCCAATGGGGCATCCGTCAGAACCACCATCATACAGGAACCATCTGCTGAATACTTGAGCGTTTCAGAATAACGATCGAGCTGCTTGTCCACATCCACCCCGGCTATTTGCAAAACACCGCCAAAATTGGTCTGCACCAATACGCCTATGGTGTATCCTCCCATTTTTTTGGGAAGCACACGGGAAGAGGTTCCTATCCCTCCCTTGAATCCAAAACAAATGGTGCCCGTTCCCGCACCAACATTGCCTTCAGGAACTGCTCCAGTTTTTGCTTTTGAAATGGCTTGTAGTACATCCGTTTCGCTGACATGGCGTCCTCGAATGTCGTTTAAATACCCATCATTGGTTTCGCCCACTACGGCATTTACGGAACGGGCCGTTTCGTTGCCCTCTTGATGTAAAGTGTATCCTATAACGGCATTTACGGCCGTGGGCACACTCAACGTATTGGTCAGGATGATAGGGGTTTCCAAACTGCCCAGTTCCTTCACTTGGGTGCTGCCGGCCAGTTTTCCAAAGCCGTTGCCCACATGTATGGCTGCCGGGACTTTTTCTTGGAAGAGGTTTCCCGAATGGGGAAGAATCGCCGTGACCCCGGTACGGATGCTGTCGCCTTTTATCAAGGTGACATGTCCCACCCGTACCCCAGGCACGTCGGTAATTGCATTGTATTGTCCTGGTCTGAGCACTCCAATCCCAACACCATAATCTCGAATGCGCTTCTGCGAAAACGAAAGTAATGGCAATAAGATCAGGAGGGTCAGTACGGACCTATTCATGATAGGGGAGTACTAAAAATCCCTATAGTCTCCTGAAAGATAGGCATTTGCATTTTCCTCCTTGAACTTTGCCGCTTGTGCGTCCCAGTGGAGGGTCTCCCCGGGGAACCTTCCGGCAATGGTGCCCAACAGTATGGTCTCGGTGAGCCTAGCCCCATACTCAAAAGGTGCCGTGGTCTCAGCCTTGCCCAGACAAGCGTCCACGAACTGGTGGTAGTGCTTGGGTCCTTCGGACTCATAATTTCTGATGGGCTCGCCCAGATTGTGCTTCTCGTTCAACTTGGCGATCTCCTTGGAGATGTCCACGTACTTGCCCCTTACGATCTTCTTGGGCAACTGCATGAAGTGGGGGAGCAACAGGCGTCCCTTTTCACCTACGAACATGGCTCCCTGTTCTGGAAGCTCGCCCTCTCCGGCCACCTTGGCGTCTAGTGATATTTTGTCCTCTACACTTTCCTCTTTATTTGATTTCTTAGCGGCCATGTTCTTGGCACCAGGTAGAATTAAGTCCTCGTGCATATCTGGGGCTCCAGGGCCATCGTACCAAACCCATTTGAAAGTCTTGGAGGTATACGGTGTGCTAGGGAACTCATAGGTCACCACATTGTTCTCCGGGTACCCGAACCCATTGGAGGGGCGGCACTCGGTCTTCACGGTCATGGGAACGTCCAGCTCAAGGGCGTTGTACGGGGTGTCGAAGATGTGTACGCCCATGTCACCCAAAGTGCCACAGCCGTAGTCCATCAATTTTCTCCAGTTCCCGGGATGGTACATTCCCTCTTTATAAGGTCTTTCGGCGGAGGTCCCCAACCAAAGGTTCCAGTCCAATTGTGCCGGGACTTTGTCCTCTCCTTGGGGAAGGGGACCGTCGTATCCCCAGTTCTTGGGGGACCAGGCATGCACGGTGTGCACCTTGCCAATGATTCCGGATTGGATCAAGAGCGTGGCGAGTTTATAATCGTAGAAAGAGTGTACCTGAATGCCCATCTGGGTCACCAAACCTTTTTCGGCGGCCATCTTTTTCATGGCGCGGGACTCAGAAACATAATGAGTCAAAGGTTTTTGGCAGTAGACGGGCTTGTTCATCTCCATGGCCATAATGGAGGCTGGGGCGTGGGTATGGTCCGGGGTGGACACGATCACGGCATCGATCTGATCGGCCATTTCTTTCAACATGGTGCGGTAATCGAAGAACACACGGGCCGTTGGGTGCAGTTTGCGCGCAGCGGAAAGGTTAACGGCATCTACATCGCACAAGGCCACAACGTCCACGGAACCATGGGACGATATGGCGCTGAGGTCCGCAGCGCCCATGTTCCCCACACCGATGTGTGCAGTTCGTAATCTTTCCTTGAAAGGGGCTCCTTTCAACAACGAAGGGGCCACCATGATGCCTAGGGCACCTACACTACTCTTTTTAATGAATTCTCTTTTATTCATGGGTTGGTTTTAGCGGATTATAATTTTTTTATTTTGATGTTTCGGAACCAAATTGGGCTGGAGTGGTCCTGCAAGGCAATGAACCCTGTCTTGAACTTTCCGTAGTCAGGACTGTTCTTCCACTTGTCCGAGTTTTTCTTTTCGTGCCAAGCCTCATCCCAAGGAACAAATGACAACAATAGTTCCCCGTTGAGCCAGTGCTCCACTTTTTCAGGGGTGAAGACAATCTTGGAGCTGTTCCATTCCCCAGCGGGATGTAGGGTCTTGTTGGCCTTTGGTGGGTGCATGGCGTAGTCGGCTCCGGTTTGCTGCAAGGGCTTGAGTTCTTCAGGTTTATCAGTGTAGCCCAGACTGGTATTGTAGGCCGTAAGGTCATGGATGCGGGCATAGTTCTCGTCATCGATGAGCTGATATTCGGGCGATACCATAGGGGGACCGTCGTAACCTTCCTTGACATGGTAGAAGATGCCACTGTTGCCGCCTTCGGGAAGCTTCCATTCCATGTAGAGCTCAAAATTGTCGAACTCCTCGGCGCCGTAGATGATGTCCTTTCCGCCTTTGTAGTCCTGCTCCATGCCCAGTTCGGTGTCGAAAGTCAGGGTGCTATCCTTTATGATCCAACCGGGGGGAAGGGTCTCCATGTTGTAGCCGCGCCAGCCTTCGGTACTGGTACCGTCAAAGAGATAGATCCATTCGGACTCTTCTGGCTCTGGCGTTTGTGTGGTTTGTGCTTCTTGGGATTTTGATTGGTTTTTGCAGGCTGCCATCAGAACGACAAGAACGATGAGCCCAAAATAATTTCGCATAGTGTGGGTTGAGATTTAAATGAGGGAGTTAAAATACAAAATATTGTGAAACCTTTTTTCTTCCTTTTTCATTACATTTAGACACGACTAATTAACACTTTGAAAATGAAGACTTGCTTTTCCAAAATGGGTATGCTGCTGCTTACCTTCACGCTCTGCGTTGCTACCGTTCAATCCCAACGAAAAAAGAAAACCCAAACCACCCCAGAATATCCTGAGGAAATCTATTCCAGTTTGGAATATCGATTGATCGGTCCGTTTCGTGGTGGTCGCTCCGCTGCCGTTACAGGAGTGCCCGGGGAACCCAATCTTTTTTACTTTGGTGCCACCGGCGGTGGGGTTTGGAAGACCACGGATGGTGGTCGATCATGGGAGAATATTTCCGATGGTTATTTTGGAGGAAGTATCGGTGCCGTTGAAGTGGCCAAAAGCGACCCCAATGTAATATATGTTGGAGGAGGTGAAAAAACCGTACGGGGGAATGTCTCTTCAGGGTATGGTGTTTGGAAAACTGAAGATGGAGGAAAGACTTGGGCATCCATGGGGCTCGAAAAAACAAGGCATATCCCCAGGTTAAAGGTCCATCCCACAAACCATGATATCGTTTATGCCGCAGTGATGGGCAATATTTATAAACCCACTAAAGAACGCGGAATATACAAGACTACTGATGGCGGTAAAACTTGGAGACAGATTCTTTTTGTGAATGAACATGCTGGTGCTGTAGACTTGACTTTTGATCCCAACAACCCAAGAATATTGTATGCTTCCACATGGAGGGTGCAACGTACCCCATATAGCTTAAGTAGTGGAGGCGAAGGTTCTGCACTTTGGAAGAGTACGGATAGCGGAGAGACTTGGACGGAAATCTCAAAAAATGATGGTTTCCCAAAAGATACCTTGGGGATTATTGGCGTGACCGTATCCCCCAAAAACAGTGAAAGGGTATGGGCCATAGTGGAAAACAAGGAAAAAGGAGGCTTGTACCGTTCGGATGATGGAGGAAAAAAATGGACCCGTGTTAATGAGGAGCGCAAACTGCGTCAAAGGGCTTGGTACTATACCCGCGTCTATGCCGATACGGAAGATGAGGATGTGGTTTATGTGCTCAATGTCCAATACCATAGAAGTACGGATGGAGGAAAAACCTTCAACACCTTTAATGCACCACATGGTGACCACCATGATCTTTGGATTGCCCCAGAGAACTCAAAACGGATGATTATTGGGGACGATGGTGGCGCACAGATCAGTTACGATGGCGGGGAAACATGGAGTACCTACTACAATCAACCCACCGCCCAATTTTATAGGGTCACTACGGATAATGCGTTTCCGTACCGCATCTATGTAGCGCAGCAGGACAATTCCACTTTGCGTATCAACCACCGGAGTGATGACAATTCCATAGGAGAGGACGATTGGGAAGAAACAGCGGGAGGCGAATCTGCGCACATTGTAGTAGACCCTACCAATGATGATATTGTGTACGGAGGTAGTTATGGAGGATTCCTGACTAGGGTCAACCACAAGAACAAAACGGTTAGGGGCATCAATGTTTGGCCGGATAACCCTATGGGGTATGGTGCCGAGGGAATGAAATACCGTTTCCAATGGAATTTCCCGATTATATTCAGCAAGCATGATCCCAAAAAGCTCTATACCTTTTCCAACCATGTCCACATGAGTACCAATGAAGGGCAAAGTTGGACCTTGTTGAGTGATGACCTAACCCGAAACGATCCTACAAAATTGGTGTCCAGTGGCGGACCCATAACCCAGGACAATACCAGTGTGGAATACTATTGTACCATTTTTGCTGCCAATGAGAGTCCTTTAAAAGAAGGTCTGTTGTGGGTAGGAAGTGATGATGGACTGATCCATGTGACCCAAGATGGAGGAAAAACATGGGAAAATGTAACACCCAATATCATGCCCGAGTGGAGTATGGTGAACAGCATTGAACCCTCCGCTTTTGATGAAGGGACCTGTTATGTAGCCGCTACCCGTTACAAATTGGGGGATTTCACACCTTACCTCTACAAGACCACGGATTATGGAAAAACATGGACCAAGATTACCAATGGCATTAACAATGAACATTTTACCCGTGTGGTACGTGAAGATCCAAAGAGAAAAGGATTGTTGTACGCAGGAACGGAAACGGGAATGTACATTTCCTTCAATGATGGCCAAAATTGGGAGAAATTCCAATTGAACCTACCCATTGTTCCCATTACTGACTTGACCATTAAGGACAACAACCTCATCGTGGCCACCCAAGGGCGAAGTCTATGGATCATTGATGATCTTACGGTTTTACACCAATTGGATGGCTCCAAAAAATCGGCAGAGGCCATTTTGTTCCATCCCAAGGACAGTTATCGTACCAAGGGAGGAGTGGCCAAGACCCCGTCTAAAACCGAGGGGCAAAACCATCCCAATGGCGTGGTCACCCACTTTTACCTCAAAAATCTTTCGGAAAAAGACAGTGTGGCCCTTACCTATACCACGATGAACGGGGATACTTTGGCTTCATATAGCTCTTATGCGAAGGATAAGGACAAAAAGCTTACGGCCAAGAAAGGGGGCAATACCCATGTTTGGGATACCCGTGGCAAAGGAGCGGAAAAATTAGAGGGAATGATTCTCTGGTGGGCCAATTTGGATGGTGCCAAAGCGGTTCCGGGAAGCTATAAAGTGCACTTGAATGTGAACGGTGCCGATCAGCCCCAGGAATTTAAGATTCTTCCCGATCCCAGGGCGGAAGTTTCCGTGGCCGATATGCAAAAGCAGTTCGATTTTATTACCGACATCAATGAAACGGTGGACAGGGCCCATCAATCCATAAAGAAAATCCGGAAAATCAATGAAAAGCTGGATGCTTTTGTGAAGCAGTACAAAGACAATGAAGCTACCAAGGCCTTGGTGGAAAAGGCCGAAAAAATGAAGGAAGACTTTGGGGAAATAGAAAAGGCGCTTTATCAAACCCAAAACCGAAGCAACCAAGACCCCTTGAACTTCCCCATACGGTTGACCAATAAACTGGCCCACTTGAACAGCTTGGTGTCCATAGACGATTTCCCTCCAACAGAACAGGATATGGCCGTGAAAAATGAACTTTCAGGAAAGATAAAGGAACAATTGAATGCCTTTGATGCTTTGGTGGACAAAGAAATTGATGCGTTCAACAATGAGTTCAACCAATTGGAATTGGATTATTTGAGTATTGAGGATTAAAAAGAAACCAAAAACCGACCGGACATGAAAAAAGTAAGTTTTCTTTTAGGGGTGCTTTGTGTCACTCTGACCTTTGGACAAAACGCCAATGACTATTTCAAACCCATGAAATTCAGGAACATTGGTCCGTTTCGTGGTGGACGGTCCGTAACCGCCAGTGGTGTTGTGGGGGACCCCTTGACCTATTATATGGGAACAACGGGTGGCGGATTGTGGAAGACAAGTAATGCCGGGCAACAATGGGAAAACATTTCGGATGGTTTTTTTGAAATGGGTTCCGTTGGGGCAGTTTCCGTATCGGCCTCCAATCCCAATGTGGTCTATTGCGGGATGGGGGAGCATGCCCCCCGCGGGGTAATGACCTCTTATGGGGATGGCGTTTACAAATCCAATGATGCTGGCAAGACATGGATCAAACTGGGATTGGAAAAAACACAGCATATCTCCCGAATCATTGTGCATCCTACCAATCCGGATATCGTTTATGTAGCGGCTCAAGGAGCACTTTACGGTCCCAATAAGGAACGAGGGCTGTACCGCTCGGTGGATGGAGGAAAAACATGGAAGAACATTCTTTTTGTCAATGAACTTACGGGCGCCGTGGAACTTTCCATGGATGCCAATAATCCCTTGGTCTTATACGCGGCCATGTGGGAACATCAACGCAAACCGAATATTGTGATCAGTGGGGGTGATGGAAGCGGATTGTACAAGAGCACCGATGGAGGGGATACTTGGACCGAATTGACCGAAGGGCTTCCCAAAGAGAAAGGGAAAATGGCCATTGCGGTAAGCGCGGCCAATTCCGATAAGGTATATGCCCTGATTGAAAGCGATTCCAATGCGGACAAAGGCGGACTTTTCGTTTCTGGTGATGCCGGGAAAAGCTGGACCATGGTGAGTGGTGATAACCGATTGGTGCAACGGGCTTGGTATTATATTGAGGTATTTGCAGACCCCAATGATGAGGATACGGTATATGTGCTCAGCGCAGAAATGTTCCGGTCGGAAGATGGTGGAAAGACTTGGGAGACCATTTCCGTACCCCATGGCGACACCCATGATCTTTGGATCAATCCAGAGAATTCCAAAAATATGGTAATGGCCGACGATGGAGGGGCCACGATTACCTTTGATTATGGCAAAACATGGACGCTTCAAGAAAATATGCCCACGGCGCAGTTCTACCGCATCAGTACCGATAATCTTTTTCCATACAACATCTATGGGGGGCAACAGGACAATACCTCGGTGAAGATTGCAAGTCTTTCTTTAGGTCGATGGAGCATAAGCCGGGAAGACTGGCATTATTCCGCAGGGGGTGAGAGTGCCTTTTTGGCTTTTGACCCCGACAATCCCAGATATGTGATGGGTGGAAGTTACTTGGGAACCATTGAATTGTTGGATATGGAAACCAAGATGGCCACGGATGTCATGGCGGCTCCCATCCAATATTTGGGGCGTGAGGCCCGCAACATGAAATATTTGTACAATTGGAATGCTCCCATCATTTGGTCCCAACACGAACCCGGAACATTTTATCACGGCGCTCAGCTAGTGCTTCGCACTAGGGACAACGGGGTTACTTGGGAAGAAATTTCACCCGATCTTACCCGTGATCAAGATGACAAACAGGGCAATGGCGGTGGACCCTATACCAATGAAGCTGTGGGAGCCGAAAACTATGGCACCCTGTCATACATGATTGAGTCCTCCCATGAAAAAGGGGTTTTCTATACAGGAAGTGATGACGGATTGGTGCACATTACCAAAAATGGCGGCGAAACCTGGGAGAACATCACCCCAAAAGGACTTCGGGAGTGTTTGATCAATGCCATTGAAGTATCGCCCCATGACCCAGCCACGGTCTACATCGCCACTACGCGCTATAAGTTCAACGACCATACTCCGGCATTGTACAAAAGCTCGGACTATGGCAAGACATGGGCCAATATCAGCACGGGAATCCCGTATGGTTCCTTTACCCGTGTGGTTCGGGAAGACCAAGGACGTAAGGGGTTGTTGTATGCAGGCACGGAAAAAGGGCTTTACATTTCTTGGAACGATGGTAAAAATTGGGAACCATTGCAGTTGAATCTGCCCAAAGCACCCATCACCGATTTAAAGGTGCATCAGGGAGATTTGATCGTGGCCACTTCAGGGCGGTCTTTTTGGATTTTGGATAACATCACGACCCTGTCCCAGTACAAGGCCAATACCAATGCGCTGCAACTCTTTCAGCCAGAAGATGCTGTGAACGGATTTTGGTTCAGTCCCCTTAACAGCAGCTCAAAAGAGGTGGAAGGGACCAATCCTTATGAAGGGGTGAATCCGGCCAATGGGATGGTCATCCACTACAATCTGCCCAAGGCAATGGACAGTACCGAAATCACTTTGGAGATTTTGAACCAACAAGGAAAGGTAGTGCGCAGTTTCACCTCGGAAAAGGATAAGGAATACAAACCCCATCATGGGGGTGGGGCACCTCCGGCACCAGTGTTGGGTACGGACAAAGGGTTGAATCGCTTTGTATGGGATTTAAAGACCCCCATCCTCCCCGGCATTCCCGATGTCTATATTGAAGCCAATTTCACTGGACATAAAGTACCTCCCGGTACCTACACCCTGCGTTTGAAAGCCAATGGGGAAACCGTGACCACTACGGGAGCTGTGTTACCCCCCCCCAATACAAATATGACTCCCGAACGGTATAGGGAACATGACGTGTTCATGACAGAATTGGAAGCCAACCTTACCGATATGCACCAAAGAATAAATACTCTTTTCAAGGTACAGGGGCAGTTGAAGAAGTTGTTGGAAGAATTGAACGATGAAAGTTTGAAAGTTGAGGGCAAAGCCCTGCTGGAGAAGCTCAAGGCATGGGATGGGGACATGGTACAACGAAAGTCACAGGCCTATGACGATGTGGAGAATTTCCCCAACAAGTTCTCGGCGGAATATTTGTTTTTGATGAACCAGAGCAACAGTGCCCTGCCCCAGATCAATCAAGCGTCAAAAGACCGTAAACGGGAATTGGATGCGCAATGGGTAGGACTTAAGCAAAGAGCCGTAACTTTGATGGCTGCCGATATCCCCAATTTCAACAAGAAACTTTGGGAAAATGGGGTAGGGGCACTTCGATTGTAATCGTAAAAAAGCGTACTGTTGATTTACCCATATATTAAATCCTTGCACCTCATTTTTGTGGTCACCTGGTTCGCGGGACTGTTCTACATTCCCCGTCTGTTCATCTATCATATTGAAGCTTGGCAAAAACCCTCCCCAGAGCGGGAGATATTGACCGACCAATTGAAGCTGATGACCAAACGCCTATGGTACATCATCACATGGCCTTCGGCCATTCTGTGCACCCTGTTTGCGGTTTGGATGCTTATTTTGATGCCCTCTTGGCTACAAGAACCTTGGATGCATGTAAAATTGGGGTTTGTGCTGCTGTTGTTTGGGTATCATTTTAAATGCCATCAAATTTTTAAGCAATTGCAGCGGGATGAGGTAACATACACCTCCAAGTTTATGCGTATCTGGAACGAGGGGGCCACCTTGATCCTCTTTGCCATCGTGTTTCTGGTGATTCTAAAAAGTGCGTTCAATTGGATTTATGGGGTTATTGGTATTGTGGTGCTGGGCATTCTTTTGATGTTGGGCATTCGACTTTACAAACGTATCCGGGACAAGAATCCGAATGCTTAAGAAAGTTCAAATTTCAAGTTCAAGCGCAAGCTCAGTTAAATTGGTAGGAACCTAATTTTGAGCTTGCGCTTGAACTTGTACTTACTCTTGTGCCTCATTTGGCTTGATAATTGTGTAATTTTACCTCAAACCAAATACGCTTGTTCAGTAAATTATCCTTACGATCCCGGATATTCTTCAGCATGATATTATTGGTGGTCATTGCCTCCGTATTGATTGCCGGGGTCACCATTTACCAATATAGTGAACAGGGGAGGGACTATCACGAAAACAGGGTGGAGCGTAAAGAAGAACAGGTGCTCCAAAGTATTTCCTATACCATACGGGAAACCACCTACCCCGTAAACACGGAAAATCTTGGCTTGATCTTCATGGATGAAATCTATAAGATAGCCGATGTCCAAAATGTCAACTTTAATATTTACGACCTTGAGGGTAGTTTGATCAAAAGCTCCAGACCTAGTTTTGAGGCCGATTCCATTTCCAATTGTCTGGATGCACAAATACTGAACCATCTGCGGGATAGTGACGATAAGCGATATGTACAGGAACAACGGGCGGCCGGCGATAATTACCAAGCAACGTATACGTACATTAACGATACTAGGTTTAAACCAATCGGTATAGTCAACCTTCAGTACTTTGAGGACAATACTTTCAACAATAAGGAGCTCAAGGAGTTTCTTTTCCGTTTGGGAGGGGTGTACCTGATCATGCTGCTCTCGGCAATTTTTCTGGCCTACTTCATTTCAAAATACATTACCCGATCGCTCCAGACCATTTCGGACAAGATCAACAGGACCAATCTTACCCGGCAAAATGAAAAGATCTATATTGAAAGCCCCGGGCAAGAAATTGGGAAATTGGTGGATTCGTACAACAGAATGATCGATGAATTGGAGGAAAGCGCGGTAAAATTGGCCAAGAGCGAACGCGAACAGGCATGGCGTGAAATGGCCAAACAGGTAGCCCATGAAATTAAAAACCCGTTGACGCCGCTACGACTTACCGTTCAGAATTTTGAGCGCAAGTTCAACCCCCAGGACCCCGAGATACAAACCAAGGTCAAGGAGTTTTCAAAGACCCTGGTTCAGCAAATAGATACCATGAGCAATATTGCCACGGCTTTTTCCAGCTTTGCCAATATGCCGGCCCAGCAGAACGAGACTTTGAATGTGGTAAAGATCGTAAAATTGGCCTTGGAGATTTTTACCGAAGACTACATCCATTTTATTGCCGATGAGGAAGAGATCATTGCCAAACTGGACCGCACCCAGTTGATCAGGGTCATCACCAATTTGGTGAAAAATGCCATACAGGCCGTTCCCGAGGTGGCATCTCCCCGAATTTTGGTAACCGTTTCCTCGGAAGGGGAACAAGTGAAGATTTCCGTGGCGGACAATGGAGTGGGCATTTCGGATGGGTACAGACAAAAGGTCTTTGAGCCCAAGTTCACCACCAAATCCAGCGGAACCGGCCTTGGTCTGGGAATGGTAAAGAACATTGTGGAAAACTACGGCGGAACCATTAACTTTACTTCACAAGTAGGCAAGGGAACCGTTTTTATTGTTAGGTTCCCAAAACAATCTTAGGCACTGGTCAGGTCGAGCGCAGTCGAGACCTCAAAATAAACAACACATGGACTACGAGAACATCTACATCGAAGAAGAGAACAACATAGCTACCATTACCATTGATCGGCCCAAAAAACTGAACGCCCTCAACAAACGGACCATTGAGGAATTGCGTGTTGCGTTTAAGGAGTTGGATGAGGACCCCGATACCAAGGTCATTGTCATTGTGGGTAGTGGTGAAAAAGCCTTTGTGGCCGGCGCGGATATTTCGGAATTTGCCCATTTTTCGGTAAAGGAAGGCCGCCAACTGTCTGCCATGGGCCAAAAAAACCTGTTCGATTATATTGAAAACCTATCCACTCCCGTCATTGCAGCCATCAATGGCTTTGCACTGGGCGGAGGATTGGAACTGGCCATGGCCTGCCATTTTAGGGTGGCGAGCACCAATGCCAGAATGGGCCTCCCGGAAGTCTCACTCGGGGTCATCCCCGGTTATGGGGGTACACAGCGCCTCCCACAACTTGTGGGCAAGGGAAGGGCCATGGAAATGATCATGACCGCGGGGATGATCGATGCGGACAAAGCCTTCGCTTATGGCTTGGTCAATCATGTGGTGTCCCCGGAGGAATTATTGCCCCTTTGTGTCAAAATAGCAAGCAGGATATCGAATAATTCCACTGTGGCCATAAAACAGGCAATAAAAGTGGTAAATGCTGGTTTTAAGTATGATGTTGATGGTTATGCCGCCGAAATAGACGCCTTTGGCCATTGTTTTGGGACCGATGACTTCAGGGAAGGCACATCGGCCTTTTTGGAAAAGCGCAAGGCAGACTTCCCCGGCTCATGACCGTTGGCGCGACCAACCCAAATCGAAATGAAAAAACAAATCGTCCTGTTGGGCCTTCTTCTTATGGGTATTGTGGCACAGGCCCAAAAAATGCCCGTTTCCTATAATTTTGGTGAAAAATACAACGACCGCTACCGCTATTCCAACCTTTTGACCATTGATGATGACGGTACCGGGGGCTATATCTTGGTCCGGGCCTATTACCAAGGCTTGATCTTAAGACCTAAAGGTTACCTCATAGAACATTACAATGCCGACCTGGAGTTGGTGACAGAATACAACTACAAGCTCAAGGGGCTCGACTTTGTGGACGGGTTCCTGAAAAACGGCCAATTGAACCTCATGTTCCTCAACTATAATGAGGGCAGGCACGAATACGAATATTGGGTGCATTCCAGCCCTATCATCGCGTTTGACTTTAAGGAGAAAAAACTACTTTCCATCAGCTCGGAACAGGTAGATCATCCCGTGGGGAAAAACTACTACAACCGAAATTTTTCCAGGGGATTTACCACGGCCATCCTTTTTGATGAGGATAAAAGAGGCTTTGTGATCAGTACCCATCATAAAAGGGGAAAGGACAACAAGCATATGATTCATATGTTCGATACGGCCCTGAACAAAAAATTCGAGTTCGACTTCTCCAACGAGATCGAGGAAAAGAACTACGCCTTTGAGAATGTGGCCTTCTCGCAAGACCTGCAGACCGCGTATATTGTGGGGAAAGCCTATTTTAAGAAGAAACGTTTTCAAGTGGACGAGCGAAAGTTCCAGTACGAGCTTATAAGGGTTAACACCAACGGAAGCAGTTCACAATCGTTCGTGGATGCCGGAAAATATCCCGAAGCACTCTATCCGGTCCGTTTTAAAAACAGACTGGTCTGTATTGGTTTTTATGCTGATAGAAAGGACAATCGCTACAACGGAATCGCCTATTTTGATCTAGATCCCACCTCGCTCAACATCAATTCCCAAAAATACAATCCCTTTTCCCAACAGTTCATGGAAGACAAGTTTGGCAGGGAAGAGGACAAGGTGGTCAAGAATTTGGTCTTCAAAGGGGTACAGATTACTCCAAACGACGATATCTTCTTTAATGCGGAGGAATACTTTGTTACCACCGGTATGGAAGTCACGGGTGCCGGACAGCGCATTAAAACGGAGCGTTACCACTATAACGACATTGTAAGTGCCAAGTTAAGGCCCAATGGCGAAATGGACTGGGTGCGCAACATCAACAAGACCGAGGTGACCCGCGGCGATGGCGACTATGCCTCTTACAGCTCTTACTGCAAGGATGGCAACACCTACTTCTTTATCTGTACCGCTGCGGACAACCCACAGCTTATTGGCAACGAACGCCTTATCTTTAAACAAGGCTTTAGCCGAAACCGCAATGTGTTCATGATTTCCTTGGACCCAAACGGCGCCTTGGATTATGAGAAGGTCATAGACCAACAAGAGGCCCGTTTGCCCCTCATGGTTTCCAAACCTTTAAAGGATGCCACAGCGGACCACATGCTGTTCTACGCCAAACGGGGCGGTAAAAAGCAATTGGTCAAGGTAGATTTTAACTGATCGACCACAAAAAGCAGCTTAAAATTCCCACAGCAGATTTCATCCGTCAATTCTAAACGGCAATCCGTCAATCCAAACGGGTCACGGGTCAACTAGGCCCCAAAATACCCAATAGGGCCACGTACTTTTGGTTCTGGATAACAATTAAATAAAAAATTATGAAATCAATTAAAGTACTGGGCATGGCCCTTTTGGGAATGTCCATTATAATGGCCTCTTGTTCCGGTGAGGATGGTAAAGACGGTCTGGACGGAAACAATGGTACAAATGGTACGAATGGCACCAATGGTGACCCGGGCGCGGATGGGCTGGCCTGTTGGGACACAGATAAGGATGGAGAACAAGATCCGGGTGAAGACATTAACCAAGATGGGAGTTTTGACGCCCTGGATTGTGCTGGTAATGATGGTGCCGACGGCCAAGACGGTAGCGACAAACCTAACATGGATTTTTATTTCCAGGATGGATTTAAAGGATATAGTGGCACCCAGGACACGTATATTAATGGAGCTGCAATTGATACAAAGTATGGAGCAGAAGATACCTTTAGAGCAAGCTTTGTTTTAAACGCACCAACTGTAAGCAACTATGGACTATTACGATTTGATAATATACATATTGATATTTGGGAAAGTTTAATAGCAGATGGAGAGACTTGTCAAAATGGATTTTTTCTAAACCAAGCCACCTTGTATTTGTATATGGATTCATATTCTACGAACAATCCTGACAAAGTTTCTTTGCATCTTGGTTTTTTTGGTGATACAAATGACCCCCTTTTTGTTGAGGATCAGGCCGACTGGGAATCTGCAAATGATATAGAGGATTGGTTTGTAGATGGAGGAGTAAGCCAAAACTGGACCGGTCCCTTTTCGGGAACAGATGGGTACAATATAGAAATGGAACTTGACCCTAATGCATTTGGTCGTATAGGTTGGATAGCAATACCTTTACCTAGAAGCTTGGTATCACAATGGATTTGTGTTCCTGAATCTAACAAGGGTATGCGTTTAAGGTTGGATGGAGCTGACACCAATACTGCATCGGTAAATTTCTTTTCAAAAGATTATAATGTTGCAGATCTACGTCCCCTCTTGGTCATCGAGACCGAGGATATAGACCCTGCTGCCGGCAAAATGGCCCCAAGCAGTAAGGCCCAAGATTGGGACAATATGTCCTACGAAGAAAAAATGGCGCCTTTGCACCGCTACTTTGCGGCCAAGGGCCTATAAAAGCTTTCCCTTTCCCATACCTACCTGCAGAGAGAGTCCCTTCCGGGGCTCTTTCTTTTTTATGTCAGTTCGAGCTGTCATCCTGAGCGCAGTCGAAGGAGCTGTGAGAAATCTAAAAGTTACCAGTGAAATATGGGATTTCTCGTTTCACTCGAAATGACATCAAGACTCCATCTCATTTCTGACCCTGTTCTGAGCCTTGCCTTGAGCCAAGTCGAAAGTGCGGTCGAAGGGTAGTCCAAGGCGTAAGTGGAAAGTCCAAATATTCAGGACCTCAAGTCATTTCGAACGAATGTGAGAAATCTAAAAGTTACCAGTGAAATATGGGATTTCTCGTTGCACTCGAAATGACATCAAGACTTCATCTTATTTCTGACGCTGCCCTGAGTACGGTTTGAATACTTCTTCAATCTAAGTTTCTGTTACCTTTGTCAGTTCGAGCGCAGTCGAGAACCCTGCCCTGAGCCTTGCCTTGAGCCAAGTCGAAAGTGCGGTCGAAGGGTAGTCCAAGGCGTAAGTGGGAAATCCAAATATTCAGGACCTCAAGTCATTTCGAACATCCCGATGGTTATCGGGAGTGAGAAATCTAATTGTAACCAGTAAGATATGGGATTTCTCGTTGCACTCGAAATGACATCAAGACCCCATCTCATTTCTGACCCTGTCCGAAGGAGCAGTCGAGAACTACATTACTTAGGGTTACTTTCGTCAACCTGAACTTGTTTCAGGTTCCCATCCTTTTGGAGACAGGTCAATGCGATGCTAAACTAAATTCAGCATGACAGTTTTATACCTTTTAACCATTAACCATTAACCATTAACCCATCACCTTTTAACATTCACTCAAAACCAAACAAAGTAAATAATCCATAAATTTGGAATAAATCCAAAAAATGGAACCCAAAAAATACCAAAAAGGCCGTGGGGCCCAAAAGAACACACCCAATCAATTCTTGCAGCACGTGTACGAAATGCGGGAAGATTTTCTGGAGTTCTGTCGTTTGGAGGGAGAGGAAGCCGAGAGCAACAAGACCCAATACATCCCCATTTTTCCCAAGACCATTGTAAACAAGGTAGACAGCCCCGATGTGGGGATGATGTACTCCATGAACCCCTACCAAGGCTGCGAACATGGTTGTATTTATTGCTATGCCCGTAATGCCCATGAGTATTGGGGTTATAGCGCCGGACTAGATTTTGAACGCAAGATTTTGATCAAAAAGGCGGCGCCGGAACTGTTGGAGGCCAAGATCAAGCACAAAAACTGGAAGGCGTGCACCATTGTACTTTCTGGCAATACGGATTGCTACCAGCCCGCTGAGCAAAAGTTCGAGATTACCCGGAAGTGCTTGGAGGTCTTCCTAAAATACCGCCACCCAGTGGGGATTATTACCAAAAATGCGTTGGTGTTGCGCGACCTGGATATTTTAAAAGAGCTCAATACCCATCAATTGGTGGGGGTCAATGTTTCGGTGACCTCCCTTTCGGAAAAGACCCGAAGAAAACTGGAACCCCGCACGGCGTCCATCCAAAAAAGGTTGAAGACCATTAAGGTCCTGTCCGAAAACAACATTCCCGTCAACGCCATGTTGGCGCCCATGATACCCGGCATCAACAGTCATGAGCTCTTGCCCTTGGCCAAGGCCGTGGCCGATCATGGGGCCCGTTCGTTTGCCATCACCGTGGTGCGTTTGAACGGGGCCATTGGACAGATCTTTACGGATTGGATCAAAAAGGCCATGCCCGATCGGGCTGAAAAGGTACTGCACCTGATCCAAGATTGCCACGGAGGGTCCATCAACGATAGCCGGTTTGGGGTTCGGAATCGGGGAGAGGGAAAGATTGCCCAACAGATTCACGATATGGCCCACTTGGCCCGAAAAAAATATTTTAGGGACAGGCAGTTTCCCAGATTACGGACCGATCTGCACGAACCCTATAAAAATGGTCAGATGAAATTATTTTGATACGGTCATTTCAGGGTTTTATGCGACGGAGAAATCTATTTTTCAACTATTTTTAAAGAATTGTCCAAACAAGGGTTGTGTGTTCGTCCTTAGGATGAAAACAATATATAACCAGTCCTAAAAAAGGACACAAAACGAAACGTCATGAGTAATTTTTTGTATCTGTTCAGAGGTGGCGATGATGCCTTTGACAAATTGTCCCAAGAAGAAAAGCAGGCCCATATGGAAGTTTGGGGCACATGGATGGGAGGCTTGAAGGAAAAAGGGAAGTTATTGGACGGACTCCCCTTGGGAAAGGATGGAAAAGTGGTCAGCAATAAAGGCGAAGTGGTCACCAATGGTCCCTTTGCGGAAGGCGCCGAAATGGTGGGCGGATATTTGATTGTATCTGCCAAGGACTATGACGAGGCCGTGGAAATTTCAAAAGGTTGTCCCATTTTTGATTATGAGGGAAGCTTTGTGGAGGTACGTGAAATCCTTTCCATGGAACACTGATTTAAAAAATGGAAAACCTATGTCATTTCGAACGAATGTGAGAAATCTAGTGAAACGAGAAATCTCTTATGGCAATTTTATGATTTAGATTTCTCACATTCGTTCGAAATGACGCAATTAAGAAAGTAGTCTTTTAAAAGTAATGCAACAGGACCACCACGCAACCGTAGAACACCTTTTTAGACAGGAATATGGGAAAGTGGTGGCCCTATTGACCCATAAGTTCGGGACTTCTTATTTGGAACCGATAGAGGATGCCACCCAGGACTCTTTTGTGAAGGCCATGCAAGTATGGGCCTACAAATCCGTTCCAGAGAACCCAACGGCCTGGTTGTATCGCGTGGCGAGCAACCGGTTGATTGATATGCTGCGAAGGGACAAAAAAATGGACCTTCAAGATACGGAACGATTGTCCCAATACAGCGGAACGGAACAAAATGGCGCCCCCTCCTTGGATGCCACCCTTTCGGACAGCCAATTAAAAATGATATTCGCCTGTTGCCACCCAGCGCTTTCCCAAGAGCATCAAATTGTGTTGAGTTTGAAACTTATTGGGGGGTTCAGCAATAAGGAACTGGCAGAGGCCTTGTTGAAAAAGGAGGAAACGGTGGCCAAATCCTTTACCCGGGCCAAGAAAAAATTCCGGGAAGAGGTGAAAATGCTGAAGATTCCTGTGGAAATGGGGCTTCAATCGCGTTTGTTCCGGGTATTACAGGTCATTTATCTGTTGTTTTCGGAAGGCTATGCGGCCACCTCGGGCACCCTGGTCATTAAAAGGGACATTTGTTATGAGGCCTTGCGATTGGCCTTGTTGATGCAGCAAAATACCTATTGTCAACACCCCAATTTAGAGGCATTGATCGCTTTGATGTGTTTTCACGCCTCCCGCTTTGATGCCCGATTGGATGATAACGGAGCGTTGGTCACTTTGGAACATCAGGATCGGAGCAAATACAACCAAGAATTGATTGCGATTGGGATGCGCCATTTGGAACAGGCAGGAACCCAAGACCGCACGCCTTCCAAGTATCATTTGGAAGCAGCCCGATCGTATTACCATTCCACCGCTAAAAGTTTTGCCAAGACCGATTGGAAGAACATACTTTATCTATATGAACTGCAACTGAAATTGGAACCTTCACCTATGGTGGCCTTACATCGGATTGTGGCCTTTGCCAAGATCCATGGTGCTGAAAAGGCATTAGGGGAACTGGAGCAATGGGAACAGAAAAATAACTTTTCTGATCAAGCCCTTTTCCATGCCATCAAGGCCGAACTTTGGTCTGATTTGGGAAAAACCAAGGAACAAAGGACTGCTTTGGAAAGGGCTATTGCCCTGACCGAAAATGAACTGGTCAAAGCACACTATCAAAAGAAAATGAAAACCTAACGCCCTAAGTGGTACAGGTTACATGTCTTCTTCCCCAACATGCTTCTTATAAAATTTCCAAGCCTCATGGGCCACATCACGGCCCAGTTCCAATCCAGCAATGTTGTCCGCTTGGATGTGGTATCCACCAAGCACCCTTGAAATTCCAGCCATTTCGGCCGTTTTGGTGAACGTGGGAAACTTAAGGGTCACGGTATCCCCAAGGTTCTCCGGTTCGGTAAGGGAGCCGGCCACGAGTTCCACTTCAGAGCCAAACTCATCGCTACCCGTCCAAAGTCTCAATGCTTCGGCACAGCCTCCACTTATGGTGCTGTGACCCGAGGTGTAACTTGGGAATGGTGGGCATAAGAACGTATCTGGGGAATAGGGGCGCCATTGGTTTCCATCCATCTCGACCATCCCTTTTCCGACTCCGCCCCAAGCTTTTATTTTCTGTTGGTCATAGTATTCATGTACCAAGGCGAAAGGTCTGGCAAAGTCGTAGAACATTTTGCTGTCCCATGAGGCAATGAAGGCGTCCATGGCCACCACTTGGTTGTAGAAGAACATTTTTACATCTTGATCCAAGCTGTGGTTGTCCCTAATGGATACTTCTTGGGCAAACTTTAACCAGTGTCCTGCCTGTTGCACCGATTGGGGTCCATCTCGCATGAACTCCACCAAGGCTTTTTGCTCGTCGGTGAGGTTGGCCTGCATTTCAATGACTTCCTGTACTTCTTTCTCAAGCTGTTCCGAGCCAATCTGAGGAGGTGGACCGGGTCTGAATTGGTCTCCGGATTTCATGGATATAGGGGTTACCTTGTCCCAAAAAGGGGTAAGACATCCAGGGGCGAACTGCCCACCTTTTCCATCTGAAAAATATTTGGGTTGCCAACGGTTGGGGTCCACATTGTTGTCCACGGAATTCACGGGTTCATACCCTACATAATTGAAATAAGGCACCCCATTGGAACCTTCTTCCTCCCCATATTGGTTGGCGCCATCTCCCTTTCGGGCCTCAATGACCGCTTTGGCGGCCAAATTACCAATGCCTTCTGGGGTATTGGGATCCAGACTTTCATTATTGGGGTCCAGGCCAAGCTCTTTCATGAAATCGGTGAAGAGTTCCTTGTCCGAATAATAATATTCGTTCATGGCCCTATAAGCGGCATAACTAATGGCAATCTCCTTGTTTTTCAGGGTTTGTTCATCCATGGGACGTCTATCCACTCCCTCCAGATACACAGGGATGGCCTTTTCATCATAACGGGACCAAGCATCAAAGATGGAAACAAATATCAACCCTAAAAATCGAGAGGTTATGGTGGGCCTTGGTTTGAATTTTTCCGTATCGTTGGCCGTGGCGGTGATGGCCATCTGGCTCCATTGGTAGGCAAGGTTTTCAGCTCCAAGGGGTTGGGCCGCTTCCGCCATGTTTTGGCTTTCTTTTCCGTTAGCACCTTGTTTACAGGCCATAACGACTGCCAATGCAAATAGCAGTAAGAATGCTTTTTTCATCATAGGTGTGTTGTTTAGAGAAGTTACATCAGACGGATATGGACCGTTTGTTGTCCATATCCATCGTGCAATGTAGTAATTTTGAAAAAATTACGACAGTTCCCAACCTTTACGGTAGTTACGGGTGACCCATTCATTGGCCTTGTCGTAATTGGTGATCTTCATGTTTTCACCATCCCAGAAAAGTTTGCGTCTTCCCGGGTAGTCGTATGGATCCCAGTCACCAACTTTTTTACCTTCCTTCAATACTTTGTATTGATAGGCTTTTACGGCCAAGTTGCCCATAAGAACGGTTTCGGTCAAAGGACCTGCTTTGGAGAAATCCGAAGAAGTAGATCCTCCCTTGAGGCACACATCAACAAAATTGGCAATGTGACCGCCCATGCTACCGGGCACTCTAGGATATTTTGGTTTTGGAGCTTTGTACAGGTCCATCATATCGGTAGGTAGCAAGCGTGCATTTTGGGAGTACGTATCGCAAACCAAAATACCTCGTTCCCCATACATGATGGTTCCACCATCCCGATTACCGACCATCTCACCATCTTTGAGTTCATCGGGCAAGTTGGGCATAATACCTCCGTCGTACCAGTTCAAGGCAATATCCCCATGGTATTCATGGTCAAATTTCAAATGTATTTTGGAAGAAGGAGGGCAGGAAGGGCTATAATCGGCCTCCACAAAATCACCTACCCAAACGGTGGTGCAGCTAGCTTCGGCTTCAGTTGGATATCCCAAATCCAATACGCTGAACGGAGTTTCCATGATATGGCATCCCATATCGCCCAAAGCACCTGTTCCAAAATCCCACCAACCTCGCCATTTAAAGGGAAGGTAGGCTTCATTATAATCGCGCATGGCGGCTGGGCCCAACCATAGGTCCCAATCCAATCCTTTTGGAATTCGTTGTTTTTCTGTAGGTATGGCAACTCCTTGTGGCCAAACTGGACGGTTGGTCCAACAATCTATCGTATGGATTTTTCCAATAATTCCAGACTCGACCCACTCTCTCGCAATTCGGCTATCATCACTGGAAGCGCCTTGATTTCCCATTTGGGTAACAATACCATTTTCTTTGGCCACTTGGGTCATCAGACGGGCTTCATGGATATTATGGGTAAGGGGTTTTTCCACATAAGCATGCTTTTTTTCCCGCATAAAAGGGAGTGCAATGGTAGCATGCATATGGTCGGGGGTGGCTACCATTATGGCATCAATATCATTCAAATGCGCGTCAAAGACTTTTCTGAAATCCTTGTATCGTTTTACATCTGGGAATTTTTCGTAAGTATCTTTGGCCCGTCGATCATCTACATCACAAAAGGATACAAACTTTACCTTTCCAGTATCATTGAGGCCTTTGATGACTCCACTTCCCCTACCGCCAACACCAAAAGCACCAACATAGAGGGTATCACTGGGAGGAACATGGGTCTTGCCCAGAACATGACTGGGTACAATGGAAAACGCAGCGGAGGCCGCTGCGGCATTTTGAATGAATTTTCTTCTTTGCATTGTGTTAGTTTTGATTGCGATTACAAGATACAAAAAACTGCTAGAGACAAAAGTTTTACCGATTGCCGTTCCACTCACCAAAAAACTGGTCTAGGTAAGTTTCCATGAACTGGTGTCTCTCCTTGGCAAGTTTTCTCCCGGTTTCAGTGTTCATGCGGTCCTTGAGCAGTAGTAGCTTTTCGTAAAAATGATTGATGGTAGGGGCTTTGGAGGCCTTGTATTCCTCTTTGGTCATCTGAAGATTGGGTGCGATTTTTGGGTCGTACAATGCCCTATTTTTAAAGCCTCCATAATTGAAGGCTCGTGCTATGCCGATGGCACCAATGGCATCCAGACGGTCCGCATCCTGGACCACTTCCAGTTCTTTGGAAGCAAAGGCCGTTCCGCTGTTCTCCAGACTGTTTTTAAAGGACATATGTTGAATGATATTCACCACATGGTCTATAGTGGAGGCATCTACTTGTTGGGATTCCAAAAACGTTCTGGCTATTTCCGGGCCAACGGATTCGTCCCCATCATGGAATTTTGGGTCCGCTATATCGTGGAGCAATGCCGCAAGTTCCACAACAAGGGCGTTGGTCTTTTCCTGTTTGGATATGAGCCTGGAAGTATTGAAGACCCGTTCAATATGAAACCAATCATGACCTCCTTCCGCATTTTCCAGCGCTTTCTTGACAAAGGAAATGGTGTTTTGGATGAGTTGATCGTGATTCATTGATTTGTGATTATTCCCGAAGCAATCGTGGCTTCGATTTGTGCGATGAGTTCATCGGAATTACCCTTGTTCTCTACAGGGGCATGCACCTTTAGTGTAAGGTGGGAGCCCAATCCCATGGGAAATTTTCCATAGCGTAATAATTTCCAAGAGTTGTTTATACTAATGGGAACAATCAAGGCGGAAGGGGACTTTTTCATCAATACTTTGAGTCCAGTGGTCCTAAAAGGCTTGGGAACACCATTTCTACTCCGGGTACCTTCAGGGAAAATTACGGCGCTTCGGTTGTGCTTTTCAATATACGTGCCTAGCTTTTGCAACTCGGCAATGGATTGTTTGGGGTCTTTTCTATCAATCAATGCCGAACCACTGTGCCTTAAATTGAAGGATACGCTTGGGATGCCCTTTCCCAGTTCAATCTTGCTTACAAATTTGGGGTGGTGTTTCCGCATGTACCAGATAAGGGGAGGGATGTCGTACATGCTCTGATGATTGGTAACCACGATCAAAGGTCTGTCCGTGGGGATATTGTGGGTGTTTTCAAAGGTATATCGGGTGCCCAATAGGTTGGTGCATCGCATAATGAACCAGTTGAGTATGGAAACGCTTCTTTTGTGGGCATTGTACCCAAATATCTTCAGGCAGATCCATTGGATGGGGTGAAAAATGACCAAGACCAATCCAAAGCTAATAAAGAAAAGAGTGGTAAAGAGATAGGAAAACAATTTGGCAAGTGTCATTTTTGGATGTTCAGTTTTTGGTAGGATGTAAAAATAAAAAAACCACCCTTTAAGGGTGGCTTGTTTTTGAGATGGAAGGGAATATTTAACAAAATTCGTTATAAGCTTCCATCAAATTTTCAGCGATAAGCTCAGCGGGCCTACCTTCAATATGGTGTCTTTCGATCATATGAACCAATTCCCCATCCTTAAAAAGGGCCATACTTGGCGATGATGGAGGGAAGGGAACCATATGGTTCCTCGCCGTGTTCACGGCATCGGTGTCCACTCCGGCAAATACGGTCGCCAAATGGTCAGGCTTTTTTGAATTCTGCAGGCTCAATTTGGCCGCTGGTCTTGCATTGGCTGCTGCACAACCACAGACCGAGTTGACCACGATCAACGTGGTGCCCTCTTGCTTAAGGGCATTCTCAACGGCTTCACTTGTATATAGTTCTTCAAACCCGGCGGTGGCCAAGTCTGCTCGCATAGGTTTTACCAATTCTTCAGGATACATAGACTACTTTTTAATTAAAGTCCAAAGATACGGTTTTGTTGGTTTATTTTCATGCCCCTTAACATTGTATAAGGCTTAGCTTCTTGTGCAAAGCCCTATATTTGGGCTTTAATTTTTTGTAGGATGATCAAGTGGGTTGCGGCCTTAATCGGATTTTTTATTAGGGGAATTGTAGGGGCGGTATTAGGGTTCTTTGTGGGCAGCATACTGGATGGACTTGGGGGCTCTTCAAAATCATCAAGGACGGTGTTTCAGGATTTTACCCGCCAGAGCGTTTCCCCAGCTGATTTTGAACTGAACCTACTCTCTCTTTGCTCTATTATCATCAAGGCCGATGGACAGGTAAGCCAGCGGGAATTGGACTATGTACGCCAATACTTTTTAAGTACCTATGGCAAGGAAAAGGCCAATGCCATTTTCAGGACTTTCAATGAAGTGATCAAGAAGAGGGAAATCTCCGCCCAACGAATTTGTACTTATATGGTCCAACGCACCCGTTACGAGGTACGGTTGCAATTGCTGCACTTTTTGTTCGGGATTGCCCAAGCCGATGGACAGGTAAGTCAGGCCGAGACTTCCAAGTTGCGGGAGATTGCCGGATACCTTCGGGTGGGGGTGCACGATTTTGAAAGTATCATGGCCATGTTCATCAAATCTGCCGATAATGCCTATAAGATTTTGGAGATAGAAAGGAGTGCTACCGACGAGGAGGTGAAAAAGGCCTATAGAACCATGGCCAAAAAATATCATCCAGACCGTGTGGTGACCGAGGACAAGGCCATTCAAAAAGGGGCCGAAGAGAAATTCAAGGAGGTGCAAAAGGCCTACGAGACCATTCAGAAAGAACGTGGGATTTCTTAGGTTTGGTTAGGAGTTAGGAGTTAGGAGTTAGGAGTTAGGAGTTAGGATGGAACTGACTTAAAAATTTAAATAGATAAGTATGCAGGAATTTTGGTTTTACATTAAGCTGGGTCTGAAGCATGTACTCGATTTTGGGGCCTATGACCATATTTTGTTTCTATCGGCCTTGGCCATCCCCTTTACGTTTAGACACTGGAAACGGGTGGTTATCTTGGCCACCATATTCACCATAGCCCATTGTGTGTCCTTGGCACTTTCGGTTTATGAAGTTGCCACTGTTGATGTTGGACTTATAGAATTTCTGATTCCGGTTACCATTTTGCTCACGGCTCTATTCAACTTTGCCTATGTGTTCAAAGAGGCATTGGATGTTGGACTTTTTCTACATGTTTTGGCTACGGCCTTTTTTGGGTTGATCCACGGTTTTGGGTTTTCCAATTATTTTAAAATGCTCATGGCCGAGGAAGAGGACAAGATTACCCCTCTTTTGGGTTTTGCCACAGGAATAGAACTTTCCCAGGTGACCATCATCTTGGCGATTTTGACCTTGGCATTTGTGGTTTTGGATGTACTGAAGGTAAAAAGACCCATTTTTATCGCGGTGGCCTCTATTTTGGTGATTGCCATTACAATACCCTTACTCATTGCAACGTTTCCCATGTAGGCCCTTCGTTAAAATTAATCGAATAAGGTTGTACGGGTCTTCCAAAGCGGGTATATTTAATTATTCTCGACTTATTTTATTGGATGTATGAAGGAGAGCAAACAAGAAAAGTACGACAAAGCATATTTGCGAATGGCCTTGGAATGGGGAAAACTTTCCTATTGCAAAAGAAGACAGGTAGGGGCCATTATCGTTAAGAATAGAATGATCATTTCCGATGGGTACAACGGAACCCCCACGGGATTTGAGAACATATGTGAAGACGATGAAGGGTATACCAAATGGTATGTGCTTCATGCGGAAGCCAATGCCATTTTAAAGGTGGCGTCCTCAACCCAATCCTGTGAGGGGGCCACATTGTACATTACCTTGTCCCCGTGTAGGGAATGTAGCAAATTGGTGCATCAGTCTGGCATAAAACGTGTGGTGTACCAAACTGCGTACAAAGACGATTCAGGATTGAAATTTTTGGAACGGGCCGGCGTTGAAATCGTGCACATGCCCGTTCTGGAGGAAATGGTGTAAGCCTCAACTCTTGCTATTATGAAGAAAATTAATGGATATATCTGGCCCACATTGCTGGCCCTTGCGGTAGCCATAGGGATTTTTATAGGGGGGAAACTCCATTTTAACGATACTCCGGAAAAATTGTTTTCCACCAATTCCAAGAAGGATAAACTCAACCGACTTATAGATTACATCGACTACGAATATGTGGATGAAATTGATACGGACAGCATCGTGGATGTGACCGTGAACAACATTTTGGGCAAGCTGGATCCCCATTCCGTATACATCCCCAAGAGTGAAATGGATGAGGTATCCGAAAACATGAAAGGCGATTTTGCCGGAATAGGCGTCAGTTTTTACATGTACAGGGATACCATTACGGTGATACGGACCATTAAAAATGGCCCCAGTTATATCAGTGGCATAAAACCGGGAGATCGGATATTGACAGCCAATAGCGATACGCTCTTTGGAAGAAGGGTGCCCAACAATGAGGTGGTCTCCAAACTCAAGGGCAAGATAGGGACCAAAGTGGATCTTAAAGTGTTTCGAAAGTCGGAGAACCGTACCATGGATGTCACGGTTACCCGTGGGCATGTACCCATTCGAAGTGTGGATGCCTACTATATGCTCACCAAGGATTTGGGATACATCAAGATCAATCGCTTTGCGGAATCTACTTTTAAAGAATTCCAGGATGCCCTGAGAAAACTGAAATTAAGGGGAGCCGAGAAATTGGTGTTGGACTTAAGGGATAATCCCGGGGGTTATCTGGGCATTGCCGAGAAATTGGCGGATGAGTTTTTGGAAGATGACAAGCTGATTCTCTTTACCAAAAACAAGAAGGGAAGAATAAAAAAGGCCTTTGCGACCAGCAAGGGTGATTTTGAGAACAAACCGGTATATGTACTGATCAATGAACGTTCCGCATCGGCCAGTGAGATCATAGCGGGTGCCCTTCAGGACAATGACATAGGGACCATTGTGGGGAGGCGTTCCTTTGGAAAAGGACTGGTGCAGCGGGAAATGGACCTAGGAGATGGTTCCGCAGTGCGACTCACCGTATCTAGATACTATACCCCAACGGGCCGTTCCATCCAAAAATCCTATAAAAAAGGAACTCGGGACTATTACCAAAAGTTTATGGAACGCTATAGCAATGGGGAGTTGGTATCCGCAGACAGCATAAAAGTGGCAGATTCCCTAAAATTCCGTACCCCAAAAGGAAAAATTGTCTATGGCGGGGGAGGTATCATTCCAGATGTTTTTGTGCCCATTGGAAGTAATGAGGAAGAGGCCATTGAAAGTATGGACGACACCTACCAATTCTTTTCCCGATTTGTTTTTGAACACTTGGAAGAGGATAGAGGCAGATACGCTTCCTACAGTATGAACCAATTTTTGGAAGAGTTCCGTGTGGATGATATTCTTTTTGATCAGTTTCTCCAATTTGTGCTGAACCGGAAGATAAAGATGGACTTCTATGCCCAAGAGGACAAGATAAAGGCCTACATAAAAGCCAATATTGCCGAACAGTTGTTTTCGCCCAATCTATCTGCGGAAATCAAAGGAGAATATGACGCCATGCTCAACAAGGTACTGGAATTGGATACCATTACATTTGACCAACCCGAAGTGGGTGCGGCCATTAAAAAATAAGGGATTAGTTGTCCTTTATCTTTTTTTCAATCTTTTTTGAGGTCATAAAGATCAAAAGCAGTACAATGGCGCACAATGATGCCACGATTCCAATCAAGGCAATGGTGCTGTCCCCTTGAAAAGGGTTTTCAAAATCCACCAAGGTTACGTTATAAGCGATTAGCCCCAAGGCCAAAACAATAAGCACAATACTAAAGGTTCTGTTCATAAGCGAATTTTAAATGCCGTGCGTAAAGAGCTCATTGATATTGGCGGCAAATAGTTTTACGGCAATCGCCAAAAGAATAACCCCAAACACTTTTCGGATAATGTTGAGGCCATTTTTACCCAATACGCGCTCAATTTTGGCACTGGATTTCAGTACCAGATATACAAAGATAATGTTTAGGATAATGGCAACAATGATGTTTTCCACATGGTATTCCGCACGGAGCGCCAACAGGGAGGTCATGGTCCCGGCCCCGGCAATAAGCGGAAATGCAATGGGAACAATGGAAGCGCTTTCCGGTTCATCATCTTTATAAAGGCTAATGCCCAAAATCATCTCAATGGCAAGAAAAAAGATGATAAAGGAACCTGCCACGGCAAAGGAGTTCACATCAATTCCTATCAAAGACAAGATTCTTTCCCCCACAAAAAGGAAGGCTACCATGATACAGGCTGCCACAATGGAGGCTTTTTCCGATTGAATATGTCCTACCTTGTTTCGCAATGAGATAATGATCGGGACACTTCCTACAATGTCTATCACTGCAAAAAGAATCATGCTGGCGGTCACTATTTCCTTAAAATTGAAATTCATGGCTGTATTTTTTTCAGTCTGCAAATGTACGTGTAAAAAAGACTTTTGGATGATATAAAAATGTTTGGAAAAGGTCAAATTTTGGGTTTTGGACTACCTTTGTCCCAAAACAGGCATAAATATGTTCCAAATAGGGAAAACCATAGTGTCCGAGGAGATTTTGGAGAACGATTTTGTGTGCAACCTGAATGCTTGCAAGGGCGCTTGCTGCGTAGGAGGGGAATATGGTGCCCCGGTAGAGGATTCAGAGACCGATATCTTGGTCAACATCTATCAAGAAGTAAAGCCCTACTTGCGCCCTGAGGGAATCAAGGCCATTGAGGAACAGGGGGCTTTTGTAAAGGGAGAGGATGGCGAATGGGAAACACCTTTGGTAAACAACAGCGAATGTGCCTACGTTATTTTTTCGGAGGATGGCATCACCAAATGCGGTATAGAAGCAGCGTATGAAGATGGTGCCACGAAATGGAAAAAGCCCATTTCATGCCATCTTTATCCGGTACGCACCCGGGAATATTCAGAATTTACCGCGGTGAACTACCACAAATGGGAAATATGCGACCCGGCCTGTAGCCTTGGCAAGGAGTTAAAAGTGCCCATCTATAAATTTGTCAAGGAAGCCTTGATCAGAAAGTTTGGCCAAGCGTGGTACAGTGAACTGGAAGAGGTGGCGTCTGGTAACCCGGCTTCTAAATCGTAGGAATGTCTAAAATGACTTTGGTACCCACTGGATTCCCTCCTTCATCAAAAAGGTCCACGATATCCACATCAAACTTGTTCTGGTAATCTTTTGAGAAATTGGCCAGACGTTCCTTGGTTATGCGGATACCCACGGATTTTCTTTTGAGCACCCTATTTTCTTTATTGACCTCTGCGGCGCCTCGGCCTACACCGTTGTCCATAATTTCTATGGAGACATGACTTTGGTTCTTACGCTTGACGTTCACATGGATTTTTTTATCCCCATCCTTTGGGGAAAGCCCATGCCATAAGGAGTTTTCCAAAAAAGGCTGTAATGCCAGGGAGGGCATTTTAATATTGGTAGGGCATACACCCTCGTCCACGGTAATTTTAAAGTCTATTTCGTTGGAAAAGCGGATGTTTTCAATATTCATGTACAATTCCACGGTCTCCAGTTCTTCGGCCAAGGTAATCTCCTTTTGGGAAGAGGCCTCCAATATCTTTCGGACCAATTTGGAAAATTTGTTGAGGTAATGAACGGCATTTTTTTGCTCGTTGTTGATGATGTAAAGTTTGATGGAATTGAGCGAGTTGAACAAAAAATGGGGATTCATCTGACTGCGCAACATGTTCTGTTCCAAGGAAAGCACTCTTTTTTCGTTCTTGCTCTGGTATTGCCGATATAGAATATAAAGGATGGATGATATAAGTCCTACAATAAGGGCGCTGACCAATAGGGTGGTCTGGTTTTTTCGCAGTCTTAGGCGTACAATCTCATTCTCTTTGGCCAATACGGAGATTTGGTTGTTCTTCTTGTCCGCCTCATAACGGACAATAACATCGTTCATGTACCTTAGGTTGGTGGCATTCGAGATCTGGTCGCTATATTCATCAACCTTTTTAAAGTACTCATAGGCCTTTTGATAGTTCCCTCTGGCTTCCTCAAGTTCCGAAAGCTTTTGATACCCATTGAGCATATTGCTGGGCATGTTGTGGCTTTTCGCCATTTCCAGTCCCTCTTGGATAAATGTATTGGCCTTGTCGTACTGTCCCAATTTGGTATAGGCCCATCCGGTGTTTATAAAAACCGAAGAGGTAATGGAAAAGTCGCCTATTTTTTTGGATTCCTTGTGCAGCGGCTCCAAGAGTACAATGGCGGCATAAGGCATATTTTGTTTCAGATAAATTTGAGCCAAGCTGTTTTTGCAAATGACCCTGCCATAGGCAGAGTTGATTTCCTCATTATAGGCCAAGGATTTTCGATAATTTTCCAAGGCTGCCTCCAAGTCCCCCTTTTGTTCCAAGCAATCCCCGATGTTTTGATGGTTAATGGCCAGACCAAGCTTGTTTCCGAGTTCCTCTTCCAATTTCAACGCCCTTTTAAACTGTGCAATGGCCAAGTCGTACTGTTCCAAGGTTTGGTATAGGTTTCCAATGGAGTTCAGGGAAATATTGATATGCCGTTTAATATGATGGGAAGGATTTTCCACTTCTTCAGCCAACTCCATGGCTTTTTGATGGTAGTCCAAGGCTGTTTTTATGGCGTCAGTTCGCCTGTAGACTACCCCGAGCATGTTCAGGCTTAAGACCTTTAGCTCGGTATTGTTGGCGCTCTCCGAAAGCTCCAAGGCTTTTTCGTGTAGGTCGGCCGCTTTCTTGTATTGGGAGATGTTTCTGTATTTGGTCCCCATTAGGTTAAGGGCGTATGCCTCTCCTTCCAAATAATTGTTTTCCCTGGAGAAGTTGGCAAAATAACGCAAGAGCGTGGTATCCCTTTTCTCGGATTTCAACTCGGTATCCAATGCCACATAGGTTTTGGGCACCAATTGTACGATTCTTTCCACCTTTTCCTTGAACGCTTCGGGAACTTCTTGGGCGTAAGGCGCTCCTATGAACAAAAGGAAGACCATGGATAATAGAGTTACCCTTTGCAGTCGACCTAATTTTTCGATGTGTGTGGACTCTATTTTGGACACAGGGATTGAGGGGGATTACAGCATATCCAAAAAATCGGATTTTTTTTGCCGGGAGACAGGAATCTTGTGGTTGGACTCCAAGACCACATAGCCGTCCGTTTTTAGAAATTCTTTTATCTTGTTCAGGTTGATGATGTAGGAATTGTGTATCCTGAAAAAGCTGTTATCAGGTAAGAGGGCATTTACCTCTTTGAGTTTTTTGGTAAGAAGTATTTTTTGCCCATCGCTCAAAAAAATAGTGCTGTAGTTTCCGTCAGATTCGGCATACAGGATGTCGTCACTGTTCAGGAACAATAATTTGCCGTCTGTATTGATGGTTATCTTTTTGCTATGGGACTCCGCATTGAAGTTCAATAGAATCTTTTCTAACTTATTGACAGTCAAGTTTTTGGCATTGAATTTTTTGATCTTTGCAATGGTCACTTCCAAATCGTCAGTATCAATGGGCTTGAGTAGATAATCTATGGCTTCGTTCTTCAAGGCCTGTAGGGCATACTGGTTATAAGCTGTGGTAATGACAACGGGGAAGTCCTTGTTTTTAAGGCTTTTTATGAACTGAAACCCGTCCATGGCCGGCATTTCAATATCCAAAAAAAGGCAGTCCGGGGTATTGCGTTCCAGATACTCCAAAGCCTCATGGGCATCGGTAAAGGAAGCTACAATATCCACTTCATCGCTCAAGTTGGTCAATTCCCAACTCAAGCTTTGTAGGGCCTTTATTTCGTCGTCAACAATAACAGCTTCTAGCATGCTATGGTAATTAGGTATATCAAATTTATGATTATTCTTTCAACGCGTCCTTAAATTATGTGCTAATGGATGTATTACACGTATAATCGGTAAAAAATGTCGAATCAAGCGAAAAAGCTGAGCTTTTTCGCTTGTATATCAAATTTTTAACCAAATGTCCAAGGATCCCAAAACCAATTATACATAAAAGCCAACCGTTTATACATACCCATGGAGGGGCGGTAGTATTGTTGGCTATCTTGGCTCTGTCAAAAATTGGGGTGCCATAAACTACTGTTATGAGAAAATGTGTTGTATTGTTTATGATTTTGGTGGCGGCTTTGATTTTTGCGGCAATTTCCGAGAAAAAGGAATTGAAAATACAATCGCATTGGAATGAGATGGCTGTTGAGAGCAACCATCTACCCAGATAAAAAGTTCATATACATATTGCCAAGACTTGTACGGCCGCAGCAACCATTCTCTTGATTATAGAAACCGCTTGCAAAATAAAATCTTCGGTCTGTCCAGGGGTCATTTTGGTTTTTAGGTTTCGGGGGAACTACCTAAATATTCCAAAGATCCTATTGGGAAGGCATGGAGAAGGCCGTACTGTTTGGTAATATTTCATAAGCTCCTGAGTTTAATCATCATAAAAACAAGACCAAAAAGTATATTTTTGATATACTTTTTGGTCTTTTTCTTTTTGGGCGTCCAACACCAAAAACTTATCATTTTTTCCATTTTGGTCAAACCCAAGAAACATCGTTGGCGACCCTAGATTTCAACAGTTTGTGTTAAAAACTTTGCCCCGGTTTTGCAAAAACCAACTTTACAATCTAACAACAATTTTGAATCTTTGTTAGCCTATTCGCATGGAAATTTCCTTCCAGATTATAAACCTTTAGCAACAAGAAACTATGTCGGTAGCCATTGAACCCATATTGCAAGAAAACAAAGACAGATTTGTGATTTTTCCCATAGAGCATCATGATTTGTGGGAATGGTACAAAAAATGTGAGGCTTGTTTTTGGACTGCCGAGGAAATAGACCTGCATCAAGATCTCACGGATTGGAACTCCAAGCTGAATGACGACGAGAAATATTTCATAAAGCATATTTTGGCCTTTTTTGCCGCTTCGGACGGGATTGTGAATGAGAATTTGGCAGAAAACTTTGTGAATGAAGTGCAGTACTCCGAGGCCAAATTTTTCTATGGGTTCCAGATTATGATGGAGAACATCCACTCCGAAACCTATTCCTTGCTCATAGATACCTATGTGAAGGATGAAAAGGAAAAGAATGTGCTCTTCAAGGCCATAGAGAATTTCCCTGCCATCAAAAAGAAAGCGGATTGGGCCCTGAAATGGATAGAGTCCCCAAGTTTTGCGGAACGCTTGATTGCCTTTGCCGCGGTCGAGGGAATTTTCTTTTCCGGTGCGTTCTGTTCCATCTTCTGGTTGAAGAAAAGAGGGTTGATGCCCGGACTTACTTTTTCCAATGAATTAATTTCAAGGGATGAAGGAATGCATTGCGATTATGCAGTGCATTTGCACAATAACCACTTGGTCAATAAGGTGCCAAAGGAGCGCATCAAGGATATTATTGTTGATGCCTTGAACATAGAGCGTGAATTCATTACCGAGTCATTGCCGGTGAGCCTCATTGGGATGAACGCAAAACTAATGACCCAGTACTTGGAGTTTGTGACCGACAGGTTGTTGGTGGAATTGCAGTGTGAGAAAGTGTATAATGCCACCAATCCATTCGATTTTATGGACATGATTTCCCTTCAAGGCAAGACCAATTTCTTTGAAAAACGGGTATCCGAGTACCAGAAGGCAGGTGTTTTGAACAAGGAGAAAGATTCTGATTCGCAAAAAATCAGTTTCGACGCGGACTTTTGATCCATATATTTTTTGTTGACTTTCCATGCCCCCGGGAGTCTTCATGACCTTAACCTAAAAATGTTAAAATTTTAACATCGTAGATGCCGTTGGGCAAACACAACATATCAATTCAAATAAAACACTAGTAGCGCCATGTATGTAGTAAAAAGAGACGGAAGAAAAGAGCCGATCATGTTCGATAAGATCACGGCCAGGGTTAGAAAACTTTGTTATGGGCTTAATGCCCTAGTGGACCCCGTTAAGGTGGCCATGAGGGTCATCGAAGGGCTTTATGATGGTGTTACCACCTCAGAGCTGGATAATCTGGCGGCCGAGATTGCGGCCACGATGACGACAACTCACCCGGATTATGCAAAACTGGCAGCCCGTATTTCCGTTTCCAATTTGCACAAGAACACCAAAAAGTCTTTCTCAGAGACCATGAAGGACTTGTACGAATATGTAAACCCAAGGACAGGAAAAAAAGCCCCCTTGTTGTCCGATGAGGTGTTCAAGGTAATTTCGGAAAATGCGGATACTTTGGATTCCACCATCATTTACAACCGGGATTTTGGCTACGATTATTTCGGTTTTAAAACCTTGGAACGCTCTTACCTGCTCAAGTTGAACGGTAAAATCGCCGAACGTCCCCAGCATATGCTCATGAGGGTGGCCGTTGGGATCCACTTGGATGACATGGACGCCGTTGTGGAAACCTATGAGTTGATGTCCAAAAAATATTTTACCCATGCCACGCCGACCCTTTTCAACTCGGGGACGCCAAAGCCGCAGATGTCATCCTGTTTCCTTTTGGCGATGAAGGACGATAGCATCGATGGGATTTACGATACCCTAAAGCAGACGGCCAAGATATCACAGTCGGCTGGGGGTATTGGCCTATCTATTCACAACATTAGGGCAACAGGATCCTATATTGCAGGAACCAATGGAACCTCCAACGGTATTGTTCCCATGTTGCGTGTTTTCAATGACACGGCAAGATATGTGGACCAAGGTGGTGGAAAAAGAAAGGGAAGCTTCGCCATATATGTAGAGCCATGGCATGCCGATATTTTTGACTTTTTGGAACTTAAAAAGAACCATGGGAAGGAAGAAATGCGGGCCAGGGACCTCTTCTATGCCATGTGGGTGCCGGATTTATTCATGAAACGAGTGGAGGCTGATGACACATGGACCTTGATGTGTCCCAATGAATGTCCAGGATTGTTCAATACCCATAGCGAGGAATTTGAGGCCTTGTACACCAAATACGAAGCCGAAGGAAAAGGAAGAAAGACCATAAAGGCCAGAGACCTTTGGGAAAAAATATTGGAGTCCCAGATAGAGACCGGTACGCCCTATATGCTCTATAAGGATGCGGCCAACAGAAAGAGTAACCAAAAGAATTTGGGGACCATCCGTTCTTCCAATCTCTGTACTGAGATTTTGGAATACACTTCCCCGGATGAGGTGGCCGTTTGTAATTTGGCCTCCATTGCATTGCCCATGTTCGTGAAGAATGGGGAGTTTGATCATAAAGAGTTGTTCCGGGTGACCAAAAGGGTGACCAAAAACCTCAACAAGGTCATTGATTGCAATTTTTATCCCGTTAAAGAAGCCGAGAACTCCAATATGAGGCACAGACCTATAGGTCTGGGCGTCCAAGGATTGGCCGATGCCTTCATCATGTTGCGATTGCCTTTCACCAGCGATGAGGCCAAAAAATTGAACCAAGAGATTTTCGAGACCCTATATTTTGCTGCCGTTACCGCTTCCATGGAGCAGGCACAGGAAGAAGGGGCCTATTCCACCTATGAAGGTTCACCCATGTCCAAAGGAGAGTTCCAACACAATCTTTGGGGGGTTAAGGATGAAGAACTTTCAGGAAGATGGGATTGGGGTAAACTCAGAAAAGAGGTCAAAAAACACGGGATACGAAACTCCTTGTTGGTAGCTCCAATGCCTACCGCATCCACCTCCCAGATTTTGGGCAACAATGAATGCTTTGAACCCTATACGTCCAACATCTATACCCGACGGGTACTATCCGGGGAGTTCATTGTGGTGAACAAACACCTATTGGAAGATTTGGTAAAGTTGGGTCTGTGGAACGAAAACCTAAAACAGGAACTAATGAGAGCCAATGGCTCCGTTCAGGGTATCGATGCCATTCCAGAAGATATCAAAGAGCTTTACAAGACCGTCTGGGAACTCAGTATGAAGGATATCATCGACATGAGTAGACAAAGGGGATATTTCATTGACCAGAGCCAATCGTTGAACCTGTTCATGGAGAATGCCAATTATCCCAAGCTTACTTCCATGCACTTTTATGCTTGGAAGAGCGGTCTTAAGACCGGAATGTATTATCTGAGGACCAAAGCGGCAGTGGATGCCATTAAGTTCACTTTGGACAATACCAAGAAAAAAGAAGAGCCTGTCAGTGTTGCGGTCGAGACTTCAGAAAACACCGCGGGGGCAACAGAAGCCATTAAAGTGGAAGCCGTGGCCGTAAACCAACAGGAAGTGGATATACAGCCCCTCACGCCAGAAGAAATGAAAGAAATGATCGAGCGCGCCAAAGCAGGTCAAGCAGATGACGATTGCCTAATGTGTGGATCATAAGTCTGTACTGGACTCAAAACAGTACATGTGATAGTGTTTATTGATTAGATGCCTCGGAAAAGTTCACCCCACCATGAACAACTTCCGAGGTATTTTTTGCTGGGACAAGGCTAAACAAAAAAACCTCCCGTTGAGGAGGTTTTTATCTGTATATAGAACAAAACTTACAACGACCAGGCCTTGCCTCCGGTCAGTGTATTTAAATCTCCACAGCCAATATATTCACCAGGGATGGGCAAATAGGCCAAGACTTCTTCACCTACATATTCTGATGATTTATAGGCCCATGTGGCCAAGTTCCTCAAATCATTGGCAAAAGAGAAACTGGCAATATCCTCATTGAGGGTAGCTTCTCCTCCCTGTTCTATGGCATCCATATAACTGCTTATGGCTTCCGAATGGGCTTCTTCTTCCTCATCGGTGCGTTTTTTGAGATAAGTCTGCAAAACAGGCTCTATATCCATAGCTTCAACATCCATTAGGGATGATTTTCCAGATTCGGCCAAGACCTTATCAAAGAAATTGCCCATTTTCAGTTTTACAAAATCCTGCTGCTCTATTGGCAATACCTCGTTCATGTATGCATCGATAAAAACATGCACATTCATCTCAGTTGCTGAGGGGGTGTCTGTCTTGGGAAGGATTACGTCCAAGGTTTGGGCCAGGGCATATCCCTGTTCTTGGTTCAAAAAAGAAGGAACCCATTCGGCATAGGCCGGTTTGTCCTTGCAGCTTTGAAGCAACCCAAAAAGGGTAGGCGTGGCCACGGCATAGCCAAAGGCCATACCCATATTCTTAAGTGCGGATCTTCTTTCCATTATATATTTCCTTTTTTAAGTTCTTGAACGGCATGGTGAGCGGCTCTTGCTGTAAATGCCATATAGGTCAATGATGGGTTTACGCAACTGGCGGAGGTCATAAAGGCCCCGTCGGTAACATAAACGTTCTTGCAGGCATGCACCTGGTTGTTTCCATTGACCACGGAAGTTTTAGGGTCACGACCCATACGGGCAGTACCCATTTCGTGGATACCCAGTCCTAAGGCGTACGGACGGTCGTAGGGCTCAATATCACGGGCACCTGCTTTCTCAAGCATCTTAACGGCTTGGTCCGTCATGTCCTTACGCATGTTCAATTCGTTTTCCTTGATTTCAGCATCAAAGGTCACGGTAGGTAGTCCCCACTCATCTTTTTTGTCGTAATCCAAGGTCATTTTGTTGTCGTGATAGGGAAGAATCTCTCCAAAGGCGGTCATACCCATACTCCATCCGCCTGGGGATAGAACAGCATCCTTGTATTCTTTTCCAAAGGCAGCTTCGGCGATCATTTCCTCATAATTCCCGCGACCAGCACCACCTTGGTAGCCATATCCACGGACAAAATCTTTCATGTTGGAGTCTCCGCCCAAGTTTCGGAACCTTGGAATATAAATACCATTGGGCTTTCTGCCTTTGTAGTATTTGTCCTCGAAGCCATCAAATTTTCCACTGGCACCGGCCAAGAAATGGTGATCCATGATGTTGTGGCCCAGTTCTCCTGAATCGTTCCCCAATCCATTTTCAAATCTATCCGATTTGGATTGCATTAAAATGGAAGTGGATGCGATGGCAGAAGCGCAAAGGAAAATCACCTTGGCCTTAAACTCGAACTCTTCCTTGGTTTCACGGTCGATTACTTTTACTCCAGTAGCTTTTTTGGTATTGGGGTCGTAAATGATCTCGTGTACAATGGAATCGGGTCTTAGGGTCATGTTTCCGGTTCTCTCAGCAGTAGGCAGGGTAGAGGATACGCTACTAAAATAGCCTCCAAAAGGACATCCCCTAATACATCTATTCCTAAACTGGCAACGAACCCGGCCATCGCCTTCAAATTTTTTATCACTGTTGATGTGTGCCACCCTACCAGCGGTAACGGCCCTACCATTGAAGTGCTCGGACACTTTTCCCCTAAATAGATCTTCCACACAGTTCAGCTCCATCATGGGCTCAAACTGTCCATCCGGCAATTGGGGCAATCCTAGATTTTCGCCAGAAACCCCAATGAATTTTTCCACTTTATCATACCATGGCGCAATGTCCTTGTAACGTACCGGCCAATCCACGGCAATGCCTTCATTTTTATTGGCCTCAAAATCAATATCGCTCCAACGGTAGCTATGGCGTCCCCACATAATGGAACGTCCACCAACGTGGTAGCCCCGCATCCAATCAAAGCGCTTTACCTCATTGTAAGGGTGTTTCAAATCGTTCACAAACCAATGCTTGGAGGCAGCACTGGTGGTATAACCGGTCCTGGATTGTTTTTCCTGTTGTTTTATGTCTTCCCTTGTGGCCTGTCCGGCATGTGGAAAATCCCAAGGGTCCATGTTGGCTGTGGGATAATCATCACGGTGTTTCACCATGGGGCCACGCTCCAAGACCAAAGTCTTGAGTCCATTTTCACAAAGCTCCTTGGCAGCCCAACCACCACTGATGCCTGTTCCCACTACTATGGCATCGTAGGAGTCCTGCTCCTCGTTGTAATAAAATTTACTCATTTATTCGGATTGTTTATTTSCTAAATGTATTAATTATTAAATTAATTTTCTACATTTAAACCCTATGTTTATTGAGAATTCGCTACTATAACGTTGTAGTTTTTTGTATTCCATGTGAAATTTTATTATAGAATCTTATGAAGAAACATTTTTTTGCCAAGAATGGTACTTTGGCTGTAGTCGTGTTTGTATTACTGGGAATTTTTTCCTGTAAACAGAACCAGAAAAAGGAGGGAGCGGAGAGCCAAGAAGTGGCCCAAGAGGCAATGACAACCACTGATGACCCCGCCTTTAAAATTTCCCTGGCTCAATGGTCCATGCACCGAATGATACGTGAAGAGGGGATGGATCCCTATCGCTTTGCGGAAAAAGCCAAAGAATGGGGGTTTGAAGGATTGGAGTATGTGAGTGGGTTGTATTATCCAGAATTGGAAAAAGACAACTTTTCCGAAGAAGCCATGAAAAATTTTGTGGAGAAGAGTAAGGCCGAAAGTGAAAAATACGGATTGGCAAACCTGATCATCATGATCGATGGCCAAGGGGATTTGGCCGCGGCAGATGCAAAAGAGCGAAAAGCGGCCGTTGAAAACCATTATAAATGGGTAGATGCCGCAGCTGCTTTGGGTTGCCATTCCATTCGGGTGAACCTGAACGGGACCATGGAACCTGAGGCTTGGACCGAGGCTTCCGTGGATGGACTCACACAACTGTCTACCTACGCCAAGGAAAAGAACATCAACATTATTGTGGAAAACCATGGAGGACCCTCTTCAAATGCAGCCATGCTTACAGCAGTGATGAAGCAGGTAAACATGGACAATTGTGGTACCTTGCCCGATTTCGGTAATTTCTGCATCAAAAGGGAAGCAGGGGATTATTATGAATCCAAATGCCTGGAGGAGTATGACAAGTACCAAGGGGTGAGCGAGTTGATGCCCTACGCGAAAGCGGTAAGTGCAAAATCCTATGATTTTGATGAAGAAGGCAATGAAACCACCATTGACTATGCCAAAATGATGGAGATAGTAGAGAAAGCGGGCTACTCAGGCTATGTGGGTGTGGAATATGAAGGCAACGAACTAGGTGAGGAAGCGGGGATTTTGGCCACAAAGGAATTGTTGGACAAACTGCGTTAGACGTTCACTATAAGGTAAAGAGGTATGAAGGGATTCTTGCAACAGCTCTTCGATTACAATTTCTACTGCAACAAAAAGCTGATAGGGCAGTTCCATTCCATGGAACAGGTCCCTGAAAATTGTATTCGCCTTTTTAGCCATATCCTGAATGCGCATCACATCTGGAACCAAAGGATATTGCAAAAGCAACCGGACTTTATGGTTTGGCAGGAACAGCCTGTGCAAAACTGGGAAGACATCCATTATGATAACCAAAGGACATCCTTTGAGATTATTACCAATACCGAAGACCTTAACAAGAGGGTGGAATATGAAAACAGTGAGGGAAGGACTTATGCCAATGACGTTAAAGACATCCTTTTCCACGTGGTGAACCATTCTACCCACCATCGAGGCCAGATTATGATGGATTTGCGTGCATCCGGGACAACACCCGAACCTTTGGACTATATTTTTTACAAACGATAAACTAAACTGACTAATATGAGTTTTAAAACCAAATTCCAACTGTCCTTTATGATGTTCCTCGAATTTTTTATTTGGGGCGGATGGTTTGTGACCCTAGGGACTTTTCTGGGGAACAATTTAAATGCAACCGGGGGCGAGATTGCCCAAGCTTTCTCAACACAATCATGGGGAGCCATTATCGCCCCTTTCATTATTGGGTTGATTGCGGATAGATATTTCAATGCTGAACGAATCTTGGGAGTACTGCATTTGGTTGGGGCTTTCCTGATGTACCAAATGTATCAAGCTGATGCATTCGAGTTATTTTACCCATATATTTTAGGGTATATGATTCTTTATATGCCCACATTGGCCTTGGTGAACTCCATTTCATTCAGCCAAATGAAAGATCCTGCCAAGGAATTTTCCCCTATCCGTGTTTTTGGAACCATTGGATGGATCGTTGCCGGGTTGGTTATCAGTTATATTTTCTTTTGGGATTCGCCAGAGAGTATTCAAGCTGGAATGTTGAAGAACACCTTTTTAATGGTGGGTATTGCTTCGGCCGTTTTGGGACTTTTTAGTTTTACCTTGCCCAAGACCCCTCCAAGTGTCAATAAGGGCGAAAAAGTATCTGTAGCTGACATGTTGGGATTGGATGCCTTGAAACTTTTGAAGGATAGAAACTTTCTGGTTTTCTTTATCTCATCGATTTTAATCTGTATTCCATTGGCATTCTACTATCAAAACGCCAACCCTTTTCTTTCCGAAATCGGAATGGAGAATCCAACCGGGAAGATGACCATTGGGCAGGCATCAGAGGTTTTGTTCATGCTACTTTTACCGTATTTCTTTACCAAATTTGGGTTTAAGAAAACCATCATCGCAGGGATGTTGGCCTGGACGGCCAGGTATTTACTGTTTGCTTATGGAGATGCGGGCAGTTTGGCCTTTATGCTCCTTTTGGGAATCGCATTGCACGGTATATGTTATGATTTCTTCTTTGTTTCAGGACAGATCTATACCGATAGCAAAGCCGGTGAAAAATATAAGAGTGCTGCCCAAGGGTTGATTACTTTGGCCACCTACGGCGTGGGGATGCTCATTGGTTTTTGGATAGCCGGTCAGATAACGGATAACTATCTTATTTCAGAAAACAGCCATGATTGGGCAAGTATCTGGCGCTTTCCTGCTATTTTTGCCTTTGCGGTGGCAATTATCTTTGCCCTGTTGTTCAAAAATGAAAAAATAGAGTACAAAGAGTAAATTAATCAAAACATGCCAAAAAAAATTAGATTAGGAATACTAGGAGGAGGCGGTGATTCCCTTATTGGGGTATTGCACAGAGTGGCTTCTTTCATTAATGATAACTATGAAATTGTGGGGGCGGTCTTCAACCCCAATCTTGAGGACAGTTTGGATTTTGCCAAGGAAATAGACATTCCTACCAATCGTATCTACAAGGATTTTGATACGTTGGTAGAAGAGGAGCTGAAGCTTCCGGAAGAGGAGCGTATTCAGGTGTGTTCTATCCTTACACCCAACTTCCTGCATTTTCCCATGGCCAAGAAGTTGTTGGAAAACGGCTTTCATGTCATCTGCGAAAAGCCCATGACCACCACCTATGAGGAAGCCAAGATCTTGCAGGAAACCTTGGCCAAGGCTGGGACTGTTTTTGCGGTCACCCATACCTATACCGGGTATCCCATGGTGCGCCAAATGCGAGAGATGATCAAGGAAGGTGTCTTGGGGAAAATCCACAAAGTGGATGCACAATATTACCAAGGTTGGATCAACCCCATCATACACGATAAGGAAAAACGGTCTACCGTATGGCGCTTGGACCCCAAAAAAGCGGGCATCAGTTCCTGTATGGGCGATATTGGTGTCCATGCCTTTAATATGATTGAGTACACCACGGGACTTCAGGTGAAATCCTTGTTGTGTGATTTCAACTACCTGTATGCTGACAACCAAATGGATGTGGACGGAACGGTGTTGTTGCGCATGGGAGAACATGTAAAAGGCCTTGTTCGGGCAAGTCAGGTGGCCACTGGGGAAGAGAACAATCTTACCATAGCCATTTATGGAGAAAAAGGAGGTTTGCGATGGGAGCAGGAAAATCCCAACTACCTCTACAAATTGAACGACCCAGAACCGTTACAAGTTCTTAAACCAGGGCATGCCTATAATTCAGAATTGTCCTTGGATGGCACCAAGTTGCCCCCGGGTCACCCAGAAGGGATTTTTGATGCCATGGCGAATATCTATTTGGGTGTGGCGAGGGCCATACGAGGTGAAAAATATAATAGTGGAGAGTTCCCAACCATGACCGATGGTGTCCGTGGACTCAACTTTATAGAAAACACGGTAGCTTCACACAAACAAGGGAATGTTTGGGTAGATATGGTGGATTGAATCCGCTTATAAAATAAAGATGTAATGGCTGCCTTTCGGCGGCCATTATTTTTTATAAAGCATCTCAAACTGTTCAAAGACCACGATCATACTATCTTTAGGCGCGGCGCCAAACTGGCCAAGTTCCCGGGAGAAATAATCCCAATGCGTATTTTTCCATAGGTCCAGACTTTTATCACCCTCACCTTCCAATCTAGCATGCTCATCACGAATACTGAAATAGGGCAATAACTTCACCGAAGTGGTCCGGATGACACATTTTGCATTGCCGTTCCAATCGGTCACCACATAGAAATCACCAATCTTGGGAAGGGGTTCATTACGTGATTGAAGGCCCTTTAGCGCATGGGAGATGGCTCTTTTGGTTTCCTTGCAGGCCAAATCGGCACAGACATTGGCATCTTTTTCATTATCATAAAAATGAATTACCCTTGGGGCATCTTCGGAAGCAAATTCCAGATGGGCGTCCAAAAAATCGCCCCACAGATTCCGGGCTGAAGCATTTTCCATAAGCAGGTTTTAAGAAGATTTGTGTTGTTTAAATTGATTGGCGGCATGATTGGCGGCCCTAGCTGTGAACGCCATATAGGTCAATGAGGGGTTTACGCAACTTGCCGAGGTCATAAAGGCGCCGTCCGTTACATAGACATTGGGTACATCATGCAATTGATTGTGCTTGTTCAATACCGAGGTTTTGGGGTCGTGTCCCATTCGTGCGCCTCCCATTTCATGGATGCCCAGACCGGGACCTGTTTCGTTGTCGTATGTGGTAATATTTCTAAATCCGGCAGCCTTGAGCATGGCAGCGGCTTCTTCAAGTATGGCTTCACGCATTTTATACTCATTGTCCTTGAATTCCACATCAAAATCCAATTGCGGCAATCCCCATTGATCCTTTTTGTTCTTGCTCAAGGTAACCCGATTGTCATGATGGGGCAACATTTCCCCAAAGCCGGTCATCCCAATTTCCCAACCACCGGGTTTTAGGATAGCCTCTTTCAGTGCCTTGCCATAGCCCATTTCCGCGACCATTTCGGACCAGTTGGTCCTATTGGCGCCACCTTGGTATCCAAATCCACGAAGAAAATCCTTGCGTTGCGTTTTTTCATCCAGATTGACAAACCTTGGGATGTAAAAACCATTGGGCCGTCTACCCTTATAATATTTGTCCAAATGCCCATCCACCTTGGCCGAAGCACCCAATTGGTAATGGTGGTCCATGATGTTGCGTCCCAATTGGTCATGGTTGTTGCCCATTCCATTGGGGAATGCCTTTGATTTGGATTGCAACAAGATACCCACGGATGCCATGGAGGATGCACATAGAAACACCATGTTTGCTTTAAACTCCATTTTTTCATGGGTTTCTGCATCAATGATTTTTACCCCAGTGGCCTTTTTTTGCTGCTCATCGTATATCACTTCATGGACGATGGAGTTGGGTCTTAAAGTCATGTTTCCGGTCCGTTCCGCGGCAGGAAGCGTAGAGGAATTACTACTAAAATAACCTCCAAAGGGACATCCCCTCCAGCATCGGTTTCTATATTGACAAGGTCCCCGACCTTCAAATTCCGCAGTTTTTTCTGTAATGTGAGCCACTCTACCAATGGTCAAGAGCCTGCCATCCTCAAAATTGGAAGTCAACGCCTGTTGCAGGTCCTTTTCGGCACAATTCAACTCCATAGGAGGTTGAAATTGCCCATCGGGTAATTGTTTAAGTCCTAAGGCTTGTCCACTTACCCCAATATAGGATTCCACCTTATCATACCAAGGCGCAATGTCCTTGTAGCGAACGGGCCAATCTACGGCAATGTCTTCTTTTTTATTGGCCTCAAAATCGATATCGCTCCAGCGATAACTTTGTCGCCCCCAAATCAGGGAACGGCCACCTACCTGATAGCCCCGTATCCAATCAAAACGCTTGGTTTCTTGGTAGGGATGTTCCAGGTCATTCACAAAAAAATGTTTTACATCGTCCCTGGGAGCCCATCCCACCCGTAACTGTTTGTGGTATTTTTCTTTGTCAGCACGGCTTAGTTCGCCTTTAAAGGGGTAGTCCCAAGGGTCATCGTTCATGGTTTTGTAATCCTCCACATGTTTTACCATGGGGCCACGTTCCAGCACTAAGGTTTTTAGTCCGTTTTCGCAGAGTTCCTTGGCGGCCCAACCGCCACTGACTCCCGTGCCTACCACAATGGCATCATAAACTTTGGTATCATTCACCATTCTACTGTTTTAATTGTTGGCTAATCCCTATATTTAGGTCTTTATTCATGGGAAGTGAGAACACCATGATATTTTTCTTAAATATAGAGGATAAATCCTAAAAATGAATGGATTTATAAATTCCAAAAACTCAACTTAAATGAAAACAATTAAAGGACCGGCTGTTTTTTTAGCACAATTTGTGGACAGTCAACCTCCGTTCAATTCTTTGGATGGGCTTTGCGAATGGGCCTCGGGTCTTGGGTACAAAGGGATTCAGATTCCTACGTGGGAATCCTTTCTAATTGATTTGGACAAAGCGGCCGAAAGTCAGGATTATTGCGATGAACTCAAAGGAAAGATAAACTCCTACGGATTGGAAATTACCGAATTGTCCACCCATTTACAGGGGCAATTGGTGGCGGTGCACCCTGCTTACGATATCATGTTCGATAATTTTGCGCCGGACGCCATCAAGGGCAAACCCAAGGAGCGGACCCAATGGGCCATAGAGACCGTAAAAAAGGCAGCGACGGCCAGCCGAAGACTGGGATTGAACGCCCATGCCACCTTTTCGGGAGCATTGCTCTGGCACACAGCACACCCTTGGCCCCAAAGACCGGCCGGTTTGGTGGAAATGGGATTTGAGGAACTGGCCAAGCGTTGGATGCCCATATTGAACCATTTTGATGAGGAAGGTGTGGACGTATGCTATGAGATCCACCCCGGGGAGGATTTGCATGATGGGGATACCTTTGAGCGCTTTCTGGAGGCGACAGGCAACCATAAAAGGGTCAATATTCTTTACGATCCAAGTCATTTTGTGTTGCAGCAACTGGATTATATCGCTTACATAGACCATTATCACGAGTTTATAAAATCGTTTCACGTAAAGGATTCTGAGTTTAACCCAACAGGAAAGAAAGGGGCCTTTGGTGGCTACAATGATTGGGGAGATAGAGCTGGGAGATATCGCTCTTTGGGTGATGGACAAATCGATTTTAAGACCATATTCTCCAAATTGACCCAATACGGTTGCGATGTTTGGGCCGTGATGGAATGGGAATGTTGTATAAAAAGCCCTGAACAAGGTGCACGTGAGGGTGCCAAGTTCATCCAAGATCATATTATAGAAGCTACGACCAAGACCTTTGATGATTTTGCAGGCTCGGCAGTGGATTCGGAAAAACTTAAAAGAATATTAGGAATATGAAAAAACCAATCATTTTGATGGCACTTGCAGTAGCCTTTGCCTGCAAGGAAAAGCCCAAGGAGAATGCAACCGAAGAAGTTACACAAGAGGTAACGAAAACACAGGAAGAACCCACATGGACGGTTTTGTTCGATGGCTCTTCCTTTGATGGATGGCATTTATACAACGGAGGTGAGATAGGAGAACCTTGGAAGCTGGAAGATGGCGCCATGGTGTACTATCCGCCAAAAGAAAGAAAGAAAGGGGAGGTGTATGATATTGTCACAGATAAGGACTATACGAATTTTGTACTGTCCTTGGAGTGGAAAATTTCCGAAGGTGGAAACAGTGGAATTTTCTATGGAATATTTGAAGACGAGAAATATGGAGCACCTTATGCAACAGGTCCGGAAATTCAGGTATTGGATAATGAAGGGCATCCTGATGGCAAAAATGGAACTACCCATCAAGCTGGAGCTTTGTACGATATGATTGCCGTATCGGAAAAAACTGTAAAACCTGTGGGCGAATGGAATCTAGTGGAATTGACCATCAACCATAAAACCAATCAAGGACAAGTGGCCCTTAATGGTAAAAAGGTTGTGGAGTTTCCGGTACATGGTCCGGAATGGGATGAGATGGTTGCCAATTCCAAATTTAAAGGATGGGAAGGTTTCGGGGCCTATCAAACCGGAAAGATTGGGTTGCAAGATCACGGAAATATTGTGGCGTTCAGAAATATTAAAATAAAGGAGCTATAATATGATGACAAGCAAGAATGCCCTTTTGGCCCTGTGCGTCTTAACTGGGGCTTTTGCCTTCGGTCAAGAGAAAGAACCCACCCAACCAGAAGCCACCGAGGTTTATGAACCCGTTCCTCCAAAAGTGGTGCCGGGAAGTAATGGTGCACCACCCAGTGATGCCATTGTTCTTTTTGATGGCTCCAGTTTAAACGGATGGATCAGCACCACGGATAGCACTACTGCAAAATGGACGCTGAACAAGGATGGGAGCATGACCGTAAAGGACAAAACAGGCAATATCCAGACCCAACAGAATTATGGGAGCATCCAATTGCACATTGAATGGAAGTCTCCTTCCCAAGTAAATGGAAAAGGACAAAGCCGTGCCAATAGTGGTATCTTTTTATCGGGTTTGTATGAAGTACAGGTGCTGGACAACAACAACAATGATACCTACGTGAACGGTCAGGTGGGGTCGGTGTATAAGCAGCATGTGCCCTTGGCCATGGCCTCCGTGCCAACAGGGGAGTGGAATACCTACGATATCATCTACCATGCCCCGGAGTTTGAAAAAGGGCAAAAAACCAAATCAGGGACACTCACCGTAATCCAAAATGGGGTGTTGATCCAAGATCATGTAGAGATCAAGGGAACCACACCGTACATTGGGTGGCCCAAGAACCCGCCACATGGAAAGGGACCATTGATGTTGCAGGACCACCAAGACAATAGTAGGGTAAGCTATAGGAACATTTGGGTAAGGGAGCTGGACTAAAGTCACCCTCTATCTTCAACAATTAGTAGTTAAAGGGCCAATACCTATTTTGGTTACCTTTGGCAAAATTTATCGTTTCATATGATTCAATCCATGACCGGCTTTGGAAAGCATGTTGTACAGCTTCCATCAAAAAAAATTACGGTAGAGCTTAAATCGCTCAACAGTAAAAATTTGGATATCAACGCTAGGATTCCCCAAACCTTTCGGGAAAAAGAGCTGGAGTTCAGAAAGATGATAGCCGATGTCCTGATCAGGGGAAAGGTTGATTTAAGCCTTTACGTTGAAATTACCGGGGAAGAAACCACTGCCGAAGTTAACCAAGGGGTGGTCAGGAATTATATGGAACAGTTGTCAGCGATTGCCCAGGGTGACGATTTAAAGCTCTTGGAACTGGCCTTGCGTATGCCGGACACCCTGAAAACGGACAAGAACGACATTGATGTTGAAGAGTACAAAGCCATCAAGGAAGCCCTTGACCAGGCCCTGTCCAAAATAATCGAATTCAGAAATGAGGAAGGCAAGGTTTTGGAAAAAGATTTTGTGGAACGTTTGGCCAACTTGAAAGCCTTGTTGGATAAGGTGAAATCCCTTGACCCTGAACGTTTGGCCAGCGTGCGTGAGCGTTTGGAACGAGCCGTATCGGATCTACAAGTGGAAGTGGATGAGAACCGTTTTGAACAGGAGCTCATCTACTATTTGGAGAAATATGACATTACTGAGGAAAAGGTGCGTCTGGACAACCATTTGAATTATTTTGAAACCACCTTGAACTCCGACGATTCCAATGGCAAGAAACTGGGATTCATTTCCCAAGAAATAGGAAGGGAGATCAATACCATTGGCTCCAAGGCCAATTATGCCCCTATGCAACAAGTGGTGGTGCAGATGAAGGATGAACTGGAAAAAATCAAGGAACAAATGCTGAATGTATTATGACGCAAGGAGGGAAACTCATTATTTTTTCGGCTCCATCGGGAAGTGGGAAAACAACGATTGTAAAGTACTTGTTGGATCAGCCCGAACTGAACTTGGCCTTTTCCGTTTCGGCCACCTCCAGACCACGCAGGGGCAAGGAAAAACATGGGATAAATTATTATTTCATGTCCATTTCCGAGTTCAAGAGACATATCAAGGAAGATGACTTCTTGGAATGGGAAGAAGTATATCGCGATAATTTTTATGGCACTTTAAAGAGTGAGGTGGAACGCTTATGGGCAGAAGGTAAGAATGTCATTTTTGACATTGATGTGGTCGGGGGGCTCCGTATCAAAAAGAAATTCCCCGAACAGACTTTGGCCGTTTTTGTGAAGCCGCCCAGTGTGGACGAGCTCAAGATTCGCCTTAAAAAGCGTAGCACGGAAAGTGAGGATAAGATCAATATGCGGGTGGCCAAGGCCTCGGTTGAATTGGCTACAGCTCCCCAGTTTGACCGTATCATCAAGAACTATGATTTGGATACGGCCCTTAAAGAAGCCCATGAATTGGTTGCCGAATATGTTGGGGCCAAGATTCCAGATGCAAAAGAGGAATAGCTTATGAAGAAGGTAGGGCTCTTCTTTGGAACATTCAACCCCATTCATATAGGTCATTTGGTCATTGCCAACCATCTGGTGGAGTTTTCCGATCTGAATGAGGTTTGGTTTGTAATCACCCCGCAAAGTCCGTTCAAGACCAAGCAATCGCTTTTGGATGACCACCATCGGTATCAAATGGTATATGAGGCAGTACAGGAATACCCCAAGTTGAAACCCAGCAAGATTGAGTTTGACCTGCCTCAGCCCAACTATACCGTGAACACTTTGGTGCATTTGGATGAAAGATATGGGGAAGACCATCAGTTTTCCCTGATCATGGGAGAGGACAACCTGAAAAGTTTCCATAAATGGAAAAACTACGAAACCATTTTGGAACAGTATTCCTTATATGTCTATCCTCGCGTTTCGGAAGGGGAGGTGGAGCTGCAGTTCAAGGACCATCCCAAGGTGGTGCGGGTGGCTGCCCCCATCATGGAAATTTCATCCACTTTTATCCGTAGGGAACATAAAAATGGGAAAAATATAAGACCATTACTTCCCGATGTCGTCTGGAAATATATGGACGAGATGAACTTTTATCGTTAGGAGAACCTAGGGTAAGTCTTTGGAAAGAATATCCGTTCCTAGATATTTGTCATCCTTGTTTAAATACCAAGCCCGTGTCTTGGGCATTTGTATCCCGTTGATTTCTTCCAACCCTTCCAAAAGGATGTATTCCCCGTCATTTTTGCTTTCATCATGGTAAAATTGGTACACTTCCATGGCATAGGTCTTCGGGTCAAAATAGAAATACCAGGTATCGCTGCCTACTTTTTCATCATATCGAACTTTTAAGACAAGATATTCCTTGCCCTTAAAGGTTTTTACCTCCACTTTTCCATCCAATAGTGTCCCAGGGTCTTTTAGCTTCATGGGAAGCCCATACAGATAGGTGTAGTAATTTTTCATGGTCCTGCCCCGTTCACAGGATAGCCTAAGTTTCTCTGCATCTGCTTTTGAAAACTCTTTGTTGCCATTTAGGGTTATTGAGCAATTGCTCTTGCTCATGTCATAGGAAAAGACGTTGCCATCCTGCTCCACCTCCAACACAAATTCTTGGTTGACAAAATCGGCTTTTATGGTACTGGTACGCTTCGGTGCATTGGGGGACTCCATAATCACCTTAAAAGAGGCATCAAAATAGCTCCAGTTGTCATCGGGGTCATGGAAGGCAATGGCCTTTTCAAGTACTTTTTCGGCCGTTGGCAGTTTTTGGGAATTGCCAACATGGACCGTTACGCATGTAAATAGGAAGGTGAAAAACGCATATTTGACCATCTTGTACCTAAAATTTTAGGTACAAGATAGTACTTTATGCAATGATATTGTTACTTACTACTCCTGTTCGATCTTGGCAGGAGGAACGGAACTGTCGTATTCTTGATAATACTGCTCCAAAAGATCCATCATGGCGGTCATTAGGTCCCGTGTCTCCAACAATAGGGAGAAATACAGAGTCGTATTTTTTGGACTGGACTCCTCGGTTCGGGTCCTTGAGACCTGACGATCAATTTTTTGCAATACCAGATCATACAGTTCTTGCTTGGAATTCAGGATGGCGTCGATTTTGTCAAAGGATTTCTTTTCGAAGGTTTCTTGGGTCCTGTCAAAAATCTCCTGTAGTTTCTGGTCGATTTCCTTGAGCTCCTTTATCTGGTTGTATTTTAATTTTTTATGGTTGTTGTACACATGGTTAAAGCTCACTTTTCCAATGTATTCAAGGGACTGGGACATATCGGTCAAATGGCCCATCGCATTGATGTAAAAGTTACTAGCGCCAATATGGGCTTCCTCAAGGTTCTTGATAAAGTAGAAGGTGTGTTCACGGAGATCCTCAATCTCGGAAGAAAGTTTGCTGCTCTGCTTTTTGTTCTTCTTTAAGAAGTTCAAGTCCTGCTTGGCCAATCCATTGATGGAGTTGGAGTAGATTCTGTTACTACGCTTAACGGCGTTGGCAATGTTGGCGGCACTTTCCTCTATTACACCTTGTATGGAGCTGCTTTCAGCTCTTCTCAAACGGTCTTCAACCTTGATTTCCTTGGTTTTCTTGTTATAGGAGATATAGTTTCTTACCAAAAGAAGCACTGCTGCAAACAAAAGAATGGCAATCGCGGCACCTTTACCAAAACTGATTAGCGTTAGAATGGTCCCTGCGGCAATGAACGCTATAATGGCAGTACTGAACCATCCGGCAATAACATTAAGAACCCCGGCTACCCTGTATACGGCACTTTCAGCACCCCAGGCCCTATCGGCCAAAGAGGTTCCCATAGCTACCATAAAGGTTACATAGGTGGTGGAAAGGGGGAGTTTATAGGAAGTGGCCACTGAAATCAGGATACCTGCCACCATCAGGTTAACCGATGCCCTGATCATATCAAAAGCAGGTAAGTGCAACACTTTATCCTTTGATAGGTTGATTACAGGTTTTTTGAATCTTTTGTCGATGGCGCCCTGTACTGAAGGAGGGACTATGGAAGTTATCCATTCAGATACGGCAATGGAGTACCGTACAAGGCTTCTGGACAAATAATTGGGTTGAAACCGTTCCTTGGCCTCGCCTTCACGTGAGAGATTGATTTCCGTATCGGCAACATAACGTGCTTTTTTGGAAAACCAAAGGGTGGCCACCATGATCATTCCGGATATGAACAAAAGCAGCGTAGGGGTTTCCACTTTTGTAGCAAGGATTTCCATGCTAAATTCGGAAGCAGGGGTTCCAGAAACCACCCAAGCTTCATAGGATTGCCAAGCAGCAATAGGTACTCCAATGAAATTGACAAGGTCGTTTCCGGCAAAGGCCAATGCCAATGCAAAAGTTCCAACACCAATGATCAACTTATAGATATTGGTATTGGCAAACATGATGAGCACGTAGGAAATAAGGGCCCAGATCATGAAGTTCACCACTACGACCCCATACACTTGGGTCTCTAAAAAATCCTTGATGGTCATGCCGTTGATAAAACCATAGGTTTGGTCGGCAAAGGGAGTTCCTTTGATTCCTTTTATCAAGATAAAATAGGTGATCGCGGAAAGCGCGATACCCCCAAAAATAGCTCCGGTCCATTTGGGTTTTTTCTGAAAATCATAGGACAGTAAAAGCCTGGATACCCATTGTACAAAAGCTCCAATGGAAAATGCAATGACAACGGACGAAAGGATGCCTATAATAATTTCAATGGCCTTATCCGTATTGATGTAGTTGATCACATCCGAGAAATTCCCATTTTGCGCCCCTATTTTGATCAAGGCCATGGCAACCGCCGCCCCCAAAAGGTTGAAGACTATGGATACGGTAGTGGAAGTGGGCATGCCCAGGGTGTTGAAAAAGTCAAGAAGCAGAATATCAGTGATCATCACAGCCATAAAAATGAACATGATTTCATCAAAATAGAATTGACCGGGGTTAAAAATACCCTTTCGGGCCACCTCCATTAGACCACTGGAAAAAATAGCGCCACAGGCAATACCTATACTGGCCACGATCATAATGGTCCTAAAGGAAATTGCCTTGGAACCAATGGCCGAATTAAGAAAGTTTACCGCATCATTGCTGACACCAACTACAAGGTCGGCTATGGCCAAGGCCGCCAAGGCGACCATAATCAAAAAGTAAATACTATCCATAGTGTAATTAAAAGTCCAAAAAATTTTTCAAATATCTAGAGAATGCCCTATGATTAAGTTATGTTAAGGTTATCTTTTACAGGTGAACATCCAACTGTAACCGGAACATTAACTCATCAGTTCCTTGATCAACAGTTAGATAGCTAAGATCAGTTTGCAGTTTTAGTTTATGGCCTACAATATATTTTGAAAGCCCGAGTGTATACTGTTTCGCCGGATTTTTTCCGGTAACGTTTTCGTCTAATTTTATGTTGGTAAACCTAGCGGATAGTTCCCAGTCCTTTTTAAGGAGATATCCAGTTTGAAGGTTCAATCCGTTTCCAATTTGTACAACGTCCCCGGTTTCGGTACCATCCAAATTTTTGGCAATGGGGTCATCTGCATCACGGTGGGCATATTCCCCCATGAGGGAGAATCCTTTGTACTTGAACATAAAATCAAGAAAGAAAGTGGAGATATCCGTTTCATGGAAACTGGTATCGGTGAACATGTATGTACCCATGTTGCTCCGGGTCTTTACGGCATCTTTGTTGAGGTCGTATGTAGCACCTACCATCAATTTAGGGGTTTCTTCCCGTGCCAGATCGGCCCCTTTATAATCACCTTTGGATTGGAATTTTCCAAAAGGAAGGAATTCCAGACGGGAGGTATACTGATGTCCTCCAAGGTTGCCTGCGGTAACATTTCTCCCCTCCCCTTGGGAGAAGGCGAACTTTTCCCTGATCAAAGCCAGTTTTCCCAAGTTGAAATGATGCCTTAGTTGGAACCCCATATCCCGATCAATGTTGAACTTAGAATTGAGCAAGGAGCGATCTACTTGTTGGAGGTCTCCGGAAGAGATAACACGTTCTATGTTCCCGGGAAGTTTGGTCTGTCCAAACCACAGTTCAAAATTCTCATAAAAGTTCCATTTCACTACGGCATCAAAGATATATCTGGGCGTGTTTCCCGTAAATTGGGAGCCTCCTGAAATATCGCGGTTGGAGAGCCCCAATTCAATTTTATATCGCAGCTTGGGCGTGTATACAAACCCATCAAATTTTAATCTGGCCCTACGCACCAAGAAATTCTGTTCCGGGTTTTGTAAACCATCGGTTTCACTATTTTCCCAATTGGCAATGGCCAGAAGTTGCATTCTTGCCCCAACTTTGGAGCTCCAAGTGCTATCCTTGCCAACAATGTTCAATACTCCTTTACCAAAAGTTGATGAACTTAAATCTTGTGAGTGGGAAAAATAGGTGCATAGGAAAATAAAGAAAGACCCTAAAAGGGCTAACTTTTTGATATTCATTACAGTACTAGTTTTTGTCGCTGCAAAGAACCGTACCTAATGTTAAGTTAATGTTTTCTGTATGTTATATTAAAGATAGGAGGTGAATAAAAAAGGCTACCTTATTGAAAAGGTAGCCCTAGGATTTCGAAGAATAGTCGACAAAAACTAATATCCGTAACGAAAACCTTAATTGTAATGCTGTAATCTGACAAAAATGCCCTAATGGGATGTCCTTAGTGTAATGTAAAAATTAAGGAATCATTAAACTTTTATAAGCCAGAGGGTTTCATTAAGGAGAATGGTTTTTCTTGGAACGTACCCAAGGTTCAGCGTATATTGCACCTATATGAACTGGGAACAATTACTTTCACTGCGGCGCCATGGCGATACCCATAAACGATTGCGAAAAGAGCAAAACGAGACCCGTTTAGGGTTCGAAGTGGATTACGACCGCATTATTTTCTCCTCGGCATTCCGAAGTCTTCAGGACAAGACCCAAGTGGTTCCCATGCCCATTAGTGTAGGTTCCAACAAAGACTTTGTGCATACAAGGCTTACCCATAGTTTGGAGGTTTCTGTGGTGGGGAGAAGTCTGGGACGAATAGCAGGACAGAAGATCCTCTCCAAATATCCGTTTCTATCGGAAGTGCATGGGTATCAGTTTAATGATTTTGGTGCTATTGTTGCCGCGGCGGCCTTGGCCCATGATATAGGAAATCCTCCTTTTGGGCATAGCGGGGAAAAGGCCATTGGAAATTATTTTGCACAGGGAAATGGGAAGAAATACAAGGAGGTTCTTTCCGAGGTGGAATACCAAGACCTGATTGATTTTGAAGGGAACGCCAATGGATTTAAACTGTTGACTGAATCCAGGGACGGTGTGCCGGGTGGGTTGCGACTCAGTTATGCCACCTTGGGAGCTTTTATGAAGTATCCCAAAGCTTCTTTGCCCAAAAAGCCCTCTCGACATATAGCGGACAAGAAATTTGGATTTTTTCAATCCGAAAAGGATTTTTTCATGGAAGTGGTGAACGAAATTGGGCTGGTTCCCAATCCCCATAATTCGGAAATGGGCTATTACCGTCACCCTTTGACCTATCTGGTGGAGGCGGCGGATGACATCTGCTATACCATCATTGATTTTGAGGATGGTATCAATTTGGGTTTGATTTCAGAGGAATATGCGTTGGAATATTTGATCAAGTTGGTGAAGGACAACATCAACACCAAAAAGTATGGGGCCATGACCAGCTCCAGTGACCGGTTGAGTTATTTGAGGGCCTTGACCATAAACACCTTGATCAGCGATGCCGTCGAAGTCTTTGTGAACAACGAGGAAACCATTTTAAAGGGGGATTTTGGCGCTGCACTTTTGGACAAGGGGAAGTACAAAGCACAAATAGATGATATCCTAAAGTTGAGTGTTGAAAAAATCTACCAATCCGCCCATGTGATCGATAAGGAATTGGCAGGATATCGGATCATTGCGGACCTGTTGGACATGTATACTACGGCCTTGATACGAAAAAAGGAAGACCGTGCCAACAATTATGATGGGTTATTGATCAAGAGCTTGCCTGAAAATTACAGAAATACGGATGCCTCTGTATATAAGATTTTATTGGACACCAGCTGTTTTGTGGCCAGTCTATCGGATAGTGCAGCGGTGCACATCCATGATAAGCTGACCGGCCGGAAAATCTAGAAGGCGTATCTAAGGCCCACCCCTAAAATCTGCTTAAACTGTATTTTGGATATTCCCGGATCGGTTATCGTGCCATCTTCAGCTACGACTTCGTCAAACTTAATGTCATCATCAAAAATCACATGGGTGCCAATCATGGCGTTCATGTATTCATTGACTTTTAGGTTGAAGGTCATTTCCCAATCCACATCCACGTTGCCAAAACTCCTTACATAATCCGTATAAAGGTTGATGCGATGGTTCATCAATACATTTTTAAGGATTTCCTTTTCCCATGTATTGGTAACCAGGAAACCAAGTTCCAGAAACACATTTTCTCCCTCATCCACACCAAATGCTCCTTGACTGGATAAAGTTTCATCCAAAACAAAGGTTGATTTCAGGGTAGCGGGAGAAATATAGAGGTTGAATTTTTCATTTTGGGGAATATAGGAGGTACCAATACCGACAAAAAGATAACCGGGAGCCATAAATCTGGAAATCGGGTTTTCCCGGTCGGGATATTTAAAACCGTTGGAAAACTGGGTGTTGAAATTCGCTTTTACCGAATAGTACCAGTTGGTGATGGTGTCCTTTCTAAAACCTATGGTAGAGGATAATCGTATTTGATCGTCCGTTTTTCGCAGTTTCCTCCCTTCTTGGGCGTTGAGGCCGTACCGTAGTTTCACCTCATTTTTCCAGTTCAGGTACCGGAATTTGTAATTTCGTTCAAAGTCGGCACTGGCCAAGGCAGACACGGAATTGTCACCCCCAGCATTCCAATTTACAAAGGAAACTTCATTGATATTAAGGCCAAATGCATTCTTTTTATCCCAAAAGGAATGGGGTACAAAGCGTTTGTACCACCTTTTAATGGGTTTTACCCGATTAAGCACCGTTCTTGGGTCGGTCAGTTTTGCACTACGGGTGAGATACTTCAGTTTGACATCCTTTATCCGTACCACCCGAAAGCCGGTCTCGGTACTGTCGGGTTCAAAAACTTTTAAACGATTGATCTGGGCATTGGCGGAAAAGGAGACGGCTAGGAAGAGGAGTAAACAACAGATTATTCGCATTGGTCTAAGGTTGATTGTATAAAAGAATGAATGGTTTCAAAATCTATGCCAGCCAGTTTATGCGTCTGCGGAATTGTTCCATGACCAACAAACCTATCTGGAATGCCAAAAATTGTAACAGGTTTTACATATTGTTCTGCATTGGCAAACTCCAGTACCGCGGAACCAAACCCACCTATCTCGCAACCATCCTCGAGCGTAATGATATGGTCATAGGTGTTGAAAATGGTGCGTAACAGTTTTTGGTCCAAGGGCTTTACAAAACGCATATCGTAATGGCCAATGGCATCGGTTTGGTCAAGTGTTTGCAATAACCGGGAAATTTCATTTCCAATATGACCCACGGTAAGGACGGCTATTTTTGACCCTTCCTTGAGGCAACGCCCTGTTCCCCATGGAGTGGGTTCCAATTCATTTTTCCAGTCAATGGTTACACCTTGTCCCCGGGGGTATCGAATGGCGATGGGTCCATCCATGCCCAATTGGGCCGTGTACATGATGTTCCTAAGTTCCATTTCGTTCATGGGGGCAAATAAGGTAAGATTGGGAATGCATCTTAAGTATGCAATATCAAACACACCATGGTGCGTGGGACCGTCCTGACCTACCAGTCCAGCTCTATCCAAGCAAAAAATGACCGGGAGGTTCTGGAGGGCCACATCATGGATGACCTGATCATAGGCACGTTGCAAAAAGGTGGAATAGATATTGCAAAATGGGATAAGCCCTTGTGCGGCCATCCCGGCGGCCAAGGTCACTGCATGTTGCTCCGCGATGCCCACATCAAATGCCCGATCGGGTATTTGCTCCATCATGTATTTAAGGGAACTTCCTGTGGGCATGGCAGGCGTGATGCCCACTATATTCTTGTTTTTTTGGGCCAATTCCACCAAGGTATGCCCAAATACTTCCTGGTATTTCGGGGGTTGGGCCTCTTGGGGTTTCTTGAGGCGTTCCCCGGTAACTTTATCGAATTTTCCGGGGGCATGGTAAACCACCTGATCTTCTTCCGCTTTTTTTAAGCCTTTTCCTTTGGTGGTAATGATATGAAGGAGTTTGGGGCCATCCACTTCCTTTAGGCGCTGCAATTCTTCCACAAGGCGTTTTACATCATGTCCATCCAATGGACCGGAATAATCAAGGTTCAAACATTCAAAAATATTTTCATCCTTGGCCGTACCGGCTTTCACGTTGGTGAGGTATTTTTTTAGGGCCCCTACACTGGGGTCTATGCCTATGGCATTGTCATTTAGGATGATGAGGGCATTTACATTGGTGACCCCAAGATGGTTCAATCCTTCAAAGGCCATGCCGCTGGCTATGGAGGCATCGCCCACCACGGCAATGTGCTGTTTGGAGTTTTCCCCACTTAGTTTGGAGGCCATGGCCATTCCCAAAATGGCCGATATCGCCGTAGAGCTATGTCCGGTGCCAAAATCATCATATGGGCTTTCACTACGTTTGGGAAATCCGCTTATTCCACCAAGTTGTCTGTTGGTTTCGAAAATTTCCTTTCTACCGGTCAATATTTTGTGGCCATAGGCCTGATGGCCCACATCCCATATAAGCTTATCTGTTGGAGTATCAAAAACATAATGGAGGGCTATGGTCAGTTCCACAACTCCCAAGCTGGCTCCCAAATGGCCTTCTTTTGTGGAGACAATATCAATAATAAATTCCCGAAGCTCTTGGGCGAGTTTGGGTAGTTTATCCAAAGGCAGTTTTTTAAGGTCTGCCGGGGAATTGATATGTGTTAAAAGCGTTTCCAACGAATAAAAAACAAAAGTACCTATAATAGGTAAAATTATTTTATGCTTAGCTTAGCCATTTCGTGAAAAGTTTCAATAAAAATTGTGGAGAACCCGTTTGACGACACCTATTTTATGAAAAAAGCCCTACAAGAGGCCGAAATGGCCTACGAAATGGGTGAAGTTCCCGTGGGGGCCATCGTAGTAGTGGACAACCGGATCATTGGACGTGCCCATAACCTCACGGAGCGATTGAAGGATGTAACGGCCCATGCCGAGATGCAGGCCATAACAGCGGCATCAAATTTTCTTGGCGGTAAGTATCTGCATGGTTGCACACTCTATGTGACCTTGGAACCGTGCCAAATGTGTGCTGGGGCACTATATTGGAGCCAAATTTCAAAGATTGTCTATGGGGCGGCCGATTTGGAGCGAGGATTCAATGTCATGGGAGGCCATCTGCACCCCAAAACGGAAGTGGTCAGTGGAATTATGGAAAACGAGGCTTCGGAATTACTGAAACGTTTTTTTATCCAAAGAAGAAACCTCAACTAAAGTAAAAGCCCCGGCATGGGCCAGGGCTTCGAAATTTTTCAAAATAAAATATAATTATCCGATTACTTGCACTTGTGCAGCAACCCTTCCTTTTCTTCCTTCTTCTTCTTGGTATTCTACTTTGTCGCCTTCGTTCAATTCCACCCCGTTCAATGCTGTAACATGAACAAAGATGTCCTTTCCTGTGTCGTCGTTGGTAATGAACCCATAACCTTTGGATCCATTAAAAAATTTTACTGTACCGGTCATTAAAAAAAAATAAATGTTAAAGCACGAATGTAGGATATTTTACGTCTAATCAGGTAAAATAACCATTAAATCTTGATGAGATTATTCTTTTCCAGTGTTTTTGCGCTCTTGATCCTGCATTTTTTTTATGTTGTCCTTGGTGAGCATGTAGTCTTTCATGTTCTTGCCCTTGCTCTCCTTGAACAGGAAAAGGGGCATGGCCACCAAAAACAGTCCTATGGTACCCAAACCGATATATTTGTGGGCAGTGGAAGGTTGTTCCTCTTCAATGGAAAAGCCAAATATGATGGAGGAAATGGAAGCCAGAACGATAAGGACAATGATATATTTGAGCTTGAATTTCATTGGGTGTAATTGATGAGTTTTCGGCGATAGGCCGTCAATAATTTCGATTTTGAAATGAAACCTTCATATTTGCCATCCTTGATAACGGGTAGGTTCCAGGCCCCACTGTCCTGAAACTTTTTCATGACCTGTTTCATGGTATCCTTTCCATAAAAGATATGCTCGGGAGGGGCATGCATTAAATTCTTTACATGAACGGTTTCATAAAGATCTCGATCAAACATAAATTGGCGAATATCATCCAACACAATGATGCCCATTAATTTTTTATCATCGTCCAGCACCGGGAAAATGTTCCTTTTGGATTTGGAAACGGATTCGTGCAACATATCCCCCAAGGACATTTCTGGATGTACCGATTTGAAATTTTTCTCGATTACATCGTCCATTTCCATAAGTCCCAAGACCATTTGGTCCTTATTGTGGGATAGTACGGCGCCAATTTTTGCCAGTTCTTTGGTGTAAATGGTATAGTCCAACGCATTTTTGGTGGTGAGATAGGAGATGGAAGCCGTAATCATCAAGGGAACAAAGAGTTCATAACCTCCAGTGATTTCAGCAATCAAGAAGATAGCGGTCAAAGGCGCATGGATAACCCCAGCGATCAAACCGGCCATGCCGATCAGGGTGAAGTTGCTCTCCGATACCGAAAATCCGAGCCCCAGATGGTTGATGATCTTGGCCACTACATTGCCCAACGCGCTTCCCATAACCATGGTGGGAATAAAGATTCCACCGGCACCACCAGCGGCAAAGGTCGTGGTCATGGCTATGGCCTTAAAAATGGTAATGCCGAACAAAAGGGCAATCACTACCCAAATGTTATCCGTATAAGCATCGAACGGGGTTTTTCCCAAAGCCTTTAAATGGTCCCCATCCAATAAATTATTGATGAAACCAAAACCTTCTCCGTAGAGTGGAGGGATGGCATAAAGCATAATTCCTATGGCAATACCGCCTACCAAAAGTTTGTACTTGGGACTTTTGAACCGTTTGAAAAAGGTGAGTATGGAAAAGTACATCTTGGTAAAATATATCGAGGCGAAGGCGGTACCCACGCCCAACAATACATAAAATGGGGTATCCTTCAATTCAAATCCTTCTGTAAGGGAAAAACTAAAAAGCACTTCGTTTCCCAAAAAGAAATAGGAGGTGAGCACTCCAGAAATTGATGCCAAAAGTAGGGGTAGCATGGACATCATGGTCAAATCCAGTGTGAATACCTCCACGGCAAAGATGATGGCGGCAATAGGGGATTGGAAGATGGATGAAATGGCCCCTGCCGAAGCACAGGCAACCAATAAGGACCGGGTCTTGGCATCAATATGAAAAAGGCGACTAAGGTTGGAGCTTATGGCCGAACCGGACTTGACTGCCGGTCCCAAAAGTCCCACGGACCCCCCAAATCCTACGGTAAGCGGTGCTGTGATGAGTGGGGCGTAAATATCCTTGGTCGATAGAAGTCCCCCTTTTTTGGAAAGGGAGAAAATGATGGATGACACGGCATGCTGAATCGGCTTTTTGTGTACGAACTTTACGTAGAGATACACAAACGTCAACCCAATGGTGGGTAGGATAAAGTAGAGCTGATTTTCTGAAAAAACGATTCCCATTTTAAGCAGGGACTCGATAAAATAGGTGAAGTTTTTTAAGGTAACGGCCACCAACCCGGCCAAAAAACCAACCACCAAACTCATAAGGTGCACAAAGGTTTTGTTGGAGATATTTTTATACCTCCATTTCAAAAACTTCGTGAATATTTTTTTTGTTCGGTTGGACATGAGGTTGATGAAACTACCTAAATGTATTAAAAAATCCCGCTTAAGCGGGATTGTGTTTTAATGATCCAATTTTAGATAGAGTTCTTTGAGTTGTTCATCATCAATGGTTGCCGGGGCATCTATCATAACATCCCTACCGCTATTGTTTTTTGGGAAAGCGATAAAGTCACGAATAGTTTCCTGTCCACCTAAAATGGCCACCAATCGGTCCAAACCAAATGCAATTCCACCATGGGGCGGGGCACCGTATTGGAAGGCATCCATTAAAAACCCGAACTGGGCCTTGGCCTCTTCAGGGGTAAACCCTAGATGCTTGAACATGGTTGCCTGTACTTGTTTATCGTGGATACGGATAGATCCACCGCCAATTTCATTGCCGTTCAACACCAAATCATAGGCATTGGCCTTGACAGCTCCCGGGTCGGTGTCCAACAATTCCAATTGACCGGGTTTTGGTGAGGTGAAGGGGTGGTGCATGGCATGATAGGTGCCGGTTTCCTCATCCAGTTCCAACAAGGGAAAATCCACGACCCATAGAGGAGCGAACTCATCCGGTTTTCTTAGACCGAGCCTTTCGGCCAACTCCATTCTAAGGGCGCTGAGCTGTGCACGGGTTTCGTTGGTGTTCCCGGAAAGAACACAAATAAGGTCGCCCGGTTTTGCGCCAGTGACTTCGGCCCATTGGGCCAAATCATCTTGGTCATAAAACTTATCCACGGATGATTTGTAGGAACTGTCCTCGTTGCATTTTACGTAGACCATCCCCTTGGCACCCACTTGGGGGCGTTTAACCCAATCGATAAGGGCGTCTATTTCTTTTCGGGTATAGCTTGCTGCTCCGGGAACAGCGATGCCCACAACCAGCTCGGCAGAGTTAAAGACGTTGAACTCCTTATGTTGGGCCACTGCGTTCAGTTCCCCAAACTGCATTCCAAAACGGATATCGGGCTTGTCGTTACCATACAGGCGCATGGCATCATCAAAAGTCATTCTTGGAAATTCATCTATTTCCACTCCTTTGATTTCCTTGAGCAAATGCTTGGTAAGGCCTTCAAAGGTATTCAGGATGTCTTCCTGTTCCACAAAGGCCATTTCGCAATCTATCTGGGTGAATTCGGGTTGTCTGTCTGCCCGTAGGTCTTCGTCCCTAAAGCATTTTACAATTTGAAAATACTTGTCCAGCCCACCGACCATCAACAACTGCTTAAACGTCTGTGGGGATTGGGGCAGGGCGTAGAACTGACCTTCATTCATTCGGCTAGGGACCAAAAAGTCGCGCGCGCCTTCTGGGGTAGACTTGATCAAATAGGGGGTCTCCACATCGATGAATCCTTGTTCCGAAAGGTATTTTCGGACTTCCATGCTTACTTTGTGCCTAAAAATAAGCTTGTTCTTTACCGGATTCCTTCGGATATCCAAGTAACGGTATTTCATGCGGATGTCCTCTCCGCCATCCGTTTCATCCTCAATGGTAAAGGGGGGCAGGAGGGATTTGTTGAGAATGGTAAGTTCCTTGACCAATACCTCGATTTCCCCAGTTGGGATATTTGGGTTTTTTGAGGCCCGTTCAATGACCTCTCCCTTGACCTGAATCACCGTTTCACGACCCAATTCCCTGGCTTGTTCCAAAAGCTCTTTGGGGGTGCGGTCTTCATCAAACACCAATTGGGTAATGCCGTAGCGATCGCGAAGGTCTACCCAAACCACAAAACCCTTGTCACGGAGTTTGTGTACCCAACCACTTAAAACTACTTCCGAACCGATATGTGATGCCCTTAATGCATCGCAGGTATTACTTCTGTACATGATGTTTGTTATGAGACGGCAAATTTAATAGGAATGCCAAAATTTATTGCTAGATATATGGATTTTCTCCTTCCTGATCGGCATAGGATTTTGATAAAAGAGCTTTTGACCTCGATCCAATCATAGGCCAGCGTAAAGGTTTGATTCAAAAAGGGTGCTTTTTTTACCGATAAACGGGATAAAAAGCAATTTTACAAAAAAGTTAACTATCTATTTTTCAGTTAAATATGAATTTAATGTAAATTTATTGTTACGTAAATCTTTATTTAATGTAAAATTTAAATAAATTTATAGCGTTAGTACAAGCAGTTCAAGATTTTAAATCCCAATGTATTATGAAGAAAGCAATATTTTTTATGGCGGTGATGTTTTCGGTTTATATGTATCCGCAAGATACCCAACCGACTTTTGAGAAAGTGGGAAAAATGGTAAAAGCAACATATTTTCATGAAAACGGAGAAATGGCCCAAACCGGCTATTATCTGAACGGAAAATTACACGGTCAATGGTTGATGTACAACACGGAAGGCAAGAAAATGGCTTCCGGGGCGTATATTAATGGACAGAGAACTGGAAAATGGTTTTTCTGGGAAGGCGATTTGTTGAGGGAAGTGGATTTCAGCGACAATAGGATTGCCAGTGTAAAAAACTGGAACCAATCTGAAATCGTATCGATTGACAAGTAATGTAAAACGATTTAATTAAAAAGCCCCTGCCATTGGCAGGGGCTTTTTTTGTGACCTAGGCGGCCATATCCAATTGTTCTTTTTTCTTTTGTTCCCTTCTTTTTTGGTTTCTATGGATTCGCAGTTTAATTCGGTATACCAAAGTAAATAGGATAGGAACCACGATCAGGGTCAAGAAGGTGGCTACCAATAGACCATAGATCACTGTCCAGGCCAAAGGTCCCCAGAAGATTACGTTGTCTCCCCCAAAGTATATGTAGGGGTTAAACTCACTCATCAAGGTAAAGAAGTTGATGTTGAACCCGGTTGCCAATGGAATCAACCCCAAAATGGTGGTGATGGCCGTAAGGAGTACAGGGCGCAACCTTGCCTTACCTCCTTTGACCACGGCTTCTTTAAAGTCTTCGGGTTCCAAAAGGTCTTCCTCGTCCAGATCCAAAGCTACTTTCTTCCTATCGATAAGGAGTTGGGTATAATCCAAGAGTACCACACCGTTGTTCACCACAATTCCCGCCAATGAGATAATACCCATCATGGTCATCATGATTACAAAGGCACTTCCAGTAGCGACGATACCTCCAAACACCCCAATCAAACTCAAGAATATGGCAAGCATGATGATGCCAGGCTTGGAAACCGAGTTGAACTGGAAGATCAAAATGAAGAAAATCAGACCAAGTCCTGTAAAGAAAGCGCCCATTAAAAAGGCCATTTGCTTGTTTTGCTCCTCAATCTGACCAGTATAGTCGACTTTGATATCCGATGGCAGTCCATCAAAATCGTTCATCTCTTCCTGAATCTTATTTACAATAGCACCAGCATCTGTAAAACCGGGGGCTAAAGCAGAGTAGACAGTAACCACACGTCTGGTGTCCCGGTGCTTAATGGCACTAAAACCAGTACTGTTCACCTGTTTGGCCACGGCGGATACTGGAACTTCCTTTATCTGTCCTGAAGACGCATCCCTAAATGTGATGCGTTGGTTAAAGATGGCGCTGGTATTGTATCTGTTCTCCTCATTGAAACGTACATAGATGTCGTAATCCTCACCATCCTCCTTGTAGATTCCGGCTTTGGCCCCAAAGATGGAGTTACGGAGTTGTTGCCCCACTTGTCCTGTGGCAACACCCAATTCACCGGCCTTTTTGCGGTCCACGGCAACCAACATGGAGGGTTTGGATTTGTTCACATCGATTTTGAGCTCATCAATACCCGGAATGTTCCTCGTATTGATGAAATTCCGCATCTGCTCTGCGGCAACGATCAATTCGGAATAATCATCACCTTCCAATTCTATGTTGATGGGATACCCTGCTGGCGGACCAACGGCATCTTTCTCTACCGAAATGGCTACTCCGGGATATACATCTTTCAAGGCCTCTTGAACTTTTCTTAAAAGATCATTACTGTCAGCCCCTTCCCTAAACTTGTATTCCCGCATGGTGGCGGTTATTTTTCCACGGTGGGGCATCTCTGCGGATGAACCTCCATCGGTTTGTGGATTTCCTGCACCCTCACCCACTTGGGAGACCCCGCTTTCTACCAAGAAATTGTAATCGCCATGCGTATAGGCATCTGCATTGACAATGTCAAATACCCGTTGCTCAATATCCTTGGTGATGGTATTGGTCTTTTTTATATCGGTCCCTTCCGGATACTCAATGTATACGATAATCTGGTTGGGGGTGTTGTCCGGGAAGAATTCCACTTTGGTCCTTTGGCTTCCCACCGAGGCCCCAAAGCCCATAAAGGCAATCAAAAGGAGAACAAAAGTCCCGATGGCAATAAAGATGGGTTTTCTACCTGATAAGGTGTAACGTAAAGTCCGCTCATAAAATCGTTCCCATCTGGGCAATACCTTGTTTTGGAACCCATTGGCCCAATTTCTCAAAAAGAGTCTATAGATCCATAGCATAATGGCAGTCAATACCATTAAAGATCCCAAAGCCCTATAAGCACCTCCAAACAGAATAATTAAAAGTCCGATTACGGAGATGATGGATGTGATACGGATAATCTGCTTTAGCGGCATACTCTTGTCCTCCGTGGTCATGTAACGGGATACTAGAACTGAGTTGAAAAAGATGGCCACAAAGAGCGAGGAACCTAAAACTACCGATAAGGTCACTGGAAAATAAATCATAAACTGCCCCATGACCCCTGGCCATAATCCAAGAGGGACAAAAGCCGCTACGGTGGTCAATGTGGAAATAATAATGGGGAACGCAATCTCTCCGATACCTTTTTTTGCCGCTTCAATACGCGACATGCCCTCTTCGTCCATAAGGCGGTATACGTTTTCCACTACCACAATACCGTTGTCCACCAACATACCCAGTCCCATGATCAATCCAAAGAGAATCATGGTGTTCATGGTATAGCCCAAGGTGTTCAAGATCATTAGGGACATAAACATGGACATGGGGATGGCGAAACCAACAAATAGTGCATTTTTGAAGCCCAAGAAGAACATCAATACGGTCACCACCAAGATGATACCGAAGATGATGTTGTTCACCAAATCATCTACCTGACCTATGGTCTTGGAAGATTGATCATTGGCAATGGTCACTTTTAAATCCTGTGGGAATACATTTTTGACGGCATCGTCCACAATGACCTGAATTTGTTCGGCTGCGGCCACCATGTTCTTTCCGGCACGTTTTTTAACGTCCAACATTACCACGGGAGCGCCATATTCACGGGCATATGTGGTCTTATCCTCTTCCTTGAAGGTGACCTTGGCAATATCCCTAAGATAAATGGGGTTCCCATTTTCCGATTTTACCACAAAATTTTCCAGTTCATTGGGCTTGTCTATCTCACCCACAATACGGATGGTCCTACGCTGCCCACTGGTAATGAGGTTGCCCGCAGAGGTGGTCATGTTCTCATTGCTGATGGTATTGATGATGTCGTTGAAGCTCACTTTGGCGGCCATCATTTTATAGATGTCCACGGCCACTTCCACTTCTTTCTCTTGCGCACCGCGAATGTCCACTTGTTTTATTTCGAGTAGGCCTTCAATTTCATCTTCAAGGTACTCGCCGTACTCCTTGAGCTTGTCCACAGGATAATCCCCTGAAATGTTGATATTAAGGATGGGCATCTCTTCGGATAGACTCAGGTCAAAAACATTGGGTTCTACCTTGGCTCCGTTGAATGTGGGCCAATCTTCTCCCGCAGTTTTTGAATCTACCTCATCCTTTACTTTTTGTAGGGCACCTTCAACGGAAATGTTCTCATCAAACTCCACAATGATCATGGAATAATCTTCCTGGGAGGTTGAGGTGATCTCCACAACATTGCTCACCGTTTTCAGTTCGTCCTCAAGGGGGTCCGTGATCAATTTTTCAATATCCTCAGCGGTATTTCCAGGATATAGGGAACTGATATAGATCTTGGTTTCCTTGATTTCGGGAAAACTTTCCCTAGGCATGCTGAAATAGGCCGATGCTCCTAGAAAAAGGATAACGGCTATCAGCACGTACATGGTCGTTTTATTATCGATAGCCCATGAGGACAGCCTAAATTCCTTATCTACGCTTTTCTTTTGTTTGCTCATAACTGGCTGGCTATATGTTGTTCTTAATTTTTACTTTTTGCCCTTCTTTTACACTACGGGCGCCTTCGTCTATGATGCCATCACCACTTTTGATGCCAGATAGTACCTCTACATAATCTCCTTGGGTCTTGCCGGTTTCAATGACCACTTTTTTGGCCACAGGATCGGATGATATGGAATCGGCATCCACCAAGAACACATATTGCTCCCCATCGGCATTTTCAGAGACAATGCTTTGAGGGATAAGAATGGCATTTTCACTGGTGTAATCATTGATCATCACTTTTGCCGTTAGGTTGGGCTTTACCTTCCCATCATGGCTTGGCACAGGGATTTCCGCAGTGAACGACCTGTTGCTGGGGTTGATGAAATTCCCGGTCTGACGAATTTTGGTGATAACACTGTCTCCCAATACAGGGAAATACACGCGAACATCTTTTCCTGGCGTGACATTGGGCAGGTGACTTTCAGGTACCTCTACCTTAATGTACATGTTGGAAAGGTTTACGATTCGGAACACCTCAGAACCTGGTCCGGGACTTACCACGGTACCTTGATCTTTGATCACATCGTCTATGATACCGGCAAAAGGTGCGCGAATAGTGGATTTGCCCACTTGGCTTTCCAATTGCTTTACGGCACTTTGTTGTGCTTCGTAAGTGGTTTTGGCCTGCAAATATTGGATTTCGGAGCCAATGTTTTGCTCCCAAAGCCTTTTCTGACGCTCAAAAGTGGTTCTACTGAGTTCGGCTTGGGTCTTTGCCTGTGCCAACTGGCTGGAAAGTCCACCGTCGTCAATGGAAGCCAATACTTGGCCTTTGGCCACTTTTTGTCCTTCCTTGACGTATACGCGGTAAAGTGTCCCGGCCATTTCTGGATAGATAAGGACGTTCTGTTTAGTGGTCACATCACCTTGTAGTTCCAAATAGTGGACAAACTTCTCAGGGTTTACCTCAAAGGTAGTCACCAATGGAAGCTTGGCATTGTCATCCAATTGTGCAATGGCAGAATCCAAGGTTTTTAGTTCTACCTCCAAGGCCTTGTGCTGCTGCGAAATCTCGGAATGCTTGGCCCTAATGGCCTCGAGATTGTTACTTTCTATAACGCTCTCCACCGAGTTTTTACTGCTACCTCCGCAAGAAGCCAAAGTTGCTGTTATAAATGCTATATATATTGCTTTTTTCATGATGGTACGGTTTTCTCTTTTGTTTATTGATTTATGATGGTTTCCAGTTCGGTTTTCTTGTTGATCACGTCCACCATGGACTGCAAGTATTCCTGTTGACTGGTATATAATTGGGTCTGTGCCTGCCTTAGCTCAAAGCTGGTGGCCAAACCTTCGGAATATTTTATTTGGTTTTTGTTTTCAATTCGTTCGGCCAGCTCCAAGTTTTGCTTGGAAGTTCCATATTCCTCAATGGCCAGGATGTAATTGCTTTTGGCATTTTCCAATTGAAGCCAGATTTGTTCTTCGGCCTCGGTCAATTGGGTCTTAGCCTTCTCCAAGGCAATTTTGGCCCGTTGTGTGGAAGCGCTTCTTCCCAAAGAACTGAAAATGGGAATGTTGAGATCAACACCCAGAATGGATGATTCAAACCATGGTTGCCCGCTGCTTAAAAAGTTGAACCGATCACTAAAGGAATTCCCGCCATAGCTTACAAAAGCATTAAGGGTGGGCAATGCCCTGCTCTTGGCCAATTTCAGCTCAAAGTAACGTTGCTCGTTGAGGTTTGTGGCCAGTTTGTAATCCACGTTGTTCTCTATGTTGAATTCGGTGTCCAACAGTCCCAAATCTATTTGTTCTTGGGTAAGGTCGTCCAAGTTCTCGGTCAACACCGTTTGGGTCTCAATGGGCAATCCCAACACCAAATTCAACATTTGGAGTGTGATGATCTCCAAACGCTTGGCGTTTTTCAACTGATTATCCACCGAAGAAAGGGTAATCTGCAATTGATCTACACTTTCCTCATCGCCCAGGCCATTCTCATAAACCCGTTTGGTTTCGTACAGGTTTTTCTCCAAAGTAGCCTTGTTATTTTCGGAGATGAGGACACTTTCCTTGGCCAAAAGCACATTGCCATAGGCTTCCACCACGGCCTTTCTTACATCCAAATCGGTTTTTTCCTTGTTGTTTTGGCTGTAGTCCAAAAAGGTTTTGGTGGCCTGTACGCCCACAATATAGGATCCATCAAAAATCTGTTGTTTTAGTGTGGCCGATGCCGACATGGATTGGGGCTGCCCAAAGACCACTTCTTGATAGGTGCCCGGTTCACCGCCAAAAAACTCGGCAGGAATCTGGGATACAGGTTGTATCAATTGGTTTTGATAACTAACGGCCCCTGAAATCTGGGGAAGACCGCTGGCAATGGTCTCCCATTTCTGTTTCTGGGCATCGTCCAGGTCCCTAGTTGCATTCAATGAACTATAATTATGTTCCAAGGCATATTGGATGGCCCCCTCCAGATTGAATCTGGGAATGGTATCCTGCGCTGAGGAAAGCCATGGGAGCAATAGTAGTAAACTGATTAAGGTTGTTCGCATTTATTCTTGGTTTGAATTGATGATTGAGTTTAAGATTTTTCGTCCTTTAGGGGTGACGATGCCCCTTAGATGGTATTCCAGATATTGGTCCAAGACATCAGGTTTGGAAAAAATCTGGGAAGGAAACAGGTTTTCATCCTTTAAGCTCATGACCCCTGAAAAATAGATTCTGGATACAAATTCCACATTAAGGTTGCTCCTGTAGATTTCCATTTCCATTCCCCGCTTTACATTTTCCAGTACACAGCCATGCATGGATTCGTATTGCTTTTCCTTTAGGGACCCATGTATCTTGGGATAATATTTTTGCAGTTGGTACAGGGGAGAGGTTTTCTCGTTCTTTAAATTCACCATGACAAACTTTTTGATCTCATAGAGTTCTTCAATGGGGTTCTTTTGCAGACAAACAATGTTGTCTATGCCACAGGTTATAAAGTCACACATGGTCATTGTGGTCTCTTCAACCAGTTCGCTTTTGTTTCTGAAATGGGAGTAAATGGTCTTTTTGGATATCCCCATCTCGTTGGCCAAATCATCCATGGTCACACTCTTAAACCCCAGATTTATGAAAAGTTCCGTCGCCTTCTGTATAATCTTTTCCCTCATAATGGGGGCAAAAGTAGGAATGGAAACTTTAAAAACAAAAAAAGTTTCCAAGGTTTTACATTTTTTTAACGAGCACTTAAAGGTTGATCTTTAATGGGACCAACCTACTATGTGTTGACGAAATAGGGTGTCTCTTTTGGACTGGGAGGGAGATTTAGATCGTAAAGTCCAGAAAAAGGATTTGTATTGACGTTTGTAACGTTCTTGGATAAAGTTCTTTTTACTCGGTATCATGATTTTCGTTTTTGATTCGTTCCACATATGCTTTAAAAGCGGTTTCTCCTTCTTCTTTCCAGAATTGGTCATAGTGTTTCCATTCGTCGAAATCGCGCCTGAGCGAGCCACATCTTTTTTTGGAGAAGCCATGTTTTTTCTTCCGATGGGATTTTTTTCCACCCTTATCGTCCCCAAAGCCAAAGCCAAAAATGAGTTTGGCCAGGACAAAGATGCCCAGGGCTTGCCAGTAGGTTACGGTGGGCAGCCCAAAGATGTCCGGCATCAACCAGTTCCATAACCACATCAACACATAATTGGCCAATAGGAGAAAAAGGATACCCAAAATGACCATTGCGATCACCTTGAATACTTTTTTCACATAGTATTCCACTTTCCTTTCCACGCTTTTTTCAATGTCTTCTTTATATTCCATGACTATATACTTTTAAATTCTTTACTATTTTCCAGATTATTCAATAATACGGACATGGCCCGGTGTCTTCGCGACATGAGCGTTCCGGTTGGGATGCCGGTCCTTTCCGCGATCTCTTTGTAGGTGTACCCTTCAAAGTCAATGGCAATGATGATATCCCGGTAAGCGGGTTTCAACGCTGCCACGGCTTTTTTCAATTCCTCTTCCAATGCAGGTGAGTAGGAATTGTCCGCATCGCCATAAAAGGCCTCTGCAAAATCCTGCCACTGCTTGTCAATTTCCTCCGAGGGATATTTATGCTCTTTTCTTCCCCGCATAATATCAATGATCCTATTGCGAATGGCGCTGTAAACAAATCCCCCAATGTTGTTTATGGGGTTAAGGTCATCGGCCCGCGAATAAATACGGAGCGCCACATCCTGGACAATGTCCTCGGCATCCCGTTCCGATGTATTTCGGATTTTGGACTGCACGTACATTCGCAATGAGTGGTATTCCTCATTGAAAAAAGTGGTCAGGTTGTTGCGGTTCTCTGTTTTGCCGGCCATTTAAAAAAACGGATTGCTTGCTTTATCTGTTAAGACGAAGCTTTTCAAATCTATTGCATTTTTCGGGCGATTTTTTTGATAAATGGAACGATCACAGGATTTTCAATGGAGATAGCCGTCAAAGTATTCCGCCACTTGACCCGTTGTTTTTTGTTTTTTTGCACGTATTTTTGGCTCCATGTCAGATATCGATATCATTAGTCAGTATAGGGAACAGTTTGTTACGCATCTTAAGGCAAGAACCCAAATGACCGAACCCAAGAACCTGTACGAACCCGTACATTATATTTTGGGTTTGGGGGGTAAACGGTTACGGCCCATACTTACCCTAATGACCGCCGAGGTTTTTGGGGGAAAGGCAAAGGATGCCATGGATGCGGCCCTGGCCATAGAAATGTTCCATAATTTTTCCTTGGTCCATGATGATATTATGGATGATGCCCCATTGCGAAGGGGGAAAATAACCGTGCACGAAAAATGGGATTTGAATACGGGGATTCTTTCCGGGGATGCCATGTTGATTCTGTCCTACCAGTTTTTTGAAGGTTATCCATCTGAGATCTTCAAAAAACTCACGGCGCTTTTTAGCAAGACAGCCATTGAAGTTTGTGAAGGACAACAATACGATGTGGATTTTGAGACCCGGGATGATGTCACCATTCCGGAATACCTGAAGATGATCGAATACAAAACTTCGGTTTTGGTGGCTGCTGCCATGCAGATGGGCGCCCTCATTGCCCATGCATCCGATCAGGATGCCGAGGCCATGTATGAGTTTGGGAGAAATCTGGGGATTGCCTTTCAACTTCAAGACGATTACCTGGATGCTTTTGGGGATCCCAAGACCTTTGGGAAACAGGTGGGAGGCGATATCATGGAAAACAAAAAGACTTTTTTGTACCTGAAATCACTTGAAAAGTCCACCAAGGAAGACCGGGAAAGTCTCTTGCACCTCTATTCCATCAAACCGAAAGACTCCGCGGCAAAAGTGGAGGCGGTAAAGCACATTTTTACGGAGAGCGGTGCCGTGGAAGCCACTCAAATGGAAATCGAGGCCTATACGAGGAAAGCGTTTGAGGTTTTGGAACAATTGACGATTCCCGAAACCAACAAACAACTGCTGCGAAAGTTTGGGGAGAACTTGATGAAGCGTACCGTTTAAAAAATTCTTCGAAACAATGCCTTGAGAAAAGGCCATGGTTTAGGAGCCGTCACAATCTGCAGTTCTTCGCCAAGATGGGTGTCATTCCCCAAAAATTTTAAGATGAAGGATGCTTTTCGCTTGGCAAACAGCGATTCAAATATGGATTGTCCCAAATGGTTTTCCCGATAGAGAATGTCCAACAGGAGTGAGTCATAAAATCCAAACCGACTCTTTTTGTGGAATGTGGCCAAGGGTTTTTCCTGTTTTAGGTGGGTAACCAAAGCCTTGATTTGTCGACTTGTATTGTAAAACGTAAACCCAGTGCTGGGCTTTGCCCATCCTCCTGCAATACCGATGTGGAATACTGTACTGGAATTATGCTTGTGAAACGGATAGCACGTCATGGGGATGCTACCAAACTCTGTTTCTGAGATGATAAACTCGGTACTGTTGTATTTTTCTTGAAGATACTTTTTCAGGGCTTCTTCGTATTCTTTTTTCTCCAAAAGGTGTTCAGAGAACAGGGTGTATTCCACCAAAGCTTCCGTAGTTGAGGTAGGAAGCACGTACATAAAACGGGTATTGCCTTTTTGCGGAATGGAAAAATCCATGAATGTGGCTTCTTCTGGGTTGAAAACAGGTTCTTTGGTCGTAATGAACCATCCCAAAAAGTGTTGTTGTAAAACCGGGAATTTAGTTTGTTGGGAAACGGAATCCCAATCCACTATACTGGAAAAAACCGTTTTGCCGGAAAAAGTGTCTCCCTTCGTATAGACCAAAGCCTCTTCTTCATTTTCCTGAATATGGGTGACCTCGTCCTGAATCCATGTGATATTGGGGCATCTTTTTATTTCAGGAAGGTATTTGGAATAAAAATCTATCCCCCGAAGCATTTTGTAGGTATAGGGAGCTATGGATGTGGATAGACGAAGTTCCTTTCCCGCTACATGGATGGTATCCCATGTTTTACAGACCAAATCGTCAAAATCGCCTTGCCCTTTTTCCCAAAAACACCAGGTACGGTCGTTCTTGTTCTTGGAATCCTTGTCCAACACCAATACAGATTTGGAAGCAAAAAAAGCATCTTTCCCAAGGGTATGGGCCAATAGAATGCCAGCAGCTCCAGCTCCTATGATGATGTAGTCGTATTGGGACATGGTCCCAAAAATACGGAAAGGAAGACAGTCGTATGAAAGGATTTTATTTTCTAACTATTGAAAATGGTTTTTAGTGACAGATCATCTTTTAAAAAACCGTATATCTGACTCCAAAGAAACCACGGATACCTTGGTTCGGGGCATACACATAGCTTGGGTCAAAAGTTAGGGCATAGGGATTGTCCGGAGTGGCCACTGCGTTGCCGTTGGCATCAAAAGTCACATTTTTGTCAAATGGGTCATTGGTACGTGCAATGATAAATGGATTGCCTTTGTTCGGGGTCCAGTCCAATAGGTTTTTGATGCCGCCGTACACCTCAAAATTGTTCCACCCCTTATACGTGAATTGAATGTTCTGGATGCTCCAAGTAGGGGAATACTCCTGTCTGGGGTCCAAATCACCCAAAAGGGGCAATCGCATGGGACCATATAGGTTTCCGGTATAGTCCACACTTAAATCCAACATTCTAAAAGTGTATGAAAGGTTCCAAGTACCCGTAATGCTCTCGGTAAGGATCTGTTGTTGTGTAATGCCATTTTCCGTATTGCTGACATCCTGCCAAGTGGCTCCCAACAAGAATTTGATGCCATTGGGAAACACTACGTCCAAATTGGCACTGATTCCTTTGGAAACCGATTTTCCATCCAGATTGTCATAGATGATTTGATTGGGGTTGGTGTCATAATCTGGTAGAATGATGTTCGAAAAATGGGTGTAAAATGCAGAGGCATCAATGCCTACAAAAGTGCCGTTGTCACTGTAGATTTTTTTCAAATAGTTAAGGTTGACGTTCACGGAGCGCTCCGGTTTCAGCTCTTCGGTGATGATCACCTCCCGGGCCCCGGTCAGGGCGGCATGGTCTTCGGTAAATAGGTTTACCACCCGAAATCCGGTTCCCGCATTGATTCGGAAAATATCATTGTCCGAAATTTTCCATTTGTAGGCCGCGCGGGGTGTTAAAATGTTGCCGTGTCGTTTGTCATAATCATAGCGTAATCCTGCCAAGAAGGAGTGTTTTGGGGCAAGTTTTATCTCATCTTGGGCAAAAACACTTGGAATCCAAATATTGTCCGCTTCGGCAGTTGCCGGAGTATTGTCATCATAATAGTTGTATCGGAGGGCACTCCCGAACAAAAGATCATGGCTTCCGGCCGATTTGTCCCAAGTAAGCTGTGCAAAACCGATGCGTTGGTCCGCCAAATATTGTGTGTCGCCATACACCGAGTTCTGGTTATGGTCGTTGTACGATAGGGAAAACAACATTTTCTCTTCAATGGGCAGTTGATATTTCCCTAAAATTTCCCAACGACGGGTGTAGATACTTTCACCATAAATTTCATCACCCCCTCTAAATTCTGGTGTCCACTGCATTTCTCCTCCCCAACGATCTTCATAAAAAAATCGACCAGCGACAGAGAAGATTCGGGAATTATCCCGTTCAAAATCCCATTTTTGAAAGATGGAAATCCGATCCTGAAGGGTAACATCGGTAAAATTGTCCCCGTTGTTGTCTATCGGGACATCATAATTAAAATAGTTGATTCCAAGGAGCATATTGGCTTTTTTGCCCACCTCGATTTTACTACCCACATCCAGATTGTATTCGCCCCACCCGGTTACAAAGCCATCCGCAAAAAATTCTGGGGCCGTGACGGCGTTTTTGGTGATGATGTTGATCAATCCCCCTACAGCTTCGCTACCATAAAGGGAAGAGGCGGGACCCTTTACAATTTCTATCTGATCAATCAAGGAATTGGGGATGCCGGTGAGGCCATAAACGGTTCCCAAACCACTTACAATGGGCATACCGTCAATCAAAACCAATGTGTACGGACCTTCCAGTCCATTGATATGGATGTCGCCCGTATTGCACACGTTACAGTTGATCTGTGGACGGACCCCATTGACATTTTGAAGCGCGTCAAAAACACTGGCAGTAGGGTTCTTTTTAAAAAAAGTAGGGGAGTAGACCTCTACGGGAACTGGGCTTTCCAGTCGGCTAACGGGTTTAAGGGTGCCCGTTACCACCGTTTCATCCAAACTTTGTGCTAAAGGTTCCAGTTGAATGTTGATGGTTTTGTCTGCTCCAGCGGTTAGGCTGATTTTGGTTTGATACGTTTGATATCCCAAAGACGTTACTATCAGCACATGGTTTCCAGGGGCAATATGGGTCAATTGAAATAGCCCATCTATATCCGTTGCGGTACCCGTCTCGGTTCCCTTTAACAATATATTCACCAAGGGAAGCGGCTCTCCATTGTCAGTAACCCTTCCTGAAATGGAAGCCTCTTGGGCAAATGCGGTTGTAAAAAGACTCGATACAACAAAAACAACGAATAATGAAAAATTTATTTTCAATGAACTAAAATTTAAATTTAGACAAATCTAAAAATAGGTTTTGATAAATAAAAATGTATTTTTGAAAAAATTTTTTTTGCATGACCCGTTCCGAAGAGAACTACCTCAAGATCATCTTCCATTTGGGAGGTAGCGATTCTATCCCCATCACCACCAATGCCATTGCCGAACAGATGGAGACCAAACCCTCATCGGTCACCGACATGGCCAAAAAATTGGCAGAAAAGGGACTGGTGAACTACAAAAGGTATCAAGGGGTTTCGCTGACGGATCAGGGAACAAAAACGGCACTTTCCATCATCAGGAAACATCGGTTATGGGAAGTTTTTTTGGTGAAGAAATTGGACTTTTCTTGGGATGAAGTCCATGAGGTGGCCGAGCAGTTGGAGCATATCAAAAGTGAAAAACTCATAGACAAGATTGATGAATTATTGGAGTTTCCAAAGTTTGACCCCCATGGTGATCCCATTCCAAGCAAAGATGGCAAGTTCATGGTGCGGGACAAACAACTTTTAAGTGAAATGCCCATCGGAGGCAAAGGGGTATGCGTTGGAGTGAAGGATTCTTCGGCACCTTTTCTAAAGTTTCTGGACAAGAATAAAATCGCTCTGGGCCATACCATCCAAATTTTGGAAAAAGAGGATTTTGATCAATCATTGCATATAGCCATGGAAGGCAGGGAGCTGCGCATTTCACATCAGATAGCATCCAATCTTTATGTTAAAAAGAACGAATAATGGAACAAGTAATTACCTATTTTGAAAGTATTGACCCTATTTTGGCCGCTTTGTACGCCACCTTGTTCACCTGGGGACTGACCGCCTTGGGAGCTGGTCTGGTCTTCTTCTTTAAAAGTGCCAACCGTGCCGTATTGGATGGGATGTTGGGATTTACGGGAGGAGTTATGGTTGCTGCCAGTTTTTGGAGTTTGTTGGCGCCCGGCATTGAAATGAGCGAGGGTGAAGGCTTTGTAAAAGTGATTCCTGCTGCTGTTGGATTTCTACTTGGGGCCGCATTCATTTTTGGTTTGGATAAGATCTTGCCGCACCTCCACATCAATTTTAAGATGAGCGAGGCCGAAGGGGTAAAAACTCCTTGGCACAGAACCACCTTGCTAACCTTGGCCATAACCTTGCACAATATTCCAGAGGGTTTGGCCGTAGGGGTACTTTTTGGTGGAGTGGCCGCAGGTTTTGATGGCGCTACCATTGGAGGGGCGGTGGCCTTGGCTTTGGGAATTGGACTGCAGAATTTTCCTGAAGGTTTTGCGGTGGCCATGCCCTTACGCCGACACGGTCTTAGCCGGAGGAAAAGTTGGATGTACGGTCAGGCGTCTGCCATAGTGGAGCCCATTGCAGGGGTGTTGGGAGCTTGGGCCGTTTTGACCTTTGAGCCTATTTTACCCTATGCGCTTTCTTTTGCCGCCGGAGCGATGATTTTTGTGGTGGTCGAGGAGGTTATCCCGGAGACCCAACAGGACAAATACACCGATATCGCCACAATGGGCTTTATCGGTGGATTTATCATCATGATGACTCTGGATGTTGGGCTGGGCTAAAACTAGTTCCCAAACAGATCGTAGACCCCTTTCACCAAAAATTGGTCGTTATCGCTGAGCTTTTCTTGGGAGGTTATCTCTACATGTCCCGCATAGCTGTCGCCAAGGGTAACCCCAACACGTTCAAATTGAAGGTTACCCCCTTCTTTGGAGATCAATTTTAGGAGATACGAAGACCCTTCCACGTTAAAAACAGCCTCTTCAGGTAGGCCCCAGGCTTTGGTGGTATCGGTCATGATTTTGGCATCAACGAACATCCCGGGAAGAAAACCTCCATCCTCTTTTTTCAGATGGCCATGGACTTTAATCGTGCGTTGGGCATCCTCAATGGAAGTCCCTACCAAATATACTTCGGCCCCAAAGGTTTCCTCGGAAGCCTCTGGAATCCTAAACTGGATTTCTTGCCCCTTTTTCACTTTCAAAATATCCTTTTCAAAGACGGTCAACTCCAAATGCACGTGCTCATTGTCCACAATCTCTAGAATTTCCATGGAAGGAGAGACATAACTTCCCGATGATACGTGCATTTTGGTGATGCTTCCATCAATGGGGGAATAGATGACCGCTTCAGGGGTAATGATCCGCTGTTCCACATTTTTTGGGGAAATATTGAGCATCTGTAACTGCTTTTTAAGCCCTTCATACTTTGCCAAAAAGGTTTCATAATTGCTCTTGGCCTCCAAATAGTTCTTTTGCGAGGCTATCCTTTCCTCAAAAAGCGTCTTGTTCCTATCGAATTCGGCCTTTAAAAAATCAAGTTGGTTGAATACCTCAAGGTATTCTTGTTGCATCTTTACAAACTCCTGGCTCTCCAAAGTAATCAAAGGTTGTCCCTTTTTCACCCGGTCACCTACCAACAATGGGGTCTTTTTTACAAAACCACCCATAAGTGCGGTAATTATGGCCTTGTTACTGGGAGGAACATCGATCATCCCCGAGGTTTCCACCATATTGGGAAATGTTTGTTTCTGCATGTTTCCCAAGGCAAACCTACTACTATTGAACTGCTCTTGGGTCACGATGACGGTGGAGGTTTCGGTCGATTCTTCGTTGGAAGTCTCAGTGCTTTTTTGATTGCCGCATCCCGCAATCAGCAGGGCTAAAAATGAGGCATAAATGAAGCTTATATTTTTCATGATTTTATAATGTTATGGTCAAATAATTAATGGCGAGTACGGTTGTATTGTATTGGTTGAGAACATCCAAATGGTCCAGTTGGATCTCGTAGGCATTTTCCAGACTTTGGATGTACTGGAAAAAATCGATTTCCCCGTTCTGGAAATTTCCCATGGCAGCTTTAATGATCTGTTCCGAAAGTTGTTGCCCTTCATTTTCATAGTACACCAGTTCCTTGGACTGTTGTTCCAATTGATTCAAAAGGCCTTGATAGGTCTGGTTGGCGGCAATGGTGACCTGTTGGTTTTCCAATTCGGTGATCTGTGCATTGATCTTGGAAGATTTCAACCTGCTGCTATGCCCAAAGAAAAGAATGGGGATTTTTAGACCCAATTGTATTCCGTAGAGCGATGTTCCGAGTCCTTTGTTGGTCCCTTGGAAATATTCCAGATTAAGATCGGGGAGCAATCGGTTCTCCTCCAATCGCTTTTCCGCGTTGCTTCTATTTTGAAGGGACTCCAAAAAGGCGGTTTCCGTTTCCATTAATCCCACTGGATTGATTACGGTCAGCTTTTCGGGTTTCTCCAACTTGATGTTCAACGGATCATTGCTCTGTACCAAACTGACAATTTCCGTATGGGTGGTTGCCAATTCCTGTTGTATTTTGGAATAGGTGTTGGTAATTTGCCTTAGTTTTGCCTGGGCCGTTACCTTTTCCAAATAATTGGTTTCGCCCAATTCAAAACGTCGGTTGGCCGCGTGCGAAAATTGGGAATAGATGCTGTCCAAGGTTTTGTACAACAGTGTTTTTTGGTGCAAGGTTTGATACTTGTAATACACGGTACTCAGCGCTTTGAACAGTTCTTTTTTTCGGATTTCAAGCACTGATTTCTGAACATCATACTGGGCATCTTGGAGCTTATTTTTGGCTCCGTATACCGTTGGAAACTCAAATTGCTGCTGAACTCCAAATACCTTTAAGGGCTGATTGTTCAGGGCCAAGTTGTTTTCATCATATTGATAGTACACCTCGGTCTTGTCAAACTGGAACGCGGTTCCCTTTAAGGCATCTGCCCTGTCTAGCTGTAGCGCATTGGCCTGAATACCATTATTATTTTCCAAGGAAAGGGCCATGAGATCCTCGAGGCCCAATTGCTCTTGTGAAAATCCAAGGAAAGGCAAGGAAAAGGCTATCAGTAATAGGGTGTTTTTGGACATTTTTTTTCTTTTTCTGGTTTTTCCAAAATGAACATTATGTGAATAAGCATAGAGTACAGGGAGTACCACCAAAGTCAACATGGTCGCGGTGACCAATCCTCCAATGACCACAGTGGCCAACGGGCGTTGTACCTCGGCCCCGGCATTGGTGGAAACGGCCATGGGCAAGAAGCCCAGCGCTGCAGCGGATGCGGTTAATAGTACGGCCCGCAATCGGTCTTTGGTCCCTTGCTTGATCAGATCTTCCAAGGAATCAAAATCCGAACCCTTGAGTTCTTTAAAATGCTCAATGAGCACAATCCCGTTGAGCACTGCAATACCAAAAAGTGCGATAAAGCCAACCCCGGCCGAGATACTGAACGGCATGTCCCTTACCCAAAGAAGCAAAACCCCACCTACGGCGGAAAGAGGAATAGCGGTAAACACCAATAAGGCCTCTTTTACTGATTTAAAGGCAAAGTAGAGCATGATAAAAATGAGCAATAAGGCAATGGGCACGGCAATCAACAAACGGGCCTTGGCATTTTGCAGGTTTTCAAACTGTCCACCATAGGTGATGGTGTACCCTACTGGAAGTTTCAGATGTGCATTTACCAATTCCTGCACATCGTCCACTACGGATTGGAGGTCGCGATTCCGAACATTGATGCCCACCACGATACGTCTTCGGGTATCATCCCTTGAGATTTTTGCGGCTCCTTTTTGATAGGTGATTTCCGCCAATTCGCTGAGGGGAATCTTTCCTCCCGAAGGGATGTCAACATATAGGTTTTTTAAGTTGGAAATGTCTTTTCTGTTCTCAGAATTCAATCGTACGGCAAGGTCAAACTGCCGTTCTCCTTCAAAAACACTGCCCACTACCTTTCCGGCAAATCCCATGGAGACCATTTCATTAAGATCGGCAATATTCAGTCCGTGTCGGGCTACTTTGGCGCGATCATAGGTAACGTTCATTTGCGGAAGGCCTTCCACTTTTTCTACAGTGATGTCCGAGGCTCCCTCCACATTTTCAATGAGCTGTCTTACCTCATTGGCCTTTTCAGCTAGAATTTCTAGGTCTTCCCCAAAAATTTTGATGGCGATGTCTGCCCTGACCCCGGTGATGAGCTCATTGAAGCGCATTTCTATAGGTTGGGTGAATTCCACCTCAATGCCTGGTAGAACCGAAAGGGCCTCTTTGAATTTGTCGGCCAACTCGTCCTTGGACTCGGCAGAAACCCATTCCGATTTGGGTTTTAGAACAATGATCACATCACTTTCTTCCATGGACATGGGGTCAGTAGGTACTTCGGCAGCCCCAATCCGACTTACCACCTGTTTTACCTCTGGGAAATTCTCCAAAAGGATTTGTTCCATTTTGGTGGTGGTTTCCACGGTCTTAGCCAACGATGTTCCGGTCTTGAGCACGGGTTGGATCACAAAGTCGCCTTCGTCCAAGGTAGGGACAAATTCTCCTCCCATGTTGGAAAATAAAATCAAGGCACCAATGAGCAAGGCTGTCGCGATGGACAATACCAATTTTTTACTTTCCATGGCCCAATGGATGATTGGCTCGTATGTCTTGTTAATCCAATGCATTAAACGAGCCGAAATTCCTTTTTCAGAATTTTTATTGGGTTTTAGAAATAGGGCCGATGCAACCGGTACATAGGTAAAACACAAGATAATGGCACCCAGAAGGGCAAAACTGAAGGTCATGGCCATGGGTTTGAACATTTTTCCTTCCACCCCGCTCAAAGACAGTATAGGGATAAAAACAATTAAAATGATAAGCTGCCCAAAAACAGCGGAGTTCATCATTTTGGTGGCACCCTTTAGGGTGATATCGTCCTTAACCGCCTGACGTTGCTCCTTATCAAGCGAGTTGAGTTCAGCATGCTTGGTCGTAATTTGAAAGGCGATGTACTCCACGATGATAACGGCCCCATCTATAATGATTCCAAAATCTATCGCTCCCAAACTCAACAGGTTGGCATCGACCCCAAAAACATACATCAAAGTGAGGGCAAAGAGCAGACATAAAGGGATTACAGAGGCTACGACCAATCCTGAACGCCAATTGCCCAAGAGGAGTACCACCACAAAAATGACGATCAAACAGCCCAATACCAGATTTTCGGTCACAGTAAAGGTGGTTCGACCAATGAGCTCACTACGATCCAAAAAAGGATTGATGTAAACTCCTTCGGGCAGTGACTTTGAAATTTCGGCCACCCGTTCCTTTACGGCATCAATGACCTTTTTGGAGTTGGCATCCTTGAGCATCATAATCTGGCCCAGAACTTTTTCCCCTTCGCCGTTGCCTGTAATGGCCCCAAAACGGGGAGCGCTTCCAAAACCTACCTGGGCGATGTCGCGAACATAAATGGGAGTGCCGTTTCTTCGGGCCACGACAATATCTTCGATGTCCCGTAAATTTTCAACCAAGCCTTCCCCTCTGATGAAATAGGCTTGGTTTACCTTTTCGATATACCCACCACCGGAAACACTGTTGTTCATTTCCAAAGCGGTAAAGACTTCCTTGGCCGAAATGTTCAGCGCATTGAGCTTTTGGGTCTCAATGGCCACCTCATATTGTTTCAGATAACCGCCCCAAGTATTTACTTCCACCACACCCGGTATACCGGAAAGCTGCCGTTTAACCACCCAATCCTGAATGGTTCGCAATTGGGTGGGCGTGTATTGGTCCTTGTAAGCGGGTTCCACATCCAAGGTGTATTGGTAGATTTCACCCAAACCTGTGGTAATGGGCCCCATTTCCGGGGTGCCAAAACCCTCCGGGATTCGTTTGGAGGCCGATATGATTTTTTCGGCAATCAATTGTCTGGGGAGATAGGTTCCCATATCATCCTCAAAAACAATGGTAACCACCGAGATACCAAATTTTGAGATGGAACGGATTTCCTTGACCCCGGGAAGGTTGGCCATTTCCAGTTCAATGGGGTAGGTTATGAACTGTTCCATATCCTGTGTGGAAAGGCTGGTTGAGGTGGTAATGACCTGAACTTGATTGTTGGTGACGTCAGGTACGGCACCTATGGGAATCTTGGACAATGAAAATAGACCAAGACCAATGATAAATAATGTAAAGAGCAGAACAATGAATTTGTTCTTAATGCTAAAGTTTATGATGTTTGAAAACATGATTCATAGAAATAGATAGCGTTACAGATTTGATAAAGCTTCCGAAAAAGTGTCCAGCGTGGCTGGAGAGACTATGAATTATGACTGTTTTGGGGGCTGAAAAGGCCCATCTCCCCAAATAGTGGAGTAGGACATTTGGTAGTGAAAATTATCTGAAGTGGCAACGGGGACTTCCGAGCGAGATTCCAAAATGGGTTTGTGGTCTTCCACAAAAACCAAAAGTAGGGAACATTGTGTTTGATGTTGAAAAGGAAGTTCTTCATGTTCCTGTTGTTCTTCCTGATGCTGTTGACTGTGAGTGTTTTTCTGTGCCCCGTAATGTTTGGAGATGAAAATCAAGAAGTTGTCGCCGTATTCATCACTGTGAAACTGATAGTGTTCCACAAGTTCATCCAACTCCACCAAATCATTAAAGTGGAGGTTGATGCTCTGCATAAAAATGAGCGAAGAGAGTGATATGGCAAATAGCCTTAACATACAGCGCCCTAAAAATACGACTTTTTACAAGGTTGATATACTGCCAGTTGTTAATTTAGACTTAATCTCATTTTAAGTTCAAGCCATTGCGTCTTATGGCAATTTGATTGTGGATGCCCCATTTTTTTGCAATACTGCGTTTATTTTGGGTAGCTGCTTTTTTAGAGTTTCGTTCAGTTTTACCATATGAACATCCAATTCTTTTGAGAGCTCATCAAAAACTTTATAAGCCCCATCGGTGGGCCTTGCATCCCCGGTTTCGATGCTTCGCTGCAAGGCGTTGAATCGGTTGTTCAGTTTTATGGGAAAATTCAAGGGGTCTTGTCCGGAACGGTTCTTTACTTGATAAAGGTCCTCTTCAATCTCCGTCAATATACCCAGAAATGCATTGGCTTGTTTTTGGAAGGATTTGCTGGAAACGGTTTTGCCCAGACTATCCAGTTGTTTTCGAACACTTCTAATCTGTATGACAGCTTCATTGGCGATACTGGCCTTTTGAGTGATTTTTGAGGCCAATTGAAATTGCTCTTGCAAATCTTCTGCTGTGATTCCTTTTAGATTGGGGTCCATGGTAATTTTGAACGGAGCGGTCTGTACTACTTCCTCTCCAATTTTCATTCTAACGGTATAGTCTCCCAAAGGAGCTTTGGGCCCTCTGTCCGCAGCGGCGCCCCAAATAATGATGCCATCAAAAGTGGTGGGTCCGGGATATCTGAGGTTCCAGGAAAAACTGTTCAGCCCTTTGGCGGTAGTGGGTTTTGTGCTGGCACTGCCACCCCACCAAGAGGTACTTTTCTTCTCTTCGTATTTGGGTTGATTTCCTCCAAAGGAATCGATTAAGGCATTGTTGTTGTCCAAGATTTCAAAAGTGATGGTATCCACCTCTTCTTGCAGGTAATATTGGAACGTGGCATCATAAATTCCCCGAATGGCATCCGTAGGCTTAAAAAGTGCTTGTTTTTTAGCTATCAATTCGTTGGAGTATTCACGGAAAGGTTGAATATCATCCAAAATCCAAAATCCTCTTCCGTGGGAACCCAAGACCACATCGTTGTCTTTAATGACCAAATCACGGATAGGGGTATCGGGCAAGTTCAGTTGAAACGATTGCCATTGTGCCCCATCATTGATGGAAAAATACACCCCATGTTCCGTGGCCAAGAACAACAAGCCTTCTTTTTGGTGGTCTTCGCGAATGGCCCGTGCAAAATGCCCAGGGGCGATTCCATTGATGATTTTGGTCCATGTTTTTCCGTAGTCATGGGTTTTAAAAACATAGGGTTCACGGTCATCCACTTGATATCGGTTGGCCGCCACATATAGGGTGCCAGGGTTATGGATAGACTCATCAATGATACTCACCCTTGAAAATTTGGGCAGTTCAGTGGGGGTGATATCCGTCCAGTTTTTTCCGCTATCACGGGTGATGTGGATTTTTCCATCGTCCGATCCCGCCCAAATGGTATTGATATCATGATGGGAAGGTGCCAAGGCAAATACGGTGGCATAGATTTCAGGACCGTTCATGTCCATGGTAATGACCCCTCCCGTTTTGCCCAAGGTCTCTGGGTCTGCATAGGTAAGGTCCGGGCTGATTTTTTCCCAAGTTTGTCCATCATTGGTGGTTTTCCAGACATGTTGGGAGCAGGTATACATCACATTGGAATCCTTGGGAGCAAACATAATGGGGAATGTCCATTGCCAACGCTCGGGAAGGGCACTGGCCGGTTCCCCGGAAAAGAATCGGGGATACACCTGAATGTCCCTGGTCTGACCGTTGCTGCGGTCGTATCGAGTGAGCAGTGCTCCTTGACTTCCTGCATAAAAAACATCAGGATTTGTAGGACTTTGAGTGATCCATCCACTTTCACCACCACCCACGGCATAATACCATCCATGGTTGGCACCCATTCTAGCTTGCATAAAATCCCATCCATCGCTGGGCATGGCCAAAGTGGTATTGTCTTGTTGCGCCCCTACCACATGATAGGGAACATCACTGGTGGCCATCACATGATAAAACTGTGAGGTGGGAAAATCCTGTTCGGTCCAAGTTTTTCCACCATTGATACTGACATTGCCGCCACCATCATTGGAACTGATCATTCGCTCTGGATTATTGGGGTCGATCCACAGATCATGGTTGTCGCCATGGGGCACTTCAATTTCAATGTCGAATGTCTTTCCGCCGTCGGTGGATTTAAAGAAATCCACATTCAACCCGTAGACCACATCCTTATCCTTGGGGTCGGCATAAATTCGTGAATAATAAAAAGCCCTCTGTCTTAGCTTACGTTCGTTATTGGTGAGTTCCCAAGTCTTTCCAGCATCATCGGATCGAAATACACCACCTTCATTGGCCTCAACAACGGCCCAAACTCTATTGGAATCCACAGGGGAAACCGTCACCCCAATTTTACCAATAGGACCTTTGGGCATTCCGGGATTTTTGGTCAGATCGGTCCAAGTTTCTCCACCATCCGTGGATTTCCACAATTTGCAATCCGGGCCGCCACCCCACATTTTCCATGCTTTGCGGTATACTTGCCACGTGCTGGCGTATAGTGTGTTCGGGTTGTTTCTATCAATGATCAAGTCGGCGGCTCCGGCCTTATCACTAACATATAGTACTTTTTTCCAAGTCTCCCCACCATCTGTGCTTTTGAATACCCCGCGTTCTTCATTGTCCCCATATGGGTGGCCTAGTGCGGCCACATAGACAATATTCTCGTTGGTAGGATGTACACGTATTCTGGAAATGGCTTGGGTTTCCTCTAGTCCCAAGTGGTCCCATGTTTTTCCACCATCCTTGGTTTTGTAGACGCCATCCCCTTGGGTGATGCTGCCTCGGAGTTGGGTTTCTCCCATGCCGATATAAACCACATCAGGATTGGTCTCCGCAACGGCCACAGCTCCAACGGAAGAACTGGTCACTTGACCATCGGTAACGCAGGACCATGTGTTTCCACCATCTATAGTTTTCCATAAACCACCTCCGGTAGCACCAAAATAGTACTCGTTGGGTCGGGTGGGACTCCCAGCACAGCCAAGAGATCTTCCACCTCTATCGGGGCCAATGTTTCGCCATTTGAACCCACTGTAGAAGCTGGTGTCAACGGCCATGTTTTGTGCTTGAATAAAAAAAGAGGGGATCAAAAGGGCAAAAAACAGCCCTATACGCAAGGAGGTTGGTTGCATTTTCATAGTGTCAGTTCTGGAGTTGATACATTAGTCGTATCCTAATGTACTGAATCTTTTTGAATCACTCATGGAGTTGGTTTCCAAAAGGATGTGTCACAAATTCTCCAGAATCAACCCGTAGTCGTACTGTAAGTCTTCATGCAGGGCGGGCAACTTTTTCTTGATGTATTCCAACTGCCTTTGGTACAAATTGTGCATGGCCGTGTTGCGATGGATGGAAGGTGAGAATGTGTTCAATTTTTCGCAAAAGTAGAGGAGGAGTTCAACTTCGGTCTCTTTTTTATTGGAGTAGCGACTATATTTTTTGATGGTCCGCAGGATTTTACGGATACTTTTTTTGATGTAGAAAAAGCTCTTGGTATTGATTTCCCCAAACAATTCATCCACCTCTAGTTTGATGGATTCCACATACCCACTTTCATTCTCGGCCTCGAACAAAAGATAGGTGAGCAGTTCTTTATTTTCCTTTTTGAAACGGGCCAATCGAAGGCAGAGTTGTAATACTTCGTCCTGAGATCTATATTGGAGTTCCTTTTTTAACTGGGCAATGGTAGATGCTTTCATAGGCTCAACTTCTAAGGTAGGATGCCCCGTTAACGTCTATTATGGTGCCCGATGTGTAAGCTGCACCCTCCGATGCCAAAAATAAAATGGCATGCGCCACCTCCTCGGGGCGGGCCATTCGTTTAAATGGGGATTCGCGCAGCAAATTTTCCCTCTCCTCAGGGGTAAGGGTCTTGGCAGCCATTTCGGTTTCGGTAAACCCTGGGGCCACCACGCCAACATAAATGTTGTGGGGCGCCAATTTCTTGGCCAGGGATTGGCTCATGGCATTCAAAGCGGCCTTGCTGGCCCCATAGGCCGGTTTGGTGGGTTCGCCCCTAAAGGCGCCCCGAGAAGAAACATTCACGATATGGCCTCCGCCAGATTTCATCATGGATTGGGCTGCCCAGTAACAAAGATTGGCCGCAGCAAAAAGATTGGTTTCAAACGTTTTTTCCCAGGCATGGGTCCAGTGGTCAAAATCCACTTGGTCTATCTCATGAAAAATGGAAATGCCGGCGTTGTTAACCAATACATCCAACTGGCCATATTTTTCTACAAAGCGGTCAATAAGGGCCTGGGTTTCTTCTTTCTTTGAAATGTCCTGTTGAAAAAGATGATGTCCTTCCCCGGGCAATTCTGCCAAGGTTCGTAAGGCTTCTTCCCTGTTGGTCCTGAAATTGAGGCCCACATTGGCTCCGTTTTGGGCAAAGGCAAGGGCCGCTGCCCTTCCAATTCCTCGGGATGCACCAGTGATTAATACGTTCTTGCCTGTGAAATTGTTTGCTTGCATTTGAATATCAATTAAATAGCGCTATGATGTGTAATAAAAAGGGGTGCTTCTTAAGCATTGACCCTAAAGATAAGGAGTTGGATAGATTTAATAAGGTATTAGGACAAAGCAGATTGGTTGAATAGGAAATCCAAGTTCCAAAACAGGGGCTATGGCCACATTGAATTCTCCATTGAATTGCGTTATCTTTAAAAACTTCAAAAAAGTAACGTAATGAATACATTTCTCCGTTTGTTGTTTTTGGTATGTGCCCTTCAGGTGACTATGGCCCAAAAGCAAAGCTTTTCCTATCTCGATATTTTTGACCTTCAATATGTGTCCGATCCACAAATTTCCCCCAATGGGGAATGGGTAGTATACCGCCGTATGGGCTTGGATATTATGAAAGATGCCGAAACGGGCAACCTTTGGTTGATCAAGGCCGATGGAAGCCAAAACCAAAAACTCACTTCTCGTGAAGTGAACGAAAGTAGTCCCCGATGGTCGCCCAGTGGGGACCGTGTTGTTTTTGCAAGCAGCACCGAAGAGGGTTCTGAAATCTTTATGTTTTGGGTTGGCTCGGGAAGAGTGGCCAAGCTTACCCAATTGCCCTTTAGCCCCAGTTCACTGACTTGGTCGCCCGATGGAACACAATTGGCCTTTTCCATGAATGTGCCGCAAGCACCTCCGGTAATTGCCAAAATTCCCGCCAAACCCAAAGGGGCAAAATGGCAAGATACGCCTCGGATAACGGATCGCGTTTACCATGAAGCGGATGGCAGAGGCTATATCGCACCTGGTTTCAACCATATTTTTACCATTCCCGCCAATGGAGGTGCGCCCCGTCAGATTACTTCCGGGGATTGGCATCACAGAGGAAACCTTTCATGGGGCAAGGATGGGTCCAAGATTTATTTTTCGGCCAATAGGGTAGACGATTGGGAGTACCGTTTTCGAAATAGTGAAATCTATTCGGTGGATGTGGAAACGGGCAAGATAGTCGCCTTGACCGACCGTGATGGTCCAGACCATGATCCCCAAGTATCCCCAGATGGAAAGCACATTGCCTATGTAGGGTATGAGGACAAGATACAGACCTATCAAGTCCGAAAATTGCACATCATGGATATGGATGGGAGCAACAAAAGGGTCGTTTCTGAGGATTTCGACCGATCTATCGCGGATATCCAATGGAACGCCAAAGGCGATGGAGTTTATGTGTACTTTGATGATAAAGGAAATGGAAAGGTTGGTCTGATTTCCCTTAATGGAAAGATGATCAAGCTGGTGGACAATGTGGGAGGAACCACCTTGGGTCGGCCTTATTCCGGGGGGTCATACAGTGTTTCCAATAATGGAACCATAGCCTATACCCAAACCCGGCCAGAATATCCATCGGATTTGGCCATTCTGGGACCAAAGGCAAAGAACCCTGCCCGGGTTACCCGTTTAAACGATGCCCTGCTCAACTACCGGGAGCTAGGAAGGGTAGAGGAGGTCTGGTACAAATCGTCCGTGGATGGGCGCGACATTCAAGGATGGGTGGTGTATCCCCCAAATTATGACTCAAGCAAAAAATACCCTTTCATGGTGGAGAACCATGGTGGGCCCATTGCCAATTATGGAGACCGTTTTTCCACTGAAATGCAGTTGTTCGCGGCTGCTGGCTATGTGGTTTTTTATCCCAATCCAAGAGGAAGTACGAGCTACGGTGAGGAGTTTGGAAACTTACTGTACAACAATTACCCCGGGGACGACTACCATGATGTGATGGATGGGGTGGATCACTGCATTCAAAAGGGCATTGCCCATGAAGACCAGCTTTTTGTGACTGGGGGAAGTGCAGGAGGAATCATGTCGGCATGGATGATCGGCAAGAACAATCGATTTGAGGCCGCTGCGGTGATAAAGCCCGTGATGAACTGGATCAGCAAAACCCTTACGGCTGACAACTATTTTTATTATGCCGAGAATCGATACCCGGGGCAACCTTGGGAAAATTTTGAGGGTTATTGGAAATTTTCGCCTATTTCCCTCGTTGGAAATGTACAGACCCCTGCCATGGTCATGGTGGGGATGGAAGACTTAAGAACGCCACCCAGTGAGGCCAAACAACTGTACCACGCGCTTAAACTGCGCAAGATCGAGACCGTCTTGGTCGAGGTTCCCGGCGCAAGCCATGGCATTGCTGGAAAGCCAAGCAATCTCATGACCAAGGTAGCCCATATTGTGGCTTGGTTTGACAAGTACAGAACGGATAAAAAGGATGAATAGGAAAAAAAGACATTGGCTTTGGAACATATTGATTGTTCTTACCTTGGTGGCCTGTACCCTTGCCTTTGTGGCCCATTACAAGAATTGGCAAAAAATCGAGGAGGGGGAGTTCAGCATTTTTTCAGGGATTTATCGCCAGAAAATCTCCCTTGCGGACATGGACAGCATTATGCTGGTGGATAAATTGCCCGAAATGGAACGTTCTTCCGGCTTTTCATGGATGGCAAAGGAGAAAGGGGTGTTCAAGGATTCCATTACCCAAACCAAGGTCTATGTGTTTGTGGATGACTTAAGACAGCAAAAGATCAGATTGGTCCACCATGATTCCCTGAAAATATATTTCAACCTACAGGACAGTCTGGAAACCCAAAAAATATATACTATTTTGCAATCGGAATTGATGGACAACCTCAAAGAACCAAATTGATTTTTTTAATCGTACAGGGTATGCAACCCAATAATTGTCCCAATTTACTATGAAACTGATTTTTTTAGTACTCGTGTTGGCCCCAATATCCCTTTTTTCGCAAAACACGATTTCGGTACACATTAAAAATGTGGATTCCACCAAAGGCCATGTGAATGTGGCGGTGTACAACTCGGATGATTCTTTTTTATCGTTTGATGACGTCCTTAAAACCGAAACGGTTCCCGCCCATGAGGGGGTGGTAAGCCTGGAGATACAGGATTTGCCCATGGGGGAATACGCATTGGCCGTCTTCCATGATGAAAACGCCAACGGAAAACTGGATACCAATTGGCTGGGTATTCCAAAAGAAAAAGTGGCTTTTTCCAAGGCCAAGATGAAAGCTTTCGGACCACCAAAATACAAGGAGTGTGCCTTTAAGGTCACTTCGGATTATGAGATCAGTATTGATCTTTGACCAAAAAAACGTAAAAATGGAAACCATTTTTCTCACCCAGTTCATGGGGGCACTTTACGGATTATTGGCCGTTGTTTTTGGCGCCTTTGGCGCCCATGCCCTTAAAAAGAAATTGACCCCTGAGCTACTCCATAGTTTTGAGACAGGGGTCAAATATCAAATGTACCATGCCATTGTGCTGTTGGTTTTGGGCTTTAATCTGGGCTTTGACCAAGCTTTGGATTCGGCTATCGCCAACTGCTTTATTTTTGGCACTCTTTTGTTTTCCTTTAGCATTTATGCACTCTGTCTGAGTGCCGCTAAGGGAGAAAAGCTTCGCTTTTTGGGTCCGGTTACGCCAATTGGGGGATTACTCTTGGTAGTGGGCTGGGCCTTGCTGCTCTACAAGTTTGTCTCGCCAATATTTTAAGTGATCAGTCCACCGTGACTGGAGTGATTTCTGGATAGAACCATGGGGTATGCTGATTGGTCACCGCGGTCCATTTCCAACCCTCTTTTTCCTTATGGGCGTTCAAGGTCATCAGCCCAATCTCCTTAAAAGTGGTATCCGGGGGAATTTCCTTTTTGTACCAGAACATTTTCCAGGAATAATAGGCTATCGCATTTTGTGAATCCAATAGCCGTATTTTGGGTTTTCCTACTTCATAGTAATACGCCAAGGAGTCATTGTTCATCATCATGCAATGAAACTTTTCAAGCTCTTCCCTTCCTTCAAAATAATATCCTTGCGAATTGATCCAAGTGGCATCCTCGGCAAACCTGTCCATGGCCAAGGCCATGTCTTTTTGGATCATGGCCCTCTCCCGTTCCGCGACCATTTGGATCAACTGTAAGGAATCCTGCTCACGGGTATTGGTAAGAGGTGCAGTTTTATTTTGATTTTGACAGGACAGGACCGTTCCACCAATCCATAACAAGCCCAAATAGATAGTTTTCATGATCTAAAGTCTCAAGTACATATTCCCGTTGATGGTGTTCAAACGAAGGCGATGGGTGGCATTGTCAAATTTGCCTTCCACTTTTTGACCTACATGCCTGTCCGTTACTTGCAGTTTCAGATTTTCATCGGCATAAATATTGCCATGGATGGTTTCTGCTACCAAACGGGAGTTTTTCATGACCAAATCTATTTCACCATTGATGGTTTTCAGGTTCATATCGCCAGCATATTTTTTGATTTCAATGTTTCCATTGATGAGGTCAGCGGTAAAATCGCCCTCAATGATTTCGGCATTCAGGTCCCCATTGATGCTACGTACCTTGAAAATGGCATTTTTGGGAACGTAGAGCACATAGTTGAACTGATAGGTTTCATTGGTGTGGTAGTAGTGTCGCTCCCCTTCCGAACGGTTATTGTTCCACTCGTCATGTAAAGCATCAAAGACACCCTGTGGGTCGGAGGTGATGGTAATGGAACTGTTGCCCTCATTGATGTCCAATGTATACTTGTCCAGATATTTTCCATCTTCCGTAGTGATGTCCGCTTTGAAATACACCGAGGACTTTTCCCAAGTCTTGACTTCAATCTTATAAGCAAATTTTACGTCCAATTCTATGAATTGGTTGGCATAGGGAATGGTTTTCTCAATGACTTTTTGCGCATTGAGGGACAGGCACAGGAAGCCCATCAACAGTAGGGTCATTACATTTTTCATGAGGGTTCGTTTTTATGATGATGAATTGAATTATTGTTTTCTTAGGTAGATGTTGCCATTGGTAGACTTTAGGGAGATACTTACGCCACCATTGTTTATGGCTGCATTGAGTTTACGGCCCGAAACGGATTTAAGTCCATCCTTTTCTTCTCGTTTTAGATCAAAATTGGTATAGATGTCCCCGTTCACAGAACTTAGGGAAAGGTCTGCAGGGGTGTTTCCAGGAAGGGTGACGTCCACAGCGCCATTGGTGGAATAAATGGAAATGGGGGAATTTTGCTTAACGGTCCCAAACTCCACGGTGACTTCACCATTTAAGGTGTTGGCGGTAACAGGACCGTTCACGTCCAAAATCTCTATACTGCCATTAAGTTGGGCATCCGCTTCTATTTCGCCTGCGAAACCATCAATTTCTATGTTTCCGTTCCATGTACTCTTTACGGCCACATTTTGGTTTTTGGGCAAAAAGATCTCGGCTCCTTCGGATTTCCTTAAATTTTTTACGATCAAGGTGTTCCCGTCCTGTACCACATAAAATCCGACTTCTGTATTGTCGTTTCCACCTTCTCCCACTAAGCGGAGTCCTTTGGCACGTTCAGAAACTTGGTGTCGGTCACCGGCTTTGATCAATATCTCATTGGATGTGTACGTTCTAACGGTGATGTCTGCCTTAGATTCAATCTTCACCCATTCTATCCCGTTGAGGGATTTGGTGTAATCGTTTTGTGCATGTGTCAGGGCACTTAGGACAAGGGCCGTGAAAAGAAGTGTCATTTTTTTCATGATTTTCGTTTTTTGATGTTTATGTTATTTTGGGTAATACAGCTTTGATTTGTTCTTTGATGAAAGGCTGTGTGTCTTCTTGCTCCAACAATTTTTTCATGGGAGCGATGGCTTTTTTCTCCTGTATCTGTACCAACATCTCAATGATGCCAATCTGGATGCTTGGGTTTTTCTCCTTTCCGAGGGCCTCGATGAACACGTTCTTTACGGTATCCGATGCCGTGAATTTTGAAAGGGCCTCAAAAGCGGTAAGGCGAACATTGTCATTTTCATCATGAAGCAAACGATTGGCCAATGCCTGTATGATGGCTTCATCCGGGTGTTCAAACTCTTCAATATAATTGACGCCTTGTATGCGTTTGCTGGCGGATTGGTTTTCCATCAAGGAAAGCATGGCGGTCTGTTTCATCTGTAGGGTTTCGTCTTTTAAAGCGGTAATGTCCCCATCGACTTTCTTTTGTTGAAACAGGCTTCCCATCTGAAAAGAGGCCACCAAAAGTGCTATACTGGCCGCTACTTTGAGCAGATCAGTGGCCCAATTGGATTTTTTCTTTGGGGTCAACGGAACCACTCTTCCCAGATTCTCTTTTTCGGCTTCCAAGGCTTCCTCAAATTTGTTCCTGAGTCGAGCTGTGGGTACTTGGGCGTCTTCTTCTTCAAAAGCCTTGAACAGCGTTTGCATTTCTTCCAATTCTTTTTTACAGTTAGGGCATTGGGGTAGATGCTCCTCCACTTTTTTCTGGGTGCTTTCATCAAGAATACCATCCAAATACGCTGGAATCAAGTCCGAAATGTGATTATTCTCCATGGCTATAAACTTTCTAAATAAATTTTCTTCAACTTTTTAAGGATACGACAGACCTTGGTCTTCATTGCTCCAGGGGTACTTCCCATGATTTCCGCCAGCTCTTCATACCGTATTTCCTTGTATCGGTTTAAGATGACCAGCTCACGATCCTCAGGGTCCAACCGGTTAAGGGCTTGCTGCAATTGGGAATAATCTTCAAGATTTTCATCTCCTTCCCCATCGGATTTGTACTCAAGGACCTCCAAACCATCGTGATACTTATGGTTTCTTGAAAAGTGACTTTTAAGACTGTTCCGGGCTATGGTGAACAGCCAGGATACGAACGAGCCATTTTTATAGGAACTCCTGTACTTGATGAGCTTGTAAAAAACATCTTGGGTCAGATCCTCGCTCAACATACTATCGCCGGACATCTTGTACAAAAAATTGTACACGTGTTTGTGATGTCGGTCAAAAAGGACCTTGAGCACATCCAGATTGCCTTCGGCAACCTTTTGCATCAGTATTTCATCTGAAAGCGCTTTCAATAGCTGTTTTGGTTGTTGTTTATCTTGTATAGTCAAGAAAATGAAAAAGGTTACAGTTGGAAAGAAAAAAATGAACGGGAGGGAATTATTCGATGGTTTTGATCTTGATGACACCACTGGCGCCCCTTGAGCCATATTCTGCTGTTTCAGCACCGGTCAGGGCCTCAATGCTCTCGACCATAAAGCTGTTGACCAATTGGTCAACAGACCTAAACGAGTTTCCCACAATATATCCGTTGAGAACATACAAGGGTTCGGTGACTTGTTGACCAAAGACCTGATTGGAGGCTTTAACGAAATAGGGAAGCCCGTTTCTCAAGGTAACCCCTGGTAATTGCCGGATACGCTGAAGCAGACTGATATTGCCTTTGTTCCTTTGCTCAAGCTCTTTGGCGATTTCTGGATTATAAGCTGTGCTTTTGGATCCTGAACAACTCACCAAGGAGAAAACAAGGAACAAAACACTGAGGGTGAATAGCTGTTTCATACAGGTACAATTACCTTACAAGCTATTAATTTTTAGCGAATTAAGTCGAAGTTATCTGGAAAAATTGGACTGGGGGAATTTTATCCACAACCACAATTGTCATCTCCACAGGATTTGGAACTTTTCTTTTTGCCAAAAAGCATGGATTTGGGTAGGAAAAACTTCCAGACCAAATAGCCCACGGCAAGGGCCACGATAATGTATACCAATAATTGTTGAAGTCCCATTAGCTAAGAATTTGATAGGCCACCATGGCAACAAGGTAGGCAAATATGCTCATAAAGGTCAATTGGTATAGGGGCCACTTCCATGAATTGGTCTCACGTTTTACAATGGCCAAGGTGCTCATACATTGCATGGCGAAGGCATAAAAAAGCATGAGTGAAATTCCGGAAGCCAGATTGAACAGGGGTTTCCCCATCGGGCCCAATTCCGCTGCCATCCGATTTTTTATGGTTTCTTCCTCATCACTGCCCACACTGTAAATGGTGGCAAGGGTGCCCACAAATACTTCACGGGCGGCAAAGGACGTCAGTACCGCAATGCCTATTTTCCAATCATAGCCCAAGGGTCTTACCAAGGGTTCAAAGGCTTTACCGGCATAGCCAATGTAGGAATGTTCCAATTTATAACTGGCAATTTCCTGGGCTTTGGCCCTTTCCATCAGGTCTTGGGTCCTGATTTGGATGGAATCTTGAACGGCTTTTGGGCTTAGGCCGTTATGGTCGGTTGCCAAAGTCTGTTCGTAACTGTTGATGTTGTTTTGGATGTAATTTTTGCTATACGTGCTAAGCCCTTCCTCCCCAATTCGGTTGTTGACAATTTGCTCGGCATCATGGAAATCTTCGGAGAAGCCATTGGACCCCAAAAACCAAAGAACGATGGAAATGGCCAGAATGATTTTTCCTGCCCCGAACACAAAGCTTTTGGTTTTCTCCAATACGGTATAGGCCACATTTTTGATAAGGGGCAAACGATAGGTGGGCATTTCCACCATAAAAAGAGCCCTACTTTTTATCTTCAATATTTTATTCAGGACCATGGCGGAGAAAATCGCCATTCCAAAACCGATGAGGTAGAGCAACATCAAGGTCAGTGCTTGGTAACTCACACCCAAAATACTTCCTTCGGGGATAACGAGGGCTATCAGGATAAGATACACCGGTAATCGTGCGGAACAGGTGGTAAACGGGGTCACTAAAATAGTGATGAGACGTTCCTTCCAATTTTCAATGGTCCTCGTGGCCATTACCGCAGGGATGGCACAGGCAGTTCCTGAAATAAGCGGGACCACACTTTTGCCACTCAGCCCGAAGGGACGCATCAAACGGTCCATTAGAAAGACCACCCGGCTCATGTACCCAGATTCTTCCAGCAATGAAATGAACAGGAACAAAAAGGCAATCTGAGGAACGAAGATGACGATGCCCCCAATACCAGCTAGGATTCCTTCAGCCAACAAGTCGGTGAGCACCCCTGGAGGCAGGGTATTTTTAATCCATTCGGCGGCCATGGAGAATTGTTCATCAATGATATCTTGGGGATAGGAGCTCCATTCAAAAATAGCCTGGAAAATCAGGAGCAAAATGCCAAAGAAAATCAAATAGCCAAAAACCTTATGGGTAAGTACCTTGTCTATGGAGGCTCGAAGCCCCTTGGCAGCCAAGAAATCTACCTTGTAGGTCTCTTTTAATGCATTATTGATGAACTGATAGCGTAACACCGTCTCCTTGTGCTGCAGTTTTTTGAGTTCATCCTTGGACTTGGTGGAAAATGAGGTGACATCCTCTATCTGCTTCTTCTCAATGGGCATAAAGTTGACATCCTGCGTGATGACCAACCATAACTTGTAGAGATCCTCATTGGGGAATGCTTTCTGCAATCTTCCAAAATAGTCCGGGGCAATCCGAGTGGTGTCTAGGTTGGGAGATGTGGACAGACTTTTGTAATCTGCAATAAGCTCCTTTAAGTGATCAATGCCATTGCCTTTTCGGGTACTCACCAGCGCAATTTTGGCATCCAGTTTTTTCTCCATCGCCGCAACATCCAATGAAATCCCTTTTCTGGACATGCGATCGGCCATATTGATGACCAAGATGGCCGGAATCCTAAGGTCTTTGATTTGGGTGAAGAGCAGAAGGTTCCTTTTGAGGTTTTCCACATCGCTGATCACCACCGCGACATCGGGATAATTTTTGTCGTTCTTGTTGAGAAGGAGTTCAACAACCACACTTTCGTCCAAGGAAGTGGTGTTGAGGCTGTAAGTTCCGGGAAGATCCAAAATATGGGCCTTTACGCCGCGGGGAAGTTTACAGATACCCTCTTTCTTTTCCACGGTAATGCCCGGGTAATTGCCCACCTTTTGTTTAAGGCCCGTTAATTGGTTAAAAACAGAGGTCTTTCCGGTATTGGGATTGCCGATCAGGGCAACATTGATGTTTTTGCTCATAGGGCCTTCGTATCTTCAATAATATCCAACTCAATGCATTGGGCCAATGATCGTCTTATGGCAATGTGGCTTCCGCTAAGATTGATGTAAATGGGGTCTTTCAATGGGGCGACCTGTACCAGCTCCACAATATTTCCGGGCAAACATCCCAATTCCAAAAGTTTTATGGGAAGGATATGTTCCGAAAAATCTTTGATCACTCCCTTTTGCCCATGCACAAGATCCGCTACTGTAGCCACTATATTTATTTAGATTGATTTTAAGTAACAGCAAAAATACATAAAAAACATATAAGGTCATGAAGGAACGGTGAGTAAGGCTATAGCCCTATTCCGTATAGCTGGCTTTCAAGGTTTTAAGGTCCTCGAGCAATTTGTCAATTTCCTTTCCGTTGGTGCCATCATAAAAGCCCCTGATCCTACGCTCTTTGTCCACAAGGATAAAATTTTCGGTATGGATCATATCGTAGGGACCCCCATCACCATCGGTCTTTACGGCCAAATACGATTTTCTGGCCAACTCATAGATTTGTTTCTTATCACCAGTGACCAGGTTCCACTTGCTATCAACGACCCCTTTTTCCAGGGCGTATTTTTTTAATTGGGGCACAGAATCTATGACCGGGGTCACGGAATGGGACAGCAACATGACTTCGTCATCATCCAAAATGGCATCCTGGATTTCGGTCATGTTCTTGGTCATTATGGGACAAATGGTAGGGCATGTGGTAAAAAAGAAATCGGCCACATAGATTTTATCCCTGTAATTGTCTTGGGTGATGGTTTTTCCGTTCTGGTTGACCAGTTCAAAATCAGCGATTTTATGGTACTTCTTTTTATAGTGCAAGGTGCTGTCCACCAAAGAAGGGTCCACCATGGAAGGTTGGTACACGGGGAGCATCTTTTGGGGCTGTAGGGCATTGTAAAATAGATAGACGATTACGGCGGAAAGTGCCAAGAGGACAGCTCCAAAGAACTTGTATTTTGAAAAGAAGGACAACATGCTTGCAAAATTACGGCTGATGGGAGGATTCTTCAAGTTGAAAACAAGTTTTTGGTGCTAAATCTTTCTTAAAACAAACCTCTGTTCACCATGCTGTTTTCATATCACTGGGTAAAAGGTTACTTTTGTGGGTTTTAACAAAACACTTCGGATGAGTCCCATACTTATAAAGACAATTCAATTCTTTCTTAGTCTGTCCTTACTCATTGTGCTTCATGAGCTTGGACATTTTATTCCCGCTAAGATTTTTAAGACCCGAGTTGAAAAATTCTACCTCTTTTTTGATGTGAAGTTTTCCCTTTTCAAGAAGAAAATAGGGGAGACCGTATATGGTATCGGGTGGCTGCCCTTGGGAGGTTATGTGAAGATTTCCGGGATGATCGATGAAAGTATGGACACCGAGCAGATGAAGGAAGAACCCAAGCCATGGGAATTCCGGAGCAAGCCGGCCTGGCAACGGTTGATCATTATGTTGGGAGGAGTCACGGTGAACTTTATTTTGGCCGTGGTCATCTACATTGGTATGGCGTATTCCTATGGTAGGCAATACATCCCCATGGAAAGCCTAAAGGATGGGGTTTGGGTGACCGAAAAAACCATTGGGGACAAACTGGGGATAGAGACCGGGGACAAGATCGTTGCTGTGGATGGCAATGAATTGGAATCCTTTGACAGTGTGTTTGGGGAATTGATTAATGGGAACAGCATTACCATTATTCGCGATGGTCAACGCATTGAAAAGGAAATTCCAATCGATTTTATTTCCACCTTACTCGATGACGAGGACAAACTACGCTTTTTGAGTGTTAGGGTTCCCTTTGTGGTGAACAAGGTGCCCAAAACCTCCCATAATAAAGAAGCTGGATTCAAGCCCAAGGACAAATTTTTGGCCGTCAATGGCCAAGCAGCTGTATACAGGGACCAGGTGATAGCTTTTTTGGAAAAAAATAAGGGCAAGGATATTAATATCACCTTGCAGCGACAAGATGGTTCACAAGATCAGGTAACGGCCCATGTAAATGCCGAAGGCATGTTGGGGTTGGAAGTCGGCGGATATACCATGGAAGATTTGGAGGACGAAGGTTATTTTAAGATCAATACCGAGGAATACACTTTTATGGAAGCCATCCCTGCGGGGATAGACAAGGGTGTGACCACCTTGTCCAGCTACGTAAAACAGTTGAAGAAAATCTTTAACCCCGAGACGGGAGCCTACAAGGGAGTTGGAGGTTTTGCGGCCATAGGAAGCTTGTTCCCCGATACGTGGAACTGGGCCACCTTTTGGTCTACCACCGCATTTATATCCATTATGTTGGCTTTTATGAACATCTTGCCCATACCGGCATTGGACGGAGGGCATGTGGCGTTTCTATTGTATGAAATGGTTACCGGACGTAAGCCCAGTGATAAGTTTTTGGAGTATGCACAGATGGTCGGGTTCTTCTTGTTGATCGCATTGTTGTTGTTTGCCAACGGGAATGATTTGTATAAATGGCTTTTTAAATAGAAAAGCGATTTTTTTCTTTGTACTGTATTAAAGAATCTGCTATATTTGCACCCGCTTAAGGTAAAATATTCCTCCTTAGCTCAGTTGGTTAGAGCATCTGACTGTTAATCAGAGGGTCCTTGGTTCGAGCCCAAGAGGGGGAGCAGATATACAA
>CP051244.1:732583-804771 GCA_017795045.1 Allomuricauda sp. | reverse complement strand
CATATAGGTAACCCATAATCACCCCCCGCCCATTTTCAAAGTTGGGGATGGTCCCCGACCTAAAGTTATAATCAAAAAAAGAGAAAATGGTCAGAGTAATTGATTTTGAAGCCCGAAAGAATGATTTGGGCGAGAGTTTTAATGTACTTATTGTACAGGGAGGTGTAATGCCTGTAATTAGTAAGGAAACAGGAAAGTTTTACATGACAATCAAGAAGGCATCAGTACCCTGTACCTTGGATTCACAGACCTGTCAGGAACTGATAGGCTCAAATCTTGAGGGAACTGTGATAAGGGTGGAAACAGAACCTTATTCTTATACCATTGAGGAAACTGGGGAAACTGTACAACTTGATTACAGACATGAATATGTAAACGAAGCTATGTTGGTTGAGAAGAAGCATATGGTCAATTCAGCCGATGTGATGTAATGACTAATATGGTAAAATGGAGGTAAAGGAGGGTCAAATATGGCTCTCCTTTTTTATTTGATAATCTACCAATATAAAATACATAACATAACAATATTTGATATGCAACTTGAAAAAGCAACAAACAAGGAAATAAAGCTCAGAATCGGTTTGAGCGGGGCATCAGGATTTGGCAAGACCTATAGTGCATTGTTATTGGCCTATGGACTTACAAATGATTGGACAAAAATTGCGGTCATAGATACTGAAAATAGCAGCTCGAATTTATACTCTCATCTTGGAGGGTTTAACATTCTTTCGTTAAGTCCCCCATATAGTCCAGAGAACTATATAAACGCCATTAAATCATGCGAGAATGCCTCTATGGAGGTTATTATTATAGACACAATTACACATGAATGGAAAGGAGTGGGAGGATGTCTTGATTTGCACAGAAAAGAAGGTGGAAGATTTCGGGATTGGCACAAAATCGGGGTTCTACATGAATCTTTTATCAATGCTGTTCAAATGTCTACTTGTCAAGTTATTACCACAGTACGAAGAAAGCAAGAATACATAATTGACAAGAACCAACAGGGAAGATTAGAGGTAAGGAAGTTTGGCACAAAGGAAGAAACCCGTAATGGATGGGAGTATGAAATGACTTTGAACTTTGAATTGGTTAATGAACAGCATTTTGTGAGGGCGACAAAGGACAGGACAGGCTTGTTCTTGAATAGACCTGAATTTATAATAAGCAAAACAACAGGCAGAGTTTTAAGGCATTGGGTAGAGACAGGTAAAGAAATGACGGAAACACTCTTAGAACCTATTAAAAACATAGGATAGAAGGAATTTTGCCGTGTTTACGAGGGTGAAGAAATTAAAATATCATAGCCGTTATGGATAAAACCCAAATTGTCGAACTACTTAAATGCTCTTCACCGTACAGTATTTTGATAGTGAACAAAACTGGCAGACTGTTGGAACTTCATTGTCCATTCATTGTCCTAGCAAAATATTCTTTTCTTCTTATAAAGGAAGGACAAAAACTAGAAGTGAGTAGGGTTCTCTTGACGGAAAATCTCACAATTGTCTATCAGATAGATAATAAGAAGTTCCACTTTTATCACTTTGAAATTCTAGTGTAGAGGTTTTATGCTGAATTTTGGATAACCAAGCTTTTGAGACGGTTTTTTACTCTCTAAACAAAAAACCACTGAAAATGATGTTGGTCCACCGGCCCTCTTTTTTAACCAAAAAATCAGAGGGCATTTTTGGACTGTTATAAATAATGGGAACCTACGTAGAAATTTTATTGAAAATAATACGAAAAAAACTTGCGTATATCAATTATTTTTCATATAGTGTAAGCTTGATGGTTCAAAACCATTGACTAAGATGTTTTATACAAACATTAAAATAAGTAAAATACAATTGGAAAACAAATATTGACACAACACTGATATTATAAGAAAACGTCTTATTTCAAAGGACTGATAAATGAGCCATACTCAATTAGAGCGTGGCTTTTCTTTTTTTGAAAAGAATAGTCGATTATGAACATATTAAAATCCAATGAAAATGATTTAGCCAAGTATTAACATCCCAATTTTTGACCAAGCTATAAGATAGCGAAATCAAAAGCTTAAAGCCCCAAAGGGTCAAGTAGGTTTAAATCTCCCCACCTTGTATGTAAAGGGAAAGTAAGAGAAGGAAAAAGAATAAAGAGGGAGAGGTTAAAAATCAAAAAATGAATAAATCAAAAAGCAGAAAAAGGGGAAGAAGTCAAATCAATTATCAATCATCCAACAACAACCATTCTTATATATATGTTACTGGGAGCAATTCAAAATCAGATTCTGAGGAAACTCCAGTAAAATCAATACACCCGAGCGATTGTCAAGTGAGGTTTGAGTGGAAAAGGAATGACACTTTTCCGACATTCCTTTCAGATCACAATACAATATCAATTCCAATTGGCATTAAAAGGCATTTAGAAAGATTGCCAAATAATATACTCAATAAAATTGATGCCGACAGGACAGTAGCTATTGAGAAATGTTTAATTGCCGCATCCAACCTAACATCCTCCCTCTTTATCGAGGATGAGGAATGGAAACCGCTATCATCAAAAGTTTTACATAATCAACTTAAAAAGGGCAAAGACAATACTTATGTATACAAACATGTACTAAAGGCTTTGACTTACTCAACAGATAGCACTAACCCTGTAATCGAGTGCAAACAAAACGATGATGGAAGGGAGACCTACCAAGTGGATGAAATATCAAAACAGTACAAGTTTAACAGTACACTTCAAGGGAAAAAGATCGTCCAGTATGAATTGCAATGTGAAGATTGTATCAATAAACGGAGGGTTTTCTTCTATGAAAAACTAAAAGAAGCAATGAACAATGATATTGGGCATAATTTGTTGAGTCTTTACCCTCAAATAGAAGTCCCATCAACGGAAGAAATCCTAAAAAAGGGCAAAGACCTTGTCAGTAAGGGGTATAAGACCAATAAGGGAAAAATCCTGACACTATTAAATAAAAGGCCAAAAAAGGGACTTAAAGACCTTCAAAACAGAAGTTTTGTGGAAGACAACCTGAGGCTGTTCAATTACTTGACCAAAAGAGGTTTCATGATACCTAAAATAGGTGATGATAAATCAGGGGGGAGAGTAGTCGACAGTTTCAATCTGATGCCCTCGTGGATTCGAAAAATGTGCAAGATTACCAACGAAGAGAATGTGGAGCTTGACTATTCCACACTCCATCCAAACATTTCACTTTCAATTTTTGGTGGCAAACAAAAGTTTTTAACCCATCAAATGGTCGCTGAAAGACTAAATATGAATAAGCAAGAAGTGAAGATTGAGCATCTTTCATTTTTCAACAAGCATCCAAACGATATGAAAAAAAGCCAACTTTTTCATTATTACCAGAAGCATGAGAGCAAAATGCTTGATAGGATAATTATGCACAAAAAGATTAGGGGCTACAAAGACATTTCAAGGCTACTTTTCAAAAAAGAGGTTGAAATAATGACTGAGAGCATCAGAAGACTGAACAAAAAAGGGATTTATGTGATGTATGTTTATGACGCTCTTTATTGCAAGAAGAGTGATGTTGAAATTGTAAAAACCATAATGAATGAAACGATACTTAAGCATAACGTCTATACCACAATAAAAAGTTCTGTCAAATATGACTTGAATGAAAATTTTGGTATTGTTTACAAGGCTGAAAACATGGAAAATGGCATGGTATACATTGGTTCGACAACCAAGTCCATTGAGGAGCGCAGAAAAGATCATATCCAAAAGGCATACAAGGGAGTCGGAAGCTCATTTCAAGAAGCTATTGCAACCTATGGTCTCGATACTTTCAAATGGGAATCTATTGATACAGCTAGCACAATTGAAGAACTTGCCCTCAAAGAAAAGGCGAACATCAAGAGCTATGATTCGATTAAGTCTGGCTATAATAAGGATAGTGGGGGAGGATTCAAAAAAACAATCTATCAGTTTACAAGCTGGGGTTGGTGCGTTGGCAAATGGAATTCTCTGAATTGGGCTACTTTTGCTGTTTTTGGCAAGGAGAAAGGAATTTCAAATGCTTGTCTTGGATACAATAAAAGTTATAAAGGTTACTACTGGAGCTATGAAAAAAATTATATCCCTGATAGGGATGCACGAAAAAAGCAGGTATTTCAATATGATTTAAAAGGAAACCTTATTGAAGAATATACCTCAGTTTCGGATGCTAGTAGTAATTCTGGTTTGAGCAAAACCTCAATTTCTAGAGCTTGTCGGGGAGAAAGAAGTCAAGCTGGAGGTTATATTTGGAAGTACTAATGAATTTAATTTAATGTAAAAAAACAAGCCTAGTTCGTTCAGAGCTAGGCTTTTAATTTTTTAATTTCATAAACTTACGAATTTTCTTTAAAGGTTTCCAAAACTTTTTGCTGAACACCCATTTTAAAAACTCAAGAACCGGTTTTACTAATGAGAAAATTGTCATCACAGCTACAAAAATGGCTGTCCATTGTATTATAACCTCATTTCTTTCAAATACATTTAGAACTTTAATTTCAGTTTGAACTCTATCGGAGGTCCATTCCCTGCCATTGAAATAAGTTAAAGTAAATGTTGCTAAATAATCCCCTGGCTTTACATCGTCTTTCAATTTTGCATTAAACTTGACAGGAACTGAACGCTTATTATCTTCTCCTCTAATAACAACCTCAGTATTTATTGCCATAAACGAACGGTCCTTTTCTATATCATCTTTTGATCTAAAATCATCATAATAAGATTGATTTATTGCCCTTCCAGTAATTGTGTCCTTAAGAGTAATGGCCCCACGTAAAATAAAATAACCAGAATTGTACATGGTTTGCTCTATACCTCCCCATGAAAACTCACTTTTATCTTTGCTTAGTTTAAAACTATGAGTGACCTTAGAATTTATTGTATCAATGATTTGGGCCGAGAAGGAATAATAAAGTTTTACTGAGCGATAGTCTACCTGACCATAGCCAGTAATAAAATGTTCAATATTAAACGAATCTCCAGGAAATAGTTTGGTAGAAGAAGCATTTATCACTTGCGAATATGAACCTGGGTTTTGTGAAGTGGGAGCGGCTTGATTTAATTTTGTATAGACACTATTAAGTGTTTCATCGTTTTTCTGCGCCTTTACTTGACAACACAGAAAAATGAGAAAAGAAGTTAATAATGAGACTATTTTTGAAACCACCCCGCTAAAACACTGTAAATTCTTCATGAAGATAGAACATTTATGTCGACCTTTAAAGGAATTCTATTTTTAGAATATTGATTGAAATTCTCATGATTAGGCTCGTTTCTTATTTAATATTTCCGTTGATTGAATTAGTATCCATAAGTGTTCTAATTTCTGCAATATACTGTATGCCAATAAGGAACAACAATGAAAACTCGGATTTAATTAAAAATATAGCTTCTAGGTTAAATCATGAAAGTGAAGAGGAGGTTGACCCCATCGAAGCTTATAGAATCGAAGTAATGTCTCAACTGGGGCTGTACAAAGAATCATTTGACAAATTAAAGATTACTTTGGGGAATCACTTTGATGAAATTTTTAGAGATGAAGAGATATTTCAAAAGCTAAGGGAACTTCTCAAAGAAAGAGGCAATAATCCTATCATTGACCAAGATTTTTATGATTTAGCTAAAGAAGAAGTGACGTTAATTGCGAACAGAAGGTTTAGAAATGAGGCATATACATTATTATCGAATTTAGAGTACGATTATGTGCGAAATTTAATCGATAATTATATAGCAGATAATAAAGGTTTGAAAAATTCTTTTTTAGCTGAATTATACCTTTTTAAAGCCATCTCTTATTCCGGTAAAAGCTTGAACCATCATAAGAGACGATTATTTCTAGAAAAAGCTGTCGCATTGGACGAAGAAAATCCAGAAATTCTTTTACAATATGGTAAACATTTGATTTATAGATCGGTCTTTGAGGAGGCAAAGATAATTTTAGAAAAGGCCCTTGATTTAATAAAAAATGATGTAGAAGTTGAACCCTCAACAAACGTTAGAATAAACACTATTTTGGCAGATTGTTTATTTCAAATAGAATTAAATAAACCTATTGGTCAACAGAACTACTCTTACTCGAAAAAACTACTTTTTAATGCTATTGAAATCAATTTGAAACTCCCCAAAGAGAACTCTGAAATCCATAAAATTCAAAAAAAACTTTCGGAAATAGCAATTGCTGAGAGTCGCTTTAACGATGCCATTGATTTAATAATGAAATCACTTAAAAGTGAAGAAAATTTGGTGGGCTTGGGTCACTCGAATGATACTGGATTGAATCAATTGAATCTCGGAAGCTGTTATTCTGAAATCTACCTAAGGAATAATGACAAAGATGCTTATATTAAAAGTAAATCAGCATTTGAAATGGCAATTAAGATATTTAAAACAGTGAATGGTGAAAAACACATCAATGTAGCAATTGGTTATTATAAATTAGGGAATCTCGAAATCAAGCAAAATACGAATCGAGCTATTGAGTATTATCATAGAGCTATTGACATAATTCAATCATATGAAATTGTTCATAGCAATAGGTTGGGATATACATACTTAAGTTTAGCAAACGCTTATCTTCTTAAACATCAAAAAAAGGATGCTTTACAAAATGCATTTTTGGGTTTAGTCGAATTAAGAAAGGTTTTGCCTGAAAATCATGAAGAAATAATTAAAATAAAGCATTTTATTTCGCTCATAAAATAATTATAAGGCATACAATTCGGATGACATAAATAAATTAAGTTTTTAAGGTGCTGGAATACAATCTAAGAGGGACTTGGATGAGAGCCCAAGAGGGGGAGCAGAAAGCGAAAGAGCTGCACATTTGTGCAGCTCTTTTTTATTTGTGGCCTTTGTGTTGTTATCCCAGAGAAACCCTTTAATGGTGGACTACTTCCGAAGGAATCCTGAGTTTAAACAGATGTTGGTTCATGCCTTTTGTGGCCAATTTGAACACGTGGACCTCCTTGCTTTGCAGTCTGCTTCCGTAATTTCGGTACTCGGTAACTTTTAGATAGGTGGGGGTAAGCTGTTTGTTGCCATGGTAGGTGGCATTGATCTTCCAATCGCCCAAGAGCTCCTCATCCAGTAAAAAGTCGGCCATGGAATACCCCAGTTCTTTTTCGGAACGAATTCTTTCCGGCATTTCCCCTTGCGTGTGCTTCCATTCAAAATATTGGTTGCCCGGATTTACAAACTGAAGATTGAATTCCGCTTCGGAGTCGTTCCACTCAAACACCAACCGGGTGTTGTTTTCATCATCGGTTTTCTTTCTCTTTTTGATTTTCAAAGAGCCATTATCCAAAGCGAACAGATTATCCACCTCTCTTTCCATGATCGCCGAAAGTTCCATACTGTCCTTGGGTAAGAGGCCTTTGTCCAGCAAATAGGAATGTCGGGCATAGAGCGAGGCCGCGGATTCCGGTTTGTCCAAATCGCGGTAGCTGTTGGCCATGTCTATGAAGCTTTGTGCATATTCCGGTCTGAGTTTGTATACCTGTTTATAGACCGAATGGGCCTTTTCCTGCTGTCCCTGCGCCTCCAAGACATAGGCCATGGCCTTCAACAACACTGGATTGTTGCTGGCTAGATCATGATAGGCATTTAAGATACCATCGGCATAAGACTTTTCCTTTTCGGTCTCATAAAAATGACGGTAAGAGTCCAGATAAAAGAACGGATGATGGGCATAGGTAGCCCTATTATTTTCAAATACGGATTTGGCGGCTTGGGTAGATTTACTCTCGCGAAGTTCTTTCAAATAATGGGGCAGGGATGCACCAAGACCCTCAACATCGGCGACCTCCTCGGTAAGATAGTTGTTGCGCAATCGGGCTTGGTCATAAGGAGCGCCATCCGATTCTTTTGGAGTGATCGTACCTGTTTTGGTATTGATGACCACCACTCCTGTTATTCCTCTACCATATCGTGCCAAACCAGCAAGCGATGAGATAAAGGCTATTCTGCGAACATTGCCCCGCAAAGCCCCACACGAAATTTCGTTCAATATCATTCCATCAACATCAAAAACAACATTTGATGCGTTTGCAAAGGGGTTTCCTTTGCTTAAGGACAAGCTTTTGGGGGCGGGCTTCCCCACCAAACTACCAGAGGATATACCGCTAGGTCGCATGGAAGCAAAGAGCATATCGGTCGTAAGACTACAGCCTGCTGATACTCCGGCAAACCTTCCACTTATTGCAAAATCCAAATTTGCAGCCTTTTCAATCTCATCTTCTGCGATAATCCGTATGGAGTAACCGGAGGTTTCCTTGTTCAGATATCCATAGGCGGATTTGATGATGTTGGGGTTGGAATCGTACTCCAGTTCCAGTTCTTTTTGGCCTTTGAGAATGGTCTTGGAAACGGTCACCTCTTCCAATTCTTCTACCCTTAGGTTCATTTTTATATTGAGGATTCGCGTAATGTCCTCCACAATGACGGAAACGGTATCCATCCCCATATAAGTGAACCGTAATTCCTCCTTGGGAAGGGCTTGGATGCTATACATTCCTTCCTGGTCCGAAGCCATCTGTACCCCTGAATCAAGATTGGTCACATGCACATCGTGCAAAGGGGTTCCTGCTTGGGTAATGCGACCTTGGATGGTCTGCTGCCCATGGGTAGTGGTTAAAAAGATAAGAAAAAGACTGGCAAGGCTCAATGACTTCATTGCTTACATTTTTTAGTACGGATTCGATGAACTTCTTTGGGGGAGTTTTGGGGATATGATGTAAAATGATATACACCAACAAGATAGCAAAATATTGTAATACATTTCTTTCGTTGGGAAAATTCCTTGGCATCAAAAAGAAAACCTGTGTTATCCGCCGTATTTTTCAATCAATCTTGGTAGACTGGCATTCAAGAATTTTATTTGCTGTTCAATGCCGTTAGGGGTATCGTGGTTATGGGTGGTTACAATGACCAGTTTTTTTGCAGGAACCATGATAATGAACTGGCCCCCATACCCCATACCGTAATCAATGGTGTCTCCATTAAGGGTGGCTTTATACCAGCAAAACCCATGGACGGAATTTTTCAGGCCCCATTCCGTGGCCTTTTTTTCGGAAGTATCAAAAAGGGTGTTCACCCAAGTTTCGGATATCAGGGGCACCCCATTGTGTCTGCCCTTGTTTTGTAATAGTTGGCCAATTTTCATAAGATCAAAGGGCCTCATTTTAAGTCCTAGGCCGCTACCATCATAATAGCCTTTGTTCCTTTTTTGCCAATCTACCGGATGTATGCCCAAGGGAGCGAACAATACCTCATTGGCAAATGCCAAAGTGGATGTTCCTGTAGCTCGACTAAGGATCACGGATAGCAAATGCGTGGCGCCAGAGTTGTAGTTGTAGGTTGATCCTGGGCCATGTAGCAGGGGTTTGTTCAAAACAAAACCGATGGGGTCCTCACTTTGCAGCCAAGCCTCGTGCTCCAAGTAACCTTTCCATGCTAGACCGGAAGTTTGGTTTAACAAGTGCCTAATGGTAATGGATTGCTTATCGGAATTAAGGGACTCAAATTCTGTGGGGAAATAGTTCAAAATGGGCTCATCCACATTTTTTAGATGCCCTTTGTCAATGGCTATGCCCACAAGAATGGCCATAATACCCTTTGTCAAGGATTGCACATCACACAAACTGTCTTGGGTTTTTTGGTTGTAGTACTGTTCAAGGACCAATTCCCCGTTTTTGGATACCAAGGTAGCATAGCTATAATCGGTTTCCAGAGAAATGTTGTTTACTGGATTGTGTTGTTCCGATTGCACTTTCTTGGTCTGTTTGCACGAAAGAAAGAGAAACAAAAATACAGAAGCAAAAATGTGAAGGTTGGTTTTTGATATCATGTGTTATTGGCTATTGATATTGAACAGAAACTATCTTGAAGGTTGCTCTTAATCCTCAGGACCTACCCAAGCAAACGGATTGTGGGCCACTTCCCAGAGGTGACCGTCCAAGTCTTTAAAATAGCCATGGAAACCGCCCCAATCTGCTCTTTGGGCAGATTTCACCAATACGGCACCCGCGTTGACAGCCTGTTCCAGGACTTCCAAAACTTCATTTTCCGAAGCTACGTTATGGGCTAAATTTATTCCCGTATATCCGCTTCCTTCGGGAGGAACACCGGCATCGGCTGCCAAACTTTCACGCTCCGAAAGCCCGAGCCAAGTTCCGTTCAGGTTAAAAAAAGCCACACCAGGAGGGGAGGGGAGCATGGGCAGTCCCAGCCCATCGCGATAAAATTCAATGGATTTTCCTAGGTCGGCGACCCCCAAAGAGACCATACTGATTCTAGGTTTCATAGGTTCTTATTTGTTTTCATATTCAGGGTTCAGTGTTGTAGGAATGGGTGCTTTGGTTTCTTTCCACCATGTTTTTAGCGCTTTGAGCAGCTCCTCCTTTTTTTCAGGCTCCTGCGAAGCCAAATTGTTCCTTTCACTACTATCTGTTGTCAGATTAAAGAGTTCAATTTCGTCATTTTCAAAATAACAGTGCAGTTTCCAGTCCCCTTTCCGTATTACGGAGCCTGGCCGCGTTCGGAACAGACTATCCCTGTTTTCATTGTCTGAGGCATTGTAGGCTTCCAAGTAAATGGGGAAATGCCAATATAACTCGCGGTCCAATGAACTGGTTTTTCCCTCTAAAATAGGAGAGAGGTCATGGCCATCCATCTCCTTTTGGCCCTCTTGGATTCCGGCATAGTGCATCAGGGTCGGGAAAAGGTCTAAGTTGGTGATGGGAACATCGCTTTTGGAATGGGTAGGGATGTTGTCCCTCATCACAAATAAAAAGGGTACGCGGATGCCCCCTTCATAATAACTTCCCTTCCCTGCTCGTAGCGGTTGCTGTTGGGTAATGCCGTAGAGTCCGCCATTGTCTGAAGTAAAAATGATCAACGTACGGTCAAAAACACCCTTTTCCTTCAATTTTGAGATCAACAGGCCAATATTTCTATCCAGATTCTCCACCATGGTGGCATATTTGGCATTGCTTTGTCCGTTGGAGCCGGACTTTTGCTGATATTTTTCCAGTAGACTCTCCACGGGTTGTATTGGGGTGTGTACTGCATAAGGAGCATAATAGAGGAGAAAGGGTTGGGTCACGGTGTCCACAAATTTTAGGGTCTTTTCCATGATCACATCGGTAAGGTAGCCATCACTATCTGTATTTAGATCAACATTTTGATATGGCGGGTAATAACTGCTGGGATGCCCATTGTGCCCGCCACCAATGTTCAGTTCAAAACCATAATCCAGGGGGCTGTCGCTGATGTGCCATTTGCCCGAATGGCAGGTAGCATAGCCGTTCTTGTGCAATATTTTGGAAAAGGTGGTATGGGTCTGAGCCAGTGTGGTCGTGTTTTGGATGGGAATGAGCTTTCGGTCTTTCGATGCACCCCTCTCGGAGGAATTGACGGTATAGATGCCATGACGGGGTGTCCATTGTCCTGTAAGAAGACTGGCCCTGCTCGGGGCACAGTTGGATGCACCGGCGTAGCCATTGTTGAACACCATACCTTGGGCCGAGAGCGCATCAATATGTGGGGTTTCGTAATAGGCGCTGCCCATAAAGCCTATATCTTTCCAGCCCATATCATCCACATTGATGATCAATATGTTAGGCCGTTCCACGGTAGGAGAAGGGTTATCGCAAGCACTGATACAAAGTATCAGAAGAACAAAAGCAATGCAGAGAGTTGACTTCATGAAGGTTTGGTTTGATTTTTCATTGATGACCTTACTAAGATACAATTCACAAGTCATTTCTTTGGTCGGTTCATGCTTTGGTGCCATTGGGATGTATAACAAATGGGCTATCTTGTGGCGAGTATCCAACCAACCATCTATGTCGCCATCTACCACCAACGTTTCCCAACGTCTTTTTTCCTTGGATGTATTCCGGGGGTTGACCATGTTCCTATTGATTGCCGAAGCGGCCGGATTTCACGGTAATTTTTCAACCTTGGCCGAAGGCACTTGGTTGGAAGGGGTTGCCCGCCAGTTGCACCACCACCCCTGGAACGGGCTTCGGTTTTGGGATTTGATCCAGCCCTTTTTCATGTTCATCGTGGGAGTGGCCATGCCTTTTTCAGCACGTAAACGACTGGCCAATGGGGACAAGGGCGCAGTGACCCGGCATATCTTGAAAAGGTGTTTCCTGCTGTTCAGTTTTGGAGTACTGCTGCACTGTGTCTACAGCCATAAACTGGTCTGGGAACTTTGGAATGTTCTGGTGCAGTTGGCGTTCACCATACTGATCGCCTACGCCATCATGCAGCTTCCCCATAAAGTTCAATTGGCCATATCCGCAGCACTTTTAATATTGACCGAAGTATTGTACCGGGCCTACAATCCCGAAAACCCATACAACCAAGGCGAAAGTTTTGGTTCTTGGGTAGATATGCTGGTAATGGGAAAGACCAATAGTGGTTATTGGGTCTTCATCAATTTTATCCCTACGGCGGCCCACACCATTTGGGGTGTGGTCTGCGGACAGGTGTTGCTCTCCAATAGGGATGCGAAGGAAAAACTAAAGGCATTCGTCATTTGGGGACTGGGGATTCTGGTGCTGGGTCTGGCCATGGATGTGTTGGACATTACCCCGATCATCAAAAGGATTGCCACGACCTCCTTTACCTTGGCCTCCGGGGGTATTGCCGTTCTGGTATTGGCCTTGTTCTATTGGGGGATCGATGTTAAAGGCTATAAGGCCAACTGGTTGAAAATATTCTCCGTAGTGGGCACCAACTCCATCTTTATCTATTTGTTTGCGGAGACCGTGGGGGTGCAATGGTTTCAGGGCTTTGGAAAGATTTGGACCGAAGGGCTCTTGGCCCCGATCGGCCTGCCCCAAGATATGATTATGGTGATCAATGCCTTGTTCGTGCTGTTTATCTTTTGGTACCTCACCTATTTCTTAGATCGGAAGAGAGTCTATTTTAAGGTTTAGAGGGAATTTGGGTGGAGGAACTTAAAAATGTCCTTTTAATTTATAAAGGCAAGAAAACAAATGAAGCCAATAAGAATTATTCCTATTAGGATTAATTCGTTTCGTCTTTCAGACCGTATTTTATTCCTTATTCTCTTTTTTACTTGTTCCAATTCATGGTCGGGAAGTTTCGGAAAATTATATTCTTGGTTAGAATCCGAGCTTTTGAAACCTAACTTTTTTCTATCAAATTTTCCCTGAGCTTTATCTTTTCGTGCCTTTTTACGAGCCAAAGTTGCTTTGAATTGAGATAAACTTCCGTCAGCCATATTTTTGTAATGATTTAACCCTCTTTCAAAAATAAGATGTGCAAGGGAACTCCCAAGGCATTGGCAATTCGGTTGAGGGTGACCAAACTGGTGTTACGCTCTGCACGTTCAATTCTCCCAATATGGTTTTTGGTGACATCTGCTTCTATGGAAAGTTGGAATTGAGACAATCCTTTCGCATTGCGAAGTTGTCGGATTCTCTCACCAACTGACTTCATGATTTCCTTGTCCTTGTTTGTGTTGGCTTTTAGCATTTATATTTTGAATAATTAATACTCCAACAAATCTAACAATTGTTCCTTGTCTAGGTTCAGCACCGTAGCCACTCTAAGTAAACTAATGACACTGGTATTGATTTCCCCATTCTCCAATCTACTGATTTGGGTTCTGCTGATGTTGGCCTCTAACGCCAATTGATGTTGGGATAATCCGATAGCGGACCTATAGTTTTTGATTTTTTCACCAAGCTGTTTTTTGAACTCGTTTTCCTGTCTTTCAAGCTCACTTTCATCAAATCCCATTTGTGTTGGGTTGTGATTCAAAAAAATCTTTTATCGGTACATCCAGTGCTTGTGCCAAAAGATGGAGATTGACAATGGAAGTACTGATCTCTCCACGTTCTATTCTCCCAACCTGATTTTTGGACATCTTCGCATCTGTTTCCAAAGCAGCTTGGGACAGTCCGGCCGCTTCCCTTAAATCTCGTACCCGTAGTCCAAAATCTTTTAAGATTTGTAACTCTTCTTGGGTGTATTTTCTTCGCATGACCCCAATTTGCATTATGGCTGAAAGATTATTAACCACATGCATGTGTTAATTGAATATTTTTTTCTAATATTGCTTCAAGCATATTTCGCATAACCCCCTGAACCGTAATCTCTTTGCTATGCCCATTGATCTATTGGGGGAGATCCAATATTTTTTGGACCAGCGTACCAGTACCTCCCTAGAAATTACCTTCTCCCATCTGGACATCCATTTGTTCAATGAAAACAAGTTGCTCAACAGGATCGTTCGGGAGAATGCCAAACTTCGCATCCACGCCCCACCATCGCCCGGGATGCCCCAAATGGAGGTGTTGGACCATCTGGTGTTTCAGTTTTCCTTTCGGTTTGGGCTACCCACTTCTAAATTCTCGTTCGAGAGCAATGCATTGGGCATGCACGACCCTTGGCTCGCGGTTTTTTACAGATCAACACCGATGAACTGGATCTACAGTTCACCATTGAGGCCCCAGACCCCCAACTCCACATCTTGGTACAGCATTGTTATGTCAATCCTATACATATAAAGCAGGTGGAGCGGCAAGGTGTGGCCCAACCCTAAAGGGTGTTTGCAGTAAAAAAGCCCACCGATATCGGCGGGCTCTTTCCTGTAAAGCTAGTTTTTCAGATTGTTTTGATCTGATGTTGTTGGTCGGGAAGATTGCCCCTTGGCTTACAGGACGGCTTCCATTTTATTGGTCCGCACCATCGGCCATGGCGCGATCAATGGTATACTGTGCCACTTCACGACCTTGGTCGGTGCCCACGGTGGCATCAAAGCTCCAATGGATTCCGCCGTACACCCTAGATATGGCGGCCTCTTCGGCCCAACCCCTTACCTTGCCGGCTTCTTCGGGGAAAACATAGGCCAACACTTCCGATCCCGCTGCCGAGAACACACTGTGCCCGGAGGTATAGCTGGGAAAGTTGGGGGTTCCGGCGATGGTCTCAAACCCTTCGATCATTTGGATGGGTCTGGGATAGTGGTAATAGTATTTGGCATCCCAACAACTGATTCCCGCATCCATGATGGCCATGTTCATATAGGCCAAGGTACGGGTGGTCTGTAAAGGATTCAATCTATAATCCACGATAAATTCGTTGGCAATGCGGTTCCAGTGTCCCGGAGGGGTGTAGGTGCCCAGTCCATCTTGCCAAAAGTTGGCAATCCTGCGATATTCGTCCGTCATGTTGCGGGCATAGTCCTTGAGCAATTCCACATCATCCAAAAATTCCTGTGAGTCCAGTTGTGGTGGTGCAATGGGGCGTACACTTTCCACATCGTCAATGCTCCACATGGTCACTTTTCCAAAAAGAGGTGTCAACCCCACAGGACGTACTGGGATTTCCAAATTATCCCAGGCCCAACCGAATCGGTCATAAGCGGCCTGTTTAATGGAATCGGAAACAGCCTTTGGGGTCTGCGCCTTGCTCATGCCATCGGTGGAGGCCCGAGCCAAGGCAGTGGCCGAGACCACATCGCCAATGGCCACGCCTGCGGTGACATCGCTCATCACATGCCCGCCGGACAATCGGAGGCTTTCCAAATGCTCTTCTTCCAAGCCTTGCAGATACTCCGCTTCTAAAGGAAACATGGCTGTAAGGATGTTCCGTGAGGCCCTTGCGATCACCGCCCCATCCGAGGGATAGGAGGGGATGGCATTCTCCTCATACGCAAAGTCGATGTCCCCATCCTGTTGATAGGGTGCCGGCCGGTTGTATTGGTATTTGTAATGCCATGCGCTGATGAGGCCATCAAACTGCGCCACGGACATATAGGCCAATGCCCTACATGCATAGGGTGGATGCGCAAAAGGAAAGGCCGGTGGCCCTTCTGGGTTTGATGGACTGGGCAGGGTATAGGTGCCATCAGCATTGGGACCGGGGATGAGATTGTACTTGGCAATGAGTTCCAAGGCAACCTCATTCCAGCGAATGGCCGGATTGTTGGTCCAATACTTTACGGCTTTTTTCTGTTCCGAGCTCATGCTTTGCATATCGGCTTTCAGGTCTGCCAGTTCTGCTTGATAGGCTTGGGAATCGGAAGACTCGGGCGCATCCACGGGTATCGAGGCTCCGGAATCATGTAGCACGGGGGTCCAGTCCCCTCCGTTTTCATCAAGTTCGGAATACGCATAACTTTCATAGGGAAGGTAGCGCGGGGTGTCTTTCTCGCAAGAGGCCAAAACCACAAGAGCAATGGCCCAAAGTAGGGTGGATATCTTATTGTACATCATCGGTTACTTCAATTGGTTTTTTGAATGGGTTGAACTGATAGGTAATACCAAAGCCGGTATTGCTGAGTTTGGGCATGTTCCGCCCATCAATGATCCTGTTGTGGTAGGCCACAACGCCCAATCCCTTCAAGGATTTAAAATAGTATTGTGCCGAAAGCCCAATGCGGTCAAACTTTACCTTATTGGTAGGCTGTGCGGCATTATAGGCCCTGATATCGTCCCCGCTGGTGGAATCCAATCCGGTATAGTTGAATTCCAACTTGAACGAGTAGTCAAAGAACCACTTTCCAACGATACCCTCATAGGTCCAAGCGTTGGGGACATCCATCCAAGCGGTGTAGTAGCTGCCGTTGTTGTAATAGTAATCCCGTTCGGCCTCGGTATACCCACGCCAAAGATGGGCCAAGGAACCTCTTACGAACCATCCATTGGACAGTTGGTACTGGCTTATCGCCCGCAGTGAAAACTCCGGAGCGCCCGAACCAATGCTATAAGGTTTGTAATCGGACAGATAATTGGTAAGGGGAGTTGAAAATCCGGCCGTGGTCAAGACGGATAGCTCCCCATTGCCCAAGGTCTTTTGAATGGCCCTATATTTTAAGGCGAAGCCAATATCCTGAAACCCCCTTGCGCCAGTGAACTTTCCTCCATTGGGTTCCGAAGATTCTGTGCTGATGAAGGGCAGGCCAATATAAAAGTTGAGATCGTCCAGAATACCAATGGCGGCCATGGGCAATACTGTATTACGGTCTACCGTGGCAATGGTCTCGTTGGACCGTAGATAACTGCCCTCCCAATAGCGATCAAAGCTGCCCATGTCATAGGCAAACAAGATGCATATGTTCTTGGAGGGCATCATCAAGGCATCACTGGGAGTCTGTGCCCGAAGCGGGTTCGGTGACCAGATGCATAATAGTGTTAGGGTAACCAGCAGATGGGGCCAAGAAAACCTGGACCTAAATGGGGAACCCTGTTTAGAAGTGTTGTTTAATGGAATCATTATTTAGTTTTGATTGGAAAAAGGTCAAGGCAATGACTCCGAGCCTATTTTATGATTGATATGATGGTCGTTGGGTCATGCCGCTGGCTAAAATAGAAGTATGGCGCAAGCGAACAGATTAAGGAAAAATAAGAAGGGTTAAGGAAGGGTTAATAAGGTTAAGAAAGACCTAAAAAGGGGAAATTAAGGCTAAAAGGAATTATATATAACGAAGCAATACATAAGATTTAATAAAAAAAGCCACCAAAGTTGGTGGCTTTTATTTTTTATTGTTGGGCCATTTCCAGATTAATGGTCAGGTCAACGTCATTGCCAAGGGAAACGGTTTCACCGCCCACACCAAAATCCAATCGGTTGATGGTGCCGGTGAGCTTAAGCCCCGCTTTCAACTTTTGGCTGCGTTGGTCGGTTATAATTCCATTCACCTTTCCATTAAGGGTAACTGTTTTGGTTACGCCGTGCATGGTTAGGTCTCCAGTAAGTTTAAAGGTCTTGTCCCCGGTTTTTTCAAAGGTGTTGCTCTTAAAAGTGATGGCGGGATGGGTCTCGGCGCCAAAAAAATCATCGCTTCGCAAATGATTGTCCCGGTTGGTGTTGTCTGTATCGATACTGGTGGTTTTAATATCGACCGTAAATTCAGCATTGTCAAAAGTATCGGAAGCCGAGGCGGTAATGTCAAAATCGCTGAAATGACCTTCCACTTCGGAAATCATAAGGTGGGTAATGGCAAATCCAACCTTGGAATGGGCCCCGTCCGATTTCCATGTGGATTGTGCGGATACCATGGCCCCAGCAAGAAGGGCGAGAATGAATACAGTTTTTTTCATGATGGTTACTTTTAGATTATTAGTGAAGTTTCCTTTTTTGGGTTGATACCTACTAATTTGATCAATCAAGGCGGATATGTTGAACTATTTTCCGTGAACGGTAGAAGTGGATATGTCATCAACAGGATTTATGAAAATTTTAACTAAACTGTCGTTCAAGGGGTAAATTTTGTTGTTGGCAAAACATTTTTCCTTTAAAGGGGGATTATACCTAGTTTTGACATTCACTTAATGGTAACGTGTTGATTTCAAGGAAAGAGCTTATTTTTCAAATTGTGCTGCACCTGATCGTGCTACTGTTTTTCTCGTTTAACAAACATGAGGGCGGTATTGATATTGATCGGGCCATCTTTCTGTTGTTCTACAGTGCGGCCACGGTCATCATCACCTATTATTTAATGCCCAAATACCTCTATAAAAAGAAGTATTGGCAATTCTTCATTGCCTTTGGCCTTGTGGTCACCGCGGTGATCTTGTTGGAGGAATTGGTGCTGGAACCTTTAATGTTTCCCAATACCAAAAGGGGAAACTCTTTCCCCGGGGTGTATCTATCCTTATTGGGAGTGTTGCCGGTTATGACCATATTGTCCGGTTGTAAATTTGGATGGGATGCCCTTCAAAAACAAGCAGAGATAGACGAGCTGCAAAGCACCATACAGGAAAGCGAGCTTCAATTTTTACGATCGCAGATCAACCCCCATTTTTTGTTCAATAATTTGAACAACCTTTATTCCTATGCATTGCAGAACTCACCCAAGACACCAGAGATCATTTTGGAGATGAGTGGGGTTTTGCGTTATATGCTTTATGAATCCAAAGAGCAGTTTGTTCCTTTGAAAAAGGAGTTGGAACAGTTGGATAATTTCATCAAATTGTACAAGTTGCAGATTGAGGATAGGGGGCAGGTCCGTTTTGAAACCAGCAACATAGGAGCAGGATACAAAATTGCCCCATTGATTTTGATCGTTTTCATTGAGAATGCGTTCAAGCACAGCCAATCTGGGCAATCCTCTGATATTGAGATAGATATTTCCGTGAAAATGGACAATTCCGTTCTGGAGTTTTATTGCAAGAACAACTTTGAGGCGGTGCCCAGCCTGGATACCGTCGCAAAGGGTATCGGGCTCCAAAATGTGCAAAAGCGTTTACAGTTGCTCTATCCCAACAAACATAAGTTGGAGATAAAGGACGAGAATAAAAGTTATGATGTATACTTGAGGCTGGAACTCGAAAAAGTATAAAGTATAGGGTATGAGGTGCATTATTGTTGAAGACCAACCGCCGGCGCAGCGTATTCTTGAAAAATTCATCAAGGATGTAAGTTCCCTTGAACTGGTGGGAGTATTTTCTGATGGACTGCAGGCCTTGGAGTTTCTAAAATCAGAACCAGTGGATTTGATGTTCTTGGACATTCATTTGCCCAAAATCAATGGGATTGACTTTTTAAAGAGCATCCAAGATCCACCCAACGTGATACTGACTACGGCTTTCTCGGAATATGCCTTGGAAGGATATGATTTGAACGTTGTGGATTATTTGTTGAAACCGTTTTCCTTTCAACGCTTTTTGCAGGCTGTGAACAAACTGGACAACAAAAAGGAACACCCTGACCTGAAAAATAACGGTATCCCCCCCAATCCGATCAACGAGATTTATGTGAAGTCGAGCCATGAGCACATCAAGGTTGCTGTGAACGACATTCTGACCATTTCGTCTGATTCCGATTATACGGAAATCCGTCTGGAACACCGAAAGATATTGTCCAACGAACCGCTGCGGCATTGGGTAACTGTTCTGGGACCACCCCAGTTTTTTCAAGTACATAAATCGCATATCATCAACACCAAAAAAATCGATAGGATATCGGGCAACTTGGTGTATTTGACCAACGGGGCAAAAATTCCCATTGGACGTGCCTACAAGGATAACTTTCTGAACAGTATATTGTAATCAAGAACATCATTACTCTTGAAAATAAAAAGGCCCGGAAATTTCCGGGCCTTTGTTGTTGGATATTTTTTGAACCTTATCCGGTAAAATAAGATAAAATGGCAATCACTATTACGACCAAGAGCACGGAAAGCACCACATCCACAGTGCTGTAGCTTCCTTTGGTGGCGGCCCGGTCCTCTTCAGACAAGGTGCCAAAGGAAAGTCCCTTGATCAATGCGTAATTTGGAGGAGCCGTGGCCAAAGTGACGGCAATACACAGAGCTACCGAAAAAATGAACATGAAAATAGCCATGTGGGCAAAATTCACGGTGGCAAATTGAAATAGGAATCCGGGTACTTCTTCACCCGAGGTGATTTGGGGCTGATAATAAATTTCCGAGCCCAAACGGAGTACCAAAAGCACCAGACCCGCCAAAAGTGTGGTGATGGCCGCTTTTGAATTGACCCGTTTCCAGATGATTCCCAATAGGAACACAGTGGTCACTGGGGGGGCAATATAAGATTGTACGTTCTGAAGGTATTGGTACATGACCCCACCCCCGATTTTGTCCATGATGGGAATCCAAACAATACCAAGCACCACAATGATTCCCGTGGCAATTTTACCAATGGTGAGCAATTCCCGTTCAGATTTTTCGGGACGAAGTTTTTTATAGATATCGATGGTGAAAATGGTGGAACAGGAGTTGAACACAGAGGCCAGGGAACTCATCAATGCGGCCATAAGTCCACCAGCCACCAAGCCTTTCAATCCAACGGGCAAAAGAGTCTTTACCAGCATGGGGAAGGCCCTGTCGGCACGTTCCACGTTGAATACTTCAGGGTTTTGAATGGTCAGGGCAAAGGCGATGATGCCGGGAATCAAGAAAATCAGGATGGGCATCAGTTTTAGATAAGCCCCAAAAATGGCTCCACGTCTACCTATTTTAATGTTGTTGGCAGCAAGGGTTCGCTGTACAATATATTGGTCGGTACACCAATACCAGATTCCCACAATGGTTCCCCCGATTAACAGACCGGTCCACGGAAAATCTGGATCGCTCATGGGACGCCACATGTTAAAGTGGTCCGGACTTACGGAGGTCACGGTTTCCCGTAGCTGTCCCCAGCCTCCAACTTCCTGAAGCCCCAAATAGGTGATGATCAAGGAACCTAAGATCAAGATAACGGTTTGTAGGGTTTCCGTGTAGATCACCGCTTTCATTCCACCCACCACGGTATAGATCCCAGTAAAGACAACAACTCCTATGGCCCCATACCAAAACGGAATCCCAAGCAGTTCGGAAACTACAATCCCCCCTGCATAAATGGTCACGGAAACCTTGGTGAGCACGTAGGCCACCAATGAAAATATGGATAGGAACCATCGTGACCGGCTATCAAAACGTTTTTCCAGGAACTCGGGCATGGTAAATGCCCCGCTTCGTATGTAGAACGGGAGGAACAACCATCCCAGCAGTAGAACGATCCAGGCATGAAGCTCATAATGGGCCATGGGTGTGCCCGATTCAAATCCGGTTCCTGCCAAGCCGACTACGTGTTCCGAGCCAATGTTCGATGCAAAAATTGAGGCGCCGATAACGAACCACCCCACATTTCTACCTGCCAAAAAATAGTCCTCGGTGTTTTTATTCTTCTGGGCCACTACCCAAACGGCCACTCCGATCAGGGCCAAGAAGTAAATGCCCAGAACGATCCAGTCCGGCTTTTCTAAAACTGATTCCATAATTAAATTGGTTTGTTTACTTAGTTAGTTATATGTATTGATTGATTATGTTCTCAAACAATTCCTGTTTTCCACTACGCTTTTTGATCTCAGGGTTTTTGGAAGCGTGTGCATGTAGGTCTAACAAGGAAAGCGTACCGTCTTCAAAGGCTTTTCCGGTGCCGGAATCAAACGAGCTGTATCGGTCCCTCCTCATGCTAATATAATTGGAATTTTCCAATATAGCGTTGGCGGCCAATAAGGCCCTGGCAAAAGCGTCCATTCCGCCTATGTGGGCATGGAAGATGTCCTCCAAGTCGGTCGAGTTTCTTCGAATCTTGGCGTCAAAATTGATTCCACCGCCCTGAAAACCACCTGCTTGCAGAATAACTAGCATGGCTTGGGCCAGTTCATACACATCCACGGGGAATTGATCGGTATCCCATCCGTTTTGATAATCGCCACGGTTGGCATCGATGCTGCCCAGCATCCCATTGTCTGCTGCCACTTGGAGTTCATGTTCAAAAGTATGCAGGGCCAAGGTGGCATGATTGACTTCGATATTGAGTTTGAAATCGTCCAAAAGATCATACTTGGTCAGAAAACCGATGACCGTGGCCGCATCAAAATCATACTGGTGTTTGGAAGGTTCCATGGGCTTTGGTTCAATAAAGAACGTTCCCTTGAACCCTTGTTTTCGGGCATAGTCCTTGGCCATGTGCAGGAACCGGGCCATGTGGTCCTGTTCGCGGCCCATATCGGTATTCAATAGGGACATATATCCTTCACGACCTCCCCAGAAGACATAGTTTTCTCCATTCAGTTTGATAGTGGCATCCAAGGCGTTTTTCACTTGTGCTCCGGCATGGGCCACAACATCAAAGTCGGGATTGGTGGCCGCTCCGTTCATGTATTTGGGATTGCTAAAGCAATTTGCGGTTCCCCACAATAGCTTTACCCCAGAAGCCTTCATTTTTTCTTGGGCGTAATCGGTGATGATTTCCAGTCGTTTTTCAGACTCGGCCAACGAATTCCCTTCGGCAATCAGGTCAAAATCGTGGAAACAATAATACGGTGCCCCAATCTTGGTAATGAACTCAAAAGCAGCATCCATTTTATCCTTGGCCTGTTGAATGGGGTCCGTACTGGTCAACCAAGGGAATTCTTGGGTAGGCGCCCCAAAGGGATCGGCCCCTACACCCGTGAAGGTATGCCAATAGGCAATGGCAAACTTAAAATGCTCCTTCATGGTCTTGCCTCCCACTAATCTATTCTCATCATAATATTTAAAGGCCATGGGATTATGGGACTCCTTTCCTTCAAACTGTATTTTTCCGATTCCTTTGAAAAATTCCTTATCTCCTTTTGTGATCATAGTTTTCTATTGTTCAATGTTCTAGGTATGTTTTTAGTTCTTTTTTCCAGTTGTGATAGGCTTCTTGATAGTTTTCAGTGTTAGCGTCGGGTTCATAGGTCAACTGAACGGCATCCGTGGCCGTAGCTTCGGCGATACTGTCAAAATCCCCGTGGGCATAGGCTGCTGCCCTGGCCGCCCCAACGGCCCCAGTGGTCTCTACAATATCTATGCGACTGCTGGTCAGTGAGGCAATGGTCTTGGAAAATATGCTCGCCCTGAAGAGATTGTCATTACCTGCTTTGATCGAGGTGATGTCCACCCCATCGTTTTGTAGGATTTCCATGCCGTACACAAAGGAGAACGCAATGCCCTCCAAGGCGGCCCTAAACATATGGGGTGCTTTGTGTAGGTTAAACCGAAGGTTCAGGATTCGCGAACCTTTCCCAAAATTGTTCAACATACGTTCGGTGCCGTTCCCAAAGGGAAGAATGCTCAACCCTTGGGCACCAATGGGGATGGATTCCGCCATTTGGTTCATTTGGTGATAGGAAAGACCTTGGGTGAGCTCGTTCCTGATCCAACTGTATTGGATTCCCGTACCGTTGATGCAAAGTAGTTTTCCGATCCTTGGGTCTTTGGATGTGTGGTTAACGTGGGCGAAGCTATTGATCCGTGTGTGTTCTTGGGTGGTTTCTTTATCGGATAGGGCATAAACTACTCCTGAAGTACCTCCGGTGGCGGCTATCTGTCCGGGTTCCATGACATTCAAGGATAGGGCGTTGTTGGGTTGGTCCCCAGATCGGTAAAGAATGGGGATGCCCTCGGGAAGTCCGGATTCCAAAGCACCTTGCTTGCTCACAAAACCCTGTTCCGAAAAAGTGGGACGTATTTCAGAAACCAAGGAAGGGTCAATACCAGCTTCCTCCAATAGCCATGTGGCCACTTCATTGGTTTTGAAATCCCATAAAATTCCTTCGGAAAGCCCGGATGGTGTGGTAACACAGGAGCCGGATAATTTTAGGGCAATATAATCACCGGGCAGCATGAACTTGTGGATGTTCCTAAAAATTTCAGGTTCGTGGTCCTTGACCCATTTTAGTTTGGAAAGCGTGAAATTTCCGGGGGAGTTGAGGAGATGCTCCACACACTTTTCTTTACCGGCCTTGTTGAACAGCTCTTCCCCAGTTTCCACGGCTCTACTATCACACCAAATTATAGAGGGCCGGATAGGTTTATGGGACTTATCCACCACGACCAAACCATGCATTTGGTATGATATGCCTATGCCTTTGATGTCTTCTTTGGAAATCCCATTTTTGGAAATCAACTCACGTACCGCAGTACAAAGGTGTTTCCACCAGAGTTCGGGGTCTTGCTCTCCCCAGCCTGGATTTGGGGCCATGATGGGCATTTCCTTTTCGGGCTGCTGTGCAACATCCACCACACTTCCATTCTCTGAATTTACCAAGGCTGCCTTAATGGATGAACTGCCAATATCAAAACCTAACCAATATTTAACCATGTTGTTGTCGAGCGCTTCAAATATTCAATTAAAATAGCATTAAAAATTAAATGTCATCCAAGAATCATGATCAAGAGCAATTTAGGATGGAACAGGAATAATTTTTTGCTAACGATTATTTAAACTAAAAAAGCGGATTGTTTTCCAAAAAAAGTGAGTAATTTGAAACTTTATTTTATTATTTGTAAACATTGTGTCAACCCAAAACGCCCATAAAAGACGGTCTTCCCTAGTCTTCGTCCTGCACGCCTCCCTAGCGGCCTTTGGCACGTACTTTTGTATGTATGCCTTTCGGAAGCCCTTCACCGTGGCAACGTTCGACGGGCTGGCTTACTTTGGGGTGGATTACAAAATATTGTTGATCATTGCCCAGGTTCTGGGATACGCCCTTTCCAAATTTATTGGCATCAAGGTCATTTCCGAATTGAAACCCAACCGAAGGTTGTTGCTCTTGATTTCCCTGATCTTTTTGGCTGAAATGGCACTGATCGGCTTTGCAACCCTACCGGCTCCCTATAATATCGTTTTTATGTTTTTGAACGGTATTCCCCTAGGAATGGTTTGGGGCATTGTATTTTCTTATGTTGAGGGAAGAAGGTTCACCGATGTGTTGGGCGTGATCTTGTGTGCTAGCTTTATCGTTTCAAGCGGTGTGGTAAAATCCGTTGGGCTTTACGTGATGAATTATTGGGGAGTAAGTGAGCTTTGGATGCCTTCGGTCACCGGGGCGCTTTTTGTTCTTCCATTATTATTGTCTTCTTACTTTTTACAACGGGTGCCCCCGCCCACAGCTTCGGATATGGAGCAGCGTACCGAACGTGTTCCCATGACCAGTGAAGACCGTAAAGCCCTTGTGAAGAAATTCTTTTTTCCACTTTTGTTGGTGGTCATTTTTTATACCTTCTTGACCGCGTTTAGGGATTTCCGAGACAATTTTGCCAGGGAATTGTGGGACAGTATGGGGTATCAAGGAGATATTTCCGTCTTTTCCACTTCGGAAATCATCATTGCCATTATTGTGCTCTTGATCATAGGCTCCATTTTTTATGTGAAGGATAACTTTAGGGCATTATTGACGTATCATTTACTGTTGATATTGGGAACCGTGGTGTTGGGTATTTCCACCCTCATGTTCCAACTGGGTTTGATGAACCCCTTTGTTTGGATGGTCTGTACCGGTTTTGGACTCTACATCTGCTATGTGCCGTTCAACTGCTTGTTCTTTGATCGTTTCATTGCGGCCTTCAAGATAAAGGGCAACTCAGGGTTCTTGATCTATATAGCAGATGCTTTTGGATATGTGGGCAGTGTTTTGGTGCTCCTCTATAAAAACTTTGGTCAGGCCAACCTTTCATGGCTCAACTTCTTTGTATATGGCACATACGCCGTGGCCATTATCGGTATTTGTATATCAGTGGTGCTTTTTGTCCATTTTGGGGCAAGGCATAAATCAGAAAAATTGAACCAGGAATTGGATTATGGACAATAAATATGATGTAGTTGTTGTAGGAGGTGGTATTTTGGGTACGTTTCATGCCTATCATGCCATGGAATTGGGGATGAAGGTCTGTTTGGTTGAAAAGGACAATTATCCCAAGGGCGCCACCACCCAAAACTTTGGACAGGTAGTTCCATCCGGGATGAACACCAAATGGCAAAAGTACGGGCGGGAAAGCCTTCGGATCTATAAAGATATCCAATCCCAGTTTGATATCAGCATTCGCCAAAATGGAACAGTGTACTTGGCATCCAATGAAGAAGAGGAGCAATTGTTGGTAGAGCTCCGGGCCATCAATAACAATAACGAGTATGGTTCCAAGATGCTCACCAAGAGTGAATGCTTGGAGCGGTATCCCGGCCTACGTAGGGATTATGTAAAGGCTGGACTTTTTTTTCCGGATGAGGTGACCGTTGAGCCTAGGACCATGATTCATAGGCTACAGGAATATCTAGTGGCCCAAAAAGGATTGGAGATCAAGACAGGATTTTTGGTTTCTTCCTGCGAGAGAACGGGGAGCGGGATAGAAGTACAGAGCTCGATGGGTGAAAGTATCTTTGGTAGAAAGGTGATCATTTGCAACGGCAGCGATTTTAAAAATCTTTACCCGGAACTGTTTGCCCAAAGTGACTTGGAAGTTTCCAAGCTTCAGATGATGCAGACCAAACCCCAGGAAAATTATACGTTGAAAGGGTCCATTTTAACCGGATGGTCCATCAGAAGATATGAGGCATTTTACGAATGCCCATCCTATCACGAAATTAAAGCCAAGGAACTACCGGATACCCCGCAGAAAAACTGGGGGGTGCACATTTTGTTCAAACAGGCCTTGGACGGTTCGGTGATCTTGGGAGATTCACATCAATACGCCGATGCGGCCAATATGGATGATTTAGGGTATGATCTTGACATGGATATTGATAACTTTATGGTGGAGGAAGCCAAAAAAATCATTCAATTGCCCAACTACGAAATTCAGCGTAGGTGGTACGGAATGTATTCCCAATGTAAGACCAGTGACATCTTCAAAAAGACCATTGACGAGGATATCCACATTGTTACCGGTATCGGAGGGAAGGGAATGACGGGGAGTGCCGGTTTTTCAAAAAAGAATATTGCCAAAATTTTAAATCGATAAAAATCGCTTATGAAAGATATGAAACTTGTTGTGTTTGATATGGCCGGAACTACGGTGAACGAGGACAATGTAGTCTACAAAACTGTACAAAAGGCGCTGAACAATGCCGGGGTGGATGTTACCTTGGACCAAGTGTTGGAACATGGGGCAGGGAAAGAGAAATATCAAGCCATTCTGGATATCGTTGAGCAAGTAAATGCAACCGTGGATGCCAAGGAAGTGCATAACCGTTTCAAGGAAATGCTCAAACAGGCTTATGCCGAGCTGGAGGTGACCACTTATGAAGGGGTGGAACAGCTTTTTGAAACCTTGCGGTCCCATGGGATCAAAGTGGTGTTGAACACCGGGTACGACTCCAATACCGCACAATCATTGTTGCAAAAATTGGGTTGGATGCCAGGAAATCAAATAGATGCACTGATCACGGCCGATGATGTGGAAGTGGGAAGGCCTTCTTCCGAAATGATCGATAAGGCCATGGCCCTATTCAATATTACCGATCCAGAGCAAGTGCTCAAAGCTGGTGATTCTGAAATAGATATTGAGGAAGGTAAAAATGCCAACTGCGGGATTACTGTTGGGGTCCTTACCGGGGCACAGACCCGGGAACAACTGGAGAAAGCCGAGCCAACCTACATCTTGGAGTCATTAAGTGATTTGAAAGAAATCCTGTTCAAGGATTAGATAAAGAAATAGACCACCAACATCTTTGAAGGAACTTTGCCCCTGTTGATGGGAACATGGGGAATCCTTCCATCGAAAAAGATGGAATCCCCTTCCTTCAAAAGTACTTCCTGGTCTCCAATGACGTAAGCACACTCACCGGTAAGAATGTATTTGAACTCAAAGGCATCGGTGATTACTTTTTCCCGTTCAGAGTTGGGTTGTACCTCTAGGAGCACACTTTCAAAACCAACGGAATTCAATTGTTTGCCAAAGATGTAATTGTAGGTAAATCCAATGGCTTCGTCCTCTTTTTCAATGATGGTCTGTTCTTCTTTCCGCGACACCAAAAAGTTGTGCCCGTTGACCTTGGGCATACCATCGAAGAAATCGATCATCTCGGTTTCCAAAGCCCCTACAATTTTTAAAAATACAGGCAAGGAAGGGATGGTCCTTCCATTTTCTATACGTGAAATCAACCCAGCGGTCACTCCCGCCTGGATCGCAACGTCACTAATGGTCTTTTTGTTGCCTCTCCGTATTTCCTTGATGCGTTTGCCAATGCCTATGAGATAATCATCCATCATAACTTAACCTTGTGTGTTTTAGTATTTATAATATTTTGGAAAAAGGAACAAATCAAACTATGTTTCTTAACCTATTGTTAAACAGTGATATATTAAGGTGTTCACACAGCGCAAGATACCACAAAAATTGAATATTTGTAAATAATGTTTAGCTAACATTATGCCGATTCTTTTAACCTTTCCATATCTTTTTTTTAATCTGTTCAACTGCGTGCCTTAACGCTGGTGTTGGATATTTGTTGATAAATAATTAACCAAATTTTACAAATATTCAACAAATGAAAAAAGCATTCGTAGCGTTTATACTTGCCTTTACCGTAAGTATTGTCGGCTATTCCCAAACCACATTTTCAGGTACGGTTGTGGATGAAAACAGTGTACCGTTGCCTGGGGCATCGGTTGTTGTGAAAGGTAGCACCGTAGGGGTGGCTGCAGATTTTGATGGAAACTTTGAAATTGGAATTCCCCAGGAAGGTGGAATTTTGGTAGTTTCCTATATAGGGTATATAGCCCAAGAATTTGATCCTTCGGGAAAAACAACGGCAACCATTATGCTGCAACCCGATTCGCAGCAATTGGACGAAGTAGTGGTTACGGCTTTGGGTATTAAAAGGGAGACCAAGAAATTGGCCTATGCCGTTCAAAAAGTTTCTGGAGAAGAGATTTCCGAGGCTAAGGAAACCAACGTGGTCAACTCGCTTGCCGGTAAAATGGCAGGGGTTCAGGTCACTGGAGGGAATTCTGGTGTGGGATCTTCCTCGCAGATCATCATCCGTGGGGAAAATTCATTGAATCCTAGCCCCAATGCCAACTCTCCTTTATTTGTGGTGGATGGTATTCCTATCAATAATAATGTGAGCAGTCGTGGTTCCGAAGGTAACATGGAAGTGGATTACGGTAATGGCGCCATGGACATCAACCCAGATGATGTGGAGACCATGACCGTATTGAAAGGTCCCAATGCAACCGCACTTTATGGTTCAAGGGGTGCCAATGGGGTTGTCCTTATCACTACAAAATCGGGAAGAGGTACAAGAGGTATCGGTGTTTCATATACCAATAACACCACTTTTGAGGACTTGTTGACCTTGCCTAAATATCAAAATAGATACGGACAGGGGTCTGGTGGACAATTTGCCTTTAATGATGGAGGTCAGAACCGTTCCTTGACCGGAGGGGTCAATGACCATGTGGATGAAAGCTGGGGTCCTGCCTTGGATGGACAACTGATTCCACAGCATGACAGCCCTACCAGCAGTGGATTGCGTGCCGGGGACGTACATGTAAGACCTAGAAATCCTGATGGTACTTTCGCGGATGAAATCATTGCGACTCCTTTTTCACCGCATTCAAGCAATATTGATGATTTCTTCAGGACTGGGTTTACCATGAGCAACAACATTGCATTGACCGGGGGTAATGAGGATGGAAATTTCAGGGTGTCTTTCACCGATTTGCAGAGCGAGAGCGTTATTCCAAACTCCAACTTTAAAAGACGTTCCTACCAAGTGAACGGAACCTATAACCTGACTGATTGGTTAAAGGTAACTGGGTCCATGAACTATATCAATTCCAATTCAAGGAACCGTCCCAACAACTCTTATGGAACGGAAAACGTAATGTACCTATGGATCTGGTTCGGTCGTCATATAGACATGAACGGGCTAAGGGATTACTGGCAGCCCGGTTTGGAAAATGTACAACAGTACAACTACAACTATAACTACCATGACAACCCGTTCTTTACGGTTTTTGAAAACACAAACGCCTTTAACAAGGACCGTGTGATCACCAACTTGCGGGCCGATTTGAAATTGACCAAGGATTTGAGCTTTATGTTGCGCTCCGGGTTTGATTATTCCAATGAACTGGATATGCGCAAAAGGGCTTTTTCAACCCAGCGATTCCCAAATGGGCAGTATCGTGAGGACTACATCTATGCTTACGAGCAGAACACGGATTTCCTATTGGCCTATAACAAGGAGTTGAACGAGGATTTTGACTTTGGGATCTCCATGGGGGCCAACCATCGTTCGGCAAAGAACAGATATCAGCGTATCAGTGCCAACTCATTGTCCATTCCCGGCATCTACAATTTTGGTAATGCCGCCGAGCCTTTGACACAGAGTGATTACGACAGCAAATTTACGGTGAACAGTCTCTATGCCTTTTCAAACGTTTCCTATAAGGACTATGCCTTCTTGGATGTGACTGCCCGTAACGATTGGTCGTCCACTTTGCCTGATGGAAACAATAGCTATTTCTATCCTTCGGTTGGATTGAGTTTCATCCTTTCCGATATGTTTGAAATGCCAAGGGCCATCAGTTTTGCCAAAATCCGAGGAGGATGGGCCAGCGTGGGTAACGATACCGATCCTTACAACTTGGCTGCCACCTATGGTTTTGGAAACACCTTTAATGGATTCTCCAGGGCGTATTCGCCTTCAGAATTGAAACTGGCAGACCTAAAACCGGAAAGGACCAACTCGTTTGAAGTGGGAGCCGATTTGCGATTTTTCCAAAGTCGTCTAGGTTTGGATGTTGCAGCTTACATGTCGGTTACGGATAACCAGATTCTTTCCCTTCCGGTTTCCAACACTTCAGGATATGGATCAAGGATCATCAACGCCGGTGAAGTGGAGAATAAAGGTATTGAGGTGACATTGAGTGCAACTCCTGTCAAGACCAATAGCTTTAGTTGGGATACCAACATCAACTTTACCGCCAACCGTGGAGAGGTTAAAGAACTTACCGATGGACTTACCAGCTATTTGGTAAAAGAGAACTACCTGCAAGTGGTGGCCGAAGTGGGGGAGCGAATGGGAGATCTCTACGGAACCGGATTTGAGCAGGTTACCGATAAGAGTAGTCCCTACTATGGACAGTGGATCATCGATGAGAGTTCTGGCTTGCCCATCCGAAGCAATGAACTACGCAATCTTGGAAACTACAATCCAGATTTTATGGTAGGTTTCCAAAACAGCTTCCAGTACAAAAACTTCAGGTTCGGATTCCTTTTCGATTGGAGACAAGGTGGTGTGTACCACTCAAGGACCGTTGCCATTGGAGGTACAACTGGGATGTTGGATTTTACAGTACCTGGACGTGAGACTGGTATCGTTGCACAAGGGGTAATTGATAATGGTAATGGAAGCTATACGCCCAATACGCAAAGTGTGGCCGCATCCAACTACTATTCCCATGTGTATAACAGGGGCAATGAGCAAAGCTCAATGTTCGATGCTACCTATGTGAAACTTCGTGAAGTGAAGTTGGGATATACCTTCCCAAGTAAATTGTTGGAAAGAACCCCGATTAGGTCAGCTACCATTTCACTTGTTGGCCGAAACCTTGCTTTGTGGACAGAAAACGACCACGTAGATCCTGAGACCATTTCTTTCTCCGGAGGCAATATTGTGCCCGGTGTAGAAGATATGGCCCTGCCCAGTACCAGAAGTTTTGGACTGAACCTTAATGTAGAATTTTAAATAGTCAAGACGAAAAAAAGATGAAGACATCAAACATCATAGCGTCAATATTTCTAGCGGGAACCCTAATGGTGTCCTGTACCGAAAACTTTGAAGAAATCAATATGAACCCCAATGCCCCGGAGCAGGTAAGTGCCAACTTACTGGTATCCACCGTGACCTCGGAAATTACCAGAACACTTACACAAGAGGGCTACAGCGATGGAAACACCATTACCCAATTGATGGCCAAGAACAACTTTCCTGGGTTTAGCCAATTTGATTGGGGAGATCAAGGCATGTGGAATTTCTTCTACAATTACTTGCCGGAAATCAACGATATTTTGGAAATATCCAGGGCAGAGGGCACCCAAAATGCAACCTATGAAGGGATAGCCCTTACCATGAGGGCCCTTAGTTTTGCCAACCTGACCGACTTGTACGGACATGTTCCTTACTCTGAAGCGATGTCTGGTAAGTCAGATGGAATATTTACTCCGGTATATGATGATCAAGAAACCGTTTATAATGGGGTATTGCAAGATTTGGCCGATGCAGATGCCGCACTGGCAAAAGGAGAGGCAATTGCAGGTTCTTCAGGAGATGTGATCTTCAATGGGGATGCCACCAAATGGAGAAAGTTGGCAAACTCATTGAGACTTCGCTATTTAATGCGGATTTCAAAACGTAGGGACGTTTCTGCCGAAATGCAGTCCATTGTCAATGCAGGAAACTATATCGATTCCAATGCGGACAATGCCGTATTGGTATACAGTGGAACCTCCAACACAGACTCTTGGCCGCAGAGTACTGGCCGTATTGGTGGATTTGACGAGAAAAGCTTGTGTACCACCTTGTTGGATTATTTTGAACGCTTTAATGATCCACGTTTGGATATTTGGTTCGATAGAAACAGTGATGGTGATTGGGTAGGTATTCCAATTGGACTGAATCAGGACAATGCCCGTGCCTATGATGATGAGTTTAGTCCAAGCAGGTTGGATGTGGAGTTGTTTTACTTTTCTGCCACTCAAGCCGAAGCTTTCATCATGAAAAACTCGGAAGTACAGTTCATTTTGGCAGAAGCTGCCGAAAGAGGGATCATTACTGGAAACGCGGAGAACTATTACAATGAGGGAATTAGGGCGAGCCTTTCCTATTGGGGGGTTGATGATGCCGATATCGAAGCCTATTTGTTGGAATCCGAAGTGCAATACGATGGCACCTTGGAGCTTTTGTTGACCCAAAAGACCATTGCCCTTTGGAATGTGGACTATCAAGGTTGGATGGATTACAGAAGAACAGGAATGCCTGCATTGGAAACAGGTCAAGACGATTTGAACGGAGGAAGATATCCCGTTCGTTTCCTTTATCCTTCATCGGAACAAACCCTGAACAAGGCCAATTATGACGGTGCCGTAAGCGCCATGGGCGGAGAGGGAGACAATATAAATACAAAAGGCTGGTGGGAAACCGGAACCCGGTATTAGTAGAAGAATTCATTCATTTCAGCGAGCAAACGGTTGCCTCTTAACGGGGCAGCCTTTGCTATTTAAGACTTATGACCATGATAAAAAAAGCACTTTGTTTGTTTCTGTTGGCCGTCTTGGTTTTTGCCTGTGACAAAACGGATAAAAAAGGATTCACCATAGATCACGTGGTTGTGATTGGAGTGGATGGGATGAGTCCGGATGGTATCAGAAATGCAAATACCCCCATGTTGGACTCCATGGTGCAAAATGGAGCTGCAACCATGCAGGCAAGGTCGGTACTCCCCTCGAGTTCCAGTCCCAACTGGGCCAGTATGATCATGGGTGCCGATACGGAGCAGCATGGGATCACTTCCAACGGATGGGAGAAATTTGACCATCAATTGCCTCCGGTCGTAGCCACCGAGAACGGAACCTTTCCTACCATCTTTACCTTGTTCAAGGACCAACAGCCCGAAGCCCATGTGGGTGCCATTTACGATTGGGACGGTTTTGGACGATTGTTTGAAAAGGACGATGTTGACTTTGATATCAATGGTGACCACGAAGACGGAACTACCACAGATGCGATAGCCTACATCAAGGAGCACACGCCCAAGTTTACGTTTGTACATCTGGACCATGTGGACCATGCCGGGCACAGTATGGGTCATGGCAGCCGAGAATATTACACTTCTGTGGCAAAAGCGGATTCCTTGATCACTGAGATTGTAAAGGCCACCAAGGAAGCTGGGATGTTTGAAAAGACCCTTTTCATTGTATCCGCCGATCATGGAGGATTGGGTTATGGACATGGCGGGGAGAGTTTGGCAGAAATGACCATCCCCTTCATCATGTACGGAGCCGGGGTGAAAAAAGGCTATGAAATTGAAGAAACCGTATACCAATACGACAATGCCCCGACTGTGGCCTACGCTATGGGACTGCAAACACCGCAAGCATGGATTGGCAGACCTGTAAAAGGGGCTTTTATAGGAAATGAAAAACCCAAACTAACCTACAAGCGAAAAGAGCAGATCACCCAACCAAAGATTCTCCCTGATGCGGGCCATTATGAGCCGGCAGGCGGAGTTTTCAAGGCCGATTCCGTGGCAGTGGTGATACAAAACCCGAACAATGGTGGGGAAATTCGCTATGTGCTGGGTGGTGAGGTGCCAACGGCGGCCAACAGCTCGGTGTACCAAGACACCTTCTATCTAAAGGAAACGGCTGTGTTGAAAGCTGCTGTTTTTCAAAATGGAGCCATGGCAAGCACCATGGCCGAGGCCAATTTTAGGATTGTCCCCAAAACCAAGGAAGACCCCGTAAAGTTTCAGATATTCTATGGGGAAAAAATGGAGAAACTTCCGGATTTCTCTACCCTAAAACCCATTAAGGAGGGGTATGTAACGGAGTTCTCGCATAAGCAGGCGATGGGTGCGGATATCCAACAAGATCAGGTTGCTTTGGTATTGGAAAGTTATTTAGAAATAGAAGAAGAAGGAAAGTATAGCTTCTTTACCAACAGTGACGATGGCAGCAAACTCTATGTGAATGGGACATTGGTAGTGGACAACGATGGGGACCATGGAGTAATGGAACGTAGCGGAACCATGGAATTGGCCAAGGGACGTCATGAAGTTCGTGTGGAGTTCTTCAATGGCGGTGGTGGCTACCATTTGGATGTAAAGTATCAAGGAAAAGATGTTCCCAAGCAGATTGTTCCTGCGAATAAATTATACAGAGTCAAGTAATAGATGTTCCTCAACCTTAAAAAATTGGGTTTTTTGATGTTTGCCCTGTCCGTTTGGATTTCACATGGACAGGACACGCAATTACCTAATTGGAAACCTGGTTTTTTGGATATCCACCACATCAACACGGGTAGGGGAGATGCTGCTTTTATGGTGTTTCCGGATGGGACAACCCTTTTGGTGGATGCTGGCGATATGTCCGAGACCCACCCAAGGACCACATCAAATAGAAATGCAAAACTGGCTCCCAATCGGTCAAAATCTGCTCCCGAATGGATTGTGGATTATATAGATCGATTTGTGCCCAAAAACCAAAATAGGCAGTTGGATTATGCCTTGATCACCCATTACCATGATGACCACTTTGGTGAGGTGGATTCTTTGCGAAAGATAGCACCCGGAGGGTATCAGTTGACTGGAATTATGGAAGTGGGTTCGTTGTTGCCCATCAAAAAACTGATTGATCGGGGATTTGATTTTCCCTTGGATTTAAAGGATACCAAAGTGCAATCCACGGAGCGTTTCTCCAAGGATAAATACGGCATGGTTCCTACTTTGAAGGAATACTGGAAGTTCATCGCCCATCAATCCAAAGAAAACGGATTGGAAAATGAAGCCTTGAAAGTGGGTGCCGTGGACCAAATCGTTTTGAAGCACAATCCAAAGGATTATCCTGATTTTTTCGTTCGGAACATTGCCTCCAATGGGGTGATCTGGACTGGAGAGGATACTAAAACCCATTCTCTTTTTAAAGTAGGTGAGTACCCCGGCGAAAACCCCTTGAGCAATTGCATCAGAATAGATTATGGGAAATTCAACTATTTTACCGGAGGGGATATTGCGGGAATCGATGGGTTGGGACAAACGGACCTCAACGCCCTTGAATCGCATGTGGCACCCGTCATTGGCCCGGTGGATGTGGCTACGCTGAACCATCATGGCAATCGGGATTCCCAAAATGCGTATTATGTCCGCACCATTAGGCCGCGGGTATGGATACAACAAAACTGGACGGCGGACCATCCGGGGGAGGAGGTGCTGCGAAGAATCACCTCAAAACAACTTTACCCTGGTGAGCGTGATATTTTCTCCACCATTATGCTTCAGGGGACCAAGGATGTCATAGGGGGTAGGGTGGATCAATATAAAAGTCAGGAAGGACACATTGTGGTTCGGGTGTACGATAACGGAAACATGTACGATATTTATGTGTTGGACGACACATCCGAAGAACGTAAAATACGAGCAAAATATGGACCATACAAAGCGAGATAGACACAGCGGGGAATATGTTGTGGAAGGAGATATCAACCTAACCTCGGCAAGAGGCCAATGGATAGAAGGGGATGTGAATGAACTGACCAAGGAACTGTTGGAAAAGGATGCCAAGTACTTTTTGCACCAGTCCATGTCCACGCCCTGTTTGGATGTGTTGAAAAACTGCGAAGGCTCATACATTGAGAGCATTTCAGGTAAAAAATACCTTGACTTCCACGGAAACAATGTACATCAAATTGGGTTTTCCAACCCCAAATTGGTGGGGCGGTTGACCGAACAATTACAAGGATTGACCTTTTCTACCCGAAGGTACACCAATGAGGTGGCCATACAATTTGCTGAAAAGTTGGCCTCGGTCTGCCCAAAAGGGCTCAACAGGGTGTTGCTCACCCCAAATGGGAGCTCGGCCATTGGCATTGCCTTGAAATTGGCACGGGCCGTTACGGGAAAACACAAGGTGGTTTCGTTTTGGGATTCCTTTCATGGGGCATCATTGGATGCCATCAGCGTAGGGGGCGAATCGGTTTTTAGGGAGCATATGGGTCCTTTGATGCCCGGTGTGGAACGCATTCCACCCCCAATTACCTACAGGGGCATTTTTGAAGGAAATGAAGATAAAGCACTGGAATATTTGGAGTACGTACTTTCCAAGGACAACCAGATAGGGGCCTTGTTGGCGGAGACTATCAGGAATACCGATGTGCAGATTCCTTCGGAAAAATTTTGGAAAGGGGCCCGCGAACTTTGTACCAAGCATGGCGTTTTATTGATTTTGGATGAAATTCCAATCGCTTTGGGAAGGACCGGGAAAATGTTCGCTTTTGAACACTATGGCATTGAACCCGACATCCTTTGTCTTGGTAAGGGATTGGGAGGAGGAATCATTCCCCAAGCCGCTATTGTTACTCGGGATGAATATAATACTTTCGGGCATATCTCCTTGGGGCATTACACCCACGAGAAAAGTCCGTTGGGGGCCATGGCCGGCTTGACGGTTCTTGACATCATCGAAGAAGAGAACCTTTTGGACAAAGTAAAGACCCACGAAGCCTTTCTGAAAAATGCACTGTACAAATTGCACCGAAAATATTCCCTGATCGGCGATGTAAGGGGCATGGGCTTGCTTTGGGGTATAGAACTGGTCACCAATAGGACCACCAAGGAAAAAGCTGTTGTGGAGGCTGAGGAAATCATGTACGAATGTCTAAAATTGGGATTGAGCTTTAAGGTTTCCAAAGGAAACGTACTGCAATTATCCCCCCCACTGACCATATCACAAGAAGAACTGGAAAAAGCCTTGGAAATATTGAACGAGGCTTTCCTTAAAACCAACGCAATTGTCTAATGAAAAAGATCAACCAACTTTTATTCTACTTTTTTGTGGGTACGGTCATGGCCGTGGCCCAAGAACAGCCCCAAATTTTGGTGCAGCCCTATTTGCAGGATGCACAACCCAACTCCATCATCATCAAATGGGAGACCAGTAGCGGGGAGGAGAGCATTGTGGAATGGGGAACCACAGAAAAATTGGGAAAAAAGACCCAAGGGATAGCCTATGATGTCAACTTTTCGGATACTAGGATCCATGAGGTGAAGTTAACGGGTCTGCAACGGTTTACCGAATACTATTATCGGGTAAGGACGGGCAAGGCAAAATCGGATATTTTCCAGTTTAAGACCCCGCCTTTTGCCAGTGATGAGGAATCGTTCAACATTGTGGCCATGAGCGATATGCAGTATGATAGTCAAAACCCCAACAAGTTTTCCGAAATGGTGAATGAAGGGGTGATACAATATTTGGAACAGGAGTTTGAAGGCAAGTTGCCCGAAAATTTGGCCTTGGTGATGATTCCGGGAGATTTGGTGGCCACAGGAAGCAATTACAGTCAGTGGAAGAACCATTTCTTTGACCCGGCCCAAAGGCTTTTTGCACAGGTTCCCGTATATCCCGTTCTGGGCAACCATGAGCGGAACTCCGTGTTCTATTTCAAATACTTTAGTCTTCCCGAGAATGGTACCCCGGCCTATGCCGAGCATTGGTGGTATAAGGACTACGGCAACACCCGGGTCATTGGTTTGAACTCCAATGAAGGCTATCGGGATTTGAGAGAGCAGTATGAATGGTTGGAAAACGTCTTGGCCGAAACCGATAAAAATGATGCGATTGACTTTGTTTTTGCCCAATTGCACCATCCCCATAAATCGGAACTTTGGATTCCCGGAGAGGAAGAATCAACCGGAAAAGTGGTGAAGATGTTGGAAGCATTTTCCACCAAGACAGGAAAACCCAGCATCCACTTTTTTGGACATACACACGGTTATTCCCGAGGACAGTCCCGCGACCATAAGCATTTGTGGGTCAATGTGGCTTCGGCAGGTGGGGCCATAGACAACTGGGGCGAGTTTGAAGGTAGGGATTATGACGAGTTTACCGTGACCCAGGACGAATATGGATTTGTAATGGTTGAAGTGGATGGTAACCGGGAAGACCCCAAATTCACCATTAAACGCATCAGTAGGGGAAATGAAGAAGATTTTAGGGATAATGAGCTTCGCGATAGCATTACCATCTGGAGAAAGGAACGGAAGCCAGTTGCACCCATGCCTTTGATCCCAAAAGAAAATGAAGTGGTAAGTATTGAAGGAACCACACTTAAAGCCGGAGCGTTTGAAAGTAGCCATCAGGGAACATTCCATGCGGCATCGCATTGGCAGGTTTCAGAAGCCAAGGACTTTGAAAAGTTGGCCTTTGAGAGCTGGAAGCAGCATGAAAACTGGTACTATAAGGAAAACAGACAAAAAGATGATGATCTTACGGATGAAAAGACCAGGCGTATAAAACCAAATACCACGTATTTTTGGCGAGTAAGATACCGGGACCAAAACCTGAATTGGAGCGACTGGTCCCAAATAACATCCTTTAAAACCAAATAAAACATGAAGAACAGAATTTTGCTTTTGATTATGGCATTGGTGGCGATGCAAATAGGGAATGCCCAAGACTCGAACAACACCAAGGTAATTTTAATTACGTTGGATGGGTTCCGTTGGCAGGAGCTCTTTACGGGGGCAGATTCCCTTTTGGTGACGAACAAGGAATACGTTCACAATCCGGATATGTTGAAGGATACGTACTGGAGGGATACCCCAAAAGAGCGGAGAGAGGTGCTTTTACCATTTGTGTGGGGCCAAGTGTCCAAAATGGGCCAATTGCATGGCAACAGGAGCCTGGACAGCAAAGTGAATCTTACCAATACCATGTGGTTCTCTTATCCAGGTTATAACGAGATTCTTACCGGTACTGCCGATGATTCCCGAATCACCAGTAACGATAAGATGAACAACCCCAATACCACCATTTTGGAACGGTACAACAATTCGCCGAAAGGGAAGGGAAAGGTTGCCGCATTCGGGAGTTGGGATGTGTTTCCGTACATCATCAACGAAGAACGATCAGGGGTTCCCGTAAACGCAGGTTTTGAGTCGGCCACCAAAAATTTGAACGAGCGCGAAAAATTCCTTAACCAATTGCAAGAACAGATTCCCAGTCCTTGGGGCAGTGTTCGGTTGGATGCCTTTACCCATCACTATGCCCTGGAGCATATGAAAAAAGAGCACCCCAATCTGGTCTACATCTCCTACGGGGAAACCGATGATTTTGCACATGATGGGGACTATCAGTCTTATTTGAAATCGGCCCACAACACAGATGCCCTGATCAAGGAACTTTGGGAGTTTACCCAAGAAGATGAATTCTATAAGGATCAAACCGTTTTTTTGATCACCACCGATCACGGTAGGGGCACCCAACCCTTGGATACCTGGAGAAGCCATGGAGGTAAGATCAACGGTGCAGGCCAAGTTTGGTTGATTGCCTTTGGAAAGAATATCGAAGCGTTGGGAGAGACAAAAAATGAACAGCTATACTCCAATCAGATAGCCCCCACAGTGCTACAGTTCTTGGATATTCCCGTTGCCAAAGAAATAAAGGGGAGTCCCTTAAAATTATAAATACGTCAGTTTTATTTTCAGTTAATTAGTTTGAGTTAGTTTGTCAGGGCCCGCACTTTAGTGCGGGCCCTTGCTTTTTATGGATTTTCATCTTGTCATGGTCAGGGGTGTTTTTACCTAAAATGGTTACCTTAGAGGGGTATAACTAGTATATGAAAGAAGAACTTTTAGGAATATTCAGTTCCCATTTTGAGCAACCCCTTATTGATGAGATTATTGAAGTGGGCAAGTGCATGGAAGTCCCTGCTGGCGAGACCATCATGGATATCGGAAACTATATCAGAAGTATTCCATTGCTGCTTTCCGGGGCCATTAAAGTATTGCGGGAAGATGATGAGGGCGATGAATTGTTGCTTTATTATTTGGAGCAAGGGGAGACCTGTTCCGTGACCATGGCCTGTTGTATGGGGCACACCCAAAGCGAGATCAGGGCCATCGCCGAGACCGATGCCAAAATTATGATGGTGCCCGTCCAAAAAATGGAAGAATGGATGGCCAAGTACAAAGGATGGCGCAATTATGTGTTCGAAAGCTATCATAACCGATTGAATGAACTGTTGCAGACGGTGGACAGCATTGCCTTCAAGAATTTAGATCAACGTTTGGTGGACTATCTCAAAAAGAAGATTGAGGTGACCAACGATAACCAGATACGAAGTACCCATCAAGAGATTGCCTATGATTTGCATACCTCGAGGGTAGTGATATCACGCTTGTTGAAAAAGCTCGAGAAAATGAAGAAATTGGTCCTTCACAGGAATTACATCCAGATTTTGGATCTATAGGTCTGTGCCTTTGGTTACTGTAAAGCAATACACGGAACCTTATTTTTGTTCAAAACCAATCCTATGCTTAAACGGTTTTTTCCCTTTTTATCGTGGTTGAAGACCTATAATCGTTCACTCCTTTATGGGGACCTTATTGCCGGACTCACCTTGGGGGTCATGTTGGTGCCCCAAGGGATGGCCTATGCCATGATTGCGGGAATGCCCCCTATTTATGGGCTTTACGCGGCATTGGTTCCGCAGATTGTCTATGCATTGACAGGGACATCTCGCCAACTGGCGGTGGGCCCGGTGGCCATGGATTCCTTGTTGGTGGCGGCTGGTATAGGAGCGTTGCAATTGGCCAATATTGAAGACTACATTGCCACAGTACTTTTACTGACCCTTCTTATTGGTAGTATACAGTTGCTTTTGGGCTTCCTGCGAATGGGTTTTTTCATCAATTTTCTGTCTAAACCCGTTATTAGCGGATTTACTTCCGCAGCAGCCATTCTCATTGGATTGGGGCAACTGAAGCATATTTTTGGGGTCCAGATTTCGCAATCCAGTAAAATCCACCAGCTGTTGGGGAATATTTTTGGCAGTTTGGGGCAGATTAACCTTTATGCGTTGGGATTGGGGATTGTCGCCATTCTCCTTATCCTTTTCATGAACCGCATCAGCAAAAAAATACCCACACCGCTGATCATTGTTATTATAGGGATTTTGGCCGTTTTGTTTTTGAATTTGGAAACCAAAGGAATTCAGGTGGTTGGGGAAATCCCCAAAGGATTGCCCAAATTCCAAAGCCCGGAATTCCAATGGGAAAAAATGGGGCAATTGTTGCCCATTGCCATCACTGTGGCCCTGTTTGGATTCATGGAATCCATTTCCATAGCCAAAACCGTTGAGGAGAAACACCACGAGTATGAGTTGGATGCCAATCAGGAGCTTCGGGCCTTGGGCCTTTCCAATCTTATGGGATCTTTTTTTCAATCGTTCTCCGTATCAGGAAGTTTTTCAAGAACCGCGGTCAACGATCAGGCTGGGGCCAAAACGGGCATGTCGCTTATATTCAGTGCCTTGTTGATTGCCGCGGTGCTCTTGTTTTTGACTCCCTTGTTCCACGATTTGCCCGCTGCGGTATTGGGAGCGATCATTTTGGTATCGGTTTTTGGACTGATAGATTTAAAATATCCCGCAATGCTTTTCAAGAGCAGAAAGGATGAATTCATGTTGTTGGTCGCCACCTTTTTATTGACCCTTTTCATAGGGTTGATCGAAGGAATCCTTTTGGGCGTGTTGCTTTCCTTGTTATTGTTGGTATACCGCATTTCCAATCCCCATATTGCTGTTTTAGGACGGATAAAGGGCACTGATTATTTTAAGAATGTGAACCGGTTTCCAGAGGAAGTGGAGGTAGAAACTGACAAGCTCATCCTCAGGTTTGATGCCCAACTCTATTTTGGCAACAAGGATTACTTCAAAAAACAACTCTATCAACAAATAGCAAAAAAGGGAAGTGGGTTGAAGTATATCATCCTTAATGCCGAGGCCATCAATTATATTGATAGTAGCGCGACGACCCTTTTGGAACGGATTATTTTGGATTTGCGCGAAAGGGGTATCCAATTGCTGATAACAGGCGCTATTGGTCCAACAAGGGACATTTTGTACCACAGTGGACTCATCGATATCATTGGAGAGGAAAACCTTTTCGTTCAGACGTTTGAAGCTGTGGACTACTGTTCCGACCAAAAGGAACGAACAGGAATTCAGAAAAGGATCTCTCTCCAATCCCAGACAAAGAGTTTGTAACTTTGGTAACTGTACGGGTAAAAGTAGTCATGTATTTTTGACAAAAACCAAGAAAAAATGAAAATAGAACAGATATACACCGGATGTTTGGCCCAAGGGGCATACTACATAGAAAGCGAAGACGAAGTGGCCATTGTGGACCCCCTTCGGGAAGTGAAACCATATATTAAAAGAGCCAAGGAAAGCGGTGCTACCATAAAATATATTTTTGAGACCCATTTCCATGCAGATTTTGTGAGTGGACACGTTACCCTTTCCAAGGAAACCGGGGCCCCCATTGTGTATGGCCCTACGGCAAAACCATCTTTTGATGCCATTATAGCTGAAGATGGACAGGAATTTAAACTGGGCAAAGTCACCATTAAAGTGTTGCACACTCCGGGGCATACCATGGAGAGCACCACCTATTTGTTAAAGGATGAAAACGGAAAGGACCATGCCATTTTTAGCGGGGACACCTTGTTCTTGGGTGATGTAGGCCGTCCGGATTTGGCCCAAAAAGCGGCACATATGACGCAGGAAGAACTGGCCGCTACCTTGTACGAAAGTCTTCGAAATAAAATTATGCCCTTGGCCGATGATGTAATTGTGTACCCGGCACACGGAGCGGGTTCTGCCTGTGGTAAGAATATGATGAAGGAAACCGTGGACACCTTGGGCAATCAGAAAAAAATGAACTATGCCCTACGGGCAGATATGACCAAGGAGGAATTCGTCAAGGAAGTCACCGATGGTCTTTTGCCTCCTCCCCAATATTTTCCGTTGAACGTGAAAATGAACAAGGAAGGGTATGAAGATATCGATACCGTATTGGAACGGGGAACACAGAGCCTTAGCCCAGATGCCTTTGAAGTGGCGGCCAACGAAACCGGTGCCGTGGTGTTGGATGTGCGGAATCAAGCTGATTTTGCCAAAGGTCATGTGCCACGATCCATTTTCATTGGATTGGACGGAAGCTTTGCCCCATGGGTGGGTGCTTTGATCGCCGATGTGGAACAGCCCATTCTTTTGGTAGCTCCCGAAGGGCGTGAGGAAGAAACCATAACCCGACTTTCCAGGGTTGGGTTCGATGGTACCTTGGGATATTTGAAAGGCGGATTGAAAGCTTGGGAAGCAGCAGGCAAGGAAGTGGATACCGTAAAAAGTGTTTCTGCCGATGAGTTGAAAGAGGCCATGAAGGAAAACACACCTGTATTCGATGTTAGAAAAGAATCGGAATACAAGGCAGAGCATGCGGAGAATGCTATTTTGACCCCCTTGGATTATATCAATGACCACCTATCCGAGTATCCGGACAAGGAAACCTTCTACATTCACTGTGCGGGAGGGTATAGGAGTATGATTGCGGCTTCTATCCTGAAGAGTAGGGGAATACATAATCTTATTGATGTGGCTGGTGGTTTTGCCGCCATGAAAACCGCGGGGATTCCCGTAACGGATTATGTTTGTCCAACTACTTTAAAATAACAACATGCGAAAAACAATAAAATTCACCCTCTTTACTTTCAGTTTTTTATGGATGATGTCCTGTCTTCCCCAACAAGAGAAAGTGGCAAAAAGAATAGATAAGGCCACCGTCCAGGCTGAAGTGATAGGCAAAGACGTTCAGTTGGTGGATGTAAGGACCCCTATGGAATATCACGAAGGCCACATAGATGATGCGGTCAACTTCGATATAAGCAATGCGGAAACCTTTGCTTTCCAATTGGAAGGACTGGATAAGGACAAACCTGTATATGTCTATTGCAAAAAAGGGGCACGGAGCAACAAGGCCGTGGAGATTCTCAAGACCAAAGGATTCATTCAGATTTATGACTATTCCGGTGGTTATGACGATTGGAAGAAAGGAGACTAGTTACTTTTCTTTGTGTAACCCGCGTTACTGACCATAGCTTTTATCCCCTGTATTTTTGAGGACATAAAATCAGGATAAAATGTCAATATTTAGTTTTTTGTTCCCAAAGGGAAATCAATCCGATGCCATCCAAATTTTGGATAGGGATGCCTATAAAAGTGCAATTTCCAAAGCCAAAGTGCAATTGGTCGATGTGAGAACAGCTGGAGAATTCAGGTCAGGGCATATTAAGGGTGCCCGCAACGTGGATTATTTTCGGTCATCGGCATTTGGTGAGGCCTTTTCAAAAATGAAAAAGGACGAACCCGTCTACCTGTACTGTCAGTCCGGCAATAGAAGTCAAAAAGCAGCCCGGAAGCTTGTGGGCATGGGCTTCAGCGAGGTCTATGATCTAAGAGGGGGTTATCGTATGTGGTAATTTAAATCGACTAAAATGAAACCAACTGCCATTGTCTTATTTGTTCTTGTAGGAATGCTTTCCTGTAAACAGGGCCCAAAACCATCAATTCAAGTAGAATCCCATCAACTGGATTATATGGAAATAGGGAAGGGATATGCCCAAGAAACCCAAAAGGTACTGGGCAAGAATCTTATGCAAACCATTCAGAACGAAGGCGTGGCCCAAGCCGTTGTTTTTTGTAATGAACAGGCCTATCCTTTGACCGACAGCATGGCCACGCACTATAAGGCCAGAATCAAAAGAGTTTCGGACAAACCCCGTAATCCGGACAACAAGGCCAATGCAACTGAACTGGCCTATATCAATACCTTTAAAGAAAAAGTGGCCCAAGGCGATTCCATTATTCCCATTGTGAAGGAGGAGAATGGAAAGGTTCATTTTTACGCTCCCATTATCACCCAGAGTCTATGTTTAAATTGCCACGGAACCCCCGGAAAGAACATTGCGCCGGATGTTGTGCGGCATCTTTCGGAACTTTACCCCCAAGACCAAGCTATCGGGTATGATGTTGGTCAGGTGCGCGGAATTTGGAGTATCGTTTTTGACGCGGAAAAGCGTTCTGAATAAATCAGCCGTTTCTTTTTGATTTGGTAAACCCATGGACCAACTGTCCCCAAAATCCTTTGGGCAAGGTTTCGTCACCGGGAAATCCCAATCTGATCTTTCCACCACTTTCCGGAACATAACTGGTACGGAACAAATAATCCCATAGGCTAAGGCTTATTCCAAAATTCATCCCATAGGGATGTTCTTTCGGAAGATCGTAGGCATGATGGTATAAATGCATCACGGGGTTGTTCAAAATGTATTTCAACGGTCCCCAGGTCAGTTTTATGTTGGAATGGTTAAAATGCCCAATGGCAATAGCCGCAAAATGTACTAGATAAGCCTGTTCGGGTTCAAATCCGCCAAGAATCATGACCCCCAAGGTCTTTAAGGGTTTATAGAGGATATTTTCCATCCAATGGTAGCGCAGATGTGCGGCAAACCCCATTTCCTTGACGCTGTGGTGCACCTTGTGAAATTCCCAAAACGCCGGTACCCTGTGTAGGAGCACATGGGTGAACCATTGCACAAAATCGAGCACAATGAAGAAAACCAATAATTGGACCCATTGAGGCCAAAGGGTAACATCCACTAGGGCCAGACTCTTTGAGCTGATGCCCATATCCAAAAAGAGTACCCCGAGCACTTTATACACGCCACTGATGACTATGGCAAAAATGAAAAAGTTGAAGAACATATAAAAAGCGTCCAACCAAAAGTCCTTTCTAAAAATGGATTGTTCTTTCCGCCAAGGAAAAAGGATTTCCAATGCCCATACCAAAAGTGAGATGATAATGAGCCCCCAAAAATAGTTGGTGTACCACGGCACTTGGAACAAAATGGATTTCCAGGTCCATTGGGCCGTTCCCAAAAATCCGTTCAGCAAAGCATCTAGATATTCTTCCATGATCAATTTAATTCATACCATTCGGCGATTTCCAAATTCTGCCGCCTTCCCTTGTCGGTAGGGGCATAGTTTTTGGACAGATAATTTAAAATAAGCTCTTCATTTGCACCCAAATCCCATAGGTTTTGGGTCTCTTGCATCCACACAATGGTGGCTTTCCAACCCTCCCGGCTCATTCGGTTTTGGGTGACCAATTTTGCGGAATGACAGGCAGTACAGTTTTGTATGGTGGCCTGCATCCCTTCATCGTCAATAAATCCGGTGGCCACATGGATGCCGTTCTCCACTTTGTCGAAATCCTCAACGGAATCTTCCACTGGGATTTTCTCAAGATCCGACTTCGGTTTCCTGTTGGCAAAATAGAACAACCCCCCGAACAGGACCAACATCAGCAATAAAAAAGAAGCAAGGGTTTTGGTCAGTGCCTTGATCTGTTTTTGAAAATCGTCCTTCATGCTCAAACAATTTTTACTGCTATTCTATGACAGGCATTGTTGAGGTATCCCTTGGGGTTCCAACCGGGCAGAACCATGGGTTGCGATTTCCCTTGGGAATCCGTGGCTCGGGCCCAAACCTCATAATATCCTTTTTGGGGAAAGGGAATGGCCGCGTTGAAATGTTGCCAAGCCAATCGGTTGGTTGGTTTTTTCAAGCTGCAGTGGTGCCATGTGCTCCCAAAATCTATGGAATACTCCATTTTGGAAACCTCCAGTTCCCCGGCCCAAGCATGGCCGTTCACCTGCAAGGTTTGTCCTTGTTTGATTAGGGCACCACTTTTTGGATACGTGATCAAGGACTTTATGGGCATGGATTCAATGATGCACATATTTTCATCATCCACTTTAGTGCCAGGGGCAACCGTTTCGCAAGGCACGCGATATGAACTTCCTCCCATTTTTTCACCATCGTGCACTTTGTTTCGTATGCTGATGCGGGTCAGCCATTTCCCCGATGTGGAAGCCGGCCATCCGCCGCACACCAAACGGAGCGGAAAACCGTGCGCCAAAGGAATATCTTCCCCATTCATGGAGAAGGCCAATAGGGTTTCATCTTGTAAGGCCTTTGCCAAGGGGACGCCTCTGGAAATAGGTTCTTTCTTTGGGTCACCGCTCAAATGGGTGTCGGCCGCATGATACCCGATGTATACTGCATCTGGATTTACACCCACGTCTTCAAGAACATCACGGAGCCGTACCCCGGTCCATTCGGCACACGAGACCGCTCCGATGGTCCATTGGTTTCCTTTTGCGGGGGGATTGAACTCACTTCGACCATTCCCTCCACATTCCAAGGTGAGTTGATAGGTGTGCTGTGTGAATTTGCGTTTGAGTTCGTCCAGCGTATACGTTTTTGGATTTTTTACCGATTCTCCATCTAGGGTCAAGGTCCAACTGGAAACATCGATATTCTCGGGGATTTTACCATTGTTGCGGATGAACATATACTTGTTGGGGGTAATGTCGTCATTCAACAAATGGGCCTTGGCCTCCATGTTCCAAGGCTTGTCGTTCAAGACCACCATTTCCTTGTCCTTGTGGAACAATTCAAAGGGGTCAGGGTCTTGTAGGCCCAATGGGAGGTAGTTTTTGGGCATTTTGTGGCCAAAAACAATATCTGCTCCCAAAATACTGGACATGGTGGCCAGTGATAATCGATACGTAAAATCCCTTCTATCCATAAAAAACGAAACTTAAATCTAGCATAAAAATAACTAGAACTGTGTAACCCAAGTTACCGAATGTCCTACTGATTCGGTTTAAATTTGAGAGATGGAGCTGAAATAATGTGAAAATAAGCCTTGGGCCTATGATTACTTAGGTATTTGATAACATAATACAGATTCATATGAAAAAAAACATGGGCGGTCTGGACCGCATAATTAGATTGATAATAGCCTTGGTGGTGGTTGCCCTATATTATTTTGGGGTCATCTCGGGCACGTTGGCCTACGTGCTACTGGCCTTGGCTGCCATATTTGTTTTGACAAGCTTTGTTAGTTTTTGTCCTTTGTATGTACCCTTTGGAATTAAGACATGTAAAGCCAAGGACTAGGTTTTTTCTTGATTGGTTGATGACAAAAACCACCCATTTATGGGTGGTTTTTTTATGGGTTTTGGCGAGGATTTCATAAACAAGGCTTAGGTGTTTTATGGATAATGTAACTTTTGTTACACTTTTTTAAGGATATCAATGATATTTTACGGGATAAAATGAAAATAGTGTAAGGTATGAAATCACATTATCAAGTCTTGATCATTGGGGGAGGCACGGCTGGAATCATGACAGCGGCCCAGCTTTTGGCGAAGGACAAAAAATTGGACATAGCTATTATAGAACCGTCCGAAACGCATTATTATCAACCTGCATGGACCTTGGTGGGTGCGGGGGCCTACGATTTCAACAAAACGGCAAAGCGTATGGCCGATGTAATGCCCAGTGGAGTGGAATGGGTGAAGGACAAGGCCATGGGATTTGATCCTGGGCAAAATAGTGTATCCACCGAAAGCAATGGGGACATTACTTACGATTTTTTGGTCGTAGCCCCAGGCTTGGTCATGGAACCAAGCATGATCAAGGGCTTGCCAGAGGCCTTGGAACTCGGTGTGGCTTGCAGTAACTATACGGACCCGGAACATACTTGGAACACTATTAAAAACTTCAAGGGAGGCAATGCACTTTTTACCCAGCCTATCACACCCATTAAATGTGGGGGAGCGCCTCAAAAAATTGCCTATTTGGCAGCAGATTATTTTAGAAAAAACGGACTTAAGGAAAAGGCCAATGTCATATTTGCCACCCCGGGAACGGTAATATTTGGAGTAAAGGAAATCCGGGAGACCTTAATGAAGGTGATAGATCGTTATGGCATTCATTTTAAACCATTTTATTCCCCAAAAGAAATTGATGTGGAGAACAGAATAGTACACTTTAGCCATACTGCTCCCGAAGAGAACCGCTGTATTATTAACGAGGATAATGAACTGGGAGAGCAAATGGTGGGCGATGTGGATATCAGTGTCCCGTTTGATATGCTGCATTTGGCCCCTCCCCAAGCTGCCCCTAGATTTGTAAGGGATTCTACTTTGTCCAATGATGCGGGTTGGTTGGATGTGGACCATCATTCCATGCAGCACAAGACATACCCCAATATTTTTGGACTTGGCGATGTGGCGGCTTTACCAACGGCCAAAACTGGTGCAGCCGTTCGGAAGCAAGTGCCCGTAGTGGTCGAAAACATCATAAAGTTGATGCACCATAAACCTGCGGACAACCATTCCTATAATGGGTATTCATCCTGCCCTTTGGTAACAGGGTATGGTAAAATGACCTTGGCCGAGTTTGACTATAACAACAACTTCATTCCCGACCCCAAATTAAAGCGCATGTTGGTGTTTAATAGCGACAAGGAGCATTGGAGGTTATGGATGCTCAAAAAATATGGCCTGCCTTATTTGTACTGGAATAAAATGTTGAAAGGCAAGAATGTATAGCTCCATCCAAGGAATATTCCCTTTTATGAGAATTGTCATACTTTATGGTAAATAATGCCATTACATTTGGTCATATTAAATGCATACCTATGAAAACTTTTTTGGCACTTCCCTTGGTTTCTTGGGACAACGGTATAATCATGATCGCTGTGTTTGGTGCAGTGGTAGTGGCTTTGGTTCTTGCTGTTCTAATGATGATGAACAGCGGGAAAAAGTAATTTTTCATTCATTTTTTCTTCTTATGGGTCACTTTTCAGAATAGATTTGCTCGTAACAAGTCATGTTTTGAAAAGATGACCTAACTTTTCTCGGACGCAACTCTGTACGTCTATCTTCTTTTCTTTTTCTAACACCCCAGTGACAGAATCATGGTAACCAATGTTACTGTGGGAACAATTCCATCGCTATAATTTTGGCTCAAAATGAACTAAAATGCAGCGAACTTTATTAGTAATGTCATTGGTGCTCACGCAAGTGATTTTTGCCCAAGATCAGGTGAAGATTTCATTGGATGATGTCTTGGCTAGGGTACAAGAATCCAATGCGAGCATTCAGGTTTCCGATCAGGAAGCAAAAATGGCCAAATACGATTATAGATTTTCAAACTCTGTCTTTTTGCCACAGATTTCTGTATCGCATACGGGAATGGCAACCACAAACCCTTTAATGGCATTTGGGTCCAAACTCAACCAAGGGATTTTAACCCAGGCCGATTTTAACCCAGCCTTACTGAACGATCCAGATCAGGTGGAAAACTTCGCCACAGTGGTGTCTGTGGAGCAACCCTTGATCAATATGGATGGTTTTTATCAGCGTAAGGCAGCCAAAACTACCATGGAAGCCAAAGAACTCCAGGCGATGCGAACCCGGGATTATTTGGATTTTGAAGCCCAGAAAGCCTATGGTCAATTGCAATTGGCGTACCGAGCTGTGGCGGTGTTGCAAAAAGCATATGAAGCGGCAAATGCCAACTTGAATATGGCCCAGAACAGCTATGATCAGGGGTTGCTTCAAAAAGCAGATTTGCTGGAAGTGAAAGTACGGGTGACCGAAGTTTCCGATCAATTGAAAACGGCAAAGAGCAATGTTCAAAATGCTTCGGACTATTTGGCTTTCTTGATGAACGAACAGGGGAACGTGGTCTATGAACCCTCCGAAGAACTGGTTCCGGATAATCTTGATGAAAACATGGATATTTCCTTGGAAAACAGGGCCGATGTTAAAGCCATGGACTTGGTGTCCGAAGCCTATAAAGCAAATATGAGGGCAGATAATATGACCTTTTTGCCTAGGCTCAATGCATTTGCCAGCTATGAAATGTACGATGACCAGATTTTTCAGGCAGACGCCAAAGGATATATAGTCGGGGCAAGTTTGAGCTGGGACGTGTTCAAAGGTTCCCAACGATTTGCCAAAGCAGGAAAAAGCAAAACAAACTATGAAAAAGCAAAACAAGAATACGAACAGTACGTCGCCAAAAGCACTATGGAGCTACAACGCACCAAACGGATGGTCGAAGATGCGCAAAGCAGGCTCCAGACCTCAAAATTGGCTATGGAGCAATCCGAAGAATCATTGAGAATACGTACAAACCGATTTGGGGAAGGCTTGGAAAAAACAACCGATTTATTAATGGCCGAGGCCACCTATGCCGAAAAGCAATTGGCCTATTATCAAACCATTTTTGAATACAATCAAGCACAATCCTTACTCACATTTTTAACCAAAGAATAATTGCAACATGAAAAACACTACGATATATAAAAGTTTCATTCTAACTGCATCCTTGGGATTGATCATAATGGGCTGTGGAAGTGATAAAAAACAAACTGCGGAGACAACCGTAGCAGTACCGGTAACGGTTGCCGATGTGGATACAGGAGATCGCTCCACCATTTTGGCAGGAAGTGGTCAAATCAAAGCTGCGAACAGTGCCACATTGAGTACCCGAATGATGGGCTATGTGGAATCCCTTCCTGTGAAGATAGGTCAAAAAGTAAACAAGGGAGACTTGCTTATTTCCATAAACAATGGAGATCTAAGAGCTAAAAAAGCACAAGTGGAAGCTTCCATTACTGAAGCAACGGTAGCCTTCAACAATGCGAAAAAGGACTACGAAAGATTTCAAAACCTATTTAAAGAAAGCAGTGCTTCTCAAAAGGAATTGGATGATATGACTGCACGTTACGAAATGGCCAAAGCCAGATTGGAGGCAGCAAATCAAATGAAGAACGAGGTGAATTCCCAGTTCGCCTACGCAGATATCAGAGCACCATTCAGTGGTGTGGTGACCAACACCTACATTGATGAGGGTGATATGGCCAATCCTGGAGTGCCTTTGGTTTCCGTGGAATCCCCAGGAACAGGATTTGAGGTAGAGGCCAAAGTGGCCGAGAACAATATTTCTGCCATTAAAGTAGGCACAATAGCCCAAGTTTTGGTAAAAGCATTGGATACCACCCTCGCAGGTAAGGTTTCCGAATTGAGTGCTTCTGCACAAAATACAGGAGGCCAATATGTAATGAAAGTAAGCTTGGATGAAACAGATGCCAATATTTTGTCAGGTATGTATGCAACCATAAGGCTGGAGACGGAACAAAAAGGTTATGGGAATGACATGGTTGTGGTTCCGTCGAAGGCCCTGGTGCATAAAGGTCAATTGACCGGGGTGTATACCTTGGGACAAGACAATGTGGCCTTGCTTCGTTGGTTGCGATTGGGCGAAAATCATGGAGAGGAAGTAGAAGTATTGTCTGGATTGTCCAAAGGAGATCAATACATCGTATCAGCCGAAGGAAAGCTGTACAATGGCGTTAAAGTAAGCATTCAATAACCCTAAAAAGCTAACAATGAAAGACGGACTAGCAGGAAAAATAGCCAAAGGGTTTATCAGCTCCAAACTAACGGTGCTCTTAATGATCGTGTTCATGGTCATTGGGGTGTACAGTTCTTTCTTGATCCCAAGGGAAGAGGAGCCGCAGATTGATGTGCCCATGGCGGATATTTTTGTGGGATACCCTGGAGCCAGCCCAACGGAGGTGGAATCCAGAATCACAAAACCGCTTGAAAAAATAATATCGAACATTAAAGGCGTAGAATATGTGTACACCACATCCATGCAGGAGCAGGGGATGGCCATTGTACAATTCTACGTTGGGGAAGATATCGAACGGTCATTGGTGCGCTTGTATGACGAAATCAACAAGCACATGGACCAAATGCCAGCCGGGGTAACCATGCCTTTGGTGAAAACCCGTGCCATTGACGATGTGCCCATGCTCGCCTTAACGCTTTGGAGCGATGAATACGATGATTTTCAGTTGCGAGAGATTTCTGGAGAGTTAATCAATGAGGTTGAAAAAGTAAACGGGGTTTCCATCACTAAAAAGATTGGTGGAAGAAACCGCCAGCTTCGTGTGGTGGTGGACAAGGATAAAATGGCCGAATCAGGCATTGACATGTTGGCCGTGGCCCAAATGATTCAAGCTAACAACCAACAAATGGATGCTGGGAATTTCCTTTCCAACGACACCGAGTACCACATCAGTACAGGCAACTTTTTGGAAAGTAAGGAAGACCTGGAAAACCTGATAGTGGGCACCAAACAAAATCAACCCATCTATTTAAAACAGGTGGCAACCGTTTTGGATGGTCCTGAATTGCCTAAAAATTATGTTTCCCTTGGATTTGGAGGGGCAAGCGAGAAGTCAGAAACTTTCAAATCTGAATATCCAGCGGTTACCATTTCCATTGCCAAAAGAAAAGGGGCCGATGCCATGAAGATTGCCGATGTGGTGTTGGACAAAGTGGAGCACTTGAAATCAAATTTGATTCCCGATGATGTGCATGTTGAGGTAACCCGTAATTACGGTCAAACTGCTTCTCAAAAAGTATCCGAATTGTTGATGCACTTGATTGGGGCAATCATCGCCGTAACCTTTGTGGTGATGTTGGCCATGGGCTGGAGAGGTGGATTGGTAGTGTTCCTTTCCGTACCGATTACATTTGCTCTGACCTTGTTGAGCTATTACATGCTTGATTACACTTTGAACCGAATCACTTTGTTTGCCTTGGTGTTTGTAACGGGTATTGTGGTGGACGACTCCATCATTATCGCGGAGAACATGCACCGCCACTTTAAGATGAAACGTTTGCCATTCAAAGATGCAGCACTTTATGCCATCAATGAGGTAGGTAACCCGACCATTCTGGCCACCTTTACGGTAATTGCATCTGTATTGCCCATGGCATTTGTATCAGGATTGATGGGGCCTTATATGTCCCCAATGCCCATCGGTGCATCCATTGCCATGTTGTTGTCCTTGTTTGTGGCCTTGACTATTACCCCGTATTTGGGATTCATCTTCTTGAGAGAAAAGGATAAAAAGAAAAATAAAAAAGAAAAAGAGGCGGTCGAAATTCAGGACACCTTTATTTATAAAGCCTATGAGCGTTTCGAAAAACCACTGATTGAAAGTAGAAAGAAGCGATGGGTATTTATTGGCATCACTGTGGTGTTGTTATTTGCTTCTGTGGGTATGTTCTTTACCAAATCGGTAGCCGTAAAAATGCTTCCTTTTGATAACAAGAACGAGTTCCAAGTGGTGATTGACCTCCCTGAGGGATCTACTTTGGAACGTACATCAGCAGTTGCTAAAGAAGTGGGGGCTTATTTGTCCACTAGGCCCGAAGTGGTGAACTATCAAACCTATGTGGGGACATCAGCACCTATCACATTTAATGGATTGGTGAGACACTATGACCTACGTGGAGGCAACAACATGGCCGATATTCAGGTGAATCTTACCGATAAGCACGATCGTAGCGAACAAAGTCACGATATCGCCAAATTGTTGCGACCCAAAATCCAAGAATTGGGCAAAAAGTACAATGCGAACATCAAGATAGTTGAAGTGCCACCAGGACCTCCTGTGCTTTCAACTATTGTTGCTGAAGTTTACGGACCCGATTACGACAAGCAAATTGCATTGGCCGAGGATGTAAAAGGCATCTTGAACAATACCACCGACGTTGTGGATGTGGATTGGATGGTAGAGGACGACCAAGTGGAATACGATTTTGTGGTGGACAAAGAGAAAGCGATGCTTTATGGTGTAACGCCACAACAAATTGTTCAAGTGATGGCCATGGCTTTCCGTGAGCAACCCGTTTCCCATATCTATCGCGAAGAAGCATTTGACCAAATCGGAATTGTATTGTCCGTAAGTGAAAAGGACAAATCAAGCTTGGATCAGATCCAACAATTAAAAATAACATCCCAACAAGGGCATATGGTGTCAGTTGGTGATTTGGTTTCCATTAAAGAAGGAACCAAGGCCAAGAGCATCTATAGAAAAAACCAAAAACGAGTGGTGTATGTAATGTCCGATATGGCGGGTGAACTGGAAAGCCCGGTGTATGCCATTTTGGGTATGACAGATAAGTTAAATCAATTGGAGCTACCTCAAGGGTATTCCATTAACGAGCTCTACATGGAGCAACCCCAATATGAAGATGACTATACGGTAAAATGGGATGGGGAATGGCAAATAACCCTTGAGGTGTTCCGTGATTTAGGAATCGCGTTCCTTGGTGTAATTGTGATCATTTATATGTTGATCGTAGGGTGGTTCCAAAACTTTAAAGCGCCCATGGTAATGATGGTGGCCATTCCACTTTCCTTAATCGGAATTGTGTTGGGTCACTGGATGTTGGGCGCATTTTTTACTGCAACCTCCTTTATCGGGATGATTGCCCTAGCGGGAATCATGGTGCGGAACTCGGTATTGCTTATCGACTTCATCAACCTTAGGTTGAATGAGGGAGTTCCCCTTAAGCAAGCCGTAATTGAAGCAGGTGCCGTACGTACCACACCTATTTTGTTAACCGAAGGAACCGTTGTTATCGGAGCTTTTGTGATCTTGTTCGACCCCATTTTCCAAGGGTTGGCCATATCACTCATGGGAGGAACCATAGTGTCTACCGTATTGACGCTCTTGGTGGTACCATTGGTGTATTATATGATTGAACGTAAAAATTACAACTAACATGAAAATGATCATTGTTACCACGGTAGAGGAATACAAAAAGGATGTCCTGAAGATTTTTAAAAAGGCAGGTGTGGAAAGTTTTAGTGGTTCCGATATCGACGGATATAAAGGCGCTGCCCCATTGATGTACACCAGCAGTTGGTTTCCAAGCGAAAAAGGCGGGGCCGCTTCCAATATGTTTTTCTCGTTCACCGAGGAGGAAAAAGTGACCGAACTGTTCAAATTCTTGAAACAGTTCAATGAGGAAAGTGAGACCACCAACCCCATAAAGGCGGTGGAAATCCCTATTGAAAGAACCGTTTAAAATACTTAAAATGAGAAATAGAATTGTAAGAGGAGTAGCCGGAACCTTTATATTGATCAGTTTGATCTTGGCCATTTATGTGAATATCAACTGGCTTTGGTTTACCGCATTTGTCGGGGCCAACTTGTTGCAATCTTCCTTGACCAAATGGTGTTTGTTGGAAGATATCCTGAAGAAGTTCGGGGTATCCGACTCGGACAAGAGTTGCTGTTGAAACAGTAGGTTTGATATTTAAGGCATTTTCTCCACCTTTGTTAAAAATTGGAGAAAATGCTTTATCAACCTTGGCCTTGGTATGTAGCCGGGCCCTTAATTGCCATTTGTATGGCATTGCTCATTTTAATGGGCAAACGCTTCGGAATGTCCTCCAACCTTGAGACGTTTTGTTCCATTGGTGGGGCAGGAAAGTTTTCGGATTACTTCAAAGTAGATATTAAATCCAAACGCTGGAACCTATTGGTGGTTCTGGGTTCCGTTATTGGTGGATTTTTGGGAGCACATTGGTTGTCGCCCAATCCCGGAGTGGATATTTCACCCAAAACCGTTACCAAACTTCAAGAACTGGGATTTGATAGCGCCGGGAAAGCCTATTTGCCCGCAGAATTGTTTAGTTTGGAATCGTTGTCCGACCCAAAAGTTTGGATCATCTTATTGATCGCAGGAATTTTGGTGGGCTTCGGAACGCGTTATGCTGGAGGATGTACCTCTGGACATGCCATTTCAGGTCTTAGTAATCTACAGCGACCATCCCTTATTGCGGTCATCGGATTTTTTATTGGTGGATTGATCATGGTTCACTTGTTGTTCCCTTTAATTTTTGGATCATGAAGAATATAATCTACATCATATTGGGCACCTTTTTGGGAATTGTCCTTTACAAATCGGAAGCAGCATCATGGTTCCGAATCTATGAAATGTTCCAGTTCGATTCCTTCCATATGTACGGCATTATCGGTTCTGCTTTGGCTGTAGGCATTGTTATGGTCTTCTGGATCAAAAAATCAAAAGTAAGATCCTTTTCGGGAGAACCCATCAGTATACCCGATAAGGAAAAATCCTTTACCCGATATATTGTGGGAGGAACGCTCTTTGGATTGGGTTGGGCCTTGGCAGGGGCATGCCCTGGACCTATGTATATTTTAGTGGGAGCTGGATATTGGCCTGTCATTATCGTGCTTATCGGTGCCATACTTGGAGCTTTCTTTTATGGCATACTAAAGGATAAATTACCGCATTAGGGTTGATTTAACGGAATATTTGGGCAACACAACGAGTTTGGATGGCATCTCTAGGGTAGGGTTTTAGCTTTGGGGTACCCAAACCTACTTATAGTCCCAAGATGAAGCTTACCGTTTGTATCATAGACGATGATTTAGTGTCCCAGTTTGCGACACGTTACTGCATACAGCAATCCCAAGGAGATTTTGATATTATTACCTGCGCGAGCGGGGAGGAAGGTCTTTCCGTTTTTTTGGATTTGGTGGAGAACAATGGGAAGCTTCCCGATGTGGTCTTTTTGGACTTGGTCATGGGAGGTATGAACGGTTGGACTTTTTTGGAGAACCTTCAGAACCTCTTTAAAGGGCACGAACTTCCCCGGGTCTATGTGTTATCGGCCTTCTCCAATACGTTGGACCGGACCATTGCCAAAGGCAACCAACTTATTTCAGGATATGTAGACAAACCGCTTTCCCGTTCTTTTTTGGATAAAATCCTACAGAAGGAGCAGAAGAGAGGGAATATCTCCTCTTAAAATTGCTTTTTCGTTTTTACAGTTGGACATTATACCGTGTAAAGGCCCATTGGGTAGTGCAAAGTTTTTGAAAAAAACATATTTTTGCAGTCCATTTTCTGGAATGGCCCCGTAGTTCAATGGATAGAATAGAAGTTTCCTAAACTTTAGATGCAAGTTCGATTCTTGCCGGGGCTACAAAGTAGGCGCGCAAACACGCAAAGTGTGTAAAGCGGAGCTTTGGAATCGAAGTTTATGCCGTACCCAGATACGGTGATTCTCGCCGGGGCTACTTTTTGATTTCCGAATCAATTAGGGTCAATAACAATCCATTTTGATCTGACCTTTGTTCTGATAGTAGCTCAAATCCTTTGACAAGTGAGATTTACAAATAGTTTGCAGTTCGTTCATCACTTCACGTTGCATGGCAATGGATCCACAGATCATTACACCTCCCCCTTTTTTTAAAATCTCGGCAACTTTATCCCCATCTTTTTTTATCAAATGTTGCACATAGACTTTTTGGGTTTGGGCACGGGAATAAGCAGGTGTGAAGCTTTTTAGCCTTTTTTTGGCCTGTGCCTCATCAATATAGGGTTGGTAAAGCTTGTATGATTCAGGTGTTCTACCGCCCCAATACAAGTGCATTTTTCGTTGGGGGGTATTGGTGGCCATCATTCCCAAAAATGGGCCAATACCTGTACCCGTTGCTATGAGTACAACATCTTTTGTGTTTTTCGGTAGGTGAAAATGTCTGTTTTTTGCTACTGCAGCACTCAAAACCTGACCTTTATCAAGTTGCCCCAGAAGGTTGGAACAAATCCCGTTGGGATATTTTTTAACACTGATTGCCAATAGATCTTTCCCTAAATGTCCAATGGAATAGAGACGCTCGCGGCCATCTTCTTTTGGTGTTATGGATAGGAGGTCGCCCGAAACGGCCTTTGCCCCATTTTTGTTTTTTAGGGTGAGCAGAAAAGTATCTTCTTTGGTTAGATCCGCCCTGTCCATCACCACAAAATCGGAAATCTGGTTTTTGGGAAGGGACGTCCTGGGCTTTTCAAGTTGAAGTGTAATTCCTTGGGATTTGGCCCACTGATTTGTCCAGTTGGAAAAAGCCTCGAAAGATTGATTGTTTATGGTAAAAACTTCACCCAAAGCCGTGGAATCCGTTTGGGTTTTTAGGACTTCGGATACTTCATAGGCGAATTGACAAAAATTAGGATAGGATGTAGAGCCAAATCCAACTATAGAAAAGGAAAATGGCTGTTTTTGCAGATGTTCTTCGGCCAATTGCATAAACCTTGAAGCACTGGCCGGAGCTTCTCCTTGCCCATAGGTTGCGGTTATAAGTGTGAGCTGTTTCATTTTTGGGAAGACATTGTATTCGTTCATCATTCCCAAATAGCTTTTTTTTCCAGTCTTTAGCAATTGTTTGTGGAATTCTTGGGCAAATAATAGGGTGGTGCCTCCTTCTGTACCCACCAATATGATATGGTCGCATTCGTTCTTGGAAAATTTATTTTTGATACGGATTTTGGGCCGCTTAAAATAAACAACAAAGCCGGTGACCATTAAAAAAGGAATGGCAAGGCTGCCCAAACCCAAAATAGTGCTCCAAATGATACTGCCTTCCCCAGTATGCAAGACTGTTGACCACGAGGATATGGTGGTAACGAGGGGTTGTTGCTTTTCAGTGATGATCTCCCCAGTAAATTGGTTGAGCAAAACCTCCCTATTCTTGAGACGGATGGTATAATAATCTTCCACAAACTCAGAAAAAGGGTACTCCAATTCCCGGAGTTCCCCTAATGCTGTCTGCTGGAAAAGCGCAAATTCTTTAATGGGTATGGTTGGTGTTTCCCGTAAGGAATCATAATCCACTTCATGGACAATCTGTTCTTCTGGAATTAGGTTGAAGCGCAGTAATGACAGGTACACCCCGGTCAATGACAATACCAAAATGGGCAATAATGCCATACGTGAATAAACAACATGGTTGAATTGTGAAAAATTTTCACGTACCACTGGGGCGAAAAAATATCGGATTCCTCCTTGGCGTTTGGCGATGAGCACAATACCTGAAATGACAATTAAAAAAAGCAGGAAGGAAACAAGACCGATCAAGAACCGTCCTGTAGATTTTAGAAACAATGATCGGTGCAGATTTGTACTGAATTGAAAAATCGGTGCCTTTTCAATGAGGGAGCCTAACGGTTGCCCAGTAAAAGGGTCTACGTAAAATTGCTTGTTATCACCTTCTATAATGACCGAGACACTGATGAAGCCATTGCGGTCACGCGAGATGGAAAGAATCTCATCGTATTTCGCATTAAGGTTCTCCAGTGTCTGGGCCAAGCTAAGCCCATCTGCATCAGCAATGCGATAGGGCTGTACTTTGTTCGATATGGGTTCCACGGCCAATATTACCCCCGTGATTGATGCAACCAACAGAAACAGGGATGATACCAGAGCAAGGATCAAGTGGCTATATCGCCATACCGAAAGCGCCATAATAATTAATTTGGCACCATCCGAATATAACGGATATAGCCTTTTCCATCAACTTTGTTTCTGATTGTGGCCGAATTGAGGTCTATCTCAGCATCAACGGTATAGTACTCCTGATTTTCAACCGCAGACTCAAAACGGATTTTGTAGCCGCTGTCTACTTGGGATGAATCCACGGACAGTGAAATAATGTTTCTTTCACCATTGCCCACAGTGGCCCCTGTAATGGCATCAATATTCTCATTTATACCATGGCTAAAACCCCACCAATCTTTTAGGTCTGGAAACCACTCTGGGTCATCTCCTTGAACATACAAGGTTTTAACATAATCTCCTTCAGCATTCATCAAAGAGACAACCACATAGGCTTTTTCACCTGTATAGTTGGCCATCTGTATCATACACTTGTAGGAAACCGTGGTTGGTGCCTGCATAAAGGATGAGGCAGCAAAAAAAGCGAAAACCAGTGTAAGTAAAATTATAGGGCGATTCAGTATTCTTTTCATATTTTGATTAATTAAGGAAATCCAAATTCACATTGGTTTTACCCAAAAGTTCATTTTCTTGGGCCAATTCATATGCGGTTTCACCGAACTCAGTGGTTGCATTGGTGTCTGCACCGTTGGCAATTAAATATTTAAGAATGTCAGTGTCGGTGGATTTCATGGCCGCATAATGTAAAACAGTGTTTCCTTGTTTGTCCTTTGCGTTGATATCCGCACCAAAGGCTTGCACTTTTTTAAGTAAGCCCAAGTCATTCTTGTCCATGGCCAAATGCCATACCGTTCTTTGATCAGGTTGTGGTTTTGCAAAGTCAACCCCAGCTTGGCGCAATGCTTTTACCTTATCATCAAAATCACGGGTGTTGCCGCGTGCCGCGAATAGGTAATAGGCAAGGTTGTTCCCGTCTTTGTCCACAATAGCTGTTTTGGCCCGCTTAGAGATCAAATAATCCACAACTTCAACGGAATTGTCCTGAACGGCCAAAGTCAATGCAGAATATCCTTCATCATTTTTATGGTTGATGTTATCCGTTTTTTCGGCCAGAAACTTGATCACTTCCAACTTGTTGCGCGATGCGGCATTCAACAAGGGGATATTGCCTTCACTGTCCACGGTATTTAGGTCAACTCCCTTTTTTATAAAGTAGTTGTAAAGGGCTATATTGTCTGAAGAGCGCGATAGGTTGTGCAACGGAGTAATTCCATTTTTGGAGGTAACATTGGCGTTGAGCCCCAAACTTTCCAAATAGTGGAATACCTCTATGCCATTACTGCTTCCCCTTCCACCACGACTGGCAAAAAGAATGGCATTTTCATTGGTGTTGGGATTTTTTTCCGTTGAAACGCCTTTGGCTACCAAGGCTTTTAAAACTTCAATATTTCCACCTTGGGCAGTAATGTTGAATATGCCATTGCCATGGTCATCGGTAGCATTGAGGTCTAGTCCTTTGCTGACAAAATAATCGATTAAATCCAAGTTTTTTGCCCTGGGCGCTGCAACCAAAAGTACATTGCGACCATCGTGGTCTTTTTCATTTTTAAGGTCCGCACCATTTTCAATAAGAAAATCATAGATTTTTGTATCGGTTTGGCCAGTAGCAGCGGTAAATTGGGTCAAGGAATACCCATGGGAATCTTTTACGTCCAATTTGGCCCCTTTTTCAACCAAGTACTTCATGATGTCCAAATCACCTCGTGAGGCAGCCCAAAAAATATAGGTGCGTGAATCGTGCGTCCGTTTGTTCACATCATTGCCATTGTCGATCAGGTGTGCGATCGTAGTTACTGGATTTCCTCCAAAAATAGCAAAGGTGGTAGGGTCAAATCCGCCTCTATTGGCTTCGGTAATTGAATACCCTTGGGCAATTTTGCCATTAATATCGGCAATTGCGGGTTTTGAGGCCCAATAGTCCCTATCCATAAATGGATTATCAGTACCGTCCTGTTGTGCCAAGGTGTTTGAGACGGCAAGTATGGCAACCATACCAAGGAGGAAGGATTTTATAGTCTTTGTTTTCATTTTGGTTCTTATGAGATTTTTTAAATGTAAAATTCCATGCTCTATAAATTTATGGCTTATAAAGATGTCAATGGATCTATATTATGTAATCAGGGTTTCAAAGTTATTGCTTTTGATCTAAGTTTAAATGGAATACAAGTCCATTCCAAAACTGAACAGGATCTTTTTATAAAATTGTTCAAACCTTAAAATTCCGTGGGTTGTTTTTCTCCCACGGAATTCTATTTCACATAATTGTTTCAGAAAGGTTTACCAGGCACCTATAAAATGGCTTCCCGTAGCATTGATCAGTTCTGCCCCCTTGGTAACTCCACCGGTTTCGGTATCTACAACATAAATGTTTCCGTTCTTTCCTACCGGGGCTTGGGTTAAATAAATCTCATTTCCATCAACGGCATACCCTTGGTATTGGAACAAGTAGAAGTCTGCCTCGTATGGAATATCATTGATTTGGGTGGCCGTTCTGGCATTTAGATCAATAAGGGCAAAGAAACCTTGCTGACCAGCAACACCTTCTGCCGACCCATCGTGGCGGTAGGCCAAAACTGCTTTTCCGTTGGCAGCAGGTCTCCAGGCCAAGACATAGGCACCGGTTACGCCCAGAGCATCGTCCAAGTTGAAATCGTAGGAGTCATCATACTGGTTGTCAGTACCGATCTTTAGAATATGGGAACCTTCAGGATCGCCTTGGTTGGCTTGGTAAACGGCACCGTCGTACTCAAAAGAGTTGATGCTTCGATATCCGTTGGTGTTACCATGCCCTACGCCAGAAGTGATTATGGTTGGGTTCAACAGAGAGGGATAATCCAATACAATGGTTTTGGAGCCTAAAATTTCATAATCACTATCACTTTCTATTGTTTCGGGATCAATTTTGCTCAAACGGGCACCTATGTATAATTTGTCGCCAGCGGCATTTAAAGTGGGCATATCAATTCTAGAAATGTAGTATCCCAATGCCTCTTCTTCTTCGGACAACCCGATCTCATGTTCTTGGAAATTGTTGATTTGGGAATCAACCAAATTTAAAGTTACTACACCAATGGTCTGGCTTGTACGAATGTAGGTGTCATCGGCCACATTGTCCGGGGTGCCGTTGTCATCAACTTGGTGTTCGGTAGATACATAAACGGCAGAACCCGTTTTGTCCCCATCAAACAACTTGATCCATCTAGGTGCCGATCCTACATAAGGAGCAATACTGATTTCCGATCCGGTTTGTTCAAAATCATTGCCGCCGTTTACAATGTACTTGGTATAGTTACCACCGGTATCGCCAGCGTAGCTAATGTTAAAAATGGTGTTGCCATCTTCGGAAGCCTGTAATCTGGCCGTTCTGTTGGAGGGTGCTACAAAACCATTGTTAAATGGATCTATCTGAACGGTTGGGTCTTTGGCCTCTTCACTGGTAACGGAATATATTAGGGTTCCTCCATTTCCATCTCCAGGGTTTTCACCCATTTTGGCACCTGCAATGGTAATCCATCGGGACTCCTCTACGGGTTCTTCATTAGGACATCCATTGTTGGCTGCTGTTCCTGCCTCCGAAGGGCATTCGTCATTTGTATCTGCAATACCGTCGCCATCGGTGTCAACAACCGCAGGGTTTTCACCGCCATTGTCATCACTGCTACATGCGGTCATTAAACCAAACACCAGCAAAATGACAGCTAAAGTTCTAAAATTTAAAAAGGTACGTTTCATATGAGTTGATTTATTACGATTAAAAATTGTTTACTATGTAGTTTAGTTTTAGATAAAAAGCCCTGCCTGGTTTTTGTACCGATAGATTATCATACACGGCTTGGTCAAAAATGTTCTTGACATCGAAGCTTAGGATGAAATTCTTTTTGGGGAATGTATAGCTGAGCCCAAAATCATGGGAAATTTGTTCGGGAATCAGAAATTCCTCTTCGCCTGATGTGTTTCTCCCTGCAGCGAACTTGAAGGCAAATTCGTCGGTATAGTAGGCGTTATAAAATAGATTGATCCGGGAATTTGTTTGAATGAAGTTGTTAAGGGTATACCGTAAACCTGCATTCATGGTAAACAAGGGTACGTTGGGAACATCGCTCTCTACGCCTGAGTTTACCGTGGTCAAGCTCATCCGGGTCATATTAAAATTGAACCCTAGGTTATTGTCGTAGGTGTAGTTGAACTCTGCCTCAATTCCTTTGGATTCTGCCGTGTTCGCTAAGTTGGTATATTGTACAAACTCGTCACTTTCCCTAAGCCCATCGGCATTTGCAGGTAGTCCTATCCTGTTTTCAATATTACGGGCAAAGAAGTTGGTGGACAGGGTAAGCCCATGTTTTTTAATGTAAAATTTGCCAAGACGAAAACCAATATTCAAATTGTCACTGGTTTCAGGTTGAATGGTCAGGTTGGGAAGCAAGTTATCCCCGGCATCACCAAAAACTTCATTTTCACTAGGTAGGCGAATGGCTTTTTCAGCGGATAACAACAAGGTAATTTCTGGAATAACAATATAGGAGGAGGCAAACCCATATCCTGTGTAATCTTTGTTACTTTCGTAAACCTCATCAATTACTTCGGTATTGTCTTCATTGAACACGGGTTTGGTGTTCAGTACTTTTTGTAAATAATGTTTCCCAAATGCGTTTAATTTAAATTTATCATCAAATGCGTTCAGCTCATAACTAAGGGAAAAGATATTCTTATAAATGTCACTGCTTTGTTGGAAGGTGTTTTCCAACAGTGATACCATTTCATCAGTATCTTCTCTGTCAATACCGCTATAAACGTGATTCAATAAAATTCTGTGGTTGTTGTTTATGGCATAAGAAAGACCCGACCGTACCGAAGCTACGTTGCGGACAATTTTGGCCAGTGTTGGACCATTTTCATTTTGGGACCCCCAGATATAATCAAGGTACTCACCATTGAACCCAACCAATCGCTCTCCTGCCCAAGTATAGGCCTGGGCAACGGTATCGTTAATAACGCGATTACGCTTGCCATATACCCCATTGACGGTTAGGTCTAGGTTTTTTATAAAAAGATCCTCTTTTTGGTATGTTAGGTTTCCAAGAAAGGCATCGGACTCTAAAAATCGGCCCTTATAGGGTGATATGGTCACGAAAGTACCATGCTGCACTTCATTGTATTCATCGGATGCTGTAATGCCCACCAAAAATTGATCGGCCCAACCAACATTGGTATATCCAACTTGCACTGTACCACCCGAAGAACGATAGGCATCATGAAACCTTCTGGCCACAATAGGTGTTTGTACTCCGTTTGGGGCAATATCCACTATGGTTCTTCCTGAAATTTTATAATCGTTGTCCGAATAGTTGTGAAACGCCGAGGCTTTTATGGTAAATCCTGATTTTTCTAATCTATAGGCACCATTCAAATTCGTTTGCAAAGTGTTGAAAGACCCATAGGAAACAGAGGTGTTTAGGTTATTTTTGGCCCCATCATGAAGCTCAATGTTAATGGCGCCACCTACGGCATCGCTGGATAAATGCCCGGGTACCACCCCTTTATAGACCTCAATATTCTTGATCATTGAAGGAGGGATGCTGTTTAAGTTGTAGGAGGAACCGTATACGGAAATTGGAATTCCATCAATAAAAATGCTGACCGATCGGCCAGAAAGGCCATTTAAACTGTATTGCACGCTTGAACCCAGACCGCCATTTTGACGTATTTTAACGCCAACCGTGGTATTCAACAATTCGTTGGTTTGTATGCTTCTAAGTCCGGCTTCCTTGGTTTCTATGGCGTTTACCGCAAAGCCTTTGGTTTCCAAAGCAGTTTTGTTGGATTTTCCACTTACCGTTACCTCATCTAGGGTTTCAGTATTTTCACTCAGCGTAAAATCGAGCTTTATCCTGCGGTTTTCCGGACTTGTCTGAATGGTTTTTGAAGCATTCCCATACCCAATGAAAGATACAGAAACGGTATGCTTACCATAGGGCACGTTGATTTCAAACCTACCCTGTTCGTCGGTCAAAGAGCCGATCTCTGTCCCTTTGATGAGTACCGTGGCGTATGCCAGCGGGCTGCCATCCTCAGAAGTTATTTTACCGAAAATAGCACTGTTTTTGGTGCTCTGCGCGTGTGACAGTAAGGCAATAAAGAAGAAGATGGTTAAAAAGTGTTTGCCCATTCTTGTAATTAATAATCGTTATCTTTATTAAGATTTATTCTAAATAAGTTAGATTTGCAAATCTAGAGCAGGAGTAGATTCGGTAATACCGCAAAAGGAAGTTTTAAGTACGCAAATGGAAGAAATGCAGTCTGTCTTAAAAAGTGATTTGTTCGAGAACAGTATTTATCAGAAGAAATACTCTAAAGATTTTTTTACCAGTGAATTGATTGAGAATCGGATTGAAATCAATTCGAAGGGTGTTTCGGGAACAATCCATGAAACCCAATTGGATGGGATTTTCATGGTACATAAGAACATTATTGCTCCAAATGGTTATCACATTGAGGTTTCCAATGATTTTTCCATGTTTGCCCTGCACTTTGAAATCACGGGGAGCTATGCCTATACTCCCTTTGAAAGACAAACACCTTTATTAAAGGTAAAGGATTTTCAATATAACATGTTCTATCTGCCATCAACCAATGGTCTTCTCCAATATACAGGAACTCCAAGACGAACTTTGGAGATATTTTTTACCTCGGGTTTGATTGAAAAGTTGGTAGGTAAAAAGTATGGACAGATTTTGGGAAGGATTGATAGTGCAATTGAACAAGGAAAACCATTTGTGTTTTGGAAACAACCGAGACCAATAACACCGGAATTGGGCCGTGCAATTGAACAAATTATTGCCTGTCCATTCAGTGGTCAATTAAAGAAGACCTATTTGCAATCGAAGATCACCACCAATTTGTTGGATCTTTTGCTCGATGCGAATGGTAAAAATAACACGGATTCAACGATTGATTTGCCCCAATCTGATTTGGACAGTTTGCATATTGTGGAGCGTTATATTGAAACCAATTTGAACAAGACATTGAGCATCCCGGAACTTACAGCGGTGGCAGGGTTCAATAGTTCAAAGTTGAAGCGGGATTTCAAACGCGTATATGGCACCACCATTTTTAAATATATTACCAAACTTCGAATGGAAACAGCGAGTGATCTGATTGTGAACAAATACTTGACGATAGCCCAAGCTGCATATGAAGTAGGCTATGGCAACCCACAACATTTTACCAATGCCTTTAAACGGACCATGGGGTATTTGCCAAGTGAACTTAAAAGGTGATTTCTTATTTTTTTAGTGAAAGGTACCACTTCAAATGAGCCTCATTGATTTATAAAGAGTTGTGTATTTTTTGAAATGACGAAAGATAAATCAATAACAAAAGTTCACAAATCGTCAACATTTTGAAACCCAAAAGTGGGAACCCCAATAAAACTGGGAGTCCGGAAAAATAGTTCAATTCTTGCCGTGGCTACTTTTTAACTTCCAAATAATTCAAAATCATAAAGGATAACTCCCATTAAAAAGGGATGCCGTTGTACCAGCCAGCCCGACATCCCCAGCACTTACAATATAACGATGTAAACCTTTCCGTGGGCGATCAAAGACGTAATTTAAATCCGCCATTGACCACAAAACCATCTACAGGGGCATAAATGTCCAAAAATTGTGGATTGCTTAGATCTCCAGAATAAATGGCCCCAAAACGGGACTGTCTTGTATCTAGAAAATTTTCAAAATTCAGGAAGACGGAAAATTTTTCCCCTAGCTTTTTTTCGCTCATCAAGCCCACAATCCAATAAGATTCACTGGTTGTTCCCGAACTTAATTCCTGTGGACTGTAATAATAGGCTTCAAAACCAATCCAAAAATTCTCTTCTTTTTCATACATCAACACATTGTTCAATCGATGTTTGGCCACCAAAGGAAAGTCTGATTTCATTCCATTTTCGTGTTGTTTCACGTTGGCATGCGTGTATCCGGTAAACAGTTTTAAATCTCCATACTTGACCTTTAGGTTGATTTCGGTACCCTTGGTATCCACATATCCATTGGACTGCTCAAACAAATAGAAGCCGTTGCCATTTGGGATCAGCATCATGGGGTCATTGATCTTGGTGTAGAAGAGCAACGTGTTTACAGACATGGTTACTCCTGGAAATGGGATCCATTTGTAGTTGATGTCAAAATTACCTCCAATGGAGCGTTCAAGGTCTGTTTCATCCACGTCAATGGGCAGTACGTTCCTAAATTGGAGTCTTTCAGCATCTTCGGTGAACACGGTAGGGGTTTTATATCCCATACCTCCGCCTAGGCGAAATGTTAGAGCCTCATTTGGCTCGTACAGTATGGATATCCTTGGTAGGGCCATTGCGCCATAATCGGAATGAAAATCGGCACGGAACCCTGTTTCAAGTGATAAAATATCATTTATAGGCCATACATTTTGTGCAAATAACCCAAAAATCTCGTAGGATTGGTCCAATGCCCCATCTTGATCGTTTCGGACATCATTGAAATACTCTGTCCAAAGGTTTGCCCCGAGAACCCACTCCAGTCCGCTTTCAGAAGCATTGGAAAAGTTTATTTCACTGAATGAAGAACGTTGGTATCCCGAAAAGGTGAAATCAGGGATTTGAATGGTTCTATCATAAAAGCTGAAACTGTTTTTTAGCTCTATCCGATTTTGGTCATCAAAAGCATGCTTGAATCCTAGTTGGGTAGAGAACCGCTCGGTTTCATTGGACTCAAAGTAGGGGTCTTGTACAGTTTTGCCTTTTACATGGTCCATATTTCCCCCTAGGCGGTCTTCCCAAATGGCATTGAGGCCGATCAACAACTCGGTTTGGTCGTTCAAGTACCAATAGAGTTTTGGATTTAGGGTAAAACGATCAAATTCCGGAATGGCGGTCAAACCAATGTCCGCAGGATCATAAGGGGTTCCCAGATTATAGGAGGCAAATACTGTTGTCCCCAGTGTTTTGAACTTTTGGGAATAAAATCCACTTAAATCCAAACCTAGGGCCGAGGTGCCATTGGCCATAAAACTTAGTTCTGGAACATCTTCCGGCGATTTGGAAATAAGGTTCACCAACCCTGCAATCGCACCACCACCGTAAAGGGTAGAGCTAGACCCTTTTATAACCTCTACCTGTTTTAGGTCCAAAGGTGCAATCTGCATCAGACTCAGTCCACTGGCAAACCCTGAATATAATGGAAAACCATCACGAAGCAATTGGGTATACTTACCATCCAAGCCCTGTATACGGATACTGGAATTATAGCTGGTGGCCGATGTCTGTTGGGTCCTGATACCAGTGCTCTCATTGAGGAGCATGCGAATATCACCGGGTTTCATGTTCCCTTTTTCGGAGAGTTCCTCGCCTGCAATCACCTCTACTCGGGTAGGAATGTCCGCAATGGTCCGTGAGCTCCGTGTGGAAACTAAGGTTATTTCCTCCATTTCCTCGGTATGGGGAGTAAGGAAAATGGTTCCGCCCAATACAGCTTCATCCAAGGGAAAGGTTAGGGTGCGATTAACAGAGGCATATCCCAAATAGCTCAATTGTAATTCAAATGCGCCATCGGGGATATCATCAATATATATTTTTCCCGTTTCGTTTGAAATGGCTCCTTTGTCAATGGGTTTCAATAGGGCGGTGACCCCAATCAATGGTTCGGCACTAATGGAATCTTTGACAACAATGTCCAAAGTGTTCTGTGCAAGAACGGATACCGTCCCAAATAGGGAAAGCAGCAATAATAATCGTGTTTTCATGTAATTTAAATTTTTGACGTATATAGAATCATGGTCAGAACGGTGCCGACCAAAGTGAATCTGGTTTAAACCAACTTATACTTCAAAAATCCGAGGGGGTTTAAGGGAAAAGAAATACACTTCCTTGGGAAGCGGCTCAATATATACAATGGGCTGTATTTTTTCTTCAAGCTCAAAAGGAACAAGCTCCAACGACACATGATTGGTTGTAAATCCTGGACACCTTCCACAAGTGAAAAAAGGGGAACAGGGCGTTTCCTTGTCATGTTGTTCATTTTCAGTATTGTGATCTCCATCAGCGCAATGGGATGCGGTAGAAGTTTCAAAACATGAATCTGCTTCCTGACAACACGGGTATGATGACAGAAGAATCGTGAGCAATGATAAAACCAATGTCATGAGCTTCATGGCTCAAAGATAAGGATTTACTCCATGGCCACTTCTTTTTAAATAATCTGGAATGAAGCCTTTTTAAAGTCGCTTTTGCCGATTGTCTATCCAAAGCCAAAAAAGCTTTCACTTCCTTTATTTAAGTTCCAATTTCTCTGGATGGCTTTTGGCCAAGTTGTTCTGCTGGCCCAAGTCTTCCTTCAGGTTGTACAATTGATATTCCGGATCATTACCTATCTCAACGTTAACGGTTTTGATCATGGCAGGCCCATCATAAGGCGGGATTATGGCCAATCCTTTACTCGGGGTATATAATTCAAAATAGTCTCCGTATAAATAACAAAAGATAACCGACGCCAAAAAATGCTGCAAGCTTGATTTTAATATTAATATTGAAATCTTTTATGGGAGAAGTGTTGGTAGAGCTCATTTTATGAATGTGTCTTCAATATAATTCTTTAGTTATAAATGTGTTACACGACCATAGAGAGAATAGATACGCAAGAAATTCTGGATACGTTACAGGAGGATGCAGAGGCTTTAGATGATGCGATTGATGTGCAAGAGGCAAAGAAACGAGAAAGGGATATTCAGGGACAATTAAGAGTACAGAAGGGGAATGTGTTTTATACACTTTTGGCAGATTTGGCAAAAATTGGCAAAGTAGTATTTGCTAAAGACCCTGCAAAGTATAATGATTATGTTTTGTTTGCTTCTACTACCTCTAAGGCTCCTTCTGAGGAGGAGGATAATGAGGCAGCGAAGGAGGAGATGCCTTAAATTGAGTGGGAGGTAGGGGTAAGAGGCTGGGGGCTTTCTTAGGCAAGAGCGAGGACAGGCTAGAAGTTTTTGGATAGTGCTCACTAGGCTGGAGCCTAGTGTGTGTGGGCTTTGGATAGTGCTCACTTGAAGTCTAGCGAGAGCGGGTGTTGTAGGTGGTACTTCGTTTAAACACCTACAACGGCAGTAAAATTTGTTTGTTGTTGGTGCTATACTTAAACACCAGTAAGGGCGGAAATACTTGTTGCAAAAAGGGGATGTCTAATAAACTTTGACTCATATTTTCCTTTTATTTCAACCTCCCATTCTATATCATAG
>CP051244.1:489527-731983 GCA_017795045.1 Allomuricauda sp. | reverse complement strand
GGTTATTGTATGCTGCAGGATTAGCTTCATAATCATTGGCTATATCTATGAGTTCTTGTTCAGTTTTTCCTGCTAGATTAATCTTTACTTCGTTCTTAGTTATTCTATTACTAAATCTATTTACCAAAAACTTATTAAAATCAAGCATTTGTAATAATTGCAGCCAAATCAACATCTTTTGCATCTTTGCTTCTAAGTGCTGAACCTTGAATACGAACGTCATCAATGGAAACTCCGATTTTTGCGAGCCCTTCTTTAAGTTCTGTACTAAACTCATTAAATTCTTCTAAACTTTTAAACTTAAAAGGATAACCTCTTTTAAGCACTCTGTTAACATAGTTATCTATCTGTTCAATTAACTGTTTAGCATTCAATGTCTTAGATTCTCTCGCACCTATAAAGATAAGCTCTCTATGAAATCATCATCCAAACCTAGTTTTTTTCCTTGACTGATTAAGTTGGGAATTTCCTCATCACTATATTTCAACCGAAAACCTTTCGAATTATTAGTGTACGGTTTTTAATTTTGAGCCTACTACTTTCTCATAAGCCGCTTTCATCTCGGCCAATTTCTCGGGATGGCTTTTGGCCAAGTTGTTCTGCTGGCCCAAGTCTTCTTTAAGGTTGTACAATTGATATTCCGGATCATTGCCTATCTCAATGTTAACGGTTTTGATCATGGCAGGCCCATCATAAGGCGGGATCATGGCCCAATCCCCTTTACGGAACGCTGTTCGTGTAGAGGCCTCTATGATGAGTTCATCCCGACCATTGGTGCTTTTCCCCATCAATACATCCAATAGATCTTGACTATCTTGGGTGGTGGCATCACTGTTTACCAATGCAGCAATTGAAGCCAGAAGGTCTACTTGACTTACCATCGCATCCGAAGTGCCGGGGGTAATCTTTCCTTTCCAGTAGGTGATAAAGGGTACACGGGTACCTGCTTCGAACAGGCTATATTTTCCACCCCGCAATGGACCTGCAGGTTTATGGTTGCCCAACTTTTCCACGGAATCATCATAATACCCATCGTTGACCACTGGGCCATTGTCACTTGAAAATACAATCAAGGTATTCTCCAGCAAACCTTCTTCTTCCAAGGTCTTTACAAACTCGCCCACACACCAATCGGCCTCCACGATTACATCCCCTCGGGGACCCATACCACTAGATCCTACAAAACGCGGATGTGGGGTTCTAGGTACATGGGGCTGTTGAAGTGCATAATACAGGAAAAAGGGCTGATCTTTCTTCTCTTTTACAAATCGTTTGGCCTCGGCCAAAAAAGTATCGGCCATATCCTCGTCCACCCATTTGGCAGCTTCGCCGCCCTTCATGAACCCAATTCGGGAAATGCCGTTCACAATGCTGTTGTCATGCCCGTGGTGCCATTTCATTTTCAACAACTCTGGGTTGTCCTTGCCTGTGGGTTCCCCCGGGAAGTTTTTTTGATAATCAATTTGAATAGGGTCATTGGGGTCAAGATTGTCCACTTTCCCGTTTTCAATATAGACCGTTGGCACGCGATCTTGGGTAGCTGCCATGATGTAACTATGGTCAAAGCCTACCTCGTTGGGTCCGGGACTGATGGCTTGGTTCCAATCCACATGTCCGGTGCCAAGGCCCAAATGCCATTTTCCAACAATTCCCGTGGTGTATCCTTGTTGTTTCAATACCTTGGGAAGGGTGGTTTGAGCCGTATCAATGATCAAGGGGGCGGTGCCCGGCAATATCTTGGCGTTTTTGTTCCGCCATGGATAGGAACCCGTCAAAAGGGCATATCGGCTGGGGGTACAGGTGGCCGAAGTGGCATACCCGTTCGTAAATCGCATCCCATTGTTGGCCAAATTATCCAGATTGGGTGTTTGGAGTTCAGTGGCGCCATACGCTCCCAACTCTCCATAGCCCAGATCATCGGCATAGATGATCACAATATTGGGCAGGGACGCTTGTTCCTCTATATCGGTCTGCTCTTTTTTTTCGGTTTTACAGGCAAAAAACAATACGGTCAGTGCAAAAAATATGGTTCTGGCAGTCTTCATTATCCAAGGTGGTATTTTATGTTTTCGAATTTCGAATTAAGATTTTACAGTCAATATGGCCCTTAGCCTAATGTCATTGGAAGAACTGCCGATCATTATTCTAAAATCGCCCGGTTCCACTACGCGGTCCATATCTTTGTTCAACATGGTCAACATTTCCGGGGTTATTTCAAAGGATAGCTCCTTGGTTTCCCCTTTTTTCAAATGGACCCGTTGAAATCCTTTCAACTCCATGATCGGACGCGCCACGGAGGCCAAAATGTCCCTGAGATAGAGTTGCACTACCTCGTCACCATCCAACTCCCCCGTATTGGTGACCTTAAACCGGACGGTTGTGGTTTGGTCCTTGGAAATACTCGGGGCATCAATTTGTATGTCATCATAGGCAAAGGTGGTATAGCTTAGACCATATCCAAATGGGAAAAGTGGTTTTCCGGTCAGGTTGATATAGTCATCCCCCCTCCCGGTAGGCTTATGGTTGTAATAAAGGGGAAGTTGCGCTTCATGTACCGGAAAGGTAATGGGCAATCTTCCAGCGGGATTGTAGTCACCAAAAAGCACATCGGCGATGGCATCACCCCCGGCATCTCCTGGGTACCATACATCCAATATGGAGGGGACATCATCAATCCAACGGTCCATGGTGATAGCACTGCCACCCACCAAGACCACCACCATGGGTTTTCCGGTCTTGGCCACGCTTTGGATCAATTCTTCCTGATGACCGGGAAGGGATAGATAGGCCCTGTCCCTGAACTCTCCTTCCTCAATACCTACGGTAACAATGGCCACATCGCTTTTTTGGGCAGTGGCCACGGCTTGTTGGATCTGTTGTTTCCAATCATTTTCAACGCCCACATCCCACAACAGTTTGAACCACACATTGCCCACGGTTTCAAAAAATTCGACCTTGAGATCGTACTCCTTTCCTTTTTCAAAGCGATAGTCTTGGGTAATGGTCCTAACGGTTTGCTTGGTCCAATTGTCTACCACCAGTTCTCCATTGATGTACACCCGATACCCATCGTTCCCTTTGATGCCAATTTTGAAGGTGCCGGTCTCGGGGGCTTTGAGTTTTCCCGTCCATCGGGCGGAATAGAAATCATAATTGATTTTCTCCTGATCGGGGGAAAACAAGGTCCATCTAAAATCAATAACCGGGTCAATCCGAGTAAGTGCAGGTTCGCCTTCAAGAGTAATGTTGTTGAAATATTCTGCCTGTAAGCCTGCCTTTTGCTTCCCACCTTCGTAATGGTACAATTGTTCCCTGGGGATGGTCACATAATTGGTGGATTCCCTGCCAGGTCCAGCCGCATAGTTGATTGCCACGCTTTTACCCAACTTGGTCTTGAGGCCTTCCAAAATGCTAACGGGTTTGTTTCCGGGACCGGAGTAGCCTCCCAATCTTGCTTCTTCGGCATCCGTACCGATGATGGCCACAGATTTGACGGTTTTGGAAAGGGGTAGGGTCTGATTATCATTTTTTAGCAGGACCATGGATTCCAAGGAAGCTTTCTTGGCCAACTCCCGATTCGCTTTTGAGCCGTTCCATTTGCTGGCATCTTCGGGGTCTATATACGGGTTTTCAAACAGTCCCAATTTAAACTTGGCCCGAAGCACCCTTCTCACGGCCTCATCTATGGAAGCTTCATTGATCATTCCTTTTTCAAAGGCTTCGTAAAAAAGGGTGTAGTGGTCATAAGAGGTCTGAAAAATTACATCCAATCCATCTTCTATGGCCTGTTGGGTGGATTCTGCATAATCCTTAGCAGTAAAATGAAGCACATTGGCCCCACCTGTGGCACCGGCATCGGAAATCACAAAACCATCAAAGCCCCATTCCTTTTTTAGTTTTTGGTTGAGCAACCAGTCGTTGGCGGTACACTGTCGTCCATCAAAGGAATTGTAAGAAGTCATCACGGACCAGGCATTGGCCTTTTGGAAACTGGCCTTAAAAGCAGGAAAGTAAATCTCCTCCATCAGCCTTTCATTAAAATGAATGGGGTAACTATCGCGTCCACCATCACCCACATTGGCCACAAAGTGTTTGGGAGTAGTCAATACTCCTGCCTTTTCAAATTGTGAAATGAAGGAGACTCCCATCTGTGTGGTCAGGAAAGGGTCCTCGCCATAGGTTTCCTCTGTTCTTCCCCAACGAACATCACGAGCAATATTGAGAACAGGGGACAGGATTTGTCGAATCCCCCTGGTTTTGGTTTCCATGGTAATGGCCTTACCCACATCGGCTACTAGGAGGGTGTCCCAAGTGGCCGCCAAGGCAATGGATTGGGGAAATGCCGTGGCACCTTCCCGAACCAAACCATGCAGCGCTTCATCAAAAGCAATGATGGGAATGCCCAATCGGGTTTCCTCCACAAAGTATTTTTGGATTTCATTGATCAAAACAGCGGTCTGTTCTGCGGTGCCCCCGCCAGAATAATCCAACAATTGCTCCGCCTCATTTCCCGATTTTCCCTTGGTGGCCACCTGAAACCCAAAAATGCCATGCTTGTAGCGTTCCTTGCCATCGGATAGATCTCCGGGAATCATGAACAACTGCCAGAATTTTTCTTCCAAGGTCATCCTGGGCAATAGGTCGTCCACCCTTTCTTCTATGGGCAAATCTGGATTTTTGTAATCCAATTGGTCTTCTTTTTGGCACGAAAGGAGGAGAACGGATAAAACCACCATGGCCATGCACAGGGTTTTGCAGGGGAGCATTATTGTTTTCATTTAAAGGGTTTGGTTTAGAAGAGAAGTCATAGACTGCTTCTTTGGTCATAAATGTAGGGTATTTTCTGGGAATGGGTTGAAGGTGTTTGTTCATGGCCCTTTCTTATTTCTTCCTTACCTTAGTGCAAACTTCCACCGTATGGAGACCAAAGTCAAGAATGTATTTGTGAATGGGGCCATTTCCCCAGAGTTTATCGCCCAATCCATAGCAAAACACCAATCCAAGACCCAGATTGGGGCACATGATATTTTTCTGGGACAAGTACGTGCCGATGAGATCGATGGAAAAATTGTTTCGGCCATTGATTACTCTGCTTATGAGGATATGGCCAATCAGAAGTTCCATGAAATTAAGGAGAGCACTTTTTCAAAGTTTGAAATTACCTGTATGCATATTTACCATAGCAAGGGTAAGGTAAATACAGGTGAAATTTGCCTTTTTGTGTTTGTGTCTTCTCCCCACAGGCGAGTTGCCTTTGAAGCATTGGAGTATGTGGTCGAGGAAATCAAGGCCCAGGTCCCTGTATTCGGAAAGGAACTCTTTGGGGATGATTCCTATCAATGGAAAGTCAATACATAGCCTATGGTCGATATAACCCAAAAACAATCCACCCATAGAACTGCCGTGGCGCAGGCGGTAGTAAAAGTCGGGAATATGGCCACGATCGAGGCCATCAAAAACGGAACGGTCCCCAAGGGCGATGTGCTTTCCATGAGCAAAGCTGCCGGTTTTTTAGGGGTAAAAAAAACTTCAGACCTGCTTCCCGATTGTCATCCTCTCCCTGTGGAGTATTGCGGTATTGAATATGAAATGGATGGACTGGAGATCAAGATCATCATCACTGTAAAGACCTTCTATAAAACCGGGGTGGAGGTAGAGGCCATGCATGGCGCCAGTGTAGTGGCCCTTACCATGTATGATATGTTGAAGCCCATTGACAAAAATGTGGAAATCCACCACATAAAATTATTGAAAAAGACAGGCGGCAAGTCAGATATTGATAAGTTGTGATTTTTTCAATTTTTTTTCCCAACCAAACACTTTTATTCTAATTTTAGGTGGATTAGATGATAAGCCAAACACCATGAACAACCTCAAACGCGTAATTGTCGATTTTAAAAAATTGACTCCGGAAGTATTGAAACTTTTGGTGGAAAAATACCCCGATGGCTATGGAGATAACGATGTGATCAATTTTCGGAATTTAAAAGGTGAGTTGATCGAAGCCGTTGAGGTGTCCACGGATGACACCAAATATTTGGTGAAGATAAGCTCCAAATTGGAGCATACCATGGCCAACTTTGATGACGATGACGACGATAATGATGATACCTCAGATCTGGATGCCGGGGAAATGGACAAACTCCCGGATGATGACGATGATTTTTCCGATTCCGAAGAGGAAGAATAATTTTACCCCTATTTTAGGTTTTCCAACATTTCAACCGTGGTTTGGTCCAAATCAAAGCCAGGTTGCCAGCCCCAGTCTTTTCGCGCTGGCGTATCGTCAATGCTGCTAGGCCACGAATCTGCGATTTGCTGCCTAAAATCAGGAGCATAGCTTATGGTGAAATCAGGAATGTGTTTTTGAATGCTTTTGGCCACTTCATTGGGGGTAAAGCTCATACTGCCCAAATTATAGGAAGATCGTATGGTGAGGTTTTCGGCAGGACTTTCCATTAAACTGATGGTGGCCCGGATGGCATCGTCCATATACATCATGGGAAGTCTAGTCTCTTTATCCAGAAAACTTTGATAGCTCCCCTTTTTTAAGGCATCATGGTAAATCTCCACGGCATAGTCCGTGGTGCCCCCACCGGGCATGGTCTTCCAACTGATCAGCCCTGGGTAGCGCACGCTACGTACATCCACCCCAAATTTTTTAAAATAATATTCGCACCAACGTTCCCCGGACTGTTTGCTTATGCCGTAAACCGTGCTGGGTTCCATAATGGTGCTCTGCGGGGTATCGTCCTTTGGGGTGTTGGGCCCAAAAACAGCAATGCTTGAGGGCCAAAAAATCTTGGAGATCTTGCCTTCGCGGGCCAAGTTCAAGATATTAAACAGGGAGCCCATGTTGAGGTTCCAGGCCCGCATCGGGAATTTCTCTGCCGTGGCACTCAACATGGCGGCCATCAAATACACCTCATCTATTTCATAGTGCATTACCACGTTTTCTATGGCTTCGTAGTTTGTGGCGTCCAAAAGTTCAAAAGGCCCTGATTCCATCAAGCTATTGTTGCCTTCCCGGATATCACTGGCTATGACACTTTCCCTACCATATTTGTTCCTGAGTTCCATGGTAAGTTCTGTCCCGATTTGTCCACAAGCACCTAAAATGAGAATGGGCTTTTGCATTTAATTTGAAGTTAATTACGTTCAGGGGTAAAGATAGCCTTTATTAAAATTTGTACATTCGCTTATGCGAAAATTGTTATGGATGTCCATAGTTTTTACGGTCTTATGCAGCTGTAAAAAAACCGAAGCAGTTACAGAGGAGCCGGAAAGTGAGGTACTTGTTTTCAACTACCAAAAACTGCCGACCAAGTTGACCTTGAACCCCAAAGCGACCACTATTGCGGAAACTTGGGATGAATTTAAGGCATTGACGGCAAGTATTGATGTGTTGTACCGGGCAACCAACAATGAAGATCTCAGCTTGGCCATTGACGACCTTATCGAGAAGGAGAAAATTATGGCAGGGGGGACCTATCCGGAACTGTTCAATGCCTTTCAGGTGAAAAGCAGGCAACAGGTACTTAGGACCTATTTGTACAAGGTAAAAACCAAGATTCTGGAAAATCAGGAAACCACGGAATCTACCATAGAAATGATGGAAGCCTATAATGCCCTGCGCAAGCAATTGAACATCATTGTGAACAGTCAGTTGGACAAAAATCTAATATTGGATGAAGAATAAAATTTGTTATCTGTTGGTTTTTGTGGCGTTGGCCGCAACGGCCCAAACTACGGAAAAGGAAAAGATTGGAAAAGTATTGGATGCATGGCATATGGCAGCTTCCAATGCCGATTTTGATGCCTATTTTGGAAAAATGACCCGTGATGCAGTGTTCATTGGGACAGACGCCACCGAAAATTGGCAAAATGAGGAATTCAAAGCGTTCTCCAAACCTTATTTTGATCGCGGAAAAGCATGGAGTTTTACTGCGGTACAGCGAAATATCTACCTTAATTCAACCAAGGATTTCGCTTGGTTTGATGAATTGTTGGATACCCAGATGAAACTGTGCCGGGGTTCCGGGGTGCTTAAAAAAGAAAATGGGCAATGGAAGATTGCCCATTATGTACTTTCGATTGCCGTTCCCAACGAAAATGTGGATGAATTGATCGAGATGAAGGAAAAAAAGGATGATCAGTTGCTTCTTGAGCTTAAGAAGCAATAGTAATCATTTACTCTTGGCCTTCGGGCTTTTCTTTTCGGGACTCCAAGGCCTGCTTGCTCAAGCTGGCCAAATTAAAGTTGGGCTCAAGCTTCAAAGCCTCATCCATGGCCGCAATGGCCACATCGATATTGTTTTGGTCCAAATTAAAGGTCAAAAGGCCTTTTAAATGATAAAAAGCAGCTTTTAAGGGAACCTCATAGGGCTGTTGTCTTTCGTAGAAAGCATATTTCATATCGTCCTGGGCATTGGCAATCCCATATTCTATATTGGTGCCTGCTCCGGCCGTATCCCCTGTCTGGATCTTAAGATCGGCCAATTCATAGGCCAAATAGGGAGATGGATCTCTCTTAAATAGCGCCTCAAACTGTTCCAATGCTCTTTTGGGTTGGTTCAAGGCCTTTAGTGAAACGGCCTTTACCTGTATGGCCAAGTCAGAATCGGAATCGTTCTTTTCTATGCCAATGGTATTCAGGGCTTGTAGGTGCTGTCCATTGTTCATATAGATGAAGGACAAGGTGTCCCTTCTTTCTTGGGAGGGGGCAAGTACGTTCAAGTGGGTCAGTGCTCCAATAACGCCCACAACATCGCCCTGCAAGCGCATTTCGTTGTAATACGCTTGGTAGTGCTCCAAAAGTTCATTCTTGGTCTGGCCCATGGCACCAAAACCGATAAACATTAGCAATAGAAGTAAAGTCTTTTTCATTGATCTTCAAATTAGTGCGCCAAAACTAAAAAAATTATCGGAACAAAGCTGTTAAGAAAATGTCATAAGACAATTAGGTGAAGATGGACGTGGTGAACCTATGGGATTTGTCCAAAAAATTAGTGCTTAGGACTACTTTACCCTCATGTTTGGGAGGGTTGTCAAGATAGTTGGGAGGAGGAATCCCTCTCTTCTTCGCTTCATCCGCATAGTAATCCATTTTTTTCGGGTGCAACGGATATACGCCATTAAAGATCTCGCCCCAATATTGATTTTGGATGATGGTGGTTATCATGTGGATGCAATCCTCCAGATGGATCAGATTGATAGGGTCCTGTCCATTAGAAAGGTGCTGTTTATTGGAAAGCATGGTAACGGGATGGCGATCGGGTCCGATAAGGCCGCCAAATCTAATGACGGTGGTCTGGAGATCCGGGTCATCCATAAAGCGTTGTTCGCAGACCAACAATTGCTTGCCCGACTCCGTATTGGGTTGTGGAGGGGTCTGTTCGGTGACTTCCCCTTCAACAGTTCCGTATACGGATGTGCTACTGATAAAAATAAGCTTTGCAACATCACTCTTTTTGATTTCGGTGTGCACCAACTTCATTTTCTCCACAAAGCTTTCTGCATTTTTGCCACGCAGCCTTGGAGGTACGTTAATGATCAAAATATTTATGTTTGACAAAAAACCTGCTATATCGCCCTGAAGCTCTGTTTCCGATAGCGTAATCCTAAATGGGCGTATTCCCTCTTCCTGAAGCAGCACCAATTTATCTTTTGATGTGGTGGAACCATGAACTATATGGGAGTTTTTCACCAATCGCTGTGCTAAGGGAAATCCCAACCAACCACAGCCTAAAACGCCTATGTTATCAGTCAAATCGCAATGTTTTGATAGTCAATATGGCATCGTTCAGCACAAAGGGCATTGGGATGCTGGTATCAGGTCTTTTTGGAACACTGAAATCAGGGTGGGTCAACAGGTCGTTGGAAGCTTCGTAAAATGATAGTTCCAACACCGAGTCTTTTGGAAATTGCATCTCTATTTCGGTAAAATCATTGTTGGTGATATAGTGTGTGATCAATCGATTGCCCCGGTTTTCCAAAAAATGGGAGGTCAACGGAATCCGATTTACCTGTACATCGGTCAGGGGGATGGAGTTGGTATACACATCCAAACGGTTGACGTCGCGTTTTGGCGTGATGCAAATTTCAAGCACCCGGTTTTCACCAATAATGGTGTCCTTTACGGTATCAATCCGCGGAAGTGCAACATTTTTTTTGGGAGCATCAGCAATTTGGGTAAGCTCTGTGCGGTATTTGCTGGCGAGCGTTTCGTGTTCCTTAGCCGTCGGTTTGCGCTTTTCACTTCCCAAAAACTGGCCATTCCATTCAATCAACCTATTGTCATATGTGGCCCAAGAGGCAACATCCGTATCGGCATTGTAAACATACAGTAAGCTACTGGGTTTGGGTCTTTTTGAATTGAAATTTGAGTTGATATGGGACGATATGCCAAAAACAAAGAATAGGAAGAGGAATAGATAGGCCAAACGGTCCTTGGTCTTCAATTGACCGAAAAATGGTAAGACCAGAACAAACAAAAGGGTGGTGAATACCGTTGCGGCGACCATCATCTTCAATCCCAGACCCACAGGGAACATTTTAATAAAAGGGGCATGGATAAAAATTGCGGGCAAGGCCAAGAACACCAACAAAAAAGGATTGGGTTCCTCTTGGTTGAGGGTCACCATAAAAGCAGCCAATAATCCAAATAGAGGCACAACAAAGAAACTTGCCCCAGGTAAGTATTGGGCAACCAATCCACAAATGATCAACCATATTACAATGGGAGCGACCAAAAGGTTGGGCGTACTGGTTTTACGGAATTTATGGTAGATCCAGAAACAAACCGACAGAGCCATCATAACATACACCAGAATGTACAGATGCCCATTGTAGGTGAATCCGTGGAGCATATCCTTGAAACCGGGATACCACCATGTGATAATGCTCCAGCAAAAATAGCCCAATGCCCCATTGACGACCAAAGCGAACAAAAGAGGGAGAAACCCTTTTAAAATAGCTTTGGGCTGTAACTTTTTCTTTTTAAAGCCCAATGCCAATAGTATCACAAATGCCAACAAGGCCAGCCCGAACATAGGCCAAATCCAATCGAAGGGATAAGAAACCAGATTAAAAAAAGGAAGGTTAAAGTAGATGTAGTCGTCTAAGCTTTTAAGGTTCCCCAGATCGGCTTCACTGAAATGGTTCAATAAAGGCATTAGGTAACTGCCTTGATGGGCCAAGGTTTTTTTATCCAGCCTTTCATAGGTATCCAACGCGGTGTGATAATCAAAGTGATCATCGATAAAGGCAAAATTAAAGCCTTCAATATCCCCATCTTCCCTAAAAACGGTCAAATCGGTATCATTGGGCAACATTTTATAGATGCTGTAGGCCAAGGAGTTGGCCACCGGATATTTGGGATGGGCCATGGTAAATTCCTTGATCAGGGTGCCATTGCCTCGATTGGTCTCTATGAGCATATAGCTGGGGCCTCCACTACCACGTGCCTCAAAATTGAGTACCAAGCCCACATCTTTTGCCCAGGGATGTTTGTTTACAAAAAGATCAGCACCATTAAGGCCCAGTTCCTCCGCATCCGTGATCAAGATGATGATGTCGTTTTTTGGCGTCTGGTTTTCGGCCAGAAAAGCATGTACACCCTCCAGAATGGTGGCCACGCCACTAGCGGCATCACTGGCACCATATGAGGAGTGCGGGTTGCTGTCGTAATGGGAGAGGAGCAAAAGTGCTTTTCCCTCCGTTGTTCCTTTTATCCGGGCCAAGACATTGGTGGCCTTGCTCAAGTTTCCCCAATCGCCGGCCGTATAACCTTCTTGGGTTGAGGTTTCCAATCCCATTTTCTTGAGTTCGGCAATGATATAGTTTCTAGCGCGAGTATGACCGGGAAACCCAACGGCATGGGGCTCCAGGGATAGATTCTTGACATGCGCCAAGGCCCTGTCCGTGGAAAAGGACTGTGAGGGTGCCTCAACATCGGGATGGTAGGAAGGCATCAAAGCCTTGTAGCTCCAATATACTGATACTAAGAGTACTAAAAGGGCAAGCGTTCGGGAGAGCTTCATGGTTTTGAATTGTTATGGCATAAAAATAGAAAAATATGAAAGGTTCTCACATTTGAACTAAAAAAGTTATGTTATTCGCTAAAAAAAGCTATATTTAATATTCAACCTTAAATTTCAACCCTATGGCAATCAAGAGTTTTCAAGGCATACGATCTAAGGAGGAGTCCAAGAAAAAATACGATGCACCTATCTTGGTAGAGGACTATATGACGAAAAAGTTGATTACGTTTTCCCCGGAACAGTCCATTTTGGAAGTCATGGAAGCCTTTGCCAAATATCACATTTCCGGAGGACCGGTCTTGGACAATAACGGATTTTTAGTGGGAATCATTTCCGAGGCCGACTGCATGAAGCAGATTTCGGAAAGCCGTTACTTTAACCAACCCATTTTGGATAAAAGTGTGGAACGGTACATGACCAAAGAGGTAGAGACCATTCCCCATGACATGAGTATTTTTGATGCTGCCGGAATCTTTGACCGCCATAACCGGAGAAGATTGCCTGTGATGAAAAAGGATATCCTCGTTGGACAGATCAGCCGAAAGGATATTGTGGTGGCCGCTCTAAAGCTCAATGCCCAGAACTGGAAGTAATACCCAATCACTCCCGTTTTACGATCATATAGTAATCGTTGTCCAATGGCAAGTAGCCTAGGTCGTACACAAAATAGTAGGTGCTTCCTTTTTTGGTGGTGTACAGGTTGGTGATGTATTCAAAATCAAAGCCTTTGTCCAATAACCGCATCTTCGTAGTGCTTGTTTTCCCTTCTTTTAAAGGAAAGCTATCCAGGATACGATAGTTCTTGCGTAGTTTGTTGTTGATGTTGCGCACCAAATTTTTACTGTCCTTGTTCAACCGATTGTTATAGGCGTTTCTACAGTGGTCAGAGCAGTATTTCTGGTCTATCCTGCCTAAGAGCTTCGCTCCGCATTCCAAGCATTTTCTTTCGGTCATAGGATTGGATTTAGGTCACCACAATATCATACTTTTTCAATAAACCTATGAGGCCATCCTTGCTGAACTTACTCTTTTTGAGGGAGTTTCTGGTGGGGTCGATTGAAAAATCAAAGGCAGTCCCAAAATCCACACCCTCCAGATTGGTATGGTCAAAAATGGCATCTTTCAGGTCAGAACCTGAAAAGGAACTCCCTTTTAGGGAGGTGTTGGAAAAATCGGTCTGTTGCAATTTGCAATTCAGAAAGCGGGTTTGGGGAATTTCCAATTCATAAAAGGAAGCCACGGAAAGATTACACCCGTCAAAATGAAACGACAGCAGCATCGGGTTACAGCTCTCAAACTGAAGCCCTACCATTTTGCAATTGATGAATTCCACCTCATTAAATGTGGTATGGGCCAAGTTGGCATTGGTCAAATCGCAGTCTTCAAAGGTGCATTCCACAAAGTTCTGGTTGTCCAAAAATGCCTTGGAGAACAAACAATCCACAAAGCGACAATTTTCATAATCCCCTTTGGGCAACTTGGTTTGCGTATAATCCTGTTTGATAAACTCTGTGTCCAGCCAAAATGATTGTGCCATACGAAGTGGGTTCCAATGAAATTAAGTTGTTTCCTGAGTCAGGTGCAATGCTGGGTAAGTTACAAAAACTGAAGGGGATTGTTAAGGAAAAGATAAACCTGAAATTTTATTTGGAACAATCATTCTGAAATGAATACGTTTGTACTGGAACATTCATTCCAAAATAAAAACATAAAACAATTACACCATGAAAAAACTATTGGGAAAAGTAGCCATCATTACCGGGGCAACAAGTGGAATGGGTCTGGAAACGGCCAAAAAGTATCTTGGGGAGGGGGCCAAAGTGGTCCTTACCGGTAGAAGTCAGGATAAGTTGAACGCCATAGAGGACCAACTCTCTGGAGACTATTTATTGGTCAAGGCAGAAGCATCCAGTGTCTCGGACAGTGCGGATCTTGTGGCCCAGACCGTGGAGCGGTTTGGGAAGATTGATATCTTGTTCTTAAACGCAGGAGTCTTTAGAATTGAGCCTTTGGAACATCTGACCGAGCAGATTTTTGACGAAGTGTACGACATAAACGTGCGAGGCCCCCTATTTACAGTAAAGGCAGCCTATGAATATTTGAATGAGGGGGCTAGTATCATTTTTAACACCTCCATTGTAAACGTAAAAGGCTTTTCGGGCATGTCTGCCTACGGATCTAGTAAAGCGGCATTGCGCTCATTGACCCGTACATTGGCTGCCGAATTGGGACCCAAGGGAATCCGGGTGAATTCCATAGCGCCGGGACCTATTGATACCCCTATTTACATCAAACACAATGCGCCGCAGGAGAATGTGGACCAAATGGCATCCAACCTTCCTTCAATGATACCCCAAGGCAGGTTTGGGACTGTGGATGAGATTGCCACCACAGCCGTATTCTTGGGGTCTTCGGACAGTAGCTATATCACCGGAGCGGAGATTCCCGTGGATGGAGGATTGGCGCAAGTGTAATTTTTTGAATACTTTCGAAAGAATTATTTCGAAACACATGCCAAGGGTAAAGCAGTTTGATGAAGCGGAGATATTGAACAAGGCTATGGAACTCTTTTGGGAAAAAGGGTTCCATGCCACTTCAATGCAGGATTTGGTGTCCCATTTGGGCATCAACAGGGCCAGTTTGTACGATACCTTTGGTAGCAAGGAAGCTCTTTTCCAGAATGCGGTGGAACATTATATTGAGGTGAGTGGTAGCTGTATCCGAACCTTATTCGCAGAGGAAAATGATGTTAGGGTTGGGCTCAGAAAGCTTTTTGATATGGCCATCAATGAATCCCTTTGTGATTTGTCCAAAAAGGGGTGCTTTGTAGTCAATACCACCACAGAGCTCATTCCCGGGGATGCGGCCATTCAGGAAATGCTTCAAAAGAATAGGGAGAACATGGAAGCAGTTTTTGTGGATTATATTCAAAAGGGAATCGATACGGGACAGTTGGATGCTTCAAAAAACGCCCAGGATATTGGGCTGATGTTTTTTGGCTTGTACAACGGAATCCGGGTTTTGGCCAAAGTGGACCCTACTTCAGAAAGTCTCAAAAGAATGGCGACCGCAGGACTTTCCATCTTGGATTAAGGACCGTTAAGGAACCCGCTTGTAGGCAAACAGGATTTCTTCCGTGGAATTGCCGCCATCAATGAGAACAGAAACGTTCATCTCATTTTCATTCACCAGTTCCATGGTGAGTCCTTCAAAAAAGACTTTGTTTTTTTCAAGCTTGACCAACTTAAAGTCAACGGTTACATCTTTTTCTTCCCATCCCTTGAGGTTTCCCTGAAAGTGTTTCAATTGCAAGATCAAGGTGTGGTCCACCTGTTGGATATGCCCTATTTCATAAAAAGAAACTTTGCTGTCCTTTACCAATTTAAAGACAAACATCATGGAGTCCCCGAGAGGGGGACCCCAGATTTCTTCTGCAATACCGCCAAAAGCTTTGCCTTGCCAATGCCCAGATATCCAAGACACATCCTCCAATGTGGCATATGGGGGCTGTTGCCCCTCAGTCAATTGCAAGGTTTCTTGGGCCGAAACCATTCCTACATGAAATAGGAAAAGGATAATTGCGGTTCTCATACGATGTTTTATGGTAAGACGAACGGCAAGCTATTAATTGGACAATGCGAATTTTACATTTACCGTGGTCTCCACTCTTATTTTTTCAAAATCGATGTCAAGGGGCTGTGCTTGACCCATATCGGCGCTCACAGCCTTCATTTCCATCATGGGCGCTTGGTTGTATCGGGGATAGTACGGTTGCGAGTGGTCTGCGATATGAAGGGCAGAGCCCACTTTCTGTCCCAAGGGTTTGGTAAGTGCATTGGCCTTTAGTTTGGCCTTTTTTACCGCTCTGGTTTTCAGTTCCAATTCCAGTTCATCCATTTTGGAATATTCCGTTTTTTCCAAAAAGGCATTGGCAATATCTAACTGTTCCAAGGCCATCAAGACCTCACCGGCCTGTTTTCCGGAGTATACCAAAAGGGAATATTGTTTGCTTTTTAGCACTTCTTTTCCGCGTAAAAAATATTTTTGAAAGTTGCTACTAAGGTCTTTGATCACCAATTGCTTGTCTAAATCCACCCCAAGGGCCTTTAAGCGTTGGGCCATTTTGTTTTCCTGCTCTTCCACGGAATTTCGGCCTTTGGAATCCTTTTCCTGAATGGTGATGTTGAGGTAAATTTTATCGGGGGTGACCAAAGTGTCCACTTGGGCCGAGGTTTCCAAATAGGGAACATCCAAGAAACTCTTTGATTGTGCAAAAATGACTGTTGAGAACAATAGCCCGATAATGGGAATGATTACTTTTTTCATGCGTTTTTGATTTTTTATTTAAAGGTAAATACTTCCCCCCAAGGAGCAAAACCTGTGCCGTTTTATGATCCATAAAATTTCAAAACATAAAAAACTGGGGGATTCTCCAATATTCTTGAGTAAATTGTAAGTATGAAATTTGTTCTGGCTCCCGATAAATATAAAGGTTCGCTCACTGGGCGGCAATTTTGCGATGCTGTCGAAAGTGGGATAAAAAAAGTTTTTCCTACTGCTGATATCGTCAAAAAGCCCTTGGCCGATGGTGGAGATGGTACCATTGAAGTTGTGATGGATTATCTTCATGCAGAAATGATTTCCGTTAAAGTAAATGATCCTCTTTTTCGTGAGATAGAGTCAGCTTATCTGCTTTCGGGAGATGGGAAAACGGCATTCATTGAAATGTCCGAAGCCTCAGGGTATAAATTATTGGCCAAATCGGAAATGAACTGCATGCACACCACTTCTTTGGGAACAGGTGAAATGATCGTGGATGCGATGGAAAAAGGGGCGAAGAACATTGTTCTTGGTATTGGGGGCAGTGCTACCAATGACGGAGGCATGGGGATGGCCATGGCTTTGGGATATGAATTTTTGGACAAGGACGGACAAATTTTGGAACCTGTGGGGAGGAATCTTATCCATGTAAAACACATCAGCAAGGAAAAAGTTCATGGGAAACTATCTGAAATCAATGTTCAAGTGGCCTGCGATGTCAATAATCCCTTGCATGGCAAACAAGGCGCGGCCCACATATACGGACCCCAGAAGGGAGCCTCTCCAGATGAAGTGGTCTTTTTGGACCATGGGTTGGAAAGTTTTGCGCAAGTACTCCAAGCTGTTTTTGATGTGGATGTACAGCAAATCCTGGGAGCTGGTGCCGCAGGAGGTATGGGAGCAGGGACCCATGTTTTTTTGAATGCCCATTTAACCCCGGGGGTGGACTTGGTGATGCAATTGGCCCGTTTTGATGATGCTTTGGAAAATGCTGATTGGGTCATCACTGGCGAAGGACAAATGGATGGTCAGACCTTTTCTGGAAAAACCATCAATGGGGTAGTGCGCTCGGCCCGGGCAAAAAATATTCCAGTTGCCGCTTTTTGCGGTTCCATGGAGGTTTCCATAGAAGACATGCAGAAGATGGGACTTCAGTATGGAGTTTCCATTTTAAACCACGTGGGCAATTTGGAGGATGCCAAGATCAAAAGTTATCGGAATTTGGAATTGGCCAGTTACAATTTTGCCAGTCTTTTGAAACAGACTCAAGTTTAATTAAGAGTTGGACTTCCCTCGCATCATCTTAAATTCCAACGAAGTTTTTACAGCTTTCCATTCGCTGTCCAAAATGGAAAAAAGGACTGTATCTCGAATAACTCCCCTTTCATCAATTCGATGGTTTCTTAGGATTCCTTCCTGTTTGGCCCCTAATCGAAGAATGGCATTCCGCGAAGGAAAATTATGAAAATGGGTCTTGAACTCCACCGCTATGCAATCCAATACTTCAAAAGCGTGTTTCAAGAGTAGATACTTGCATTCGGTATTGACCCCGGTTCGCTGTACCCGTTCAGCGTACCAAGTGGCCCCAATTTCAACCCTTCTGTGTTGGGCATCGGCATTCAGATAGCGGGTACTGCCTACAACGGTATTGGTTTTTTTATCGATGATAGCGAATGGAAGTGCCCTGTCCGCTTTTTGTTCCGAAAAGGCAATACCCATATAAGTGTCAATGGTGTCGGCGGATGGAACGGAAGTATACCACAACTCCCACAGTTTACCATCTGAAGCTGCGGAGACCAAAGCCTCTCTGTGTTCGGCCAGCATAGGGACCAGCTTTACCAACTCTCCTTCCAGCGTATTGGGTTGCAACCAAGGTGCCATAGAATTTATTTAATGTTGATTTTACCAAAGGTATTATGCTTGGCTCAATTTTACACAACAAAAAAGCCGGGATATGCTCCCGGCCCATTTGTCAATCAAAAAACGAAATCTGAAAAGGGGAAATTATATTTCCCTGAATTCCTCTACAGAGAAAAAGTCTTTATCGGTATTGTCTATAAAGTAAATACCTTTCGTTACAAAATACTGCATGGTTTTGTCGTCTACCTTGACGGCAAATCCCTTTTTTGTGGGAACTACCTTAAAACTATCGGTTACGGACCGTCTGTATTTTAAGACCATATAGTGATCATAATTTTGATCATTGTCTTTGTCCACGGCAATGAGTTTGGTAACTACTGCCGGTTTCTCTTTTCTATTTTGATTAACTTGACTCATCTCTTTTTGTTTCAAGACCATGGGGTAATTTCTATGCTCCATGACCTTAAGGTTGTATGGAACCTCGGTGCCATCTTTTTCAATTGAAAAAGTTTTATGGATGGTGGCGTTCATATGACCAGAGTCTTGGCTTTGGGCATATCCTGCCATACCGGTTAGTATAAAAATTGATAAGAATGTTGTTAGGGTTTTCATGGGTAAATGTTTTTAAATGATACATATTTTCTTTCTCAGGGTGTGGTCAAGAATTATTTGAGATAAGCAGTGAACATCCAATTTCTTTTTTCCATGTGCATAAGGAAATCGGTCAGGATTTGTTCTGTGGCCACATCACCACTTTCCAAGGCGGCATTGATACCGTCCAGCATATTGTTATGTAGTATTTCATAATCGTTTAGTACTTCCCGTACCATTTCTATAGCGGACAGTTCTTTTTCAGGTTCCTTTATGGTAGAAAGCTCAATGGTTTTCTTTAGGGTAAAGTTGGGTTTTACACCAAAGACGCGAATGCGCTCTGCTACAATATCAATGTTTTCCTTGGTGTTGTTGTATTCTTTTTCAAATACTTCATGGAGTTCAAAAAATTCTGGACCTTCAATATTCCAATGAAAATTTCTCAGTTTATTGTAGAATACCTGATAGTTGGCAAGTAGAGTATTTAGGGTGACTACAATTTCGGCAGTCTCCAAATAGGTAAAACCTAATTTTTTAAATGTCTTGTTCTTTGTTTTTACAGTTTCCATTTTTTGTGTTTTTCTGATTCGACTTTGTGTTTAATTTGATGCATACCCTATTTGGTCCATAAATCGGGCTTAATAAGAAATGCATTTTGTACGCTGGGTTGTGGGAAAAGAAGGTTTCCCAATATGGATATAAGGGTCAATTGCTCGACCTAGAATACAATGCTTTTGAAGTAAATTATTGTGACATCCATATCTTTAATATAAAAGTATATTTCGGAAAACCAAGGATTTAACAAGGTTTAACGTTCGTAAACACAAGATTAACGTTTCTCTGTAAAAGCCAAAATTTCATTGGTTGTCCACGCTGCGGACAATGAAATCCTTGTTGAGGGCAAGGTAGATATCAGCAGAAATATCAATCACATATTCTTTGCCGCTATCAAAGACTTTTTGGGATTCCCCATTTTGGTGGTCGTGCTCTTGGATGTAGATGGTCTCCAATTTGTCGTACATCCGTTTTCCAAGACTGAATCGTTTGATCACCGTGTATTTGTTAATGCTTCGTATGGCTGCCATGGTTTAGGTGTTCTGTTTCAATTATTAGACACCTAATCTATACTTTGGGTCACTTGGTTTTGGTAAAATGAAGGATAATCATTGAACCATGGAAGGCAAGAATGAAATGATGACGATAATTGGCTAACTTTATTTTATAAATGATCAATAACCCTCACAAGAATAACTTGCTGTAAAGTGCTAAGAACAACTGAAGATGAAGGGAATTGGGTGATGTCTTGAAGAGGTCCATTAACAAGAAAAAGAAATAACTATGTTTTTTGTAGAAATTGTAATGCCCAACATCAAGGACCTAGCAATTATTGTGCTGTGTGTGGAAAAGGCCCTGTTGTGGAATCCTATATTCCAACATCTGGCGGAAAGGATAGTAAAGCAGGTTGTATTGCCGTAACTATAGTGCTCATAGGCATACCAATTATTGTTTTTATACTGGTATTTATATTTTCATGGTTAAAAGGATAAAGGACAATAAACGTAAATCTTAGCTTGAATTGGCTAAGTGTCGCAACGCTCATTAAAATGCGGTAGTCCCTTCGTAGGGTACGTAGGTTACCCCGTTGCTCTGGTTGCCTGAATCAGTGGGCATCTAACCACAAAGGGAGGTTCCGCCAAAAAAAATTACTTCACCGTAAATCCCAATAATATTATTCTTTCCTGTCCCATATTGTATATAGGTGCCTAATCTGATATATAGTTCCCGATTACAATTACTTACATCCGTTTACAAACGAAAACAAATGATTTCAAACCGATTCATGGTTTAGGCAGGTTCTAAGTTTGCCCTGTCGAACCAACCCATTCGATAGCAATAACAGTTTAACGCTTAAATCTTACATCATGAATTCATTACGAAACAAAGTACAATTGATTGGAAACTTGGGCAACGACCCAGAAATCATTACCATGGAGAATGGGAACAAATTGGCCAAGTTTGCCGTTGCCACCAATGAATCCTATAAAAATGGCGATGGAGAAAAAGTGACCGATACCCAATGGCATAACATTGTTGCCTGGGGAAAGATGGCAGAAATAGCCGAAAATTATCTGGTCAAGGGAAAGGAAGTCATCATTGAAGGAAAATTAATGTCCCGTACCTATGAAACCAAGGAAGGCGAGAAGCGCTACATCACTGAAATTAAGTGCAATGAGCTTTTAATGTTGGGAAAATAAGGCAATTTCCACATATCAACGAGAAAGGGGACAGTTGGTCCCCTTTCTTTTTGTTTATGATGATTTTACGATACCTTAAAGTAGATGTGTGCAAGCGTTGGGGTACTTGCTCGTCTTACTAAAAAAAGATTGCTATGAAAACGGTAACCCCCCTGATATTGTTCCTTTGCTTTGGGCCATTGTTGTTGGCCCAACAGGGGAATGCTGCGCTTCAAAACTTTAGATTTTATGAAAATCTTGCCCTGCGGGATGCCCAGTATGAACAGACGTTGCATACCGTGGACCTGCAGGATGAACAGGACTACTGGAAGGATCAGCGCAATTATGAGAGGCAATTGGGAACGGAAAACTTTGCGGCCTATTTGGTCTACATGAAAGGCAAGAAAGAAGCCTATCAGTTGCATTTGCAGCAGTGTTCGGAAGCCTGCTCCCATAGTGGGCGATTTTTTGAAAGGGCGCACGAATACCTGTCCATTTCGGATACCGAATACCTTAGGCAGTTGATGGAGGCAGAAATGGTACTGAATACTCCCAAAAAACGAAACCCATAGAGCCAAAAAATCCACCGATCGGTGGATTTTAAGCAACTTTCTTTAAAAGGTCAAAACAGGGACAACGTTTGCAACGCTTGTTTTCCCCCTTTTTATATTTTTTACAGCATTTGGTCTTGCAGTTGGTAAGCGGTAGCTCTTTCAACAAGGCCTTTTTCTGTTTTTTGGCTTCTTTTTTCTTCTTCTTTCCCATCTATCAACGACGTAGAGGGCCAAAAATAGTTATTTTAAATCAATCTAAATAAAAAAATTATCAACAGTTGGGTGACCCCAGTTTAAAAGCGGAGGGAAACTCCCATGGTATTGGGGCCAAAAGAAAGGTTCCAACTTAATTTTTTTTGGCTGTCGTTATATTTTTCATCGTACTTGGAGTCCAAATAGCGATCTATGGATTCCACAATAAAAATGCTCAGTACTGTACTGAAGGCCACATCGGAAATCCAATGGAAATCGTCCATCACCCGAACAAATCCCGGTACCAGACCAACGGTATAGATCCCTGCCTTTACCCAAGGATTCTTGAATTGCTTGGCAATGGCGTAGGCATTGCTGAAGGCCAACATGGCATGGCCAGATGGGAAAGAATCATAATCATATACACGGTCCAAGTGCAATGGATCAAACGTACTGGAACTGGCTCCACTTTTGGGTCTGGCCCTACCAATGATACGTTTGCTTACCTGCTGTAAAAACCCACCTGCCGTAGCGGAGGAGATTAAGAGCACCCCGGTACGTCTCAATTTTTCGTTTTTGGTGAAAAGGCCTGCCAAGTATACCCCACCCGTGAGCATGTAATTGTTCTCCGGGCTGCCATACTCATGTCCATAGTCAATGACAAAATCCGGAATGTCCTCACGAAAACCATTTTTCCAATCATTGAGTTCATCATCTACGGTAAAAAGGAGCAAAGTGCCTCCGGTTAAATACCCAAAATTGGCCCAGTCGTTTCCTTTCCAGTGAAAGGGACGCGAATAGGCATAACCTACTCCTCCAAAAATATTTCCAACATCGTAAGTGAAGTCGTTCCAGAGCGTTTTGTCTTTTGTGGATTGAAAATCTTGACCGACAACAGGAAGTGCCATCAATAAAATAAAAAGGTATTTCAGCAATTTCATAGCGATTGAAAATAGCAATAGTCGGTAAAATTACGCATAAATATCCTGTGCCAACCGAAATGTATTGGCATGGGCCTCCACAATAATCTTGATGTCCGGGGAATACCCGCCGCCCATACTGCATTGTACTGGAATTTTGGCATCAAAACAGGTTTGCAGCACATAGCGGTCGCGCTCTTTGCACCCCTCCAAACTCATGGCCAAGGTGCCCAATTTGTCCGAAGCAAGTACATCCACACCACAGAGATAGAAGATAAAATCGGGTCGTACTTTCTCTAAAAGTTCCGGTAGGGTCTTCTTTAGGAGGGAAAGATAGGTTTCATCCGTTGTGTCTTTTTCCAAGGGGATGTCCAAATCCGAAGTTTCCTTTTTAAAGGGGTAATTGCCCTTGCCGTGCATGGAAAACGTAAAGACAGAGGGATCATCCTGAAAAATCTCTGCGGTACCATTGCCTTGGTGCACGTCCAAGTCAACAATCAAGATCTTCTTGGCCAAATGATGCTGTTGTAGATAACGGGCACCAATGGCCTGGTCGTTCAGCAGGCAGAAAGCCTCGGCCCTGTTGGAATAGGCATGGTGGGTACCTCCCGCAATGTTCATGGCTATGCCATGTTCCAAGGCAAACTCGCATCCCTTTACGGTCCCGTCTGCTATGATTCGTTCCCGTTCTATTAATTGCCCGCTCAAAGGAAAACCGATTTTTCGGGCAGCGCGTTTGTCCAGATCAAGGTTGATCAAATCCCTGTAATAGCTTTCATCATGCACCGCCAAAATGTGCTTGTCATGGGGAAGGGAAGGCTCAAAAAAATTATTTGGGGAACAGCTACCCTCATGGAGCAATTGCTGGGGCAAGAGCTCATATTTCAGCATGGGAAACCGATGCCCGTTGGGCAAATGATGTTTGTAGATGGGATGGAATGCTATTTTGAGCATTGGACCATTTCTTTATTGATGTAACCCCAACTGAATGCGCTTTCTGGCCAAATCCACATCCAATACCTTGACCACCACTTGCTGATGAAGGCTAACGTGCTCGTTGACATCCTTCACAAAAGTATCTGAAAGATTGGAAATATGGATGAGCCCACTTTCCTTGATGCCGATGTCCACAAAGCACCCAAAATTGGTGATGTTGTTGACAATCCCCGGTAATAATTGTCCTTGTCTCAAATCGGTTATTTCCTTTATGTTTTGATTAAAGGTAAACACCTTTGCTTTTTCCCTGCGGTCCAAACCGGGTTTTTCCAGTTCTCCGAGAATATCCTTCAAAGTGGGAATCCCAATATCGTCCGTACAATAGGATTCAAGGTTGATACTTTGCAGGACCGATGTGTTGCCTACAATCTCTTTCAAGGAAATCCCTTGGTCCTTCACCATTCTTTTAACGATGGCATAACTTTCCGGGTGAACGGCCGAATCGTCCAATGGATTTTCCCCCTCTTTGATACGTAGGAATCCGGCACTTTGCTCAAAGGCCTTTCCGCCAAGGCGGGGCACTTTTTTAATCTGGTCCCTGCTGGTAAAGGCACCATGTTCATTGCGATAGGTGACAATATTTTCAGCTAGTTTTGGACCGATGCCCGACACATAACTGAGGAGGGGCACACTGGCGGTATTGATGTTGACCCCAACCGAGTTCACACAACTCTCTACCACAGTGTCCAAGGAAGTTTTCAATTGGGTTTGGTCCACATCGTGTTGATATTGGCCCACCCCAATGGATTTGGCATCTATTTTCACCAATTCGGCCAAAGGGTCTGCCAAACGCCGCCCAATGGATACGGCACCCCTAACGGTAACATCGTAGTTGGGGAATTCATCCCGGGCAATCTTGGAGGCCGAATAGATGGATGCCCCCGCTTCACTGACCACGAAAACCTCAATGGGATTTTTGAACGCGATGCGTTTTACGAGTTGCTCCGTCTCCCGTGATGCGGTTCCATTGCCAATGGCAATGGCCTCAATTTTGTACGCATCGACCAAGGAACTTATCTTTTTGATGGCCCCTGCACTGTCCCGTTGGGGCGGATGGGGGTAAATGGTCTCGTTGTGTTTTAAATCGCCTTGCGCATCCAAGCACACTACTTTACAGCCCGTTCTGAAACCGGGGTCTATGGCCAGAATACGTTTTTCACCCAAGGGTGCACCCAACAGCAATTGTTTTAGGTTTTTGGAGAATACCTGTATGGCCGAAGTGTCCGCTTTTTCTTTGGCAGCCTTTAACAGCTCGTTGGAAAGGGAGGGGAACAAAAGTCGTTTGTAGGCATCCGCAATCGCCAGTTCAATCTGCTGCGAACAGGCATTGTTGGATTTGATGATGCGCCTTTCCATCATATCAAGCGCCCTATCATCATCGATTTCAATCTTAACCCGGATGAACCCTTCTTTTTCGGCACGCATGATGGCCAAAAACCGGTGGGAGGGACAGCGGTCCAGTGGCTCGCTCCAATCGAAATAGTCGCGGAACTTTTGGGCCTTTTCGTCCTCTTTTTTGGTTTTGATGACCTTGGTGGTGATCAAGGCATGACGTTCCAACTGGTTGCGCAACTGGTTTCGAATGTCCGAACGTTCATTGATCCATTCCGCAATGATGTGGCGAGCGCCTTCCAAAGCTTCATCTTCATTCTCGACCTCCTTGCCTAAATATTTGGAGGCGATGAACTCAATCTCATCACTCCGCTGGGCCATGATAATCTTTGCCAAGGGTTCCAGCCCATTTTTTCGGGCAGTCTCCGCTTTGGTCTTTTTACTTTTCTTGAAAGGGAGGTAAAGATCTTCCAGACTGGTAAGATCGGTACAGTTCTGGAACTTTGCCTTCAACTCTGGGGTGAGTGCACCCTGTTCTTCGACCGCTTTGATAATGGCGGATTTTCGCTTTTCCAGGGCCTCAAACTGGGTTTTGTACTGTACAATGGCCCCAATTTGGACTTCATCCAGATTGCCGGTACGTTCCTTTCGATAACGGGAGATAAAGGGAACGGTACAATCTTCATTCAACAAGGCCACGGTATTTTCCACATTTTTTTCCGAAAGCTGGGTGTGGCGCACGATATAAGGAACAAGCTGCATGATGTTTGTTTAGTAGTTGTCACTTCGAGCGCAGTGGCGAAGTCTTATAATCCAAATTTTTGAAAGAGGGTCTCGACTGCGCTCGACCGAACAGTTTCTTTGAATGTGAATTAACTTATACCTTCCCCATTCCCAACCCCATCTTCATCTGGGTTGACGAACACCAATTTTCCTTCTTGGTTTTCGGTCATCAAGATCATCCCTTGACTTTCCACACCGCGTAATTTTCTTGGGGCAAGGTTCACCAAAACGGTTACTTTTTTCCCTACGATATCTTCGGGCTTAAAGCTTTCGGCAATCCCCGAAACAATGGTTCGGGTATCCAGTCCAGTATCCACCTTCAATACCAAAAGCTTATTGGCCTTGGGCATTTTTTCGGCCTCCACAATGGTGCCCACACGCATATCCAGTTTGGTGAAATCGTCAAAAGTGATGGTGTCTTTTTCAGGAGTTACGGCTTTATCCATTTGCGCATTTACTTTTTTGGTGGCTTCCAGTTTGTCCAATTGTTGTTGAATCTCGGCATCTTCGATTTTTCTGAAGAGAAGTTCACTTTGGTTTATAGTGTGTCCTGCAGGGAGTAGGGCTTCATCGGAACTCATATTGCTCCAGCCAATAGATTTCTCACTTTCGTTCGAAATGACTTCGTTTTTGTTATTCTGAGCAACGCGAAGGATGTTTTTAAGTTTATCTGAAGTGAAGGGTAAAAAAGGTTCACTGAGAACGGCCAAACCAGTGGCGATCTGAAGCGCAACGTACATAATGGTCTTTACCCGTTCCTCATCGGTCTTTATGAGCTTCCAAGGCTCTTCATCGGCCAAGTATTTGTTGCCCAATCGGGCCAAGTTCATCAGCTCCTGACTACCTTCACGGAAACGGTACCGCTCCAAGGAGTTGGACAGAATTTCTGGAAAGCCCTTAAGGGCTTGTAGGGTTTGCTTGTCCAAATCGGTGAAGGTGTTGGGTGTAGGTACAACACCATTGTAATATTTATGGGTCAATACCGCCACACGGTTCACGAAATTCCCGAAAATGGCCACCAACTCATTGTTATTGCGAGCCTGAAAATCCTTCCAGGTAAAATCGTTGTCCTTGGTCTCCGGGGCGTTGGCGGTCAAGGCGTAGCGGAGTACATCTTGCATGCCGGGAAACTCTTCCAAGTATTCGTGCAGCCAAACAGCCCAATTCTTTGAAGTGGAAAGCTTGTTGCCCTCCAAGTTCAAGAATTCATTGGCAGGTACATTTTCCGGCAAAACAAAATCGCCATGGGCCTTGAGCATGCTCGGGAAGATGATACAGTGGAACACAATATTGTCCTTTCCAATAAAATGGACCAACTTGGTGTCCTTGTCTGTCCAATAGGGTTTCCAATCTTTTCCTTCGCGTTCGGCCCATTCCTTGGTGGAGGAAATGTATCCGATGGGCGCATCAAACCAAACGTAGAGCACTTTTCCCTCACCGCCTTCCACAGGAACGGGGATTCCCCAATCCAAATCGCGGGTTACGGCACGGGGTTTCAGCCCGTCGTCTATCCAAGACTTAACTTGGCCATAAACGTTGGGTTTCCAATCAGATTTATGACCTTCCAGGATCCATTCTTTGAGGAAATCCTCATAACGGTCCAAAGGCAAGAACCAGTGTTTGGTTTTTTTAAGGACGGGAACCCTTCCAGTTATGGTGGATTTCGGGTTGATGAGGTCCGTAGCGTTCAAGGACGAACCACAGTTTTCGCATTGGTCGCCATAAGCTTCTTCATGTCCGCATTTGGGGCAGGTGCCTATCACAAACCTATCGGCCAGAAACTGTTGTGCCTCCTCATCGTACAATTGTTCGGTCTCTTCCTCTATAAAATCGTCTTGATCGTAGAGTTTTTTAAAAAAATCCGAGGCTGTTTTATGGTGTACCTTTGCCGAAGTCCTGGAATAGTTGTCAAAGGAAATCCCGAATTCGGCAAACGATTTTTTAATGATGTTGTGGTACTTATCTATGATCTCTTTTGGGGAGACCCCTTCTTTTTTGGCCTTCATGGGGATGGCCACACCGTGTTCATCGCTACCGCAGATAAAGGCCACATCCTCACCTTTTAGTCTAAGGTAGCGGGAATAGATATCCGCAGGGACATAGACCCCGGCCAAATGGCCAATGTGGATGGGTCCGTTGGTGTAGGGCAGCGCTGCTGTGATGGTATATCTTGAAGGAGACGTTGTCTTGGGCATGAATTGTGTAATTAAGCCCCAAAAATACTCATTTTGCTAGAAGCCTAAAATGGGAGGGCATGAAAAAGCAAAACCTCCGAATCATGCAACCCAAAATTGGGGTGTGGGGTTGCGCAACCGGAGGTTTTTGCCATAACTGACTAGTGTCCCGCTCTTGTTACATGATCATCACGGATTTGCTCATTCGCTTATCCGCAACGGATATTCTGTATATGTATTTTCCTGTGGCCAAGCTATCCCGCATATTTTCCCTAATATTGATTTCGGTTGAGCCTTCCAGCATCATTTCGTTGAACACTGTTCCCACTTTTTGCCCCAGAATATTGAAGAGTTCAATATCCACATGGGCGGCAAAGGGCATTTCCAAATGAATGTGTGGTGCACGCTGGTTGGGATAGTAGGGAGTATGTACAATGTTGTTCAGCAAATCTGGATTGGGGTCCATTCCATCTTCGCTGGGAGGGGTTTCCGGGAAGGTAGGAGGATCATTGTCCATGGCAATATCGTCAAACTCTTCACCACTACAGTTAAATCCAAGATCTATGGCCCTATAGGTGTATCCCAACAAATGTTGTTCCACTGATGCTCTGGGAACACAAAGCCATTCGGCCAACACGGTGCCATAAAGGTCCCTGAAATCCATGGTGTATTCCAAGTTACCTCGGTTATTGGGTTCGTCCAGTGAAGGGTGATCGCCCACAAAGGCACTTCCACTCAATCCAGAACCGAAGAATAGGGTGGGGGCCGCCTTACCATGGTCCGTACCATTGGAGCCGTTTTCAAATATCCTACGACCAAATTCGGAGAAGGTCATGCTCAGTACCTTGTCATCTTGCTCGGTACAGGCCAAATCTTCATAAAAGTTGTTGATGGCAATAGAGAGGTTGCTCATGAGTCTTTCGTGGACAATGGGCTGGTTTCCATGTGTATCGAAACCACCTATGGAAATCATGTACACTTTTGTCCCGAGGCCACCTTTGATCAATTTGGCCAATAGGGCCAACTGTCTTGCAAAACCATTGTCTTGGTATTCCACACAACGCAATGCATCCCCTCGCTCATAGGCTTCATGGATTTTGCCAGCATATTCGTAGGTGGTATTGGCGACACCTCTTAGAAAGCGCAATTGATCACCGTACATACAGTCATCAAAAGGGGTGTTTTCATCCACATCATAAAACAAACCGGTCTCTGCAATCTGTTGGAGTTGTTCCACATTGTTCGTTACAAAGGCGTAGTTGGTTTCCTCGCCCTGAAAGACCAAGTTGGCCAGATTCCCAATTTGAATGGCGGCAGGGGCTTCGGGTGGATTGATGAGGTAATCTGGATATAATTCTTCAAAATGTCTTCCCATCCAGCCCGTAGGTTCGCCACTGAAGCCAGTGGTGTTCAAATCGGTGTTCGCAAAAATATCGGAACCAGTAAAATGGGACAGGCTTTGATTTTCGTAACCTACCCCGTGCACGGCCTTGAACTGGCCGTCACCCCAAAGGGGTTCGAGTGAGCTCATATAAGTGGGAACGCCGAAATCGTCCGTAAGTTTTAAGATCTTACTTTCGGGGATGTATATATTGGGCCTTGCATTGGCGTAAGAATCATATTGTTGTATGGGAATTACGGTGCTCAGTCCATCATTGCCCCCGGACAGCCTGATGAGTACCAGAATGTTGTCTGTCTCGGCCGCAGCGATTGCTGCGGTCAATGGCGAAGGGGCCGAAGCGGAAATAAGGTTGCTTCCCAAGAACATGGAACCTGACCCGGCAATACCCAAGGCCTGGATAAAGGAACGCCTGCTCCAGTTTTTGTGCTCTAAATCGTGGCCATCATGTTCTAGGCCCTTGTGAGGTGATGTATTATGGGTGTGGTGAGAATCGCACATGGTGTAGGGTTATTTAAGTTGAAATTCGGGTTCTCTGGACATATGTCTTAACAAGAGGTATACTTGTGAAGGTCCAGTTTCCCAGCCCAGTAAAGTCCAAGAAGGCTGTGTGCCCCCTTCGTAGTAGTTGACGTCCACATCGCTTCTGAAAGCGATATAGGCTCTGTCATAGTCGGCGTCGGTAAGTAGGCCTTTTGGGGTAAACCAGTCTATTATGGGTTTTGCCACCAAATCTGGATTGTTACTTGTTTGTCCCGCATTGCCCGAAAGTGCCAGTCCCAAATCCCTGAATTGTTCGGCATTGTCTTGGTAGAAACGTTGTAGGAACATTTCCGATGTCAACCAACGCCCAATAATGAAATTGGTGTTGATCCATTGCCGATCTCTTTGCCAACCGGCCACATCATAGGGATCAAAAAGTTGCTGACCTATAAGGCCGGCCGAATCTATCATATTGATCACGGTACCATCATCGTAGCCAAAACCAGTTTCCTTGACCATGTTCAGATACAGGTCAAATGGGCTTTTTATAATGACTCCGATTGTAGTCTCGTCAAAAAAGTGTTGACTTTTGAAAAGCTGGCGAAGCACAGGGGCGATTTCAAAATTATTGGCCACAAAAGTCTGTGCCATCCCATCAATAATGTCCAAGGCATTACCGCCTTCTTCGCCAGTGGAATCTGGATGTACAAAATATTCATAAAGCTTCTTGCAGATAAATCCTGCAATCTCATTGGCCCTCTCATTGAAAAGGATGTCAATGACATCATCATACCCCCAATTCCCGGTTTGACCAAAAATGGTCTTGTTCTCTGTATTGAAATCCTCGGCATTGAAGGTTACTTGTGTGCACCCTTCTTCCCCGGTTTCGGTATATCCCGATAACGCTTTTGAAGTTTCAATAATATCTTGTTCCGTGTAGGCATTTCCCTCACCTAAGGTAAACAGTTCAAAAAGTTCCCTACCGTAGTTTTCATTAGGATTGTTCCCTCGGTTTCGCACTCCATCCAGATAGTACAACATGGCACTGGTGAGGCCAATTTCGTGTACAAAGGTCTTAAAATTGCCCAAGGCGTTGCGTTGGAGACAATTGATATAGTAGTAAAGAAACTGGTTGCAGTTGTACACATCGATTTCGGTAACAAAATGATTGCTCCAAAAGAAGCTCATTCGATCACGGAGACCGTTATTTAGAAGTGCATTGCCGTAGGAGATTGAAAACTCCTCGAATTGGGCCCTTCGCATCTGTCCAGCCAAATCATCATCGTTGGGATAGTTGGCATTGGTCCAATCTGCCCAAGCTGGGGCAGGAATGACCGGAGCGGCCAGCGCTTGATCCACTAAGCTGTCTACCAAACTTCCTGCATTTTGACCTATGGCATTGTTGATGGTCGGGACCGAGGCGCTGAAATCAAGTCTCCGATAAAGATGGGCAGCACGTATCCGATCCAATGGAACAGTGTACGGCGCTAAGGTCGAGGTATTACAATTGATGAAGTACTCCATAGCAAATTCTGGCGTTAATTTGGTACATAGTTCGGGGCAACTATATGTTTATGCTAATGTTGGATGTGGTTCAATTGGGCCAACAAATTACAATCTTAACGTTCTGTATCCCATGAACTACCAAATTTTTCGATGAAATGCATCTTTTTTTTAGTATTTTTCTTTTTTCATGGCAAAGCATACCGAATTTGGGAGACTGGGAGAGCAACTGGCGGTGGATTTACTGTTGAACAAAGGGTATGAAATTGGTGCTAGAAACTACCGGTACCTCAGAGCTGAAATCGATATCATTGCACAAAAGGGAAATACCTTGGCCGTTGTAGAGGTGAAGTCAAGAAATATAGGCTTTTTGGAAGATATTTCAGAGACCGTGAGCCCCAAAAAAATACAACTTTTGGCCACGGCCGCCAATCATTATGTACAACAAAAGGACCTAGATGTAGAAGTTCGTTTTGATATTGTCAAAGTGGTTAAAAAGAGCAATGGTTTTGAAATTGAGCACCTTGAGGATGCTTTTTATTATTTTTAACCATTTGTTCGTTTTGTAACAATATGTTATTTTTGTGGTGAAGCCAAACTAAACCTAAAAATGAAAACAATCTCAGCGGTAGTTGAACATTACATTAAAAAGAAACCTTTTTTGCAAACCGCCCTAGCGCAGGGTATTATCAACCTAACCTCACTTTCCCGTCAAATCAAGCCCGAAATTGCCGATGAATTAGGTAAGGACGTCAAAGATGGGGCCATCGTCATGGCGCTCAAAAGACTGTCCGACGATCTTGAATTCAGGGCTACGCACAGAATAGTGAAAGTTCTCAAGAACATTGGGGAAATTACAGTACGCTCCAATTTAACCGATTACACGTTCTTGGCCTCTGACACCATCTTACAACAACAGGCCCGTCTCTTGGAAGAAGTGAATGCCAATCAAGATGTGTTCTATACCTCTTCCCGTGGGGTGAATGAAATCAACATTGTGATCAGCAATATCATGGATCGCGTGGTGGAAAAGTATTTTAAGACGGAGCGTTGCACCCAGAAGGTGGAAGGACTTTCCTCGATTACCGTAAAACTCCCATCAGAAAATGTGTCGGTACCCGGAATCTATTACTTCATTTTCCAGCGATTGGCCTGGGAGGGCATCATTTTGTACGAAGTGATCTCCACCACCAACGAGTTTACCATTTTAGTCAATGAAGAGCAGGTTGATGTGGCCTTTAAGACCATCAAAGACCTGAAGCTCCTTTAATGTTTTAACTCCTGCAAGAGGGAATTTAAATCCAGTGACTTGGTGTACATATCCAATGTGCCATCATTTTTCTGTGGCCACATTTCCCTTGGTTTGTCCCAATACAGTTCAACGCCGTTTCCATCGGGATCATCCAGATATAGGGCTTCTGAAACCCCATGGTCTGCTGCACCTGTCAATGGATGATCTGCTTCCAACAAGCGATTTAAAATAATGGCCAAATCCTTTCGGGTTGGGTAAAGAATGGCCGTATGGAACAATCCTACGGTATTCTTGGGTGCAGGAGGTGCATTTTTGCTTTGCCAAGTGTTCAATCCAATGTGGTGATGGTACCCTCCTGCCGAAATAAAAGCAGCTTGGTCTCCATAGGTCTGGGTCAACTCAAAACCCAAAAGCCCACAATAAAAGTCAAGGGCACGTTGTAAATCCGAAACTTTAAGGTGTATGTGACCAATTCGGGTTTGGGATGGAATGGAATAAGCGGTAGTCTTGTTCATAAAAGCATTTTTTATAAAAATAACCATTGAAAACGTTCCAATAACAATTGTTAACTTCAAACCATCTTTAAGTTTATTTGCTATATGAAATCAATATTAAAGCTTACGTTCCTTATAAGTCTATTGGGTTATGCCCCCATAATGGCACAAGATTTCTTTTTTCCAGAAAGAAATCAACCTTGGAAAACGGCCAACAAGAATCAATTTAAGTATGATGTGCAGCATTTGGAAAAGGCTGTGGATTTTGCCAAGGCAAATGAATATTCCGAATCTCGTGATTTACGCCGTGCCATTTTGAAAGGTTTTGAACGAGAGCCCTTTCATGAAATTTTGGGACCTACCAAAAAACGGGGTGGTCCAGCAGGGATGATTTTAAAGGATGGCTATGTACTTGCTTCTTGGGGTGATACCAAGCGGGTGGATATGACCTTTAGTGTTACCAAGAGCTTTTTGTCCACGGTAGCGGGATTGGCAGAAGATGCTGGGTTGATCCAGGATACCAAGGACAAAGTGGCCCATTATGTTTGGGACGGAACTTTTGATGGAGAGCACAACGCCAAAATTACTTGGGAACATCTATTGCAGCAAAACTCGGATTGGTCCGGGGAGCTTTGGGGTTTGAAGGACTGGGCGGACCGTCCACCCAATGAAGGGGGACTGGACGACTGGAAATTCCGAAAGCTTAACGAACCGGGTACGGTCATGGAATACAATGATGTGCGGGTGAATGTTTTGGCCTATTCCCTGACCAATGTATGGCGAAAGCCTCTGCCCATGGTCTTAAAGGAGCGGTTGATGGATAAAATAGGTGCCACTACCACTTGGCGTTGGTATGGCTATGACCATGCTTGGACAGAGATAGATGGGCTACAAATGAAATCGGTCACTGGAGGAGGTCATTCAGGAGCCGGTTTATTTATCTCCACTGAAGATATGGCCCGTTTTGGAATGGTGTTTCTGAACCATGGAAAGTGGGACCGAGAACTATTGATCAGTCAGGAGTGGATCAAAAAGGCCACACAGCCTTCAGTGCCCAATGTAAATTATGGATATATGTGGTGGCTCAACCAAAAAGGTTTACGGCATTGGGAAGGAGTGCCCGAACATCTGTTCTATGCAGCAGGTTTTGGAGGCAATTTTATTGTGGTGGACCAAAAAAATGGATTACTCATGGTAACCCGATGGCTGGAACCTTCAAAAATAGGAGAGTTTGTAAAGCAGGTGTACGAAGCATTTTAAACGTGTTTTTATGCCAAGTTGATATCACAAAACCCAAATTGAATGGTATTTTCTGGGTCTGATGGATTATCGTAGGTCTTAAAGACCTTTTCTCCAAGGGTAAATGGAATGGGAGCCTTGAAAATGGGCCCATCAAAACAGAACGTATGGTATTCCCCGTTTTCGCCACAAGGGTCAACATCTGAGGGAAATTTGTTTAGGAGTTCTTGGGACAATTCCTGTCCCAAAAAGGATGCGTCCAATTTTGAGTTATTGATGCAAATAATCACTGCCCGAAACCCCAATCCCAAGAATTCTTCTATCAATTGTTTGGTGTCTTTTTTCCATAATGGAAAAAGTGTGGTCAATCCATAGGGTTGAAGCATGTCCTCCCGATATTGCTTTAGGTCTTCCAGAAAGATGTCCCCAAAACCCGTATGGGTATACCCTTCGGACCGTAATTGGGTAACTGTGTTCCGCATCAACTCATTGTATTGTTCCATACTGGGTTTTTCAGGAACTTCAAGGACCTCCAAAGGAATGCCAACAGATGCCGCTTGGGCTTCTAAAACCTTTCTGGGTAGGCCATGCATGGAAACTCTGTTGTAATGCGCATTTACGGTAGTCAACAATCGATCAACATTAAAATGGCCTTGCTCCAACAGATAGTGGAGTGCCAATGCGGAATCCTTGCCGGAACTCCAGTTGAAATAGGTCTTTGGTTTCTGTGACATAACAGGGAATTGGACTATGATACCACTACTTTCTGGGGGCTAAGGGGTTCCAAAACCTTTAACGCCTTTTCCACACTGGTGACCCGGTCGAATACCAACAATAATCGTAGCCCATTTCGGGTCTGTTTTTCCTTGAGTTTGGCTTGTTGGGGATGGTGTTGTACATATTGCAATACTTGGGTGAAGGCGGCAGTTTGGTAAAACTTCGATTGTTGGTCTGCAATAAAATAGCCCATGAATTTGCCTTTTTTCATGATGACCTTTTCCAGGCCAATATGTGTGGCGATCCATTTGATCCGAATGGAATTCAACAAGTCCACGGCTTGCTGTGGCAGTTCCCCAAAACGATCTATCAGCTCGGATTCATATTTTAAGAGTTCTTCCTCATCCTTGATTTCATTGAGTTGGGTGTAGAGGTTCAAGCGTTCCGTGATGTTGTTGATATAGTCATCAGGGAAGAGCAGTTCAAAATCCGTATCCAGTTGAATGTCCTTCACAAAAACCTTTTCCTTGTGGCCCTCCACTTCCTCGTACAACTCCTTAAACTCATTTTCCTTGAGTTCTTCTATGGCTTCGGTCAATATTTTCTGATAGGTCTCAAATCCTATTTCGTTGATGAAACCACTCTGTTCCCCGCCCAATAGATCACCGGCACCACGGATTTCCAAATCCTTCATGGCAATGTTGAATCCACTTCCCAAATCGGTAAATTGCTCTAGGGCCTCGATACGCTTTCGGGCGTCGGGCGTCATGACTTCATAGGGAGGAGTGATAAAGAAACAGAACGCTTTTTTGTTGCTTCGACCCACACGGCCCCGCATTTGGTGTAGGTCGCTCAATCCAAAATTATTGGCATTGTTGATGAAAATGGTGTTGGCGTTGGTCACGTCCAATCCACTTTCCACAATGGTGGTGGAAACCAGCACATCAAACTCCCCATTCATAAAGGCCAGCATGAGCTGCTCCAGTTTTTTGCCCTCCATCTGTCCGTGGCCTATCCCAATTTTGGCATCGGGGACCAAGCGTTGGATCATTCCGGCCACTTCCTTGATGTTTTCAATACGGTTGTGGATAAAAAATACCTGCCCACCTCGTTGGATTTCATAGGAAACCGCATCACGGATGATCTCTTCATTGAATCGAATGACCTGACTTTCGATAGGGTATCGGTTGGGCGGCGGCGTGTTGATGACGGATAGATCCCGGGCGGCCATCAAACTAAATTGCAGGGTTCTTGGGATAGGTGTGGCGGTCAGTGTTAGCACATCAACATTTTGCTTGATGGAACGGAGTTTTTCTTTTACCGAAACCCCAAATTTTTGCTCCTCATCCACAATCAATAATCCCAATTCCTTGAACTGGACATTTTTGTTGACCAACTGATGGGTTCCGATGATAATATCAATCTTGCCTTCCGCTAAACGCTCCAGAACATCCTTTTTTTCCTTTGCGGTCCTAAAACGGTTGAGGTAATCCACAGTTACGGGCATGTCCTTCAAACGCTCCCTAAAGGTCCTGCTGTGTTGGAATGCCAAGATGGTGGTTGGTACCAAAATAGCCACTTGTTTTCCGTTGTCCACGGCCTTGAAAGCTGCCCGGATGGCCACTTCGGTCTTTCCAAAGCCTACATCACCACAAATAAGTCGGTCCATGGGACGCTCACTCTCCATGTCCTTTTTAACATCTTGTGTGGATTTTTCCTGATCGGGGGTGTCCTCATACAAAAATGAAGCCTCCAACTCGTGCTGCAAATAACTGTCCGGGGCATATTGAAACCCTTTTTCCAACCTCCTTTTGGCATATACCTGGATAAGATTGAAAGCAATTTTCTTGACCCGGCTCTTGGTCTTCTGTTTGAGGTTTTTCCAAGCCGCTGAACCTAGCTTGTATATTTTTGGGGGTGCCCCGTCCTTGCCGTTGTATTTGGAAATTTTGTGAAGGGAGTGGATGCTGACATATAATATGTCCCGATCGCCATAGACCAATTTGATGGCCTCCTGTTTCTTGCCTTCCACATCTATTTTCTGCAGTCCCCCAAATTTGCCTATACCATGATCAATATGGGTTACGTAATCCCCAATCTCAAGTTTGTTTAGCTCTTTCAGGGTAATGGCCTGTTTTTTGGCGTACCCATTTTTTAGGTGGAATTTATGGTAGCGCTCAAAAATTTGATGGTCCGTATAGCAGGCCAGTTTTAGATCTACATCAATGAAACCTTGATAGAGTGGAAAAACCAAGGTCTGGTAGTGTACGGTCTGATCCACTTCCTCAAAAATATCGTGAAGACGCTTGGCCTGTTGTTCGGTGGAACAGAAAATATAGTTGGTGAAACCTGCTTCCCGATTCTCATTGAGGTTTTCAATAAGCAGGTCGAATTTTTTATTGAAGGCGGGTTGGGGTTTGATATTGAATTGAATGGCAACACCATTGTTCCCTGTCTGCTTCTCGACTTCGCTCGAAGTGACAGTTGCTCCTATTTCAACACACAGAAAATCCTGTAATTGGGATTTCAGCAGAGTGGAGTCCACAAAAAGCTCTTGGGGCTTCGCATGTTTGATTTCCTCGCTCAGTTTGGTAAAACTTTCTTCCGCCTTGGCAAAAAAGGAATCAATGCGGTCATAGATCAAAGCTGGGTTTTTGGCAAAAACCACCGTTTTGGGTGAAATGTACTTAAGGAAACTCTCGCGGCTCTCCTGCAAAAACTTGTTCTCCACATTGGGAATAATGGTGATCTTCTTCACCTTTTCCAAAGAAAGCTGGGTCTCTACATCAAACGTGCGGATGCTGTCCACTTCGTCCCCAAAAAACTCAATGCGATAAGGCTCATCGTGTGAAAACGAAAATACATCTACAATACCTCCTCGTACCGAAAATTCCCCGGGTTCGGTCACAAAATCCACTCGTTTGAACTGGTATTCGAAAAGCACCTCGTTCAAAAAGTCCAGTGAAAGGGTGTCCTCCAATTTTATCTTGAGGGTGCTCTTGTCCAGTTCCTTTCGGGTGACCACTTTTTCAAAAAGGGCATCGGGATAGGTGACAATCACCGCCGGTTTTTTTCTGGAGTTGATGCGATTGAGGACTTCGGCCCGCAGCAGCACATTGGCATTGTCCGTCTCTTCAATTTGATAAGGCCTTCGATAGCTGCCTGGGTAAAAAAGCACATCTTTTTCCCCGATTAACTGCTCCAGGTCGTTCAAGTGGTAGGCAGCCTCTTCCTTATCGTTCAAAATCAATAGAAAAGGCGCATCGACCGATTTAAAGGCTTCGGAAAGTACAAAGGAAAGGGACGAACCCACAAGGCCTTTGATGTTGATTTTTTGGAAGGGTTGCGACTTGTCAGAGGAGGTCGAACCTCCATTTTGTGCAATAGTATTCCGCAGTTTTCCGAGTGGGGAAGACTGTGCGTAATGTTGGGAAATGGAGGCTTTGGTCAATCCAAAAACTTTGCGGCAAAGATAAAATGAAATGTTTTTTTATAAAAAGTGTTTTTTTGGATTTCTCACATTCATTGCATTCAGTTCGAAATGACCTTTACAGAGCGATGTCATTTCGAGCGCAGTCGAGAAATCTTTTTTGGTTTTTGATACAAATGACACGAACGGCACGAATTGTTATGGATGTTCCTTTTGTCATTTCGAGCCCTGTCCTGGGTGTATGCGAAGGAACTGTGAGGAAACTTTTTAATTTTTGACACGAATGACACGAATATTCCAGGTTGTCATTTTGAGCCCTGTCCTGAGTATATGCAAAGGAGCTGTGAGAAATCTATGAGTTGGTGAGATTTCTCAATCGTCGTTGACTCCTCATTTCGAAATGACATCAGATTAAATAATCGATTGGTCAAAGGAGCAATAAGGTGATATCGGATAGTTTTGGCATGAATCATATTGATTGTGGGAATGCTCGTTACATGGTCATTTCGAACCGAGCGAAGGGAGTGAGAGAAATCTTTTTGTATTGACACGAATGGCACTAATTGTTGCAAATGTTCTGTTGTTATTTCGAGCTCTGCCCTGAGTGTATGCGAAGGGGCTGTGAGAAATCCATGGGTTGGTGAGATTTCTCAATCAATGCTCCGCATCTCATATCGAAATGACAAATCAGAGGTGTTTTCAAGTAGAGCTATAAACGGAGTTGAAGGGACATTTTTGGAAATCTAAACCTTGACCACACTACCTTCCACAATCGCAAATACCTCATCATTTTTTGAGGGCTTTAGGGTGTGGGTTCCCGTAAACTCCCCAAAAGCGGGTAGAATCATCTGGTTTTTGGATTTAAAAAAGCAGGGGAGCCGCAGGCTTTGCCTTCCCAACCCTCGTAACTTTACGGCAGGATGGATGTGACCGCAAAACGTGAATTTATCTACTTGTGTTTCGGGATGATGGGTCAATAAAAAATCATCGATGAGGAGTTCCGGGAAGATGGCGATGTTGAGCTGTTCAAATTTTAAGGGTGAAATGATATCGTGGTTTCCGGTCACCAAAATGATTTCCGCAGGGGTTTTGGCCACCCAATTTTCAAACAGCTCCCATTCCTTATTGAGCGAAGAATGAAAAAGATCACCCAAAAAACAGATTTGAAAGGGTTGAAGATCGGACACAATTTGATCCAACAGCATATAATTTTTATGGACAGCCTTTTGAGGGACAGCAGCCCCAAACTTTCTAAAGTGCGACACCTTTCCCAGATGCACATCGCTGATGAGCAACAGCGATTTTTCCACCCAAAATACCCCACCCAAAGGGTGCAATTGGAACATCTGATCTTGTATGGTAATGTTATGGGCCACGATAGTTTGTTGGCACAAATGTAATGGTATTGTCATTTCTAACGGATGCGGGAAATCTTTTAAATTGACACGAATGGCACGGATTGTTACTGATGTTCCTTTTTGTCATTTCGAACCGAGCGAAGCGGGTGTGAGAAATCTTTTTTGGCTTTGACACGAATGGCACTAATTTTTGCAAATGTTCTATGGTCATTTCGAGCGCAGTCGAGAAATCTTAGGATTGGTTATGGATTTCTCAATCGTCGCCGACTCCTCATTTCGAAAAGACAAATAAAAGGGAAGAGGGCAGTTATCGAGTCAGTTTTGCAGTCATCCGTTTGATGCGGTCTGCCAATTTCTCATTGGACAACTTTTCTCGAAGACGGTCCGTTATGATGGGAAACGAAAATGGAGTGGCCTGGCTGCATTTTTTCCATACAATTTCCTGTTGGGCAATGCGTTCCAAGGCCAAGCGCAAACGTCCCTCTTCCAACTGATGTTCAAAGGTTTCGGTAAAGGCTTGCTGGTAGAGGAGGTTATCATCCTCAAAATCCTTGAACACATCGAACAGTAATTGGGAACTGCTTTGAAGATGCTTCATCTTCACTCCCTTCTCGGGGTAACCGGTAAAGACCATGCCACTGATGACGGCAATATCCCTAAATTTCCTTCGGGCCATTTCATTGCTGTTCAAACTTTTTTGAAGGTCGGAGAGCATATAATCAGCGGTGAATAGATTGTTGTCCAGAATATCCTGAATGTTAATTTCTTTATCGGACAACAGTTCAAACCCATAATCGTTAAAGGCCAAGGAGCAGGTAATAGGGGTCAGCAAACTGATGCGATAGGCCAGCAGGCTGCTCATCCCCTCATGGATGGCCCTACCTTCAAACGGATAAAAAATATGGTGGTACCCGTCATTGGACTTAAAGGTCTCTATCAAAAACTGATGGGGCAACGGGACAATACTTTCCTGCCGTTGCTTTGCAAACATGGGAGCAAGCGCCCTAATTTCAGGCCCTTGTTGAGAAATTGGTAGCTGTGCAGTATACAGTTCTTGTCGCAACAATTCGGACATTTTTGCTGAAAAACTAAGTCGACCGCCCATCCAACTTGGAATTTTATTGCTGCGTTTGGAAGAATTGCGTACTTGTGCCGACATGCCCTTGATCCGGATGAATTCCAGATTCCTTCCCGCAAAGGTGAACACATCGCCCGGGGTGAGTTTTGAGATGAACGATTCTTCAATGGTCCCAATATAGCCTCCTTTTTGGTAACGGACCGATAGACTGGCATCGCCTACAATGGTCCCGATCTGAAATCGGTGGCGCATGGCAACCGTTCTACTGTTCACCTTAAACCGGCCATCTTCCTCGACCTCCACCTTTTTATATTCATCATAACTTTTTAGGCTTTGACTACCCATGACCAAAAAATTGAGGAGCCATTGCCACTGCTCATCGGTAAGGGCTTGGTAGCAGAAGGTCTGTTTGATTTCTGGATATATTTCTTCGGGGAAAAATCCATCGGAAACCGCCAAGGTGGTTAGGTATTGTATAAGTACATCAAAACTGTTTAAATACGGAATACGGTCCTCCACAGCACTGTTCAACACCGCTTTTTGCATGGCCGAAGCTTCTATGAGTTCCATGGCATGGGTGGGCAAAAAGTAAATGATGCTTTCTTTTCCGGGTCGATGTCCACTTCTTCCGGCACGTTGTAAAAAACGGGCTACCCCTTTGGGGCCACCAATTTGGACTACGGTCTCCACGGGCGCAAAATCAACCCCCAAATCAAGACTGGAGGTGCAGACCACGGCCTTGAGGCTTTCATTTCGGATGGCCTGCTCCACCCATAGACGGGTATCCTTGTTGATGCTACCATGGTGCATGGCCATTTCCCCGGCAAATTCTGGATACTTTTCCAATATTTTTTGAAACCAGATCTCGCATTGGCTGCGGGTGTTGGTGAAGAGGAGGGTAGTCTTGCTGTTATGGATAATGGGCACGACCTCATCCAGCAAATGCAGTCCCAAATGACCTCGCCAAGGGAAGGTTTCCATTTGCTCGGGGATGATGCTCTTTACGGTGATTTTTTTGTTGAGGTTGGCTTTCACCAAAACCGAGTTTTCCAAGGCAGGGGAAGAGGGTCCCAACAACACTTCCCGGGCCTGTTCCAAATTACCTATGGTGGCCGAGATGCCCCAAATGCGAAGATTTTTACAGACCGTTTTTAATCGGGAAAGTCCCAACTCCATCTGAACACCCCGTTTGGTACCCAGCAGTTCGTGCCATTCGTCCACCACAATGGCGGAGCAATCCTTGAAAAGCTTGGCATATCCTTTTGAGGATAACAACAATTGTAGGCTTTCAGGAGTAGTGATCAACAGATCGGGCATGGTGGTACGCTGCTTGGCCCGTTCCTTGGTAGAGGTATCGCCGGTTCTAATGCCCACGGTCATTTGGGTGTCCAGATCTTGGGTAATGCGTTCCGCGGATTGTTTTATCTCTTGGGACAAAGCCCGGAGGGGAGTGATCCAAATCGCTTTTAATCCCTTCTTATGCTTGGTTCTATGATCAGGGTGGTTTTTAATGTAATTGAGCACGATGGGAAACCAAAGGGCATAGGTTTTTCCACTTCCCGTTGGGGCGTTCAGTAATCCGTGCTTTCCTTCTAAAAATGCCTTCCAGGTTTCCTTTTGAAAAGGAAAAGGTTTCCAGCCTTGTTGGCTGAACCAGCTTTCGGCAATATGGAAAAGCTCGGAATCTTTCAGATTTATATACTTGAGGGTTGAACAACGGTACGAAAATTACAAATTTCTTTTGGTCGCATTTTTATGAACCTTTCTACTTTAAAATTTATATTTGTGCCACAAAATTTCAAGTATGCCCATTTTAGATTTATACGAGCACGGAGATCACAGGAAAAATTTGGCCCATTTTGCCACTTTGGCCACTTTGGCAGCTGTGGATGGTGAAATCAATCCAGAAGAGAAAGCCATTTTGGACAAATTTGCCTTTAAGCTCAATATCACTGATGCAGAGTATAAGGAGGTGATGGAGAAAGGGAACAAGTATCCCATTGAGACTCCGCACAGTGGCGAGAAACGCTACCAAAGATTGTTCGAGTTCTTCCAGATTATATTTTCTGACCATCAAATTGATGAGCCCGAGCGTAAAATCGTGGAGCGGTATGCCATTGGTTTAGGGTTTTCTCCAAAAACTGCCAACCAGATTATAGATAAGTCCATAGCCATTTTCACTGGGAAAATCGATTTTGACGATTACCACAGGATCATGATGCGTAAGGACAGTTAGGCGTTGGCCATAAACTCTTCCGCTTTTTCAACCATTTTTTTACTTCCGCAGAAGAAGGGAACCCGTTCATGGAGTTCAGTAGGCTGAATGTCCATGACCCGTTGGAACCCATCGCTGGCTTTTCCATTGGCCTGCTCCGCTATGAACGCCATGGGATTACACTCGTATAGCAACCGTAGTTTACCCTTATGGGCCTTGCTGCTCTTGGGGTACATGTAAATCCCCCCTTTGATCATGTTCCTGTGAAAATCGGAAACCAAGGAACCTATATATCTGGAGGTATAGGGTCTATCACCTTCTTCTTTTTGGCAATATTTGATGTAGTCCTTCACACCTTGGGGAAAATGGATGTAGTTGCCCTCATTGACGGAATAGATATTTCCATCCTCGGGATATTGCATATTGGGATGCGAAAGATAGAAAGTGCCCAAAGCCGGGTTTAGGGTAAAACCATTAACGCCACTTCCTGTGGTATAAACGAGCATGGTAGATGTGCCATAGATGATATACCCTGCAGCAATCTGGTTTTTTCCAGGTTGAAGAAAATCTTCAAGGGTCACAGGTGTGCCCACAGGTGTGATTCTTCGGTACACCGAAAAAATGGTCCCCACTGAAACATTGACGTCTATGTTGGACGAACCATCCAAGGGGTCAATGAGCACCACATACTTGTTCTGGTGTTGTTTGTCAAAACTGTTGATGCTGATGAAATCGTCTTCCTCTTCAGAGGCAATACCACAAACAATCTCCCTATTTTTAAGGGTCTGAATGAACTTTTCATTGGCCAGAACATCCAATTTTTGTTGGCTTTCGCCTTGGATGTTGGTTTCACCGGCAGCACCGATGATGTCCACAAGTCCAGCTTTGTTCACTTCGTGGTTCACCACTTTGGCGGCCAAGCGGATGCCATTGAGGAGTCTGGAGAGTTCACCAGAGGAATATTGAAAAGAATCTTGGTTGGCGATGATAAATTCACCTAGGGTGCGATGCTGCTTATCAAACATGGAAGGTTGTTTTATTTGACGACAAATATCGTGGATTTTGTGAAACTATATCGATTTCGTTGATCTTAAGTTTTAGATATTTATAACTTTGAGTTTTATTTGTAACAAATGGAATACTTGATTAGAAATGCCCGGAAAGAAGATATGGGGCAAGTCTTGAAACTGGTTCAGGAACTTGCCGATTTCGAGAACGAACCCGAAGCGGTGGAAGTTACCCAAGCCGACTTGGAAAAGGATGGTTTCGGGGAAAATAAGTTGTTTCATTGTTTTGTGGCGGAAGTGGCTGATGAGATTGTGGGGATTGCCTTGGTCTACCCCAGATATTCCACTTGGAAAGGTCCAGTTATCCATTTGGAAGACCTTATCGTAGCCGAAAAAATGAGGGGTAGTGGTCTGGGGACCGCCTTGTTGGATGAGGTGGTAAAGTATGGGCACAACCTTGGCGTGAAACGGATATGTTGGGAGGTGCTGGATTGGAACGACCCTGCCATCGAGTTCTATGAAAAGAAAGGGGCCAACGTACTACGGGACTGGGATGTGGTGCAGTTGGACGAAAAAGGAATTGAAAATTATATGGAAGATTTGGTCTGAACTTCCAGTTAACAATACTATAGCATGAGAGTTTTTAAGTTTGGAGGGGCTTCTGTAAAAGATGCCGATGGCGTAAAGAATGTGGTAAATGTCCTGAATCAAATGGGGCACAAGGATACCTTGGTGGTGATTTCCGCAATGGGAAAGACCACCAATGCCATGGAGAAGGTGGTAGAGGCTTATTTCAAGGATAAGGATGCCGTGGTCGGGATATTGCAAGATGTTATGGATTATCACGGTGCCATTTTGGGGGATTTGTTTGGGAACCCATCACACCCGGTATATGCAAAAGTTAAATTGCTTTTTGAAGAAGTCAAAGGATTTTTAACGTGGAACAAGTCGCCAAAATATGCCTTTGTGTATGATCAGGTAGTGGGCTATGGAGAATTGGTTTCCACAACCATTGTCAGTGAATACCTTAACGAAGTAGGATTGTCCAATGCTTGGTTGGATGTCCGAACCTTGATCAAAACGGACAACAATTATAGAGATGCGCAGATCAATTGGGAGCGTACCCAAACCGAAGTTTCCGCAAAGGTGGATATGTCCAAGTTGAACATTACCCAAGGCTTTTTAGGGAGTGATGACAATAACTTTACCACTACTTTGGGAAGGGAAGGCTCGGATTATACAGCGGCTATTTTGGCCTACTGCCTCAACGCGGAATCCGTTACCATTTGGAAGGATGTCCCTGGTGTGTTGAATGCCGACCCGAGAAACTTCAAGGAGACCCAGCTATTGGAGCAAATTTCATACAGGGAGGCCATAGAATTGGCCTTTTACGGGGCCTCTGTGATTCACCCTAAAACCTTGCAGCCTTTGCAGCGTAAGGAAATTCCGCTGCATGTGAAATCGTTCGTAAAACCATCGGATAAGGGCACCACTGTGGGCAAAGGGGTCAATATAGTCCCCAAGATACCATGCTTTATCGTTAAAAAAGATCAGGTGCTCCTTAAACTGTCCTCATTGGATTTTTCATTCATTGTGGAGGACAACATCAGTGAAATCTTCAAGTTGTTCCATGACCATAGATTAAAAGTGGACCTGATCCAAAACTCCGCCATTAGTTTTTCAGTTTGTCTGGACAACAAATTCAATGGACTTCAGCCCATGTTAGATGAATTGAAACGAAAATTCAAGGTGGTCTGTCATGAAGATGTAGCCCTTTACACCATTCGCCATTTTGATGACAACGCCGTAAAATCCCTTCAAAACGGAAAGTCCGTACTTGTGGAGCAACGCGGTAAGGAAACGGTCCAGCTAGTGGTGAAATAGGGTTGACAGCAATACTTTTTTAGACCCTGACCCCAATACCCGTAATTTTCTATCTTTACGTTTACCTAAACAATAAAAAATTCATGGGGCTGGTTTCTGCGAAAGAGGTGGCAAAGGTGATTCACCTGGACAAGTATGGCTTTTTGGGCACTTTTGTGGGCTGGCTTTTAATGGTAGCCACCAAGATTACTTCCATAAACCGATTTTACAACAAGAACAAGGAACTCGCTGGTCCCGAATTTTTGGAGTCCATTTTGGAGTATTATGAAATTGACTTTGAGGTTCCGGAGGAAGATTTAAAACGACTCCCCAAGACGGGTCCGTACATTACCATCAGCAATCACCCTTTGGGTGGTATAGATGGTGTCCTGCTATTGAAACTGATGCTGCACGAACGTGAGGATTTCAAGATCATAGCCAATTTTTTGCTGCACCGTATAGAGCCGTTGAAACCCTACATTATGCCTGTAAATCCTTTTGAGAATCATAAGGATGCCAAAAGCAGTATAATGGGATTCAAAAATGCACTTAAACATTTACAGGAAGGTCATCCACTGGGGATTTTCCCCGCTGGGGAAGTGTCCACATACCGGGATGGTAAATTGGTGGTGGACCGCCCATGGGAAGAGGCAGCCATTAAATTGATCCGCAAGGCCGAAGTGCCGGTGGTACCCATTTACTTTCATGCGCGCAACAGCCGACTCTTTTACAGATTGTCCAAAATGAACGATGTTTTCAGGACGGCCAAGTTGCCCTCGGAACTGACATCGCAAAGCAGAAGACCTATAAAAGTTAGGATAGGGCAGCCCATATCCGTGGCCACACAAAACGAAGAGGAAACCTTGGAATCCTACACGGAGCTGCTCCGCAAAAAAACCTATCTCTTGGCCAATGTGTTCGAGAAGGAACGTTTGATCGATAAGGTCCCAACCACGCTGAAGATTCCCAAGCCTCCCAAAAAGATAGCTACACCTGTCAGCTCCAAAGTGTTGGAAGGTGAGGTGGAAAAATTGCGGGAAAAAGACTGTAGGGTACTCCAAAGCAAGAATTATGAGGTATATCTGGCCCAACAGAAAGACATCCCTTTTATTTTGAATGAAATAGGAAGGCAGCGTGAGATTACGTTCCGCGAAGTAGGGGAGGGAACCAACAACGCCATTGATTTGGATAAGTTTGACTCCTACTACCACCATCTCTTTTTATGGGATGATGAGGATAAGAAGATTGTTGGGGCCTACCGTATGGGGTTGGGATCCGAAATCTTCAAGCAATATGGAATAGACGGTTTCTATCTGCAAGATCTTTTCCGCTTTGAGCCGGAACTTTATGGAATGATGGAAAAATCCATTGAAATGGGGAGGGCCTATATCATCAAGGAATATCAGCAGAAACCCATGCCCCTTTTCCTATTGTGGAAAGGGATTGTACATACCACATTGCGTCACCCTGAGCACAAATATCTGATCGGTGGGGTGAGCATCAGCAACCAGTTTTCCAATTTCTCCAAATCCCTCATGATCGAATTCATGAAATCCAATTATTGGGATCCCTACGTGGCGCAATACATCCGCCCCAAAAAGGAGTTCAAGGTAAAGCTCAATGATGCGGACAAGGAGTTTGTTTTTGACGAGACCCAAGCCGACCTCAACAAGTTTGATAAACTGATCAGTGAAGTGGAGCCAGGCAGCCTTCGCTTGCCCGTTCTAATCAAGAAATACATCAAACAGAACGCCAAAGTAGTGGCCTTTAATGTAGATCCACTCTTTAACAATTCCGTGGATGGACTCATGTACATACGGATTGCAGACCTACCCGAAAGCACAGTAAAACCCGTTATGGAAGAATTTCAAGCAGAGTTGGAACGTAAAATGGGGCAATGAGTCGGTCATTGAAAATCTTTTTGGCAATTGGGGTCCTTTCCATATTTAGTGTTCAGGTACGGTCCCAAGAGATAACTGGAACCGTTCTTGACTCTAGGACCAAAGAGCCCATTTTTGGCGCTTCGGTGTATTATGACGGGAGTTCCGTGGGCACTATGACCGATGAAAACGGGAATTTTGAAATTGGCCTTCCCTACCGGAACAATGCTGTTTTGGTGATAAGCCATTTAGGATATCAGGCCAAGGAAATGGTCAATTTGCCCGATGATGCCGTGTTACGCGTACTCCTCCAAGAACAGATGGAAGACCTTCAGGAAGTAGTGTTGACTTCAGATCCTTTTTCGCGTAGGGAGAAGTTGGAAGTCTTTCGTTTGGAGTTTTTGGGGGACACCCGGGGAGGACGTTCCAGTATCATTGAGAACGAAAAGGAAATACGGCTGTACTTTAACTCGGAAGACAATACCCTTTCCGCATACTGCGATAAGCCCATTGTAATTCAGAATAATTATTTAGGCTATCGAATTTATTTTAATATTGATGAGTTCAAGATTTTCTTCAAAAGGAAAAGTCTGGAACGCGTCGGCAATATCCACCAGACCATTTTTGATGGCTCTACCCATTTTTTTGACACCTCCCAAGGGAATCCCAAGATTGCGGATCGTAGGGAAAAGACTTATTTGGGTTCTCCGAGACATTTCATGAGGGCCTGTTGGTATGGCGATATGGATAGCCAGAATTTTAAGCTCAAAAAGAACTATAAAGATGTGGTCCTGACGGATTTTATGGTGAATATGGCCAAGCCCAATGAGGATTTAAGGGATATCCGGTTTATGGGTAGCCAATATGTAATCTATTACAGGCAAAATGGCAATTATAGGTCCACACTCAAGATCAATGAATTGGACACAACCTATATTTTGGATAGATACGGAAACTATTCCCCCTTTGAAAACCTAGCTTTTGGAGGCCATATGTCTGACTACCGCTTAGGAGATATGCTTCCTATGGACTACGGTCTCTGATATTATTGGTCAGGCCATAAGTTCCTCCTTGACAAAATCATGGCAAAATTCCTTGATTTCTTCCCGAGTCTTTAAAAAAGCATCGTGGATTTCCTTTTCCGAACCCTTGACCTTTGAGGGGTCAAAAAAGTTTTGATGGATGCGTCTGGCATTTTTGGCCGGGATAAAAGGGCAGTTTTCCTTGGCGTGGTCGCATACGGTGATGATGTAGTCCCAATCAATACCAGTATACTCATCCACGTGGTTGGAGGTATGGTTGGAAATGTCAATCTTGTCTTCTTTCATGATAGCCACCGCTCCAGGATTAAGTCCATGGGTCTCTATTCCTGCGCTATAGATATTCGCAAGTTTATCTTGAAAATAGTTGAGGTAACCATGGGCCATTTGGCTTCTACAGGAATTTCCGGTACAAAGTACCAATACGTTTTTCATTTTTTATTTGGTTTTTGATGTGATGCTTATGCTATTCCAACCTTATTACTACGCCTTTCAAACAACAGGTTGTCTTTCCAGGCCCCGTGGATTTTACCCACGCGTTCGCGCTTGCCAATATAGCGAAAACCCACTGTTTCATGGAGTTTTACACTTGCTTTATTTTCAGGGAAAATACCGGATTGCAATGTCCAGAATCCAGCCTCTTCACTTTCGGAAATGAGCTGTTGCATAAGCTGTTTTCCAACGCCTTTTCCGCGGCTATTGGAGCCAATGTACACACTCACTTCGGCCACCCCTCCGTATACACATCTACTTGAGACGGGAGATAGTGCCGCCCAACCCAATACAATGCCATTTTCCTCAGCGACCAATCTACATGAGCTGATATGGGACCGGTCCCAACTCTCATAGGTTGGGGCTTTGGTCTCGAAGGTGGCAAAACCAGTTGTTATACCTTCGGTGTAGATTTGTTGTACCTGCTCCCAATCGGAAGCTTTCATGCCACGGATCAACATGGGGTCTTTTTTAACAGCAACCCGATCCTGGGGAGCAACTGGCTTCGGTTTCAATGGGTGATGCAGTGGAAGCTGGTTCAACACCACAGGTTTCCTTTGCTTTGCAATCTGTTTTTTCAACGGATAGTTTTATAATGAGTCTTTTTTCATCCAGAGTATAATCATCCACAAAAAGCTGGGCCGTGTGAAAGTCATCGTTGCTGTATTCAAATTTGACTTCAGCGTCTTTTTGCATAGGCTTTATCCGGTCCACCTTGTTGAGGATGGACAGGGCCTTGTACACGGACATAAAATCCCTTTTGCCAATTTCCTTGGGACTTTCCCAAAGCTGGACCACGGTTTCTTTCCAGAAATCCGTTCCGGCGCCACAATCAACAGAGTCTACGGTAATGTTTTTTACTTCAGTGATATGATAATTGGCCCCAACAAATTTGTTCTTTGTGTATTCAAAGAGAAGACTTTTGTCTTGGTGTTGTTGGAGGATGGATAAAAATTCTGATGTTTTCATGTTAACAACAATTACGGTTAATATTGGAGAAGAACGTATGGAAGGCCTGTTGGAGCTCTTCCCAGCGTTCCTGATTAATGCAGTAGCAAAGATTTTTCCCCTCAAAAGTTCCCTTGAGCAAACCAATTTTCTTGATTTCGTTCAAATGTTGGGATATGGTGGGTTGGGCCAGACCGATCACATCCACCAAGTCATTGCAGATACAAGCATCCTGTTTGCTGATGTATTCCAGGATGGCCACACGCGCAGGATGCGCCATGACCTTGGCTATTTGGGCCAATTCGTTATGCGTTGGTGAAAATATATGTGTTTTGGAAGCTCCCATATGAGCGTATTCTTCTTTAGTGTTTAGTTTTATATTGCAATATTACGATAAAGCAAGTAAAAATAAAAGCCAGAAGAGAAAAATCTGGCTTTTTGTATCTGTTTTATAGGCTCTTGAACCAGTTTTGGAAGTGCTCACCCACCAAAAAGACCGGTTTTTGGGTTCCGTTTATGGCGCCGATCAAACTAATGACCCAAAGAACAACCGGGAATATCCATCCAATAAGGTTTACCACTGGGATGATCCCCAAGACAAACCCAACCAGAAAAATGCCGAGTACCTGCCTTACATAAAAAGAACCTATCTCGGTTTTGTTGCTGCTGTTCATGATGATGGCAATGATCCACCCGATCAAAGTCAAATGGGCAATAAGGGCAACCGTTTTTCCGCTATCAGGATTTTTGGGATCAAAGGTCTCCTTTACATCCTCTTTGAAATCACTTGCGGCATCTTTGGCTTCTTCCGCAGCTTCCTTGGCTGCATCTTTGGCTTTGTCAAAAGCTTCTTCGGCTTTATCTCCTAAGTCTTTTTTTTCTTCGGACATGGTTTTAATGTGTTGGTTAAACGAGTTCTAAATGTAACAAATTATTCAATACCTAAAGAAATGCTTTATCAACAGGTTCCCATAGTTCCAACTTATTGCCTTCCGGGTCCATGATCCATCCAAATTTGCCATAGTCGTATTCCTCTATTTCACCCACTACGGTTACGCCCTCTTTTTTTAAGGCTTCCAACAATTCCACCAAGTTCTCTACCCTAAAGTTCATCATAAACTGCTTTTCACTGGGTTGAAAATAGGTAGTGTCTTCGGCGAAGGGACTCCATTGGGTCATACAATCATCTCCCTTTTGATCCTTCCACCAAAAGGAACATCCATATTGGTCCGTGTTAAGGCCCAAGTGGGTCTTGTACCAATCCTTGATTTTGTTCGGGTCTTTGGTCTTAAAGAAAAATCCCCCGATTCCTGTTACTCTTTGTTTCATGGTCGTTTAATGTTTTGTTCATATAAGGTTATCCAACCCTGAGGGGTCATTTTTTGGCATAGTTCGGCAATCAGTCCAAAAGGAATGTTCTTGCCATTCTTAAAACGAATACAGCTTTTCCCCATGTCCAATTTGGTCGATACATGTTTTGGGTATTCCTCTACAAACCAATTATAAAGATTAGGGTTGGCATAAATGCCAGAATGGTATAGGGCTATAAAATTTTTCTGTGACGCGATATTGATAAAGGGCAGGGGCAAGGTGGGATTGCAGTGGTACCCATCTGGATATAGTGAATGTGGAACCACATAGCCAATCATTTTATAACTGATGCATTCCTGAAAACCTTCGGGGAGATTTGTCTTGACTGTTTCCCTTAATTTGGAAACAGCCTCTCGACGGTCTTCGGGGACTTTGCGGATATATTCGTCCGGGGTTTGGGCATCTATGGTCATTTGTAGTGAATTTTGCCAACGGCCCAAGCCAATAATAGAATGGCTTAGGGTTTTAAAGTTAACAAAATTTCTCTTTGACCTTGTCCACAATGGTTTGGGCCAATTTTTCTTTACTTTCCACGGTCCATCCAGCCACGTGGGGAGTCAATAGTACATTTTTGGCCTTCCGAAGGTATTTGAAGGCCTTGGGTTTTTGCACGAACATGTTTTCAAAGGACTTCTTTTCATATTCCAGCACATCCAATCCGGCACCCAATACTTTTCCGGATTTTAGCCCAATGACCAAGTCTTTGGTCACCACGCATTTTCCCCGGGCCGTGTTCAATAACCAAAAGGATTTGTGAAATGCATCTATGAATTCGGAGTTGACCATGTCCACGGTAAGTTCGGTCTGTGGTACGTGAAGGCTCACGACATCCGATTTTTGTTGAAATTCCATGATACCGACTTGGCGGGCATTTTCATCACCGACCCCTCCCACAATATCATAACAGATGACTTCCACATCAAATCCACGCAGCTTTTTGGCAAATGCCTTACCCATGTTTCCGTAGCCCACTATGCCCACGGTTTTACCATCCAGCTCCACGCCACGGTTCCCTTCGCGGTCCCATTTTCCTTTTTTCACCTCGCGGTTGGCCTTGCCCATGTGGTTCATGAGGTACAATAGCATACCCAAGGTGTGTTCGCCCACCGCATTCCGGTTGCCTTCTGGGGCCGAGGCAAGGAAGATGCCCTTATGTTTGGCATGCTCCACATCAATGTTTTCCAACCCAGCACCGACCCTTCCAATAAACTTTAAATTGGAGGCCTTGTCCAAGAACTGTTGGTCCAAGGTAAATCTACTTCGGATGATCACACCGTCGTATTCGTGTATTTTGCGTTCCACTTCTTCCTTGGAAGAAACGTAGTCTTCATGATTTTCAAAACCCAGTTGGGCAAACTGTTCCAGAAGTAGGGGGTGGTTGGTATCCAGATGGAGAATTTTCATGGAGGCAAATATACAATTCCTAGATTTTTGGATATACGGTCTGTGTTTTTTCATGCTGGACGTCCCCAGTGTGGGCCGTGGTCAGCTTTTCAAAAAGGAGCACATGTACCTCTTCCCCATTTTTGGTCATGGGGTTGTGTTCCACTCCCTTGGGCACCACAATGATCTCTCCTTCCTTCACTACCACGGTCCGGTCCCTAAACTGCATATAAAGGGTGCCTTTGATCACTTGGAACAGCTCGTCTTCATGTTCGTGGGCATGCCAGACAAACTCTCCCTGCAACTTGGCCAATAGTACTTGCATATTGTCCACCACCGCAATTTGGTGCGGGTGCCATTGGTTGGTGAATTCGGTATGTTTTTGCTGTAGATTGATGGGCTTCATCTTTCCAATATTAGTTTTTTGATCAGTGAAATTTGACCTAGGTGATAATAACTGTGTTCAATCACTCCTTCTATGTTTCGCAAGTAGGTTCCGTACTTTTCATCAACAAAGGGAGTGTCCAGCAGGGCGTCCTCCATTTTTTCCACATGCATGGCAAATTTTTCGGAGTTGACCAGAAATTCCCCAACCAAGTTCCTCCAATCCGTTTCCGAAGTCATAGCGGGCATATCAAAGCTGTATGTATCCCTAATTTCGAGTTTTCCTCCTTCAAATACATTCAAAATACCGCCCAGGTAATAATTAAGGTGGTATGTGAGCAAGGCTATGGTATTCAGGGATTGTATCCTTTGATTGGCCTGTTGCCACGATATGCTTTCTATCTGTTCCTTGATGTTGGTTTGGGCAATCCAATGACCACTCAACAGGACTTCCCTTAATCTGGTTGCCATGAATTCACTTCGTGTCATCTTGGTTTGCTTTTAAGTTGAAAGGAATTAAATCCCCAAAATAATCTTGGCAATCAAAAAATAGATGAGGATTCCAAAGATATCGTTACTTGTAGTGATAAAAGGGCCTGTGGCTATGGCGGGGTCTATGTCTCTTTTATGGAGGAAAAGAGGGATAAAGGTCCCGATCAGCCCTGCTACTACTATGACCACTACCAACGAGAGTGAAATGGCTAGGGCCGTACTGAAGGATCCCTTCCAAACCCAAGTGAAGAACAAGAGCAAGATGGCTAAGATAAGTCCATTCAAGAGTGCCAACAACATTTCCTTGACGAGGCGGTTGCTGATACTTCCCTTGAGGTCATCGTTGGCGAGACCTTGCACGATAATGGCGCTGGACTGTACCCCAACATTACCAGCCATAGCCGCTATCAGCGGGGTAAAGAAGAAAAGCACAGCATGTTTGGATATCATTTCCTCAAATCCACCCATGATGGCAGCGGCGCCCAAACCTCCCATAAGTCCCAATATAAGCCAAGGCAATCGGGCGCGGGTAAGGACCCAGATGCTATCATCGGCCTCAACATCTTGGGAAATACCGGCAGCCATTTGGTAATCCTTATCGGCTTCTTCTTTGATCACGTCCACAATATCGTCAATGGTAATGCGGCCCACCAATCTGCCCACTTCGTCCACCACGGGAATGGCCTCCAAGTCGTATTTGGACATAATCTTTGCCACTTCTTCGCCTTTTTCGTTAACGGTCACGGAATCCACTTTTGGGATATACACATCTTTGATGTTGGTCTTGGTGGAGGTGGTCAATAAGTCCTTCAAAGAGAGTCTTCCTTTTAGCCTCCCCTCATCGTCCACTACATATATGGAGTGTACCCGGGTCACATTTTCGGCTTGGGCCCTCATTTCCTTGACGCAGGTGAGCACGTTCCAATTTTCGTTCACCTTTACCAATTCCTTCGCCATAAGTCCACCGGCACTGTCCTCGTCATAGCGTAGCAGGTCCACAATATGTTTGGCGTGTTCCCGATCCTCGATCTCGGAGATGACCTCTTGGACCATCTCTTTGGGCAGCTCATTGATGATATCGGCGGCATCATCCGTGTCCAACTCCTCCAACTCCCCGGCGATTTCCTTTGCCGTAAGGTTTTTCAATACGGCTTCCCGGATATCTTCATGCATTTCCGCAAGGATATCCGATGTTTTCTCACTATCCAGAAGCTTAATGAGGTAGGTGGCTTCATCCACATCGAGTTCATCCGCTATTTCGGCAATATCGGCATAGTGGAACTCCTGCATCATGGACTGAAGGTCGGTGTTTCTCTTTTCCGATATCAGTTGCTGGATTTCTTCTAAAAGCTCGTCTGTAAGTTTAAACGGGGTCATTGGCTATCTTTTGGGTCAACGTTACAAAATCTGCCACACTGAGCTGTTCTGGGCGCTGGTCAAAGATAGTATCTTCTTTGAGATTATCGGAAAGATCAAAGGTTTTAAGGCTGTTACGGAGCGTTTTTCGTCTTTGGTTGAAAGCTGTTTTTACCACCTTGAAGAACAGATGCTCATCACAGGGAAGTTTCAGTTCTGGTTTTCGGGTGAGGCGCAATACCCCGGAATGCACTTTTGGTGGAGGGTCAAAAACCTGGGGTGGTACGGAAAACAAATATTCGGCCTCGTAGAAGGCCTGTACCAAGACCGATAGAATGCCATAGGTCTTGCTTCCCGGTTTTTCACAAATGCGCTGGGCCACTTCTTTTTGGAACATTCCCGAAAATTCTGGGATCTGTTGCCGGATCTCCAACATTTTAAAGACAATCTGACTTGAGATGTTGTAGGGGAAGTTTCCAGTTATAGCAAATTGCTCTTCACCGTAAAGGTTTCGTAGATCAAACTTTAGAAAATCAGCTTCAATAATATTGAGGCGATTGTTCTTTTTAAGGATTTCGGAATGTTCAAGGGGAAAACTGTGGTTTAGGTATATGATGGATTCTTCGTCCAAGTCCATGGCCACCAGATCTACATCTCGTTGTAAAAGGTACTTGGTGAGCACGCCCATGCCCGGACCTATCTCCAAAACGTTGGTATAGCCTTTAAGGCTAAGGGTTTCCGCTATGTTGCGTGCCACCGTTTCGTCTTTCAGGAAATGTTGCCCCAAATGCTTTTTGGCCTTTACCGCACCATTTTCCTGCCCATTTTCCATACGTTTGGGCCGACCATTACTTGGCTTTCTTTTATTCTTCTTGGGCACAGGGGTTTTTTTGCAAGTTACTTGGAATTTTCGACATACACCCATGCCTGCAGACCGGATTCCAGAGGGAATATTTTACGACTGTAGGCGCTGGTCTCATAAATATCGGCCTTCTTTAGGTTAATTTCAGAGACCTCGTAGACTTTACCTTCCACTTTGTCCTCAATTTTACCAGTTTGAATTACTAGGGAGTATCTACCGTAAACGGCATTTTCCATTTTTTTGAACCCCAATAGAAAATCGGGTTGCCCATCGAGGATACGTCCAAATACGTATTGCTGTACTTGAAGGTCTTGTAGGGTGCCATAGGTAAAAAGGTATGCCAAGGGTTAGGGAATTTGTTGACTGATGACTTCGAGCTCTGTTCGGAATGCCACAAACTTATTGGGAAACAATTTTTGGGCATCGGCACGCAAACGGTCGGCATCTTCCCGGTAGTACGATTCCAAAGTCTGTTTGTCTTTTGCGGTGTACTGTATGGAGTAGGTAACCCCTCCCATGTCTTCCTCTACCAGTACTTTTACCATTTTGGCATGGGTGAACTTTCCCGTGGCCAGCATATCGGGCAGGTGCTTGTCCTGCATCCATGATAACCATTCCTCATGCACACTTTCCTCTATATTGATCGTAACGTTGTATATGATCATGGCCTCTTGGTTTAAGGCCCTAATGTAGGGAAGAATTAGTTAATGGCATCACCACGGAGCATCCTAAAATTCTTTCGGGCCTGAGGAAAATAATAACTGTCCTGATAGTTGTAGATGATCTTCTCGTATTGGGCTTTGGCCTTTTCGGGTTCATTAAGGACATTTCTATATAGTTCGCCCAAAGCAAAATGGGCATCATCGGCCAAAATGCCATCGGCATAAAACTCTACAATTTTTTGATAATTGAACCGGGCGCCTTCATAATCTTTTTGGGCTTCCAAAAGTTGGGCCTGCCGGAGCAGTGCCTCATCCTCTATTTTTTCACCTTTGTGGTTTTCAAGGATATCCTCCAATTCCGCAATGGCTTCCTTATTTTTATTTTGATAGGCCAACAGGTCGGCCTTGGCATATTTTTTCAATGCGGTCTGGGTGGAGTCTTCCAAGGAATTGTCCGAGATCAATAGGCTCAACTGCATGGCATCATTGGCAATGAGCTGGGAAGTGGAGCTTCGGAGCACTTTCAACTGGGTAAGTGCCCAATCAAAATCTCCCTTGTAAAAACTGGTCTGGGCCACTTTGAAACGTGCATTTTGACCCAGAACATCATTTTTAAGGCTTTTCTGTACTTGTGTAAAATAGATAAGTGCCTGATTGAACTTTTGGTCGTATACCAAAATATCACCCAAAGCCAATTTTATATAGGCCGTGATCACACGTCCCAAGGGAAGTTCAAGGCTTTCCTTGAGCATGGTAATGGCAGGTTCCGGTCTTTCCCGTTTGAAAGTGAGAAAATTGGCGTAGGCAATCTGCAATTGTAGGGTGCGACTTTGGTTTCCATACGTTGTCACCAAATCCTGAAATTTCTTTTCAACCTGATTCAAAACCTTTTCTGTTGGATCTTTCAATTCAATATCGATAAGGCTTAGCTCGGCGTTGAGTTTGTTCCCTGGATCGGCGCTATTTTCCACCACATATTGAAAAATGGAGATGGCATTGTCCAGGTCATTGTCCTCCAAGGCGATCTGCCCTAGATTTTCCAACCGGTCCACGGAAGTTTCTCCTGTACGCTTAAAAATGGCCTTTTCCTGACTGAATGCGCTGTTGTATTGTTTTTGCTGTACAAAAAGCCAGCTCAACAATTCGTTCCAAAGAACATCCGGGTTTTGCTGTGCGTTTTTCAGCAACACTTTTCGCAGCATGACATTATTGGGGTTGGAAGGATCTTCCGAGATAAAGTCGTCTATATTGCGGAGCACATTGGAACGGGAAGTCCTTCCTTCCCAGATAAGATTGAGATAGGATTGGTACATTCTTTCAATGTTGCCCTGCTCGCCATAAATCCTGGCCAATTGAAAGTCGTAGTTCAAATCCGGTTTTAGTGCCATGGCCTTGGTGTAGGCCTTAATGGCATAGTCCAATAGCGCATATTTCTGGAATCGATACCCTACACTGTATCCATAATTGGGATTTTCATCTATTTTTTGGATGGCCTGATCATAATAGGTCGTTGCCTTTTCGGCTTGGTCCTGCAAGGTATAGTTGTAGCCCAGTTCAATAAAAAAAGTGGGAAAGGCGTAGGTGTCCTTTATTTTCTGCAAGAGGAAGATTTCGGCATCCCCATAACGTTCCAATTGCTGATAGCAGGCCACCAAACCTTCGGAATAGTCGGTACGCCTCGGGTTTTTCTCTACCAATTTTTCATAGAAGACCACTGCTTTTTCAAATTCCCCGTCCGTAAAGTACTGTTTGGCCAGAAAATCCTCTTGGGAATAGGAAAAGGTCTGCACAAAAATGCTCGATATGAAAAATAAGAGAAACCTCAATAGTTGGTTTTATTGTAAATATAACGTACAAAAGTGCGGGATTCTGTTAACCGAATCCAAAATACCACATAAGCTAGGGGCTATTGAGGGTATTTGTTGAAAATCAAACCATTGGTTTGGATAAGGATTCTGGATTTTTTTAAGATTTTGGAAACAGTAACTTCATGTATTAATAATAAAACTTACGTAATATGTAAGAAAAATATTATTATATTTAAAAAACCTTAAAATTTTTTCTATATGAAAACAAGTAGCAAATTGATTGCACTATTGTTCGTAATGTCATTGGTGACATACGTTTCTGCACAGAATTTGGACAATTTTTCTTCGTCCGCAACTGAGGAGGCTTCCTTGAAAGTTGAAGCTGTTGAAGCTGTTGAAGCCGTTGAGGCCTCAGGGATTTCACTGTCTTGGTGTGGAACTGGACCCTATGGTCAAGTGGATGGTTCAGTGTATGGGGGTACTGCACCCTACAGATGGTACCAAGGGGGTACTCTGTTAATGACCACGTATTCCAGTAGTGTTACTTTAAATTTTGGGTGTAATGGTGGTGTCATTACCGTAAAGGACGCCAATAATAATGAGGATGCCGATATAGTTCCACAAGGATGTGTGGACCACGGTTGCCATTAAAAAGGCTCCAAGTTAAAAAATTGGATTATTGAAACTTGCCGGGACATCACTTTGAGAAAGGTGGCCCCGGCTTTTTTGTATTATGCAATGGTGTCAAACCCACAGTAAGGAACCAAAACATCGGGAATTTTGATGCCATCCTTGGTTTGACAGTTTTCCAAGATTCCGGCCAGTACCCTTGGAAGGGCCAAGGCACTTCCGTTCAAGGTATGTGCCAATTGACTTTTCCCATTTTCATCCTTAAAACGAAGTTTTAACCTGTTGGCCTGGAACGTTTCAAAATTGGAAACGGAACTGATTTCCAGCCAGCGGTCCTGGGCTGTGGAGAACACTTCAAAATCATAGGTAAGGGCAGAAGTAAAACCCAAATCCCCACCACAGAGACGAAGGATTCGATAAGGCAATTTCAAATCGCGAAGGATATTCTTTACATGCTCCACCATTTCGTCCAAAGCAGCGTATGAGTTGTTGGGGTGCTCCATGCGAACAATCTCTACCTTGTCAAACTGGTGCAAACGGTTCAATCCACGTACATGCGCTCCGTAACTTCCAGCTTCCCTTCTAAAACAAGGGGTATACCCGGTATATTTTATGGGAAAATCGGTTTCGGCCAAAATATCGTCCCGGTGCAAATTGGTAATGGGCACTTCCGCGGTAGGGATAAGATACAAATCGTCTGCGGTGACATGATACATTTGCCCTTCCTTGTCCGGTAACTGCCCGGTTCCATAACCAGAGGCTTCGTTGACCATGAGAGGGGGTTGTACTTCCGTATATCCGGCATCAGTGTTCTTGTCCAAAAAATAAGAAATAAGGGCACGCTGTAAACGGGCTCCCTTTCCTTTGTAGACGGGGAAGCCGGCACCAGTGACCTTTACGCCGAGTTCAAAATCAATGATGTTGTATTTTTTGGCCAGTTCCCAGTGTGGCAATGCACCTTCTTCCAAGACTGGGATATCACCTTCCCTAAAAATTTCTTCGTTGTCCTCATCGGAATTTCCTGCCGGAACAGATTCGTGGGGTACATTGGGAATCTGGTACAATTGCTCTTGCAGGGCAGCGGCAGCGGCATTAAGGGCATCCCCCAATTGCTTTGACGTTTCCTTCAATCCCGCGGTTTTCTCTTTAAGGACATTGGCTTCTTGGGCTTTCCCGGATTTAAAGAGCATGCCGATTTCCTTGGAGAGTTTATTGGATTCGGCCAATGTGGCGTCAAGTTCTGTTTGGATGGAACGTCTTTTTTCATCCAGTTCGATTATTTTTGACAGCATGGGTTCCGCATCGATGTTTCGCTTCTGTAAAGCGGTGATGATACTTTCCTTGTTTTCCCGAATGGTGTGTAATTGAAGCATGGCCTTGTATTGAGCCGCAAATTTAATTCAATCTGAAGACGTGCCCAACAATTATTCCTGATGCGATGGACGAATCCAGTCATTGTGGGCGAAATGCTTCCAAGGAACACTGGCCAAATCCACCTTGGGGTCTATGAATTCATAATACTCCCCTTGGTTGATTTTTACCGTATTGGTCACAAAAACCTGGATATCCTCCCCCTTTTGTGCATAATCTTTCTTGAGATGCTGGGCAAATTGCCATGCAAAATCAGGATAACAGGCTACTCTTCTGCGCTGTTTTTTGGTGAGATAATCCCCGAGGTCAATAAACGTTACTTTATCTGTTTTTTTGTTTACCACTCTATAACGAATGGTCCCGGACCTACTGCGTAGCATCATCCGCCAACTGAGCCTATGGCCTTCTTCGGTCCATAAAACATCATCTTGAAAGGCATGGTGGCGCAACGGGAGGAGAAGTTGTATAAGAAAGTATCCTCCCAAGATTCCCAGAACCCATCGGTGGTTTTCGGGAAGTGTTTTGGATTGTTCAACAACCACTTTTTTGGTCTTCAGAAATACGTTTCGAATGGTTTGGGGTTCAAAAAAGAAGACTGTGAACGCCAAGGATAGATAGGGGAAAATCCCTATTTGGAACACGGCGCTGTTGAAGAGGTGGAAAAAAATGGCCAAGGCAAAGGCAATTTTACGGGTAGGTTTCCAAAGCAGGGCGGGCACAATGAGCAAATCGAAAAAAATACCGAAAAATGCCACGATTTTATGCACCCATTTTTCCTGTAAAAGTTCACCGATCAAAAAATAATCCGATTTGGATTTCATCAAGAGTTCAATGATGCTAAAATCCAGCCAATCTCCGTACAGTTTGGCCACTGAGGCATAGGTGTAGACAATGAACAACTGAAAGATAATGGTCCACCTTACCCAATTGGGCATGGTGAAGGAATGTAGTTTTGGGTTCAATTTGGCATCCAAAGAGGCATCTTTGTGGGCAGGGAGGAATGCCATAATGTAGGCCAACAACATCAGCAAGTAATAATGGTTGTTGTACGATGTTTTTTGCATCAGGTACACCCCAGTCCACATCAAGGCAAAGGCCAAAGCACTATAACGGTATTTATAACCTATGGTTATTAAGATTCCCAAAGTACCCATTAGGGCAAAATAGACGTACATGCCATTGCCGGGCAGGGGTTGTAGCCACTCAAACCCAATAAAAGTAAAGGTGAACTTGGGTTCGATCAGGGTTCTTCGGACCCAACCCGTGGCTATGGCCCCGTAACATTCCGCACTGACCAAAAGACCATAGAAAATACGAAAGACAACCAGTTGGGCATTGTCTATTTTTTTAAAAAGAAAATGGAATGTCATCTATTGGGAGATTAGGTCCAACGACACCTCTTTGTCCTTTGCCAATTGCTGTTGGAGTTCTTCTACGGAGTTGAATTTGTGCTCATCGCGAATGCGATGTAAAATGCCTACCTGTATTTTCTTGTCGTACAGATTGCCTTCAAAATCAAAAAAATTGATTTCGATACTTTTTTCGGATCCTCCTACGGTAGGATTGTAGCCAATGTTCATCATTCCAAAATGTTCTTTGCCGTCAATGGTACTCTTGACCACATACACGCCGGTTTTTGGAATGAGTTTGTAGGTTTCGGGAATGTGCAGGTTGGCGGTCGGGAACCCAAATTGTTTCCCAAGGCCCTTCCCTTTTTTTATGGTGCCCGTAAGCATATAGGCATAGCTCAGATAGCTGTTGGCGGTGGCAATATCACCCTCTTTTAGGGCATTTCGGATTTTTGTGGAGCTAACGGAAACATCGTCGATTTCTTGGGCGGGAATTTCCTCTACCTCAAAATCAAGGGTGTTGCCAAAAGCTATAAGGTCTTGGATATTGGCGTTACGGTTTCTTCCGAATCTATGGTCGTAACCTATAATGATTTTTTTGCCCTTTAAATTATTGACCAAAATATCACGGACAAACTCGGTTGCCGAAAGTCGTGAAAATTGTCTTGTAAAAGGATGGATGATGAGATAATCCAGGTCCAAATCATTTAAGATTTGGGTTTTTTCCTCAATGGTATTCAGTAGTTTTATATTGGTGTCTTTTTGGAGCACCATTCTGGGATGTGGGAAAAAAGTGAGGACTGTGGATTTTAATCCGGTATTTTTGGCACTATTTATGAGGCGTTCCAATATCTTGCGGTGACCCAGATGAACACCATCAAAAGTGCCAATGGTAATTACCGTTTGATACGTATTGTGCTTAAAAAGAGAAATATTCTGGATTGTTTCCACCTAATCAAGAAATAAAAAAGGCTTATTTTTGAAATTGACCTATGCCCAAACTATGTATGAAGGCTAAATTACACCTTGTTTTTTCAATAACCATATTTTTTGGCTCCTTTTGTGCATTTGGACAACAGGGTTATTGGAAATCGGCCCAAAAAGAATCCTACTTGAAGAGTTCTTCCATAAAGCATGTGGAAAAGGCCCGTGCGGTTTTTTCTTTGGAAGAGGACCTCTTTAAGGAGAAGCTTGTTCCTTCACGGACATCCAAAGGAAAGAGCGTTACGGTATACTTTCCCAACGGAGATGGGGAAGTGGTTCCCTTTACACTTACCGAAACACCGGTATTGCACCCTGAGTTGGCCCAAAAGTATCCCAATATCCAATCGTTCACGGGGATAAGCCAAGATGGGAAATACAAGATTAAGCTCAGTAGTTCCCACAAAGGACTCCAGAGTATGGTGGTGAACCTGAACGATCAGGAAAAGGTTTTCATGGAACCCGTATCAAATAAGCCCAATGCCTATATACTTTATAAAAAAGGGGCAGATGCTGAGGGGAAAAATAGCTTTGTCTGTGAGACCGAGAAAATCCAACAGAGCCTTACCGCAAAAACCATTGTGCCCTTGGTGGATGACCAAGTGCTCAGAAAGTATAGGATAGCTGTTTCGGTAACTGGGGAATATACAGCCTATCATGGAGGCACTGTTGCGGATGCCTTGGCAGCTATCAATGCCACCTTGACGCGGGTAAATGAGGTCTTTGAAACCGATTTGGGGGTTACTTTGGAATTAGTGCCCAATAATGACTTGGTGATTTATACCAATCCAGATACCGATCCATACAATGGGAACCTTAATTCACAAGTTCAGAATACCCTTACTACCAATATAGGGGAGGCCAATTATGATGTTGGGCATTTATTTCACAAGGTGGGCTCTGTTTCCCAAAATAATGGGAATGCTGGTTTTGTTGGGGCCGTGTGTGTGGATAACCAAAAGGGGAGCGCTTTTTCGGCAGCCTTTGAGCCTGAGGGCGACATCTTCGACCTGGATTTTGTGTCGCATGAATTGGGACATCAATTTGGTGCCAACCATACATGGTCTTTTGAGTCGGAAGGAACCGGTGTGCAGGCCGAGCCGGCCAGCGGAACCACCATTATGGGGTATGCCGGTATTGTTGAAGGAAACAATGTAGCGCCCAATGGGGATGATTATTTTCACTATAACAGCATCCTGCAAATATCTGATTACCTGCAGTCTACCTCTTGCGCCCAAACCACGGCCATCACTAACTCTCCTCCGGTACTGTCGCCTGTAAATGACTTTATAATACCAATAGGAACAGCCTTTGTTTTGGAGGGTAGTGCAACAGACCCAGATGTGGGGGATGTCCTTACATACACTTGGGAGCAGATCAATAATGGTGTGGTAACGACCAATACTTTTGGTCCAACCAATGCCAGTGGCGCCAATTTTAGATCGCGGCCCCCTTCCATAGATCCCAAGAGATATTTTCCCCGATTGTCCGATATAGTGCAAGGAAACCTTACCCAGACCACTCCGGGAGAGGGTGATGCATGGGAAACCGTTTCTGAAATAGAGCGGACCCTGACTTTTGCCTGTACGGTGAGGGACAATGCTTCTGGTGGTGGGCAGGTAGTATCAGATGTTTTGGATGTAAAAGTGATCAAGGCAGCAGGGCCTTTTGTAGTGACTTCCCAAACTTCATCTGAAACATACAGTGGGGGAACTATTCAAGAAGTTACCTGGGATGTGGCCAATACCAATATTTTACCTATTGATGCAAAGACTGTGGATATTTACCTTTCTTTGGATGGAGGGGCCACTTTTCCCATTATGTTGGCCGATGATACCCTGAATGATGGGTCGGAGGAAATACTTCTCCCTGGAAACGCTACGTCTACTGCCCGTATTATGGTAAAGGCCAGTGATAATATTTTCTTTGCGGTCAATGCAACGAATTTTACGATTGAGGCTTCTGAGGTGGTCTTGGAGTTCTCCGAACTGTCCTATTCCGTTTGTCAACCTGACGACATTGTCATCCCTTTTGCGTACCAAACTTTTTTGGGATTCAATGAAACTTCTACCTTCTCCGCGGATGTACCTGTGGGTTTAACGGCTGTTTTTTCACCGACCAATGCAAGCGTCAATGGTACTTCGGTGGATTTGACACTTTCCAATACGGGAAGTGTTGCCCCAGGGATTTATGATATTACGGTAACTTCTACTTCAGCCTCGGTAACCAAGGATGTGGTCTTTTCACTTAATGTTCAAGATACCGGTTTTGCTGATGTTGTGCTGGTCTCTCCTGCTGATATGGTAGTAAATGCATCTTTGGGAACCCAATTGGAATGGGAGACTGACCCTTTGTATTCCAATTATGACTTGGAAATTGCCACAGATGTTGGGTTTTCCAATGTGATTGAATCGGCCTCTGTACCATTTAATTTTTATAAGGCCACGAATCTGGAGGAACAAACCGAATATTTTTGGAGGGTACGGCCAAGTAACGATTGTGGTACGGGCACTTTTGGAACACCTTTCAGTTTTACGACCATACAGTTGAACTGTAAAAACTTTGAATCCAAAAATCTGCCCTTGGAAATTTCTAATGTGGGCACTCCAACAATAACCTCGTCCATACAGTTTTTTGAAGATTTGCCTATTTCCGATCTCAATGTAAATCTGGAACTGGACCACAGCTATTTGGAAGATTTGATGATCACTCTTATTTCCCCTCAAGGTACCCGTGTTGCATTGATATCCAGTACTTGTGGTGGGTTGAATAATATAAATGCCGTTTTTGATGATGACGGAAGTGCGATTGTTTGTGGTGGAAATCCCGCTATTTCTGGAACCGTGGCCCCTTTGGGTTCTTTGGCTTCACTGAATGGAGAATCCATTTTGGGGGAATGGGTGTTGGAGGTGAAGGACAATGCATCCAGTGATGGGGGGGCGTTGATATCATTTTCCATGGAAGTCTGTGTGGAAGGTAATTTTAGGCCGGATGATGATGAAGATGGAGTGTTTGACGATGGGGACGATCTTTGCTTGGGTACACCAAAAGGCGTTGAAGTGGATACCAATGGTTGTGCAGTCTACCGATTTACTCCTGATAATTTTGAAGTGCAAATTTTAAGCGAGACCTGCAGGGGTAATAACAACGGTTCTGTGACCATTACCCCAACGGACAATACCATAACGTATTCCGCTGTTTTGGATGGAGGAGGTTCTCCAGTTAATGTTGATTTTACCACAGGACATACGTTTTCAAATTTGAATGCTGGAACCTATTCTTTATGCATTACCGGGACCAATGGGTTGATTACATATCGTGAAGTATGCTATGACATTGTGGTCTCTGAACCTGATATCTTGGAAGTTGTTGCCGTCACAGAAGAGGGTTTTGTACAGCTTACCATGGAAGGGGCCAATCTTTATAATGTGGAGCTGAACGGATTGGTGACCCAAACAATGGATTCCAACATACAATTGGAGTTGAAAGAAGGGCAGAACACTCTAAAGGTTTACACGGATTTGCCTTGTCAAGGTGTTTTTGAACAGACCTATTTTAATGCGTTGCAGCCTATTTTGTCACCAAACCCAACAGCGGGAATCACGGAAGTTTATCTCAATGGATTTGTGGGTGCTGTATCGGTTAAGGTGTTCTCATCAAATGGAAGGTTGGTCAAGACCTACGTAAAAAAACTGTATGGGGAGAATTTGGAGTTGAATGTGTCGGAATTATCCAAGGGAGCCTATTATCTTCAAGTTGAAGCGGAAGGAATCAAGGATACATTTAAATTGATTAAAAAATGAAACAATCTTTAGTCAGTCTCATCCTTTTACTGTTGTTTGCCTCTTGCGGAGGGAATGATGATGGACCTGTGGTTCCTGAAGCGGCGGAGTTGGTGTTCCCTGGGGAAAACTCGGAATGTACCACAGGGGTAAGTATCAATGAAGAATTGAGTCAGGTTACATTTGAGTGGAGATCTTCGGCGAATACCAATAGTTACACTTTGACGGTGGTCAATTTGGAAACCAACGTTCCACAAACCTTATCAACCGCAGCCACATCGGTCAGTCTGTCCATAGCCAAAGGAACTCCTTTTGCATGGTCGGTCACCTCAACCAACAGTAGGTCCGATCAGGTTGTAACAAGTGATACATGGTTGTTTTACAATGCAGGTGCCCAAACCACTTATGCGCCTTTTCCTGCGCAGGCCGTATCTCCCATTTCGGGTTCCACGGTATTAAAGGATATAGCCAATGAGGTGACTCTGGAATGGTCGGGAGCTGATGTGGATAGTGATATAGCCTCTTTTGAAGTGTTTTTTTCAGATGTGAACCCACCGGCGTCATCTGTGGGAACCACGGAAGCCGATGTTATGGAATTGGCCGTAAGTGTCACTTCAGGAGAAACGTATTATTGGAAAGTCTTGACTACAGATGATGAAGGGAATATTTCAGATTCCGGGGTGTTTGAATTTAAAGTGCATTAAATTCAAGAACCGTTGAACTGGTTCATGGTGTTCTTTGTGCCGGCAAAAATAAAAGATAGAACAAGGTCCGCTGCTTTTTGTAAGCGTTCAGGTAGAGCCTGGTTTTCTTCGCTGTTCCATTTCCCGAGAACGTAATCCACCTGCTTTCCCTTACTGAATTCCGCCCCGACTCCAAATCTAAAACGGTTGTATTGGGAGGTCTGGAGGGTATTCTGTATATCCTTTAATCCGTTGTGGCCCCCATCGCTTCCTTTGGTCTTCAGACGGATGCTGCCAAAGGGAAGATTAATATCGTCCGTGATCACAAGCACATTGTCCAAGGGGATTTTTTCCTTGTCCATCCAATATTTAACGGCTTTTCCACTTAAGTTCATGTATGTGGAAGGTTTTAAGCACAAAACACTTTTTCCTTTGTGCCTAAATGTGGCTACAGCACCAAGTTTGGCATCTTCATAGGTAAAGCTTTCCCGTTCTGCCAAAAAATCCAATATTTTAAACCCGATGTTGTGTCGGGTCTCTTCATATTCCGACCCTATATTTCCCAGGCCGACTATAAGGAATTTTTTCATGGAATCTGTTTCTTGTAGTAAAGGTTTGGCAGTAGTGAAAAATGCTTTGATGAATTTGAGCATCCGTTTAAACGATATTTGTCCAAAAATACAAAAGCATCCCATTAGTTGCATGATCGCGAATGGGATGCTTTGTGTTTTATGGGTATAATAGGCTATTCCGTAGCTTCTGCTTCTGGGGCATCGCCACCTTCAGCAGCACCTTCAGCGCCTTCCTCTTCTTCATCATCTTCTTCATCCGCAACAGAAGTTCTGGAAGCTTTCACCTGTACCACCGCAGTACTATCTGGGTGTAGAATGGTAAAATCATCGCTCAATAAGGTTTCTACGGCAATGGTACCACCGATTCTAAGCTTGGAAATATCCACAGTGATAAAATCAGGCAATAATTCTGGCAAAGCCTTGATGGATAGTTTTCTCTTTCTGAACAACAAACGACCACCGTTTCGTACCCCAGGGGAGTTTCCTTCCAAACGTACAGGGATGTTCATGGTCACAGGTTTGTCATTGAACAATTGATAGAAATCGATGTGCAAAATTTTGTCGGTTACAGGGTGAAACTGGATGTCCTGTAGTACCGCATCAAATTTTTGGCCATCCTCCAACTCAATCACAGCAGTGTGAGCGTTGGGGGTGTACACTAAATCTCTGAATGAGATCTCTTCTGCTGAAAAATGCAATGGCTTTTCCCCTCCGTACAGCACGCAAGGGACCTTTCCAGCATTACGTAGGGCCTTGGTAGATACCTTGCCCACGCTTTCTCTTTGGGATCCTTTGATAGTAATTGACTTCATTGTAATATATTAAATTGATTTACATTAAAAATTTTGAAGATATGGAAGTGTTGTGGTGTACTCTATGCATCACATCCGCAAAGAGGTTGGCACAACTCAATACCTTTATTTTTTTCTGGTTATGATCAATGGGAATTGAATCTGTAATGATCAGTTCCGTCAGCTTTGAGTTTTCTATTCTTTCATAGGCATTGCCGGACAACAATCCGTGTGTGGTCACTGCACGGACACTTAAGGCGCCGCGTTCCATCATTAGATCAGCTGCTTTGGTAAGTGTACCTGCGGTATCCACCATGTCGTCCACCAAAACCACATTCTTGCCCTCTACATCCCCAATGAGTTCCATATGTGAAATCACATTGGCCTTGGCCCGTTGCTTGTAGCAGATGACCACATCGCACTCCAATGCCTTGGAATAGGCATAGGCTCTTTTGGAACCACCCATATCCGGGGAGGCAATGCAAAGATTATCCAAATTGAGGCTCCTTAAATAGGGGAGGAACAAGGTAGAAGCGAACAAATGATCCACAGGCTTTTCAAAAAAGCCTTGGATTTGGTCCGCGTGCAAGTCCATGGTTATGATTCTTGTGGCTCCCGCGGTTTCCAGCATCTTGGCTACAAGTTTTGCAGCAATCGGTACGCGTGGTTTGTCCTTTCGGTCCTGTCTGGCCCACCCAAAATAGGGCATCACGGCGGTAATGTGTCTTGCAGAGGCTCTTTTGGCAGCATCGAGCATCAACAACATTTCCATTAAATTTTCGGAACTTGGGTTGGTGGAACCAATGATAAAGATGCGTGCCCCACGAATGGATTCCTCGAATGAAGGCTGAAATTCCCCATCACTATATCTGGAAAACTGTATCTTTCCCAATTCTGCACCATATGAAGCGGCTATTTTTTTGCCGAGTTCAATACTTTGTGTACATGCAAAAATTTTGGGTTCAGGAACTTGATAGGCCATTGCAAACTCTTGTTGTCTAGCTTTTTAACGATGCTTTCTGGTAAAGAGGTGCAAATTTAAAAATTAATTCGGGTTGCTAAAGGATAAATACAAGTATTTTTTGGTGTTGAATAAAAATATTTGTTTAGCTTTGCATTCCATTTTGAAAAAAACACCATAAATGCCTTGGTGGCGGAACTGGTAGACGCGCTGGATTCAAAATCCAGTGTCTTCGGACGTGTGGGTTCGATTCCCACCCAAGGTACAAGAGTCCCTGTAAACATTGAGTTTGCAGGGATTTTTTTATGCTGTACCACAAAGTTTTGCCTTTCTTGTTGAGGATTACCCCATGAAGCCTTAAATTTCAATGTTAAAACCAAATGCCAAATGCTAAAATCCTTAAGTGTCATCTTTCTTTTTTTGGTGGTAGGTGAGTTTGTCACCTATGTTTTTAAGATTCCCATAGCCGGAAACATCATAGGGATGGTGTTGATCTTTCTGGCTTTGAAATTCAAAATGATCCCATTGGAAATGGTGAAGCCGGCCTCAGACAAACTGCTGAAATATCTGGTCCTCTTCTTTGTGCCCTATGGTGTAGGACTCATGGTTCATTTTGAGACCATAAAGGAACATTGGCTCTCCATTGGGTTGGCTGTTTTGGGAAGCACCATACTAACACTTTACCTAACGGCATTCCTTCAGGAAAAACTCGAGAAAAAATGAAAGCCTTTATCGCCTTGCCCGTGGTTTGGGTATTTTTGACCTTGGCCGTATTTTTTATGGCCCAACGCCTACACAAAAGATTGGGATGGGCCGTGACCACCCCAATTCTGGTGACTATTTTGGTGCTTATCTTGTTCCTTTCCTTATTTGATATTGACTTTGAAACCTATGACAATGGCGGAAAATTTCTCAGTTTCTTTTTGGGGCCTTCAGTGGTGGCCCTTGGGGTTTTATTTTATGAAAAATTGGATGAGATCAAATCCAATCTGATGCCTTTTTGCATTGCGGTCTTTGTTGGGGGAGTGAGCAGTATACTGAGCTTGATTTTTATTCTGATGGCCTTTAAGGCACCTGATGTATTGATGCGGTCTTTAGCCCCAAAATCGGTCACCACACCCATTGCCATAGAAATTGCGAAGTCGGTCGGTGGGGTTCCATCCATCACGGCGGGGATTGTGATTGCAGTTGGTATTTTTGGTAATGCCTTTGGAATCAATATCCTAAAACTTTTGGGCATTACCAGTAAAACAGCCATTGGGACCGCCTTGGGTACGGCATCCCATGGCATAGGTACGGCAAGGGCATTGGAAGAAAGTAAACTTTCAGGTGTTTATAGTGGGCTGGCCCTTTGTGTCAATGGGCTCGTGACCGCTGTTGTAACTCCTTTGGTCATAGATTGGATTCTTGTGTAGACATGTTCTTCAAATTATCTATTAGAGAAATCAGAATTGTTTCAGGAGCGTAATTTTACTAATAAACTGACGAGATCGCTGCACTGGGTCAAAGACATCCACCTGCGTATCGTTGAACACGAGATAAATAAAGGATAAAGGCATGTATTCCCAACTGAACCTTACATTCCAACGCCCTTGCTCATCAAAACTGTTATATTGGTAAAAGGTGGATAGCTGTACCCTTGGATTCAAGGCCAATCGTAGACTTCCGGTATACAGGTCGGTATCCAAATCCTCTTGAAGAATTCCCAAGCCATTAATGTTGTTATGTTCGTAATCTGCCGTAAACGATATATGAGGAAGTGGAGCGTAACGTAATCCAGCAATGGTTGTATTTCGGGTGCCGTTGTAAAAATCCCCAAAATCGTATCTAATGGAACCAGAAAGCTTTTTGGATTGATCAGAATTATATCGAAGTGTATATCGGGTGTAGTTGTAATTCCCTTCATCAATTTGTACACCCAATGGGGCAAAATCAAAATTGATGTTCTGCCAAGTCGGTGTAAATGAGGCTTCAACAAAACTATTGTCCTTAAACCAAGTATAAATAGGAAAAATATAAAGGTTGGCCTGCTGAAAATTCCCAAAATACTCAAAATCATGGAAATAGTTAAAGAATACTCCCGGGTCCCAACGGCGAACCATAGGAAGCCATTTTGGTCTTACAATGGCATATCCTCCTGGACTGTGCGTCACAACATCCTTCTGGAAAACAAATCCCATCCCTGGAGTATAGTCGGAACTGACTATGTCGGAAATATAACCTATATAGTAGGCATTGGTCCTTGACGTTGCGGATATTCTTCCCGCAAAACCGGTATCCCCAGTCTCACTGTCCAATGATGTGGATAACAAGTAAGTCAATGTAATATCCGGTTTTGGACGAATCAATCCATCGATTGAAATTGTAGTATTGTTTTCACTATTTAAATCCAAATCACCCAAGGAATCATCCAAACGATAGGTGACCATGGCCCCAATATTGTTTTCCTTACCATAGTTTTTGGTGTAGCGAGCTACTCCAAAGGTGCTTCCCGGGCTATCATCGGTTTCCCTTTGGCGTACAGCCAAAGCCGCAAGGGTTCTATTGCCATCCCGATCAGTGTAGCGGGCCCCACCATCCAGAGGTGCGGGTGTGGCATTAAACGCATTGGAAAGCCCAATGGTACGGCTAAAGAATGGCCGTACCCGAACATTGCTTGCGCCTGCCCAAATCCCCGAGTTTTCCAAAAAGAACTGTCGCCGTTCTGGAAAAAAAATGTTGAATCGCTCCAGATTGTTTACGGCCCTGTCCACATCGGCTTGGGCAAAATCGGTGTTGATGGTCAAATCCAAAACTGCATTGGGGTTAATGGCCCATTTGACATCGCCCCCAATTTTTGGGTCACTCAATTTATCTGTCAGCACATTTCCAGTTTTATTTTCATCGTATTGATAAAGCATATAAGGTTCCACACGAATGTTGGCCGATGGCGGAGGCACTTCCAATCCAGTAAGCTTGGCGGCATAGACCATTCGATTTTCTGAAAAGGATTGTGGAATGGCCGGAAAGACCGTTTTTTCAAAGTCTTTTCTTGCCAAACGATACAATGTGATTCCCCAGGACACAGGAACCCCCTCCCTTGGTTTGTCATACCGAATGGATTTGAACGGAATGGCGAATTCTGCATAATATCCGTCATCCATTCTTTGGGTACGCACCCGCCATAAGGCATTCCAGTCCTCGTCACTGTTATTGTCGTTGAAACTCTGTAAATCCAACTGGTTGCCATGGGGTGTAGTCTGGAATGAAACCGCGTACTGTTTGGTGTTCTGTGCATCGATTTGGATACCGAACACATCATTTTCACCATTGTCAAAATCACGTCTCAAATCTTGCATGCGTACCCCTTTTTTGCCCAAAGAATCCGCTGCAAAAACCCCGAAATAGAGATTTTTGTCATCATACAGCACGCGGACCGTAGTAGGATTCTTTATTGGGCCGCCTTGGACAGGTTCAACACGAAAGAAATCGGTTATAGGTTCTGCTCGGTTCCAATCGGCTTCAAGTAAAGAACCATCAATAATTATTTTTCCTGTAGCTTTTGTGGCAGATACAATAATGGGATTTTCTGGGGGAGGGAAATTCTGGATGGGTTCTTGCGTGTAGGAAGTCGTTGCCAACAACATGGAAAGCAACAGGGGGCCTATTATTTGGATTGAAAGGATTTTTGGTTTCATGTGGGTTGGAAAAAATTGTTGTTGATCAAAATTTATTCTCTACCTCGGCCGCTTGTAGCATGAGGTAGTGTAGCTCTGTATTTTTGATAAAGGGTTTTAGCAGATGACTGCCGGGACCGTATAAGGCCAGTTCTACATAATCTGAAGAGTGGTTCATGCTGATCCAGCCAACCGAGTTATGTTGTTTTTGGATTTCTGCCAGCGCCTTGAAAGGAAGGTTTTTGGGATTGTACAGTCCTTCTTCGGGTTGTAGGGATTGGTAATAGGACAATAAAGTAGTTGCTTCATCTTCGGTCAATGAAAAACCATTGGCGTAGGCCACACGATCTGTTACATTTTTAATCGACGTTTCTTTACCAATACCATTCAGGATCCATTCATTGGTATGGTTATAATGTTGGATGGAATCGAAGTTGTCATTGGCAGTATTGCCATAGATTACCCCGGGATTGGCATTTCCGTGGTCGGTAGTGATGATCACGAGGGTTTCCTGGTCCCTTTCCGCAAAATCCATGGCCACTTTTACGGCTTCATCAAAGGCCACTTGATCATAGATAAGTCCGGCAATGTCGTTTCCATGGGCAGCCCAATCCACCTTTCCTCCTTCCACTTGAAGGACAAATCCTTGCGTATGGTTCTTTAGGGTTTCAATCGCTTTTTGGGTCATTTCGGCCAAACTGGGCGTATTTTTCAAAAGCTCTTTATTGCTCTCCCTGTCCTTGGCATAGGGAAGGCCATTGTCCGCAAAAACACCTAAAAGGGGCTTGTGGTTTGGAGCAGATAACATTTCCTTTCGGTTCTGTGCCACATGGAATCCCTTTTTTTGGAACGCTTTGTACATATTCTTCTGATCTTTACGCTTATCAGGAGAAAAGTAATTGTTGCCACCCCCCATCATTAGGTCGAATCCTAGGGTCAAATATTTTTCGGCGATGGATTCTTGATCGTTTCTGGATTTTTGGGCAATACAAAAGCCCGCCGGTGTGGCATGGGTAATGGGCACAGTGGTTACACAGCCTGCTTTTTTACCGGCCAATTTGAATTTTTGCCATATGGGCAGGTGAGGTTCCCCATTGATTCCTATATTAAGGCTTCCGTTCTTTACTCTTGCCCCACCTCCCCATGATGAACTGGCTGCGGCGGAATCGGTAACAATGGAACTTGCCGAGGCCATATCCATCAAGGCGCGCGACACCTTGTTTTCCCTGTACAATCCCAGCCAATTGCTTCCTGCTCCCGTTTTTCGGGAAAGATAAAGATCGGCCATGTTCAAGGTTCCCGAGCTCATACCATCGCTGACCAGTAGGATGATGTTCTTGGCCGTACTATTCTTCCACGTATCTTTAAGATTGGATGCCCTGAGCGAATCAAAGGGTGTAAGCAGCGTGGCGCCCATGGCAGATAGAGTACTGTTCCTAAAAAACTTTCTTCGGTTCATTTTTGTTGGGTTTATGGTATTTGTTTCATTGCATGAGTTGGGCCTTGCAGTCCGTGATGATGTAGTTGAAGTGCTCCACATCGTCTGGATTTAGTTTCAGTGTGCCGGTTACGCTCACCACGGCATCCGTATTGAAGGACTGTGGAGAATCAAATTGAAGTTCAATGGCGGTCTCGGGCCCTGCAGCCCCACAGAAAAAGCAGGTGGCCATAGGGTTTTTAGATAAAATATAGGCGTTTTCACTAGGGGAAATATTGATAAAATACCCAACAATGGAGACTTCTTGGCCATCCAAGGAAAGGACATGGTCTGAAAATGTAGGCGCCAAAAATTCAGCCCCAAAAGAAGGGATATATTTTATGGAAAAAGTAACCTCGGCCAAGTCGTCCCAGTCTATTTGCTTTTGTGCTTGTAGGGTGACTGAAAAGACCAATGATACCATTGCGATATAAATTTTATTTTTCATGACTCAGAATTTTGGATATGTTCATTTTGATGATGGGGAATATGGCAAGGCCTATGGCCAATGATACCATGAGCAGCGACAATCCCCCGGTTTGTGCTATTTCTTTATAATTCAGCAAGAGAGGTACACTTTGTTTGTATTGGTCCATGATCATTTCAAAAATGAATCGTACCCCTATTTGGGACAGCAATATGCCCACGATAAAAGCAATGCCCACGATCAAGAGCCCTTCATAGGCCACCATTTTTACCAACTGCCGAACATTGGCCCCGTAGGTGCGCATCAAGGCTAGGTCAAAAGCGCGGTCCCGCACCATTCTGTACAAGCTTATAAATATGGTGATACAGGAAATGATGAGGATGATATAGGCAATCCATGTCACCGTTATTACACCCACTCCAGTAAACTGGTACAAGCGCTCCAGTTCGTATTTTGGGAGGGCTGCTTGCATGGTGGTATTTGAATTGATGTTTCTGGGAAGTGTCAAAAAGCCCATGGGACTCCTGAACGTCACCAACAAAGAGGTAATCTCTTTTTCATGGTTATCATTGGGAGCAGCTTCATGGTGGTGTACATCCCAAATGGTGTTAAGGTCGGTCACGATCAACCGATCCAATATTTTATGGGTGGGTTTGTAGATGCCTACAACGGTCAAGGGTTCTTCATGGTCGTGGTCATTTTTTTCTGCCAATCCATGTGAACTAAGGAATGTATCCCCAATGTTTAGGTCCAGTCTTTCGGCCACAGCGGCTCCCAAGACAACTTCCATGGGTTTTTCCATGGTTCTTCCCTGTTCTAGGGTTGCTTGGTACAGTATGGAAAAATTATTGGTGGTTCCCACGATGCGATACCCTTTATAATTGTCCCCATAGGAAATGGGCACGGCCATTTTTACCAAAGGATTTTTGGATAGCTTTTGGGCCTCTTCAAAGGAAATGTTCCCTGTGGGATTATCTATGTGCAATACTGAGGAAAGTACCAACTGTAGTGGACTCCCTTTGGCACCAACCACCATATCTATGTTTCCAAGATTGTTTTCCAATTGCTGTTTGAACGATGCTTCCATTTGTTGGATGGCCAGAAGAAGGGCAATGCTTACAGACAGAATGAGAATGCTCAAAAAGGTGTATAAGGGCTTGTGCCGAAAATTCCGTATGCTGATGCTCCAAACGTTCATAGTGTCAAGGAATTTTGGAACAGGGGTTGTATCCTCCCGTCGTGTGTGATTACGATAAGATTGGCATTATTGATTGTTGCCTGGTCTATAAGCAGCTGCATTACAGCCTCACAGTTGTCATCATCAAGGCTTGACGTGGGTTCGTCTGCCAAGATCAATTGTGGACGGTGAATGACCGACATGGCAATACCCAGCCGTTGCAATTGTCCCTCGCTCAGTTCCCGTACTTTCTTGGATCGGCAGTCAATGATGCCCAATTGTTCCAATAGGTCCGAGATGATGGTGTTTGAAATGGCCTTGTTGGCGAAGAAGAGCCTGGCCTGCAAGTTTTCAAATACGTTCAAGGATTGAATGGCATGGTTTTTTTGGAATACCAGACCAATGTTCTGTCCCCTGAAGCGGTCCATTTTCCTGTTTGAAAGGGAATGGATGGAAATCCCTTCAATCTCAACCTTGCCCTCCAAAGGGGTAAGCAATCCGGCCAATACGTGCAAAAAAGTAGTTTTGCCAATACCGGATTTCCCTAAAATGAGCAGGTTTTCACTTGGCCCCAATGAAATATCGGGAAAGTTGAAAACCATGTCCCTTTCATCGTATTGAAATGTGAGTCCACTTGTTTTTATCATATGGTTCAATTAATGATGATTAGGTATGGGCCATCGGTCCTGTTGCTCCAATAACCCATTTTTCCAAAATTTGACCTCCATATCCGTTAGGAGACATTTATTCAGTGCCGTGACTATTTTTTCCTTTTCCAGATACTGGCCAATAAAGACCAACTCCACCTTGCGATCACCAAAAACGGGGTCCCATGCCGATTCTATCGAGTTTTGGTTGGCCACAAAGGAAGCATGGCCAATTCGGTCACCAAAAGGCATGGAAGCCCACCATACGCCAGCGGCATCCACTTTGCAGGAACCCCCGGCAGAGCTCCATACCAGGGCTTGGTCTGGGCGTGAGGCCAACCAGAACAAGCCTTTGCTGCGAATGATGTTTTGGGGAAAATGCTCGTTCACAAAACTCAAAAAACGTTCTGCGTGAAAAGGTTTTTTACTGTTGAAGACCATGGAACCAATACCATATTCATCGGTTTCTGGAACATGTTCGTTGGTCAGCTCCTTGATCCATCCAGCCGATTCGGAAGCCTTTTCGTAATCGAATAAGCCGGTATGGATGATTTCATCCAGTGGAACCTTGCTATTTGTTGTGGGAAGGATTCGGGCCCCAGGATTCAATTTTTGAAGAATGGCATATAGGGTTTTGAGCTCATCTTCGGTAACTAGATCCACTTTGTTCAGAATGATGACATTGGCGAACTCCACTTGATCGGTAAGCAAGTTCACAATGGTTCGGTCATCCCCTTCAATATTGGTCAATTCCCGTGACGTCAAGTAATCGGAGCTTGAAAAGTCCTTTAAAAAGTTAAAGGCATCCACTACGGTGACCATGGTGTCCACATAACTGAACTTGCTTAGGTCTATGGCGCCATCCGCACTTTCAAAGGTAAAGGTCTGGGCCACTGGAATAGGTTCACTTATGCCCGTGCTCTCAATCAACAGGTAATCAAACTTGCTTTGGGAGGCCAATCGTTCTACTTCCACCATCAAGTCCTCCCGAAGGGTACAGCAGATGCACCCATTGCTCATCTCCACCAATTTTTCATCGGTTCGGGAGAGCGTGTTCCCATTTTCCACCAATTGGGCGTCTATGTTCACCTCGCTCATATCATTCACGATTACGGCAACCTTGAGGTTTTCTTTATTGTGCAAGATGTGGTTGAGTAGGGTGGTCTTGCCGGCTCCCAAGAAACCACTGAGTACAGTTACGGGTAATTTTCTCATTTTTTATTGGTCGCTTAAAATTCCTTTTTGCCTAGGGGCACTTTGCATTGCAAAACCAAGGCCCAATAGCACCAATGCCATCAACAATAAGATGGACATGGCCTGTATGCCCCCGTTTTGCTGCAAGGGTTGGTATTGGAACTGGGGCAGGGCGTCATGGTCATTTGTTGTGAATAAAGTGTTGTTGAACAGAAATGGCATAAAATGCGCCCTCCATAATTCGGCAAATTGGACCACTTGTTTTCGATAGGCCTCATAATCCTGGGTTGAGGTTCCTGCCAAGCTGTTCAAGGATTCCTGTGCGATGATGGCTGGGGAAATCCATTGCATTTTTCTGGTCCAATCCTGTTGTTTTGATAGTTGTTCCTCATAACTGCCAACAATGGGCGCCAATGCTTCCTTAACCAATTTTTGCGAAGCCATATAGCCATGCCAGAAAGAACGCGACTGTGTGGAATCATTAATGGCATATTCAGGGTGGTCCCGGAGGTAGTTGTCCAAAATCTTATCCTGTTGCTTGGTAGCTTCGGCCTTCTGCAACCGCATTTCATTGATCATCAAAGTCCGGGGAGGCATAGGGTAGAGCGTATTTCCCAATTGGTTCAAGACGGAAGGGACCAACAGCACAAAGACCACCCATAATCCCAAAAGGGAAACGGCATTCTTGGCCGAACTGTTGGATAAAAGATTCACCAAAAAAGCCAAGGCAAACCAAAACAACATATAACAAAGGGTTAGCCCCAAGAGACTGAATACAGCATTCCAATGCAATGGGTCGATTCCCATGATGAAGAAAACCAACAATAGGGAAACAGTAACCAATAAAGACAACCAGAAAAAGCGCAGAATGAGTTTGTGGAATACCCATTTCTGTATGGATATGGGTTGGGAGGCCAACAAGCGCAGGGAACCACTTTCTTTTTCAGAGGAAAGGATGTTGTATGTAAAGGCAATGATCAACAAGGGGAGTAGATAAACAATGACAAAGGCCAAATCGAAACTTCCAAAAAGGAGTTGGACAGGGCTGGTCATTTCGGTGAAATTCAACGAGAAATCATCGCCGGAAGCCGTTGGTTTTACGTAATGTGTGAATAGGTCGGCCTGCCCTGTGGATGCAAATGCCATAGGTTGGGGGTCCATGGCGGCAACCCTTGGATAGTAATTGGCCACGGCCATTGGACTACTGGGGATGGTCCACGGCGATACGCTCACATCCAGACCGCGTTCCACGGAATCCAATAGTTTCAACATGGCCTGATCAGATGCGCTGACTTCTTTTCGGGCTGCTGCAATGTCATCCCTTCTCTTTTCCACTTTTCCCATTCCATTGAAAACAGAGAAACCAAACAGCAACAGTAACAATAGGCTCAATAATTGAATCCAGCGACTTCTGAGTAAGAGCCGTAGTTCGTATATAAAATTGTATCGTAACATGATCAGATGTTTTTGGTGGTTAGCAAGAGAAGAGAAAAGGAAACAGCAAGCCAAATTGTCAAGATCCATAGGTTGGAGGAATTCTGGGCCAATATGGTCTTGAGTTCGGGAGGATCGTATTCAAAAACAGGCAATTGTTTCCAGAAATCGGCATCGGCCCGGTAGGACCACTCCCCATAGGTTGAGTTTTGCGCAAAGTTGTCGTTCAAAAATTTCTGGGTGGCTATGCGATAGGTTTCGGCGGCATCCGCAAAATCCCAATGGGTGTTATAATCGGTTTGGGCTATGGCCATGCTCATAAAGCGTGTGGGCAAATACGGGGAGATCATGGCAAGACCTTTATAGACTTTGGATTGTTCCGAGAATTGTTCTTTTAGGTACTTGTAATGCTTCAAATAGACCTCGGCTTCATGTTCCTCACCTTTTTGCATGCGATAGCCATCAAAATTGAAAGGCAATTTATGGATGCTGTCCACACCGTATTCGGCAAGCACTTTTTGTTCCAATAGCTTTGATTCCTTACTCCAGGGATCATGTCCATCCAGCCCTTCTTGTTTATCCTTAAGGACATTGGCGGCAAATTCTTGCCGAGTGGGGTAGGGATGCTTGGCTTCGGCAATATTGCTGGCGGCCTTGGGGGCCACCAAACAGGCCAATATCCAAATGGAAAGGGACAGGACCAGGGCTATGCCAGATTTTTTGACCTTCAATGAAATAAACAGTACAATATTGATGAAAGCAACGTAGTATCCTATATACACCACAAACATCATGAGCAAGGAGGTCCAATTGAACACCCCAAAATCTTGAAGGTTGGACAAGAGGATGCCCGCAAGGAAAAAGAGCAGGACGGTGATGGCTAGAATGGGAAAAAAGAGCGCCAACCATTTGCCAAGGGCCCATTTCCAACTAGGAGCTCCCAGACTTTTGAGCAGGGTCAAAGTACCCATTTCCCGTTCTTTGGTGAAACTGTTATATCCCAATAGAATAATGAAGAGCGGAATGATAAAGAGCAGGATGAAGTCTGGGGTAAGGTCGCCAAACCGGGCAAGTCCCGTTTGATCCGCTGCCACACTGAATTGGGCCTCATTCCGTTTGTGGGCCTCCAAAAAAATGGAAGATCCTGCATATTTGTCCACCCCTTGGTCCAAAAGGGAAAGAGGGTATTTTGGTTTGAATGCGTAGGTGCCATAATGGGCTGCAGAGTGGGGGTTCTTTTCCCCTTGGTCGTCCCAAACACTTCTTTCGGTTGTTTTGGCCGATTGATATTGTTCGTTGATGCTTTGATATTGACGGGCACTGATCCAAATGGCAACTCCCAAGAGCACTATCACTATCAGGAAAGCTGTTCGAATACGCCCATCCCGCATCAATTCCTTAAGCTCTTTGATACAAGTTTTTGCAATCATGACAACACCTCTTTGTATTCCATGGTTTCCAGATAAGCCTTTTCCAGTTGGGCAAGGGAAATGTCTTCTGCAATGAACTGTTGCCGTAACTGTCCATCTTTCATGATGCCAATATGGGTAGCAACCTCCTTGGCCCGGAACAGGTCATGTGTGGCCATTAAAATGGCAACCCCTTTTTTTCTGAGTTTTTGGAGCAGGTTTCCAAATTCATTGCTGGCTTTTGGGTCCAGTCCCGAGGTGGGTTCGTCCAATAAAAGTACTTTGGTGTCCTTGGCAAGAGCAATGGCAATGCCCACTTTTTGTCGCATTCCCTTTGAGAAGGTCGAGATACGTTTATGGAAAGCCTCTTCTTGAAGCCCTGCGTCTCTAAGGAAACCCTCCAAATCCGCTGATGGGAGCTGCTTTCCGGCTATGCCCGAAAAGTAGTCCAGATTTTCAATGGCCGAGAGACTGGGGTAAAGCATCAGGTTTTCTGGGATGTAAGTGATGTATTCCTTGGTCTTTATTGGATTTTTCACCACGTCCAGATCGTTTATGGTGGCGGAGCCCGAACTTGGATTTATAAAGTTCAGGAGCATATTGATAGTGGTGGATTTTCCCGCCCCATTGGCACCGAGCAGACATAGGATCTCACCTTCATTGACAGAAAGGGAAAGTTGGTCCACCGCCGTAAAATCGCCAAATTTTTTGGTCAAATTGTTTGTTGATATCATAGTGATATGGTTTAAGGTTTTAGTAGTGGATTCATTCCACAATTTTTATATCTATGGAGGTCCTGCTCTGCCATCCTGTGGCATCGGTTACCGAAAAGGCACAATGATAATCTCCCGTATCAATATCACTTGGTATGGTGACGGTCAGGTTGATTTCATATGAAGTCCCACCATTTTCAATGGAGTGGTTTTCCATAAAGATCATGGGGTTAATGGCACTCTTTATGGGGTTCAAATCACACTGGGCCCCTTGGTCGTCATGGGTGTGATGGTCAAAATTGTGATGGATGTTTAGACTGTATGCGGCCAGTTCCATATTATCGGTGACCATGGCCCGGAATGTATACGATTGCCCCCTTTGGAATTCTTCACAGGCCTGCGGAAACCCTCCACTATAGTTTACACTGATGGTGGGTTTTTCCTCATCAATAGTGGTGTCGTTACTGTTTGAGCAAGCAAATAGCAAAATGGTTGCTGCAAGCATGGACAGAGGTTTATAAAATGCTCTCATATTCAATTTTTATTTAACCGCATGGCTTTTGTAAGAAGCCATGCGGAATAAGGTTATCTACTTTTGGCTTAGGCCAATTATTCTTCTTCCTCTACCACACTAAAGGGTACGGACAACTTTACGGCTTCTTCAGAACCAGAATCCTTCACATAAATGTTGAGCCAGTAATTGCCGGTTGGAAACTCTGGGTCAATGGACATATGATAATGGATGTGCGGATTTGTGGAGTTTTCATAAAGTTCTGTGGGGAGCGTGTGAAGGATCTTGTCCCAACTGCCTGCCGGAACGTTCTGTCCCTCTCTCCATTCTTCAAACCACAGTTCGTAAACTATTTCACTGACCGTATGATCTCCTCCCTGATACTCGAACTCGGTATGTAGCTCATCACTGCCATAATGGACATGGCCATCATGCCCGACCTCAACTTCAAAAAATCGTTTGACGACTTCAAACTCTTTGGTCAGGACACTTTCCGAACCATCTTCCTCAACAATGGTGAAGGTCATGGTGTAGGTCCCCTCAGCTGGGCGCATGGAAGGGAAATATTCATTATCCGGGTCAAAAAGAATGTGATAATGGATGTGTGGATTGATCTGGCCTTCATAATAACTCTCAGGAATCAAATATTTGGAAACATTCCAATCCACCTCATCACCGACCGGAGTTTGGATACTTACGGACTTGATATCGAGATATACCTCGGTCACTTTTTGTTTTCCGGTGTAATCAAACTCAATATGCAGGTCCGGGTTGGCCTGGGGCACTTTGAAATCTGCATTCCCGATCTCCAGGTTTTCAAATCGTTCTGGATTGATATCGCCTTGTTGGTCCAGCGCATCATCATCGTTGCTACAGGATGCCAAGAAGATAAAAGGGAGTGCGATCAAAAGTAATTTTACTATCTGTCTCATTATAAGTGTGTAAAGTTGTATACCCTATTTGGTATGTTATATTTTGATTGGGATTATTCTGTGGTTACGTCAATGTGGGTTTCATACTCGTAGGTATTCCCATCTTCATCCTCAATGGTGAAAATGATATGATATTCCCCGGCAGGAGCTGTGACCGGCACATCAATATGCTCGTGAAACTCTGCCTCGGTCAACTCGTGGTAGTCTTCGGAAAAATCACCTTCAAAGTCCCATTCCACTTCACCTTCGCCAACTTCTAGGTCATGTGCATGTACATCAACCGTTACCTCATGGATACCGTGTACGGCACCAATCATAAACTCCACGTGAAAGTCACTTCCCCTCGCCACGGTTTCATCCATATCAAAATCACTTATGGTGATGGGGTCCAAAATCTGTACATGGCCTTCGGCCTCAGTGCTGTTGCCCAGCTCGTCGGTTACCGTCAAAACAACATGGTATTCCCCTGCAGGAATGTTGGAAGGAATATCTATATGTTCATGGAAAGTGGGGTTTATGACCAAATAACTGGCATCTGTCCAGGTTTGTTCATAATCCCACTCCACTTCGCCCTCTCCCACTTCTAGGTCATGGGCATGGATGTCAATGGAAATACTGCTCACAATGCCTTCTGCAGTAATCTCTGCTTCCAAATGGATGTCAGAGCCTTTGTAGGCGACTTGATCGGTGGAGTGCGAGCTGCCCTCCCCGTATTCAAAATCTGAGATTGCCGGGGCAGCCACTGGCGGAGTACCTTCGTCATCACTACTACAGGAGTAGAGGGCAAGGCCTAAAAAAATGATAAGTGCTAAAGATTTAAAATTTGCTTTCATACTACTTGTTTTTGGTGTTATACTAATTTGATTTATGTTAAAATGGTATGGTGGCCGAAACCGATAGGTTCCTACCGGGTTCGGGTACATCGATGAGTCTGTAAAAACTGGTGTGGTCGTAATATTCCGTGTTGAACACATTGTTGAGTTTGATGCGCATTTGCACTGGTTTACTGTTTCCAAAGAGGGGTAGTTGGGTTATGGCGGTCAGGTTGAACGCTTGGTACCCTTCCGTTCGCTCTTCGGGGGGCACAATTTCATTTTGGGCGGCCGTAGCCCTAAAATCCACCGTGATTAAGGGCTGTTGAAAAAACAGGACATCCTTGAATTGATAACTGACGGAAAACAGCCCGGACAGGGGAGGGGAAAAGGGTAATGTAAAATCCTTTTTCGGACCACTGGTCTGTTTGGCATACACATATTCCAGCGAGGCATCCAAGTGCAGGGCACCGGTAAGGTCTATGCCCATACTGGCTTCACCGCCAAACCGGAATACCTTACTTTGTGTATACTCATATATTTGAAGGGTTTCATAGTAGTTTGGGGTGGGGTTCAGGTAGATGTAGTTATCAAAGAAGTTCACAAAAGGACTTATCCCCGCACTGAACCATTTGTTGGAATGATCAATGGCCATGTCCAATTGATAGGACTGCTCGGGATCTAGGTCAATATTGCCCCGCTCGTATCGGTACATGTGATAGTTGACCCCATCCGAAGCCAATTCGTTGGCCAGCGGCATCCGGAAACTTTTCCCCAAATTGATTTTGTAAGTGGTGTTTTTACTGAGGTAGCTCATGCCCACCGAACCACTAAAGTTTCCAAAGTTCAACGTCTTGTCCTGTGCGCGCTGCAGTTGAACATAGGAGGTTGTGCCATTTGGATTGTTGACGGTGGATGTAAACCAATCGTAATACGCTCTGGTTTCCACGAGGCCCACATCGTACCGCAGACCAGCTTGCAAATGGAAGTTTTCGTTAATCTTGTAATGGTCATAGGCAAAGACCCCTGCTGAATATCGGTCGTACTCCGGAATCAAGAAACCCCACCCCCCAATATTGTTGTTCTGCAGTTCGGCGTCCATTCCAAAAACCACATCATGCCTTGCATTGGGCCTAAAAGTGTCCTTGGCATTTATGGAATAGGTGTTCTTGGTGAAAATTCTTTCCCTGCTGTTGGGTGGGGTGGGCATATAGCCATGGGGTACAGGTTCTGAGTGCTCTTCCCTTTGGTTGTTTTGGTAGCCCAAATCTAGGTGCAAGGTGTGTTTCCCTTTGTAGAGGGTGGTATTGTTGATGACCTTAAAATGGTTCACTTTGTGAAAAGGAAGGTCTACATCCCTGTTGGAACTATCATAATCAATGGTTGAGGTCCTGACCTCCAAGCCGTGGGCATTGGCAAAAAAGCCGTTCTTGGCATTGACGTTGCTGAAGAAGGTTTCGGATTTTATATCATCTTTTGCAAATCCAATACTGAAACTGGCATTGGCCTCCCTTCCTGCGGTATTTCTTAAATGGTTTTCATGGAGTTCAAAAATGTAGCTTTCGTACCGTATCCGATCGGTGGGCACTTTATAATCCCCATAATCCCTGTAAGTGAGTCTTGCTCGGTAGAACCAGTTCTGTTTTCTGGTTTGGATTCCTGCGGATACTCCCAATAGATCATTGTTGGTTTCTCCCAAGAGGTTTACTTCTCCCCCAAAAGAATTAGGTAAGGGAACGTTTGGGGGTTGAATATCCACAACACCGGCTATGGCATCGGAACCATAGAGCAATGAAGCCGGACCTTTTATGATTTGGATGTTGTCTATGCCATATTGGTCTATTTCCAACCCATGGTCGTTGCCCCATTGCTGGGCTTCGTGCTTTATGCCATTTTGCACCACACTCACCCTGTTGAACCCCAGTCCCCTAATGGTGGGCTTGGATTGCCCCGAACCTATGGTCATGGTGCTGACCCCGGGAATTTTTCGCAAGGTCTGCATGAGGCTGTTCTCTCGGTTTTTATCCAGAAATTCTTTGTTCACGCCAACAGAAATGGTGGAAAGTTCTTGGGCTTTACGGTGTTCGGTCTTTCCATAAAGTTCCACTTCATCAAGGTTGGTAACAGACGCCACTAATTCAATGGTTACCCAGCCCATATTGGGATTGACCTCCAGGGTAAGCTGTTGGGAGGTGTACCCTATATGGGTTATTGTAAATTTTTGGAGGCCTTGGGGGACATTTTCAATACTGAATTCACCACCATCTGACGATACGGCAAATAGATTGTTGCCTATGATATTGGCCCCTATAATGGGATCTTGGGTTTTGGCATCTACAATAACCCCCTTTATGGTATGGAGTTCTTGTGCAGATGCCTGAAGGCATAGGCCGATATACAGCCATGCCATTAGCATTTTGTTGCTCATTGTGTGAGTACGATAAATTTGTTGGATATGCTCCTACAGGGTACGGGGAGCTTGATGGCCTGACTCCATTACATCTTGCGTAAGTGAAATAACTGTACAGATTGCCCCTAAGATGGCGATACATGTACCATACAATGGGTTACAAATAAAATCTCTGTTGAAATTGGAGAAATTATTGGGTTTGACCCAAAGGGTCACAGTACAATATTTAGCAAAAATGTAAGGGAAATTAGACTGTGGGAGGGGGGCGCGAAAACGGAAGGTTTAGGCTTGTGTCGGATGGAATGTGTACATCATAATCTATGCCTATTTCCTTTTGAAGGACAAATTCAACGATTTTGGTCAGAGGTTCGTCTGAATCTGAAAGTACAGCAGGTACTTGATGGTCAGCTGCAATATTGTGGCATATGGCACAATGGTCCGGATAGTCCTTATCGTCATCATGTGAAAGCACGTGCAGTCCTGCCAGTTCCGTGGTAAGGAACAGTGCGAGGAAAAAGTACGCAATGTTATGTATGAGACGATTCTTTTTCATAATCCCACAAACTTATTAAAAAAGTTCTGCAATTGTAACTTAAGCCATGTTAATATGAAGTTTTTGATAGGAAGCGAACAAAACTGGCCATTTTTGTTCAGAAAGATTCCTCGGTCAGTTCTTTATTGATTACCGCTCCGGCAAAATTCCCCTGTTGTACTGCATTGGCCACTGAACGCATGGGACTAGTGTTGTCTCCGCAGGCATAAACACCATCTACGGTTGTTTTTTGAAGCCCGTCAATTTTGAGGTATCCCTGTTCTGTGATTTCGCAACCCAATGTTTCTGGAATTTTGCAGTGCTGTTCAAAAGGGATTCCGGCATAGAGCGTGTCGAGCTGTACTTTTTTCCCATTTTTAAAAACGATATGGACTATGTTTCCATTTTCATGTTCAATCTGATGGATTTCACCTTCTTCAATTTTGATGTTATGTTGTTGAAGCTTTTCTACTTGCTCTGTTGTAAAATCACTTTTATTGGAGGTGATCATGGAGAGGTCCTGTGTAAGATTGTTGACCAAACCGGCCAGATGAAAGGCTTTTTCCGAAGGGGCCCATATCCCGGTCTTTTTTCCATGAAATTCATATCCATGGCAATAGGGGCAATGGATGACTGTTTTTCCCCAACATTCAGAAAAACCTGGGATATTGGGAATATTGTCTTTCACTCCTGTGGCAAAAATCAACTTTTTGGCTTCAAATTTTTTTCCGGATTGGGTGCTGATTTCAAAACCTTCGGCTGTTTTTTTTCCATCAATGGCAACATCCGTATGAAAATGAACGGTCTTGTATTGTGACACTTGCTGTTGGGCAATGGATGAAATCTCCGAGGGGGTCTTTCCGTCTTGGGTAAGGAAGTTATGGGAATGGGGCGTGGGTTTATTGCAGGGTTCGCCCGAATCTATCACCAAGACTTTTTTTAAAGACCTGCCTAAGGCCATGGCTGCTGATAAACCGGCATAGCTGCCGCCGACTATGATCACATCAAAAATGCTACTTTGTTCCATTTTATGGTTTTATGAGGGATTGGGTTGTCAAAGTTAGAAACATTTTTTATTATTGCAACAAAGTCGCATTAATAAATTATGAAACGAAGAAGCACACCTACCAAAGAAGCGGTATTGGACTTGTTGTCCCGAAGAGGCAAGGCCATGAGCCAGGATGCCATTGAGCGGGAAATAGACATTGATATAAACCGTGCAACCATCTATAGGGTCCTGAACAGTTTCTGTGATGACGGCATTGTGCACAGAATAGTGGCCGAGGATGGGAAACAGTATTTTGCTTTCTGTATCAACTGTGGGGAAAACCAAGTGCCAACCCATCACTTTCATTTCAGATGTACCACATGCCAAACCATAGAGTGTTTAAAGGAAGAGGTGCATTTTTCGCTGCCCATGGGCTATCAGGTAGAGAAGGTGAACTGTATTTTGACCGGAACCTGTACTGCTTGCTCCTGATTTAGGGTCACATCTTAGGATAAGTAGATACGAAACCCCAATCCTTTGACTGAGGTTTCGTATGCAAAAATGGAAGGACTAAATGTTGATGTTTACGTAAATGGCCCATCTGTTTTTGGCCTCTACCTTGCCATTGTTCAAGTCCTGTGCCAAGGGTAGCATGCTAGACACCCCGAGGGCCAAGGTCTTGTAGTTGAGTTCCACGCCCGCCTTTCCAAAAAAGGCATAGCCACCCGTGTCGTTGACCTCCAAACCAAATTCTTTATTTTTTTCGAAATGTTCGCTACCGACACCCACTTGGGGAGTAAGGGCAAAATCAGTTCCAAAATAATAAGTCTTAAAAGTGTTAAGGGTGTAATTCAACTGGTTTCCAAAGCGATACTCTTTGTCATTTTCAGACTTGAAAGTGTAATTCACCATAAAGGACAATCCCCAATTTCTGTGCTTTAGACCATAATTGGCGGCCAATAGATAATCCCAACTTCCTGTGCCCAATTGAAAACTTGGGTTGACGCTGCCCTCAAGGTTTTCGGAATCAAACTTTCCTGTGGGCATTTTAATTCCGCCTCCCAATTGTAGGGTATGTTCAGGTTTTATGGAAACAATACTGTCCGGGTTTTGTTGTAGTACCTGATAGAAACCAAGAACCGTAGCATCTCCCAAACCATTGATGTTCTGTTCCATGCCATCTGCAAATGTACGGGTGTGGAATTGGTACGGTAGAACGGCATTTACCATAAACCGTTGTCCAATGGGCACTTGGGTCCATAATTGAACGGTATTGAAATTTTCATCAATCCAGGGGGAATTCGCGAAAATGCCATCTCTGGATAGGTACCGTTGCCCTATATACCTTAGCCCAAAGAAATTGTTGTTCAAACCGGTGCCAAAACCCATGCTGCCCCCATTTCCACTACAACCACAGGTGTCGCAAAAGTCGTATAGGAGCAAGCCCTTCGAATTTAATTTGGAACAAGGGTCGGTCGGGATTTCGTTTCCCTTCAGGGATAAGGTCCCTAAAAATAAGATAAGTACTATGTTATAAATTTTCATGTTCAATATTCAGCAAAACGTTTATCAGTAATAAATTCATCATCGGTTAGCGTGCCCAAGAATGCAATAAGGACCAGCTTTTCGTCATCGTTCAAGGAAATGCCCAAAGCATTCCCATTTTTGAGCAAAGGGTCCAGGGTTGGCGAATCTTGCACCCCATTTTGGTAAAAGTTCAGGACCGATTCCAGACTTCCAAACCTTCCATCGTGCATATAGGGTGCGGTCAGGGCCACGTTGCGTAGGCTGGGCACCTTGAACTTGTAATTGTCCGAAGGACTGCCACTGACCTCTGCCCGGCCCAAATCATTTATGTTGGGATTGGGGGGAAGGCCGTTGTTCCTGAAACTGCCATCGGAAAATAAATCCGTGGTATGGCAGTTTGCGCACTTTTCCTGAAAAATGGACAAGCCTTGAAGTTCTTGGTCCGTTAGGGAGACCCCATCCTCATTCCGCACATACTTGTCGTATTTGGAATTATAGGAAACCATCATGACCATAAACTGGGCCAGAGCCTTTAAAAAATTGGTGTGGTTCACACCTCCTTCTTCAAAAGCGGCATTGAATTCCTTTTGATAGGCTTCATCTGCCTGCAATTTTTGAAGGACACTTGTCATGGTCTCGCCCATTTCCACCTCATTGGTAATGGGAATAATGGGAAACAGGTCCAGATGATTGGTAGCCCCGTCCCATGCAAACTCTTGGAAAAAGGCCATATTGGCTATGGATGGCGTATTTCGGGTACCCTGAAGGTCATCGATTCCATGACTGAACTGATGCCCATGATGGGTAAAGGAAAAACGTTGTTCATGACAAAAACCACAGGAAATAAAGCCATTGGCAGATAGTTTACCATCGTAAAACAGCTTTTTTCCCAGCTCGAACCCATATTTGGTAGGTGGGTTTTCCGATACATTGTACGCCATGGGAGGAAAATTGGACGGAAGAGTTACCGTTAACAATTCATTCTCCCCCACAGCGATATATTCGCCATCATCATTGGTGCAAGACACCATTGCAAGTAGCAAGGGCATCCAAAAAAGATATTTCATCGCACTATGGATTAAGAGATAGAGAGCCGCCCCAATGGGACGGCCCAATCTATGTGTTAATGGGAACCACCGTCTCCGTTATGTACATGGTCTACAGTGAACATGTTTGAGGCATTCACTGCTATTTTTGGGGATTTCTCCTCGCTGACCATAATTACAGCCTGTTCCGTAAGCGATATCTTGTTCTCACCATCAAGTATATTGCTGGCATTTGCCACCAAATGGATAATCGGCGTCATATCTTCACTTACCAAAGCTTCCGTACCAAGGCTTAGGGTTGTCTCCTTATAATTGTCCAAGCTGGAGCCATGGCTTCCCATATGTATTTTAAAATCCGTTGCGTCTGCTACCGTAGATGAGGTAAAGGTTCCTTCAAAATTGAGAAACTTATAACCGGCTTGCCATGACCACATCATGTTGGTGCTTTCCGCTTCGGTCAATAAATCCCCTTGTCCTTCTGCGCCTTGAAGGTATTTTTCTTGGTCTACACCAATGCCAAAGGTCAATGAGGTGTACCTTCCGGCGGGCACGTCCATAAGGACTACTTCTGTGGTTCCAGTTTCTTCACTGGTAATAAAATACCCTTGGTCTTTTGGATAGGTAAATACGGTACCGTCCTCATCGGTCAACCTAAAATTGCTTACAATGTAGTTGAGACGGCTAATGGTCAGGGTCTCGTTTTGAGAGTTGGTGTACGAAGACCCCAAAAGTAGGTCGTCCCCGGCCATACTGTTGTCAAACTCTATTTTTACCATCCCGTTTCCGGTCAGTTCCGTAGCATCGTCATCGCTACTGCAAGAGATTATAAATACGGATAGGGTTAGCATTACTGCCAAATTATATATTGATTTCATGATTGATTCAAATAAATGAGGTTATTGGAGACCCAAGGCAATTAAGTAAGGGTTTCCTTTTAAAATGATTTAAAATAAAAGGTTTCCGCACTTGTTATGCGGTAAACTAGATTTTGGACATAGGATTATTTGCTTTCAAAAAAGAAAACGAAAATCATATGAAACCAGCTTAATTATTGGAATCAAATATTGGGTGGATGAAAAACAGAACCGATATATGGGTTGGGTTCACGGGTTACCATGGATGGTAAAGCCTTTTTAATGGAAGTCTGATCTGAAAAATCACAAAGAAGGATGTCAACAAAGCCTATAGGATATTCTTTTAAGTCTATGGCCGGAAGGTTTTGTTTCTTTTCGCTCTGTTCTTCCTGAATCATCTTGGCCAAGTAACACTTCCCATTACAATTGAGCATGGGTTTATCCTTGTTGATACACAGGTATTCAGCGATATAATCCTGATTTACAAGGTAGTCGAAAACGGGAAGTACAGGGCGCATCATGGCCATGATATACAAAAAAGTAAAAAATATAGGAAGCCCGTGTTTCCTCAAGAAAAAAATATTTGTAATACAAAGATACGGAGGATCTAATACTCTCTTTGCATTTTTTTGCATAAACGACAGTATATAATTGATAATCAGTAAATTGATGTGTTGTTTTTTTGGTGCGACAACAATTTTTCCAAAAAGATTCTCTTCATGTATTCAATGTTTCACAACAAATGATCGACCAGATACAACATAACTTCCGTTTTGTTGAGGTTTGTTGATATGTTTGAGTAGGCGTAATGCCTAGATCCAACCTCATTTCCTCAACTATGAACATGCCTCAATGCCGTTGGAACAAAAGATACCACTTGTTGGTTATTTTGTTTTTGTTTTTACCACTTCAGATGGGGTACGGGCAATTATGTTCTGCAGATGCCGGACCGGATATGACTGCCGATCAAGTGGGGAATGTATTCTTAAATGCGGTGGCCCCAGCTACGGGAACAGGAGCTTGGACACAGTTTTCTGGCCCTTCTTTGGTAGGTTTTGCCAATACCAATGACCCCAACACCCAAGTTTTTGGAATGGTTCCCGGGACGTATATTTTTGAATGGACGGTTTCAGACCCATCCTGCACCACGACATCCGATACCGTAGGGGTTACCTTTTTAGGGGTGGACCTCGAACTGGAAGCTTTGGCCAGCAATTCAAGCCCAGATGTAGGAGACATTGTGACCTTTACCATCAATCTGAGCAATTTTGGGGATGTGGATGCCACAGGGGTCGCTGTTGAAAATATTGTGCCGGCAGGTTACGAAAATGTCAATACCATAAGTGATGGGGGAACCTTTTTTGTTGGACCCCGAGCCATAGTTTGGACAGGACTCAATGTTCCGCTGGGAACAAACACGGTATCGTTGACGTTCAATGCAACGGTGCAACCCCCCACAGGGACTTCCAATGAATTTACCCATACCGCCGAGGTCACTTTTAGTGATCAGATTGATTTGGACAGTACCCCAAACAATGATGATGGTGACCAAAGCGAGGACGATGAAGACTTTGTAATCGCTTCTCCCCAACAGGCAGACTTGTCTTTGTCAAAGACGGTGGTAGGCGGCAATCTTTCCCCTGAGGTGGGTGAACAGATCAGTTTTGAGATCACCCTAACCAATAATGGTCCCGATGACGCCACGAATGTTGTGGTGGAGGATCAATTACTTTCGGGATTCGGTTATGTCTCTTATACCGCCACGGCAGGAACTTATAGTTCTGCCAGTGGACTTTGGCAAGTAGGAACGTTGACCAATGGGGCCTCGGAAACCTTGACCATTGATGCGGTAGTAAACCCCAATGGAATCTATACCAATACAGCACAAGTGGAAGCATCAGATGGGTTTGATGTGGATTCGACTCCTGACAACGGAGTGCCTTCAGAGGATGATCAAGGCGATGTGACCTTATCCCCCGTGGAAGTCATTGACCTTTCCTTGACCAAGACCATAAGCAAATCCCCACCTTTGGTGAGTGATAATGTTATATTCACATTGACGGTTTCCAATGCAGGCCCTAGTGAGGCCACTTCCGTGGAAGTAACCGATGTACTGCCTTCTGGATTTACCTATGTTTCCGATAATGGAGGTGGGTCTTACGATGAGACTACGGGCATTTGGAATGTGGGAACTTTGGCCAGTGGAGATTCAGAAAGCGTGAATATTCTGGTCAATGTTAACCCAACAGGGAATTACACCAATGTGGCCGAAATCACCAACCATGATCAAATGGATTCAGATTCGACCCCAAACAACAATACTCCTAGCGAAGATGATCAAGATGAAGTGGTGGTGAGTCCCAATCCCTTGGTGGATGTTTCGGTGACCAAAATGGCAGATGACTTAACTCCCAATGTGGGTGACCAGATTATATTTACCATTACCGTGCTTAATAATGGACCCAGTGAAGCGACCAATGTGGTGGTCACCGATCAGCTGGCATCCGGATACGGATTGGTAAGTGCTGTTCCATCAGCTGGAACCTATAATGCAGTGAACGGGGTTTGGAACGTTGGGAGTTTGGCCAATGCAACCTCTGAAACCCTTACCATAACGGCCAATGTGCTCTCTAGTGGCGATTATGCCAATACCGCGGAATTGACCGGATTGACAGAATTGGATGTGGATTCCACCCCTGGAAACAACAACGGTTCCGAAGATGATCAGGAAACGGTGGTGCCAACTCCTGTACCGGTATCCGATTTGCTGTTGCGTAAATCTGTGGATAAACTGAGTCCGTTGGTAGGGGAAGATGTAATTTTTAGCATCAACATCTCCAATTTGGGACCAAGTGATGTAACAGGCGTGGAGATTATGGATCTGTTGCCCTCTGGGTATACCTATGTTTCCAATAGTAGAACAGCAGGAGCATATGATGCTGCTACGGGAATTTGGGAACTGAATAACGTACTGCCCAACGGGGTGACCGAAACTTTGAACATTGTAGCTACGGTGAATGCTACAGGAGATTACTTCAATGTGACTGAAGTATTTTCATCCAGTAACCTTGACCCCAATTCCATACCCAACAACAATAATGTTTTTGAAAATGACCAAGATAGTGCCGGGACCATTCCCATTCCGGCCTCGGATTTGGAGTTGAGCAAAACTGTGGATAATGAATTCCCTGATGTTTCCGATACAGTTACATTTACCTTGACTTTGGAAAATATGGGGCCAAGTGACGCCAGTGGCATAGTGGTGGAAGACCTATTGCCCTCGGGGTATACCTATGTTTCGGACGATTCCGGAGGACTATATGATCCCTTTGGTGGTTTCTGGTATTTGGGAAGTGTTGCGGGAGGGGCTAATGCAATCCTCAATGTTGAGGCAGTAGTAAATCCTTCAGGAAACTATACCAATAGGGCAGAAGTGGTTTCGGCCATTCAAGTAGATCCAGATTCCACTCCCGGCAACGGTATACTGGCAGAGGATGACCAAGATGCACAATCCACAACTCCCAGACATGTCTCGGATGTTTCTCTGACCATGACTGCGGACAACCTGACTCCTTCCGCGGGCGACGAAATTGTTTTCACGATTGCAGTGAACAACGCCGGACCCAATGATGCTACCGCTTTGGTAATAGAAGATGAATTGGCATCAGGCTACAGTTTTATAAACGCAGTGACCTCTACGGGGACTTATGATGAAATTGCAGGCTCTTGGCAGGTTTCCAGTATAGCAAGTGGAGGTTTGGAAACCTTGGTCTTGACTGCCTTGGTATTGCCCAGCGGAAATTATAAAAATACCGCAGAGCTGATCGCATTGGGAACATATGACCCGGACTCTTCACCCAATAACAATTTGGGTTCGGAAGACGATCAAGTAAGCGTGGTTCCTGTACCGGATGGTTTGGCCGATCTATCTCTGGTCAAGATGGTGGACAACCCCACGCCGAATGTCGGTGATGTGGTCCGATTTACCATCAGTGTCACCAATGGTGGACCTACCGATGCCACTGGGGTAGCGATTTCTGATCTTCTACCCATAGGATACACCTATCAATCCCATACGGCCACGGCCGGGGTGTATAATCCCAATACGGGCTTGTGGAACGTGAACCGAACTATTTTCAATCAGAATACGGAAACCTTGGAAATTCTCGCCATGGTGAACACGCCAACCGGTGAAACCGATGAGTATTTGAACGTGGCCGAAATCACCACGAGTGATTTTGCCGACCCGGACAGTGATCCCAACCAAGGAATCGCAATGGATGATTTTTCCGATGGGATACAGGACGATGATGAAGCCAGTGCCTTTGTGGTTCCCCAGACCACGGATTTGGCTTTGACAAAAGAAGTGGACAAGATTTCGGTGAATATGGGCGATGAGGTGGTGTTTACCATAACAGTGACCAATTTGGGAACTGTACCTGCGACCAACATTGGCGTGGAGGAACAATTGCCACGGGGCTATCGGTTGCTCACTTCCCAATCTTCTTTGGGCTTTTATGATGAAGCTTCCGGTTTTTGGGAGTTGGATACCTTGGAAATATCCGAAACGGCCCAACTTGAGCTCACGGTGGAAGTTTTGGACATTGAAGATTACCTGAATACGGCAAGTTTGGCCTTTGTGGACCAGTTGGACACCAACAGTGATAATGACAGTGCGGAAGCCTTTGTTTCTCCTAGTTGTTTGGTGGTCTACAACGAGTTTTCACCCAATGGTGATGGGGTCAACGATTATTTTAAGATCGATTGTATTTCCAGATATCCCCAAAATGTACTTCAGGTGTATAACCGATGGGGCAATATTGTGTACGAAAAACGCTCCTACAACAATGATTGGGACGGTACGCCCAATGGCAGGGCCATTGTGCAGAAAGAAGATCAGTTGCCCGTGGGCACCTACTATTATATTTTGGACTTGGGTGATGGCTCCGAGCCGCGAACAGATTGGTTATATCTAAATCGATAGGAAAATGGGGTGGAGCTTGATTAAACATATGCAGCAATTGAAAAAACGACTTGGACTTGTGGGTTTACTAGTGGTTTTTCTTGGATGCTTTTCAGTATCCGGACAACAAGATCCCCAGTTTACCCAGTACATGTATAACACCATGAGTGTGAATCCTGCCTATGCCGGTTCCCAAGGTTATCTTACGGCCTTGTTGTTGCACCGTTCCCAATGGGTGGGCATCAATGGGGCACCAAATACCCAGGTCTTGGCGGTAGACACGCCTTTGGAAAATAAATTGGGTGTGGGCGGTATTTTGGCCCACGATGCACTTGGGCCTTCTTCAGAGATTTTTGTCGATGGCAATGTGTCCTACACCATACAATTGGACAGCACGAACCGAAAACTCTCCTTTGGGCTAAAGGCTGGCGGACGGCTTTTTGATGTGGATTTCTCCAAAGGGTTGACCGAGAATCCCGATATGGCCTTTCAAAACAATATCAAAAGCAAATTTTTCCCGACCATTGGGGCGGGACTGTATTACCAAACCAAGGATAGTTATTTGGGATTTGCCATCCCCAACTTCTTTTCTCAAAAACATTATGATGGCGAAGAACAGGAAATCGCAGCGGAACGGCTCCATTACTATTTTATAGGGGGAAAAATGTTCGAGGTGACCCCCGAAGTGGTGCTTCGACCATCCTTTTTTATAAAGTGGGTCCCTGGTGCACCGATTATTTTGGATGTTTCGGCCAATGCCATCATTAGGGAGACCTTCACCTTTGGTGCGGCCTATAGATGGGACGATTCCTTTTCCGTGTTGTTGGGACTCCAAATCAATTCCAATTTGAATGCGGGCTATGCCTACGACCTAACATCATCCAATTTAGGGGCTTACACCGGGGGGAGCCATGAACTGTTTCTCAGATATCAATTCAAAGAAATGAAAAAAGCGGCAGCGTCCCAGTGACACTGCTCCAGACCATACACCAAACATAGAACCTAACCTCATGCAGCATGCCTTCAACATACGTTGGAGGCTTTTTTATTAAAAAAATTCAAAGCGGTGCAACCCTTTCATTTTTGATTTGTCATTGGGATAGAATGAAATAGAACTATTTTTAGCGTCATTGAATAATCGGCCAGGATTTTTGGAAGCAAACGTACGTTTTACGCACCAAGCTTTGGTGGAGCAGAGCAAACAAGGAAACCCCAACGCACAATACCAGCTGTATGGATTGTACGTGGATGCCATGTTCAACGTTGCTATGCGCTTACTCACCATTCGGGAGGATGCAGAGGATGTCTTGCAGGAAAGCTTTGTGGAGGCGTTTAAAAAATTGGACACATTTCGGTTTGAAAGCACTTTCGGGGCATGGCTCAAACGAATTGTGATCAATAGGAGCATCAACCACTTGAAGGCAAAACGGTTGCTGTTCGCTTCCATGGAAAATGAAGGGGAGCCCGTAGAGGAAGATGAAAAATTGGAGGCGGATGATTTTGAAATGGAAAAGATAAAAACCGGTCTGACCCAATTGCCGGAGGGATACCGACAAATCATCACCTTGTATCTAATCGAAGGGTATGACCATGTCGAGATTGGGGAAATCCTCGGAATAACCACTTCCACTTCCAAATCGCAATACCACCGTGCTAAAAAGAAACTAATTCAAATTGTAAAGGAGTTATGATGGACAATTTTGAAAAACGTATTAGGGATAACAAGGAGGCTTTTAACGTTCACAAGGTGGACAGGGACAAGCTCTGGAAAAACATAGCCTTCCAATTGGAGGAGAAAACGGAACCCAAGGTCATCCCACTCTGGAAATCGAGAGGATTTAAGGTGGCGGCATCCATTGTGTTGCTGGTGGGACTTTCACTGACGGCATTTGTAACGATGAATGCCCCAAGCCAAAATATAGAGGGGTATGCCAGTGAGGAGCTTTTGGAAATAGACATGCATTATCAGCATTTGGTCCATCAACAGGTATTGTTGATACAGGAAAATCCAAAACTTTCTGCCATGGACAAAGAAGAGTTTTTGTCCTTTATGGATGAGCTGGACGAGGAATACATGCAACTAAAACTGGAAATGCGGGACAATCTGGACAATGAACGGGTGCTCGAAGCTATTGTGAACAATTATAAAAAGCGTATTGAGTTGATAGAGAATTTGCTGAAACAGATAAACGCTTCAAAAAAAGAAATGGATTATGAGGGATATACACTATAGAACCATGATTACGGCACTGATGGTGTCTTTGTGGACCATTGCCACCCTCGCACAAAGCGAACACAGCAAGCAATGGAACAAGACCTATGATCTCTCCCCTACGGGCAAGGTGCATATTGAAAATAAGTATGGGAATGTGGTCATCAATGGATGGGGCAGGGACCAAGTCAAGGTGTCCGTTTCCATACAAGTGAACCACAGGAAGGATGAAAGCGCGGAAAAACTATTGGAGCGGATTCAGCCCAAGGCCATCCAAGCTGGAAATTTTATCCAATTCATATCCGAAATAAAAGATCGTGATGCCAATCTTTTTGCCAAATATTTCAGCAAGGCCAATCCGTTCGATTTTGATAAATCCAATGTGCAGATAGATTATGAAGTATTCCTGCCCATCAATGCGGAGCTCAATATCAACAATAAGTTTGGGGACATCATCATAGATGCATGGGAGGGAGATTTGGAAACGGATCTCCAGCATGGGGATATTTGGATCAATAGCGATATATCAACGGCCAAGGCCGATATGCGCTTCGGAAAGTTCAATGCTCGGAACATGGGGTATGGGAATATTAAAATGGACAACGGTTCCATTGACATTGAACATGCCCAAAAGCTAAAAATCTTAAGCAGTGGTAGCGATATAGCATTAGATCAAGTGGCGGATTTGGAACTCTATTCCAGTAAAGATGAAGTGGAATTGATGATGGTAGGAAGTCTTCGGGGGGATTTTAAATTTTCAAATGTTGACATTGCCGATGTAACAAATGGGATGTTCCTCACACTAAGGATTGCGGATGTGGACATCAAAAAAGTGTCCAAACCTGATGCAGACATCAATATTGTACAGGAATCCTCAGAGATCAACATGAACGTTGCGGGCTTGGCCTTTGACTTTGGTGCGACCTTGGAGCAAGGCCTGCTGCGGGTGCCCAAAACCTTTACAAACATTAAGACCAATGTGACCAATGAAGGAAGCAAGATCCGGGATATCACGGCAAGCTATGGCAACGGGACCAAGGGAAAATTCACCATCAATGGAATCAAAGGAGTAATCGTCCTTACCGATTGATGCAACATAAAAGTTGCTGAGGATGCAACCCTTTAAAAATTTGAATGTCTTTAATACGAAAACCAAAAAACGAAACATGATACGACTGAAACCAATACTTCCCATACTTCTTTTTGGATGTATGGCCATGGGTCAGGCCCAAGAGGAAGTAGACTACATTGAATTCAACGACCGTAAGAATGTAGTGCACGGGGTGTACTTGGGACTCACCACCCATTACGGGGAGATCAAGGGAAAATCTACCTATTTGGGCGGACTTAAGGTGGCCTATGTGGCCAACCGACAATTTGAAGTGGGATTTGCAGGGGTCTTCTTGTACTCCGAACAGGACAATCCCAGGACCATCAATGAAGACTTGATAGGTGCCTACGGTGGACTTCATCTGGAGCCTATACTTTTTAGCAAGTCGATGGTGAACCTTTCCTTTCCCTTGCTCATTGGGGCCGGGGGTGTAGGTTATTTGGGGAACGATTTTGACGACCGTATTGGCGATATTGATGAGGATGATATCGATGCCATTTTCGTGGCCGAACCTGGGGTGAGCCTGCTGTTCAATATTTCTAGATACCTGCAATTGGAAGCCGGGGTCAAATATCGTTTTTCCAGCAAGCTGGAATTGGATGCCAGTCCGCTCCGCAACATCAATGGGTTTTCCGGGGGAATTGGACTCAAAGTGGGCGTTTTTAATATGGGACGTAATCGGTATAAAAAACACCTGCGCAATGGCCAATAAATCAAAAAACAACAGACAATCATTGCGTCAGGCAGTGGTGGCCAGACATGTGTTCTCACAAAATGGGACCGTGTTCTTGAGAAGCGCCCAAAACCTTGAAATGAACGAGTGGTCCGCCATAAACTTTTATTGGATGCCCGTACTGAAATTGGAACGGGAACTCGGCTCATAACAACTTTTTCTTAATCTAATCACATCAAAAAATGAATGGTATGAAATCAATTCAAAGGATTGCTATTGCCCTATTTTTGGGCTTTACAGTAACATCTTGTGTGCAAGAAAGTATATGGGTTTCGGAGGAGGTATCTACCCGTGACTATGACTTTGACAACATAAGGGCACTACAAGTTTCATCGGATTTTAGGGCCTACGTTACTTTTTCCGATACAGAGGAAAAGGTTTCCATCAAGGCCAATGACAATTTGTTCAGAAGGATAGATGCCTACATGGAAGGGAGTAAACTGGTGGTTAAACTGGAGAACAATGTTAGGGTTAGGGGGAAGGAGACCATGGAACTCTATGTGACCACCAAGAACATTTCCAAGTTCAAGGCTTCGGCAGATGCGGCCATCTATATGGAAAGCCCCATAAACACCAATACGGTTTCCATTGAACTGAGTTCCGATGCCTATTTTGAAGGGGACATCACGGCAGATGATTTGGAACTCCACATGGCTTCGGACAGTGAGGCCGAAATGTATCTGGATGTGCAGGATGCATATTTGGACCTTTCGTCCAGCTCCAGACTGCAAGGCGAGTCCAAGATAAAAGATGCCAAGATAAGACTTGCCTCGGATGCCGAAGTGGATATGGTAGGAACGGTTGAAAGCCTGGATGCTATCATGTCTTCGGACAGTGAGCTAAAGGATTATGGACTTGAAGTACAGGATTTGCGGATAGACCTCACATCGGACAGTGATGCCTTCTTAACGGTTACCGGTACCATAGATGTTACGGCCAACTCGGATAGTAGATTGTATTACAAGGGCGATGCGGAGATTATCCGGCAAGTGTTGTCCAGTGATGGAAAAGTCATCAAGAAATAGCCTTATCTTTATATCCTTGGTTCCCATGGAAGGGATTTTGTAAGGATTGAAAAGGTAATTGATGGAACAGAACGAGCTATACCCTATATTTTTAAAGGCCTCCCACTTGAACATACTTATTGTGGGAGGAGGAAATGTGGGCTTGGAAAAACTGACTTTTCTATTAAAGTCCAGCCCCAATGCCAATGTACAGATGGTAGCCCCGGAATTTTTGCCCGAAACCTTGGAATTGGCCAATAGATATAAGGTAGAGATTACGAGAGCAGTCTATGATGAGAACTTTTTGGAAGGCAAGCATATGGTGGTGGCCTGTACGGATAAGGTGGAGGTGAACGAGCAAGTATATCATGATTGTAGGGAGCGTAGTATTTTGGTGAATGTGGCCGATAACCCGCCTTATTGTGATTTTTATATGGGAGGCATTGTTACTAAGGGCAATGTAAAGGTGGCCATTTCCACCAATGGGAAATCCCCGACCACTGCCAAGCGGTTACGGCAGTTTTTTGAGGATGTGATTCCGGACAATATAGATGATTTGGTAAAAAACCTTAATGAATACCGTAAGACCTTAAAGGGCAATTTTGAGGAAAAAGTGGAGACCCTGAACGAGTTTACCAAAGGTCTGTTGGATGGAGAACCCAGCAAACGCCAAACCAAAGAATAGGTTTTTGCTAAAGCCGTTTCATGGCTTCTATGAGCTCATCTTTTTTCCTTGGGGAAATGCTAACATGCATATCGTTGCTCATGATGATATACCCCCCATCCGATTTGACGTACTTCTTTACTTCATTCAGGTTGATGACATAGCTGTTGTGTACCCTCATAAACTGATAATCCCCCAATAGATTCTCATATTCTTTGAGGTGTTTGCTCACCATAAGAGTATTCTCATTTCGTAGAACAAAGGAGGTATAGGAGCCATCTGCCTTACAAAGGACAATTTCTTCAATGGCAATGAACTCCATGCCGGCCGTAGTGGCCAAACATATTTTTTCCTGTCTGTGGTTCTCTTTGGATAGACTCTGCATTAGGGTATCTATCTGCTGCCGGTACACATTGGTGTCCATGCGGTTTCGGGCCTTTTCTACGGCATCCTGCAGTTCACTCAGGTCAATGGGCTTTAACAAGTAATCAAGGGAACTGAACTTGATGGCCTTGATGGCATATTTTTCAAATGCCGTGGTAAAAATGACCTCAAAACTAGGGTCTTTAATTTGGGTGAGGACATCAAAACCTAATCCAGATTGTAGTTCAATATCTAGAAACACTACATCTGGGCTATATACGGAGAGGACTTTGACCCCTTCAGATACGGAACTGGCTGTTGCAATTACTTTAACGTCCTTGCAGAATTCCTCAAGCATTGATTTTAAGGTTTCCCTACTGTGTTTTTCATCTTCAATGATAATTACTTTTAAGGTCATTGGGCTGGCTGGTTTTGGTGGTTATTTTACCTTATCACTCTTTTGCATTGTACTTTCTAAGCATAAATTGATGTATTTTCTTTCTTTTTTTGAAAGAATAGTAATATTTTATATATTTGACATATTAGGAAAGGCTGTGCTCTACCGTATTTTGATTAAATACGAGTTCAGCGTATTGCCTAAAATGTTTTGAATTCATTGTGAATGTTTAAGTTATGAATTATTTTTTTGATTTGTAACTGGTGTATCTATCCTTTTGCGCAAAAAATGTATTTCTCCACTTTTTAATTATTGATCTAAAGGATTTTTCTTACTGTTTTTACTGTTCATGTTCTTTATTGATTCACGTGTTTTGATTTGAAGATTTGTAGGTGAAAGTCAATGGATAGATTTGGGATGTTGTGAAGGAAAGAAACCATATCATTATCTATCCTGTTCTGCTGTAAGGGGGGGAAGGGAGTCCAGAGAAGAAATAGGGTTTCTTGTATTGATGAGGTTGTTTTTAGCACTTGTGACGATTTAAATTAATATAAAACTCACCATGTTCGTTCTTCCATATTGCTGTTGCGCAGCATAACCCCATACTTGCTTTTAGCACTTTTAAAAAGAATTACTGATGGTGAGTTCATTGACGTTTGATTGGATTAAAGCGGTTGGGCCGCACTATCTTCATCGCCAGAACTGAAGAATAGAGTTTTGATGTCTACGTACGGCCCAGTATATTTTTCTGTTAGTATTGTTTTAGATATTGCAGTAAAACTAATTACCTTACCTATATTTTTTTGCTGTGATTTGACGTAAGCATGTTTTGGGTTTATGGATTGTACGTTTGAATTAACGGAAGTCATAAAAGATAATTCCAAAAGCTAATATTGATACTTTGGAATGGGGTTTCCACAAAACAGGGAAACCCCATTTTCAGACATATAAATGAACACTAAAAGTTTTACTGGACGCTAACATACTCTTAAGACAATACGTTCATCCTGTTGAGATGAGTTCTTGTTTGTTGGAAGGTAATGAGGATGCCCTGCTATTATAATGGGGTCTTTTAGGAGACGGAGCCACAAAGTGTCCTTTAAAATCAATAGCGGCTATATTGCTGAGATACCCAAGGATATCCTCATAGCTGTTCCAATTTATACCGGCTCTTTTTAGGTTTCTATGGATGAGTGATTTTTCAGATTTTATAGCCCAATTCCCATAGATTTTTTTATCGTTGGATTTAATGATAAGGATTTTCAATTTGCTTAGGTGCCATGCGGGCACATAGAAATTGGTGACACCATCATTAAGTGACTTAAAGGTTACATATACCTTACCAACATTTTTATATACACTGGCCGTATACCCCATCTCAGTATTGTTGAGCGGGAGCTTAAGGCAGGCATCTTTGGATTCCAGATAGAATAGGATGGGATATGTATTAAGAACCTCTTCTGTAATCTGTGGGACATCCAAGGTAAACGACCAACCGGGCAATTGCTTTGTTATATCAATGGACAGTAATTCTACGGTGTTTGAATGCTCTTTTACATCTTTTTTATATAACCCGTTAGGTGTGAAGGGTCTATTAAAAAGATACAGCGGGTATCCAATGATGATGGCGGCACAGACCAAGGTCCAAATTATAGTGAACAGTTGCATAAGCGTTTGTCTTTTGGTTAAAAATTGGGAACTTTTTTAAACTTAAGTCTAAGTAACAAATTCTGTTTGGACCTCATGCCCATGAATATACGAATGCCCCTTTTGAATTGACGGATAAGCATCTGTCGACAAAACACTTTTTTTAATCGATGAAATACACTTCAGTATGTGCAATGGTATTCCATAGTCACGATTTTAAACGGTTCAGTGCTCCCCATCATTCATTTCCTCCTCCAATTGTTCAACAATTTTCATAACATCATAGTTGGCAATCTTTCGGGTACTGTAATTTCTTTTGATGTGGTTTACATAGCTGTGTATTTCCAGGGTATAGTAATTTTCCAATTCAAATATGGAGTCTTCCTTGAATTCAGTACTTTCACCTATTGTTCTTTTTCCGTATGATCTTGCGTGGTACACGATTTTAAGACTATTGCCGTCTTCATCTATCCATTCAATGGTCACTTCAATGAAATCATCCATGCGTTCCCTGAGTTTATAGGTGGCCTGTCTGGGAATTTTGCCAAGTTCGTATTCAGACTTTATCAAGTCTAGAATCCATTTTTCTAGAAAGTTTTCTCTCATGTCGGTTAACTTTTTGTTTAGGTGTTCTGATTTGGGTCTATTTCAGATCTAATAATTGTTTTTGAGGTTGATGGTTCAAATCCCATATTGGGATGGGTTGGTTTTTTCAATGGACCAATAATTATATGGTCTATTGGAAAGCAAATGGTTTGGAGATTGAAACATATCGCAAAGGGAGGTTGGATAATAGGGCAATATGCGGGGAAGGTTGAGTAGCTTGAATAATATCAATTCATATGTAATATATTTTTTAACCAATTCAAGGTTTTTGTTCGGGCCTTGGAGCTTTGGGTATTGTCATCGGTATCAAAACCATGGCCAACTCCTTCATAAATGTTAAGCTCAACAGACTTCCCTTTTTCGGCCAATAGGCCCGCTAAGCATAGAGAACCTTCGGAAAGGGAATCCCCTGTTGGGACTTGAAATAGAATAGGGGCATAGTTTTGGTATATATTTTTTTCCAACGCCTCGGAGTTACAAGGACTACTGCCCCAGTAATTGTACCCGCCAGACCCTCCATAATAGAATACGCCACCGGCAAACCCTTGCAGGGGTCTTGGCTCAGGGGACATTACCCCGGAAGAAGTATCATATTCCTTCCCCCCAAAACTTTGTGTCCATTCCCAGCCGGTTGGTGTTGTGTTGGTGTCATATAGTGTTGATATAACCGAAGTTCCACCATCTGAAAACCCCAATAAACCTATGTCCTCGGAGCGTACTACTGGACTCCCATCCTTGAATTTTAGTTTTCTGAGTTGGGACATTGCAGCATTGGCATCCCTCGATCGTATAAATTGGGAACTGATCTTAAAATTATCCGGGGCTGTTTCCCATTTTCCACTTTTCTCAGTAGCACCCCGTCCTGAAAAACTGTCAACAAAGGCTCCAACCATACAGTTATTGTCTAACAGCTCCTTCCATTCACGGAATTGACTGGTCATAGTTAGGGTTTCAGGGTTGTCATCCTCCCACATGCCGCCGGAGCCATGTTGTACTACAACAGCTGGTAAAGGAGAATTGGCATCACAATCTTTAGGAACGGATAGGTACACAGGAACCCTTACATGATGTACCGGAATATAGATAATGGTATCACGGGTAGATGAGTTGATAACAATCTCTCGTATTTCAGAATCAAAATAGCCATCATCATCACTGCAGGATGAAAAGGCTAAAAGACCGCAAAAAATTATGGGGAGGCTAAGTAGTTTGAATGATTTGGGAAATGACTTCATAATCTAATAGTATTAGTTTGTTAATAAGTGCATGTACAGTTTGAAATGCCTTGGAAGAGGTCAATGCCCAAGGTAAGGACGTGGGTTCCTGTGGAGTATCCCAATATTTCGTTCATGACGAGCTGATAGGAATATCCAAAATAAAAATCTCCTTTTTTCAACCCTGTGATAGGGGCAATATAAAGAGGCGTTCCAAGTTGATCGTTCAAAAACCTATAGGTTAGACCAACATAGTAGTAATCAATAAAGTCATACTTTCTTATTTTTAAATTAACGTCGGTCACGGACCTATTGTCATTTTCAAAGTATTGTAGAAATATTGAAGGTTCTATTTCGTAATCCGATCTTTTGGTTTTTCGGTACTTGTACCCTGTATAGAGATAATAGTTCCTGAGAGTATTGGGTTCAAAAATTGGATTGAACTTTTTAAAATCTTTATTTAAAATGTTGCCAACATTCAAACTCATGTAAAAGCCTCCTTTTCGATAAAGAAACCCTAGGTCAAAATTGGGATTACTTGATGATCGGTCGTCCACCACAGCTTGATCATTGTTGTCCTCAAAGTTTTCAATGTCTATTCTAAACTGGTTTAGATTGAATGACATGGCCATGGAAAAAAAATGATTTTCATATTTGTTAATGGTCAAATGATGGGCGAAAGAAACCTTACCACCGCGTTGTTTGGTCTCACCATTGGAGTCATTGTAGAGCACCATTCCGATGCCAGACCTATTTCCCAAGCGAACATCGGCAGATAATGATTGGGTGTCAGGGGCATCCCGTACACCTACCCATTGGGTAAGTCCATTCATGCGGACTTTTACATAGTTTCCAATCCCTGCATAAGACGATGACATTAAAAATGGATTGTCCGATAGGTATTGGGATAATTGCGGAATGGTCAACTCTTGGGCATTTGAAATACACAGATGTAACAACAATATTATTTTTATAATTCCTTTCATCGCTAACTCATTTTATCTGTATAAGGTAAAGTGCCCAACAAACTCTCGGTCAGAGCCATCATTCAATTTTATGATGTACCAATAATCACCAGAGGGTAAGGGCTTTGATTCGTAATGGCCATCCCAACCTTCATCCATGGCTCCCATGATTTTGATTTTCCTTCCATATCGATCAAAAATGTAAGTTTGCACATCTGGGAACCACTCCATGTTCCTTGGTCTCCAATAATCATTCTGCCCATCATTGTTTGGAGTGAAGAAATTGGGGACCGATATTTCAATCAGGGTCATCGTTATGGTTTCTGTGGTTTCACAACCGTTATTGTCCACAACCCTTACTTGGAAAGTTCCGCTCCTATCAATGGTGAATGTGTTTGATGAACTTCCAGGATTATCCCCGAAATAATAGGTGTAGGGAGGAATCCCCCCGGAAGCATTGGCGGTTATTTCATTTACATAAACAGTCGCCAAAGAGAGGCTAAGTGGCTCAACATGATCTATGGAAAAGGGAATTTCCAAAAGACAACCGTTGGTATGCAATATGGATAATGAATGATTTCCTGGAGTGATGTCTTCAAAATCTGGAGTCATTATAAAATCATTGGGGCTTGTAGAATCTAGGGCGTAGAGAACAGCATTACTGATGGATGGGTCGGACAGTGTGACCGCAATGGTATTGGAAGGCAATCCGGAATCACATAAATATATGGGCTCTATGGATGCATCAAGATTGGGCCCACCGGCCAAGATTTCAAAGTTGGCTTCAGATTGACAACCATTTTGATCTATGACGGTCAATGTATGGTTTCCAGCTGATAAATTATCAAAGGAAAAAGCATTCTGGTTAAAGATTGTGGATGGCATTGAATCCAATTGAACGGTTAGAGGCAGATTTGTATTGAAAACATTCACATGTGCTATACCATCTTGGCTTTGCCAACAAGTCTCATTCTCTACGTTGGTCGATATCTCAAATCCAGTGATGGTCACGGTAAAGGAGTTCTCCATATCGGTGCAGGACCCGTTGCCGGGGCTGAAGACGTAAATCGTTGTTGTGGTGTTTATGTAGTCTCCTACTGACAGTGCGTTGCCGCCCCCGTTGGGTGCATCAAAATAGTTGCCGTTGGCCAGGGCGGGTAGGATGTAGGCGTCACAGCTCTCGACATCCAAAGGTGCATCGGGCTGTGGTTGTTCGGTTACGGTGACCGTTGCCGTTGCGTCCGTGGTGCAGGGTGCCGTTGCGGTCACGGTATAGGTGTACACGCCCGCGCCTGCGAAGGCTGGGCTCCATGTTCCTCCGGCATCCGGGGTTCCCCCGAGCTGTGCGAAAAGGTCGGCATCGGTCAGTACGTTGCCCTCACAGATGTTGATGTTGGCGTCGTTGCCTGCATCGGGCTGTGGTGTGATAGTAATGATGAAACTTTCCTCATCAAAACAGACCGTTGAAACTCCTCCCGTTTCATCATATATGTATAAGGTTATATCAGAAGTGATGACATCTCCTTCATTATAGGTACCGCCGCCGCCTAATGGACCTCCAGGTAAATCGTAATAAGATTCATTGCCTGAAAGGTTGGTTCCTGTTATAGGAGGAAGTATATAGGATTCACATGCTTCTTGATCAGGAATATCATTCACATTGGGTTGGAGGTAGACATAAATAATCTGTTGGACATCGGTATAGTTTCCATAGATATCCGTAATTCTATATGTACGCGTAATGGTTTCGGGATTGATTAGGCCATCTGAAACATCACCAATATGTATAACGGTATCCACAGCGCAGTTATCGGCTTCATCCGTGACAACACTTGGGTCTGGTAGAGGGGCGACACCGCAAACGGTCAAGGTCAATGGGTTACTGGCGGTTGGAGGAATATTGTCTACAATGGCTATGGTAAAAACATCTTGGTGCTCAAAATTCACATTATCGAAATAGGCATTTTGGCCCGCATCAATGCTTGTGGCAAGAATTTCGGTAAGAGTACCGGTCAAAAAGTCTCCATCTCCATCAGTATCTATCAATAGTGTTACATCGCCGCAGTTACCATTGTTTAGGATATCTGAACCGGAAAGATTTATCTGGACACTTACATTCGCAATTGGGTCGACTCCACCGGGGGAAACTGTTTTTTGTATTTTCCACTCCCTTCCAATTCGAGCACTGTAATCCGTAGGAAGTTCAACGAGAGATTGGTTGATATCGCCATGGTCATTTCCCCATAATAGATAGTTGTGTAGCGTGGATGTGGTTGTTACCGAGAGGCTATTTGCAGTGGTGTTGTCAATTATTGGTCTGGATTGGTCTAGGTTATCCGTTGCAAAATTAGTGTCCGTTGACATAGTTACAACTGCTTCACTATTTTCACTTTTTGCAATGCGTTGATGTAGGTTATATCGTAGTTTTAAATCGTCATAAGATGTGCTATCATCTCCACCATCAAAATCTTGATAGCGATCTCTACCCAGTCCGGCTATATCATATAAGTATATTGGGTCGGGTTGCCATATAGTGGTGCCATCCGCAGCCAGATAGGTATATCCTTGGTTACCCACAGTACTTCCCAATTGCCCTGTATTGTTCAAGGTGATACCATATTTAATGGCCAAATAACTTTCCACTCGTTGTATGGAGTTGGCATCCAAAGGACCATCGGCCAATAGGATTTCGGCAATGTTTCCTGTTAAGTTTCTATTGGAATCATTACTGTTGAAATGTTTTCCTAGTCTATTGAATAAGTATAAATCCCGTTCAATATCTGGAAGGTTTTTCATGATGTTGATATCGGACAAACCATTGACTTGTGTTCTCAAAACCTCATCTTCTAAAAAAGGGTTTGTGTCCACTTGCCGTATCAAGACACCAATGGTAGGTAATCCTTGAAGGTCAATATTGCCACTCTCAAAATCACTCCATGGAGTCCAAGTTCTTCCGAGTGAGAATCGATTACCATCCGAGATTCCAATGGAAAGATTGGTGGTGGAGCTATGATAGGTATCTATATCCCCGCCAAATAGGAGACGCTGGGTTTCTGCAGTATTACCCATGCCCCGGGCATGAAATACAATAAAGATTGTAATCTCTTCTCTAGTAGATGATCTAAAATGTAAAGCTTGTCCATCACCACTTCCATCAAATTCAATGGAAGGATTAAAGTTCATATCGTCTCTGCGTAGCGTTGGAACACGTGGAACTGAACCAATGGGGTTTAGGTATGCTGGTGAGCCAAATGAATGTTCAAAACCTAAGGGGTAAGGTTGGGGGTAATCTGCGGGAGTTGGATGTTGGACAGCATCCTGGGGAGTCCCATCAATGAAATCGTACCACGTTGTCACGGGAGTGCCATCAGCAGGGGCCAATGGAGTAAAGAGTTGAAATTGTCCGTTGGGAGTAGGTGCGGAATTGACTGCTCTATCTGCAGTAAGCCAAGTATCGACCTGTTGTCCAAGTGCGGCAGTACTTAAAAACAGAAAGCATAGTACGCATAGAGGCCGAAGTAGTTTAATGATGTAACGAAAGAGGGGGACCGGTTTTGATGTGGTCCATGCGGGGTTGTAGTGTAGTAAAAGTTTTGTCATAACAAGTAGGTTTATGGTGCATTTCTTGTTGGGGTTAAATCAAGAAATGGATTTGGTATTATAAAATAAAGTACTACTGTGTTACCAAAAGGGGGTCAATTAACCAATGGGCGTTTAGAATTGACGAAAGGGCGTTTAGAATTGACGAAAAAATCCACAACCCTAAAATTTTATGGTTTTTGTGCATATCTCGGGCAGGGTCATCAATTTGAAAATCGGGAATTAAAATCTAAGCTATACAATGAAAAAGCCGTCAAATAAGTTTGACGGCTTAACTATTACCATGGCCAACAGTACTGAGAGAAACCAAACCTTACACGCTCAGTTGAATTATGGACAGGATAGTTACTTTGGTCAGTGGTATTCTATTATTATAGCTTATGGAGAGCAAGGGGTAGTTTGATTAGAGCCTGATATCAACAAATAATCAACTTGATCCTTAAAACCATTACGACCAAGGAATTTGTTTAAATTCCTTGGCGTAACGGAAACCTCAACTAAACTAAACACTTTTTTGACCTATGGTCTTGAAAAGTGCATTGCTATATGTGCATGCGTTAAAAATTGATCTTGCTTTTCAATTTGGCTTTAACGCTTACTTGCACAACAAACATATGATGTTATTTGCTTTTAAAGGTGTCCCAATTAACCAATGCCCCATTTGATCTTACGGATGGGCCATTTGAATTGGTGGAATATAATTTGGGGTTGAAATTTGTCATAAAAAAACAGCCCCAAAATGGGGCTGTCTTATTTTATATCTGAAATAGGTATTCCTGTGAATTACGAATTGTCATCCACACCAGCATCCGGAGCATTGGTTTTTACGGAAGCAATCCCGTTTTCCATGGCCGCCGTGCTGGAATACATTTCACTATTGCCGATTACCTGACCGTTGGAAGCCTTCAGGTTGAAGTAAGGACTACCGTCCTTGGCAGTCTTTCTGTCGAACCTACCATCTTCCTGAGAATTCTTTCGGACAGATTCAATTCCGTTCTCGCAGGCGGCTTTGGTGGTATACGCTTCGCTGCTTAAGATCACTTGGCCGTTATTGGCCTTTAAATTAAACCTGAACTGACCAGATTTATCTGTTTTGATTTCAAATTTTCCCATACTGAATATATTTTGTGTCTTAAATCTAGATATTTTCTTAAAAAATGACCAATAAATAGGTGTAAAATTACCATTAAGCTAACAGATAATGGTCTTTTGCACAATACTTGAACCGATCAATGCCAGTACGGAACAACAAAAGATAGGTTACACACGTACTTGCCCATCCCCAAATACATAGTATTTGTTGGTTACCAATTGTTTTAGTCCCAAGGGCCCCCGATGGTGCAACTTATCGGTACTGATGGCGAGCTCTGCACCGACACCCATCTGTCCACCATCCGTGAAACGGGTTGACGCATTTTGATATACCGCCGCACAATCCACATTTTCCATGAAGGTTTGGGCCACGGCATTGTTTTCGGTCATGATGCTGGCTGAGTGCCCTCCGGAATGGGTATTGATCTTTTCAATGGCCTCATCCAAATTGTCCACGGCCCCAATCACACATTTCATGGCCAAGAACTCCTCTTCCCAAACCGATGGGTCAGGAATGACATTCTCTTCAGATAAGATGGTTTTCACCTTTTTATCGACCAAAATCGATACGCCTTTGTCAGTCAATAGTTGTCTTAACTCTTTGAGCTTATCCCCATATCCTTCAATCTTTGTATCAATCAATATTTTGTCCAAGGCATTACAGGCCGAAATCTTATGGGTCTTGGCATTGATGATGACCTCCAAGCTTTTTTCCCAATCCGCTTCCGGGTGTACATAGAGGAAATTGTTCCCTCGACCACTGACCAGAACGGCACATTTGGCATGTTCTTTCACAAAAGTGATCAATCGTTCACCACCACGTGGGACGATCAGATCTAGGTCTTGGTCCGGGTTTTTCAAAAATTCTTGGGTCTGGGTTCGGTCCATTTCCAAGAACTGGATGAAATCGGAAGGGAGATTGTTCTCCGTCAAGGCCTGATGCCAGAACTTTACCAGCGCTTTGTTACTATGATAGGCTTCTTTACCGCCTTTCAACAATATTTTATTATTGGCCTTAAAGGCCAGTACCGCAGCTTCCACCGTTACATCCGGACGGGATTCATAAATGATCATGATGGTCCCGAACGGAGCCGTTTTGTTGATGATCTTTAAACCATTGTCCAAATGTCGGGTAGATATTTCCTGATTTACCGGGTCCGATTGCAACCGCACTTCCTTTACGGCCTGTATCATTTGATCTACCTTTTTTTGGTCTACCACCAACCGGTCATAGAGAGCTTGGTCGTCCCGATCAAAGGCATCCAAATCTTTTTGGTTGGCTTGGAGAAGCTCTTCCCGATTCTTGTCGAGAATTTTCTCCATATCCATTAATACTTTATTCTTTATATCTGTGTTCAATAATTTCATAGTCGTTTTTTAAAGGGAAACTTTGGTCCCCACTTTTTTTCCTTCAACAATGTCTATAATGATGTTCTCTTTCTTCCCGTTCACAATGTAGGACGGGATGTTATTGGCTGCCGCTATTTGGGCGTAGTTCAATTTAGAGCCCATTCCGCCACGGCCTTCGCCTTCGGCTTTGTTGCCCTCTTCAATATACTTGTCCAGATCTTCTTTGGGTGCGACTTTTTGGATGACCTCGGATTCCTCCTTTTCGGGATGCCCGTTGTACAGGCCATCAATATCCGTCATGAGAATCAGTTTGTCTGCATTCATCAATTGGGCAATCAATGTGGCCAATTCGTCATTGTCCGAGAACATGGACATGGCCACTGAAACGGCATCGTCCTCATTGGCAATGGGCACAACACCTTCCGACAGTAAACCTTCTATGCAATTGATCATATTGTCCCGGTGTACCCCAGGATTAAAATCCCGTTTTGTGGGCAGCACTTGGGCACACTTCATCCCGTAATCACTAAAAATGTTGTAGTAGTGCCGCATCATTCTGGGTTGTCCTATGGCAGAGTATACCTGTCTGCGTTGGGTCTTGTCCTTTATTTTGGATTTTCCCAGCACCTCTTTTCCCGCGATTACGGAGCCAGAGGAGACCAAAATGGTCATGATGTCACGTTCGTAGAGTTCGGCAATCTGTTGCACCAAACTATTGAGTACGGGTCTTACAATTCTATTGTCCTTGTTGGTCATTACATTGGTTCCTACCTTAATGACCACGAGTTCTTTATACATGGTTTAATATTCTTCGCCGAGTTCCACGGCGCGGTTAAAGGCGGCAAAGGCCGCTTCTTTTATCAATTCGTTTACATTGTTATCTTCCATGGAGTCCAAGGCGGCCCTGGTAGTTCCTCCTTTGGAGGCTACTCTTTCCATCCAAGTGTCTGGATTAAGGTTGTTCTGGTTGAACAGTTCCACGGCCCCGGTAAAGGTTTGGCTTACCAGTACTTTGGAAACATTTTCGGAAAAGCCCATTTGCAGGGCGGCCTCCATCATACTTTGCATAAAGTAAAAAACGTATGCGGGACCACTCCCCGAAATGCCTGTAGAGGCATCAATAAATTTTTCATTTTTTACGCGGAGGGATTTTCCAGTGGTATCCAATAGGCCTTCCACCATAAAAAGCTCTAGACGGGAAACTTCGTCGGAAGAAACATAGCTGGTTAAACCCTTACCAACCTGAGCGGGTAAATTGGGCATGGCCCGTACCACTTTTTTAATACCAAGCGATTCTTGGATAAAGCCGATGGTGACCCCGGCCATTATGGAAATAAACAGTTGTTCTGGGTTCACCAATTTTTTCATACGTTCAAAAAGTTCTTCGGCATGGAAAGGTTTAACCGCCAAAAAGATGATATCCGCTTGGGGAACACAGTCCTCCAAACGATCTATGGCATCAAAATGGGCGATTTTATCGACCTCTTCCATTTTTTCCTTTGATTTGTCCAACACCATGATGTTGCGCTTTTTCAATAGCTTGGACTTGGACATACCTGTGGCGTAGGTAAGCCCCATGTTACCTGCGCCAATAACCAATACTTTCATTGTTTTATATAAAGGGTTAGAATATTGTTAAGCGGATACATTGCAATCCTTACAGTCTTTTACTTCTCCGTAATAAGTTTCACGGTATCTGTGCAACGTGCGAAAAGGAAGGCCAAAAATGTACTCTTTGATATACGTGACCTGGGTAGTGAGTTCCCCCATTTTAACGCTATACCGTTTTTCGTACTTGGTCTTCCGTTTGATTTTTGTAAGTTTCATGATATGGTCAATGTGTTGATGACTATTCGTTTTCCCTGTTTAGGTATTTTTCCCGGTATTCGGCCGTTTTGATAGTCTTTCTTCGCCGTACCGATTTTTTGGTGTATTCCTGACGATCCCTGATTTGCTCCAATCGTTTGGTATTTCTATACTTTCTCTTGTAGCGTTTTAGGGCACGTTCTATACTTTCACCTGATTTTACTTCTATTTTGAGCATATTTTGATTTATCTGTTCAATCTCATTTCTGTGTGGGTCACGTCAAACCCATTCTCTTTAAAAAACGCTTCTTTCGGATATTGGTTTTCGTTGGTGATATGGACGGCTACGTCGCCTTTACAGTATTGAAGGGTGTATTCCAAGAGCTTTGGTTCAATGTCTTTGCCGCGATGCTCCCGGTGCACCACAAAAAAGACCATGAAGTTCTCGGGGATATAATCGCCCATCCCTGTTTTGTTGACCACGGCCAGACCAAGGATTTTTTCCCGTTCCTCAATGACAAATACATATCCACCCAAGCCCGGTATTTCCTTTGCCGAATACTGTATGGCTTTGCGGATGGCATTTTTTGATGCTTTTTTTCCATCTTGGTGGTCAAATATAAAATTGGTCAATCGGGCGGTTTCCATGGTGGAAAGCCGTGTATAAGCGTCATAGGTTTTAATCACCATGCTTTGATGCTTGTCTAAAATGTTTTTTTGATAGTTTAGGGTACGTACAATTGCATAGGAACGATGCAGGTGATTGCGGAGTTTTTCCACAATGCTACATCGCAAAAATCACCACTGAAGTGGTCTAAAATTTAAAGCGTAGGTGGGATGAATTTATCCGGTTGGTTTCTAAAAACCAGATATTGAAAGCTAAGGATCCTGCAATTTTTCCTTTCGTGGAGTTTGATCTTCATCGCTGCAAAGGTAGCCAATGCAAACGGTATATGCCAATTATACTGGGTTTTATACTTTTTATAACGTTTGTTTCACGCTTTTGTTAACAGTTTTTTAGGCGATGGTTTACGGGACTATAGGTTTTTAAAATTGGGCAATTGGGAAACATCTGGGCAACCTATTTGTTCCATTACCTGCTTCAATTGGGTCTTTAACAACATGGCGGTATGGTCACCTCCGGATTTCCCTAAAGCCGCCGCTCCATACATAAAGGAACGGCCCAAAAACGCAAATTGCGCCCCACTGGCCAAGGTTCTGGCAATGTCCGGTCCTGAGCGTACCCCGCTGTCCATCATCACGGTGAGTTGATCTCCATATTTTGCCGCTATCCGGGTCAAGGGTTTTATAGTGGATTCCCCGGCATCCAATTGTCTGCCTCCGTGGTTGGATACAATAATGCCGTCCAATCCCAAGGATATGGCTTTTTCGGTATCGGCTTCTGTGGCGACTCCCTTTAGAACCAGTTTTCCTTTCCATAGGTCCCTGATTTGGGCAATTTTATCCATATCCATACGCTTGCTAAAGGTCTGGTCCATGAACAATCCCAATTGTTTTAAGTTGAGCCCTTTGGGCATATAGGGTCGCAATACCTCAAAATTGGGTTGGCCATGCTTTAGGGTTTCAAAGGCCCATTTGGGTTTACCCAATACTTGGAGAATATTGGCAATGTTCATCTTTGGGGGCATGGACAGCCCATTTTTGATTTCCTTGGCACGAAATCCAAAAACAGGGGTGTCGCACAAAAGGACCAATACGGGGCAGCCTGCTGCCTCGGCACGTTGAATCAAATCGTCACGGACCGATTTTTCCGTGGGATGGTATAATTGGAACCACGCTTTACCTTCGGTAATTTCACTGATGCGTTCTATGCTCGATGTGGTCACCGTACTCAGAATAAAGGGGATGTTGTGATCAAAGGCAGCTTTCGCCAAAATTTCGGGGGAATTGGGCCACATCAACCCCTGAAGCCCTATGGGAGATATCCCAAAAGGGGCATCATACTCCTGACCAAAGATTTTAGTGGTCATGTTGGCCTCTTTGTAGGCATCCAAATACCTAGGTAACAACTCCACCTCCCTAATTTCCCGGGTGTTCTTTCGCAGATTAACCTCTTCGTTGCATCCACTGTCCAAATATTCAAAGGCAAATCTGGGAATGCGTTTACGGGCCCCTTCTCGGAGGTCCTCAATGGAGGGATATCTAGGATTGAATTTTGGGGTATATCGGGCCATACTTACTGTGTGTTTCTTCTATCTGCGTGGTTCCAATTGTTATGCGGCTACTCCGATGGAGTGTTCTCCGTTGCTTCAAAAACGTGTTTGGCGTAGTTGTACCCTTTAGCGTCGTACAGTTTTCGCATATGGTTCAATCTGGACTTGAAATCTTCAAAATCCTTATCCTCTTTTTGTGACCAAACCACTTCAGATAGTGCAGTGGCTCTTGGTAGGGCCATATATTCCATATGCTCATCCGTTGGGATATACTCGGACCAAATGTTCCCTTGGGCTCCCAAGATATAGTGCTGTTGATCTGCCGATAATTCCTCTGGAACAGGCTCGTAGCTATATACTTTTTCAACCGGTAAGAAACCACCAATGGACAAAGGCTCATTGTCGGTGTCCTTGGACTGATAGTGGTCAAAGTAACAATGGGAATTTGGGGTCATGATCACATTATGGTCTTGTTTTGCCGCTTCAATGCCTCCTTTTACACCTCTCCAGGACATTACCGTTGCATTGGGGGCCAAACCACCTTCCAAGATTTCATCCCATCCAATGATTTGTTTGCCTTTGCTGTTCAGGTATTTTTCCATTCGGGTTACAAAGTAACTCTGTAGGGCGTGTTCGTCCTCAAGACCTTCTTCCTTGATTCTTTTTTGGCAATTGGGGCAGCGCTCCCAGTTTTTCTTGGGGCACTCATCCCCTCCAATATGGATGTATTTGGATGGGAAAAGGGCGGTTACCTCGTCCAATACTCCTTCCAAAAAGGCAAAGGTCTCTTCTTTTCCGGCACAGTATACATCATTGTATACCCCCCATGACTCTTGAACTACCTTGGGTTGGCCGTTTTTCTGTTGTTCTTTTGAAGCTTCGGACATTAGACCGTTGGGCACTTCAGTGGGTTCCTCAGGGAAGCAGCTCAAATACGGATAAGAAGCAATGGCTGCTTGGCTGTGGCCGGGAAGTTCAATTTCTGGAATGACCTCAACATGGCGCTTTTGGGCATAAGCCAAAACCTCCTTTATGTCATCTTGGGTGTAGAAACCACCGTAACGCTCATTGTCATTGGTTTCTCCAGGATAGTGACCTGTTATGGTTCCATTTCGGTAGGCTCCGACCTTGGTGAGTTCAGGATATTTTTTGATTTCTATACGCCATCCTTGATCCTCGGTCAAGTGCCAGTGGAAGGTGTTCATTTTGTGCATGGCAATCATGTCGATGTACTTTTTCACAAAATCCACATCGAAGAAATGGCGTGCTACATCCAAGTGCATTCCCCTGTAAATAAATCGGGGTTGATCTTTGATGGAGACAGCAGGTACAGTAATATCGGTAATGGATGACCCTTCTTCGGGTAGGCTGATCAATTGTACAAGGGACTGGATGCCATAAAAAACACCTTTGGCATTTTTTCCTGAAATGTTGATTTGGTCAGGAGTCACGTCAAGCGTATATCCTTCTTCATTTTCAATTTGATCGTTTAGGGCGAGGGAGATGCTGGCCTTTTGGTCTGTAACGGATGGACTTACTTGGGTCAGCTGTTGAATGGACTCCGCAAGAAAAGTCGCCTCTTCCTTAAGGCCATCGGCAGCACTGATGGAGGTGCTTCCATCTATCACAAACTTTCCGACCTGCATGGTCAATTCCGCAGGTTTTGGAATCACTTGATAGTCTTCCGCGGTGTTTTGAACGTTGTCGTACTTTCCGGTACAGGCCATTATAAAAATGACCCCTACGGCAATAATCACTTTCTTCATAGGGTTACAAATTATAATTCAAATATTTTTTTGGTCAACAGCCATTTTTCCCCGGGTTTGGCCGAGGGCAATGCCTGTTGGTAGTTCCACATCAATTTTTCCCATTCCTGCACTTTGGGATTCTCTTCATCGGCCTGTTGTTTTGCTTCAAACGAAAAGGAAGCATCGACCTCCATGATCATGAACAGGCGATTTTCGATTCGGTAGATTTCCATGTTTTTAATCCCGGAATCGGTGATGCTCTCCAAGATTTCAGGCCAAACCTTTTCATGGTACTCTTCGTAGGCTCGAATGCTTTCTTCATCGTCCACAAGATCCAAGGCGAGGCAAAATCTTCTCAAATCTCCCATATGTGTTCGTTTTTAAAGGTTTTGAAACCAAACCATGCAATGTAAATAAAACAGCAGAGCGGTAGTATAAAAGAGAAGTTCACCTCTGAAACACCCATCATTTTGGTGTCGGCCACACCATTTCCGCCAACATCAATGATCATCCCTTGTAGTTTGGGCATCAAGGCACCTCCAACGATGGCCATAACCAATCCGGCGGCACCCAATTTGGATTCCTCCTCGGTCAATCCGTTCAGGGCAATGCCATAAATGGTAGGGAACATGAGCGACATAAAGAATGAAACACCCACTAGGCAGTACAATCCCAAATGTCCCTCGATAAAAATGGTTCCTGCGGCACAGGCACCTGCCAACACAGCAAACCACATCAACAGTTTTCCCGAACTGATAAAACGGAGCATATAGGTGCCAATGGCCCTTCCCACCAAAAAGACGATAAACGCCACAAATTGATAGTTGGCGGCCACATCGCTGGCCATGCCTATGGCTTCGGCGTATTGATAAATGTAGGTCCAGCACATGATCTGTGCGCCCACATACAGTACTTGGGCCAATACGCCCAAGATGTATTTGGGTCTATGGAACAACGCCTTTCCGGTTTCTTGGAGCGAAGGAATGGTGCCATCTCCTTTAGCCTGGGGCATCTTGCTAACCAAGATCAATACAAAGACCGCCAAAATCACCAATCCAAGGATAACATAGGGGTCTCTAATGACCATAAGGTCCGATGTGCGGATCAAGGCTTTCTTTGCTTCATCCAAGGACGAATAATCAGCGATGTCATCGGATTGTAATTTTTTAAGAACGAATTGTTGGGCAATGAGTAGCCCCAAAATCAACCCAACCGGATTAAAGACTTGGGCAAGATTTAAGCGCTGGGTGGCCGTTTCCTTGTCGCCCATGGCCAAAATGTATGGATTGGCGGTGGTTTCCAAAAATGCCAGTCCAAAGGTCAGGACGTATAGCCCCAGACAGAAAAACCAAAACTTTTCGGTGATGGCGGCAGGGTAGAACATCAAGGCTCCTGCGGCATATAGCGCCAAACCTATCAGTACCCCAACTTTATAGGAATACTTTCGGACGAACAATGCCGCTGGCAAGGCCATACAGAAATACCCTCCATAAAAAGCCATCTGTACCCATGCAGCTTGGGAGTTGGACAACTCCAACACTTTTTTAAAGGCCTGGACCATGGGGTCGGTCACCGCATTGGCAAAACCCCAGAGGGCAAAGAGCGAAGTGATCAGGATAAAGGGTAAGAGAACTTTTTTGGATACAATTTTTGGTTTGGTCATGGTTGATATTTTAAAGCGAACGGTCCAAATGGGTATAGCCACCATCCACATAGATCAGTTGTCCGGTGGTGTGACTGGATTTTTCCGAAAGGAGAAAAGCTACGGTATTCGCAATTTCTTCCGGAGTGGTCATTCTTTTCTCCAAAGGGATATTGTCGGTAATTTCTTTGAGTTTTTCTTCTGGGTTGTCAAACGAATTTATCCATCTTTTATATAATGGGGTAAATGATTCGGCAACAATTACGGCGTTCACCCGAATGGAATAGGGGAGCAGCTCCACGGCCCATTCCCGGGTAAGTGAATTCCGGGCCCCGTTTGCGGCCGCATAACCAGAGGTATTCCCTTGGCCTGTCACCGAAGTTTTGGAACCTATGTTTACAATGCTGCCTTTGCTTTTTTTCAACTGGGGCAAGGCATGGTGGGCCATCACATAATAATGGCCAACATTGCGCTCCAAAGAACGCTTGAAATCGTCATAATTGCCATTTTCAAGCCCCACTCCGTCATTGACCCCGGCATTGTTTACCAATCCATCGATTCTTCCAAACTCTTGGATGGTTTTCTCAATGGCATTTTTGCATTGTTGGGGGTCGGTTAGTTCCGCGATGGCATAAAAGGCTTTGCCACCGGTTTTGGTGATTTCTTCCACAGCAGACAGTACATCACTTTCCTTCCGTCCAATAATTACCGGGATGGCCCCTTCATGGACAAGCACTTGGCAAATACCATTGCCAATGCCCTTGTCTCCTCCAGTGACCATAATCACCTTATCCTTCAATCCTAAATCCATGTATTATTGATTTGTGGTAAATACCCCTATTTCCGCAAAGGAAGTCCGGGCATCCCCATTGTGCTTTTCCAAAGCACGTAATTTAATGTATCTGCCCGAAACCGGCTCGAATTTAACCTTTTGTTCAATGCGATTGTTGAACACATTGCCAAATTCTCCTTTTGTTGCGGATTTCCATGTGCGGTTATCCTGACTGACCAAAAATTCGTATTTGGTGATCATTCCAAATGGATAGCGTTCTTGGATGGGCCAGTAGCTAAATCCGGTAAGGGTATGGGATGCTCCCAAATCGATGGTGATTTCGTTGATATCGGATGAGTCTTTATCGGTGGCCCAAAACGTATAGGGGTCTTCATCCATTAGTTTAACTACATCCGCATTGTTTTCTAAGGCACCAACGACTTTCCAATCTTTTTTGGCCAAGTCAAAATATTGACTAACCGCTTGGGTCTGTTGTCCATTGTTTGGATTCACGGCAATGGCCTTTATGGTGGCGGGTGTCAAAACAGGAAAAGAACCCTCATATTTTTGTGAAGCTGTGGTTGGGTCATCCCCATTGGTGGTCACATAGAGATCTACTTCGTCATCGGGTACTTCAATGGAGACCATTCCCTCTCTGTTTCTGTTGATTTTTGGGTCCACCAAAAATGGAGGGGCATTGTAAAGTTCCAAAGTGGAGAGGGTGATGGGGCCTTTGGCATCCAAGATATCCACTTTTACTTGGGAAGCGGTAACCGTTTCAAGCCTAAGGATACGTTTGTAGCCCACAGTGGTCTGCTCGTCCAAAACCTGCCATGTGCCATCGACTTCGGCACTGACTTTGAATTTTTTGATGCGTTGGCCTAAAGGAACATACTCTTGGAGGAGTATGCGATTGACTTTGGTGGGTTCATTAAAACGTACGGTAATGGAAGCCTGAGTTGTTCCGTCATCAGTGGCCCAATAGGTGTCAAAGTTTCCATCAATGGCCTTTTCTGCATTGAAGGTGGAACTGTTGCCACGGACATTGGAGGCCTCAGCGGTACTTCCCTTGGCCAATTCTTGCGCAAAATCCTTATCGATTTGGGCCTTGAGCGCCATCAATTGTTGCACATCGGTTTCATGCACCAAGCCTCTGTCATCCACAGGGAGGTTCAACAAAAAGTTCCCGTTCCTACCAATGGATTCGTAATACGTTCGCACCAAACGGGGCAAGGTTTTTACCTGATGGTCCTCACCGGGATGGTAGTACCACCCAGGACGTATGGAGGTGTTCACTTCGGCGGGCAGCCAATGTGTTCCGTCTTCATGGCCAGAGCGCAGTTCCACATACCGTGGCCATCCGGGATAGATCTCATCCCTGCGCATCACGCTCCAGTTGGTCTCCTTGGCCCAACCTTCCTCGTTGCCCACCCAACGAACGTCCGGTCCGCCATCACCGAAAATGACCGCATTGGGCTGTAATTCCCGGATCATCTTGGTGGTCTTTTCCCATTCGTAATAAGTTTTGTTGTCTATTTTTCTGGTTTCGTTGGCACCGCCGTAGTATCCAGAACCTCCATTGGCACCATCAAACCATACCTCGAAGAGCTCTCCATAATTGGTCAACAGTTCCCGTAATTGCTCATGGAAGATTTCCACATATTCCGGTTTGCCATAATGCTCGTTGTTACGGTCCCAAGGAGAGAGGTACAGTCCCAACTTAAGGCCATACTCCTTACAGGCATCGGCCAATTCCTGTACCACATCACCTTTTCCATCCTTCCAAGGCGAATTTTTAACGGAATGCTCCGTGGTCTTAGTGGGCCATAAGCAGAATCCGTCGTGATGCTTGGCAGTCAAAATGATTCCCTTCATCCCTGCTTCCTTGGCCACTTTGGCCCATTGGCGGGTATCCAATTGGGTTGGGTTGAAGAGATCTACAGATTCCCCTCCAGTGCCCCATTCCATATCGGTAAAGGTGTTCATGTTGAAATGGATAAAGGCATAGTATTGGAGTTCATGCCAGTCCATTTGGCGTTGCGAAGGGGTGGGGCCAACAGCCTTTGGCGGTTCCACGGTCTGGCAAGCCATCAGTAAAAGAATCAGGGATAGGGATAGAATGTGGGCTTTTTGAATCATTTTCAGGGTTTTATTTTATGAGATACCAGGTATAGCCGTTCGGGGCTATTTCCACTTTTAGTGGAAGGGTATAATTTCTATTGACAGTATATTTTTTTGGGTTTGTTCCTTCATGTGATATCTGGGCGATGGTATGGACATCCGTATAGTACATGGGAATTTCCAAGGTTTCCGTGATGGTTTTATCCGTGGGATTGAACAGCATTACCAAGCCCTTGTTGTCTAAATCCGGATTGACATGCATAAACCCGTCCCAAGACCTTCCATCTGGTCTTTTTAGGTGGATGATATCTGAATTTAGGATGTCCCGGTACTGTTTATAATGTTCAATCTGACTTATGACCAATTCTTTGGTTTCCTTGGAATCATACAAACGGGGACCACGGTAACAGGCCTGCACCCCGGAACCATAGTTTTGGGCCATGTGTGCCTCGTAGGAATCCAAATGGTCCTTTAGCGGCTCCAAAGTGGCTGCTTTTCCGCCTCCATGATACTCGGTAAGCGGCACAAAGGTCCAAGCCATGGATGGTGTTTTTTCCCAAGTACCGTCATAGATGTTTTGTCGCCCCAGTACGATTTGTTGTTCCCTCGGAAGCGACCAGTTGACCTCCCTATATCCAATGCCGCATTTGTTGGAGCCTTCCAAAAAATAAAAGTCAGGAGCGTTAAGGTAGATGCCGTTTTCCCGCAACCAATGGTAAAAATCCACGGACATGTTCCATTGCACCCATTGCGAATCCTCATACCCTTTGTGGTATTTATGTGAAGTGGATGCACAGTGGTCGCCAGGGTAGGGTCCGTCGTGTTCCAAAAGGTCAAAGCCTGTGTTTTTCAAGAAAAACTTGAGTTTTTCCAAATAGTCCTTCCCCCATTCACTGGCCAAACAAGGAGCGTTTCCAAATTTGGTACCTCCCGGTTTCCCGGTTTCCTTATTGATGACATCCACGGATTCGTTGATGCTTCGGCTAGAAAATAGGGAGTAGCCACCCAAGGCGATACCCTTGCTATGGGCATAATCGGCCAGCTTCTTATATTTTTTGATGTTTTCCGGGGAATTGTCCTCCATGTTCAGCCCACTTCCAAAGCTAAGGATGACCATTTCGTAACCAGTGTCCACGCATTGGTCAATGGCGGCTTTCACCTCTTTTTCGTCCGTGCTGGTCAAATGCATGAAAATGGGATTTTCGGTGACCCATGGCGCCAGTTTTCGATACATTTTTCGGAGGCTGAGTGTGGTCTGTTCGCGATTGCCCCGCTCCTCCAGTAATAATTCGTAAGTCCTGAAACTCTCAAAAGTGCTTCCGGGTTTTAGGTCAAGGTTGGGACCTACAGGGAGTTGACTCACCAATAGGCAAGGGGTCTCCATCTTCCAGTTGACTTGGGAGGTGTATTCCGGGTCTTGCTCCCAAAATGTGGTTACGGTAGATTCGCCCGCGGTAAACCCGCCAAAAGCGTAATTGCTCTCCACATGCAAATTGGGCTTTCGCCATGTGTTTGGCGTCTCTACTGGATTTTCCACTTCTGGAAAGGCCAACAGTTCGCTTTTAAATCGGTTTAGGGTGATGGTATTCTTTCCATGATTTTCCACAGAAATCCATTTTGATATCAATGGCATGCCATCAAAAACTTCATAATGGACCAGCACCTCAACTCCTTCCAGTTCTTTGGATGTATGGTTGAACTTTAAGGTAAGGCGCTTTCCTGTGGCAAAGGAACTTTTCGCAGTGTTGTACCGTAACGCGGGGTTCCATACTATGCGTGGTTCTATATCTTCAATGACATGGCTTGTGTATTGAAAATCGGAAGTTTGGGCCTTTAGGCCTTCTAACCATGATTCCTTGAAATAGCCATGCTCTTTTAATCCATATAGTCCACCAACATTATAAATACTGTCGTTCAAGGTGACCTCCGCTTCCGGTTTGATGCTGCGGAGCATGGTTTCCTGTGTGGTAAGGTTTTTAAACTCTACCGTCGCCGCATTGGGCGACAACTGTATTTTCCGAAGTACCAATCCATTGGTTAGTGAAATGGTATGCTCCGATTCCGTTATTTCTGCTTTATAGGTGTCCGGTTGCAGAAGCCAATCCGTTTGGACTTGGGCAAAAGAGACCATACTACAAAGTAGTATAAGAAACAGGGCGCTATTTCTTTGATTCAACTTCATCAGGGTTGTGTTGCATTGGGCCAGGGAATTTGTTCTCCGGTTGCTTTGTCAAAAGGCATTTGGGCGTCAACTGCAATCAAATGTTCCGTAAGGATGTTGGCCAATTCCGTTACCTTTTCAGGATGTCTCTCCACCTTATTTTGGGTTTCCCCAATATCTTCTTTGATGTTATAGAGTTCCATTTGTTGGTTTTTGTGGAAATAGATCAATTTCCAATCTCCCAATCGGATGGCACTGAACGCATCGATTCCGGGTCCTTCGGGTCCCCATTCATTGGGGTAGTGCCAGAAGAAAGGCCGATTATCGGCAGAGATGTCGTCACCTTGCAATAGGGAAGTGAAACTTTGTCCATCCACCGCTTGTACAACTTTTGGACTTTCAACACCGGCCATTTCCAAAATGGTAGGGAAGAAATCCTCTATGATGACCGGGGTATTGGTCACGGAACCAGGAGTGGTCTTTCCGGGCCACTTCACCAACATGGGCTCTCGGATTCCCCCTTCGTAGATAGATCCTTTTCCACTGGCCAGAGGTTTGTTGTGGGTATGAGGTTCCCCACCACGGGCCACGGCGCTCAATCCTCCATTGTCCGACATGAAGAGAATAATGGTATTTTCTGCAAGCTGCTTTTCTTCCAGATAATCCATAATGTCCCCCAAGCTTTTGTCCATTCCTTCCACCATGGAAGCATATTTGGCTTCGGTGCTGTCCAAGCCCTTGTCCAAATACCCTTGGACGAACCTTGGGTCACCCATGATGGGGGTGTGTACGGCGTAGTGTGCCATGTATAAGAAAAAAGGCTTCTGGTCAAGATTTGAATCCAATTTTTGCAAGGCTTCTTGGGTCAATGCCTCAGTGAGGAAAATGTCCTTACCATGGTATTTCTCCAATCCGGGTACCGCCCAAATCTCCTTCCCTTTTTTTCCATTGCCGAAGTTTTGCATCCCGTAATAGCTTTCTGGTGCGCCAGCGGCATGTCCGGCAATATTCACATCAAAACCCAGGTTCAATGGATTTTCCCCGGGGGTTCCAATGGCCCCAAAATGTGCTTTTCCTGTATGGACGGTGAAGTAGCCAGCGTCCTTTAAAATTTGTGGAAATGGGGTAGCGTATACCGCTAGTGAGTCGGTATTGTCTTGTGGGTTGATGCCGTTCGTGTTCCACTTTGGAAAGCCCAAGGTTGGATGGTTGTTCTCCATGGGCTGGATGGCATTTTTGTGCAAGGTCCAGTTGGTGACCCGGTGTCGGGCGGCATTCATACCGGTGATAAGGCTTATCCGTGTAGGGGAACAGACGGGAGTGGCATAGGCTTGGGTAAATTTCATGCCCTCGGCGGCCAAACGCTCCATGTTGGGGGTTCGGTACCGATCATTGAACGGGGTTCTCTTGTTCCAAAAGGGGACAGAGGTGTCTTGCCACCCCATGTCATCCACCAAAAAGAGAACAATATTGGGTTGTGATACTTCTTGCTTTTTTTCTTGCTCCTTGCAGCCCAAAAGCAGTGCTCCAAAGAGTAGGACAAAGCCAAAATGTTGTAGTGCGGTTTTCATCTTAGTTGCTTTCAATTACAGAACCGTCTTCGCGGTACAAGTCTATTTTACCATCCAAGAGTACGGCCAGAACGGTCATGTTTTCATCCAAAACATAATCGGGGACTTGAATGTATTTGATGCCTGGATAATGACTCCAATATATTTTTCCCACCACTTTGTGGGATAGTTTGGTGCCATCGCCAACCACCCATATGCGGTTGATTTTGTTCTTTATTCCCCGGAGTACGATTTCCCCGTTTGGATTTCCCTTTACGAACAGATACAGGATGCTTTTATCCTTTGAAAGCGTAGTGGGCCCATAAAAGTGTTCTTTTGGGATACCCGCGCCTGTATCAAAAATTGCCTCTTTGTGCTTCTGGGTCCAACGTCCCAAACCAGTCAATATTTCTTCCTGTTCCTTGGGAATGGAACCGTCTCCTTTGGGGCCAATGTCCAACAACAAGTTTCCACCCGATGAAATGACATCGGTAAAAATGCCGATCAATTGGTCAAGACTTTTATAGTCATGATCATTTTTTTGATACCCCCACGAGTTGTTCATGGTCATGCAGAGCTCCCAATAGTTGTCTTTGGGGCGGGTAACGGGCATACCCTGCTCGGGAGTGGCATAATCCCCATGTCCTTGCAATCTGGAATTGATGATGGTGCCGGGATTTCGGTCGAGCAGCATTTGCCGTACCTTGGGGGCTTCCCACTCCGCGGAACTGTGCTCCCAATCCCCGTCAAACCACCATAGATCCGGATTGTAGGTTTTTGAAAGTTCCTTGAGCTGTCCTTGGTAATAGTTTAAAAAAGTGTTCCATCGCTTGGGGTCATCCGCGGGTTTATACCGCATGGAGTCCCTAGTGTGGTGGGTGTAGTCTTGATAGGACCAATCAGGAAGTGAATAATAGATGCCCACTTTTAATCCTTCCTTTCTCAGGGCGTTCACAAAAGGGGAGAGTACGTCCCTTTTGGCGGCTGAAGCCTTTTTGGCGTTAAAATCACCAAACTTGCTGTCCCAAAGGGCAAACCCATCATGGTGTTTAGAGGTGATGACCGAGTAACGCGCCCCACTCTTTTTGATGAGGTCGGCCCAAGCTACTGGGTCATAGTTTTTGGCGGTGAATCCGTTGGTCTGTTTCAGGTAATCGTTGTGTGAAATATACCCATTAAAAAAGGACCAAGACTCATCAATGCCATTCACGGCATATAATCCCCAATGGATAAAAATACCCAGTTTGGCATCTTGGAACCACTGCATCTTCTCTTCTTCCGGTTGTGGGTTGTTCTGTGCATGTCCGGGAAGTGATGTCAAAAATAGCAAGGTTAGAAGGCCTAATTGGGTCAACTTGTCAAGGGCTATCTGGATAATGTTCTTTTGCAATGGTGATGTCATTTTATATGGGGTCATTTAATCGTTTGTCTTTGTAAGGTTTGTATTTAGCTTGATTTCTTCGTTGGCCTTCATTGGTAGGTCAATCATGGACGAGCCATATTTTATGGTAATGTTCGTGTCGGATGGGGAACGCAAAGCAACTTCCTCCAAGATACCATTCTTCCAGTTCATGTCCACCTCAATATTGCCCCTGGCCTTTAGGCCGGCTATTTTTCCGTCCTTCCAGTTGGGAGGTAGGGCGGGCAACAATCGAATAAAACCTTCGTGCGATTGGATTAGCAGTTCCGCCACCCCGGCGGTATATCCAAAATTACCATCAATTTGGAAAGGGGGGTGCATATCGAACATATTGTTTGCCAAAGAGACCTCAAAGAATTTTTGGATGTTTTCCCCAGCCGAGGCACCATCCAACAAGCGAGCATTCAAATTGATCATCCAGACACGGCTCCAGCCGGTTCCCGCGCCGCCATGTGCCAATCGGTAATCAATGGTTTTTTGCGCAGCGGCAAAAGCTTTGGGATTGTTTTCTGTAATGTCGTCCCCAGGGTGAAGAGCATAGAGGTGGGACATGTGCCGATGTCCTTTTTCAGGTTCATCATAGGGTTCGTTCCACTCCAAGATGCGTCCATCCTTTCCAACGATCACTCCGGGATGTAGTGCAGCTCTCTTGGTTTTTACCTCTTCCACAAGCTCGTCTTCGATGTTCAAAATCTGGGTCGTTTCCAAGAAATTATCGAACACCTCTCCAATGATTTGATGCCCCATGGCGCTTCCCATGGAAACCGCGGCCGATTTGCCGTCTGGGTTGTAATAGGAATTTTCCGGTGAGGTTTCCGGGGTGGAGATCCATTTTTCGCTTTTGGGGTCCCATGTCAGCCAATCCAGATAAAAAGAGGCAATGTCCTTTAGGACAGGGTAGGCCCGATCGCGTAAAAAATCTTTGTCTTGGGTGAACTGATAATGTTCCCAATAATGTTGGGCACACCATCCGCCCCCATGGATCCACGATCCCCAATAGGCTCTTTCGGCCCGCATAAATGGGGTTGCCCAAAGGTCTGTGGTATGGTGGGCCATGGTACCTCTGGTAATACCGTATTGTTCCTTGGCGGTTTTTCTTCCTCGTTCCAATACTCTATCGATAAGATTGAAAAAAGGTTGATGGAGTTCACTAAGATTGGTGACCTCTGCTGGCCAATAATTCATTTGCAGGTTGATGTTGAGGTGGTAATCGGCATTCCAAGGTGCTTCAAGATGTTCGTTCCAAATTCCCTGTAAATTGGCCGGATTGGTGTTGGGCCGCGACGAGGAAATCAACAAGTACCTTCCATATTGAAAGAGCAGGGATTGCAACCCCAAATCTGTACTTCCATCCTTACAGCGCTTTAAGCGCTCATCGGTAGGAATGTGGTTTAAATTATCTTCTCCCAACTCAAAACTCACCCTGTCGTAAAGTTTTTGGTAATCCGAAACATGCCTTTCCAAAAGTGATTTAAAGGGCTTCTGTGTGATGCTTGAAAGGGTCTCGTCATTTTTTTCAGCAAAATGGTCACCGTGATAGAAAGAGGTATTGCCCACAATAAAAATCAGGGCTTTTTGGGCTCTTTTTATAGAAACCTTGCCATCTTTGGCGGTGATTTTTCCATCAGGGGTCACCACCTGAAGTTGCACCTCAAAACGCACCCCATGATCAATGGGCAAGGTTTTGGAGAACCGCTTTCCGCCATATTGGGTCACTTGTCCCAACATACTGATTTGATTTTGGGAAGGATTGGAAACATGCACTGTGGTTTTGCCATGATCCTCAGGTCTGCTTAGGGAAAGTTCCAGGTTCAACCCTTTCGGGGAGGTGGTGGTGAGCTCCATTACCATGGCATCGTCGGGCTGGGAGGCGAACACCTTTTGGGTGTAAAGGTTGTCGTTAAGGGTATAGGAGGTAGAGGCCAATGCTTGGTTGAGGTCCAATTCCCTGCGGTAATCAGTGATTTCCCCAGTTTCTTTAAAATCAATGAAAAGGTCGCCCATGGTTTGGTGAGAGCGTAGGACGGTCTTGTTGGAGAATTTCTCAACGATCAAACTATCTACTTCCGCAGTTTTACCTTCTCGCAACAATTGCCGCAACATTTCGAGGTCTTCGGGAGTTCCCTGTGCGTCTTCCCAATCGGGTCCTCCGGCCCACATGGAATCCTCGTTCAGTTGAAGGCGCTCCTTGAGAGGGTCTCCAAAAACCATGGCCCCCAAACGGCCGTTACCAATGGGAAGGGCCTGCATCCATTCTTCGGCGGGGTTGGAATACCATAAAATATCTTTGGAATCCTGAGCATTCAAGCCGGATAGGACACCAGTCAAAATGAAAACCAGCCCCATTGTCAATTTTAATGGGATGGGGTTCTTCGGAACAAAAGAAGAGCATTTGATCATCATAGCTTGTAAAACTTTTCAGCGGTTAATCCCATGACCTGCTTTCGAGACTCTCTCGGATATTTGGTCAGATATTGGGTCAAAATACAATTTACCTGCTTGTATTCGGCCGAAAGCAGACAAACAGGCCAATCCGAACCAAACATGATTCGCTCAGCGCCAAAGGACTGGAACACCACATCCAAATAGGGGATGAAATCACTTTTGGACCATTTGCCCCATTTGGCCTCGGTGACCATGCCAGAAGCTTTGCAATATACATGGTCTTGTTGGCCAAGTTGGTTCATGTAGTGTTCCCAACAGGGCTCTATTTTGCCATTTATTTTGGGTTTGGCAATATGGTCTACCACAAAAGGTTGGTTGGGAAATAATTTTACGAGTTCCAAGGCAGAGGATAAATGTTTTGGGAATATGAGGATGTCGTACGTAAGCCCATATTTTTCCAAAAGGGAAACACCTCTTAGGAATTCTGGGCGAAGCATAAAGTAGTCGTCGGGTTCATCTTGAACAATGTGTCGCAAGCCTTTCAACAAAGGATTTTTTGAATATTCCTGTAATTTTTCCTCGATATCTTCGGCACAGAGATCCAGCCAACCTACCACTCCCTTGATGAAGGGATGTTCCTCGGCGCATTTCAACAGGAAATCGGTTTCCGCTTCGGATTGATCGGCCTGTACGGCAACACAACCATCCAATTCATGGTTTTGGAGCAAAGGTTCCAAATCCTCGGGCAAAAAGTCCTTTTTAAGGACTCCCATGGTGGAATCTATCCAAGCATGACTGCTAGGGTTATATCTCCAAAAATGTTGATGGCTGTCAATTTTCATCCGCTCCGATCTTATAGTGTTTTCATTTCCTTGGTTTGTGGATATGTGTCTGGATCAAGTTGTAAAGTGTCGCCCATTTTTTGTTGGAGTTTTACCAAGTCTGTAAATAATGCCTTCACCTTTTCCTGTTGGTCAGGATGTTCCGACACATCCAACAGCTCATTGGGGTCATTGGTAAGGTCGTACAAGCGAAGCTTTGCGGCCCGTGGGTAAACAATGAGTTTCCAACCGTCTTTTCGAATCATACGCTGTGATCCTTTTTCATAACACCCATATACCTCTGCCAACCCTTCGGTATCTTGATTGATTTGGGGTAACAAACTGCTGAACTCAACATAATCGGGTTTTTCAACTCCGGCCAATTGCAAGGTTGTGGCCATAATGTCCTGCAGGTACACGTCGTTTTCCACCTTTTTCCCTTTGGGAATGTTTGGGCCTACTACCATCAAGGGTACCCGTACACTGTGGTCGTACATGTTCTGTTTTCCCAATAGCCCGTGTTCGCCCACAGAAAGCCCGTGGTCAGCGGTGAAAAAGACGTAGGTGTTTTTGTCGAGCCCTTTCTCTTTCAGTTTGGAAAGGATCATGGCAATTTGGTCATCCAGATGGGTGGTGATGGCGTAGTATTCCTGACGGTTCTTTTTAATGGCATACTCGGTACGTGGAAAAGGGGCCAGTTTTTCATCCCGTAGGTTTGGACCTGCTCCCATGGCTTCTGCATAGGGGTATTTGGGCAAAAACGATTTGGGAAGGGCAATATCCTCAACATCATAACTTTCCACGTATTCCCGGGGCGATTGTCGTGGGTCATGCGGAGCATTAAAGGCAATGTACATGAAAAAAGGTTCATCGGCATTGGCCGCCGTGTCAATAAAACCAAGGGCATCGTCCCGAACCAGTTCGGACCAATGCTTTCCACCTTGCCAGTATCCTCCTCTATCCGTGTCCCACGGTTGCCAAAGGGTGTCGTTTACACTTAGTGGCCTATTGTAACCTTCCGGGGTATCAAAGGGCATGCCCCGGAGCGAACGTGCCACGTGGTCGAAAATACTATCGGCAGGGGCAGAGATATGCCATTTGCCCGTCATATAGGTTTCATAACCCACGGTTTTCAGCAACTGGGGCCAAGTCTTGTCGAAATCCTTGTTTTGGGAAAAGGACTTGGAAACCTCTTGGGCACGCCAAACCGACCGTCCACTGATGATCATTGCCCTTGAGGCCACACAAATGGCACCGTTCCAACCGCCCATATTATAGGCATGGGTAAAGGTGGTGCCTTCCGCCACCAATTGGTCCATGGCCGGGGTGCGGACCTCCGAATTGCCAAGGGCATGAAGGTCGCGATAACTTTGATCGTCCGTAAACAGAAAAATGATGTTGGGCTTTTGCACAGAAATATCCACTTGGTCTTTGGGAGTGTCTTTACATCCCAAAAAGACTAAAGTGCTGATTAAAAGTGTGTATGTTGGTTTGGGCCACTTCATTTTTTCATGTTTACCGTTGAAAGAATTATTGTCCGTAGGCTTTCGCCGTTTGCGTTGAACTTCCCAGTCCATCAATGCCCAATTCCACTACATCACCCGGTTTCAAGTAAGTAGGGGGCTTTAAGCCCAGTCCCACTCCAAATGGAGTTCCTGTTGAGATGACATCACCGGGCAGCAGGGTCATAAATTGACTGATGTAACTGATCTGTGTTGGAATGTCAAAAATGAAATCGGAAGTACTGCTGTCCTGCATCATCTTCCCATTCAACTTGAGCCAGAGGCGAAGTGCATGTGGGTCTTTGATTTCATCGGGAGTAGCAATGAAAGGACCAAGAGGGGCAAAGGTGTCACAGCTTTTTCCTTTTACCCACTGACCTTCACGTTCCAACTGAAATGCGCGTTCGCTGTAATCGTTGTGCAATACATAACCCGCTACGTGGTCCAGGGCCTGTTCTTTGGAAACATAGGATGCTTTTTTGCCGATGACAATGGCAAGTTCCACTTCCCAATCGGTCTTTTCACTGTTCTTGGGGATGACCAAATCATCGTTGGGTCCCACAATGGCCGAGGTGGCCTTGAAGAACAATACAGGTTCCTTGGGTACGGCCATGCCACCTTCGGCAGCATGTTTGGCATAATTGAGTCCTACACAAACCATTTTGGACGGTCTGCACAATGGAGCGCCCAAACGGGTGTCCTTGGAAACCTCAGGACAATTGACGCTATTTTCTTTTAACCAAGTGGATAATCTGGCCAAACCATCACCGCCAAAAAAATCTTCGTTGTAATCTTGGCCAAAGGCTGAAACATCCAACCATTTGCCATCTTCGGTCTGTACACCGGGTTTCTCTTTTCCTTCTTCACCAAATCGTATCAGTTTCATAGATAAGTGTTCTTTATTTGTGTTTTATTTTAACTTGATTGTAAAGGCAACGGTTCCCTTTAGGCTGGTTTTGGCCGAAGATGGAATGGTAAAGACGGTATTGTCCCCATTTTTCTGCCATTTCACCCTGCCATTGGCCCCCAAAATCGTTGCTTTTCGAATTTTTTCCATAGGAAGGTCTTTAAACACCACGGTGTCCGGGAGCACTTCCTCATTTTCGTCCATTAGATAGATGAGGTACAGACTTCCATCCGGTTTGGAGGTGAGGCACACCTTTTCAAACTTGTATGGAGCAATGGCCTCGGTGCCATAGATGGCCTCGTTGTTGACATCCATCCAATTCCCAATGCCTTGGAGTAGGTCATAGGCGCCTTGGTCCCATTCGCCTTCTGGACTTGGGGCAATGTTCAACAATAGGTTCCCCCCTTTGGCGACAATGTCGACCAAAATGTGAACCGCTTTGTTTGTGGTCATGTACTTTGCATTGAAGGCATAGGACCATCCGCCCCCGGCGATGATACAGGATTCCCATGGATAGGGCAATGCTTTTTCGGGAACCCGGTTCTCGGGAGTGAGGTAGTTTTGGTTTTTTCCATGAACGGCCCTGTCCACCACAATGAGGCCGGGTTGTTTTTCCCGGGCTTTTTCCACCAATTCGTCCATGCGGATGTCCTGGTTTACGATACGGTGTTTCAGATAGCCATTGTCATTGTTCACCAACTGTTGGTCGTACCAACTGTTGATTTGGGATTTTGGGGTCTTGGCCACCCATCCGCCATCGAGCCATAAAATGTCCACTTTCCCATAATCCGTGAGCAATTCCAAAATTTGGTTGTGGGTGAAATCAATAAATTGATTCCATTTTTCAGGATTGGCTTCGGGTTCATAGTTCACGTTTCGGTCCCTTGGCGGATAATAGGGGTCCCAATAGCTGGGGTGATGCCAATCCGGTTTTGAAAAATAAGCACCGGCCCAGAGTCCTTCACCACGGAACGCATTAAAAACTTCCTTGGTGATATTCGCCTTGGGGTGGGTACTGAATGGGGTTTTGGAATCGGTAACTTTATAATCCGTGTATTTTGAATCGAACATACTGAAACCATCGTGGTGCTTCGTGGTGAACACTACATATTTCATTCCGGCGTTCTTGGCGGCATTGGCCCATTTTTCTGGGTTGAACTTTACTGGATTGAAGGTGGTCTGAAGCCCTTCGTATTCTTTCTTGTAGGCAAAGTAATTATCTGGATTGTCACCTTTTTTTCGTTCGCACCAGCCATATTCTTCCGGACAGATAGACCAAGATTCCACAATGCCCCATTGGCTGTAGGGTCCCCAGTGCATCAGCAATCCGAATTTCAAATCTTGCCATTCGTCCAGTTTTTTTAGGACCAAGGGGTCGGTCTCGGGTACGTAACGCTCATCCTCATAAACGGCTTGGGCGGAAAGTTCCCCGATAATCATCAAGAGACAAAGGGTAGCTATGGTTTTTAGTTGGGTCATGTTGTTGTGTATTAGGCGTTCAATTTGATAAACCCACCATCAATGGGAAAATCCGTGCCCGTAATGAACGAGGCTTCATCAGAACATAGATAAAGGGCAAGATTGGCCACTTCTTCAGGTTTTCCCATACGGCCAATGGGTTGGGTCTTGGACAATTTTTCAAACATTTCCTTTTCATTCCCCGGATAATTTTTGGCCAAGAAACCATCAACAAAAGGCGTATGCACCCGAGCTGGGGATATACAGTTGCATCGGATACCACTTTCAACATAATCCTTGGCTACGGAATAAGTCATGGTGAGTACGGCCCCCTTGGTCATGGAATAGGCAAACCTATCGGGAATACCCACCGATGAGGCGATTGAGGCCATGTTCAGGATAACCCCGGAACCCTGTTCCTTCATTTTGCCAATAACGGCATGGATGCAGTTGTAGACCCCTTTGATGTTCACTTGGTACAGCCGGTCCATATCAGCTTCCGAAGTGCCCTCTATATTCCCCACATGGGCTATTCCGGCATTGTTGACCAAAATATCCACTTTGGGAATTTCGTTGATGACTTGCTTTACCTGTTGGTGATTGGAAACATCGCATTGGTGGAAATGGGCAATGCCTCCCAAATCCTGTATTTCTTGGGCGGTTTTCCCTCCTTCTTCACTATTGTATTCCAAAAGGTGGACCGTGGCCCCATTTTCGGCAAACTTTAAGGAAATGGCCTTTCCAATACCACTGGCACCACCGGTGATCAAAGCTATTTTTTCTTTTAAATTGAATGCGCTCATCTGTAAATTGGTTTTAGTTTGAAGCCGAACTGTTCGCGTCGGTAAATTGTGCTATCTGTTCCCAAGACTTCCCATTCAAGGGCATTTCATTGGATTGGGTGTTGCCCGGAGTGCTTCGTCCATTGGCGATCAAGGATATCATCTCCGCTTTTAGTTCTTTCACAACCTCAGGATACTTTCCCTGAAGGTTTTCTTGTTCTGATATATCCGTGGTCAGGTCATATAATTGATACGCCGGAAGGCCTTTCTCTTCCTCTGAATTTGGTTTGGGCGAACTCCATCCTCCAGAACCCGGGGCAAAAATCAATTTCCATTTTCCTTTCCGCAGGGCAAAACTTCCGTTGATGGAATGATGGACGATTGAAGTACGTTCGTAGTTGGATGAAGGGGAATCCATTAATAAGGGAAGCATGGAAAAACTGTCCTCGCCTTCATTTTCCTGAAGTTGGGTCCCAATGATTTCTGCAGCAGTGGCAAAGAAATCCGTAGTACAGATGGTCTGGTCCGAAGAGCTGCCGGGCTGCACTTTTTTAGGCCATTTCACGATAAAGGGAACCCGATGGCCTCCTTCATAAATATCTGCTTTATGACCTCGGAACACATAGCTGGGGTCGTGTCCTTTTTCGGCTAAAACCGCAAAATCCGCTTGAGGGGAACACCCATTGTCGCTGGTAAAGATGATCATGGTTTCCTCTTCAATCCCGGTTTCCTTTAAAACTTGGGACAGTTGCCCCATATAATCATCGATCATCATCATAAAATCCGCGTAGGGATTTATGTCGCTCTTTCCCTGCCATTCCTCGGTAGGGAGTATAGGGGTATGCGGTGAGGGCAAGGCCAGATATAAAAAGAAGGGTTCTTCTTTGTTGGCCCTTTCCTTGATATGCGCGAAAGACTTTGTAAAAAAGTTGGGGGTCACATCTTCATGGATAAAATCCTTGGAGGTAGTGCCCTTTCGCCACCACGTGTACTTTCCAGTATCCTCAGTAATCGAGTCCGGAACCATGGTGGCCTTTCCATTTTCAACATAGACATAGGGAGCCATATCCAAGGAGCCTGAATGGCCATAGGCATAATCAAAACCAAGGCTGTTGGGGCCGTTGGTAATAGGCTTTGAAAAATCGATGTTATTGAAATCTTCGTGGTTCCATCCTTCTCCAATAGTGCTATCTTCCGGTTTGGTGGCCCAGTCCCAACCCAAGTGCCATTTTCCGATGAATGCGGTATGGTAACCTTGCTTTTTCAGCAAGGAGGCCACCGTGGTTCTTTCTTTTGGAATGAGCGCTTTTGAAGCCCCGGTGAGTACACCGCTTTTCAATGGGCTTCGCCAGTTGTATCGGCCAGTGAGAATGCCATAACGGGTTGGCGTACATACCGCTGACGAAGTGTGGGCATCGGTGAACCTCATTCCCTCTGTGGCCAGTTGATCTATGGCCGGGGTCTTTATTTTCCCATGGGGATTAAAAGCCCCAATATCCCCATAGCCCAAATCATCTGCCAATACATAGATGATATTGGGGCGTACCTGAACAGGACTGCTCTCCTGTACGGTCTTTTTGCAACCCAGGATGGGCAACGCCAATAGCAGCAGTGTGATTATATGTTTGCCATACGTGATCATCTGAGGGTTATTTCCAAGATAGTATCTATGGGGTCTTGACGGCCTTCCGGAATTTTCAACAAAAGGCCATAATCGTTGAGTTCATGGGTCACTTTTTGCTGGGTACCGTAATAGGTTATTTGCTTGATTCGCTGGTTGAATCCTTCAATAAAGACCACGTCCTTGTTCTGCAACAGGTGCACGTAGATCGTTTTGCCTTTTTGGGTAGTGGCATATTCATCGGTTGGGCCCGAAGGGCCCGCTTTGGTCCCATAAATGGTCTCTCCATTTTTACGCAACCAGTCTCCCATTTGTTTTAGGGATTCCTTGTGTTCGTCCTGAATTTTTCCATTGGGCATTGGGCCAACGTTCAACAATAGGTTGCTACCATAGCCAGCGGCCTTTACAATGTACTGTACCAACTCTTTTTCAGATTTGTGTTTTCTGTCCTGAAGGTTAAAACCCCATGATCCATTGATGGTCTCACAAACTTCAAAGGGCAGTTGGCCTATATCGGATTCCGAGGTGCCAAAGCCTGTGGTATTTCTCCCGGGCAGGTCTTTTTCGAACATCTGGAAATCCTCCCCTTCAATAGGGGCAATATGGTGGTTGTTCCCAATCAAGCATTGGGGCTGAAGGTCATGGATCAATTTGTAGATCTCATCATAGTGCCAATCCACCTTCAATTTTCCAAATTTCTTGCCGTCCCATTCTTTTTGGTCCCAATGACCATCAAACCAAATTCCGGCGATATCCCCATAATTGGTCAAAAGCTCGGTGAGCTGGGCCTTCATAAATTCAATATAGTCTTTCCATTCCCCTTTTCCTCTTCCGGGAATGCCCGTGCCTGTTCTTCCCCTTGGATAGTAATCATCACGGTTCCAATCCAATAGGGAGTAATAGAAAAATAGTTTGATGTCCTCTTTTCTGCAGGCATCGGCCAATTGCTTCAATACATCTTTTCCGTAGGGAGTACTGTCCACAATATTGTAATCGCTTGCCTTGGTGTCGAACATGGAAAAGCCATCGTGGTGCCTACTGGTGATGGTGATGTACTTCATCCCGGCATCCTTTACCATTTTTACCCATTCCTCGGCATCAAAATCTATAGGATTGAAGAATGCGGGCAATTTCTCATAGGCGTCAACGGGGATGTTCTGGTTGTTCATGACCCATTCGCCGTCCCCTAGAATGCTATAGACCCCCCAGTGTACGAATAATCCAAATTTGGCGTCTTGGAACCATTGCCTGGCCTCAAGGTTCTCGGGAGAGGGTTGATAGTTTTTTTGGCCTTGGCCTTGGACCAATAGGCTGCAAAAAAGAATTAGGGCAGTACAGATTTTTGTTAGATGTTTCATATCGTTGAGGTTTGAAGGGTGTTCCACACTTTTCCACTGGGGAAGGCATGGTCTTCCAAAGATTGTTCTTTCATCTGGATGCTATACCCAGGCATGCTGGGGGGCATGTAGGCCCCATTTTTGATGACCACTGGGTCCAGAAAATGCTCGTGGAGGTGGTCCACATATTCAATGACCCGGCCTTCCATGCTACCACTTATACAGATGTAGTCTATCATGGAGAGGTGCTGTACATACTCGCATAGCCCCACTCCCCCGGCATGGGGGCATACGGGAATATTGAATTTGGCGGCCATGAGCAATATGGCCAAGTTTTCATTGACACCACCAACCCTGCAGCTGTCTATCTGACAAATCTCAAAAGACCCAGCTTGCATAAATTGTTTAAAAATGACCCGATTTTGACAGTGTTCCCCCGTGGCCACTTTGATGGGGGCTACGGCTTGGGCTATTTTGGCATGTCCCAATATGTCGTCAGGGCTTGTAGGCTCCTCAATCCAATATGGGTTGAATTTTTTGAGTTGGGCCATATTATCGATGGCTTCCTGTACATCCCATTTTTGGTTGGCATCCATCATCAGTTTAAGGTCATTGCCAATTTCTTCCCGGATGAGTGCGGCTCTACGCATATCGTCCTGTAGGTCGGAACCCACTTTCATTTTCATATGGGTAAAACCTTCTTCCTTGGCTTCACGACATAAGCGTCTCACTTTTTCATCGGAATAGCCCAACCAACCCGCTGAGGTGGTGTAGGCAGGGTAACCGCTGCTCAAGAGGGCGTCAATGCGTTCTTTTTTGGTGGATTCTTGCTTTTTAAGGATTTCCAAGGCCTCTGTAGGCGTAATGGCATCGGTGATGTATGTGAAATCAACGCAGGAGAGCAGTTCTTCTGGGCTCATATCCGCTATGAGTTTCCAAAGTGGTTTTCCCTCGATTTTGGCATACAGGTCCCAAACGGCATTGACCAAGGCCCCGGTTGCCAAGTGTATGACTCCTTTTTCGGGTCCCAACCATCGCAATTGGCTGTCGCCTGTGACCATTTTCCAAAAAGCACCCATATTTGCCGTAAAACTTTCCAGGCTTTTGCCTACAACCAAATGGGACATGGCATTGATGGCAGCGGCGCAGATTTCATTGCCCCGGCCAATGGTAAAGGTAAGCCCATGGCCTTCCAGGTTCTGGGGATGATCTGTTTTTAAAATGACATAGGCCGCCGAATAATCGGGGTCAGGATTCATGGCATCCGAACCATCCAGTGATTTACTGGTAGGAAAGCGGATATCGCGCACTTCAAGGGCTGTAATTGTAGGCATAAAGATTAAACTAGTGTGAATCTTACCAAAATTAGAAGTGCTGGGGCTTATACGCTACCTCAAAAAGTACCGAATTCAGTACTTTTTTTGCCTTAATGCAAAATCATCCGGATTTTTTGTATGATTTGATGTAATCCGTAGGGGAAATGGCCTTAATGGCCTTGAACTGACGGTTGAAGTTGGAAATGTTGTTGAATCCTGATTCATAAGCAGCTCCTGCAATGCTGTTCTCACTTTCAAGTAAAAGTTTACAGGCGTACCCAATGCGTATTTCGTTGAGATATCGCGTAAAAGGTTTTCTATGTATCCGTTTAAAGAATCGGCTGAATGCTGATGGGTTCATCCCGACCAATTCGGCCACATTGTTTAGGTTCACATCACTCTTGAAATTGTCAAAAATGTATTCATATACTTTACGGAGTCTTTCATTTTCAATTTGTCCAAAGCTGTTCACGTATCCAATGCTGGACAATAATTCGTATTCCTTGTGTCTGGCCAATTGATTCAACAATTCAATCAGTGCTATGGCTTTGGAAAAGGGGGCCAAGGAAAGCATGTTTTCAAAAGACTCGTAAATGATTGGCGGAATGGCATGGAACTTAATGCCCCTCAATGCGGTCCGAAGCATGAGTCCAATATGTGAAAATTCAGGGGACTTGAATAAGGGGTCACCTAAAAAATCCTCGGTGAAATGGATGGATATGGCTTCGGCGGCATCAGGGATGTCTTCCTCAAAATAAGACTCGTCATTTAACCACATATGGGGTAGGTTCTTCCCTAAAAGCACTACTTCACCCACTTGGAATTTTTGGATGCTGTCACCAATAAATCGGGTGCCCGTACTCTTCTTGATCATTACCAGTTCCAACTCGGCATGATAGTGCCAAATCTTTAAAAAATGGGGATATCGGTTGTGCGTGATGGTAAAGGAGGAACCAGTATTGCTCCTACGGTTCAGCAAGTGAAGTTTCATGGGATATCAAATTCAATGCGCATAAATATACATATTAAATAAAAACAAACGCATTTAGGTAAAAAAAGTACGTTTCGATGGCGTTGATAGGTAAGTAAACGGGATTGTGATGGATGGAATGGGAAATGGGGTTTTTGCAAAAAGTGCGTAAGCTGGTTTTAAAAGGTTTTATATACTTTTTTTATGCGTTAATCTATTTGAACCCGTCGTTGGTCTAAAAAATTAAAGATGCTTTGTGGAAAATTGGGAATATTATCAATATGCCATAAAAAAGTTGGTTTGGCTGTGAAAATTCAAGATTTTGATGTGCAATTATTGCCGTATTGAATTTTTACCCCTATTTTTCGTTCTTGGGGAGCCGATTCCTACATTTAATTCATAAAAAAGAAGTTTTGACGCAATGCAGATAATAGAAAATTCAACAGTCTATGATGCCATAATCGTGGGCTCTGGTGCAGGTGGAGGTATGGCCACAAAAGTATTGGCCGATGCCGGCCTGAAAGTGGCCGTTGTAGAGGCAGGTCCGTTTTTTGACCCCGCCGATCCAGAACAAAAAACCCAGCTACGATGGCCCTATGAGTCACCCAGACGGGGAGCTAGTACCGTACGGCCCTTTGGAGATTTTGACTCTGCTTATGGAGGTTGGGAAATAGAAGGTGAGCCGTATACCCACAAGGATGGCACCAAGTTCGATTGGTTCCGTTCACACATGTTGGGAGGGCGTACCAACCACTGGGGGCGTATCTCTTTGCGTTTTGGTCCGGACGATTTTAAACATAAAAGTATTGATGGTCACGGAGATGATTGGCCCATAAGCTACGATGACGTAAAGCCATACTACGACAAGGTGGACAAAATGATCGGGGTGTTTGGAACCAAGGAGAACATCCACAATAATCCAGATGGATTTTTCCTTCCCCCACCAAAACCAAGACTACACGAACTTTTCTATATCAAGGGAGCGAGAAAAACCGGAGTTCCGGTATATCCTTCGCGGATGTCCATGCTTACCAAGCGTATCAACAATGACAGAGGGGTCTGTTTTTATTGTGGACAGTGTAGTCGGGCTTGTCAGGTATATGCTGATTTTTCAGCAGGGACCTGTTTAATTTTCCCGGCCCAAAAGAGTAGGGGGCAGGTGGACCTGTTCGTGAACTGTGTGGTGCGTGAAGTAACGGTTGATGATGAAGGTAAGGCCACGGGAGTTTCCTATATCAATAAAGAAGACAGAAAAGAATATAAGCTCAAGGGCAAAGTAGTGGTATTGGGTGCATCTGCCTGTAGTACCGCTAGGATTCTGATGAATTCCAAAAGTCCGCAACATCCCAATGGATTGGGGAACAGTAGTGATATTGTGGGTAAATATCTCCATGATTCCACGGGTGCGGACAGAATGGCCTTCGTTCCCGATTTGATGAACCGAAAGGTATCTTACAACGAAGATGGGGTAGGCGGAATGCACGTATACTCACCCTGGTGGGGCGATAACTCCAAATTGGATTTCCCACGGGGCTACCATATTGAAATATGGGGCGGTATGGGTATGCCTAGCTACGGTTTTGGGTTTAATGTCAACGAGTTCAATAAATTCTTCGGGACCAAGGTCGGTGGATACGGAGATGTGCTCCGTAGCGATGCCAAAAAATACTATGGTGCCTTGGTGGGCCTAAGTGGACGTGGTGAGTCCATCGCCTATAAGGACAACTATTGTGAAATAGACCCGAACACGGTCGATGAGTGGGGGATACCCGTATTGCGTTTCCATTATAAATGGTCCGAATATGAGCATAAGCAAGCCATTCACATGCACGATACCTTTGAGCAAATACTGACCAATCTGGGTGGGGAAGTGCTCGGAAGCAAGCCCGGAAAAGAGGCGGATTACGGTCTGCACACCCCGGGGCGTATCATCCACGAAGTGGGAACCACCCGTATGGGAGACGACCCAAGAACATCGGTAACCAATAAGTACCAACAACTGCACGATGCGGACAATGTTTTTGTAGTGGATGCAGGACCTTTTGTGTCCCAAGCCGACAAAAACTGTACATGGACAATTTTGGCACTCTCATGGAGGGCTTCAGAGTATATAGTGGATCAATTGAAAAAGCAAAACCTGTAGGTCATGGATAGAAGGAAAAGTTTAAAATCGATTGTATTGGGTTCCGTGGCCGGAGGTTTGGCCATTAATGGATGTAAGCCTGGAGCGGAAACCCCGGTTGAAGAGGTCGCTTTGGACCCCACTGCGGTAAAATGGCGCACCGATAGGGAAAATGAGCATGTGGCCGAGTTGGAAAGGGAGCGCTTTTTCAATGATCATGAAGCGGCCACCATGACCGTGCTTTGTGATTTGATCTTACCGGGAGGCGCAGAGTTCAAAAGTGCTTCCGATGCCGAAGTGGTACCCTTTATAGAGTTCATGGCCAAGGACATACCACAAATGCAGGTGGATCTTAGAGGTGGATTAATGTGGTTGGACCACAAGAGCAATACCGAATTTGGAACCGAGTTCAAATCAGCCACGGAAGAACAGCAAAAAAGTATTCTGGACGGGATTGCCTATTACGATCCAGATGTGCCTTCAAGTGAAAGACCCTTTGAGGTGAACTTCTTCTCTTTGGTGAGGAACCATACCATGACAGGATTCTATACTTCAAAAATTGGTATAGAGGAACTGGGTTACAAAGGAAACATGCCCAATGTATGGGACGGTGTTCCCCAAGATGTCCTTGATCAGCATGGGGTGTCCTACGAGCCCGAGTGGTTGGCCAAATGTGTGGACCAAAGCAAACGGAACATTGTGGCTGAATGGGATGAAGACGGTAATCTCATTAGCTGATTTTGTTTTCGAAAAATATTTCGTTGATCCTGTTCAGTACAGGAATGTATAAAATGATAAGGCCCGGTATGTGGACATTGATGTGTCTGTTCTGGGCCTTTGGTTTTTCCCAAGATTTTCCTGTTCCGAAAGTAAAGGTGCTTTCGGAAGAATTTATTTTTGAAGAAGCCCCTTTTGCCCAGTGCCATGCCTCCACTTTGATTGGGATGGATGACGGTTCGGTATTGGCGGCTTGGTTTGGAGGTACCCACGAAAGGCACCCTGATGTAGCCATTTACGCGAGCTCCAACAGTACCGGAAATTGGAGTGCCCCTACGTTAATTGCCGACGGGGTGGTCAACGATACCCTCAGATACCCTTGTTGGAACCCAGTACTGTTTAGAAATCATCAGGATGAGGTTGTAATGTTCTACAAGGTAGGACCTTCTCCTTCGACATGGTGGGGCATGTACTCCATCATGGATACCCAAAAAGAAGTTTGGTCTAAATCCCATCGATTGCCTGAAGGAATATTAGGGCCCATAAAGAATAAACCCATACAGGTTGGGAATGAGCTTGTCTTGAGTCCATCCAGTGTGGAAATTGAGGATGGCGCCATTTGGAAATCCCATGTGGAAATATCCGCTGATGGAGGAGCCACATGGACCAAGTCCCATATCCCCTCAGAGGAAGGTGTTAAAACAATTCAACCTACATTGTTACACCTCCCGAATGGAGACATAAAAGCGTTGTTGCGGAGTAATCAAGATGTGATTATGGAAAGTGTGAGCAATGACTCTGGGTTGACCTGGTCCATGGCATCCAAAACTTCCGTTCCCAATCCTAATAGTGGCATAGATGCAGTTTCTTTGAAGGAGGGAGGATATCTGCTCGTGTACAATCCCGGGGTTAGTGGGGAGGATTGGTCCAATGGGCGCGAAAAATTAAATCTAGCCTATAGTGATGATGGAAATGAATGGGTCGATGTCCTGAAACTGGAAGACCACGATGAAGGGGAATACAGCTATCCTGCCATCATCCAAGATGCTCAAGGTATGATACATATATCCTATACCTACGATAGGTCAAAGATCAAATACGTAAAAGTGCAGATAGGGCTAAAGTAAACCTAATCTGTGGAATCCGATTTATTTCCCGGAGAGATGGACTGATCCAAAATACGGGCCTTAACATCTTCCAGATAACTCCTTCCAATGACATATCGCTTTCCTCCGATTTCCACACTATTCCCTTCCAAGGCTTCAATTTTGTCCAAGGATACGGTATAGGATCTGTGGATCCGTATGAACCTTTCGTTGGAAATCTCATCGGTAAAGGCGCTTAGGGTCTTATGTACCACATGGTTGCCATTGATGGTCACGATTTTGATATAATCCTTGAGACTCTCCACCAGAATGATCTCATCCAGATGGATTTTCTTCATTTTTTTCTTGTCCACCTTTACAAAAACATGCTCTCGCAGGCCGTCCCATTTTTGATTTTTTTGGACATTGGCCACGGCTTTGTTCACCGCTTTGATAAATCGGGGAAGGGCTATGGGTTTTACCAAATAATCCAATACTTCCAGGTCAAAACCTTTGGCGGCATGCTCGGCATGGGCTGAAGTGATCACCACCATGGGCTTGCTGTCCAGACTGTCCAAAAAACTGAAACCGTCAATAACGGGCATGTTGATGTCCAAAAAAAGCAAATCGGGTTTGTGTTCCCTGATAAAGGGAAGGCTGTCAATGGCATTGTTAAAAGACTTGATTTCCTCCAATTCCTTGATTTGGGAAATGTAGTTCTGTATCACCTTTACAGCCAAAGGTTCATCATCTATTATTACGCATTTGAGCTTCATCTGAGCTTGAGCTTTAGGTTTACAATATATTCATCCAATTCTTCATGGATACCCAATTGGTATTCATCATCGCCATATCGTAGTTTCAATCTTTTCTCCACATTGGAAAGTCCAATACCCCCTGTTTTCTTTTTGATCGGAACGGCAGGGTTTTTGGGTTTGGTGTTGCTGACTTTAAAGTGAAGAAACTTGTCCTCAATCTTGATTTGGATACTTATCCGGACTTTTCCAATATTTTGATTGGCCCCATGCTTAAAGGCATTTTCAATGAATTGGACCAGTAACATGGGGGCAATTTTTTTTCCTTTTGGATTTCCAATGACTTCAAAATCAAGCTGTAGGTTTTGGGTGTAGCGTATCTTTTCCAAGTCCAAGTAGTTTTGTATGAACACAATTTCCTTGGATAGACTTTGGTCCTTGTCCTTGGTCTCATACAATACGTAGCGCATAAGGTCGGAGAGCTTGATTATGGTCTCCGGGGTTTTGTCGGATTTTTCCAGACTGAGGGAGTAAATATTGTTAAGGGTGTTGAAAAAGAAATGCGGAGATATCTGCGCCCGTAAAAACCGCAGCTCAGTTTCCAACTGTTCTTTTTCCAATTTGGCCACCCTCCCGGTCTCCCGCAACCAATCCATGGTCAGTTTAATGGAGGTCACAAATGAGATCACGTAAAGTTCCCCCAACATCATAACAACAGTGAAATTAAAGGTGAGGGTATGGGTTTCAGGCCCTTCGGGCCAAACATTATAACTTATTAAATAATAGGTGAGGAGAAACTTAAGATACACCATCAAAAAAATACTGGATACCAAGATGATGATGAAAGTGAAAATTTTTCGTTTGAATATGAATTTTGGGATTAAGTAGTAAATGGTAAAGTAGGTAAGCGTAATATGGATGGGGAATCCTAAAAGGTTCGATTTGAAGGAGTATAGGTAGTCATTGAAATAGCTGCCCCACCTCAAAAAATTGAAAGTAAAATAAATGGCCCAGAACACAACGTGGTGCCATGCTGTGATTTTATAATCCGCAACGGCATTCACCAAAAATTTATTCTTGAGCTGTTTTTGCAAATACATGGAACAAAAGGTTGCTTTATTTTAACATTTGGCTTCGGATAGCTGTCATTGGTCTAATAAAGAGCCTGAAATACAGATTAAATTAGGAATTTTTACAAATATCCCGATGCAACTTCGGCCAAGGCCTTCCTTTTTTGGCAAAGAAAGGAATTTATTTCTATTGTGGAATATTGGACCATGAAGGGGTGGGGATGATTAATGCGTAATACAAGGATAAGGATGTTAAAAATGAAAGGCATGGCCCAAAAGATATTGTTTGGTTTGTTGATGGGGGTGTGTATGGTCAGTTGGGGCCAAAATATCGGGGAACCTCGGTCCATGGTGGTTTATAAGACCAATGAGCCCATGCAAATAGATGGAATGGCCAAAGAGGAGGTTTGGGACAAGGCCCAGGTTTCAGAAAATTTTATAGATATAGAAGGTATAAAAACACCGACCTACCAGACCAATGTCCGGATGCTTTGGGATGAAAACTATCTGTACTTCTATGCCGAACTTAAGGAGCCCCATGTCTGGGCAAACTTAAAGCAACGGGATACGGTCATCTTTTATAACAACGACTTTGAAATTTTTATAGATCCGGATGGGGATACCCATAATTATTATGAATTTGAAATGAATGCCTTGAATACGGTCTGGGACCTTTTGTTGACAAAACCGTATCGGGAGCCGGGAGCCATTGTGGACAGTTGGGAAATACTGGGCCTTAAAACCGGGGTCCATGTAGATGGTACCTTGAATGATCCATCTGATATTGATAAGGGATGGAGTGTGGAAGTGGCCATGCCTTGGGCTGTTTTGAAAGAAACCAGTGGCAGTAACAAGGTTCCTGAAGGAGATTTTTGGAGGATCAATTTTTCTAGGGTCAATTGGGATTTTGACCTTATTGATGGGAAATATTACCGTAAGAAGGATACCAATGGTAAATTTCTTAGGGAATACAATTGGGTCTGGTCTCCCCAAGGGGTCATTAATATGCATGAACCGGAGCATTGGGGTTATGCTTATTTTTCACCCAACGAAGCTGGGAACCCGGATACCTTCAAAATCCCAAAGGACGAACAGATTAGATGGCTGCTATATAGGTTTTACCGAGGTCAAAAAAAATATTTTTCAAAAAATAAAAAATGGGCCCAGAAGCTAAGTGAGCTTTCAATAAAACCTGTATTGGCCGATGGTGCCAAAGTAGAGGTTGATTTGGAAGTACACCGGGCGGGTTGGTCAATCCAAGCAAAGAGTCCGTTCACCGGAAAATTATACCTGATCAAGGAAGATGGGAAATACTATCCGTAAGCTCAATACCAAATGAGGGTACCTATTGTCAAAGTCTTAGTAATTGTTTTGTCCTTGTCGGCACTATCTTGTTTGGACAATATAGGTGCACCACCAAAGGCCGTGCACGGCGAAATGGGCAGTGGGCAATATTTTGAGTTTACCGCGGATACGCGCTATGTTCTTGATGAAGGACTTGGGGTTAGGGATACGTCCTCCCTTGTGCTGAAATCCTTATTTCAAAAAACAGTAGGTTGGGAATTAAAGGTGGAGGCTCACAGGCCACAGCAAAATTATGTATGGCTTAAAATAAACCCAAATTTGGAAGAAGGGGTGTATCTTCTGTCGGTCACGCCCAACTGTATTGTCGTGGAATCTTCATCCAGCGAAGGGCTTGTCCGTGCACAGGAAGATTTGATGCAACTGCTTTCACGTAGAGGGCAAGAAAAGGAGGGAATGGATTGGAGATTACCTGCCATGGAAATCAAGGAAGGTTATACCAAGATTTGAGGGAAACCCAAAGATGCTTTTTGGGATTAAAACCGGAGAGACGGTTCTGACCTTTGCGGTTGTTTTTTTGTAGCTCCTTGATGTTGAGCTATCAAGCAAGGTCATTGGTCTAAAAATTTTCAGTAAAAAGTACTTTTATTACATCTTTAAAAAGTAATCAGTATGAATACTTTAGTTTTAGTTAATTGCCTAAACACTGGTCGGTGCAGTATTGTTCCGACCAGTTTTGTTTTGTGTAAAAGGGTTGGTGTTTCAAAATCTGAAAGATTGAATGTAATTAACTGAAAAAGAATATGTTTCAGAGTCTTTTCTTCCGTACAATCTTCTTGAAAAATTAAGGAAAACGTAATTTAAACCATGCTATTTTGTGGTTTTCCCGTTTTTAATATCGCCTATTTGTCATTTTAAGAAATAAAAATGCTCTTCGGCCTTTCTCCTCCGTTGTTGGTCGAAATTTTTTCAGGAATCTTCAAGTATTGGGGATTTTCACCTCTTATGTTAACTTTTAGTTAATGTAAATTCGACTTTAATCTAACAATCAAAACAAAAAAACTAAAGTATGTATTTGTTTTTGCGGCATTGCTCTCTATGCAAGGGATTTTGGCGCAAACAATTACCGGAACGGTTTCTGACGAAGCGGGTGTTCCGCTTCCTGGAGTCAACATTGTTGAAAAAGGAACCAGTAATGGTGTGTCATCCGATTTTGATGGAAATTATAGCATCACCGTAGCTGATGGCAGTGCTACCTTGGTGTTTTCATCTTTGGGGATGAGAACCATCGAAGTTTCGATCAATGGAAGATCGACCATCAACCTAACGATGCAGGAAGACGCAGAGCAACTTGGGGAAGTTGTGGTTACTGCCCTTGGTATCAGCAGGGAGAAAAAATCACTGGGTTATGCGGTAACGGAAGTTCAGGGCGATGAGGTGTCTTTGGTAAAAGAGCCTAACGTGGTGAACTCTCTTGCCGGTAAAGTTGCCGGGGTCGTGGTTTCCAAGACCACTTCTGGTCCTGGTGGTGGTACCCGTGTGGTTATTCGGGGTAACAACTCCATTACCGGGAACAACCAGCCACTGTATGTTGTGGATGGTGTGCCAATTGACAACAGTGGTTTAAGTACTGCTGGGGCTGGTGAATACAGTGTGCCGGATTTGGGTACTGGTGTTTCGGATATCAACCCAGACGACATTGAGTCAATTTCCGTACTTAAAGGTCCCAATGCTGCCGCCTTGTACGGGGCAAGGGCGAGTAACGGTGTGGTGATCATTACCACCAAAAAAGGAAAATTGGATACCGGATTGGGTATTTCCCTTACATCCAGTGCCACTTTTGAAAGTCCATTTATCCTGCCTAAATTCCAAAATCAATATGGTCGTGGAACCGATGGTCTGTTTCCACAGGTGGATACAGGAGCTCCATTGGCCAACCAAGTGAACACGGTTAGAAGTAGCAGTTCATGGGGTCCTCGCTTTGATGGCAGCCAGCAATTGGCCTACAATGGGGAGATGAGGGCTTATGAGGCTCAGCCCAATAATGTGGAAGACTTCTTTGAGACCGGGACAAGCTTTATCAATACGGTTGCATTGAGCTCAGGAAATGAGAATACTTCGGTTCGTTTCTCGTACACCAATTCTGATTTGGAGTCTATTTTGCCAAATTCTGGAGTGGACAGGGACAACTTTAACTTGCGTGCCTTCACCAATTTGTCTGACAAGTTGAGCTTGGATGCAAGGGTGACTTACTTCTTGCAAACTGCCAATAACAGACCAACACAAGGTACAGAAGGGGTTATGGCCTACCTATGGCCTTTGGCAAGGAACGTTCGTACCAACGATCTTAAGATCTACCAAGATTTGGACAATCCCATTGATCCAAGTGATCCATATCGGGTAATCGCCCCTACATCATCCGGAGGTAACCCATACTGGATTCTACAGCATGATTCCAATCAGGATAGACGTTCCAGAATTACTGGTTTTGCCAAATTGCAATATGAATTTACCGATTGGTTGTCTGCTTTTGTAAGGGTAGGTACCGATGCGATCACGCAAGATACCGAGTCCGTTACCAGAACAGGACACCATTTCTTCCCTTCAGGAAGGGTAAATTACGGTAAGAACGATAGAACTGAGACCAACTATGATTTCTTGTTGATGTTCAACAAAGATTTGGGTGACAAGTTCAACCTTAATGCCAATGTTGGTGCAAATGCATTGCGCTTGTCTAACATTCGTTCAAGCGCAAGGGGAGAGAATATCAAAATCCCTGGAAGACCTTTCTTGGACAATACAGAGGAATTGTTCGCTAGCCAGAGTGCCCTTATCAAAAAGAGTATCAACTCTGCTTATGGAGCACTTTCCTTGGCGTATGACAACACCATTTATTTGGATGTTACCGGTAGAAACGACTGGTCTTCTGCCTTGGCGGCCGAAAACCGTTCTTATTTCTACAGCTCTGCCAGTTTGAGTGTGCTGTTGAACGAAGCTTTTGATTTGGGAAGCAAGGTGAACCTATTGAAGTTGAGAGGTAGTGTTGCCAATGTGGGTAACGACACCGATCCGCAGCAGTTGGTGAACCTGTTCAGGATTGCAGCCAACGGATTCTTGGACAATGTTACCGTGAGCAGGGAAAAAACCTTGTTTAGCGAGAGTCTTCGTCCTGAGGATGTTACATCCACGGAATTTGGATTGGAGTTCAGGGCTTTCAATAATAGATTCTTTTTAGATGCATCATATTATGACATCAGTTCTAAAGATTTGATCTTTGATGTGCCATTGGATCCAGGTACTGGATTTGATGATTTCAGAACCAATGTGGGGGAAATCAGCAACAAAGGTTTTGAGATACTTATTGGAGGAACACCCATTCAAACAGAAAACTTTTCTTGGGATGTTTCTGCCAATATTTCCCGTAACGAAAACAAGTTGATAAGCTTGATCGAAGGGCAAGATCTTTTCCAGTTCAGTAGCAGTAACTCAGGAGTGGTTTCCACGGTAGCTAGAGTAGGTGCTGGATATGGGGATATTGAGGCGACCACTTGGCAAAGAAATGATGCCGGACAGTTGATCGTTACCGCTGAAGGTAGACCTGTGGCTACTTCGGAAAGAGAGAAATTTGGGAACTACCAGCCCGACGCTGCGGGTGGTTTTACCAATACCTTCCGCTACAAAAACTTTACCCTGAACTCCTTGATCGATTTTAGGATCGGTGGTGAAGTATATTCGGCTACAGATGCTGGCTTGGATGCTGCCGGGGTTTCCGAAAGGTCTCTTCAGTATAGAGAAGGAGGGATTCTTGTGGATGGTGTCATAGATAACGGAGATGGTACCTATACTCCCAATACAACTACCATCAGTGCCCAAGATTACTGGGGTGCGGTTAGCAATATTGGTTCCGAGTATGTATACGATCAAACCAATGTGAGATTGCGTGAGGTGAGCCTTACCTATAGCTTCCCTAAAAAGATATTGGAAAAGACCTTTATCAAAGGAGCTTCATTGAGTGCAGTGGGAAGAAACTTGTTGTTCATCTATAAGAACGTGGATAACTTTGATCCTGAGTCAAGCTATTCCACTTCCAACCTTGGTCAAGGGGTGTTGTTCTATGCACTACCTACAACAAGAAGCTTTGGACTTACATTAAATGTAAACTTTTAAAAAATTTGCTACGATGAAAAAAATGAAATTTATGGTATTTGGCCTTCTGAGTATGGTCACAATACTATCCTGTACGAAAAATTTTGACGAGATGAATACCGATCAAAATGGATTTCTCTCCACAGAGGTGAGTGCCAAGTTCTTTTTGACGGATACCCAGTACAAATTGTATTCTCCAGACCGTTTTCCTTATTGGAGGGCACATTTGATCCATGCCGATAGGTTCGCCGGCCATTTCACATTTGGATTCAACGGTTGTTGGTGGTCAGATGAATTGGGGTATACCTATAATGCCGGATATACCGATGCTGCTTATGGATGGTTGGCCGGTTACTTGGGGAACATAAAAGGGTTCACCGACTTTGTTAAGGAAGGCGGGGAGCTTGAAAATGAGTACATGTACGCCATGGCCTTGATCATCAAGGGACTGTATTACCAAATGTATACTGATACTTTTGGGATGGTTCCTTATACTGAAGCTGGTGTTGAAGGTATTTTAACGCCAAAGTATGATGATCAAAAAACCGTTTACAAAGGTGTGATCGCAGAATTGGATGAGGCTATGGCCATCATTGGATCAGCGGAACGTACCGGTCTTGGTGTGGATGATGCTGGGGAAAATGATGTATACTGTGGTGGAGACCTACAGAAATGGAAGCGTTTGGCCAATACCTTGAAGTTGAGAATAGGGATGAGGGCCTTGGGAGCTCCTGGCGATGATTTTGCGGCATCTGCAATCAACGAAGCCCTTAGTGCTCCACTATTGGATGATACTACCGGTAGTGTTGTCATGAACAAGGATTTTGTGATAAGTCAGTGGGCTGCAGCAGCTTACGGAGATGTTTGGCACAATTTCGGAACAGGTTCCGATTGGACCGTGAGCAGTGCTTTGGTCAACATGCTACAAGACAACAACGACCCTAGATTGGCTGCTTATGTGAAGCCTGCGAAGGGAGGAATCTTTAAGTTTGTGGATAACCCAGAAACTCCAGATGTGAATTATCAGGAAAGGGTAGATTTTATCATAGGCGCCTTGGATGATGCTGGAGCGGATTATACAACGTCAATGTCTGGAGATACCACGATCGTTGAATTGGCAACTGGTCAGTATGTAGGGCAACCATCCCGTATCAATGGGGATACCTATTCCTATGTGCGTTACGATTTGTTCAGTACGCCAAGTGATGCGGTGACCCAACCAAAGACCTCTTCCCAAGTGGATGGGTATCCAGAAATTATCCTTACCAGTGCAGAAGCTTATTTCTTGCAAGCAGAGGCTGTCTTGAAGGGACTTCAAGGAGCCACTGGCGATGCCCAGGATTTGTTTGCCAAAGGAATTAAAGAGGCCATGGCGCTATGGGGAATTTCTGGTGGTGATGCCGATACATATATCGCTAATGAAGCTGCTGCGGATATCACAGTAGGCACCTTGGATGAAAAGCTTGAGAAGATTGCCCACCAAAGATGGTTGGTGAGCTATACAGATGGTTTTGAGGCTTGGGCTGTTGTACGTGATACAGGCTATCCTTCTGAATTGGCTGCAGGTGTGTCCGATCAGACCATTTTTGCATTGGGTACACTAAATGGAGATTACCCACAGCGTTTACGTTATGGCTCCGGTGCTCAAGACAACCCAAATTTCTCTGCTGTTGCGCCAGCACAAGGAGAAGACTTGCAAGGAACCACATTGTGGTTCGCACAATAAACCAAATGATGTGAAGCAGTCCATTAAAGGATTTCTCATAGTTTGAGTTAGTTTTATTTATAGTTAATTTTGGGCGAAGGAAGAGGTTTTCTCTTCCTTCGCTTTTTTTATGGGGGAGTGATAAGATGTTTGTGTAATGGCTTCATTACGGATGTCCTTTTGTCCAATGATCGCGGAATGGAAATCTGGAATACAACAAATGTGTTAAAAACATAGCGTTATCATAACCTATTCCATTCCATTTAATAAGGACTTGGCGAAAAATTGAAGTATCTTTGTCAATTAACAATATAAGCAACTGTTATGGAAGTAGCCATAGAACCAAAATCAATCCAATATCAACCTGCGGGTCAATTTGAGGACACACGCTTTGAGAAAATCCACAATGTTATTTTCAATGATTCCAAGGCAGGGTCGTTGGAGGTGGCCAAGGAAATCGCAAAGCTGATTCGGAAAAAGCAGGAGGCTGGAAAAAAATGTGTATTGGGGTTGGCAACGGGATCATCACCTATTAAGGTTTATGAAGAGTTGGTGCGCATGCACAAGGAAGAAGGGCTTAGTTTTAAGAATGTGGTCACCTTCAATTTGGATGAGTACTATCCCATGGAGCGGAACAATATCCAAAGTTACCACTACTTTATGCACCAGCATTTGTTCGATCATATTGATATTGATCCCGCAAATGTGAATATACCTGATGGAACCGTACCATCGGATAAACTACAAAAATATTGTCGCAGTTACGAAAGCCAGATTGAAAAGGCAGGAGGATTGGACTTCCAGTTATTGGGGATAGGCCGTACTGGGCATATCGGTTTTAATGAGCCGGGATCTCACTTTAATTCAGCTACCCGGGATATTACCTTGGACCATATTACCCGAGTGGATGCGGCACCCGCATTCAAAGGCTTGGAAAATGTACCTAGAAAGGCCGTTACCATGGGTATAGGCACCATTAGAAAGGCAAAACGGATTGTTCTTTTGGCCTGGGGCCAGAACAAGTCGGAAATTGTAAGGGACACCATTGAAGGGGAAATAAGCCCCGAAGTGCCCGCTACGTATCTTCAGGAACACTCCAATGCCACCTTTGTGTTGGATAAGGAGGCTGCGGCCCACCTTACCCGTATTGATACGCCTTGGTTGGTACGCACCTGTGACTGGACCCAAGACCTTACCCACAAGGCCGTGGTTTGGCTCAGTTTACAAAAAGAAAAGCCTGTATTGCAACTGACGGACAAGGATTATAACGATTCAGGAATGTCCGATTTATTGAGTACGGAGCAATCCTCTTACGAAATCAATATTAGAACCTTCAATCGCTTGCAACATACCATTACCGGATGGCCGGGCGGTAAGCCCAATGCGGATGATACCAACCGTCCAGAACGGGCTACACCGGAAAAGAAGCGTGTGATCATCTTCAGTCCGCATCCGGATGACGATGTAATATCAATGGGTGGTACTTTTGACCGATTGGTTTCCCAGGGGCATGAAGTGCATATTGTCTATCAAACTTCAGGGAACATCGCTGTGGCCGATCATGAAGCGCTGAAAATTGCTGAGGTGGCCAATTCCATTACAAAGACAGATACATTCTCAAAGGTCATCGAGGACCTGAATGGTAAAACCGAGGAAGATTTTGATTCGGAATTGGTCAGAAAGATCAAGGGGAATATCAGAAGAAGTGAAAGTTATGGAGCCACCCGCTATATGGGAATTCCTGACAGCCAAGTGCACTTTTTGGACCTGCCATTCTACGAAACAGGGGCCATCCGTAAGAAGCCTTTGGGAGAGGATGACATCAAGATCATGAATGATGTCATTGAGAAGATCAAGCCCCATCAAATTTATGCAGCAGGAGATTTAGCCGATCCACACGGCACACACCGCGTATGTCTGGAGGCTTTGTTCGCTTCCCTAAAAGAATTAAAGACCAAATCTTTTATGAAAGATTGTTGGGTATGGTTGTACAGGGGTGCTTGGCATGAGTGGGAAATCCATGAGATAGAAATGGCGGTTCCCATGAGTCCTGCGCAGGTGCTTAGAAAACGAAAGGCCATTTTTTACCACCAGACCCAAAAAGATGGGGTAATGTTCCAAGGGGAAGATCTCAGGGAATTCTGGGTAAGGGCCGAGGACAGGAACAAAGAAACCGCGCAAAAATATCAGGCCTTGGGCTTGGCAAGTTATGCGGCTATGGAGGCCTTCGTCCGATATCATTACTAAAACATAGAGAGAATACCAATAAAAAGGCCCATAACAAAGTTATGGGCCTTTTTGATTTCTGCCATTTCGACTTTAGATGCTTTCAAACAATAGCTCTAAAGGCTTTCTGACTTTCGGTTGGCTCTGGGTTCTGTCGTCGGGGCTTCTATAACCAATAGGAGCCACTAGGGAGGCGTTCAGGCCTTTTTCGGTCAACCCCAATATCTCATTGTATTTTTCGGCTTCAAAACCCTCCATGGGACAGGCGTCAATGTGTAGGTCGGCACAAACGGCCAGTAAATTGCCCATGGCCAAATAGGTCTGATGTTTGGTCCAAGAAGCTTGGTTCTCGTTGGATTGCTCCCCAATTTTCAACTTCATGAAATCTCCATAGCCTTTTAGATCTTCCATATTGAGTTGCCTTGTTTTTGCCGTAAGATTTATATACTGGTCAATATGATGTGGCTTCACTTCAGCGTAATTGCAGAAAACAAATAGATGTGAGGCGTCCACGATCTGACTCTGGTTCCATGACGCGGGTAACAATTTTTCACGGATCTCCCGATTCTCTATGATCAATACTTTGTACAGTTGCAGTCCATATGAGGACGTGGATAGCTGCACAGCACGTTTTATGATTTCCAGATTATCATCGGACACTTTTTGGTTGGGATCGAACTTCTTGGTGGCATACCGCCATTCTTGATTCTTGATGAATTCCATTCCTGTGGTTTTGGGTGTTGTACTAGATTGCATATCAGTTGTTTTGTGTTTCCAATTGGTAATTTTCCATTAAAAAATCATGTGAAAACCCCATTTTTAGATACATGTTCTTGGCCATTTCCGAGGCCTGTAAAGTGGCCAGAGATGCTCCTTGGGCAAGACCTATATTCAAAACATGGTGCATGATTTCAGTGGCATAGCCCTGTTTGCGCTGGTCGGGGTCAATGCCCAGGGCGTGTACTCCCAAGGTCTTCCCAGTGGTGTACATGATCACGGTGCCAACTAGTTGTTTTCCATGATAAACCAAGAGAAAAGGAATCTTGCTTGCGGTTTTTAAGAGGGTCTCCGGGCTTATCCTATACTGGAAGGCCCTATAAAATGTGTTGCTCCATGTTTCTGCTTCCAAATCATGGGCTACACGGACCAATTCAATTTTTCTCTGGGTTTCAAACGCTGTATCGAGCGGAAGGCTCATCCCGTATTGTATGGATTTAAGGGAAAAGCCCGCTTCAGCTATTGATGCATTCTTTGTGGAATCCAAGTTGAAGTTTGAAAAGGTCATACCCTTGTTGCTCTTCATTTGAGCCTCAATTTTTTGCAGCGATTTTTCGGAAAGGACGGCATCGGTCCAAATCCGATTGGGCCACTGTGAATTTTCTATGGTTGAAGTGTGGATGCCTGCATGGTTGTGGTAACCATGAAACGTTTCCCCTGCAAGGCTCCACAATTGGGTTAAGTTGTCAATATTTAATACTGTGGTGTTCATTTTGAATTGATTAAAAATATTCCGGTGATTAAGGCTCCAACGCCTATTAATTTTCTAGAGGTGAGAGGTTCAACGGGGAGGTTCAACCAACCAAACTTACCCGCCAAAATGGAAAAGAGTAATTGTCCGCACAGTCCCAAGGCAATCATTTTGGAAATTCCCAATTTGGGAATGGTATAGAAGTAAAGCGAGATGCCTATCATACTGAACAACCCGCCCACAAACCACAAATACCAAGGTACTTCATATACCATCTGTGCCGATACTTCCCCTTTATTCGTGAAAAATATAAAACAGCTCCCGAAAATGGCACTGGCAATGGAGGTGGATACTACTGCGACCACGGGATGTTTCGCCAAAGCCCCCAATTGGGTGTTAAAACCAGCCTGAACAGCAAGAAAGACACCGCCTGTGAAGGCCAAAACATAAAGTACGATTAATTTCATGGGACAAAGGTCCGTAAGGCAATGGACTTTTGTCTTTACATATGTTGATTGGAGCTTTTTTCTTTGATTTTTTTTCGAATACGGCTCAATTGGGTAGGGGTAATGCCTAAATGGGAGGCAATAAATTGTAGCGGAATCCGATCTTCTATATTGGGATGAAGGGTGATGAAATCAAGATAACGTTCCTTGGCCTCCTTCAATACAATTTCGACTTCTCTTTTTTCCTTATCAATGACCCAATTCTTTTCAAGGTAGGAAATGTAAAAATTCTTGAGGTCCGGTTGGGTGTCGATCAGTTCCCTATATTTTCTGTAATCAAAACTAACGAGGATTGCTTTTTCAACAACCTCAAGCGCAAAGTGGGAAGGTTCATTCTTTAAGGCTGAAACCATGGAGCCGACAATGTTGCCTTCCAGAAAAATATTCTTGTGGTACATATCACCCTCTTTGCTCAAATAATAGGAAACAATGGCTCCTTGCTGCAGCATATGGATATGTCTTGACGTTTCCCCAATGGAAAGTAGTGTGGAGCCTTTGTCCAAATATTGGATTTTACCTATGGAGATCAACAAGGAAATGGATGCATCACTGATCGGGCTGTATCGATTGAACACCCCTGTGATAAATTCCCTATACGTTTCTATTGGATTATTCTCCATTTGGGTTGAATAAGGAATCAAGGTACTGTTTTCTTCCAGAAATAGGAAAAGTGGAACACACAGGATATTAAAAACCAAAAAAGCCCCGAGAAATCGGAGCTTTTTGCGGTCTGGACGGGACTCGAACCCGCGACCCCCTGCGTGACAGGCAGGTATTCTAACCAACTGAACTACCAGACCAATGATTTTATCTTGTTAGACTCCCGCAACAGCGGGATTCAAATCTTGTTCATTTGCTTTTTTAAAGCGAGTGCAAATATACATTCTCATTTCGTATTCAACAAAACATTTTTTAAAAATAATGACTAAACAAATTTTTGTCGTTCCACCATGAAGGTGTTCAGCACCTGAGAGAAATTGGAACGGACATCCACGCCCACATATTTTATCTTGTATTGGGCACACTTCAACCGTAGGGCATTTGTGTAACTTTCTACTTCTTGGGCATAGCTTTTTTTGATGTTCTCCGCATAGAGGTCTATATGGACTCCGGTTTCCACATCCACAAAACGTTTGGGGGTGTTCTCAAAATTAAAGTCCATTTCATGCTCATGGTCCAAAAGGTGGAACAGGACCACGGCGTGTTTGTTGTATTTTAAATGACGGAGCGCTTCAAACAGTTTCTCTTCCTCGGTCTCGGTCTGGAACATATCCGAAAACAGAAAAATAAGACTGCGACGGTGCATTTTTTCGGCAATTTGATGTAGAAAGGTATAGGTCTTGGTCATCTGGGATTCCTCCTTATTGGCGTATACCTCGTTCAATTTGGAGTACAGCATCTGAAAATGGCGTTCGCTGCTTTTCTCGTTCGCATAAAAATTGTAGGCATCCGAGTAGATACTCAACCCCACGGCATCACGCTGTTTTTTTAAGATTTGCATCAAAGCGGCTATGGATAGAACCCCAAAACCTATTTTGTTGAGGTTGCCAATGGATGGATTTTTCACCTCTGGGTAGTACATGGAAGCCGAATTGTCCAAGATCATATGGCATCGGAGATTGGTCTCATCCTCATATCGCTTGGTGTAGAGGCGGTCTGTTCTGGCAAAAAGCTTCCAGTCCAAATGTTTGGTGCTCTCTCCGGGGTTGTAGATTTTGTGCTCGGCAAATTCAGCGGAAAACCCATGGAAAGGACTTTTGTGAATGCCACTGATAAAACCCTCAACAATTTGATTGGCCAAAAGTTCAAGGTTTTTAAAAAGAGGGGCCTTATGAAGTTCTGATCGGATGTCCATAAACAGATTCTGGTCTCAATATAAAACAAAAAAGGCTTGGCATTTGCCAAACCTTTTCTAAAATCCAAATAGGAATATTGTTTTACAGTGCCGCATCAATAGCATCTGTATATACTTTCTTGGGGGATACACCTACCTGACGGTTCACGATTTCACCATCTTTAAAAACCAAAACGGTAGGAATGTTACGTACGCCGTATTTGGCAGCATATTGTTGGTTGGCATCAACGTCAACCTTTCCTACCACAGCCTTTCCTTCATATTCTTGGCTTACCTCCTCGATGATCGGTCCGACCATTCTACAAGGGCCGCACCAAGCTGCCCAAAAATCCACTACGACAGGTTTGTCGCTTTTCAAAACTACTTCGTCAAAAGTTGCATCTGTTATTTCTAGTGCCATCTCATTTGTTTTATTGTTTCGCAAAGTTAGTCAAATATTGCGCATCATCCTTACCGTCAAAGTATTCGTTTTAATTATTGTGCCATCAGCTTAAGCTATGGCGCTAATTTAACTTGTAATGGATGTCATTTTCTTCCAACGCGGCCAAAAGTTCACTGTTGATCTTTACCTTTTGTTTTCTGCTGGATAGGTTCAGCTTTATCTCATCCTGCATCTCATAGACCACAAAATTCAGGGGATGGTCGCCCTGGTGGGAACGAAGAGTGTCTTTCAGGGTCTGAATCCTGTTTTCCTGCAAACGGGCTATATCCAATTTTATGGTAAGTTTTCTGGCATAGGCATCCATGACATCCTGCAATTGTTTAAAATCATTGAACTGCAAACGGGGATCCCCTTTTTTGCCTGTTTCCCGGTTTACCCATCCTTCACGGACAAACGCTTTGATATAGACAAAGGAGTTGATCATTAAGAAATGGCGGAATTTGAGGTACTCTTCCCCAAAAATCCGAAATTCATGGGAATCGGTGTAGTCCTCAAGGGTAAAAAGACCCCATCCCTTTCCGTTCTTGGATACGCGGTGCTGCACGTCCGTAATGACTCCTGCGACCGAGAGTTCTCGATTTACATAGTCCTCCAAGCTGGTAAATGCGGATACGCTGCTATTGCAAAAAGCCGTGATCTCCTTTTTAAAATCATCCAAAGGATGACCAGAAATGTAGATGCCCACCACTTCTTTTTCCCTACGCAGTTTTTCCATGGTGCCCCAATCCTCGCAAGGCGGTACCACGGGTTCGGGAATCTGCACCTCACTGGCATCCCCAAAAAGACTTACTTGGGAAGAATTTTCATTTTCTTGGAATTTTGCCCCATACTTGACGGCTTTTTCCAAAAAGGTGACCTCGTCCCCTTCATGATGGAAATATTGTGCTCGGTGGGTATCCCCGAATGAATCAAACCCACCGGCCAAGGCCAGATTTTCAAAAGCTTTTTTATTGGCGGCCCTTAAATCGACCCGCTTGGCCAAATCAAATACGGATTTATAGGAGCCACCTTCTTTTCTTTGTTCCACAATGGTTTCCACTGCGGAACGTCCCACACCTTTAATGGCTCCCATGCCAAAACGCACGGCATTGTCCTTGTTCACGGCAAACTTGTAATAGGATTCGTTGACATCCGGCCCCAGAACCTCCAAGCCCATGCGCTTACATTCCTCCATAAAGAAGGTCACCTGCTTAATGTCGTTCATGTTGTTGGACAGTACAGCGGCCATGTATTCGGCAGGGTAGTGGGCCTTTAGATAGGCAGTTTGATAGGCAATATAGGCGTAGCAGGTGGAGTGACTTTTGTTGAACGCGTAGGAGGCAAATGCTTCCCAATCCTTCCAGATTTTTTCCAGAATATCGCGGGGGTGTCCATTTTTCTCACCACCGTCCAAGAATTGGGGTTTCAATTTTTGTAGCAGGGCGAAAATCTTTTTTCCCATTGCTTTACGCAGCACATCTGCGTCACCTTTGGAGAAACCGGCCAGCTTTTGGGAAAGCAACATCACCTGCTCTTGATACACGGTGATACCGTAGGTTTCCTGTAGGTACTCCTCCATTTCGGGAAGGTCATAGGTGATTTCCTCGTCACCGTGCTTACGGGCAATAAAGCTGGGGATATATTCCATGGGCCCCGGACGATACAGGGCATTCATGGCGATAAGGTCATCAAAAACCGTAGGTTTCAGGTTTTTCATGTGTTTTTGCATCCCGGGTGATTCGTATTGGAATATCCCTACCGTATCCCCGCGTTGGAAAAGTTCATAGGTCTTTTCGTCGTCCAGTGGAAAATCATCGGGAATCAATTCCACTCCGGTCCGTGCCTTAACGATTTTCACCGTATCCTTGATGAGTGTCAGTGTCTTCAATCCCAAGAAGTCCATCTTTAGGAGTCCGGCACTTTCCACCACGGAGTTGTCAAATTGGGTGACGTACAGATCGGAATCTTTAGCGACGGATACGGGAACAAAGTTGGTAATGTCGTCTGGGGTAATGATGACCCCACAGGCATGGATTCCAGTATTTCGTAAAGACCCCTCCAGAACCCGGGCCATATTTACGGTCTGGCCTTCCAAATCATCCCCTTCGGAGATGTTCAATAATTCATGGACCTTTTCCAGTTCATCGGATCGGAACTTTTTGCGTAAATCGGCTTCTTCAACCCCAAATATTTTGCCCAATTTGGACATATTGGGGATAAGCTTGGCAATGCGGTCGGCATCATTTAGAGGTAAATCCAAGACCCTTGCCGTATCCCTGATAGAGGATTTGGCCGCCATGGTGCCATAGGTAATGATCTGTGCTACCTGATTGGAGCCATATTTGTTGATCACATAATCCATAACTCTTCCGCGGCCCTCATCATCAAAATCAATATCAATATCGGGCATGGATACCCTGTCCGGATTCAAGAAACGCTCAAAAAGCAGGTCGTACTTGATGGGGTCAATGTTGGTGATGGTCAAGCAGTAGGCCACAACCGAGCCTGCTGCCGAACCCCTTCCCGGTCCAACGGAAACCCCCATGTTCCGAGCTTCGCGGATAAAGTCTTCCACGATAAGAAAATACCCCGGATATCCTGAATTTTCTATGGTGGCCAACTCAAAATCGATACGTTCCGAGATTTCAGGGGTGATTTCCCCATATCGTTTTTTGGCCCCTTCATAGGTGATATGCCTTAAATAGGCATTCTCGCCCCGTTTTCCACCATCTGCCTCATCTTCCTCGACCTTGAATTCCTCTGGAATCTCAAACTTGGGGAGAAGGATGTCACTCGCCAGGTCATATGGGGTTATTTTGTCCACGATTTCCTTGATGTTGAGGATGGCTTCAGGAATATCCTTGAAGAGCTCCTTCATCTCATCGGAAGACTTGAAGTAGTATTCTTGATTGGGCAATCCGTAACGGTACCCCCGACCTCGTCCTATGGGTGTGGCCTGTTTTTCCCCATCCTTTACGCAGAGGAGGATATCGTGTGCTTCGGCATCTTTTTTATCACAATAATAGGTATTGTTGGTGGCCACCAGCTTTACATCATGGTCTTTCGCCATCTGCACCAAGACCTGGTTCACCCGGTCTTCATCTTCCTGTCCATGGCGCATCATTTCTATGTAGAGGTCATCGCCAAACTGTTCCTTCCACCACAACAGGGCTTCTTCGGCTTGCTTCTCACCAACGTTCAATATTTTGTTGGGCACCTCACCATAAAGGTTTCCGGTGAGGGCAATGACATTTTCTTTGTACTGTTCAACAACCTTTTTGTCGATACGGGGTACATAATAAAACCCATTGGTGTAGGCAATGGAGGACATTTTGGCCAGATTTTGGTAACCTGCCTTGTTTTTGGCCAATAGCACAATTTGATAGCCGTAGTCCTTTACATTTTTATTGGTGTGGTCTTCACAAACGTAAAATTCGCATCCCACAATCGGAGTGATTTCCTTTTCGGTGACAGGCTCTCCTTTTTCCTCCAGTTCGGCATTTCGTTCCTTGACGCCTTTATTGTGGGCCATGATTTCTTTCACAAAGTGAAAGGCGCCCATCATATTGGCATGGTCCGTCAAGGCAACGGCCGGCATACCATTGTTGGAAGTGGCCTTTACCAAATCTTTTATGTTGATGGTGGATTGGAGGACCGAAAATTGGGAGTGGTTGTGAAGATGCACAAAAGGGGCATCTTCCAAGGTTTCTATGTTCTCTTGGATTTCCGCTTCGGAAATGTCCCCAGTATCTTGTGCCCAAAGGGCATCTGCAATCTTTTTGGATGCTGCCTTTAGGTTGATGTGCTTTAATCCAATCAGTTGGATTTCCTGTGGATTGGCCTCGGAAAAACGTTCAAAATAGTCGGGTTGAACATCCAGTTCCTGGGCAGTGAACTGTTTTTTTCGAACCAGCTCCAAGAAGCATCGCGTAGTGGCTTCAACGTCGGCGGTGGCATTGTGGGCCTCGGCAAAAGGTTCCCCAAAAAGAAATTCGTGAAGCTCGGTGAGGGTGGGCAGCTTGAATTTACCCCCGCGGCCCCCAGGAATTTTACAGAGTTCTGCGGTATGCTCCGTACAAGTGTCCAGAACGGGTAGTTCGGTCAAGAGGCTGTCCATCCCTTTTCGATGGAATTCACACCCCATGATATTGACATCGAAACCTACGTTTTGCCCCACAACAAACTTGGTGCGTTCCAAAGCTTTTTTGAAAGCATCCAACACATGGTCCAATGATTCTCCTTCTTGCTCCGCCAAAGCCGTGGAGATGCCATGGATTTGCTCAGATTCATAGGGGATGTTGAACCCGTCGGGTTGCACCAAAAAATCTTGATGCTCCACCACATTGCCCATTTCATCGTGCAGCTGCCACGCAATCTGTACACACCTTGGCCAATTGTCCGTATCGGTTATGGGGGCGTCCCAGCGCTTGGGTAATCCTGTGGTTTCGGTATCAAATATTAGGTACATGTGCTCGCCGTTTTCGGAGTGGAAAAATCAATGTCTAAAAATATACAAACATGGAGGTTTTATAAAATGTAGTTTTTAGGATTTATCAACTGATCTTTGGGTCTCACGTTTTATACTGGGCATTCCCTATATTTAAGGAATAAAGTCCGTTTGAATGAAAACATGCACTAAGTTATCGCAGCCAATACTCTTTGTTTTTTACTGTATCTTTTTGGGAAGCTTTTTTAGTGGGAATGCCCAAGAAAGCCCAGAACGTCCTCCAAATTTCATCATTATTTTTGCTGATGATCTAGGGTATGGGGATTTAAGCGTATATGGAAACCCAACCATCCATACGCCCCATTTGGACCAAATGGCCTTTGAGGGACAAAAATGGACCAATTTTTATGTGGGGGCCAGCGTATGTACCCCGAGTAGGGCAGCTTTGCTTACGGGGAGGCTTCCTGTTAGAAGCGGGATGGCCAGTAACAAACATCGTGTGCTCTTCCCGGATTCAAAAAATGGGTTGCCCAGTAGCGAGATCACTTTGGCCGAGCAACTAAAGAAGGCTGGGTATGCCACTGCATGTATCGGGAAATGGCATCTTGGGCATAAAGAACAATACCTGCCCACCAACAATGGGTTTGATTATTATTTTGGGATTCCCTATTCCAATGATATGGACCGGGTAGTGGACTATCCGAAAGGAGGTTATTGGAATCAGAAGAATGAGGACATCAAAACCGAACACTTTAACGTGCCTTTGCTGCGCGGGACAGAAATCATAGAAAGGCCTGCCAATCAGAATACCATTACCAAACGATACGCGGAAGAGACCATTTCATATATCAAAGAGAATAAAGACAAGCCATTTTTTGTGTATTTAGCACATAATTTACCGCATATCCCCTTGTTCGCTTCCAAAGAAGCCATGGGCAAGAGCAAGCGTGGATTGTATGGCGATGTGGTCGAAGAGATTGATGATGGTGTCGGGAAAATTTTGAAGGCCCTTGAATCGGAAGGGTTGGCTGAAAATACCATCGTGGTCTTCACCTCTGATAACGGTCCTTGGCTACCTTTTAAAACCAATGGGGGTAGTGCCGGGTTGTTGAAAGCGGGTAAAGGTACCACATGGGAAGGTGGAATGCGGGAACCCACCATTTTTTGGGGACCAGGGTACATCAAGCCGGGATTGGTCACGGATTTGGGGTCGACCATGGACCTCTTTACCACGTTTAGCAAGATGGCCGGGGTGGATATTCCAAAAGACCGCATCATGGATGGCGTAGATTTGAGTGGAACCTTGTTAAATAAAAATCCAAGCCCTAGAAAAAGTGTTTTATACTATCGGGGTACTGATCTGTACGCGGCCCGATTAGGAGATTACAAAGCGCATTTTATTACCCAGGGTGCCTATGGGCAATTTGGAGAGCGAACAGAACATGCAATACCCTTGCTCTTTAATCTGAATCATGATGCGGCTGAACAATTCAATATTGCTGAAGGAAATGACTCCATCATCCAACAAATCAATACTGTGGTCCGAGAGCATCAAACAAAATTGGTAAGGGGCGAGGATCAATTGGCTGAAAGGGAGTAGAAAGTTCATGCAAACATTGTGCATTAAAAGAAATCAAGTATATTTGCACCCGCTTAAGAGACAAGCGATTAAAAAGAATTAATAACAAGGGTCGGGCACCCTACAAATTAATGTGATATGCCAGTTAAAATTAGACTTCAGAGACACGGTAAAAAAGGTAAACCATTTTATTGGGTGGTTGCCGCAGATTCCAGAGCAAAAAGAGACGGTAAATTTTTGGAAAAATTGGGTACCTACAACCCTAATACCAATCCTGCCAGCATCGATTTGGATATTGACGGATCTGTAAAATGGTTGCAAAATGGTGCACAGCCTACCGATACTGCCAGAGCCATTCTTTCTTACAAAGGAGTTTTGTTGAAGCACCACCTCTTGGGCGGTGTTCGCAAAGGCGCTTTGACCGAAGAGCAAGTTGAGGAGAAATTCAAAGCTTGGTTGGAAGAAAAAGAAGGTGCTATCCAAGCCAAAAAAGATGGATTGAGCAAGGCTGAGGCTGAAGCAAGGGCAAAAGCTTTGGAAGCTGAGAAGGAAGTCAACGAGAAAAGAGCCGCTGCCGCTTTGCCAGAAGAGGAAGTAGTTGAGGAAGCTACCGAGGAAACTGCTGAGGCCGCTACAGAAGAAGTTGCCGCTGAAGCTCCTGCTGAGGAGGCTCCTGCCGCTGAGGAAGCTGCCAAAGAAGAAGAATAGAAGAGAAGGCGATGCGCAAGGAAGATTGCTTCTACCTGGGCAAAGTCGTTTCAAAATATAGTTTTAAAGGTGAGGTGTTGGTCAAATTGGACACCGATGAACCTGAAATCTACGAAAACATGGAATCAGTTTTTGTTTCATTGGGAAACAATCTGATTCCATTTTTTATTGACCGTTGCCGATTGCACAAATCCAACCTGCTCCGCATCGATTTTGAAGAGGTCAAGGATGAGGCCACCGCGGATAAGATCATAGGTTCGGAATTGTATCTCCCCTTGGAAATGCTCCCGCCCCTTACCGGAAATAAGTTTTATTTCCATGAAGTCATTGGGTTTTCATTGATGGATGAGGTCCATGGAAACATCGGAACCATAGTCTCCATAAATGATAGTGCTTCGCAGGAACTGTTTGAAGCTGAAAAGGATGGGAAGGAACTCTTGATTCCCATCACCGATGACATCATAAAGAAAGTAGATCGGGAGAAGAGGGAAATCCATGTGAGAACACCGGAAGGTCTCGTGGAATTGTACTTGGATTCGTAAGATTTGCGGTTTTCACCTATATTTAGGGCAACCTTTTATTTTACGATATGTTTCGATATTTCTTTGTATTTCTTGTTTTAGGACTGATTTCTTGTGGAGAAAAGAAGGCTCCCGTCCAGGAGGAAGAGCGTTCGCCCAATATAGTGTTGATTTTTACGGACGATCAAGGCTACCAAGATGTTGGTGTCTTTGGTTCGCCCAATATAAAAACTCCCAATCTGGATCAGATGGCGGCAGATGGGGTTAAGATGACCCATTATTATGCGGCCCAAGCCGTATGCTCCGCTTCCAGAGCTGGAATTTTAACCGGTTGTTATCCCAATCGGATTGGCATCCATAATGCTTTGGGGCCCGATAACACCCACGGCATCAATGAAACTGAAACCACCTTGGCCGAAATGTTGAAGGAGAAGGGATATGCAACGGCCATTTATGGAAAATGGCACTTGGGACACCACAAAAAGTTTTTGCCCACTCGACACGGGTTTGATGAGTGGTTCGGAATTCCATATTCCAATGATATGTGGCCCTATCATCCCCAACAGGGACCTATTTTTAATTTTCCGGACCTCCCACTCTACGAAAACGAGACCGTTATCGACACCTTGGTGGAGCAATCCCAATTGACTACACAGATTACAGAGCGTAGTGTGGATTTTATCAAGAGAAACAAGGATAAGCCCTTCTTTTTATATGTACCACATCCACAACCCCACGTGCCACTGTTCGTTTCGGATAAGTTTAAAGGCAAGTCGGAAAGAGGTTTGTATGGTGATGTGATCATGGAGATTGACTGGTCTGTGGGTCAGATCATACAAGCGCTTAAGGATAACGGACTTGAAGAGGATACCATGGTCATCTTTACCTCGGACAATGGACCTTGGCTTTCCTATGGAAACCATGCGGGAAGTGCCCTTCCCCTTCGGGAAGGAAAAGGTACTGCCTGGGAAGGTGGACAGCGCGAGCCATTTATTATGAAATACCCCAAAAAGCTCAAGCCAGGGAGAACAGTGGATATACCCATGATGGCCATAGATATATTGCCCACCATTGCCCATGTCACCGAATCCAAATTGCCGGAGCAAGTGATCGATGGTAAGAATGCATGGTCCATTTTAATGGGTGAGCGCACAGAGCCCGTGCAAGATGCTTACTTTTTCTATTATCGGGTAAACGAAATGTTCGGCGTTCGGTATGGGAAGTGGAAGATGTATTTCCCGCATCGTTACCGGACCATGGATGGTCAGGAACCTGGAAAAGATGGACAGCCAGGAAACTACCGATACGTTGATATGGAGGAAATTGAACTCTATGATGTGGTCAACGATGTCAGTGAGACCAACAATGTGGCCGAAGCCCATCCCGAGATTGTGGCCGAGATAAAGGCGCGGGCCAACACGATGAGGCAACGATTAGGGGATTCCCTCATGGAGCTGGAAGGTTCTGAAACCCGGGAGCCGGGCAGAGTGGATGAGTAAGCCTTTTCAATTCAAGCAATTCACGGTACACCAAGACCGCTGTGCCATGAAAGTGGGTACGGATGGGGTTTTGTTGGGGGCATGGACCTCTTTGAAGCACCAGCCCGATTCCATATTGGATATTGGAGCGGGGACGGGATTGATTGCCTTGCAGATGGCGCAACGCTCCCCTGCCGAACTTATTGATGCCATTGAGTTGGATGAAGACGCTTACGAACAATGTGTTGCCAATTTTGAAGCTTCTGCATGGTCAGACCGACTGTTCTGTTACCATGCCGGATTGGATGAATTTGTGGATGAGATTGATGATCGATATGATTTGATTGTTTCCAATCCGCCGTTTTATTCGGAGAATGTGTCCAGTGGGGATGCTTCAAGGGATCAGGCCCGACAAAATAGCTCGTTACCTTTTGATGAACTTATTGAAGGAGCGGCAAAACTTCTTTCCGCCACTGGTATTTTTTCGGTCATTGTTCCTTTTAAGGAAGAAGAAGATTTTGTGTCCTTGGCCAAGACATCTGGATTGTTCATCAAGAGAATTACTAGGGTGAAGGGAAACCCAAAAGCAAATTTCAAGAGGAGTTTGTTGGAATTTGGACGCTCAGAAGCGAACACTTCAGTGGATGAGCTCATTATAGAGACCGAACGGCACCAATACACCGAGCAGTATACGGATTTGACCAAATCATTTTATTTAAAAATGCAACAGTGATAGATTAAATTGTTAAATTTCGGCATAACTTTTAGATAAATTTTTTCCGAATGAAGCCTGATCTATTTGAAGCACCGGATTATTATAATCTTGACGATCTTCTTTCCGAAGAGCATAAGCTGGTAAGGGATGCCGCCCGCCAGTGGGTGAAACGGGATATCTCCCCCATCATAGAGGAATACGCCCAAAAGGCGGAGTTTCCCAAGCAGATTATCAAAGGTCTGGCCGAAATAGGTGCATTTGGTCCGTACATTCCAGAAGAATATGGAGGAGCAGGTTTGGATCAGATCAGCTATGGTTTGATCATGCAGGAGATTGAACGGGGGGATAGCGGGGTGCGTTCCACAGCTTCGGTACAGTCTTCCTTGGTCATGTATCCCATTTTTGCCTACGGATCGGAAGAACAACGTAAAAAATACTTGCCAATACTGGCCACGGGCGAATGGATGGGCTGTTTTGGTTTGACCGAACCCAACCATGGTTCCAATCCCGGCGGTATGGAAACCAAGTACAAGGATATGGGAGACCATTACCTGTTGAACGGAGCAAAATTATGGATTTCCAATTCTCCCTTTGCCGATGTTGCCGTAGTTTGGGCCAAGAATGAAGAAGGTCGTATCCATGGTTTGATCGTGGAAAGGGGCATGGAAGGTTTTTCCACCCCGGAAACCCATAACAAATGGTCGCTTCGCGCTTCAGCTACGGGGGAACTTATTTTTGACAATGTAAAGGTGCCCAAAGAAAACCTGTTGCCCGGTAAGAGTGGGTTGGGTGCGCCGTTGGGCTGTTTGGATTCCGCTCGATATGGTATTGCCTGGGGAGCCATCGGAGCTGCCATGGATTGCTATGATACAGCCTTGCGATATGCCAAAGAGCGCATCCAATTTGGGAAACCCATAGCCGCCTATCAACTACAGCAAAAGAAGTTGGCCGAAATGATTACCGAGATCACCAAAGCCCAGCTGTTGGCCTTTCGTTTGGGGCAATTAAAAAATGAAGGACGTGCCACCACGGCCCAAATTTCTATGGCCAAACGTAATAATGTGGACATGGCCCTAAAGATTGCCCGCGAGGCGAGACAGGTTCTGGGTGGAATGGGAATCACTGGGGAGTATAGCATCATGCGCCACATGATGAATCTGGAAAGTGTGATTACCTACGAAGGTACCCATGACATCCATTTGTTGATCACTGGGGCTGATATTACCGGTATTCCAGCGTTTAAATAATCGACACTATATTTTTTCAACCGTTACCTTGATGGATTTGCTGATGGGGGTCTGGCTCTTGTCCGCAAAGTGATTGTGCGGCACTAGCAGATTCGTTTCAGGAAAATAAGCGGCCATGTTCCCTTTGGGAATTTCATAAGGGATGACTAGAAATTGTTTCGCGGTCCGTTGGATGCCATCATACTCGCTATGTAGATTCACAATATCCAGTTTTTTCAGTTGATGCTGCTCCATATCATCTTGGTTCATGAACACTATGCGACGCTCATTGTGAACACCTCGATAACGGTCATTCAAACCATAAATGGTGGTGTTGAACTGGTCATGGGACCGAATGGTCATCAGCAAGAATTCATTCATTTTTAGACCATGGTCCGGCAATGTGTTGATGGTAAGCTGTGCCATGCCGTTGGGCAGCATTCTAAAGTCCCGTTCCCGTACATTGTTGGGCAGGTAATACCCAAACCCTTTGGACTGTTCACTGGTGTTTTTGAATCCCTTTACGGTTTTATCGATTAAACTTCGGATGAGGTCGTAATCCGCTCCCAAAGCCTCCCAGTCCATCGTATGTTCCCCTTTAAAATAGGTGTGGGCCATCAATGCGATGATTTCCGGTTCACTTTTGATATGCTCCGAAGCCGGTTTCAACAAACCTTTGCTTTGGCGGACTTTTCCCGTGCTGCTTTCCATGGTCAGAAATTGAAGGGAGCCGTTCTTCTCATCCTTCTCAGAGCGACCAAAAGTGGGAAGCAACAGCGCAGTTTTGCCCGTGATCAAATGACTGCGGTTGAGCTTGGTGCTGATCTGTACCGTTAAATTGCAATTTTGAAGCGCTTTGGCAGTGTATGCCGTATCCGAGGCGGCCATGGCAAAATTACCTCCCAAACAAACAAAGACCTTGGCCTTGTTTTCGTGCATGGCTTGGATGGCCTCTACAACATCATACCCTCTTTGGGTCGGAGGCTCAAAACCGAGATGCTTCCGAATCCTATTGTTCAATCCTTCATTGACAAAGTGATGGATGCCCACTGAGCGGTCCCCTTGCACATTGCTATGTCCCCGAACGGGACAAGTGCCCGCAAATGGTTTCCCGATGGCTCCTTTCAGCAGTAAAATGTTCACATATTCCTGGATGCATTCCACGGCATTTTTATGTTGGGTGATGCCCATGGCCCAACAGATTACAATTTTGGAGTTTTCGGCCAATAACCGAACGGTTTTGTCAATTTTTCGCATGGAAACCCCAGTTCTCCGCTGAAGTGTTTCGTAATCGAAGTGCTCCAAATCTTTGAGCAGTTCATCATAGCCATCCACATATTCCACAATGAATTCATGGTCTAGGATATTGGGATTTTTGGCGTCGAGGGCCACCAATTTCTTCAAGATCAGTTTGGCGAGTGCAATGTCCTCATTGATGCGAACAGGAAGGTGTAGGTCGGCAATGGGCTGCCCACTGCCCAACATATCCGAAACGTTTTGCGGGTTTTTAAAGTTCACCAGTCCCGTTTCCGCCAGAGGGTTGATGCTGATGACCTTCCCCCCGTTCTTTTTGCACTTTTCAAGGGCAGAGAGCATTCTGGGGTGATTGGTCCCCGGGTTTTGGCCTACCACCAAAATAACTTCGGCGCCATAGAGATCATCCAAGGTTACCGAACCTTTTCCAATGCCGAGGGTATCGGACAGTGCCACACCGGATGACTCATGGCACATATTGGAGCAATCGGGCATGTTGTTGGTGCCCAAAGCGCGGGCAAACATGCCGTACAAATAGGCGGCTTCATTACTGGATCGTCCAGAGGTATAAAAAATGGCCTCATTGGGGTCGTTTAACTGATGGAGTTCATTAGATAGTAAATCAAAAGCCTCTTGCCATGCAATGGGCTCATAATGTACTTTTCCCGGTTTAAGGACCATGGGTTCTATGATCCGACCCAACTTGTTGAGTTCATAATCACTGAGTTGGGACAGCTCTTCCACGGAATGTTTGCTGAAAAACTCGGCACCTATATGTTCATGGGTGGCTTCGTCGGCCAAGGCCTTTGCCCCGTTTTCGCAATACTCCGCAATCTTGGAGGGGTGTTCAGGAACCGGCCATGCACAGCTGGGACACCGAAAACCGTCTTCTTGGTTCATCTCGAGCAAGGCCTTCATGGATCGTACAATGCCCATTTCCTTGAAACTGTGTCTCAAAGCTTCTTTTACCCCTAAAAAACCAGCGGCGGTATGCATAGGTTCCTTAAGGCGCAATCCGGTAAATTGGATATCGCCCGTGAGGGAAATATTTCGTTTAAATTCTTTTTCCATGGGGTTCAATGTTGCAGTTTGGGGTTGGGATAATTGTCCGATTGGTCTTCCAGGGTATTGTCCAGACAGGTAAAATCCTTCTCGAGGAGGAGGTGGAGTTCCGTCCCGTTCTTGGTGGTGAGAGTCTGTTCAAAGCCAACACGTTCATCTAAATCCCAGTTTTTTGCCAGCTGTTCAGAAACACTTAGGGTAATCCGGTTGTTTTCATACGAAGACGAGAGGGTCGGTTCAGTTTTACTGAGTTGTACGGCATAGCCGAATACATTTTCCTCGAAAGAGGTGGTCTCCATAAAAAAACCTTTTTCACAAAGCTGTTTTACTTCGCTCTGGGTCAGTCTAAAACGTACCGAATTGCCTCGTATCCTAATTTTCATTGAAGTTGATTTACTAGGTAATTTAGCAAAAATCGAGTACTTTGAGGCATGTTTGCGTTGGTGGATTGCAATAACTTCTATGCGTCATGTGAGCGGGCCTTTCAGCCTCAGTTCAATAACATCCCTGTGGCCATTCTCTCCAATAATGACGGTTGCTTTATCTCGCGTAGCGATGAGGCCAAGAAATTGGGCCTCCCCATGGCGGCCCCGGCATTCAAGTACAGGAAGTTTTGTGAAGAAAACGGGATAAAGGTATTTTCGTCAAACTATCCTTTGTACGGCGATATGAGTACCCGGGTGATGAATATTTTGGGAACGTTTACCCCGGACATGGAAGTGTACAGCATTGATGAGGCCTTTTTAAAGTTTGATGGATTCCAGGACTATGATTTTGAGGCATATGGAAGGGAGATGCAATACAAGGTGCAAAAAAGCACAGGAATCCCGATCAGTATAGGCATAGCACCGACCAAGGCACTAGCCAAGGTGGCCAATAAGATTGCCAAAAAATTAAAATCCCGGACCAGAGGGGTTTTTGTGATCCAATCCGAAGAGGGGCGAATAAAAGCACTCAAATGGTCAAAAATAGAGACGGTTTGGGGTATTGGCCACGGAAATTTAAAACGACTTCAGACTAGAAACGTAAAAAATGCCTTTGATTTTACCCAGTTGCCCGATGAGTGGGTGAGAAAGCAAATGGCCATTGTTGGGTTGCGGTTGAAAAAAGACTTGGAGGGCATACCTACCTTGGATTTGGAAGATGATGCCCGGGACAAAAAAGCAATTGCCACCACGCGAAGTTTTGAACGGACCTATTCCGATATCGAGGATATTCGGGAACGGATTTCCACTTTTGCCAGCAGTTGCGCCGAAAAACTACGGGCCCAAGAGAGCAGTTGTAACCATATTGTGGTCATTTTAAGAAGTGACCGACATAAGCAGGATGAGCCCCAAGACAGGGGTACGGCTATTATAACCTTGCCCTACGCTACGGATTCCAGCCTTACCATAAGTCGTTATGCGGTCAAGGCGGTGGATACCATTTTCAAAGCCGGGATCAAGTACAAAAGGGCAGGGGTAATCGTATCTGGTCTGATTCCCACCAACGAGCGTCAGTTGGACCTGTTTTCATCAGAAAATCCAAAACACCATAAAATCATGGAGGTGATGGACAACATGAATGATAGGTATGGGGACTATAAAATGAAAATAGCCAATCAAGATTTAAAACGGACCTGGAAAATGCGCCAAGAGCATCTTTCCCCAAGATATACAACGGACATCAATGACATCATTGTAGTAAAATGACCTCAAAAAAACCTCAAGAAACCAATTCGCTCACGTTTTTTACCCCAGATGATGAGCTAAGCTTAAGTATTCCCATTTCCAGAAATACCGTTTCCGCAGGGTTTCCATCCCCGGCCGAGGACTTCAAGCAGAAACGGATCAGTCTGGACAAAACTTTGGTCAAGAACAAGGAAGCCACGTTTTATGCAAGGGTCAGTGGGCAATCCATGACCGGGGCCGGGCTCGATGATGGTGATTTATTGATCATTGACAGAAGTTTGGAAGCGGAAAACGGAAAAATAGCAGTTTGTTTTTTGGAAGGGGAATTCACCGTAAAACGATTGCTGATGGAAAAGGATTCCATCACACTGATGCCGGAAAACAATGCGTATAAGCCTATCAAGGTATCCAAGGATAGCGACTTGTTGATATGGGGGATAGTGACTTACGTTATAAAGGCGGTTTGATGAAAAAAATCGTCTCCAATCCCATTAATCGAAAACCTTTGCTATCTTTGTCCCGTTGTGTTGGATTCCAGTCGCGACGATTGGAATCAGGTTGAAGCATCAGACCGATGCTTGCCAATGAAAGGCTTTCCGTTTGGAAGGCTTTTTTTGTTTGTGAGACAGAGAGGTCGAAATCTTCACCTTATGAATTTGAGTAATAGTATGTCACCTCGAGCGCAGTCGAGAGGTCTTACTGTCTGCGGTATCAACTTCGCTTGCCCCGCAGATGATAAACGGTTAATGGAAGTTTGTGCAATTCGTGTCGAACCATTACTCTTGATAAAGATTCTTTGCTTAGTTCTGAATGACAATTGGATTTCTCAATCGTCGCTGTGCTCCTCATCTCGAAATGACGTGCGTCTCTTTTTTATAACGATGGTGTCATTTCGAACCCCTGTCCCGAGCATGTGAGGGGGCTAAGGAGGTGTGAGAAATCTCCAAAAAGGTATTCGTTTAGGAGCCACGACTGCGCTCGACCTGACAGATAATAGATATTGGTAGAGATTCGTGCAATTCGTGTCGAACCACTACCCTTGATGAAGATTCTTTGCTTAGTTCTGGATGACAGTTAGATTTCTCAATCGTCGCTGTGCTCCTCATCTCGAAATGACAGGTTAATTCTCTTTTTATGATAGTGTCATTTCGAACCCCTGTCCCGAGCATACGAGGGAGCTAAGGGAGCGTGAGAAATCTCTAACCAGATATTCATTTAAATAAGGGTCTCGACTGCGCTCGACCTGACACAAACCAATCAACTGCCCGAAACACTATGCGCCACATAATGCATCAAGGAAGCAGCCAATTTTGCCGTCTGTCCATAAATATCATACTTGGGATTCATCTCGGCAATATCCAAGCTGATCAGCTTTCCAGAACCTATGATCGTTTTCAAACATTCCAAAACAATGTGGGGAGTAAAGCCCATGGGAGAAACGGCACTTACCCCTGGCGCGTAGGCCGATGAAAATCCGTCCAAATCGATGGTTACATAAATGTGGTCCACATTTTTGACGAAGGCATTGATCCATGTGGTGATTTCCTCCAAAAATGGGATTTGGAAGGTGTCAATAAGAATATAATTGGCTTTAAGGTCACGGGCGGTTTCAAATAGAATACGGTCATTTGCATCTTTTCGAATACCCAAACAGAGATAATTGAAATCGATGCCCTCTTTTTCACAGTCCTTGGCGATTTGATAAAATGGGGTGCCCGAATTGTTCTGTTCTGTGTTTTTTCGCAAATCAAAATGCGCATCAAAATTAATGATGCCAATGGTCTGCCCTTCTTTTTTGCTATCCAAATAGGTTTTGATACCCTTGTAGTGACCGTAAGCTATATCATGTCCGCCTCCCAAAACGATGGGAAACTGTTTTTTCTCCAAAAGAGTAGTAACTGCTTCAGCAAGTTGTTCCTGGGCAGACTCCATATCGCTATGGGTGCAGGTAATGGAGCCTACATCCTGCAATAATACATGACTGGCCAGATGATTGGGCATTTTCCCAAAACTACTTTTAATGGTGTCCGGGCCATCCGCTGCGCCAACCCTACCTTGATTACGACGGACTCCTTCATCACAGGCATAGCCCAAAAGCGCAATCGATTTTTTCTGGGCTTCCGGGAGTTTTTCCAAGGGCGTACAATGCACTTTTTCATGTAGGTATAACCACTTGTTGGAAATTCTTCCTGTCCAAAGGTCTTTTTTCGGGGGAGTGTAGTGTTTCATCACATTAAAAAAGGTCGTCCAATATATCAGTCTCTACAAGATAGGGCAAAGTTACCTTTAAATTGGGGGTGCGTTTCATTTCTCGTTCAATGGCAAAGCGGGCTTCTTTGTTTCTGGCCCAGCTTCTGCGGGAAATCCCATTGTTGACATCAAAGAACAGCATTTTCTTCAATCGGTTCGAAGCTTCTTTGGAACCATCCAGTACCATACCAAATCCTCCATTGATCACTTCGCCCCAACCTACACCACCGCCATTATGGATGGAAACCCAAGTGGCTCCCCTAAAACTATCGCCAATCACATTTTGGATAGCCATATCCGCGGTAAACTTGCTGCCATCGTAAATATTGCTGGTCTCTCGAAAAGGAGAATCGGTTCCGCTTACATCGTGATGGTCCCTGCCCAATACCACTGGAGCACTGATTTCTCCTTTGGCAATGGCCGTGTTAAAAGCATTGGCAATTTTGCTTCGTCCCTCGGCATCGGCATAAAGAATCCGAGCTTGCGAACCCACTACCAATTTGTTCTGTTCTGCTTCCGAAATCCATTTGATGTTGTCCTGCATTTGTTGTTGGATCTCTTCTGGAGCTTCGGATTTTATCTTTTGCATCACCTCAAGGGCAATGGCATCCGTTTTTTGGAGGTCCTTTGGATTGCCCGAGGTACATACCCAACGGAATGGCCCAAATCCGTAGTCGAAACACATGGGCCCCAGAATATCCTGCACATAAGATGGATATCTAAAATCGATGTTGTTTTCGGCCATCACATCACCACCTGCACGGGAAACTTCCAATAAAAAGGCATTGCCATAATCAAAAAAATAGGTGCCTTTGGCGGTGTGTTTGTTGATGGCATTGATTTGTCTTCGCAACGATTCTTGTACTTTTTCCTTAAAGGCTTCTGGATGTTCCACCATCAATGTGTTGGATGCTTCAAAAGAAAGTCCAGCCGGATAATAACCACCTGCCCAAGGATTGTGCAAGGAGGTTTGGTCGGATCCCAAGTGCACAAAAATGTCCTCTTCATAAAAACGTTCCCAAATATCCACCACATTGCCGATGTAGGCCAAGGAAACCACCTCTTTATTTTTTACAGCTTCCTTTGTGCGAACCACCAATAGATCTAAATCTACCAACAACTCATCAACCCAACCTTGGTCGTGACGTTTTTTGGCCGCTTCGGGGTTGACTTCCGCGCAAATGGTAATGCCCCCTGCGATGTTTCCGGCCTTGGGTTGAGCGCCACTCATCCCACCCAATCCAGCGGTCAAGAAAATCTTGCCTTCGGGGGATTCATTTTTCTGCAAGACTTTCCTAAAAGCATTCATGACCGTGATGGCTGTTCCGTGGACAATACCTTGTGGCCCGATGTACATGTAGGAGCCTGCCGTCATTTGCCCGTATTGGGTGACGCCAAGCGCGTTGTATTTCTCCCAATCATCGGGTTTGGAATAGTTGGGGATCATCATGCCATTGGAGACCACCACTCGTGGCGCATCTTTGGAGGATGGAAAAAGTCCCATCGGATGACCCGAATACATGTGCAAGGTCTGCTCCTCGGTCATTTCGGCCAAATATTTCATTGTGAGCAGATATTGTGCCCAATTTTGGAACACTGCCCCATTTCCTCCATAAGTGATGAGTTCCTGAGGATGTTGTGCCACGGCAGGGTCCAAATTGTTCTGGATCATCAACATTATGGCTGCCGCCTGATGTGTTTTTGCTGGATATTCCGAAATGGGACGTGCATACATTTCATAATTGGGCTTAAACCGATGCATATAAATACGACCATAAGTTTTTAACTCTTCGGCAAATTCGGATGCGAGTTCCTTGTGCCACGCCTCGGGAAAATAACGTAACGCATTTTGTACGGCCAGTTTTTTCTCTTCTTTGGAAAGAATGTCTTTCCGTTTTGGAGCTGGATTACCATTTTTTGGATAGGTTTTGGTGACAGGTAATTCCGAAGGGATTCCTTGAAGAATTTGTGATTTGAAATGATCTTTTTTCATTGGTTTAAAGAATGATTTGTCATTCCCGCGAAAGCAGGAATCCAAAATAGGGTAGTGGATTCCGCATCTAGCTTCGACTACGTTCAGCAACCGTGAGGAATGACAAAGTTATTTGCAAACGTTAATTCCTTTTTTCCATACGGCACTTGGTTTTAATTGCCCTTGGTGGTAGGTGATTTCTTGATAGTTGTTCGTCGGGAAAACCGCAAAATCGGCCTGTGCACCCGGTTCGAGTTTCCCTCGGTCCGCCATTCGTAATGCCGCGGCCGCTCTAAAGGTGATTCCAGAAAGTACTTCGGTGTTAGATAGCTTCTCAAAAGTTCCCAAAATACTGGCTTGGGTCAACAGGTCGCCCATGGGAGCTGATCCTGGATTGTGGTCACTGGCAATGGACAAAGCACCGCCAGCATCCAAAATTTTGCGGGCAGGGGTGTAAGCGCATCCCAAACCGAGAGATGCTCCCGGCAAAGCTGTGGCAATGGTATTACTCTTGGCCAACAATTGAATTTCCTTTTCGGTGCTGGCTTCCAAATGGTCGGCACTCACGGCATCAAAATCTACGGCTACTTGACTGCCTCCTGTGGTAAATTGGTCGGCATGTACAGTGATATCGAATCCCATTTCCTTTGCTTTTTGAAAATAGGGTTTGATTTCTTCTGGCGAAAAAGCGCTTTCCTCTACAAAGGCATCCACGCGATTGGCTAGGTTTTCTGCTTTGATGATGGGAAACAATTCGTTTATAATTACATCCAGATAATCCTTCTCTTGATGCCAATCTTTAGGTTTCATATGGGCCGCTAAACAGGTAGGGACTAACGTCGCATTTGAAGTTTCATTCGCCTGTTTGATGGCGCGTAGCATTTTTAGTTCTTCATTAACCGAAAGCCCGTAACCACTTTTTACCTCGATGGTGGTGACGCCATTTTTGAGGTGCTTTTTACTTCTGGAAATGATGTTTTTCACTAACTCTGCCTGTGATGCTTTTCGGGTTTGGGTCACCGTATCCCAGATGCCGCCACCGGCTTTGGCAATTTCCAAATAGGTTTTTCCAGCATTTCTGTAAGCATAGTCGCGGGCCCGACTGCCTCCAAAACAAATATGGGTATGGGAGTCCACAAATCCGGGTAGACAAACATGGTCTCCTTCAATATGGTGAATGTCGACATCGGTTGATTTTAATTCATCAAAAACCCCGACTTTGAGAATTTTTCCATCAGACACCAAAATGCCTCCGTTTTCAATGATGGGTAGTTGCTCATCTTTGAGCGCTCCCTTTAAAGGAAGTCCCGTCATGGGTAGCAATTGGGCAAAGGGTCCTATCAAGAGTGGTTTGTTCATGCTAGTATGTTTCAAATTCATTGAGATGGGGTGCATCCCAAGTCAGTTCTTTTTCTTTCATGACCGATTCCACCAAATCAATGATTTCGTGGTTTTGAATGATTTCGATTCCTTTTTCAATGTCATCCGCAAAGACACGGTCGTTCTTGGCAAAAGCAACCTTGGTTCTCAGGAAAGTGTGGATTTCATCCAACACAATACCCGATTTTAAAGGTTTTCTGAACTCGAATGCCTGAGCTGAGGTCAGTAATTCGATGGCAAGGATTTTCTCCACATTGCCAATAATGTTGAGCGCTTTTCTTCCGCTGATGGAACCCATGCTCACATGGTCTTCCTGCCCCAATGAGGTGGGAATGCTATCCGCACTGGCAGGGAAACACAAGCTTTTGTTCTCACTGGCCAATGCCGCAGTGGTGTACTGCAAAATCATGTAACCTGAATTAATACCCGTATCGTTCATCAACAATTTGGGAACTACGGGACTGTTCCCTTCGAGAGCCAAATAGATGCGTCGGTCAGAAATATTTCCAATTTCCGAAGCGGCCAGAGCGGCATAATCTAAAGCCATGGCCAAAGGCTGTCCGTGGAAATTACCACCGCTGATGGTCAGTTCATCATTGATGATGACGGGGTTGTCGGTGACCGAATTCAATTCGATTTCCAACAATTCCTTCAAATGAAGCCAAGCATTGCGTGAAGCACCATGCACTTGGGGCATACAGCGGAGGGAGTAGGGATCTTGAACCCTTTCGCAATCAATATGGTCTTCCAAAATTTCTGAACCTTGGAGCAATGTTCTGATTCTACCTGCCACATGTTGATTGCCCTTGAATGGTCTCAGTTGATGCAATTCCTCAAAGAAGGGTTTCATGGACCCTTGTAGCCCCTCAAGCATCATAGCGCCGATAATATCGGCATGGCGTAAACAATGTTGCAGTTTGTGAACGACCATCACTCCATGGGCAGCAATAAATTGGGTTCCATTGATCAATGCAAGTCCTTCTTTTGGGCCTAATTCCAATGGTTGTAATCCAGTTTGCTTAAAAAGTTCCTGGGTTGGGATGGTCTTTTCTTGGTATTCCACCTTACCTAAACCAATCAGTGGGAGGAACAGATGGGAGAGGGGAGCCAAATCCCCTGAAGCCCCAACCGAACCTTGAGATGGAACTACGGGAATGGCATCGTTTTCCAAATGCCATAGCATGCGTTGCAGGGTGGTTTCGGCAATGCCTGAATAGCCTTTGGCCAAAGCATGGATTTTAAGAATCAGCATGATTTTAGCCAATTCATTGGAAATGGGTTCGCCCACACCCACACTATGACTTTGCAGTATATTGGATTGAAGGATTTTAGTGTCGGCTTTGGATATCTTGGTGTTGCATAAAGGACCAAAACCCGTGTTGATGCCATATACCGTATCACCCTTTTCCACAATACGCTGCACCCGCTGGTAACTGGTATTTACATTTTTTAGGCATTCATCAGAGAAAATGCCTTTGATGGAACCTTTGGCCAAACCCAAAGCTATGCTTGCGGTTAAGTGGTCCTCACCAAATTGAAATGTTCGGTCTATCGTCATGCTTTTAAATTAATTCACTAACTGATTATCCGTAATCAATCCTATTGATAAAAAGGTGTCAGGTCGAGCGCAGTCGAGACCTTATTTTAGAGCAGTGAGTTCAATTACTTCTCGACAGCGCTCGAAGTGACAGCGTATGAAAGTTGATTACTGTCAATCAAATTTACAGATTAGGTTTAATAATTACCAATACTTATTTTTGTAATAATCAATAAGTATGAATTATCAAATAGAGCTTCGACATTTCATTTATTTTTTGGCTGTGGCCGAAGAACTCCACTACAGAAAAGCGGCGGAACGGTTGTTTATCTCCCAACCAGGTCTGAGTACGCAAATCAAACAGATGGAAGAGATATTGGGTACACAACTTTTTGTAAGAGATAAAAAGAAGGTGAGTCTGACCCCCGCGGGAGAGTTTTTAAAAAAAGAGGTGGAGTTTATCCTGAACCATCTGGACCAAACCAAAAAGCATGTAAAACTTATTGGCGATGGACAATTGGGAGAGGTGCGCATTGGCTTTTTGGGTTCTGCCATGCAAAATGTGGTCCCCAATTTATTATTGGGATTGAAGGAGAAATATCCCACGGTACACACGACTTTGGAAGAACTGTCCAACCGGGCGCAGATCAATGCGATTTTGACCGATCGATTGGATTTGGGCTTTGTTCGATTGTCCCGCGTACCCAAGGGACTGGACGTAAAACCGGTTTTTGAGGATACCTTTTCCTTGGTGTTACCCGAGGAACACCCTTTGGAGGCAAAGCATTTTAAGAATATCAATCAGGTAGCGGATGAAGATTTTATCCTTTTTTCCCAAGACTACAGCCCAATGTATTACGATACCGTGCTGAGTATTTGTGAGGATAGCGGGTTTGTACCCCATGTTTCACACAAATCGGTGCATGCACAGACCATTTTTAAACTGGTGGAAAATAAATTGGGGATTGCCATTGTGCCGACTACCCTTCAACATGGGTTTCAGATGAAGGTGAAGTTCATAGAAATGAAGAAAATAAAACAACGCGCGGTGTTGAGCATGGTCTGGAAAACGGACAACAGAAATCCGGCGCTTCAAAAATGTATGGATTTGCTCATGAAATTATGATGGGAATCTTTTGGGAAGTACCTTTGGATTTCATCTTAAAGAATAGCTATGATTTTTGACTTGATAAAAGAACGGAGAAGTATTTTTCCTGCCCAGTATATTGATAAGCCCATCGCCAAGGTAACCCTGGAAAAAATCTTGGAAGCCGCTAATTGGGCTCCTACCCATAAAAAAACCGAACCTTGGCGTTTCAAGGTGTTGACAGGGGATAAGAAGCAAGAGTTGGGTATTTTTCTTTCCAATAAATATGAAGAAACGGACCCAAATCCAAAGCAAATAAAGATTAAAAAGTTGCAATTCAATCCATCCAACTCAGGAGCGGTGATTGCCATTTGTATGCAAAGGGACCCAAAAGAGAGCCTCCCGGAATGGGAGGAAATCGCCTCCGTGGCCATGGCCGTCCAAAATATGTGGCTATGTTGTACGGAACTGGGTATCGGCTGTTATTGGTCTTCTCCCGGACTTATTAAATACATGGATGAATTCTTCAATTTGAATGACGGAGAACAATGTTTTGGTTTTTTCTATATGGGCCATTATGAAGGAGATGTGGAACCTTCCGATAGAACTCCAATTACAGAAAAAGTGGAGTGGTTGGATTAACTGAAAGTGAAAATATCACCCGCATATTTTACGGCAATGTAAACGTAAAATATAGCGTAGAAAACAGTCAGCACCAGTTTCATGAAGGTGCCTGTTAAAAAACCCAAAAATGAACCAAAAGCCGCCTTCAGGGCGGTTTTTTGATTGGCCTTGTTCAATAATTCTCCCACCAAAGCACCAATAAAGGGCCAAATGATGATTCCGAATGGGCCAAAAACTGGAAAAAAGATGGCCACCAGTAACCCAACGATGGTACCCCACATGCCCGCCTTGCTTCCTCCGAACTTTTTGGTGCCCATGGCGGGAATCACGTAGTCCAGAACTGTGATAGTGATAGCTATGACAAAAGTAATTCCAAGAATCCACCAATTATCGGGGACTGCCTTGGTCAGATACAATAGCAATAGTCCAACCCAACTTATGGGCGGTCCGGGGAGTACAGGCAAAAAACTGCCCAATATCCCAACCAGCATCAGAACAAATCCCAAAATCAATAAGACAATATCCATGGTATGGTGTTTATGGTTAGACAAATGTAGGACACAATTGTTACAAAGAAAGTGGAATAAAACCGACTTGGTAAAGATTTCGTAAGTAGATTTGAAACGCCGGAAGTTATGCTTTTGAAACCGATACCGACATATTCCAAATCGAGACTCACACGAGCAAGCTGCCTTGCACTATGCCTATTTTATTTGTTGGGACTTTTCAATGGACTTTTAATTGAAGTATTGCACGAGGTATCCCATGCACTGGATGCCAGCACCCATCAACATGGGAATGAGGAACACCATAGCTTTTTTGCAAATCATCAAACAATTGATTATTCGTCCTTGGAAGCCATGGCAGGCCACTCGCACGAAGCTTTGGAGGCCTTAAAGGATTTATTGGAGGCCAATCAGCCAGATGAACAAAAGTCGAAAGATGAAGTCCTCTTTAAATTGGACAAACATTTTAGTGAAGAAACCCGTATTACATCGGAAATATATACGTTGGAAGTCAATGATAGAAATTGGGCGTACCAAGGCATAACTTCTTTTTGGCGCCAAAATGTGATTACGCCTCCTCCTAAATATTGCTGAAAAAGGCTAGGCCAAATTTTTTTGAACAGGTTCCAATCTTCTTTGGAATGGGTCTAGTGTTCTTAAGGTTCAGATCTATTTATATAAATCAAATTAAAAAGACAACGACATGAAATATTTTATGGCGGTATGTTCCCTATTTGTCATGGGGGCAATTGCCGCGCAAGATTATAAGGGTCAATTGGTAACTGCCGATGGCTCCCCGTTGGAAGATGCGGGCATATTCAATAAGACCAATGGCCAACACAGCCATACCGATGGCACCGGACATTTTGTTCTGGACCGTACTTCGGTGAGCGATACCATTTATTTTTCACGGTTAGGGTATGCCACTCAAACTAGGGTAGTGAGTGCTCAAGATTTACAGCAACCCGTTCGGATCGTGCTCAATGAAAGTTCCATTTCCTTGGACCAAGTGGTTTTGGTTTCCGAGGTGAACGCTTTGAGCCGTTTGGTGGATGTGGATGTAAAGGCCGACCCGGTAAAATCATCACAGGAAATCCTGAGAAAAGTCCCCGGCTTGATCATAGGGCAACATGCCGGAGGTGGAAAGGCAGAGCAAATATTTTTGCGTGGTTTTGATGTGGACCACGGGACCGATGTGGCCATCAATGTGGACGGGATGCCGGTGAATATGGTATCACATGCCCACGGTCAGGGGTATGCCGACCTTCACTTTGTAATTCCGGAAACCATTGAAAACGTCAACTTTGGCAAGGGACCGTATTATATGGAGCAAGGTGATTTCAACACGGCCGGTTATGTGGATTTAAGGCTTAGAAAAAGCTTGCAAAACAGTATGGTATCCACAGAAGTGGGACAGTTTGATACGCGACGGTTTTTGGGGATGTTCAATGTGTTGGAGCAAGGGAATAGCAGTGCCTATTTGGCATCCGAGCTGTATCTGACCAATGGCCCGGTGGAATCGCCCCAGAATTTTAATCGCCTTAATATTTTGGGAAGATATCGCTATGCCTTGCCCGGCGATCAGGAATTGTTGTTGACCGCTTCGCATTTTCAAAGCAAGTGGGATGCCTCGGGACAGATTCCGCAACGAGCTGTTGATCATGGGTTGATTAGTCGGTTTGGCTCCATTGACGATACCGAAGGAGGGCAGACCAGCCGGACCAATTTTGTGGTGAACCACAATAAAAATCTAAACGATGGGAAATCGCTCAACACCATGGCTTTTTTGTCGCACTACGATTTTGAACTGTACTCCAACTTTACCTTTTTCTTGGACGACCCAGTAAACGGAGATCAAATCAAACAATATGAAGACCGTATGATGCTGGGGGCCAGGACCGTATTTAAAAATAATACGGCGCAATTAGGGTCCACCAATTTCAAGTATCAGGCAGGAGTAGGGTTTCGGTACGACAATGTGGATGACAATGAACTTTCGCACACCTTGAACCGTCAAGAGCTTTTGGAGCGTTTGGCCTATGGTGATGTGGATGAAGTAAATACCTATGCGTTTGCCGGGGCAGCATTCAAATCCGGGAAATTTACATTCGAACCTGCCTTACGGTTGGATTATTTCAAGTTTGATTATGTGAACAAGCTCAGTGAACTGTATGATAACCGAAGTGAGGAAAAAGTAGCCTTCAGTCCCAAGTTCAATACTATTTTTAGCCCAACGGCAAACACCCAGTTCTTCCTCAAAACAGGAATGGGATTCCATTCCAACGATGCCAGGGTCGTAGTGGCCAATCAAGGCGAGGATATTCTTCCCACGGCCTATGGTGTGGATTTGGGAACCATCATAAAACCGGCTGATAAATTGGTCTTGAATGCTACTTTATGGAGCTTGTTCTTAGATCAAGAGTTTGTGTATGTGGGGGATGCTGGAGTGGTGGAGCCTAGTGGCAAGACGCGGCGATTGGGATTGGAAGTGGGGGCCAGATACCAACCTTTTGAGGGACTCTACCTCTATACCGATGCCAATTATACCCATGCCAGAAGTACTGAAGAGGCCGATGGGGAAGATCATATTCCTTTGGCCCCGGATTTTACCGTGGTAGGTGGATTTACTGCAGGAACCGACCAAGGGTTTTCAGGGGGACTTAATTACAGATATGTGGACGACAGACCGGCCAACGAGGACAATTCCATTGTGGCCGACGGCTATTTTGTGACCGATGCCACCCTGAACTACGGCCTCAACAATTGGACGTTCAGTGTGATTGTGGAAAACCTGTTCGACACGCAATGGAATGAGACCCAATTTGCTACTGAGAGTAGACTGTTCAGTGAACCTAGCCCCGTGGAAGAGATACATTTTACCCCGGGAATGCCTTTTTATCTTCGAGGGAAGGTCAGTCTTACCTTCTAAAGAAAAATCCGCTGGGGAGGTATACTTCAGCGGATTCTTTTTGAACTTTTTAACTATAAAATTAGTTTAAACTAAAAATTTAGTTATATTAGCAATGTCATTTCGAACTGAGCATAGCGAATGTGAGAAATCCCATGCCATTTTTGAATTGTCAGAATGAGTGGGGTAGAAGTGTGGATGGTCCCCATTTTGTTTAAAAGGCTCCACTTGAATTAAAAAGCTGATTAATGGATTCCCAATTTATCGGGAATGACAAAAACATATCAAATGAAACAACTCACCAAAGCAGAAGAAGAAGTGATGCAGTTGCTCTGGCAATTAGAAAAGGCAAATGTAGCGGCCATTCTGGAGGAACTGCCCGAACCCAAACCGGCCTATAACACCATTTCGACCATTGTTCGGATTTTGGAGGACAAAGGCTTTGTATCCCATGAAAAAGTGGGTAAGGGACATGTATATTTTCCCTTGGTACAGAAATCGGAATATAGCAACCAACGATTGAACACCTTGGTTGATGGGTATTTTCAAGGTTCCTTCTCCAGCATGGTCTCTTTTTTTATGAAGAAGAACGACATCAGCCTGAAGGAGCTCGAAGACATCATGAAAAACATTAAAGACAAGGAGCAATGATCACCTATATCTTGGAGTGTCTGATCTTTCAGTTGGTCTTTCTCTTGGCCTATGATCTTTTTTTGAAGAAAGAAACCTTCTTTCAATGGAACAGGGTATATCTTTTGGTCACTTTTGCCCTGTCCTTGGTATTGCCTTGGGTCAAGATAGAGGCATTTAAAACGACCATGCCGCAAGAGTTAGCCGAAATCCCGGTCTTTATGTACCAACTGGATGGGGTGGTATTGGGAGTGGAAAGCGCAACCCGGTTTTGGGAAGTGTTGCCATGGTACTATTGGATAATGGGATTGGGCAGCGTTGTCGCTGCAAGTTGGTTGGCACATAAGCTGTTTCAGATCATAAAACTGAAGAGGGACGGGGTTGTGGAGCATCACCCGGATTTTATCAAGATTACGGTAAAAGAAAGCGTAGTGGCCTTTTCATTCTTCAGGAATATTTTCTTGGGTGGAAATATTGAGAAGGAGAGGGAAGTCCGCATTATTGCCCATGAACTGGTCCATATCAAACAATGGCATTCTCTAGACCTTCTTTTTTTTGAGTTGGCCCGGATCGCTTTTTGGTTCAACCCTTTGGTCTATGTGTACCAAAATAGAATGGCAGAATTGCATGAATTCATTGCCGATGCAAAAGCGGTGAAACATCATAAAAAAGCCCATTTTCAAATGCTGTTGTCCGAAGCGTTCCAAACACAGAACATCAGCTTTGTCAATCAATTTTTTAATCAATCATTAATCAAAAAACGAATAGTCATGTTACAAAAAAAACGATCCAAGGCCATTTGGCAGCTAAAGTATGTGGTATTGCTCCCCCTTGTTTTGGGGATGTTGGTGTACACTTCATGTGAAAAGGATTCCAATGTAGGGACATCAACAACGAATGAACTTTCATTAGAGGAACGGTTGACCATCCTAAATGAAGAAATAGAAAACAAAGATTCCTTAACAAAGAGTGAACAAGACCAAATTGCAAAAATGGCCCAAGTCATGGTAAAAAGATTGAATGAGTCAGCGAAAAATGTTGATGGTTGGAATGTTCGAGCGGGTATAAATATCTCTGAAGAAGTTCAAGTTCCTTTTGCCTTTATTGAAGAAGTTCCGATTTTCCCCGGCTGTGAAGATGCTACGGACAAAAGAGCCTGCTTCACGGAAAATGTGGAAAAGCATATCCGAAAGCACTTCAATTACCCAAAGGAAGCCCAAGAAATGGGAATTCAGGGAAGGGTCAGTTTAATTTTCGTCATTGATACCAATGGGGCCATCACGGATATCAGAAGCAGGGGACCCCATGAGTTGTTGGAGGCGGAAGCGGAGCGGATCATAAAAAAGTTGCCGGTCATGCAGCCCGGAAAACAAAAAGGGCATGTGGTAGGTGTTCCTTTCTCCATACCCATAAGCTTTAAACTTCAGTAGTCGGAATAGTTGGAAGTAGGGAGGCCTGAAACATTTTCAGGCCTCTTTGCTTTTACCATTCTTCGGTAAAAAGTCGTAATTTCAGCCAAATTCTCGGGGCTGTTATGCAGAAGTACATGTTGTTATCCTTTTTTGGTTTGCTGGTTTCCTGTGAACTCTTTATGTCCAAGGAAGAACAGACCCAGAAAGTGGTCAATGAAAAACTGCTGGCCATAGACTGGAACGATGTGGACCAATACCCTCTTTTTGAAGATTGTGATGAAATGGCCACAAAACCTGTCCAGCGGGATTGCTTTCAAAGTGTGATGTTGGACTATTTTTCCGAAGCACTCTCCGGTTTGGAATTTCAGGTGGATAACGATATGAACGATACGGTCTACATTGATTTTCTCATTGATGAACATGGTTTTATCTCCGTGTTGAACGTGGAGGAAAAGAACACCGTGCTCAATGAAATATCGGATTTTAACTTACGGGTCTCCGAACGCTTGAACGATTTGACCACCGTGGCACCGGCCCTAAAACAGGGAAATCCAGTTGGTCTTCGATTTAGGCTACCTTTGGTACTAAATACCCAATAACGATTTGGCAACAGAAAAAATCATTTTAGGGATAGACCCGGGAACCACCATCATGGGGTTCGGGATCATCAAGGTCGTCAACAAACAGATGCACTTTGTGCAGATGAACGAGTTGATGCTCAAAAAATACGATGACCCCTACACCAAACTCAAACTGATTTTTGAACGCACCTTGGAACTCATCGATACCTACCACCCCGATGAAATAGCCATTGAAGCCCCATTTTATGGAAAGAACGTACAGTCCATGCTCAAATTGGGTCGTGCACAGGGCGTAGCCATGGCGGCGGGACTTTCACGACAGGTCCCCATCACCGAGTACATGCCCAAGAAGATAAAAATGGCCATTACGGGAAACGGAAACGCCAGTAAGGAGCAAGTAGCGCGAATGCTTCAAAGTGTCTTAAAATTGAAATCACTTCCCAAAAATCTGGATAGTACCGATGGTCTGGCCGCGGCTGTCTGTCATTTCTACAATGAGGGAAGGGTAGAAGTTGGGAAAAGCTATTCGGGATGGGAGGCTTTTGTGAAGCAAAATGAATCTAGAATTAAAAAATAGGTTGTTCAATAAACAATAAACAATAAACAATGACCAATTAACAATATCCAATTACCCAAATGAACCTACTTTATGAGAAACGAAAATCCTTTATTGGAAAAATCTTATGATTTTGCTTTGGAAACGGTCAGTTTATATAAGCAAATAGTGGCATCAAAAAAAGAATTTGTGCTATCCAAACAAATGCTACGTTCAGGAACGTCCATTGGAGCAAATATCACTGAAGCCAATGGGGCCATTTCAACGGCCGACTTTTCAGCCAAAGTTTCCATAGCATACAAAGAAAGTTTGGAAGTGAAATATTGGTTGTCCCTTTTAAAAGATTCCGGTTACGTGGCCAAAGGAATTGCCAATACATTGATTGCCCAGGCCGATGAACTTTCCAAAATCATGTTCTCCATCCTAAAAACCACCAAAAGGACAAAATGATTATTGTACATTGGTTATTGTTAATTGACAATTGAGTGAGCGGTATTTATATCCACATCCCGTTTTGTAAACAAGCATGCCATTACTGTGATTTCCATTTTTCCACACAATTGGGAAAAAAGGAAGCTATGGTACAGGCCATTGCCAAGGAATTGGTGTTGCGGAAATCGGAGGTCGATGATGTGGTGGAGACCATCTATTTTGGAGGAGGTACCCCATCGGTGCTTTCCAATGAAGAGATTGAGTTTCTGATTCAAACCGTATATGACCATTACAAAGTAATGGACCGGCCCGAAGTCACTTTGGAAGCCAACCCTGATGATTTATCCAACCATCGAATCATCCAACTATCCAATAGTCCCATAAACCGTCTCAGCATCGGCATCCAATCTTTTTTTGATGAAGACCTGAAACTGATGAACCGGGCCCACAATGCCTCCGAAGCCGAAAAATGCATTCAAGAAGCCACCGAATATTTTGACAACATCACCATCGACCTGATTTACGGCATCCCGGGAATGGATAACAAAAGATGGAAGGCCAACATCCAAAAAGCCCTCGATTTTGGATTGCCCCATATCTCCAGCTATGCGTTGACAGTGGAGCCACGGACCGCCCTCCAAAGGTTTATAGAAAAAGGAGTGGTGCCCAATGTGGACGACGAACAGGCCCAAGAACAGTTTTATATGTTGGTGGATATGTTGGAAGCCCAGGGATTTGTGAACTACGAAATTTCCAATTTTGGAAAACCCGGTTTTTTTTCCAAGAACAATACAGCGTACTGGTTGGGGAAAACCTATGTGGGGGTAGGTCCGTCTGCCCACTCGTTTGATGGCAAAAACCGCAGTTGGAACATCCGAAATAACCCTACCTATATTAAAAAAATTACCGAAGGGATATTGCCCATGGAAATTGAGACCCTTTCCCAATCCGACAGGTACAACGAGGCTGTGATGACAGGCCTGCGCACCATTTGGGGCGTTGATTTGGAACGGGTGGCCTCTGATTTTGGTGAAAAATATGTAGAGTATTTGGTCCTTCAATCCCAAAAATATAGGGATAGCGGCCTATTGGTTGAAAGTGAAGGGAAACTGTTGGCCACTAAAAAAAGCAAGTTTTTGGTGGATGGGATTGCCAGTGACCTGTTTTTTGTTAAGTAACGGTATCCAGTTCAATCCTAACAATTGGGTGAGGTACACTTATCGGTTTGGCTATGCTGCGGGTCCCGTAGGGCATGCACTATAGTCGTTGTTAGCGGCTAGCTTTTTTATTTTTCAATTTCATAAATTCCTGTGTCAGTCACGATAAATGTTCCTAAGTCAGTTTCTTCGTATTGCCAAAGCTTTTTTTCAAAGGTTTCAATTAGTTCAAGTTTCTTAGCTTCATTGTCAAACCTGAATAGCTTGTTGTTTCCCATATTCGGGATAAAAACGAAATTTCCTTTTACAAACAAACTCTCAGGATAGCTCAAAGGGTYGTACTTATCTTCCCAAGTGTAATCTCCAATTTTATAAGTCTCTTTTTGTTCGGAAATTGAARCCTGAGCAACTGTCTGTCCTGTCGGAAATGCAAGCCAAAGAAAATCTGGAAATTGATAGTCAATATCGTAAATGGGGTGTCCTAGTCCTATTTCATCAGCTCCCCACTCAAGTATTCTTTCAGCGTTTTTGTCAAACCCGTGAATTATTCCTTCTTGGTAAAAACAGAAGTATTGATTTCCCTTTCCRTCTTTTGTCGATTTATAGCTTTCTATGTTTGAGGGAAGTTGTTCTTCGATTAGTCTATAGTTCTCTCCGACTGTCTCGATTGCAAAATATTCTTTGTCAACTTGTTGAAGTTCTCTTGATTCACCAAATGCAAAAAAGTCGGGATTTGTCCCGTTATTCCAACTTATAGTCAGAATTTCAGAATTACCAACATAGAAGTTTCCCGTCTTTCCTTTATCTGTGATTTTCTTTAGTTGCATTTCGTTTTTTCAGCTTACCGCTAACGTCCTAAGATATGATTCGTTTTTAACGAATCATATCAACCGATACGGTAAGCTAGTAGATGTTCACCTGAAATTCCTGCCCAAATTGATCGATGCCCATGCTGGGTTTATAAAACCCGCTTCCCAATTGATATAAAATCTGTATTTATTGGATTTATCCAAGGAATTGACTTAATTACTACAATAAGTCCAGCGTACATGATTGCAACCATAAAACACAATTCCAAAAATTACAAGATAGATTTGGCCAACCCCTTGGATATTTCCATTCCCTTGACCGGGAAGAAAACCAATGTGAACGCCTGGTATTTGGGGCCACCCAAGATCGAGGCCCATCAAGAAGGGGATTTTGTGGGGAGTGTGGCCCAAGGGGCGCCGGTAAACTTTAACGATATCTGGTTCAACCCGCATTCCCATATTACCCATACCGAGTGTTTGGGCCATATCACCGAAGCGTTCCATTCCATCAACCAAAAACTGAAACGGTTTTTCTTTCTGGCCGAGGTGATCACCGTGGCCCCGGAACAACAGGGAGAAGATTTTGTTATTTCCGAAAAACAGCTCAAATACGCCTTGGGGAACAAGAAAAGGGAAGCGCTGGTCATCCGAACCTTGCCCAACCTTGGCGATAAGCGTTCCAAACAATATTCAGATACCAACCCGCCATACCTTTTGGAAGAGGCGGTACAGTATTTGGTGAAAAAAGGAGTGGACCACTTGTTGGTAGACCTGCCTTCTGTGGACAAGGAACGGGACAACGGGGAATTATTGGCCCATAAAGCCTTTTGGAATGTGAATGGGAAGCAGAGAAAAGCGGCAACGATTACCGAGTTCATCTATGTGCCCAACACCGTATTGGACGGGACCTATTTTTTGGACCTTCAGGTGGCCCCTTTCGAGAATGATGCCAGCCCCAGCAGGCCTATCTTATATAAAATCGAGGACAAGTGAAAACAACATTGAAAATGGAAGAGGTGATGATGTTCGTTCTGGGTATCTATCTTTTCAGCCTTTTGGACTACGCTTGGTGGTGGTTCCCAGTCTTGATCCTGGCCCCGGACATTGGTGCGCTGGGCTACCTTTTTGGGAACAAGGTAGGGGCGTTTACGTACAATTTCTTTCACCATAAGGGAGTGGCCGTTTTGGTATATCTGCTGGGAAGTTACTTTTCAATACCTTTATGCCAGCTCATTGGGATCATCTTGTTTTCCCATTCGGCCTTGGACAGGGCCTTGGGCTACGGATTAAAATATGAAAAGGGATTTAAGTTTACCCATTTGGGTGAAATAGGAAAAAAGAATGGGTGATATCATCGACGTACTTCTTGGATTGATACTGGGAGCCATACTCATGTATTGGCTGTTCTCGCTATTCCGGAAGAAGAGAAGCAAAGAACTCACCAAACAGCAGTCCACCGTGTTGTTGGACAAGATCAGGAGCGTCTGCAAACTGGTTTCTGTGGAAGGGGATTTCGCCGAAATCTACCATTACGAAAACACCAAAGACCGATTCATGAGCCTGTTGCGAAGCAAAAAAAAGGCACTGATCGTGGTCAAGGCAAAGGCACATATTGGGTACGATTTGACCAAATTGGACCTGAAGGCCGATACGGAGAAGAAGCGGATCATTTTAAATAATTTTCCAGAACCCGAAGTGCTTTCCATTGAGCCGGACCTGCAGTTTTATGACATTAAAAATGGATTGTTCAACAGCTTTTCGCCAGATGATCTTACCAAACTCAATCAAGAGGCCAAGGAACACATCAAACAGAAAATCCCGGAAAGTGGATTGATGGATACCGCTCGCAAAGAAGCGTTGCAGGCCGTTCTTTTGGTAGAAAAAATTGTGGAGACCATCGGATGGAGATTGGACTACTCCGCTTTGGAAATCTCCAATAGGGAAAAACACTTTTTAGAAGAATAACAGTATGAAAACAAAAATTTTGACCCTGCTTTTGGTTGGGGTATTTGCTACGAGTTGCGTACAGATCAAAAACGGCGGGGAGAATTTTGACCACGCTTTTGCACACACCGTTTACTTCTGGTTCAAGAATCCGGACAGTCATGCGGAGAGGACCAAGTTTGAAGCTTCGTTGCAGAAGTTTTTGGACAACTCCAAATACGCGAAGACCAATTTTATGGGCACTCCGCCCAAAGCGGTCAGGGATGTGGTGGACGATTCCTTTACCTATTCCCTTATCGTGACTTTTGAATCTGCAGAGGCCCAAGAAGCCTATCAGGAAGAGGAAGCCCATCTGATTTTTATTGAGGAGTGCAAAGACTTGTGGGAAAAGGTGATTGTGTATGATTCCGAAGGCGTGAGACCATGAACATTGAAGAGTTTCGCAACCTGTGCCTGAATAAAAAAGGGATTACCGAGGAATTTCCTTTTGACGAGAGCACCTTGGTATTCAAGGTGATGGGAAAAATGTTTGCGTTGGTGGCCTTGGAGCGTCTTCCAGCCCAGTGCAATCTAAAGTGTGACCCGGAAAGAGCCGTAGAACTTCGGGAAGAACACGATGGGGCCATTATTCCGGGCTACCACATGAGCAAAAAGCATTGGAATACCTTGTTTTTGGACAATCTTCCGCCACAGTTGATCAAAGAATTGTTGGACCATTCCTATGATTTGGTAGTGGCCAGTCTTACCAAAAAACTAAAGCAGGAATTAGAGGATTTAGATTGATTTTTGAATGAGCAAAGTAAAACAGTTCTATACCCAACAACGGGATAAACATACTGCCCATCTTCAACAAGTAAAAAAACGATTGGGCCTTTTGGCTACCATCCGACTCGCCATTTTTGTGGCCCTAGTGGCAGGCATCTATTTCTTTTGGGGGCAATCCGCCGTATTTGGAATTTTTGTGTTTGGTATCACATTGTTTTTATATCTCGTGGCCCGGTTTGTCAACCTGAAAAAGGAAAAAGCCTATTTGGAACGGTTGGTGGCCCTCAATGAGACGGAATTGGAGGTGCTGGACCGTAAATTTCACCATTTGCCAGATGGAAGGGAGTTTTTACAACCCGAGCATCCCTACGCACAAGATTTGGATTTGTTCGGTAGGGGGTCTTTTTATCAGTATTGCAATAGAACGGTACTGAAACAGGGAAGCGGTGTGTTGGCCCAACTGTTATTGGATGACCGGCCAAAAGATATCCTCAAGAAACAGGAGGCCATCAAGGAATTGGCAAAGCTTCCTGAATGGAGGCAACATTTTTTGGCCTTGGCCGGGGAAACAAAGCCTAAAATTGCTCATAATGTGGTTTCCAAATGGATGAAAGATCACATAAGGTTCACACCAAAGTGGGTTGGGATAGTGGCCCCAATCTTTGTACTGCTTTCCATTTTATGGATCATCTTGGCCTTCTTGGGTAAAGTGCCCGAAAGTTTGGTGCTGGTATGGTATTTTTTGGGGCTGGGAATCGTGGGAACATATGCTAAGAAGATTCTAAGCTTTGCAACAAAGGTTTCGGAGGCACAGGAAACCATTCAGCAACATCAAAGGCTGATTTCCGAACTGGAAGAGCAGCAATTTACTTCGGAATTGCTGAAGAAACTTCAAAAGAAATTGGAAGTAAAAGGCGAGAAGACCTCCAAAATTGTAAAACGCTTCTACCAAGATATGATGATGTTGGAACAACAGCAAAATTTGCTCATTTCAATGTTTGCACAAGGCCTTGGTTTATGGAGTCTTTACTACACCTATAAGGTTGAATCTTGGATAGAAAAATACGGCAAGGTTATCGAGGATTGGTTTGCTGCCATTGCGCAATTTGATGCGTACATCAGTTTGGGGAATTATGCCTTTAACCATCCCGACCATACCTATCCAGATTTGGTAGTAGGTGATACCGTTTTAATGGCCAAAGCTGTGGGACATCCGCTGGTAGACCCAAAAAAGAATGTACTGAACGATTTTGAAATAGGAAAGGGGCGTTTTTGTATCGTTACCGGAGCCAATATGGCGGGGAAGAGTACCTTTTTGAGGGCGGTTGCCTTGCAAATTGTTATGGCAAACATGGGATTGCCCGTAAAAGGAAAAGAGGTAAAATATGCCCCCGTCCGATTGTTGACGAGCATGCGTTCTTCGGATTCGTTGGCGGATGAAACCTCCTATTTTTATGCCGAACTAAAGCGCTTGAAATTTATCGTGGAAGAATTGCAGAAGGGGAATTGTTTTGTGGTGCTCGATGAAATTTTGAAAGGCACCAATAGTGTGGACAAGGCCGAGGGCTCCAAAAAGTTTGTAGAGCGATTGGTTCGGATTGGCGCCACAGGTTTGGTGGCCACCCACGATTTGAGCTTATGCACATTGTCCGACCAACTTTCGCAAGTGGAAAACAAATATTTTGATGCTCAGATTGTAAATGGCCAACTCTACTTCGACTACCAATTTAAAGAGGGCATTTGTCAAAATATGAATGCCTCGTTCTTGCTCAAGAATATGGGAATAGTGGATTAAAGTCCTTTTACCTGCACTTTATGAAAAGAATCCGCCTGAAGACGAAGCAATTCCTCTGCCTTTTCCTTTTTGTATCGGTACAGTTCCTCTTCATTTTTAATGTCGGCGTAAATCTGCTGGTTGATTTCACCATCGGTGGACAACAGTAACTTTCGGTGTTCCACTTTTTGGGTCACCCATGTGGCCACCACACTTTCCTGTTCCTCAAATTTGTAATCGTACTCGCCTCTTGGGGCCAATAATTTGGCGATGATGGGGGCCGTTTCAATGGCCAGGAACAATAAAAAGATAAAAAAGGAGGGAAACCAAGGTAATTTGCCCAAGGCGTTGATGCGGGCCATCAATCCATCAAACCCATCAATAATGGGTTGTGAATGGGTCACTGCCGTATTGTAATCTGTATTTAAAGCAGCAATCTGTGCCTCCAAATCAGTGATTTTTGCACTGTTGGTTTCCTTCAATGTGTTGAGCTCCGCCAAATAGGCATCGTGCTTTTCGCGTTTCTCTTGGTATACGGGGCCTTTGCCCAATAGACCGGTTCCTGCCGTACCTTCCGCTTCGGAAATGTAAGTGTCGTACAGCGCGTTGGTTTCAGTTTCCTTCTGGACAATTTCGGATTTAAGGCCTGCTATCTCTTGTTGGAGTGCCTCTATTTTTGGAGTGTACTGAAGCGCCAACTGTTCCTTGTTGGCTAAGGTCATGCTATTTTTTTCTTCCAACAGCACTTGGTTGATCTCTTTCTCAAAAATCTTCATCTCCAAAGGTTTTGAGATGACCACTGCTATGATCAGTGCCAAAAGGATTCTTGGGGCTGCTTGGAGCAGTTCACTTTTAATATGGTCCCGCTTTTTTATGGTCGATACAATGTATCGGTCCAGGTTGAAAATAAACAGTCCCCAAATCAATCCGAAGAATAGGGAAGTGTAAATATTGTCAAAAACGGTGTAAAGAGCATACCCACTGGCGATGAATGCCATGACGGCGGTAAAGAATACGGTGGCGCCAATTCCGGCATATTTGTTTTGTTCCCCATTGGAACAAGTGGATAGAAGGTCTGTATCTGCCCCAGAGCAGAAAATAAAAAAACGTTGCAACATGATTGTGTTCTCTTTGATTGATAGAGTATTAGAACGCAATTTGTGGTGATTTGTTACACAAGCAACCGGGAAATTGAGCATGAACCTCTGGTTGGGGTCATTTTAAAAACCTAAGTTTGCGCATCTTAAACAAAATAAAATGGGTCTTTTTGAGGATTTGCAACAAAGAAGTGGAGATGTGTGCGAACTGAGTGGTGCTACCGACGACTTGGTTATTTATGAAGTTCCGCCCGTATCCACTGGAGGATTGGATGGCAGTATTTTGATAAGTGCCACGTGCAAAAACCAAATAGAAAACCCGGAAACCACAGATGCCAACCATTGGCGCTGTCTGAACGACAGTATGTGGAGTGAGCATGATGCCGTAAAGGTGGTGGTATGGCGCATGTTGAATCGATTAAAATCCGAAGGATGGCCCCAAGACCTTTTGGATATGATGTATCTGGAAGATGAGGTTCTGGAATGGGCCAAGGCTACCGGCGAAGGTGAGGAAGAGAGTGAACAGGTCATCCACAGGGATGTGAACGGGGTTATTCTGGAAAACGGGGACAGTGTAGTGTTGGTCAAGGACCTGAAAGTAAAAGGCTCCAGCATGGTCGCCAAACAGGGAACCGCCGTTAGACGGATTTCCCTGGATCGCGATAATGCCGAATATATTGAAGGTAAAGTGGATGGTCAGCACATAGTGATCATCACCAAATACGTAAAGAAGCTCTAAGCGTTCATTTCCGTAAAGTACTTATAAAAGTAAGGGATGGTCTCAATTCCCTTTAGAAAATTCCAAACACCAAAATGTTCGTTGGGGGAGTGTATGGCATCACTGTCCAACCCAAACCCCAGCAAAATGGTCTTGCTTTCCAATACTTTTTCAAAAAGTGCCACAATGGGAATACTTCCACCGGTACGTTGGGGTACAGGGGTTTTTCCAAAAGTGGTTTCCATGGCCTTGGCGGCGGCTTGGTATCCTATGCTGTCTATGGGGGTCACATAAGCTTGACCGCCGTGGTGTGGTTTTACCTTTACCTTGACACTTTTTGGGGCAATGGATTCAAAATATTTGGTGAAGAGCTCCGTAATTTCATGCCAATCCTGGTCAGGGACCAAGCGCATGGAAATCTTGGCGTATGCCTTGCTGGCAATTACGGTTTTGGCTCCCTCGCCCGTATAGCCACCCCAAATGCCATTGACATCCAGTGTAGGGCGAATGCCAAAACGTTCCGTGGTGGTATAGCCTTTTTCGCCATGCACATCGCCAATATTCAAGGCTTTTTTGTATTCCTCAAGATCAAAAGGGGCTTTGGCCATCTCGGCCCGTTCCTCATCGGAAATGACTTCAACCTTATCATAGAAACCGGGAATGGTGATGTGGTTGTTCTCATCGTGTAAGGTGGCGATCATTTTGGCCAGCACATTGATGGGATTAGGTGCCGCGCCTCCGTAAATTCCCGAATGCAGGTCGCGGTTGGCCCCGGTCACTTCCACTTCCACATAGCTAAGTCCCCGAAGTCCCGTGGTGATGGATGGGACATCGTTGGCAATCATTCCGGTATCGGAAATAAGAATAATGTCGTTCTTTAATTTTTCGCGGTTTTCCTTTAGGAAATCGCCCAAACTATCGCTGCCCACTTCTTCCTCACCTTCGATCATAAACTTGACATTGCAGGGCAATTGGTTGTTTTTGATCATGAACTCCACAGCTTTCACGTGCATAAAAAACTGTCCCTTGTCATCACAGGCCCCACGGGCAAAAATGGCACCATCAGGGTGCAGTTTGGTAGGTTTGATCACAGGCTCAAACGGAGGGGAGTCCCACAGGTCCATGGGGTCCGGTGGTTGTACATCGTAGTGCCCATACACCAATACCGTTGGTAGGTTTGGGTCTATAATTTTTTCACCATAAACAACAGGATAGCCTTTGGTCTCGCAGATTTCGGTGTTTTCACAACCCGCGGCCAAGAGCGATTCCTCGACAGCCTTTGCCGTGGCCAAAACGTCCTCTGCATAAGCTGGGTCGGCACTAATGGAGGGAAGCCGTAGCAGGTCGTTGAGCTCATTGATGAATCGGTCTTTGTGGGTATTGATGTAGGTATTGATTTGTTCCATAGTTTATTTAAAAAGTGCCCTAAAAGTACAAAAAACAAGTTTTTGCATGTAGTCCATTTGCAAATCGGAAAATTGAGCTATATTTGCACTCCAATTTCGCGGGTGTGGTGGAATTGGTAGACACGCTAGACTTAGGATCTAGTGCCGCAAGGCGTGGGGGTTCGACTCCCTTCACCCGCACTGAAAGCTAAGGCCTATTCGATGGAAAACATTGTCTAGGTCTTTTTTTATTCCCTGAATTTCCGAGCATAACTTGAAAGACCACTCCCCGAAAATGGTTAATTTTGGGTGTCTGCCATGGAAGAAATAGAAAACATATTGGAAAACAAACTGGTCCGCCCCACGGCCATGCGGATGTTGGTCTACCAATACTTTATGGGCCAGGATGCAGCAGTTTCATTGACGCATGTGGAAAATGCCTTTGATAAGGCAGATCGCACCACTTTATACCGCACCTTGAAGGTTTTTGAGGAGAAGGGCGTGGTGCACCAAATAGATGATGGTACGGGCACCAAAAAATACGCGCTTTGCGAACCTGGCTGCAATTGTGAATTGGAGCAGGACCTTCATCTACACTTTCATTGCGCCCGTTGTAATGAGACGGTTTGCTTAACAGAGCATAAGATACCGCATATCAATCTTCCCGAAGGCTTTGTGGCCGAGGACGCCAATGTGGTGCTCAAAGGTCTGTGCGATAAATGCAGCGAAAAATAAATGCACTTCCGTTGCATGGCTATTTTGGTGAACTTGCACCCATATGGCACAAAAGAAAAAAATTCAACCGCAAAATTTAGACCACGACCATAATCACGATCACTGTTGTTCCGGGGAGACCTCAGATTTTAGGACCTACCTGCCCGCACTTTTCAGTTTTGTAATGCTCCTATTGGGTATAACCGCGGATTATTTTGACAGTTTTCCATTTTTTAAGGGATGGATGAGGATAGTCTGGTATGTAATCGCCTATTTGCCCGTAGGATTTCCGGTAGTAAAACAAGGATGGAACAGTATCAAAAGAGGGAACTTCTTCACGGAGTTTTTCCTGATGTCCATAGCCACGCTGGGGGCATTTGCCATTGGGGAATATCCAGAGGGTGTTGCGGTCATGGTGTTCTATGCTGTAGGGGAATTGTTTCAGGAAGCCGCTGTAAAACGTGCCAAGGGAAATATAAAGGCCTTGTTGGATGTGCGCCCCAATGAAGCCTTGGTGTTTCGGGATGGGAATTTTATTGCGGTAAACCCGGAAATGGTGCAGATCGGGGAGCGCATTCAAGTACGTGTTGGGGAGAAAGTGCCCTTGGATGGCGTGTTGCTATCTTCCAAGGCATCTTTGAATACCGCGGCCATAACCGGTGAAAGCAAACCCCAGGCGCTTCAAAAGGATGAAGAGGTGTATGCCGGAAGCATTAATTTGGATGGTGTGATAGAAGTTCGGGCAACCAAAGTGTTCAAGGATAGCTCCATAGCACGGATTTTGGAAATGGTGCAACATGCCACGGCACGAAAATCAAAAACAGAACTTTTCATCAGAAAGTTTGCCCGGATCTACACCCCCATTGTGGTTTTTCTGGCCATTGGACTTACGTTTCTGCCGTACTTTTTTGTGGGCGAATATGTGTTTGGGGATTGGTTGTACAGAGCTCTGATATTTCTGGTGGTGTCCTGTCCCTGTGCATTGGTCATATCCATCCCTTTGGGATATTTTGGCGGATTGGGTGCTGCGTCGCGTAATGGTATTCTTTTTAAAGGGGCTTCTTTCTTGGATGCGATAACAAATGTAAATACCGTGGTGATGGATAAAACCGGAACCGTGACCAAAGGCGTGTTCAAAATAAAAGAGGTGGTGGTCTATGCTCCAATGCAGGAAAATGATTTTATGAAATACCTTATGGCCATGGAGAGGCAATCCACCCACCCCATTGCTAAAGCTATCATGGAATATAAGCATAAAGGTGAAGCATACACTGCCACCGAAGTTGCAGAAATTGCAGGAAAGGGCTTGAAAGGTTTGGTGAATGGAGATTCCGTATGGGCGGGAAACAAGACTTTGATGGTTTCAAACCATATTGAAGTACCCCAAGAACTGGAAGAAATAGTAGAGTCTATGGTTTTAGTGGCCATTGATGGAAGTTTTGCCGGATATGTCATTATTGCCGATGAGCTGAAGCAGGATGCCCATGAGGCCACTCAACAACTACGGAAGGCAGGTGTCCCAAAGATTGGGATGCTTTCCGGGGATAAGGATTCCATCACCCAAAAACTGGCCAAGGAACTCCAACTGGATTGGGCCAAGGGAGGATTGCTTCCCGAAGATAAACTCAAAGAGGTGGAACAGCTCAAGAAAGACCCAGATGCCAAGGTGGCCTTTGTGGGCGATGGCATCAATGATGCTCCCGTGCTTGCTGCAAGTGATGTGGGGATGGCCATGGGCGGTCTGGGCAGTGATGTAGCCATTGAAACCGCCGATGTGGTCATCCAGACCGATCAGCCCGGCAAGATAGCCAAGGCCATAAAAATTGGACGATCCACCCGCAAGATCGTTTGGCAGAACATTGCATTGGCATTTGGTGTGAAGGCATTGGTCCTTATTTTGGGTGCCGGTGGACTTGCCACCATGTGGGAAGCTGTCTTTGCTGATGTGGGTGTGGCCTTACTGGCCATTCTAAATGCGATTAGACTACAGCGTATGGAATGGAAATGATGTTATTCAAGTCATTGATTCCCTTCGGACGAAACAGATAAAAGTTCCATTAAAAAGTAAAGGAGAAGGTCTGTTTGGGTATTGATGTTGCAAAAAGATGAAGAAAAAATTCTTACAGGAAATGCATGGGTAGGCATTGCATATCAATGTGGTTTTGTATCTTTAGGTTGATACGATTTTTACCTTAGTTATTGGATGTGAGGTGATAAAAGGTTTAAAAAGAAAAAGGAAAGGGGACGTTTTCTTATGAAAATTGATATTTGTCAATTTCGTATCATTGTTTTTCTTACATCATATCGACAATAATTCCCTTCAAAAAATGTTCTCATAGTCGTGAGCTATCGTTTTTTTACGATATTTAACATGAATTACCAAAAAACCAAACTAACTGTTATTACTACCAAATCATGTACAAGGAAATTTATTTGGTCGATGATGAAGACCTAGTGAACACCGTGAATACAATCCATTTTAGAAAACTGGGATTGGAAGATAGGATCAAAAGTTTTACCAATCCAGAATTGGCTCTCGATGATCTTCGGTACAGGGAAAACCCAAATATCAAAACATTGATTCTCCTCGATATTAATATGCCAGAAATGAGCGGCTTTGAGTTTTTGGAATTTATGGATCTGGAAAGCTTTCCGGATACCAATGAGGTGCTCTTGGTTACCTCTTCAGAATCCGATGCCGATCGTGAAGAAGCCGATAAGTATAAAAAATACGTAAAGGAATTTATTACCAAGCCCTTGCGCATTGAGCATTTGGAGGAATATCTACAGGGTTCGTTCAATGCCTGAACGGTTCGGCAAAATATGACCCGAAATGCCCAATGACACAGTTCCCTCTGTGAAAATACGCAGCCTTGAAAGAAAAGCAGGTTAGGATTAATAATGATAAGGAAGCCTTAAAAGCAAAGAATGATGCTATTTGGGCCATGGATAAGAACTTCCTATTAACGGCTTTCAACAAAGCGTTCAAGGAAAGATTCAAAAAGGAATTTCAGGAGGACCCCCATGTAGGTATCAATTTAAGGGCCTATTATAAAAAGAGCATTTTTTTCAGGACTTGTGAAAAGGGCTGTGAGAGGGCTTTGGACAGATATGCCACTTCGGCAAGACAATCTGTTGGGGTAAATGAAGATGCAGAGGTCATTGAATTTTTCTTTCAACCTTATATGGATACATCTGGGGAGGTTACCGGATGTTGTATATGGCAAAAATGTCTATCCCATGAGGTCGAGAATATTCTGAGGCTAAAGGAAAGCGAACGAAAATACAAAGAGACCCAGGCCATTGGAAATGTAGGTCACTGGAGTTGGGACATGATCAAGGACGAAATCACATGGTCCGACCAAATTTTTAGTATCCATGGTCAAGTGCCCGGAAAGTTCGAAGCTACCTATGCGGCCTTGGTGGAATTGATCCATCCGGAAGACCGCGAAGCCTTCAATGAAGATGTACATCGGTGCATCAATGAAAAACTGCCACATGACTCAACCAATAGAATCATTGTGGGCGATGGGGAGATTAGGTACGTACAGCACAAAGGGCGAGCCTTTTATGATGCCAATGGCAATCCAACAGGGATGGCGGGAATTACCCGTGATGTGACAAAGGATATATTGGCCAACCAACAAATTGTGCAACAGAACAATGAGTTGCAGAATTTTATCAGGATCATTTCCCACAATCTCCGGGGGCCCATATCCAACCTGTTGATGCTGTCCAAAATCTACGATTGGGGCAAGGATGAAATGAACGATGATATTGTACGTAAAATAGAGCAGACCACCGAGGCTTTGGACCAGACCATAAAAGACCTTAGCCTTTCCCTTTCCTTGAAGAATGCGGAAAAGGAACAATTCAGGGACATTGCACTGACTGATGTTATGAAAGACGTGGATGGGCTTCTGGCCGAGGAGATAATCGAGTCAAAAGCAATGATCCATACAGATTTTTCCAAGGCTGGAACGGTTTTGGGGCTAAAGGGATACTTGGTCAATATTGTGTACAACCTAATCTTGAATGCCATCCACTATGGTAAGGAAGGTGTCTCCCCAGTGATTGAAATCAATACCAAGGAAACAGATGATACCATTACTTTGCAGGTTTCAGACAATGGTATTGGAATGGAACTCACCCCTGAGCGTGAAAGGAAAATTTTTGATTTGTACGGTAGGTTGAGCGGCGTTACCGAAGGAAAAGGGTTGGGACTGTATTTGGTAAAGACCCAAGTGGAGGCCATGGAAGGGAAAATTGAGGTACGGAGCCAGAAAGACGTGGGAACCACCTTTGCCATCCACTTTAAAAAATAAGCCTAGGAATTCATGCCGGAAAAAGGCAGGCGGTTTACATCCACATTGCCGCCAGAGATGATGATTCCGATTTTTTTGCCTTTTAACAACTCTTTTTCCTTGAGTGTGGCCGCAAAGGCCACGGCACTTGAGGGCTCACAGACAATTTTTAGTCGCTCCCAAAGTATCTGCATGGCAGCAACAATTTCATCTTCGGTTACCCTTGTGATGTGGTCCACATAACGTTGGACAATGGGAAAATTTCTATCTCCCAGATGTGTCCTCAATCCATCTGCAATGGTATTGGTGCTGATATTGGTTTCAATGGTCCCACTTTTTAGCGAACGATAGGCATCATCGGCTTCCAAGGGTTCCCCGCCAATCACCTTACAGGAATTTCCAAAATAATGTGCGGCCAAAGCAGTTCCGGCAATCAGTCCACCACCACCAACAGGGGCAAATACGTAATCCAGCTCCGAATGTTCTTCCAAGAGTTCCTTACAGGCGGTTCCCTGCCCCAAGATTACAGCATCGTCATTGGAAGGGTGTATAAAGGTGGCCCCTTGTTCTTCTTCTATTTTTTGGGCTTCCTTTTCCCGGGCTTCCAGGGTGGATTCGCACTCAACCACAATACCGCCATACCCTTTAACGGCATTTTTCTTGACCTGAGGAGCGTTCTTTGGCATCACAATAAAGGCTTTAACCCCTAAACTCTGAGCTGCTAAGGACAAAGCTTGGGCAAAATTACCCGAAGAATGCGTCACAACACCCTTTTGCTGCAGGGCTTTGGGAAGTTGCATAATGGCATTGGCGGCACCCCGCATCTTAAAGGCCCCCATTCGCTGAAAATTTTCACACTTGAAGAAAACGGATGCCCCAACCATTTGATCAATAAGTCGGGAAGTGAGAACGGGAGTATTATGGATAAAAGGTTTTATCCGTTCATGGCACTCCTGAAGTTGCTTTTGGTCCATACGACTGCTTTAGAGGGAAACCGAATGGTAAATATAGGCAGGCGAAGGCAATTTAGGAAGAAGGTACCGAGTGCTCTTTGGCCTTGGTTCTTGGGGAACTTCCTTCCATGCCCAATTCAGGAATGACCAACAAGGGGATTTGGGTATGGAAAGCTGTCCTTTTTACGATAGGTTCCCGGGTCATTTTTTCCATATAGCTGTGCTGGTAATTTAGCATGGCCAACAAATGGATGTCCAGCTCTTTGGAGAAGATTTCCAAGGTCTGTGAAACAGAATTGAGCTCGGATACCGTATGTACGTAATGTTCCACATCTTTAAGGTAGCGGCGGAGCATGTTTAGGTTGAATTGCTGTAATTCGGACAAAGCCTTGATGCCGTACTGTACGTGTACAATCCGTATGGTGGCCCTGAACATTTTGGCCATATCCACCAAAGGTGCCAGTTCCGAAGTGGTGTAAAATCGATTGAAATCCGTTGCAAATGCAATTTCAGTGGGGGCCACAAACCCAAAATTTCTGGGAATGGCCAACACGGGACATTTTTTAACGCTCTTTATAATGCGTACCGTATTACTTCCCATGAACACCTCATCTACGCCGGAAGCTCCCTTGGTGCCTGTAATCACCAAATTGATGCTGAACGCATCCACAATCTCCTTGATTTCTTCCGTTAAAAGATTGAATGAAGAGATGGTCTCAAACTCATGATTTGGATTGTTGAATTTCTTTTGGATACGCTCCACGGTTCTTTTCAACCCCATTTCAGAGGAATCCCGTAAGGCGTCCTCAATGCGCACACCATCTACCATTTTGGCCATAAATCGGCTGCTGGGAATCACCGGGGTATAGGTATTCAAAAAATAAAATGTGCACGGTTTGTTGCGAAACAACTGCATGGCATACACTATGGCGTTCCATGCGTTTTCTGAAAAATCCGTAGGTATGAGAATCTTTTGCATCTGGGCAGCGATTAATGTGAGGTAAAATTATATTCGCAGCCTCGGTGATACTATGATAATTGTCAGGTTTTAAGAGGAGCTTAAAATCCTTCGACCATATCCTGGAGTTTTTTTTCGTCCTTGATGCCGATTTTCTTTCCAGAAGTGTGGATAAGTCCCTTTTTCTTGAATTCGGAAATAATACGGATAGCAGATTCGGTGGCCGTTCCCACCACGTTGGAAATATCCTCCCGGGAAAGGGTCAGGGCCAGAAACCCATCTTTGTCCTCACCAAAATTGTTCTTCAAGTATAGGATGGCCTCTGCAATGCGTTGTTTTACCGTTTTTTGGGAGATATTCACAATTACGTCATCGGCCTCCTTAAGGTCATGTGCCATGTGTCGGAGCACTTCCAAGGTGAAGTTTGGATTCTTCTGGAGGGTATGGGTAATGGTCTCTTTCGGAATAAAGCAAACCTCCATGTCGCTGACCGCAATGGCCGAAAGATTGGTATTTTCCTGGGCGATTACGGAGCGTTGCCCAATGACCTCTCCTTTGGATGCCAGTTTTACAATCTGATCTTTGCCGTTGGCACTGAGTTTGGAAAGTTTGGAAACCCCATTACGGACGCAATATACGCCATTGAGCTTATCGCCCTCCTCAAAGAGAGGTTCCCCTTTTTTCAGGATTTTGGTGGTTTTGGAATTGGAAACTTGTTTCAATTCTTCCTTGCTCATGGCGCGCAACGAATTGAATTGTCTTATAATACAATTTTCACATCTACTTTCCATACCAATCTATTTACCTGACTCCTCAAATTTAAGGCTTATAATTTTACAGACTACTGATAAATGTCATATTTTTAGGAAGAAGAGTATTACAAATTTGCATTAGGTAAAGCAAATGTAAATGGCAAACACAACCTGTTATCATTGTGGGGATGAGTGCGGAAAAAATGGGGTGCAGTTTGACGAAAAGGAGTTCTGTTGCAACGGCTGTAAGACCGTCTATGAAATATTTTCGTCCAATGGTCTGTCCACATTCTATGAGATAGAGGCCAAGGCCGGGACCACACCCAATGAATTGCGTGGTAAATACAATTTTCTGGACAACCAGGAGATTGTGGAAAAGCTGGTGGAATTCAATGAAGAGGGGGTACAGGTGGTCAGTCTGATGATTCCTTCCATACACTGTAGTTCCTGTATCTGGGTGCTGGAAAACTTAAACCGTCTGCATCCGGCGATTACGGTATCGCAGGTCGACTTTCCCAAGAAAACCATCCGGGTTACCTACAAAACTGGGGATTTCTCATTAAAGGCCCTGGTATTGTTACTGGGGAGCATTGGGTACGAACCCAATATATCCTTGGAGACTCTGGAGGGTAAAAAGAATACGGTAGACAGGTCACTTATCTACAAATTGGGGGTTGCCGGATTTGCCTTTGGCAACGTAATGCTACTTTCCTTTCCTGAATACTTTGAAGTGGAGGAGTTTTGGTTGGATCAGTACAAGGGAGTGTTCCGTTGGTTGATGTTCGCCTTCTCCCTGCCCGTTGTATTTTATGCGGCGCAGGATTACTTTGTTTCCGCCTACAAAGGGCTTCGCTCCAAACTGCTGAACATAGATGTGCCCATTGCCTTGGGAATCTTGGTGCTTTTTCTGCGAAGTACCATGGATGTGGCCTTGGATTTGGGTTCTGGCTTCTTCGATAGCCTAACGGGTCTGGTTTTCTTTTTGTTGCTGGGGAAATTCTTTCAGCAAAAGACCTATGCCTACCTATCTTTTGAGCGGGACTACAAATCCTACTTTCCCATTGCGGTGACCCGATTGGGTACGGATGAAAAGGAAGAGGATATCCAGATATACAAAATAAAGAAGGGTGACCGGATTCTGATTCGAAGTCAGGAAATTATTCCTGTGGACTGTATCTTGATCAAGGGCACGGCCGAAGTGGATTATAGTTTTGTGACGGGGGAATCCCAAGCGGTTTTCAAGGAATATGGGGAAAAACTTTTCGCTGGGGGTAAACAGCTATCCGGGGTTTTGGAAGTGGAGGTGCTCAAGTCCGTATCACAAAGTTACCTGACCCAGTTGTGGGGAAACTCGGTTTTTTCAAAGGACAAGGCAAGTCAGTTCCAGACCCTTACGGACCGCATTGGCAAGCGTTTTACCATTGCCGTGCTCACCATCGCATTTTTGGCAACGGCATTTTGGTTGTACCATGATTCCAGTATGGCACTCAATGTGTTTACAGCGGTGTTGATCATAGCCTGTCCTTGTGCCATTGCACTGGCAGCCCCTTTTACCTTGGGGAATATGCTTCGCATTTTTGGAAAGCATAGATTTTATCTGAAGAACACCAATGTCATTGAGCGATTGGCCCAAATAGACATGGCCATTTTTGACAAGACAGGGACTTTGACCACCACGAAGCGCGAAACTATTTTGTATGAAGGGGTGGAATTGACAACGGAGGAGACCGCCTTGTTGAAGACCACACTTAGGGCCTCGAACCATCCGTTGAGCCGTTCTTTATACGATATCCTGAAATCCAATGCCATTATGACCCTGGATGAGTTCCAAGAACATACGGGTAAGGGTATCGAGGGTAGGGCCAATCAGCATTCCATAAAAGTGGGGTCGGCCACCTATGTGGGAAAAGAAACAACTGCGGAATTGGCCAATACAGCAGTCTATGTAAGCTCGGATGAGGATGTTAAGGGTCGATTTGTATTCAAGAACACTTATCGGGATGGCGTAAAGGAAATCTTTGCGGACTTGGCCTCCTACATGGAAGTGGGAATCCTTTCTGGGGACAATGACGGCGAACGGGAACAATTGGAAAAAATACTTCCATCCCAAGCGCAAATGCTGTTCAATCAGAAACCGGAGGATAAATTGGAATATATCGGGAAAATGCAGAAATCCCATCAGGTGCTCATGGTTGGGGACGGATTGAATGACGCCGGGGCACTGGCCCAGAGCAATGTTGGGGTGGCCGTTTCGGAAAATGTCAATGTGTTCTCGCCAGCCTGTGATGGCATTATGGATGCCTCAAGTTTGGGCAAGCTGCCCACCTTTATGCAACTGTCCAAAAAATCCATTCAGGTCATCAAGTTGAGCTTTATGCTCTCTTTGTGCTATAATATTGTAGGGCTGTACTTTGCCGTAACAGGTCAATTACAACCTGTGATAGCTGCTATTTTGATGCCGTTGAGTTCCATCAGTATAGTGGCTTTTACAACCGTTTGCACCAATATTTTGGGCAAAAGATTAAAATAAGACGAAAGCTGACATATGTCATTTTTTGCGCAGCGTCACCATAGTAGTTTTACGCCTAAATTAGGATAAGGTATGAGTGTTATTTATGTTTTACTGGCCATCAGCATCTCGGTTGCCGTCTGCTTTTTTGCCGCTTTTGTGTTTTCGGTGAAAAAAGGACAGTATGATGATGTGTATACCCCTTCGGTACGGATGCTTTTTGATGATGAGCTTCGCAAGGATACGGACAATCCCGATCAGAATAAAAAACAAATCAAACAAACAGAAAGTACAAACCAATAAATATGGAAATTCAACAGTTTCGCTACGATAACAAAATCGTGCAAAAGTTCTTGTACGCCACCATGCTTTGGGGCGTTGTAGGTATGGCCGTGGGGCTTTTATTGGCCTTCATGTTTTTATTTCCCAATGTCACGGATGGCATTTCGTGGTTGAGCTTTGGGCGTTTACGTCCGTTGCACACCAATGCGGTCATCTTTGCCTTTGTGGGAAATGCCATTTTTGCTGGAGTCTATTATTCCACCCAGCGTTTGCTAAAAGCCAGGATGTTCAGTGATGCCCTGAGCAATATCAACTTCTGGGGCTGGCAATTGATCATTGTGGCGGCGGCCATTACGCTCCCGTTGGGGTACACTACCTCCAAGGAGTATGCTGAGCTCGAGTGGCCCATTGACTTGGCCATTGCCGTGGTTTGGGTGGTTTTTGGTTGGAACCTTATCGGGACCATCCTAAAACGTAGACAACGACACCTGTATGTGGCCATCTGGTTCTACTTGGCCACCTTTGTAACTGTTGCGGTATTACATATTTTCAATAGTTTGGAGCTGCCCGTATCAGCATTGAAGAGTTACTCCGTTTATGCCGGGGTACAGGATGCTTTGGTACAGTGGTGGTACGGACACAATGCGGTGGCCTTTTTCTTGACAACGCCTTTCTTGGGATTGATGTATTACTTTGTGCCCAAAGCGGCCAATAGACCCATCTATTCCTATCGATTGTCCATAGTACACTTCTGGTCGTTGATATTCATTTATATCTGGGCTGGGCCTCACCACTTGTTGTATTCCTCACTGCCCGATTGGGCCCAAAATCTTGGTGTAGTCTTTTCTGTAATGTTGATAGCACCTTCTTGGGGAGGTATGATCAATGGACTATTGACCTTAAGAGGTGTTTGGGATAAGGTTCGAAGTGATGCCACCCTGAAGTTTATGGTAGTGGCCATTACAGGATATGGTATGGCCACCTTTGAAGGTCCCATGCTTTCCCTGAAAAATGTGAACGCCATTGCCCACTTCAGTGATTGGATCATTGCCCACGTACACGTTGGGGCGTTGGCCTGGAACGGGTTCTTGACCTTTGGAATGATCTATTGGTTGGTTCCCAGAATGTTCAAGACCACCCTATACTCCAAAGGATTGGCCAACTTCCATTTTTGGATAGGTACCTTGGGTATTGTGCTCTATGCACTGCCCATGTATGTGGCCGGATTTACCCAAGCTTTGATGTGGAAAGATTTCAACCCAGATGGAACCTTGGTATACGGTAACTTCTTGGAGACGGTTACCCAGATCATCCCCATGTATTGGATGAGGGCCATAGGAGGTAGCTTGTACATTTTGGGTATGTTCGTGTTGCTGTACAATGTGGTACAGACCATCAGGTCAGGTAGCAAGGTAGAGGACGAATTGGCCGAAGCACCCGCTTTGGAGCGTGTGTCCAAAAAACGTGTGGCCGGGGAAACCTTCCACAACTGGTTGGAGAGAAAACCTGTGCAATTGACCATCTTGGCCACCATTGCCATTTTGATCGGGGGTATCGTACAGATTGTCCCAACCATTTTGGTGAAGTCGAACATCCCAACCATTACCAGTGTAAAACCATACACCCCATTGGAGTTGGAGGGACGTGACCTCTATATCCGGGAAGGATGTGTAGGCTGTCACTCCCAAATGGTAAGACCCTTCAGAAGCGAGGTGGAACGCTATGGTGAATATGCCAAGGCCGGAGAGTTTGTGTATGATCACCCTTTCCTTTGGGGAAGTAAACGTACAGGGCCCGATTTGTTGAGGGTCGGTGGAAAGTATTCGGACAACTGGCACTTGAACCATATGTACGATCCGCAAAGTACTTCCGCAGGGTCCATTATGCCCGCCTACCAGTGGTTGGTGAAGAACGAGCACGATCGTAGTGGGGTCCAATCCAAAATGGAGGCCATGGTCAAATTGGGAGTGCCTTATACAGATGAGGATATTGCCAATGCTCCACAATCCATGGCAGAACAAGCAGAGCAGATAGAGAAAAATCTATATGCCGATCCTGAATTTGTGAAGACCTATGAGGCCGATAAGAAATATGCGGAGGAAAATGGTGAGGACTTTGTGGAAATGAAAGATCGTGAGATTGTGTCACTCATAGCCTACCTACAACGTTTGGGTACGGATATCAAGATCAAGGAAGCAGAATAACTGTTATCAGAAAATAAAGAGTAAAAAGAAATCATGAATCAAGAGTCAAGAAGCAAGACTAAAATTAAAATGACTTTAAAGTCTTACGTATTGATTCTTGTCTCTATAATCTAACATAACCATGTTGAAATTTGTAAAGAACCATATGGAAACTATCGAAGGGGTGGCCAACTACCCCATGATTTCCCTCTTGATCTTCTTCGTGTTTTTTGTACTTCTCTTTTGGTGGGTGTTTACCGCCTCCAAAGAGCATGTGAAGGAGATGGGAGAATTGCCATTGGACCATAACGATCAACACAACAAACTATAATATTATGAGCACAAGAACACCCTGGTGGATACGCGTACCCGTACTCTTCTTTCTAATCTTCGGATTGATGGAGTACTTTATAGACTCTGGTGATAAACCAGCCATCATAGAATACCCCATCACGCAGTTTTTCCTGCTTTTGGTGTTGATGATTCTCATTGCCATTGAACTTATCCTGAGTTCCATTGAGAACATCATGTTCCAGACCCTTAGTGAAGAAGGTAAGGAGAAGTACCTCGCCAGTAAGAACAGGAAATTGGAGTGGAAATGGGCCAAAAACCTGTATCAACGCCTAACCAAGACCAAATCCATAGAGCGTGAAGGGGAAATCATCATGGACCACAACTATGATGGAATCCGGGAGTTGGACAACGTATTGCCACCTTGGTGGGTATACCTTTTCTATGGTACCATTATTTTTGGAGTTGTCTATCTGGTCAGGTTCCATGTTGTTGGGGAGTATACCCAAGCGGAGGAGTATGACCAAGAAGTGGCCGCTGCCAAAATTGAGATTGAAGAGTACAAGAAAAATGCCAAGGATTTGGTGGATGCCAGTACGGTAGAATTGTTGACAGACGCATCTGATCTAAGTGCAGGGGAAAAGATTTTTACCACTAGCTGTGTGGTTTGCCATATGGCTGATGGTGGTGGGGGAATTGGCCCCAACCTGACCGATGATCATTGGATTTTGGGTGGAGGCATCAAGAATGTGTTCAATACCATTTCAGAAGGAGGACGTGATGGTAAGGGAATGGTGGCCTGGAAGCAAAGCTTCAAGCCCGCAGAGATAGCCCAGGTGGCCAGTTATGTGATAAGCTTGGGAGGAACCACTCCCGCCAATCCAAAAGCCCCTGAAGGCGATGTTTGGGTAGATCCGGATGCACCGGAACCTGCACAGACCCAACCAGAGGAGCAGGTTTTGGATTCCACCAATGTGGTAATGGAATAAGAACAGGGCCTGGAAAACAATAGGTTTTCGCCAAATAAAAATGCAATGGAAGAGAATTTTAGGGACTCCATAGGAACCATTTCCGAAGAGGGTAAAAGGGCATGGGTCTTCCCAAAAAAACCAAGTGGACGCTATTACGATTATCGTAAGTATGTCAGTTATGCGCTATTGGCCTTTTTGGTGGCCGCCCCTTTTATCAAGATCAATGGACACCAATTTTTGATGTTCAATGTGTTGGAACGACGTTTCAATATCTTTGGACTTCCATTTTGGCCCCAGGATTTTCACCTGGTGGTGGTCTCCATGATCATAGGAGTAGTCTTCATTGCACTTTTTACCGTGGCCTATGGCCGTATTTTTTGCGGATGGATGTGCCCCCAGACCATCTTTTTGGAAATGGTCTTTCGGAGAATCGAGTATTGGATTGATGGTGACCGTGGAGCCCAGATGCGATTGGACAAGTCGCCCTGGAATGGCCGGAAAATTAGAAAACGCTTGTTGAAATGGATCATCTTTTTCATCATCTCTTTTTTGATAGCCAACGTCTTTTTGGCCTATTTGATCGGTAGCGATAGATTGATTCAGTATATCACCGAAGGTCCAATGGCCCATTTAAGTACCATGGTACCCTTGTTGATTTTTACAGGAGTGTTCTACTTTATTTTTGCGTGGTTCCGGGAACAGGTCTGTATCATTGCCTGTCCGTACGGAAGACTCCAAGGTGTTTTGTTGGATGATAAATCCATTGTTGTGGCCTATGATCATAAACGTGGGGAAGGCGAGAATGGCCGCAAAAAGTTCCGAAAAAATGAGGATAGGGATGCGTTGGGCCATGGCGATTGTATCGACTGCTTCCAATGCGTTAATGTGTGCCCCACAGGAATAGATATCCGTAATGGAACGCAACTGGAATGTGTCAACTGCACCGCCTGTATTGATGAGTGCGATCATATCATGGAAAGCATAGACAAGCCCAAAGGCTTGATTCGGTATGCCAGTGAGGATGAAATCGTGAACAACAACAAGTTCAGGTTCACGCCCAGAATGAAAGGATATACAGCCGTTCTTGCCGTACTCATTGGAATATTGATTGGGATGCTCTTCCTTCGAAACGAGGTGGAAGCGAACATACTTCGCTTACCCGGACAATTGTATGAGCGCAAGGAGAACAATATGATCAGCAATGTGTACACCTACAAGTTGGTGAACAAGACCACCAAGGATATTGAGAATGTATCCTTTAAATTGATTTCGCACAGGGGAACCATCAAAATGGTGTCCCAGGATACCTTCACGGTGCCAGCGGAAGAACTTACCGAAGGTACTTTGTTTATAGAGATCAACGCTTCGGAATTGACCGGGGACAAAGACAAACTGAAGATAGTGGTCTATAGTGGGGATGAGGTCATTGAGACTACCACCACCCAGTTTTTGGCACCAAGAAGTTACAATTAGGGAGTTGTTGAATAGAATAGTAAGCCTAAAAGGATAAAAAGATGAAGATAAATTGGGGAACTGGAATTGTATTGGCTTTTATAGGGTTTATCACTTTCATCCTATACTTTGTATTTCGGATGAGTACCGATGATAGGGTCAACCATGATCTGGTCACGGAGGAATACTACAAAAAAGAACTTAGCTATCAGCAAGATATCGATGCTTCCAAAACAGCTCAGCAAATGGATGCCGTCCTACGGGTGGAAAAATCACCTGAAGGGGTTGTGATTTTCTTTCCCGAGCAGTTCGACCCCCAAAAGATAACAGGAAAAGTGTCCTTGTACAGACCGTCCAACAAGCGTTTGGATACTGACTTTCCCATAAGTTTGTCCAAAACACATTTGCTCATACCTGACAACAGCTTGGTGGGCGGTCGATGGGACATTACCGTAAATTGGCAGTACCAGGGTGACACCTTTTTTCATAAACAGAAACTGGTCTATTAAGCTATGTTGTCATCTGCATTGGTATTGGGGTTGTTGGGAAGTCTGCACTGCTTGGGCATGTGCGGCCCCATAGCTTTTATGTTGCCCTTGGACCAGCAGAACACGGTTAAGAAAACAGCTCAACTGTCCATTTACCATGCAGGAAGGCTCATGGCCTATGGGGTCATTGGAATGCTCTTTGGGGTTTTGGGCAAGGGACTGTCCCTGTTTGGTATGCAGCAAAAATTATCCATCGCCATAGGCGCCATCATGATTTTGTTGGTCCTGATTCCAGGAAGATATCTCAATGGGCATAAGTTTTTACGGCCTATCTACTCCTTATTGGGCAAGGTAAAAGCAAAGTTGGGTGCGGAACTCAAGAAAAAGACCCCCGATGCTTTTCTGACCATAGGTTTCCTAAATGGTTTTTTACCCTGTGGATTGGTCTACATGGCCGTATTGGGCGCCATTGCATTGGGAAGTCCGTTGCAAGGTGGGCTGTACATGGTCTTGTTCGGACTGGGTACTGTGCCCTTGATGAGTCTGGTGGTCTTTTCCAAAGGATGGATGGGAAACTCGTTCAAGTTTCGTGTGCAAAAGTTGATTCCGGTATTTGTGGTGATCATAGGGGTACTTTTTATCATCCGTGGACTAGGGCTGGGCATTCCCTATGTTTCCCCCAAGCCAGTGCCCACCAACTTGGCTTCGGCCACCATAGAGTGCCATCAGCCTTAAATCCATAGAACAATAAAGAATAAGAATTTGGTTGGGCAAGAATTGTCCAACCTAATAAATCAATCATATGAAGATAACATCTGCAGAAGAAGCGGTACAGATCATAAAATCGGGGAACAAGGTATTTTTTCAAGGAGCGGCCATGACCCCCAATGTACTTATTGATGCCCTTTGCGATAGATACGAAGAGCTCAAGGATGTAGAAATAGTGTCCATCCATACCGAAGGGGAGGCTAGGTATACCCAAGCCCCCTGCAATGAAAGTTTTCGGTTGAACAGCCTTTTTGTAGGAGGTAATGTCCGCAACTTTGTCAATGGTTTTAAAGGGGATTATGTCCCAATTTTCCTTAGTGAGATCCACTTGTTGTTCCGAAGGAATATCATCGATTTGGATGTGGCCTTCATTCAGGTTTCCCCGCCGGACAAGCATGGATATTGTTCTTTGGGGGTTTCGGTGGATGTGACCCTTCCCGCCATTGAAATGGCCAAAAAAGTGGTGGCGCAGATCAATCCAAGAGTACCTAGGACGCATGGGGATGGTATTATCCATATCAGCCAAATTGATCAGGCCGTTGAGGTGGACCAACCCATCCATGAGCATGAACAAACAAAGATTTCAGGCTTGGAGCTTCAAATAGGGGGGCATGTGGCTTCTTTGATTGAAGATGGGGCCACCTTGCAGATGGGGATAGGGAACATTCCCAATGCCGTGTTGTCCAAACTGGGTAATCATAAGCGATTGGGAATCCATACCGAAATGTTTTCCGATGGGGTTTTGCCCCTAATAGAGCAAGGCATTGTTACGGGAGAGGAGAAAAAGGTGAAACAAGGCAAGGTGGTAAGCTGTTTTGCCGTGGGGTCCAGGAAATTGTATGATTTTATCGATGACAATCCCTTGTGCCACTTTAAGGAGGCAGCCTATACCAATGACACGGCCGTAATCAGAAAGAACCCAAAAGTTACAGCGATCAACAGTGCCATTGAGATTGATATTACTGGACAGATTTGTGCAGATACCATTGGAAGCAGACAATTTTCCGGGGTAGGAGGACAAATGGATTTTATTCGGGGGGCTTCACTTTCAGATGGGGGGAAACCCATTTTTGCCATGCCCTCAATTACAAATAAAGGGGTTTCCAAGATTGTGCCCTACCTGAAGCAGGGAGCTGGAGTGACCACCACACGGGCCCACGTACATTATGTGGCCACGGAGCATGGGGTGGTGAACCTCTATGGTAAAAATTTGAAACAACGGGCACAGGCCTTGATTTCCATTGCCCATCCAGACCATAGGGAGGCATTGGAGAAGGCAGCATACGAACGGTTTAATGGATGATCATGGAACCCCATAAAAAAAAGAGGCTGAATTTATCAGCCTCTTTTTTTTGGAATTATGTGATGTAATCGGTTAGATTTTAAAGGTCATGACGGGGGCTTTGGAATGGTTGGCGATATCCTCTCCAATACTTCCCATAAAGAAATGGGAAAGCCCTCTTCTTCCATGGGTTGGGATGCCCACCAAATCGGCACAGACCTTTTCACTATAATTGAGTACCCCTTTTTCTACGGTGTAGTCATCGTGGATCTCTACCTGAAGTCCCAAATTGGCTTCTTTAAGGAATTTGGTGATTTTGGCATAGGCATCATCTGTGCTCAGGAACTCATCACCGGGTGTGTTTACATAGACCAAGAGAAGCTCGGATTTGAGCAATTTTGCCATTTCCGCGGCCTTTTTTACCACGGGAATACTTTCCTCGGCAAAATCACAGGCAAAGACAAATCGCTCTGCGCGGAACTCCTCAACCTCGCCTTTGATGACAAGAACAGGTACATTAGCGGTACGTACTACCCGTTCCGTATTGGAGCCGATAAAGATTTCTTCCAGACCGTCTGTACCGTGCGATCCCATAACGATGAGGTCCGCATTGTGTTTTTCGGCGACTTCGTTCACCTCGCTGAAAACTTTGTAATGTTTGATCACGGGTACGACCTTAACGCCCTTCAAATAGGGTTTGTCCAAGAACTCGGCGAACCTTTTCTCCCCTATTTTGATCAAATGGACCACCTGTTCCTGGGAAATATAGCCGGATTCGGTCATAAGGGCCGGGGATAGTTCCAACATATGCAGCACCAATAGCTCTGCGTCGTTTTTCTTTGCGAGGGAGGCCGCTACTTTGAGTGCCCGCTCGGACTGTTTTGAAAAATCAATGGGTACGATTATGCTTTTCATTTTTTTCTTTTTTAGGTTAAACGGTCATGGAAAATACTCGGGTATCTGGCTGTTTTCGGTGTAGTTTTACATCAAATGCCATGCTGATGTTCCGTATAAAGGGTCGTCCTTTTGGGGTTACTTGGATACTGTTTTTTCCGATTTCAATAAGTCCGTCAGCATCCATTTCCATCAGGTTTCCAATGATTTTTTTGAAATCGACCACTTCTTCTTCCTCCTTGGTCCAAGAGGTCTCAAACTGGCACATAAGGTTAAGGATATGCTGTCTCACAATCTCGTCCTCTTGGTTAAGGATATGTCCCCTAAAAATAGGGATAAGTCCGTGGGATACCAAATGTTGGTACTCCTCAACACTTTTTACATTTTGGGCAAATCCGTACCAGCTATCACTGATGCTGGAAACCCCTAGGCCAATCATTAATTTGGTCTTGGAAGGGGTGTAGCCCATAAAGTTTCTATGCAGGGTGCCGTTGGTAAGGGCGGTATACAAATTGTCCGTAGCGAGGGCAAAGTGATCCATGCCCACATCTTTGTATCCAAACTCCGTGAGCATTCTTTTGCCCATTTCGTATTGTGCTTTTTTCTCCACGGATGAAGGCAGGTCTTCCTCTTTATAGCCCCGCTGTCCATTGCCTTTCAGCCAAGGCACGTGGGCATAGCTGTAAAAGGCAATCCTATCAGGTTGTAAGGCCTTGGTTTTAATGATGGTCTCTTCCACATGGGCACAGTCCTGAAAGGGAAGGCCGTATATGATATCGTGGCCTACTGAGGTATAGCCAATTTCCCGGGCCCAGTCGGTCACGTTCTTTACATTTTCAAAAGGCTGGATCCTGTTGATGGCCCTTTGCACGGTTAGGTTGTAATCCTGCACACCGTAGCAGACCCTTCTGAACCCTACATCAAAAAGGGCCTGTAGATGTGCTTTTGTGGTATTGTTGGGATGTCCCTCAAAACTAAATTGGGCATCTGCTGCTTTTTTGGCCTGTGAAAGAATGCCTTTGACCAATTGGGTCAGATGTTCGGGTGAAAAAAATGTAGGTGTGCCTCCACCCAAGTGCAATTCTTTTATGGTCGGTTTGGTTCCAAGAAGTTCAACATACAACTGCCATTCCTTTAAAACCGATTTGATATAGGGCAATTCCACTTCATGTCTTTTGGTGATGCGTTTATGGCATCCGCAGAAGGTGCACAGGCTTTCACAAAAGGGGAGGTGTATATACAGGCTTATCCCTTCCTCAGGGTTTTCTTGGAATGCCTTCAATACGCTGGATTTCCATTTTTTGCCCGAAAAACTCTCCAAATCCCAATACGGTACCGTGGGGTAACTGGTGTATCTGGGGCCGGGGACATTATACTTCTGAACTAATTCACACATAACTACATACCTTTGGATTATAGGTCAAAATTAGAAGTGCTCCTTGGGATAAAACATGATAAATGTCAGTCTGTCCCCAAATCCCAACATGACAACCATCATATTTTGTGCGTTATGGCCTTTGTAGTTTTAGGGAATCCGGAAGGAGTTAATTTTCAGTGTAATGGGAGAGCATATCAGCAAAAGTGTATTTGACAGCGAAGAGCGGAAGGCCTTCGTTCGGCATTTGATTGATGATGTTAAGGCTCTCGAAATTCTCTTGGAACGGGGACTGGTGGAAGATGATGTGGTACGGATCGGTGCGGAACAGGAAATGTGCTTGGTGGATGATGAATTTAGACCCTCCCCAAAATCGCTTGAAATCATTGAGACCATAGATGATCCACATTTTACCACGGAGTTGGCGAACTATAATTTGGAGGCCAACCTCGACCCATTTCCTTTGGAGAAGGAGTGCTTTCAGAAAGTGGAAAAGCAGTTGGGCCAACTTTTGGATAAGGCCAAGGCAGCATCCGAAAAGCATCGGAGCAAGGTTGTACTCACGGGAATACTTCCTACCATTAGTAAAGAAGAGCTTGGTATGGATTACATGACGCCTATCCCCAGATACTATAAGCTCAATGATACCTTAAAGATGTGGCGGGGCGATGATTTCAGTGTAAGGATCAGGGGAGTGGATGAACTGTCCATCCATCATGATTCGGTGTTGTTTGAAGCCTGTAACACCAGTTTTCAATTGCATTTGCAGGTGGCCCCTGAGGATTTCATCAAAAGCTACAATTGGTCGCAGGCCATTGCCGGTCCCGTATTGGGAGTATCTTGTAATTCTCCCCTTCTTTTGGGCAAGGAACTTTGGAAGGAAACCCGAATCGCCCTTTTTCAGCAGAGTTTGGATACCCGAAAGTGGTCCCATGCCGTGAAGGAGCAAGTGGCCCGGGTAGGGTTTGGGGAACATTGGCAAAAAGGCTCGGTGGTCAACATCTTTAAGGAGGATATTTCCACGCATCGTATTGTTCTTACCAAACCGATTGGGAAAAGTGCACTGCAACTCTTGGAGGAAGGCAAAATACCCAAGCTTGAGGCGTTGAACCTGTTCAACGGGACCGTATACCGCTGGAACCGTCCTTGTTATGGCGTAGGCAATGGCAAACCCCATGTTCGCATAGAGAACAGATACATTCCAGCAGGACCTTCAATGATCGATCAAATGGCCAATTTTGCTTTCTGGGTCGGATTGATGGAAGGTAGGCCCAAGGCATATGACGATTTACCCGATGTTATGGATTTTAAAGAAGTGCGTCAGAATTTTATAGTAGCCGCCCGAAATGGAAGGCAGGCCCAGTTTTCTTGGCAGGGAAAGAACATGACCTTAAAGAAATTGATCAAGAATGAGCTTTTGCCCATTGCCCATGAAGGATTAAAAAAGCATCAAATAAATGAGAATGACATCAATAGGCTTTTAGGAATTATCGAGGCTAGGGTAAATGGCCCCACAGGTGCTGAATGGCAAATAAACAATTTTAGGCGATTGCGGAAACAAATGAAGCTGGACAGTGCCTTGGTGCAATTGACCAAAGCGCAATTTGAAAAGCAACAAGATAACATTCCTGTGCATCAATGGGAACCGGTGCAAGGAATTGTACGGAAAAGGGAATCGTTTCGATGGGTGGGTCAGATCATGTCTACCCGACTCCTAAAAATAGACGGGGATGACTATGCCAATCTAGCGCTTTCCATTATGCAGTGGAACAACATTCATCACCTTCCCGTGGAGAACACCAAAGGTGAATTGGTGGGGTTGTTGACATGGAGCCATATCGACCAAATGAAAACATTGGATACAACCGAGGCCCGGGTTTCAGACATTATGATCAAAAAAGTAATTACCGCGGCGCCAAAGATGGAGATCGAGACCGCTAAAAAGATGATGCAAGACCATCAAATTGGTTGTTTGCCTGTCTGCGAAGGGAGCAGCTTGGTAGGAATCATCAGTAAAGTAGACTTATGAGTAAGTCCGTGGCGTACAGCGAAGCCCTGGGCCAGACCTTGGAGGTGGACCGAATCATGGACCATATCAAGGGGACGGACAGTGGTCCCACAGTGGTCTTCTTTGCGGGAATCCATGGCAATGAACCTGCGGGAGTATTTGCCTTAAAAGAGGTTTTGGATGAAATAAGTGCTCAAAAGACCAAAGTAAACGGTGAAATATACGCCATAGCAGGAAACCTTGGGGCGCTTGGCAAGAATGTACGCTTCCAAAAGGAGGACCTTAACCGTATCTGGACTCCCGAGCGAATGGATAGCAGTTTTTCCGATGTGGTGGAATGCTCCGATGAGGAGAAAGAACTCTTGGAAATTCGTAAAGTACTTTTCAGGATTCTTGAAGAGGGCAAGCCCCCTTTTTATTTTATGGACCTGCATACTACCTCCAGTGATACGACGCCCTTCATGGTTTTGAACGATAGCCTGCTGAACCGTAACTACGCCGCAAACTATCCTTTGCCCATAATTTTAGGGATAGAGGAATATTTGGAAGGGGCCTTGTTGAGCTACATCAATGAGTTGGGTTATGTGTCACTGGGTTTTGAAAGCGGTCAGCACAATGATATAAAAGCCATCCAGAACCATGCGGACTTTATTCGGTTTTCGCTGTATTTGACTTCTTCGGTCCAAGCTTCGGAAAAGGAGCAAGCGGATTTGTTCAACCATATCAAACAAACCAATGGAACCGTGGCGCAGCGGTTTTATGAGATTTATCATGAGCATAAAATAGCTCCCGGGGATAATTTTAAAATGTACCCCGGATTCATTAACTTTCAGCATGTTCCCAAAGGTGAGTCAATAGCCGTATACAACGGTGAAATCGTGAAGGCCAATAGGCATAAGCAGATTTTTATGCCCCTGTACCAAGATCAGGGCAGTGAGGGATTTTACTTTATCCGGGTAATTCCTAAAATATGGTTGCAGATTTCACGGGAATTGAGGCGGTTTAAGGTAGATCACCTGTTGGCAAAGTTGCCCGGGGTGCGGTGGAAATCCGATCAAAAGGACACCCTTGTCGTGAATCAGCGGATAGCCCGGTATATGGCACGATCGTTTTTTCATTTGTTGGGGTATAGGGCTAGAAGGTTCAATGAAGACCATTTGGTGGTCAAGAACAGGGAGAGGACCTCAAAAACCAAGATGTATAAAAATACCCCTTGGTTCTGATTTAAGGCGGTAAACAGTGGGGCAAAAGCCACAAATATGACTTCTATCATATTTTAGCTCATGCACCCCATCTAATTTTGGGACAAGAGTTAGTTGACATTTTAAATTTTTTGGTATGAGCAGTATACATAAAATATTGATTCCTTTTGATTTTTCGGAAGCCTCGTTGAATGCATTGGAATACGTGGCCAATTTTGTGGGTCCCGAACGTCCCATAACCATTTTGGCCATGTACGTTAGTGCAATGCCCATAAGTCTTTCGGAAGAGGATGAACTCAAGGAAGATTTTTCAAACGTCTTCAAAGGCATGGATGTTAGGTTAAATATTGAACCCGAATTCCAAACCGCTACGGGCAAGATGATCAGTACTATTTTGGCAGCACAAAAATCCAGTGATGCTGACTTGATCATGATGGGTACCATGGGAGATAAAATCACCGATGAGGCCATTACCAATACCTCAAGATTGGTTTTGGATGCCGATTGCCCTGTGATTTCCATTCCCTATGGCTGTGGTATCAAGGAGCCCAAGGATATTGCCCTGGTCATGGGGGGGGAGTTGATCGACAACAAAAAACTTTTGGATACTTTGTTGGACATAGCACGCACTTTTGACTCAAGAGTGCACGTACTTACCATCTATAAAGAATCCATTTATGAGGAGCACTCCACGGCCGATAGTACCGAAAACTCATTGGAATACTATTTGGAGCACTTTTATGTGGAGCATACGTTCAATAAAAACCAGGATGTGGAAGAAGGTATTTTCAACTACATCAACGAGAAGAAAATCGACCTTTTGGTCATCCTTCCTAGAAACCATGCCCAAAACAGTACCCCTTCTGAAGGCCGATTGACAAAGTTGCTGACCCTGCATTCCGAAATTCCGGTTTTGGCTTTGGATTGATGGCATTGTATAAATCCTCAATTTAATATGGACCCTATGGGAAAATTCCAAATAGAAAGTTTGGGAACGCCACACCATAAATCGCCCTTGAAACTTAGTACGGTCAAAGGGGATAATATCTTTGATTTTGTGAGCGATGCCGATCGATTGGTCTTTGACCTTTCGATGGAGTATTACAATCATTGTCTCAAAACGGGTGAAGCTCCCCTGTGCTTGGAAAAGGCGGGCCCCCGTCAGGATATTTTTTTCGATGCCCAAAAGACCACGGCTGCCATTGTTACCTGTGGAGGTTTGTGTCCAGGGATCAACAATGTGATTCGTGGGGTGGTCATGGGGCTCCACTATTTTTATGGGGTGAAGAAAATTTTGGGCATACCCTATGGGTATGAAGGACTTAATCCGGAGAAAGGACACGGCTTTGTGGAACTCACTCCGGACAAAGTAAAGGATATCCATCAGTTTGGGGGCACTTTTTTAGGGTCGTCCCGAGGAAGTCAAGATGTGTCCAAAATGGTGGATACCTTGCAGGCTAACAACATCGACATCCTTTTTGCCATTGGGGGCGACGGTACCCTAAAAGGAGTGGATGCCATTGGGCAGGAAATCAAAAAACGGAATGCCAAGATCAGCGTGGTGGGGATTCCCAAGACCATAGACAACGATATTGATCTTATTGATGAATCTTTCGGGTTTGAAACGGCATTTGATGTGGCAAGTCCCATTTTGCGGGACGCCCACAATGAAGCTACTGGGGCTTTCAATGGGATTTCTATTGTGAAATTGATGGGAAGGGACAGTGGCTTTATTGCGGCCTCTGCTGCCTTGGCCATGCCCGTGGTAAATTTTGTGCTGGTTCCCGAGATGGATTTTTCCCTTGAAGGGGAAAAGGGGTTTCTAAAAGCCCTGGAACAGAGGTTGGAACTGAAAAGACATGCGGTCATTGTTGTGGCTGAAGGCGCTGGGCAGCATTTGTTCCAAGAGAAAAGCGGGGTCAAGGACGCATCGGGGAATGTGAAACATCAAGATATCGGCCTTTTTTTAAAGGAAAAAATAGGCGAACACTTTAAGGGCTCTTCCGTTACCATCAAATACATAGACCCCAGTTACATCATTCGGAGTGCGCCCGCCAACTCAAGCGATAGTGTCTATTGTAGTAGGTTGGCCTACCATGCCGTTCATGGGGCCATGGCGGGAAAGACCCGGTTTGTGAGTAGCAAGGTCAATAACAAGTATGTGTATGTACCCATTGCAGAGGTAACCCAAAAAAGAAAGAAAATAGATATGGAGGGCGAATTTTGGTTTTCCGTATTGCAGAGTACAGGTCAGCCCTTTTCATGGGGATGATCGACCAAGCTGACATTTGTCATTTAATTTCCTAATTTCACTCCATAGCTTTGGAGAAAATCAAAACAAGAATCATGGAAGTACAAGTTCAATATCTAAAAATGCAGACCAGCGAATCATTGACCGAAATCTTGATGAAAAAGTTGGATGGGCTGGAGAAAAAGTACAACTGGTTGATCAAGGCCAATGTGCTCTTTAAAATGGAGAATGACAAAGCTGGGGAAGGAAAAATATGCGAAATAGAACTGAGTGCTCCCGGACCTAGACTTTTTGCCAAGGCCAAAACGGACGATTTTGAGAAATCCTTGGCAGAGACCATTGAGGAATTGCAAAGACAATTGGAAAAAAGACAGGGTAAGTTTGTGTCACATTAAATGGAAATTAGATCTTTGCTGTGCATGATCCTAAACCACTTCCCATGAAATTTAAATATGTTGCCTTAAGTCTTCTACTGCTCACGGGTTGTTCCACGGCGAAACTGGTGGGGACCTGGAAGAATCCGGACCATGTCATCTTTGATGCCTATAAAGTGCTCGTAGTGGGCATGGCCAAGGATGAAAATGTACGGATGGACTTTGAGAGCAAATTGGTTAAAAAATTGGAGGATAAAGGAGTGGAGGCCATGCGCAGCATTGACCTTTTTGATGTGGAGTTCACGGCATCCCAAAAGTCGGAAGAAGAACTGTCCGAAGTGGAACAGCAATTGTTGGATAAAGATTTTGATGCCATCTTGTTCACCAAGATCCTTAAGGCCGATAGCAAGCGTACGTTGAAGGAAAGAATCAACAATATTGACAGGATGTTCATGCGGTTCAGTACCGATTATCTGGAACATCAAGACATTTATTATGATCCGGAATCCTATGACTCCTTCAACATTTATCATCTAGAGACTTCCCTATACTGTATCTGTGTGGGAAAGGAAAGGGAACTGATCTGGAGGGGAAACATAGACGTGACCGAATCCCCAAATGTTGAAAAGACCATTGATGCCTACATTAAACTGATCACCGATGAGATGGAGAAGCAGGATATAATTTTTTATTAAGCCAGCCCAAGGGCATCCAGTACCCCTAAAATATCCAAGATAATACAAACGGGAATCGCAATCAAGATAATAACCAGGACAAAGACCATGAACCGCAAGAAAGCAACCATGAGTCTATTGCCAAAAGAAACTTCATCAGTCATAATAGTGTAATTTCCCATCAAGGTAAGGAATTATTCAGGTAACTGTCACGTTCTGTGGATCTATATTCGATTAACGGAATGGTTTTTCGTGTGTGTCGTATCCCAATTAAGGAGTCCCGTTCTTTTTTCCACTGAGCAGTTTTCCCAGTTCCTCCAGACTTGCCCCTTTGGTCTCGGGCATCATAAAAATCACCCAGAAAAATTGAAGGACCATCATAAAGGCGAAGAAGATGAAAATAGGCCAAGGATTGTCCTTGAAAATCCCGATCTCTGCATCAAGGAACGTTGGGGTGATCAAGGTAATAAGGGCTGCGAACACCCAATGGGTTCCGGTTCCCCACGACTGGCCGTATGACCGTACCTTGTTCGGGAATATCTCGGAAATGAATACCCATATCACGGCCCCTTGTCCAACGGCATGCGATGCAATGAAAACAAGAATGAAAATAAGGAGGAGGACCGAGCTTGCACCGGAATAAAAACACCACGCCACCATGGAAAGGCTAATGATGTAGCCAATGGAACCCATATATAACAATTGTTTGCGCCCCAGTTTGTCTATCAGGGAGATTCCCACAAAGGTGAAAATAAGGTTGATGATGCCTATGGATATGGAGCTGAAAAGCGATTCCCCAGAAGCCAATCCGGCGCGTTCCAATATTTCGGGGGCGTAGTACAGTACAAAATTGATTCCCGAAAGATGGTTGAAGGCAGCAATCAAAAAGGCCAGAATAAGCGGTCGGTTGTACTTGCCCGAAAAAAGGTTGTCTTTTTGCTTTTGTGCGGTTTCCTGAAGGGCCACCTTTATCTGGGTAAGGTGGACAGTGGCCTGATCTTGATCAATGCCCAATAAGGTCAAAGAACGTAGAACGATGGCCTCTTTGTGGTCTTTGAGCAAAAGCCATCTGGGGCTATGGGGAATCTTAAGAACCATAAGGGTGTATATCAGTGCGGGAAGTCCCTCAATGCCCAACATCCATCGCCATGCAACATCTTCGTTGAAAATTGCCCCGATCAAAGAATTGGAGACAAACGCGATCAAGATTCCAAAGACAATATTAAATTGATAAAGGGCGGTAAGCCTTCCACGGTTTTCCGGGGTCGATATTTCGGAAATATACACAGGAGCCGCTACTGATGAGATACCTACACCAATGCCCCCAATAAACCTAAAGAAGGAAAAACTATAGGCTTCGGGAGCCAAGGCAGAACCTATGGCGGAGATAAAATAGAGTGCACCGACCCAGAACAAGGTTTTTTTTCGTCCCAACCGGTCGCAGGGAATGCCTCCCAAAAGAGAGCCCAAGACCGTTCCCCAAAGTGCCATGGACATGATAAAAATACCATGGAAGGTAAAAATGGAGTCCCCCAAAAACCAATTGGTGCCCCATAGGTCCTTTATGGGTTGGTTGGCCCCGGAAATGACCACAGTGTCAAATCCAAATAGAAAACCCGCCAAGGCAGCGGTCAAGGAAATCCTGAAAATACGTTTGTCCATGAGGGTCAGTTTTAGCTAAAACTAACCAAAAAAAATTAAAGTATTTGGTCTATGTGCTCCATAATCAATGGGGTAGCTCCCACGTTTTGGGCAATATAAGTGGAGTTGATTTTTCCGGTTTCTTCCAAGATATCAGGATTTTCTAGGAAGCGCTCCAAAGTGGTCTTGAGTTCACTTGATGAGGATACGGGAAGTACTCCCTTCAAGTCCACAAGATCTTCGGCTTCTTTAAAGCCTTTGTAGTTGGGGCCAATGACTACGGGTATACCATAAACTGCGGGTTCCAAGGTGTTGTGCAAGCCCGTTGCAAAACCTCCACCCACATAGGCCATCTGGGCATAACTGTAAATTTTGGTGAGCAGGCCAATGGTGTCAATGATCAACACATCAAAATCCAAAAGGTCTTGATTGCCCATATTGGAATAGCAGAGTGTTTTTTTGGAAATGGATTCCGATAATTGTGTAATATGGTCTTGCTTTATTTTGTGTGGAGCAAGCACAAATTTCATCCCATTGTTGGAGGAATTGATGTAATCCGCCAAAATCTTCTCGTCTTCCGGCCAAGTGCTCCCTGCCACCAAACAAGGTTGGCTTCCTTTGAATTGTTCCATAAAATCCAGATGGTTGTTCCGTTTCAGGATTTCATGTACTCGGTCAAAACGGGTGTCACCACTTACGGTACTGTTGGTAAAGCCAATGGATTCCAAAAGGGTTTTTGAGCTTTCATCCTGAACAAAGAAATGGGAAAAACTATGCAAACTGTTTCGCATAAAACCGCCATAGGGTTTAAAAAAGACCTGTCGTTTGGAGAATATGGCAGAAACCAACAAAGTGGGAACCTTTCGTTGTTGTAGTTGGCGCAGGTAGTTGGGCCAAATTTCGTATTTGATGAAAATGGCCATGGCAGGATTCACCAAATCCACAAATTGTGATGCATTGGAACGGGTGTCCATGGAAAGGTATACCACCACATCGGCTGCAGAAGTGTTCTTTTTTACCTCATAACCGGAAGGGGAAAAAAAGGAAAGTACCAGTTTATGGTCGGGGTACTGGTGGCGCAACTGTTCCAAAATGGGCAATCCTTGTTCAAATTCACCCAATGAGGCCACATGCATCCAAATGCATTTGGAACCCGAAGGTATGGAGGACCGTAATTGCTTAAAAGTACTTTTTCGTCCCGAAACAAATAGCTTCATCTTGGGTTGGAAGAGTGCAATGCCTTTCAAGATGTACCAAGAAAGATGTATTAAGAGGTTATAGACAAAGCGTAGGATCAACATATTTTGCTAAAATACATTCTTTCGGGAATAGCACATTATGGGATCTTTATTTCTTAATTTTGAACCATAACTTATCAACATGAAAAAAATACAAATGGTCGACCTCCAAGGCCAATACCAAGGCATCAAAAATGAGGTCAACGATTCCATAGCCGAAATCCTGGATTCTTCGGCATTTATCAACGGTCCGCACGTGCATGCCTTTCAAAAGGAATTGGAGGAATACTTGGGAATAAAACATGTAATTCCATGTGCCAATGGCACGGACGCCCTTCAAATTTGTATGATGGGATTGGGGTTGCAGCCCGGTGACGAAGTGATCACGGCCGATTTTACCTTTGCGGCCACCGTTGAGGTAATTGCCCTATTAAACCTGACGCCTGTTTTGGTGGATGTGGAACCTGATACCTTCAATATTGATGTCAAGGCTGTGGAGAAGGCCATTACTCCCAAGACCAAAGCCATTGTGCCGGTACATTTGTTTGGCCAATGTGCCAATATGGATGCCTTGATGGATTTGGCCCAAAAGCACGACTTATATGTGATTGAGGACAATGCCCAAGCCATTGGAGCTACGTATACCTCTGTGGATGGTAAAAAACAAAAGGCAGGAACCATAGGTCATGTGGCATCGACTTCTTTCTTTCCATCGAAGAATTTGGGCTGTTATGGTGATGGTGGCGCGATCTTTACCAATGATGATGAGTTGGCCCACACACTAAGGGGTATGGTAAACCACGGGATGTACACGCGTTACTATCATGATGTGGTTGGGGTGAACTCGCGGTTGGATTCCATCCAAGCGGCCGTGTTAAGGGCGAAACTCCCAAAATTGGATACTTACAATAAGAGGCGTTGGGAAGCCGCATCCAAGTATTCCAAAGCCTTTCAGGGGCAAGAGCATATTGTGGCCCCCAAGATTGTCTGCGGATGTGATGATAGTCAAAATGTATGCGATTGTCATGTGTTCCATCAGTACACCTTGAAAATCTTGAACGGTAAAAGAGATGGATTGGTGCAACATTTAAACGATAACAACGTTCCATGTGGAGTGTATTATCCAGTTCCCTTACATAGGCAAAAGGCGTATGTGGATACCCGGTACAATGAAGCTGATTTTCCAGTCACCAATCAATTGGTCAATGAGGTGATATCGCTTCCGATGCATACCGAGCTGGATGATGAGCAAATCCAATTTATAACCGATTTGGTTATAGATTTCGTAAACCGTTAAACATGAAGATACTGGTAACAGGGGGATTGGGATACATAGGTTCCCATACTGTTGTTGAATTGCAGAACGAAGACTTTGAGGTGGTGGTGATCGATAACCTCTCCAATTCTTCCATAAAGGTTTTGGATGGTATCGAGGCCATCACGGGAAAGAAACCCATTTTTGAGGAGCTGGATCTTCGGGAGAAGTCCAAAGTCCAAGATTTTTTCAAAAGACATAATGATATTGCAGGCGTAATCCATTTTGCGGCGTCCAAAGCTGTTGGGGAAAGTATGGAAAAACCCTTACTCTATTACGAGAACAATCTTGGGGTTTTGGTGTACATTTTGCAAGAATTGATCAAGAAGAAGAATACCAGTTTCATTTTCAGTTCCTCTTGTACCGTATATGGCGAAGCCGATGAGATGCCTATTACGGAAGATGCTCCTATTAAATCGGCGGAGTCACCATATGGAAACACAAAGCAGGTTGGTGAGGAGATCATATCCGACACGTGTCGGGTAAACCCCAATTTGAAAGCTATAGCGCTCCGGTATTTTAACCCTATTGGAGCACATCCGTCTACCCAAATAGGGGAACTTCCCATTGGAGTCCCACAGAATTTGGTGCCCTATATCACCCAAACGGGTGTTGGACTAAGGGAGCAACTGTCCGTGTTTGGGGATGATTACCCAACAAAAGATGGAACCTGTATCCGGGATTATATTCATGTGGTGGATTTGGCCAAGGCCCATGTCATTGCCCTGCAGCGATTGATTCAAGGCGATAACCAAGAAAATTATGAGGTCTTTAATCTGGGTACTGGAAAAGGAAGTTCAGTATTGGAAGTGATTCAAAGTTTTGAGCGTGTGTCAGGGAAGTCCTTGAATTATAAAATAGAGGACAGAAGGTCTGGTGATGTGGTACAGGCTTATGCAAACACCCAAAAAGCCAATGAGGTTTTGGGCTGGAAAGCCAAGTCCTCACTGGATGAAGCCATGAAATCTGCATGGGATTGGGAGTGTAAAATCAGAAGTTGAAAAATTTTATCTCAATAATAAAGCCTGTCTTTTGACGGGCTTTTTTTGGTTAAGGTCCAATGGTTTCGTTTTTAGGTTATCATGGAAGGGATGCTTACATTAGTCAAACTAATTGACTAAACTTTTTGAAAATGAAAAAACTTATCTTCCTTTCTCTCTTACTTTTTGGTACTGTGGCATTGGCCCAGGAAACCTACCTCCAATGCGGTCGCCTATTGGACGTGAAATCAGGTAAAATACTCTCGGAAAAAACCATAGTGGTTTCTGGAAACACGATTAAGTCCATTGAAAATGGATACAAAACTGGGGGCTCTCAAGATGTGGTCGTGGACTTAAAAGACAAGACCGTGCTTCCCGGATTCATAGATATGCATGTGCACATTGAAGGGCAATCCAGCCCCAATACCTATATCCAAAGGTTTACCCTGAACGATGCCGATGTGGCCTTTCAATCCACGGTATATGCCAAGAACACTTTAATGGCAGGATTTACCACAGTTCGTGATTTAGGTGGAAGCGGAGTGAACATTGCATTGCGAAATGCCATAAACAAAGGAGTTGTTGTAGGGCCCAGAATTTTCACGGCAGGTAAGGCCATAGGTACGACCGGTGGCCATGCAGACCCTACCAATGGCATGAAAAAAGATTTGATGGGAGACCCAGGTCCCAAAGAAGGTGTGGTGAATTCGGAAGAAGACGGGAAAAAAGCGGTAAGGCAACGCTATAAAGATGGGGCGGATGTCATTAAGATCACCGCTACCGGAGGGGTGCTCAGTGTCGCCAAGAGTGGACAGAATCCGCAATTTACTATTGAAGAGATAAAGGCCATAACAGAGACGGCAAAAGACTACAATATGCTCACTGCGGCCCACGCCCATGGCGATGAAGGGATGCAAAGGGCTATTTTGGGAGGTATAAAGACCATAGAACATGGCACGCTGATGAGTGAGGAAACCATGGACCTTATGGTGAAACACAATACCTTTTTGGTGCCCACGATCACCGCTGGAAAGGAAGTGACCGAAAATGCCAAAAAACCTGGGTATTTTCCTGAGGTAGTAGCAAAAAAGGCCAGTGAAATAGGACCAAAGATTCAGGCTACCTTCCAGAAAGCCTATAAAAAGGGAGTGCCCATTGCCTTTGGTACCGATGCGGCCGTTTTTCCACATGGAGAAAATGCAAGGGAGTTTGTGTACATGGTAGAGGCGGGGATGCCCGTGGTTGAGGCGATCAAGTCCGCGACCGTCACCAATGCCGAACTTTTGGGAATGGGAGACAATCTGGGTCAGCTTAAAGCCGGTTTTTTGGCTGATATCGTGGCCGTGGGCGAGAACCCTGAGGATGATGTGAATACGTTGAGGAATGTGGTTTTTGTGATGAAAGAAGGAAAAATATTCAAGTCCGAGTAAATCCTTTTTAACGGATTGGACGTACATATCATATGCTGTCCAACTTTAACAACAGTCTGGAATTATTGGAAGTGGCCCAAAAGGAGCAGCTGTACCAGAATCTTTTGGTGCAGCTGGAAAAGGATTTTGGCTTGGCCAATGTGCCGTTTAAGCTCCATAAAGATATATTGCCTTCCGAGCTGAAAAACCTTCTGCATGAGAAAATCTATGTGCTCATGGTGGAAAAGTTTCAGGAATACCTCAATCTATTGTATGTAGTGGATATCCCGGAAGAACAGGTTCGCAATATGCCCCTTTCCGATGTGGTCGACCTGTCCGCCGAAGTATCGTTCCTACTTTTAAAAAGGGAATGGCAGAAAGTTTGGTACAGACATAAATATCACACCTAAAACTTTTTTTTGATTAAATGCAACTTTGTAGGCCAACTGTTGTATTTGTTGTATTTTTGATAAAATTTTTAGATAGGTTTTTAGCTATTAGCTGTCCATGGACAAATATTCATTTTTAAACGCAGCACATACCTCATTTTTTGCGGAGCTGTACGATAAATATCTTACGAACCCCGATAGTGTGGAGCCCAGTTGGAGGGCTTTTTTTCAAGGATTTGATTTCGGAATGGAAAGTTCCTTGGAAGATTTGGGGATTGATTCAGGCAATACCGGTACGGTAATCCTCGCCAATGGAAAACAGGTGGAAATGCCCGAGACCCTGCAAAAGGAGTTTCAGGTCATCCGTTTGATCGATGGCTACCGTTCCAGAGGCCACCTTTTTACCAAGACCAATCCGGTCAGGGAAAGAAGAAAATATGAGCCCACTTTGGATATTGCCAACTTTGGCTTGTCCGAAGCGGATATGGAGACCGTTTTTGATGCCGGGAAGATTCTGGGTATTGGGTCTGCCTCTTTGAAGGAGATCATTGCCCATTTGGAGCGTATCTATTGCGATTCCATTGGGGTGGAGTATATGTATATCCGTACCCCGGAGCGCATTCAATGGATACAGGATTGGCTCAACGTAAACGATAACCATCCCAATTTCAGTCCGGAAGAAAAAAAGGCCATCCTTAGAAAATTGAATGAGGCCGTTTCCTTTGAAAGCTTTTTACATACCAAATATGTGGGTCAGAAACGATTCTCCCTTGAAGGTGGCGAGTCTTTGATTCCTGCTTTGGATGTCATCATAGAAAAGGCTGCGGACAGTGGGGTAAAACAATTTGTGATGGGAATGGCCCACCGTGGTCGTTTGAACGTGTTGACCAATATCTTCGGAAAATCCCCAAGGGACATTTTCAGTGAGTTCGATGGAAAGGATTACGAAGAGACCATTTTTGATGGGGATGTAAAGTATCACCTCGGATGGACCTCCGCAAGGGAGACCGATTCCGGGAAAATGGTGAACATGAACATTGCACCCAACCCATCACATTTGGAAACCGTAAATGCCATTGTTGAAGGGATAACCCGTGCAAAACAAGACCGTGACCATACCGACAATGTATCGGAAGTGTTGCCTATCTTGGTGCATGGCGATGCTGCCTTTGCGGCTCAGGGTGTGGTGTATGAAATCATACAAATGGCCCGCTTGGATGGCTATGCCACCGGAGGGACCATCCATATTGTAGTGAACAACCAGATCGGGTTTACCACCAACTATCTGGACGCCCGTTCCTCTACCTATTGTACCGATGTGGGCAAGGTTACCCTATCCCCCGTACTGCACGTTAATGCGGATGATGCAGAAGCTGTGGTGCATGCCTCCATTTTTGCATTGGAGTACAGGATGCGATACAAGCGCGATATTTTCTTGGATCTATTGGGCTATCGAAAATATGGACATAACGAAGGGGATGAGCCAAAGTTTACCCAACCTTTGCTATATAAGTCCATATCCAAGCACCAGAACCCGAGGGATATCTACGCAGAGAAACTGATTGCCGAAGGCATCATTGATAAAGATTACGTAAAAAGTCTGGAGGAAGAATATAAAAAGAACTTGGAAGAAGATCTTTTGGATTCCAGAAAGATCGAGAAAACAAGAATAACCCCTTTCATGCAAGATGAATGGGAAGGGTTTGGCCAAGTGACCGAAGAAACCATGTTGGAAACCATGGATACTTCGTACGACCTCAAAAAATTGACGGAAATCGCCAAGGGGATTACTGCGCTTCCCGAAGGGAAAAAATTCCTGAGAAAACTGGAGCGATTGGTCGAAGCACGTCGTAAGATGTACTTTGAGGACAATCAGTTGGATTGGGCCATGGGAGAACTTCTGGCCTACGGCTCGTTGATCGAGGAAGGTTTTGATGTGCGTATGACCGGTCAGGATGTGGAGCGAGGGACTTTCTCGCACCGTCATGCCGTGATCAAAACCGAGATGCATGAGGAAGAGGTGACTTTGTTGAATGAACTTGGTGACAATCAAAATGGAAAGTTCCATATCTATAATTCCTTGCTGTCGGAGTATGCGGTAATGGGCTTTGACTATGGGTATTCCATGGCAAGTCCCAAGACCCTTACCATTTGGGAGGCCCAATTTGGGGATTTCAGTAACGGGGCCCAGATTATTATAGACCAATACCTGTCTTCAGCTGAGGACAAGTGGAAACTGCAGAACGGTTTGGTGTTGTTGCTGCCCCATGGATATGAAGGACAGGGTGCTGAGCACTCTTCGGCACGTATGGAGCGCTATCTTCAGTTGTGTGCCAAAGACAATATGTACGTGGCGGATGTCACCACCCCGGCCAACCTGTTCCACCTGCTTCGCAGGCAGATGAAGGCCGATTACAGAAAACCTTTGGTAGTTTTTACACCAAAGAGTTTGTTGCGACATCCAAAAGTGGTTTCCACCAAAGAGGAAATGGCCAACGGAAGTTTCCAAATGGTGATTGATGATGCCGAAGCAAGTGCTTCCAAAGTCAAAACATTGGTGTTCTGTACCGGAAAGTTCTATTATGATCTTTTGGACAAACGGGAAGAGTTGAAAAGGGATGATGTGGCCTTGGTACGTGTGGAGCAATTGTTCCCATTACCAACGGGTGAAATGCGGAACATCATCAAGAAATATAAAAATGCGGACGACATTGTTTGGGCCCAGGAAGAACCTAGGAACATGGGAGCTTGGGGGCATATGCTGATGCATTTTGAGGAAGCCAAACAATTTAGGGTGGCCTCACGTAGATTTTATGGAGCTCCCGCGGCAGGAAGTGCGGTGCGTTCCCAAAGACGTCATGCCCAGGTGTTGGAGTATGTCTTTGATAAGAGTAAGGACAATATGTTAATTCGATAATAAAGTATAAACGCGTATAGCATGGTATTAGAAATGAAAGTTCCCTCTCCTGGGGAATCCATTACAGAGGTTGAGATAGCCGAATGGTTGGTCGAGGATGGAGATTATGTGGAAAAGGATCAAGCCATTGCAGAGGTTGACTCGGACAAGGCAACATTGGAGCTTCCTGCGGAAGAAAGCGGGATTATAACCCTAAAGGCTGAAGTTGGGGATGCCGTCGCCGTAGGTGAAGTGGTGTGTCTTATCGATACCAGCGCCGAAAAACCAGAAGGGAGCGCTCCAAAAGCGGAAGCGAAAGAAGAACCTAAAAAGGAGGAGCCCAAAGCGGAACCCAAAAAGGCAGAGCCTGCCAAGGAAACCTACGCTTCCGGAACGCCTTCACCAGCAGCTAAAAAGATTTTGGATGAAAAGGGTATTGAGCCTTCATCCGTTTCCGGTTCGGGAAGGGATGGTCGCATAACCAAGGAAGATGCGGTCAATGCAGTTCCATCCATGGGTACGCCAACAGGGGGTAGTAGGGGAGAGACCCGTTCCAAGCTTTCCATGCTTCGTAGAAAAGTAGCCGAGCGTTTGGTGTCCGCCAAAAACGAAACCGCGATGTTGACCACCTTCAATGAAGTGGATATGTCGCCCATCTTTGAATTGCGCAAGCAGTACAAAGAAGAATTCAAGGATAAGCATGGTGTTAGTTTGGGCTTTATGTCCTTCTTTACCAAGGCGGTGATCCGTGCGTTGCAAATGTACCCTGCTGTAAATTCCATGATCGATGGCAAGGAAATGATCACCTATGATTTTTGTGATATCAGTATTGCCGTTTCCGGACCCAAAGGTCTTATGGTTCCCGTGATCAGAAATGCCGAAAACCTAACGTTCAGAGGTGTAGAATCCGAAGTGAAACGTTTGGCCATCCGTGCTAGGGAAGGTGAGATCACTGTGGATGAAATGACCGGCGGAACCTTTACCATTACCAATGGCGGGGTGTTCGGTTCCATGTTGTCCACGCCTATCATCAACCCACCCCAAAGTGGAATCTTGGGAATGCATAACATTGTGGAACGCCCTATTGTAAGGGACGGCGCCATTGTTATTGCACCCATTATGTATGTGGCCTTGTCCTATGATCATAGAATCATCGACGGAAAAGAATCCGTTGGTTTCTTGGTGGCGGTCAAGGAAGCTTTGGAAAGCCCAGTGGAGTTGTTGATGGATGGTGATGTGAAGAAAGCTTTGGAGCTTTAATCTGCAATAGAGCTGATGTCTAGGCTCTGTTATTCGGGTAACTTAATAATATTAATATTAGAATGTTGATTGCCAACAGCAGCAGAAGTGATATTCCCGAAATTTTTAGGCTTTATAAACTGGCCACAGATTTTCAGAAAGTAAAATTTCCAGAAAACCAGTGGCCAGAGTTTAGTCAAGATTTGATTTTGACGGAGGTTGATGACAATCGACAATTTAAATTGTTGATGGATGGTGAAATAGCCTGCGTTTGGGCCATAACCTATAGCGACCCTCAAATTTGGGAAGAGGATGAGAATGATGCTTCCATTTATATTCACAGAATCGCTACCAACCCTAATTTTAGAGGAAATAATTTTGTGCAAAGGATTGTGGATTGGTCAATTGATTTTGCAAAAGGGAAAGGTAAAACCTTTGTTCGGATGGACACTTGTGGAAAAAATGATGGCCTAATAGAGCACTATACCAAATGTGGATTTGAGTTCTTGGGAGTGCGAAAACTAAAGAATACCTCAGATTTGCCTTCCCATTATCACAATGCCGATGTTTGCTTTTTTGAAAAGAAGTTGGGATAAACGCATTTACTTTAGTTTCAAATACAGGCATTTTTTGTTGTAATCAATCACCGCTTTCCCTTTTTTAAGGATATCAGCCCCAATGATGCCGTCCACCGGCAATGCATTGTGTGAGGTAAGGGCCTTGTTTACATGGACCAGGTCGAAGAGGACTATCTTGAGTCGGCTTTTTTTCCAATCCCCTATCTGGATTTTATTTTTGGTGGAGACCAAGGTTTCCATTTCGGTGGCCCCGGCCCCGGCAGCTTTTACATCCGTAGCTTCGGACACCATATTGAAAAAAGCTGTTTTGTCCATTCCCACACAAGTATTGGAGGCGCCAGTGTCCAAAATAAATCTGCCTGTGACCCCATTGATCTTGGCGGCAATTTCAAAATGGTTGGTCTCGGTGAGCGTTAAGGGCACCTTGGTGTAGCTTTTGGTTTTGAGAAACTTGTTGAGTGATGCCATAGTATTGAATGAAAGGTGTCGTCCTGAGCCTTTCGACTGCGCTCAAGATAAACTCTGTCAAAGGATAGGGGTGTTTAAAAGTTTTGCAGCATCTAAGATAAACCTATTTTTGCGATATGATCATAACCGATACCCATACCCATTTATATAGTGAAGCCTTTGAGGAGGACAGGGATGAAATGATGCAACGTGCCCTTGATGCCGGGGTGGAACGTTTTTTTATACCCGCCATCGATTCAACCTATACCCAGTCCATGTTGGATTTGGAATCCAATTATCCCCAAAATGTATTTTTGATGATGGGATTGCATCCCACCCATGTCAAGGAAAACTTCAAGGAAGAATTGGCCCATGTAGAGCAATGGATATCCAAGCGGAAGTTTTATGCAGTGGGGGAAATCGGCATCGACCTGTATTGGGACAAGACATTTTTGCCACAACAACAAGAGGTATTTGTATATCAAATCCGTTTGGCCAAAAAACACCAGTTGCCCATTGTGATCCATTGCCGGGAGGCTTTTGATGAAATCTTTGAGATTTTGGAACAGGAAAAAGGAGATGGTCTGTATGGAATTTTCCATTGTTTTACGGGAACTTTGGAACAGGCACATCAGGCTATTTCTTGCGGAATGAAATTGGGGATTGGGGGTGTGGCCACCTTCAAGAATGGAAAAATCGACCAGTTTTTGGATCAAGTTGATTTGGAACACATCGTCTTGGAGACAGACTCACCTTATTTGGCCCCTGTTCCCTATAGGGGAAAGCGGAATGAAAGTGCGTATATTGTTGAGGTTCTGGAGAAGCTATCCCTTATATATGGGAAATCCATTGAAGAAATCGCAGAGATTACCACGGAGAATTCCAAAAACATATTTGGCATATAACCATGAAGGAAAGAAACCATATTCTGCTAATTTATACTGGGGGTACCATTGGTATGGTCAAGGACTATAAGACCGGGGCCTTGAGGGCTTTTAATTTTGATGAGCTGATCAAGAATATCCCCGAACTTAACCAGTTGGATTGTACGCTAACGGGCATATCCTTTGAGAAGCCCATTGATTCTTCCAATATGAACCCTGTTTATTGGGCGCAAATAGCTTCCATGATTGAGGAACATTATACTTCGTATGATGGATTTGTGGTGCTCCACGGCAGTGATACCATGAGCTACACCGCATCGGCTTTGAGCTTTATGTTGGAGAATTTGGCCAAGCCCGTGATTTTTACGGGATCCCAATTGCCTATTGGGGATTTGCGTACAGATGCCAAGGAGAATTTGATCACTTCCATCCAAATTGCGGCCTTAAGGGAGAATGGTAGGCCCGTGGTGCAGGAGGTGGGGCTGTATTTTGAATATAAGCTGTACCGTGCCAATAGGACCACGAAGATCAATGCGGAACATTTTGAGGCATTTGCTTCCTTGAACCATCCACCTTTGGTGGAATCCGGTGTACACCTGAATGTACATTATGCCAACCTATTGCCTAAAGTTTCCAAGCATAAGGCCTTGCAGGTCCATAAAGCCATGGATGATCATGTGGCCATCTTGAAATTATTCCCCGGACTTAATAAGGAAGTCTTGCAATCGGTCTTGAGCATTCCCGGTCTCAAAGCGCTTGTTTTGGAAACCTATGGGGCAGGAAATGCTCCAATGGATGCATGGTTTTTGGAGGAATTGGGAATTGCCATAAAAAAAGGTCTACATGTTATCAATGTAACTCAGTGCTCTGGTGGCAGCGTATCCATGGGTCATTATGAGACCAGTGAAAAGCTTCGGGAAATGCAACTGGTTAATGGAAAGGATATTACAACGGAGGCAGCTATAACCAAGGCCATGTACCTATTGGGGACTGGTGTTTCGGGCAAATTGTTCAAAACGATTTTTGAAACCTCACTACGCGGTGAAATGCAGTAAAATTAACGCGTCAAATTTCTAAAACTGATTATTTTTTCGTTTATTGGTCGACCCAATTGGGAAAATAGAGAGGTGGCCGAGTGGTCGAAGGCGCACGCCTGGAAAGTGTGTATACGTTAATAGCGTATCGAGGGTTCGAATCCCT
>CP051244.1:327368-489221 GCA_017795045.1 Allomuricauda sp. | reverse complement strand
TACAAGAAGAAGCTGCTGCTGAAGCCAGCAAAGGTTTCACCCAAGTGTTGAAAGAACAGTTTATCCAAGGGGGTCCTGCCTTTATGGGTATCGTATTGCTTTGTTTGATATTGGGATTGGCTGTTGCCATTGAAAGAATTATTTATTTGAATTTGGCTACCACAAACTCCGCCAAACTTAAGCAACAGGTTGAAGATGCCTTGGCTTCCGGTGGTGTTGAAGCGGCCAAAGAAGTATGTAGAAACACAAAAGGTCCTGTTGCCTCCATCTTTTACCAAGGTTTGGATAGGGCAGGAGAAGGTTTGGAATCTGCAGAGAAAGCTGTTGTAGCTTATGGAGGTGTTCAAATGGGACAGTTGGAGAAAAACGTTTCTTGGTTGTCGCTCTTTATCGCTATTGCTCCCATGCTTGGGTTCATGGGTACGGTAATCGGTATGATTCAGGCCTTCCAGAAAATTGCAGCTGTAGGTAACTTGAGTGCCTCTTTGATCGCAGGTGATATCCAGGTAGCATTGTTGACCACGGTATTTGGTCTTATTGTTGCGATCATCCTTCAGATTTTCTATAACTATATCATTGCTAAAATCGATAGTATCGTAAACGACATGGAAGATTCCTCCATATCATTGATTGATATGTTGGCAGCGCACAAGAAATAATTACGAAACTAAAAACTATCGAGAATCATGAATAAAGTAATAAAAATAGCACTCATTGTCATCGGGTTGGTAGCGGCCGTTCTCTGGTTCTCCTTACCTTCTGCAGATGACCCAAGTGCCATCAATAGTGGTGCCATGAACTTTATGTTCGTGATCATGTACATTTTGTTGGCCATTGCGGTGGTGGCAGCGGTATTTTTTGGACTCAAAAAACTGTTTACCACACCGGGAAGCATTAAGAAAGCCCTGTTCGCCATTGGTGGACTGGCTATAGTTGTGGCAGTATCTTACGGACTTTCCTCCGATAACATGGCTGTAGTTGAAGCTATGTCCGAAAGAGGTATAGAGACCACCGAGGGTACTGTAAAGAATATTGGAATGGGACTTAACGTCTTCTTCATCCTAACGGTAGTGGCCGTACTTCTTATGGTGTTGCCAGGGTTGAAGAAAATGTTCGTCAAGTAAAAAGCTGAATTATGCCTAGAAGAAAAGGAGCACCGGAAGTAAATGCCGGTTCCATGGCGGATATTGCGTTCCTCTTGCTGATCTTTTTCTTGGTTACCACAACCATTGAAACAGATGCAGGTTTGGATCGTATGTTACCGCCCATAGAGCCGCCAGAAACGGATGTAATCATTAGACAGAAGAACATTTTTACGGTTAATATCAATAAAAATGGACAACTGTTGGTGGAAGATGAGTTGATGAACCTGAAGGACTTGAGGAAGGCTGCAACGGCATTCTTGGAGAACAACGCGGATGGATCTTGTAACTATTGTAAAGGAAGAAAGGATGCAGCTTCATCCGATAATCCAACAAAGGCGATCATCTCTTTGAAGAATGACCGGGAGACCAAATACAGTACCTACATTACCGTACAGAACGAGTTGGTAGGTGCCTATAACGATTTGCGTAACCGGGAGGCCCAACGTTTATACAACAGGGACTTTACTGAGATGGAATCTGAGTACCTTAACCCAGAAACTCCAACTGCAACGCGGGACGATTTGAAGGATAAGGTAAAACGTATTCAGGATATGTTTCCACAGAAACTATCCGAAGCGGAAACATCAACCAATTAAAACTAGAATTTAATATGGCTAAGTTTACAAAAAAGAAAGATGGGGATTTGCCTGCGGTATCCACCGCGTCACTTCCGGATATTGTCTTTATGTTGCTGTTCTTTTTTATGACGGTAACGACCATGAAAGATAGTTCCCTATTGGTTGAGAATACACTTCCCAATGCAACTGAAATCAAAAAGTTGGAGAAAAAGGATCGTGTGATCTATATCTACGTTGGAAAGCCCACCCAAGAATACCAAAGTGTTTTTGGGACTGAACCAAGGATTCAATTGAATGACAAGTTTGCGAATGTGGACGAGGTTGGATCATACATCTTGGCCGAACGCGCCAAGAAACCACAGGAACTTCAAAATGTATTGACTACTGCTCTAAAGGTTGATAAGAATGCCAATATGGGTCTTATTACCGATATTAAACAACAACTAAGAGAAGTTAATGCCCTTAAGGTCAATTATACGACCTACGAAGGGGATGCGTTTAATAACTTGCAGTAAACAATAACTTAGATTTAGTGGGAAACGCTCCAAATTGAAAGATTTGGGGCGTTTTTTGTTTGTGTACGATTTTCCTTTCTCTGTTTTGGAATAATTGTTGTGATGTATGTTCTTGAGAACCAATAAGGAATATTAATCCCAGCTAAACATTAAGTTATGAACAGAAACAGAGAGAATCCCGAAGTGAATGCGGGCTCAATGGCAGATATCGCTTTTCTGCTATTGATCTTTTTTTTGGTTACCGCAACCATACAGACCGATGTTGGTCTGGACAGAAAATTACCTCCCAAGGAAACCATTCCACCTCCTCCTGTAAACGAACGTAATATATTTAGGGTAAGCCTAAATAAAAATGACGAGCTCTTCGTGGAGGATGGTATTATGGAGTTGAAAGATCTTAAAATGGCCGCAATGGCATTTTTGGATAATGGAGGCATTCCAAAAGGAAATGAGAATCATTGTGGGTATTGTAAGGGAGCTGGAAGCCCTGATGCTTCCGATAATCCTATAAAGGCCGTCATATCTTTCAATAGTAACCGTGAAGCTTCATATGGGATGTATGTAAGCGTACAGGATGCATTAACGGCAGCTTACAACGAATTGAGGAATAGGGAATCCCAAAGGTATTATGGTAAGAATTATGTGGATATGGAGGAATTGTATTATTCCGGTGAGATGTCCGATGGGGAGAAGATGGACCTACAACGCGAGATTGAAACGATTAGGGAAATGTTCCCAATGAAACTTTCGGAAGCGGAGACCATATCCAAACTAAACTAAGACATCATGAAAAGCATCAGAAACTATAAAAAGACGCAGCCCGCCATATCAACGGCAGCTTTACCGGACATTGTTTTCATTTTATTGTTCTTTTTTATGACGGTCACCACAATTAAGTCGGAAACGCTGTTGGTGGACAATAACTTGCCCCAGGCAAACCAAGTCAAAAAGCTTGAGAAAAAGGATAGGGTGATTGAAATATATGTTGGAAGGCCCAATCAAGATTTGGCAAAAGTATTGGGGTCAGAACCAAGAATCCAGTTGAACAATAAAATTGCCCATATGAATGAAGTGGGTCCTTATGTTTTACAGGAACTGGCACAAAAACCGGATGCCATACGGAATCTGGTCACCGTTTCCCTTAAAGTAGATAAGAATGTAAATGTTGGGGTGGTGTCAGATATAAAGGAAGAGCTCCGTAAAGTCAATCTTCTTAAGGTAAACTATACCGTCTTCCAAGGAAATTCGCAATAAGGAAAACTTTGGGGAAAAGAGTAGAGTCAAAAACAATCCAAATGTGTAATTTGGGTTGTTTTTTATTTTGGAGAGCATTGTAATGAAGCAGTATGTAGTTTTGGTCCTATTATCTTTTTCCCTTTTTGCACAATCACAGGAAGTGCAGGATTCCAATGCGGATGTTGATAGGCGCTATTTGGAAGATCAATTTTATATCGGGTTGGGGTACAACGTGCTGTTCAATAGACCGGAAAACACAGTGCAGCGTAACCTTTCCTATAACCTTCAGGCCGGTTTCATCAAAGATATCCCTCTTAATTTCCGTAGGAATGTAGGTTTAGGAATTGGTGTGGGGTATGCGGTAAACTCCTACTACAGCAACATTGTGGCTACCAAGACAAACAATGTTGTTTCCTATGAGGTCATGGACCAAGCTGATTTTAACCGTAGCAAATTGGAGACCCATGCCGTTGAATTTCCTTTGGAATTGAGATGGAGGACCTCGACGGTTGAGGAATATAAGTTCTGGCGTATTTATGCTGGCGTTAAGTTGGGGTATGTGTTTTCAGGGAGATCCAAATTGGTTATGGAAGGTGGCTCAACCAGCTTTTCCAATGACGATATCCAATCGTTCCAATACGGACTAATGCTCAACTTTGGGTACAACACCTGGAATATCCATACGTATTATGGCCTAAGCCCCTTATTGGAAGAAACTGCTCAACTGCAGAACGGTGAAAAGATAGATACCAAGGTGCTTCGCATTGGTTTGATTTTCTACATTCTATAACCAATACTTTAAGATGATAAGTTGGGAGCAGACGCCCACCAGAAACCCTATCAGTAATTCAGCCTTGTTGTGGGCCTGCAGATACAGTCGTGAAGTGGCCACCAATCCCGTGCATAGGGTGAAAATACTAATGGCCAAGGTAATGTTCACTTCAAAATGAATGCTAAGGCCGATCATGAACATTAAAACACTTCCCATGCCCAAGAGGTGCATGCTGGTCTTAAACTTCAGGAAAAGAAGGATAAGGGCTGTTGCCGTGGCGGTGAGCAAGCCTATAAAGAAGTAGAACAGTTCATGTACATAATTGTTGGGGATGACTTTGTACAAGATCATCAAAAATAAAGCACAGCTTATATAGAGCGGGTACTTGCGCTCTTGTAGGGTGGGCAGGAAAATGGAATGGATAATGCCCAAGTTTTTCAGGATCAGAAAAAAGATGATAGGGATGATCACGGTGAGGATAAAAATGGGTAGGATGTTCCCGCTTTGAATCTCCAAAGTACTGTAGGGGGCCACTAAAAAATAGAGTATGGTTCCTCCAACAGGGATAAACAGTGGATGAAAAAGATAGGAGACAACGTTGAAGAAGTGGCGCATCAGATTTCCTTTCTTAACCGGGCCACCGGGAGGCCCAATTGTTCCCTGTACTTGGCCACGGTTCTTCGAGCTATGGGATAGCCACGCTCTTTCAGGATTTTTGCCAGTTTATCATCCGTCAAAGGCTTTTTCTTTTCCTCATCACCAATAACGGTCTCCAATATTTTTTTGATTTCTTTGGTGGATACATCTTCTCCCTGCTCATTCTTCATGGCCTCGGAAAAGTAGTCCTTGATAAGTTTGGTCCCATAAGGGGTATCCACATACTTGCTGTTGGCCACTCGCGAAACCGTGGAAACGTCCATGTCTATTTGATCTGCAATGTCCTTTAGGATCATGGGGCGCAATTTTCGCTCGTCACCGGTCAAAAAGTATTCCTTTTGATAGTTCATGATGGTGCTCATGGTCACAAACAGGGTTTGCTGCCGCTGTTTGATCGCATCAATGAACCATTTGGCCGCATCCAGTTTTTGCTTGATGAAGAGCACGGTATCCTTCTGCGATTTTGATTTTTCCTTGGAATCCTTATACCCTTGGAGCATGTTGTTGTACTCTTTGGAGACATGCAGTTCAGGGGCATTTCTTCCGTTCAGGGTGAGTTCCAGTTCCCCATCCACGATCCGAATGGAAAAGTCCGGGACAATGTGTTCTATCATCCGGGTGTTGCCCGAATAGGAGCCTCCTGGTTTGGGGTTCAGTCTTTCAATCTCGGAAATGGCGGCTTTGAGCTCTTCTTCACTTATGTGGTGTTTTTGAATGAGCTTGGCATAGTGCTTTTTGGTGAATTGATCAAACGATTTTTCCAAGATGTTGATGGCCAGTTCAACGGAAGGCTTTTGCTCCTTGCGCTTGAGTTGGATGATCAGGCACTCGTCCAGCGATCTTGCGCCCACCCCCGGAGGGTCCAACTCTTGGACCACTTTAAGCACGGATTGAATCTTTTTCTCGTCCACATAGATGTTTTGCGTAAAGGCCAAATCATCCATGATATCGGCAATGGGACGTCTTATATACCCGCTTTCATCCACACTTCCCACCAAGAACTCCGCAATCGCCCATTCCTCATCATCCAAATAAACCGTGTTAAGTTGGTTGATCAAGTGTTGGTTGAAAGAAGTGCCGGCCGCATACGGAATACTTTTTTCCTCATCGTCTGAGCTGTAGTTGTTGGTACGGGTCCTGTAATCGGGGATTTCATCATCGCTCAGATAATCATCAATATTGATATCCTCTGCGGAAATGGTCTCGTTGTCCGAAGAATCATCATAGGTATCCTCATAAACATCATCCATGGCGTCGCTCTCCGCCTTTCCACTCTCAAGGGCGGGATTCTCCTCCAGTTCCTGCTTCAATCGTTGTTCAAATGCCTGCGTGGGCAATTGAATGAGCTTCATGAGCTGAATCTGCTGGGGAGACAGTTTCTGGGAAAGCTTAAACTGTAGATGTTGTTTTAGCATGGGGATTGATTTACAATCTTCCTACTTATAAATTTAAGAATTCCTTTTAAAACTCAGCGCTCTGCGGAGTTCTGGGGTAAGGAATCACGTCCCTGATGTTGCCCATGCCTGTGGCAAATTGTACCATTCGCTCAAAACCAAGCCCAAAACCACTGTGTGTGGCCGTACCAAATCGTCTCAGGTCCAAGTACCACCAAAGTTCTTTTTCATCAATATTCAACGCTTTGATTTTGTCTTGAAGCACATCTAAACGTTCTTCCCTTTGGGAACCTCCAACAATTTCCCCAATACCTGGGAAAAGCACGTCCATGGCACGTACAGTTTTGCCATCTTCGTTCAAACGCATATAGAACGCCTTGATGTTGGCCGGATAATCAAAAAGGATTACGGGGCACTTAAAATGCTTTTCCACCAAGAAGCGTTCGTGCTCGCTCTGTAAATCGGCACCCCACTCATTAATGGGATATTGGAATTTTTTCTTCTTGTTGGGCTTGCTGTTTCGCAAAATATCGATGGCTTCGGTATAAGAAACCCTCTTAAAGTTGTTCTCGACCACAAACTTCAGTTTCTCGGTCAGACTCATTTCCGAACGCTCGGCTTGGGGTTTGGACTTCTCCTCATCCAACAAACGTTTTTCCAAGAACTCAAGATCATCACCACAGTTATCCAATACATATTGGATGATCCATTTGATGAAATCTTCGGCCAAATCCATGTTGGCATCCAAGTCATTGAAGGCCACTTCAGGCTCTATCATCCAAAACTCCGCCAAGTGTCTGGAGGTATTGGAATTTTCTGCCCGGAACGTAGGCCCAAAGGTATATACTTTTCCAAGGGCCATGGCATAGGTTTCGGCCTCTAACTGTCCTGAAACGGTAAGGTTGGTCTCCTTTCCGAAGAAATCTTCGGAATAGTCCACCTTGCCCTGTCCATCAACAGGAGGATTTTTGTCGTCAAGAGTAGTGACCCGGAACATTTCCCCGGCCCCTTCCGCATCGGAACCCGTAATGATAGGGGCGTGCATATAGTAAAAACCATTCTGCTGAAAATAGCTGTGAATGGCAAATGATAGCGCAGAGCGCACTCGCATTACCGCCGAAAAGGTGTTGGTGCGTACCCGTAAATGAGCTTTTTCCCGTAAAAACTCCAAGGAGTGTTTTTTCGGTTGAATAGGGTAGATCTCCGGGTCGGCAGTACCATGTACAAAGACATCGGTAGATTGGATTTCCACACTTTGTCCCTTTCCTTGGCTTTCCACCAAGGTGCCGGATATTTTTAAGGCTGCCCCAGTGCTGATTTGTTTGAGTAAGGCTTCGTCAAAATTCTCAAAATCGACAACGCACTGCAGATTATGTATGGTTGAACCATCGTTCAAGGCAATAAATCGGTTGCTCCTAAATGTTTTTACCCATCCATTTACTTCAACAGGTTCTCCTACGGGTTGCTTTTCTAGCAATTCTTTTATGGAATAAGACTTCATTGTAAGGCTATCGTAATTTAAGCGGTAAAGATAGGTTTTTGATAAAAAATGAAAGCAATGGAACGGCCTAATTTATAGCTGTTCCGTGGATTATTTGTCCTTGGGGCCGTCCTCTTCCTTGGGCAGAATATCAATTTGAGGCTTTTTAAGGACCTGCTTATTGGCAATGCTCCTTTCCAATGATAGGAGTAAGGAGGGCAACAAGATCAGGTTGGAAAGCATGGCGAACAGCAAGGTGGCCGATACCAGTCCTCCCAAAGCCTTAGTGCCTCCAAAACTGGAAATGATAAATACGGAAAAGCCAAAAAACAACACAATGGAGGTGTAGAACATACTTACCCCGGTTTCGCGCAAGGCGGCATAGACCGATCTTTTGATATGCCATTTGTGTGCGGCCAATTCTTGCCGGTACTTTGCCAAAAAGTGAATGGTGTCATCAACCGAAATACCAAAGGCAATGCTGAACACCAAAATGGTGGAAGGCTTTATGGGGACGCCCAAATACCCCATCACCCCGGCGGTTATGACCAAGGGCAGTAGGTTGGGGACCAAAGAGATGATCACCATCCGAAATGAGCGGAACAGATAGGCCATAAAGAGCGAAATCAGCCCAATGGCCAAGGCCAATGAAAGCAATAAATTTTTGACCAGATATTTGGTGCCCTTTAAAAATAAGAGCGCCTTTCCGGTCATAAAAACTTTGTATCGTTCGGATGGAAAAAACTTGTTGATGGCCTGCTGAACATCCCGCTCAATTTCTTCCATGCGATCAATCTTTACATCCTGCATGTAGGTGGTCAGCCTTGCCGTTTGCCCCGTGCTGTCCACAAAACTCTCCAATAGGTTGTCATTGCCCGAAGATTTCCGGGCGGCATCCATAATAAAGGTGTTCTCTTGGGAAGTGGGCAGCTGATAGTATTTTGGAATTCCGTTATAAAAAGCTTGTTTGGAATATTTGATGAGGTCTACAACCGAAATGGGTCTGGATAGTTCGGGAATTTCGTTGATGGTCATGCCCAATTCATCCATCCGCTTTAGGGTGGCCGGTTTTATCACCCCATTTTTACGTTCGGTATCGACAACAATTTCCATAGGCATGATTCCATCGAACTCCTGTTCAAAAAACTGTATGTCTTTATAAAAATGGGTGTTTTTTGGAAGATCTTCAATCCGACTACCCGTAATCTTGATTTGGTAAATACCAATGATGCTCAAGACCAAAACTGCTACCGTGGTGATATAAACTGCTATTCTATGGTGCCGTACCATGCGTTCCATCCAATTGACAAAAAAGTCCATCCATTTTTTGTTGAGATGCTTTAAATGCTTGGTTTTGGGAAGCGGCATAAAACTGTAAATGATGGGTATGATCAATAGGGAAAGGATAAAAATCCCTACAATATTGATGGAGGCCACGATGCCAAATTCCTTAAGGAGGTCACTATCCAAAATAATGAAGGTGGCAAACCCTGATGCGGTAGTGATGTTGGTCATTAAGGTGGCATTCCCAATTTTTGAAATGACCCGTTGAAGGGATAAGGCCTGGTTACCGTGCTTATTTACCTCTTGTTGATATTTGTTGATCAAGAAGATACAGTTCGGGATTCCGATAACAATGATGAGTGGGGGAATCAGTGCGGTCAAGATGGTAATCTCATACTGCAAGAGCCCCAAAAAGCCAAAGGCCCACATCACTCCAATGATCACCACGCACATGGAAATGAATGTGGCTCGGAAACTGCGGAAGAAAAAGAAAAAGATAATCGAAGTGACCAAGAGGGCCGCCACGATAAAAATCCCGATTTCGTCCACAATGGATTTGGTGTTCCAAGTGCGTATGTAGGGCATGCCGGAGACCCTTACATCCAACTGGGTCTCATCTTCAAAGCTCTTTACCAAATCACCGAGGTCGTTCAGGATAAACTCATTACGTACCGCGGTGTTCATGATGTCCTTGTCCAAATAGGCAATGGTCTGTATAGTACCGCTTTTGGGATTGTAAATTAGATTGTCGTAAAAAGGCAATTCATTGAACAAGTGATGGGTCAGGGAATCAATCTCCTGCTTGGTCTCTGGAGGGTTTTTAAGGAAAGGCTCCATGATAAAAGCCTGGGTTTCATCATCCTTGACCAGAACTTTAAGGTTATCTGTGGATAAAACAAAATCAATCTCAGGGAAAGCTTCCAATTGCTTACTGAGCTTATTCCATCGGTTAAAATTTTGGGGTGTGAACAAAGCGGTATCCCGAATGGCCAATACTATGGCATTGCCTTCTTCCCCAAAAATTTTGGTAAAGGCTTTGTACTGAACGGTGGCAGGATGGTCGTCCGGAAGAATGTTGGCCTCCGTATTGGAAAACTGCATGTTTTTCCACTGGAATCCCAAAAAGACCGTGAATGCGGCAATGGCGATAAGAATCAGAATCCTATTGCGAAGAATAATCCGTGCGACCTTAGGCCAAAATCCTTTAGTGAGCTTTGCTACCATTTGGGTTTTGTTGGGCGCAAAGGTAGAAAATGATCGGCTGTGTTCCTAGGAAAGCAGGCAATCTATACCTTGGTTTTACACCTTCATGATTTCTGCTTCCTTGACGGATAAAATAGCGTCTACTTTTTTGCTGTATGAATCGGTCAGTTCCTGTACATCGACCTCGGCATTGCTCAATAAGTCTTCGGAAATATCCAAGGCCTTAAGCTCCTTGTTGGCTTCCTGTCGGGCGCTTCTAATACTTACTTTGGCATCTTCCGCTTCGCTCTTGGCTTGTTTGGAAAGCTGAATCCTTCTTTCCTCGGTCAAGGGGGGGACATTGATGATGATCATTTCACCATTGTTCATGGGATTGAAGCCCAAATTGGCATTCATGATGGCTGTTTCGATTTCTCCAAGAAGGTTTTTTTCCCAAGGTTGTACCGAAATGGTCCTGGCATCTGGGGTATTGATGTTGGACACCTGTGAAAGTGGGGTTTTGGAACCATAATATTCCACCATTACAGTGGAAAGCATTACTGGACTTGCCTTTCCGGCACGGATTTTTACGAGGGCTTTTTCCAAATGGGAAATACTTCCATCCATGCTTTCCTTAGCGCTATCAAGTACAAATTTTACTTCTTCGTCCATAATTTTTTAAGTTTAATTGTCTCAAATCAAAGCGTGTGCCAATTTAAATATTGACCACGGTTCCAATATTTTCACCGGAAACTATTTTCATAAGGTTGCCCCTTGTGTTCATATCAAAGACCACAATGGGAAGTTCGTTTTCCTGACTCAGCGTAAAGGCAGTGGTGTCCATTACCTTTAATCCTTTGGAGAGTACCTCCTTGAAAGAAAGGGAATCGAACTTGGTGGCATTCTTGTCTTTTTCGGGGTCCGAAGTGTATATTCCATCTACCCGGGTTCCCTTAAGGATAACATTGGCATCAATCTCAATGGCGCGCAATACTGCGGCAGAGTCGGTGGTGAAATAGGGATTTCCAGTACCTCCACCAAAAATGACCACTCTTCCTTTCTCCAAATGGCGGATGGCCCTTCTTCTAATAAAAGGCTCGGCCACTTCATTGATTTTGATGGCGGATTGCAAGCGGGTTTCCACGCCTTGATGTTCCAAGGCACTTTGCAGGGCCAATCCATTGATTACGGTGGCCAACATGCCCATATGGTCTCCTTGGACACGATCCATACCCTGACTGGTTCCGGAAAGTCCTCTAAAAATGTTCCCGCCGCCAATGACAATGGCCACTTCAACACCCTTTTCCACTACGGCTTTGATATCTTCGGCATATTCGGCCAAACGCTTTGCGTCGATACCATATTGTTGCTCGCCCATGAGCGCTTCGCCACTAAGTTTTAACAGGATTCTTTTGTATTGCATTGAGGGTGTCTTGAAGTTCGGACAAAAATAATCAAAAAAATTTATGGGGAACGAAGAGAAAATAGGATGGATAAAGAGAATAGAAACAAAAAAACCGCTTCCTGAAGAAGCGGTTTTTTTAATTATTGTATTGGGTGTATTAACCCAAGGCTACCCTTTTAAATGCAGTAACCTGCAAATCAGCATTTACCGATTTTACGTATTGGGCAACACTCTGTTTGCTGTCTTTGATGAAATCTTGGTTCACCAAGGTGTTGTCTTTGAAGAAACGCTTCAATTTACCTTTGGCGATATTGTCCAACATGGCTTCGGGCTTTCCTTCTTGACGCAATTGGTCTTTTGCAATCTCGATTTCTTTGTCGATAACGGATTGGTCAACACCTTCTTCGTTAAGCGCAACCGGGTTCATGGCGGCTGCCTGCATGGCAACGTCCTTAGCGGCTTCTGTTGCGCCATCCACATTGGCGGAAAGTCCTACCAAAGTAGCGATTTTGTTTCCTGCGTGGATGTATGATCCCACGAAAGGAGCGCTCAATTTTTCGAAACTTGCAATCTCGATTTTCTCACCGATTACACCGGTTTGCTCCGTCAATTTTTCGGCAACGGTCATACCTTCAAATGAAGCGGCAAGGAAATCATCTTTGCTGCCATAGCCCAAGGCCAAATCGGCCAAATCGGTGGCAAGCTTGACAAAACTTTCGTTTTTGGCAACGAAGTCGGTCTCGCAGTTCAATGAAATCACAACACCTTCTGTGGCATCGGCATTTACTTTTGCGATGGCAGCACCTTCAGAAGACTCTCTGTCGGCTCTGTTGGCAGCAACTTTCTGACCTTTTTTTCTAAGGATTTCAATTGCTTTTTCAAAATCACCTTCAGCTTCAACCAAAGCTTTTTTACAATCCATCATACCAGCTCCGGTGGTCTGTCTTAGTTTATTTACTTCTGCGGCGGTAATCTTAGCCATTTTCTTTGCTTTTTTTAAAATTTATGTAAAGTAAAACACAAAAAAAGTGTTTCGTTTTAGCTCAATGTTAAATCAGGTTTTGGATTATTCAACCCCACCTTTAACGCTGTCTTGCCATTCCTTTAGTTCGTCCCACTTGCCATCAGCGGCCATTTTAGCCTGTTTTGGCCAAGAGGTTGGGTCTAGATGGGCCAAGTTGGAACTGGCTTCGGTCAAAACTTCCTTGATTTTCTCAGGGTCTGCCTTTGCCAAATCGGCATAGGTGGCAACACCGCTGTTTACCAATGCTTCGGCGGCTTTAGGTCCAACACCTTCAATTTTGGTCAAATCTTCGGCCTCAACGGCTGCAGCTTTTTTCTCTTTCTTTGGAGCTTCGGCAGTTTCCTCTTTTTTGGATTCTGCTTTTTTCTCCTTTTTTGGAGCTTCGGTTTCTTCCTTGTCGTCTTGCTTATCGTTCTTGCGCTCGGCCAAACCTTCGGCTACGGCATCGGTTACGTGTGACAAGATGGCTTCGATGGATTTCCCGGCATCATCATTGGCGGGGATAACATAATCGATGGGCCTTGGGTCTGAGTTGGTATCCACCATGGCAAAAATGGGGATGTTCAATTTTTGGGCCTCTTTTACAGCAATGTGCTCACGCATGGTGTCCACAATAAAGATGGCACCGGGCAAACGGGTCATGTCTGCAATGGAGCCCAAGTTTTTCTCCAACTTGGCACGCAAACGGTCTACTTGCAATCTTTCTTTTTTGGAAAGGGTGTTAAAGGTGCCGTCCTTTTTCATGCGGTCGATGGAAGCCATTTTTTTAACGGCTTTACGGATAGTGACAAAGTTGGTCAACATACCACCGGGCCATCTTTCAGTGATGTAGGGCATGTTTACCTTGGATACTTTGTCCGCAACAATATCCTTGGCTTGTTTTTTTGTGGCTACGAAAAGGATTTTTCGTCCAGAAGCTGCAATTTTCTTAAGGGCTTCGTTGGCCTCTTCAATTTTTGCAACTGTTTTGTAAAGGTTGATGACGTGGATTCCGTTACGCTCCATGTAGATGTAGGGCGCCATGTTGGGATTCCACTTTCTGGTAAGGTGTCCAAAGTGTACACCTGCTTCCAATAAGTCTTTGACTTCGATTTTACTTGCCATTTTTTGTACTTAGTTTACGTTCCGTTGTAGTAGCAATAAAGAGGTGGTCACAAAAGTTCGCCCTCTCCATTTAGATGCTAAACTAAATTCCAAAAGGTCGATTTTTTTCCTTTTTGGAACAACGACAACTTGGTTAAAAATTTAACCCTGAAAAATGGATTCCAGGGTTTTCAATGAACTTATATATAGGTGCAAACGCACCGAAATATTAACGTTTGGAGAACTGGAATTTCTTACGGGCTTTCTTCTGACCGAATTTCTTCCTTTCCACCATTCTTGGATCTCTTGTCAAGAGTCCTTCTGGTTTAAGAACAGTTCTGTTTTCTTCGTTGATTTCGCACATGGCTCTGGACAAAGCCAAACGAACGGCCTCTGCTTGACCAGTGATTCCACCGCCGTAAACATTTACTTTTACATCGTAGGTGTCTTCAGTTTCGGTCAAAGCAAAAGGTTGCTTTACCTTATACTGCAATGTAGCTGTGGAGAAGTAGTCGTTCAAATCTCTTTTATTGATGGTGATGTTCCCTTTTCCTTCGGAAACATACACTCTTGCTACTGCAGTCTTTCTTCTACCAATCTTATGAACCACTTCCATTATTTGTAGTCGTTTAAGTTTATTGCTTTGGGTTTTTGTGCTTCTTGGCCATGCTCAGATCCGGCATATACCTTAAGGTTTCGGAAAAGGTCGGCTCCAAGTCTGTTCTTGGGCAACATTCCTTTTACCGAATTTTCGATAATACGCTCAGGATGCTTTTCCAATACCTCTTTGGCGGAAGCAGAACGCTGTCCTCCAGGATATCCAGTATATCTTAAATATACTTTGTCATCCAATTTGTTGCCGGTCAAGTTGATTTTCTCGGCATTGATCACAATGACATTATCACCACAATCCACATGGGGAGTAAAGTTGGTCTTGTATTTTCCCCTAAGCAATTTGGCTACCTTTGACGCCAATCTTCCCAATGTCTGTCCTTCAGCATCAACCAATAACCATTGCTTGTCAACGGTAGATTTATTGGCGGAAATAGTCTTATAACTTAATGTGTCCACTTCTCTAATAGTATTGATTTAATAACCTATCCCGATAAACGGGCTGCAAATGTACAATTATTAGATTGAATTACAAATGGTTGATTGGGAATATTTTTTTGCTTTTTCCATTTTATATGGGAAAGAGGCAAAACAACGGCTAAATCTACCATCTTTTGTTAAAAAAAATATAAAGTCATCTCAAACTGTAACTGGTACTTTCTTCATGGGTCTTTACCTCAATCAATCAAAAAATAATATAGTGAAACAAGCATGCCTTTCCCTTGTATGTATCTTCCTTATCCAAATTCTACAAGCCCAGGATTCAACTACCATAGTTCCCAAAAAGAGATATCGGACCCAAGCATTGGGTATGGAGGGAGCACCCATAATTGATGGTGTCTTGGATGATCCTTCATGGAATCTGGTGGAGTGGGGGGATAATTTTATTGAACAGCGCCCAGATGAGAACACACCGCCCAGCCAACAGACCACATTTAAAGTACTCTATGATAGCAAGTCATTATATATAGGTATCCGATGTTTTGATGACGAGCCGGGGAAAATTGTAAAACGTCTGTCCCGAAGGGATGGTTTTGAAGGGGATTGGATCGGTGTTTTTATAGATAGTTATTTGGACAAGCGGACCTCTTTTGGCTTCATTGTCACCGCAGCAGGGGTGAAAGGAGATGTTTTTGGATCCAACAATGGGGCCAATGAAGACGATAGTTGGAATCCCATATGGTATGTGAAAACACAGACCGATGAAGAAGGATGGACCGCCGAAATGCGAATACCGCTCAGTCAAATCAAGTTTGGCCATGCCGAAGATCAGGTCTGGGGATTTCAGGTGATGCGAAGGTATTTTAGGAACGAGGAGCGCTCCGTGTGGAAGCGTTTGCCTAGGGATGTTGCTGGTTGGACCAGTGAGTTTGGGGAACTGCATGGACTAAAGAATATGGAGCCCCAAAGACAGGTGGAAATTCAACCTTACACGGTTGCCAAGACCGAGACCTTTGAAGCAGAGGAGGGGAATCCCTTTGAGGATGGCAGCGATAGCAATATTACCGTAGGTTTGGATGCCAAGATAGGGGTGACCAATGACCTTACCTTGGATTTAACGGTAAACCCCGACTTTGGGCAAGTGGAAGCGGACCCTTCGGCCATTGCGTTGGATGGATTCCAGATTTTCTTTCAGGAGAGGCGGCCCTTTTTTGTGGAGAACAAAAACATTTTTGATTTCAATATTTCCCAATCCGAGGCCGGAAACACGTTTGGTTCCGATAATATATTTTATTCGAGGCGTATCGGTAGAAGCCCACAGGGAAGCCCCGATACCGAAGATGGTGAGTTTGTGGACCAACCGGCCAATACACCGATCATAGGAGCGGCCAAGTTCAGTGGTAAGACCAAGAATGGTTGGGCCATTGGGGTTTTGGAAAGTGTCACCGCCCAAAGACGGGCCACCATTTCGGGAGTGAACGGTGATCGTAGAAAGGAGATGGTGGAGCCCATGACCAATTATTTTGTGGGAAGATTGCAGAAAGACTTCAATGACCGGAACTCATATATAGGAGGTATCTTTACGGCTACCCATCGGGAAGAATTGCCCCAAGCCCTTGACTTTTTACATCGATCCGCGTTTACAGGAGGAGTCGATTTTAAGCACCAATGGAACAATAGGGATTGGTACTTGGAGGGAAACATCACTTTTAGCCATGTAAAAGGGGGTGAAGCTGCCATCAAGAATACCCAAGAATCCATCACCCACCTGTTTCACCGTGTTGATGCCGACTACTTGGAGCTGGATTCAACCAGGACTTCCTTGACCGGTACTGGGGGAAATCTTCAGATAGGGAAGCTCGGTAAAGGTAATTTTAGATTTGAAAGTGGGGCAACCTGGCGTTCCCCGGAACTCGAGCTCAACGATATTGGCTTTCAGCGCCAGTCCGATGATATTCGCCACTACACCTGGATAGGCTACCGTACCTTAAAACCGGACAACACGTTTCGACAATTGGGCATCAATTACAACCATTACACTGCTTGGGACTATGGGGGCAATCACAATTATTTGCAATTCAATACCAACAGCTGGCAAAACTGGAAAGGCAATTGGTTCAGTAATATTGGTTTGAACTATGCACCTCTTGAATATTCCAACTTTGCCTTGCGTGGTGGGCCTCGTTTGCGATTGTCACCTTGGGTGAGTTTTTGGAATAATATCGAGACGGATAACCGGAAGAAAATGCGGTTTTTCTATTTCCATAATGGCCAAAAGGCGTTGGACAACTCATACAAATCCTATTATATGGAGGGAGGGGTAACCTACCAACCGATCAATGCCTTGAGCGTCTCGGTCTTTCCCTCGTTGCGGATCAACCATGACAAACTCCAGTTCATTGATAATTTTGATGATGTGAACGGGTCACCCCGATACCTAAACGGCGAGATTGACCAGCGCACCTTGAGTATGTCCATTCGATTGAATTATACCATCAACCCCAACCTTACCATTCAATATTGGGGGCAACCTTTTATTTCCAGAGGTAGGTATACGAACTTTAAACATGTGACCGATGCCACGGCCAAGCGATTTGAGGATAGGATCATGACCTATGGTCAAGATCAGGTTACCTTAATGGATGATGTCTATTCCGTTGATGAAAATCTGGACGGTACCGAAGACTTCAGTTTTGACAATCCAGACTTTTCATTTGTGCAGTTCCGCTCCAATTTGGTAATCCGATGGGAATACATCCCAGGTTCCGAACTGTTCTTGGTGTGGTCCCAAGATGTGTCCCGTGATGGAGACCCCACAAACGGATTGTTGCCCAGTTTGAACGATAACATTTTTGGACAGAAGCCGCAGAATATCTTCCTACTGAAAGCTACGTATCGTTTTGTATTATGATTGAAAACTAAATAACCTTCTTAAGCGCATTGATCAAGGCCACATTGGCCTCATGGTCACCAATGGTAATACGAACCTTTCCCGGTGCCCCAAATTGGGAAACCGGCCGTACCATGATGCCTTCGTCCATCATTCTATCGGTGAATTCCATTTCAGGAAGCGGGGGGTCTATGATGAAAAAGTTAGCCTGACTAGGCCAGTAGGTAATTCCAATTTCATCAAAGGCTTTGGCCAAAAACTTTCGGCCTTCATGTATGGTTTGAACGGTTTTTTCGATAAAAACATGGTCATGTAAAGCACCGAGAGCTGCTTCCAACGAGGTCTGCGGCAACAAAAATGGTTTGTGGATCAACCGGATGTAATTGGCAATAGTGGCAGTGGTATAGCAATAGCCTACCCGCTGACCTGCCAGTCCATAGGTTTTTGAAAAGCTGTTCAGGCCTATCACATTATGACCGCCCAACACATAGGGGAGAGCGGTCACGTAGTCTTTTGCATCGGCAAAATGACGATACACTTCATCAAATACCACCACAATATTTTTGGGGATACGGGAGATGAAATCATCCATCACCGATTTTGGAATGTAAGTCCCTGTGGGATTGTTGGGGCTGGTCAAGAAAATGACCTTGGTCCGTATAGAAATGGCATTGAGGATTTCTTCCACATCCAAGGTGTAGTTGGGTAGGATCAAGGGAATATCAATCAATTGGGCACCATACCACCTTGAAAATACCGAATAGGGCAAAAAACAGGGATTGGAATAAATGACCTCGTCCCCTTCATTGATAAAGGCCCGTAGAATCATATCTATGATTTCGGAACCACCATTACCACAAAGAAATTGGTCTTCGTTCAGTTTGTCATCAAAATCTTGGGCAAGGACCTGTCGGAGACGGATATCGGTCTGATCGGGATATAAATCAATCCGGTTGGCGACTTTTTTTATGGCCTCAACCGCTTTGGGTGAGGCCCCCAATGGATTTTCATTGGAGGAAAGTTTATATATCTTTTTATTGGAAGGAGGGATGTTCTTACCCCCTTTATATACGTCTTTGGGCACCAAATGGGCCTTGAAAATGGATTCTATTCCGTTTTTCATGAATTATAGTGTTTCTGCATGCAACAAAATGGACATGGCCTTCTGGGCATTTCCTTCTTCCAAAACTCGCTGTGCCAAGCGGTGCAAATCAATCTTGGACAATGTTTTTACTTCAGGTGCTTGGGAGATGTTCTTCACATCTTGCTTGGAAGGAAGTTGTTCCATATTTCCCAATCGCCCTAGATTGTTTCCCGTGAGTACTTCACTTTCCCGAATACCCTTGGGCAGCGCATCCACGCCCATACCTTTGGTGCGAAGTGGCTTGGGAATTTCAAAAAGGGCATCCTTCGAGGCCCTGATATACCAACTGCCTCCCATACGGCCTACCAAATCCAATTTTTCGGTGTCCAAAATACCATTGGTAAAATAGGCTTCGTTGATATGGATTAGTTCCACCTTGGCCATAATCAAATTGCCAGCTCCCGGGGTTTGGGCCAGTTCAATGACCTCCATTACACTACATTCAAATGAAACAGGGGCTTCGCCCACACGGGGAGGTCTTACTTTTTCACTAGGCACTTGGGTGAAGCCAGCTTTTATGAACTCGTTCACGCCTTTGTCATAGGCTGTGCTGGACAAGGACATTTGTTCCACCATGTCGTGGTTGACGATATTGATGACCACTTCGGGGACCTCCTTGACATTCTCGTGGGTATGTTTCAGGCTATTGTCCCTACCGCTGCGTGCAGGTGAAAAGATCATCACGGGTGGATTGGAACTGAATACATTGAAAAAACTGAACGGGCTCAGGTTTACATTGCCCTCTTTATCCACGGTACTGGCAAAACAGATGGGCCTTGGCGCCACTGCAGTCAGCATGATACTGTGGAGCTCAGGTTGCGAAATTTGGTTTGGGTCTACGGTCTTGGTCATTTTGCAGGCAATACTTTAGTGGAAACGGCTCCAAAACCAACCCGTATGGCTTCTTTTTGTGCATAACCGCGAAGGGTCACGGTATCGCCATCATTGATGAACTTGCGCTCGGAACCATCGTTCAGTTGTACAGGTTTGGTACCCATCCAGGCCAGCTCCAACATGGAACCATAGGAGTTTTCATCTTTTCCGGAAATAGTGCCGGAGGCCATCATATCACCCACATGGATGTTGCAACCGTTCACGGTGTGATGTGCCAATTGTTGTGCCATATTCCAATACATGTATTTGAAGTTACTATGGCAAACAGTGGTTTCATCACTTCCGTCCGGGGTGATGCCCACTTCAAGGTTGATGTCGTAGTTTTTCTTTCCTTCATATTCCAAGTAGGGAAGCACCTTGGGCTCTTGTTCAGGTCCGGCCACCCGGAATGGTTCCAAAGCATCCAAAGTAACGATCCAGGGGGAAATGGAAGAAGCGAAGTTCTTGGCCAAGAATGGACCCAATGGCACATATTCCCATTTTTGAATATCCCGTGCAGACCAATCATTGAACAACACCAGTCCAAAAATGTAGTCTTCCGCTTCCTTGGTGGATACACTTTCGCCCAAATCAGTGTTCTTGCCCACCACAAATCCCATCTCCAGTTCAAAGTCCAGTCGTTGGGAGGGTCCAAAAACAGGAGTGTTGGCGTCTTTTGGCAGGGTTTGCCCTTTAGGTCTGTGAATGGGTTGGCCACTCACCACAATGGAACTGGCCCGGCCATGATAGCCCACAGGAATGTGCTTCCAGTTGGGCAACAGGGCATTTTCCGGATCGCGGAACATTTTGCCCACATTGGTGGCATGCTCAATGCTGGAATAAAAGTCAGTATAATCACCAACGCAGACCGGCATGTGCATTTGCGCTTCGGATTGTTTTACGAACAATTCAGGTTTGCCGGCCAATGGGGAAGTATCGTCCTTGAGCCAATATTGGATTTTTTTCCTGACCCTTGAGGTGATTTCTTTTCCCAACGAAATAAAATCATTGAGGTCTTCCCGTTCCAGAACGGCTACATTAAAATCGAAAACATCCAACTCCGCCACGGCGACCAAATCCAAAATATGGTCTCCTATGGCAACTCCGGCCCGTGGGCTTCGGTTTTTGGTGGAAAAAATCCCAAATGGGATATTATGGATTGAAAAGTCTGAATTTTCAGGGATATCTATGATCATAAATGGTGTTTATATCATTCCCGCGTAGGTGGGAATCTATTTATGTCATTTCGAACGAATGTGAGAAATCTGTAAATTGGGATTTCTCAATCGTCCCGATGCTATCAGGACTCATTTCGAAATGACCGTACTTTAATTTTACTCCACCCAAGATTTGTAATACTTGCCATCGTCAATCTTGAGGGCATTCTCGGTTATCTTTAATGGTTTAAAAGTGTCTATCATCACGGCGAGTTCCTCGGTGCCCTTTTTACCAATACTGGCTTCGTAGGTTCCGGGGTGTGGTCCGTGTGGAATCCCGGCAGGATGCAGTGAAATATATCCCGGCCCAATTCCGGTACGGCTCATAAAATCACCATCCACATAGTACAGCACTTCATCAGAATCTATGTTAGAGTGGTTGTAAGGTGCTGGAATGGCCTTTGGATGATAATCGTACAACCGTGGACAGAAGGAGCATACCACAAAGGCACTCGTTTCAAAGGTTTGGTGCACTGGTGGTGGTTGATGTACCCGGCCCGTGATAGGTTCAAAATTATGAATGGAAAAACCGTACGGATAATTGTAGCCATCCCAACCCACTACGTCAAAAGGATGGGTCGCGTAGACCAACTGGTGCAACATGCCTTCCTTTTTGATTTTCATCAAAAACTCCCCGGTCTCATCATGGGACTCCAAGTCTTGTGGCAATTTATAGTCCCGTTCGCAGAAAGGCGAATGCTCCAATAATTGACCAAACCAATTCCGATAGCGCTTTGGTGTGTACATGGGGTGAAAAGATTCGGCATAGAGGATGCGATTGTCCTCCGTGTCAAACTCAATCTGATAAATCATTCCACGAGGAATGATGAGGTAGTCCCCATATTCAAAAGGGATATTGCCCAAAAAGGTCTTTAGGGTCCCAGAACCTTTGTGAATGAACAGCATCTCATCCGCATCGGCATTTTTATAGAAATACGCCGTAAGGGATTTTCTGGGAGCCGCCAGTCCAATATGGACATCATTGTTGACCAAAAGCGGTTCACGGGATTCCAAGAAATCGTCCTTGGGTTTCACATCAAAACCAATGAGCTTGCGACTGGTGATGTTCTTGTCCACTGCAATCTTGGGACGTACATCCACGGCCTGGCCAATCTCCTTTACCTGTGTAGGGCGATGGATATGGTAAAGCAGGGACGACATCCCATCAAAACCTATAGTGCCGAACAATTGCTCATAATAGAGCCCGCCCTTGGGTTTCTCGAATTGGGTGTGCCGCTTTTGCGGTATTTTCCCGAGTTTATGATAGATAGGCATTTTTTAAGTTTTAAGTTATCAGTGCTAAGTGTTGAATAGTGGGTACACTGCCCTACTTAAAATTCAATATTTATAATTTACAACTATTAATGCAATGTTCCCCGAAGCTCTTGTTCGCGCTCAATGGCTTCGAACAGTGCCTTAAAGTTACCTTTTCCAAATGATTGTGCACCCTTTCTTTGAATGATTTCAAAGAACATGGTGGGTCTGGGTTCCACGGGACGGGTGAAGATTTGTAGCAAATAGCCCTCATCATCACGATCCACTAAAATACCCAGCTCTTTCAAAGGGGCAATATCTTCATCTATTTTGCCCACACGGTCGGTCACGGCCTCGTAGTAGGTGTCCGGTACACGTAGGAATTCAACTCCGCGACTTCTAAGATCTCGGACGGTCTGGATGATGTCGTCCGTAGCCACGGCGATGTGCTGTACCCCTTCCCCTTCATAAAAATCGAGGTATTCCTCTACTTGTGATTTTTTCTTTCCTTCCGCAGGTTCATTGATGGGGAATTTGATACGGCCATTGCCATTGCTCATCACCTTGCTCATCAAGGCAGTATATTCAGTGGAGATGTCATTGTCATCAAAAGAAAGGATGTTCTTGAAACCCAAGACGTTTTCGTAGAACCCTATCCAGTGGTCCATCTTGTTCCAACCTACATTGCCCACCATATGATCAACATATTTTAGACCGGTGGAAGTAGGGTTGTAATCTGGGGTTTCCCATTTTTTGAAGCCAGGAAGAAATACCCCATCGTAATCTTTGCGTTCCACAAAAACATGCACGGTTTCACCATAAGTGTATATACCGGAGCGTACCACTTTTCCCGTAGCGTCTTCTTCCACTTTGGGCTCCATGTACGATTTGGCGCCACGTTCCATGGCTGCGTTATAGGCATAGGTAGCATCGTCTACCCACAGGGCTACTACTTTTACCCCATCGCCATGTTGGTCAATATGTTTTCCAATTTGGGTCCCGCTTTTTAGGGGAGAGGTAAGGATCAATCGGATTTTATCCTGTACCACCACATAGCTTTCACGGTCTTTTAACCCGGTTTCCAGCCCGGCATAGGCCAGAGATTGGAAACCAAAGGCGGTTTTATAGAAATGTGCTGCTTGTTTGGAGTTGCCTACGTAAAGCTCAATATAATCTGTACCGTTTATCGGCATAAAATCTGTTGCCTGATCGGATGTTTTGTGAAGTGTTGATGTTTCCATGATGATGAATATTTTGAGTTCTCAAATAATTTTGTTGTTAATGCAACAAAAATAATTATTTAAATGGAACGAAATCGTTTTCTCCGTTAAATTTTAGGTTAAAATTGGGAGCCATGGTACAGGGAAGGGCAAGACCCATAAAAAGGGAATCCCTATTTTTGTTGGAACACAAAAAAGATGCTTAACCATATAGATGACATACAGGGGATTGGATTGCACTTGGATTTGGTCCTTCGCAAGATTCAAGACGCTTATTTGAGAACCTTTGAGGAGTTGGGTGTTGAAATGACGATTGAACAGTGGGTGATCTTGCACCGCATCTATGAGTTGGGCGATGAGGCCAGCCAACGGGACATTGTGCGTAGCAATTTTCGGAATAGGGCCACAACTTCACGGGTCATTGGTGGGTTGGAACGAAAGGGCTGGATTGCCAAAACCCGTTTTGATGGCGACCAAAAACGATTTAAGCTGGAGTTTACCTCCAAAGGTCAAGAGGTGATTGACCTCGTATTGCCGCACGCGCTCCAATTGCGGAAATTGGCAGTAAAAAATCTGGGGCCAAATGAGTTTGAGATCTTTTTAAAGGTCTTGGACCAAATAGGGGAGAACTACGAGCAAAGTTAAGGTCACTTTGCCACCATCAACTGTATCAAGGTGGCCAGACCGATTAGAAGAATGAACAGCAGGCTCAAGCTCCTAAATTTGTCTTGTGGAATGTACGCCAGTATCTTTTTGCCCAAATAGGTCCCTATCAACCCAATGGCGAACAAAAAGGGGAGGTAGGTGAGTTCCTGTTTCCCGATATATCCGTTGTTATAGTAGACAAAGGTTCGGGAAAAATCAATCAAAAAATCAATAAATGCCGAAGTGGCAATAAACGCATGCTTTTCCAGATTGAAAGCGGCCATCGTCAACCCCCGTATGGCACCGCCGGTTCCCAAAAGCCCTGCGGAAAAGCCCGAAAGTGTCCCCCCGATGACCGCATTCCGTTTATTGGGCAGCACCACGATCTCTTTTTTAATGAGGAACAATAGGCTAAAGACCACCAAGAAAACACCGAGAACCACGGTAAGGGCATAGCCATCCACCAGTTTTGAGAGAAATCCGCCGGCAATCACAAAAAATACAGAGGGAACCCCTATGTACAGCAAGAGTTTTTTGTCCAACCCTTTCTTGAACAAAAAGATCTTGCTCAGGTTGCTGGACAGATGGAAAATGGCCGTCATGCCCAATACCGAATAAAAATCAAAGTAAAAGTTGCCCAAGGGCACAAAAAAGACCGAAGACCCAAAGCCACCAATGGTCCCAATGATTTCGGCAACCAAGGCCAGAAGCAGAAAAAAATAATTGACTTTCATGGGACTTTGGTCGGTTGTTGCGTCACAAAGAAAGGATAGTTTACAAAATATTAACCTAAAATAAGCCTAAATTCCATCATATGGGTAATACAGCATAGAAACTGGTGAATTCTATGGACGCACGCATTTCAAATCCACCGCAACTTTGCCCTTGTATAATTTTAATATACAGGATTATGAAAAAGACAAGATTTTATCCAACAATATGGAGCACAGTACCTTTCACGCCCAGCATCATGGCCGATTGGTACGCGCCACAGAACGGAAGCAAGGAGCTGATCATGAAAAACAATGCGGCCACCTCGCTCAAGGTTTCTGAAATGACCCTGAACATTGTAAAATTGGCAGCCGTGGATATGGATGGGAAAGAACACCAGGTCGTGGATTTTCCAGGACAGAACCCTGTGGTGCTCAAAGGTATCGCTTCGGGATGTTTCCTACGTTCCAAGAGCCTGCTAGCCCTGCCGAAGGGAAAATATACCGCCCTACGCTTTTATTTGGCCGGCTGGGGCAACCAGTTCATCTATAGGGATGGGGTGGAAGAATCTGCCAACTCTTTTGACAGCTTGGACTTTGCCGTGGAAAATGGCTTTGAAATTGATGGAAACGAATTGGCCGAGGCAAAATTATGGTTTGACTTTGCTCCCTACCAGTGGAAGCGACACTTTAAACCGTTATCGGATTTGTTTAAAGGGAGCAAAAGTCCCAAACCACGATTGGCCAACAGTTTTGGCAATTAACATGTTTTGAGCAAATGAAAAAGGCACCTTTCGGGGTGCCTTTTTTGATTTTAGTTTGGACGGGTGTGAAATCACGCATCTGCAAGACTGTTTATTTTGTTGAAAGCGAACTTTGGGGCGATCCTTGAGATTTTGTAAAGCAATTTTACGCCTGCAATCCTCACCTCGGGACTGCCTTTTTGTAGCCCTGCAAGCATTCCATCCACAGCTTTTTCGGTGGAGATGGCGATTTTGGGCGGATTACCCTTGTGCCATGGGGTGTTCACCGCTGGGAACATGACCTCAACGGTCCGCACCTTACCAGTTTCCGTTTTGCTCCGGAAGACTTGGGTGAAGGAGTGGAGGGCTGCTTTTGTGGCATTGTAAAAAGGATAATCTGCCCGAGGGGTGTAAATAAGGCCGGTGGTGACATTGATGATGTGTGCATCTGCGTTTTGTTGCAATTGCGGATACAGAAAATGGATCAGCCGAAGCGGGGCCAAAAAATTCGTCTCCACTTCCTGTTCCGCCATTTCCATAATGTGGTCCGTGGTGAGAAAATCAACCTTATGGACCAAGGCCGCATTGTTGATGAGTACATTGGTTTCAGGGTACTTCTCCATCACTTCTTGGGCCAATGCTTTGCATTGCTCTTTTTGGGAAAGGTCGCATTGGATGGTTTCCAGTTGGGGAAGCTCTGCTTTGGCCCGTTCCAACTTTTGTGGGGAACGCCCGCAGATGATGACCTTGTTTTGGTTGTTGATCAAGCGTTTGCTGAGTTCAAGGCCAATGCCCGAACTTCCGCCCGTGATCAAAATGGTGTTGCCGGATAGTTTCATGTTTTTTTGCATTTACAATTGATACGCACCAAAAGTAAATTCGTGAAACCAGCGCTGCATTGATGTATGTTAAGTCTGCATATTTTTCCGGATGCGGCTGAGGCTTTCCGGCTGAATGCCCAGATAAGAGGCAATAATGGTCTGGTTGATCCTTTTGTCGATGTTGGGATATTCCTCTAAAAAATCCAGATATCGGGTTTCGGCATTCAACAGCAAGAGGTCCCGCTCCCTTTTTTCCTTTTTGGAAAATCCCTTTTCAATGGATTTCAACAAGAATTTCACCCAAAACACATCCGTTTCAAAAAGTGCGAGCCATTTTGGGTAGGGAATGACCAATATCTCGGCATCCTCCATCGCCTCGATAAAAAAATGGGAAGGGTTATTGGAGGTCATGGCTGAATAGGAGCTGATAAAATCATCCTCCATGATGATGCCCTTGGTGAACTCGTTCCCCTTGGGGGTGATGTACACATATCTGAACAACCCCGACTTTACAAAGGCAAAGCCTTTGGGGATTTCCCCCGCCCGGACAAAGTAATCGCCCTTTTGTAGGGTTTTCACCTGGCCTATGGCGAGCAGTTGTTCCACCTTGTCCTCGGGCAATATGTGTTGCAGCACTTCTTTCATGGGCTGCCCTAAAGATACTAATGATAGGGATTGCAAAGACCTACGCTTGCGCAGATTTACTTTTGGGCCGTCTGATCTTTATATTCCAATAGGTGGTGTAAAGGGTTCCCAACACGGTAGGGGCGATCCAGACGATGAGCGATTGTATGCCCGTGCCCACCACCAGAAATGCCGTTATGGATGCGATCAAAGCTCCATTCATTCGCCCTAAATGGCTGATGAGCCAAGCATTTTTCTTCTTGGAAAAGGTTCGGAACATCCAAAAATCACTGAGCGAAAGAAAAGCCCCAAACCCTCCAAAGAAAATATAGAGAACCGCCCCGTCCAATTGCTGGAATACCCCAATGCTTCCGATCACGATCATAACCACAGATGCGGCCAACATCAGGCCAGAAATGGATTTATCCCGAAAATCTGCCTTTTTCTTGGCCCTGTCCTTAAAGGTGAGGGCCCTGTTCCCGGCCAGCACCATATAAATGGTGAACAGTCCAATGAGGAACAGGAATAGGTTTTTGTGGTTGGGCATTTGCGAGATGAACATGGCCATGGACGAACTTGTTATCATGGCATAAGAAAACACCCTGCCCAATTTTTTGTGCAGGGAGCTTCCCTTTTTTACAATAATGCTCCCAATACCGGTGAGCAGTCCCACCCCGCCAAAAAAGGCATGGATGTAGATTAAAATGGTAATGGCCTGTTCCATGTTGGTTGATTTAGTGTTATGATCCAAAACTAAAACCGACCACCATGTTTATGGAATGTAAATACCCCAACTGTTGTTTTTTGGGGATGGATTGTACAAAACACTATTGCATGATCAAAACAAGTGGTTTATACACTTTCCCCATTGTAAAAATTGGAAAGGATGGACTCCAGTTCCTCCTTGCCGGCCACAATGCCCTCAATTCTGTCCCACAGTGCTTCGGGGAGCAAGGGGCGAAGGGGTTGTTGCCGTTTGGTGATGTGTCCGAACACCTTTTCAATTTTTTTGTCCCACACCTTGTAGTATTTCCTCAGGTCGTCCGGGTACACGATCTTGCGGCGGGTGCCCTCATCGGCTGCCCTAAAGGGCAGGGGAATGTTAAGGTAGCCATAGTCATCCGTCAGTTGTTCCCTGGGTTGTATGTCTCGGATGGCGATCTCAAAATCGTAGGCCGTGGTCAGGCAATTGGAGTTAAAACTGTGGTTCACGTACCGCCCGTTGTCCCAACAGAGGATGTAATTGCCCTTGTTGTTGCGAAAGGTGTAGGTGTCCAAGATGTTTTGGTAAATGGGGTCCATTTGTTGGAGCTCCAAAGGGGTGAACTCGCGGTCCAAGCAGTCCAAGACCCATGTGATGGTGCCCGCAGGGATGAACTTGGTGGCCACTACGCCATAGCCGATCTCATTGCTGATAAACTTTAATTCTGTATCTGGATGAATCATTTTATATCCTTGAATTTTTAGTTGAAGGTATAAAATTGTTCAATCCGTTGATGGAAATTTTAGGGGTGTGACTGTGTGATTTTTTTAGGGTAAAAAATCCTATTCCCCACTCAGGCGCTTGAGTTTTTGCAAGACTTCATACGCTGAAAAGCTGCGGGCAAAGCGGTACATTTCTTTGCTGTCTGCCTTGAGAATTACGACCGGGAGGGTGAAGACCATGGATTGCCCGGTAAACTCCACTTCCTCCTCTACATCCACCACACGAATGGCCACCTTGGGAAAATTTTCTTGAACGGCTTCCAACAACTTTGGTTTTAGCACTTTGCAGACCCCACAGGTTTTGCCGGTAAAATAGAGGAGTTCAATGTTTTGTGTTTCCATGGTGGGAAGGTTGTCTTTAATGTCCATATATCAGCCAACAGCTAGGGTCAAATTTCATTGCTGTCAGGTAATGTTGCTGAGGAATCCATCTTACTGACTACAATTGCCATCAATTAGGTCTTGTGGGCTAGGGTTGAAAGCATTAAACTGTATACTATAAATACCCGGAAAGTCATTGTCCATCATTGGTTTAATTCCGCATAGATCGGTTAGGGTGGAGTTTCCATCTATTGTTAGTGACTCATTAAGGGTGGTTAAAGAACTTAATCCATCCAAATTAGCCAAGGAGTCATTGCCATCAATCCTTAATCCGGCTTCAATTCTCACAATATTCTCGAGTCCATCGACGCTGGTCAATGCAGAATTTCTGGAAATCACTAGGGAGCCGATGATCTGTTCAAGGTTGTTGAGCCCACTGAGATCACTCAATGAAGAATTATCGTTAATCATTACTTGCTCATCAATTTGTACAACGTTATTAAGCCCTTCCAAGCTGGTCAATAATGGATTCTCGAAAATTAACAATCCCCCATTGATTATCTCAAGTTTGTTGAGCCCCTCAATACTTGTAAGGATGTCATTCGAGCTTATCCTAACCAATGTGCCAACGGTCGAGAGGTTGCTCAATCCATCAAGATTGGTCAAGGACGGATTAAGGTATATGGTCAAGTTTAAACCTATCGTAGTCAGATTGGAAAGTCCGTTGATATTCTGTAGTAAAGGATTGGAAATAATATAAAGTCCATAACCAGTGGATGTCAAGCTGCTTAACCCATCAATATTTTCTAGAATGTCGTTAAAATCAACGGCCAAATAACCACCAATTGTGGTGAGATTTTCAAACCCATCCAAGTTCTTCAATTTAGGGTTTGAAGCAATGCTCAAGTAACCTCCGATTTCTTGAATGCCTTGGAGAGCTTTTAGGTCGGCCAAGTCAGTATTGTATTGAATTTCAATGCTCCCTCCTATATTGGTCAGATTCTCCAAGCCATCAAGACTGGTCAGGGTAAATACGCTTCTTACATAGAAATTCTGATCTACGGTTTCCAGATTTTTTAAAGGCTCCAAACTGTATATACTGTTCTCTTGGGCAATAATTCCAAAATGACCGGCAACTCTTGTGTAGCCCTGATCTCCAAAATCATTGACTTGTTGTTGGGTGCTTAAATAGATATCCCCTTCATAAACCAAGGAAGGAGCTTTTTCGGTGGTGAAGATCACTTCGTTGCCATATGCGGTTCCCTTGTTGTTGGTGGCATACGCCCTTAGGTGGTATTCGGTGTTTGGTGACAAATTGGTCAAAGAGCTTGTAAAGCTACCTGTGCCAGTGCCATTGGAGGTCTTGCTGTCCGTTATGGTCGGGTTGGCCGAAGTACTCCAGCAAACGCCCCTTGCCGTAATCGTGGCACCACCATCGTCGGTGACATTGCCCCCACTGCTGGCGGTTTCCCCATCAATTTCCGAGACCGTTGAAGTAGTGAGCGTGGGCAGGGCAACCGGGGTCTCGTTTTCTATGGGATCGGAACTGTCTTTGGAACAGGAAAAAAAAGTAAAGGCAATAAGGAAGGTGAGGATAATCGGCTTCATGTAGGCTAAGGTTGAACAGTTTTTGTTTTAATGGACAAAAGCCTTCAAGATAACCATTTTGGATTTATTTCCGCTTCCCCCTTAACTTTTTCACTTCTTCCACGGTAAGGCCGGTGATTTCGGAAATGGTCTCCACGTCCATGCCCTTTGCCTTCATCTGCCGGGCGATTTCCAATTTTTCCTTTCGTTGGGCCATGGCGGCGGCCTCTTTTTTGTAGCGTTCCTTGAGCACGTAGTTGGGCACGTACTGGGTGCTTTCGGCCAGTTCTTCCATAAGCCCCATGTTCTTAAAACTCACGTAGCTCTCGGTGGTAATGATCAAATGGTCCAGCACCTCGGTGTTCACAATAATGCCCACTTGTATAAGGCGGTCGGTGATGTCCTTGTCCACCTCGGTGGGCACCAGCTCGCCCGAAGGGTGGTTGTGGCACAGGACGATCTTTACGGCCCTTTTCTGGAGCGCCAGGCTAAAGACCTCCATGGGTTCGGCCAGGGCGCGGTTCACCGTGCCCAGACTGATCAGCTCTATAAAGAGGATGCGGTTGTTGTTGGCCAGCCCGATGACCCAAAAGTGCTCGCGGTCCTGGTCTATCTTGTCCTCACGCAACAGAATGCGCTGCATGATACCATAAATATCGAAAGCGTTGAGGATTTTGATCTTTTCGGCTTTGGGGAGTTTAATGTCCATGTTCTAAAGATAGCATTTTGTAGGATTTGGGTTTGGGGGAAGATTTGTGTTTTATCCAGATTGACAAATAAATCTTATGTTCATTTTCTTTATGAACTCGAAATCGTCAATCCAATCAACCTTCATGTTTTCGCAAACGTCAGGGATTTTGATCTTCGTTTGCTTTTTAAAGAAGTCCTTTGTCTCCTTAGTGACCACAATGGCTTTTTCTTTGATTGCGTGTGCAATTACCCAAGGGTCGGCTAAAGAGTGAATTCTATTGCTGGATACCAAGAATTTATGTTTCGGGTTCGACTCATAAATTTGTTTAAGGCAATGGGTGACTTGGCCATCAATTTTTTTGATAGGAATGTCACTCTTTTTGAGCCATTCAAAGAGATTGTCTTCTCCTTTTTTGATTTCTTCATAAACTAGTTCGGGGATGAAAATTATACCTCTTCGTCCTAGCTCGTTAAGTACATCCCAATAGGATGGACAAATTTCTGGAGAGTAATATTTCTGCCATGCCTGAATAAGAATGTTGGCATCTATACAATATACCGCTTTCTCGTTTTCGAACATCACGTAAGCAGTTTTTCAAATTTTGAGAATTTGTTTGTTTGTGTGTTTAGAAGATTGCTCGCAATCGAAGGTTGCAAAGAGCCATTGTTGAAAGTGTCCATAACGATTCTAGTGAATAATTTACTGTTTTTCGCTAAACGAAGTAAATAAGTGTCTGGCCCACCTTTTCTTTCTTTTTGTTTTTCTTTTTTGATCCTCTCCTTCTCTAAAAATTTTTCAAATTCCTTTTGGGCATCCAATTTTAACTCTTGATATTCTGTACTGGAGATCAAATTTAAGTTCAAAGCTCTGACCAAAAGAGCAAAAGAGCTGATACCAAGTTCTTTTGCCTGTTTGAAGACTTTATTTTGAGACTCGAAAGTATCTTTGCCTAAATGCATGACAATTTCTCTAGGCATTAAAGCACTGGCTGCAACTTGATTGCAGAATAATTCCACAGGATGGAATTTTGATTTTGGTTTGTCCGTGAAATCCATATCAGTCTCATTGGATATTCCTGATTTCGCTATCCATATATGTGCTAATTCATGGACTAAAGTAAAAAGCTGAGGAGCCTTCCAATTATTTTTTGAGTTGACAAAAACAAAAGGAGCAAACTTGTCTGCAATTGCAAATCCTTGTATTAAGTCATTGTTCAGTGTTAATTTTGAATGAAGGTAACCTGCACGGGAAACAAATATTCCTGCCATTTCTGCTTTCTCAATCCATTCATTTATAGGTGTTTTTTGATAGTTGGCAGGATTGATCTTGAGAGTGTTCAGGATGTTTTGTGCAATAACTTCAGGGTTATCGTTCATTGTATATTTACCCACAAAGGGTAGAGTTTCTTCTCCAATTTCCTCGTATAGCTCACTGATCCAACTCTGTTTTTCTTGGATATCTCGAATAATGAACAAGGATGCCGTATCCAGTTCTAGGGAATCATTTCTGCGATAATCTTCCAAAGGATGGAAATCTTTAGGAACTTCTGGTAGGAATAAAAGAGAAAATGGCCTTCTAAAATACTTTGCTAAGATTTTTGCTTGTCTTATGGTAGGGAAATCATTTCCTTTTTCCCATGTCAAGTATCTTTCAGGCGATACGGAAGATTTTTTGGCAGCATTTTCCACAGAGATTTTTGCAGACTCTCTAGCCCATACTAAAACATCAGCCGTTATAAATGCTTTTTCTACCATTGCTTATAATTGCAAAATAATAATTTTTGGAGCTGATTGCCATGAGGTTATAATTGACAACTAAGACCCAATATACAAATTATTATAAATCAATGCGCCTCCAGCCAGTTCTCGCCAACACCCACTTCCACATCCAAGGGCACGGAGAGTTTATAGGCGTTTTCCATTTCGGCCTTAATGAGTTTTTTCATCTCCTCCAGCTCGGGCTTGTAGCAATCGAACACCAATTCATCATGCACCTGCAACAGCATCTTGGTCTTGTACTTTCCTTCGGAAAGCTTTTTGTGGATGTTGATCATGGCAATCTTGATGATGTCCGCCGCACTCCCCTGAATAGGCGCATTCACGGCGTTTCGTTCCGCGGCGCCCCGCACCACTTGGTTGCCGGCGTTGATGTCCTTCAAATAGCGTCTTCGGCCCAAAATGGTCTGCACATAGCCATGGTCCCGGGCAAAATCTATCTGCTCACTGATGTAGTTGCGCAGTTTGGGATAGGTCTTGTAATAGGTGTCTATGAGGTCCTTGGCCTCGGTACGGCTCAGGTCCGTTTGGTTGCTCAACCCAAAGGCCGATACCCCATAAATGATCCCAAAGTTCACCGTTTTGGCATTGCTACGCTGTTCACGGGTCACCTCATCAATCGGCACATTGAATACCTTGGAGGCCGTGGAGGCGTGGATGTCCTCCCCATGTTTAAAAGCGGAGATCATGGTGTCCTCCTCGCTCAATGCCGCAATAATGCGCAATTCTATCTGGGAATAATCCGCAGCCAACAAAACATAGTTTTCATCCCGTGGGATAAAGGCCTTGCGCACCTGCCTTCCCCGTTCGGTACGGATGGGGATGTTCTGCAGGTTGGGGTTGTTGCTGCTCAAACGTCCTGTGGCGGCCACGGTCTGCATATAGTCCGTGTGTACCCGGCCCGTTTCTTTCTGTACCTCGTTGGGCAGGGCGTCCACATAAGTACTTTTGAGTTTGGCCAGTCCGCGGTAGTCCAACACATTTTGGATAATCTCATGGTCCTTGGCCAGATAGGAGAGCACGTCCTCTGCGGTGGAGTACTGTCCCGTTTTGGTCTTTTTGGGCTTGTCCACCAGTTTTAGCTTGTCAAAAAGGATGTCGCCCAACTGTTTGGGAGAGGCAATGTTGAATTGCTCCCCGGCCTGCTCGTAGATGTTCTTTTCCAAGTCAGCAATGTCCGTTTCGAGGGCAGTGGAGAGGTCTTTTAGGTAGTCCTCATCCAGATTGATGCCTTCCCGTTCCATATCGGCCAATACCCGGAGCAGGGGCACTTCAATGTCTTCGAACAGTTTGTCCGTATGGGCTTCTTTCAGTTCTGGGGCAAAGTGCAGCCCCAATTGAAAGGTGATGTCGGCATCCTCCACAGCGTATTCCGTTTGTTTTTCCAAAGGCACCTGTCGCATGCTGAGCTGGTTCTTGCCCTTTTTTCCGATGAGCTCGGTAATGGAAACCGGGGTGTAGTTGAGGTAGGTCTCTGCCAGTACGTCCATATTGTGGCGCATATCGGGGTTGATGAGGTAGTGGGCCAGCATGGTATCGAACAGCTTGCCCTTGACCTCCACGCCGTAGTTTTGCATCACCTTGATGTCGTACTTGAGGTTTTGCCCCACCTTTTCGATCTTTTCCGATTCAAAGAAGGGGCGCAATTTTTCAATGAGGGGCATGGCATCGTTTTTCCCTTCGGGAAAGGGGACGTAAAATCCCTTGCCGGGCGACCAGCTAAAGGCAATCCCCACCAGTTCGGCCTCCAAGGGGTTGATGGAGGTGGTCTCCGTATCAAAACAGACGGTGGGCTGTTTCAGGAGCATTTCCAAGAACAGCTCCATGCCCAATCCATGTTGCACGGTCTGATAAAAATGGGGTACATCGGCCACGGTCTTTCGGCCGCTATGGTCCTTGATGGTGGCCGCAGCCTCGGCGGGATCGCCCCCAAAAAGGGTAAATTGACCGCTTCCGGCCACTTTGGCCTCCTGTTTGGCGGTTTCGGTACTGGTCACGGGAGCGCTGGGCTCAACCTCCCCCGAAAATATTTTAATGAACTGTTCCTTCAACCTACGGAACTCAAGCTCCTCGAAGATTTCCTGTACTTTTTCGGAATCGGGCGGACACATTTCGTAATCCTCGGCATGGAACTGCACATCGCAATCAATTTTGATTTCGGCCAATTGGCGGGACAAACGGCCGAGCTCGGCGTTTTCCTCCACTTTTTCCTTCATTTTTCCCTTGAGCTGGTCCGTATTGCTCAGCAGTCCTTCCAAAGAATCGAACTGCTCCAAGAATTTTTTAGCGGTCTTGTCGCCCACACCGGGCAGTCCGGGAATATTGTCACTGGCATCACCCATCATCCCCAAATAATCGATCACCTGTTCCGGACGTTTCACGCCGAAGCGTTTCTGCACTTCGGGAATGCCCCAGATTTCTATGCCGTTGCCCATTCTCGCCGGGCGGTACATAAAAATGTTCTCGCTCACCAATTGCCCAAAATCCTTATCCGGGGTCACCATAAAGACCTTGTAATTTTCTTTTTCGGCCTGTTTGGCTATCGTCCCGATAAGGTCATCGGCCTCATACCCTTCCAACTCCACAATGGGAATTTTCATAGCTTTGAGGATATCCTGGATATAGGGCACCGCAATGCGGATGGCGTCCGGGGTCTCGTCCCGGTTGGCCTTGTAATCCTCAAAAAGTTCGGTACGCTCCACACTGCCACCTTTGTCAAAGGCAACGGCCAAATGATCGGGCTGTTCGCGTTTGATCACATCAAAAAGAGAGTTCACAAACCCCATGATGGCCGAGGTGTCCATCCCCTTGGAATTGATCCGTGGGTTTTTGATGAGGGCGTAATAACCCCTAAAAATCAGGGCGTAGGCGTCAAGTAGAAAAAGTCGTTTTTGTTCGGACATATTATTTTCAATGGTCAATTAACAATGTTCAGTAAGCAATTATCAATGAGCAATAGGCAGTTTTTAAAAGTACGAATTGTGGGTTAAAAATATCAAGGGTCAAGTTCAAGTTTCAAGTTCAAGAACAAAGAATCAGGAGCCAAGAGTTGATCAAAGTGTTTCTTTAACATATTTTCTGTATTTGGGACCAAAAAGTTTTTCATTTAAACAATGATCCGAAGGAAATACAGAAATCTTGATTTTTGGATTTTTAGACTTTAACCAATTAAAAAACTCAACAAATTGATCGTCAAATGCAACAGTTTGAAATTTTATGGATTTAAGACCTGATTCAGTTTTAAACTTGATTCTGTTCATGGCTGGCTGTTTATGGGCTGAAATGTATTCAATACCAATCAAATCTGAATGGTTCAATCTAATTTTTTGATTTTTCAAATGGTATTCAATCAATATTTCATTTTCATTGAAAAAAATATCAAAAACAATATTTCTGATATACAGAACAATTAGTACAATGGCCAATAATGAGAATCCAACGGTAATGGTTTTAATAAATGTTGATTCAGATGTGGAGAAAATGGTATAACCAATTCCCATGCATGCTATCGAAGCAAAGATTGCTTCAAAAATAAAATAGCTGGAGGAAGAATGGTATTTGTGCATTTTATTGTCCAATTCAAACTTTCTTGGTTCCAAAAATCTAACAGCGAAGCGCTCTAAAATCTAGAAGCGCAGCGGTCTTGTTTCTCCTACGACTTTTGGTAAAAACTGCTCACCTGTCTGTTCTCGTGGCCGTTTTCACTGTACTCGCGATAGGTAAACCCAGGATGTACGCAATAGCCCCCCGTTTCCCCATTTTTGTTGATGGCCAAGAACCCGATTTGGAAATCCTTCCGACCTTCGTTTTTCTTCATGATGCGTTTTACACCCACCTCGCATGCTTCTTGGGGGCTCATGCCTTGTCGCATCAATTCCACGATCAAAAAACTGCCCACGGTACGGATTACCTCTTCACCTACACCTGTAGCGGTGGCGCCGCCCACTTCGTTGTCCACATACAATCCGGCACCGATAATGGGGGAGTCGCCCACACGACCAGCGACTTTATAGGCCATTCCACTGGTGGTACAGGCCCCGGCTATGTCGCCGTTGGCGTCAATGGCCAACATCCCAATGGTATCGTGGTTTTCTATATTGATGGTGGTCTCGTACTTTGAAGTCTTGAGCCATTCCTGATATTGTTTTCGGGTACTTTCGGTGAGTAGGTCCTCTTTTTCAAAACCCTGCTCGTAGGCAAACTTTTCGGCACCCTTGCCCGCCAAGATAATATGGGGGGTTTCTTCCATCACCTTTCTGGCCACGGACACTGGATGTGCAATGTTCTGAAGGTAGACCACGGAGCCACAATTGCCGTCCTTGTCCATGATGCAGGCGTCCAAGGTTACGTTACCGTCACGATCGGGGCGACCCCCTTTTCCAACCGTTTCGTTGGTCACATCGGCTTCTTCTATCATGACACCCTGTTCCACGGCATCCAGAGCGGAGCCTCCGCTGTTCAATACTTCCCAGGCTTTGGCGGTGGCGTTGCCAAAGTTCCAAGTGCATACCGCAATGGGTTTTACGACTTGGATGGGAGGAACGGCTTCGGGGGTCTTATTTTCGTCTTTGCATGAGGCCAATACGGGAACTGACAGCAATCCTGCAGTGGTAAGGCTTGAATTTTTAAGGAATTTTCGTCTTTGCATTGAAGGGTTGTTTATTTTTAGGTTTTAAAGATAGGAATATGCTTGTAGAAGTTTGTGCCAATTCGTTGGAATCGGCATTGAATGCCCAAAAAGCAGGGGCGGACCGTATTGAATTATGTTCGGAACTGGGGGTTGGCGGGGTAACCCCATCCCATGGTTTGCTTGAACTGGTCCAGCGCGATTTGAAGATTCCCGTCCATGTGCTCATCCGTCCCCGAAGTGCCCATTTTACCTATTCCGATGCTGAGTTTGAGGTGATGAAGGCGGATATCGTCCAATGCAAAAGAATGGGAGTGAAGGGTATTGTCTCAGGAGTGCTTTTGAAAGATGGTACTTTGGATGTGGAACGGACCCGCGAACTGGTCACCTTGGCCAAACCGCTACATTTTACGTTTCACCGTGCCTTTGAATGGATACCTAATCCGCTTGTGGCTTTGACTGAATTGGAAACCATGGGCGTGGATACCGTTTTGACCTCGGGAGGGCAGACATCGGCAGAGAAAGGAATTAAGAACCTTGGGGCATGGCAACAACAAACCTCCATGACCATTATGGCCGGGGGAGGGGTGGCTCCACAGAATGCACCTCTATTCAAAGCAACAGGTCTGAGTGCGATACATTGTTCGGGAACTTCCTTTGGAAATCCAGCAGATGTTGCTGGGAAAATCAGTATGAATTCTTCCAAACATTTAGCAGAGGATGAGGTGGCGGTAACAAATGAAGCAGTTGTTCGTCGTATCATTCAAGCCGTTAAATAAATCCAAAAACCCTATTTTTTAGAAGTTTAGCGATAATTTTGTAAAAAAAATTGCATGTCTCGTTTTATCCTATTGGGAATTCTTTATATAGTCTTTGCCATTTATGGCTTTCAGGCTTTCAGGACGTTGTTTAAGAGTCCGTGGATGCATTGGGCCTATGGAATTCTGTTTTTAGGCGCGCTGTTGTTTGTGGCCATAAAGATCATCACCTATGTGCCCGGTGATGGAATTCGCGGTGCGGTAGCTTTATCCGCAGGGATTTTCTTGGCGTTTTTCCTCTTGGCATTGGTTCTTGGATTTTTTCTATTGCTTGAGGATGTAGTTCGTATTGTGGCATTCGGCTATAACAAAATTGTGGGGAGTGCTCCAGCTGAGACGGGTTATTTTCCATCTAGGCGAAAGTTCCTGAGTGGTTTGGCCCTGGGATTGGCCTCCATCCCGTTTGGGGCTATGCTCTATGGCATGTACCGGGGAAAGTATAATTATCAGGTGCTCAAATACGAGGTAGAGTTCGATGACCTTCCAGATGCTTTTGATGGATATCAGATTACCCAGATTTCCGACGTGCATAGTGGGAGCTTTGATAATTTTAGAAAAGTGGCCTATGGCATAGACCTGATCAATGCCCAGCAAAGTGATGTGATTTTCTTTACGGGTGATTTGGTGAACGATAGGACTTCTGAAATGGAACCTTGGAAAGAGGTTTTCTCCCGTTTGGAAGCCAAGGATGGAAAGTTTTCCATCTTGGGGAACCATGATTATGGGGATTACACTTCTTGGGAATCCGAAGTGGCCAAGGCCCAAAACTTGGAAGATCTTAAGGTGATGCAAAAGGAAATGGGGTTTGATCTTATCTTGAATTCCAATCGTTACTTGGAAAAGGACGGCCAAAAAATTGCCCTGTTGGGTGTGGAAAACTGGGGCCGTGGTGGCTTTAAAAAGGCTGGAGACCTCCAAATGGCCAAAGAAGGAGTGGATAAGGATGATTTTAAAATACTGTTGAGTCATGACCCTTCCCATTGGGAAGATGTGGCCTTGCAGGATGACTATCACTATCATTTGACCCTAAGTGGACACACCCATGGCATGCAGTTTGGTGTGGAGATCCCTGGGTGGATAAAGTGGAGCCCGGTGAAGTGGCGTTACAAATATTGGGCAGGACTGTACAAGGAAATGGGACAGTTTATCAATGTGAACCGTGGTTTTGGATTTATTGGATATCCGGGGCGTTTTGGTATTTGGCCCGAAATCTCCGTAATAACCTTGAAGAAAAAGGCATTGTCCTAAAGCCCTTTTTCAAAACACCTTACTTTATTTTTTATTGAAATACCCTAACATCCAATTGCAGAATTGATGGGTTATCTTTGGGCAATGTCTAAACCAAAAGAAATGCCATTAAAGATTTTGAAGATTGCCGCCATTTTATTTCTAATTGTATTGTTCGGGTCGTTTTTAGGGTACAACCCATCCCAAAATCCCAAATTGGTCTGGGAAGAAAATTTTGATCAAGAATCCTTGGACACTACAAAGTGGTCCAAAATCCCTAGAGGTGGAGCGGATTGGAATCGCCATATGAGTGATCATGACAGTTGCTATGCCCTTAGGGATGGGAAGTTGGTTCTGAGGGGAATCAACAATACCTCCGTTGCCACAGATACTTCCAAATACCTGACAGGAGGGGTGTATACCAAGGACAAGGTGTGGTTTGGTCTGGGCAGGTTGGAAATACGCGCCAAATTAAACAGTGCCACAGGGGCTTGGCCGGCATTTTGGTTGTTGGGCCAAGGGAAGAAATACCCTGGCGGGGGAGAAATCGACATTATGGAGCACCTTAATTTTGATGACACGGTCTACCAGACGGTCCATTCCACGTATACGATCGATCTAAAGATCAAGGACAATCCGAAACACTACGGGACGGCGCCCATCAACAAAAATGGATATAATACCTATGCCGTTGAAAAATATCAGGATAGTGTGGTGTTTTATGTAAACGACAAACGCACTTTTGCCTATCCTAGGATTGAGACAGACCAACCAGAACAGTTTCCCTATGCGGATGGAGATCATTATTTGCTTTTGGATATGCAATTGGGAGGCAGTTGGGTCGGTCAGGTGGAACCCACCGAATTGCCTGTTGAAATGGAAATAGATTGGGTGCGGTTCTATACTTTTGAATAGGTCTTTGTATTCCTTGATGCTTTAGCAGAGAAAGGTTTAACGTGAATTTAACGAGCGTCAATGCGGTAAAGCTTTGACTTGATGTAAAACTTTAACAATTTTTCTTACTTTTGGTTAGTAAACCAGAGAATACACATGTCTAAATTTGGTGAACTCATAGATTTAAAGGTTCCAGTGTTACTGGACTTTTATGCAGAATGGAACGAACAATCCACTTCCATGCATCCTGTTTTGCGCGATGTGGCGGCAGCCCTCGGCGACAAGGGAAAAGTAATTAAGATTGATGTGGACAAAAACAAAGAATTGTCACAAGCCCTTAGAATAAAGGGATTGCCCACATTGATGATTTACAAAAAAGGAGAGATGGTCTGGCGACAGAGCGGCGAACAGGACGCCAATACGCTCATCGGCATACTCAACGAATATATTTAATAAAAAAGCGAGGTTTTTACCTCGCTTTTTTTATGGTTATTCCAATGCTGTGGAATCTTCTACGGGATTCAAGGTGTCCAAGGGAATGGAGTCTTTCAAATCTGGATTAGGCTCCATGGCCGGTTCTTCAAAAGTATCATCCTCATCACCTACAAATTGGGAAAACTTGTCGATATACTCATTAAAAATGAGGGTTTCGGATTCGGCCAGTTCCCTGTCCTGGTTTTCAATAAGGATGTCAATGTTCCTTCTGTAGGCCTGAATATCGGCCAGAATATCATCAATTTTGCCATATTGTTCATCCAAGGGAGTTCCGGCATAGTACTCCAATCGCTCTTGATAGACTTTCTTCAGTTTTTCAAATAGGGCCCTTGCCTTGTCGGTGTCGCCCACTTTGTAGTATCCATCCACAAAAGGCTCCACAAAGGCGTAGAAACCGTATTTGTCAACCGGCATATTGGTCATGGCAATTTCTATCACCTCACGGGCCTTGTCTATTTTGTTTTCCGCGATCAAGGTTTCCATCAATCGGGCCAGATTCCCTCTAAAGGAAAGACCTTGGGAACGGGTCTGGGGATCGTGGTAGATTTTATCACTGCCCGAATTGCCCCAGTCCCATTTCTTCACAATATCAAACATCAGGTCGGTGTCAATGCGTCCCATTTCAAAGGAATTTCGACTTTTTGTCTTGATGGGGACCAATTTGTACACCAGACCATCCAATTGAAGGTAATCCTTCATCCAGATATATTCGGCACTGTCAAAACTACCCCCGGAAAAATAGATGGGTCGTTTCCAATCGTTGTTGGCAATAAGGTCCAGCATTAGGATCCTATTTTTGGGAAGGGCGCTTTGTGGGAGGTCTATATCGATATAATCCAAAATCAAGGCAGAATCCTTTTCCTTGACCAAACCGCTTTCCAAAACGTTCTTTTTGTTGACCGGGATACGGATTTTATTGGTGGGATAGTATACAATGTCCAGTGTGCTTGCTGGGTATTGACTGATATCTGCTCCGCGACTTTCCATAATGTGCCTATACTTGGTCTGGGGCTTATCACTTCCCACCCAGTTCATAAAATCTTTGATGTTCCAACGGCTATCGGTGACATTCTGATAATAGATGGCGTCCCTGGACCCGTAGCGGTATTTATCATGGGTGAGTTGGGAGGGGATGGCCTCACTTTCATAGGCTTTCCGTTTCATCTGATCGATGTACCAATCGGTGGCAAAAAGACTGGTGTTCACTACCCGGACATCGGTTCGGTACTGTTCAATTTCCTGAACGTACCACAAAGGAAAGGTGTCATTGTCCCCAATAGTGAACAGTATGGCCCCGGCATCTTCCTGACAAGAATCCAAATAAGCCTTGGCGGTGGATTGTGCGGTATAACGTCCAGAACGGTCATGATCGTCCCAATTCTCCGCAGCCATCAAAAGGGGTATGCCCAATAGGCACAAAGAAGTGATCAAGGGGGCCGCTATCTTGGCGGACAGCAATTTTTTAAATTCCTCGAACAGACCATACACACCCAAACCTATCCAAATGCAAAAGATGTAGAAGGACCCCACGAGGGAATAGTCCCGTTCCCTAGGCTGAAAAATATATGGGTTGGTGTAGAACTGAATGGCCAGTCCGGTAAACATAAAGAACACGAACAAGACCCAAAAATGCTTGGGATTCCTTGAAATCTGAAATACAATGCCGATGATTCCCAAAAGCAGGGGAAGGAAGAAGTAGGTGTTCCGCGCCTTGTTGTTCTTCCATTCGCTCGGGAGGTTGTCTTGGCTGCCCAATTGAAGGCTGTCCAGAAAGCCAATGCCACTGAGCCAATGCCCATTGTCATCATACCTGCCCTGGACGTCGTTTTGTTTGCCCACAAAGTTCCACATGAAATAGCGCATGTACATATATCCAAATTGGAACTCAAAAAGGTATCGTAGGTTTTGGCCCAGGGTAGGGGGTTCCACTTCTATATACTCCCCAAATTCACGTAAAAAGCGAATGTATTGTTCCGTATCCAGTTCACCTTGGTCATATGCCGTTTTAAATTGGCCTACCGCTTCGCGGAGATCGTTGTTGGAGATGTATTCGGATTTTATACGGAAATCCAGTGCGCCAAAATAGCGCATGTAATTTTCGGCATGTTGGTCGCTCCACATCCGAGGCAAGATACCCACGTGTTTTTCGTTGGGGCCCTGAAGGGCATTTTCGTAATGGTTTACAATGACATATTTGCCCAACTTAAGATCCTTCTCGTATTTAGGACTTTCATCCTTGTCCTCGCCGGCAGGGGCAAACGTATCGGAGTAGTAGGCTCCATAAAACGGGCTTTCCACACCGGGGTATTGTTCCCGGTTGTAGTAGGCCAAAAGGGCCCTGGCATCGGCCGGGTTGTTTTCGTTTACCACGGTTTTGGCATTGGCCCGAATGGGTAACATCAACCAAGAGGAGAAACCAAGGAAGATGAACATGAGGCACAGCACAATGATGTTGCCTGTATAAAAATGGTGTTTTCGGGTATATCGGAGCCCAAAATAGAAGGCTGCAATAAAGAGCAATGCCATGATGATGGTCCCGGAATTGAACGGTAGGCCCACTTCATTGATGAAAAAGACCTCGCTCCATCCAAAAAGCTTGAGCACGTAGGTGAGCGAGAATTTATAGACCAGGATCAAAACACCGATAACGGCCATATTGGCCAAAAGAAAGTTTTTTACATTGGTCTGCTTGTATTTTTTGAAATAATAGAGCAATCCTATGGATGGAATGGCCAAAAAGCCCATGAACTGGATGCCAAAGGTTAGTCCGATCAAAAAGCAGATGAGCAATAACCAACGATGTCCCCTTGGGTCGTCCAGGTTGTCGGTCCATTTTAATCCCAACCAAAGTAGTAGGGCCATGATCAAACTGGCCATGGCATATACCTCGGTTTCCACAGCATTGAACCAAAAACTGTCTGAAAATGTAAAGGCCAAAGCACCTACCAGACCACTTCCCAAAATGGCAATGGCCTTGCTATTGGTGATGGGTTTGCCCTTGGCCACCATCTTTTTCACTAAATTGGTGATGGTCCAAAAAGTAAACAGTACGGTAAAGGCACTGGATACGATAGATACCGCATTGACCATCAGTGCGATCTTGGAGGTGTCGCCAAAGGCGAACATGGCAAAAAAGGCTCCTATCATTTGCAATAACGGTGCTCCTGGAGGGTGTCCTACTTGTAGTTTCGCTGAAGTTGAAATGTATTCCCCGGCATCCCAAAAACTTCCAGTGGGTTCAACGGTTAGGGCATAAACGATAAATGCTATGGTGAAAGAAACCCACCCAAGGATGGTGTCCCATTTTTTGAAGTCTTTTGCAAACATAATGGATGGTGCTTAACCAGATTGGGGCGAATTTAGTAAATATCGGAGAGACGATTGCCCATTTTTGGAAAAGCTTTAACAGCACGATACAGAAAAATAGTTCGTAATCTTCCCAAAATATTTGTTGAAACAAAAGTTTGTTTTAAATTTGCACGCTCGAAAGCTGAATCAAGTTCAGCTAAATTATTTACTGGCCTATGGTGTAATTGGTAACACAGCTGATTTTGGTTCAGTCGTTCAAGGTTCGAGTCCTTGTAGGCCAACAAAAAAACCTGCATTTACGTAATGCAGGTTTTTTTTGTTTGGTGAAAGAAGGGTCTAATTAATTTTCCTTTTTTTGAACCAAAGGTCTTCCAGACTTAAATTCACGGTCAATGTATGGTATTTTTCCCTTACCAATATATTTTGCACATACCCTTTGGAACTGTAGCCATACGATAAGTTTATCATGGAGTTGGAAAACACCCCAATAGGCAATCCCAGTCCTGCCGTAAAGGTGTAGCCATCTATCTTTTGGTCATTAAGTGCCAAATACCCATTGTCGTAGTTGAACCCTGCGCGATAACCAATCCTTTTCCAATATTTATAGGCCCTTTGATTATTGAGATATTGCAAGCCAAAGGCATAGGTGTCCTGGTCCGTGTAGGTTCCAATATGCTCGGACTGATGGGTGGCATCCCAAAAGCTTTTACGATAATCGGCTGTTAGGGTAAAGGAGTCTTTGAGTCTGGCGCTTATTCCAAACCCCAATTCCATGGGAAGTTTAAAATCTGAAACATCATTATCAGCTTCAGCATCCACCACAACAATCTCCTCGCCATCGAGGGTCTTGGCCACTGTCCGTGTAAGATTGCCATTCAGGGTTACAGGCAGTTTCAAAACACTTCCCAAGGTAATATTTTGACCTATATCCCAATGGGTGCCAAATCCGATTCGAAATCCACTGTAATTGGTGGTTTCGGTGAGTTCCAAGTAACTCCGTCTTATCACAAAGGATTCGGTTTCCTCTATATTTCCAAATAAGAATGAACCCGTAAATCCGAGCCTTAAGGATTCTGTAAGGCTATACCCCAAATTTATGCTCAAGTCACTGAGCCCTCCAAGACCATATACATTGCTTTCAAACGATTCATTGGAGCCTTCAATATTGGAGGATAATCCCAGAAGGGAGTATCCAACATCACTGTAGGGGATCATGGTGACTCCGGCCCCAAGGCCCTCCGTGATTCGAAAGGCGAATGCCAAATTCGAGAAATTAAGGGTTGTTTTGGATTCGCCATCTCCTCGGTTATCATAGTGGTTTAGTTCACCCTTGATACCAATGTCATAAAAAAAGGAATTTTTGGGAACCAATGCAAAGTTTACTGGGTTGAGGTTGTTTATCCCCGTTTCCTGTTTGAGTCCAATTCCGCTATGCCCTAGACCGTTGGAGATACCAATACTGGTTTGGTTTATGGTTCCTAGGCCATAAAGGGAATAGGGTGAACTGGTTAAACCTTCAGACTGTGAAAAGGTACTCTGGGCGATTAGGGCGGGGAGCCAAAGGATCCAAAATCTATTCTTCATCTTCATCATATATTGCGTAGGTAAGTTCCAGTACTGTTCTAAAATCTGAATTGTCCATGCCGTTCAGGACAAAGCGGTCCACCGTGGAGTCGTAGTCATTGGGCAATAGGATCAATGCCTCATTGGTTTCCCTTTCGGCCAGTAACAGCTGTTCTATGTAGCTGCCCAGTTGGATTTCATAATATATTTCGTTGAATTCTTCTTTTTCTCTGTTGAGAGTGGCTTGTACAGGGGATACTTCTTGATAAAACAATTGCTGTATCAGGTCATTGTTGCGGTCCACCACATAAACGGATAGGGTGTCACGAAGTATGAGATTGTCGTCAAAGCTGCCCGGTTCGGGTTTAATTTTAAGAACGGCGTCCAGTATGGTGCCCTGTCCCTTTATATCGTAAATGGTTTTGACAGTCGGAAACTGAATACGGGCCGCTACCCCGACACCAGATTGCACAAAACATCTATTGGCGGCTTCCGAACTGGAAAGTACGGACTCCTTATCCTGTAACATTTGGAGTTGTTCAATAGGATTTTCGGCCAAAATCTGGTTGAAAAAAGGTACTGGTGTGGTGCTAAGATCCAACTCAAAGTCGATGTTGTCCTGAACCCGTTCATCCTCTTCTGAAATGCCATAGTACAAACGCATAAAACTGGCACCGGTATCTTTGGAAAAACCGACTACAGAGCCATTGTCATTGTCTCCGGGAATTATCCCAATACCCTTAAAATAGTCTTTGAACTGGTCGGTATTGGTGATCAATTTTTCTTGAAGTCCGTTGAAGAGTTCCCTGCCGAGTTCATCGGAAATCTTAATGGCAATTGTGTCAGATTCCATGGGCCTTGGTTGATAGGAAAGTACCCCAAGGTCCTCGTTAAGGTAGGACGCCTTTGCCGTATTGTAAAGAGCATCGCCTTCATTGGGTCTAAGGGTCTTCGTCAATCGCTTTATGTGCAGGTTGTTGGTCTCAAGGGTATCGTTGTAATAGTAGTTGTCCAGTTTCAGAAAAAGGACAATGCTGTCATATTCCGCTTCACTGTCTATTGAGAATGAGTTTGGAATCAACCCCATATAGCTGGAGGCTTTGACCTTTCCAAAAATGGGGTCGGAATATTGTCCGACCAAAATCCGACTGGATTGACTGGTCTGGATACTGTCAAATTTCATCGTGGAGGTTTCTACTGTCATGGTGTCGATTAAAACAACTCGCATATTGCTGTCGGAAAAGGCCTCACCTGCCAAGAAATCGGAAGAATTATAATTTTCGGAAGTGCAGGAGGTCAACAGTAGAATGAAAGGGGTGATCATTCCCAATAATCTTCTCATAAATTTAGTTTTCACCAAAAGTATAAGCTGCGAAAGCCCTTAGGAATGGGAATAGACCAACTTGGATAATTATGGGACAAAGCTGTTGTTTTTTCCCTATAAGGCCATAGTTAGCGTTTGTCGATGTTTTTTTTGGATTGAAAGGTTAAAACTTAGGGTTCATATATTCTCTTTCAACCAGAAGGGACCTAAAATTACTTTTGACAAAAATTAAATGGTTGACATGGACAAGACAGTACAAGTGACAAGTAAAATGTTTGTTGTGATCCTTTTTGGGATGTTTCTTTTAAGTTGTTCCAACGATGAGGATGTCGAAGACTTGGGTAATTGGATCGATCGATCCGTATTTGATGGAAGCCCTAGAAGTGGGGCCGCCGCATTTGTAATTGACAATATGGGGTATATGGGGGTTGGCTATGATGGGGATGACTATCTCAACTCGTTTTGGGCCTATGATATTGAAGGTGATTATTGGTCCCAAAAAGCGGATTTTCCTGGAACGCCCAGAAATGCTGCGGTAGGATTCGATATTGATGGCAAAGGCTATATCGGTTCTGGCTATGATGGTGTAGACGAACTGAGCGATTTTTATTCTTACGACCCAACAACCAATAGTTGGACACAAATTGATTCGCTTCCTGGTATCAAGAGGAGGAGTGCAGTGGCGTTTTCGGCCAACGGTTATGGATATTTTGGTACTGGATACGATGGAGAGAACGATAGAAAGGATTTCTGGAAATATGATCCTTCTACGGATACCTGGACCGAGCTGGAAGGATTTGGTGGGGACAAAAGAAGGGCTGCCACAACGTTCACTGTAAACGGAACTGTATATATGGGGACCGGGGTTTCCAATGGGGTATATCTGGACGACTTTTGGGCATTTGACCCGGATACCGAAGATTGGACCAAAAAAACAGATTTGGATGAGGAGGATGAATATGAGATCACTAGAAGCAATGCTGTTGGTTTTGAATTGAATGGCTATGGGTACATTGCCTGTGGGGAACGAAGTGGGGCCACCATCAGTGTTTGGGAGTATGATGCCTCTTCCGATACCTGGGAATCCAAGACCAGTTTTGAAGGCTCCACTCGGCAAGATGCCATTGTCTTTTCCAATTCCACAAGGGCTTTTGTGGGGATGGGTAGAAATGGAACCCTTTATCTGGATGATTTGGACGAGTTCTTGCCATTTGAGGAATATGATGAAGAGGATTGATCCGGATGGGAAGTGATAATAGGGGTTTGTCCAAGGAAAATTTTTTGGGAATGAAGGGGATGGGGTCCAATGCCATGACGAAAACCATGGCAATGGTATTGTTGATGTTCATTGGTGCTACGATTATTGGCATGGGTCTCCTTCTTAAACAGGATGGTGAAAGGGGAGACAAAACCCAATTTCGGACAGAAGTAATTAAGGTTGGCAATGGGTATGGCTATCAAATATTTTATGGGGATAGGCTGCTTATCCAACAAGAGTGTATTCCAGTGCTCAGGGGAAACGTCCCATTTCAACGTCCAGAAGATGCCACTTCCGTGGCAGGACTGGTTATTGAAAAGATCATGGAGAAACAATCCCCTGAGCTTTCCCTGGAAGACATTAAAGCATTGGATGTTGTAATTTTAACGCCTTAGCAAGTATTGTATGGTTTTAGGGCGACCAAAAATAAGAACGTTCATTATCCATTTATCACTATGGATATTGCTTTATGGACTTTTTTTGCTGCCATTTCTGTTTCAGTTCCGACTGATTCCGCCAGACCTTCCCTTGCGGCTTACTTTTGTGGTTGTCCTTTTTTATATTAACTATTATCTGCTCGTACCCCGGATTTTGTTGAAAAGGCATACGGCCTATTACATTATTGCTTGTTTGGCCATTGTCTTGGGGATTGGACTTGTCATTAATTTAAGTTTTGATTTTGGACCTCGCGTTCCTACTCGATTTATTGAAGATCATGGGAGGGGCCCCGATTTTCCGATGCGTCAGATATTCACTATGCTTAATTTGAGCGCGCCGATTTTTGTGAGTGGGCTTCTTCGGTTGTATATGGAATGGAGAAAGAACGAAGGGCTTCGGGTCCAAGTGGAAAACGAAAAGGTCCATTCAGAGTTACAAGTCCTTAAAACGCAGCTCAACCCCCATTTTCTGTTCAATTCACTGAATGCCATTTATTCACTTTCAGTAAAGAATTCCAGTATAACCTCCGAAGCGATCATCACCCTTTCCGAGCTTATGAGATATATGCTGTATGAAGCGGACAAGGACAAAGTGCCTTTGGGCAAAGAAATGGACTATATTAAAAATTATGTAAGGTTACAAAGGTTGCGCTTGTCCGATAGCGTCAACGTAAAACTGCGAATGTCCGGGGATGAAAAAGGGAAAGAATTGCCCCCTTTGCTCTTCATTTCCTTTATTGAAAATGCATTCAAGTACGGAACGGATTTTAAAGGGAAAACACATGTCGAAATAAACCTTCAGATAGAACAAGAGTCAATTGTGTTCAAGGTCAGGAATAGAATAGGTGCACACAGGGCGGAACAAGGTAGCTCGGGAGTGGGGCTGGAGAATATAAAAAATAGATTGAACCTGTTGTATCCAAACAGGCATACCCTGGATATAGTCAATGATGGTCAAAATTATGAAGTGACCCTTATTCTTGACTTGTGGCCTAAAGAGTGGTAAATTGGTAAAGGATGAAATGTATCATAATTGATGATGAACCATTGGCAATAGATTTGTTGATGGAATATTGCCAGAAGCTGGACTTTGTGGAACTGGAAGGTACGTTTACCAATCCGCTGGATGCCATTTCCATAATCAAGGAAAAAAAGGTGGACCTAATTTTCTGTGATATCGAAATGCCCCAGATCAACGGAATTGATTTTATTTCCTCTTTGGACAATACCCCTATGTTCATTTTCACCACGGCTTATTCGCAATATGCGGTTGAGGGGTTCAATTTGAACGCCATTGATTATCTGGTAAAGCCTATACCGTACAATCGGTTCATTAAAGCAATTTCAAGAGCCAAGGAAGTTATGGGCTATAAAAGGCCCATTGAGCCCCAAAATGTTTTTCCGTCCCACGGGGAAGGAACAAAATCCTCGGAATACATCTTTGTAAAGGCAGAGTATGAAAGTGTGAAGATCAATCTTAATGATTTGCAATATATCCAAGGGCTTAAGGATTATCTTAAAATACATGTGGAGGGAACCAATAAGGCCATACTGACCTTGATGAGCTTCAAGGAGATCATGGAGAAACTGCCGGCCCATCAGTTTTTAAGAGTGCATAAATCCTTTGTGGTCAATATTTCTTGCATTAAAACAGTACAGAGGAACAGAATTGTGATCAATGATGTCCGAATTCCGATAGGGGAAAGCTACAAGGCCAATTTCTTCGACATCTTGAATTTATAATTGAGGGGATTTCTCCAGTACGGGCAAACGTAAGCCTTTCGGGTATTAAGCTTTGGTGATTTTTGTGGGCGTGAAAGTGGATGTTTGTTCTTATCGGCCTTCCACCAAACCAATTGTTCCCAAGACTTTAAAACAAAATGCCACCGTTCTTTAAAAAAGGTTGTTGATAGAGGCGCTTTCCCGTTGCTTGGTAGATGGCGTTGGCCAAAGCTGGGAATATGGGTGGAAAAGTGGGCTCTCCCAATCCGGTCGGGTCTATATCGCTCTTTACAAAATGTACCTCGATTTCCTTTGGGGCTTCTTGCATGCGGATCATTCGGTAGGTGTCGAAATTCTTTTTGGTGGGCATGCCCTCTTTAAAGGTAAGTTCGCCGAAAAGTGCATTTCCAATCCCGTCCACAATACCACCTTCCGCCAAATTTGTAGCGGCATCAGGATTCACTACTAAACCGCAGTCAACCGCACAGGTCACTTTCTGTACCTTGGGCTTTCCATCTTCCATGACCATATCCAAGACTTGGGCGGCATAGGAATTATGGCAAAAATAGGCTGCCACACCCCGACTGATGTTTGCATCTTGATTTCCCCATTCGGATTTTTCCTTGACCAGCTTTAAAACTCCTGCATAGCGCGCTGGGTCATAATCATTGGTCACATCTTTCATGGGCTTTTTTATGGCCCTATCCAATAGTTCCAGTCGAAAATCAATGGGGTCTTTGCCCGCAACCTCGGCTACCTCATCCAAAAAGGATTGTTCGGCACAGGCCATAAAATTGGAACTTGGCGCTCTAAAAGAGCCTACGGTAATATTACTGTCAATGGTCCAGCCCTCTGCCAAATAATGGTCTACCGTCCCGGCCGGGAAACGGTTTTCGTAAAGCGGGCTTTCGGGAATACCTCCAGCATTTACATGGTAGGCGATAAGGTTGTTGTCTGCATCCAACGCCGCCCTTAGTTTTGCATGGTAGGTAGGGCGATAGACGCCATCTGTCATATCATCCTCACGGGTATAGATCAGTTTTATGGGGGCTTCCATCCTTTGAGAGATCAGAGCGGCTTCCACAAGCCAATGGGCATAAGAACGCCTTCCGTAACCACCACCCAAGCGTGTCATTTTGATGTCTATGTTCTCCAAGGGGATACCTGTACGGGCCGAAAGGGTTTGCTCCGTAAACTCTGGTTTTTGCAAGGGGCCTATCAATTCTGCTTTGCCGTCTTTCACATGGGCAAAGAAGTTCATGGGTTCCATGCAATTGTGTGCCAAAAATGGGCCGGTATAGGTGCGTTCAATCACTTTGGCGGATGTTGAGAAAGCTTGTTCCGGATTTCCGTCCCTACGACGGACTACCCCGCCTTTTTTGGCCCTACTCAGCATTTGGGCATAATGTTCCTCCGTGTTTTCAAGGCCTTTTGGGGTATGTTGCTCCCAAGTGGTTCCGAATCTATCCCTGGTTTCTGTTGAACTTTGGATGGGTTCGCATTCTATTTTCAAGGCTTTTTTGGCTTGCATCACCTCCCAGGTGGAATCTCCTACGATTACGGCCACTTCATTATAGGTGCGGGTGTCAAAGAAGGTCTTTACATAATCATCATTGAACACTTTTACCGTAAAGACATCCCGGATGCCTGGCATGGATCTTACCTCTGAGTCGTCTATGGATTTTAGTTGTAATCCAAAAGCTGGCGGATGCACAATCATGGCGATGAGCATACCCTCTTTGTGGGTGTCGATACCAAAAAGAGGTTTGCCTGTCACGATATCCATGCCATCCACATTCTTTTGTGATGTACCAATGATGTTAAAATCGCTCTTCTCCTTGAGCTGAACCTCCTCGGGGACTTCCATTTTTGCCGCTGCGGAGGCCATGTCACCGTAGGTTGCAGAATTACCGGAACCTTCATGGCTCAGCATTCCCCCGGAGGTTTTTATTTCATCCGCAGGAACCTTCCAGACTTGGGCTGCGGCCATTTTTAGCATTTGCCGTGCCGTTGCCCCTGCCATCCGCAAACCGGTCCATCCTTGACGTAAAGCTTGACTTCCGCCAATAAATTGTCGCGTAAAGGCCCCTGTGTCCAACGGGGCTTGTTCAACCATGACATCTTTCCAGTCCACATCCAATTCATCAGCAATAATCATGGGCATGGACGTCTTTACATTCTGACCTGCTTCGGGGTTGGGGGATAGGATGGTGACCAAACCGTTCTCTCCAATTTTTAAATATCCGTTCAGTTTAAACCATTCTTTGGGCAGTTCTTTGGCTGCCATGTCCAGACCTACTTTTGGCTTACAGGAATTCAGCCAGCTAAAGCCCAAAACAAGTCCGCCACTGACCAGACTGGTATTTTTGATAAAAGCGCGTCTTCCGATTTTGGTTTTTATAGCTGTCATTTGGTATGTCCTTGGAGCGTATGGGATTTAGGGGTCAGCCCACCAAAGGTGGTTTGTCGGTGCTAAAGGGTTGTTTGGTAAATCTTCTTCCAGTGGCTTTGTACAATGCATTGGCCAAAGCTCCAAATACAGGAGGAAACGGTGGTTCACCCAAACCGGTCGGGTCAATTTCGTTTTGCACGAAATGAACCTCGATTTTTTTGGGAGCCTCATTTTGTCGTATCATCTTGTAGGTATCAAAATTGGAATGGTCCGGTTTCCCATCGGTAAAGGACATGTTGCCGTACATGGCATTTCCAATGCCATCAACAATGGCACCTTCGGCCATGAGGGAGGCTGCATCCGGATTTATGACAATACCGCAATCAATGGCGCATGTTACCTTTTCAACCCGTGGTTGGTCCCCGTCCATGACCACATCCACTACATGGGCGGCATAGCTGTTATGGCAGAAATAAGCGGAAACACCTCGGTGGACTCCTGGTGGGGTTTGTCCCCAATTGGATTTTTCCTTGACCAGCTTCAATACACCAGCAATTCGGTCCGGTTCATAATCATTTTCTTCGCCGACCGGATTTTCCTTGACCCGTTTGAGCAATTCCAATCTAAAATCGATGGGGTCCTTTCCTGCCGCCTCGGCCACTTCATCCAAGAAGGCCTGTTCAACACCGGCGGTAAAATTGGATCGGGGTGCCCTGAACGCACCAATGGTGATGTTTGAATTGATGACCCATTGTTCCGCCAAATAATTGTCCACCGCACCCGCTGGAAAACGGTTGGCAAAGAGTGGACTTTCAGGAACGCCTCCAGATTTCACGTGGAAGGCTATGAGGTTGTTGTTTTCATCCAATGCGGCGCGGTAGGTAGCTTGGTAGGATGGACGATAAATTCCAAAAGTCATATCATCTTCCCTACTGTACACCAATTTTATGGGTGCCTTGGCCTGTTTTGAGATGAGGGCAGCCTCAATGGCGTAATGGCCATAGGCCCTACGTCCAAAACCGCCTCCCATTCGTGTCATTTCTATCTCAATTTTTTCCGCGGGTACATCCAAACGGGATGCCAAAGTGGACTCAATGATACTGGGGGCTTGCGAAGGTCCGGCCAGTTTAATTCCCTCATCGGTCACATGGGCAAAGAAATTCATGGGCTCCATACAGTTGTGTGCCAAAAATGGGCAGCTATAGGATCTTTCCAATACTTTGGCCGCATTTTTGAATGCGGACTCCGGATCTCCATCCTTTCTGGCGATTTCCCCGGGTTGGGAAGCCATCTTCTCCATAAGTTCGTTATGCTTATTGGTGCTTTCCAAGCCACTGGGAACGGTGATTTCGCTGATGCTTCCAAAACGGTCAATGGTGAGTTTTTTCTCCGATATGGGCTCCCATTCTGCCTTGAGTTTCTTTTTGGCGTTCATGACCTCCCAAGTGGTCTTGCCCACAATGGCCACCAAATCGGGAAATGCATTGGTGTCAAAAAAATTCCGTACAAAATTGTCATCGTAGGTATTGATTTGAAATACATCCACAATCCCGGGCATATTCCGTACTTCGGAATCGTCAAATGATTTCAGTTTCAAGCCAAAGGCAGGTGGATGGGCAACCATGGCGATCAAGGTTCCCTCGTATTGGTAATCCAAGCCGAACATGGGCTCGCCGGTTACAATTTGTTTACCTTCTACATTTTTCTTTGAGTGACTGATGATCTTGAAATCTTTTACAGCCTTGGTTTCCACCTTTTCGGGAACCTCCATGTTTGATGCTGCTGCGGCCATTTCCCCGAACCCTGCGGTTTTTCCTGAGGCTTCATGGCTCAATACCCCATCAGAAACCGAAATCTCGGAAACGGGAACTTGCCATGCCGCGGCGGCGGCTTGCTTGAGCATTTGTTTGGCGGTTGCCCCGGCCATTCGAAGACCTTTCCAACTGCGGCGAATCCCTTGGCTTCCTCCAGTAAATTGGCGTTCGTATAACTCAGTGTTGAACGGTGCCTGTTCCACCAATACATCTTTCCAGGTGATGTCCAATTCCTCGGCAACGATCATGGGCATGGCGGTCATGACGCCTTGGCCAAATTCTGGGTTTGGGCAGTAAATGGTGGCCACTCCGTTATCACCAATTTTTAGATAGGCATTGATTTCAAACCATTCTTTGGGCATTTCAAGAGCCTGTTCGGCGGAAATGCTTTTGGGTTTACAAGAGTTCAGCCAACTAAACCCAATGATCAGTCCTCCACTGGCAAGGCCGGTATTTCGTATAAAGGCTCTACGCCCGATATGTTTGTCTATCTGGTTCATGATGTTTGTTTTTACTATTGGTTGGACCTAGCTGTTTTCGGATGCTATTTTCACAGCTTTTTTAATGCGCAAATAGGTTCCGCACCTACAAATGTTTCCGTTCATGGCCATTTCTATTTCTTCGTCGTTTGGGTTGGGATTCTTGTCCAATAAGGCTGCCGCGGTCATGATCTGGCCTGCTTGGCAATAGCCGCATTGGGGTACGTCCACATCCATCCATGCCTTTTGTACAGGATGGTCCCCATTTTCGGAGAGTCCCTCAATGGTGGTGATTTCGGAATTTCCTACCATGGATACGGAAAGCATACATGATCGGGTGGCCGTGCCGTCCAAATGAACAGTGCAGGCCCCGCATTGTGCAATGCCACATCCGTATTTGGTGCCTACAAGATTTAAATGATCCCGTAATACCCATAGTACGGGTGTGGATGGATCTACGTCTACCTCTTTTACTTGTCCGTTGATTTTCAAATTGAGTTTTGCCATAATTGTAATGATTGGCATGAAATTATCAATATTTGGTCAAAAAAGAGTTACGAAATTCAAACACATTCAAAGGATTTAACACTCTTTTGTGAATTTTGAGTAACGCTCACAGGTTCGTTAAAAAGTTGGTAAGAACAAACGAAGTATGGGTAGAAGTTTTACGGGCTTGGAATTCAAGAAGGGTGGTTTGTTCTGGTCAAAGTGGGGCAAAAAGCGATACCTGTTCTTTCCGGCCTTCCAGTTCCATTGTTCCCAGAGCTTTAAAGCTAAATGGGGCTGTTGGTTCCAAAAGGGTTTTTAATTCCCCGGAGAGAAGAAGTTCCTGATCAAGTGATTTGCATAGCTTTTGTATTCGGGCAGTAACGTTCAGAACATCCCCGGTAAAAAATATTTCTTTTTTGAGTGCCCCAATTTCCCCGGTTGTCACATGGCCAACATGCAGTCCGGCCCTAAACGAGGGCGCCACCCCATAGGTTTTAATGAAAGAGGGTGATTTCTTCTCCAGCGCTTCTTTCATACTGTAAAAGCACTGTACGCAATGTTGTTGGGACAGTCCCTTGTCCTGTTTCCAGGTAATTACAATTTCATCTCCTATGTATTGGTACACTTCACCCCGGTGTGTAATAATCGCGTTGGAAAGTTGGTTGTAGTAATCCCTTAAAAAACGAAAGTATTGTTGGTGTCCCAGTTGTTCTGCCCATGATGTGGAGGATTTCATATCCAGAAACATGAAAATACGGGATTCTTCTTTGGGTTGATGGTATTTGCCAGAGAAAAAGTTGAGTAGTACATCATGCCCAAGATGTTCACTGATGCCCGAATATAGCAGCGACACAAAAATGCTGAAGGTCAAGGAAATCAAGGTGCTTAAAAAAGTTCGACTGACCATATAATTTGAAAACTTTTGCCATACTTCAGGATTTCCCAATGAAGCGTTGAGCTCAAGGCTCGCCGCAATGGGATAGGCAATCAGGTTAATGACCAACATGAAGAGGAGGTAAAATCCCATTTTATATAGAATCTTTTGTCCAAAACCTTTGGACTTAAATAGTTTTCCCAACCAAAAGACCTCAAGGGTCCCTACGGCCAAACCTACTACAAAGACCGCAAGGGAGGCGAACAGAAGAATATCCCAAGTGACCGTTATGTCAGTTTCGGGACGGACATTTTTATATTCGGTGGCCATGGATTCAATAAGCAAAATAAACCAACTGAGCACCAGCCAAATGATTCCAAAAGGAAGAATCCGTTTGAAATAATATACAGTCTTCGGATTTTGAAAAAACCTCATGCTGTAAAGGTAACAGGAATTTGGAATGAAAAAGCGCTTGGATTTTGGCTAAGGGCTTGGTCCAACACGGAGCGATTTTAGTGCTGGGTCAATTTTTGTTTACCCGGTACGTAACCCTACGGTTGGTGATTACGGTCCCTACTTTTACCGTCAAGGTAGCTTCATCCGAAGTAAGGGCGCTACATGACCCCGAGGAATTGGAAACCAATACTCGGAAGGTGTATCCGTTTTTATCGGTCCCAGCCCCAACCACGGAAAGATTGGCCGTTTGTGTCCCGGTGTATTCCGGGCCATCGGTAAGGGATACAAAGTTGCTACCTCCGTCAGTGCTCACCTCCCATTGGTAGGTGTCAACATTGCTGGCGGTTACGGAGAAGTTGGCAGAATTCCCTGCAACAACATTTTGATCGGTGGGTTGACTTGAAATGCTGAATGGTGAAACGGTGATGGTCTGTTGTACATCCAAGAAATTTCCAGATACATCAGTTATCCTATAGGTGCGTGTGATGACTTCCGGATTGGATCCACCATCACTAACATCGCTGATGAAAGTTACGGTAGGGTTCGCATCACAATTATCGGCTTCGTCATTAACAACGGTGACATCGGGTACTGGAATATCATCTGTGCAATACACCGCTAGGGGTGCCGGGTTACTGGCAGTTGGTGCAACATTGTCCACGGTAATGGTTGTGGTTGCGGCAAGGTTTGGGTAAGGTGGGTCTCCGGGCATTCCTCCATATTCTACCAAATATCCTTTAGGTTGATAATCCCCGCTTGCGGCTCCTGTATTGGAGAGGTCATTCCAAGAACCTGGAAGACCAACTCCCGGGGCTGTGATGTGTGCATAATCTTCGTTCCCTGAGTTGTTCGGTTCCCCGCCGTTCCAAAATTCGTAGGCAAAGGCAGTTCCTGAGGCATTTCCCCTCCAGAACAAAGTTCCGGCTTCTGGACCGGTTACCCAATACCAATCCCCTTCCAAGGCGGCGTCGCTGGCCCCGATCCACCCAGCTCCTGGAGCTTGCGACCCCAAAAGGTCGGATTCATCCTGAATGGAAATGGTGGCCAAATATCCTTGGAGTCCATAAAATGTTCGGAGAGTGGCGGCATCCCTGGCAGAGGTCCATGTGATGCCCAAAGCGGGCACATATTCGTAATAGTGTCCGGTGGAGGCAAGGTAATTGGCCTCGTTCAATACGATGGAAAAACTTCGGGTATCCCCAGAAGCAACTGTTGCGGTGGTTTGGAATGTGACAGCAGCCACAGCTGTTTCAAATTCTGCTAGTGTAGCCGGACCGGTCAAGGTAAGTCTTCCTTCCGAAGAGCTCCAGCTGGCTGTGATATTGGGGTGTGTACCCGTTAAGCTCAAGAGGTCGCCCGAATTGTCGTAGTTGGAAGTTATCTGTATATAGACTGCATCCAAGGTAGCGGTATCTGGGTCTGAAATGGATACACTTTCAGCAATGGCTATTGGACTGCCGGGACAGAATATCTGATCTCCGGTAGCAGAAATGGAGGGCGGTTGGTTGCCATCATTGGTATCGTCCCTAAAATCCAAATCACCACCGGATGCAGCGTCCCCGTCGGAATCCGGTAGCATAATGCTGCCTCCACTGGTTGTGGTGGGGTCATCAATGGTTCCACCTGGGTCGCCGTAATCGGTTGAGGTGTCCATATTATCATCCAAGCCATCATTATCGCTGTCCGTTCCTGAGAGGGAAAGGGCGGCTTCCGTAGTGTCATTTGTTCCGTCATTGTCGCTGTCCGTATCCAAAAAATCGGGCGTGCCATCCCCATCAGTGTCCACATAAGAAATCCCACCTGTTTCATAGGCGTTGTCCAAACCATCATTGTCTGAATCGCTGCCAGTGGGTGCTGTATATCCCAAAGAGGTTTGGGCCTCCACATTATCGGGGATGCCGTCACCATCGCTATCAAGGTCTTGGTAATTGGGGATGCCGTCCCCATCGGTATCTACGGTAGTGCAATCCACGGTGCCACTATAACTGGCGCCATAGATTCTTGCTCCAATTTGGTAGGCCTCAATACGAAGATACTCCAAGGAGCTTCCACTTACGGTAAAGGTAACTTCCCGTATGGAGCCCGGTGCAGTATTGTCGGCATTGGCAATCCAGCCATTGCTGTTTCCTGCGGCATCCGAACGTTGTAATTGCATATCTGTATCGGTCACTGCGGGATCTGCCCCTAAAAATACACTTACACTGGTGCCTATGGGCAATGCCGTTGGGAACTGAAGAAGTAGGATGGAGCTTGCTCCAGGATATGTGGTGGGCGAGTTGGAGGCATATGTTGTCCCGGGATTTCCTTGGGCGTTGGAGTCATTGCTAAAGTGTCTGATATTGGTAGCTGATATGGCATAATTTACACTCAATCCACCACATTCATCTGTATCCAATATACCATCGTTGTCGTCATCAACGTCAACACTGTCCTCAATGCCATCGCCATCCAAATCTGCTATGGCTACGCTACAATTGGAATACAATATGGAAAAAGGTACGTTTTGTTTGGAAATGGAAGGGCCTTGGTATTGGACGTTTAAGGTTTCCCCGCCGCCATTTTCAAAAAACAGGACGGTGATGGGATGCAAGCCTGCGCTAAGTGATATGGAGCCCGACCTTTCTTGTGTGCCGTGCAGACCATCGTTGTCCACCACTTGGGTTCCATCAATGAAGAGTTTGGAGCCATCATCCGATGAGGTATAAAAAGTATAGGAGCCTGCGGTGTTGATTTGGATATATCCAGAGTATCTGATGCTAAAACTTTCGGCATCCCCCGGATCTTCCTGATTTTGGAGGGCGTCCACATCAAAACTGGAGAACACACCTGTTCCCAAGGCTCCGGAAGTTGGGATATTGTCTGTGGTGTAACCTGATGGGACACTATCATAAAATTCAAAATCAATCTCGCCGTTGCATATTCCAGAATATCCAACAACCGATACATCATCAATATAATATTGCTCATCATTATTTTGGTTGAGCATTTGCACCCTGATTTCGAGGGTGGAATTCCCGGTAGTGGATAGGTTTACCGTATAAGAAGGGTCCAGTGGGTCCGAATCCGATCCAGAGGCATTTACAAATTGCTGCCAAGATCCTCCGTCAATACGGTATGCTCCCCTGAAATAATCATTGCCATTGTCCATTTCATCTTCATCATCCACCCAGGTTTCCATGCTGAAACTTATGAAGTCGTATCCGGTGATGTCGATCGGGTCGGTTTGCCAAGTGCCTTGGGAATCCAGGTTTCTGCCTCTTAATGCATTGTTCCTAACGGATAGTCTGTTGCCTCGGTCTGTAGTCCAATCCGAAGCAGAAGGGCCTGTCGCGGTTCCACTTTGGGTGTTGTTGTTGTACGTGAAATTTTCGTTCCAAAGTGTGGTTTGTGAGGATAGGGATGAGCTGCCCAGCAACAAAAGGAGTAGGAAAAGATAGTTCCTTGACGGTACTCTTTTTGCTATCTGTTTGCCGTATAAGATTAAGCCCATAGCCGCTTTATGTTTAAGAGTGCAAAACTAACCGCGGAGGAATCTGTTGAAAATATTTGTTGTGAAATGGGGGAATATGGATGTTTAGTGTGGATTTGCAGGGTCATGCCCATGCATTCCCTAAAAATAAGGAATGCCTGAAGAGGTTTTTGTTTCGAAAAATGAATTGAACTGATGCGGTGTGGAACGGTATGCTTTTTTGAAATCAATTCGCAAAAACAGTTTTGTGGCCTTAGTTTGCACATACTGATATAATTATCGTATATTTGCGCAGCTGAACGGATATAAAAGTATTCATGAGGGGACTTAGAGTCCCCTCTTTTATTGGCAAAACCCTTATTTGGTCACCAAAAAAGCCTAGTGATACCGCTTCAGTTTTTGTGAAGGGACAACCTTTATTTGATGTGCTCATGTTGAAAGAAAAAGTGGAATCGTTGTTGAACAAGGCCTTGGAAGAGAACCCATCTTTGTTTTTGATTGATTTTACCGTAGGGGGGGATAACACCATTAGGGTGATTTTGGACGGAGATCAAGGGGTCGATCTTCAGGATTGTATGAATGTGAGTCGTGCCATAGAGCACAACTTGGATCGAGAGGAAGAAGATTTTTCCTTGGAGGTCACTTCGGCAGGGGCTACATCCCCATTGCAGTTGCCACGTCAGTATACGAAGAATATTGGTAGGAAAATAAAGGTCAGGACAGGTGGTGAAGAGTTGGAAGGCACCTTGGTCCAGGCTTCGGAAAATAGTATTACCTTGGAGTGGAAGGCCCGTGAGCCCAAACCCGTGGGTAAAGGAAAAGTTACCGTACAGAAAAAGCAGGAAATTGCATTTTCTGACATACAAGAAGCAAAAGTTATTTTAAAATTTTAATTGTAGTTAAAAAATGGAAAACCTAGCGCTCATCGAATCCTTTTCGGAGTTTAAGGACGATAAGTTTATTGACAGGGTGACCCTTATGGCCATTTTGGAAGATGTGTTCCGAAATGCACTCAAGAAGAAATTTGGTTCCGATGATAACTTTGATATCATCATCAACCCAGATAAAGGGGATTTGGAGATTTGGAGAAACCGAGTTGTGGTAGAGGACGGTGAAGTGGAAGATCCCAACGAGGAAATCTCCCTTACGGAAGCTAGAAAAATCGAGCCCGATTTTGAGGTTGGGGAAGATGTTTCCGAAGAAGTGAAGTTGATCGACCTTGGAAGAAGGGCCATTTTGGCCTTGCGCCAAAACCTTATTTCCAAGATCCATGAGCATGACAACACCACCATCTACAAGCAATTTAAGGACTTGGAGGGTGAGATTTACACGGCTGAGGTACACCACATTCGCCACAAGGCCATCATTTTGTTGGATGATGAAGGGAACGAAATCATTCTTCCCAAGGAAAAGCAGATTCCATCTGACTTTTTCCGCAAAGGTGATAACGTAAGGGGAATCATTGAGAGTGTTGAGTTGAAGGGAAATAAGCCCACCATCATCATGTCAAGGACTTCGCCTATTTTCTTGGAGCAATTGTTCTTCCAAGAAATCCCGGAAGTGTTCGATGGATTGATCACTATTAAAAAAGCGGTTCGTATCCCTGGCGAAAAAGCAAAGGTTGCCGTGGACTCCTATGACGATAGAATTGATCCCGTAGGAGCCTGTGTGGGAATGAAAGGAAGCCGAATCCATGGAATTGTCCGTGAATTGGGCAATGAAAATATTGATGTCATCAACTGGACCAACAATGCACAATTGATGGTGACAAGGGCGTTGAGCCCGGCGAGGGTATCGTCCGTTAAGTTGAACGATGAGAAAAAGACGGCACAGGTTTACCTAAAACCTGAAGAAGTTTCCAAAGCTATCGGTAGGGGAGGACATAATATCCGATTAGCAGGCCAATTGACTGGTTATGAGATTGATGTATTCCGTGAAGGTGTAGAGGAAGATGTGGAATTGACCGAATTCTCGGATGAGATAGAAAGCTGGGTGATCGAGGAATTCAAGAAAATTGGATTGGACACCGCCCGAAGCGTTTTGGAACAAGATGTAAGTGACTTGGTGAAGCGAACCGACCTAGAAGAAGAAACCGTACAGGAAGTCGTTCGTATCCTCAAGGAAGAATTTGAAGATTAAACTATATATTAGCAGCGAATTTTAGGGCAAGCAAAACAATTTATGGCAGGAAACCCAACAATACGACTTAACAAAGTTCTCAGGGAATTGAACATTTCACTTGATCGAGCAGTGGACTACCTTTCCTCACAAGGTCATGAGGTAGAGGCGCGTCCCACTACAAAGATCACGGACGAAGTGTATCAAGTACTGTTGGATGAGTTCCAGACGGATAAGAGTAAAAAGGTAGCTTCCAAGGAGGTTGGTGAAGAAAAGCGCAAGGAGAAGGAAGCCATCAGGGTCCAAATGGAGCAGGAACAGGAAGAACGCAGACTGGCTAGGGAGAAAAGAGAGGCTGAACAACAGGTGATAAAAGCCAAAGCTGAACTTTCCGGTCCCAAGACTGTGGGTAAAATAGATTTGGACAAAAAGCCGGAAACGCCCAAAGAAAAGGAAAAGGAGTCCGAGGAAAAGGTGGAAGCACCCAAAGTGGAAGCGGAAGCTCCCAAAAAAGAAGAGGCTGCTCCCCCAAAAGAGGTCAAGAAGGTAGAGGTAAAAGAGGAGAAGGAAGAAGCGCCAGCGGAGTCCGGTACCATCAAAACCCAATACAAGAAACTGTCCGGCCCAAAGATTACGGGAGATAAGATAGACCTTTCGCAATTCAACAAGCCCAAAAAGAAGAAAGAAGATCAGAAAAAATCCGATGCCAACGGATCTGATAGCAGCGCAGATAGAAGAAAGAGAAGGAAGCGAATTGTAAAGAACGATGCCCAGTCTGGCGGAGGACGTCCGAATAGGGGTAACGGACCCGGTAGAAGAGGTGCCCAAAGAGGTGCTGTTCCCAAAGTGGAGCCTACCGAGGAAGAAGTACAAAAGCAGGTGCGGGAAACCTTGGAAAAACTCCAAGGGAAATCCAGCAAGGGCAAAGGAGCCAAATATAGAAGGGAGAAAAGGGACCAACACCGTCAACAGACCGAAAAGGACCTGGAACAGCAAGAGTTGGAGAGCAAAATCCTCAAGGTAACGGAGTTTGTTACCGTGAACGAAGTGGCCACCATGATGGATGTGTCCACAACACAGATCATCTCCGCTTGTATGTCCCTCGGTATCATGGTAACCATGAACCAACGTTTGGATGCAGAAACCCTTTCCATTGTTGCCGATGAATTTGGGTACGAAGTGGAATTTGTCACTGCGGAAATCGAAGAGACCATAGAGGAGGTGGAAGATGCTCCGGAAGATATGGTGGCAAGAGCGCCGATCGTTACCGTTATGGGTCACGTAGACCACGGTAAGACCTCTTTGTTGGATTATGTCAGGGAAGAAAATGTGATTGCCGGAGAAAGTGGAGGTATTACCCAGCACATTGGTGCCTACGGGGTAACGCTGGAAAACGGACAACGGATTACCTTTTTGGATACACCGGGTCACGAGGCTTTTACCGCAATGCGGGCACGTGGAGCCCAGGTCACCGATATTGCCATCATCGTGATTGCTGCGGATGACGATATCATGCCACAGACCAAGGAGGCCATTAGCCATGCGCAAGCGGCTGGGGTGCCCATTGTGTTTGCCATAAACAAGGTGGATAAGCAGACCGCCAATCCAGATAAGATCAAGGAAGGCCTTGCCCAGATGAACCTTTTGGTGGAAGACTGGGGAGGAAAGATCCAATCCCATGACATATCTGCCAAGACAGGTCAAGGTGTTAAGGAATTGTTGGAAAAAGTATTGTTGGAAGCGGAACTGCTGGAACTCAAAGCGAATCCAGACCGATTGGCCTCAGGTACCGTAGTGGAGGCCTTTTTGGATAAAGGACGAGGATATGTTTCAACGATCTTGGTTCAGACCGGTACCCTAAAGATTGGGGACTACGTATTGGCCGGGACTTGCAGTGGTAAGGTAAAGGCTATGCAGGATGAACGCGGTAAGAATGTGAAAAAGGCTGGACCGGCAACGCCAATCTCAATTTTAGGGTTGGATGGTGCACCACAAGCAGGGGACCGATTCAATGTGTTGGAGGATGAGCGGGAAGCAAAACAGATTGCGGCCAAACGTTCGCAACTGCAGCGTGAGCAGTCTGTACGGACACAGCGACACATTACCTTGGACGAAATTGGAAGACGAATAGCGCTGGGCGATTTCAAGGAGCTCAACATTATCCTTAAAGGGGATGTGGACGGTTCTGTGGAGGCCTTGACGGATTCCTTCCAAAAACTGTCAACAGACGAAATCCAAGTGAATATCATCCACAAAGGTGTGGGTGCCATTACGGAATCCGATGTGTTGTTGGCCAGCGCCTCCGATGCGATCATTATAGGATTTAACGTTAGGCCAATGGGCAACGCCCGTATCGTGGCAGAGAAAGAAGAAATCGATATCAGGACCTATTCCATCATCTACGATGCCATCAATGATCTCAAAGACGCTATGGAAGGCATGCTTTCACCAGTGATGAAAGAAGAGGTGACCGGAAATGCCGAGATTAGGGAAACCTTCAAGATTTCCAAGATCGGAACCATTGCAGGTTGTATGGTCACCAGTGGAAAGATTTTCAGAAACTCACAGATTAGACTTATCCGTGACGGGGTGGTCGTCTTTACCGGCGAACTGGCATCCTTGAAACGATTTAAGGACGATGTGAAGGAAGTCTCCAAAGGCTACGATTGTGGTCTGCAGATCAAGAACTACAACGACATCCGGGAGGGCGATATTGTAGAAGCCTTCCAAGAGGTGGCTGTGAAGAAAAAACTCTAGGAGTTTACCCAATTATATAGAAACAAAAAATCCCGTCCAAGACGGGATTTTTTTATTTGGAATCGTGCTCCGGTTTGAGGAGCATGGCATCTGGATATTTTTTTCGGACTTCAAGGTACTTTCGTTCCGCCTCCAATTTGGTCTTGAACCGGCCAAGGCGAACCCGGTAGGTAGGGGATTCAAATTCAATTTTGGAATCCCATCCCGGGAAATCAATTTCAACCTGGGCCTTCAGGTTCTGTGCTTTTTGGTAGGAGCCAAAACCTACTTGGATCTGGTAAAACTCTGCTTTTGAGTTCACTTCGGCATAGCGCTTTACCAACTCATCTATTTTAGGGTCCTGCTGTATGGAAACGGTTCCTTCCTGGGCAGAAATATGTAGGGCAAAGCCTGTAAAAAGAGCAATAAATACAAGAGTCTTCATATAATTCAAGTGTTTTGACATGCGGTCATGGTGCAAAAGTAAATTTTTATGGTCTAACCCCGCTGACCCCACTTTATTTAGAATCTTTATAAATTAGAAGTTATAAATACCTTAACATTTCAAAAAATGGCGCTATGTCGTACTTTTGTGACCAATTTTGGTAGGACTGGAAGCTATTGTTCTCAATATCAATAGAAATAATCATGCCAAAGATTTCGATAGAAATTTCGTTAATATGAAAAAGGTTTTGTACCGCCATCTATTTTCTAAAATTTTAGGTTTCTCTCTCCTATTTTTCTCCATTTCATTCTATGCGCAGGAAGAAGCTGCCGCCGACGCAGGTGGGGGCGACCCGGCAAAAGGGAAACAGCTCTTTAACCAGAACTGTGCTGCTTGCCACGCCCTGGACCGTAAAATGACCGGTCCTGCATTGGCCAACGTAGAAGCGCGTTTGTCGGAGGATGAGGGGTTGGATAAGGAATGGCTTTATGCTTGGATCAAGAACAGTCCAGGGTTGATAAGCTCAGGGGATTCCTATGCAAATGCAATCTACGCTGAGTACAATCAGGCGGCAATGACGCCTTTCCCAACGTTGTCCGATCAAGACATCGATGATATTTTGGCCTACACGGCCGCACCACCTGCCAAACCTGCAGTTGCTCCGGCGGCGTCAGGTGGAGGTGATGGAGGGTCCGCTGCGTCTGGTGGAATATCCAATGAAGTGATTTTGGGGGCTTTGGCGTTGGTGTTCGGTCTGTTGGTCGTGATGTTGATTTTGGTGAACAAGACCTTGCGTCGCATCGCGGAGGCCAATGGAGTTGTGTTGGAGCAAGAGAAAGAAAAACGTCTTCCCATTTGGAAAGCGTTTGCCAAAAACCAGTTTTTGGTCTTGGTAAGTGCCATTTTCCTTTTGTTGGCCAGTGCGTATTTCGCTTATGGATGGATGATGCAGGTGGGTGTCGATCAAGGATATGCTCCGGTACAGCCCATTCACTTTTCCCATAAAATCCACGCTGGTGACAATAAGATAGATTGTAAATATTGCCACTCTTCGGCAAGGGTTTCAAAAACATCGGGGATACCTTCCTTGAATGTTTGTATGAACTGTCACAAGTCCATCTACCAATATGCCGGTAATCCCGAAGGGCCATCAGCTGAAGATTTGGCTGCAGGGCACACCAATGAGTTCTACACGGCAGAGATCAAAAAGCTGTACAAGGCCGTTGGATGGGATGAGGAAAATCAATCCTACACTGGCGAGACACAGCCGGTACAATGGGTGAGAATCCATAACCTGCCCGATTTTGCCTATTTCAACCACTCCCAGCACGTTTCTGTTGCGGGCGTTGCCTGTCAGACCTGTCACGGTCCTGTGGAAGAGATGGAAGTTGTGGAGCAATTTGCACCATTGACCATGGGTTGGTGTGTGAACTGTCACAGGGAGACCAATGTGAAGATAGAGGGTAATGCTTACTATGAGGCCATTCATGAGGAATTGTCCAAAAAGTATGGCGTTGAGCAGTTGACCGCGGCCATGATGGGTGGTATAGAATGTGGTAAGTGTCACTATTAAGAATTAAAGGAAGATAATCTCAGATATATCGTATGGCATCAAACAAAAAATATTGGAAAAGTGAAGCGGAGTTGAATCCGAACGATTCCATTGTTGAGACGCTAAGACAAAACGAATTTACAGAACAGATTCCCGTTGATGAGTTTTTGGGGGACAAGGAGAACCTGTCCGCTTCAAATACCAACAGAAGGGACTTTCTAAAATATGTTGGGTTCAGTACGGCGGCAGCGGCTGTTGCTGCTTGTGAGGGACCGGTCCATAAGTCCATACCCTACGTGGTGCAGCCGGACAATATTGTTCCAGGTGTGGCCAACTATTACGCAACCACTATTGCGGATGGTTTTGATTTTGCCAGTGTTTTGGTGAAAACAAGGGAAGGAAGACCAATAAAAATAGAAAACAACACCGATGCCAAGGTAAATGGAAGTGCCAATGCAAGGGTTCAGGCCTCTGTGTTGACACTGTATGATAGCAAGCGGGTTCAAGGGTCAAGTGCCAATGGTGAGCCTGTGGAATGGAAGGTGTTGGATGCTACGGTAAAAGCAAAATTGGGTAGTTTAAAAGGGTCTAACCGACAAATTGTTTTGTTGACCCAGACCTATGCAAGTCCATCTACCGATAAATTGATTGCCGAGTTCAAGGAAGCTTATGGTGAAAATGTGAACCATGTGGTTTACGATGCCATTTCTGAAGACGCTGCACTCAACGCATTCAATGAAGCCTATGGTGAACGTGCCTTGGCTGATTACGATTTTGAAAAAGCGGAATTGATTGTTTCCTTCGGGGCTGATTTCTTGGGAGATTGGCAAGGAGGAGGCTATGATAGTGGATATGCCAAAGGACGTGTGCCCAAACATGGGAAAATGTCCAGGCACATTCAATTGGAGTCCAATATGTCTTTGTCCGGAGCCAATGCGGATAAACGTTATCCCATGACCCCGACCCAGCAAAAAATTGCCTTGGCCAAGTTGTATGGCAAATTGAACGGTAGTAGTGTTGGTGGGGGAACTTCCGATGTGGATGAGGCTGTGGATAAGGTTGCTTCCGAGTTGAAAAAAGCCGGAAGCAAAGCCGTTGTGGTCACTGGGCTTAATGATGTAAATGCACAGACCGTTGTTTTGGCCATCAACAAATTATTGGCCAGTGAGGCTTTTGATGCGGAAAACCCAAGATATGTTCGTCAGGGTGATACGGCCAAAGTGGGCAAGTTGATTGCCGATATGAATGCCGGTCGAGTTGGCGCTTTGATCATGGACGGGGTGAATCCTGCGTACACATTGCCCAATGCCGAGGAGTTCGTATCCGGACTTGAAAAGGTTGATGTTTCCGTGGCATTTGCGTTCAATAACGACGAAACCGCCCAAGCGGCTGGTTATGTAGCTGCTGCTTCCCATTACTTGGAGTCTTGGGGCGATGCGCAGTTCAAAAAAGGACAATATACTTTAATGCAACCTGCCATCCGACAGTTGTTTGATACAAGACAGTTCCAAACGGCCTTGTTGACTTGGATGGGCAGTGAAAAAACATATTACGATTACATCAAGGAAACTTGGAGTACAGATATCCTTCAGGGAGGGTCTTGGAACAAGGCGCTTCAGGATGGGGTTTTTGTGGCTTCTGCTCCTGTTGCCCAAGAGGAGGGTGCTGTTACGGCCTCTCAGGTTGAGGTGGAAGAAGCGGAAGGCGAATCCACAGTGGTTCCCATTGCCTCCGCAATTCGCTCCTTGGTGAATGCTACCAGTACTGGAACGGAATTGGTGCTATATTCCAAAGTAGGTATGGGGGATGGCCGACAGGCCAACAACCCATGGTTGCAAGAGTTCCCTGATCCTATTTCAAGGGTTTCTTGGGACAACTACGTGACCATTTCCAAAGCCGATGCCGAAAAATGGGGTGTGGAAAACAAGATGGTCGCCGATGGTGGTGTCAATGGTAGCTATGTGAAATTGACCGTTGATGGAAAAGTATTGGAAAGTGTTCCGGTAATCGTGCAGCCTGGTCAGGCGATAGGTACCGTGGGACTTTCTTTCGGATATGGTAAAAAAGCCGGAATGCAATCTGAAATGGCCACAGGGGTAAATGCTTACGCCTTGTATACCAATTTTTCAGATGTTCAGTCCGTAACCGTTGAAAAAGTGGGTGGAGAGCATGAGTTTGCATGTATCCAGTCGCAAAAAACATTGATGGGTAGAGGGGATATCATCAAGGAAACCACCTTGGAGATCTTCAATACTAAAGATCATGCTGAGTGGAACCATATGCCACAGGTTTCATTGAACCACAATGAAATCCCTGTGACTTCTCCAGATGCCGACCTTTGGGATGAGTTCGATCGTTCCGTGGGGCATCACTTCAACTTGTCCATCGACTTGAATGCTTGTACAGGATGTGGGGCTTGCGTTATAGCTTGTCATGCTGAAAACAACGTTCCTGTTGTGGGTAAAGCGGAGATGCGTCGTTCACGCGATATGCACTGGTTGCGAATCGATAGATATTACTCTTCAGAGGAGACCTTTGAACAAGATAATGAGAAGAAGGATGGAATGGATGGTCTTTGGGGCGAAAAAGGTTCCTTGGGCGGATTCAGGGAGATGGAAGATCCATCTGCCAATCCTCAGGTAGCCTTCCAGCCCGTAATGTGCCAGCACTGTAACCATGCACCTTGTGAAACGGTTTGTCCGGTTGCGGCCACTTCGCACAGTAGACAAGGTCAGAACCATATGGCCTACAACCGTTGTGTAGGTACAAGATATTGTGCCAACAACTGTCCGTATAAAGTACGTCGATTCAACTGGTTCTTGTACAACAACAATGACGAGTTCGATTTCAATATGAACAATGACTTGGGCAAGATGGTTATCAACCCAGATGTAAACGTTCGTTCAAGAGGGGTAATGGAAAAATGCTCCATGTGTATCCAAATGACACAAAAGACCATTTTGGATGCCAAGCGGGATGGACGTGTCATCAAGGATGGTGAGTTCCAAACAGCCTGTTCTGCGGCTTGTAGCAGCGGAGCTATGGTATTTGGGGATGTTAATGATCACGACAGTAAAGTTGCCAAGTTGAAGGAAGATGATAGAATGTACCACTTGTTGGAGCATGTGGGTACAAAACCCAATGTGTTCTATCATGTTAAGGTAAGAAACACCAACGAGGCGTAATCAATAAAAAGAAGTAACTAGAAGATAAATTATGGCGTCGCATTACGAAGCACCTATTCGAAAGCCCTTAGTACTTGGAGACAAAGGATACCACGATGTAACCGTGGACATTGCCCGTCCGGTAGAGGGAAAGGCCAATAAACAATGGTGGATTGTCTTCACCATTGCCCTTGTGGCATTCCTTTGGGGTCTAGGATGTATCATTTATACCGTTTCCACGGGTATTGGGGTTTGGGGACTTAACCGAACCGTTAACTGGGCCTGGGATATCACCAACTTTGTATGGTGGGTAGGTATTGGTCACGCAGGAACCCTGATTTCGGCGGTACTGTTGTTGTTCCGTCAAAAGTGGAGAATGGCGATCAACCGTTCCGCAGAGGCAATGACCATCTTCTCGGTAGTGCAGGCAGGTTTGTTCCCGATCATCCACATGGGTCGTCCATGGTTGGGATATTGGGTACTTCCCATCCCTAACCAATTTGGTTCCCTTTGGGTGAACTTCAACTCACCATTGCTTTGGGACGTATTTGCGATTTCAACCTACCTTTCCGTATCATTGGTATTCTGGTGGACGGGTCTTTTGCCTGACTTCGCCATGATTCGTGATAGGGCGGTAAAACCTTTCCAAAAGAAAATATACAGCTTGTTGAGCTTCGGTTGGACAGGTCGTGCCAAAGACTGGCAGCGTTTTGAAGAAGTTTCCTTGGTATTGGCTGGTTTGGCAACACCTTTGGTACTTTCCGTACACACCATCGTATCGTTTGACTTTGCTACTTCGGTAATTCCAGGATGGCACACCACCATCTTCCCACCGTACTTCGTTGCTGGTGCGATTTTCTCTGGATTTGCCATGGTGAACACGCTTTTGATCATTATGCGTAAAGTGTGTAACCTTGAAGCGTATATCACTGTACAACATATTGAGTTGATGAACATCGTAATCATGATTACAGGTTCCATTGTAGGATGTGCCTATATCACGGAGTTGTTCATTGCTTGGTACTCTGGAGTGGAGTACGAACAATACGCCTTCCTGAACAGGGCTACGGGACCTTACTGGTGGGCTTACTGGTCCATGATGACCTGTAACGTGTTCTCGCCTCAGTTCATGTGGTTCAAAAAGCTACGTACCAGTATCATGTTCTCTTTCTTTATCTCTATTGTGGTAAACATAGGGATGTGGTTTGAGCGTTTTGTGATCATTGTTACCTCATTGCACAGGGATTACCTGCCATCTTCTTGGACCATGTTCTCCCCAACCTTTGTGGATATCGGAATATTTATCGGGACCATAGGATTCTTCTTTGTATTGTTCCTGTTGTATTCCAGAACATTCCCTGTTATAGCACAGGCGGAAGTGAAGTCCATTTTGAAATCATCAGGGGAAAAGTACAAGAAGCTACGGGATGCTGGAAAGCCATTGTATGAAATGCCAGCAAAAGGCGGTTCTAAAAAGGTGGAGGCTCCCAAGGCTGAAGCAAAAGAGGTTGATCCAAAACAAGTTTCATCCCTCTTGGAAGCTATCGGTACATTCGACCCTGAAACGGATACTGCGGATGACTTGAAAAAGGTCAAAGGCATTGGTCCTCAAATGGAGGAAGCCTTGAACCAAATAGGCATCCATACCTTTGCACAGGTAAGTAAAATGACCGAAAAAGAATATGATTTGTTGGATTCCATTACAGGTTCCTTCCCAGGAAGGGCGCAGCGTGATGATTGGGCAGGTCAAGCAAAAAAATTAAACGATAAGAAATAGTTATGGCATCAAAAGTTATTCAGGCACTTTACCACGATGACGATGTGTTGATGCATGCCGTAAAGAAAGTGAGGGCAGAGCACCATCATATAGAGGAAGTATACACCCCTTTCCCAGTTCACGGTTTGGACAAGGCCATGGGATTGGCAGATACGCGAATTGCGATCACTTCCTTCATGTATGGTTGTTTGGGATTGACCGTTGCCATTGTGATGATGAACTACATCATGATCGAGGATTGGCCCCAAGACATTGGAGGAAAGCCCAGCTTTAGCTATTTGGAAAATATGCCCGCCTTTGTTCCGATCATGTTCGAGTTGACGGTTTTCTTCGCGGCTCACTTGATGGTGATCACGTTTTACCTAAGAAGTAAAATGTGGCCCTTCAAAAAAGCGGAAAATCCCGATAAACGTACCACGGACGACCATTTTTTAATGGAAATTGGAGTACACGATAATGAACAGGAGTTGACCGATTTGTTGTGGGAAACAGGAGCGGTGGAAATAAAAGTTACAGAAAAGGAGTCTTAATACTATGAAACTACTAGGTAAAATAAGTGTTGTATTGGCCTTGGTGTTGTTTGTTGCTGCTTGCGCTGACAAGAACAGACCAAACTACCAATTTATGCCAAATATGTACGAAGGCGTAGGATATGAAACCTATCAAGGAGTGGATAATGGACTGTTCCCTGAAGGAACAGAAGCCATGTTGCCTGTTGAAGGAACCATCTCCAGAGGATATATGCCCTATGAGTTCGAAAATACTCCTGAAGGAAAAGAACTGGCCAGATTGAATACAAGTCCATTGGATTCTTTGGATACAGAAGCAAACTTGGCCGTGGGCAAGGAATTGTATGATATCTATTGCGCAGTATGTCATGGTGCCAAAGGGGATGGACAAGGAAATTTGGTAAAACGTGAAAAAATATTGGGTGTTCCCAGCTATAGTGATGCGGCAAGAAACATTACCGTAGGTACTACGTACCATACCATTTACTATGGTTTGAATTCCATGGGCTCCTATGCATCTCAGTTCGCCAACGAAAAAGAGATGTGGCAGGTGTCGGAATACGTGATGAAGTTAAAGGAGGACCTAACAAAATAATTGGATAAGAGTAAACTATGTACACCTTTTCAAACAGACTTAAAATAGGATCTTTCATTGCCATGGGGCTTGGAGTTATTTTCTTGGCCATTGGTTTTCTATCGGCTCCATCAACAGTGGAAGAGGCAAAGGCCATTGTGGCTGCCCATGATGATGGCCACGGAGGTGGTCACGGACAAGAGGCCGTAAGCCATGGAGGTGATCAAGGCCACGGGGAAAGTGCCGCACACGGTGCAGAAGCTTCACATGATGAAGGACATGATGCCTCCCATGATGAGCATTTGTTGCACCAACTACAGAACAAGCCATGGGCCGCTCTGTATGTAGCTGCTTTCTTTTTCTTTATGATCGCTTTGGGAGTATTGGCCTTCTACGCCATACAACGTGCCGCGCAGGCAGGTTGGTCGCCCTTGTTGTTTAGGGTCATGGAAGGGATTACCTCATACTTGGTACCCGGGGGTATCGTAGTTTTTGTGATTTTGGTACTCTCTGTAATGCACATGAACCATATGTTCGTATGGATGGATGCCGATGTTGTGGCACATGACGAACTGCTACAAGGAAAAGCAGGGTATTTAAACCCGACCTTCTTCTTGGTAAGGGCCGCCATATTTTTGGGTGGATGGATTTTTTACCGTGAGTATTCCAGAAAACTTTCATTGGCTCAGGACGAGTCTGATGACGATAGCAACTTTATAAAGAATTTTAGATGGTCTGCCGGGTTCTTGGTATTCTATCTGGTTACCGAATCCATGATGTCATGGGATTGGATCATGAGTTTGGACCCACACTGGTTCAGTACCCTTTTCGGATGGTATGTGTTTGCCAGTATGTTCGTTTCAGGGATCACTGTGATTGCCATGGTGACCATTTACCTAAAATCAAAAGGATATTTGGAGCAGGTGAACAATAGCCACATCCACGATTTGGCCAAGTTCATGTTCGGGATCAGTATTTTCTGGACTTACCTGTGGTTTGCCCAGTTCATGTTGATCTGGTATGCCAACATTCCCGAGGAGGTTACCTATTATGTGGCACGTTTCCAGGATTTCAAACTGCCGTTCTTTGCCATGTTGGCGATGAACTTTGTGTTCCCATTGTTGGTGTTGATGAACAGCGACTACAAGCGGGTTAACTGGTTCGTGATCATGGCAGGTATCGTGGTATTGGCAGGACACTATTTGGATATCTTCAATATGGTTATGCCGGCAACGGTAGGGGACCAATGGTATATTGGATTGCCCGAAATAGGAGGTATATTGTTCTTTGGAGGTCTATTTGTGTACTGGGTGTTCAATACCTTGACCAAGGCTCCGTTGCAGCCCAAGCGCAATCCATTTATTGAGGAAAGTAGACATTTTCATTATTAATACGATTTAAGTCTTAGATAAGTATACAATGACTGCATTATTAACATTGACTGTTTTAGTACTGGTGGCGATTGCGATATGGCAAATGACCAAGATTTTTGAATTGTCCCAACTTAAAACAGAGAAGGCCGAGATAGCAAACGATACCGATAACAAAAACAACGGATATCTGTTGTTTGCATTCCTGATATTCATCTATGGAATCACCATATTTTGTTTTGCAAAATATACCAAAGTGTTGTTGCCTGAGGCATCATCTGCCCATGGTGGGGAATACGACCAATTGATGTGGGTGTCCTTTGCAATCATCTTCTTTGTTCAGTTTATCACACAGGCCTTGTTGCACTATTTTGGGTACAAGTACCGTGGGGAAGAAGGAAGAAAAGCATTGTTTTATGCAGATAACGACCGTTTGGAGTTCATTTGGACCATCATCCCAGTAGTGGTTTTGGCCGGATTGATCCTTTGGGGATTGTATACCTGGACCAACATCATGGATGTCAATGATGAGGATGACCCCTTGATCGTTGAGCTCTACGCCCAGCAATTTAACTGGACGGCCCGTTACGGTGGGGAGGACAACGTTTTGGGAGATGCCAATGTGCGCTTGATCGATATTGATAAGGCCAATATATTGGGCTTGGATGAAGCGGACCCCAATGGAGAGGATGATGTCATTGTAAAAGAATTGCACTTGCCCGTGGGCAGAAAGGTAAATTTTAAGATGCGTTCCCAAGATGTGCTTCACTCAGCATATATGCCGCACTTTAGGGCACAGATGAACTGTGTGCCAGGAATGATCACACAATTCTCGTTCACACCTACCGTGACCACGGAAGAAATGCGTTTGAACCCTGATGTAGTGGATAAAGTAAAACGCACCAATGCCATTAGGGCAGAATGGGCAGCAGAGGGAAGACCGGATTCCGATCCATGGGAGTTCGATTATGTATTGCTCTGCAATAAAATTTGTGGAAAGTCGCACTATAACATGCAAATGAAGATTATAGTGGAGACCGAAGAGGAGTTCAACAAATGGATGGCGGAACAGGCTACGTTCAAACAAACTGTAGCACCCGCAGAATAATTTAGGCTAGGAAAGAAACCATAACAAAACTTAAGAAGATTATGTCAGCTACCGGACACGACGAACACGGACACGAAGATCACGGGCATCATCATAAAGAGACCTTTATTACCAAGTACATCTTTAGTCAAGACCATAAGATGATTTCCAAGCAGTACCTGATTACGGGTCTTATCATGGGATTCATCGGTATTGCAATGTCCTTGTTGTTTAGAATGCAATTGGCATGGCCAGGGGAGTCTTTCCCAATCTTTGAGGCCCTACTGGGAAAGTGGGCGCCTGATGGGGTCATGGATGCCGATATTTATCTGGCATTGGTTACCATTCACGGTACCATCATGGTATTCTTCGTGCTTACCGCCGGATTGAGTGGTACCTTCAGTAACCTATTGATTCCATTGCAGATTGGTGCGAGGGATATGGCTTCCGGTTTCTTGAATATGGTTTCATACTGGTTGTTTTTCCTTTCTTCTTTGATCATGGTAATTTCCCTGTTCGTTGAAGCTGGGCCCGCTGCAGCTGGTTGGACCATATATCCACCATTGAGTGCATTGCCCATGGCGCAACCCGGTTCCGGTATGGGTATGACCCTATGGTTGGTTTCCATGGCTATATTCATTGCTTCCTCATTATTGGGTTCATTGAACTATATTGTAACCGTACTTAACCTTAGGACCAAGGGAATGTCAATGACACGTTTGCCATTGACCATCTGGGCGTTCTTTGTAACAGCGGTTATCGGTGTGATTTCATTTCCGGTGCTTCTTTCAGCAGCCTTGTTGTTGATCATGGACCGTAGTTTTGGAACATCGTTCTTCCTTTCAGATATCTTCATTCAAGGTGAGGTATTGCACTATCAAGGAGGTTCGCCCGTATTGTACGAGCACTTGTTCTGGTTCTTGGGTCACCCGGAAGTATATATTGTTATTTTGCCAGCGATGGGAATCGTTTCCGAAGTAATGGCGGTGAACGCACGTAAACCTATTTTTGGTTACCGTGCCATGATTGCCTCCATTTTGGCCATTGCGTTCCTTTCTACGATTGTATGGGGACACCATATGTTCATCTCGGGAATGAATCCATTCTTGGGCTCTGTATTTACATTTACTACGCTTTTGATTGCGATTCCATCCGCGGTTAAGGCCTTTAACTGGATAACCACGCTGTGGAAAGGAAACCTGCAATTAAACCCAGGGATGCTGTTCTCCATAGGAATGGTATCTACCTTCATCACTGGAGGTCTAACAGGGATTATTTTGGGTGACAGTACATTGGATATCAACGTTCACGATACCTACTTTGTAGTGGCCCACTTCCACTTGGTAATGGGTATTTCTGCACTGTATGGATTGTTTGCCGGGGTATACCACTGGTTCCCCAAAATGTTCCAAGGACGTATGATGAACAAGAATTTGGGATATGTCCATTTTTGGGTAACGGCGATAGGCTCCTACGGAATCTTCTTCCCCATGCACTTTGTGGGAATGGCTGGGGTGCCAAGACGTTACTACCAGAACACTGCGTTCCCAATGTTTGACGATTTGACCAATATCCAAGTCTTGATGACCGTATTTGCCATTATCACTGCAAGTGTACAATTGGTATTTGCCTATAACTTCATCGTTAGTATATTCTACGGTAAGAAGGGTCCACAAAACCCTTGGAAAGCCAATACGTTGGAATGGACCACACCTCAAGAGCACATCCATGGAAACTGGCCAGGTGCCATTCCACATGTGACTCGTTGGGCATACGATTACAGTAAGACCTATGAAAACGGGGAGTACATTATAGCTGGACAGGATTTTGTTCCGCAGAACGTACCGCTTCAGGAAAATGAGGAAGAACTCCACCACTAAGGTGAAAACATATAAAGAAAGCCCATCCAATCCGGATGGGCTTTTTTGATTGTAGCATATTGAATCACAAGAGTTAGCAACAATTATAATATCTTTAAGGAACGGAACCCCAAAAAGAAGCACAGTGAAGAAAGTACTTGTCCTTATCCTGTTGGTTTGCCCCATCTTGGTATTGTCCCAACGTAAACCCAGAATCAAGGGAAGCCGTATTGTTACCCAGGTCAATGAAGAACTTCCCCCATTCAATGCCATAGTATTGAATGATAATTTGGATATCGTCCTTAAAAAGTCTTTTGGCCCGGGTTATGAGGTCATCGCAGATGATAATTTAATAGATATCCTCAAGTTTGAGGTGCAGGATGGTACCTTGCTCATCAGTTCCTATTATGATGTTACCGCAAAGAAGCAGTTTGATATTATTGTCAACTATGTGGATTTAAAGGCAATTACCCTTAAAGACGGCAGTATTGTTTCCCAAGATATCATTGAAAGTGATGAGTTGTTTGTAGACGGATTCAACAATACCAAACTCGATATCAAGGCTAGGGCCGGTGTTATGGACATCAATCTGGAAGACACCAGCCATGGAGACTTTAATGTGGATGTGGACAGTTTGAACATCACCATGGGACATAAGTCGGATGCTTACATCTATGCCGTGAACGAAGTGAGCTTGGTGGATTTGGAGGACCATACCTCGCTGACCCTAGAAGGAACCTCCAACAGAATCCAAGGACGTTTGATGGGAAATGCCAAATACAAAGGGGAGACCATGGAGGCCGGGACCGTTAAAATGGGGCTGGAAAGCAATACCAGTGCCCGCATCTATGCCCATGGTGAATTTGAACTCAGCGCCAAGGGAGATTCAAGGACATACCTCTACGGTACTCCAAAAGTCACCGTTCTTGAATTTTTGGATACCTCCCAACTCATTAAAAAACAAGAATGACGTTACTGGGCAATGGGTGCGGTAAGGCAATGCTCTGGAATGCCAAAACCGTTTACCAAGACCTCAATATGGGGTCGTAGTTCAGTGGATAAGCGTTCTACCCGTTGACGTATCGCCTTGGATTTTGTACTGCCGAGATAGCCCTGTTCCAAATACCATCTAGCATCCAAATGTATCTGTTGCAACGCATGCAGTGTACCTACCTTCTCCAAGAGCTCTCGATAAGCTTCATCCTCTATGGTAGTGCAAAATTCAGAAAAAATGGAGTAGGCCAATTCGGTACTATAGGCCTTGCCCAAGGCCAACAAATGGGTCTGCACCTTCAAGAATGCCTGATAGGAAGGCACCCCTTTTTTAATGTAACCACGAATCCGCATGGCCAAGGTGTAGGTCAATCTACGGGTTCGGTAGTTAAAGGCGTGCTTGTGGAATTTTGGGTTGTATAAGTGCTCGGCATCCACCTTATTGGAATAAAGCGGATTGATGGCCGTTAATTTGTCCGAAAGCTGGCTTTGCAGCAATTTCAGCACCGAGGTGAACCCAGCACTGTTGAATTCCGCCTTAAAATCCGAAAGAATACCTTTTGCTGCCAATTGGAGGAGTACAGTGTTGTCACCTTCGAATGTGGTAAAGATATCCACATCCCCTTTGAGGTCGGCAATTCGGTTTTCCAACAAATAACCCTTTCCGCCACAGGCCTCCCTGCATTCTTGGATGGTATCATTGGCAAACCAGGTGATCACTGATTTAAGGCCGGCCACTTGGGTTTCAATTTGCCGCTTGTCCGGTTGGGAGTCGTCACTGTAACGCTTCATCATTTCCTCCAATACCACATGGTAGACGTAAGCACTGGCAATGGATGGGGTCAATCGTATCTGATGGGTGGGATAATCCATGATCAAATCCTCCTGGATTTTGATACTGTCATTGAATTGTCTACGATTCAATGCGTGCTTAACGGCTATGGTCAAGGCCATTTTGGCCCCTCCCAAAGCACCGCGGGCTACGCAGATGCGTCCACCTACCAACGTGCCCAGCATGGTAAAGAAACGTTTGTTCGGGTTTTTTATGGATGAGGAATAATTTCCTTCCGAAGTGATTTCTCCGTACTTGTCCAAAAGATTTTCCCGGGGCACACTTACATTGTTGAACCAAATCTTTCCATTATCCACTCCATTTAGCCCGAGTTTGTATCCATTGTCCTCAATGATAACGCCTTCAAGCAGTTCATGTTTTTCATTCCTCAAGGGCACCAAGATGGCGTGCACCCCTTCATTTTTCCCATTGACAATGAGTTGGGCAAAAACGGTGGCTATTTTGGAATGCAATGCATTGCCGATATATTCTTTATTATCATTCTTGCCCGGGGTGTGGATAATGATGGAATCCGTGGTTGGGTCATACGTTGCGGTGGTTCTAATGCCCCTTACATTGGAGCCGTGCCCAGTCTCGGTCATGGCAAAACAACCCAATAGGTTGGTTTTTCCAGCATCGGATAAATATTGGTCATGATGTTTTTTGGTGCCTAATTTTTGGATACTTCCCCCAAAGAGCCCAAACTGTACCCCAAATTTTACCGCAAGGCTTCCATCTACGAACATTAAATGTTCAAATATGGCGGCATAGGCGGGCATGTTGCCCGTACCCCCATATTCAGGCGGATAAGCCATGGCACCGTATCCCTTTTCGCCCAAAAGTTGTACCTGCTGCAATATTTTTGCTCTGAAATCCTCTTTGTCCCGACGGACATCCCATTGGAAAGTGGATTGTGCCAAAAACTGGCGAAATTCATCAACTACAGGGGCATGCTCGCCTTTCAGGATTCCATCCAAAATGGTTGCATCGTACAGGTCCGAAGTCTTTTCATGGACCACCTCAACATCGAACAAGTGGTTGTAGTGGTTGGGCTGTATGCCCAAATTGATTTCAATATGCTTTAAATACTCATTAAAGTCACAGTCATCACATCGCAAGCTGGTCAACCGTTGACTCAAGGAAGTCAAGGGGTAGGTGTCACTTTCCACCAGTTTCACCCCAGAGCTGGAAATGGTTTGTCTCCAAGCTTTGATTTCTTCATCAGCAGGCGGATTTTCTTTGTTGAGCCAGAGCTTTAACTGCCTCTTTTCATCAGGATCAAGGGAGTCGTCTTCTTGAACCGTGTTTTCAACTACCGAAATCTCGGAAGCGGAAAGCAAGTCGTCCGACCAAATGACATAGAAAAAAGGGATGTATTGTAGAATTCCCAAGGAATAATCTGTAGTTACCATTGAATTTTGGGTTACGATGGGGTCATTTTGTTTTCAATGTATCTAAGGTAAGGTTTAGTTTTTTAAGATGTATGCAGGTAATCATTTTGGCCGAATTGCTTTCAGCCTCATGGGCTTTTCAACTATATTTGTTAAGACATGAATGAAAATTTAGATCCAACGTCCCATAATTTTTCCCAAGAGGAGCTCGATATAGAAAGGGCGCTGCGTCCAATCACATTCGACGATTTTACGGGGCAGGCCCAAGTATTGGAAAACCTTAAGGTTTTTGTGCAGGCGGCCAATCTTAGGAATGAGGCCTTGGACCATACCCTTTTTCATGGTCCCCCTGGATTGGGAAAGACCACCTTGGCCCATATTTTGGCCAATGAACTTGGTGTGGGAATCAAGGTGACCTCTGGTCCGGTACTGGACAAACCCGGGGATTTGGCGGGATTGTTGACCAATTTGGAGGAAAGGGATGTCCTCTTTATTGATGAGATCCACCGGTTGAGCCCCATTGTGGAGGAATATCTCTACTCGGCCATGGAGGATTATAAAATTGATATCATGATCGAGACCGGTCCCAATGCGAGGACCGTTCAAATAAATTTAAGCCCCTTTACGTTGATAGGGGCCACTACGCGCTCTGGATTGCTCACGGCACCCATGCGGGCAAGGTTTGGTATCCAGAGTCGATTGGAGTACTACAACACGGAACTGCTCTCCACCATTGTGGAACGAAGTGCGGAAATCTTAAGAGTTCCCATTACCCAAGAGGCAGCCATTGAAATTGCAGGACGGAGTAGGGGGACCCCTAGGATTTGCAATGCCCTTTTGCGCAGGGTCCGGGATTTTGCCCAGATCAAGGGAGATGGTAATATCGACTTGGGAATCTCCCAATTTGGTCTAAAGGCCCTGAATGTAGATGCCCATGGTTTGGATGAGATGGACAATAAGATTTTGATGACCATCATCGATAAATTCAAGGGAGGCCCTGTCGGGATTACCACCTTGGCCACGGCAGTTTCAGAAAGTGCTGAGACCATTGAGGAAGTATACGAGCCGTTTCTGATCCAGCAAGGCTTCATTATGCGGACCCCACGAGGACGCGAGGTCACCGAGTTGGCCTATAAACATCTGGGAAGGATAAAAGGAGGAACCCAAGGAGGACTTTTTTGATTTGACTCCAAAGACCAAACATACTACGATGATCAAAACCGAAGCCAAGCGCCTCGGTTTTTTGTCTTGCGGCGTTTCCAAAGCGCAATTTTTGGAAGAGGAGGCCCCACGTTTGGAGAAATGGCTAAACAATAACATGCACGGGGAAATGCAGTACATGGAGAACCATTTTGACAAGCGATTGGACCCGACCAAACTGGTGGAAGGGTCAACATCGGTGATTTCGTTATTGTTGAATTATTTTCCATCCGAAGAGCAGAACCAAGACTCATATAAAATCTCCAAGTATGCCTATGGTACGGATTATCACTTTGTGATAAAGGACAAACTCAAAAGTCTCTTGCATTTTATCCAAGATGAAATAGGGGAGGTCCATGGAAGGGCCTTTGTGGATTCCGCCCCGGTTTTGGACAAGGCCTGGGCTGCCAGGAGTGGTCTGGGGTGGATAGGCAAGCACAGTAACCTCCTGACCCAACAAGTAGGTTCGTTTTATTTTATTGCAGAGCTTATTGTGGATTTGGATTTGGAATACGATACGCCAACAACGGATCATTGTGGTACATGCACAGCTTGTATCGACGCCTGTCCTACTGAGGCCATTGTGGAACCCTATGTGGTGGATGGCAGCAAATGCATTTCCTATTTTACCATAGAGCTCAAGAATGAAATTCCCACGGGGTTCAAGGGGAAGTTGGATGATTGGATGTTTGGCTGCGATGTTTGTCAAGATGTTTGTCCGTGGAACCGATTTTCAAAATCGCATAGCGAGCCCCTTTTTGACCCCAACCCACAACTGCTTTCCATGACCAAGAAAGATTGGGAGGAAATTACGGAAGAAGTGTTCAGGAAGGTCTTCAAAAAATCTGCGGTAAAGCGCACCAAGTATGGCGGATTGCAGCGCAATATCGATTTTTTGAAATCCTAAGGTTCACTACAACGTTTTCGTTTTGCTGTAAAGTCAATTAGCGGTTAAGTTTTTTTAACGGAATCATTAAAAAGACTATCTTGAATTGGATTCGTATTGGGAAATCCTCAAAATTTGAGTCATGTTTTTAATGGATTGAAAATTATTGTTTTTCAAGCACCATTCTTTTCTAACCAAACAACACACAGGATGAAGATCATAAAACCCCGTTTAAGTTTTTGGCAGATATTCAATATGAATGTGGGCTTTTTGGGTATCCAATACAGTTTTGGCTTACAACAGAGCGCCATAAACCCCATTTTTCTTTTCTTGGGGGCCAAAGAAGAAATCCTACCCATTTTAAACATTGCCGGTCCGGTTACGGGATTGATAGTCCAACCCATAATCGGGGCAATCTCAGATAAAACATGGTCGCCAAGATGGGGTAGGAGAAAACCCTTTTTCTTGATAGGGGCGGTGCTGGGCAGTCTCTGCCTGTTTGCTTTTCCTTTGAGTCCTGCTTTGTGGTTTGCCGTGGGACTCCTTTGGATTTTGGATGTGGGCAACAACATGGCCATGGAACCGTACCGGGCTTTTGTGGGTGATAAACTGCCGGATGCCCAATTGAGCATTGGCTACCAAATGCAAAGCTTGTTTGTGGGAGCCGGTATCCTTTTGGCCAATGCATCCATTTTTTTGTTTCAAGATTGGTTTGGGGGTGGTCAAGAAATAGAAGGAATGGTTCCCAAATGGTTGTACTATTCCTTCTTCATAGGCTCTTTTTTATCCATTGTCACCATATTGTGGTCGGTTTTAAAGACCCCGGAGATACCACCTTCCGATAAGGAGCTGGCGGAAATCAATAGGCACAAGTCTTTGCCTTTTATGGAGCGTTTTAAAACCCCGTTTGTAGAGATTTCCCATGCGGTAAAGGAAATGCCCCGATTTATGTGGCGGTTGTCTGCCGTATATCTGTTCCAGTGGTACGCCTTGTTTGTCTATTGGCAGTTCATTACGCCACTTTTTAGGGCCACTTTGGGGTACGATACCTCCCAAGCGGCGGCCCAAGCCGCTAAAATGAGTACCACATACAATATTGTAACCGCCGTAGTGGCCTTGGTGTTGGTGCCATTGACCATGCGGTTTGGAGGAAAAAAGATATACGCACTCAGTCTGTTGGGGACTGCCCTAGCCTTGTTTGCCATCCCCAATATTCAAGACCCGGTGCATGTATTGTTCCCAATGGTTCTGTTCGGCATAGGTTGGGCGGCCATGATGGGCATTCCCTATAGTATGGTTTCCAAAATTGTTCCTCAGGAACGTCGAGGGGTCTATATGGGGATATTGAATATGATGATTGTGATTCCCATGGGTATACAAACCTTGACGTTTGGTCCCATCTTTAAAAATATTCTAGGGGCGAACTCCGTCAATGCGATGTTGTTTGCAGGCGGATGTTTTGTAATGGCCTCCCTCTTGGCCATGAGACTCAATATTCCCAAGGACAAACAAGATTCCGAATTGGATATTGAAATACCTTAAATTCGGGTGTATTATGGGATGCCAATTTTTAAGGCGTTTCATGGATAATATCAAAATTGCTGGATAGGGACTTTCCAAAACCAAGGAATCCCCTAACTTTACCCATTCATTTTTCACTATATGAGCAAGGAAAAACAACGACGGGAAGCATTGTTGTATCATGCTAAGCCGCAGCCAGGAAAGATAAAAATAGTCCCCACCAAGCCCTATTCCACCCAGCGTGATCTGGCCTTGGCCTACTCTCCCGGAGTAGCGGAACCCTGTTTGGAAATAGAAAAAAACAAGGACGATGTCTATAAGTACACGGCCAAAGGAAACATTGTGGCCGTAATTTCCAATGGAACGGCCGTTTTGGGTCTGGGCAACATTGGCCCGGAAGCTTCAAAACCCGTGATGGAAGGGAAAAGTCTCCTGTTCAAGATTTTTGCGGATATTGACGGCATCGATATTGAATTGGATACGGAGGATGTGGATAAATTCATTGAAACCGTAAAGACCATCGCGCCCACCTTTGGTGGCATCAATCTGGAAGACATCAAAGCGCCCGAAGCGTTTGAAATAGAAAGACGTCTCAAGGAAGAATTGGACATTCCGGTAATGCATGATGACCAGCATGGAACGGCCATTATTTCTGCCGCAGCCTTGTTGAATGCCATAGAGTTGACCAACAAGAAAATCGATGAGGTGAACATTGTGGTCAGTGGTGCCGGTGCCGCCGCAGTTTCCTGCACAAAACTCTATAAAGCTTTCGGTGCCAATGGCAAGAATATTGTCATGTTGGACAGTAAGGGGGTTATCCGTAGTGATAGGGAAAACTTGAGTGAGGAGAAGAAGGAATTTGCCACCGATAGAAAAATAGATACCTTGGAGGAAGCTATGAAAGGTGCGGATGTGTTTATCGGTCTGTCCATAGCCAATATTGTGACCCCTAAAATGCTCAAGTCCATGGCAGACGACCCCATTGTCTTTGCCATGGCAAATCCAAATCCGGAGATTGCCTACGATTTGGCTTGTAAGACCCGAAAGGATGTGATCATGGCCACCGGACGTTCCGATCATCCCAACCAAGTGAACAATGTACTTGGATTTCCTTTTATTTTTAGAGGGGCACTTGATGTACGGGCCACCAAGATCAATGAGGAAATGAAGATGGCAGCGGTCAGGGCCTTGGCCGATCTTACCCGTGAGCCTGTTCCGGAACAGGTAAATATTGCGTATGATGCCACACGCTTGGCCTTCGGGAAGGAATACATCATTCCAAAACCTTTTGATCCCAGGTTGATCACCACCATTCCGCTGGCAGTGGCCAAGGCCGCTATGGAAAGTGGCGTGGCCAAAGCGCCCATTCAGGATTGGGACCGGTACGAGGAAGAACTGTATCAAAGATCGGGCAACGACAATAAGGTGGTCCGGTTACTGCACAATAGGGCCAAAGTAAATCCAAAGCGTATTGTTTTTGCCGAAGCTGAACTGTTGGATGTGATGAAAGCAGCCCAAATAGTCTATGAGGAAGGTATTGCCGAACCGATACTTTTGGGACACAAGCCAACCATAGAAAGTCTAAAAAAGGAACTCGATTTTGATGCCGAAGTGACCATTATCGACCCTCGTTCCGATGAGGTCAAGGAACTGCGGACCAAATATGCCCTTAGATTATGGGAATCCAGAAAGCGCAAAGGGGAAACCCGATATAGTGCCCGGGTGAACATGGGCAAACGCAACTATTTTGGTGCCATGATGCTCCTTGAAGGGGATGCGGATGGGATGATTTCCGGATATTCCCGGTCATACCCAAAGGTGCTTCGTCCTGTTTTTGAGGTCTTGGGAAGGGCCAAAGGCGTGAAGAACGCTTCCACGGTCAATATTATGATCACGGAAAGAGGCCCCCTCTTTTTGGCAGATACCTCCATCAATATAGATCCCAATGCTGAGGAATTGGCGGAGATTGCCCAAATGACGGCCAATGTGGCCAGTACGTTCGGGTTTAATCCGGTTGTGGCCATGCTTTCCTATGCCAACTTTGGCTCATCAATCCATCCCAATGCCCAAAAAGTGAAGGAGGCGGTTCGGATTTTGCATGAAAAGAACCCTGATTTGGTTGTGGATGGGGAAATACAGACTGATTTTGCCTTGAGCCAAGAACTGTGCAACAATAACTTTCCGTTTTCCAAATTATCCGGTAAAAAGGTGAACACGCTTATTTTTCCCAATTTGGAATCGGCCAATATCACCTATAAACTTCTTAAGGGTCTCAACAAAGCGGATTCCATTGGGCCCATTATGGTAGGATTGACCAGGGCGGCCCACATTCTGCAGCTGGGAGCCAGTGTGGATGAGATGGTAAACATGACCGCCGTGGCCGTAATTGATGCCCAAGAACGGGAAAAGCGCAGAAAAACGAGAAGAAGCGCAGAGTAGTTTTCTCAATCAAAAAAATGAATAATCCAACACAACCAATATGATCACCCATTTAAGAGGAAAACTGGTAGAAAAGAATCCAACCTATGTTATTGTGGAGTGCAATGGGGTGGGCTATTTTTTAAACATTTCCCTGCATACATTTTCCTTGCTGAAAGACGAGGAGAACATTCAGTTGTACACCCATCTTCTGATCAAGGAAGATTCCCATACGCTGTTTGGTTTTGTGGAGCGATCAGAGCGTGAGATTTTCAGATTGTTGATATCCGTTTCCGGTGTGGGTTCCAGCATTGCACGGACCATGCTGTCCTCTTTGTCACCCGCCGAAGTGAGGGATGCCATAGCCAATGCAGAGGTAGCTACCATACAGGCGGTAAAGGGAATTGGGGCCAAGACAGCCCAAAGGGTGATATTGGACCTGAAGGACAAGATTTTGAAAGTCTACGATATGGGCGAAGTTTCCCTTCCATCAAACAATACAAGTAAAGAAGAAGCGTTATCTGCTTTAGAGGTTCTTGGTTTTACCAGAAGACAATCGGAAAAGGTTGTGGACAAGGTGCTTTCCGAAGATCCTTCACTTAGCGTTGAGAACACTATTAAACAGGCGCTGAAAAATTTGTAACTAGTTTGAAAAGAGGGGCAAAACCAATACTTAAACCAGCCAGTTTTAAGTACATTTTCGTATTCATCTGTTTTTTGGCCGTCACGTCCATGATGGGTCAGGAGGAGACCAATGAACAGGTTCAGGATTCTGTACAGACCGGGGTAGACCTGGGTAGGCTTATCTTGGAGAACCCCGATAGCATTATTGCCAAATATACTTACGATCCCCAAACCGACCGTTACATCTACACCGAGAGTATAGGGGATTTCAATATCAATTATCCTGTTATCCTTACCCCGGACCAATACTATGAACTGGTACGGAAAGAGCAGATGAGGTCCTATTTCAAGCAGAAGATTGATGCTTTTACCGGGAAAAAGGAAGGAAGTGAGGAGGCCCGAAAGAACCTATTGCCCAATTTTTATGTGAACAGTAACTTCTTTGAATCCATCTTTGGGGGAAATACCATTGAGGTGATTCCGCAGGGTTCCGTGGCCATGGACCTTGGGGTACTTTGGCAAAAGAACGACAACCCGGCCCTTTCGCCCCGTAACCGGACCAATCTTTCGTTTGATTTTGACCAGCGAATCAGTTTGAGCTTGTTGGGAAAGGTTGGCGAACGTCTTCAGGTGACCGCCAACTATGATACAGAGGCTGTTTTTGATTTTCAGAACTTGGTGAAACTGGAATACACTCCCACTGAGGATGATATTCTTCAGAAGATTGAAATTGGTAATGTGAATATGCCCTTGAACAGTTCTTTGATCACGGGAGCACAGAGCCTTTTTGGGGTGAAGACCCAATTGCAATTTGGAAAAACCACGGTAACCGCCGTTTTTTCGGAACAGCGGTCGCAGAACAATACGGTTGTGGCGCAAGGAGGGGGAACCCTGAATGAATTCTCGCTAACTGCCTTGGATTATGATGAGGACAAGCACTTTTTCCTCGCCCAATATTTTAGGGACAATTACGATCGTGCCCTTCAAGACTATCCTTTTATTAGGAGCCAAGTACAGATTACCCGATTGGAGGTATGGGTGACCAACCGTAACCAGCAGACCCTCAATGTGAGGAATGTGGTGGCCCTTCAGGATTTGGGGGAAGCATTGGAGGATAAGACCCGAATCGGTATCAATAATGGAGACCCGGCAGGATTTTTTAATCCATCGGCCATAGTCACGGGATATCCGCAGAATGCGGCCAATGCCTATGATCCAGCTCAGATTGGGACAGGCGCCTTGACCCAGTCCATTCGTGATATTGCCACGGTGGAAGCAGGTTTCAATGTTCCCGGGTATCAAGTGAACCAAGGATTTGACTATGCCATCTTGGAAAATGCCCGAAAATTGGAGCAGGGCAGGGATTACCAGTTCAATTCGCAATTGGGATATATATCCTTGAACCAGCGTTTGAGCAATGATGAGGTATTGGGGGTTGCTTTTCAATATACCATCAATGGCCAAGTGTACCAAGTAGGGGAGTTTGCCAATGGCGGGGTAGATGCCACAACCGTTTCCGGAGGAGTGAATCCTATCATTGAGAACAATACCTTGATCCTGAAATTGTTGAAGAGCAACATTACCAATGTGGAGGATCCCATTTGGGATTTGATGATGAAAAACATCTATTCCACAGGAGCTTTTCAATTAGATCAGGAAGATTTTAAACTCAACATTCTTTATTCCGACCCCACACCAAGAAACTATATTACGCCGGTGGATCCCAATGCGGGATGGCCCAATGGTTTGGAGGACCGCATATTGATCAATGTGTTCAACCTGGACCGTTTGAATGTGTACAATGACATTCAACCTGGAGGGGATGGATTCTTTGACTACGTGCCGGGTATTACCGTGGACCCACAGTCTGGACGTATCATCTTTACCAAGGTGGAGCCTTTTGGGGAGTACCTCTTTGAGGAGATGGGAGGTGGAACCTATGATGTTGAGAACGATCAAGGGTATAATGCCAACCAAAGACGATATGTGTTCCGTAATATGTATGCCAAAACCAAAGCGGCGTCATTGCAGGATGCGGAAAAGAACCGTTTTCAGATCAAGGGACGTTATAAGTCGCAAGGGAATAATGGTATTCCAATTGGGGCGTTCAACGTACCTAGGGGTTCGGTGCGGGTAACGGCAGGAGGCCGACAACTTCAGGAAGGAATAGATTATACGGTGAACTATCAAGCGGGAACCGTCCAGATTTTGGATCCCAGTTTGGCCGCATCCAATACCCCCATTAACATTTCGGTGGAAAACAATGCGGTTTTCGGACAGCAGACCCGTCGATTTGCAGGGGTAAACGTGGAACACCAGTTCAATGAAAAATTTGTTTTGGGAGGAACCCTTCTCAACCTAAATGAAAGACCGCTTACCCAAAAATCCAACTATGGGGTAGAACCTGTAAACAATACCATTTTTGGTTTGAATGGAAATTTTAGCACCGAGATTCCATTCTTGACCCGTTTGGCCAATAAGTTACCCAACATAGATACCGATGTGCCTTCCAACCTGTCCTTGCGGGGCGAAGTGGCTTTTTTAAAGCCCAATTCACCCAAGAATGCAGATTTTCAGGGAGAGACCACAACCTATTTGGATGATTTTGAAGGGGCCCAAGCGTTGATCGACATTCGTTCCTCCTTGGGGTGGACCCTTGCGAGCCCGCCAGTGGAATTCATTCAGGACAGAACCGATATTGATGTGGGCTATGAGCGTGCCAAGATGGCTTGGTACACCATCGACCCCATCTTTTATACCAATCAAAGACCATCCGGTTTATCGGACAATGACATTTCCTTGAACACTACCCGAAGGGTATTCATTGATGAGGTCTTTACCGAAACCGACATTGCCCAGGGCCAGACCCAGGTGCAGAGCACCTTGGACATTGTATACTATCCCAATCAAAAAGGGCCGTACAATGCCAACCCAAGTTTTGAGACCGAAGCACCGCAAGACAAATGGGCCGGTATCATGCGTCCGTTGAGCAGTACCAATTTTGAGCAATCCAATGTGGAATTTGTCCAGTTTTGGGTATTGGACCCCTATGTGGATGGGCAGACCGACAACTCCAACGCGGGTGAGCTAGTATTGAACTTGGGGAACATTTCCGAAGATATTTTGCGTGATGGTCGTAAGCAATATGAAAACGGATTACCGGCAAGCACCAATAGCGAGGTGCCCAGACCCACTATGTGGGGGCAAGTACCCTCCACACAATCCCTGGTATATGCTTTTGATGCAGATGAAACGAACCGTACCTCACAAGACGTTGGATTGGATGGTTTGAGCGACGCCGAAGAGCAGGCCATATATAACGGTCCTGCAGAAGATCCCGCCTTGGACAACTACCAATATTATTTGAACCGTGAGGGAAGCATCATGGAGCGTTATCTTGATTTCAACAATACGCAAGGCAACTCACCCGTGGCCGTGACCAATACCAATAGGGGTTCTACCACATTGCCCGATGTGGAGGACATTGATCGCGATTTGACCATGAACACGGTGAACAGTTACTATGAGTACCGTATCGAGATCAAACCCAATACCACCATCAACGACAAGTATGTTACGGATATCCGTGAGGGACAGACCCCAACCCTGCCCAATGGAACCCAATTGAACCGTAGGTGGATACAGTATAAGATTCCGTTGAGTGATTTTACCGATGCCGTGGGAGGGATTACAGATTTCAGGTCTATTAGCTTTATGCGGATGTACCTTACCGGATTCTCTGATGATGTGGTCATGCGTTTTGCTACCTTGGATTTGGTCCGTGGTGATTGGCGTACCTATTCAAGGTCCCTACAACCTGAAGAAGTGGACAATGATCCTTCCGATGATGGAACCGTAACCGACGTGAACACGGTCAATATTGAAGAAAACTTTGGTCGCCAACCTATTCCTTATGTATTGCCTCCAGGGGTGGTGCGGGAACAGCTGAACAATAACAACACCATTATCCGTCAGAATGAACAATCCTTGTCATTTGTAGTGGAAAACTTGGAGTCTGAGGATTCCCGTGGGGTGTTCAAGAATGTGAATGTGGATGTACGTCAGTATGAACGGATTAAAATGTTCATGCACGCTGAAAAAATAATGAATGGGGACTATGCCGATAGCGACACCCCATTGGTAGGATTCCTTCGGATTGGAACGGATTTCTCCGAGAACTACTATCAGGTGGAACTTCCATTGCAGTTTACCCCTTTCAATGTGACCTCCGCAGAGGAGATTTGGCCCGATGTCAACCAAATAGATATTGCCTTGAATGATTTGAACAAGGTAAAATCCAAAGGAATAGCGGAACAGACCCTGAACGAAACCAACTATTATGAAATTGTGGATGGCGAAGCCATTCCTGTGGATGAGTTTGCCCCACGTACGTTGGGAAGGGTGCGAATTGGGATTCGCGGTAACCCTTCCTTGGGAAGTATCCGCGGTATGATGGTCGGGATAAAGAACATTGATGACCTTCCGGCAAGGGGAGAGGTGTGGTTCAACGAATTACGCCTTGTGGGCTTGGACAATAAAGGTGGTTGGGCCGCTATTGTGGCCATGGACGCCAATATGGCCGATTTTGCCAACATTTCCGTGACCGGGAGCAAGAGTACCTCAGGTTTTGGTTCCATAGACCAAATGCCCAACGAACGTTCCAGGGAAGATGCGGTTTCCTATGATATGGTGACCAATGTAAATGCCGGGCAGCTGTTGCCCAAAAAGTGGAACCTTCAGGTGCCGTTCAATTATGGTGTGTCGGAAACCTTGATCACTCCGGAATTTGACCCCGTATATGACGATTTAAAACTGGACGACCGTATTGCGGCAGCAGCCACGCAGGAAGATGCCGAAACCATTCAAGAGCAGGCCGAGGATTACACCAAGCGGACTAGTTTCAACCTGATCGGGGTGAGAAAAAATAGGGGTGAGGAAGCCAAAGAGGACTTTTTTGATATAGAGAACTTCACCTTTAATTATTCCTATAATGAAACCAGCCATCGGGATTTTGAGATAGCCGATCTAAAAGATCAGAATGTGAATACGGGCTTTGTGTACAACCACAATTTTAAACCAGCTCCCGTTGCCCCATTTGCCAAAAAGGATTCCTTGTTTACCGGAAGGTATTGGAAATGGCTCAAGGATTTGAACTTGAATGTACTGCCCACCAGCATGTCGGTGAATGCCAACATCAACCGGGCTTTCAACCAACAACGGTTCAGGGATGTGTTGGAGCCAGGGGTGGATGCTTTGGAGCTCCCCTTGTTGCAACAACGCAACTATCTGTTCAATTGGCAATATGCACTCAATTATAGTATCTCCAAGTCCCTACGTCTTAATTTGACGGCCTCCAACAACAATATAGTACGGAATTACTTCAATGTGGATGATGATGAGGATTCAGGGATCAACCAGGCGTTGGATCTGTGGGACGGATTTTTCGACATTGGAGAGCCCAATCGTCATGCCCAGCAGATGCAGTTGAACTACGAATTGCCTTTTAGCAAGTTCCCGTTCCTTGATTTTATCAATGCCCAGTACACCTACACCAGTAATTTCGATTGGCAGCGGGGAGGCGATGCGCTCAATGAAGTGGCCGGTCAGGATATCAATACGGTGCAGAATGCCAGTACCCATAATATAACGGGTAACCTGACCATGCAACGTTTCTACGACTTTTTGGGATTAAAGAAGCGGGATGGTAAGGTAACGGCTTCCCAAGCGCCTGTGCGAAGGGACAAAGCGGGTAATCCCGCCACTAATTCGGAAAGCAGCGCGCCCAAAAAGACCGGCAAGGGATTCAATACCTTGGTGGATATTGTGACCATGGTGAAGCGGGTCAATATCAACTACACTGAGAATAGGGGTAAAATGTTGCCCGGGTATACCCAAAGCATTGGCTTTATCGGTACGGCCAGACCTTCCATAGGATTTGTGTTCGGTAGTCAGGCCGATGTGCGGTACGAGGCTGCCCGAAAAGGTTGGTTGACTACTTTCACGGAGTTCAACACCCAATTTATGCAGAACTCCACCAAACAATTGAACATTACCGCCACGGCCCAGCCTACGCAAGACTTGACCATAGATATTACGGCCGATAGACAGATATCCAACAGTTATCAGGAGACCTTTAAGGTAAATGATCTTGGAGGGGGGCAGTTTGAGTATGAGACCTTGTTGGGCAACAATTTTGGAAATTTTAGTATTTCCACCATAATGATTGGCACCATATTCAGCAAGAGCGATGAGTTTGATTCGGAAACTTTTGAGCAGTTCAAGCAGAATAGGGTCACTGTAGCCAATCGATTGGTTTCCGATCGCGGAGAAAACCCAGGAACTTTGGATGAGGATGGATTCCCGGAACGTTATGGAAAGACGCAGCAAGAAGTGTTGTTGCCTGCTTTCTTTGCGGCCTATACCGGTCAGGATGTGAACCGTGTTAATTTGGATGCCTTCCGTCAGATACCTATTCCTAACTGGAACCTTAAGTACACCGGATTGATGAAAAACCGTTGGTTTAGGAAGAAGTTCAAACGTTTCTCTTTGAGTCATGGCTATCGTGCGGCCTATAGCATCAATTCTTTCCAGACAAACTTGGCTCGGGAGCAATTGATAAAGGATGGTCTGCCCCCCATAAATGTGGAAAATGATGATGCGCTTCCCGAGAACATTATCAACAATGTGGTGTTGACGGACCAGTTCAACCCATTGATGCGGGTAGATTTTGAAATGCAGAATTCCTTTAGCTTTTTGGCCGAGGTGAGAACGGACAGGACCCTATCCTTGAGTTTTGACAATAATTTGATGACCGAGATCAATGGAAAGGAATATACCCTTGGATTGGGCTACCGGTTCAAGGATGTAAAAATGGTAACCAACATTGGCGGGGAAAAAACCCGACTCAAGGGAGATCTTAATTTAAAATTTGATCTTACCCTTAGGGATAATATTACCATCATCCGAAATTTGGACATAGACAATAACCAGATCACTTCGGGCCAGAATTTGATGTCTATTAAGTTTACTGCCGATTACGCCTTGAGCAAGAATTTCAATGCGCTGTTCTTTTACGATCATTCCTTCTCAAAGTTTGCGGTCTCAACAGCTTTTCCACAGACTACGATCAATACAGGATTTACCTTGCGCTACAACTTCGGAAACTAGGTTTTGGAAGGATTGGGGGATTGTTGAATTTTGTTTAGCGGATTTTTTGAAAACCTATCCACAATCCGTTACATTTGTCCATCGACTAATTCAAACATAAACACGAATGGACATACCTTCTGAACTAAAGTACACCAAGGACCATGAATGGGTCAAAATAGATGGCGATATCGCCACGGTAGGAATCACGGATTTTGCCCAGAGTGAGTTGGGGGATATCGTATATGTAGAGGTAGAGACACTGGATGAAACCTTGGATAAAGAAGAGGTTTTTGGTTCGGTTGAGGCCGTAAAGACCGTATCCGACCTGTTCTTGCCCCTTAGTGGTGAGATCATTGAGTTCAACGAAGCCTTGGAAGATGAACCTGAGAAGGTGAATTCCGATCCTTACGGGGAAGGCTGGATGATCAAAATTAAAATGAGCGACGCCTCTGAGGTTGATGGTCTAATGAATGCTGATGATTACAAGGCATTGATAGGTGCTTAAAAAAAACGGATATACCTTATTGTTTATAGGCTGGGTGCTGTTCATAACGACACTCAGCTTATTTTCTTTTTCTGAAATGGATTTGGATGAGGGCGGATGGAATATTCCCTATGCCGATAAGATTACCCATTTTATATTTTATCTCGTTTTTGGGGTCTTGGGATGCCTTTTAGTTAGGGAAAGAACCAAAGGACAAATGGAGTTGGTAAAGGCAAGTAGGCTTATTTTTCTTGTAGCAGTGGTCTATGGCATAGGTATTGAGGTATTACAATATACGTTGACCACCGATCGTATGGCCGAATTTGGAGATGTTTTGGCCAATACTTTTGGGGCATTTGTAGGAATAAGCCTAGTTAGGTGGTCTTTTTCTAAAGAAAGGCCGTTAAAATGGAAATTTTAATTGTTTATTTAACCAATTAATAATTAAATTAGCAAACACTAAAATCAAAGAGATGGAACTAAAAAAGAATCCAAAAGCGGACGTAGGAAGAAACAGCTCACTCTATTTTGTGGTAGGGTTGGCCGCTGTTTTGGGGTTGGTTTATGGAGCCATGGAGTGGAAAAAATACGACAAGGCAAACGATTATGACATTTCGATGAACGTTGAAGATCAGTTGGACGAAGAAGTGCCAATGACCGAGCAAATCAAGACTCCACCACCACCACCGCCACCTGCTGCGCCAGAGGTAATCGAAGTTGTTGAAGATGAGGAAGAAGTGGAAGAGACCGTTATCGAGTCCACTGAAACCAGTCAGGAAGAAGAAGTTGTGGAAATTGAAGAAGTTGAGGTTGAGGAGGTTGAAGAAGATATTTCGGTTCCATTTGCCGTGATTGAAGATGTACCCGTTTTCCCCGGTTGTGAGGGTGCCAAAGATAAAAAGGCCTGTTTTCAGGAAATGATGCAGAAACACATCCGTAAGAATTTCCGTTATCCTGAAATTGCCCAAGAAATGGGAGTTCAGGGAAGGGTGAACGTGATATTCGTTATCCAAAAAGATGGAAGTATCGGTAACATCAGAATGCGTGGACCGGATAAAAACTTGGAAGCTGAGGCATTGAGAATCATCAACAAATTGCCAAAAATGACTCCAGGAAAACAAAGGGGTAGAGCGGTAAAAGTACCTTTTAGTATTCCAATTACGTTTAAATTGCAGTAAAAGCATATATGTTCCTGTTGAGGCAGGAATGGAAAAAGCCCTGACAGTAAAACGTCAGGGCTTTTTTTGTTTCAAAAATATAGTATGGCAGCTTTTATGTGATGTATTAACATTTCCAAAACAGCATAAAGACCATCAATAGGTTGGAAAAGAAGCCTCTCCGCGTTATCTTTGCCAGCCAATAAATTTGTGGATGAAGTCTGCTGTAGGTTCCGTAAAAAACACATCGCTGTCCGTAATTCTTTCTGATTTCAAGGAGATTACCAAGGCCAAGCTGGCGGTCAGTGTGGTTTTTTCTTCCATTGCGGGATACTTTTTAGGGGCCTACGAGCTAAGCTTGGTTTCCCTATTGTTGCTCACTTTTGGTGGATACTGTATGGTTGGGGCCTCCAATGCCTATAATCAAATTATAGAAAAGGACTTGGATGCGTTGATGAACCGAACCAAAAACCGCCCAATTCCTTCGGGACGGATGTCGGTGAAAAGCGCTTTGGCCGTTGCCATTACCTTAACGGTGCTGGGCGTTTTAGCCTTGTTTGCCCTGAGTCCAAAAACAGCCATGTTCGGTGCCATTTCAATTTTTTTGTACACTAGCGTTTATACACCTTTAAAGACAAAGACACCCTTGTCTGTTTTTGTGGGTGCCTTTCCTGGTGCCATTCCCTTTATGTTGGGATGGGTTGCCGCCACAGATGATTTTGGCATTGAGCCCGGAACGCTGTTCATGATACAGTTTTTTTGGCAGTTTCCCCATTTTTGGGCCTTGGGCTGGATGTTGGATGAAGATTATAAAAAGGCAGGCTTTAAAATGTTGCCCACAGGGAAAAAAGATAAGGGAGCGGCACTACAGATCATACTGTACACGATTTGGATGATGGTAATTTCCATTATACCCGTTTTTGGGTTTACAGGAAGGTTGACCCTCTCCGTTCCGGCAGCGGTACTGGTATTTGTTTTCGGATTGGTGATGCTCTTTTTTGCCTTGAGATTGTATGAAAAACGCGACAATGCCACCGCAAGAAAATTGATGTTGGCCAGCGTTACCTATATATCGTTGATTCAAATCGTATATGTTGCAGATAAATATATTTAGAAAAGGATGGATTTAACCCAAGGAACAGCAGTGGAGAAAAACCGTAGGGCAAAGAAAATGATGCTCTGGTTTGGAATAGTAAGTTTGATCATGGGATTTGCTGGTTGGACCAGTGCCTATATTGTCAGTAGCAAAAGGGACGATTGGATCAGTGATTTGGAACTCCCTCAGGCATTCTTTGTCAGTACGGCCATTATTATTTTAAGCAGTATCACCTATTTCATTGCCCAGAAAGCAGTTGAAAGGAACAACCGGAAATTGGGGACCATTTTGTTGTTCACGACCTTGTTCTTTGGAATTTCATTTATCGTATTGCAGTTCATGGGATTTTCCCAAATGTTGGAGCATGGGTATTATTTTACCGGTCCTACCAGTAACATTAAAATGTCCTATGTGTTTTTGATCGCGGCGGTGCACATAGCACACGTTGTGGCAGGCCTCATCTCTTTATTGGTGGTGTTGGTGCAGCAATTGCGAGGTAAATATAGCCCCGAAAATATGTTGGGTCTGGAATTGGGTGCCACGTTTTGGCATTTCTTGGATTTTCTATGGGTGTATTTAATACTATTTATGTATTTCGTGAAATAAATTCTGAATGAAGCAGTTTTCATTCAACTTTATCTTTTTGAATACACCAAAAGGTGTAAATTTGTGAAAGTTTTATTAAAGCGACTTTTTTTATGGATGCAACGGTGACTACCGGTACGGAAGAAAGTGTTTGGGGAGGCGGAAATCGTCCCTTGGGTGCTAGCTACGGAAAAATGATGATGTGGTTTTTTATTGTCTCTGATGCCTTGACCTTTTCTGGGTTCTTGGTGTCCTATGGCTTTTCCAGGTTCAAGTTTATTGAAACGTGGCCTATTGCCGATGAGGTGTTTACCCACGTTCCCTTTTTCCACGGAAACTATCCCATGTACTACGTGGCCTTTATGACCTTTATTCTGATTATGTCCTCCGTGACCATGGTACTTGCCGTGGATGCCGGGCATAAAATGATGCAGAAAAAAGTAATTCTTTATATGTTCCTTACCATTATAGGTGGGGCCATCTTCGTTGGTTCACAGGCTTGGGAATGGGCAACCTTTATCAAGGGAGACCATGGGGCCTTGGAAACCAAAGGAGGTAGAATATTGCAATTTGTCAATGCGGAGACCGGACAACGGGCCTCATTGGCCGATTTCTCCAAGACCTTGCCCGAGGAAAGGGTAAAGCACGAAAGCAGCAAAGGTGTTTGGTTTGAAAAGGAAGGCAGTCAAACCTCATTCTCCTTGAATGAAGTGGTGGAAGGCTTCAAGGCTACCCCCAATATCCTTATCCGTACGGAGACCATAAATGAAGAAGGACATAAGACGGTATTGAACCGCGAGGAATCCTTGGCAAAACTAAAAGATGCCGTTTTGGTAGTGGAAGGGGCCAACCTTATCCATAACGAATATGGTAGCAGACTTTTCGCCGATTTCTTCTTCTTTATAACTGGGTTTCACGGATTCCACGTATTTTCAGGTGTGGTCATCAACGTAATCATCTTCTTTAATGTCATTCTGGGCACTTACGAGCGTAGAGGACATTATGAAATGGTAGAGAAGGTTGGATTGTACTGGCACTTTGTAGATTTGGTGTGGGTATTCGTATTTACATTCTTTTATTTGGTTTAAAATTGGATTTCGATTCCGGATACATCAGGAATCAATAAGCATACAGTATACAATAGCATGGCACACGAGCACAAACTTGAGATTTTTAGAGGAACATTGAAGTTCAAATCCAACGTCCAGAAGATTTGGGGCGTTCTTATCTTCCTTTCCATTGTAACGGCAGTGGAAGTGGCTTTGGGTATTGCCAAACCACAAGTGTTGACGCATAACTTCTTTTTGGGGATGAAACTCCTTAACTGGATATTTATCATCCTGACTTTGGTAAAGGCCTATTACATTGCATGGGATTTTATGCACTTGCGTGATGAAAAGAAAGCCCTGAGAAGATCCATCGTATGGACCCCAATATTCTTGATCTGTTATTTGATATTCATTCTCCTTTTTGAGGCGGATTATATCTATAATGTGTACAAGGATGGTTTCTTGGCCTGGAATTTCTAAAGGAAAGTATTAACAAGATTAAAAGACGGTTTTTCAACCGTCTTTTTTATTTTTGTAAGGTTTTGTTTCCTATGAAAAAGACGTTTGTTTTAGTGGTTTTGTTTGTGCTCCCTTTGGTGGCCTATCTGTTTTTTGCATCAGGGGTAAACAACTTCGGAAAACTGCCGGTTTTAACGGAGAATATCCCCGATATCTCTGAATTGGAAAACACTTTGAGCTTAGATGGAAAGATTACCATTCTAGGTTTTATGGGAAGTGGCATTCAGCAGAAAAAAGGCAATGCTTTTAACCTTAACCAGAAAATCTACAAGCGGTTCGGGGATTTCAATGACTTTCAGATGGTCATGGTAGTGGAAGAAGGACATCGGGAAGATGCCGAACTCCTAAAAAAGGAACTGGGCGAACTTTCCAATGCGGACAAATGGCACTTTGCCTTTGGGACTGGGGACGAGATCAAATCGTTTTTTGCCCAACTGAAGACCGATGTAAATTTGGATGACGATCTATCCACCCCCTATGTTTTTATCGTTGATAAGAACCGTAACCTCAGGGGAAGAAAAGATGATGAGGATGAAGGGGTGAAATACGGCTTTAACACCACCTCAGTGGCGGAGCTCAACAATAAGATGGAAGATGATGTCAAGATTATCTTGGCCGAATATAGATTAGCCTTAAAGAACAACGATGCCAACAGGAGCAAATAGAAAGAAAAAGTATACCTACGTCTGGGTGTCCGCAGTCATTTTGGTTTTTGGGATTTTTGCCGTCTATGAAGTCACAAAGAGGCTTAAGGATGGAACCGTGGTGGAGAACGACCGTATGAACATGGGGTTCCAACAAAAGCAGGTAGGTTTTGTACTGAACAATGGGAAGAAACGAAAAGTGCCCTCTTTTGCCTTCCTGAACCAAGATAGTGTATTGGTTACGGATAAGGACTACCTGGGCAAAGTGTATGTGGTAGAATTCTTCTTTACCACTTGTCCTACCATATGCCCGGTAATGACAAAAAATTTGGTGTCGTTGCAAAACACCTTTCAAAATGATGAAGGTTTTGGAGTGGCCTCCTTTACCATCAACCCAAGATACGATACGCCATCCGTACTTAAGAACTATGCCAAAAAGTATGCTATTGTGGACAAGGATTGGCATTTGTTGACCGGGGATAGGGATGAAATTTACAATTTGGCCCAAGAAGGATTCTATATAGTTGCGAATGAAGTGGAGGATGCCCCGGGTGGTTTTGAGCATTCCGGAATGTTCGCTTTGGTCGACAAAAATGGGTATATTCGTTCTCGCCAAGATGAGCATGGAAACCCCCTGATTTACTACAGGGGAACCGTGACTGAGGAACAAGGGGTCAATGCAGAGGGAGAGCCCCAGCAGATTACCATATTAAAAGAGGATATTAAAAAATTATTGGCAGAATGATCGACGAAGTCTCTATCAGGGAAAAACGGTTCAATAAATGGATTACGGTGATATCAGTGGCCATACCTTTGGTGGTGGCCCTGTTGTTCGGCTACAAGATACCCAATGCGGAACCCTTATCTTTTTTACCGCCCATATATGCTACGATCAATGGACTGACCGCGGTTCTTTTGGTGATAGCCGTAGTGGCCATTAAAAATGGTAAAAGGGGGCTTCACCAAAAATTAATGACGACTTGTATCATTTTGTCCGCACTGTTCTTGGTCATGTATGTGGCATACCACATGACATCGGAAAGTACCATTTATGGTGGTGAGGGTAGTATAAAATACATCTATTACTTTATTTTGTTGACCCATATTGTGCTTTCCATATCGGTGATTCCTTTGGTTCTGATTACCTATTCCAAAGTGTATTTAAACGACTTTCAAAGCCACAGACTGTGGGCCAAATACACATTTCCCATTTGGTTGTATGTGGCAGTGACCGGGGTTGTTGTCTACATCATGATTTCTCCCTACTATTCATATTGAAAATACCCAAAATGAGGACCAAGCTTCTATTATTGTTACTTGTATTGTTGATTTTGCCCAATGTTGTGGAAGCCCAATGCGCCATGTGCCGAGCAGTGGTGGAAAGTGAGGCTGATGGTAAAACCGCGGAAGGTATCAATAACGGGATTGTGTACCTTATGGCCATCCCATATGTGCTAGTCGCAGGTGTGGGCTATTTTGTCTACCGTAAAATGCGGGGATAGGAAAACCTGATTTTTCTCAATTTGTTCCATTGATGGTATCAAAACCTATGCTTTAGGGGGTAAGAAATCCTTGTTATCAATCATTTAACAAAAAATTTCAATAATTCTTGTAACAATTCAACAACTTGTATGTCTTACATACAGAAGTTGATATTGGATAGCTAACATGACCAATTATGATTGAAATCAAGGATCTTCACAAGTCCTATAAAATGGGGAGCAATTCCCTACATGTTTTAAAAGGGATCAATTTTAAAGTAGAGGATGGCGAACTGGTGGCCATCATGGGGTCTTCAGGATCTGGAAAATCTACACTCTTGAACATACTGGGGATGTTGGATGGCGCCGATTCCGGGGAATATACCTTGGATGGGGTTCCAATCAAGAACCTGAGCGAGACCAAGGCAGCCCAATACAGGAACAAGTTTTTGGGATTTATTTTCCAATCCTTCAATCTCATCAATTACAAAAGTGCCTTGGAAAACGTGGCACTGCCTCTATACTACCAAAAAGTTCCCAGAAAGGAGCGTCAGGAAAAAGCGATGCAATATTTGGAGAAAGTAGGACTCAAACCATGGGCCCATCATTTACCCAGCGAATTGTCCGGTGGGCAAAAACAGCGGGTGGCCATTGCACGTGCCATGGCCGCGGAACCCAAAGTATTGTTGGCAGATGAACCTACCGGGGCATTGGACAGTAAAACTTCCTATGAGGTTATGGACTTGATCCAACAGATCAATGACGAGGGGAATACCATTTTGGTAGTGACCCACGAAGAAGATATTGCGCATATGTGCAAACGTATTGTACACCTTAAGGATGGGGTGATTGTGGAAGACAAGAAAATTGAACAGGTAAGGGCAGGGCAATATGTTTGATCGAGACGTCTGGCAAGAAATATTCAATACCATAAAGACCAACAAGCTAAGGACCTTCTTAACAGGTTTTTCCGTAGGGTGGGCCATCTTTATCTTGGTAATGCTCCTGGCTTCCGTCAATGGAATGCAGAATGGGTTTTTGGGCCAGTTCAATGACGATGCCACCAATACCATTTTTATCCGTCCCGGGACCACCTCAAAAGCCTACGGTGGGTTTGAGGCAGGGAGGCGCATCCAATTAAAAAATGAAGATCTGGAGTATGTCAAGAAAAGCTTTGCTGATGACATAGAGTACCTAAGCTCCAGATATTATGCCAATGTCACGGCCCGATATAAAAGCGAAACCGGTTCTTACAACGTGCAGGCCACCCATCCAGACCATCAGGCCATTGAAAAGACCTTGATCATGTCCGGAAGATATTTCAATGAAGCCGATCTCATAAACAAAGCCAAGGTGGTGGTAATCGGACGAAAAGTGGCCGAAGATCTTTTTAAGAAAGAAGACCCCCTTGGAAAATTTGTGGAACTCAATAATTTGTCCTTTCGGGTGATTGGGGTGTTCACGGATGATGGGGATGACAATGCCGAACGAGGAATCTATGCCCCAGTGACCACGTACCAGCGTATTTACGGGAACACCAATAATATCAATGTCATAGCACTTACCTATAACCCTACCTATGATTTGGCCAAGGCGTTGGAATTTTCCGGGAAACTGGAGGATGTCATGAAAAGAAGGCACAAGATAGACCCTGAGGACCAGGCCGGACTGTATGTCTGGAATTATGCAGAGGCCTTTGATGACATCAGCAGTTTTACGGCTGTTTTAAGAGGTATTGGTATTGGGGTTGGCTTCCTTATCCTGGTTGCGGGCATTGTAGGGATAGGAAACATTATGGTATTTACCATTAAGGAGCGCACCAAGGAAATAGGAGTGCGGAAAGCATTGGGGGCAAGGCCTAGGCAGATTATAAATTTGGTGCTCTTGGAGTCTATTTTTATTACCGCATTATCCGGATTTATCGGATTATTGTTCGCTTGGATGATACTGGCGGCTGTAGGTCCCATGTTTCAGACCCCCGCATTTAGCAACCCCTCTGTAAATGCATCCACGGTCATTACCGCCACCATTATCTTGATTGTTGCTGGTGTTTTGGCTGGTCTTATACCGGCCATGAAAGCCGCTAATGTTAAACCCATTGTTGCACTTAGTGATAAATAGTTATGTGGTTATTTGATAGGGACTTGTGGATAGAGATTTTTCATACGCTGGGCAAAAATATGTTCAGGACCTTCCTTACCATGTTGGGGGTTATCTTTGCCATGGTCATTTTGGTGCTGCTGTTGGGGTCTGCCAATGGAATGAGCAATGGATTCAACAAGATATTTGCGGGAACGGCTTCCAATAGCCTTTTTGTTTGGGGACAATCCACATCGGAACCCTATAAAGGGTTTGAAAGGGGCAGAAGGATTCGGTACAAGATTGAAGACGCCGAGATCTTGAAAAAACAGATTCCAGAAATCGAGGTGTTGGCCCCACGTATAGAATTGGGCAGCCATAGAAGTGTGGTCAGCGTGTATAGAAACGGACAGACCAGTGGTTCGGCAGTTTATGGGGATTACCCCGAGATTGACGAGATTACCAAAAAGAAATTAGTGGAGGGCAGGTTCCTGAACCAAACTGATATTGAACACTCCAAGAAGGTTTGTGTCATTGGAGAGGAAACCTACAAGCTTTTATTTGATAAAGGGGAGAATGCCATTGGGCAGGATATCCGCATCAATGGGGTGTACTTTGCGGTGGTCGGAATCTATAAACCCAACAACAATATCAATATTGATGGGGAGAATGCCGTGTTTATTCCTTTTACCACCTTTCAAAAAGCTTTCAACTCTGGAGATCGCATGGGGTGGATGGCCATAGCCGTGGAATCCAAAACCCCGGTTCCTTTTGTGGAAAAGCAGATCAAGGATATTCTCAAACATAAGTACGATATCCATCCGGATGATGATCGGGCCATTGGTAGTTTCGATATGTCCGAGATATTCAACAACATCACCAGTTTTACCATGGTACTACAAGGATTTTCCTTTTTTGTGGGGATTTTTACCCTGTTGGCAGGTGTCATTGCTATCAGTAATATCCTGTTGATTACCGTAAAGGAGCGTACCAAGGAGATTGGAGTGCGAAGGGCCTTGGGGGCCACGCCTAAAATTGTGAAACGTCAGATTGTGGTTGAGGCCATTGTGTTGACGGCCTTCGCCGGACTGGTAGGGTTTGCCATTTCCGTGGGGATATTGGCCATCATGAATTCCATGTGGGGCAGTGGGGACGATTTTCCCTTTGCCAATCCCATGATCAGCATACCGCAGTTTGTCATATCGTTTGTCTTAATGGTTGGTCTGAGTGTACTCATTGGACTGTTACCGGCAAACAGGGCAGTTAAGGTAAGGCCCATCGAAGCATTAAGGGAAGAATAATCAATACAAATAATAACGAATCAAATTAGTCATAATGAACAAATATGTAAAGTACGGATTGATTGGGGTTTTGGTCGTAGGTATTTTGGCCGCTACCGTATACTTTCTCAAACAAAACAGTACACCGGCAGAGCTCTACAAAACTGAGACCGTGGAGCGAAAGGACATTGTAAACAAGGTGATTGTTACCGGAAAGGTCATTCCAGAGGATGAAATCAACATAAAACCCCAAATATCTGGGATTATAGATAAGATTATTTTGGAAGAAGGGGTCAAGGTCAATGCAGGAGACCTAATCGCAGTGATCAAGGTGGTCCCCAACGAGCAATCCTTGAACCAAGCGGCAGGGAGGGTCCGTAACGCCGAGCTGTCATTGAACAATGCCAAGATCGAGTATGATCGAAATAAAGTGTTGTTTGATAAAGGTGTGATCTCCAGCCAGGATTTCAATAACCTAAAGTTGACCTTCGACCAAGCTACCCAGGAATTGCAAAATGCCCGTGCCGATTACCAGATCATTAAAAAAGGATCGTCCGGAGGCTCTGCCAGTGCCAATACCAACATCAGGGCCACGGTATCCGGAACCATTCTGGAGATACCGGTTAAGGAAGGTGATCAGGTGATCCAGAGTAACAATTTCAACGACGGTACTACCATTGCCACGATTGCAGATATGTCCAAAATGATCTTTGAAGGCGAAGTGGACGAGGCCGAAGTTGGAAAATTACATGTGGGAATGCCCTTGGATATTAGTTTGGGTGCCCTTGAAACGGAAAAGTTCTCGGCAAATCTAAAGTTCATCGCCCCAAAGGGAGTTGAGGAAGAAGGTGCCGTCCAATTTAAGATTGAAGGGGATTTGGCCCTGACCGATAGCACCACTTATGTAAGGGCAGGATATAGTGCCAATGCCTCCATTGTCTTGGAGGAGAAAAAGGATGTATTGGCCATCAAGGAAGCCTTGCTACAGTTTGACAAGGAAACCGAAAAGCCTTATGTGGAAATTGAAGTAGGTGAGAACGAGTTTGAACGTAAGGATTTGGAACTGGGTGTCAGTGACGGCATTGATGTGGAAGTGGTTTCAGGACTTGATGAAAAGGCCAAGGTCAAGATCTGGAACAAGCTCGAAAAGAAAAGTGATGCAGAATAAAAAAGCCACTGTTTCCAAGAACAAAATCAAAAAACGAATGAGAAATATCATAACAGCCGTAGTGCTCCTTTTTGCCATATCCCTCTCCCAAGCGCAGGTTCGTAAATGGACCTTGTTAGAGTGTGTGCAATATGCCATGGAGCACAATCTGACCGTTGAACAATTTGAATTGGATCTTGAGAACGCCAAAATAGACAAGTCGGATGCCTTGGGAAATATGCTCCCGGATTTAAACGGATCTACATCCGTATCCAGTAACACGGGATTTTCCATTAATCCTACCAACAACTTGCCTACCAATAGCACGGCGTTCAATGTGAATGCCGGTATAAGCTCCAATATTACCTTATTTGATGGATTGCGCAATATGCGGCAGCTCAATAGGGCCAAGCTCAATGCCATTGCCAATCAATACAGATTGGACAACCTTAAGGATGACATTCGATTGAATGTGGCCAATGCCTATTTACAGGTACTGTCCAACAAAGAGCAATTGAAAACTTTTAAGGCGCAATATGCGGTGACCGAGCAGGATTTAAAACGTACCAAGGAACTCGTGGAATCCGGAGTGGTGCCCAAAGGTGATCTTTTGGAGATAGAGGCCACAGCAGCAAGCCAGGAACAACAGATTGTGAACGGGGAGAGTATGGTGCTCATCTCTAGGGTGAATTTAGCGCAATTGCTTCAAATTACCGATTATGAAAATTTTGATATCGCCGAGGAAGAGTTCGAAGTGCCTCCTTCCGATATCCTTAGCAATTCGGCCAAGGTGATTTTTGACAAGGCTGTAAGCTTTAGAAGTGATATAAAGTTCTCGGAATCTTCCGTGGATTTGGCGGAGGAAGACCTAAAAATAGCCAAGGGAGCCTACTATCCCAGCTTAACCGCATTTTTTCAGTATGGATCAAGGTATTCGGATGTGACCCAAATTCCCGATGGAAATGGAGGGGTGTATACCCCAAATTTCACCGATCAGTTGTGGATATTCGATGGTATCTCCTACGGAGCGCAGTTGAGTGTGCCCATCTTTAACGGATGGAGGACCAAAAATAGCGTAAAACGCTCCGAAATCAGTTTGCAAAAGGCCAAGTTGCAATTGGAGCAGGACAAGTTGGATTTGGAGACCACCGTGCAACAAGCCTATGTGGATGTGGGCACTTTTGAGAAAGCCTATGAGGCAGCCCTGAAAACCTTGGAAGCACGTAGATTGGCCCATGAATATGCCAAAGAACGTTTTAATGTAGGGCTAATGAATGCCTTTGATTTTAGTCAGGCACAGGCCAGGGTGGACAATGCAGAAGCTGAAGTGATCCGTACCAAATACGATTATATCTTTAGATTGAAAATTTTGGAGTTCTACTTTGGTTTGCCCATTTCCTTAAACTAGTATCTTTGTGGCCGCTATGGCCAGAATACTCAATTTAGAAACCGCGACCACCAATTGCTCTGTGAGCATCTCCGATGGAGATACTGTTGTTTTCCTTAAGGAAAACAATGCCATGGAATACTCCCATTCAGAACAATTGCACATTTTTATCAAGGAAGCCTTGCAAGGGGCTTCTTTGTCTTTTTCAGACTTGGATGCCGTATCAGTAAGCAAGGGACCTGGTTCGTATACGGGACTCCGTATTGGAGTATCCGCGGCAAAGGGACTTTGTTTTTCATTGGACCTTCCGCTGATTTCCATTCCTACCTTGGAAAGTATGGTGCATCAGGTCACCCTAAAGGGTGATGGACTGATCATACCGGTTTTGGATGCCCGTAGGATGGAGGTATATTCGGCGGTATTTGATGCAGACCATCAAGAAATCAGTGAAACCAAGGCCGAAATCATCACCGAAGACTCATTTGGGGAATACACGGCCCATAAAGAAGTCCATATTGTGGGCAGCGGTGCCCAAAAATGCAAGGACCTCCTCCAACATCCCAACTTTAGGTTTGATGTTTCGATAACACCTTCCGCAAACGAAATGGCACAATTGGCCCATAAAAAATATGAAGCGGGACACTTTGAGGATGTCGCCTATTTTGAACCCTACTATCTAAAGGATTTTGTCCTACAGGGCAAAAAGAAAGCTTAATCGGCTTGGTGCACCACACGCTGTGGGAAAGGAATCTCAATCCCAGCGGCATCAAAGCGAAGCTTGGCCTCTTCGATTACATAAAAATGCGCTGGCCAGAACACATCGGTATTGGCCCAAAAACGCAAGGTTAGGTTTACGGAACTGTCACCCAAGGCCCCTACGTAAACTTCGGGGGCAGGTTCGGTAAGGATATTGGGGTTGTCCGCGCAGATTTTCAAAAGGATGTCTTTGGCTTCCTTGATATTGGACCCATACCCAATTCCCACATCAAACTTGTCCCTTCGGGTATTTTCCATATTGTAGTTTACAATATTCCCGTTGGACAGTTGTCCGTTGGGGATTATGGCAACCTGATTGCCAAATGTGCTGAGTTTGGTGTTGAAAATGCTTATTTCCTTCACGGTTCCATCCACGCCTTGCGCGGAGATCCAATCCCCGACCTTGAAGGGTTTAAAGATCAATAGAAGTACCCCGCCGGCAAAATTGGCCAAAGATCCTTGTAGGGCCAAACCTATGGCAAGACCTGCGGCACCGATCATGGCCACCAAGGAAGACGTTTTTACGCCGAGTTGGGTAACCACCAAGACAAATAGCAATACTTTTAGGGCGATGCTTATAAAGCTTTGCAAAAAGGATTCCAAGGTCTCATCGTAATCCTTCCTTTGGAAAAATCTACGTACCATCTTATTGATGAAACGTATGATCCATAATCCCACAAAAAATATAACGATGGCCAAGATAAGATTGGGCAACATGCTCAAGGTCCATTCCCAAGCTTGATCTATGTAGTCTTGATAATTTTTGAATTCTTCCATATGCTTTTTTTGGTTTGGGGCAAACTAAATAATAATCCGTGAAATCGAAAAGAATGAGATGTAAACAAATGTTAATCCTATTGGAAGGACTGTATTTGCTGCATGACCCCTTCCGAAGTGGTGACCGGGAGCTTGCAAGTACCCTCGATACATACATAAGCCAAGGTTTCTCCATCCACATGCCTGTTTTTGAGGAGCTCCAGGTTTCCATCTTGTCCGGAGCCCACCAAAATACTGTTGGGTAGATAGTGTGTGCCGATTTCCTTGCCCAATGCTTTGTAATTATCGCCAACCAAGGCAATTTCATAGAAATTCTGATTCTCATAGAGGATCACATGCAGCCAGTTGGCAAAACCTTGGGCACTTCGGTCAAAATCCTTTTGTACATTTTTCACCATCTGGCGGGCTATGTCGTCATAATCTTCCTCTGTATAAAGTTTATGGAACTTGAGAAGGTTCTTGGCCATGATGGAATTGGAGGCGGAAATGACATTGTCGTTGGTTTCAATGCTTCTACGAATCAAGGAATGGTCTTCATCCGAGGTGAAAAAGAACATCCCGGACGCTTCATCCCTAAAATGCTGTTTGGTGTAGTCCAGTAGTTTTTTGGAATGGTTCAGCCAAGTATCATCAAAGGTTACTTCGTACAATGCCAAATAAGCTTCAATAACTGTGGCGTAGTCTTCCAAAAAGGCATTGATGTTGCTTTTCCCGGCTTTATGGTTCCGGAACAGGGAGTGGTCTTTTTTGATCATTTCCTTTTCCAGAAAGCGGGCATTTTTCAAGGCTAGTTCCAAATAGGCTTCATTACCTAAATATCGATAGGCGTCCACCAAGCCTTTTAGCATCAATCCGTTCCATGAAGTCAATATTTTGTCGTCCAATCTGGGCTTGGAACGTTTTGCCCTTTCTTTTTTTAGGATTTTAAGGCACTTGGCCATTTTATCCTGTAGTTCCATAACGGAAATTGCATGGTTTTCGGCAATCTCCTCGTCCCCCTTATCCCGAATCAGGACATAATTTCCTTCTTCCCAAAGGCCATAAGGGTTGATGTTGTAATATTCCTTAAAAATAGGGAAATCATCACCCAGCAATTGGGTCAGCTGTCCTTCGGTCCAAACATAATAAGCGCCTTCCTCCAGTTCTCCATGCTCATCCAAACTATCGGCATCCAAGGAAGAATAGAAGCCTCCATTTTCATCCAAGAGTTCCTCTTGGACAAATCCAATGGTCGATTCCACGACCTGTTTATAGAGCTCGTTTTTGGTCACGGCATAGGCTTTTGCATATAGGCTTACCAATTGACCGTTGTCATATAACATCTTCTCAAAATGGGGCACGTGCCATTTGGTGTCCACGGCATATCTGGAAAATCCCCCTCCCACGTGGTCATAGACCCCTCCATAGGCCATTCGGGTAAGGGTGGTGTTCACCTGTTCCATGAGCTCAGGTTTGTTCCTTGTGGTAGCATAGTGCAATAAAAAGTCCCAGTTGTTGGGCATCATGAATTTGGGTGCCCTTTGGTATCCTCCCAAACTGGGGTCAAAATGTTGTGACCATTGGTTTACGGCGGTGTCCAACTGGTCCAGCGAATATAGGTCGGATTCTGTATCGGTTTCCACCAAATTAATGGCATGGATACCTCCGGCGAGGTCCGTGGCATATTGGGTGACCCTTGCCTTATCATTTTTGTAGAGTTGAACAATTTGCTCCAATGATTTTATCCAATTGTCCTTGGGGAGATAAGTGGCGCCCCAGAACGGTTTTCCATCGGGTAGGGCAACAATGTTCAAGGGCCAACCCCCATTTCCTGATATCATTTGAATGGCATCCATGTAGATTTGGTCCACATCGGGCCGTTCTTCGCGGTCAATTTTAATATTGATGAAGTTATCGTTCATCATTTGGGCCACTTCCTCATCTTCAAAGCACTCTTTTTCCATAACGTGGCACCAATGGCATGCCGCATACCCTATGCTGATGAGCAAAGGCTTGTCTTCTTTTTGGGCACGTTCCAATACCTCTGGACTCCAAGCTTCCCAGTTTACGGGATTATGGGCGTGTTGCAACAGATAGGGACTGGTTTCATGAATTAGGGCATTGGTGTATTTATGCGACACTTTGTTGGGTTTTTGATTGCAACTGAGGATTAGGGTGGCCAAGGCCAATATGAGGAGAACTTTCTTTGGCATACGATGTTTTTTAAACAAAAAAAGCGCCCATAAGGGCGCGATTATGTGTTGTGCTCTTGGGTCATTTAACTTCGAACGTAATTTTTACATTGACTCTATAGTCGTCAATTTTTCCATCCTTCACAGTGGCACTTTGTTCATTGATGTAGATGGAACGGATATTCTTTACCGATTTTGAGGCTTGCTCCAACGCATTTTTGGCCGCGTCTTCCCATCCCTTATCAGAATTAGCCAATACTTCGATTACTTTTAAAACTGCCATGGTTATTGTTTTTGAATTTCATTCAATGTAGCAAATTTTAGGCAGAATCCAGAAGAAACGAATCTTAAAATCAGCCATTGAGGGCCACTACCTCATGGATTTTGTCACCCATCATGTTCTTGAGCATGGTCTCAATACCATTCTTTAGGGTAAAGGTAGATGAGGGACAACCACTACAGGCGCCCTGTAAGATCACATTCACGGTTTTGCTTTCCGCTTCGTAGGATTGGAACAGAATATTTCCCCCGTCACTGGCCACGGCAGGTTTTACATATTCTTCCAAAATATCAATGATCTGTTGCGAGGTGTCATCATACTGGGTCTGGGTTGAGGCCTGCTCGGTGGATTCCTTGCTCTTTTGGAGGGCTTCCGCGGAAACCACTTCCTTTCCATCAGCTAAAAAATCCCGGATAAATTCACGCAACTGCATGGTGAGTTCTTCCCATTCGGCCATGTCGTATTTTGAGATGGAAACATAGTTTTCATCAAAAAAGACCTCTTTTACGAAAGGAAAATGGAAAAGTTCCTGTGCCAATGGTGAGTCCTTGGCCTCATCAATGTTCTTGAACTCGTACACAGCGGGAACAATACGCTTATTGGCCACAAATTTCATCACGGCTGGGTTGGGGGTCACCTCGGCGTATACGGTAATGGGTTCTTTTTTCTGTGCAATATCTTCATGGACCACGGGTTCCCCTGCGTTGAGGTATTCCACCAATTGCTGGGCCACCTCGTCCTTTACATCGTCCCATTCCACAATGTCAAACCGTTCCAGCGCGATAAAGTTTCCAGAGATGTAAACGGTCTTGATGAAGGGTAGATAGAAGAGTTGCTGGGCCAAGGGGGAGTTCTTGGCCTCGTCAATGTTTTTATATTCATAATTGCCCTTGGCCAAAAAATGATTGGCTTCCAATTTTATGATTTTTGGATTGTTGGTGGCAACAACGGTAATGTTATATTCTTTCATGGCGAATCTTTGTGCAAAAATACCAATAGTTGGAATGCGTAGCAAAATATTATAATAATGTACCCGGCAAATCGTTATCTAAATGTTTAATTGCAGTTACAACACAACCACTATAGCCCCAACCGTCACATGAGACGCTACATAACCTCAACGATATTAACCCTGTTTTTTGGGCTATTTGCCAAGGCGCAGGAAGGAATTCCGGTTTATTTCGATTATTTGTCGGACAATTACTATTTGGTATATCCATCCATGGCTGGAATTGCCGAAGGGACCAAAGTACGTCTGACGGCCAGAAAGCAATGGTTCAGTGTGGACGAAGCGCCCAATTTACAGACATTGAGCATCAACTCGAGGGTAGGGGAGCGAAGTGGTATTGGAGGGATTCTTTTCAATGATTCCAATGGATATCATTCCCAAACCGGATTTAAGGCCACGTATGCCCACCACTTGCAATTGGCGGGTGATTTCAGGACCCTCAACCAATTATCTTTTGGACTGAGTGCCGGGGTGATACTGAGTAGTTTGGACGAAACGGAATTCAGGTCGGTATTCCCTGACCCCGTAATCACTGGGGTGAAAAATACGACCAGTTACTTTAATGTGGATTTAGGGGCGTCTTACAATTTTCTTGAATTTTACGCCCATGCCGCTATCTTGAACGTTTTGGGAAGTGGTCGGGATCTATACAGTGCTGCCGAATTTGACAATTTGAGGCGGTATTTGTTCTCCGTGGGATATGTTTTTGGTAGAACGACCCGAATTGAGCCTTCCATTTTGTTTCAAATGACCGATTTTACCAAAGAAAAAACTGTGGACCTCAATGCCAAAGTGTATAGGGATGTGAGTTTTGGAACCGTTTGGGGTGGTTTATCGTACAGAAGAAGTTTTGATGGTGCACAGTATCAGTCCAATGGCGGTTTTGCAGAGCAACGACTGCAGTTGTTCACGCCCATTATTGGGGTCAATGTGAACAATTTTATGTTTTCCTATAATTATTCCTACCAATCAGGGGACATCCGTTTTGATAATGGAGGCTTTCACCAGATTACCTTGGGATACGATTTTGGACAGAGCGACCAGGGCAAGCGATATGATTGCTATTGTCCCGCGGCCAATAATTAATAAGCCTTTATGTTAGTTCGAGCGCAGTCGAGAACTTTTTAAAGGCATCTCGACTGCGCCCGATGTGACAATTGCTCAAGAATTTAATTAATCCCACTTGTAGTTTTTCTTTGCCGCTTGGGTCTTGATAGCGGACAAAAGCGCATTTTCCAGTTCGCCGGTTTCTTCTTTTTGGTTTTGGGCAATATAGGCCTCGCGCTTGGCATTGAGTTCCTGTATCTGTTTTTGGATCGCTTCGCGTTCTTCCTTTTTTTCTTTGATGTAGGTGTTGATCTCACTCTCCGATTTTTCTTGAAGCTCTTCGGGGAGATCCTCGGCATCCAGTTCCGAAAGTACTACTTCATCCTCTTCCACGGCATCGACCAAATCCCAATTGGAGTTTTTGTAGAGCCTTGAACTCTTGCTTACGGACCGTTTTACGGCAACCGCGGCCTCCATTTCGGCAGCATTGCTGTCCTGCATGGATTGCATGGCCTTTTTTTGTCTTCCCAAGGCGCCATATGAGATGTAGGTCTTGTTCAATTTGGAGTTGAGTTTGATGATGATGTCGTCATAAGGAGTGTCTATGTGCACGATTTGTTTGTTGTGGTCAATGGCCATGTATTCACCCCCGGTAAGGGTGGCCCCACTCTTCCACATGGTGGAGATACCCTGTTCGTAATTGCCGCAGAAAATGGTGTTTACAATGACATCGTTCTCCATGGCATTGGTGGCGGCATCCCTGTAATTCAATTTTCCTTGGGTGAAAGGCTCGTTTCCGGCAATAAAGATCATTTTAAGATCATCGGCATTTTTGCCCCAATCCAATTGTCTCAATGAGGTTTGAATGACCTGCCCGCAAAATTCCTCGCCGCCATTGGTGGTCAACGAAAACAGTTTTTCCGAGATTTCATCCAAGTCGGAACTGAAGCCCAAAACCTGTCTGATGTATCCTTCGCGTGCCGATAAATTATCATTTCCATATTCATACAAGGAAATTTTCAATAGGGGTCGGGAGTCGTTCCCGCACTTGGCATGGGTAAATTCGTTCACAATGTCCCACAATTGTGCCTTGGCTTGGTTGATAAGACCATCCATGCTATTGCTGGTATCCAAGAGCAGGGCAATCTTTACATATTGTTTGCTTGGTTTTTCAGTGACCGACTTGGTGGTCAAGGCGGTGCTCGTAGGTTCCTTCGCCTTCAGGTCGCATCCGTATGACGTTGCTGTTATGAGTAGGCTAAATGTTATTCCCAATAGATTTTTCAAATGTTTCATGATGCAATGTTTTAAATGATGGGCTAAAAGTACCCGCAACATTTTTCAGGAAAAATCGCAAATGAGGGAAATGGTGTTTGTAATGAGTGAAGGGAGGGGATGGATTGGTAAAACGGCAAAATAGTGCCATTTGAAGTGGTTTTTGTGGTAATCCCCATTTTTTAATACGCTTGGGATGAAGTAAGTTTACTGAACAGATGTAACCTCTATGATCAAGAACATATACATATTCTTTCTTTTTCTGATGATGTCCTTTATGGGTTTCTCGCAAACCAATACGGGGCAGTCGGTGATAGAAATTGAAGGTTCTGTACGGGGAAAGGAAAACTATACACCAATTTCCGGGGTCCAGATTTCAACGGACAAAGGAAACCATGCCACCACCAATGGTTTGGGGGAATTCAAGATAAAGGCTGCCATTGGGGATATGTTGATTTTTGAAAGCCCGGAGTTTGAAACGGTACGATACCGAATACGGTCCAATGAGGATGTGGATGTTCTGGTTGAGGATTATGAAGGTGCAACGGCCGAAAAAAAAGAAAAAAGGAACCGTATGAGCTATGGTGCAGCGGCAGACCATAAACAGTTGTTGGATTCCGCCAACTTTTACAAACGCACCGATCTGGAAAAAAGTATTGATTTTATTGCCCGCTCCATAGCACCTTTGGGAAGTCAAGGGAACAAACAAGAATTGTCGGCCTCATTGTCAACTCTTGGGGAAATCTACATGTTCCACAAACAATATGATCTGGCCATTGCCAATTTTAAGGATGCCCTTGCGGCCAGAGAGACCAGTAAGACCAAGTTGTTACTCGGGAAGGCCTATATTTTGAATGGGGAATATGAAAATGCGGAATCCACCCTCACTCCATTATTGGATGTAAAAAGTGTGGTGCCCTATCAGCGAGTGGAACTTTATGAAGCCCTTGGTGATAGCTATAAAGGCCTCTCCAACTTGAAGAAAGCCCAGGAGTTTTATAGGGAAGGGCTTCAAATTGCGGAAAAAAACCAGATATCACCAAAAGTCATCGACCTGAATTCCAAAATGGCCGATGCCTTTGCCAGTCAAGATCGTACCATTGAAGCGGAAGGATTTTATCGGAATTCCTTGAACCTTTCAAAGAAAGTGGCTCCGGAACGATCCATCCAGGAAAGCGAAAAAGTTGCCGATTTCTACAACCAAAAAAGTCGGTATGAAGATGAGATCCAATTGCGCAAAAAAAGCCTGAACGAATTGGAACAACTGCCCCAACAACCGGCAATGGCATCTTCAGGGTTTGTAATGCCCAATTCGGATACCATTACCTCCCAGCGCATTAATTATAAAATTGCCAATGCCTATATTGCCCAGGATAAGTTGGATGAAGCTATTCCCTATCTGGAACGGAGTATTGTGGAAGCGGATGAGGATGACGATTTGGTGGTGCAAAAGGACGCTACCCGCAAACTGTCGGAAGTCTATAAGTACAAAGGGGATTTCTCTAGAGCCTTGGAGTCGTATCAAGATTATGTGGCTGTCGTGGACAGTCTGTACATCAGAAAAGAACAGGAGATTTCAAGGGCGGCTCGGTTCAATCGGGAGATTGCCAATACCCAGAATCGTATTTCCAGTTTGGAGCAGGAACGGGAACTCAGTCAGAGCAAGTACAGTCTGGCCGTTACCGAACAGCAGCTCTATGAAGAAACCAGTAAACGACAAAAATGGATCATTTATTCCTTGGCTTTTGGGATTTTGCTCATGGCCTTGACCGCATTTTTGTACTATCGGAGCAATAGGCAGCAGAAATTGGCCAACAACCTTTTGGCCTTGAAATCGCTTCGCACCCAAATGAACCCCCATTTTATCTTCAATGCACTGAATTCGGTGAACAATTACATCGCCAAGAGTGATGAGCGTAGCGCCAATCGGTTTTTGAGTGAGTTTTCGGTATTGATGCGCAGTGTGCTCGAAAATTCGGAAGAAGACTTTATCCCATTGTCCAAGGAACTGGAATTGTTGGAACTATATGTGAAACTGGAGCATTCCCGCTTCTTGGATAAGTTCGATTATGAAATAGAGGTCGATAAAAAAGTGGACGTTGAAGCCTTTCAGATTCCGCCCATGTTGTTACAGCCCTATATAGAAAATGCCATCTGGCACGGATTGCGTTACAGGGAAGATAAGGGATTTCTGAAAATTCTAGTGCAACAGCACACCAACGACCTGCTGGAAATCATCATCGAGGATAATGGCATTGGGCGAAGAAAATCTGCGGAGTTGAAGACCAGTAATCAGAAGAAGCAGAAATCCAAGGGAATGGGCAATATCAAAAAACGAATCCATATCCTAAACGATATGTACAAGAACAAGGTAGAGGTTTCCATTACCGACCTCAATGAAGATCAAACCGGCACAAGAGTGTCCCTAAAGCTTAAAAAAGATTGATGGAACTACGCACGATCATAGTGGAAGACGAGGCGAATAGCCGGGAAATCCTTCGGAATTATTTGGTAAAGTATTGCTCTGGCGTCAAGCTGTTGGGTGAGGCCGCCAATATAGAGGAAGGGCTGGCACTCATCAAAAAACATGGGCCCGATTTGGTCTTCTTGGATGTGGAAATGCCCTTTGGCAATGCCTTTGATCTATTGGAGCAAATCCCGGAGCGTACTTTTGAAACCATTTTTGTGACGGCGTACAACCAATATGCCATGGACGCCCTCAATCAACATGCAGCCTATTATTTAATGAAGCCCATTAATATTGATGAGCTCATCAAAGCGGTGGATTACGTAAGGACGATCAAAGAAAAGGAAATGGCATTGGAAGGCCAGGTCCTTCAGGCCAAATCGATGAAGGCGGAGGGGAAAATCACCTTGCCGCAACAAGATGGTTTTCAAGTGTTGGAGGTGGGTGACATTTATTTCTGCAAGGCCGATGACAACTATACCGAAATCTATCTGGAGCAGAAAAAAATTGTGGTCAGCAAAACCCTAAAATATTTTGAGGAAGCCCTTCAGGCGTATCCCTTTGCACGCATACACAAATCCTATTTGGTCAACGTTACCGAAGTGATCAAATACAAAAAGGGAAAAGGAGGAAGTGTGGTGCTGTCCAATGGCAAGGAACTCTCCGTGTCCGCATCCAAAAAGGCGGAATTTTTATCCTATTTTCAATGAAAAGACATAGAAAAGCCCAAGTCTAAGTAAGAAACAAAGTAGGCAAATCGCCATTTCGACATGAGTAAAGCGATTGAGAAATCCCAATCAACAGATTTCTCACTGCTCCTTCGCTGTACGCTTAGGACATAGAGCATTCGAGAAAATTTGTGCAATTCGTGTCGGACCTAGAAAGAGATTCTGGACTATGGGAAGAAATACAAATCCTTTAGTGAAGTATGGAATGTCACATCGAGCACAGTCGAGATGTTTTTATCCATGAAAAGAACGTAATTTGTATGACTAACACCGAAAAAATGATATTGAAATCCGTTAGGGGAAAAACCCCTCAAATTGGAAAGGACTGTTTTATTGCGGAAAATGCCACCATTGTAGGGGAAGTTACTATGGGAGACCAGTGCAGTATATGGTTCAATGCGGTAGTACGTGGCGATGTACACTTCATTAAAATGGGCAATAAGGTCAATGTGCAAGATGGGGCCGTGATCCATTGCACCTATCAAAAATCCCCGACCACCATAGGCAATAATGTGTCCATTGGGCATAATGCCATAGTGCATGGTTGTACTTTGAAAGACAATGTGTTGGTGGGCATGGGCAGTATCATTATGGATGATTGTGTGGTTGGGAGTAACTCCATTATAGCGGCTGGGGCCGTGGTGACCAAGGGAACACATGTGGAGGAAGGAAGCATTTATGCAGGAATGCCGGCCCGGAAGATAAAGGATATCAGTCCTGAACTCCAGTCGGGAGAAATTGACCGAATCGCCAATAACTATGTTACGTATTCCAGTTGGTTCAAATAGTTTGTTATTGAAGCTCCCTTGCCATTCAACATTCCAAAATATCCCTATTTTTGTGCCACTCACAATAAAAGAACACTATGAACGCATATATTTTTCCAGGACAGGGCGCCCAATTTGTAGGGATGGGGTTGGACCTATATGAAAACCACTCCACTGCGCAAGAACTTTTTGAGGATGCCAATGGAATTTTAGGTTTTTCCATTACCGATATCATGTTTGAGGGCACTCCCGAGGACCTGAAACAGACCAAGGTGACCCAACCTGCTATTTTCTTGCATTCCGTTATTTTGAGCAAGGTACTAGGGGATAGTTTTAAACCAGATATGGTGGCAGGGCATTCATTGGGGGAATTTTCCGCTTTGGTGGCCAATGGGACCCTTACCTTTGAGGATGGGTTGAAATTAGTGTCCCAACGCGCCATGGCCATGCAAAAAGCATGCGAATTAAAGCCTAGCACCATGGCAGCTGTATTGGGATTGGAAGACGGTATCGTGGAGAAAATCTGTGCTGAGGTCGATGGTGTGGTAGTTCCCGCCAACTACAATTGTCCTGGACAATTGGTCATTTCCGGAGAGGTGGATGCCGTCAACATAGCCTGTGAAAAATTAAAGGAAGCAGGAGCAAGAAGAGCATTGTTGTTGCCCGTAGGAGGGGCGTTCCACTCCCCATTGATGGAGCCCGCAAGGGAAGAGTTGGCCGCGGCCATAGAAGCAACACAGTTTGGCACTCCCAGCTGCCCCATATATCAAAATGTGACGACAACAGCGGTATCCAACGCTGATGAAATCAAGAAAAACCTGATTCTGCAATTGACCGCTCCCGTCAAGTGGACCCAAAGTGTACAGCAAATGGTTGAAGATGGGGCAAAAACCTTCGTGGAAGTAGGTCCGGGCAAGGTTTTGCAAGGACTGGTGAAAAAGATAAGTCCAGATGCAGAAACGGCATCCGCAGCGGTGTAAAAACCTGTTTTTTTCAAAGCAGTTGTATTTCAACCAAGAAACATAGATTTAAACCGTAAAGTTGTGGCGTTCTGAGCTTTTTTAGTAATATTGATATTCCCAAAAACCAACCTGAAAAAGTAAAGGAACGAAACTGAAACTCATAGAAAAGCTGATGCTATCTTTCTGTAAAAAGACCTCATTATTTCTTTGTGCTGGCCCAAGCCGGATAAACATCCTGTTTTGGGCTTTTCTGTTTTTTGGTATAGGTGTTGGGTTTGGGCAATCCGACATCAGCATAGACAGTCCCGCTCCCGTTGCGGAGGGCAACGGTCCGGGAGTGAGCACGATCGACTTCACTGTGACCATAGATGCCTCGGACCCCKTGGCGGACATYACGGTTGACTATTTGATAAGCGGCGGTAACGAGGACACGGACACTGGCACGCTCACTTTTTTGGCTGGCACCGTGACACTGACCCAGACGGTGAGTGTGACCACGAACGGCGACACGGTGGTGGAATCGGACGAGCCTGTGAGCGTCACGTTGAGCAATGCGAGCGCTAATGCGAACATAAGCACGGCTGTGGGGAACAGTTCGTTTACGGACGACGACATTTCCGACATCAGCATAGACAGTCCCGCTCCCGTTGCGGAGGGCAACGGTCCGGGAGTGAGCACGATCGACTTCACTGTGACCATAGATGCCTCGGACCCCKTGGCGGACATYACGGTTGACTATTTGATAAGCGGCGGTAACGAGGACACGGACACTGGCACGCTCACTTTTTTGGCTGGCACCGTGACACTGACCCAGACGGTGAGTGTGACCACGAACGGCGACACAGTGGTGGAATCGGACGAGCCTGTGAGCGTCACGTTGAGCAATGCGAGCGCTAATGCGAACATAAGCACGGCTGTGGGGAACAGTTCGTTTACGAATGACGACTCCGCTACCCTGACCATAACAAATGAAAGTGTTGCAGAAGATGTTGTTGGAGGTAACCTGGTCTTTACCGTGACTTTGGACAATGTGGTTGCTGGAGGTACCCAAGTGGCCTATAGCTTTACCAATGGTACCGCCGGGGGTACGGACTATGACAATACTCCAAATACATTAACCTTTGTGGGTAATGCCTCGGAGACACAGGATATAATAGTGCCTATAACCGATGATACCATCATTGAATTGGATGAGACCTTTACGGTGAATTTGGGTGTGCCATCCAATGGTGGAGTAGCGGTTTCGGGGTCTCCTGCTACAGGGACCATCACCAACGATGATACGGCAGTGGCCACCATCACGGCAAGTGATGATACTGCCGAAGAACAGGGACTGGACCCTGGAGCTTTTACGGTGAATATTGGAGGGGTGAACAATACAGGCTCACCCATCACAGTGGACTATAATGTGGGAGGTACGGCAACTCCAGGAAGTGACTACGCAACGCTTTCCGGAAGTGTCGATATTATTAATGGACAACAGAACGGGATCATTACGGTTACACCCATAGACGATACAGAAATTGAGGCGGATGAAACAATAGTCGTTACCTTGGTGGCTGGAGCTGGTTATACCGTTGGGGCACCTAATAGCGATACAGTAACTTTGGTGAGTGAAGACAATACCCCACCTGACGGCTATACCTTGACCATCAACCAAGACCCCATCAACATAACCAATGAAACAGCGGTAAGTTTTACCATGACCAACTTACCTGCTTTTTCAACGACCTATGAGTTTTCTTTCAGCAGTAGTGGGGATGGAAACGTGAGTACGGTAACGGGGAGTGGTGCCCTTAGTTTTATGAATCAAACGGTATCTAATATAGACGTAAGCAGTTTGCCGGATGGGGTTGTTACCCTTTCAGTCGTAGTGAGTAATCTTCTGGGTACGGAAGGCCCTCCCACCACGGATACGGCAGTTAAATACACCGCTGTCCCATCAGGATATACAGCGACCATAGATCAAAGTATCATCAATTTTGACAACCAAACGTCCATCAACTTTACCTTTGCAGGAGCCGAAGTTGGGGCAGATTATGACTATACCTTTACCAGTGATGGTGGGGGCACACCGGTAAATGGTTCTGGAACCATTGCTACGCCTACAGATAATATAGCCAACATTGATTTGAGTAGTCTGGCTGATGGCTTGGTGACCCTCAGTGTAACCCTTACCAATGTCAATGGGACCGGGGTGGCTGCCGAGGACACATCGGATAAGGATACTTCGGTATGTAATGCCGGAGGTGGTGCCCCAGTGCTGGATGCAACGGAACCTACCGTATTTTGCGGGGACTTTCTGGTGGATTTGAACGATTATGTGACCAATGTTGCCCCTGTGGGCAGCACCTTGACGTGGAGTACCAACCCAGACCCCAATCAAACTGACGGACATCGAAGCAGTATGGTGAGCAGTGCTGCACAGTATTTCGGATTTTTCTATGATGAAGTAAACGCATGTGCCAGTCCAATACTTACCGTTACCCTCACCAATTTTCCCATTCCGGTGATCATTGATCCCACTGGGGATGAACGTTGTGGGGAGGGAACATTGACCTTGACCGCAAGTTCGGACAGTGGCGTGTTAAGCTGGTACGATGTACCCACAGGGGGTACGGCACTGGATACAGGAGGGGTTTTTATTACGCCTTCCATCTCGGAAACCACTTCCTTTTATGTGGAAGCCACAGCCAATGGATGTACCACCGAACGGATAGAAGTGATAGCAACCGTTTTGGATGCCCCTTCCCCAGGTACGGCAACAGATACGGTGGCTTGTAATTCGGAGAGTGAGGATGGACCCAATAGCATTGATTTGGATGATACCCTGAGTGGTGCGGATGCCGGGACTTGGGCTGTGATTACCGATCCTTCCAACGGCAGCGTTGCCATTGGGGCAGGAAATGTTGTGGACTTTGCCAATTTGGCCATTGGGGATTATGTGTTTGAATATACCACCACTGGTCCGGCTGGACCCTGCGAAAATAGTTCCGTCCAGGTGACCGTTACCGTGGAGGATTGTTTTGCCAATGCGGATATTGATTTGGTGTTGACCAAGGAAGTGGACAATGTGGGTCCGTTATTGGATGATATCATCACTTTCACCATTACGTTGGAGAATACCACCATGGATAGGGTTTTGGATATTGTGGTGACCGATGTGTTGGATGAAGCTTTTGAGTATGTAGGGGATGATGCAACTTTGGGAACCTACGACCCTAATACAGGGGAATGGACTATACCAGATTTAGCGTCCGATGTAGCAACCGCAACATTGGAAATCACGGTTAGGGTAACTGAACTTAGAACTATTCAAAATACAGCAGTGCTGACCTCGTCTTTTCCTGTGGATGAGGTGACCAACAATAACACGGCGACAGTATCGGTGATGGTGGAGAGGGATCAGTGCACAGACCCAGGGACTCTATGTAATATATTTTCACCTAACAATGGAGATGATATAAATAATAGATTAGTTTTAGTAGATCATCAAGATTTTCCAGATAATAAACTTGAAATATTTGACCGCTACGGGAACAGTGTGTTCGCTATGGATGGATATGATAGTTCGTGGGATGGAACAGGTAAAAATGGAGCTGTGCCCAAAGGGACCTATTTCTATATATTGGATCTCCATGGAGATGGGGCCGAGGTTGTTAAAGGGTGGATACAGATCATAAGATAAAGACAAAGATGCCAGATACGATTGGTTTACGGACATTTACGGCAATATTCTGCATGGTTTTGATGGGGATGGGCCATATGCAGGCTCAAAAAGAACCACAATACACCCAGTACATGTACAATATTGGCAGTTTTAACCCTGCGTATGTAGGTACGGTGGAAAGTCCCGAGGTAATTGGCTTGTACAGGGCCCAATGGGTTGATATTCCCGGAGCCCCTACTACTATCCGGTTTGGGGTAAACGTGCCGTTGTCCAATGAAAAAATGGGTTTGGGGCTTAATGTGGTGAACGATGAACTGGGTCCCTCCAATCAAACCTATATAGAGGCTTCTTATTCTTACCAGATCAATCTATCCGATGACACCAAATTGTCTTTTGGGATCAATGCGGGAGGTTCCATGTTGGATATCGATTATTCAAAAGGTTCGTTCCAAAATGGATCGGATCCTTCCATTTTGGGGGAGAATTACAATAGCTTTTATCCGACCGTAGGGGCCGGACTTTTTATGTATCATGAAGAAGATTGGTATTTGGGGCTATCGGCACCCAATTTCCTCACCAGTGGTTTGTACAATGATGAGGTGGCTACCCTAGTGGAAGATAATATGCAGTTCAATGCCATTGGCGGATACGTTTTTCAATTGGCGGAGAGGACCAAATTTAAACCGGCTTTTTTGGTAAATTACTTAAAAGGCTCTCCTGTGAATGTTAACCTTTCGGCCAATTTTCAATTTATAGATGCCCTTACCATTGGTGCCTCATACCGATTTGACAATGCTGTGAGTGGTCTGGCCGGATTTCAGATTTCCAACGCCATGTTCATAGGGTATTCTTACGATTACAACACTAATGGATTGAGTGAATACAGTGGAGGGTCCCATGAGGCCATTCTTAAGTTTTACATAGGCAGGGGTGGTTTTGGTTCTGGCGGCTCCAAGTCAAAAAAAGGAAAAGTAAAGGACTCAAAAAACAAAGGTAAGCAGATAGATTCCCCTAGATTTTTCTAATATGGACCGATTAAATAAAACACTTCCGCTACTAGTCGTCTTTTTTTTAGGGATGGCTTTCTGCTTTGCCCAAAAAAAGAAGTCCAGAGGGGATGACCTCTTTTTTCAATACGAATATCAAAAGGCCGTATATGCCTATGAGGCAGAAAAAGCGGCCGGAACCCTCACGGAACAGCAGTTTTTGAATTTGGCGGACTCCTATTTCCAGACCAATAAATTTGAAAAGGCGGCCGATGCCTATTTGGAACTCTTCAAAAAGGATACCTTGATGAGTGGGCACCATCTGAATAAAATGCTCCAAAGTCTATCCGAAACAGCGGATAAGGAAAGAAACACCGCATTTTTGGCTACCATGTCGTCCCGTTTTCAAAAAGAGCTTTGGGAAAACATGGAGTTCAATGAGCAATTATTGGAAAACGACTCCGCTGGTCCAGAATTGAATTATCAGATATTCAATTTGATGGGGAATAGTCCGCAAACCGATTTTGCTCCTACCTTTTACAAAGATCAATTACTGTTTTCCAGTGGGCGGACCCTGAACAAGCGTAACACCTATGCGCCTGGAAATGAAGGGTATTTCAATATCTACCAGTCTAAATTGGGGTCGGATGGTCAGATTTCCGCTGTGCAGCCCTTTTCTGGGGTGCCAAGCTCCAATTATCATAAAGCTACCCCATTTTATTCGGAAAAGCTCAATAGCATTTTATACGTACTCTCCAATACCCAAGAAGGGGAACTCAGCTTTGATAAAAATGGGAAAAATGCCTTGGCTATTGGCAAGCAGGCCATAGGAGGGACTTTTCAGTTATTGTTGAAGGATTTAAGTACTTCGTTTTACTATCCGTTTTATGATGCGGATAGCGGTAAGCTCTATTTTTCGGCTAATTTTGATAACGGATACGGAGGTACCGACCTTTATTTTGTATACACGAACAATGGGCAGATCATGTCTGCACCCATTAATTTGGGTCCCAGGATCAACTCTCCAGGGAATGAGATAGCTCCCTTTGTCTTTGAGGATAGCTTTTACTTTGCCTCGGATGTGTTTTATGGTCTGGGTGGAATGGATATTTACAAATCCAACGTGGAGGAAGATGGTTTTGGTATTCCCATTAATCTGGGGAGTGGTATAAATTCTCCAAAGGATGATTTTGGACTTATCATGCGAAATGATGGGGATGGATTGTTGGGCTATTTCGCTTCAAATAGGGCAGGAGGAAAGGGTAAGGATGATTTGTACGGTTTTAAAGTCGATGAGAAACCGGGCTTAAAGACCCTGACCTTCAAAGGGGAAGTGGTGAAATCATACAATCCTTCAAGTGTAGTGGAAAAGGTTGCGGTAAGGGTATTGGATAAGGAGGGCAAGTTGCTTGCTGAAACGTACTCGGATGAAAATGGAAACTATAGATTGGAGGTTCCTTGGCAAGATGAGGTGGTATTGGAGTCCTCAAAAGAGCGCTATTCCAAATTTTCCAAGCGTTTCACGGAAGATGATCTAGCAAGTCTGGAGAATGCATCATTCCCCATTGAGGTGGCGTTTTATGATGATTTGGTAGAAGATAAGGAAGGTCAGAAAGTGGTAAAACTGAATAAATTCTATTTTAACAAAGGGGAAACACAATTGACACCGGGAATAACACCGGAGTTGGACAAGGTTGTGGATTTTGTTGAAAAATTCCCGGCAGTCCAGTTGCGTATAGAGACGTACACCGATAGTAGGGGAGGGAGTACTACCAACTTTAGATTGACCCAAGCACGCTCGGATGCCATCAAAAAATATTTGGTGGAGCATGGAGTGCCCGCTACCAATATTTTGTATTCCATTGGATATGGTGAGGATAAAATCCTGAACAATTGTACCAACGGGGTGTTCTGTTTGGAGATGCTGCATCAGCAGAACCAACGATCATTGATAGTGGTGCTCAACGATAATGTGCTCTACGAGTAGTTTACACCAATAGCATCCAGCAATAATAAAGTGCAAAAAGGGATAGAAAAACTATACCCGAATAAGTGAGTGCCTGTAGCCCTATTTTAGGCTTATAAGGTTCTGGAATGTCCTTGCCCATAACAGCTTTTAGGTTCATCCATCCCAGTAAAGGAGCTAGCACAAAGGATACAAAAGTGGCCAAGGCCACTAAATGACCCATATTGGCGCCAAAAAGTGTGATTACCACCCAATTGACCAATGCCATGCAAAGGACCATAACGGCAAAGGCATTTTTGCTTTTTAGAGATTCCTTTTTGGGGAACAGTTTTTCAAGTACATCAAGGCTCACGCGTGAAATGGCATCGTGGGCGGTCATGCATGTGCTGAACATTGTGGCAAATGCGGCCACTGCAATAAAGAGATAGGCCCAATTACCAATGTGCGTCGTGAACAAGCTTACCACTTGATCGGCAAAGACCACGGCGCTTCCACTAAGTTCGGTTCCCGTGCCGTAGAGTGTCATCCAGCCAATGATCAAAAAGAAAACGGCCAATAGGGCAGTTAAAAAATAGCCTACATTGAACTCTTGGAGCGCTAGTTTCAATGTTGGCTTTTCTTTCATGGTCTTGAGGTTTTCCATTCCCCAAAGGCTTACCCAGCCGGAGGCCTCCACAGCAGTGGGCATCCATCCCATCAATCCGATTAAGAAAAGAACACCGGCCTCATTGAATATTTCGGGGCGCAGGTAGGATTGGGATTCGGGTACGGGACCCTTGTCCAGAACCAGTGCTGTGGTGACCAATAAGGCGACAAACAAAATTGAAATGACTGCCTTAAGCGAATTTTCCAAAAAACGATACTTCCCAACAATCAATAAAAGGCTTATAAATACAAAAAGGCATAGTGAGATGGTTCCTGCACCCAAGCTGGTAATGGCAAAAAGGTTCATGAACAGCCCGGCTGTCACCACATACAATGCAGCCAATACCGTGAAAGTGGAAATAAGGGTCACAAAGGCATAGACCCACAGATATGTTTTTCCCAAATTTAAATACCCTTCCACTAAACTTTTTTCGGTGACCGTGGTATACCGAATGCCAAATTCAAAAAAAGGATACTTTAAGATATTGGCTAAAAGGATGGGGATGACCATGATCCATCCATATTGGGCGCCGGCCTTAGTGGAAAGCACCAAATGGGAGGTTCCTATGGCCATGCTGGCAAACAATAGTCCCGGTCCCAAGGCCTTGAGTAACGATTTTGGTTTTGTCATGTAATGGTAATGTGCATTGGTCTAATGTACTACAATTTAACATTTCGGGAAAGAATATATAAATGTCTCATGTAGAGTTTTTTATGTGTGTCGGTTCAAATTGGGAATGTTAAAAACTTGATGCCGACTTGAAATTATTTGGCAATGGCGCTATGCTGAAGTATCTTTGCAGGACCTTAAAGCAAGAGGTAAGGGAATTTTTCCAAGGTATTTTCCCTAAAAAACGCCAATAGTGACAGTCTGGCGTTCAAAAACAACACACAACATATTTTTCTCAGTGTGCCACAGCACACGGTAAATGTTAAAAGGATGGATTGTGGCCCAATATTTGGGTTTTGATCACCTTCCCTCTAAATTTTAACACATCTACCTATTGTGTTAAAGTATTACATCTACTGTAGTAAAAATCAACATTTTACGGTAAAGATTTTATTTCAAAATAAATCGAATAATATTACATTTTTTTGGAATATTGACCAATTATGCGGATTTTTGCAGACTAATTCAAAAAAATCATTAAATGAAAACCAAGTTGATGTGGATTGCAGCGCCATTCCTGGTGCTGTGTATGTCTTTTTCTTTTGGGCAAGAGAAAACAGTTACAGGAAATGTAACTGACCAAAACGATCTGCCCCTTCCAGGTGTTTCCATTGTAGTGGTCGGTACCACTAATGGAACACAGACAGATTTTGATGGCAACTATGTCATCGCTGCCAGTGAGGGACAGGTGTTGAGGTTTAGCTATCTTGGCCAAAAAAGTGTTCAAAGAACTATTGGGGCGTCCAGTACCATTAATGTACAAATGGAGGATGATGCCCAAGCTTTGGCAGAAGTTATTGTAACGGGTCAAGGTTCCGGGATAGCCAAAAGAAAGCTATCTACTACCGTGGACGTGTTGGATTCTGAGGATATCGATAGACTTCCTTCCAACCAGATTGACCAAATGTTGCAGGCAACTGCTCCCAGTGCCCAGATCCGTATGAGTTCTGGTCAGCCGGGTACGGCCTCTATCATTAGGACAAGAGGACCTATTTCGGCGGCTAGCTCGTCTACTCCCGTTGTTATTGTTGACGGTGTGCGTGTGGATAATTTGAACTCCAACCCAAGTCTTGGACTTGATACAGGGGGAGCCAACGTTTCTGCACTTGCCGATATCCCAGTGGAGTCCATTGAAAGGATCGAGTACATTAAAGGTGGTGCCGCTACTACGCTGTATGGAGCGGATGCTGCAAACGGTGTAATCCAGATCATTACTAAAAAGGGTAAGGCTGGAAGATCTACTGCCTTTTTTGAAAGCCGTTTGGGTGTGATCAAGGGAACCGAAGATTTTTTAAAGTATGATAGGACCGCTGAAGCCCTTTTTGCTCCTGGATTTTCACAAGAATACCGTGTAGGGTTCAGTGGAGGTTCAGAGAAATTCTCGTACAACTTCGGAGGAAGTCTTTACAAGGATGACGGTTTCAACAAGCTTAATGAGCAGGTAAGAAGAACCTTTACTTTTGGTTATACGGCCAACGTAACGGACAACTTCAAGTACCAAGGTTCATTCTCTTATGTGAGCTTTGATTCCAATTTGGATTACAATGCCAACACGAGCTTCTCACGTTTCGGTAACTTTGAAGGTGGTTCCTTTGGGGACTTGGATGCAATGACCGATGCAGAATGGGCGGCAGTACTTGCCAACTCCGATGAGGTAGGCTCCCTTGTGGACATTACCAGTAGGACCAGCAGGTTTACGGGATCCAATAAATTCACCTACGACATTAGCAGCTCTATTCAGGCCAATGCAACAGTAGGTATTGATTACAGGACCACAACTCAGGAGAATTTGCAATCCAATGCCTTTCAAGTGGCCATTGGCGTGGTTGCTCCTGGAACAACTGACCAAGCTGAATTGGCCAGGGTGATCCGAAACAATTTTGTGGTTACCGGTGATTTGAACTTGACCCATAGGGCCGAAACGGATAACTTTTCTTTCGTGACCATCTTGGGTGGACAGTTTTTTAGGACTACGGATAGACAAAACCGATTGGATGGATCGGGAGGTGTTGATGGAACAAGAAAGATTGACTTTTTCCCAACCCAATCCGCTTCGGATTATGTATTGGAGAATGCCAACTACGGATTGTATTTCTTGGAAAACCTTGGTATATATGATGTAGCTTTCTTGGAATTTGGTGGAAGATTGGATAAAAACACCTCTGCTGGTGCCAACACCAAACCCTTGTTGTTGCCTAAAGTAGGTTTAACCTATAACGTGTCTGACCATGACTTTTACAGGGACAGTGGTATCAGTGATATTATATCCACTGTTAAGTTGAGAGGAAACTATGGTGAGGCTACAAACTTTGCCCGTCCTTTTTCTCAGGATAAAACCTTTGAGTTAAGCCCGTACTTGGGTGTTCCTGCATTTTCTTTTGCAAACCCAGGGAACGATGACTTGATTTCTGAAACCGTTAAAACCACAGAATTTGGGGTTGAGCTTGGATTCTTTGGCAATCGCTTGAACTTTAGCGGAACGCGTTATAAATCAATCACCGAAGATGCACTGTTTACTCCTGTAAAGCCACCATCTGAAGGATCTCAGAACCAAATTGCCAACATTGGTGAAGTGGAAAACAAAGGTTGGGAATTTGAAATGAGGGCATTCGTGCTTCAAACTCCTGAACATCAATTGGACTTGACCGTGTCTTACAACACCAACGAAAACAATGTTGTGGATACTGGTGGTGCAGCACCATTCGTGGTTGGTGGATTCAACGTTTTGGGATCTGTTGTTGCTGAAGGGGAAAGCCTTGGTTTCCTTAGGGGTACCGCTGCCATTCGTCAGGATGATGGTTCCTACAGTTTTGAGACCAACAGTGCTTTGGGTAAAACCTTTGCTCCTAAATTTGGTACCATCAACTTGAACTATTCTTGGAAGGATAAGGTCAATTTCTTTGTCTCTGGTGACTATCAGTACGGAGGTAAGATCACGGATTTGAGCTTCTTGCTAAGACATTTGGGTGGAGTTGATAATACAGGTATCCCAGAGGATTTGGTGGGAACTACCAGTCCTTTCAACTATGTAAACTACTTTGTTTTTGATAACGATTTCTTCAAGATCAGAAACATTGGTGCTTCCTATAATTTTGGGGATGTTCTTAAGCCTTTCTCAAGCGTTAAGTTTGGTGTTACTGTGACAAATCCATTTAACTGGACCGCTGGGGACTTTGACCCAGAAGCAACAGGTTCAGGTATTACAGCACAGAATGGGTTCGCTAGTGGTGGATTTGCGTATGGAACCGAATCTGCTCCAAGAATTTTCATGAGCTCCCTAAGATTTCAGTTTTAATCGAATAAAAAAAGGATATGAAAAAAATAGTTTTAATAACAGTCGCAGCACTCTCTTTACTGAACTGTACTGATGACTTAAGTAGCGTAGTGGATTTCACCGATGTGGAGAACCCCACGCTTTCTGAGCAATCCGTTGTTGGACAGCCGAATTCTTCTGCTATTTGGTTAAGCGGAATAGAAAGAAATATGGGTTTTGTATACAACGAGATGTTGGTATTGGCCGAATTAGGTTCGGACAATTATGTGAACACCGAAACTTTCTTTAACCAGTTTTTGGACAATTTGGAGTTTCAACCTGCCGATCCAGACCTTAGGGATGCTACCCGTGAAGTGGCACGTCTTCGTGAAATGGCCATTTTTGGGTTGGAGACCGTAGGACCCGCCGATTCCGAGTATACAACAGCCATTGAGGCAGATTACAATTTCTACTTGGGAATGGCTTACCTATATTCTGCCATGTATTTTCCAGCGTTACCACAGGAGCCACTAGGCCCAATGGTAGCATCTGCACAACATTATCAGGATGCCATTGCGCAGTTTGATATTGCCATTGGCTTGAATGGTAGCGAAACCAAATATCACTTGGCAAAAGCAAGGGCCAATTATTATTTGGGCAATAAAGCTGCTGCGGTAGCTGCTGCCAATAATGCCTTGGCCATTAGCAGAACGTTTGATAATACCGTTAGATATGACGCGGCTGCTCCTGATTTGGTGCCAAATGGAACACAGTCTGACAATAGGTTCGAGGATGCATTGTACCAAAGGGGAACCTTTGACGATTTGCAGCCACTGCCCACCTTGGATTTCTTGGATCCCAAGTACTCCTACCTTTCTGATGAAGAGGATGCTCCCATTCACTATCTGAAGGCAGAGGAAGCCCTATTGATTTTGGCCGAAGCCAATTTGGCGGATAGCAATGTGCCTGCTGCGCAAGCGAACCTTACTGAACTTTTGGAGTTGATTGCAACCCGTGAAGTAAGAAGCGTTGATGATGCCATTGAGGGAAGAACCGAGGATACCCCTGGTTCTAGACCAGACAATGCAACTGTGGTAGTAAATGGTCGTGCAGGACTTGTATTGGACAGACAGAGTGGAGATGTGGATGTTCCTTCTGTTTCAGGAACTTCTTTGACGGCTGGTGAAATTGCAGGCCTTACTGCTGATGATGCTGGTTTGGAGTTGTTGTACAGAACAAGACAAGAGGTATTCATTGCCGAAGGACTTCGTTTTGTGGATATGGGATTGAAACTGATTGTTGATGAGAATGAAGTGTTGCAGAATGAAAATATTTCTGATGGTGACTTGGGAACAGTTGCCTTGATTCCTCCATTTATTGATGCGATCAAGACCCAATTGGATGCAATTACTTATGATGCAGGAACCGGAGTGGCAACCACTGCGGTAAATGTAAACGAAATTTTGGTGGCTAATAAGTCTTCAGAATTTGTATTGCCTTTCCATTAATATATCTATTATTTGATATAGCTCAGAAAGTGGCCAGTTTTAACTGGCCATTTTTTGTTTGCGAAAGCACGGATTGAAAATCAATTTCGACCAAGGTCAAAATAGAAAATGTTGACCAAAACTTAACCTTAAGAAGGATGGTCGGTTCCACTTAGTTTGTTTATTTTATTGCAGGAGATGCAGTTATGTATTGGCTACATCTGGGTTGCATATCCTATGTGTTTTTAAAAAGAATAAATGCACCTTGTTATGGCAATAAAACTTAAACGAATAATCTTACTTTTTGGACTTGTGGTGATGAATACGGGTTTGGGGCAAGAACTGCCCCGCACCTACAAAGCTCCAGAGTTTGATTTGGAATGGCGCAAGCCCACAAAACATCCTGATAGAATTGTCCTTTCCTATGGTGAAGACCCTGCAAAATCGGCCAGTGTTACTTGGCGTACTACAGCTGAAATAGACACGGCCTATGCCGAGATTGCAATAGCAACCGCCGCTCCTAAATTTTGGCGGAACGCACAAACCATAAAAGCGGTTACCAACACTTTTGACGCTACAAATATCGATGAGGCCGAAGTATTGGCAAATTACCATTCGGTATGGTTTACAGACTTACAAAGTAACACCACCTATGCCTATCGCGTTGGGGATGGTAAGCGATGGAGTGAATGGATTCAATTCAAGACAGCGCCGGAGGAAAGCAAGGACAAGTTTTCATTTTTATATGTTGGGGATACGCAAAACTTTATCCTGGAACTATGGTCGCGCTTGATTAGGGAAGGCTATAAAAAAGCTCCAGATGCAAAATTTATTGTTCATGCCGGGGATTTGGTGAACAATGCCCATAACGAGCAGCAATGGCAGGAATGGTTTGATGCAGGTGGGTGGATTCATGCCTCCATCGGTGCTTTTCCAATTCCAGGAAACCACGAATATCGGAATTTAGGTCCCGAAGCTACAGAAAGGAGCCTGTCCGTACAATGGGAACATCAATTTACACTTCCAAAAAATGGCCCGGAAGGATTGGAGGAAACAGCCTATTATATGGATTATCAGAACATGAGAATCATTGGGTTGAACAGCAATACGGATCATCAAAAACAAGCCGAGTGGGTAGATAAGGTGCTTTCTGAAACAGATAAGGAGTGGAAGGTGGTTACCTTTCACCATCCCTTGTTTTCTGCCTCGGATGGCAGGGACAATAAAGAATGGCGAGAGTTGATGAAACCCATTTTTGACAAGCATAAGGTTGATCTTGTCCTACAGGGTCACGATCATAGTTACGCCCGGGGTAGGGTCTCTCCCAATGAGAATGTTTTGGATGGGGTAAATATGCGCGACAAGACAGGAACGGTATATGTGGTTTCCGTAAGTGGTGGTAAAATGTACGGCTTGCGTAAAAACGCATGGGAAGGGTATGATGCTGAAAGAGATCGGGCCGCGGAAAACACCCAATTGTTCCAAGTAATCACCATTGAGGATAATAGATTATCCTTTGAATCGTATACGGCTATTGGGGAATTGTATGATGCGTTCGATTTGGTTAAAAAAGAAGGTTTGCCCAATGAGTTTGTGGAAAGAAACAATGAGGCCATTGCGGAGCGGAGATTTTCCAACACCATCCCTTACCAAGATCCCCTGCCGAAAGAATTGGAGCAATTGGTATTGTCAAAATACCCTGGATTTCAAGTGTCACGGGTGACATTCGTCAACGATAAGGATTTTACCGGATATAAGGTCCGATTGGACAAAGGAGAGGAGAGGAAAGAACTCTCGTTGGACGTCAACGGAACAATTTTGGATTGATTTGATTTTTTAAGTCAGGTTACTTTTGAAAAAGACAATGGGTACAATTCTGGAGGCATTGTTCCTACCCGAATCCAAATAGACCATAACTTTAATGATAGGCTATAACGATTGTGTGTGGCTAAAATAAAAATCCCTAATAACCAGTAAGTTAAAAGGGATTTCTGTACTCGAGGCGGGACTTGAACCCGCACGGGCAAAATGCCCACAGGATTTTAAGTCCGGCGTGTCTACCAATTCCACCACTCGAGCCTGGACTTGAAACAAAAAAACGCTGCAAGCAGCGTTTTAGAGCGAAAAACGGGATTCGAACCCGCGACCTCCACCTTGGCAAGGTGATGCTCTACCAACTGAGCTATTTTCGCATTTTAAAGAACCCTGCACTTTTTTCAGTGCGGATGCAAATTTAATGTTTTTCTCTAAAACAGAAAGAATTTTTTTAAGAGGATGCTGTTTTCTTTTTACCCAGCAAACGTTTGATCTCGTTCAATTTCATCAAGGCTTCCACCGGGGTCAGCGTATCTATGTCCAAATGAAGGATTTCCTCCTTGATTTCCTCCAACAAGGGGTCGTCCAAATTAAAGAAACTCAACTGCATTTCATTTTGGGCCATCTGGAGTTTATCCGTCATTTCCTCACTGGAATGCGATTTTTCCAGCTTTTTAAGGATTTTGTTGGCCTTTTGGATCACCTGTTGGGGCATGCCGGCCATCTTGGCTACATGGATTCCAAAACTGTGTTCGCTTCCCCCAGGTACCAATTTCCGAAGGAAAAGCACATTGTCCTTCAATTCCTTTACCGATACATTGTGATTTTTGATTCGGGAAAAAGTGGCCGTCATCTCGTTGAGCTCGTGGTAATGGGTGGCAAAAAGGGTCTTGGCGCGTGCCGGATGCTCATGGAGGTATTCCGATATGGCCCAAGCAATGGAAATACCGTCATAGGTACTCGTGCCCCGGCCAATCTCATCCAAAAGAACCAAACTACGCTCGGATAAATTGTTGAGGATGGAGGCCGTTTCGTTCATTTCCACCATAAAGGTGGATTCGCCCATGGAAATATTGTCACTGGCCCCCACACGGGTGAAAATTTTGTCCACTAGACCAATCTTGGCCTCTGAGGCGGGCACAAAGCTTCCCATTTGCGCCAAGAGTACAATCAAGGCCGTTTGCCGTAAAATGGCCGACTTACCACTCATGTTGGGCCCAGTGATCATGATGATCTGTTGCTCCTCCCGGTTCAGGAGTACATCGTTGGTCACATAGCTCTCGCCCAAGGGCAATTGTTTTTCAATGACCGGATGTCGTCCCTCTTTGATATGGAGTTCGGTGGATTCATCCACAAGAGGTTCCACATAGCCATTTTCCTTGGCCAGTTGGGCAAATCCGCATAGGCAATCCAATTGGGCGATCAGATGGGCATTTTGCTGGACAGGGGCAATGTATTCCTGCATCCACATCAAAAGCTGTTCAAACAACTGCTGTTCCAGGATAAGAATGCGTTCTTCGGCGCCTAAAATCTTGGCTTCATACTCTTTGAGCTCTTCGGTGATATAGCGTTCGGCATTGACCAAGGTCTGTTTGCGGATCCAACTTTCCGGGACCTTGTCCCTGTGGGTGTTTCGCACCTCAATGTAGTAGCCAAAAACATTGTTGGAGGCAATTTTGAGGGAAGTGATACCCGTTTCCTTGGTTTCCCGCTCCAACATTTTGTCCAGATAATCCTTCCCGGAAAACGCCAAGTTGCGCAGCTCGTCCAACTCATCCGAATACCCTTGGGCAATGGTATGGCCTTTGGCCAGGTTTACAGGGGCTTCCTCATTGAGAACCTCCTTGATTTTGGACCGAAGGGCCTCGCAGGCATCCAAACGTTCCCCAATGCGTTGTAAAGAGGTATTTGGACTTTGTTGGGCCAAGTGTTTGATAGGGGCCAAGGCCTCCAAGGAATTTTTAAGCTGTACCACCTCCTTGGGATTGATTTTTCCTGTGGCCAGTTTGGAGATGAGTCGTTCCAAATCGCCCATGGGCTTGATCCAATGCTGTATTTTTTCGAGGGATTCTTCCTGATCTTTTAAATGGGCGACCACTTGGTGGCGTTCCCGAATCCGTTCCTTGTTTTTTAAGGGAAGGGCCAACCAACGCTTCAACAATCTTCCGCCCATGGGGGAGAGGGTCCGGTCTATGATGTCCAAAAGCGTCACCGCATTTTGGTGGGGGGAATGGTATAATTCCAGGTTCCGAATGGTAAATCGGTCCATCCAAACATATTCCTCCTCCGCAATACGCTGGATTCTATTGATGTGTTGCAATCGACTGTGCTGCGTCTCGGACAGGTAATGCAGTACCGCGCCGGAAGCAATGATGCCTTGGCCCAAATGTTCTATCCCGAAACCCTTAAGGGTTTTGGTTCCAAAATGGTTGTTGAGGCTCTCTTGGGCATAATCTTCCTGGAAAATCCAATCCTCCATAAAGAAACTGTGGAGCTGGTTGCCAAAAACCTCCACAAACTCTTTTTTGTGGCTTTTGGAGACCAATACCTCATTGGGGGCAAAGTTTTGGAGCAACTTGTCCATCTGTTCCACAGAACCTTCCGCGGTTAAAAACTCACCGGTGGAGATGTCCAGAAAGGAAATTCCCATTTTGGTCCTTCCAAAGTGAACGGCACACAAAAAGTTGTTGCTTTTGGCGGAAAGGATATCATCATTAAGGGCCACCCCTGGGGTTACCAGTTCCGTTACCCCACGTTTTACAATGCTTTTGGTCTGTTTGGGGTCCTCCAACTGGTCGCAAATGGCCACGCGTTGCCCCGCCTTGACCAATTTTGGGAGGTAGGTGTTCAGGGAGTGGTGCGGAAAACCGGCCAACTCCGTTTTATCACCCCCATTGTTCCGATGGGTAAGGATAATGCCCAAAATTTTGGCAGCTTTCACCGCATCATCACCAAAAGTCTCGTAGAAATCCCCAACACGGAACAGCAATAGGGCATCAGGATGTTTTACCTTGATGGCATTGTACTGTTGCATTAAAGGGGTAACCTTCTTTGTTTTGTTCTTGGCTGCCAAAGCGATATTATTCTTTTATTTTTGCCCTGTTCGGGTAAGGTTGATTATAAAACTCGTTGTCACATCGAGCGCAGTCGAGATGTTTTTTGTTGACCTTTCGACTGCGCTCAAGATGACAAAAAACCATTGGTTAGGGATTTTGTCAAACAAAACACCTTACAACACGGGATGTTGGAACGAATATATCGTTTTCATCATCCATCAAAAATTTTTGTTGATATTTTGGACGGAATGGTTAAAAAAATGAATCGGAAACTGGAAAACAGTGAGTTGGGACGGTTGGATGTGGAAGCGTTCAAGGAAGCGGAAAAAACACCGATTATATTGGTGTTGGACAATATCCGAAGCCTGAACAATATTGGTTCGGTGTTCCGTACGGCCGATGCGTTCCGAATCCAAAAAATATATTTATGTGGTATTACCGCCACCCCGCCCCATAAGGACATCCGTAAAACCGCCTTGGGTGCCACGGAGAGTGTGGACTGGACGTATCGGGAAAGTACCTTGGAGTTGGTAGGGGAATTGAAAGCGATGGGCGTCCATACCATTGCCGTGGAACAGGCTGAAAATGCCACCATGCTGAATGATTTTGAATCCAAGCCCCATGAAACCTTGGCCCTGATTTTTGGAAACGAGGTAAAAGGGGTTTCCCAAGAGGTGGTCTCGGCTTGCGATACGGTTTTGGAAATCCCGCAGTTTGGGACCAAACACTCGTTGAACATATCGGTAAGTGCAGGGATAGTTGTGTGGGATCTATGGGCTAAACATAACTCCCAAAAACAAAAAAGCCCTGAATAAATCAGGGCGGAAATATATAGTTTGAGTTAGTTAGTTGCTCGATTAGCGGCGTCTAATAAAATAAAACCATTCGTTATATCCAAACATTTTCTAAAAATTTTGCTAAAAAGATAGGGAGAGGATGTTGTCTTCCAACCGTTCCAGAATGATTTCATAATCCGATGGATTGTTGACAAAATCCAGCTCGCTCAAATCCAGCACAATACTGTTCTGGTTGGGCAGGGTCTTAATGAAATCAAGGTATCCCCGGTTGATTTTATCCAAATAGACAGGGTCTATTTTCTGCTCATAATCCCGTCCCCTTTTCTTGATATTGGCCAAAAGACGCTCCGTATTTTGATAGAGATATAGATAAATATCCGGTTTTTTCACCTCCTTGTACATAAAACTAAAGACCTTTCGGTACAAGTTGAATTCATCGGCTTGTAAGGTGATTTTGGCGAAAATGAGCGATTTAAAGATATCGTAATCACTTACCATAAAGTTCTTGAAGAGGTCAAATTGGGAGGTGTCATCGGTAAATTGTTGGTAACGGTCCGCCAAAAAGGACATTTCCAACGGAAAGGCATAGCGCATTTGGTCTTCATAAAACTTGGGAAGGAAGGGGTTGTCCGCAAAACGCTCCAATACCAATTTGGCATTGAAATCTTCGGCGATCATTTTGGAAAGGGTGGTCTTTCCGGCACCAATGTTCCCTTCAATGGCAATAAACTGCAGTTGTGAAAAAAGCCCCGACCTGTTTCGAAACAACTTATACGAGGTTTTCTTCAATTTGCTCTTGTCCCTACACTCCTGTAACAAGTTGCGTATGTCTTTGTTGAGTACAGGGTGATATAACTGTGGAGCAATATCGGCCAAGGGTTTCAGTACAAATTTCCGGTGCTGCATCTGCGGATGGGGGACGATCAAATCGGGTGTGTCAATGATTTGCTTCCCATAAAGGATAATATCAACATCCAAGGTACGGGATTGGTAGCCCGTATTTTGCGTACGATCTCTGCCAAAATCCTTTTCAATCCGTAAAACCGCCTGTAAAAGTTCCAATGGGGACAGCGGGGTTACCAAGGCAGCACAAATGTTCAGAAAATCATCACCCTCAAACCCCACGGCCGGATTTTCATAAACCGAGGAAATGGCCAAAATATCACCTACCTCACGTTGAATCCGAAAAAGCGCCTTTTGGAGCGTTGCGTACCGATTGCCTAGATTACTGCCCAGTGAAAGATATACGTGTTGAGATTGACCCATATCAAAAGGACAAAGTAAACAAAACAATGCAACAATGGTTATATTTGGGGTGGAATAAATTTATGCTGGATGAACTTTTTAAGAAACCTTTTGGCCTCCATTTTGGGATCTTTGGTGGCCTTTGGAATTGTGATGGGGATGTTTTTCATTTTTATTGCCCTGATTGGCAATATGGAAGATGGAGTGGTGGTAAAAAAGAACTCGATTCTGGAGTTGCGTTTTATGGCACCGATCATGGATTATACCGGAAAGGACGAGAACAGTCCCTTTGCCGGTCTTTGGGACGAGGAATTGGGATTGGACGAAATCATCCATGCCATAAAAGTGGCGAAGGAAGATGCCAATATCAGGGGCATTAGCTTAACCACCAGTTTTTTGCAGGCTGGGGTGGCCCAGACCCGGGAGATACGGGAAGCGCTGCTGGATTTTAAGTCTTCCGGGAAATTTGTGATGGCCCATTCGGATTTTTATACCCAAAAAGACTACTATCTGGCCAGTGTGGCCGATGAGGTGTACCTAAACCCCGTTGGGACATTGGATTTTAAGGGGCTTTCCACGGAAATCCTCTATTACAAGGATTTTCAGGAAAAAACGGGGATAAAAATGGAGGTCATCCGACATGGGAAGTACAAAAGTGCCGTGGAACCCTTTTTGTCCAATACCATGAGTGCGGAAAACCGTTTGCAGATCAAAGAATTGATCACCTCCATTTGGGATGTTATTGTGGAGGATGTATCAGCCACGCGAAACATAAGCCGTGAAAACCTAAATATCATTGCAGACACCTTGGGAGGCAGAACCCCAAAATATGCAGTGGCCTCTGGATTGATTGATGGGGATTTGCATTTTGATGAGTACGAAAACCTATTGCGCAATGCAATGGGGGTAAGTCAAGGTGAAGATTTGAACTACATTGAATTTGAAGAATACGTTCGTCTGGCCCATTGGGAAAAAGTACATACGGGTACCGATAAAATAGCCGTGATCTATGCCCAAGGAGAAATCTTTTATGGGGATGGCGGAAAGGATTTTTTGGGGCAGGGACTTATGGTGGATGCCCTGCACAAGGCAAAAAATGACAAAGATGTCAAGGCTATCGTACTTCGGGTGGATTCCCCGGGCGGCAGTGCCTTGGTTTCCGATATCATCTGGCGTGAAATTACACTGGCCAAGGCGGAGAAACCGGTGGTCGTTTCCTTTGGAAACGTGGCCGCATCCGGCGGGTACTATATTGGAGTGGCCGGGGACAAAATATTTGCGGAACCTACCACCATTACTGGTTCCATTGGGGTATTTGGGACTATTCCCAATATCCACGAACTGGCAGGAAACATAGGAATCAATGCCGAACAAGTGGGTACCAACAAAAATTCCGTGGACTATTCGCTGTTTGAACCCATGAACGATTCGTTCCGGGATGTGGTACAAGAAGGCATAGAGGATACCTACAACACTTTTTTGCAACGTGTGGCCGAGGGAAGAAAGATGAGCTTGGCCCAAGTGGATTCGTTGGCCCAGGGTAGGGTATGGAGTGGGGTGGATGCCCAAGCCAATGGACTCGTGGATGAACTCGGTAATTTGGACGACGCCATAGCCGCTGCAGCAGATATGGCCGGGTTAGGTAATTATGGTATTCGGAAATACCCCAAATATAAGTCCAATTTTGAACGGTTCATGGACGATTTGGGCGGTATGGAGTCTAAAATAAAAGCGTCACTGATCAAAGAAGAAATCGGTGGCGAAGCCTATCAAATCCTAAAGGAATTCAAACAAGCCTCGGAACAAAAGGGAATCCAGGCCCGTATGCCTTTCAGCCTCAACATAAAATAAACGGATGACGCAAAGCGATAAGAAAAAAGCGTTTTCGATTTATCTCTATATGGGAGCCTTGTTCATCACTTCCTTGGTGGTGTCCAACCTTATTTTTCAAAAGTTCTTTTATTGGAACCCCTTTGGGGAAGTCACTGTTTTTGGGGCGCCCCTTTTTGAACTTTCGGTGGGGATTTTGCCCTATCCCATCACTTTTTTGATCACGGACCTTATTTCCGAGATTTACGGAAAGCGAAAGGCCAATCAGGTGGTAACTGCCGGGATTTTTGCCTCGGTGTTTTCCATGGCGATCATTTTGGTGGGCAATTATGTGCCGGCCATACCCTCCTCGCCTGTGGATGATGTTACCTTCACCAAGGTATTTGGTTTGTCCCCTTTGGGTGTTTTGGCTTCCATGTTGGCCTATTTGGCTGCGCAGTACATCGATATTTCCATTTACCATTTCTGGAAAAAGATGACCGACGGCAGGATGTTATGGCTTCGGAACAATTTTTCAACCTTCACATCGCAGTTTGTGGATACGTTTACCGTGGTGGGCCTCCTCTGTATTTTTGGGGTATTGCCCTGGGACAAGTTCTACGGATTGGTCATCAGTGGATTTGTTTTCAAGGTGATCATAGCGCTGTTTGACACCCCTCTGCTCTATTTTTTCGTATATCTGATGCGGAAAAGATTTAACTTAAAAATAGGGGAAGAGATTCCGTTGGATTGAAATCTTCTCCTTTAATTTGTTGTAAAACATCATCTTATGAAGAGAAAAGTCCTGAAGATTACCGGAATAACCCTACTTATCCTACTTGCCCTGATCATTGCCCTGCCCTTTTTCCTTCAGGGAAAGATTGAGCAGATCATCAAAAACAAGGTCAACAACAGTATCAATGCCACTTTGGATTTTGAGGAGGCCGATTTGAGCTTGCTCAAAAGCTTTCCCAATGCCAATGTGGAGCTCACCAACATTTCTTTGGTCAACAAGGCGCCTTTTGAAGGGGATACCCTATTTGCCTCTGGGGAAATTGAGTTGAAACTGTCCATTAAGGAGCTCTTTAAATCGGCAGAGGAGCCCATTGTGATCCAAAGTTTAAATGTGGACAAGGCCAAACTCCACATAAAAGTGGATGAAAACGAGAATGCCAATTACGACATTGGTAAGGCAGATGAGTCAGCATCGACCGATGCATCTGAAGACTCGGGGGGCAATTTTACCTTGGCTATGGATGCCTATGCCATTACCAATTCCGAAATCATCTATGATGATATGGCCACGGGAATGCGTTTGGCCCTGTTGGAAATGAACCATTCGGGAACCGGGGACCTTTCCTTGGAAAAATCGCAGTTAAAGACCTTGACCGATGCTTTGGTGTCTTTTGAAATGGACAGCACAAAGTATCTCAACAACCATAAGGTTTCCTTGGATGCCCTGATTGATATTGACCTTAAGGAAAACAAGTATTCCTTTTTGGAGAACAAGGCGATGATAAACCAATTGCCCTTGGTGTTTGATGGTTTTGTAAAGTTGAATGACGATAATCAGGAAGTGGATGTAACCTTCAAAACCCCATCTTCCGACTTTAAGAACTTTTTGGCCGTGATTCCAGAGGTGTACTCCAAAAATATAGAGACGGTACAGACTACTGGAAATTTTGAGGTGAACGGGCAGTTCAAGGGTATTGTGGATGATACGCACATTCCTGCGTTCAACATCAAGATTAATTCTGAAAATGCCTCTTTCAAGTATCCAGACCTGCCCAAATCGGTGCAGAATGTGTTCATCGATACGGAAATCAACAATACTACAGGAATCACCGAGGATACCTATGTGGACATCAAACGGTTGTCCTTTACCATAGATCAGGACAAGTTTAACCTGACCTCCAAGATCCGTGACCTTATGGGGAACACCAAGGTGAACGCCCACATGGATGGCAGAATCAATCTGGCCAACATTTCCCAAGCCTATCCCGTACCCGAGGATTACAATCTAAAGGGTATCCTGAATGCGGATGTGACCACGGCCTTTGATATGGAATCGTTGGAGAAGAAACGTTACCAGAACACCAAAACAACAGGAAAAGCATCGGTCTCGGGGTTTGAATACGCTTCGGAGGAACTCAAGAATCCGGTGGCCATCAATACCGCTTCGGTCACCTTTAATCCCAATACGGTAACCTTGGATTCCTTTGAAGGAAAAACGGGAAGCACGGATTTTGATGCCAAGGGTACATTGACCAACTTACTCGGGTTTATGTTCAATGATGAAAAAGTGGAAGGGAACTTTTTGCTGGCCTCCAACACTTTTGCCTTGAACGATTTTATGGTAGAGGAAGAAATGGAGAGTGAAGATCAGAATGGGACCACTACCGCTCCAGAAGGGGAGGAGCGTATCAAAATCCCATCCTTTTTGGATTGTACCATTGACGCCACGGCAGGTACGGTACTGTATGATAACCTAAAACTAAAAAACGTTAAGGGTAAACTGACCATCAAGGATGAAACGGCCACCGTTCAGAACCTTACCTCGGACCTTTTTGGAGGTACTTTGGGGATGAAAGGGTCGGTGTCCACCAAAGAAGAAGCATCAACCTTCAATATGGATTTGGGGATGAGCAATTTTAATATTGGGGAGTCATTCCAAGCATTGGAATTGTTCAAGACACTTACCCCCTTGGCACAGGCACTCCAGGGAAAACTCAATTCCCAAATTAAGATCGGTGGAAACCTGAAAGACGATTTCACACCCAACTTGGCTACTATCTCAGGAGATTTGTTGGCGGAACTCCTATCCACTAAAGTGGATACCCAGAAAGCGCCCTTACTTTCGGCTTTGGACAGTAAGCTGAACTTTTTGAACACCAAAGACATTGACTTACAAGGATTGAAAACTGCCTTGAGTTTTGACAACGGTACCGTAAAGGTGAAGCCGTTTACTGTAAAGTACAAGGATATAGCCGTAAATGTGGATGGAGGCCATTCGTTTGACCGTCAGATGCAGTACAAAGCCACGTTGGATGTGCCGGCCAAGTATCTGGGAGGTGAGGTGAACAAGCTCATTGCGCAAATGAACGATGAAAGTTTAAAAGAAGTCACTATCCCTGTTACCGCAAACATTGGGGGTAATTTCACCAATCCTACCGTGACCACCGATCTGAGTTCGAGTGTAAAGACCTTGACCACGAAACTGGTGGAAATCCAAAAACAGAAATTGGTCAACCAAGGAAAGGACAAAGCCAAGGACCTGTTGTCCGATATGTTCAAGAAAGACAATACCGATTCCACTGCCACCCAATCTTCTGGGGTTAAAGAGGCCTTGGGGAACCTTTTGGGCGGTGATAAAGCAAAAGATACCACAACCACCAAGACCGAGGAGGACCCGGTAAAGAATACAGCCAAATCCATTTTAGGGGGATTGTTGAAAAAGAAAAAGGATACAGTCAATTAAAAAAAAGGTGCGGTTTTAACCGCACCTTTTTTTATTGTTCCAACTCTTGGTCGATGACTTTAAGAATGGATTCCAACTGAAATAGCAATGGGTTGTAATGCTCCGTTTCCGTGGATTGACTTGTAATGATAAACATCAGGATATTGTTTTGGAATGTAGTGGATTCCAATACGGATAAATTGCTGATGGCCTTTTCATCCACGGGGATTCCCAATTTTTCGGACATGCCGGTATGGTCCAGGATGGTTCGGATACTATGACCTTCATCCCTAAAAGCATTGACCGTACTGTTTCGTTGTTCGTCCTGCATTTGTTCTTGATTGGAAATGTCGTCTATGGTGGCAATCCAATTGGTCAGCTTAATCCTTAGGGAGTTGTTGTTGATGTCCTTAAGGCTTCCGGAATTGATCATTTCATTGAGAAGGGAGTTGTTGGGGTTAAAAAAAATATCGTACGCAAAGGCGGTAACGAACAGTTCAGATAGTTTTTGCTCAGAAGGACTTTCTTTTTGGTCCATAATCTTTACAATCTCAATAGCGGCATTGTAGCTGTTTGTATTGAATCTGATCAATTCCTCCAGTTTCAATTTACTGGTTTCAAACTCTTCTTTCAACCCCTTGAGGTACACCTGTTCTTTTTCCCGTTTGATTCGTTGTTCATTGGCATTATTGATGGCCAGTGCAATAAGAATGCCTATCACGACAAGGACGATTTCCCCAAGGGCATAGAGGAGGTAATTGCTGATTTTTTGTTCAGCAATAAGACGCTGCCGGATTTTTCTAAAGAACTTGAGCATGGGAGGTTGATTAGGTCAAAAATCTCTACAAGACCTTGCTATTTATGCTTCATTTTTTCCAAAAAATTGACCATTTCCTTGAGGCTGTCCTGTAGTTCGTCATAGCCAATAACATCACCGATGGACATTAGGTCAAGTAAACTTTCCTTTGTTTTGGTTTTCACGGATTGCTCCAAAAAATCCAATGAATCCTTTACTTCTTGGGACGGGTTCTCAATGCGTTTCAGCATTTTGAGAGTTTGTAGTACTTCTTTTAGCATTTCTTGAGTTTATAGGTGTAAGTTATTGGATTTTTACAGATTTGCTTTGTAAGATACCTAAAAACTGTTTAGTTGATCGTTATCCCCACATAATACCCTTCACTGCCCCGTACATTGAATACGGTGTTGTCCTCAAAAATTAAATATTGCCCTTTTATGCCCTTCAACACTCCCTTGTAGCTCGGGATTTTGTCCAAGTTGAGGCTTTTTACTTTTTCTGGGTATTGCAATACGGGGAACTCTAGGTTGGTCTCGGAATTATCCTCAATAAAATATTGGGAAACTTCTTCAGGGATATAAGGTTTTAGTTTACTGCGCCATTCGGTCAGGTCCAGATCTTCTATATCGTTCTTTAGCATTTTCTGCCAACTGGTCTTGTCGCTCACATGGTCTTTTAGGGCCACTTCCGTGATACCGGCCAAGTAGCGGTTGGGGACTTCCACAATTTCAATGGCCTCGTGGGCACCTTGATCGATCCAACGGGTGGGCACCTGCGATTTTCGGGTCACCCCCACCTTTACATTGCTAGAGTTGGCCAAATAGACAATGTGGGGTTGCAATTGCATCCTTTTTTCAAACTCCAGATCACGATCTTCTTGGTCCAAATGGGCCGTGCTCAACTCGGGTTTCATGATCCATTCCCCGGCAGTTGGGGTTTCATAAAAACAGGTTTTGCAAAACCCTTGTCGGTAAATGGGTCGGTCCTGTCCGCAATTCAGGCATTGGAATTTGATGAAATCAATCTGAACCTCTTTGTTCAAGGCTTGGTTCATGTTGATGAAATCGTTCTCAAAGACCAAAAAATATTGGATGGGACTTCTATTTTCGGTTTGCATCTTGCGCAGGACCCCTTCGTAAAGCATAGCGGAATGAATGTTTAAAACTGATTTGAAAATGCGGGGCAGAAAAGCTATTTTAGCTATTGCACCCAACTGAATTTCTTGGTTAAATATACCTAAAATGCCAATACCATTATTCAATTCCATTGCTTCTTGGTTACTACGGAAGCGTTATCACCAGATAGAACTTTTTTTAAAGTACCCCTTGGATGTTCAGGATGAGGTATTGCGCCATCTAATGGATTTTTCCGAAGACACCATGATCGGGAAGCAATATGGCTTTAAGGATATGCCCAAATATGATGAATTCAAGAACAGGGTGCCCATTGTGGGTTATGAGGATATTGCCCCGCTGATTGAACGAACCCGAAAGGGAGAACAGAACCTGTTTTGGCCCACAACCATTAAATGGTTTGCCAAGAGTAGTGGTACCACCAACGCCAAGAGCAAGTTTATTCCGGTGAGCATGGAAGCTTTGGAGGATTGTCATTACAAGTCTAGCAAGGATTTGTTGTGCCTTTACCTGAACAACAACGAAAATTCCCAATTGTTCACAGGGAAGAGCCTTAGATTGGGGGGGAGCAAGGAACTTTATGAAGACAATGGTACTTTTTTTGGAGATCTCTCCGCTATTCTGATCGACAACATGCCCCTTTGGGCCGAATACAGCAGTACGCCCAGCAACAAGGTTTCGCTGATGAGCGAATGGGAATCCAAACTGGAGGCCATTATAGAGGAGAGCATCCGGGAGAACGTAACCAGTTTGGCGGGGGTGCCTTCTTGGATGTTGGTATTGCTCAACCAAGTGTTGGAAAAGACAGGTAAGAACCATTTGTTTGAAATATGGGAAAACCTTGAAGTGTATTTTCACGGAGGGGTAAGTTTTATACCCTACAAAGACCAGTATAAAAAGCTTCTGCCACGGAAAAAGTTCAACTATTATGAAACCTACAATGCCTCCGAGGGCTTTTTTGGCATTCAGGATAGGAACAACTCAGATGACCTTCTTTTGATGTTGGACTATGGGATTTTCTATGAGTTTATCCCCATGGATTCCTATGGAAATGAGGAAAATGCCATTCCGCTCTGGGAAGTTCAGCTTGGAGTAAATTACGCCATGGTCATTACCACCAATGCCGGACTCTGGCGCTATAAAATAGGGGACACTATTCGGTTCACCTCCAAGGATCCATACAGGATACGGATCACTGGGCGAACCAAACACCATATCAATGCTTTTGGGGAGGAACTGATTATTGAAAATGCCGAGGAGGCCCTAAAGCAGATTTGCCAGAAAACCGATGCGGAGATCATGGACTATACGGCAGCACCCATTTTTATGACCGGAAATGAGAAAGGGGCCCATGAATGGATCATTGAGTTCAGGAAACCCCCGGAAGATATCGCCTACTTTACCGAATTTTTGGACAACGCACTTAAGTCTTTGAATTCCGATTATGAAGCGAAACGGTACAACAACATTACCTTAAAGATGCCTAAAGTACACATGGCACGCAAAAATCTATTCCACGATTGGTTAAAGTCCAAAAACAAGTTAGGGGGGCAACATAAGATACCACGATTGTCCAATGAAAGGGCTTATTTGGACGAATTGCTGCAAATGAATATGCAATAAATCGTCTTGTTTTGTAGTTTATCCTTGTTTTACGAAAACGTTTTCGTAATATTTGACCTTTTATCGAACAAAGGTTTCTTTTGGACAAATAAAAATGGTCTTTCTACGTTTAATGTTGAAATTCCCCATGCAAATCTTTGTAAACACACTAAACCATTACATCATGGCAGAAAAACTCGTCGTTGTTTCAGATATGTGGGGAGCCAAGAAGGGACTTTGGATCGCTTCCTACTTTGGATACCTGCAACAATACTATGATATTGTATTTTATGACAGTCAGCAATTGGGCAATATTGATGTGCCCATATCCACAGAAGAGAATATACATAGGGCTTTCGTGGAAGGTGGTATTGAAACTGCAGTGGCCCACTTGTTAAAGAAGGAATCGGAGCCGGCCCATTATCTCGCGTTCAGCACCGGGGGTACCATAGCGTACAAGGCAGCTTTAAAGGGCTTGCCCATGAAATCATTGACGGCCATTTCGGCCACAAGGATTCGATTGGAGAATGATAGCCCAAATACTTCCTTGAATTTGGTATATGGTGAATCTGATGAATTTAAGCCGACACATGATTGGGCCAATAAGATAGGGGCAGACCTAACTGTGGTTCCAAATTTTGGCCATCAGTTGTATTCTGATGAGAAAATCATCTCCCAAGTATGTATGGAGCTCTTGGAGCAAGTTACCCGAAAAGCGATTTAACCTTTAGGATACTACTTTTAGTTTTTTGATGGTCTCGTAGGAAAGTTTTTCCTCGGCATAGGCCTTGGTTACCTTGAACTCGGTCTCATCACTGCTGGGAAGGGTGAACATGGCATCCGTAAAAACTGCCTCACAAAGGGAACGAAGTCCTCTGGCGCCCAACTTGTATTCCACAGCCTTTTCCACAATGTAGTCCAAGGCTTGTTCGGTGATGGTGAACTTTATACCATCCATGTTGAACAGTTTTTCGTACTGTTTGATGATGGCATTCTTGGGCTCTGTTAGGATAGCTCGTAAGGTTTTTGCATCAAGAGGGTTCATGTGCGTGAGCACGGGTAGCCTACCAATGATTTCCGGAATAAGACCAAACTCCTTCAAATCTTTGGGGATGATGTATTGGAGGATGTTTTCCTGATCCAATTTTTCTTCCGCTTTTGATGCGCTATATCCAACCGCCTGCATGTTCAAGCGTTTGGTGATGATACGTTCGATACCGTCAAAGGCACCACCAGCTACAAAAAGAATATTTTCGGTATTGACCTCGATAAATTTTTGGTCGGGATGCTTTCGTCCACCTTTAGGTGGAACGTTCACAACGGTACCTTCCAATAATTTTAGAAGCCCCTGTTGTACTCCTTCCCCTGAAACGTCTCGGGTAATGGATGGATTATCACTCTTTCGGGCAATCTTATCGATCTCATCTATAAAAACGATACCCCTTTCTGCTTTTTCCAAGTTGTAATCAGCAGCCTGGAGCAATCGGGTAAGGATGCTTTCCACATCTTCCCCAACATATCCTGCTTCGGTAAGCACCGTGGCATCAACAATGGCCAAGGGAACATTGAGCATACGGGCAATGGTCTTGGCAATCAGGGTCTTTCCGGTCCCGGTCTGCCCTACCATGATGATGTTGCTCTTCTGGATTTCTACGTCGTTGTCCTTGCTCTTGGGTTGCAACAATCGCTTGTAGTGATTGTAGACCGCAACGGACATGACTTTTTTGGTACGCTCCTGTCCAATGACAAAAGTGTCCAAAAAGTCCCTGATCTCCATTGGTTTTTTTAGGACCAGTTCGGAGGATAGATCTTGGTTTTTGGATTGTTTGGATTCCTCAGCAACAATACTGTGTGCCTGTTCTATACAACGGTCACAAATATGCGCATCGAGCCCTGCAATCAGAAGATTGGTTTCAGGCTTTTTTCTACCACAAAATGAACATTCCAAGTTTTCCTTTGCCATATCAATATCAAATCAACATATATGTTCCAACCACTAATAACGCAAAAAAAATGGGTTTGGTCTACGTTATGGGGTTGCTTTTATTGGGTTTCAGTTCTTTGTCCTAGGATTTTTCCCGGACCAAAATTTCATCGATCATACCATATTCCTTGGCCTCTTTGGCCTTCATCCAGTAATCTCGATCGCTGTCTTCGTACACTTTTTCAAAAGACTGCCCAGAGTGTTTGGATATGATCTCATACAACTCATCTTTTATCTTGAGCACCTCTTTGGCTGCAATCTCTATATCACTGGCCTGTCCTTGTGCTCCTGATAGAGGTTGGTGGATCATGACCCTGGAGTGGGTTAGGCCACTTCTTTTTCCCTCCTGACCGGCACATAGGAGTACGGCAGCCATGGACGCGGCAATGCCCGTACAAATGGTGGCAACATCTGGTTTTATGAACTGCATGGTGTCATAAATTCCCAATCCGGCATATACGCTTCCACCAGGGGAGTTAATGTATATCTGGATATCCTTGGAGGCATCGGCGCTTTCCAAGAAAAGCAACTGTGCCTGCACAATATTGGCCACCTGATCATTGATTCCCGTTCCCAAAAAGATGATGCGATCCATCATCAATCTCGAGAAAACATCCATGGCAATGGCATTCAATTGGCGTTCCTCAATGATGTTCGGGGTCATGTTCACGGGGTACATGCTGCTCATGATGTTGTCATAATGCATGCTATTGATGCCGTGGTGTTGGGTAGCGTATTTTTTGAATTCTTTTCCGTAATCCATGGGATGATGTTGAATTTTTCTTAAAAAAAAGGTGCCGAAAAAACAGCTTTTCGGCACCGTAAAGATACTTAATTTTCTTTTAGCCCAAGATTAGCTGTAGGCTTCCTTGATAAAGTCGTCATAACTGACTTCCTTCACCTTTAGGTTGGCCTTTTCCTTATAGAGGTCCAATAGTTTTTGGCTCATCAACTGTTCAGAGAGTCTTTTTACCTCGTCCTGGTTGCCCAAAACCCTAGTGGAAATGTTCTCCAACTCCTCCTCTTTGGGGTCCATATGGCCGTATTGTGCCATTTGGGATTTAATGAAGCCTTTGGCAAACTCTTTCAATTCATCAAACTGAACCTGCAGGTCGTTTTCTTGGATGATCTTGCCTTCAATAAGTTGGTAACGAAGTCCTTTTTCAGACTTTTCAAACTCTTCCTTGGCTTCATCATCGGTCAAAAGTTTTTCACCGCTGATCTGGATCCATTTTTTTAGGAACTCGGCAGGGAGTTCAAATTTGGTCTCGTCAATAAGCTTTTCAGTGACATCGTTCAGCAGTTTCTGATCGGCTTGTTGCTCAAACTGCTTTTCAGAATCTTCCTTGATACGATCCTTAAGTTCTTTCTCAGAGCTTACATTGTCCTTTCCGAACAATTTATCGAACAGCTCCTGATCAAGAGCGGCAGGTTCCCTTTCATTGATTTCATCAATGGTGAAGGTTACGTCAATGTTCAATTTTTCAGCCTTGTCCGCACTGATTCCCAATGCACTGGACAACAGGTAATCTTCCTTGAACAATCCTTTTGTGGAAAGGGTTACGGATTCCCCAACTTTTTTACCGACCAAGGCGTCAGTGGCTTTCTTGCTCTTTACCTTGCTAAGTTCAATAGTGGTTTTATGTTCTATTTCCTCTGCTTCGTTGACAAAGGTTCCAGTGATTTCGTCGTTTTTACCTACTTCGGTTTTGGAAACCAGTTTTCCGTATTGTTTCTGGATACGTTCCACTTGTTCCTCGATCATTTTTTTGTCGGCAACGATCTTGTACTGGGTTACGGCTTTTTTGGTCTTCAACTGAACGTCAAAGTTTGGGGCCAATCCCAATTCAAATTCAAAATCAAGATTTTCGCTGTCCCAATCAAAATTTTCCTGTTGTTTGGGAAGGGGATTGCCCAACACATCCAACTTTTCCTCGGTAAGGTATTTGTTCAGATTGTCTTGCAACAGTTTGTTCACCTCATCCACCAAAACGGCTTTGCCGTACTGCTTTTTGATAAGCCCCATGGGGACCTGTCCTTTTCTAAAGCCAGGGATATTGGCTTGTTTTCTGTAATCATTTAGGATTTTGTCTACCTTCTCCTGATAATCCTCTTTGCTGATTTCGACCTTTACAACTGCATTAAGATTGTCAATCTGCTCTTTAGTAATGTTCATCTCCTACCTATTTGCTATTCAAAAATGGGAGGCAAAAGTAATGCATTTTCCGTTTGGCAGCAACTTTTTAAAGCCTTGAATGCCAAACAAAATGAATTCTATACATCTTCTTTCAGAACAGAGTGTAAAATGGATTGCAAAAACGAGAGCAAAAGGCTAAAAATTAGGGCCCACCAAATACTGGTTACCTGAAACCCATCAATCAGATTGGCGGCTATTAGAATAATGATTGCGTTGATGATCAAGAGGAAAAGACCCAGGGTCACAATGGTGATTGGTAGGGTTAGAATGACAAGTATGGGCTTTACCAAAAAGTTCAGGACACTAAGTACTATGGCGACTATGATTGCGGTCATCATGGAATCCACACCCACGCCGGGCAGGACATAGGAGAGTATGATAACGGCCAGTGCATTCAATAAAAGTCTTAGGATCAATTTCATAGGGTTATGATTTTAGGGTTGAAAAAAGGCACCGTAAAAACGGTGCCTTTAATATAATGAAATTAAATATGGTTCCTTCTTAATTAATGTATAATCCTGTATAATCCAATGGGTTTACGTTAGGTAAATTGGAACCGTATTTGGCGTTGATTGCCGCTGTAAAGGCATTGGCCAGTATTGCGTATCCGCGTGGGGATGGGTGCACGCCATCCAATGAAAATCCACCGCCTGTGGCAAAGGTTGCCGTGACGACACTTCCATCTGTTTGTGGAAAACCGGTGGTCTTTAAATCGTTCAAGAGGGAATTGGCGTCCACGAATGCTAGGTCATAGGCCGTTGCCAATGCTTCAATGGTTTGGTTGTAGGCGGTAAGTGCGGTCTCAACAGAAGCTTGCTCCTCGGGAGTCAGTACCCACTTATCAGCCAACGGCACGGCCACGCCATTGATGGAGGTGGGGTCCGCTGGGTTGGCCAAGGTACCAATGAAGCTGCTTGAGGTGAGTACCAAAAGATCTTCTGCAGTGGCTTGTCTCATACTGACAAGAGCAGGGTTGATGCCAGTCAAATCAGTTAAGTCTTCATCAAATAAAACAACGGCATTGGAACTGCCCGCAGAAAATGTAATTGTTCTTTTGGCTATTTCCGCATCTGCTTCCTCTTGGGTGATTGCCAACTGGCTGACAAGGAAATTCAAGGCTCCTGAAACACCAGCATTGTAGGCGCCATAAGATTGGTTTAAGAGTGTGGCCGTAGCTTCATCCAAAGGCACGGGATTGTGGGGAACCGTAGTGAAATAGGGAATATCGGTTACATTGGGGAGATTTGCTATAACGCCCTCGGCTCCGTTTGCCGTCATGGCTTGTAGCATGGCATCGAGTGAACCAGCAAATACATTGGGATCCGTAATGTCATTTCTGGCATAGCTGCTTGGATCTAGGTTTCCGGTTTGATCTATCCCGGTACCACCACCTGTGGCATACAAAAGAATGTCATTGGCTCCGGTCCATAGCGAGAAAAAGGTAGCTCCCTGCGCTGCTGCATCCCCAACCACCGTGGCAGTTTCCGAGGAGGAAAAGCGGACAAAATATGGGTTGGCCGCGCCCAAAGCCAAACCTGCCAGGCTACCATAACCAGGTGCCAGTAACTCATAGCTTTTGGAACCAGGGACCCCCATGTTGTTAAAAGAGCCGGATAGCTTATTGGTGATTTCTGTGCTTCCTTGTCCGGAAATCGGGGTAGGTGAGGGGCCATCAGCGGTAAAAGCCAAAATCAATCGGTTGCCAATGTCGGGACTTCCATCCATGTTCAGGTCCGTTTCACCATTTATGGTAGCACCTCCCAAATTATCCGCCATGTACGGAATCTCAAACGCTCCCCCTCCGACCAAGGCAAAATTAGTGGCCAACATGTTTGGGAAAGAGGCTTCTTGTCCTGCCATGAACAGCGCATTGTCCGAAAAGCCCGCAGTAAGTGAATTTCCTACCGCCACATATTTTGTGAAATCAGCACTTCCGGCAGTGTATTCTATCGGATCTGTTGTTTCCTCGATAATTGGGGTATTGTCTTCACATGAAACCAAGAAAAGGCCCAAGAACGGAAGCAAGGCAAATAACTTTTTCATATCTAAACTGTATTTATTGAGTTAGCTTATGTTAAATTTTGGGTTAAACCGCATTTAATCAAATCTATATCAAAATTGTTATACAGGCAATAAAATGGCTGAAAAAATTATGCATGCATAATAAAAAACCCCCAATTTTAAGAATTCATGAAGTGTAATGTCTTTTCAAAGAATTGTTTGGGGTTTTCCGCATGGAGCCAATGTCCGGCATTGTCCACGGTTTCAATGACTGCTTTTGGGAAGTGTTTTTTGATTTCGGGATAGTCATTGGGGAGGATATATTCGGAGCGATCTCCACGAATAAAAAGTGCGGGTCCATCATAGGAAGCGGTCGCACCAATATTGTCCCCAATTTCTTCCATTTTGTTTTTTAGGACTTCAAAATTGAAACGGAATCCCAATTTTTTGGGTTCAACCCAATGGAGGTTCTTTAAAAGGAACTGCCGAATGCCAAAGTCCTTGAGGTGCAGTGAAAGTGCTTCATCAGCCTCCTTTCTGCTTGTAATTTTTTCGAAATCCAATTGTGCCAATGCATCAACAATGTATTGATGATGGGGTGGATAAAACTTGGGGGCAATGTCTGCAACAATGAGCTTGGTAACCCGGTTGGGATGCGATGTGGCGATTTGCATGGCTGTTTTTCCTCCCATGGAATGCCCTAGGATGAGGGCAGATTCAATCTGGTGATGGTCCATGTAGGCAATCACATCACTGGCCAGCAGCTCATAGTCGAAATCGGGGGAGTGAAAACTTTTTCCATGGTTCCTCTGGTCAATAAGGTGCACTTGAAATCCATTTTCAGCATATTGGCTGCCCAAGGTTTTCCAATTGTCCGACATCCCTAAAAAGCCATGAAGAATAAGTAGGGGAGTGCCTTCGCCCAATATTTTTGAATGCAATGACTCCATTACTTTAATCGGTCTAGATACATGTTCACCACATTTTCAATGCCCAAATAAATGGACTCGCAAATAAGGGCGTGCCCAATGGAAACTTCCAAGAGGTGGGGAATATGTGCTTTGAAATATTTTATGTTGTCCAAGCTTAGATCGTGCCCTGCGTTGATCCCCAGTCCCAATTCATGGGCCATTTGGGCAGCATCCACAAAGGGTTTTATGCCTGCTTCTTTGTTGCCTTGGGCAAAATCATGGGCAAAACTCTCGGTGTAAAGTTCAATACGGTCTGTTCCAGTTTCAGCGGCTCCTTGCACCATCTTCACATCGGGATCCACAAAAATGGAGGTGCGGATTCCGTTTTCCTTGAAGGTTTTGATGACATCGACCAGAAAATCTTTATGCTTTAGAGTATCCCAACCGGCATTGGAGGTAATGGCATCCTCGGCATCTGGCACCAAGGTTACCTGGGTGGGTTTTACCTCAAGCACCAAATCTATGAATTTGGGAATGGGGTTTCCCTCTATGTTGTACTCGGTGGTGACCACTTTTTTAAGGTCACGCGCATCTTGATAACGAATATGGCGCTCGTCCGGACGGGGGTGGATGGTGATACCCTCCGCACCAAAAGACTCGATATCCTTGGCCGAAGTGATCAGGTTGGGCACATTGCCTCCCCGCGAATTCCGTAAAGTTGCCAGTTTGTTTATGTTAACACTCAACTTTGTCATGAAGTTCTCTTTTAGATGGGCAAAAATAAGAATTAGGCACGCCTTTTGCGATTTAAAATTAGTATTTTGCGCCTAATAGAAATGACATGCAGATTCAGAGCCAGATAATAAACACAGTACCCGTTTTTGAGGTGTCGGAGACCTTGAAGGAAGTCATTCGTTTTTTTGAAGAGACGACCTTCTCCCATGTAGCCGTTACCGAAAATGGAATCTATTTGGGACTTTTGTCCGAAAATGACCTAGCCTGTTTTGAACCTGAAAAGAGGATTGATGATTTTAGGTTTGAGATGGAGAGTTTTTTCGTGACCAAGGAAACCTCTTGGTTGGATGTACTGGAAATGTTCTCAAGGAACGAGGCCAATATTCTTCCGGTTTTGGATGAAAACCAAACCATTATTGGCTATTACGACCTTGAGGATGTAGTGAGCCTATTTATTGATACACCCTTTTTCAGTGAACCCGGGGCCATTCTTGTGGTCGCGACCGGCATCAAGGACTATTCCTTTAGTGAAATAGCCCAAATTGTGGAAAGTAACAACGCCCGTTTGTTAGGGGCTTTTATCACGGACTCCCAAAACGATGTAGTACAGATTACCCTTAAAATAGGAGCCCAAGGACTGAATGAAGTGGCCCAGACCTTTAGACGGTACAATTATACCATTGTCTTTGGCAACAGTGATGATCAATTCATGGAGGATCTGAAGCAGCGCTCGGATTATTTGGAAAAATACCTTAACGTTTAGCATGAAGGTCGCTATTTACGGACAAGCTTTTTTGGAAGAGGACAAAACCAGTATGCTGGAACTTTTGCACGAACTGCAGAAAGTGAATGCAGAGATTTTTGTCGAGAAAAATTTTGATGAACTGGTTTCGGACTGTACTACCGGACGTATTCATGGTACCTATACACAATCCAAAGGATTGGATGCCACCTTTGATATGTTCATCAGTTTTGGAGGTGATGGGACCATGCTTCGTGCAGTGACCTATATAAAGGACTATGGTATTCCCATTGTAGGTGTAAATACGGGAAGATTAGGATTTCTATCAACATTTAAAAAAGAGAACGTGCGTAAACTGGTCACGGAGTTTGTGGCCGGACACTATACGGTGGAGGAGCGGACCTTGGTGGAAGTGGAGGTGAATCCGGACCTGAACGAGTTCGAGAATCTTAATTTTGCCTTGAACGAGGTTACCGTGAGCCGTAAGGACACGACTTCCATGATCACGGTGGAAACGTATTTGAACGATGAATACCTTACTTCGTATTGGGCAGACGGACTCATTGTTTCCACTCCAACCGGTTCAACGGGATATTCATTGAGCTGTGGCGGGCCGGTCATTGCGCCATCGGCAAAATCCTTGGTGCTCACCCCGATCGCCCCGCACAATCTTAATGCACGTCCGCTGGTCATTTCGGATGACACCCAGATACGCCTCAAGGTTTCAGGCAGGGAGCAGACCCATTTGGTATCGTTGGATTCCAGGATTGCGGATATTCCCAACGGCAAGGAAATTAGGATACGGAAATCGGACTTTACGGTCAAAATGATAGAGTACACATCCGAAAGCTTTCTAAAAACACTTCGAAATAAATTGCTTTGGGGGGAGGACAAACGGAATTGAGCCTCTCACAAACAATAAAAGGAGCTAAAAACTGTTTAACAAGGGAGAATGTATATAACTGTGGGCCTATTGACTTTCCTTTACTTTTAACTTGCGTAATTTTTTGACTGGTATGCGGATAGTTTTGGCTATTTTTCTATGCAGTATGTTTAAACTGGGGGCACAGACCTACGAAGTGGGAATCTTTGCAGGTGGTGCCAATATGGTGGGCGATGTAGGTAGGACAAACTACATTTTACCTTCGGGCCCGGCTTTTGGAGGTCTTTTTAAATGGAACAAGAGCAAACGCTATGCATGGCGTGCCAGTGTACTCTATGGAACCTTTACTGCGGACGATTCCAAATCCAGCATGCCCTCCCGGCAACAGCGGGAGTATGAGATGGACAATTCCGTTCTTGAAGCCTCATTGGGGATAGAATTTAACTTTGTGGAGTACAATCTTCACAAACTTGGACCCGCCTTCACCCCCTATCTATACACGGGTTTCAGCTACTTCAGATATGATTTTATGTATTTTGATGCCCTCCAGGTGCAGGATATTAACCAAAAAGAAGGTAGTTTTGCAATTCCAATGACGGTTGGGGCAAAGTATCGGTTAAATCAATTCCTGATTCTTGGTGCCGAAATTGGGGCCAGATATACATTTACGGACAATTTGGACGCAAGTAACCCTGAAGGTTCCAATTTCGAGCAGTTTAGGTTCGGAAATATATTGAGCGATGACTGGTACGTCTTCACAGGTTTTACATTAACGTATACCTTTGGACGGAAGCCCTGCCAGGATTGTTTTCAATGACATGCACACGCTAGAGGACGTTAACAAAGACAAACCACTTCCAGAACATGTGGCCATCATTATGGATGGCAATGGCCGTTGGGCCAAACAACGGGGAAAACTTCGTGTGTTTGGACATGAAAATGGAGTGGAGGCCGTTCGCAATACCGTTGAGAATTGCGCCAAACTACAGATAAAGTGCCTTACACTCTATGCATTTTCCACTGAAAATTGGAATAGGCCCAAAATAGAGGTGGAAACCCTCATGAAACTTCTGGTGTCTTCTTTAAAGAAGGAATTAAAGACCCTTAATAAGAACAATATCAAGCTAATGGCCATTGGGAACATAGATTCCTTGCCCAGTAAGGCCCAAAAAGAACTTTCGGAGGTTATTTCAAAAACAGCGGAAAATACGGGAATGATCCTCACCCTGGCCCTTAGTTATGGCTCCCGGGAAGAGTTGAAAACTGCTGTAAAAGAGATAGCTATCAAAGTTAAAAATAATATAATTTCACCCGAAAATATTGATGAAACCGTTATAAATACACATCTTTACACGCATTTCATGCCAGATGTAGACTTGCTTATCCGTACCAGTGGAGAACGCAGGATAAGTAATTTTTTACTGTGGCAAATTGCCTATGCCGAATTATATTTTATTGATGTATTTTGGCCTGATTTTAGAGAGCATCATTTGGTAGAAGCAATATTAAGTTACCAAAAYAGAGAACGACGATTTGGAAAAACTAGCGAACAACTCAGTTAAGGGTAGACAAAATTCCATACTGCAATACCTGAAACTACTCCTTCCCTTATTATTTTTTACCGGCCAGAGCTTTGCCCAGGAAACTTCATTTGAGGATGGAAAACAATACATTTTGGGAGGACTCACCGTTACCGGTCTTCAGAGTTATAATGAACAAACGGTTAAAACCTACACTGGTTTGCGTGTGGGGCAACCCATAACCGTGCCAGGGGACGAGATCAGTGCCGTTATCAAGAAACTGTGGAGCTTGGAGCTGTTCAGCAATGTGGAGATGTATTACACCAAGATAGAGGATGACAAGATTTTCTTGGAATTGAACATTTTGGAGCGTCCCACGCTTTCCAATGTAACCGTTTATGGTGTCAAAAAAAGAAAGGTGCAGAGTATCTTAGATGATACAGACCTTAAAAAAGGGAAGAAAATCACCGAAAGCTTAATCGCCAACACCAAGAACTACCTTCAGAACAAGTACAAAAAGCAAGGGTACCTCAATGCCAAGGTCAATATCGCTACCGTGGCAGACACTTCCGAGGTCAATACCCAGAACATGGTGGTCAATGTCAAAAAAGGAGATAAGGTAAAGATCAGGAGCATTGTTTTTGAAGGAAATGACAAGCTTTCCAACAAGCGTCTTCGCAAATCATTGAAGAACACCAAGAAGAAGAAGTTCTACCGTTTCTGGAAAAAATCAAAATACATCAAGGCCGACTTCAACGAGGATCTTTCCAGTTTGGTGGATGCCTATGCGGAACGGGGATATCGGGATGCACGGGTGCTTTCGGATACCTTCGTGAAAGTCAATGAAAAGAACATCGACCTTAAGATTAAGGTAGAGGAAGGGGACAAGTACTATTTTGGGGATATCAACTTTGTTGGAAATACAGTTTATTCTGATAGGTACTTGAGTCAAATACTTGGGATTCGAAAAGGTCAGACCTATAACGGGGTGTTGCTCAAAAAAAGGATTGCGGATGATTCCAAGCCAGATGCGGCTGATTTGACTAACGAGTATCAAAATAATGGATACCTGTTTTCCAGTATCAATCCCGTGGAAGTTTCCGCGGTGAACGATACCATAGATTTTGAAATTAGGATCATAGAAGGTAAGGAGACCTTTTTGGATCATGTGAGCGTTGTGGGTAATGATAAGACCAACGACCATGTGATTTTTAGGGAATTGCGAACCCGTCCCGGTCAAAAATACAGCAAGGACAATATTGTTCGTAGTATCAGGGAATTGGGGCAGTTGGGCTTCTTTGATGCAGAACAGATTGTTCCGGACATTCAAAACCCGGACCCCAATGCCGGTACAGTGGACATCCAATATAGTCTGGTTGAGGCCGGATCCAGCCAAATAGAATTGCAAGGTGGTTTTGGTGGTGGAGGCTTCATAGGTACATTGGGACTCTCGTTCAGTAACTTCTCCTTGAAAAATATTTTTAACGGAGAGGCCTACAAGCCTGTTCCCATGGGAGACGGACAGACCTTTGCACTCCGTTTGCAGGCCAGTAGATCGTTCCGTGTATACAGTTTGAACTTCTCCGAACCATGGCTGGGCGGTAAAAAACCGGTTAGGTTTAACTTGTCCCTATCCAGGACACAGCAGTTTGCCACGGGGTATGATAACCGAGGAAGGATTGATGTGCAGAAAGATCGTGGATTCTCCATAACCGGAGTTTCTGCAGGTTTGGCCAAAAGGGTACAATGGCCCGATGATTTCTTCACGGTGTCCCACTCTTTGAGCTACCAGTTATACGATTTTAACGACTACAACCTTGGTCTCTTTAATTTTGGTAACGGTAGTTCCAATGCATTGAGCTATACCTTTGGTATATCCCGAAGTTCACAAGGACCCAGTAGGATTTTCCCTTTGACGGGATCTAACTTTGAGTTGACCGCCAAGTTTACCCCACCGTATTCACTCTTTAGCAACAAGGATTACAAGCAGCTTAAGAACGATATTGAGTCGGCTACCGAAAGGCTTTTTGAAATTGGCACGAATCCTTCCTCCATAGAAGAGCAATTGGAATTTGCCCAATTGAGCGATGAGTTGGAACGAAATGAAGAAGAGCGCTTTAAACTCCTTGAATTCTATAAAGTGAAGTTCAAAGGAGATTGGTATACCCGTTTGGTGGATAAACTGGTGTTGCGTACCAATGCCGAGTTTGGCTTTTTGGGAAGCTATAACCATGACATAGGAGCGGTTCCCTTTGAGCGTTTCTATGTGGGTGGGGATGGCCTTGGAAACTTCACCTTGGACGGAAGGGACGTGGTACAGTTGAGAGGATACGAGAACCAGGCACTTACCCCGTACATTACCAATGCCATTACAGGAAGTCTACAGCAAGATGGGGGTACCATCTACAATAAATATTCTTTGGAACTCCGTTATCCGCTTACCTTGAAACCCTCGGCATCGATTTATGCATTATCGTTTTTGGAAGCAGGAAACGCATTCAACAATTTTAATGAGTTTAATCCGTTTGAATTAAAAAGATCTGCCGGAGTGGGGGTACGTATTTTTATGCCGGCATTCGGACTCTTGGGAATCGATTTTGGATATGGCTTCGATACAGACGCCAGACCACAATCAACAGGACCCAGTGGCTGGCAAACGCACTTCATCATCGGGCAGCAGTTTTAA
>CP051244.1:196008-326383 GCA_017795045.1 Allomuricauda sp. | reverse complement strand
CGATATTTTCTATGTAAAAAAGCGGAAACAAAGATGAATACCAAAGTTCTTTTGTCATTAATCGTTTTGATGATTTCCTTTTACGGCTTTTCACAGCGGGGAGTGCGCATAGGATATGTGGATATGGAATATATCCTCGAGAATGTGGAGGAATACAGGGAAGCTACCACCCAACTGGAGGCCAAGGCACAAAAATGGAAGCAGGAAATCGAGCTCAAACAGAGTACAGTTGAGCAGATGAAGAAAGATTTAATGGCAGAAAAAGTCCTTTTAACGGATGAACTCATTGCCGAGCGCGAAGAGGAAATCCAGATTTTGGAAAAGGAAATGTTGGATTACCAACAAGACCGTTTTGGACCCCAAGGGGATTTGGTCTTGCAGAAGCAGTTATTGATTCAGCCCATTCAAGACCAGGTTTTCAATGAGGTGCAGAAAATCGGAGGCAATAAAAGATACGATTTTATTTTTGATAAATCGGCAGATGTTGTAATGTTGTACTCCGAAAAAAGGCACGATATCAGTGACTTGGTCCTACGGGAGATAGGCCGCACAAGAAAAGTGAGCGCTTCCAACAAGAAACAGGAAGAAAGGAACAGGTTGCAGAAGTTCATGGAAGAGGAAGAAGAGGCAGATGATGAGATAAGCGATGCCCTGAGGGAACGCCAAGAGCAGGCAGAAGAGAATCGGGACGCCAAGGCCCAAGCCGCCGAGGATAGGAGGACCGAACAGTTGAAGCTGAGAGAGGAACGCAAGAAAGCCTACGAGGCCAGAAGACAAAAATTATTGGAAGAGCGCGAAGCCAAACGCCAGGCCAAATTGGATGAGCGGAAAAAAGCGCAGGAACAAGAAAAGGATTCAATACAACAATAATATTGAAACACTTAATTTAACATCAAAATAGTAACTTAGAACCATGAGAAATGTAAAAAAGATTGCAGTAGCCCTAGTTTTGTTTGTAGCGGCTACGGGTTTTGTAAATGCGCAGAGCAAGGTTGCCCACATCAATGTGCAACAATTGTTGTCTGAAATGCCGGAGATGAAGGCTGCGCAAGCTGAGTTGAAGAAATTACAGGAAACTTACAGAGCAGATATACAAAGCTCCATGAAAGAGCTTCAAAATAAGTTGACCCAATACCAAAACGAGGCTACCTCAAAAACCAATGAGGAAAACGAACAAAGAGCTCTAGAACTTCAAGGTTTCGAAAAGAATATTCAGGAAGCGGAACAAACCGCCATGCAGGAATTGCAGAAAAAGCAACAAGAACTGTTCGCGCCCATTTCCGATAAGGCCAAGGCAGCCATAGAAAAAGTTGCCGCAGCACAAGGCTTTGATTATGTAATCGATGCCAGCCCAGGATTGAGCTTGATCGTGGCCAAAGGAAAAGACCTTCTGCCTGCCGTTAAGCAAGAATTGGGATTCTAAGAAATATATTGTCCGAATAACTAGGATAGACCGCTTTTCCCAAAAGGTAAAGCGGTTTTTTTATGTCAAAACCGTAACAGTGGCTATTTTTAAACATGCAAAGACCTATAGGTATTTTTGACTCAGGGGTTGGGGGCACTTCCATTTGGAAGGAAATCAAAAAGATGCTGCCCAGCGAACACACCCTCTATTTGGCGGACAGTGCCAACGCGCCCTATGGTGAAAGATCAAAAGAGGAGATTACCCAATTGAGCATCAAGAATACCGAGTTCTTGTTGGAACACGGCTGCAAGATCATTGTAGTGGCCTGCAATACCGCCACCACCAATGCCATTGATCATCTACGGGCCAATTTTGCAGTTCCATTCATTGGGATAGAACCCGCCATAAAACCGGCCGCCCTTCATACCAAGACCAAAAAGGTGGGGGTTTTGGCCACCAAGGGCACCTTGTCCAGTAGTTTGTTCCACAACACCTCAAAACTGTTTGCAGAGGGGATTACCGTACTGGAGCAAGAAGGTAAGGGACTGGTGGAACTTATAGAGGCAGGTCAGGTAAATTCCACGGCCATGCAGGAGCTTCTTAAAAGATATCTGGACCCCATGCTGGAACAAAATATAGACTGTCTGGTATTGGGTTGTACCCACTATCCGTATCTGATACCCCTGCTGAAAGAAATGCTTCCCAACCATATCACGATTATTGATTCTGGCGAAGCCGTGGCAAGGCAGACCAAGGCGGTCCTGGAAAAAAACAATCTGTTGCAGCTTACCGAAAGTGCGCCCAGGCACATGCTGTATATCAACAAGGAAACGGAAGTGCTCCAGAAGTTGGTCAATGACCCCAGTGCTCAAGTGGCCTATCTGGACTTTTAACGCTTATAGCTTGGTATAGGTAAGGTAGGTAAAGGCGTACTGGTGCCGATCATCCTTCGGATGATGCTCTTCTTTTACCAGCCTCCATTGATTCGCATCAATTTCAGGAAAAAATGTATCGGCCTCAAAAGTATCGTGTACCCGGGTGAGCTCCATATCCGTGGCAACGGCCATGGACTGTTTATAAATCTCCCCACCCCCAATGATAAAGGCGGTTTCGTTATCATCCACCAAGTCAATGGCCTGTTCAAGCGAATGCACCACCGTACAGGGAAACTTTGGGGTGTAGTTGGTATCGCGGGTAATGGCGATGTGCTCCCGGTTGGGCAGGGCCTTGGGGAAGCTCTCCAAGGTCTTTCGGCCCATAATGATCTTATGCCCCGTGGTAAGGGCCTTAAAACGCTTAAAATCGTCCGGTAGGTGCCACACCAAATCGTTGTCCTTGCCCAAAGCATTGTTTTCGGCGGCCGCGGCTATAATGATGAGTCGCTTCACAGATCTTTTTTTTTATTGATGTTGGAGAGGGGAAAATCGGTCTCGATTTCCTTCTGGATTTCCGAAATGCGTTTTTTCTGGAGTTCCACCAACCGTTCCCGCTGTTTGCGTTCCCAATCCTGCCCCATGAACTTATGGGTCACAAAAACATTGAAGGTGTGCAGCACCAACAAAAAGGCCCAGAATAGAATCGCCCAGACAAACCAATCATAGGCCTCTCCGTATTTTAAAATCTTGTTGATCAAGATCAAAAACACGCAACCGATCAAAAAAATGACAAAGTGGGAGAACAACCGTTTCTTCTGTTTGATGCGTTTCTGCGCATACTCCAAAAGTTCGTGTTGCTCCACATCTATCTGCGACTTTTTCTTTTTACCAAAGGACAACATGGAATGGCTATCTTTAACAACAAAGATAACGCAATTGTATCCAAAACCTCAGTCATGCAAAGCCTAAGAAAAAAATTTCCCGTACTCAACCAATGCCTATATGCCAACACGGCCGCAACGGGATTGTTAAGTGAAGATCTAATGGAATGGCGCCAAGGGCACGATCTGGATTACCTGATCGGCGGTAGCGATATGAAGGCGAAGAGTTTTGAGCGTATGCCCCAGATCAAGGATACGGTGGGGAAGTTCTTTCAGTGTAAGGCCGAAAACGTGGCCTTGGTGCCCAACTTCAGTCTGGGGCTCAACATGCTTTTGGAGGGCTTGCCCAAAGACCAAAGGGTATTGCTCTTGAACAATGACTATCCTTCCCTGAACTGGCCTTTCGAGACGCGAAACTTTCCCAGGGAGTATGTAGAGATGGATGAGCGGATGGAAGAACACATCCTTGAAAAAGTAAAAACGGGAAAATTTGATGTCTTGGCCTTGAGCCTCGTGCAATGGATCAATGGCATTAAGATAGACCTCGATTTTTTGAAACAGCTCAAAAAAGACCACCCTGATCTTTTGATCATAGCGGACGGCACCCAGTTCTGCGGCACCCAAGATTTTAGTTTTAAGGATTCTGGAATAGATGTTTTGTTGGCCAGTTCCTATAAATGGCTCTTGGCGGGTTATGGCAATGGGTTTGTGCTGGTCAAGGATGGGGCTAAGGACCGATTTGATCTAAAGACCATTGGTAATGGTTCCGTGGACCGGGACGCCTCCAAAAGGGAGAACATTCCGTTTGGGAAGTATTTGGAGCCCGGGCATTTGGATTCCTTTAATTTTGGGAGCCTGCAGTTTTCGTTGGATTTTTTGGACGACATCGGCATGCAACATATAGAATCCCACTTGGACAAACTGTCCCAAAAGGCCAAATCCGAATTTATGGAACTGGATCTCTTGGAAGAGGCTGTTGCAAAACGGCAGGGGCATAGTACCATTTTCAACATAAAGGGAGATGAACGACTTTTCAATAAGCTCAGCAAGGAAGAAGTGGTCTGTGCCCTGCGAGGGAACGGCATCCGGTTGAGTTTTCACTTTTACAATACGGAGGAGGAAATTGAGACGATTGCAAAATTGTTGAAGAACTAAAGCCCGAAATTTCTTTTTGAGAAAATCCATCCACCGATTTTACCAAAAGTGATCTTATGGTTAGGCAGATTTTATCAATATGATAAATCGATGGTAACTTATTGTAAATAAGCGGTTTTATGTATTGCTTTGTCCTGTATTTTAATTTTTAGTACCATGGCAATAAAAAAACAATACCTAAAGAGCAAGCCAGTTTGCAAGGTTACTTTTTCAGTACCTGCAGAAGAGGCCGAGAAAGTTGCGGTAGTGGGAGATTTCAACAATTGGAATCCCAAGGGCAGCACATTGAAGAAATTGAAGAACGGAACCTTCAAGGGAACCTTTGACCTTCCCACAGAGAACGCTTACGAGTTTAGATACATTATAGACGGCGCTTATACCAACGATGAGGAGGCCGATCGTTTCCAATGGAACGATTACGCCGGAGCAGAGAACGCCGTTCTGGAAGTATAACCCATCACGATCACCATTGGGGAGCCCCAACCCTGATGGTGGTTTTTTTTACTTACCAAGCATCACTTCGTGAAGACATAGTCCTTGTAGTTATCTTCCCTATCTGAGAACGAGGTGGTCATTTTCAATCCTGCCTCACGGGCCAGCCAGGCCACAACCTCGTCATCGTATTTTTGTGAAATTTCGGTGTGGATGGTTTCCCAACGTTTGAAGGAAACCTCCAAATCCAAATTTTCTATCCAAACCTCCTGTCCTATTTTTGAGACCAGATAACTTTTGGCGGTTCCCGTCTCAGGGTCATAGACTTCCCAGTGCAGAAAATTGTCCAGCTCAAAATTACCTCCCATTTCTTTGTTGATACGGGCCAAAATGTTCTTGTTGAACGCTTCGGTAATGCCCATTTTATCGTTGTAGGCATCCAGAATGGTCTGCGGGTTCTTTTTCTGGTCGAAACCCATAAAGAGTAAATCCCCTTTGTTGATGGAATTTCTAAGGTTCCCAAGAAACTCCACTGCTTGCGGATGCAATAGGTTGCCGATATTGGACCCTAGAAAAAGAATCACCTTGCGTTTGCCATTGCTGTTTCCAATATCGCGGAGCGTATCAAAATAAGTGCCTTGTATTGGGTTGATTTCCACCTCGGGAATTTCCTCGTGCAAAGATTGTTCGAGCTGGTCAAGGGCATTCTGACTGATATCGATGGGTCTGTAATCAAACGTAACCCCACTTTTAATAAGATGCCGAAGCAAGACCTTGGTCTTTTTGCCATCCCCGGCTCCTAGTTCAAATAGGCTGAAAGCACTCCCATCAGCCTTAAAGAGGTCCACGATCTCATCTTTATGGTTTTCCAGAATGGCAAACTCACAATCGGTAAGGTAATATTCCGGCATGGCCATGATGTCCTGAAAGAGCTTGTCGCCCACTTCATCATAAAAATATTTGGAGGAAAGACGCTTGGGATGTGCCGTGAGACCTTCATACACTTCTTGCTCAAAAATGGAGGTGAATGTGGTTGGAGTTTTTTGCATAACAGGTGAGTCGGAATTATTTGGCCAACCTTAATCCAGTGAACTGCCAACGCAATTGTGGATGGAAAAAATTACGGTAGGTATGCCGTGTATGTTTTTCGGGCGTGGCCACGGAACCACCACGAAGCACTTTTTGGCTCACCATGAACTTGCCGTTGTATTCGCCCAGGGCACCATCCGGTTTTTGGTAGTTGGGGTAGGGCAGGTAGGCACTTTCCGTCCATTCCCAACGCTTGCCCCAAGGAAAAAATGCCTGCGCCGCCTCCCATTCAAACTCGGTGGGCAGGCGATGGCCTTTCCATTGGGCGTAGGCAAAGGCCTCAAAATAGGAAATGTGGGTCACAGGGGTCTCCATATCCAGTTTTTGAAGCCCTTGGGCCGTGTAGTGGTGCCACTCCCCATTTATTCGGTGCCAATATAGTGGTGATCTTATCTGATTTTGATTGACCCAGTCCCAACCTTCGGCATGCCAAAGATCAAAACGGTCATAGCCCCCATCCAAAATGAACGCTATAAACTCGCCGTTGGTGACCAGCTTATTGGAAATTTCATAGGGTTGAAGATACACCTTGTGCCGCCCCAACTCATTGTCGTAACAAAAAGATTCAGTGGCATGGCCAATCTCATACAGCCCTTCATCAACAGCAATCCAATCTTGCGCATGTACCTCTTTGGGGTGGTCTAGAAACTGCTCCGAATAGACCGGCAATAGCGGGTTGTTTCCCAAAATGTATTTGATGTCCGTGAGCAATAACTCTTGGTGTTGTTTTTCGTGATGGATACCGATTTCCAGAACAGCCTGCAGTTCTTCGCTCTGCGGCCCTGAAAAGAAATCCTTGATGGCTTGGGTAACATGGTTTCGGTACTCGTACACCTTTTTTACCGAAGGTCGGGAGAGATTCCCCCGATCGGAACGTACCACCCGTTTGCCCACCGTTTCGTAATAGCTGTTGAAGACAAAGGAAAAATCGGCATGAAATTCCCGGTAGTCCTTGGCGTGCGGTTTTAGGATGAATTCCTCAAAAAACCAAGTAGTGTGCCCCAAGTGCCATTTGGGCGGACTCACATCTACAATGGGCTGTACCACATAGTCCTCAATCTCCAATGGTTGGCAAATGGATTCGGTGTGTTGCCGGGTTTCCAGAAAGAAATCCAACAAGGCATCGGTAAGGATCATAATGGATGTGTTTGCTTAAAGATAAGGAATATGCCCTAGTTCATTGCATGTACGGGAAGGCTAAAACTAAAGGAAGTCCCCTCATTGGGTTTGCTAAATACTTTAATATGGCTATCATGTATCTCCATGATCTTCTTTACAATGGCAAGTCCAAGACCCACCCCTTCTTTTTCCTGCCCCACCTTGGTTTGGCGGTAACGTTCAAAGATCAACGCTTGATTTTCCTTGGTAATGCCCGGCCCTGAATCTTGGATGGTGACCTGCACATGTTTGTTCAAGGTTTCAATTTTAACAGTGATCGTCCCTTGTTCAGGGGTGAACTTTAAGGCATTGTCCATAAGGTTTTGAATGGCGCGCTCCACCAATGAGATGTCCGCAAAGACCAAGGGGATATTATCGGCCATGGACAGTTTTAGGTCAATATTCTTTTGTTTGGCAAGCAACGAATAATTTCTATGGATATCATTGGCCAATTCACTGATGAGAAAGGGTTCTTTTTGAGGTTGGATTTGATTGGCTTCCAATTTGGAGTATTCAAAAAGTTGGGATATGAGTTTGGATAGTTTTTCACTGCTTTTGGAAATTGTGTTGAGGTATTCTTCCCGCTCTTTTTGGGAAAGCGTATGGTCCTTCATGTGCAGCGTTTCAATATATCCTTGGATGATGGATAACGGAGTGCGCAAATCGTGTGAAATATTGGCAATGAGTTCCCGCCGCAACTCTTCCACGGATTTTATTTTTTCAATATCGGCCAGAATGGTGTCCGCCATGCTGTTAAAAGTACTGGCCACATTGGCCAAGTCGGTCTTTTCCGCATTCTCTATGCGATATTTTAAATCGCCCTGCTGGAAACGCTTTGCCGCATAAATGATTTTTCTGAGACTTCGGGTAAGGTACCAAATGGCCAGAATGCCCAAAAGGGTCGCAAAGACCAAAGTGAGTAGGGACCCTCCCAACCCCAAACGCATAAAATAGCTGTTGAAGAGGTCGCTTCGGGTGGCCAAAAAGTCTTCCCCGGCCAAAATAATATAGATATACCCCTCATGGCCTTCTTTTTTAAAATGTGCCGCTGAAAAGATGGTCTGTTTTTCCAAATCTTTGGGGTCATCACCTAAAATGTAATGGGAACCATTTTCGGCAATGAACCTTTTTATTGGAATAAGGTTCACCCTTTTTTCTTTGGTTTCTGGGGCATCGTGGTCCAGTACAACGGAGTATTGCACGTGCCCTTCGTTATCCAACAAATAGACCTCAATGGCACGGTTAACGGCCATCATATCGTGCATAATGTCCCCAAAAAGGGCTTTGTTCACCGTTCCCGTTGAATCAAAAGGGTGGGTGTCCTTGAATTTTTCATCAATAAGGTCTTGGGCCAGATTGGCATGCAAACGCTGTGTGGTCTCGTTGAAATACTTATTGGAGAGGTAAAAAGAGATAAAGGTATACCCAACACCGGCAAGCACTAAAATTGCCATAAAGGAGAGCATGAGTTTTAGGATGAATCTAGTGGAAAGGATATTGTTTTTCATGATGGGTCGGTTAGATTTTCATGAGCTCTTCATTGAACTTGTACCCTACGCCCCAAGTGGTCAGGATAAACTTTGGATTGCCCATATCGGGTTCTATTTTGGATCGCAATCGGTTAATATGCGAGTTCACGGTATGTTCGTATCCATGAAAATCGTAGCCCCAGATCATGTTCAACAATTTTGTGCGGTCGTAACTTTTACCGGGATTGGAGGATAGGAGCACCAAGAGTTCAAACTCCTTGGGCGAGAGCTCTATTTTTTTGCCGTCCATGATCACCTTGCGCAGTTCAATGTCTATGGACAAGCTATCAAAATGCATCAATTTTCCATTCCTTCCCGATACAGGTTCCTTCACCTGCATCTTTTGCCTCCTAAAAATGGCCTTTACCCGTGCAATGAATTCACGCACACTAAAGGGTTTGGTGAGGTAGTCATCGGCACCCACTTCCAATCCCAATACCTTGTCAATTTCCTCGGAACGGGCGGTGAGCATCATTATGGGCGAAGTAACATTGTTGGCCCGTATTTTCTGGCAGATTTCAATACCGTCCATTTCCGGGAGCATCACATCCAAAATAATAAGGTCCGGATGCTCGTCAATGGCTTTTTTAAGACCTAAATCCCCCCTTGTGGCCGACAAGACTTGACAACCTAGATCTTTAAGGTGTATCTCCAAAAGGTGGATGATTTCCACATCGTCCTCAACTATCAACACTTTTTTCATGGTAGCACTAATTAAATCACAAAGTATCACAGAATGTTCACCGTTTTCTAAACATTCTGTACGGCACGTCCCTTAAAAAGTCTGTTTTTTGCCCCAATCTTTACAAAAACACACTTTTTTAATGTAAAATATTGATAATCAGCAAGTAAATAATTTTGAATTTTATGTGAGACTTCTGCAACATCTGTGCGGTTCATTTGTGCCATAACCTTAAAAACAGCAATAATGAACAACTTAAAATTTGCATTGATGTTTATGTGCATAGGTGTCTTGGTGGTTTCATGTAGTAATGACGACTCCGAAGTAGTAGAACCTGTTGTACTTGACGCGGGAACACTTTCCGGCGGACCTTTTACATTCACTGTTGACGGAACCCCCGATATGGTAAGCGGAGTTGCCTTGGATGCCAGCGGACTGGTGGGCAGCAACAGTGGTTTTGTGATCACGGATGATTCCGATATGATTTTGGGACTTCCCCCAACACTGGAAGCCTTGGAAGGAGTGGATTTTGATGTGGCCGGAGTGGGCGTATGCTTTATTTACCATGTGGTCTATGAAGATGGACTGCAAGGACTGGAAGCCGGTATGAGCCTTAACGACCTCTCTGGGGAGTACGACCTGTCCAACAGTATTATGGTGACCCGGGGCGCCAATCCAAGTGCCAGTTTTACGGTGACCATTGAAAACGTGATCGCCCCCAAGTCGTATTTCAGCACTGGGGCCACCGCGGGAATCCCTCCGGGAGAGTCTGTGGAGTACACCTTTAATGCAGGAATAGGGCACTACTTGAATTTTGCCACCATGCTGGGGCAATCCAATGACCTGTTCTTTGCACCCTACGAAAACGGAATCCGACTGTATGATGAGAATGGCGTTGCCAAAACAGGGGACGTGACCTATAAAATTGCTTTGTGGGATGCCGGGACCGAGGTGAACGAAGAGCCCGGTGTTGGACCCAACCAAGCCCCAAGACAGCCCGAACCCGATACCGGAATGGACGAAAACGGAACCGTGGAGTTGATTGAAAACATAGCTGATGGATTCACCTATCCTGAAGTGGACAGTATGATCAAGGTAGAACTTTCCCATGACGGAGGTACCGAGTTTACCTTGACCATTCACAATATTTCCAATGAGTGCAGTTTGGTTTCGCCGTTTGCACCCGGTGCCTGGGTAGTCCATGGAGCTGATAAAACCCCATTCTTTGAAGAAGGGATGGCGGCCTCCGAAGGGCTGGAGCGAATGGCCGAGGACGGCAACAACGAAATCACCGTTATGGAGTTGGATGAAAACAGCGGGTATGTATCCCCGTTCGCACCCGGAGCTTTTGGCATAAACAACCCGGTTTTTGAAGAAGGCGTGGCTTCTACCGAGGCTTTTGAAGCCTTGGCGGAGGATGCAGACCCTTCTGGATACGATAATATTTTCAACACGCCGGTGGGGGCAGCGGGCCCTGGACCAATCTTCCCCGGGGATTCCTTCAGTTTTGAGTTTACTGCCGAAAACGGCGACATGCTCTCGTTTGCCTCCATGTTAGGACAGTCCAACGATTGGGTAGTGGGAACCGAAGGCATTGCCCTGTTTGAAAATGGGACCCCGATCTCTGGCGACATCACCTTGGAACTCAGTATTTATGATTCCGGGACCGAAGTGGACCAATATCCGGGAGCCGGGGCGGACCAAGCACCACGACAAAGCGGACCTGATACCGGTGCTGAAGAAAATGGTCTGGTGGCCGAGGAGACCGAGATAGCGGACAATGTTCCCTCCATTGAACACTTGGTACGAGTGACCATCACCGTCAATTAATTGCTATGTGAAAGGGAATGTCACATGTAGGTTGACCGGTTGGTCGGAGCGCCCAAACAAAGTTTGGGCGTTCTTTGTTGTAATAGGTAAACTACTTACGCTTCAAACTCAATGGCGGGCCAAAAGGCTGTTGATTTCTCCCCAAGTAATCAATTTGATACCGTTTTCTTCAATTTTTGATTTTACCGCCTCACTGGTGAAGGTATCAAAATCAATCTGTCGCCATGCCGAACCAAAATTCGGATGGTTTATGGTGATGCCCTGCATCTCGCGGTCATCAAAAGCGGTATGGATCAAGATCACGTTGAGACCTTCTGGCAAATTATCCAGAATTTCCATGTACTGATTGCCCAATTGTCCTTTTTCAAAATAATCATAGGAACCCAAGTGCACTTGGTCCACCACAAAATCACCTTTCTGAATGATGGTATCGGGGTCCAGACCCACCATGCTAAGGAGCTGTGCATTGATCTGCACGGGGAGGTCATATTTTTTGCCAAGCTCCCGGTAAACTTCAAAGAACGCAGGGTCCGAACCCACACTGTACATATGGGAATCTATATGGGTGGGCCGTAATCCATAGGACAAAGCTTTTTCGATCTGGGCGGAAAGCTCTTTGGCCACTTCAGTAGCGGACGCCTGTTTTTTAAGAACATCCCTCTTTTTGGGGAAATGCCCATTTTCATCCACCAAACTGGGAACCTCATGGACGGGCAGTACGGGGCCAAACTTGTAATTTTCCCATTCGCAGGTCAGGGTAAGGTGCACGCCATGGTCAAACTGGGGGTGTGTTTTGGCAAAAAGCGCCATTTCATGGAACCAAGGGCAGGGCACCATGATGCTATAGGAATTTACGGATCCGGTGGAAAGGGCCTGTATGGTGGCCTGGTTTTCGGAATGGGACAATCCGGCATCGTCTGCATGGATGATCAACAGTTTGGTCCCTTTTGGGAAACCAAGCGTCTGGGCTGTGTTCATATGGGCAAAGGAAATTGTAAAGGTCGATTATAAGTAGGATAAAGGTACTGAATTTTGAAATTGGGAAAGGTATACCACAAACATGGTTTGGGCGCTCTTTTTGGTAAAGACCGTGTGCTCTTGAACATATTTTCTTCGTGAATACACGAATCAATGGTTTTGATCTTGAAAATTGAAGAGCTCCTCAAGTTCCACGGTGCCCCAATCTTTATTTTGATCAATAAAATCTTTGATTGTGGCAATATGACTGGCGCCAAGCAAGAGTACAATACGCTGGTCGTTCTTTTGGGTGGCCTTTTGTGCAAGGGACCACATGTACAGATTTCGCTTGTGCCATTCCGCGGCAAGGTAAGGGCCAATAAAGTTGGTCTGGTCACCCACCAAAAGCGGGGTCTGGGTATGGAATTTATTGCTCAACTGTCGCATTTCTTCCGTATTGAGGTAGTAGGTGAGCTCCAACAAAGAACTACCAGATTCAATTTTTTCATCAAACACTTGGGTAAACCGTTGTATACCCTCACTGAACTCTTTTTCCAGAATTTTTTGTTTTTGGGTGGCCACTACGGTCATTACACTATCAAAAGGAAATTCGGTATTGTTGTAATCTATGGCGGTTACCTTGGGCAGTCCAATTTTTTTTGCCGTGCGGAACGCCAATTGAAAGATTTCATTTTTTAAATAGAAGTTGGAAAGGCTGTCGTTGGAAAAATAACGGTCCTCTAGGTACAGTTGGTATAGGGAGTCCAGTTCTGATTGTTCATCGTAGGGCCATTCCACAAAAACTCTATCGGGGGCAAAGTCCTTGATTTTTTCCGAAATTTCTTCCAATTGATCTTGGGCGGCGGAACCCATAATATCAAAGTTCTTGGTCTTGGCCACATCCGCACCGGGATTGTTGTAGTGGAATGTGCCAATGATCAGGGCTTGTTTTGTTTTAGGAGCTTGTTGGCTTTTAGGCTTCTCGGTAGGGGTGCTGCAATTTGCCAAAGACAATGCGGCGGCAAAAGCCCATAGAATTTTTAGGGTCATGGTAGTGCTGTTTTTTATAAAGATAAGGGGGGTGATGTTTTGTTACAGTTACATGTTTGGCCAAACTGTATTCTTGGTACATTCCATCTGAACGGACGGTTTACTTTTTAAAACTGAAAAGCTCCTTAAGATCAATATCAAGGGCATGGGCAATGGTGTACAGCGTGTAGGTGTTGGCTGAAACTTTATGGTTTTCGATGAGTTCTATGTGTTGCTTATCCCTTCCGCACAATCTGCCTAACTCAGCCTGCGAAATGTTCTTTTGCTTTCTGAGTTGTCTGATTCGATTCCCAATTTTTATGGATAATTCTTGCTTTGTCAACATCAAATATGAACTAACAAAACAAATTTGGATAGATTAAAATGAAAGAGGGTCATAATAAATTATGACTTTTTGAATTTAATAAGTATATTGACGTCATATTTTGTTATGACGATGAAAAATCCAAATAAAAATAAGAGAGAGAAAAAATTGTCTGAAATTATTAAAGATGGCTACGGTACCCCGGCCCAATTGGCCGATATTTTGGAACTTGGGGTGGTAATGCTGTTCTACTTGGAAGAGGATACCTTTTCCCGCAGGGAAGTACAAAGTGTGGTGGAGGCCCTAAAAGGGATTGGGGATTGGTTGAGGGATTGAGACCATATAGCCTTAATTACGGTTATGCATTGTTAAACACTTTTTTATCCATTATTTAAAATTGAATACTATTCCGTGATTTAGTTCAGAAGCTTTTTTAAATGCTCCTTTATAAATTTCTAAATGAGGTAAAATATAATTCCAAAAATTAGCTTCATTCCAGTTTTCCAATCTTTTGGCAAGATAAACTTGATTTTCCACCATTAGTTTTCTGTTACAAATGTCTTTTATTTGTTCATTGGTTATTTTGTTGAGCAACACATATATTCGTTTTACCTGATCAGATTTAATGTATTTATGGTCAAGTGCCTGAAGAAATTTATCTCCAGAATCGTCTTTTTGCTTTATTAAAAATCTTGTAATGTCCCATCCTTTGTCCATGGAAAAAACAGTATCATTTTCTTTGTGACATTCCCCAAGTACGTTTGCATAAAGGTCATCCAAAAACTCCTCTTCGATTTCAGTCTCCATTTTTTTTAGTTCCTCAATTTTGGAGTCAGACATTCTATATAATTCACAGACAATTCCCAAATTCAATCAGTTTTATGTTTTCTCAAATTGCGAAAAACTTGTTTATTAAGAATGTAAAATACATCTTTTTCCCAAAGGGAAGTCCAAACGGGTGGCCCTATTGGTCATGGTCTGGGTTCCGTATGGTGCGGGGTATCCGGTTCTATATGGATCAAAACGTGGCCCAAATTGGGAATCTCGCTCCTTAAATGATCTTTAAGGAGGTGGGATATATCGTGCCCTTCCTTCACCGAAATATCCCCATCCACTATGGCGTGCAGGTCTACATGGTACTTCATGCCCGCTTTTCGGATAAAACATTTTTCCGTGCCTACCACTCCCTTCACCTTCATGGATTCTTCCCGGATTTCCTCCAGCAGGTCATCGTACAAATGCTCGTCCATGATCTCCCCCAGCGCAGGTCTAAAGATCAGATAGCTGTTGTAGAGGATAAAGGTGGAGGCCAACAATGCAGCCCAATCGTCCGCGGTTTCATATCCTTTTCCGAACACCAAGGCTATGGTAATCCCAATAAATGCCATGATGGAGGTAATGGCGTCGCTGCGGTGGTGCCAGGCATCTGCCCTGAGCGAGGAACTGTGGGTCTCCTTACTTTTTTTGATCACGATCCTGAACGAGATTTCCTTCCAGAGGATAATGCAGCCCAACACGATCAAGGTCCATGGTTTGGGGACTTTGTGGGGTGTTCTAATGTTTTGGATGCTTTCATACGCGATCACCGTGGCCGAGGTGACCAAAAAGGCGACCACCAAAAAAGTGATCAGCGGCTCAATTTTTCCATGGCCGTACGGATGGTTTTCATCGGCGGGCCGCTTGGCGTATTTTAAACCGAACAGGACCAATAGCGAGGAGAAAATATCGGTGGTGGACTCAATGGCATCAGCAATAAGGGCGTACGAATTCCCAAAGAAACCGGCAAGGCCTTTGATCAAGGCCAAACTGGCATTTCCAATAATACTGAAATACGTGGTCCGAATTGCGCTTTGTTCGCTATCCATTTTTGGTGTTCGGGTGCATCATCCTATGGTTTGTCGTCTGCCAAAGGCGAGATCATAATATGGGCCCTGTGCGTTCCGGGGTTCATGATCCAAGGATGGTTGGATCCCACGGGATTTTCGGGGAGTCCTGTGGATTCGGCTGTCGCAAAGGGCAGATACACCACGTAGCGGTATTTTGCACCCTCCACTTTATGTGTTTCGGGATTGTAGCGGTCATTGGGGCCGTAATAAATGTGAAGGGTGGCTCCGGCTATGCCCATATCCAACTGGCCTGATTTGGCCTCGGCTTCCCGAATATCGAAAATTTCGGGGCCGGTCTTTCCTTCGGCCCTAAGTTCCCGGCCCCTGGCCATAAAAGGTTCCAGACTTTTGTGGTAGCAAGCTGCATTGAAGCCTGATTTTTTTGGGTCGTCCGCCAGAACGATGAATTCGTTGTTCCCTTCCTTATACGTCACCAGTTCCCCTGCATCGTTGTAGCCGATGACCTTGCATCCGGCGCGACTTGCCTCTGGGGCGGCCATCAAGGAGGTGGCGATTAAAGCCTCTTCGGTATCAATGGCAACGAAGTGGGTGGCGGTACTGTCCGTTACCGTTTCTTTTGCGGGGCTCTCTTCTGCGTTGTCCTTCGTCTTGTTTGAGGTGTTGCAGGACATCAAGGCTCCTGTCAGGGCCAATACGGTGATGATATGTTTCATTTTCTAGGATTTTAGTGGTTGCTGCTCGATAGGTTTAAGATACCACAAAATTTGCAGATTATTTGGAGTAGTCAATTCCCAAGTCGTTGGTACGGACCTCCTTCAGTTTATCCTTTAGTTTTTGTTGAAAATCGGCCACCACATCGGCGTAGTCGGAATTATAGGCGAGGTTGGTGTATTGCTTTGGGTCGTTTTCCATATCAAAGAGTTCCATGCCCGATGTGGCATCTTCATCGTATTGGATATAAGCCCATTTGTCGGTCCGCAACAAAAAGGTTTTTCCGCCTTGGGACACGCTGAAGGCCATATCCCTGACTTTTTCATTGGGGTCTTCCAATAGTTTTACCAAATTTTTTCCCTGTAGATGCTTGGAATACTCCACTTCGGCCAATGAGGCAATGGTGGGGTACAGGTCAATGAGTTCAACAAACGAATTGCAGACGGCGGGTTTTTTGCCCGGGACTTTTATGATCAAGGGTACCCTGGCCGATTCTTCATGCAGGCTTACCTTCATCCAAAAATCGTGTTCCCCCAAATGAAACCCATGGTCCGAAGCAAATATGACGATGGTGTTGTCCTCCAGACCTTCGTCTTCCAAGGTCTTCAACACTTTGCCCACCTGCTCATCCATAAAAGAAACGGAAGCATAATAGGCGGCAACGGCCTTTTGTTGTTGTTCAAGACTCATTTGTCCATTAACACTGGTCACGTAGTTGATGCCCCTTTTGGGGATGTCGTCCCAGTCATTTTCCACTTTTTTGGGTAAAACAATATCGGCATAAGGATACGGATCAAAATGCGATTTTGGCGCCACAAAGGGAACATGGGGCCGTACCATCCCAACGGCGAGGAAGAACTTTTCATTCTTATGTTTTCGAATGAGCTCACTGGCTTTTTGGGCTGTTTTTCCATCCGCATGGACCAAGTCGTCCCCATCGGCCTTGACAATGGTCATGACATTGCCTCCTTTTCGTTCTATGGTCCCATCTGGGTTGCCCTGTACGAGTTCGGCCTCTCCCTTGGTTTGCCATTCCGGGGCTTGACTATTGTATTTTTCATTCCACGAAGCGGGGTCGTCCTTGCCATCGCTGCCCTTTTCAATATCGATGGGGACACCCATATGGAAAATCTTGCTCACGCGGGCCGTGTAATACCCCTTGTCCTTGAAGGACTGCGACCATGTTTTCCGTTCATCACCAATATTTTCGCGACCGCTCACATATCCGTAAGTAGTGGTGGCATTGGGGTAATATCCGCTCATAAAAGAGGCCCTTGAAGGGCCACATACCGGATATTGGCAATAAGCTTTCGTAAATCGGGTCCCTTCCGATGCCAGCTTGTCGATATTGGGTGTATGTACGGCTTTGTTTCCATAGGATGATACGGCCGTTGCGGTAAGGTCATCGGAAATGATAAAAAGTACATTGTAGTCCTGCTCCTGTTTTTGGGAATGGGACCATAGATGTAGGCCCACGCAAAGGATTAAACTTAGCAATGAACTTCTCTTGGTAAATGGCATTGGCATGGTTTTCTGTGGTTGATTTTATATTTTGAATATATGGAAAATGTATCGTATTGCTCCAAATTGGTTTAAACGTGTGAGCTTGTTTTAGGCCGTGTTTTCAGATACCCTGAACCGTACTATTTCGGCAATTAAATCCAAAGGGATGGGTTGGTCCAACGGAAATTGTACAGAGCCCTTTCCTTGTTTGTATTGGGACAGTTGAACCTCGAATGCACTATGTCCGGATGGGGTGGCGTAAAAACCAATATGCTTTGCATATCCCGCAAAATAGACCAAAGGTTTTTTGTTTAGCTTGTAAGCGGGCATACCGTAGGCAATGCTTTCAACGGCATCAGGGGCATTTTCACGTATCACTTTACGGATTTGATTAAGTTTTTCCTGAATTTCTAGAGGAAACTCGGTAATATACCCATCCACATTTTCTGGCTTTTTATTCATTTTTTAGTTTTCTTCCTGAGCGGCCTCCTTGCCTTCCACAATAATGGAAACCACCTCTTGTTTTACTTCGGGCTCCATGGGTTTTATGGTGTTATGCCCTGTATCGGTAATGGTAAATGTAGCAAATAGCGGCAAATGGTCAGACCCAATAGCGGGCAGGGTCTTTATTTGGTGTACCTCCATATTCCTGGAGTGGAACAACAAATCTATAGGGAAGCGGAACAGTTTGGGTTTTACCGGGAAGGTGCTGTAGAACCCCTTTCCCAAGCGCGCGTCTTTTAGCTTGGACACTTTTGAGAAGAGTCTAGAGCTTTTGGACCAGCACACATTGTTGAAATCGCCCGAAACCAAGGTGGGTGTCTTTTTTTTACGGACCAATTGGGCCACCTTCATAAGTTCGGCATCTTTTTGTTTGGAGGTAGGCTTTTCCGTTGGGCTTGGCGGTGGTGGGTGGATGCCCCAAAAGATGAAATCGGCACCATTTTTGTCCACCAAAGAGGCTTCAATGGAAGGGTGTTCCTCAGAAATCAAGTAATGTCCCTGGCAGGATTTTACCTTGAGCTTGGAGTAGAAATGCATCCCATACCGGTTCTCTTTGGGTATTTTGTGTGAAAAGGCAAAGTCATTTTCAAGCTCTGAAAGTGCTTTTTCCCATTCCAAGTTGCTTTCCATGGTCAGCAAAATATCCGGTTGTATCTGTTTGACCAAGCCAATCAGTTTTTGATAATCGGTATTTTTTTGCAGCACATTGACGCTGATCAGGGTAATGGCCTCTTTTGGAAGTTTTCCAGATTTTTTTCGGAAGGGAATGTAGGGCCAAATCACGAAGAACTGGTAGGTAATTGCAATCAAAAGTAACACTCTGGTGAGTGTCTCCAGAAATAGGGGGGCACCACTGAAAAACAAACCAGCGATGAACAGTGCAACCAGTAGTGCCAAGAGTTGGAGCCTGATGAAATCAAATACGCGGAAGAACCAATGCTTGAAATCCAAAAAAGGTAAAAAACTTACCAAGGTACATATGATAGACAAAGTGTTCAGTACAATATGCCAAATATCCATGTGCAGTTTTTATTGAATTTTACTTCGAATGGGAGGTAAAGGAATCAATGGTAAGTTAGCACTAAATTTTAAATGCTTGAAATCGTTTCCCGGCTGGATTTCTTCTTCTTTTTTAACCACCAGTCAAGCCTTGTTTCAGGTTTGTAATTGCTTGTTCTTGGTTTGGTTTCCGCTCTCTCTATCTTTAGGCTGTTTAAATTTGCTGCCACAGACCAAATGGTTCCGAACTTTTCTTTTTTTAAATCCAGACAGACACATTTGTTGGATAATATTTCTTTGGCTTTTGGTAGGTCCATGGTTTCAATAGATTGTAGATTGTCCTTAAGCCCATTGTAACGTTCTGCACTTTTGCTCCATTCAACATCGCCTCGGTCAAAAGGTGTCATCTCTTTTGCTATAAACTGATTGGTGATGTGGATGAAGTTTTCACTCTTTTCTGGTCGTCTAATGACACTTTTTTGCGGGGCGGATTCAACTACCGCAATATTGCCAGTTTTATCTGCAATGAGAAAGTTGTTGGCTGATGCTACTTTTGTTTCTTGTACTAACTTTATGGCTTGTTCTGTATTGCTGCAATTCTCAAGCACTTTCCGTACGATAAAATGAAACCCTATTCCTGGTTGTACTTCGGTTCCGTTCACAAATGACATTGCAATTGATAGACCATTTTCATTGATTCCATCAGAGCGGCCGATAAAAACATCTGATTGGCTTATGTAAGAGTATTTTCCTTTAGGGGCGATAAGACTGCTTTCCGTGAACTTTTTATACTCAAATAGCATATCATAATTTCTGCCAATAATTGTAGAGTCTTCATTGTTAAAGGCAAATACGCTGCATTGTCCTGTGGTGTCAAATACACCAAGGCTTAATAGAAAAGCACCCAGATTTTCCGGTTTGTCTTTAATTCCTTTGGCAAAACCTTTTATTTCTTCTATGATTTCAGGATAGAATTTTTCCAATTCTTTATAAGACTCAAGCCCAAATTGGGTCTTTTGTTTGCTGATTTTTGGAAGAACAAAGTTTGCTTTTTCGTATAGTAAGTTCCCATACTTTAGGCCCATTTCATAAAACTCTCCGTATAGTCTTGGATGGTACATTTTGTTGTAATTCTATTATTAAATGCTAAACGACTTTTTATATGGCAATATTGGAAAGCAAATCAGGGAGTTAGAAGGGATATCATTAAAACTTGATGAACAGTTTATAGGAGTACTTGTCGATAAGACAAACCTTTAAAGAGATATCTATTACTATATTAAACCGCTACAACGCCTTTAATGTGGGGATGTGGGTCGTAATTCAGTAGCTCAAAATCATCAAAAGTAAAGGAGAAAATATTCTTGACTTCTGGGTTGAGTTTCATGGTAGGCAAAGGTCTCGGGTCACGACTCAGTTGCAGTTCCACTTGCTCCCTATGGTTGTCGTAGATATGGGCATCACCAAAGGTGTGGATGAATTCCCCAGGCTGATAGCCACAAACTTGGGCCATCATCATGGTGAAGAGTGCATAGGAGGCTATATTGAAGGGAACGCCCAAAAAGATATCGGCGCTCCGCTGATACAGCTGGCAGGAAAGTTTGCCGTCGGCCACATAAAATTGGAAGAAAGCATGGCATGGAGGCAATGCTGCTTTTCCGTTGGCCACATTTTCCGAAAAGGATACCGAAGTGTCAGGAAGCACACTGGGGTTCCACGCGGAGACCAACATTCTTCGGCTATTGGGGTTGTTTTTCAGGGTTTCGATGACTTCCTTGATCTGGTCGATCTCCTCGCTGTTCCAATTGCGCCATTGGTGTCCGTACACAGGGCCTAAATCCCCTTGGTCATCAGCCCATTCGTTCCAAATCCGTACCCCGTTTTCCTGTAGATATTGAATGTTGGTGTCGCCTTTCAAAAACCAAAGCAGTTCGTGGACAATGGATTTCAGGTGCAACTTTTTGGTGGTCACCATGGGAAATCCTTCGGAAAGGTCAAAACGCATTTGATAGCCAAAAACGCTCAAGGTTCCTGTTCCCGTGCGATCGCCCTTGGCATTGCCGTGTTCCAAAACGTGTTTAAGAAGGTCGTGGTATTGTTTCATTCTTTTGGTACAAATTAGAGGTCATTTCGAATGAATGCATGAGGAGAAATCCAAGACATCTCGACTGCGCTCGATGTGACAAAAAAATCAATCGGTCTAAATTACATCAAGAAAAAAGCATTCAAAATAGGAGCAGGATGTACTTATAAAGATTTTATCAACGGAATATGCGTTATCCCAATATCATCCCGGCAATAGTGGCCGAAAGCAGTGACGCCAACGAACCGCCCAAAACGGCTTTCATACCGAATTCGGAGAGAGTCTTGCGCTGTCCGGGGGCCAAGGAGCCAATGCCGCCTATCTGAATACCAATGGAGGCAAAGTTGGCAAAGCCACAGAGCATGTACGTGGCCATGATCACGGATTTGTTATAGGCAAAGTGCAGGTCGCTATTCATGTTCTTGAGTTCCGCCAATTGAATGTAGCCCACAAACTCGCTGGCCGCCAGTTTAATGCCAAGCAACTGCCCCATAAGCATAACATCTTCGTTGGCCACGCCTATAAGCCACATGAGGGGAGCGAATACGGTGCCTAAGATAGCTTCCAATGAAAAACTGTTGTAGGGAGAGTTGGCTGCAATCCAATTGTTGAGAGTGCTCCAATCGCCGACCCAGCCCAAAATACCATTGATCATGGCAATAAAGGCCACAAAGACCAAGAGCATGGCCCCTACGTTCAGGGCCAGTTTTAATCCTTCCGTGGTTCCGTTGGCAATGGCGTCCAAGATGTTGGCGCCAATTTTTTCCGAAGAGACTTGGACATCGGTATTTACGGTTTCGGTCTGGGGATATAATATTTTTGAAATGACAATGGCGCCAGGTGCGGCCATCACGGAAGCGGCCAACAGGTGTTTGGCGAATACCAATCGCAATTCAGGGTCATCCCCACCTAAAAAACCAATATAGGCTGCAAGAACGGCGCCGGCTACGGTGGCCATTCCGCCAATCATCACCAAAAGGATTTCAGATTTGTTCATTTTTTCCAGATAGGCCTTGATGAGCAATGGGGCTTCGGTCTGCCCCAAGAAAATGTTTCCGGCCACGGAGAGGCTTTCCGCTCCTGATATGCCCAAGGATTTGGACAATAACCAAGCCATGGCCTTTACCACTTTTTGAATTACTCCCAAGTAGAACAATACCGAGGTCAATGCAGAGAAAAATATAATGGTAGGCAATACCTGAAAGGCGAAAATATAGCCGAACGTGTCCATGTCCACCACCAAACCTTCAAACAGGAACTGGCTTCCGGCGCGGGTAAAGTCCAAAATGCTGACAAAAACTTCCCCAACTTTTTCAAAGGCATACTGCACAAAAGATACCTTGAGCACTCCAACGGCAATCAACAATTGCAATGCAATACCGATGCCCACTGTTCTCCAGTTGATGGCCTTTCTGTTGGAACTGAACAAAAATGAGATGAAAATAAGCACGGCCATTCCCAGAGCCCCGCGCCATAACGTATGGATGGAAAAACCTTGATTGGGTATGATTTCTGTTACATTTTGAACTGAAACATCATTGATGAGGGTAGTGCCAATGGCAATATTCAGAGAGTCGGTAGGTGGGGTGTTTTGTCCCAAGGCAACAGTGCACAGGAGCAATAGTGTCAGGAAACTTAAGGTCTTTTTCCCCATGTAGTTGGTTTATTTGCGCTTGGAAATTTCGTCCCGCAGTTTGGCGGCCTTTTCGTAATCTTCGTTGGCCACTGCTTTGTCCAATTCTTTATGGAGCTCATCCAAGGACATTTCCCGATACCCATGGGTGTCTGCCCCTGATTCTATTTCAACGGTTTCGCCTTCTTGAAGGATTTCATCCACCACAATGCTATCGTCTTCCTCATTCTCTTCATTTTCCTTGGGGGAGAATTTAAGAAAGATCCCTGCTTTGTCCAAGATGGTCTTGTAGGTGAATATAGGGGCATCAAACCGAAGCGCCAAAGCAATGGCATCGCTGGTGCGGGCATCGATGATTTCCTCTACCTTGTCCTGCTCGCAGATGATGCTGGAATAAAAAACACCATCCACCAATTTGTGGATGATCACCTGCTTCACCACAATCTGAAATCTATCCGCGAAATTTTTGAAAAGGTCGTGTGTCAAGGGCCTTGGTGGTTTGATTTCTTTTTCCAGCGCAATGGCAATGGACTGGGCTTCAAAGGCACCAATGACAATGGGAAGTTTTCGGTCTCCCTCCACTTCATTTAAAATAAGGGCATACGCACCATTTTGTGTTTGACTATATGATATTCCCTTTATTTTTAATCGAACTAAGCTCATAATCTCCTCCTAAAAACCCAAAAGGGCCGTTCAAATAAGCGGCGTTGCCAGTTATCTGAACAGCCCCTTGTTAAGGGCAAATTAACAAAATTTAAGCGTTTTGGGCTTTAAATTCCTTTAATTTTTCGATGAGCTTGGGCACCACCTCAAAGGCGTCGCCAACTATACCATAATCAGCAGCTTTGAAGAACGGGGCCTCAGGGTCATTGTTGATGACCACCTTGGTTTTGGAGGCACTTACTCCTGCCAAATGTTGAATGGCACCTGAAATCCCTATAGCGATGTATAAATTACTGGCCACGGGTTTTCCGGTCTGGCCTACGTGTTCGCCATGGGGGCGCCAGCCCAAATCCGAGACGGGCTTGGAACAGGCGGTTGCTGCTCCCAGAACATCGGCCAATTCTTCTACCATACCCCAATTTTCAGGGCCTTTAAGTCCTCTACCTCCTGACACCACAATATCGGCATCGGCAATGGAGACTTTCCCTGCGACCTTGTCCACTTCAACGGATTTGGTGGTGAAATCTGAATCGCCCAAGGAAGGGTTAAAATCTTCAACAGAAGCTGAAACATTGTTTTCCATTGCGCCATAGGCATTGTTGGACACTCCTATAATTTTTATGTCCGAACTGATTTCGGTATGGGCAAACCCTTTATTGCTGAACGCAGTACGCTTCACAACAAAAGGTGAGGTACTATCCGGAGCGGCAACAACATTGGGTACGTAACCGGCGCTAAGTTTTGCGGTTAGGATGGGCGCCAAAAACTTGGTATCGGCACTGGAGCTTAAGATAATGACTTTGGCCCCTTCGGCCTCTGCAGCCTGGGTCAGTGCATCGGCGTAGGCTTTGGCGTTGAAAGTGGCCAATTGGTCATTGGATATCTTTAAAACCTTGGAGACACCATAATTGCCCAATGAAGCTTCGTCATTGGCATTAAAGGCAACCGCGGTCACATTTGTTCCCAAGTCTTGTGCTACTTTGTAGGCATAGGAAGCCACTTCAAAGGCACTTTTTTTGAATTTTCCTTTTTCGGATTCGGTATATACTAATACTGACATAAAAATTTCTTTAAATTTTTTCCTGAACTTGATTCAGGAACCTTATGACTTTTTCAAATGGATTCCGAAACGAGTTCGGAATGATTTGGCTGCGCCTTAGATTACTTTGGCTTCGTTGTGCAATAGGTTCACCAACTCACCAACATTGTCTGCATCTACAAGCTTCACTTGTCCTTTTGGCGCTGGTTTCTCAAATTTTTGGTCTTGTGTGGGTTGCGAAGCTTCCACGGGTTCCACGACATTGAGTGCTTTTTGACGAGCCATCATGATTCCCCGCATATTGGGAATGCGAAGGTCACTTTCCTGTACCAATCCTTTTTGGCCTCCAATGACCAAGGGTAGGGAAGTGCTCAATTTTTCTTTACCGCCATCAATTTCCCGAAGTGCCGTGGCCGTATTGCCATCGACCTCCAGGCCAATGCAAGTGTTCACAAAATTCATATCCAAAAGGGTGGCCAGGATTCCGGGGACCATTCCTCCATTGTAATCAATGGATTCCCTACCGGCAATGACAAGGTCGTACCCTCCATTTTTAACGATTTCTGCCAATTGTTTGGCCACAAAAAAACCATCGGCGGGTTCGGCATTCACCCGTATGGCCTCATCGGCCCCAATGGCCAATGCCTTACGGATGGTAGGTTCGGTCTGGGGACCGCCTACAGTGGCCACGTGTACGGTGGCTCCTTGTTTTTCCTTGAACCACATGGCGCGTGTCAATCCAAACTCATCATTGGGATTAATCACAAATTGCACCCCGTTTGTATCAAACTTGGTATCCCCTTCCGTAAAATTGATTTTGGAGGTAGTATCTGGTACATTGCTAATGCAAACTAAAATCTTCATAGGTACTTTAAGGTTTATAGCTTCAAAGATAGCTATTAAATTCATAAATTTATTATGCATGCATAATAAATTTCGTTCTTTTTTTGATTTATCCCCAAGCATTGTTCTTTTAGTTTTTGCTATTTTTGCTTGCGTTTTTAAGTACACTAACAAAACTTTTAGCATCAGTTAATGAAAACACTACAGTTTAGGGAAGCAATTGCGGAGGCCATGTCCGAGGAAATGCGCAGGGACGATACCATTTATTTGATGGGAGAGGAAGTAGCGGAATACAATGGGGCCTACAAGGCTTCAAAGGGAATGTTGGACGAATTTGGACCGGAACGCGTATTGGATACTCCCATTTCTGAGTTGGGATTTGCCGGTATAGGCGTAGGTTCTGCCATGAATGGCAACCGCCCCATTATAGAGTTCATGACCTTCAATTTCTCCTTGGTGGGAATTGACCAAATCATAAACAATGCCGCTAAAATTCGACAGATGTCTGGTGGACAGTTCAACTGCCCTATCGTTTTTAGGGGTCCAACCGCTTCTGCAGGCCAATTGGCGGCCACGCACTCCCAGGCTTTTGAGAGCTGGTTTGCCAACTGTCCGGGATTGAAGGTGGTTGTGCCTTCAAATCCAGCTGATGCCAAAGGATTGTTGAAAGCGGCCATCCGTGATGATGACCCGGTTATCTTTATGGAATCGGAACAGATGTATGGTGATAAAGGCGAAGTGCCTGAAGGCGAATATACCATCCCATTGGGTGTTGCCGATATCAAAAGGGAAGGTACCGACGTGACCATAGTTTCCTTTGGAAAAATCATCAAGGAAGCCTACAAGGCGGCCGATGAACTGGAAAAAGAAGGGATTAGCTGCGAAATCATCGATTTGCGCACCGTGCGTCCCATGGATTATGAAGCCATCCTGAATTCCGTGAAGAAAACCAATAGAATGGTCATCTTGGAAGAAGCCTGGCCTTTTGGAAATGTGGCCACTGAGATCATTTACCATGTACAGGACAAGGCATTCGATTATTTGGACGCCCCTATTGTGAAAATAAACACAGCCGATACCCCGGCACCCTATTCGCCCGTGCTTTTGGCCGAGTGGTTGCCCAATCATGAGGATGTCATTAAGGCTGTTAAGAAAGTGTTATATAAATAGCTTGCGTATATTTGTAAGGTATATTAGCCCCGTCAACCATGTTGATGGGGCTTTTTTAACGGAACAGTTTTTGATAAGAAGTTACTTTTGAACCAAAATTTGACCTAAAGTGCAGCTGGAAAACCGAATGGTTTTCCTAATGTCCCATATATCAAAACATGAAGAGATTCCTAGCCGTTTTCTTTTTCCTTTCCTCTTTGACCATTTTCTCGCAGACCAAGGTGGGCGGTATTGTATTGGATGAATCCGGTGAACCGATTGCCTTTGCCAATATCATTTTTAAAAACTCTTCCGAGGGGACCATTACCAATGACAATGGTAGATTCTACTTGGAATCGGATGATACCTATGAAACCATTACGGTTACCTTTATTGGGTATGAAAGTAAGGAGATAAACTTGCCCCAAAAGGTGAACTATGGATTGGAAATCGTGTTGAACGAATCCATGGAACAGCTAAAAGAGGTTATTGTGTATACCGGAAAGCAGTCCAAAAAAGATAACCCGGCCATTGATATCCTTCGAAAAATTTGGGCCAAGAAACGTGAAAATGGGGTTCGTAAGTTCAAACAATACAAATACGATAAATACGAAAAAGTAGAGTTTGACCTTAATACCATAGACAGTGCATTGATCCAAAGTAAACTGTTCAGGGGGTTAGAGTTCATGTTCGAGGATTTGGATACTTCAAGGATTACAGGGAAGACCTATTTGCCCATCTTTTTGAACGAAACCTTTTCAAAGGTGTATGGGGATAATATCCTGAATCGGGAAAAAGAGGATGTCTTAGGCAATAAAAGTTCAGGGTTTGAAGGAAACCAAGCCATCACGGCCTTTGTGGAAGACCTGTACTCCGATTATGACATCTACGATAACTACCTGCGGTTTTTCGACAAAAGCTTTACCAGTCCGTTGTCCAAGACAGGGATAGACACCTATAATTATGTGTTGTCGGACAGTACCTATATTGATGATAAATGGTGCTATAACATTATCTATTACCCTAGGCGAAAGAACGAACTTACCTTTAAGGGGGATTTTTGGGTGAACGATACCACCTTTGCCATTAAGAAAATCAACATGCAGGTCACCAAGAGTGCCAACATCAACTGGGTCAAGGAGATTTATATTGAACAGGATTTTGATGTGGTCAACGATTCGGTCTTTTTGCTGAAACGGGACTATATGCTTAGTGATTTTGCCTTCTCAAAGAAAGAAAAATCGAGAGGAGTTTACGGAAAACGCACCACGGTTTTTGATAATTATGAGTTTGATCTAAGTCGGCCCGAGTCGTTCTACAAAGCGGAATCCGACCCCTATGACCCACGGGTCTTTTCGCAGGATACCACCTTCTGGAAAAATGCCCGTTTGGAGAATCTCAGTGATGACGAATCGGGAATCTTTCAGCTTTTGGACACCCTGAAGACGGTCCCCAAGTTCCGAACCTACTATGACATTGTGAGCATCTTGGGTTCTGGCTATATCGAAATAGACAAGTGGAACATAGATATTGGCGATGTCTACAGCACCTTTGGCTATAATGATGCTGAAGGAATGCGCTTAAGGGCAGGAGCCCGTACCTACTTTGGCCAAAACGATACCTGGCGTTTGGAAGGTTACATGGCCTATGGGTTTGGTGATCATAAATTTAAACACGGGCTTTCAGGTAAGTTCTTGCTGGACCGAAAGACCCGACTGATTCTTTCCGGTGGAAACCGAAGGGACATAGAACAGTTGGGACTAAGCCTCACCAGTACCAATGATGTGCTGGGTAGGAGCATTGCTTCATCCTCCTTGGTCACGGTAGGCTCCAATGACAGGCTTACCAACATTAACCTATCCACTTTGGGACTGGAAATGGAACCCGTCAAGAATTTCCGGATTCGTCTGGGGAGTTCCTTACGGACCTTGAGTTCGGCCTTGCCGGATGCCTTTAACCTGGATTATGTGGATGCGGGTTCGCCAACAGGCATTTCATCAGAAGTGAAACAATTTGATGTCAGCACCACCCTCATCTATACGCCGGGCAAAAGAACCATTGGATATGGGGTGGAACGGGCCAATATCAACGACGATCATAGTACCGTAGTGTTGAATTACACCAAAGGGATAAGTGGCTTCTTGGAAAGTGATTTTGACTATGAGCGACTCCAGTTTTCGTACAAGCAGCCTTGGCAAATAGGAGGTTTTGGGAGGTTAACGACCAGCGTGGAACTTGGGAAGACCTTTGGAGAAGTGCCTTTGTCACTTTTAAGTGTTATTCCCGGAAATCAAACCCTGTTCTCACTATATAATGTATTCCCCAACCTTGATTTTTACGAATTTGTGACCGATACCTATGCTACCGTGCATTTGGAGCATAATTTTAACGGGAGGCTGTTCTCAAGAATTCCATTTTTACGCAAGTTCAACCTACGTGAAATTGTTGGATTGAGAGGGGCATGGGGGCAAATTTCCGATGAGAATATCGCTTTGAGTGCTCCGGCCAACATTCCATTAATGGCGCCCGAGGACCAAATTTATTGGGAATACTCGTTTGGGGTGGGCAACATCTTCAAGATTCTGCGCATCGATTTTAACTTTAGGGGGAATTATCTGGATAATCCAGATGCACGTCCGTTTGGAATCACGGGAACCTTCGGATTTAATTTTTAATTAATACGAATAACGCAATTTCATTACCCAATTCCATCTATACGGGCTATTTTTGTAGAAAATAAAACTTCAAGCATGTCCAAAAGAGAACCCGTTACCTTTGATGTCCTAATTGAAATTCCAAAAGGTAGCCGAAACAAATACGAATACGACTTTACCCTGCACAAAATTCGGTTCGATCGAACCCTGTTTTCCTCAATGATGTATCCCGGGGATTACGGTTTTGTTCCAGAGACCTTGGCTTTGGACCACGATCCCTTGGATGTATTGGTATTGGGTACCGAGCCCACCTATCCCATGGTGGTGATGGAGGTAAAGCCAGTAGGAGTGTTCCATATGACCGATGAAAAAGGACCGGATGAAAAATTGATTTGTGTTCCCGTTTCCGACCCTATTTGGAGCAAAAGGGATGATATCAGCGAATTGAACCCACATAGACTAAAGGAAATCGAGCACTTTTTCCAAGTATACAAAGACTTGGAAGAGAAAAAGGTCGACACCGGAGGATGGGGTGGTGTCGATGAAGCCATAGAGATTTACCTCGAATGTGTGAAACGATATGATGAAAGTGAACACAAAAAGAAACGTACTTATACCATATAAGGAACAATCGCCAAGAATTTATGCGCTTTTATTAAATAAAAGCGCATTTTTTTTATTACTCCGTATTTTACTACATTAGCTGCCATTAAAAAAATCTTAAACAACTACTAACTATGGATTTGATTGTGAAATTTTTGCCCGTGTTTGGTATCCTGGGCTTGTTGTACGTGTTTATTAAAAACGTATGGATTTCTAAGCAGGAAGTCGGGGATGAGAAGATGGCAAGAATTGCCAAGAACATTGCAGATGGTGCAATGTCGTTCTTGAAGGCTGAATATAAGATATTGAGCATTTTCGTCGTTGCTGTGGCTATTCTACTGTTCTTCAAAGGCAGTAATGAGGCTGGTTCCAATGGCATGGTGGCCGTTTCCTTTATTGTAGGGGCCATCTGCTCCGCGTTGGCCGGTTTTATTGGAATGAAAGTGGCCACCAAAGCAAATGTGCGTACCACAAATGCCGCCAGAACTTCCTTGGGCAAGGCCTTGGAAGTGGCTTTTGCCGGTGGAGCCGTAATGGGTCTCGGCGTTGTAGGTCTTGGCGTTTTGGGATTGAGCGTGCTCTTTATGGTGTACAGCGGACAAGGATGGGAACTTAGTGAAGTATTGAACGTACTTTCTGGATTCTCCTTGGGCGCATCATCCATAGCACTCTTCGCCCGTGTGGGTGGAGGTATCTATACCAAGGCGGCCGATGTTGGTGCCGACCTTGTAGGAAAGGTGGAAGCCGGTATTCCCGAAGACCACCCCTTGAACCCTGCCACCATTGCAGACAACGTTGGTGACAACGTTGGTGATGTTGCTGGAATGGGTGCCGACCTTTTTGAATCATACGTAGGTTCCATTATTGGTACCATGGTGTTGGGGGCCGTTTTTGCGGGTCTTCCAGAATTCCAAGCCGCTTTTGACGGTCTTGGGGCCGTATATCTTCCCTTGGCTTTGGCTGCAGTAGGGATTGTAATGTCCATTATCGGGACGTTCTTTGTTAAAGTAAAGGATGGTGGGAATCCACAGACTGCTTTGAACATTGGTGAATTTGGCTCTGCCGGACTTATGTTGATCGCATCCTATTTCTTGATTACTGGAATGCTTCCAGAATCTTGGGTTGAAGGAGGAAAAGAATACTCTTCCATGGGGGTTTTCTGGGCTACCATTGCCGGTCTTGTTGCCGGATTGTTGGTAGGTAAAGTCACTGAATATTATACTGGAACGGGAACTAAACCCGTAAACTCCATTGTACGTCAGTCCGAAACCGGTTCTGCCACAAACATTATTGCCGGTTTGGGCGTGGGTATGATGTCCACCGCCATTCCGATCATATTGATTGCCGCTGCGATTTTGGTTTCACACTATTTTGCTGGATTGTACGGTATCGCCATCGCAGCTGTTGGGATGTTGGCCAATACGGGTATCCAGTTGGCGGTTGATGCCTACGGACCTATTTCCGATAACGCGGGAGGTATTGCTGAAATGGCCGAATTGCCAAGCGAAGTACGTGAACGTACTGATAAATTGGATGCCGTTGGAAACACCACTGCTGCCATTGGTAAAGGTTTTGCCATTGCCTCAGCGGCTTTGACTGCCTTGGCGTTGTTCGCTGCTTTCATGAAGACAGCCGGTGTAACATCCATTGACGTTTCTCAGCCGGATATTATGGCGGGACTATTGATCGGAGGAATGCTTCCTTTCGTATTCTCCGCTCTTTCCATGAATGCCGTAGGTAGGGCGGCAATGGCCATGATTGAGGAGGTTCGTCGTCAGTTTAGGGATATTCCCCAATTGAAAGCAGCCCTTGAGGTAATGCGTAAATATGATGCGGATATTTCAAAAGCGTCAGAAGAAGATAGAAAGATTTTTGATGCCGCCGATGGTGTGGCCGAATACGAAAAGTGTGTGGCCATTTCCACACAAGCCTCCATTAAGGAAATGGTTTTCCCAGGATTGTTGGCGATTGCCGTTCCTGTGGCCGTTGGGTTTATTGGAGGTGCCGAAATGTTGGGTGGATTGTTGGCCGGTGTAACCACAGCTGGGGTGTTGATGGCCATCTTCCAATCCAATGCTGGAGGTGCTTGGGACAACGCCAAGAAGACCATCGAAAGTGAAGGTCGCAAAGGCTCTGATGCCCATAAAGCTGCCGTGGTTGGAGATACCGTTGGAGATCCTTTCAAGGATACTTCAGGGCCATCCTTGAACATCTTGTTAAAATTGATGTCCGTTGTGGCCTTGGTCATTGCGCCAAGTTTGGTAAGCCTATCCCCGGCAGATGAGTTGAGCATGGTGAAAGAAGACGGTACGGTCATCACCATTTCTGAGGAAGGAATGAAGGAGACCAAGACCATTGCCAAGAAGTTCTTGGTAGAGGTAAGCAATACTGCCGATGGTGCTTTCAAGGCTATCGTGACCTCCAGCTACGAAGCCAATGGAAAAGTAGTGGATGAGATAGAAGAGTTCACTTCTGATACCAAGGAAGAAGTGGAACAATTGGTGGAGGCATATAAAAATAAGATGAAGCAATAAAGAACTTGCTTTCAATACGAGTAAAAACCACGCCAAAGGCGTGGTTTTTTTATTGTTAATTCAATCTATGTTGGATTTCTCAATCGTCCTTGCAGTCCTCATTTTAAAATGACATGTTTTCCTGATAGATTTCTCAGTCACTACGCTTCTTCGAAATGACCTCACAGTTCCTACTGTCATTTCGAACCCACCTTGGGAGTGTGGGAAATCTTAAATCAATTCAACTTGAACGTAATGGGTATGGAGAAGGGTACCTTTACGGCATTTCCCCGTTGCTTGCCCGGAGTCATTCGGGGTAGTTTGGAGATGATACGGGCCGCCTCGCCTTCCAAACTTTCATGGGGACCACGCATGCGTACATCGCCGATGGTGCCATCCTTTTGAATGGTGAACACCACATTTACCCGACCTTCCAAACCCATTTCTTGGGCAATTTCGGGATAGCGGATGTTTTTTTGGATATGTTTTTGCATCATCTCCTGAAAACAAATCTTCTTTTCTTCTTTATCGGTTACATTTTCGCAGCCAGGAAATATGGGGGCGTCTTCAATCAATACCCAAGGAACAATCTCAGGTTCATCGTCATCGGCTACCTCAATGGTTTCAATAGGAGTAATTTCTTCATATTGGTCGGTTTCTGATGATTCAATGACAGTTTCTTCCAAATCTGTGTCGTCTTCCACAATTTCAATGACTGGAGGTGCTTGGATTTGTGGTGGAGGCGGGGGTGGTAATTTTTGAATGGTAATTGGAATTTCCTCATCCGGTAACATATCTGGATTTATAAGTGAAATATCCCAATCTGGGGTTTCATAATACGTTTTCCACTCCAATGCAGTGTAGATAAGGAGCAATACCAAGAACATCCCCATAAAAAAATAAAGGAGACTGTTTCGTTTCAATTCCACATGTTGATTTTTCTTTGGTTCCATGATTTTCAAGTTTTAATGGCCCGTGAGGGTCGCAGTTCGTACCCTTAAACTACTTTGAAAATCAGCTGGATGAAACCTACAATGAGTGAACGCCCCTTTTGGATTAGGGAATGACCTTGATACGGTTCAAGATGGGTTTTATATGCCTAAGGTGGGGAGGTGTTTCACCTTGTGATAGGTGAGGGCGGTCCTAATGCAATGCTTGAGTTCTTCCACGGGAATCGTATCATCCTTTTGGAAAACAAGGGCTCTCTTTCCTTCAAATTCAAAAACATTCTGGAAGGTTGCCTTGAACGTTTCCACCAATCGGCTGGTGCATTTAAAGTACAGGGCATACTGATTGGGAGTTTTGGATTTCCAATCCATCCGTATGGTGCTGCCATTTTTGGTCAGATAACTGGGTTCACCCCATTTTAAGGTCTCTTCCAGTGCGGAGATATCTTCAACTTCCTTGGCAGTTTCCACGATCAACTCCCGAAGCACCAACAGTTTTTCCCTTGCCCAATCAGGGTAGCGCTCGAACACCATTTGTACTTCGGGGTTTGTGGTTATCTGAAGATTTTCCATAAAAATCAGTCGGTCAACGCTTGGTAAATCAAAGCACGGAGTTTTCCATGGTCGTCAATCTTCCCGGCAGGGATTAATTGGGTAAAATAGACCACTACCAATTCTTCCTCTGGGTCTACCCAATAGGAAGAGTGATAGGCGCCACCCCAACCATATTCACCTTTGGAGCCTAATACCCCTCGTCTGCCCAAATCCTCCACAACGGAAAAGCCCAGACCGAATCCGGTGCCATTTCCCCAAGGATAAATCACATCACTGGCCAAATGGTTCACGGTCATGAGTTCCACGGTTTTGGGGGATATGATTTGTTTACCATTGAACGTTCCTTTGTTGAGCGTCATTTGCAGGAATTTGGCATAGTCCATAGCGGTACTCAAAAGACCGGCGCCACCGGAAAAGCTTTTTCGGGGACCATCCACATAGGCCCCTTGGCCTACCATATGCCCGGGCTCGGGGGCACGTTCCAATCCGTTTTCGGTGGCGGAATAGACCGTGGCCAAACGTTGCCTTTTATCCTTTGGGAGATAAAAATGGGTGTCGTTCATGCCCAGTGGGTCCAAAATGTTTTTCTTGATGAAAACATCCAAAGGTTCCCCCGAAACCACTTCGATCAAGGCGCCAAGAATATCGGTGTTATAGCCATACACCCATTTTTCACCGGGTTGTGATTCAAAGGGGAGGTCGGCCATACGGTTGATGGTCGCTTGGATGGGTTCGTTACGATCTGCAAAATACCACCCTTGGATATTGGCGGCTTCCCAGAGGTCCTTGGCTATGCCACTGCCGTAGGAAACTCCTGAGGTATGGGTGAGCAAATCGCGAACGGTGATGGGCCTTTTGGCCTTCACTACATCATAGGAACCATCTTCTTTGGCCACGGCCACCTTGGTTTCCATAAAAGCGGGCATATATTTTCCCACGGGATCACTGATGAGCAATTGCCCCCGTTCCTGCAAGATCATCACCCCAACACTGATAACGGCTTTGGTCTGTGAAGCGATCCTGAAAATGGAGCTTTCGGTCATGGGGACGTTGTTTTCCATATCGTTTTTTCCAAACGACTGTAAATAGGCCACTTTTCCTTTGCGGGCCACGAGTGCAACCGCGCCGGACAGTTCCCCGTTATCCACATACTCCTGAAAGGTCTGGGTGAGTACATTGAGGCGTTCGGAAGATAGGCCCACCTGCTCGGCAGGGACTTTGGCCAACTCTTGGGCCGTGGTGCCCACATAAAGCAGGCATACAAAAGCAAACAGTAAAAATTTGGAAAACGATAGAGTTCTCATAATGGGTTGATTGTGATGATTATTTTCTTATTTCTGGATTTCCAACAGCTCCATGGCCTTTTTCAATTCTTCCTGGAGTTCATTAAAGCCAATGGCATGGCCAATGTTGATGAACTCCTGAAAATGGCTCCGAAGGTTTTGATATAATGTTTCTCTAAGTTGATTGCTCAATTGTACCACTTCCTTGGTCTGTTCCATGTTTTCGAACTGCTTGTAGAGCTTTATGATGTCTGAATTCATGGTATTGGGTTTTCTGATTTTTACAAGGTAAAATCTTGAATACAAAAACTAAATATACCCATATCCCTTCAAAAAAGGAGAAGTATAAAGTTGATAAATATATTCTGGCGTAAAAATTTATTCGAACAAACCGTGGATCTCCGCATCAATGCGGTTGATCACCTCGCCCAAATCCTCGGGAGAGTCCACAAAGTTGAGGTTGTCCACATCAAAAATGAGCAATTTCCCTTTTTCGTAGGTATTGGCCCAAGCCTCGTAGCGTTCGTTCAATCGGCTGAGGTAGTCAATGGAGATACTGTTTTCATAATCCCGTCCACGCTTGTGTATCTGGTTCACCAAATTAGGGATGGAACTGCGTAGATAAATCAACAGGTCTGGCGGTTGTACCAAGGTCTCCATCAACTCAAAAAGGCTTTTGTAGTTCTCAAAATCCCGATTGGTCATCAACCCCATGGCATGCAGGTTGGGTGCAAAAATATGCGCATCCTCATAGATGGTCCGATCTTGGATCACATCCATTCCAGTTTCACGGATTTTAAGAATCTGTCGGTAGCGACTGTTCAAAAAGTAGATCTGCAGGTTAAAACTCCATCGTTCCATTTGGGTGTAGAAGTCATCCAGGTACGGATTGTCCACCACGTCCTCAAAATGGGCGTCCCACTTATAATGTTTGGCAAGTAAGTTGGTTAAGGTGGTCTTTCCGGCGCCAATGTTTCCTGCTACCGCAATATGCATGGGATGATGTTGTTTAAAGTTGGTGTATTAGGTTGGGGAACCAACGCGCAATATACAAAGTATATCCAGTAGAAGAAAAAAAACCGGTTGAAATGGGAAACTTGTGAACAGTGATCAAACAAAGTTTTAAAATATGTGGCAAATATGTACTTTTGCCCATCTGAATGAGGATAGATTTGACTGATTGCAACCTCGGTCGCCCAACGGAAGGGTGTACAAAAATGCTAAAGCAGTTTATACTGAACTAGATTCGGGCTTCTTGGTGAAGCATTGTAAACTTCTTACGGCCTTTCCGTCAAAACTATCCATTTAAATTAGAATCATGGCATATTTGTTTACCTCAGAATCGGTAAGTGAGGGACACCCAGATAAAATTGCAGATCAGATTAGTGATGCCCTTTTGGATAATTTTTTGGCCTTTGACCCCGAGAGCAAAGTGGCCTGTGAAACCTTGGTGACCACGGGACAGGTGGTCTTGGCAGGTGAAGTGAAGAGTCACACCTATTTGGATTTGCAGAGCATTGCCCGGGAAGTCATAAACAATATTGGCTACACCAAGGGGGAGTATAAGTTCAGCGGCGATTCCTGCGGGGTTATTTCCTTGATCCATGAACAATCCCAGGAAATCAACCAAGGGGTAGATCGTGGTAGCAAAGAAGAGCAAGGTGCCGGTGATCAGGGAATGATGTTCGGGTATGCTACCAAGGAAACCGACAACTACATGCCCTTGGCCTTGGATATTTCGCACAAGATTTTGCAGGTTTTGGCAGAATTGCGACGTGAAGGCACCCAATTGACCTATCTACGACCTGATGCCAAGGCACAGGTGACCATAGAATATTCGGATGACAACGTGCCACAACGCATCGATACCATTGTGGTCTCTACCCAGCACGATGAGTTTGGAACAGATGCCGATATGCAGGCCAAGATCAAGGAAGATGTAATCAAAATATTGATTCCAAAGGTCAAGGAACTTTTGCCCGAAAACATCCAGAAACTATTTAACGATACCATCAAATACCATGTAAACCCCACCGGAAAGTTTGTGATTGGTGGCCCACATGGCGATACCGGTCTTACCGGCCGTAAGATCATTGTGGATACCTACGGTGGAAAGGGAGCGCATGGTGGTGGTGCCTTTAGTGGAAAGGATCCCAGCAAGGTGGACCGCAGTGCGGCCTATGCTGCTCGACATATTGCCAAAAACTTGGTGGCCGCAGGGGTGGCCGATGAGATTTTGGTACAGGTGAGCTATGCCATTGGGGTAGTGGAACCAACGTCCATTTTTGTGGATACCTACGGGACCGCCAATGTTGATCTAACCGATGGCGAGATTGCCAAAAAGGCTTCCGAACTCTTCGATATGCGACCTTTTGCCATTGAGGAACGCCTAAAACTACGTAATCCCATTTATTTGGAAACGGCGGCCTATGGCCATATGGGGAAACAGCCCCAAACCATGATCAAGGTCTTTGAATCACCCTATAATGGAAAAATTGAAAGGGAGGTAGAGCTGTTCACTTGGGAAAAATTGGATAAAGTGGATGCCGTGAAAGCAGCCTTCAACCTATAAAGAAAAATAACCACACTAAACGAAGGAGTCTCGAAAGGGGCTCCTTTTTTGTTTGGGATACTCTGCGGAACTTTAGTAGTTTTAGGCAATCAAAATACAAATCGATGAAAAGTTTGGTAAAGGTTCTGTTTCTAAGTGTTGGCCTGTTGTTTGTAATTGGCAGTTGTAAAAAAACGGTTAAGACCGAGGTTCAACAAGTTGATACCTATGTGCAAGATCATTATACCAAGCTGGAAGTGGATATTGAGATGCGGGATGGGGTAACACTGCACACCACCATATATTCCCCAAAGGACACTTCCAAGGAATATCCCATTTTGATGCAGCGCACCCCCTATAGTTCCCGACCCTATGGTGAAGGGAATTTCAGGACACAGATCGGGCCCAATGTGCATTTAATGAAGGAAGGGAACATTATTGTGTACCAAGATGTGAGGGGGCGTTGGCTCAGTGAGGGACATTATGAAAATATGCGGGCTTATATTCCCAAAAAGACCTCCAATGATCAAGTGGATGAAAGTTCCGATACCTACGACACCATTGATTGGTTGGTGAACAACGTGGACAACAACAATGGCAATGTTGGCGTTTGGGGAATTTCCTACCCGGGATATTACGCCACCTATGCCACGGTGGATGCGCATCCGGCCTTAAAGGCCGCTTCGCCACAGGCCTGTATAGGGGATTTCTTTTTTGACGACTTTCACCACAATGGCGCTTATTTATTGAGCTATTTTAGGGCCACCTCCCTTTTTGGAACACCACGGCCCAACGGTGATCAGCCCATCGACACCGCATGGTATGTGTTGCCGGAATTGCCTACGGAAGACCAATACCAATTCTTCTTGGATGCCGGCCCCTTGAAAAACCTGGACTACTTTTTTGAATATGAAACCGCGGACACCCCGAAAATGCGCCCCGAAGGCGTGACCGATGACTTTTTCTGGAATGAGCTCAAGGAACATCCCAATTATGATGAGATGTGGCAAAGCAAGGGACTTATCCAGCATCTAAAAAATGTAAAGAGCCATGTGGCCACCATGATCGTGGGAGGATGGTTTGACGCCGAAGACCTTTATGGACCTTTGGAAACCTACAAAAACATTGAAAAATACAATGAGGGGAACTACAACACCATGGTTTTTGGTCCGTGGGATCATGGACGTTGGTCCAGACGAGATGGCCGAAGCTTGGTGGGCAATTATTATTTTGGGGATTCCATTGCAGAGTTTTATCAGGATAATATCGAAACCAAATTCTTCAACCATTTCTTGAAGGGTGATGGCGATATGAATTCCGGCCTTCCCGAAGCCTATGTATTTGACACGGGTAAAAAGGAATGGAAACAATACGATACATGGCCGCCTGCAGATATGATGAAACAGACCCTATACCTTTCCGAAAATCAAGAATTGACCTTGGAACAAAAAGGAACCGAAGGAATCCAGTTTATCAGTGATATAAAAAAGCCGGTACCTTATTCCGAAGATGTGAAAACCGTGTTCACCCCGCGAAAGTACATGACGGATGATCAACGATTTGCCGCAAGGCGTTCCGATGTGTTGGTGTTTGAAACCGAAGTGATGGATGAGGACCTTACCTTAGCGGGTGATATTATGGCCCACTTAAAAGTGGCCACCACCGGAACAGCGGCCGATTGGATTGTAAAGGTCATTGATGTGCATCCCGCTGATGCCGAAACCAATGAGGAAATGCAGGACCACCTTAAAATGAGCAATTATCATTTAATGGTAAGGAGCGAGGTGTTGCGTGGGCGTTTCCGTAATAGCTTCTCCAATCCGGAACCTTTTACGCCCAATCAAAAGACAGATGTGGATATCAAACTCCAAGATGTGTTCCATACGGTGAAGAAAGGGCATAAATTACAGATTCAGGTGCAGAGTACGTGGTTTCCCCTTATCGATTTGAACCCGCAGACCTATGTGGATAATATCTTTAAAGCGGATGAATCGGACTTTAAGACCCAAACGCATACCGTTTTTACCGATTCGAACATTGAGTTTTCGGTTTTACGTTAGAAATGTTAACCCACGTATGGACAATCGAGGTTGTTTTAATGAATATTAAAAAATGGCAATTTATATTTTTGGTTATCTAAAGATGAAGGAAAATATTTTAGAAAGGGAAGAATTGCCAAACGAATCATGAGTTTTTATTTGCCAATAATATGTTTTTCCCAACTCTATATCCAATAAATTATACAAGGTGATATCTTGGTTGGCTGTGGTGGATAATAAATCCATCTCATCATGGGAAGGTCCTACAAAAACTTTGTAATAAGTGATATCGTTGTCTATATCATTCCCATGCCATTGAAGCCTTCGATAAGTGTTCCCATTGTCCAAAACTTCTTTGTCTAGGGGAAATAGTAGTTTGGCAGGAAAGGGTGCGTAATTCTCAATTCCTTGACCAGAATTGTAAAACTGCCATGAGTCACTATTTGCTGTTGAATTGGTATTCTGGGCTTTCGAAATTACATACCATTCGTATGGTGTACCCCTTTCCAAAGAAATGTCAATTTGATTTTCCATTGAATTTCTGGTGGTTGTTGATAAAGTGTTTAGATTGGTAATCCTTATGTCATAGCTATCAGTGTTTTCAGATTCACTCCAATGAAATGTTATTATGCTTTGCGTTTCACTGATTATCTCCCCCTCAATACATTCAGAATTATTTTCAGGGAAAACCAATGTTGCAGATGATGGATTAGGGTTCGTTTCCTTGTCTTTGTCCGGTGCTTGTCCATTGGGCTCGCCATCCAATTGACCATTGCCCGAATTGGAGCTGTCAGAACTACAATGTATCAGGAAAAGGGATAGCATTGGCAAAAGCAATAGTATTTTCAGGCGACTCATTTCTTTATAATCTTATGTTTAAACTTTGTCTTATCTGATTGAATAATTAGATAATATTGTCCAACAGGCAATTGTTGTAAATCAACCTTTATTTTTCCGTCCAGTGGAAATGTAGTTTTAATGTGGACTAATTTTCCAAGAGTGTTATATAGCATTACAGTTGTTGGGTTTTTATATTTTAAACCCAAAAAGACACTCAATTCCCCATCAGTTGGATTGGGGTACACTGTTGTTTTATCATCTAAAACAACAAGTTGCTCGAAGCTGCCTTGGCAATCTTTCTCACCTAAAACCTGAACAAGATTTATGGTGTTTTCCAGAGGAATGGAAATCTCGCTCTCGATGGTGATAAAAGTTTCATCGTTTATTTTTATGGTGTAGGCTTTGGATCCACTAAGCTTTAGATCTAGCTTGTTATCGACCAGATTGAGTTTAGATTCAACTTTAAGAGGATTAGGGGCCGTTAGGTTAAGATTAAAACATTGTTCATACTCAGGTAGGTTTTCCGTAGTGATACAGACTTTGTAAAAGCCTGATGAAAGATGTTCAAAGTTTAACTCGTTGGTGAAAGACCGATTTTCTATAAGGGTGTCATCACTCCATAATTTTGCTTGGTAATTTAAGCTTTCCAAGGCCGTTATGCTTATTTGCCCATTACCGCTGGATGGACAGCTTTCCCCTACAGTTTTCACCGCGAAGTTTTCATCGGATATTTCGATTAGGTTGCACCCATATTGGTTAACGGCTGTACCTGGTAATGTGTTTGGACATCTGTCTATGAAATCACTGATGCCATCATTGTCAGTGTCACCAGAGGGTGATTCCCCAACAACAATGCTTACAAAGTTTTCGTATTTATTAATGGTTGTCCGGAGCCAACCTACTTCTTTTACGATGGATTTTGAAGTGTCATTTATAAGAATAAGATCGTTGCCTTCTAACAATGAATATCTTGGCCGGATTTTGCCGTCAAGTAAGAAAGAGTTTGTTATTTCGCCATATTGATTGTATAAAGTTAATAGACCATTGGTATGGACCAGGATATGATTGTTTATTTGAATAGAAGGTGAATAATTGGGATTTCCTATACCGCCTCCCTCCGGATGGATCACTTCATTTATTAAGGTTAAGTCTTCACTAAATACCTGAATTGAAAGGTCATTTATTATGAAAATCCAATCGTTATCCAATAAAATTGTTCTCGAATAAACTTTTGTTTTTGCTTTTGAACTAGTTATTTCATTTGTAAATGAAACTGTATGAATACTTCCTGAAGTAGGAAAAATCAAATCACCATTGGAATTAATTCTAAAATGATATGGTTTTGCGAAACTTGTTAAGTCTCTGGTCCAAATGGTTTTATCATTTTCAAAAAGGGTCAAGGTTTTAGAGTCGTTATCATAGTAATATTCGTAATCGATACCATTCAAAACAAATGGATTTCTCTCATTCACATAATCTTCATCAAACTGTCTCCAGTAATTATCTGGATTTCCTCCTTTCTGCTCAATGAGCTCTAATTCTGGAGAATACGTTAATAATCTAAATATTTTTGGACTCTTAGACCCGATTCCCAATGTAGTGGGTCCGGCCAGTTCAGCAACGCCAATATAATAATTGCCGTCATTTCCTTTATATATTCCTTGCTTATAAGAAGCGGAAGTGCCCTTTCCAGAAAAAAGATATTCTCCCAGCTCAGAAGCATTAGGAGATGTCTTTTTAATACTAAAATCACGCTGACCTAAAAAATCAGAACCTTCATACATTGATGATTCCTTGGTTCCGGTAAGAAATCTATAATCTCCAATGACATGTAGATTTATGGGGTCAAAAAAAAGAGCCTGAATAGGATTTAAGGGCATACGATTTTGAAAAGACAAATCCATGTCAAATTCAAAAATTGTGTTGTTTTCAGCGTAGACAAGGATTTTGTTTTCAGAGAAAAAAGCCCTAATGCCAGCCATTTCCAGAGGATAGGTGTTCTCGTAAATCAATTCACCAAGAGGTGAATATTTTTGAATAGAAATTTTTAGTGGATCTTCGGTGTCTCTATTTTTGTTATTGCTGACGACAATGAGATTGCCATTTTCATCAAAGCTTCGCCCTATTACATATTTGTCCTTTGTAGAATCAATACCCACAGATTTTGTTATTGTTCCATCTGAATCGAGATAAAAAAGCATATAACCTTTTAAGACATTAAGGTCAGGGGTATAATAAAAGTTGTCGATACCAATCAACCATATTAAACCGCCGGTAGGCGTGCTTATTAATTCATGGTCTTCAGACCTTTCAAAAAATTGTATTTGTTCATTGGTAAACTCAATGTTTCTTTTTACTATCGTTCCTTGTTGATTTAGGGATAGTAATTGGTATTTGTTTCCAGAAGAGTCACTTATGGCACCATTCACTACTATTGTGTGATATTCTTCTTCATTGAATACGAAATTACTCCTTAGATATATTTTTTGTGATCCATTAATGTCGGGATATTCATTATTGGATATGATTTCTCCATCGCTGGAAATTTTATACCAATCCCATGGATGATATATACTGTCATTCGTATAACTGAAAAATAGATTAAGCACTCCGTTGTCCGTATCTGCATAAACACCTCGCCAATTAATGCCATCGTCAGGATATTCTTCATTTATAAGGGGCAATCTCCATTTTTCTTCACCACTAGAATTGATTTTAACGACAAATATTCTTTCTTTTTTATCGGTAAAGAAGCTTTTACAAACCAATACTAAATCATCGTTGTCATCAAGAAATGATTTAATGATTCTGTCGTATGAGTAATCTGTATTAAAACTTATTTCCTTTGTCCAGATTTCCTCTAGGTCTTGGTTTAATTTTATGATTTTGATATCATTGAACGTAAAATCATTTTCAGTAGAACCCAAGAGATAAATAAAATTTTCACTATCAACCAAAGAGCTTTGCAGTATGTCCCGATTGGTATGGGTATTTGTTCCAAAAGTAACCTGCTTGGTGGGAAGTATAAATTCTTGGCAGTGAACATGAAATGAAAAAAGAAAAAGAAAAAAGAGTAGGGCTTGTTTCAAATTGTGATATTTTTTTGAAATCTAGTGTAAGGATAAATGTAAAACAATAGAAATGGATAAGCTGCAATTTTTTCTGACTAAAAGGATTTTTTTCCAAAAGATTAGGAATTTCGGTGTTTCCATCAGTATATTTGTCCCCACAAGTTCAAACACGTATTGATTAGTTATCAAGAAAGGTGGAGGGAATAGACCCTGTGAAGCCTTAGCAACCCTTGGCCCCTAGTGCCAAGAAGGTGCTACATTCTATCCTGTTAATGGGAATAGATAACAACGATCGATTTTTTTCGATTTCACTTTCTTATAACTTTTTGATTTATCTATGGGCCATGGCCTTGGGTTTGACTTTTACGTATTGTTTTAAAAATTTAAAAAAGAAAAGTCATGAGTAATCAAAAATTTGCAACCAACGCTTTACATGCCGGACACGATACTACCCAAACAGCGGGTACAAGGGCAGTGCCTATTTATCAGTCCACCTCGTATGTGTTCAACAACACGGACCATGCGGCCAACTTGTTTTCCTTGGCAGAATTGGGCTTCATCTACACCCGATTGAACAACCCTACCAACCAGATTTTACAAGATCGTTTGGCGGCGGTTGAAGGCGGTGTGGGTGCTGTGGTGTTTGCTTCAGGGACATCCGCTATTTCAACAGGGTTGTTGACTCTTTTAAAGGCCGGAGATCATATTGTGGCTTCGAGCAGTTTGTACGGAGGTACCTATAACTTGTTGAATGTGACCCTGCCTAGATTGGGCATCACAACCACTTTTGTGGATGCATCCGATCCTTCCAATTTTGCGGCCGCCGTTCAAGATAATACGCGTGCCTTCTTTGTGGAATCTTTGGGGAACCCCAAGTTGGATGTGCTCGACCTAAAAGGAATATCCAAGGAAGCCAAAGCGGCACAAGTACCTTTTATCGTGGACAACACCGTAGCTACTCCCGGATTGTTGAATCCGATTGAGCATGGGGCCAATTTGGTGATCCATTCTTTGACCAAATATATTGGGGGTCAGGGCAACTCCTTGGGTGGGGCGATCATCGATGCCGGTACGTTTGATTGGGCCAATGGAAAGTTTCCTGAATTTACGGAACCTTCTGCAGGCTACCACGGTTTGGTGTACCACGAAGCCTTGGGAGCTGCAGCCTTTACCTTTAAATTGATTTTGGAGGGACTGCGCGATTTCGGAGGGGCTTTAAGTCCGTTCAATGCCTTCCAGATTTTACAAGGTTTGGAAACCTTGCCGGTTCGAATCAAACAGCACAGTGAAAATGCTTTGGCATTGGCAGAATGGCTGGAAAGCAGGGATGAGGTTGCCTGGGTCAATTACCCTGGATTGAAAAGTAGTGAGTACAATGATTTGGCCAAGGAATATTTGCCAAAAGGCCAAAGTGGAATCGTTACCTTTGGGGTAAAAGGCGGGTTTGAAGCAGCCAAACAGCTGACCGATGCCACCCAGATATTCTCATTGTTGGCGAATATTGGCGATACCAAATCCTTGATCATACACCCAGCCAGCACCACGCACCAGCAACTGAACGAAGAACAACAGGAAAGTGCCGGTGTGACCCAAGATTTAATTCGATTGTCGGTAGGCCTTGAGGATATCGAAGATTTAAAAGCCGATTTGGAGCAGGCCTTTGCATCCATCGGGTAAAATAACAGACACGCATATTACAGACACCTACATGTTACAGCATCTTAACATACCACAATTCGCCACACAGAACGGTACCACCCAGGATTTGCAATTGTCCTATCAACTTTTTGGGCAGCCCTTGTATTCGGCTCCCATTGTTTTGGTGAACCATGCCCTTACCGGAAATTCCAATGTGGCTGGTGAACACGGATGGTGGTCCGATCTTATTGGTAAGGATAAATCCATCAACACCGATGTCTATACCATTTTGTCCTTCAACATTCCGGGAAATGGTCATGACGGTTTTGTGATCGACAATTACAAGGATTTTGTGGCAGGGGATATCGCAAAGATTTTTCTTTTGGGATTGCAACAGTTGAAGATAGACCGATTGTATGCCATCATTGGTGGGTCATTGGGTGGAGGCATTGCCTGGGAAATGGCCGCGTTGAACCCAAGGATCACGGAACATTTGATTCCCGTAGCTTCGGATTGGAAGTCAACCGATTGGCTCATTGCCAACTGTCAGATCCAAGAACAGTTTTTGGTGAACTCCAAGCAGCCCGTTCACGATGCCCGTATGCATGCCATGCTCTGTTATAGGACCCCTGAATCCTTCAAAGAACGTTTCAAACGAAGTACCAATGAAGAACTTCAGGTCTTCAATGTGGAGAGCTGGTTGATGCACCATGGAAAAAAACTTCAGGAACGGTTCCAATTATCGGCCTATAAACTGATGAACCAATTGCTGAAGACCATAGACATCACCCGAAATGGGGATGAGGGTTTCAAGGAACTGCAGGATAGTGATACCAAGATCCATATTATCGGGGTCAACTCGGATTTGTTCTTTACGGCTGAAGAAAACAGGGAAACCTTTAAGCGTTTGGCCCAGGCCAATACCAATGTTACCTATGGCGAAGTGCAGTCGTTGCATGGCCATGATGCTTTTTTAATGGAGTTTGAACAGTTGGAAAAGCTGTTGGAAGCCGTTTTTCCCAAAAAGGGAAAACAAGAGCGAATCAAGGTCCTGAAGTTTGGAGGGAAGTCCTTGGCCAATGGTGAGGGCATTGAAAGGGTGTTGAACATCATCACCAAAAGGGCGGAAGCCCATGAGAATTTTGCCGTGGTGGTATCGGCCCGGGGCAAGGCTACGGACCAATTGGAGAACATGCTTGAAAAAGCGGCAAGGGGTGAGGAATTTGAGGAGGCTCTGGCTGCTTTTTCCACCTACCAGAAGAACGGGTTTTCCGTAGCTATTGAAGAAGAACTCAAATCCATAGAGAAAATATTGAGCGGAGTGTTCCTTACCGGGGATTATAGTTTGAGGACCAAAGATGAGTTGTTGTCTTTTGGGGAATTGATTTCGGGTAAGACCGTTGCCGCACTTTTGAATGAAGCAGGGTTAAAGGCACAGTTGATAGACTCCAGAAGCTTGATCAAGACCGATGACACTTACAGCAATGCAGAGGTAGACCAGAGTCTTTCCAAAGAAAATGTGATCCGTTGCTTCCATGATTTGGACTCGGATACGATACCCGTGGTAACCGGTTTCATTGCTTCCAATAAGGAGGGAGTGACCACCACTTTGGGTAGGAATGGTACCAATTATTCCGCTGCCTTGTTGGCCAATTTCTTGGACGCGTCGGAACTCATCAACTATACCCATGTGGATGGGATTTTCACGGCCAACCCAGATTTGGTGAGCGATGCCAAGTTGATTGACGTGATATCGTATGACGAGGCAAATGAGCTAGCCAATTTTGGGGCAACCATTCTGCATGCGAAGACCATAATACCACTTATTGAGAAGAACATCCCCTTGCGCATCTGTAATACGTTCAATGATGATAACGAGGGAACCCTAATTGGCCCTAAAACCCAAAATGGAGGCATTAAGTCCCTATCGGTTTTAGACAATATGGCCCTTATCAATTTGGAAGGTAGAGGTCTTTTGGGTAAGGTGGGCATTGATGCAAGGATTTTTAGGGCATTGGGTCAGAACGATATCAGTGTGGGTATCATTTCCCAAGGTTCTTCGGAACGGGGTATTGGTTTGGTGGTCGATTTATCCAAAGCGGAGAAGGCCAAAAAAGTCTTGGATGCAGAGTTTGAGACCGACTATTCTTCGCAGGACATCAACCAGATAACCGTGACCAAGGATGTATCGGTCATCTCCATTGTGGGGATGGACCTGAGCAGTTTTCATAAACCTTTCAACGCCCTGGCCAAGAACCAAGTGATTCCCTTGCTTTTCAATAATACGGTTACGGGCAAGAATGTGAGTATGGTGGTGAAGAAAGCGGATTTGCATAAGGCCGTCAATGTGATTCACGGACAAATTTTCGGCATAGCCAAAAAAGTGAATCTGGCCATTTTTGGTCACGGCAATGTGGGCGGTACACTGATCGACCAAATCTTGGACTCCCAAAAAAGTATAGAGGAGCGAAAAGGGATTGGCTTTCGGGTGTTTGCAGTGGCCAATTCCAAAAAGGTATTGTTGGATGCGTCTGGAATTGGATCGGATTGGAAGAAAAGATTGGAAAAAGAAGGAATCCCCTACCAGATGGAAAGTGTGGTGTCCTTTGCGCAAACCCATCATTTGGAAAATCTAATAGCAGTGGACAATACGGCGAGCAAATCTTTTGTTGAGAATTATGAAACCTTGGTCAAACACGGTTTTGATTTGGTCTCTTCCAACAAAATAGCCAATACACTGAGCTTCGAGAAATACAAATCCATACGGAAGTGTTTGGATAAAAATCAAAAACAGTATTTGTACGAGACCAATGTGGGGGCAGGGCTTCCCTTGATCGATACCATTAAGCTCTTGCACCTGTCCGGAGAGAACATAACCAGGATCAAAGGGGTGTTTTCGGGTTCGTTGAGCTACATTTTCAACACCTTTTCGGAGCAGGATATTCCGTTTTCATCCATTGTAAAGGAAGCTATGGAGAAGGGATACACAGAACCGGACCCACGTGAGGATCTTTCCGGTAACGATGTGGGCAGGAAATTGTTGATCTTGGCCCGTGAGTTGGATCTTCAAAATGAATTTTCAGATATAGAAGTGGAAAATCTAATCCCGGAGGAATTAAGGACGCTGGAGTTTGATGCCTTCATGGAGAAGATTGGGGATATGGATACTATCTATGAGGATATTAAAAAGACGCAAGAAGAAAACCATGTACTCCGTTATGTGGGGGACCTGCATGGCGATTTACAGCAAGACAAGGGTGTCTTGGAAGTGAAATTGGTGTCCGTGCCCAAAGAAAGTGCTTTGGGGCAGGTAAAGGGATCGGATTCCATTATTGAAATCTATACCGAGTCCTATGGAGAGAACCCTTTGGTGATCCAAGGAGCTGGTGCTGGTGCGGCGGTAACGGCGCGAGGGGTTTTTGGTGATATATTAAGAATAGCAGAAAAGATATGAGCGAGCATAAGAAGCAATTTGAAACGGAAGCGATCAGAACGCAGATGGAGCGTTCCCAATTTTTGGAACATTCTGCGCCCATGTACCTTACTTCGAGCTTTGTTTTTGAAGATGCCGAGGACATGAGGGCCTCCTTTGCTGAGGAAAAGGACCGCAATATTTATTCGCGTTACGCCAATCCAAACTCGTCTGAATTTATCGAGAAGGTTTGTAAAATGGAGGGAGCCGAAAGTGGTTTTGCCTTTGCATCCGGTATGGCGGCTGTGTTCTCAACCTTGGCCGCACTGTTGGATAGTGGGGACCATATCATCTCTTCCAAGAGCATATTTGGATCAACCCATAGTCTTTTTACGCAGTTTTTCCCAAAATGGAACATTGCTACCAGCTATTTTAATGCCAATGATTTGGATAGTATAGAGGCATTGATCACACCCAAGACCAAGATCATTTATGCCGAATCGCCTACCAACCCAGGTGTGGATGTGCTGGATTTGGAGGCATTGGGTAACATTGCGAAGAAACACGGACTTATTTTTATCATCGATAATTGCTTTGCATCGCCCTATTTGCAACAGCCCATTAAGTTTGGGGCGGATTTGGTGATCCACTCTGGGACCAAGCTTATGGATGGTCAGGGACGGGTTTTGGCCGGTATTACCGTTGGAAGCCATGAATTGGTGGACAAGGTATATCGTTTTTCCCGAATAACCGGGCCAGCGCTTTCCCCATTCAACGCATGGGTGTTGTCCAAAAGTTTGGAAACCTTGGCCATACGGGTGGACAGGCATTGTGCGAATGCTTTGGAGTTGGCCAATTACCTGGAAAAGCATGATAAAGTGGAGTGGGTAAAATATCCGTTTTTAAAGTCGCATCCCCAATATGAGATTGCCAAAAAACAGATGAAGGCCGGAGGGTGTGTGGTTGCTTTTGAAGTAAAAGGTGGACTGGAAGAAGGGCGCAGGTTTTTCAACAGCATTAAGTTGTTGTCCCTTTCCGCCAATTTAGGGGATTCCCGGAGTATAGTGACCCACCCTGCATCTACCACGCACAGTAAACTCACCAAAGAGGAACGGGAGGCTGTGGGTATTTCAGACGGTACGGTACGGGTTTCGGTAGGATTGGAACACATACAGGACATTATAGCGGATATTGAGCAGGCCTTGGGCTAAAACCTATACCACCTATATTTTTGGATAGCGGATTGTTAATTTTCGCTATATTCGTGGGATGCTCTCCAAGAAGACAAAATATGGCTTAAAGGCTTTGGCTTACCTTGCTACGGTAGGGGATAAGGAGCCTGTTCAGATTGCTGAGATAGCCAAACATGAGAACATTTCCCAAAAGTTTTTGGAAAGTATCTTGCTTACCCTTAGAAGAAATGGCTTTTTAGGCTCCAAAAAAGGAAAAGGCGGAGGGTATTATCTGATAAAAGACCCTAGCGAAATCTTAATGACCTCGGTAATGAGGGTGTTGGAAGGACCTATTGCCATGGTTCCCTGTGTTAGCCTCAATTTCTACGAAAAGTGTGATGACTGTCCTGACGAAGGAGAGTGTTCCGTACATAAATTGATGCTCCAAGTAAGGGACAGTGCCTTGGAAGTATACCGGAACAACACCCTGGCAGACCTTATTTCTTAGGTTGAAATCCATTAATTTTTAGAACCAACGATCAGTAAATTGATAAAAGTCGACCTGTAATCCAATTAATCTACTAAAACTATAGGATAAAAGTAATTTTATACGGATTTTAACAATCTACTTTGATGAAAAATTCTATTTTTGAAATCCCTAGTAAATCGATAGGATAAAATAAAACAAATGATTGCAGACCAACTCGTAGTTCATAAGACCAAAGAAGAGAGTACTACCTATAAGAAGGACAGAAGCTCCGAAAGTCCCAAGCGTAGTATTGTAAAATCTATTAGTTGGAGGATCGTAGGCACATTGGACACCATTATTATATCATGGATCATAACCGGGACCTTGTCTTTGGCGTTTTCAATTGGTATGGTGGAGTTGGTTACCAAAATGGTGCTTTATTTTTTTCATGAGAGAATTTGGAATACAATCAAATGGGGCAGATAAAATTTGATGATATGGCATTATCACTAGAAGAAATCCAGAATTTAAATCGCCAGTTTAAAGGCATTCCACCAGAAGAGATTATTTCTTGGGCCATTGGTCATGGGAAGAAATCTGTGGTTACCACAAACTTTAGACCCTATGAAGTCGCTATTCTTCATGCGGTGACCGAAGTGAATAAAAACACTCCGGTTATTTGGTGTGATACAGGGTATAATACGCCCAATACCTATAAGCATGCAGAAGAGTTGATTTCTCGCTTGGGATTGAACATAAAATTATATGTGCCCAAACAAACTTCGGCCCATAGGGATGCTGTCATGGGGATTCCACAAATAGATGATCCAAGGCACAAGGAATTTACGGAGCAGGTAAAGTTGGAGCCTTTTAGAAGAGCCATGGAGGAGCATCAACCCGATGTATGGTTCACCAATTTGCGCAAAGGTCAGACAGCCCACCGGGATTCGTTGGATGTGTTGAGCTTGAGCAAGGATGGGGTTCTTAAGGTGAGCCCGTTTTACCACTGGAGCGATACGCAATTGGATGCATATCTCAACACGCACAAATTGCCCAATGAGCATAAATATTTCGACCCAACAAAAGTATTGGAGAACCGCGAATGCGGTCTGCATACCTAAATCATAAACTAATTCTACCTCGAGAGCAGTCGAGAGACCATAAACACAATACATTGAGCACAATCACAGAAGAATTGCAAAAACCAGAAACCCAAAACCTGACCGATAGGCCAAGGGCCAATGCATTGGAGCATGAGGCCATTTACATTATCCGTGAGGTTGCGGCACAGTTTGAAAAACCCGTACTGTTGTTTTCGGGAGGAAAGGATTCCATAACCTTGGTCCGATTGGCCCAGAAAGCATTTTGGCCCGCTAAGATTCCATTTCCCTTGATGCATATTGATACCGGCCATAACTTTCCTGAAACCATTGAGTTCAGGGATAAATTGGTAGAGGAACTGGGTGTAGAGCTTATTGTGCGTAATGTTCAGGACTCCATCGACCAAGGAAAGGTAGTCGAGGAAACCGGGAAATATGCCAGTAGGAACATGTTGCAGACTACCACTCTTTTGGACGCCATAGAAGAGTTCAAGTTTGATGCCTGTATCGGCGGGGCCCGTCGCGATGAGGAAAAGGCCCGTGCCAAGGAACGTATATTCTCTGTTCGGGATGATTTTGGTCAGTGGGACGAAAAAAACCAACGCCCAGAATTGTTCGATATGTTGAACGGTGAAATAGAAATAGGGCAGAATGTTAGGGTATTTCCTATCAGCAACTGGACCGAGTTGGACGTATGGAGCTATATCCAAAAAGAAAATATTGAGATTCCTTCCATCTACTTTGCCCACAAAAGAAACACTTTCTTAAGGGACGGACTGATTTGGTCTGCAGAGGACGATGTGGTTTTTAGGGCCGATGATGAACAAGTGGAAGAGCGTGTGGTGCGTTTCAGAACGGTAGGGGATATGTCCTGCACCGCTGCTGTGGAATCCCATGCCGATACCATTGACAAGGTGGTCGCAGAGATCAGGAGTTCAAAAATATCGGAAAGAGGTGCACGAATCGATGATAAACGCTCCGAAGCCGCCATGGAAAAACGTAAACAACAAGGATACTTTTAAGAAGAAGAGAAACATGGAAGTTTTAAAAATAGCAACAGCAGGAAGTGTAGATGACGGTAAAAGTACCTTGATAGGACGCTTGCTTTACGATACCAAATCCTTGACCGAGGATAAACTGGAGGCCATAGAGCGTACCAGCAAACAAAAGGGTTACGATTACCTAGATTTTTCCTTGGCAACCGATGGATTGGTGGCCGAAAGGGAACAGGGTATCACCATTGATGTGGCCCACATCTACTTTTCAACCGAGTCCAAGAGTTATATCATTGCCGATACCCCCGGCCACGTGGAATATACCCGTAACATGGTTACCGGAGCCTCCACGTCGCAAGCGGCCATTATTTTGATCGATGCCCGAAAAGGAGTCATCGAGCAGACCAACAGGCACTTCTTTATCAATAACCTATTGCGGGTGAAGGATGTGATTGTGGCCATCAACAAGATGGATTTGGTCGATTTTTCTGAGGATGTCTTCAATGATATCAAGGCTGATTTTGAGGAATTGATGGGGAAAAGAGACTATCAGGACCAGAAAATTACCTTCATTCCTGTAAGTGCCCTCAAAGGGGACAATGTAGTGAACCATTCCGAAAACACCCCTTGGTACAATGGGCAAACCCTATTGGAACACTTGGAGGAATTGAACCTTCAGGATATATACAACACTGGAACCCCAAGGTTCCCGGTCCAGTATGTAATTCGACCCAAGACCGAGGAATTCCATGATTTTCGTGGATTTGCGGGAAAGGTATATGGAGGTGAATTGAGTGTGGGTGATGAAGTAGTGGTATTGCCTTCTATGACAAGGTCCAAGATAAAGGCCATATACTTTTATGATAAGGAATATCAGACAGCACCAAGACGCTCGTCCGTGACCATTACCTTGGAAGATGAGGTAAATGTAAGTCGTGGGGATATGTTGGTGAAGACCGATGACTTGCCTACCATAGACAAGCAATTGACGGCAACGGTATCTTGGATGGATGCCGACCAGTTGACAACGGGCGGCAAGTACATTGTGCAACATGGTGTGAACAAGGTGTTGGCCAAAGTGGATGCCATTGAGCACAAAATACATCCCGATTACTCCGGTATAGAAGAGAATGCCACATCGTTGCAGATGAACGATATCGCCAAAGTGCGTTTCAAATTGAACAAGCCTATTTTTTATGACAAGTTCAAGGATCACCGGACCAATGGCTCGTTCATCATCATTGACAGTCGAACCAACACTACCGCGGGAGTAGGTTTTATCAGTTGATTTTACGATAAGAATTAGCAACCCCGGAAAGGGATAGAGGATTTATAACAAAATCCTATAAAATTGATAGGAAAAATAGAATATGAAAAGCTTCAGAACAGAAATAGAGAACCCGATAGTTGAAAAGGACATCATTGAATTGGAGAAAAAAATTCGCCAGTTCAAAGGAGGTGAAGTGGACGAGGAAAAGTTCAGGAGCCTTCGTTTGGCCAGAGGGGTGTACGGACAACGTCAGCCTGGTGTACAGATGGTTCGGATAAAACTGCCTTATGGTAAGGTAACTTCCAATCAGCTTTTGGGGATTTGCGACGTTTCCGATGAGTTTTCCAGGGGAAGGTTGCACATTACCACCCGTCAGGATATCCAAATCCACTACGTGGACTTGGAAAGAACCCCTGAGCTTTGGGCACAACTGGAAAAAGATGAAGTCACCATCCGTGAAGCCTGTGGAAATACGGTTCGGAATGTAACGGCCAGCGAAACCGCGGGCATCGATGTCAACGAACCTTTTGATGTTTCCCCATACGCCCATGGAATTTTTGAATACTTTCTAAGAAACCCCATTGGGCAGGAAATGGGCCGTAAATTCAAGGTTTCCTTTTCATCCAGTGATGAAGATACCGGGCTGTCCTACATGCACGATTTGGGCTTTATTGCCAAAATCCAAAACGGGGAAAGAGGCTTTAAGGTGATGTTGGGTGGTGGATTGGGTTCACAGCCCCGCCATGCCGATGAACTCTATGAATTCTTGCCGGTAGACCAAATAGTTCCCTTGATGGAAGGCGTAATCCGCGTTTTTGATAGATATGGGGAACGTAAAAGTCGCGCCAAGGCCCGTATGAAGTTCTTGTTGAAGGATATCGGTTTGGATGGTTTTAAATCACTTTTGGAAGAAGAGCAATTGGCTGTACCTGTAAAATCGTATCCAATTGATCATGAAAGTTATCCCGTGACAAAAGCGGTTGAGGTAGAGGTACCTGAAATCACTATTGAAGATAAAGAAGCATTCGAACAATGGAAGTCCACCAACTTGGTGCCCCAAAAACAAGACGGCTATGTAGCCATCGGCATCAAGGTACTTTTGGGAGATTTTTATACCGATAAGGCCAGGGAATTGGCAAAGTTGGTTCGCGATTATGCAGCCGGTGAAATACGACTTTCCCTAAGACAAAATATACTTGTTCCGTTTGTGAAGGAAAAGTTGGTGCCCTTCTTTTATGTGGAACTTCAAAAATTGGGCTTTGCCGAAGCAGGTTATAACAAGGCTTTGGACATCACGGCATGTCCCGGTACCGATACCTGTAATTTAGGGATTGCCAGTAGTACGGGGATTGCCGATGAGTTGGAGCGTGTGATCAAGGCAGAATACCCACAGTATATCAGCAACCCTGATGTGGTGATCAAGATCAGTGGATGTATGAATGCCTGTGGACAGCACAATATGGCCCATATCGGATTTCAAGGAATGTCCGTTCGTACCAAGGATAAATTGGTGGCTCCTGCTTTGCAGGTGCTATTGGGAGGTGGAAATCTCGGAAATGGGAATGGAAAGTTTGCCGATAAGGTGGCCAAAATCCCGAGTAAAAGAGGTCCAGAGGCCCTTCGTTTGATCTTGGATGATTTCGAGGCCAATGGTAATGGAGCATCCTATACGGAATACTACGAAAAACAAGGCCAACTTTATTTCTACGATTTTCTAAAGCCACTTACGGATGTGGATAACCTTACCCCAGAAGATTTCATTGATTGGGGGAATGAGGAAAAATATAAAAAGGAAATCGGTGTTGGTGAATGTGCCGGTGTGGTGATTGATTTGGTGGCCACGCTGTTCTTTGAAAGCCAAGAAAAGATTGACAATGCCGAAGAGGCCATTAAAGAAGGAAAATGGGCAGCCAGTATCTACTACTCGTATCAGTCCATTGTGAATTCGGCCAAGGCGTTGCTTACGGCTGAAAAAGTGAAGACCAATACCCATGCCAGTATCATCAAGGATTTTGAGGAGCTCTATGTGGCATCCGGGAAGATTGCCTTCGAGGGTGGTTTCGATACTTTAGCCCTTCAACTGAATAAAAATGAACCTTCTGAAACCTTTGCCAAAAGCTACTTGGAAGATGCCAAGACCGTTTTGGAGCGATTGGAAGCGTTCAGAAAATTGGAATTGCAACATGCGTAGTGGAAAATTGACAGTGGTTGGGGCTGGCCCCGGTGATGTGGATTTGATTACCCTAAAAGGAATCAAGGCCCTTCAAAATGCAGATGTTGTCCTGTTCGACGCTTTGGTGGATCAGGAACTGTTGGAGTATGCGCCACAAGCCGAACAGATTTTCGTGGGAAAACGAAAAGGCTGTTACCGATATCAACAGGAACAGATCAATGAATTGATCGTACAACGGGCCAATTTAGGCTTGCATGTGGTACGTTTAAAAGGGGGTGACCCATTCGTGTTCGGAAGAGGAGCGGAAGAAATGGAGTATGCTGCCCAATATGGCCATGAAGTGGCCGTGGTACCGGGAATTTCATCTTCGGTATCCGTACCTGCTTCGCAGAATATCCCAGTGACCAAAAGGGGAGCTTCCGAAAGTTTTTGGGTGATTACAGGAACCACCAAAGAACATAAACTCTCCAATGATGTGGCTCTGGCGGCCAAGTCCAGTGCTACCGTGGTCATTCTTATGGGGATGTCCAAATTGGGAGAGATTATGAAACTCTTCAGGCAAGAGGGCAAACAGGAGGTTCCCGTGGCCATTATCCAGAATGGCACCACGAGTCAGGAACGAGTGGGGATAGGAACGGTTGCTACCATTGAAGATACGGTAAGGGAGCAAAAATTGGCCAATCCGGCCATCATTGTGATTGGTGAAGTGGTACAACACCGCCAGCAGATATTGGATATCCAAAAAGCATATCAAGAAAAGGGAAAAGAATTGTTTGAAAAAGTGTAAAAACGGTCTGGTAAACCAACGTCAAGACCGAATAAAAGTAGTATTATGATTAAAACAGACATCATTATAATTGGAGCGGGACCCACAGGATTGTTCACCGTTTTTGAAGCAGGTTTGCTAAAGCTGAAATGTCATTTGATTGACGCCTTGGCCCAACCGGGAGGACAGTGTTCCGAGATTTATCCAAAAAAACCCATTTACGATATTCCAGCCTATCCCGAGATTTTGGCAGGGGACTTGGTGAGCAAGTTGATGGAGCAGATAAAACCTTTTGAACCCGGATTTACCTTGGGTGAACGTGCCGAAACTTTGGACAAGCAAGAGGATGGCTCCTTTATTGTCACAACCAGTAAGGGTACCCAACACCATGCCCCCGTTGTGGTTATTGCAGGGGGATTGGGTTCTTTTGAGCCCAGAAAACCCTTGATTGCCAACCTTAATCTATTTGAGAGCAAAGGTGTGGAATATATGATCAAAGACCCCGAGGTGTTCCGAAACAAGAAAGTGGTTATTTCTGGAGGTGGCGATTCCGCCTTGGATTGGTCCATTTTCTTGGCCGATGTAGCTTCCGAAGTTTCTTTGGTACACCGAAGAAATGAATTTAGAGGGGCTTTGGACTCTGTTGAAAAAGCAAGGGAATTGGCCAAATTGGGCAAGATCCAACTCTACACTGAAGCTGAGGTGAAGGAAATCCATGGTAAGGAAGACCTTCAAGCCGTTGTGATCAAATACAACGACGAGACCAAGGAAGAAAGTTATGTGGAAACCGATTACTTTATTCCGTTGTTCGGTTTGTCCCCAAAGCTGGGACCTATCGGCAATTGGGGCTTGGAAATCGAAAAAAATGCCATCAAGGTGAACAATGCAAAGGATTACCAGACCAATATTCCTGGTGTATTTGCAATTGGTGATGTTAATACCTATGAAGGTAAATTAAAGTTGATTTTATCTGGTTTTCATGAAGCGGCCGTGATGTGCCAGTATGCCTATCAGATTATCAACCCAGATAAGCGCTACGTGATGAAGTATACCACGGTAGGTGGTGTGGAAGGATTTGATGGATCCAAAAAAGAAGCCAAAAAAGAAGTGGTACAGAGTATTTCATAATAGATACGGATTACTAAAGTAAGAACACCCTCCAAATGCTTTTGGAGGGTGTTTTGTTTTATGGTGTATATTTGAATTTTACAATTCCATGCAAAGCCTTTTCACCTTACAGGATTTTTACAGCAATCATGGCCTGCCCATTCCTGAAAACATTGGGAAAGACATTGGGCATTTCAATGTGTTTAAGATTGATGAGTATATAGCTCGCCTTAAAAGTGGCGAAATGCGCTATGACAGACGTTCGTATTTTAAGATCAGTCTCATCAATGGAAAAAACAGGGCGGAGTATGCGGACAAGGTCATCCATATAGAAAACAAGGCACTTTTGTTTGCCTCTCCCAAGATTCCGTACCATTACGTGCCGCAGGACAAGGTCCAATCGGGATACTTCTGTGTGTTTACCGATACCTTTCTTTCCAAGGATAAAAGTGGGGTCATTTTGGATAATCTCCCTTTGTTTCAGCCGGGAGGGTTTCCCATATTCAATATTTCAGATGAGGATTATGCCGAATTGGAGCAATTGTTCAAAAAGATAGATGGAGAACTGTCTTCGGACTACACTTATAAATTTGACCTTATCCGGGCCTATGTGGTGGAGTTGCTGCATCTCGGACAGAAATTGCACCCAGCACAGCCTCAGGAAAATGCTAAAAATGCCGCTACCCGAATCACGGACTTGTTCGTGGAACTATTGGAACGCCAATTTCCTATCAATTCCCCGGTCCAAAGATTAGGCTTGAAAACCGCCCAGGATTTTGCCGAGCGATTGGCGGTGCATGCCAATCACCTGAACAAGGTTTTGAAAGAGACTACTGGAAGCACTACAACAGCCATTATCCATTCCCGAATTTTTGAGGAAGCCAAGATTTTGCTCAACAATACGGATTGGAACGTTTCCGAGATTGCCTTCAGTTTGGGGTTTGAAGAAGTGGCCCATTTCTCCAATTTCTTCAAAAAACACGCCTCACTATCCCCTTTGCATTACCGTACAGGGGCAAAAGTTTGATTTTTACAAAAAGTGGATTGATGGTTGCAATTCCTTCGGAAGGGCATGGATGATCTTTGCCCCATACCTAAAAAATCATACAAAATGGGAAATTCAAAAATTGCATTGGTGACCGGGGGCAGTAGAGGCCTCGGTGAAAATATGGCCGTCAGTTTGGCCAAAAAGGGATTGGATGTGATATTGACCTATCGGAGTAATAAGGATGAGGCCCTAAAAACTGTCCATGAAGTGGAGCAATTGGGGCAAAAGGCCTATGCGCTTCAACTGGATGTGGCTGATACGGGTAGTTTTGATGCCTTTGTCCAAGAGGTCAGGAAAGTGGTTGGGTCCCAATTTGGGACGGAAAAGATTGGTTTTTTGATCAACAATGCCGGTATTGGTATTAACGCCACCATAAATGAAACCACGGAGGAACAGTTTGATACCTTGGTGGATATCCACTTCAAAGGAGCATTTTTCCTGACGCAGAAGCTGTTACCTTTGTTGGCGGACGGAGGTGGAATCGTAAACATTTCTAGCGGGTTGGCACGGTTTTCACTTCCAGGATTTTCAGTCTATGGCTCCTTGAAAGCGGCTATGGAAGCCCTTACCAGATACCAGGCCAAGGAATTGGGGTCAAGAAGAATCAGGTCCAACGTGGTTGCACCGGGAGCCATTGAAACCGATTTTGGGGGCGGCGTCAATAAAACTGATGAGGAAAAGAGAACGATCATTGCCAATGTAACCGCTTTGGGAAGGGTCGGGTTGCCCGATGACATTGGGGGAGTAGTGGCCTTTTTATGCACGGACGATGCCAAATGGATCAACGGACAACGCATTGAAGCATCGGGGGGAATGATGATGTAATGTACTACTGAAATGGTTTAAAAAGGATTGGGCTTGCCCAATCCTTTTTTATTGCCCCAAAACCCAAAATTAGTGGCTCTTTTTTTGCTTTTCAGTCAGGAGTGCCGTTATTTTGTACCCTAGTTCATTTATAAACTGAAGTGGTTATCAAGAAAGGTGGAGGGAATGGACCCTGTGAAACCTTAGCAACCCTCGTCTTCGAGAAGGTGCTACATTCTACCCCTGTCCAGAATGGTACTGAACATGTTTCGGTATGATTTGGGAACTCATGGAAGGAAAACCGTCCATGGTAAGGGAAGGATAACAAAAATACATTCCTGTTGTATTTCCATATTTTCTTGATACCGTTTTATTTCCTGTATAGGGAGATTGTGTAGTTATGGAAAAGATTGAAGACATTTTACTAAAACGCATTTTGGTGCTGGATGGCGCCATGGGGACCATGTTGCAGCGTTACAAGTTTGAGGAAGAGGATTTTAGGGGGGAGCGCTTCAAGGATTGGGAGCATCCTTTGAAGGGGAACAATGATTTGTTGTCCCTTACTCAGCCCCAAGCCATTGCGGACATCCATCGCAAATATTTTGAGGCGGGTGCTGATATCGTGGAAACCAACACGTTTTCGGGGACTACCATAGCCATGGCCGATTACCACATGGAAGATTTGGTGTACGAGCTCAATTACGAGTCGGCCCGGATTGCCAAGGAGGTAGCCAACGAGTTTACTGCCAAGGAACCCCATAAACCCAGATTTGTGGCTGGGAGTATAGGTCCCACCAATAAAACGGCTAGCATGTCCCCCGATGTGAATGACCCGGGTTTTAGGGCCATTTCCTTTGATGAATTACGTGAAGCTTACAAACAGCAGGTGGAAGCCTTGTTGGATGGTGGTTCGGATTTGTTGCTGGTTGAGACCATTTTTGATACCCTGAACGCCAAAGCGGCACTTTTTGCCATAGAAGAAGTTAAGGACGAACGCAATATTGACGTGCCCATCATGGTCAGTGGAACCATTACCGATGCATCAGGGCGCACTTTGTCCGGACAGACGGCAGAAGCTTTTCTGATTTCGGTTTCCCATATCACCATTTTGTCAGTTGGCTTTAACTGTGCCTTGGGGGCCAAACAGTTGGTTCCCCACTTGGAGGTAATTTCGGCCAAGTCGGATTTTGCCACGTCGGCCCATCCCAATGCGGGTTTGCCCAATGCCTTTGGGGAATACGATGAAACCCCGGAGCAAATGGCATCACAGATCAAAGAGTATTTGGAAAAAGGATTGGTGAACATTGTAGGTGGGTGCTGTGGTACTACGCCGGAGCACATCAAGGCCATTGTGGAGTTGACAGAGCAATATTCACCCAGAAAATTAAAACCGACCCATGAAGCGCATGCATAACATAATGATGATTTTATTGGTGATGATGACCTTGGCTTCCTGTGGAAAAAAGGAAAAGGCGGAGGAAACCATTTCAACCCCAATTGAAGTAGAAAAAGGTATCATGGGCACATGGAAACTGGTCTATGGTGAGATAAGGACGGAAGATTCGTTGGAAGTAAAGGATTTGTCAAATACCGAGTTCGTAAAGATTTTGAATGAGGACCATTTTGCCTTTTTCAATCAAGTGAAGGATACCGCAGATGGATTCTATGGCGGTGGAGGAACCTACAGCTTGGATGGGGACACCTACGTGGAACAATTGGATTATGTGGGTGTAAAGGAAATAAGGGGGCACGAGTTTACTTTCAAGTTGGAGATCAATGGAGATACCTTGATTCAATCCGGGATTGAGGATGTGCCCGAAGCTGGTATCAAGCGGCATATAGTGGAAAAATATATTAGGATCAAGTAAGGAAGAGATACATGGCCCAAACAAGAGCTTTAAAACTATCAGGTCTGGAACCGTTGGTCGTTACCCCGGAAAGTAATTTCATCAATGTGGGGGAGCGAACCAATGTAGCAGGTTCCAAGAGGTTTCTTAGGCTCATCAAGGAAGAAAAGTTTGATGAAGCCCTGGAGATTGCCCGTCATCAGGTAGAGGGAGGAGCACAGATCATAGATGTGAACATGGATGATGGATTGATCGATGGCAAAGCTGCCATGGTCAAGTTCCTGAACCTTATCGTATCCGAACCCGATATTGCCCGGGTGCCTATCATGATCGATAGTTCCAAATGGGAGATCATCGAGGCAGGTCTCCAAGTGGTACAGGGAAAATGTGTGGTTAATTCCATCAGCCTGAAAGAAGGGGAAGAAGAGTTTATACATCATGCCAAACTCATCAAGCGGTATGGTGCGGCCGTAATTGTCATGGCCTTTGATGAGGTAGGACAGGCGGATACCTATGAACGCCGAATCGAAATTGCCAAACGTTCCTACGACATCTTGGTCAATCAGGTGAAATTTGCCCCGGAAGATATCATTTTCGACCTCAATATCTTTCCTGTGGCAACGGGAATGGAAGAACACAGACGTAATGCCCTCGATTTTATTGATGGCACCAAATGGGTGCGCGAAAACCTGCCCCATTGCAGTGTAAGTGGCGGGGTCAGTAATGTGTCCTTCTCTTTCCGTGGAAATAACCCTGTGCGTGAAGCCATGCACTCCGCTTTCCTGTTCCATGCCATCAAGGCGGGAATGAATATGGGAATCGTAAACCCTGCTATGCTGGAAGTATATGACGATATCCCAAAAGACCTTTTGGAGCACGTTGAGGATGTTTTGCTCGATAGACGGGATGATGCCACGGAACGCCTTTTGGAATTTGCCGAAACCGTAGTGGGAACGGCCAAGGAAAGCAAAGTGGACCTGTCATGGCGGGAAGACCCATTGCAGGATAGGATTACGAGGGCTTTGGTGAAGGGAATAGACCAATACATTGTAGAAGACGTGGAGGAAGCCCGTCAAAATGCCAAAAGACCTTTGGAGGTGATTGAGGGCAACCTGATGACTGGAATGAATGTGGTAGGGGATTTGTTTGGAAGCGGAAAGATGTTTTTGCCCCAGGTAGTAAAATCGGCCCGGGTCATGAAAAAGGCAGTGGCCTACCTTACCCCATATATTGAGGCGTCCAAGGATGCCAATGCCAAGGCGGCCGGAAAAATATTGATGGCCACCGTGAAAGGGGATGTCCATGATATTGGAAAGAATATTGTCAGTGTGGTACTGGCCTGCAACAATTATGAGATTGTGGATATGGGCGTTATGGTACCGCCTGAAAAAATTATCAATAAGGCCAAGGAGGAACAAGTAGATATTATTGGTCTGAGTGGATTGATCACGCCGTCATTGGATGAGATGGTCTTTTTGGCCAAGGAAATGGAACGCCAAGATTTTGAAGTTCCCCTTCTGATCGGTGGTGCCACTACCAGTAAGGCCCATACCGCGGTTAAGATTGATCCCGTTTACAGCAATGCGGTGGTGCATGTCAATGATGCTTCGCGGGCGGTGACCGTGGTGGGCGATTTGTTGCAGACCGAAACCTCTGATGCCTACAAGAAGTCCATCAAATTGGATTATGAGAGCTTTAGGGACAAATTTTTGGGAAGGTCCAAACAGAAAACCTATTTGAGCTTGGAGGAAGCCCGAAAGAACAAACTCCAAATAGAATGGAAGCAAGAGGATATTGTGGTTCCCAAACAACTTGGCATTGAGGTCTGGGAGGATTTCGACCAGAAAAAATTGAAGGAGTTTATAGATTGGAGCCCCTTTTTCAGAAGTTGGGGATTACATGGAAAATATCCCGATATCCTCACCGATAAGGTTGTAGGGGAACAGGCCACGGAACTTTTCAAGGATGCCCAGGTGATGCTCAAGAAGGTGTTTGATGAAAAATGGTTGACGGCAAAGGCTATTTTTGGTTTGTTTCCGGCCAATCAGGTGAATGATGATGATATTGAGCTTCAGACAGGCTCACTGGAGGGTTCAGGCGCAGGTGGGAATGACACAACGGTGTTCAGGACACTTCGGCAACAGCTTAAAAAGAGAGATGGCGTGCCTAACATTGCCCTTGCGGATTTTATTGCCCCCAAGGATAGCGGCCTGCAGGATTATATAGGCTGTTTTTGTGTTTCCACAGGTTTTGGGACCCAAGAACTTGCGGCTGATTTTGAGAGAAAACACGATGATTACAATTCCATCATGATCAAAGCCATTGCCGACCGTTTGGCAGAGGCCTTTGCGGAGTATCTCCATAGACAGGTGCGGACAAAATTCTGGGGCTATGCTGCCGCAGAATCCCTGTCCAACGATGAGCTTATTGAGGAAAAGTACTTGGGAATCCGTCCAGCACCGGGATATCCCGCCTGCCCAGACCATTTGGAGAAGCTTACCATTTGGGAATTGCTCGGCGTCAAGGAAAAAATTGGAGTGGAACTTACCGAAAGCTTGGCCATGTGGCCCGCAGCGAGTGTAAGTGGTTATTATTTTGCACATCCGAAGGCAAAATATTTCGGATTGGGAAAAATAGAGCAAGATCAAGTGGAGGATTTTGCAAAACGAAAGAATATTGAATTGGAGAAAGCCCAAAAATGGCTGGCTCCCAACATAGTTGAAGCATAAGGCATGAAAGTAACCGACCATATTAAAAAAGCAAAAGGGAAAACCCTTTTTAGTTTTGAAATCATCCCTCCGGTAAAAGGGAAGAGCATTCAGGAGCTGTACGACAATATTGATCCCTTGATGGAGTTCAAGCCCCCATTCATTGATGTGACCACCTCCCGGGAGGAGTACGTATACATTGACCGCGATGGGCTGCTCGATAAAAAATTGACCCGGATGCGTCCCGGTACCTTGGGCATCTGTGCATCCATCAAACACAAATACGATGTGGATACCGTGCCCCACGTGCTTTGTGGAGGGTTTACCAAAGAGGAGACCGAATACCTTTTGGTAGACTGTCATTATTTGGAGATAGAGAATGTAATGGCCTTACGAGGCGATGCCATGAAGGAGGAAAAATATTTTGCTCCCACACGGGGTGGTCATCAATATGCGTCAGAGTTGGTAAAGCAAATCCATGACATCAACGGTGGAAACTATTTGCACGAGGTCATAGAAACCGATGACTGTGCCAGTTTCTGTATTGGAGTGGCCGGGTATCCGGAAAAACACATGGAAGCCCCTTCCTTGCAATCGGATTTGAGACGATTAAAGGAAAAAGTGGACTTGGGAGCAGATTATGTAGTGACCCAAATGTTTTTTGATAATCAAAAATTCTTTGCCTTTGTGGAAGCAGCAAGGGAAATGGGAATCAATGTGCCTATTATTCCGGGGATTAAACCCATTGCCGTAAAAAGACATTTACAGTTATTGCCCCAGGTGTTTCGGGTGGATATTCCGCAGGATTTGGTGGATGCCGTGGATGCTTGCAAGACCAACAAAGAGGTGCGCCAAGTGGGTGTGGAATGGTGTATTCAGCAATCCAAGGAACTCAAGGAAGCGGGAGTGCCCGTTTTGCACTATTATTCCATGGGAAAATCGGATAATATCAAGGCGGTTGCCAAGGAGGTATTTTAATTTCCTACTTTAGCGGCCCATGAGGTACCTACTTTTTTTGGTTATTGTTTTCTGTAGTTATTTTGGATTTTCCCAAAAGGAGGAGACTCCCAAGAAGTATGTGCTGGACGCCAGTCAGTTCTACGGTTCCATTTTATTGCACAACCCGGATATTTCACATTTGATCACGGCCCATCCCGGAGGGGTTATTTTGGGATTCAACCGAAAGCGTTTTGGGCATGAGGATTGGGAGGCCAGTTTGGGGTATCCTGACACGGGTTTTTCGTTTGTCTATCAGGATATGAACAATCCTACCTTGGGAAAAAACTTTGGGTTATATGCCCACTACAACTTCTATTTTTTAAGGAGAAACCTACAATTTCGGATAGGACAAGGGGTGGCCTATAACACCAACCCGTATGATAAGGCCGAAAATTTCCGAAACAATGCCTATGGAAGCCATTTGCTGAGTTCTACCATGGTCATGTTCAATTATCATAAAGAGAACCTATTGGCCGGATTGGGATTCAAGGCAGGCATTTCCCTGATCCACTATTCCAATGCCAATTTTAAGGCACCCAATACCTCTACCAATACCATGGCTTTGAATTTTGGGCTCACCTACGATTTGGATGGTGGTGAAACTTATGAGTTTCAAGAACCAAGACCTCAAGAGAAAATTATTGAATCCATCCGATACAATTTTGTGCTACGGGGTGGTTTGAATGAGAGCGACGTAATCAACTCGGGACAGTATGGGTTTTGGATTTTATCCGCCTATGCTGACAAGAGATTAAGCAGTAAAAGTGCCCTTCAGTTGGGAACAGATGTGTTCTTTTCCAACTTTTTGAAGGAATTGATTCGGTTCCAATCCACTTCCTTTCCCGAAATGGATGTGGACCCGGATACTGACTTCAAGCGTGTAGGTGTATTTGTAGGTCATGAACTCTTTATCAACAAAATGAGCGTAGTGGCCCAATTGGGCTATTATGTGTATTATCCGTTTGATTTTGAAGGGCAGGTATACAACCGTGTGGGATTGAAACGGTATTTTGGGGACAAGCTATTTGGGGCCGTGACCTTAAAATCGCACGGGGCCAAGGCAGAAGCAGTGGAATTTGGAATTGGGATTAGATTATAGGTGATGATGGAATTTGTTAGAAGATATAAAAGAAGCAAGAATGTCACCTCGAGCGCAGTCGAGAGGTCTTGCCTTGCGTTACTTCTACTGCTGTTGCTTTCCTGTAATGGAGACAATGTGCCCGATTGTTTTCAAAATGCAGGGGATACGGTCCGTTTGACCGTGGATGTCCCAGAATTCAGTGCCATTACGGTTTTTGAAAATCTCAATGTGGTGCTCAAACAAGGAGAGGAACAACGTGTTGAAATTGAAACGGGGGAATTCCTTCAGAATGATGTATTGGCAGAGGTCAAGGACAACAGATTGATTGTGCGCAATGAGAACAACTGTAATTATGTCCGGGAGTATGGGCTGACCACCATTTATGTAACAGCGCCAAATATTTCAGAAATACGGAGCAGTACGGGACTCTTAATTTCCAGTGATGGAGTCTTGCAATATCCAAACCTATCCTTGATTACCGAAAGTTTCAATAATCCGGAAACCGAGACCACGGATGGTTCCTTTGATCTGCAATTGGATGTCGAAAGGGTCAGTATTGTAGTAAATGGTATCGCCTATTTTAAGTTGGTAGGGACTACCACTGATTTTAATGTGACCATTGCCGCAGGGGATTCCAGAATAGAAGCTGAAAACCTTGTGGCCCAAAGGGTGATGCTGAGCCATAGAGGCTCAAATGATATTTTTGTCAACCCACAACAGCGTATTAGTGGGACAATCAGTGGTACAGGTGATGTGATCAGTGTAAACCGCCCTTCAGAGATTGAGGTGGAGGAACTCTTCAATGGCCAGTTGATTTTTAAAGATTGATGCTTGGCTTCAAGCTTGGGTACGACTTAATTTCTCATTACTTTCGAGAATATCAAACCTAGACCTTTGAAGTCGGTGTTCTCGTATTTAAAAAAACTATTTTCTTCTGACCCCAAGGTTAAATCACCTGAAGGACTCCAAGGATGGGAAAGGGCAGATGCGCTCTTTCATAACTTGACTGTGGAAGGGCAAATCCCCGGCATGGCCATTACCATTCTCAAAAACGGCAAACCCATGCTCCAAAAAGGATATGGTTATGCCCGTATGGAAGAGAAAATCCCAGTAGACCCCAAGGACACTTTGTTTCGGATTGCCAGTATTTCCAAATGCATTACCGGATTGGCCTTGGGCAAGATGGCGGAGGAGGGAATTCTGAATTTGGACGATTCGTTTTATAGCCATGTGCCTTATTTTCCAAAGAAAAAGTATGATTTCACCTTGCGCCAATTGGCAAGTCATACGGCGGGTATCCGTGGCTATCGCGGAAAGGAATATGCCCTGAACCAGCCTTTTGGAATCAAGGAAAGTATCAGTGTGTTCCAAGATGATCCCTTGGTCTTTGAGCCGGGAAGGGGGTATCTGTACAATAGTTTTGATTTTGTATTGCTCTCTTTGGCCATGCAAGAGGCCTGTGGTATGCCCTTTGAAGACTATGTGGAGCAAAAGGTGCTGCATCCGCTGGGTATGATGCATACGTTTCCACCAAAGACAGATGGTTTGGGTACTTCGGCCCAATGGTATACCAAGACAGCACTGTGTTTTAAAAAATCGGTTCCGGTAGATAATTTTTATAAGATTGCCGGAGGAGGGTATTTATCCACTAGCGAGGATGTAGCTCGGTTGGGGCAAGCCATTCTGGACCAAAAACTACTTCAAAAGGAAACCTATGATGTACTTTTGACCGCACAAGAAGTCAATGGAAAGTCCATCTATTATGGTTTGGGCTTTCAAGTGAGCCAAGATGCCCAAGGCAGGCATTTTGTGGGCCATGTGGGCAGCAGTGTTGGGGCCTACACCAATTTTTTTGTATATCCTGATGAAGAAGTAGTGGTTTCCATGTTGATCAATTGTACCGACCCCAAGGTGCAGCAGACCTTGGATGCTGCCATTACAGCTATACTGGATTTGCGGAGCTTATGATTTTTGCTGAAATTTATTCCAAATGAGAAGAATCTTGAAATTTACATTCCTGTTTGCCGGAGCTTTTTTGCTTTTGGCGATTTCTTCTTCCTATGCCAAGGAGTCAAAGTTTTCCTTGGAACAACTTGAGGTTGAAAAAGATAGTCTTTCTGATGGCTTAAGCGCCCAAGAATGGAAAAAGTTCAAATATTTTGAAGACCAGTTGGAGGCTTCCACCTTATCAGCCAAGGAAAAAGAAAGTCAATTGACAGGATATGCCCGGGATTCCCTGAATATTTTAAAGGTGAAACTGGTCGCTATCAAGGTTCTGGACCAAAAGAATCTATTGGATAGGGATATTGCTGAAAATATAGCATACTACACCTCGTTGCTAACTGATTTTAAGGAAAGTGATATCGCGCCATTGGAATACCGTTTCCTTGAAGAGAAATTGGCTTATCTAAATCAGCAAGCCCTTGGACGGGAACTGCAATGGAGCAGGGGGTTGAATGTGGGCCTTGCTTTACTGGTACTTTTTCTTGGCTTGACTATGTGGTACCAGTACGCGAAGCGAAAAAAAGGAGGTGCTCCACAATTGAGCAGGCAGGAGACTTTGGTACATGGCCTCATTGTGCAGGGCAAGAGCAACAAAGAAATTGCCAACGAGCTATTTATAAGCTTGAGCACCGTTAAGAGCCATATTACCAGTATCTATGGCAAGCTCAATGTCACCGGAAGGCAGGAACTTCTAAAAAATAGTACGGGTACTAGCACCTAATCCATACCCCAAATTCTTTACATCAAATCATTTGCAAGCTTTTTTTGTTTCAAAAACAGATGGTATTGAAACATGCAATTTGGTTGGTGCTTCTTGGGATACAATTCATACAAGGCCAAGAACAGCTTTCCCTAAAGGGAAAGGTTTTGGATGGGAACAAGGTCCCGGTGGACATCGGGGATGTGTTGCTCTTGATTCCCGAAACTAGGGAGTTGGTATCCTATACTACATTGGTACAGGGAAATTTTGCTTTTAAAGAGGTGCCCAAGGGCGAATACCTATTGGAAATCTCCGCGTTGGGATATGCCACATTCTCCAAAAAATATGTGTTCCGTGATTCGTTGGAATTGGTAATTCAACTGGAGGAAGAAACTACCGACTTGGAAAATGTTGAAGTAATCGCCTCCAAAAATCCGATAACCAACAAAAACGGAAATTTTAAGGTTGATGTCCTAAACCCTGTTTTTTCAACCATGGTAGACCCTCTGGAAGTGTTGGTGAAACTTCCCAATGTCCAGATTTCACCAAATAGGGAGTCCATTTCGGTCCTTATGAAAGGAACACCCTTGATTTATCTAGGCAATCAAAGAATCAGCTTTGGAGAGTTTGCTGCCTTATCGGTAGACTCCATTGAAAGTATTGAGCTTATCAACAATCCTTCGCCAAAGTATGAAGCTGAGGGGCGGGCGGTGATTTTGATTCAGCTTAGGAAAAATAATGACAAAGGCACCACAGTAACGTTGGGTGAAACACTTTCTTTCAGACAAAACACCAACAACTATATCAGTGCCAACGGGAACCATTCCAACGGAAAATGGAACCTTCGGGGAAACCTTAATTACAATACCATTGGCCAGTGGGAGAGCAATACCTTTGCATTTGCCATTCCTACGGAGAATATCCGTTCTGATTATTTGGTGCTCATCCCGGATAATAAGCGGATGCAAATCAACAGTGGAATGGGATTCTATTATCCCATCAATGCCAATGACTACATTTCCCTGAATACTATTTTTCGCCGTCAAACTGATGATGCGGGTTTTGAAACCAGCACGTTTCTTCAAAATGGGGGTGAGACGAATGAAATCACGTCTGAAACGGAAAATGATAACCGGAGGGATTATTTTAGTGCCAACTTCAATTTCAACAAAAGGCTTGCTGAAAACTTGAACCTTTTTACGGGAATCCAATATTCCTCTTTTGATCAAAAGCTGCAAACGGATATCGCAAACAACTACAATGATGAAGGCTTGGTACTGGACCAAACCAGAAACCAGGATTATAAAATTGAATCTTTGGCGGCCCGTTTGGATTTTGAACAGGTGATTTCCGAAAATTTGCAATTGGATTTCGGTACAAGCTGGAACGAGGCCAAAGCTGATGCATTCAGTCAGATTGATCAACCTGAATTAGCCAATGGGGATGTTATCAACTACGATTATAAAGAAATCCTCTATGCTATTTATACAAATACGGCATCAAGTTTTGGGGAGAAGTTCAAGTTTAATCTGGGAGCCAGAGTGGAATACAATCAGGTTGAAGGACAGCTTGAAAAGGACCTGCAACCTTTGGTTGAACGTGAAAATACCCGGATTTTTCCCAAAGTAGGTTTGAATTTTACCATAGACAGCACCAAAACCCTTTCGTTGAACTACTCCAGAAACATCAATCGGCCCAATTTTTCCCGAACCAGCTCCGTGAGGGTGTTCATAAACCCCTTTTTGGAAGCAGGTAACAATGTGGACTTGATACCTACGATTACCAATGAAATTTCCACGAATCTTCAGGTAGGGAACACATCTATCTTTGGAGGTATCTACACGAATAAGAACCCCAGATATTTTATGATAGGGTACAAAGAAAATGATTCAGCTGCCTTGCTGGCCGAGAATAACCTAGATGAGGAATCGGGTTATTATCTTGGATTGACAGTGCCATTTTCCCATAAAATCTGGTCTTCGACCAATTCAGTGAGCATAACCTATAACAAAATCAAGGATTCATCTGCAGTGTTCACCAAGGCCAAACCCTATCTATACGTCTACACCGATCAACAGTTGAGAGTAATGAAAGATACCATCGTTTCTGTAGGAGGGTATGCTTTGACCCAACGAAAAGAGGGTATCATTGAAAGAAATGGGATGGTAGTGCTGAATGCCTCTGTGACCACCACTTTATTTGAAAAACTGCAATGTGCCCTGCGGTTCAACGACATCACCAAAGCCATGAACTATGGAGAAAGCTATTCCATCAACGGGGTGGAGGCCAATGGAACCTATTATGTTGACGGGCGCGAAATGGCCCTATCCCTAAAATATAGTTTTGGAGGAACTGCATCCAATGCATTCAAAAACAAGAATGTGGATGAGAATCTGGATAGAATCAACTAAGACCCTATCCTTTTGCCAATTTTTCCTCTATTTCGGCGGCAAAGCCTCCCCAGAGTTCCAGGGTTTCCTTTACATCATCCAAGGTGGTTCTGGGGTTGATCAAACACATCCGCAATACCACCTGTCCATGTAGGATGGTGGTGACCAGCAAAGCCTTTCTGGAGGACACCACTTTTTCAGAAATGTATTGGTTGATGCCGTCCAGTTCCTTGTCGGTATAATTTTTGGAAATTGGGTTGTACCTAAAATTAATGACCGCCAAAGTGGCAGGGAAAACCACTTCCCAGCGTTTGCTCTTGCGTAAAATACCCTCGGTGGCCTCGGCAAGGTCAATATTATAGGTGATGGCATTCCGAAATTCTTGAAGGCCAAAGGTTTTAAGGGACATATAAAATTTTAACGCCCTAAACCTTCGGGTCAGCTGGATACCATGATCATAAAAGTTGATTTCAGACGTGTTTCCCTCAATGTCCCTAAGGTATTCCGGTTTTTCGGTAAAGGTGTGACTCAGGTATTTGTGGTTGCGGACCAATAAACAGCCCATTTCGTAAGGTTGATAGAACCATTTGTGGGGGTCTACGGTAAGCGAATCCGCTTTTTCGATGCCCTTCATCAATTGTTTCCCTTTTTTAGATAAGATAGCCGCTGCGCCGTAAGCGCCATCAATATGGAACCAAATGTCTTCTTTTTTGCAGATGGCCGCCAACTCGGAAAGAGGGTCCACCGTACCCGTATTGGTGGTTCCTGATGTGGCGATCAAGCAGAAGGGCATAAACCCTTCCAATCGGTCCTTGGCAATACAGTTCTTCAGTTTATTGACGGAAAATTTAAACTCACTATCCGTGGGAATGATGCGGATCTGTTCTTTTTTGAATCCCAATACCCGAATGGCCTTGATATTGGAGGAATGGGCTTGGTCCGAGAGATAAATGATCGCTTTGGAAAAATCATCCCCACATTTGATTCTTCTGGCAGTGGTCAGGGCCGTTAAATTGGCCATGGAGCCTCCACTGGTGAAGATACCACCTCCTTTTTTCTTCGGGAATCCAAAAATCTTCAGCAGCCATTGAATGGTAACGATTTTCAATTCTGCCGCCGCTGGTGAGGCTGCCCATCCCCCTGAGAAAATATTATACCCTGTGGCAAGGGTGTCAGCCATGGCGCTGATATAGTTGCTGGGACCGGGAACAAAGGAATACGATTTAGGATGAGACATGAGTGTGCTCTTCGTCATGACCTTTTCCAGTACAAAATTAAGTACTTCGGTGGGTTCGGTTCCCATTTCGGGTGCTTCTTCCAAAAAAAGCGAGTCCATTTCTTCCCGAGATCCCAAGGCTACGGGTAGTTTTTGTTTTTGGGTATCATGGTGCTCCACTATGGCATCTATGATCTGATAGCCATACGAAGTCATTTCTTCTTTCGTAAGTTCCAGTTGGGAACGATTCTTCTTCATGAGGTTGCTTTTGTTTCCAATCGCAAAAGTACCATATTTTGATTGGGAAGCTAATTTCAATGTGGATGGTTTGCATATAAGACCAGCCATTATCATTGGGATAAGAAATAAAAAAATAGGGCTGAAATTTTATTAATAAGGAATCCTAACTATATTTGTATGGCAATAATGCGTTAACTTAAATGAAAATACAATGCGTAAACCAATTTTTTATCATGCAGGATGTCCAGTTTGTGTAGGGGCAGAGAGTGAAATCATTGATTTAGTGGGAGTTGAAAATCTTGATATTGTCCATTTGGGAGAAGAGAAAGAGCAAATATCCATAGCGGAAGACTTTGGCGTTAAGTCGGTTCCTGCTTTGGTGACTTCCAGCGGTCATGTCCTTCATATCAATTATGGGGCTTCTTTGGAGGATGTGAAAGCATAGTCATAATTTATGTAGTTAGGAATCCTTATTTTTATTCCGACCGGAATTTAAATTAAAATCGCACTACATTTAATTAGGAATGCTAACTTTGCCTGTCGGTAGCTTTCGGCAGGCATTGTTTGTTATGAAGAAAAGTATTTTTGATACGAAACAGCAACAGCAAGATCTTTCCAGCAAAATTGTAGCAGGTCTGGAGCGTATTTCCCAAGCTTTTAAAGTGCTGTTATGGGAAAAAGCCAAAAGTTTGGGGCTAAGCCCCATCCAAATTCAAATCCTGATTTTTGTGGCCTATCACAAATCAGGCTACAATAATGTTAGTTTTTTGGCCAAGGAATTCAATGTGACCAAGCCGACCATTAGCGACGCTATTAAAGTTTTGGAACGAAAAGGGCTGATTATAAAAGACCACTCTTCGGAAGATAGTAGGAGCTATTCCATTCTCTTGTCGGACAAGGGGAAGAAAATTGTTGAAGAAACCGAGGATTTTGCCCATCCGCTGGCTTCACAATTGAAGAATGTCCCCACTGGTGAAAAGGAAATGCTGTTCAAGACCTTGGGCAACCTCATTTATCAGTTGAACCAGCAAGGCATACTAACGGTGCAGCGGACTTGTCTTGCCTGTAAATTTTATACAAAAGACGGGACAGGACATTACTGTCGTTTATTGGAAAGAAAGTTACGCCACTCGGATATCCGCCTGGATTGCAATGAATTTGAAGAGAAACCATAATCTTGGCCATGGAAAGAAAGGATATTGAAAACAGGGAAGATGTTTCAACATTGGTGCATCGTTTCTATGAGAAAGTGCGGGCTGATGCTGAGATTGGTCATTTTTTCAATACTACCATTACGGACTGGCCCGAGCACATGGAAAAACTGACCGATTTTTGGGAAACCAATTTATTCTTTGTCCAAAAATATAAAGGGAACCCCTTGTTGGTGCATGCTGAATTGGATAAGGAAAAGGGGTATTCCATAACCGATTATCATTTTGGCATTTGGCTGCGCCATTGGATCACTACACTGGATACGTATTTTGTTGGTCCAAATACGGAGAAGGCCAAGCAGCGAGCCAGGAATATCAGTGTCCGTATGTTCATCACCATTTTTGAACAACGAAAAAGGGATGGCGTCCTAAATCAATCCAACGATTAGCGGGTAAGTTCGGTGAACAAGCTCTCCAGATTTTTGTTCTTTCGGCTAAGTTGAAGCGTTTTAAGTTGATTGTCGTGGGCAAAATCGAACACCGCAGGGCGCATATCGGTTGAAGTGTTAAAACTGATTTCATAAGCAAAGCCACCTATATTCCGCACATTGGAAACATTTGGCAATTGCATGAGCAATTGTTCTTCCACACGAAAATCGAATTCTACCTCAATGATTTGTTCTTCAGATTCCCGAAGTTCCTCCAATTTCTTATCCGCAACTAGTTCTCCTTTGTTGATAATGATGACCCGATCACAGACCGCTTCCACTTCTTTCATGATATGGGTGGATAGGAGAATGGTCTTTTCCTTTCCAATGTCCCGGATCAATTTCCGAATCTCTATCAATTGATTGGGGTCAAGACCAGTTGTGGGTTCGTCCAAGATCAATACTTCAGGGTTGTGCAACAACGCAGCGGCCAATCCAACGCGCTGGCGGTACCCTTTGGAAAGCTGACCAATTTTTTTATGGGCTTCAGGGCTCAATCCGGTCTGTTCAATAACTTCCTGTACCGTATTCTTGGATACCTGGTATACATCGGAATTAAAGGATAGGTACTCCTTAACATACATTTCCAGATAAAGTGGATTATGTTCGGGAAGGTATCCTATGCTTTTTTGTACTTCGGTTTCTGATTTCAACACATCAAAACCGTTTACTTCTGCATCTCCACTGTCAGGTTTATAATAGGTTGTCAAAATCCGCATCATGGTAGATTTCCCCGCACCGTTTGGTCCCAAGAACCCTACAATCTCTCCTTTTTTGATGGAGAAGGAAACATTGTTCAAGGCTTTTTGTGGACCAAAGCTTTTGGAAATGTTCTGGACAGTGATGGACATGCTACGCTATTTAAGCCTCAAAAATACATCTTTAGACGTTTCCATAAGATGTAGTGAGCTTTTTTTGAGGTCAGTTTAGTGCAGACCATCAAAACCGGAAAAAATAGAATTTGTCAAAAAATGAAGCTTTTTTTAAATCGAAATGCAACAAAAAATGATATTTCAATAAAAATCGAAAAAAAATGAAGCTTTGCTGTTGATTTTGGTTTGAATGCCTATATTAGCTCCATATTTATAACAAATGACAACAACGTATTTCTGGAACCGTTTTTATTTTTACTTCTTTTTTCAAGGAGCAACGGGACTATTGTAGATACGCTTAAAGTATATTAACATGATAAAGTCCCGATAAAATCGGGGCTTTTTTTTTGCCATGGGTTTAAAAGTAGCCATTCAGGGAATTAAGGGATCCAACCACCATCAGGTAGCCAAGGATTTTTTTGGGGACGACATTGAATTATTGGAGTGTCTTTCCTTTGATGCCGTAATAGATCATTTAAAAGATGGTACGGCGGACAAGGGGGTCATGGCCATAGAAAATTCCATAGCGGGGTCCATCATACCAAATTATAATTTGGTGTATCACAATAATATGCACATTATTGGAGAGCACTATCTGAGCATACACCATAACCTTATGGTGTTCAAGGGCGGTTCCATGGAAGATATCAAGGAAGTACACTCGCATCCAATGGCTTTATTGCAATGCAAGGAGTTTTTTAAGGAGTATCCCCAAATAAAACTGGTGGAAAGTGTGGATACAGCAGAAACGGCAAAACGGATCATGGAAGGTCAATTGACCAATATTGCTGCAATTGCTCCGAAAATGGCGGCAAATCTCTATGATTTGGATATTATTGCTTCTGAAATCCAGACGATAAAAAATAACGCTACTCGTTTTATCATACTGAAAAAACAGAACAAGGTGTTACCCGAAGAAGAAATTAATAAAGCATCGTTGCGGTTTATAACTGACCACAAAAGAGGAAGTTTGGCCACAGTGTTGAACGTTATGAGCGATTGTAACCTCAACCTTACCAAGATTCAATCCCTTCCGGTTATTGAAACCCCATGGAAGTATGCCTTTTTTGTGGACGTCACTTTTGAGAAGTATGGGCACTTTACCAAGGCAAAGTCATTGTTGGATATCATGTCCGAAGACTTTAGGATTTTGGGCGAATATAAAAATGCATTGTTGGTATGATTACGGCAAATAGATTGAATAGTGTACAGGAATACTACTTCTCCAAAAAATTGAGGGAGGTGCGGGAGCTTATGGCTCAGGGTAGGCCCATTATCAATATGGGAATTGGAAGCCCGGATTTGGCACCTTCACCAGAAGTTTTGACCACCCTAAGGGATTCAATAACTGATGCAGGAGCGCACCAATACCAAAGCTATCAGGGTTTGCCAGAACTAAGGGTAGCCATTGCGGAGTTCTATCAACAAAAATTTGGGGTAAGCATAGACCCAGCACTCGGGGTATTGCCCTTAATGGGATCTAAGGAAGGGATCATGCACATCAGTATGGCATTCTTGAATGTGGGTGATGAGGTATTGTTGCCCAATCCGGGATACCCTACCTACGGTTCGGTGACCCGATTGGTGGAAGCCGTTCCAAGAACCTACGATCTTTCCGAAGAGAATGGTTGGTTTCCCGACCTAGAGGCACTTTCCAAGGAAGATTTGTCCAAAGTGAAGCTGATGTGGGTGAGTTATCCACATATGCCCACCGGGGCTACGGCCACCATGCAACAGTTGACGTCCTTGGTTGAATTTGCCAAGGCAAACGATATTTTATTGGTCAATGACAATCCGTACAGTTTTGTGTTGTCCAGTAACCCCACCAGTATTTTGTCCATAGATGGAGCCTTGGATTGCACCTTGGAACTAAACAGTTTGAGCAAAACCTTTAACATGGCCGGATGGCGTGTGGGAATGGTATTGGGAAGTAAGGAGAACATCAATGCGGTGCTCAAAGTAAAGAGCAATATGGACTCCGGCATGTTCTACGGTATTCAAAAAGGGGCTATAGCGGCATTGCAGAGTGGTCCCGAATGGTTCGCGGATTTGGATGAGGTATATACCAAGAGACGAAAGCTCATGTTCCAACTGGCGGACAAATTGGGCTGTGCATATAGCGAAGACGCAGTAGGGATGTTCGTGTGGTGCAAACTACCCAAAGGCGCTCCATCTTCTGAGGAATTTGTTGATGAAGTGTTGTATGATAAAAACATATTTATAGCTCCGGGCACCATATTTGGGAGCAATGGAGAGGGGTATATCCGTTTTTCACTCTGTGTGAAAGAGGAAAAAATAAAAGAAGCCATAGAAAGATTTTAAGCAATGGACGTAGTTGTCATAGGAATAGGGTTGATTGGAGGTTCTTTTGCAAAAGATGTAAAGCAATTGTTTCCAGAGGCCCATATTATCGGGATTGATAAGAACGATTCCCATTTGGATGAGGCCTTGGAACTGAACCTGATTGATGAAAAAGGGGATTATGGGGTCTTGGCCACTGCCGATGTGGTCTATGTGAGCATTCCCGTGAACGCCTTGGTACACGAATTGCCTAAGATTTTGGATGTTGTGGGAGACGAGACCGTGGTCATGGATGCGGGATCCACCAAACGTTTGATTTGTGAATCAGTGGCAGATCACCCCAATCGGAGAAATTTTATGGCGTGCCACCCCATTGCGGGTACGGAATTTTCGGGACCTTCCGCGGCCATAAACGGTTTGTACGAAGGAAAGACCAATATTATATGCGAGGTAGAAAAAACGGCCTTTAAGCTTCAGGAAAAGGCTTTGGACATTTTTCAAAAGATGCAAATGCGTATCCGGTACATGAATCCAGAGGCCCACGACAAGCATATTGCCTACGTATCGCATTTGTCACATATCAGCTCATTTATGTTGGGAAAGACCGTAATTGAGAAAGAAAAGAACGAGCGTGATATTTTTGACATGGCGGGAAGTGGTTTTGAGAGTACGGTGCGTTTGGCCAAAAGTTCTCCGGACATGTGGACCCCCATTTTTGAGCAGAACAGGGACAATGTGGTGGAAACTTTGGAGGAGTACATCCAAAACCTTGAAAATTTTAAACAACTCCTTTTGGACCAAGAGTATGGAAAGGTGCACACGGAGATGAGCAATACAAATAAGATAAAACAGATATTAAAAGGAATTCCACTCACAAAAAACAGAACATAGTATGGAAAACAGTAAGCAAATGAGGAAATGGTTGGATGACATGAACCTATCGCATCCATTGGTGATTGCAGGTCCCTGCAGTGCCGAAACCGAAGAACAGGTGCTGAAGATTGCGCATGAACTTAAGGATACGGATGTCAATTACTTTCGTTCCGGTATTTGGAAACCAAGAACCCGCCCCGGGAATTTTGAAGGTGTAGGGGCCATTGGATTGAAGTGGTTGCAAAAAGTAAAGGAGGAAACCGGTTTAAAAACGGCTACCGAAGTGGCCAACAAAGCCCATGTTGATTTGGCTTTGGAACATGATATTGACCTATTGTGGATCGGGGCACGATCTACGGTAAGCCCTTTCATCGTCCAAGAAATTGCAGATGCCCTTAAGGGCACGGACAAGATCGTGTTGGTTAAAAACCCGGTAAACCCAGACCTTTCCCTTTGGTTGGGAGCTGTGGAGCGTCTGTATTCAGCGGATATTAAAAAGTTGGGGGTGATCCACCGTGGATTTTCAACCTACGAAAAAACCAAGTACCGAAATATTCCAGAATGGCAGTTGGCCATTGAACTTCAGACCAAGTTCCCTGATCTGCCCATCATCAATGACCCAAGCCATATTACCGGTAACCGGGATATGATCTTTGATGTGTCGCAAACTGCTTTGGACTTGAATTTTGATGGTTTGATCATAGAAACCCATTACGATCCAGACAATGCGTGGAGTGATGCCGCACAACAGGTGACCCCAAAAAGCTTGATACAGATCATGAAGGATTTGCGTATCAGAAAGGAAACCGACGAGGAAGCGGAGTACAATAACAACTTGAGTAACCTAAGGGCCCAGATTGATATTTTGGACAACCAATTGGTAGATCTTTTGGGCAAGCGTATGAAAGTTTCCGATGGTATTGGTGCCTTGAAGAAGCAAAAAAACGTAGCCGTACTTCAAAGCAATCGATGGAATGCCATTTTGGGCAATATGATCTTGGAAGGGGAGCAACGAGGATTGAGCGAGGAATTTGTCTTGAAGATGTTCAAGGCCATTCACCAAGAATCCATCAACCACCAAGAGAAGATCATCAATTCTTAAGCAAGGAAAGAGTGAATATGAAAAAGGCCCAACAATTGTTGGGCCTTTTTCTTTTTACAGAACAATTGTCTGTATTTATTTCCTAAAGATGTATCGCGTAATGAAGATACCTTGGCCATCGCCTTTTCCGCCTTCACTTTCCACACCACTTACCACAAAGGCCAATTCCCAGCCATTGGCGATCATATCGTTGATCATGGAGGTGATCATGGCATCATTGGCGGCAATGTTCTGGAAACGGATTCCTCCCAAATTATAGAAGTTCAATAATTTGGTTTCCTCAAAATTCTTTACACGGATATCACTTCTGTCCGATTTGTTTCGGGTGTTGTCGTCCTCGGTCTGTACACTTGTAAATTCCTTGTAATCCTTGTCTTCAAGGGCGTTAATGATCCTAGATCTACCCAGACCGTTGGGTACAATGGATTCTACACTGGTGATTACCTTGTATTCCTGGGCATTCATACTGAACAGGGAAGCAAGTGCGATCGCAGCGGTAAAAATGATTTTTTTCATGATAAATATGAGATTGATTGTTAAAACTGTAAACAAAGATATACGGACAAAAACAAGGATTATTGTTTCTTTGCAGGTAAATATGAACAAATAGTGAACGGAATTGTCTATAAGTCTACTGGAAGTTGGTACACCGTGAAAGCGGAGGATGGGGCTTTTTATGAGTGTAGGATCAAAGGCAAGTTTCGGACCCAAAACATAAAAAGTACCAATCCCATTGCGGTGGGGGACTTTGTTACCTTTGATTTGGAAAAGATTGGGGATGAACCCGTTGGCGTTATTTCTGAAATAGGGGAGCGGAAGAACTACATCATTCGAAAGTCGGTGAAACTTTCCAAACAGACCCACATCATAGCAGCCAATCTGGACCAGGTTTTCTTATTGATCACGCTGAACAACCCTACCACCTTTACCAGTTTTATAGACCGTTTTTTGGTGACGGCGGAGGCATATGACATCCCTGTGGTACTTCTGTTCAATAAGATGGATGTCTATGATGTCGATGAGGTGGCAGAAGTGAAGTATTTGATCGATCTGTATCGAAAAATTGGGTACCACTGTATTGAACTCGCCGCCAAGGAAGGAGAGAATGTTGACTTGGTCAAGGATTTGATGAAAGACAAAACAAGCATGTTCTCAGGGCACTCCGGTGTGGGGAAATCCACTTTGGTCAATGCCTTGGAACCCGGACTTCAATTGAAGACCGCGGAAATTTCCGAACAACACCTTCAAGGACAACACACTACTACCTTTGCAGAGATGTACGATCTGTCGTTTGGGGCAAGGATTATTGATACCCCCGGAATAAAGGGATTTGGTATAGTGGATATGGAACCCGACGAGATTGGCGACTATTTTCCAGAGTTTTTTGAGCTGAAATCCCAATGCAAGTTCAATAATTGTCTGCATATGGATGAACCCAAATGTGCCATAAAGCAAGCGTTGGAGAACGACGAAATTGCATGGAGCAGATATAGGAGCTATGTTCAGATGATAACCGGGGAAGAAGAAAATTACAGAACGGATAATTACAGGGAACGTTAATGAGAGCGGTTATACAGCGCGTATCCAGCGCCAGTGTCACAGTGGATGGGACAAAAATAGCAAACATAGGCCAAGGTCTCTTGGTACTGTTGGGCATAGAGGATGCCGATGGTAAAGAGGATATCGAATGGCTGTCCAAAAAAATGGTCAATCTCCGGATTTTCAATGACGATGATGAAGTTATGAACCGCTCCGTTCTGGATATTGGGGGAGAGGTCATAGTGGTAAGTCAGTTTACCCTGCACGCCTTGACCAAAAAGGGTAACAGGCCATCTTATATCAAAGCCTCAAAACCCGATGTGGCCATTCCCATCTATGAAGCTTTTGTGAAAAAGCTGGAGCAGGACCTTGGTAAAGAGGTCGGTACAGGTGTTTTTGGTGCCGACATGAAGGTAGAGCTCCTGAACGACGGTCCCGTGACCATCCTTATCGATACAAAGAACAAGGAATAACGATCTTTTGTCGATTTAGGTTTCCGTTTTTGTAAGAAATTGGTCATATTGCTATAGTAATGTAACCGATCAACCTCAACAATGCGTGCTCTTTTCCAATGCCTACTGATTCTTAGTGTCCATTTTTCGTTTTCCCAAAACTACAGCTATCATACTATTCCAGCAGAACTGATGGAGAATGCCGATGCTGTGGCCCGGCTTGATGAGATGGATATCCGTATTGAGGCCATGGATAGAATGACCTATACCGCAAGGCAAGTAGTCACGGTGCTGAACAAATCTGGCGATGCCTTTGCCAGAACACGGGCATTTTATGACAAAGAGAAAAAAATAAAGAAAATTGAAGCCGTAGTCTATGATGCTTCTGGAAATGAGATTCAGCGGATCAAGCGTAGGGACTTTAATGATATAGCCGCAGTGGATGGTTTTTCCCTTTATCTGGACGATAGATTACTGTATTATAGATATGTGCCCGTTCAATACCCATATACATTGGAATTTAGTTATGAGATTGAAACCTCGGATACGGGCATTTTGCCTCCATGGTATTTTTTATCGGGGTATGATATCAGTGTGGAGGAAAGTAAATATGCCATCAGTTACCTTTCCAATGGTTTGAAACCGATCATTGAGGAATCAAACCTTTTTGACATTACTGTTGATAAGGATGAAAGTCAAGGAAAAATAAGCTATACGGCCAAAAACATCCCGGCAGTGGTAGCGGAAAGCCTTAGCCCGTCATTCAATGCCATATGTCCAAAATTATCGGTACGGTTACCCAATTTTCATTACAAGGGTTATAATGCCAAGGTGGACAATTGGAACGATTTGGGACTCTGGATCCAGAAGGAGCTGTTATCTGGTCGTGCAGATTTGGAGGACGGCACGGTACAAAAGGTAAGGGGGCTTGTGGAAGGAGTGGATGATGATATTGAAAAGGCGAAGATCGTCTACCAATACATGCAGGACAACACAAGGTATATCAGTGTGCAGATAGGAATAGGAGGTTTTCAGCCGATAAGTGCCATTGAGGTGGATAGGGTAAAATACGGGGACTGTAAAGGGCTTTCCAATTATACCATGGCCCTGCTGAAGGCTGTTGGGGTGGAATCGTACTATGCCGTAGTGGAGGCAGGGGGCACCAAAGTCGATTTCAAGGAAGATTTTGCGGATCTTTCCCAAGGCAACCATGCTATTGTTGCCATTCCCTACCAAGGAGAATATTATTGGATTGATTGTACATCCCAAGTACATCCTTTCGGATTTATAGGGGACTTTACGGATGATAGAAAAGTTTTGATCGTAAAGCCCGATGGCGGGGAAATTGTTACCACAACTTCCTATGTAAATGAAGAAAACCTCATGCGGATGACTTCAACCTATACAATTCAGGAGGACCTTTCCCTTGAGGCCGATGTCACTATTGAAACCATGGGCGTTCGTTATGACAATCATTTTGGATTGGAGGGGAACAAGAAAGAAGATATCATCGAATATTACAAAAACTTTTGGGGCAACATCAATGGGTTGTCCATCTCTGATTTTAGTTTCGAAAACAATAGGGATGATGTGGTTTTTACGGAGAAAGTCCAGTTAAAGGCCCATGATTTTGTGTCCAAGAACGGGGATGATTATTTATTGACTTTGAACGTGTTGGATAACAATTCTTTTATACCTCCCAGATATCGGAACAGAAAACATTCATTTGTGATCCAACGGGGATATTTGGATGAGGATGAGTTTACCATCCAATTGCCCAAGAACTTCGCATTCACTTTTTTGCCGGAGAAACACAAGGAGGAGATCAAATTTGGAACCTATGAAGTTGAGGTTGTGAAAAAGAGCGATACGGAATTATTGTATAAGAGAAAGCTACTCATAAAAAAAGGCAATTATCCCAAAGAGGACTATAACAAGTACAGATCTTTTAGAAGGACCATTGCCAAAATGGACAACCAAAAAATTGTTTTAAAACGTCAAGACCTATGATACGAAAAATCGCGTTACTGATTGCCCTGGTTTCGGTCTGTGCCCAAGGACAGGAATTGAAATTCGGGAAAATTTCCAAGGAAGAACTTATGGAAGCCACCCATCCCAAGGATACATCGGCTGCTGCTGCTTATCTGTTGAAAAAGCGGGAATCCTACTATACCTACAACAGCGGGGTGGGGCTTAATCTGGTGACGGAGGTGCATGAGCGAATAAAAATCTATAATACGGACGGGTTTGATTACGCTACTAAGACCATTGATCTATACGAAAGTGGGGCGTCGGATGAGAAGGCCACTTCCATCAAAGGATATACCTATACCTTGGAGGGGGGTAAAGTTGTTGAGACCAAGCTGGGCAAAGGCAGCATCTTTAAATCCCAACAGTCAAAGAATAGGAACCAAGTTAAGTTTACCATGCCCAATGTAAAGGCGGGATCTGTTGTGGAGTATCAATATAGGATAACATCGCCCTTTGTGCAGAATATAGATGAGTTCGTTTTTCAACATTCCATTCCCATAAAAAGGCTGGAGGCTGAAATGAGAATCTTGGAGTATTTTAAATTCAACCAAAGACAGAAGGGCTTCCTTCCCCTTGTTCCTAAAGTGGATAAGATCAGGGATGCCGGGTTGGGCATGGAAGTGACAAAGGTTACCTATAACTTGCAAGATGTTCCGGCTCTAAAAGAGGAAAAGTTTGTTCCCAACATTACCAATTTTAGGTCTGGAGTCACCTTTGAGATCATGTCCTTGGAAATACCCGGGTCTACCTACGATGTATATTCCAAAACATGGGATGATGTGGCAAGGACGGTTTATGAGAACAGCTCTTTTGGAGATGAAATGAAACGAAGCAACTATTTTGAGGAAGAGCTCAACATGGTCCTTCAAGGCGCCAGTGAACCTCAGGAAAAGGCCAAAAGGATATTGGCATTTGTCAAGGAAAAAGTAAAATGGAACTCCTTTGTGGGGTACACTTCCGATGAAGGAACCAGAAAGGCATACAAGGAAGGAACAGGAAACAGCGCTGATATTAACTTAATGTTGGTATCCATGCTCAACCATGCCAATATTCCGGCATACCCCGTTTTGGTAAGCACGCGCGACAATGGAATTCCCTTGTTTCCAACCCTTCAAGGGTACAACTACGTGGTGGCCGTGGGCAAAATAGATGGGGAATATCATTTGTTCGATGCCACCAATGTTTTCACCACCATGGATGTATTACCCACTAGGACACTGAACTGGTTTGGACGAATTATTTCGGAAAATGGAAACTCTGAAGAAATTGACCTTATGCCCAGAAAAAGCTCCATGGATGCCATAATGATGACCGTTGACCTTAACGATGACGGTTCCATGGATGCCAAGTGTAGGCAACAGTATACCAATCACAATGCGTTGCTGTTCAGGAATTTATACAATGGAGGGACAGAGGAAACGTTTCTAGGAAATCTGGAAAAGGAATTGGGCGATATAGAGATTTCGGACTATGATTTGCAGAACAATCTGGATTTGGACAAGCCGGTAGTGCAGAATTTCAACTTTTTCAAGGAAGATGCCTTTGAATCCATTTCAGGAAAATTGTATCTCTCACCCATGTTCCATTTGGCCGTAAGTGAGAACCCCTTTAAATCGGAGGAAAGGGAATATCCAATAGATTATGGGTTTCCTTGGCAAGACCGATACATGATTACCATTAACATTCCCGAAGGATATAAGGTGGAACATTTGCCCGAACCCATGGCCATGGTGTTGCCCGATAATTTGGGACAATTCAAGTACAACATATCCTCAAACCAAGACTTTATCAATGTTCGTGTTGAACTAAGCATGAATACGGCCGTTTTTCCTCCAAATTATTATTTGGGACTCAAAGAGTTTTATCGTCAAGTGGTTGAAAAGGAATCGGAAAAAGTGGTTTTGTCAAGGATTTGATTTGCTCAAGGTTGCATAAGAGCATTATTTTATTCATGGTATTTAACCTTGCGGGGTTGCTCTCTGCCCAACAGGCAAGTGAGTTTGGGGTATTGGACCAGTTTGAAAAAGACTTTAAGTCTTACGAGAAGGATACCACCGCCGCTGCCATCTATCTCTATGAAAAAGGTGAAAACTATTTTGAAGCGAGGCAAGGGTATATTTGGTTGATCACAACCTACCATGCAAAAAAGAAGATACTCAAGAAACAAGGTTTTGATGAGGCTGAGATTATTATCCCGTACTACCGTGCCAAGTCGGGGAAGGAAAGGGTCAATGCGATAAAAGCAATGACCCATAATGGGAACAGAAGACAAGTGGTTTCCAGCGACAAGATTTTCGATGTGGATGTGAACGAACGGCTGTCCCAAATAAAATTCACTTTCCCAAGTGTGGAGGTGGGATCGGTTTTGGAGTATAGCTATGAAATCCAATCCCCTTTTTTCTATAATCTTTCGGGGTGGGAATTCCAAAGTAGGATTCCAAAGCTGTACTCGGAGTACAATGCCAAAATTCCTGGGAACTTTAAATACAATAGATCCTTAATTGGTGAAATCGGTTTGGATGTAAATGATGCCAGTATCAAGAAGAGTTGCTTTAGTGTGCCAGGTATTTCCCAGAGGGCCGATTGTGAGGTGTTAAAATATGTGATGAAAGATGTGCCCGCTTTTAAAGAAGACGAAGAGTATATGCTTTCTTCGGACAATTACAGGTCTACGCTGGAGTTTGAGCTTTCGGAATACGTATCACTGGATGGCATCAAACAAAAGTTTACCAAGACTTGGAGGGATGTGGATAAAGAGTTCAGGACCGATAAGGATATTGGCGGACAATTAAGGAAGAAGAATTTCTTTGAAAAAAATGTTGAGCTGGATCTGATCACTGGAGGAGAAAGTGATTTGGAAAAAGCCAAAAACATCTATGGGTTCGTTAAGGAACACTATACCTGGAACAACAGATACAGTATTTTCAGAAACAATAATGTAAAAGATGCCTTTGACAGGAGAACAGGAAATGTGGCAGAAATCAACATCACCCTTATCAATCTGCTTAATGCTGCCGATATTAAGACAGACCTTATGGTACTTTCTACCCGATCCCACGGTTTACCCAAGCGTAACCATCCGGTAATGTCCAATTTCAACTATGTGGTTGCCAAGACCACCATTGATGGAAACGAATACCTGTTGGACGCCACAGAGAAAGAAATGCCCTTTGGAATGTTGCCTTATCGCTGTTTAAACTATTATGGAAGGGTCATGGATCTGGATGGGGAAAGTTATTGGTTTGACATCTTACCGGAAAAAAACAACAGCCGGAGCGTACAGGTTAAAATGGAACTGAAAGATGGTAAGGCTGTGGGGACATTGGATGATATTACCATGGGTTATGAAGCCTTTTTCAAGCGGGACGAGGTGGCCAAGACCTCTAAAGGAAAATATTTGGACGAAATGGAAAAGGAAATGGACGATGATTTTGTCATCCAAACCTATGAAACCAATTCCGAAAAGTCGGATGAGAGGACTTTGGTGGAACATTTTGAGTTTGAGTTGCAGAACATGAATATGGATAATACGGTGTTTTTTAACCCATTTGTGGTCCGTTTTTTTGCTACTAATCCTTTCAAATCCGAACAGCGATACTACCCAATTGATTTTGGTTTCCTGAGAAATTACAGGTACATGGCGAACATAAAGATTCCCGAGGGGTACAGGGTAAAGGAGTTTCCAGAGGTGGTCAATCTGGCTTTGCCGGACCAAAGTGCTTTGCTTCGGTTTGAGTGCAAGGAATATCAAGGTATAATCAATGTGTACTTCAACTTTAAGCTCAATTCAACACAATACAACAGTGAAGGTTACGCATACATAAAAAAGTTTTTCGAAAGGGCGGTAAATGTGCAGAACCAAAGCTACTTGGTGCTGGAAAAACTGTAGGAATACCTCCGAGCTTCTTAAATTTGCAATGCAACTTTTGGTAACTTAAACAAAATCAACGTGGATATACAAAATGCACAATTGGCCGTAGACGAATGGATCAAGAACCATGGAGTGCGTTACTTCAACGAGCTCACCAATATGGCCCAGCTCACGGAAGAGGTAGGGGAAGTGGCCCGGATCATAGCCCGGCGCTATGGGGAACAAAGCGAAAAAGAATCCGACAAGGCTAAGGATCTTGGGGAAGAATTGGCCGATGTGCTTTTTGTGGTCCTTTGCCTGGCCAACCAAACAGGCATTGATCTTCAGGAGGCTTTTGATAAAAAATTGGAGATAAAGACCAAACGGGACCACGATCGTCACCAAAACAACAAAAAGCTTAAATAAAGTTGTCCTGCTAAAAGGACATTAGGTACGTTTTTTCTAGTTTTGGACTTTCTATCAAACCACAATTATCTTGAGACTTCAACTTTCCGCTCCGCAAGACAAAAAGCTGCAAAAAACCATTCAGATCACAGGTTCCAAAAGTGAGACCAATCGATCTTTGTTGCTTCAGGCCCTGTTTCCCAATGTAAGGATTGAAAACCTTTCCAATTCTGATGATGGCCAGGTCATGCAAAAAGGATTGAAGAAGACGAGCGGGGAAGTGGATATCCACCATGCAGGCACCGCCATGCGTTTTTTAACGGGCTATTTTGCTTCGCAAGAAGACAAAGAGGTGATATTGACAGGTTCCCAGCGAATGCAGGAACGTCCCATCAAGGTTTTGGTAGAAGCATTGAGAAATTTGGGTGCCCGTATTGAATATGTGAAGGAGGAGGGGTATCCTCCCATAAAAATTTCCGGAAAAAAATTGGACAAGGACAAGGTTTCCTTGCCGGCCAACATCAGTAGCCAGTATATTTCTTCCCTACTTTTGATAGCCCCCAGTCTCAAAAATGGATTGGAGTTGGAGCTTGTGGGGAAGATCACTTCCGTACCCTACATTAAAATGACCTTGTCCCTTTTGGAACAGATAGGGGTCAGTACTTCCTTTGAGGGGAATACTATCAAGGTTGAGCCCAAAGAAACTGTTCAGGATACCACTCTTGTAGTGGAATCGGACTGGAGCTCGGCCAGCTATTTTTACAGCATTGTGGCACTTTGCGAAGTAGGTACGACCATCCAATTGTCGTCCTATAAAAAGGATTCGCTACAGGGCGATAGTGTTATGGCGGAAGTTTATAAGGATTTTGGGGTGGAAACCACTTTTGGGGAGCATACCATTACCTTGACAAAAACTACGGATGAAATCCCTCAACATGTAGAATACGATCTGTCCAATGCACCGGATACGGCCCAAACCATCTCCGTTACCTGTTTAGGGTTGGGAATGGGGTGCCACCTTACAGGATTGCATACCCTCCCCATAAAAGAAACCGACCGTTTGGCGGCCATGCAAACCGAGCTGTCCAAGTTTGGTGCAAAAGTGGATATTGATGCCGAGAGTCTAACGTTACAACCTACATCAAGTTTGAAATCGGACGTGGCGGTAGATACCTACAACGATCACAGAATGGCCATGGCCTTTGGTCCCTTGGCGGTTAAAGCTTCCTTTAGGGTCAATGATGCAGAGGTGGTTTCCAAATCCTATCCAGATTTTTGGAACGACCTGTCCACCCTAGGTTTTGGGGTTGCCGAAGTGTAATGGGCATTTAATCACCAAATTACTTGACATCCCCTATGGTGAGGTTGTATATTTGCCGCTCTTAAAAAAATCGAAAAAAAGCTTAGATGAAATTATCAAACTTCAACTTTGAGTTACCAAAAGAATTATTGGCCGAATATCCTGCTGAGAACAGGGACGAATCCAAACTGATGGTGGTTCATAGGGACACTGGAAAAATTGAACACAAAATGTTTAAGGACCTGATTGATTATTTTGATGAAGGTGATGTAATGGTCCTGAACAATACCAAGGTGTTTCCAGCACGACTTTATGGAAACAAGGAGAAGACCGGTGCCCGTATTGAAGTTTTCTTGCTCAGGGAGCTCAACCAAGAACAAAGGTTGTGGGATGTTTTGGTAGATCCAGCCAGAAAGATAAGAATTGGAAACAAATTGTATTTTGGTGAAGACGAAAGTTTGGTGGCAGAGGTAATCGATAATACCACTTCCCGAGGAAGGACCTTGCGCTTTTTGTATGATGGATCGTATACCGATTTCAGGAGAAAGCTCCGTGAATTGGGCGAAACACCACTTCCCAAATACATCAAAAGAAATGTTGAGCCAGAGGATGAGGAAAGATACCAGACCATCTATGCAAAATACGAAGGAGCCGTTGCGGCACCTACTGCCGGATTGCACTTTTCCAAGCATTTGTTGAAGCGTTTGGAGATCAAGGGAATCGATTTTGCCGAAGTGACCCTTCATGTTGGTTTGGGAACCTTCAACCCGGTTGAGGTGGAGGATTTGTCCAAGCACAAAATGGACAGCGAGGAGTTGGTCATCGATGAAAAAGCCACCGAAGTGGTAAATTCGGCCAAGGACGATAAGAAAAAAGTATGTGCCGTGGGTACTACGGTAATGCGGGCCTTGGAGAGCGCCGTTTCATCTGAGCACACGCTCAATACTTTTGAGGGATGGACCAACAAGTTTATTTTTCCTCCCTACGATTTCAGTATTGCCAATTGCATGATCACCAACTTCCATTTACCCAAGTCAACCTTGTTGATGATGGTATCTGCATTTGCTGGCCATGACCTGATAAAGAAAGCGTACAAGCAGGCTATTTTGGAAGGGTACCGTTTTTACTCTTACGGAGATGCCATGCTTATCCTTTAGGATAAAACTTTAAATAGATAAGAATCCCGTTTGGTTCACCAACCAGCGGGATTTTTTTCTTGATTATCTTTAAACTGTGGAAACAAAGAAGAAAGACATACGGGCCTTGACCAAGGAACAACTGCGGAATTTTTTCGTGGAGCGCGGTGATAAAGCTTTCCGGGGCAATCAGGTGTATGAGTGGCTCTGGCAGAAATCGGCCCACACCTTTGATGCCATGACCAATGTTTCCAAAGAAACCCGGCAAATGTTGGAGGAACACTTTGTGATCAATCACATCAGGGTAGATCAAATGCAGCGAAGTTCGGACGGGACCATAAAGAATGCGGTACGCCTCCATGATGGTTTGATTGTGGAGTCCGTACTTATTCCTACCGAAACCCGGACCACGGCCTGTGTATCCAGTCAGGTGGGATGTAGTTTGGACTGCAGGTTCTGCGCTACGGCACGGATGAAGCGCATGCGTAACCTCAATCCGGATGAGATTTACGACCAAGTGGTGGCTATAGACAATGAAAGCCGATTGTATTTTGATCGACCCCTGAGCAACATTGTTTTCATGGGAATGGGAGAACCGCTCATGAACTACAACAATGTATTGAAGGCCATTGATATGATCACCTCGCCCGAAGGATTGGGCATGTCCCCAAAGAGAATTACGGTTTCCACATCCGGGGTTCCCAAGATGATCAAGAAAATGGCCGATGAGGAGGTCAAGTTTGGTCTGGCGGTTTCCCTACACTCCGCCATTGATGAGGTCCGAACCTCCATTATGCCCTTTAATGCCACTTTTTCCTTGGCTGATTTACGGGAGGCATTGGAATATTGGTACAGCAAGACCAAAAGTAGGATTACGTACGAATATGTAGTCTGGGAAGGTATCAACGACACCCAAGAGGCTGCTGATGCCTTGGTCAAATTTTGCAGGTTTGCCCCATCCAAAGTGAATTTGATAGAGTACAACCCCATTGATGATGGCGAATTTCAGCAAGCTTCAAGTACCGCAGTGGATATGTACCAGCGTACCTTGGAGAAAAATGGAATTACCGTTACCGTACGTAGATCTAGAGGAAAGGATATTGATGCTGCCTGCGGGCAGTTGGCCAATAAGACGTAGTTTTAGGATGTCCGATGTCCGATGTCCGATGTCCGATTTCTGACGATTAGTTATCATCCAATCATCGAGCATTTGGTTCATCTGTTCTAAAACTTACTCCTTCCTATGACCAACTCTTTCATTTTCGCTACTTTTAGGGTTTTAAATCAAATTCGCCAAACCTAACGCATTGAAAATCGTTTCTCAGATTAGGGAACCCATTGAAGATGAGATGGAACTTTTCGAGGAAAAGTTTCTAAAATCCATGTCATCCAAGGTGGCTTTGTTCAATAGGATCACCTATTACATTGTTAACCGAAAGGGCAAGCAAATGCGGCCCATGTTCGTCTTCCTCACCGCAAAATTACTCAATGGAGAAGTTAATGAAAGGACCTATTGCGGGGCATCCATCATTGAGTTGATCCACACGGCCAGTTTGGTCCATGATGATGTGGTGGACGATAGCAACAAAAGGCGCGGTTTTTTTTCCATAAATGCCTTGTGGAAGAACAAAATTGCCGTTTTGGTGGGCGATTTTCTGTTTTCTAAAGGACTTTTGGTGGCCTTGGAAAACAAGGATTACGATTTGCTACATATTATTTCCAATGCGGTTCGGGATATGAGCGAAGGGGAGCTCCTTCAAATTGAGAAGGCTCGACTTTTGGACATCACCGAGGAGGTCTATTACGATATTATCCGCCAAAAAACAGCGACTTTGATCGCGGCTTGCTGCAGTATGGGGGCCTGTTCCGTTCGCCCTGATTCCGAAGAAGTGGAAACTTTCCGGAAGTTTGGGGAGCTTTGCGGTATGGCGTTCCAAATTAAAGACGACCTGTTTGATTATGGTGCCGAAAAGATTGGAAAACCTACTGGAATCGACATCAAGGAGCAAAAAATGACCCTTCCATTGATCTATGCCCTTAATCAAAGCGATAAGGAGAAAAAAAGTTGGCTCATCAACTCCATCAAAAAACATAACAAGGACAAGAAAAGGGTAAAAGAGGTCATCGCCTATGTGAAAGAAATGGGCGGTCTGGAATATGCCGTGGAGAAAATGTTGGAGTTTAAGGACCAAGCCCTTGCTTTGCTGGACAATTACCCTGATTCAGATTACAAAGCATCCCTTACTCTGATGGTGAACTACGTTGTGGACCGTAAAAAGTAGTGTTCGTATCAGAGGACAGGTTCAAGCTCAAATTCAAGTTCATTCAGTTGTCAGTTCGAGTGCAGTCGAGAACGAAAAATAAGCTTTACACGATTTTCCAAGAGCCTCTATTTTGAAGATGTCAATGCCTGTTCCATTTCAGGGGTAAACTCTTCTTTATAATAGACCCGCTTGCAATGAGAGCACTCTGCATAACTGGTATTGTTTATGGTAAAAACGGGAATCCAGAACACATGGGCCTGATTGGCCTGACGAACGGCGGTCAAAGTGCCCGTTTGATGGCAATGGGGACAGACCACGTGATGTAGGGTCTTGGTTTCCTTTTTTCCTGACTTTGTTCCAAAGAAAAGAATCATACAATGCATTTTGTGTAGCAAAGATACCGTGTTTGCTTTACTCCTGTATCAATAGGTCAATTTCATTTTTTAAGGAATTGTTACGCCAACCGGCCTTGTACTCCGAGTCAACAAAAAAGACCTTCAAATCAGCTTGATATTCCCTGTCGACCATGAAAATGGTAAAATCAGCCTGATACTCCCTATCGGCAAAATGCCAAAGCCCTTTGTTGCCATGCGCTTTGTAATCCCGATCCACTTTATGGACCAAAAGATCGGCTTTGTAGTCCCGGTCCACTTCAAAAACACTATAATCAGCTTTGTAATCTGCATCGGTTGGGAAAACCCTTTGAGCCATAAGGTTTTGTGATAGAAATAATAGGATAAGGACTGGGAAGACATTTTTCATGATAAGCTTTTGAATAGGATTATTTATTTGAAATCAAATACCTTACCAAACAAATTGATTTTCTGCTTTTAAATATTTTCTACATTCGCACATAAGTTGAAAAGTTGAAAGCCTATCACAGTATAGAGAATTGGTTGTCCTGGGTGGACGATGTCTCTGATAAGGATTATGTGATCATTGATTGTTTTCTTCGGGATGAGCTTTATTCCGGGATTCGGTCATTTTTTCTCTCCAAGTTGCCCAATTTTAAGGAAGCGGGGATTGGGACCGATATCGATAACCAGATAGATAATACTATCCGGGGTGATTTTACCTATTGGTTGGACCGCAAAAGGGATGAACAACTCCAGCCCTTTTGGAGCGTGGTGGATGAGATACTGCACATGTTCAACCGCTACTGCTTTTTGAGTCTTTCCGGATACGAATTCCATTTGGCCCATTACCCATCTGGTGGGCATTACGATAAACATTTAGATCAGTTTGAAAACCGGAACAACCGAATGATCTCTGTGGTGATCTACCTCAATGAAGGTTGGCAGAAAGGGGATGGGGGCGAATTGGAGATTTTTGAGAAAGATGGGTCCAGCTTTTTGGTGGAGCCTGTGGCCGGTCGTTGTGTAATGTTCAAGAGTGCCGAGGTTCCCCATGCAGTGCTCCAATCCCATAAAAGTCGATTTAGCTTAACCGGATGGCTATTGTACCAACCTTCGGTTCTGGGGCAGTTTTTTGGATAGGCCTCTTATTTTTTGTGATAGGGTATTTTTTGGATCAAATCCACATTTTGATTGTGTTCCGCACTGTTGGACATGACCAAGGTGCCATGGATGCCATCGCTGGCCCTTATGGCAAAAACTGTGGCTTGATCACTGGGATTGGTCATGCCCTCAAAACGATACGACGCCAAAATGATCAGTTCGTTGGGTTGATATTCCTTTTTGGAATATAGGGCCTTGATACAATCGTCCTTAGCTTCAAAGTCTTCTTTATAGCCCTCTTGGGTCAAGGTGTTCACGGCTTCGGAAAGGGTGTCAAAATTATAGTTGTCCATAAGGTTAAGTTAACCAATATCATTGATAAATCCCAAAATGGTCGTTTTCACCTTACCCCAATCCGTATACTCATGGTCCTTGCCTGTATCGGTGGCACCACCCTGTTTCTTGGCAATCATGCGCATGATCAATTTTTTAAAATAATCATATTGGGTGTACCGCAACGCCCCTGCTATCTGCCAAACGGTGCTGGTTTGCCAACCAGTCTGTTCCAAAAAATCCTTGGAAATCTTTTCGGCTTCCTCGTGTTCTTCCGGAATGTTGGAAGCCACGGCCATGCTTACCGAGAAAAAGGCGCTTGGTTTTCCGTTCAGTGCCTCCACATGGTCCATAATGTATTGTTTGATGGCATTGTTGTATTTGTGCATATGGATGGAACTACCCACAACAACCGCATCAAAATTGGAAGGAGCGGGTGGTTCTTCCATGGCATTGGAAATGGTAACTTGGTGTCCGGCTTCTTGGAGGACTTCTTCCATGAACCGGGCAATCTTTCGAGTCTGCCCTTCAATGGTCCCGTAAATGATTAAGATTTTCATGACTGTGTTGTTTTTTATTGTGATACCCCAAAGTCACGAAAATAATCCGATGTAGTCTATGATAATGATCAGGATGACACGGATGCCTTATAAGGTATCCAAGTCAAATGCATGAAATCACTTATTAATGGTTTTGGATATTTGTTGTTTCGGAAAGGAATCCAAAATTATAGTGTTCATGGGTTGATTTAGACCCATTGGTTCAAAACTATTTTAGGGATTGATTGGCCCAATCCAGCCAATTGGTCAGGACGCTTTTAAATTGGACTGGGTTTCCGATACTATGTCCTGCATTTGGGTAAAGAATCATTTCCACTTTTTTTTGGGCGTCCTTCATGGCGCGATACATTTCCCAAGCCTGTAAAGTTGGACTTCTGGTATCATTTGAACCATGTAATATCAATAGAGGGGTAGTGGCATTTTTTACAAAGAAAATGGGAGATGATTTCCTGTAGTTCTCAATACTATCAATAGGTAATGCTTTGTATTCCCACATTCCAATTTTTCTGTTGCTAAACTCATGTTGACCATATAGACTGACCAAGTTGGATACTCCTGCAACACTTATTGCGGCCTTAAACCTATTGGTCTGTGTGATGGCCCAATTGGCCATATAACCACCATAACTCCATCCTCCAATAATGAGTTTGTTTTCATCAGCGATGTTGAGTTTGATTAATTCATCCACACCGGCCATGATATCTTCAAAATCATTTTTTCCGAAAGAATTCCTGTTTCCGGCATAAAAATCCCTGCCATATCCAATACTTCCCCTATAATTGGGTTGAAAAACAATATACCCGTTATCGGCGAAATATTGTCCCATCCAATTGAAGTCGTCCAGAACAACCGCATCTGGACCGCCATGGGGTATCACCATAAGGGGATATTTTATGGAACTTTCATAATTGGGAGGGTATGTTACCATCCCTTGTATCTCAACACCATCGATACTTTCATAATTTAAAAGACGACTCGTTGTTTTGATTTTAGGAACCAATTCGGAATTTATGTTGGTCAATTGGATGGCTTTTTCAGGGTTTTGGCCAATTTTTACTTTGTAGAGTTGCTTGGTTCTTGGATTTCGGGAGGCGGTAAAAAAAATCTCATTGTCATTGACTTGAAAATCATAGATAACCCAATATGGATTTAGTATAGAAGTTATGTTGCCATTTGTATCTAAGCTATAAATCCCAGTATACCCGTTCCTTGGAGTTGAAAAGCATATGTTTTTTTCATCGATCCATTGTATTTTTTCAATGGTTGGGTCAAATTCATAGGTCATGTTTTCAACATGCCCCGTTTCTAAATTCGCTATGAAAAGTCCATCATTGGAGGCAAACCCTTCAGTACTTCCAGCAAATGCAATTTGCTTGCCAGATGGTGAAAAAACAACATGGTTAAGAGAATTGGCCTCATTATATCTGAAAGTTGAGCTCTGGGTTGCAATATCGATTACTTCCACCCAACTGTTGGTTATGGATTCATAGGTGTCATAATTTTTGGCAGCCAGAATAGCTATTTTTTTTCCATCAGTACTAATATCAAAATTGATGATCCTATAACTTCCATCCGTTACCCTTTTCTTTTTACCGGAGTTGATGTTGTAAGACCAAAGTGCATTTTTAAAGAACTCGGTTCCAACCTTATATCCGCCGCCGTTCATTTTTTCCATTGCCACTAAAATACTGTCCCGAGGCTCATCATCCACATAGGCTATGGTTTCTTCATTGAGCCATTGATAATTTGATAGGTAGTTTTGTGCATCTGAGGCGATTTTGGGATTTCCTCCCTTTTTGGGGATGACATAAATTTGTTGCAGATGGTTTCTATAAGATATGAAGGAAATCCATTTGCCATCTTTAGACCATTTGGGGTCGTAATCGTATTCTCCTTCGGTTAGGGCAATTTGGTTTTTTCCATCTAGATCTGAAATGAGCAAGGATGAAAATGATTTTCCGTCCCATTTTTCCTTTGTGGTCTTGGCAAATAGAATATGGTCTCCATATACCAAAGGGCTGTTTAGGTTCTCCATACCCAAATGCTCTTCAATAGAAAGCTGAGAGAAAGTTGGAATTGGAAGGATTATTGAAAATGATGTGACTAAAAAAAAGAGCTTAACGGGCTTTGCGAGATTCATAGGTTGTTGTAAATCCGATCATTTTTTTAAGATACTAAATCTTAGAGTGCAATTGGTCAAAATTTTGTTTTTTAGCTACCTTTAAAGGCTGCAAAGAAGAATTCCATTGATTTCAAAAAGCACCATAGATCAGGTATATGAAACTTCCCGGGTAGAGGAAGTGATCGGGGATTTTGTACAGTTGAAAAAATCGGGATCCAATTTTAAGGGATTGAGCCCCTTTACCGATGAGCGTACCCCCAGTTTTATGGTGAGTCCCGTAAAACAGATTTGGAAAGATTTTAGTAGTGGCAAAGGGGGCAATGTGGTGGCCTTTCTCATGGAGCACGAACACTTTACATACCCAGAGGCCATTAAATACTTGGCCAAGAAATACAACATAGAAATAGAGGAGACCGAGCAGACCGATGAACAAAAAGAACAGGCCAATGAGCGCGAAAGCATGTATCTGGTCTCGGAATATGCCCAAAAGTATTTTTCCCAGACCTTATGGGACAGCGAACCGGGAAAAGCCATAGGACTCAGCTATTTTAAGGAACGCGGTTTTACCGATGAGACCATAAAAAAATTCGGGCTGGGTTATAGTTTGGACGAGTGGGAAGCGTTTACCCAATCGGCCTTGGAAGAAGGGTATCAACTGGAGTTTCTGGAAAAAACTGGACTCACCATTGTAAAGGAGCAAACTGGGGGCGAGACCAAAAAGTTCGACAGGTTCAAGGGAAGGGTCATGTTTCCCATCCATTCCATGAGTGGCAGGGTGCTGGGATTTGGAGGTCGTATCCTCACCAGCGATAAAAAGGCGGCCAAGTACCTTAATTCGCCCGAAAGTGAGATTTATCACAAGAGCAAGGTGCTTTACGGGATATACTTCGCCAAACAGGCCATTGCCAAGGAAGACAATTGTTTTTTGGTGGAAGGCTATACCGATGTCATCCAAATGTACCAACGTGGGGTGGAGAATGTGGTATCCTCCAGTGGAACGGCCCTTACCCCGGAACAGATTCGGTTGATCAATAGGCTCACTAAGAACATCACCGTACTTTTTGATGGGGATGCGGCAGGGTTGCGGGCCTCACTAAGAGGTATAGATTTGATCTTGGAACAGGGCATGAACGTAAAGGTCTGCACCTTTCCTGATGGGGAAGATCCTGATAGTTTTGCGAAGAACAATACCTACGAGGATTTGGTACTCTATTTGGAGGAGAACGCCAAGGATTTTATCCAGTTCAAGGCTTCCATTTTAACAAAAGAAGCAGCCAACGACCCTATAAAGCGTGCCGATACGGTCAGGGATATTGTGAACAGTATCAGTAAGATACCGGATCGTATTAAAAAGGAGATCTACATTCAGGAGTGTGCCAAAATAATGGCGATTTCCGAAGCGGTTCTCTACAATACCTTGGCCCAGATTGATAAGAAATTGGCGACGGAGGTAAATAAAGCATACAAGCAGGAACAGAAAGCCTTTGAAGTGGTCAAAAATGATCCTGTGGTGCAAAAGGTGGATGTGCAATATGAGCTGGAGCGAAAAATCATAGAGATGCTACTGCTCTACGGAAACCAAAAGCAAGAGTTTGAGGACTTGGTGTTGAAAGAGAACGAGGATGGGGAATTGGTCTTGGAACCCGAAGTGGTTGAGGCCAAAGTGTATGAAAAAGTCTATTTGGACCTTCAGGAGGATGAGATTGAACTTACCAACGAGCAGTTTAGGGCCATCTATTACAAGCTTATAGAAAGCTTGAACGAGAATGATGATTTTGCGGTGAATACCTTTTTGTCCGAGTTGGACCAGGAAATCATTCCCGAAGTATCATCCATTTTAATGGAAGAGGAGCAGTACACTCTGCACGATTGGGAGCGTAAGGACATCTATCCAAAAGAAAAGCAATCCGGTGTTGCACAGTTGGTGGGGGAGACCATCCTGACCTTACGCTGCAACCTTATAAAAAACCGGATACAAAAGCTACAGGAACACACCCAAGACAACAATGGGGATAACAGCGAAGTTTTGGAAGAGATCATGAACTACCTGCAATTGAACAAGCTGCTCAATGCCAAACTGAACAGGGTATTGTCCTAAAAAGAAATCCCGGGCAAAAATGCCCAGGATTTACCAGCTTTAGTTTGTTTGGGTTGGTTATTTAATAAAGTTCTAAAGCTTTTGCTTGTTGTAGTAGATCTACCAAGTTGTCCACATTTAACTTTTTCATTAAACGGGCCTTGTACGTACTTACCGTTTTTTCGTTGAGGTTGAGCCCTTCGGCTACCTCCTTGTTACGTTTTCCACTGGCCAAAAGCTTTAATACCTCGACCTCTCTGGATGATAATTTCCTAAAGAACCTTCTCGGTTTTTGGGTGCCCTCATCAAAAGCAAGGCGTTGGGCAAGTTCGTTGGTAATGAACATGTTGCCTTCGCTTACCTTTTTTACGGCAGAGATGATGTAGTCCAAATCGGCAGTTTTGGACAAATAACCAAATGCACCGGCACGGATGGTGCTCAGGGCGTAGACATCTTCAGATTGTCCACTGTACATTAGGGTTTTAATGTCGGGGAACTCCAATTTCAATTTTCTTAGAGTGGCAATTCCGTTGATTTCAGGAATATCCATTTCCAGCATCACCACATCGGGGGTAACTTTGGCAAGTGTCTCAAATAATTCAGACGTTGTGGAAACATCTGCAATGATCTCTATATCTTGACTGGATTCGAGCACTTGCTTAATGCCAAGTCTGACAATCGGATGATTATCAGCAATCAATACTTTTATCATTTGGTTTGAGTTTAGTATAATTAATTGGTTGGTTAGTGACTAATTTACCTACACGGTATGGCAGGCAAGATAACAATTTGATGACGTAAAACTGTAATTTTTTTCTTAAAACCATAGAATTTCTATGGTTTTTTTCGTCTTAATTTGGGATTTTTGGGACAAAAGGTCATTTTAAGTGGCTTGGAATCTCACAAATAGGTATAGGAATCATCTTATGCTTATTCGCTGTATTGAACCGTTTGTAAATGGTAAAGACCTCTTTTTCCCTATCGGCAAAATCAGCTACGGTTTTTCCTTGGTCATCCATTTTCATGGCCCATTCCAATTCTGGATATGATGCACCTATTTGGTCCTCATCGGTTCGGCTGTCGCCCCAAAGACCGTCAGTAGGGGCTGCTTCCATAATGTCTTGGTTTACCCCAAGTACCCGTCCCAACTCATAGACTTCGGTCTTTACCAAATCGGCAATAGGGCTTAAATCTACCCCACCATCACCATATTTGGTATAAAAGCCCACTCCAAAATCCTCTACTTTGTTTCCCGTTCCGGCCACTAAGTAGCCTTCCAATGCCGCAAAATAGTATAAGGTGGTCATCCGAAGTCGTGCACGGGTATTGGCAAGAGACATAAACCGTTCCTCTTCGTCCTCAACCTTTGGGAAGGCATCTACGAGACTGTCAAAGACAGGGGTCAGGTTTACCGGTTGACGGGATACATTGGAAAAATTCTCCATAAGCCAGTCAATATGCCGGTCCGCGCGGGTAACTTGGTTTTTACCTTGGTGTATGGGCATTTCCAAACATAGAAGGTCCAGACCTGTTTTGGCACATAGGGTAGAGGTCACAGCCGAGTCTATCCCTCCGGACACACCGATTACAAAACCTTTGCATTTGGCGTTTGTGGCATATTCCCGAAGCCAATCCACGATATGGTCTATTACCTTTTCTGTTTGCATATCCTATTTTTAGATTCTATAAATTACCTTTGTGCCCTGTAAATTTAAACGCTGTTGTCTTAAAAATGAAGCGCTTGCCTAAATACTTTCTTTTTTACATTTTGTGTGGTTCCCTTTTTTTAACGTTGGGATGCGGGGAAACCGATAAGCGTGAGGAGGAAATTGCCAATATCCCCATTGATCTTGAGGTGTTTCGGTTTGATCGGGAATTTGCGGAAGCAAAGCCCCAGGATATCCCAAAGTTAAAATCCAAATATCCGTACTTGTTCCCTGAGCAGTTTTCGGACAGCATATGGGTGGCCAAGTTGACCGATACCCTTCAGGTTGAACTTTCAGGGGAAGTGGGTAAGGCATTTGGAAGTTTTGAGCAGGAAGCGGAGGATTTGGAATCCCTTTTTAAGCACATCAAATATTATTTTCCCAATGTTGTGGTGCCCAAGGTGGTGACCCTTACTTCGGATGTTCGGTACAATGACCGTATTATTCTCACGGATACCCTTTTACTGATAGGTTTGGACAATTATTTGGGAAAGGACCATCATTTTTATGGAGGCATTCAACGGTATATCGCGGAAGGGCTCGATAAAAAATTCATGGCTTCGGATGTGGCCAGTGCCTTTGCCAAGAAAGTGCTCAACTATCCCAGAAACCGAAGTTTTTTATCACGAATGGTGTATTATGGGAAGGAGCTATATCTAAAGGATAGGTTGCTTCCCTCCATCACCGATGCGCAAAAAATAGGATACTCCCAAGAAGAAATGGATTGGGCCAAGGCCAATGAGGAGCAAATGTGGAAGTATTTTGTGGAGCGCGAGTTGCTTTACAGTACTGATTCCCAATTGGACAGAAAGTTTTTGGACCCGGCACCCTTTTCCAAATTTGGTCTGGAGCTGGACAATGAGTCCCCAGGTCGCTTGGGTCGCTATATGGGATGGCAGATCGTGAGAGCGTTTATGGAGAAGAATCCCGTTGGTCTACAACAACTTTTGGATATGCCGGCCGATGAAATATTGAAAAAATCAAATTACAAACCCAGAAAATAGATGGCAGTAGAACATACTTCGGAAATAAAATTGACGGTAGGATTGGATGAGAACAGGGTTCCCGAGGAGCTCAGATGGTCGGCGCAGGACGGCGGTGTGGAAAATGAGGAGGCCAAGGCCATGATGTTGTCCGTTTGGGATAGTAAGAACCAAGAGTCCTTAAAGATTGATCTTTGGACCAAGGATATGCCGGTCGATGAGATGAAATTGTTTTTCCATCAAACCTTGACGACCATGGCAGATACCTTTATGAAAGCCACACAAGATGAAAAAATGACGGCGACCATGAAGGATTTTTGCGATTATTTCGCGGAAAAAATGGAATTGAAGTAAGCACTATTCCCCCAAAGGTTGGTCATACCGATTGAATTTTGATTTTTCTTCCCCCCGAAGGTCTAGATGGTGCTCAACTTTGTCTTTTGTGGGTCTTTGGAGAAAAAGATAGAAAATCAAAAAAGAGGCAATAATCAAATAAGCAAGGTTTTGAGTGTTGTGGAAGATTACGATGGCGAACAAGGCCGGACCTTCCAAAAAAGCATATTTAATAATGCTGGCGGTTTGAAACCGAGCTAATTTTTGGCGCAGATCAAGGTCTTTGGGAATGCTACCGATTATTTTCCTGAAAATAAAACTTCCCAAGAAAATACCAGTGATGGCAATAACTGGAATGATGGCCAGAAACACATCTTCCGAATCTGAGAAGTCCAAACCGGGATTTTGAACTTGGGTGTAAAAGAAAATACCCAAAATCACGGGACCGGCCATAATCCCCATGTGCAAAAAGGATAGGGTTTTGATAAAACTATTGGGGGTGATCGGGGTGGTGGTGTTTTTCATAATTTGGTTTGTTGTATAAAGAAACACAAAATATCGACAAATGTGAAGACTTGGGATTTTTCAGGAGCGTTCAGATGTAAAACATAAAAACAAAATGCCACGACTTTTGTTGGTCTACAATGCCGATTCAGGCACCCGAAATGCCATTTTGGACAGTATGCATAAAGTGTTCAGTCCGTCTACCTATGCGTGCAATCTCTGTGACATTACTTATGGCTTGGTTTCTGAGAACAGGGTCTGGAAAAAATTCCGAATGGAGAGGGGAGGGCAACTGGAGTTTTTGCACAGGGATGAGTTCAAGAAGCAATATGCCAGTAAGTTTGGGGCCAAATTCACGTTTCCCATTGTCTTGATTGAAACCCCTATGGATTTGGAAGTGTTCATTACCACGGATGAGCTAAACCAACTTCAAACGGCCGGTGAGTTGGTTGCCTTGGTGGAGCAACGCATAAAAAACGCCCCTTTAAAGGGGCGTAGTTAAATAGTCTTGAGAATTTATCCTATGGCTTCAAGCGCCATGGGGACTTCCATCAATAGTACTCTGCTATCTGTCAGGGCGGTAAGGTCAAAAGAATCGGTTTCCCATATACCAAAACCATCCCGTTTTTCCAATGGCTGTCCGTTGATTTCCACTTCACCTTCCAGAACAAAGACATAAACACCATTCCCTTGCTTTTTTAAAGTATAGGTATCCGAGGAATTGGGTTCAAATTTCCCCAAGTGGAACCAAGCGTCTTGATGTGCCCAAACACCCTCATCCTCTGGGTTGGGAGAAAGCACTTGGTAGAAGGTATTCTCTTTGGCAATATCCCGAATGGAGATTTGGTCGTACCGGGGCTCCACATTTCGTTGGTTGGGGAATACCCATATTTGGAGAAACTTCACGTCCCTGTCCTCATTTTTATTGTATTCGCTATGGAAAATCCCGGTTCCGGCGCTCATGACCTGTACATCACCTTCTCTTATGGTGGTGGTGTTCCCCATACTGTCCTTGTGCTCCAAATCGCCTTCCAAAGGAATGGAAATGATCTCCATGTTGTCATGGGGGTGGGTGCCGAAGCCTTTCCCAGGTGCAACTTGGTCATCGTTCAAAACACGGAGCACTCCAAAATGCATCCGCTCTGGATTTTGGTAGCCTGCAAAACTAAAAGTATGGTGGCTGTTGAGCCAGCCGTGGTCGGCGTGACCTCTTGTGGCTGCTTTGTGCAATACGGTTTTCATGCTATTAACCTTCTTGATTTATTAATACTCAGTTATCGATAATAAGTCGTAAAAGGCAAAGTTGACTTACAGAACTTGCCATAAGTGGAATGGACGGAAACGGCTAAGAATTGTTGCTGAAAAAATCCTGGTTGATTTTATCAATGAACCCCAACAATTCCTCACGTCCCATACGATTGGAAGATGAAGTGGTAAAATGTGGAGGGACTTCTTCCCATGCGCTGTCCAGTAACTTTTGGAGATAGGTATTGGCTTGTTTCTCGATTACATTGGGTTTGAGCTTGTCCGCCTTGGTGAAAATTATGGCAAAGGGAATTTGGTTGGTTCCAAGCCACTCCATAAACTCAAGATCAATGGGTTGGGGGTCATGCCGAATGTCCACCAAAACAAAACCGCAGACCAGCTGCTTTCTTTTCTGAAAATACTCGGTAATATATTTTTGAAAGGTCTTTTTGTCCTTTTTGGAGACCCTTGCATAGCCATATCCGGGCAAATCCACCAAAAACCAATTGTTGTTGATCTTAAAGTGGTTGATGAGTTGTGTTTTTCCGGGTTTCCCTGAAGTTTTGGCCAGGCCTTTGCGGTCTACCAACATATTGATCAAGGACGATTTTCCAACATTGGATCGTCCAATAAAGGCATATTCGGGCAACGGCTCATTGGGGCACTTGGCCACACTGGAGTTGCTCATGATAAATTCCGCAGAAGTGATTTTCATGCTTAGAAGTTACGCTTTTTCAGCCAAGCCTCAAGGATACGGTTAAAGTCCTCGGGATGCTCCATCATGGGAGCGTGCCCACATTTTTCAATCCAAAACAGGTCGGAGTCGGGTAGCAGCTCGTGGAATTCCTTGGCAACATTGGGAGGGGTTACCGTATCGTTTTCTCCCCAGATGATACAAGTGGGTGTGTCCATATGTGGAAGGTCCTTGGACATATTGTGCCTAATGGCACTTTTGGCAATGGCAAGGGTCTTTACCAATTTCATGCGGTCGTTCACCGTGGCGAATACTTCATCCACAATTTCCTTGGTGGCCACTTCGGGGTCATAGAAGACATCCTGGGCCTTCTTTTTAATGAACTCGTAATCACCGCGTTTTGGGTAACCATCGCCCATGGCGCTCTCATAGAGGCCAGAACTACCGGTGATGACCAATGCCTTGACTATTTCCGGATACATTTTGGTGTGCAATAAGCCAATATGTCCCCCAAGTGAATTGCCCAACAAGATAACATCCTTAAGCCCTTTGAACTCAATAAACTCCTCCAAGAACTTGGCAAAGTTCTTTACCGTGGTTTTGAGTAGGGGCATTTCGTAAATGGGAAGTTCGGGAATCAGTACCTGATAGCCTTTTGATGGGAAATATTCGGATACGCCTTGGAAGTTGCTCAATCCTCCCATAAGCCCATGCAAGATAATCATAGGGGTTCCTTCACCCATTTCTATGTATCGGTACTTGCCGTCCTTGATTATATGCTCTTCCATCAATAGTCAGTTGGTCGAGGGGCAAATATAGGCATTTCATATAACACAAAATCCAGCTTATGTTATCTCTAAATCATGTTTTTTCAATTCCGCCGTATATGTGTGCCCATGGCTGGAATTTTTTACGGGATGTATTTGAGGCCGAATCATGGACTTTTTATCAAAAAGTGGGGAATTTATTAACAAAAGTGTCTTTAAGTGGAGAAATGTGGAAATAAAATCAATATATTTGAGTTGTATTAAGTAACCAATTGATTTCTAGTGACCCATATCATCGGACAACATGATTGTAAGGCGGATTCAAAAGGAAGGGTTTTGTTGCCCATTTCCTTGAAGAATCAGCTGTTGCCTGTTTTAAAGGATGGGTTTGTCATCAAGCGATCGGTTTTTCAGCAATGTTTGGAATTGTATCCCAAGCAGGAATTTGATGTTTTGATGCAGAAAGTCATGAAGAAGAGCAAGATCAACCGTAAGTACGATGCCTTCGTCAGAAACTTTGTGGCCGGTATGAAAGAAGTGGCCATTGATGGCGATTCGGGAAGGCTACAGATACCAAAAAACTTGGTGGACTTTGCAGGAATTGAGAAAGAAGTGGTACTTAATGCGGTTTTTGACAAGATAGAGATCTGGGACAAGGACAAGTATGAAAAAGTCTTGGCCGAGGGAGAAAAAGACTATGCCGATCTAGCGGAAGAGATTTTTGCAGACGATGAGTAGTCCGTACCATAATCCAGTGCTGTTGCACGAGTCGGTGGACGGATTGAACATAAAACATGATGGAGTGTATGTGGATGTCACCTTTGGTGGTGGTGGGCACTCCAAGGAAATATTGAAAAGGCTTGGGGATGAAGGAAGGTTATTTGCATTTGATCAAGATGAGGACGCCCTACAGAATGCAATCGACGATGGACGGTTTCAATTGATCAATCAGAACTTTCGCTATCTCAAGCAGTTTTTAAAGTTCTATGGCATTCGGAAAGTTGATGGAATCTTGGCGGATTTTGGGGTTTCTTCCCATCAGTTCGATGAGGCCGAACGTGGCTTCTCCATCCGTTTCAATGCGGATCTGGACATGCGGATGAACCGCAACAATGAATTGTCGGCCTACGAGGTGGTCAATACCTATTCCCAAGAAGATTTGGCGTCGGTTTTATATCAGTATGGTGAGTTGCGAAATGCAAGGGCCATGGCAAAGACCATTGAAGCGTCCCGGTCAGATGCGCCAATCAAGACCACGGACGAGCTCAAGACAGTTTTGGCCGGTTTTCTGCCCAAGATGAAAGAGAACAAAATTCTGGCCCAGATTTATCAGGCCATCCGGATTGAGGTCAACCAAGAAATAGAGGTGCTCAAGGAGTTTTTGTTGCAAGTGCCCGATATGTTGGAAAAAGGAGGGAGGTTGAGTATGATCAGTTATCACTCCTTGGAAGATCGGTTGGTGAAGCGCTTCATTAGGGCGGGAAAGTTTGAGGGAGAACCGGAAAAGGATTTTTATGGGAATATAGATGTTCCCTTGAAAAAAGTGGGAGGACTCATTGTGCCATCAGCAGAAGAAATAGCAAGGAACAATAGGGCGAGAAGTGCAAAACTCCGCATAGCGGAAAGAATATAGGGTGTTGTGGAAATGTCATCTTGAGCGCAGTCGAAAGGTGACTTGTGGATGGATTTTCACTTTCGAGGGAATGACAAATTGAAAATGAAATGAGAAAGGGTTTGTTGGACATATTAAAAGGAAAGTTTTTGGTGAGCGGGGATGCTCCCAAGAACTGGATGTTTTTGCTGTTTGCTTCTTTTCTGGCTGCCTTGATGATTTCCAGTAGCCATAATGCCGATAAAAAAGTGCTCGAAATAGCGGCCTTGAACGAAGAAGTTCGGGAGCTGCGAAGCGAGTTTGTGGAAGGGCGTTCCCATGTGCAACAATTGAAATTGGAATCCACTTTAAGGAAGACTGTGGCGGAAAAAGGGCTTTTGCCCTCGGAAAACCCGCCTAGAAAAATCGTGGTTAAATCAGCGGAATAAGATAGTGGCGATCACCGAAAAAAATATCATGAACAGACTGTACCTCGTTGCCGGGGGACTTTGTGTATTGGCCATAGCGGTGGTGGTGAAGCTAGTGGATATCCAAATGGTACGGGCAGAGGAGTACAAAGAGCTGGCCCTGAGCAAAACCGAAAAAATGTTCACCATTGAGCCCAATCGGGGGAACTTGTATTCGGAAGATGGAAGCTTGTTGGCAGCATCCGTACCCAAATATGAGATTCGGTTTGATGCCAAAACGGTTTCCGAGGAAAATTTCCAGAACAACGTGGCTGCACTTTCCGATTCGTTGGGGAAAATGTTCAACAGGCCATCATCGTATTATAGGCAACTGTTCAGAAAGGCTAGGGCCAATGGTAACCGATACAAGTTGGTGGCCCGCAATGTGGATTATCTGGATTATGTGCGCATAAAACAGTTCCCCTTGTTCAAATTAGGGCCTTACAAAGGAGGTTTTATTGAGACCCACCGCGTGGTGCGGGAATATCCCTTGGGAAAAATGGCAGCTCGAAGCATTGGCTATGAAAGGGTTGATGAAAATGGATACTATACCCGTGTGGGGCTTGATGGTGCCTTTGGAGAATCTTACTTGAGAGGCAAAGAAGGCAAGCGTCTGAAACAGAGAATAGCAAAAGGACAGTGGAAACCTGTTGGGTTGGATAATATAGTGGAGCCTGAGGATGGACTGGACGTGGTTTCCACGATTGACATCAACATTCAGGACATTGCACATCACGAACTTTTGGCCCAATTGGAGAAATACAAGGCAGACCATGGCTGTGTGGTGGTCATGGAAACCAAGACCGGGGAGGTAAAGGCCATTTCCAATCTAGGTCGTACATCCGAAGGAAAATATTATGAAAAGTTGAACTATGCGATTGGGGAATCCCATGAGCCCGGTTCCACTTTTAAATTGATGTCTTTGGTGGCAGCGCTTGAAGACAAGGTGGTCGATACCAGCACCGTAATCGATACCGAAAAAGGAAGATACCGTATTTATGACGGGGTGGTCAGGGATTCCAAATGGGGTGGCTATGGAAAGATTTCAACGGCTAGGGCCTTTGCGGTTTCCTCCAATACGGCATTTGCCAAGATCATCAATGAAAATTACAAGGAACAGCCCGAAAAGTTTGTCAATCGATTGATGAACATGGGGCTGCACAAAAGATTGGGGATACCTATTAAAGGAGAAGGTGTGCCTGTCATCCGTTACCCCGGGGACAAAGGTTGGTCTGGAATCTCCTTGGGGTGGATGTCCTACGGATATGAAGTGTCCTTGACCCCCATGCAGACCCTTGCTTTTTACAATGCCATTGCCAATGATGGAGAGTTGGTAAAGCCTAGGTTGATAAAAGAGGTAAGGGAAGGAAGTAAAATCGTTAAAAAGTTCGATAAGCAGGTGCTGAATCCTTCCATCTGTTCCGAAGAGACTGTTTTGAAGATGCAGCAATTGATGAAAGACGTGGTGGAAAAGGATTATGGAACCGGACATAAACTGTATTCCAAAAACTTTTCCATGGCAGGTAAAACAGGAACCTGTCAGAAAAATTATGAAACCAAGGACCCGGATAAGCTGGCCTATATATCCACTTTTGCGGGCTATTTCCCAGCGGATAATCCCAAGTATTCCTGTATCGTGATCATTCATGAACCGGATAAAAGTGTAGGCTATTATGGTGCGGATGTTTCTGGTCCGGTGTTCAAATCCATGGCGCAGAAAATCCATGCCATCTCACCTTTGGTGGATGAAGTGGAAGAAAGAATGCAAGAGTACGATGTTCTGGATGAAGAGTACCAGCACTACTTCGCACAGGCCCAAAAAAAATACAACACCATTCCCAATGTAAAAGGGATGAGTGGAATGGATGCCGTTTCCCTATTGGAAAATCTGGGATTGGAAGTGGAGGTGCGTGGCAATGGAAAGGTAAAAGGACAGTCCATTAAGCAAGGAACAGATATCAAACAAGTTAAAAAAATAGTACTGGAACTTTCATGAAGTTGTTGAAGGACATATTATATGGAGTAAGCCTTTCAGCGGTAAGTGGCGATACCAATGTGTTGGTGAACCAAATCCATTTCGATTCCAGAAAGGTAGAGATGGATGATGTCTTTGTAGCTGTTCGGGGGACCATTACCGATGGTCATGAGTACATCCAAAAAGCGGTGGAATCCGGTGCAAAGGCCATCGTATGTGAGGAGCTCCCAGAATTGTTGATCAATGGCGTCACCTATATTAAGGTATCCGATTGCAACAGTGCATTGGCCGTCATGGCCGCCAATTTTTTCGATAATCCATCGAAGAACCTAAAATTGGTCGGGGTAACGGGAACCAATGGAAAGACCACGGTGAGTACATTATTGTACAATCTGTTCAAGAAGGCAGGATATAAGGTCGGACTTATTTCCACGATCAAGGTTATGGTAGATGATAAGGAGCATCCTACCAGCCATACCACTCCAGATGTAATGACCATCAACACCTATCTGTCCCAGATGAATCAGATTGGTGTGGAGTTCTGTTTTATGGAAGTCAGTTCCCATGGTATCCACCAGAAAAGGGCGGAAGGACTCCATTTTGCCGGAGCCATTTTTACCAACCTTTCACACGATCACTTGGATTACCACAAAACCTTTGCGGAATATCGGGATACCAAGAAAAGACTGTTCGATGGCTTACCCAAGAGCGCCTTCGCCTTGGTGAACATAGACGATAAGAACGGATTGGTCATGTTACAGAATACCAAGGCCAAAAAGTATACCTACGCTTTAAAATCCTACGCAGATTATAGGGCCCAGATTTTGGAAAAGCAGTTCAATGGACAGTTGTTGAAACTGGATGATAATGAGCTGTGGTCCAAATTGATTGGAGATTTCAATGCCTATAACCTATTGGCCATTTATGCCACTGCGGATATTTTGGGCTTGGAAAAAATGGAAACCCTCCGTTTGATGAGCGAGTTGGAAAATGTGGATGGTAGGTTTCAATACTATATATCAAAAGATAAAATAACGGCTATTGTTGATTATGCCCATACGCCGGATGCACTAAAAAATGTATTGGTTACGATCAATGCATTGAGGACTGGAAATGAAAACGTCATCACCGTAGTGGGGTGTGGTGGTGACCGTGATAAGTCTAAGCGTCCGGTTATGGGTCATATCGCATCCGAAATGAGCAATCAGGCCATTTTTACCTCGGACAATCCGAGAACGGAATCCCCCGAGGCCATCATTGCCGATATGGAAGCTGGGGTGGAAGCCCAGAATACCAAAAAAGTATTGTCCATAGAAAACCGGAGACAGGCTATAAGAACAGCTTGCAAACTGGCGATGACCAACGATATCATCCTGGTGGCCGGAAAAGGACACGAAACCTATCAGGAAACCAATGGGGTCCGTGTGGATTTTGATGATTTTAAAGAAGTTAAAGAGGCTTTGGATAGCCAAAATTGATTTGTAGCCCATGCTATATTATTTGTTCGAATACTTAGAGAAGCAATACCAACTGCCAGGGGCGGGACTTTTTCAGTTCTATACCTTCCGTGCCGCCATGTCGGTGCTGCTTTCTCTTTTGATTGCCATGGTCTACGGAAAACGTATCATCCAATACCTGCAGAAGAAGCAGATTGGGGAGACCGTACGTGATTTGGGATTGGAAGGACAAAAACAAAAAGCAGGAACGCCTACCATGGGAGGGCTTATCATTATTTGGTCCACCCTTTTACCGGTGCTGCTGTTTGCCGATGTACAAAACATCTACATCATCCTCTTGATCATTACCACGGTATGGATGGGTACCATTGGATTTGTGGACGATTACATCAAAATATTTAAAAAAGACAAGAAGGGGCTCAAGGGCAGGTTCAAGGTTTTGGGGCAAGTAGTTTTGGGATTGATTGTTGGTGCTGTACTCTATTTCCATCCCGAAGTGACCATTAAAGAAAAGGATACCACCCAAATCAATGAAAATTTTAGGGTAGAGAGGGTATTTGGTGAAGAGACCAAGGCGGTCCGTACCAATGTTCCCTTTTTTAAGGACAACGAATTGGATTATGCAGATTTGATTGCATGGACCGGCGAAGGAATGGAACAATATGCTTGGATAATTTTTATCCCGGTGGTCATTCTTATTGTTACAGCGGTGTCCAATGGAGCCAACCTCACGGACGGAATAGATGGGTTGGCCGCAGGCTCTTCGGCCATTATTGTGTTGACCTTGGGGATTTTCGCTTGGGTTTCGGGCAATGTGCAATTCTCCAATTACTTGGATATTTTCTATTTACCTAGGGCAGGGGAGTTGGTTGTGTTCATCGCGGCATTTGTAGGGGCCTTGGTCGGATTTTTATGGTACAACGCCTATCCGGCACAAGTGTTTATGGGAGATACGGGAAGTCTCACCATTGGTGGGGTCATTGCCGTGATTGCCATCATCGTTAGAAAGGAACTGTTGATTCCCATTTTGTGCGGAATCTTCTTTGCCGAATCCCTATCGGTCATGTTGCAGGTGGGATATTTTAAGCATACGAAGCGGAAATATGGTGAAGGAAAACGCATATTCCTGATGGCACCCTTGCACCATCACTATCAGAAAAAAATGTATCACGAGAGCAAAATAGTCACCCGGTTTTGGATTATAGGGATTTTGCTCGCCATCGTGACGATTGTCACCTTAAAGATTCGATAAATGGCTCGCTTGGTGATATTGGGAGGAGGAGAAAGTGGTGTGGGAACCGCCATTTTGGGAAAACAAAAAGGATTTGAAGTCTTTGTTTCGGATAAAGGCGAAATAAAGGAAACCTATAAAAAAGTTCTTGAACATTTTGAGATTGAATGGGAGTCGGGCCAACATACCGAGACCAAGATCCTGAATGCTGATGTGGTCATGAAAAGCCCTGGGATTCCAGATAAGGTCCCCTTGGTGAAACAATTGGTGGCAAAAGGTATTCCAGTGATTTCGGAAATAGAATTCGCTTCAAAATATACGGATGCGACCTTAATTGGAATCACAGGTAGCAATGGCAAAACCACTACCACCATGATGACCTACCATCTGTTGAAAGAAGGAGGAATGAATGTGGGTATGGCCGGAAACATTGGCGACAGTTATGCTAAAATGGTAGCGGAAAAGGATTATGGCCAGTATGTGTTGGAAATCAGCAGTTTTCAACTGGATGGAATCGTGGACTTTAAACCCCACATTGCCCTGATCACCAATATTACCCCCGACCACTTGGACCGATATGACTATCAATTTGAAAATTATATCGCCTCCAAATTTCGCATCGCGATGAATCAGGATGAAAAAGATTACCTGATTTATGATGCAGATGATGAAGTGATTGGAGATTGGCTCAAAAAGAACCCCGTTCAATCCAAATTGGTTCCATTTTCCTTAAAAAGGAAAGTAGGGGAAGGAGCTTGGTTGGAAGATAAAACGATACATATAAAATTAGAACATAAAACCTTGGAAATGAGTACAGATATTTTGGCCTTGGAAGGGCAACACAACGTAAAGAATACCATGGCCGCCAGTATGGCTGCCCTATTGGTGAAAGTGAGGAAGGAGACCATCCGTCAGAGTATCCAGTCGTTCCAAGGGGTGCCCCACCGATTGGAGAAGGTTTTGAAAATCAACCACGTGGAGTACATCAACGACTCCAAGGCTACCAATGTGAATGCCACCTATTATGCCCTTGATGGCATAAAACGACCCATTGTTTGGATCGTAGGTGGAGTGGACAAGGGCAACGATTATTCCGAATTGATGCCTTTGGTCCGGGAAAAAGTGAAGGCAATTGTCTGCTTGGGAATGGACAATTCCAAGCTGAAGTCAGCTTTTGGAAATGTCATTGATCTTATGGTGGAGACCTATTCCATGGAAGAGGCCGTAAAGGTGGCCTATAAGATTGCCGAGCGTGGAGATGCCGTGTTGTTGTCTCCGGCCTGTGCCAGTTTCGACCTGTTTGAGAACTATGAGGACCGAGGAAATCAATTTAAGGAAACCGTAAAAAACCTATAAACCGTGAAAACCGTGTTCAAAAATTTGAAAGGAGATAAAGCCATTTGGGGCGTAGTGGCCCTATTGGCCCTTTTCTCATTTTTGCCGGTCTATAGTGCCAGTACCAACCTAGTCTACGTAAATGGCGATGGGACCACTTTGGGTCATTTGGTAAAGCATGCTGTACTGTTGTTTTTGGGATTTGGGATCATTTATGCGGTCCATCGTATACCCACCCATTATTTTAAAGGACTTTCCATAATTGCGTTGCCCATTGTGCTGATTTTGCTGGGTTATACGCTTACCGTGGAGACAGAGATTGGAGGGGTGACTGCAAATCGCTGGATCAAGATTCCATTTGTTGGGGTCAATTTTCAGACATCGACCTTAGCATCTGTGGTCCTTATGATTTGGATTGCGAGGTATTTGACGAAGATCAAGGATACCCAGATCACCTTTAAGGAAAGTATTTTGCCCTTGTGGCTGCCAACCGCCTTGGTGGTATTATTGATATTGCCCGAAAACTTTTCAACCGCGGCCATCATCTGCTTTTTGGTATTGGTGTTGTGTTTTTTGGGCGGATATCCCCTAAAATATTTGTTTGCCATGGTGGGTACCGGAATTGTGCTGGCAGGAATGTTCCTTTTTGTACTGTTCAAGGCCCCCGAAGCGTTGCCCCAACGGGCAGGGACATGGAAATCCAGGATAGAGACTTTCATCCACCCTGAACAGGCGGATAAGGACGACCTGCACCAGTTGACCTTGGCCCAGATTGCCATTGCAGAAGGCGGTGTTGTAGGCAAAGGGGCAGGGAAAAGCGTCATGAAGAACATGCTGTCGCAAAGTACTTCGGATTTCATTTTTGCCATCATTATTGAGGAATATGGGCTGTTGGGCGGTGGTGCTTTGTTGTTTTTCTATTTGTTGCTATTGTTCAGGATCGTGGTGGTGGCCCATTCGGCCAAGACAGTGTTTTCGAAATTATTGGTGATAGGGGTAGGACTGCCCATTGTTTTTCAGGCATTCATCAATATGGCCGTAGTTGTACAGTTGTTTCCGGTTACGGGGCAACCCTTGCCACTGATCAGTATGGGGGGTACGTCCATTTGGATGACCTGTATGGCCATCGGAATTGTGTTGAGCGCAAGCAACAAAAAAGAGAATTTGGAGGAGCAATCCTATGATATAGATGAGACCAACCCTTTAGAAGTATTGAGTGGACAGATATAGGTTTATACTTTCTGGAGGCGGAACGGGTGGCCACATTTATCCGGCTATAGCCATAGCCAATGAGCTAAAAAAAAGGCATCCCAATGCGGAATTTTTGTTCGTAGGGGCCAAGGATAAAATGGAAATGGAAAAAGTACCGCAGGCCGGATACGAAATTAAAGGCCTGTGGATAAGTGGAATACAACGGAAACTGACATTGAAGAATCTCATGTTTCCCTTTAAACTGATAAGTAGTTTGTTGGCAGCACGCAAAATAGTGAAGCAGTTTCAACCCCATGTGGCCATAGGTACGGGAGGGTTTGCGAGCGGACCATTGTTGCGGATGGCCGAAAGTTCGGGCGTTCCCTGTGTGTTGCAAGAGCAGAATTCCTTCGCGGGAATTACCAACAAACTATTGGCTGGGAAGGCCAAAAAGATATGTGTAGCCTATGACGGTATGGAACGTTTTTTTCCAAAGGAAAAGATTGTAAAGACCGGAAATCCTATCCGAATGGATTTGGTGGATTTAAAATCGACGAAAGATGAAGCTGGTACTTTTTTTGGATTGGATGCCTGGAAAAAATTGGTTTTGGTGCTGGGGGGAAGTTTAGGGGCGCGTCGTATCAACCAATTGATTGAAAAGGAGCTCGATTTCTTTGAAAAAAGAGGGTTGCAGGTACTGTGGCAATGTGGAAAACTCTACTATGAGGAGTATAAAAAATACGATTCCGATAGGGTGAAAGTGTTGGCCTTTGTCAACAGGATGGATTTGGCCTACACCATGGCCGATGTCATCATTTCCCGAGCCGGTGCCGGTTCGGTATCAGAGTTGTGTCTGGTGGGGAAACCGGTGGTTTTTATCCCATCGCCCAATGTGGCCGAGGATCATCAAACCCAAAATGCAAAAGCGCTGGCTGTAAAAGATGCGGCCATCATGCTCAAGGAGGATGAACTGGACAGCACATTTGAAAATGCATTCTCGGGTCTGTTGGATTCGGAAGAAATGCAGCAAAAGTTGGGGGTGAACATTAAAAAATTGGCCATGCCCAAGGCTACGGAACATATTGTTGATGAAATTGAAAAGTTATTAAAAGAATGATGTTGGAAGAGGGCACACAAAGTCTAAAGTTATGTCACCTTGAGCGCAGTCGAAAGGTGCACAGTCTTATGAATCTTGTTCTCGACTGCGCTCGAACTGACAATTCATAATAGAAAAATGAATGTAAAGGATATCCATAGTGTCTATTTTATCGGAATCGGAGGTATAGGTATGTCCGCCTTGGCCCGGTATTTCCATTTTATTGGAAAAGATGTGGCCGGATACGATCGTACATCCACCCCTATTACCGATGGGTTGGTGGAAAAGGGCATTGCCGTGCATTTTGAGGACAATGTGGAGGTCATCCCAGAAAACTTCAAGCAAGAAGGAACCCTTGTGGTGTATACCCCTGCGGTACCTAGAAGTCATTCGGAGCTGCAGTTTTACAAAAACAATGGCTTTGAAATCAAGAAGCGCTCCGAGGTATTGGGAATCATCACCAAGGATACCTTCTGCCTAGCGGTGGCCGGGACACACGGAAAGACGACCACGTCCTGCATTTTGGCCCATTTGCTACGAGAATGTGGCTTACCCTTTACGGCATTTTTGGGAGGTGTTTCGGAAGACTTCAACAGCAATTTTGTGTTGGACGGGACTGAATACTCTGTGGTGGAGGCCGATGAATTTGACCGCTCCTTTTTGCAATTGTTCCCCAATGTGGCCTGCATAACCTCCATGGATGCCGATCACTTGGATATTTATGGGACCAAGGAGCAATTGGAAGATACTTTCAGGGCATTTGCTGGGCAGATTAAACCGGGGGGCACTCTTTTTGTGCGCAACGGATTGCCCATGGAAGGTATTACGTATGGCATAGAGGATGGCTCGGCCTATTGTATAGAAAATATTAAAACGGAACAAGGGACTTACATATTTGATTTGGTCACTCCTTCGGGTAGGCTTGCAGATGTGAAGTTCAATAAACCGGGAAGGCACAATTTGCTCAACGGATTGGTCGCTTTTGCCATGGCGGAGCAGACAGGCTGTTCACCACAACAGTTGGCCAAGGCATTGGAAAGTTTTAAGGGGGTGCAGCGCAGGTTTTCCTATCAGATCAAGGAAAAGGGTTTTGCCTTTATAGATGATTATGCGCACCATCCCACAGAAATTGAAGCGGTACATCAAGCGATACGGGAAATGCATCCGGGCGAAAAGGTCACGGCCATATTTCAGCCCCATCTTTTCTCAAGGACAAAGGATTTTGTGGATGATTTTGCCGCGAGCCTATCCAGGTTTGATGAGATTTTATTGATGGAAATCTACCCTGCGCGGGAAGAACCCGTTCCAGGGGTGAATTCAACTTGGTTGATGGAGAAAATCAGCAATCCAAATAAGAGACTGGTCTCCAAATCGGATTTGATTGATGAAATAAAAAAATATAGAACAGGGGTCTTGGTCGCCATTGGTGCGGGGGACATAGGATTGGAAGTGTCCAAGATCAAAAAAGAACTGACCTATGCGAGTTAATTGGAATTACATAAAATTGGCATTCTTGTCCATTTCGCTGGTTGCCCTTTATGGTTTTGCCGATATGCGGAGCAAAAAGAGGGAGGTGAGTGATATGTCCATTAAGTTTCTGGGAGACAATAGTTTGTATCTCACAGAGGACGCAGTTAATAAATTGTTAATACAAAATTACGGACCTGTAAAAAATAGGGCCAAAGAACAGTTAGTTTTGAATACCATAGAGGAGGTAATTCTGTCCAACGATATGGTTAAAAGCGCCCAGGTCTATCTTACTGTGAACGGAGAACTTATCTCTAAGATTGTTCAGCGTAAACCCATTGGAAGAGTGGAGGGAATCTCTAAATTTTATTTGGATGATCTAGGGAAGCGCATGCCGCTTTCCAAACATCATTCGGCAAGGGTGCCTATAATCACAGGTGAGATTACAGGTAAAACCCTTGAAGATGCGTATGAGATATTGAACTATATCAACGAGGATGATTTTCTACGGAAAAACGTCATCGGGATACATATTGAGGAAGAAGGAAAGTACCAGTTAAGGTTCCGAATGGAAAACTTTGTGGTGAATTTGGGAGGGGTGGACAATCTGAACGAAAAGTTCAAAAATTTTATGGCCTTTTATGTCAAGGCGACCAAGGACAATTCCTTGGAGAGTTATGCAATAGTGAGTTTGGAATATAGCAATCAAGTGGTTTGTACCAAAATTTAAGATATGGCACAGGGTAATTATTCAGTTGGTTTGGACATTGGAACCACCAAGATCGTAGCGATCATTGGAAGGGAAAATGAGTATGGTAAAATTGAGGTTTTGGGTTCGGGGAAAGCCAAAAGCTTAGGTGTGCACAGAGGTGTGGTCAACAATATTACACAGACCATTTCCTCCATTCAGCAGGCCGTGGAACAGGCAGAGGTCAACTCGGGTCTAAAGATTGGTTCCGTGGTGGCAGGAATTGCAGGGCAGCATATCCGCAGTCTACAGCATAGTGATTATATCACCAGGCCAAATTCCGAAGAAGTCATCAACAATGATGATCTGGACAAGCTTTGCAACCAAGTGTACAAATTGGTCATGCTTCCCGGTGAGGAGATCATCCACGTATTGCCACAGGAGTACAAAGTGGACGGCCAAGCCGAGATCAAAGAACCCAGGGGAATGTACGGTGGCCGATTGGAAGCCAATTTCCATGTGGTGGTGGGTCAGGTTTCCTCCATCAAGAATATTGGAAGATGTATTAAAAGCTCAGGATTGGAACTGGGCAATATTACCTTGGAACCCTTGGCATCTGCAGAAGCGGTTTTGAGCCAAGAGGAAAAAGAAGCCGGTGTGGCACTTCTCGATATAGGGGGTGGAACCACCGACCTTGCCATTTTTAAGGACGGCATCATTCGCCATACCTCCGTAATCCCATTTGGTGGAAACGTCATCACCGAGGATATCAAGGAAGGGTGCTCCATTATAGAAAAACAGGCCGAACTGCTTAAAATGAAGTTTGGTTCCGCATGGCCGGGGGAGAACAAGGACAATGAAATTGTTTCCATTCCCGGATTGCGCGGTCGTGAACCCAAGGAAATCACCCTAAAAAACCTCTCCAAGATCATTCATGCCCGAGTGGTGGAAATCATAGAGCAGGTGTATGTGGAGATCAAGAACTACGGGCACGAGGAACAAAAGAAAAAACTGATTGCGGGCATCGTCCTTACCGGTGGGGGAAGCCAGTTGAAGCATTTGAAGCAATTGGTGGAATACATTACCGGAATGGACACCCGAATAGGATACCCCAACGAGCATTTGGCGGGCGATTCCGATGAAGAAGTGGCAAGTCCACTATATGCCACCGCAGTTGGACTGTTGATGAAGGCATTGGAAACCAAGACAATTCCTGTTGAGGGAGATATGGATGGGTTGGATGAGGAAGAAAAGGTCTTGGTAGGACAAGAACAAATGGCGGGCACCAATACGGTGTCGCACAAGGAACGAAAATCCATTTTTGACAAATGGTCCGAGAAGTTGAAGGATTTTTTGGACAACGCAGAATAATAACCCCATAAAGAAACACAACTGTCATGAGTAAGAACACTGAATTTGACAACATCGCTTTTGATTTGCCCAAGAACAAAAGCAACGTAATCAAGGTAATTGGAGTTGGTGGAGGAGGTAGCAATGCCATCAACCACATGTTCCAAGCAGGGATCAACGGAGTGGACTTTGTAATCTGCAATACCGATTCCCAAGCTTTGCAGAACAGTTCCGTTCCCAATAAAATTCAATTGGGGGTATCCCTTACCGAAGGACTGGGAGCTGGGGCCAACCCTGAAGTTGGGGAACAGGCTGCCTTGGAAAGTATGGAAGACATCAAAGGTATGCTGGAGCACACCACCAAAATGGCCTTTATCACTGCGGGTATGGGAGGTGGAACCGGTACAGGGGCCGCTCCTGTCATTGCCAAATTGGCCAAGGAAATGGATATTCTTACCGTGGGTATCGTTACCATTCCCTTCCAGTTTGAAGGGGCCATGCGAAACAAACAAGCGCAACTGGGGATTGAAAAACTGCGCTCCAATGTAGATTCGTTGATCGTGATCAACAACAACAAACTTCGTGAAGTTTACGGCAATCTTGGGTTTAAGGCCGGCTTCTCCAAAGCGGATGAGGTATTGGCCACTGCGGCAAGGGGTATCGCAGAGGTAATTACGCACCACTACACACAAAATATTGACCTTAGGGATGCCAAGACGGTGCTTTCCAACAGTGGAACCGCCATTATGGGTTCCGCAACGGCATCAGGCTCGGCAAGGGCAAGTGAGGCCATCATGAAAGCATTGGATTCCCCATTGCTGAACGATAACAAGATCAACGGGGCCAAAAATGTATTGCTGCTCATTGTTTCTGGCTCACAAGAAATCACCATTGATGAGATTGGGGAAATCAATGACCATATCCAGATTGAGGCCGGTCACGGAGCCAACATCATCATGGGGGTTGGTGAAGACGAAAATTTAGGAGAATCCATTGCTGTAACTGTTATTGCCACGGGATTTAACGTGGATCAGCAGGATGATATCGTGAACACGGAATCCAAAAAAGTATTCTACACTCTGGAAGACGAACAGACTGCACAACAAGAGTTGAGACCAGAGGCCACATCGGTACAGGAGGTTCCCGTTAAAAAGGCACCGGTTCAACCTGAACCTGAACCAGAGATTGTAAAGCACACTTTGGAGGTGGAAGAAGAAGAAGAGGTGAAGCCCAAGATCCAAGAGATGGACCTTATCCCGACCACAAACTATATCCGAAACTTCAATGTATTCTATGATGAAGTCGTTCCTGAAAACGTGGATGATGATTTTATCATCATTGAGGCCAAGAATATCATCAACGAAATAGAAGTAGTGGACCCAGAAGTGGTTTCACCCAAAAACAAGGAAAATGAAGATCAGTTTGCCTTGAGTTTTGATATGCCCCTCAACAATACCTTTGAAGAGGAAGAAGATGAAAAGGAGCACACCATTACCTTTAATTTGGATGACGATGTCAAAGACATTGATGTAAACCACTACGTAGAGGTAAAACCTGTTCTGGAATATAAGAACCAAGGTGAGACCCGATACAATTTGGAAGAATACATGGAGTTGGAAACCAAGTTGACAGGGGCAAAATCAAAGGCTGAGACCCATGAGCCTAAATTGGTCGAGAACGAACTTGTTTTTGAAAAGAAGACCGTAAAGGTTGAAGCCAAGGCGGAAGAAGAGAGTACCGCCAGTATGGACCCCTTTAACAGTTCCATAAGCGATATTTTAAAAGATAGGGCCGACGAGCGCAGGAGAAAGCTGAAAAATTTCAACTATAAATTCCAGAACAACCGGAACAGTATTGATGATATAGAAAAGCAGCCTGCCTATAAAAGACAAGGAGTGGACCTGAACGATGTTCCCAAGGAACAGAAGGTATCCAGGACCACATTGGGTGAGGATAGCAATGACGATTTGCAATTGCGTTCCAACAACTCATTTTTACACGATAATGTTGATTAGTAGTGTTTAAAATCGATATCCATTTTTAATGGAAATCATGAACCCGGAAGTTAATAGACTTTCGGGTTTATTTTTTATCTTCGCAGCCCAAAATAAGTTCAAATGGATTTGCAAGAAAAGGTGATGACAGAAATGAAGGCTGCAATGAAGGCCAAGGACACTGTTGCCCTGGAATCATTGCGAGCCATTAAATCGGCAATTTTATTGGCGAAAACCGATAAAGGAGCTGGTTCCGAGCTTTCCGAGGAGGAAGAAGTGAAGTTGGTCCAGAAGCTGGTAAAGCAGCGTAAGGACAGTGCTGCCATTTTTCAGGAGCAAGGCCGTGAAGATTTGGCTGGACCCGAATTGGCACAGGTAGCCATTATTGAAAAGTTCTTGCCGGAACAACTTACGGAAGAGGAAATAGAAAAAGTGGTGGTACAGACCATTGATTCCATTGGTGCTTCGGGAATGCAGGATATGGGCAAGGTTATGGGCATCGTTTCCAAGGAATTGGCCGGTCAGGCAGACGGAAAGACCATTTCAAACATTGTAAAGGCAAAATTAAGTTCATAAGTATCAAGGCCGCGTAGTTCAACTGGATAGAATATCAGATTTCGGCTCTGAGGGTTGGGGGTTCGAATCCTCCCGCGGTCACTACAACAAAAAAGCCACGCTATAAGCGTGGCTTTTTTGTTTTTGGAACTTTTTTCTGCTGTCTCGCCAGTATTGATGGCTACACATGCTTCAATTAAGAAGGAAAAAGCAAAAAAAGTATTCGGATTGCTTGAAATTTTGGTAGAAAACTGAAAGTACGTTACATATTTTTAGTTCATGCGAACCGTTCCCAGATTATTTGGTATGCTAAAATAAAACTGCTGCTTTATTCTGGTTCTGTGGTTTTTATGTGTCTAACTAAAAAAAAGAGATGGCCTTTCAAAAAAATAAAAGAATCAGTGCTGTAGTGTTTCTTATGGCACTGATGGGTTTAGTGGTGTCGTGCAATTCAAAGGATTTTGAATTATCAACCAAAACATTGTCCATTTCCTTGGATAATCAAGGAAGATTGACTTCCATTCAAGATAAAAGGGATGGCACGGAATACTTGGCCATGAACCAAGAAGCACCATTACTGTCCATTCAAAATCCGAAAGACAGTATTGCCCAGTACCCCCGGTCTGCAGATATGGATTCCCAAGCCCAAACCATAGGTTTGTCTTTTGACAATGGTGCAAGGATAGAAGTGGCCTACGCGGAGAAAGAAGGGTACCTCTCTTTTGAGGTAGTTTCGGCCCAGCCCATAGAAAAAGTTCCTGCCATAGTTTGGGGCAGTTACCCAGTTTCTATTGAAGGCATTGTGGGAGAAGTGGTTGGTGTGGCACGAAATGAAGATTTTGCCATAGGATTGCAAGCACTGAACCTTAAAACCACTGGAGGGGAATTGACAAACGATGAGGGTGGTGTTGAAAACCGTAAAGGAGCTGCGACCAAAACAGATTTCGGATGTACACTCAACGCCTTTTCAATAGATAGATCTATAGGGCGTACTGCCAATGTTTGGGACAAGCATTATGGGGATATGCCCGTAGAGCCCATTGAAGGTGAAACGGTAGTGGGGTCTAAAATTGCTGTTTTTGGCTGTGCCCCGGAGAATGTACTGGAAACTATAGGTGGGATTGAAGTGCAAGAAGGCCTGCCACACCCCATGGTTGATGGACAATGGATCAAGACCCATCCGGAACGGAGCAAAGCCTATCTGATTACCACTTTTACCGAAGAGAATTTCGATGAGATGTTGGCGTATACCCAAAAGGCGGGTATGAATGCCATTTATCATGCACACCCTTTTGAGAATTGGGGAGCTTTTGACCTGATTCCCGATCAGTTTCCCAATGGCAGGGCAGGTATGAAGGCTTTAGTGGAAAGGGCCAATGCACAGGGAATACGGGTTGGGGCCCATACCTTGACAACGTTTATTACCCCGAATGACCCGTTCGTGACACCTGTGCCCAACGAGGGGCTTGTTTTTACAGGTCAGGGAACACTGTCCGGGAATATTGATGCCACTACCACGGAAATACCTGTGAGCACCAATCAGTTTTTCAACAATGAGCAGTACAACTGGATGCATACCGTAAAGATTGGGGATGAACTTGTTCGGTATCGGTCCGTAAGTAAGGAAGCGCCCTACAGGTTATTGGATTGTGAGCGAGGTGCCTTTGGTACCATCGCCTCAAATCATGAAAAAGGAGATGTTGTTGGGAAGTTGTTGGACCATGCCTACAAGGTGTTTTTTCCTGATTTTGATCTCCAAAAGGAAATGGCAGGGAATATGGTCGATTTCTTTAATGAAACGGGCATCACACAAATGGACTTTGATGGTCATGAGGGGGCCTTGGCCACCGGGCAAGGCACATACAGCATGGACGATTTTGCAAAACGGGTGTTTGAGGGAACCGAGAAAAATCTGGTAAACGGATCTAGTCGAACCACGCATTACTATTGGCATATCAATCACTATATCAATTGGGGAGAACCTTGGTATGGCGGATTTAGACAGAGTCAATCGGAATACCGCTTTAACAACCAGCCCTTTTTGGAAGCCAATTACCTGCCCAATATGTTAGGCTGGTTTTCATTGAAACCCTACACCACTATTGCAGATATAGAATGGATGTTGGCCAGAGGGGCTGCGTACAATGCAGGTTTTGCGTTTTCGGCCAATCCGGATGCTTTGCGGGACAACCCCCATACATCCGTTATTCTGGATTTGATCAGGATATGGGAAAAAGCGAGGCTTAGTGGAGCTTTTTCGGATAAACAAAAATTACAATTGAAGGATTTAAGCAAAGAGTTTCATTTGGAAGAAACCATTCGGGATAAGGAATGGAAGCTGATGATGTTCCAAGACTACGATTTTGTTTTCGAAAAAGTTGAAGTTCAACCTGGACAACCTACCTATGCGGAATGGAGTTTTAGCAACGACCATACAGAGGAACAACCTTTTAGGGCAATTCTTCATTTGGATGCCGAAAATGGCGGTGCAGTGGACAATATCAACATAGAAGTAAGCAACTATTCAAAAATCAATATCCCTGAAACAGTACGGTCTGGTGAAGAACTGGTCATAGATAATGGCCTACTGACCATTTCCGATAGTAAGGGCCAAATCTTGAAACAACGTCAGCTGAACAACCTACCCAATTTGGGGCAAGGCAATCACCAAATACAATTTGATTGCGCCGTGGTGAGCGGAAATCCCAAGGTTGAGGTGAAGATAAGGCTTGATGGGAAAGAGGAAATCGTTAAGGCAAAGCAGTGACAATCTTAATGGGTATTTGGAGCCTACCCCCAGAAAGGTATTTTTGACTATATTTCGTAGGATATATAACCTCACTTAAAACGAAATATGAAGAGACGGAATTTTTTGTCCTCGGTTTCTGCCGGAACTAGCGGGATATTGCTGGCAGGACCTATGGTTTCCAATGCAAAATCACCCCAGAAAGGTTATGCTTTTACAACAACTACGAAGGAATTAAAGGCCGGTGTGGTCATTGCCGGGGGCGGATTAGGGGGCTTTGCAGCCGCTTTGGCAGCTTGTAGAAACGGGCTCAAGGTCATTTTAACCGAAGAGACCGATTGGATAGGTGGTCAAGTATCCCAGCAAGGAGTGCCCCCGGACGAACATAATTGGATAGAAACACACGGAGCTCCTGCCTCTTATCGTGAATACCGAAATCGAATTAGGGAGTATTATAAACGGAATTATCCACTTACGGCCGATGCTAAAAGTCGCTCCCATCTGAATCCTGGGGATGGTTCGGTTTCCCGAATTTGTCATGAACCTAGGGTGACCGTGGGGGTTTTGACAGAAATGTTGCTTCCATTCATCAGTTCTGGAAAATTGACCCTGCTGACCGAACACAAGATTGAGGCGGCCGATGTCACTGGGGATGAGGTACGGTCCATTCAGGCTAAGAATCTGAAAAATGGAAATGCTTTGGTTCTTCATGCCCCTTATTTTATTGATGCCACCGAATGTGGTGACTTGCTTCCGCTCACGGGTACCGAGTATGTTACCGGAACGGAATCCAAAAGTCAGACTGGGGAATTGCACGCTCCAGAAGTGGCCAATCCCAAAAACAATCAGGCATTTACCTTGTGCTTTGCAATGGATTACCAACCCGGGGTCAACAATATTATCGATAAGCCAAAGGATTATGATTTTTGGAGCAACTATGAGCCTCAAATGGATACCCCTTGGGCAGGAAAATTACTGGAGTTGAACTATTCCGATCCCCGGACGTTGAAACCCAAAAACCTAGGGTTCCACCCCGAAGGGAAGAAAACAGGGGAAATGCTCAACCTTTGGTTGTACCGCAGGCTCATCAACAAGGCCAATTTTGTATCTGGTACATATGATGGGGACATCACGGTGGTCAATTGGCCGCAAAACGACTATTTTATGGGCAACCTAATCGATGTCAGCGAAGAAGAATTCCAAAAACATGTGGACGGTGCCCGCCAACTGAACCTTTCTTTGTTTTACTGGTTGCAAACTGAGGCGCCACGACCTGATGGCGGACAAGGATGGCCGGGCTTACGGCTCCGAGGGGATGTGATGGGTACCGAAGACGGCATGGCCAAATATCCCTACATCCGGGAAGCCAGAAGAGTCAAAGCTGAGTTTACCGTATTGGAGGAGCATGTTGGTGCTGAGAACCGCCGTATGGTGGCGGGGGATGAAGCGGGAAAAACCTCCGCAGATTTTTACGATAGCGTAGGGACCGGATACTACCATATTGATTTGCATCCCAGCAATCAGGGAGTCAATTATGTGGATTTTGGATCGTTGCCGTTCCAGATTCCTCTGGGCGCGTTACTTCCCCAACGAATGAACAATTTGCTTCCGGCCAATAAAAATATTGGTACCACCCATATTACCAATGGTTGTTTTCGACTGCATCCCGTGGAGTGGAGTATAGGAGAGGCAGTTGGAATGTTGGTGGCCTTTGCCCAACGGAAAAATGTACCTCCCCGAGCGGTTCGGGAACAGAAAAACCTACTTTCCGAATTTCAGGATTGGATCAGGACACAGGGTCTTGAAACCCATTGGCCCGAGAGTTGATGGGAACGGTCATCCGTTCTTACGGGTGGATGCCCACTCGATAATAGGTGCCCTCATGGGCCAGTTCAAAGGCATCATCCAATTGATGTAGTGGAAATTCAGCGCCCACCAATTCCCCAAAAGGGTATTTTTTGTGGTTCTTGGATAAAAAATCAATGGCAAAACGCAAATCATCATGGGCGTAGTTGTGCAACCCTTTCAGGGTTAAAAGTTTTCGCACCATATGTTCTGCATTGATGGCCAAGTCCCGTTGGGTATACACTGCACCGACCATGACACAAATCCCGCCAATATTCAAAACCTCCATACTTTTTTCAATTGCGGAGGGAACACCACTGGTCTCGATGACCACATCAATTCCTCCTTCTTTTGCCACAATGTCCAACACTTCGGAGGCCGTCAAGACAGCGTCCAACCCCATGGAAACCCCAAATTTTTTACTATAGGTGAGCCTTGATTCATCCACATCCATGCTGAAAACAGTATTTGCCCCCAACTCCTTGGCCATGGCACAGGCTGAAAGCCCCAACATACCTACGCCGTTTACCAGAACATTTTTTCCGTTTAAATCACCCGCCAAGCGTATGGCTCCGGCCATGGTGGCATGGGTGCAGTTCAAGGGGGCGGCTTCCTTTTGACTAAGGTTTGACGGCAATTTAAAAAGGGTTGACCCATGCCTTAAATGACAATGGGTGGCAAAACCGCCATTCAATGGGTTCTGACCATTCATGGGTTCGTGTCCGTACTTAAAAAGGTCACCGGACTTTTGCGGAATACCTTTTTTGGCCATAGGGTCGCTTTTGTCGTGGGCATAAACCGACCAAGTGACCCGATCCCCAATCTGAAGAGAGTGGCCATGGTAATCATGGATACCTTCAACAGGTACCTTTACAATGGTCCCCATGATCTCATGCCCCAAGATACTATGGCAAGCGCCCCCTCTTTTTCCGTAAAAGGTGTGTAGGTCGCTAGTGCATATGGTGGTGTAATCGATTTGGATCAGGGCTTCATCGGTGTTGAGTTCCGGCAACTCCATTTGAACTTGGGAAAATGGTTGTCCGACCGCTTCAAAGACCATTGCTCTTGCTTGTGGGTTTTGCATGATAGGATTTGATTAAAGTTCTGTGATAAAATAAACGACCAATAGAATAGCTTCCGATTCCAAGTTGTTCTTGGGTACGTGGGGCAGGCGTCCATCAAAGTATAACGAGTCACCCTCCCTTAAGTGGAATGTTTTGTTGTCCAAAACGTAATTGATATCCCCTTTCACCAAAAAGATATATTCAAAACCGTCCGTGGTCAACAGTTCCCGTTCAGCATCTTGGCTAAGGGTCAGCAATGAGACTTCCAACGAAATACCGCTCAAGCTTTGGGTTAAGATGTTCTCATACCGAAAACCCACTGATTCCTCTTTGGTGATTTCGGTATAGTCTTCCCTTTTGTGGAATATGTAGCCTGGAAAATCAGTGTTCATGGACATGTCCTCAAAAAAAGCGTTGAGGTCTACTTCCAAAGTCTTCAATACACGTAGTAAAGTAGGGAAGGTCGGGTATACCCTGCCATTCTCTATTTTGGACAACATGGCCATGCTTATTCCAGATTTTTCCGATAATTCCCCGAGCTTCCACCCCCTGCCCATTCGTAGGTTACGAATCTTTGAGCCCATGTGCTTTAAAATGTGTTTGCTCTCGTCCACTTGCTAAAATTTTTATCAAAGGTAAACTGAAATATTTTCTTTAGAAGAAATAAAATTCATCATAAAGAAAAATTAATGGTTGTTTTACATTTACTTCACAGATAAGAAACCATCGAAACCTACTTTTGATACATCCTATTTCGTAAACCTTAAAGATTGGAAAAGTACCATGGCAACACGGATGATCAATAAAAAATGGTTGCATACCTCTTGGTTGATGGTAGCGGGTTTTCTATGCTACACGGGAATGTATGCCGTAAGAAAGTCCTTTTTGGCCGGGCAGTATGTGGATTTGGCCCTGGGCTTTAAGGCAGACCCCAAGACCGTTTTGGTCATTAGCCAGGTGTTGGGGTATATGCTTTCCAAGTTTATTGGCATCAAGATGATTTCGGAGATGGAGTCCTCAAAACGGGTACAATGGTTGATTGGCCTAGTGAGTTTTGGATTGGCAATGCTGTTGGTTTTTGCTGTGCTGCCCCCACAATTAAAGATTATTGCACTTTTCTTGAACGGCCTTCCCTTGGGAATGGTCTTCGGAGTGGTTTTGTCCTATTTGGAAGGGCGGAAGAATACCGAATTGCTTGCCGCGGCCTTGAGTGCCACTTTTATTTTTTCGACCGGTTTGGTGAAAACCGTAGGGGTAATTTTGATCCAGGAATATGGAATTGATGAATACGTTATGCCCTTTGCCACCGGCTTACTGTTCTTTCCCATTTTTTTGCTGTCCGTGTGGATGCTCAATCGCTCCAAAAAGCCCAGTAGTGAAGACATAGAAGAGCGAACGGAGCGTATGCCCATGGATGCACAAAAGCGCAAAACCTTTTTAAGGCAGAATGGTCTTGGGTATTTGGGGCTTGTGTTGATTTATATATTTCTGACCATCATCAGGGATTTTAGGGACAATTTTGTGGTGGAGTTTTGGTCCGAGCTCGGTTATGCCCAAGAACCGGAGCTCATTACCCTTACCGAAATTCCAGTGGCCTTGGTGGTATTGGTATTGGCCGCATTGGGCATTCTTATCCGTAACAATCAACGGGCCTTTAACATGGGCATGTGGCTTACCCTAGCTGGGACGGCCACCTTGTTATTGTCCACTTTTTTGTTTCAGGAATCCCTTATTTCTCCCATTGCTTGGATGATAAGTACCGGTATGGGGGTGTATTTGCCCTATATCCTGTTCCATTGTCTCTTGTTTGAAAGGTTGATTGCTTTGCTTCACTATCGGGGCAATGTCGGCTTTTTGTTCTATACGGCGGATGCTTTGGGGTACTTGTGCAGTGTGGGTGTCCTATTTTTAAAGGAGATTATGGATTACAAGGGAACTTGGACAGGGTTCTTCGTCTCCTTGAATTTCATTTCTGGGTTATCCATAGCTTTCTTGGTGCTGGTCACTATTTTTTATTTCAGACGAAGGGTGTCTCAAAGTAGAAGTGTGGCCTAAGTCATGCATGGAAAACAGATGTTGAATTATTTTGATTTATATTTCATTTAATAACAATTAAATAGTCTAGAATGTTGAAGAGAGAAAAGACCATGGAGAAACCGATAAAGGGTATTGCCCGTAGAGATTTTGTGAAAAGCACGGCCTTATCTTGCCTGGCTTTTTCGTTGCCAAACATGGCATGTTCAACTTTCAAGGGCTCGGCTCCCGTCAAAATCGGGTTAATTACGGATTTGCACCAGGACATTATGCATGATGGGGTACAACGTATGCAGGCCTTCGTGGAGCAAGTAAAGGTGCAACAACCCCATGCCATAATGCAGTTGGGGGATTTTGCCTATCCCGGGGAAAAGAACAAAGAGGTGATCCAGCTTTTTAACAATGCCCACGAGCAAGCACTCCATGTTATCGGCAACCACGATACCGATGCGGGATATACCACGGACCAATGTCTTTCTTACTGGGGCATGCCTGCACGCTACTATACCAAAGAGGTGGAAGGCATCCATTTCATTGTTTTGGATGGCAATGAGAAAGGGTCGCCCACACATCAGGGAGGGTACGCATCCTATATCGGAAAGGAACAGCAGTCTTGGTTGGTAGACCAGTTGAAAACCATTGAAGGTCCAATAATCATAGTTTCCCATCAACCTTTATTGGGGCCATTGGCTGTGGATAATGCCGAGGAAATACAAAGTATTCTTTCTGCGGCAAAAGGGAAGATTTTATTTGCCATCAATGGGCATACCCATATTGATATGCTTTTGGAAAAGGACGGGATACCCTATCTCCATCTTAACTCTGCTTCCTATTTGTGGGTAGGTGGGGATTATCAGCACCAAAGTTACTCTGAAAAAATCCATGAAGACCATCCATGGATTTCCTATACCTGTCCCTATAAGGACTCGTTGTTTGCGTTTATGACCATAGACCCCGAGACACGAACCGTAACGCTTACCGGAAAGAAAAGCGAATGGCAGGGAGAGTCACCTGCCGAATTGGGGGTTGACAATTATCCTACCCTTGCCATTGGCGATGAAATTGTACCGAGCATTTCCAATAGGAAAATCCTAAAACCAAAAGGATAGCGAAGGATGTTGTCCCTACTTATACGTTTGTTATTTCGAATGGTGTTGCAGGTTTTTTACTAAAAATTCCGATAAAATTTTCCAATTTTCATGAGATTGCGTAGTTTTAAAGAAAAGAT
>CP051244.1:104251-195828 GCA_017795045.1 Allomuricauda sp. | reverse complement strand
TCATAGAGTAGTGTATGGCCTGATGGCCGTGATCATGATGGCCTGTGGCGAAAAATCAACAACCTTGGGTGAGTTTCATATTTTACCTTCGCCGGATTCCTTCGAGATCTCAGGAGTCAGCAAGATTGAACCCCAGGATATCCAAACCTATGGGCATTCTTTTGAAACGGAATTCCAAATGAGTGGGGGCTTTAATTTGGCGGAACAAATGGATGATGCAGATGTTGCCATCACCATTGATGAAAATCTGGAGACCAACGCTGAAGGGTATTCCTTGGTCATTGGGGAGGAAACCATTCAAATTATTGGCAAGGATCAGGCGGGTGCTTTTTATGGCATGAAGACATTGGAACAACTGATTCAGGATGCCAAAGATCAAAATGTCAACTTACCTATTTGTAAAATCATTGATGCGCCCAAGTTGGCCTATAGACCCATCCATTTGGATGTAAAACACCATTTGGATACCTATGATTACTACCTTAAGCTGATCAATGAACTTGCCGACTATAAAATCAATGCCATCATTATTGAGATAGAGGATAAGCTTAAATATACCAGAAGGCCTACAGTGGCATCCGAAGATGCCTTGACAAAGGAACAATGGAAGGAAATCAGTACATATGCCCTAAAGCGCAACATCAGGATTAGTCCATTGGTGCAAGGGTTGGGCCACGCATCTTTTGTTTTGAAGCATAAAGCCTTTGAACATTTGAGGGACGATCCTAAAAGTGACTGGGCCTTCAATCCCTTATCGGATGAAACCTATGAGGTACAGTTTGATTTGTACCGAGATGCCTTGGAAGCTTTTCCGCATGGTAGATACCTACACTTGGGAGGGGATGAGGTACATACCACCGGTGGCAATAGTGGTAGATCCAGTTTGGACCTGCAATTGGAGTGGTTGGACAAGGTTTCCCAATTTGCAGAGGAGCAAGGACGCATTCCAATTATGTGGGATGATATGCTGTTCAAGGAAGTAGGGGTGTATAGAACCATGCACTACGATGAGTACACCAAAGAACAGGTAGATAGTCTTTGGGCCGTCAAAGAAACCGATTTGAACCAGTTTTTGGATGATTTTCCTAGAAACACCATCTACATGAGATGGAACTATAGATCTCCCCAGATATACGGCAACAAAAGGGCCATGAAATGGTTTGAAGACCATGGACTAAAAGCCATAGGCGCTACGGCAGGCCAAACCCGATGGGTTTTAATGCCCCAGAATGAGAGCAATATTGAGAACATCCGCAGTTTTGCCCTAAGTTCCGTTGATAATGGGCTGAATGGGTTGTTATTGACCTTATGGGATGACGATTCGCCCCATTTTGAATTGTATAAGAGAGGTATTTTAGCCTTTGCCGAATATGCATGGGCTGGGGACAAACGCTCAAAAGAGGAGTTTAAGGATGTTTTTCGTTTTCGATATTTTGGTGATACGGCCATGGATGGGAAGTTTGCCTTTATCGATGCATTGGAGGACCCGGTTGCCAAATGGAAAAACATTCTCCTGAAAGGAAATCAACGCAATTACTTAAAGACCATGGAGTCGCCCATGGAAAAGGGAATGATGGACTTGCCGGATGTAAACAACCCTGGTAAATGGACCGAGGCCAATTTGGAAAGAATAGCCCATGCAAAAGAAATCTCTGCCACGGGAGAACAGGTGTTGGGTGTTATAGATTTACTCTCCCAAGTTGCGGACAGGAACACCTATACGTTGGAGGTGTACAAAGAAGTGGCCGGTTTGGTCGTTTTCTCAGCAGATCTTGTTGTGGAATTGGCAAAAGTGGACGCATTGCCGTCTGTTGAAGAAAGGAAAAAGGGCTTACAGGAAATTCTTGCGCAAAAAGAAGCTTTCACGGAACTGCGCAAGGGTTTTGAAGAAGTGTATTCCAAAACCCGGATATTGCAGAAACCCAAAGACTATATTTTGGATCAGGACCACCATGTGCACTTGGCCAATCAATCCTTGAATTTTGATTGGCAGTTTTTGGCGGAAATAAAGTTTTTTGAAAAGCTGGAAGGTGCGACCCAGTCCTTTGACTGACAGTAAATTTATGCGTATAGGATATTGATGTATTATATGTGTTGATTTGGTGGCTTTGGGGTCATGGAGATATATCTTGTTAAGGAATACCCTAAAAATTAAAGTTTAATTAATACTGCATTTAAGTATTCTAAGTAGTATTGTACCACATCACTCAACTATATGGATACCTCCGATGCCCATCTATTATTATTGTCCCAACAAGACAATGGACTTGCCTTTCGGCAACTCTACGATAGGCATTGGAAGAGGCTTTATCTTTTTTCCCTTAAGCTGTTAAAAGACGAAACTGAAGCCAAAGATGTAGTCCAGGAAGTATTTTTTACACTATGGTCCAAAAGAAAGGAACTCGAGATAAATAATATCAAAGCATACCTGTTTGCCACCACCAAATATAGATGTCTGGAGTCTTTAAGGCGAAAAAGGTTGGACACTACCTTTTTGGATAAGGCCCACTTTTTTTTAGGGGAAAACAATGTGGAAAAGGAGATACACTTCAAGGAAACCCAAAATATCTTGGCAAAGCGTATCGATTTATTGCCCTCGAAGACCCGGCAAATCTTTAAAATGAGCAGGTACGATGAACTCACAAACAAGGAGATTGCTTATAAATTGAACATTTCCACAAAAACGGTAGAGTATCATATTACTCAGTCCATCAAGCAGTTAAGGGGTTCTGTGTTGGTATCCTGAATCTTTTTTTTAAAAAAAATCGTTTTTCTTTTTAGGGTTCTGTTTCATTTTTCCCTCTTATAAGGTAGAGGCCACAACAAAGAATGAACGAAAAAGAAATCAAACACCTTATCAATAAGTATTTGGAGGGTAGCTGTACCCAACAAGAAAAAGAACTTTTGGACAAGATTCTTGACTCTTATGATGATCAAGAAGAAGATGGGATTTATTTTGATGGGGAAAAGAACATCAAGGAAGAAATATACTTGGGCTTCGCGGAAAAAGCAGGAATAGCCCCAGAAACCAAAAAAACTCCCAAGCCCTTTTACAACTACGCGGTCAAGATTGCAGCTTCACTGCTTATATTGGTTGGTTTGGGTTCTGCCGTTTATTTGGAGTCCAAGACGCAGCCAGAACAAGAATTGGCACAGTCTATTATTACCAAAACCACCGAATGGGGACAAAGGAGTGATATTGTATTGAGCGATGGCACCCGGATAACCCTGAACGCTGGTAGCAGTATTGAATTTCCGGAAAGTTTTGAGGGAGCTACGGTAAGGCAAGTGATCTTGGATGGGGAAGCCTTTTTTGAGGTGGCCAAAAATCCGAACAAGCCTTTTCTCATCACAACCGAAGGTGTCACCACCAAAGTATTGGGAACTTCGTTCAACGTGAATTCCTATGCCTTCAATGACCATATTTCCGTTACCGTGAAAACCGGAAAGGTACAGGTGCAATCCACTTCAAAAAACGGTCATGTGAACACCGTATATCTCTTGCCCAATGAAAAGGCCGAGTACAGCAGGGAGAATGATATGATCACAAAATCAAAACTGGACAACGATAATTATTTGGATTGGAAAAACGGTATCATTCGCTTTAATGACATTACGTTTTTGGAAGCTTCAAAGATGCTGTCCAGATGGTATGGCATCCATATTGGTTTTGAAAACAGTAAACTGAAAAATTGCCATGTCACGGCACGGTATGAAAATGCCAAACTACAAGTGGTCCTTGAAAGTATCAAGTATGCCACCAAGGGTATGGATTACGAATTTATAGATCAAGAAAATATCCTTTTTAAGGGTTTTTGTAAGAACTAAACTAAATGAAAATAAAAAGAAACAAGCCTATGATATAAGACCCCTAGAACAAAAAAGCAGTCTGCGACACTTTGGCGAGGATCAACAGACTGCGGCCATTTAACGATTAAAAAATAACCATTAAACATTTTGTGAAGTTATGAATTCACTAACGATAAAACAATTTATAGCGTTGACAATGAAAATTTCTTTCCTTATTGTGATTGTTGCGCTTCTGAACCCAATTTTTGCATCAACGGTAAAAGCGCAAAAGTTGGACCAGGTTTCGGTCGATATATCGGTCAAAAATGCCTCAATTGAGGAGATTCTCAGTAATATAGAAGAGCAGACTACTTTCAATTTTGTATACGGACGTGGTATTTCCAGATTAAGGAACAAGTACAGTCTTAAATATCAGAATGTTTCCCTGAGGTCCCTTTTGGAGTTGTTGGCCAAGGATGCTGGATTGGCTTTTAGGCGTATAGATGAGAATATTTCAATTGATAGAAGACCCAATGCCCCACAAAAAGTGGTTGAAGTGGCCTTTCAAGAGGTTACGGGCACGGTCATAGATGAAAATGGAGATCCCCTTCCAGGTGCATCGGTGGTTGAAAAGGGAACTATGAATGGAACGGCTACAGACTTTGATGGCCATTTCACATTGGAAGTGGGTCCAGAAGCTATTTTGGAAGTCTCCTACATTGGCTATACCACCGAGCAAGTATTGGTAGCCGGGCAAAGTGGACTTATTGTGCAGTTGCAATTGGCCTCCTCGGCATTACAAGAGGTGGTGCTGATCGGTTACGGACAACAGGCACGCGCCAAAGTGGTAGGTTCTGTTTCGGAAATCAAGAACGAAGAGCTAGAAAATGTCACCGCCGCCACTGTGGACCAGCAATTGGCAGGAAAGCTTTCAGGAGTAATCGTTAACCAGTCCAATGCGCAACCAGGTGCGGATTCCCAAATCATTATTAGGGGTACAGGTACCCTTACGGCTGGGACAAACCCCTTGATCGTAGTAGATGGTTTTCCTTTGACAGAGGGCAGTGCCCTCAGCTCCGTGAATCCGAATGATATTGCAGAGATCAACATTCTTAAAGACGCCGCTTCTGCCGCCATTTATGGTTCAAGGGCTGCCAATGGGGTTATTTTGATCACGACCAAGGCAGGTTCTTTTTCCGCGAACCAAAAACCGGTGATTACCTTGGAAACCTATGGGGGTGTTCAGCAACAAAGTTCAGGGGTAGAGTTGGTGGATGGCTATCAATTTGCCCAGTTTTTGACGGAGGCCCGTAACTGGGGCTATGTGTCAAAAGACCCAGCCAATCGAAGTGAATCCGACCCCAATGCGGTTCGGGTGACCAAGCTTATCAATGGAAAACAGATAGATGGACGGGAACTGTTCTTGCCGGAACTGCTGCCATACCTTAATGGCGAATCTGGTCTCATCAATACGGATTGGGTGGATGAAGGATTTAGAACCGCTCCCATTTCCAACTATGCCCTTTCTGTTTCAGGAGGAAATGAAAAAACCAAATATTACACTTCCCTAGGTTATTTCGATCAAGAAGGGGTGGTTATCGGTACCGACTTTAAGCGCTATTCTGCTTCCGTCAACTTGGAAAGCAAGATAAATGACAAGATCAAGTTTGGGATTAATCTTAAACCATCCTACTCCATTGAAAACTCCGTGGACCAAGGGAGTCGTAGTAACGGTGTTTTGGGTCTGATTCCTTTGAATTTTCCATTTTATAGCCCTTACAAGGAAGATGGAAGTATAAATATCAGTGAACAATTGGTGAACGAACAACATGAAATAGAGGGAGTTCGTATCAATGGCACACCGGTTGAAAATCTTGTGGCGACATCGACCTTGGTGACGGACAAGAAACAACGTTTTAGAACTTTTGGAAACTTGTTCATGGATGCCAAAATCCTTGAAGGGTTGACTTATCGATTGTCTTTGGGAGGGGATTACGATACCTATGTCAGGGACTATTACTATCCCATTGGAGTGGGATCGTACCGAACCCCGGCACCGAGGGCCGATGCCAATGCCGACCAGTATAAGCAGAACAAAGTCAATTATCTCATTGAAAATACCCTGACCTATGACAGAGATTTTGGCAAGCACCATTTTAACCTCTTGGGAGGGTATACTTTTCAAAAGGAAAGAACGGATTATACAAGGGTCACAGGAACAGGTTTTGCCGATGATAATATTCAGAATATCGCTGGGGCCAGCGCCTATACAGCATCGGCCAGTATAGGAATATGGACCTTGGAATCGTATTTGGCCCGTTTGCAGTACGATTTTGATTCGAAATACCTCTTTTCCGCGGCTATCCGACGTGATGGTTCTTCCAGATTTGGTGTCAACAACAGATGGGGTAATTTCCCATCCGTTTCAGGGGGCTGGGTATTCAGTAGGGAGAATTTCTTCCCAAGCAACGATATCGTAAGTTTTGGAAAGCTCTCGGCTAGCTGGGGACAGACCGGGAACAATCAGATTGGGACCTATGGTTCCAAAGCGTTGGTCACCGACTCCAATTATGTGTTCGATAGTGGAATTGCCCCAGGGTATATTACCACTTCAGCACCCAATCCAGATTTGGGATGGGAAGTGGCCTCATCCTTGAACATTGGGTTGGATTTGGGTCTCTTCAACAATAAGTTGAACCTTAATATGGCCTATTACAAGACCAATACCAAAGATCTCTTGTTGGATGTTCCTGTTCCGCAACAAACCGGATACGATAATGTTCTGGCCAATATTGGGGAAATGGAAAACAAAGGCTGGGAATTCCAAGTCTTTGGTAATGGCTTTGCCATTGGCGAAGTAGGGGTTGGATTCAATGCCAATTTTACTTCTTATGAAAACAAAGTATTGGCCTTGGGCCCTGGTCAGGATAGGATTGCCACAGGTAGGGATCAATTATTTGTGACCCAGATTGGCCATCCCATTGCGGAAATCTATGGTTACAAGGTCGATGGGGTTTTTAAAACACAGGAAGAGATCGATAGCTATCCCCACTTGGATGGAACCCTTACCGGGGATCTTAGAGCGGTGGATGTGAATGGCGATGGTACCATCGATGATGATGATAAAGTGGCAAAGGGCACTTTTGCTCCAGATTTCACCTATGGCTTTGGGGCAAACCTGGATTACAAGGGATTCACCCTAAGTTTCAACTTTGTGGGGGTCGAGGGTAGAACTTTGTTGGATGGTGACCTAAGCTCATTGACCGAGGCAGGGGAAGGTTTTGCCTTACCTACCACCTATTACTTCAACAATAGATACCATCCAGAGAACAACCCTGATGGATTTTTAGGACAGCCCAATTTTGGAAACTTTTCAAATTCCAGAAAGATTTTAAGAAGCTCCGTGACCGTGGAAGACGGTAATGGCGATTATCTAAGGTTCAGGGATTTGCGCGTAGGGTATAGCTTCCAGAAAAATTTCTTGGACAAGATCAAGCTGTCAAGCCTGCAGGTCTACCTCTCCGGGAACAATTTATTCACTTCCACAAAGTGGAGGGGCTGGAACCCAGACGGTACTTCAAGTGATATCCTTACATCGGGATACAATACCGGTGGTAATTATCCTATAGCCAAAACCTATACGGTAGGCTTAAAAATATCTTACTAAAAAAATCAAAGCTAGTACAATGAAAAAGTTTTCATATCTATTGATCGCTGTTTTGGCCATGGTCACAACGGCGTGCGAAAAAGAGCTTATACAGAATCCAAGGACCACCAAGGTCGCGGATAATTTTTATACCAATGAGGCCGAGTTGGAAGAGGCTGTGAATGCGGTTTTTGCAACCTTACAGTTTACCGGGGTGTACAATACCGCAATGCCTGCCGTTGGAGAACTGCCCGGTGAGGACGCCTATGATGAGACCCCTGCCAATGATGGAGGGGTGTACGGTATGTTGGATGACTTTAATGTGATACCCCAAAGTAGCCTTATAGCCAATGTTTGGGAAGACAGCTACAAAGGGATCCAAAGGGCCAATATTGTCATCAACCGGATTCAGGATATTGATTTTGAAGTTGGCGACACAAAGAATACAAGGATTGGGGAAATGCTCTTTATTAGGGCCATGCTCTACTTTAATTTGGTGCGCACCTTTGGTGATGTTCCCTTGGTTACCGATGAGGTGACCAATCCCCAAGAATATTTTGGTCAAGTGAGAACTCCCGTTGGTGAGGTATATTCCCAGATTATTGCCGATTTGGACGAATCCATAGGTCTATTGCCCGTACGGAATGATGGCAATAAAGGGAGAGTGGTGAAAACTGCCGCTCAGGCCTTGCTTGGAAAAGTACACCTTACCCTCAAGGATTATTCCAGTGCAAAATCGAGCCTTTTGGAGGTGGTAAGCTCCAATGTGCATGATCTGGTTGCGGTGGATGAAGTGTTTTCCTTGGAGAACGAGTTAAATGAGGAATTGATTTTTGTAGTACAGTATGCCTCTGGAATCAATTCCAATAGTGAAGGTTCCGATGCTTACAGAATGTTCAATCCTACAGGACGACAAGATGGAGGGTTGGCAGGAACAAAGGGCCATGGAGTGCTAAAACCTGATTTTTATGCCTTGTATGCTGATGACGATGCCCGAAAAGGAGTTTATGTCGGCGCCTTGGAGTCTGGATTGGCCTATACCAACAAAATTGCTGTTCCCTCTACCGTAGTGGGTGATTCGGGAAGTGATTGGGTGGTATTGCGTTATGCCGATGTATTGCTCATGCTGGCTGAAATTGAAAATGAATTGGACAATTCGGATGAGGCCATATCCTATTTGGACCTGGTTCGGAACAGGGCCAATTTAGGTGACTATGCCGGAGCAACGGACCAACAATCGGTCTTTGAAGAAATTGATCTTCAAAGAAGGTTGGAGTTGGTTTGGGAAGGCCATCGATGGTTTGACCTTTTAAGGCAGGACCGCGCACAATCCATATTGGGCATTACGGATGCCAATAAGTTGTTGTTGCCTTTACCTGCCAGTCAGATAGCGGCAGACCCCGCTTTACAACAAAATCCGGGATATTGATTTTAAATCCATCAACAAGAATTATGGACATTCACCTGAATAAAATTATAGGTCTGGTCATATGGTTATTTGTGGTTAGTTTGCATGGGGTTGTGGGCCAAGAGGCCCACGGCCCTGAAACTAACAGGGCAGGACAGATATTACAACACCTTAAGGACCCTTCCGAAGACTATATTGTGGTCATTTCACATAGAGGGGATTGGCGGTATGCCCCGGAAAACTCCTTAATGGCCATTCAACGTTGCATCGATTTGGGTGTGGATGTCATTGAACTGGACTTTCGACTTACCAAAGATGGTCATTTGGTGGCCATGCATGATTACACGGTAGACCGTACCACCAATGGAAAGGGCAAGGTAAGTGAGCTTACCCTTGAAGAAATCAAGAGCTTTCGATTAAAGAATGCGGCAGGGGTAAGGCACTCAAGGCAACAAATACCCACTTTGGAAGAAGTAATGCTATTGGTCAAGGGCAAAATCATGGTAAATTTGGACAAGACTGAAAGTAAATGGGTGCGGGAAGCTTATGAGGTGTTGCAACGGACAGGTACGGTGGATCATGCCATTTTTAAGGGCAATGATGATGTAAAGACCATGCGGGACAAATACGGCAGTTTGATGGATAGCATCATTTATATGCCCAAACTATGGCCGGAAAATCCAAATGTGGAAAAGTTTCATCAAGACTATGAGGATGATCTTGACCCTTTTTACTATGAAACCATTTTTGATACGGAGAATGCTGAACCCCTTCATATTGCCAAGACGATTATGAAGAAAAAAGGCGATGGTTTTTTGGCCATTGCGCTCTGGGATGAATTATGTGCGGGAAGGACCGATGAAAAAGCCTTGTTGGAAGGGCCTGATAGTGCATGGGGGTGGTTATTGGAGCAGGGAGCCGATGCCATTATGACGGATCGTCCGGAGGAGTTGATAAAGTATTTGGATAGAAAAGGACTCAGAGATTTTGACAGCTTTAAAAAGTAAACACCATAACCATATGAAAAAGTACATTTTTATTACCGTGATCAGTTTGCTGGGCTTGATGGGGTGCAAGGAAAAAAATGTCCAAGAGCAGGACAATGCCTCTGTGGAACCACAAATTGTACAAGCGGATGCAAACCCGGTCTCCATTGAAGAGCTCATAGCCAACCTTGAAGATTCCCATAATGATCAAGTAATTGTGGTGGCCCATAGGGGGGATTGGCGAAATGCCCCTGAAAATTCCTTGCAGGCCATTCAAAACTGTATTGATATGGGCGTGGATATGGTAGAGATAGATGTTCGGCAAACCAAGGATGGACAATTGGTGTTGATGCATGATGTTACAGTAGATAGGACAACCACCGGGACTGGTAAAGTATCGGAACTGACTTGGGAATATTTGCAGAGCCTACAATTAAGGGATGGGATAGGCCATAGTACCCCCCATAAGATTCCAACCTTGGAAGAAGCCCTTGAAGTTTGCAAGGGAAAAATCTTGGTAAACCTGGATAAAAGCTATGACATTTTTGACAAGTGTTATGAGGTCATGGAGAAAACGGGAACCCAAAATCAAGTGGTCATTAAGGGAGCTATCCCTTACAATCAGGTTAAAGAAGAATTTGGCTCCTATTTGGATAAGGTGTTTTTTATGCCCATTGTTAGATTGAACGATCCCAAGGCCAAACAGCATATTGATGAATACTTGGAACAAGATATACCAGTGGCTTTTGAGTTTACCGTACCCCAGGACACCATTTCCCTTATTGGGGATTTCGATGACATACGTGAAAAGGGGGCTTCCGTGTGGGTAAACTCTTTATGGCCTCAGCATAATGGGGGGCATGATGATGAAAAAGCGGCTTTGGACCCTTCCGTGTATGAGTGGTTCTTGGAAAATCATATCGATATGATCCAAACAGATAGGCCACAGATTCTCATCGACTTTTTAAGAAGTAAAAACCTTCACAGATAATCAAGCGAGCACAGCAAAAGTATTGACCTTAGTTAGTTTGTTTGGTAGATGGAAAGGCGCAGTAATCAGCTAAGGCTGCGTCTTTTTTCAATGTAAAAAGCCCGGAAATATTGGTTTCCGGGCTTTTATCTTATAATTAAGCGGACATCCTTTAAATAACAATTGTCTTCCCAGGGATGGGAACAGGATACTTTCCTTCCGCATTGGGTTGGGTAGGGGGCTTGGAATCCCAGGTCATTTCTTCAGGTACCAGTCTAATTTCCGAATTGATGGCCTCGTCCCAGTTGATTACTTTTCCACTATAGGTGGCCATCCGTCCCAAGATGGCGCTCATGGAACTTTTGGCCCCATATTCGGCATTATTGATCACACCTTTGTTTCTGATGGAAGCAAAAAGTTGGTTGTGTTCCTCTTGGTAGGGATTGTGTCCTTCCGAGTTGGAAATGGTCTGGATTTCATTCCCAGATAGATCATAGAGTTTTGCGGTTCCGGCATCACTGGTGTTCACAGAGCCCTTGGTTCCCTGGAACACCTCGCCAACCCTGTTCATGGTATTGGGCTGATGGCGACATTGGCTGGCCACTACGGCTCCGCTGGGATAGGTAAATTCGACAAAGTGGTGGTCAAAAATCTCACCATGGTCCTTGCCGTTTCGAACCAGTCTTCCTCCCATGCCCTGTGCGGAAACGGGATACTCGCCAATGAACCAGTTGGCCACATCTATATTGTGGATATGTTGCTCCAAAATATGGTCGCCACAAAGCCAATTAAAGTAATACCAATTGCGCATCTGGTACTCCAATTCGCTCTGACTGGCCTCCCTAGGGCGCACCCATACTCCAGAACTGTTCCAGTAGACTTGCCCTGATACAATCTTGCCTATATCACCGGCTTTAATCCTAGCCAAAGTGTTCAAATAGTTTTCTTGGTACCTTCTTTGTAGGCCCACCACAACATTGAGTTTTTTTGCCTCGGCCAATTTTGCGGTCTCCAACACTTTTCGGATTCCTGGGGCATCTGTGGCCACAGGCTTTTCCATAAAGACGTGTTTCCCACTTTCAATCGCATAGGCAAAATGATAGGGCCTGAAACCTGGAGGAGTGGCCAAGATGACCACATCCGCCATATCTATGGCTTTTTTATAGGCATCGAACCCATAAAACTTATTGCGATCCTTGACATTGACCTTGCCAGTACCTTCATATTTTTCGCTTAAACTTCCAAGGCTACTGTTCAATCGGTCCTCAAAGGCATCGGCCATAGCAACCAGTTCAATGTTATCATCGGCCTCCAAGGCTTGGTTGGCAGCGCCTGTTCCGCGACCGCCACAACCGACCAAAGCGAGTTTTAGCTTCTTTTCGTTGAAAACATTGGCCATGGCCTCTATTTTCATAGTGGGCAATAGTAGCCCTGTGGAGAGCAGCGCAGTACCCTTCACAAAGTTTCTTCGGGATTCTTTTTTGGTGTTTTGGTTTTTCATTTCTTAGATTTTTTCTTCAAATGGGTCGTTAATTTTTATGTATCCAATATAGGTGATAATCCTCTGGGGGTGGAGGGGTCTTGGGACGTACAATCCTGAAGCCCACAAAAGGGGCATCGGTATGCCACCATTTGCTGCGCGGAAACTGTGGGTCCCTTTGTTTCCAAAGTGGTTTTGAAGCTTGTCGCGAAGCACTTCGCAGCTCCGTGGCGTCATCCTTGAAGGAGCCACCCCGTACCACCACCGGATATTCTTTTTGTGTAGGCTGAAAGTACGCGTCCTTGTTCTGGTAGGCATCGGGTTGATATTGGTCCAAGGTCCATTCGGCCACATTGCCATAAATATCGTACAGTCCCCAAGGATTAGGTTTTTTTTCACCAACAGGGTGGTAGGTGTCATCGCTGTTTTGGCTGTACCAAGCATATTCTTCTAGGTTGTTCTCCTCAAAAAAATATGGGTCTTGGCTTCCGGCTCTAGCGGCATACTCCCATTCCGCCTCTGTGGGAAGTCGGTAAAAATGTCCTGTTTTGGCCGATAGCCATTCACAAAACTTGGAGGCCGCCAATTGGGTCACGTTGCCAATGGGAAGCCCGGATTCCGTACCCATGCCCAGACTCATGTCCACATAAGGGATGGTTGCCCCGGTCACGGCATCTACTTCCAAATTTACATCGGAACCTTTATGTTCTTCTGCAATTTGGTCTATGCTGCGTTGAAGGAATAGATTGTACAATTCCCAAGTTATTTCATATTGGGACATCCAAAAACTTGGGATGTCCATGTTTCGCTGGGGACCTTCGTCTTCTTTTCTTCCATGTTCGCCTTCGGGGCTTCCCAACATGAAAGCGCCTTCAGGGATGGCCACCATATCGATGCTTAAATCAGTTCCCGTAAGTTGTTGTACGTAAGCATCCTTGTCTTGTGCTTGTCCTAGGTTTGTCCCAAGGCACAAGAGCGTGGGAATCAAATATTTTTTTAAGTTCATTAATTTTTCCTTCAAAAAGTATCACTCTTTTTATACGCTTCGATTACGGCCAGTTCCCCTTCCTTTCCTTGGATGGAATTGCCATGTTCCATACCCAATATTCCTTGGAATCCTTTGGAATGGATATGTTTGAAGACATTCTTGTAATTGATTTCACCGGTTGTGGGTTCGTTTCTTCCAGGATTGTCGCCTATTTGGAAATATCCTATTTCATCCCAACAAGCATCAATGTTGGGAATAAGGTTCCCTTCCTGTATCTGCTGGTGGTAAATGTCGAATAGAATCTTGCACGACGGGCTGTTTACCGATTTGCAAACGGAGAATGCCTGTGGACTTTCAGATAGGAACAGACCCGGGTGGTCCCTAAAATTAAGGGGTTCCAAAACCATGGTGATACCGTGGGGTTCTAAAATATCCGAGGCCCTTTTCAATGATTCGACCACATTGGTGGTCTGGTAGGCCATATTCAAGCGGGGGGCTATGTGTCCGGGAACAACGGTCATCCATTTGGCATTGACCCGTTTGGCGACTTCAACACTTTCCTGGATTTCCTTCAAGAATTTTTCCCGAAGTTCCGTGTCGCCATTGGTTAAATTGGGTTCTTTCCAGAAAATCTCGTGGGCCACAAAAACACCCATGGTCATATTGCGTTTGGCCATGGTGCTGGCCATTTTTTCCTGCGTTTGGATAGGTCGCCCCTTCATACCATTGTCTTCAAAGGCAGTGAACCCTTGATCGGCCATAAAGTTGAGTTGGTCCACTGGGTCATCCCCTGCATGGTTTTTGAACATCCCTAAATGGGGAGCATATTTTAATTGGAAGGTGTTTTTTACTGTGGGATTGCCGAGTTTCTCTCCAGCAGTACCCAGACCTATTCCTCCTAGCCCCAAGGCAGTGGTGGCCATAAGTTTTTGTTTGACAAATTTTCTTCTGTCCATTATAACTACTTGTAATTGTTTGGTTTAGAATATGATGGTTTTCAAGTTAAGAAAACACCTGTTAAGGTAGGTGTATTTGTATTCGATGGCTAATACAAAATTTGCCTCTAGCGTTGTTTTTTTTGCCCTATAATGGATATGACCAGATATTTGGCAAATAGAATATGTATTTGGGAAAGGGAACCCTGCCCATAAAAAAGGAAAGCCGACCTAAACAGGTCGGCCATCCCGCGACTATACTAACTCAAAACAAATCATTACCCATCCATTTTTTACAATGGATTTGCATTTTTACCCAAGATTTCTACTTGGTATGAGTTCTTACTTTTGGTTCAATGTTAAGGCTACCTCTTTAACGATTTCGTCACTAACATAAACCAACTGTGGTGTATTTCCTGTGTCCCAGACGTTTCCCTCAATGGTCACGGTGGCCCCCACATAGTAGTTGCCGGCTTCCAGTCCGGTAAAGGAAAAATTTCCTTCACTGCCGGTAGTGGTACTTTCTACCAAAGAGGCACTTTCGTTATAGAGTTTTACCGTGATTCCTGAAACAACATTCCCATCATTGGCGCTAGCCGTACCTATGATCGAGGCACTGTCATCTTTACTACAGGAAATAAATATGGTCAAGGAGAATACTAATAACAATATTCTTTTCATTTCTTTTAGGTTAAAGGTTAATAATCTTATTCCAAAACATTTTTCCACTTCGTCTGGCGACCTGTAAACCAAATAGGCAGGTTGTAATCGTCATGTTGACTGATCCTTGCCCAATTCTCTGGGTCGGTTGCCTGAATACTTGGATTGTACAGGAATCTTTCCTTCCATTGGAATACCTCATAAGGAGCCCCTGGGTTGTCGCCCAAGTAACTGATCAAACGACGGGCGTTGGTGTAAGGAGTCTCAAAGTTGAACATGTTGTAGTGCAACTGCAACTGGTTGAAGATGGACCTTACTTTTTCCTCATCGGTCAATCCGTCAAATCGCTGCGCCTCATATTCGGCATAGGCACTTTCGTTATACTCCACATCTGGACGGTCACGGTCTATCCTGGACTGATCCATGTTGCTTGGGAACGATGGTGTGGTCTGCTTTGAATAGGCATTGGCCGTATTCATTTGGTACCAATACTTGCAAGACAACTCAATGGCCCTTTTGTAGTGATCACGTGCACTTCCACTCACAGAACCAAGTCCCCTTACGGCAGCTTCCGCCAAGGAAAGCTCGGTTTCCACTGCGTGAAGGGTGGGATAGCGTATGTCAAAATTGAACTGCGGACGTACATTGTATTCCGAGATCATGTTTCTATCGGTACCAATTACCCAACCAATATCTTGGTATTGCCCACAAAAGGTTCTAAAAGCATCCAAAAGAAATGCCTCCCGCTTGGTAAGGTCGGCGGTAGCTTCATCATTTAGTTTAATGGTGTGCTCGTTTCCAGCGGCGCCAAAGGTGATTTCGGTCACGGCCAAATCCGTCATGATGGGGTGGTTGATATAGTACCCCCTCATGGCTCTACTGAAGTAACTGTTTGGGTCACTTCCATCGTCAAAATCTGTTTCGGCACCTATATATCTACCCAAAATGTCCTTGGAGAACAAATAGGCAACCCTGGGATCTACCGTACCATTGGCAAGTCCTTCCTCGGCGTTGTCACTGTCGTAATAATAAAGGGTCTCCCCGTTTACCACCACACTTTTCTCTTCAGGGATACAGTGCATCACATCATGCAAGAATCTTTTTGGGGCACGGGCCTCATCGGCACGTTCCCTGAAAGCTCTTGTAATACCCAATTCTACCTGAAGGCGATAAGGCTCCACGATGGCGATATCTGCCAATCCGGCCACATCGGTGGATTGATCGAACATGGGTTTTCCACTCAATTCCGCAATTACCGTTGAGGTAATAGTGGGCATAACCTCACTGATGTTCATGGCCCAACGAAGTCGCAAGGAGTTGATGTACTTTCTCCATTGGGTGATATCGCCGCTGAAAATTACATCCTGTTGTTGAAAAGAGGTTTGAGTGGCATCGTCCAATGTTAAATTGGCCAAATACTCTTCAATCTCCTTCAATTCTTCAATGATGATAGGATAAATTTCCTCTTGGCCCAGATATTCTGCCTTTTCCCCATCCAAGGCCCCTGCGGAACCTGTTTGGAAATAAGGAACCTCGTCATAAAGGTCAATGGCCCTTTGGTATCCATAGGCTTTCAATACATGCAACAATCGCATATAAAGCTCATCTGACTGGGTTCTTTGATCTTCGGGAATCTTGTTATATTCCTTTTGTCCCCATAGTACTTGCTTGATCCATGGACTGTTGATGTTGTTGAACACCGTTCTATTGAACGAATTGGAGCCCCAATCGTTTTCCACATCATATAAAGTGTACGCAAATCCGTATGCATTGGTGGTGTAATACAATTGAACACCGGTTCCCATGATACGCGACCCACTCCTTAATTGGTGGTAAGCGGAACCATAATCGCCCCGAAGCAAAAAACCGCGGGTCAATTGTGAGGTAAAATAACCTGCTATGATACTAACACCTGCCTTGTCCGCTTGGGTTTTGGAAAAGCCATCGGGATCTTGGTAGAGTTCCTCCAGTTCACTTTGACATCCGTTTGCCCCAAATACAAGAAGCAAGGATAGTAGGGTTTTAATTACTGAATTTTTCATAGTTATGTTTTTTGATTAAAGCTTAGCCTTTATTGACAATCCTATTGAACGTTGTGATGGCAGTGCCGTGGTTCCGTAGGAACCTTGTGCCCATCCTGTACCATTGGTAGATTCAGGAATGGTGTTCGGTGCCGCCTTATAGATATAGGCAACGTTGTTCGCAAAAACGGAAAGTACGATATCCCGCAAGCCTATCTTATCTGAAAGGTCTGGGAGCCTATAATCCAAAGCTACGTTCCGTAAGGCTATATAATCGCTTTTAAACAGCCTGTCTTCAGGGAAGAAACCGTTTGAAAAGTAAGAGGATCCATAATATTCTTCGGCAGATACCACTTGGGCGTTGGGTGTACCGTCAGCACGAACACCATTCAACAATACCCCATCGTTGTACGTTGCCCCATTGGGGTTGGTACCGCCAACTTTCTGACCTTCATCGTTCAAGTAATAAGGAATACCTCCGCTTGCTGCATCACGGTAGGCCAAACTTTCGTTAAGCACACCGGCAGCCATCATATAGGTTTCCGCTTCGTTGATGAACGTGGCCCCAAAGGAGTAATCCATGTTCACGACCAATCCGAAGTTTTTGTAGTTGAACCTTGTAAAAAGTCCTCCGGTTACATCCGGAAGCAATTTCCCAACTTTTTTGTTGCTTCGGGTCGAATAGGCATAACGCTGTCCGTTACTGTCCACAACAAGCTCCCCGTTGTTGGGGTCGCTGTCATCAGATGGGTTGATGTAGCGGTAGTTTCCGCTCTGCTGGACAATAAGTCCGTATTCGCCACCCACTTCGGCAACGGCATTCAAGCCGTTTCTGCTCCAAAGCGATAGAGAAGTAATATCACCGTCAAGTCTTTTTACCTTGGTCTTGCTCGATGCGAAGGTCATATCCACATCCCACTGAAAATCCTTGCCCGCAACAGGCTTGGTCCTCAGGGCAAGTTCCCATCCTTTGTTTTCCACATCACCGGCGTTGATTCGGATGTTGTCCACACCCAATCCTGGAGGTGCAGCCACCTTCATGATCTGATCATAGGTGTTGGCGTGGTAATAAGAGAAATCAATCCCCAATCTCCTGCCTCGGAAGAAGTATCCTTCAAGACCTACTTCGTATTCACGCTTACGTTCCGGTTTTAAGTTGGGAACAAAGTTTTCGTCGATAGGAGGAAGGTCGTTAGGAGGAGTCAAAATAAATCCACCTCCAGAAGCAGATACGCCTAGGTTTACGTTACTGAAATACAAAGGACCTGGTCTACCCACATCGGCCCAAGAAGTTCTCACCTTTAAGAATTGAATGGCCTCAGGAAGCTCAAATGAATTGGAAGCGATCCAAGTGGCACTTGCTCCAGGATAGAAATAACTGTTGTTTCCAGGAGGCAAAATGGAAGACCAATCTTGACGGGCCTGGGCCTCTACGTAGATTTGATCGTCCCAATCCACTTGGAATGAACCTAAGAGACTATACAGGATATCTTCACCGTTGTCATAGACATATTGTGGTTGTACTCCAGAAGGAAGGTTTGAGAAAGAGAAGAAGTTAGGGATTACAAAACCACCAATTTTCTCGGCTCCTTTGCTCTCAAAATAGTTGCTTCTGATAACACCACCCACAAATCCGTTGAAACCAAAGTCGTTCCAAGTGTAGTCGTAGTTAAAGGTGGCCTGTCCGTAGGTCTTTCTAATGATCCTATTGGTATCCCTGAACACAGATCCACTATTGGGACCTATCAAATCAGGGTCTTGCAGTTTCCCTTTGTATATGTTGCGTTCAGTGGTGTAATCCAATCCACCCAAAATAGAGGCGCTCAAATTATCGTTGAACGTCAGATCCAAAGTAAGGGATTGCAGACTGTGCAAACGGTTAAAGTCTGATACGTTCTGCGTCCAGTCCCAAAGGGTGCTTACCACGGATGATCTACCATTCGAAATGAAATTGCTTCGTCTTTCTGGGTTGGCGAAATAGTTAAAACCATTGTCTGTTACCAAATAGCTTCGCAATAGGTCAACGTCAATGTCACTGGAATAGGCCCCTAAACTGGACGTGGCCCCTTGGGCATCAAAGGATCCTTCATAGGATGCGTTGTAGTTGCTTGTGGTAAACAGGTTGCTGACATACTTCAAGGAAATGTTATCATTGATTTCATAAGAAGTATTTAAACTGAAGGTGTTCTTGGTGTACTTTGCCCCAGGATAAATGGGGTTGTACCTCAAATTGGTATAGGAAAAACGAATAGATCCTTTTTCACCTCCGGAACTTAGCGAAACATTGGCCGTTTGTTGGGAGCCTGTGCGGAACAACTGGTCGTAAACAGACTTGTTGTTGGCAACCCAAGGCCTTCTGGAGCCATCCCACCAGTTCAATACCACGCTGGGGTCATATTTTGGACCAAAGGCAGAACCTGCCACGTCCAACGTTCTTTCATTGTTTTCATCCAAGAAGTATCCTTGGTCATCGGTTTGGGAAGTACTGGCACTTCTACCTGTCCCGTATTGGTTTTGTAACTCGGGCATGAAAGCACTTTCTTCCATGGTAGTGGTAAAGGAAGCTGATATTCCCAATCCACGGTTTCTTGAACCACTCTTGGTGGTGATCAAGATTACCCCGTTGGCTCCTTCACTACCGTACAGTACGGATGCTTTTGCACCTTTAAGGATTTCAAAGGATTGGATATCATCAGGGTTAATGTCGTTGATACCCGTACCATTGTCCCTTCCTGTCCTTGCGTTGGCCGTAATGTTGGTGTTTTCATCGTGAATTGGAATACCATCCACTACGATCAAGGGGCGGGTGGTTGAGTTCTCATCGAAGGATACCGCATTACGAATGTTGATTTTCATACCTCCTGAAGGGCCTGTGGCTGTTGAGGCCACGGTAACCCCTGAAGCGGTTCCGTATAGGGATTGTAGGGCATTCACAGGAGTACCACTGGCCAGAATCCGTTCTTCACCAACTTTGGCCACGGAGTAACCCAAGGCCTTGGCATCTTTTCGGATACCTAGTGCGGTAACAACAACCTCATCCAGTTCGCCAACATCTTCCTGTAGGGTAGTATTGACGGTGGATTGGCCACCCACTGGGATTTCCACGGAAACAAACCCTAAATAAGAGAATACCAATACTGCCGAATCATTGGATATGGCAATGCTGTAGTTTCCATCAAAATCGGTGGAAGTTCCATTGCCCGTTCCTTTTTCTACGACATTTACCCCGGGCAAGGGTTGTCCGTCTGCATCTACAACGGTTCCAGATACCGATCTTTGAACCGTTGTTGTGGTTTTGACTTCCACAGCTGGGCGCTCCCTATCCCTTTTCAAGACAATTTGCTTGTCCAAAATGGAATAGATGACGCCGCTATTGCGGAAAATCCTATCAAGGATAGTCTCAACCTTTTCATTTCTTACTCTGATTGAAACAATCCGTCCCAATTTCACTTCTTGGGTGTCGGCCAAGAATTTAAACTCAGTGTTACGCTCAATCTCGTCGAGCACTTTTTCTACACTGACTTGCTTTAGATTTAGCGATATTTTCGTTGTTTGGGAGTATGAACTAGCTTGGATCTTGAACAACGAAACTATCAGCAAAACTGTAGTGAGTTTCATTTTGAGGTCAAATTTCGGGATGTACCGTGCGGACACACCCGAATTAGTTGTTTTTTTCATACTTTTAAAAACGTTATTGTGGTTTTACTTTAGTTTGATCACTTTTTACTGATCGGAGGATGTTCGCCCATTCTCCGATTTTGTGATTTTTGGAATTGTTAGTTTGTTAGTTTTCGCTCATGTATTTTCTTGTTTTTAGTTAATAATTATCTGATTATCAATTATTGAGTAATCTATTGAGTAGTTTTCTTTAAAAGCTTTCATGACCTGTTCTATGGTCTCTATATCAAAAGAGGCGTTGTAAAACTTTTCATCCAGGGCCTGATTGTTGTTGATGATGGTAACGTTATAGCGTCGTTCCAGTTTTTTACGAATGTTTTTGAAAGGAATGTTCTTGAAAATTATCCTTCCGTTGGTCCATGAGGTATAGATGTCTGTTTCCACTTCCTCTATGGTCATTTCCTGAGAATTCTTGTCCCATGATGCTTTTTGGTTGGGAACAATAACCATGGAACCATCCAAATCTGAACGATTCTTGTTTGTCAATTGCACCGAACCTTCCACCAAAACGGTTGAGATGTCATCGTCCTCGGGATAGGAGGAAACATTGAATTTTGTACCCAGTACCTCAACCTGTACATTATTGGCGGTCACCAAGAAAGGATGGTGCTCATCTCTGGTAACATCAAAGAAAGCTTCTCCCCAGATCTCAACCTCCCTGTTATGGCCCTCAATGAATTGAATGGGATATTTAATGGTGCTCCCGGCATTGAGTTTTATGGATGTGCCATCGGAAAGAACCAAATCGAACCGTTTGCCCAATGGAACGGTCAATTCATTGTAAACCAATTCCTTCTGCTCTTTTTTCTCCTGGGCATAGGTAATGGTGTTCCCGGTTTGCACTCCTACCACGTTTCCTTGCGAATCCGTAATGTTTTTACGGTCATTTTCTGAAATCACATCGGTACTCCCGTTATCCAACTTCAACACTATACTGTTTTCCGGTTGAAGTAGGGGCAGGTCCGCTTTCTTGTGGTCATCAATTTCAAAGAACAGATACGCTGAGCCAAGTAAAATGGTGATACCAGCGGCATACTTTAAAAACTTTTGGGAAGAGAACCGCTTTGGAAGCTTATTATTATTTGACTTTTCATTGCCCATATTTTGAAGTATTCCATCCAAAATATCTTTTTTAAGGGCTTCTGAATTTCCCAATGCCAAAGGCCATTGATCATCTTGTTCAGTCTGGAAGCTATCCAGATAGTTCAATAACATTTGCTCTTCTTCAGGAGTGGTGTTCCCATCCTGATATCTCTCCAAAAGGGATAAAAAATTCTTTTTGTCCATTGTTGCAATGTGGATCCAATTAGGGTCCTTCAGTTATATAGTGTTGGTAAATGCAAACATCCCCTAGTCCAAGAAGGTATTTTTTTTATTTTTTTTCGTTTATGTGGTAAACAAAGGGTATGTGGTGGAGAATTATCCGTGAAATAGGAACAATATGGCCAAAAGATAGGTGCCTACAGAACTGCGCAATACTTTAAGTGCCTTGGTAATATGGTTTTCAACGGTCTTTGTGGAAATATCCAAAAATTGGGAAATTTCTGCATGGCTAAGCTGTTCCTCCCGGCTAAGGGTGTATACTTCCCTACACTTTTGTGGTAAGCTTTCCACAGTAGCACTTATTCGTTGTACCAGTTCTTGATAGAGATACTCGGATTCTGGGGAATTATGGTGCAATCGTTGGTCCAAATTTTCAAAAAGGTGGGAACCAAGGTTTTTTTCCTTCTTGCGTATTTGGGCAAATATCTGGTAGCGGGCACTGGAAAAAAGATAACTCTTGAAAGTAGAGGTAACATGAAGTTTTTCCCTTCTTTTCCATAGGTCCATGAACAGGTCTTGTACAATATCCTTACACAGTTCTTTGTCCCTGAGTACGTTGTATGTATAGAGATAAACCGGGTTCCAATATCTGTTGTACAATTCGGTCAGGGCGTTTTCATCGTTGTTTCGCAAACGATTCAACAAAACTTCATCTGTATGTGCAAATAGTCCTGCCATGGGGTTTTTGGCACTGTTTTATAAAAAATAATTTATGGTACAATAGCCATGACTAAAAGTAAATAAAATTTAAAGCAGAATTTGCTTTTTTTTAACAGATGATGATATTTTTTTTGCTCTATTATCTTTTTTTTGTCATTTTTTGAATAAAACTATGTGTTTTTTACGCTTTTAACCTCTTTGAGCGTGATGGGTTTTGTAAAAGTTCTGTTAATTCCCAAGGAGGTGTATTCTCAGCTTTCAAGCCAAGGCGCTCCCAAGGTTTCTTTTCGTATCTGCTATTACTGTCGCGTTTGTTTGGATATACGCTGTTTTAATTTGGATTCACCGTTCAGAAACAGCTCTATTACGTAACGGCCGTCCTCGTAATTGGTCATATCAACATCAAAAGTGGTGTCCTGTATTTGGGTGAAGGGAATCTTCTCTTGTATATCGCCATCTTTTAAAATATGGATTTCCCCGTCCATGGGTTTCTCCAGTTGCACAAACAATTGTGTTTGGTCCTGTATTCTTCTGGGATGAAGTTTCAATAAGCTCTGCTCAACGGAATCATCCAGTTTGGGATCGTTCTTTACCGTAAAATCAAATTGTTCCCCGATTCCACAATCACTTTCAAAACGATGCAGCACCCTTCCGTTCATGTCCGATATCTGCAAATAACCAAACCCTTGTTGTGGCATAAACCAAAATTCCAATCCGTTGTGGCCGGAATCTTCCAAGTTCATCCGATATCGTCCCGATCCAAGATCAATGGTATCTTTATAAATGGTGTCCTTCTTGACCGTATCGGGATCTTTTTCAAAAACTACTCTATTGGCTTCATCCACAATGCGAATTATGTTTTCCTCTGGAGTGTTGTTGGATTTATAGGATATCACCATTTGCTTGGGCATTTCTTTGGGAGAAATGAATTTGGATTCCATCTGGTTGTCTGCCTGCCAGGCATCGGTTTGACCGTTTGGTCTTTTAAGGGTCACATAAAATGTGTTTTCTCCGAAGTTGAAATCAATGGTACCGGGAAGTACAATGATTGCCTCCTCATAAAATTTTAGTGAACCGGTCCATTCAAAAGACTTCTTTTCAAAGCCTTTTGTGCCATATTCAATGGTCAATGCGGTCAGGGTCTCACTGCCCAAGTTTTTAACGACGATTTTTGGTTCAACAATCGAGGGATTAAAACGATTCAATTCTGGAGCGCTATTGGGCACCAGTATTTGGTCCACGGATACATCAAATTTTTTGTTGGGCTTTCCATATTGAAAGAGTACCGCACTGATACTTTCATTGGCCTGGATATTTTCGGTGGCCGTATAGGGTTCCATCTCAAAATCTATGGTATGGGAAGTATTGGTTACCGGAAAATCAATGATGTCCGGAGCCTGAAGGTCCCCTGGGCACCAATAGGCGCGATCAAAGATCCAAGTTCCCCCTTGTGGGTATAAATTGTTATCCGCACATTCTTTCCACATGTCCCTTTGATCAATACTGTTCCCATCTACCAAAACTTCACGCCATCTGCTGCAAAACTCGCTGCAGCCTTTGGGACGATCATAGCCATGGCCCGTATGTAATATTCGTAACCTGCTGAATGCTGCTCCTTCCTCCATAGCTATCTTTTGGGGAGTAAGCGACTCTTCAATGGGGTTTTCAGGATCACCATATTTAAAGTTGCCGTCGTATACTTCGTTGTAGGTAATCGGTTGGGCTACGGGGTCTCCCAATTCCATATCAAAACTAACGGTAAGGTCCCAACCCACAGTGGTGGCTTCATAGCCTGTGTGATTGTATTCAATTTCAACACTGTCCCTTAGAATGTTTGCGAAGTCGGTCACATCAATACGCCAATGCCAGCGCCAATCCTTTTTGAAATTACTGCCATAGGGAGTCAGCATTTTGCCAATTTCCAAGTCCAGTGTATCCCCTTTGACTCCGCCGACCCGTTTGATTCGGATGGGGTCCAGATAATCCCAATGGGCTATGTTGATGGAGTCTGGGTGTCCTAATGCCACTTCCATAAAGATGCGCCTTACCGACTCCTCTTTGCTGGGAAAAACTCCCCAGGCAGGAAACGGATTGTTTCCCTTATTGGGGTTACAGACAATAGTGGTGTGATCATGGGTGACAACCCTATGTATTTTTCTTTCTTCAGGGGTATTTTTACATCCGGTCAATAAGATTGAAGTCAACAGTAGGGAAAAGAAGAGGTTGGATTTCATGTACTCGTTTTTTGAAAATTGTAAGTGGTTATGGCGCGTAAAAATATATTTTTTGAAAAGATTTGACCCAAATTCAGAAAAAAAACGGGTGTTTGGGTAAGTTGGTGTTTGCTTACATAAGGTTTTCACTTTTGAGGGGAATAATAGAGAAAATGCACATTGGGCTAGGTTTTGAGTGCAATAAATACCCTCTTGGAAAGGAGAAAGTTTTGGGGTGGTTCCGAATAGTTTCTATTTTAGGGGGCAATAGCCATAGATGATATTATGAAACCAACATTCCAAACCACGAAGTTTTTATACGCATGTACTGTATTCCTGCTGATGCTTTCCTGTAAGCAGGAGCCAAAACCGTCCCAATCTGATCAAAAGCCCAATATCATATACATCTTGGCAGATGACCTTGGATATGGGGAATTAGGGGCCTATGGCCAAGAGAAAATTGAAACCCCCAATATAGATGCCTTGGCCAAGGACGGGATGCGCTTTACCCAGCATTATACCGGGGCCCCTGTCTGCGCTCCGGCCCGTTACATGTTGCTCACGGGCAGGCATGCCGGACATGCTTTTATCCGAGGAAATGATGAATGGCGTGAACGCGGCAAGGTTTGGGATTATAAGGAAGCCATTAAGGATTCCACTCTTGAAGGACAACGACCCGTGCCGGATTCCACCCTGTTTTTTTCAAAATTATTGCAACAAAAGGGATACACTACCGGTCTTGTTGGAAAGTGGGGCTTGGGGGCACCCCATACCCATTCCGTACCCAACCATATGGGATTCGATTATTTCTTTGGCTACAACTGCCAAAGGCAGGCCCATACCTATTATCCCGTCCATTTGTATGAAAACAAGAATAGGGTATACCTAAACAATGATACCATTGCCCCCAACACCAAACTGGCGGAAGGTGCGGACCCTCACGATCCAGAAAGCTACAAGAATTATAATCTGAATGATTATGCCCCGGAGTTGATGTATGAAAAAATGATGGGCTTCATTCAAGAGAACAAGGAGAAACCTTTCTTCTTTTACTGGGCGTCACCTATTCCCCATAATCCTATCCAGGCACCTCAACGATGGGTGGACCATTACAAGCAAAAATTTGGGGAAGAAGAACCTTATCTGGGACAAAAGGGATATTTCCCCCATCAAAATCCAAAAGCGGGCTACGCGGCCATGATTTCCTATTTGGATGAGAACGTGGGAAAATTGGTGGCGTATTTAAAAGCAGAGGGACTTTATGAAAATACCTTGATTATTTTTTCCTCGGACAATGGCGTTACCTTCACGGGAGGGACCGATGGAGCCTATTTTAACAGTTCAGGTCCATTTGGTGAGGCGTATGGTCAAGGCAAAGGGTTTGTTTACGAAGGTGGTATACGGGTTCCCATGATCGCCTCATGGCCTGCAAAAATCAAGGCGGGCACTACATCCGATCATATTTCGGCCCATTATGATGTCATGGCTACTTTGGCCGATGTTGTTGGGTACGAAGCCCCTAAAGACACCGATGGGATTAGCTTTTTGCCTACTTTGCTCGGAACCGAGGGGCAGCAACAGCACGATTTCTTGTTCTGGGAATTTCCTGAGTATGGGGGACAAGTGGCCATCAGAATGGGAAAATGGAAAGTGGTGCGTCAACATTTAAAGGACAAGGAAGCTCCCACTTTGGAGCTGTATGATTTGGAACAAGATCCAGCTGAGAGCAACAATGTTGCAAAAGACCATCCCGAAATTCTCCAGAAAGCGGCACAAATCTTCGATCAAGAGCATACCAATGCAGAAACGGAACGGTTTAGGATTCCCTTGATTGAAAATGGTCTTTTGGCTGACCAACAATAGATCAATCTGCTCAAACAAAAAAGCCTCCCATTGGGAGGCTGGCTAATTCAAAAAATCATAAAATGAGAACAAAGCTCATGTTTATGTGGGGCTAAAATAGTCCCAACCATACTTCATTTTTTTTATTTGATATGAAACCCCAAGATTCTGATACATACATCTTGGCCCTAAGATGCTTTCCAAAATTTTAAAGAATCGTACCGCCGTAAACAAGCTATGTGCCGTGGGTTTTTAGTACTTCAGGTTGGGGCGTATCACTATTGTTTATGTCTTAAGATTCAAACTTTTCAAGCTTAATATCAAACTTTTCAGGTTTTATATCAAAGCCCAATGGGATGTCATTGAATTGGGTTGTTTTACGCGTCAGCTTGGTAGGAAGTATGAAATGGGAGTCCCATCCCTGTTCTGGGATAACTCCTTTCCGTGCTTTGCCAGCTACAGTAACTCAAATAATTCTAACATTAAAACCTAACTAAATGAAATTCAAAAATTGCGGCTACGCATTAGTGCTGTTCATGGCATTTTGTCCATTTATTTACGGACAGACCAAAACCATTTCGGGTACTGTGACAGACCAAAATGCAACTCCATTACCGGGAGTGTCCATTGTGCTGATGGGGACTACCACGGGTACCCAGAGCGACTTTGATGGAAACTATACCATTCAGGCAAGTGAAGGGCAACAATTACAGTTCAGTTACATTGGATTTGCAACGGTTACCATGAGGGTTGGTGGTGCCAATGAGATCAATGTGATCTTGGAAGAGTCCAATCAAGCATTGGAAGAAGTGGTGGTGACTGCCTTGGGGATTTCCCGGGAGAAAAAGTCGTTGGGATATGCCACAACGGAACTCGACGGGGAACAGGTCAATGTCCCGGGACAGAACAATGTCATTAATTCCCTTTCTGGTAAAGCGGCGGGGGTGAACATTACAAGGAACAACAACTTGGGAGGGTCCAGTAATGTGGTCATTAGGGGGATTACCTCCATCAACGGGGACAATCAGGCTCTTTTTGTTGTGGATGGTGTTCCCATAAACAATGAACCGGGGAACTTGGATGTAACCTTCGGAAACGGAAACAATGATGTGGCCCGGGGAAGGGGTGGATATGATTATGGAAATCCGGTTTCTGACTTGGACCCTTCCGTGATACAATCCGTGAATATTTTGAAAGGTGCAGCGGCAACTGCCCTGTATGGTTCTCGAGCCGCGAATGGTGCCATCATCATTACCACCAAAAAAGGGGAAGGAAACAATAAACTGGGGATTACCATTAACTCTGGAATCACGGTAGGACATTACGATAAGAGTACCTTTATCAGATATCAAAAAGAATACGGACAAAGTTATTTTGGGGATTTAACCACTGCTTCGGGGAGTTTTACCAATGGTTTCAGGACCACTTTGGACCTTGATGGGGACGGTTCCATAGATCTATTGCCTAGATATAATGATGATGCGTCCTTCGGTCCACGGTTTGATCCAAATATCAATGTGTTCCATTGGAATGCATTGGTGGAAGAATTACCAACGTATTTGCAGAAAGCCCCATGGGTGGCAGCCAAGAACGACCCTTCAACTTTTTTTAAGACTTCGTATAGCTATAAAAATTCCATTTCATTTGCGGGGAGTGATGAAAAAATGGATTACAGGGCAACCTATTCCAATAGCATCCAAAGGGGCATTATCCCCAACAGTGAGATTGTACGGAACAACATGAGTATCAACTTGGGATATAATTTGTCCGACAAACTACGGGTCTCAACCAGTGCCAACTATACCAATACAAGAGGTAAAGGAAGAAATGGAACGGGGTATGATGGGGCCAATGCCAGAAACCTGATGACCAGTTTTAGGCAATGGTGGGCCGTGAACGTGGATATGGAAGATTTGCGCAGGGCCTATGAATCTACTGGTAGAAATATTACCTGGAACTGGAAAACACCTGATGCGCAGCAACCCGAATATTGGGACAATCCCTATTGGACCGTGAACAACAATATCGCCGAAGATCAACGGAATCGTTTTTTTGGGAACATCGCCCTCAATTACGCCATGACCGATTGGTTGTCTGCCAATGTGCGGGCATCTGTCGATCATTTTAGTGAACTGAGGGAGCAAAGAATTGCCTCCGGTAGTGTGGGGGTTCCCAGCTTTTCAACATTCAACAGAAGGTTCAGTGAGTATAACTATGATGCGACCCTAAATTTCAACAAGACCTTTTGGGAAGATTTAAGCGTAACGGCCTTGGCCGGTCTCAACATTAGAAGAACGTCTACGGAGACTATCTATGCCGAAACCAATGGTGGGCTCATAGTCCCTGGAATCTATGCGTTGTCCAATTCACTTAGTCCCATCAACCCGCCATCAGAGGATTTTAGCAAGATTGGTGTGGATGGGGTTTTTGGGTCCATATCATTGGGGTACAAAAACTTCCTGTATTTGGATTTGACCGGTAGACAGGATAAGGCCTCGACCTTGCCCTTGGAAAACAACAGTTTCTTTTATCCGTCGGTTTCCACATCCTTTGTTTTTTCTAGTTTGATGGACGCGGATTGGCTGAATTTTGGAAAGTTGCGCTTGAACTACGCCGAAGTAGGGAACTTTGGAACGGCCCAAAGTTTGGTGAGCCCTGTACTGTTGAATGGACAGGGATCGTTTTCGGGTGCCAACTTGGCCTCGATAAGTTCCACGTTGAGAAACCCAAAGCTAAAACCGGAAAGCACCAAAAGTTACGAGATTGGCTTGGAATCTTCTTTTTTTCGGAGCCGTTTAGGGTTTGATATTGCCGCCTACAAAACCAACTCCATCGACCAGATTATCGATGTGGCCGTATCCACGGCAACCGGGTACAGTAGAAAATATGTGAATTCTGGAGAGATCGAGAACAAGGGATTGGAAGTCTCCCTCTTTGGAACTCCGATTAAAACTTCGGATTTCGAATGGAATGTAAGGGCCAACTGGTCCAAAAACCAGAGTGAGGTATTGTCCTTGTTCGATGGAGTCGACAATTTTGAGGTGCAATCCTATCAGTCTGGTGTTACTTTCAATGCCACGGTGGGCAGACCATATGGGACATTGAGAGGTTCAAATTTTGTGTATTTGGATGGCAAGCCTGTGGTTGACCAAGATACGGGAGCGTATTTGCATTCAGATACCAACGAGGAAATTGGGGACACCAACCCCGATTGGATAGGGGGACTGTACAATGGATTCAGATATAAAAACGTCTCTTTCAATTTCCTCATTGATGTGAGAAAAGGCGGCGATGTCTACTCTTTGGATACCTACTACGGTTTTGGAAGTGGCCTCTATCCTGAGACCGTGGGCACAAATGCTTTAGGCAATCCCATTAGAAATCACTTGGAAGACGGTGGAGGATATGTATTCCCGGGAGTGGCCCCGGATGGCTCTCCCAATACGGTATTGGCAGACGTAAGTGATGCGGTTTATTCGGGAGGTTTGTTTGGCGACCTGCCCCAAGCCTACCACGTGGAAGATGGTTCCTACGTGAAATTAAGGGAAGTGGCACTGACGTACAATGTGCCCTCCAAGCTTACAGATAAATTGGGAGTGGAAGGATTGTCCTTCTCATTTACGGGATCTAACCTGTGGATTATCCATAAAAATTTGAAATACAGTGATCCAGAGGCCGGGTTCAGTGCCGGAAATGCCCAAGGAGTACAAATAGGGGCCTACCCAACCACCAAAAATTATGGTTTGAACATTAAAATGGAATTTTAAGACAATATCACAATGAAGAAATATATAATTACAGGCCTGATAGGATTTGCAATTTTGGCATCTTGTACCAAGGATGAAAAATTGTCCGACCTCAACAATGATCCCAAGAACCCAACAGCCAATGTTCCGGATGAGCTTTTCTTTTCCAATGCCCAGCGGGAGTTGGTGGATGCAAATTCATCCATCAACATCAATTTAAATATTTTTAGGTTCCTGACACAATATGTGTCATCACCAATCTATACCCAGCAAAGTCAATACAATTTTCAGAGCAGGACCATTCCGGGGGTATATTGGAGGACTTTGTACAGGGATGTACTCACGGATTTTAAGGCGGCCAAGGAAGAGTTGAACAATTCTACTTCCTATGTCACTTCTTCAGAACTGAAGATCAGGGACAATAGGTTGGCGATTTTGGGACTGTTGGAAGTCTACACCATAGGGCAATTGGTAGACACTTTTGGAAACATACCCTATAGCCAAGCATTGGATGGGGAAAATCTGACCCCGGCCTATGATGATGCCCTTGAGATCTATAAAGACCTGTTGAGCCGAATAGATAATGCCATTTCGAGCCTTGATACAGGTTTTGAGAGCTTTGGGACCGCAGATCTAATGTATTCCGGCGATGTTGACAAGTGGCTTCGGTTTGGGAATTCCCTTAAGCTTAAGTTGGCCATGACGCTTGCCGATGTTGAGCCGGCCCTTTCAAAAAGCTTGGTAGAGGAAGCGGCACCAAACGTGTTCCAATCCAATGCAGACAATGGGGTTATGGCCTATTATGCAAGCCCTCCCGCCAATAATCCGTTATGGGATGATTTGGTACAGAGCGGTAGGAGCGACTATTTCATGGCCAATACCTTTGTGGATGCCCTTAATGGGCTCAATGACCCAAGAAGGGATATATTTTTCTCCAATCCCATTGATGGGGAATATGTGGGAGGTGAGTATGGTGCAGGGGGTGATTTTGATACCACTTCACATTTTGGGGAAGCTTTTATACAGCCAGACCTTCCCGGGAACCTATTGGATTATGCAGAAGTGTCATTCCTGTTGGCCGATGCCTCGGCAAGAGGGTATAGTATAGGTGGTACCCCTGAGGAGTTTTATAACGAAGCCATTCATGCCTCTTTTGAGTATTGGGGGTTGACTTCTGAAGAGGCCAATACGTATTTGTCCAATCCAGAAGTAGCCTATGCCACGGCTGCGGGGGACTTCAAACAAAAAATAGGGACCCAGATGTGGATAGCACTTTTTAACAGGGGCCAGGAAAGCTGGTTGCAATGGCGCAGATTTGATTATCCCATCTTAAATGCGGCACCGCAGTTGACCTTGGATGATATCCCAGTACGACTTACCTATCCCATAGATGAGCAGAACCGAAACAATGCCAATAGAGAAGCAGCTGCTAGCGCTATTGGAGGTGACCAATTGACCACCAAATTGTTTTGGGATATAGATTAGTCATTTGGTTGACATTTTTTTGATTCGATTGATGAAAAGGGGGCAATCTGTTTTGGATTGTTCCCTTTGTTCCCAAAAGCAAGACTATTTTTTTGAATAGGCCAGATTTGGGTTGGAAAGCGCCTCTGCTTGTACCTTGGGCGGGTTTTTTTGAAACTCCGTAGGATTCATTCCCGTGAATTTTTTAAAGGCAGTGTAAAATGTAGAAGGGGTATTAAAACCCGCTTCATAGGCGAGGGTTTCAATTTTTACATTTTTGCCCTTCCCGTTGGACAAGGAAGTGGCCACCTGTTGTATCCTACAATAATTGATGAGTTCAGGAAAGGTCATCCCATATTCCTGTTTGATGATTCTGGAAATCAGATAAGCAGGGCGATTTAATTTTTTTGCAAACTTATCCAAGGTAAGTGAAGGTTCCTGATAGATTTTTTGGGTGTTGAGCTCTGATTTGATGTGATGGATCAGGGAAGAATCAAAAGAAATACTTTTCCGTTTTGAAGGAAAGAGCACGGGATTGTTCAGGAGAAAGACCAAAAGCACAAAGACCATGATCGCGGCAACTACGGCTCCCATGGCATAATTGAACATGGTATCGGTATAAAATTGAAAAAGAAAGATGCCCCCAAAACATCCCACGGTCAGTATTAAGAGAGAATTCCATTTATGGAAAACGGCTTTGGTTTCACCAGATTGACGAAACTTTAGCCAAGCGGCCAATACATAGATGAAAAGTCCGTAAGTGGTATAGAGATAGTAGATGTTGGCCACTGGGTTCTTGGCTAGGGCAATATGGACTGTGCCTATCAGTGCCGGTAAAAAATGAAGCAGGTCTTTGGAAGCCAGCTTTGGAGCATCGGCATCAAAATACTTAAAGTATAACCAAAGAAGGGGACCAATACTGGAAAGGCCCAAATATCCAATGGCCACGGCGAGATTGGGAATCTCTCCCGAAAAAAACAAAATGGATTTTACAATCCGGAGGGAAAGGGCCATAAAGAGAAAACCCAAAAACTTTAGTTTAAAACGCTGTTCGTTTCGCACAAAAAGGAGGTAAAAGGAAATCAGGAAACCCAAGGCTATGGCAATACCTGAAAAGAAGGCCAAAAAAAGAAAATCTTTCATAAAAAACATCTTCGGAATTCGAAAATCAGGAATCAAAAAACCCAAAATCGAACTAAGCTTGCACAATATAAGCCATTCAATGGGTTAATGGCAAGCCAATTAATGTTAACGATTATAAAGTTGAAAATGAGAAACATAATGATAAGACTTTTTGTATGTGCCCTGTTACTAAGTGCACCTTTGGGGGCGTTTGCCCAATTCCACACCTTAAAAATACCACAGACCAGTAACCGGGTCACCGAAACGCAGCAATTGGCCGTGACGGATATTACTATAAGCTACAGCAGTCCATCCGTAAATGGTAGGGATGTGTGGAACAATCCCAATATTATACCCCAAAAAGGGCAACCCATTGCTTGGCGTGCAGGGGCCAACATGAACACTACGATCAGTTTTAGTACGGATGTACTCATTGAGGGACAGTCCCTTAAAGCGGGAACCTATGGGTTTCATATTGTTCCGGATGGGAATGATTTTGAACTTCTATTTGCCCATAACCATAACCAATGGGGAAGTTACTATCTGGATAGGGAAAATGATGTTACCCTAGCGGTTAATGTCAATGGGGAGGCCTGCGAATTTTCTGAAAAGTTGGATTATGAGTTTTTGGATTGGACGCCAAATTCGGTGACCATCGGATTGGAGTGGGCGGACAAGCGTGTTCCATTTAAAGTGTCCGTGGATTTGGAAACCACCGTGGTAGAAAGTTTTAGAAGCGAGCTCCGGGGAATCAATACGTATCATTGGCAGGCTTGGAATGATGCCGCAAGATGGTGCTTGGACCACAATACAAATCTGGACGAAGCCTTGCAGTGGGCCAATAGGTCCATTAATGGAGGATTTAATGGCTTTGCGGCAGACAAAAACCTGACCAATATGTCCACCAAAGCATTGCTTTTGGAGCAATTGGGTAGATCGGATGAGGTGTCTGCAGTCTTGGATGAGGTTTCTGGAATGGTGGACAATGCTATGGAAGCCAATAGTACCTCCATGTTGATGTTGCGGTTGGATCAACCAAAAAAGGCATTGGATTTTGTCACTTCCAAGATCAAGGAATATCCAGAGGCTTGGTTTCTGAAAATCAATAAAGGGGTAAGCCACTATTTTTTGAACGATCCCAAGCGTGCCATAAAGGAATTGGAATCGGTTTTACCTGAAACTCCACAGCAATTTCAGCCAAGGGTACAAGAAATTATAGGTGAGGTGCAATCGGGTACATATCGACTACCCTTCTAGATAATCAATCCATGAAAAAGAAATCTATTCTGGTTGTGTTGAAAAACCAGCTACTTGTTTTGGCCACGGTTCTGATGGCATGGACCAACACAACCTGCGCACAAGCTGCATTGGATAAGAAGTATGGGGAAAAGGTAAAAACCTTGGATAGTACCATAGCCACATTGTACTCCGTAATTTCTGGTGAAAAAGGAGAGGAACGGGACTGGGAACTGTTTCGGTACCTCTATTATCCAGGGGCACAAATGGCGGCCAGTGGAAAGAACCCAGAGGGACAAGTGGGCGCGCGCTACCTCACCCCGGGAGAGTATATTTCAAATTCGGGGGATTGGTTGTTGACGAATGGGTTTTTTGAAGATGAAATCCATAGGACTACGGAACAATTTGGGCCTATTGCCCATGTGTTTAGCACGTACGAAACATTTCATGGCAGAACGGAAACCGAACCGTTCATGAGGGGAATCAATAGTATCCAGTTATTGTATACCGGTGAACGTTGGTGGGTCATGAACATTTTTTGGGCCCAAGAAACCGAGGAAAACCCTATCCCAAAAGAGTACTTGCCCAATTGATATGAAATAGGGTAAGTATGATACAAAACATGAAAACCTTGCAATGAACCTCCATGATTTAAGTTAGCAACACCATCTTGTTCAAGGGCACAACACATCATAAAGAGCTAAATTGGGTTTCATTTTTTCCCAAAATGAACCGGACCAAGTGGATTATTGCATTATGGAGTCTTTTAGGGGTATTGACCCTCATTCAACTTACCGTGATGAGGGTGCTTTACCCCGAAAGTATTACGGTGACCGAAGTTTTTGTCTTTCCGCTGGGAAGCTTTGTCATAGGAATTTTGTTGCTTTTTGTGTACTTGATTCCATTGTTTGATTATTGTGCCAAGTTCAAGGTAAGAAAGCGGCTTGTTTTATTGGCCTTGTTCGGGGTGGTGTATGTTCTATGGTATGTTTTATTGGTGGTCTGTGTTTATGCCCTTTTCATAGCAAGGTCATTTGAGGATTTTAGAGACGCCTTCACGGGATTCATATTGTCTAACTTTAATCATACCCTGAAGAATTACCTTTTTCAGATAGCGATTATCTATGCCTATGAGTTCGTACATAATTTGCGGGAAGAAATTACCCATAAAAAGGATCTTGAAATAAAGTTGGGGATATCCAAGCTACAACTTTTAAGGAGCCAATTGCAGCCCCATTTTCTTTTCAATTCGCTCAACAGTGTGGTTTCCATTATAGACGAGAACAAGGTAAAGGCACAGGAAATGCTCATCAACCTAAGTGATTTTCTAAGAATTACCCTGAATTCGGATTTTAAAAAGTTGGTCACTTTGGAGGAGGAACTGGAAAACGTTGGAAAGTATTTGTCCATAGAAAAAATAAGGTTCGAAGATCAGTTGGAGTACACAATACACATGGATGATGGGGCCTCAAAACTATTGGTCCCCAGCTTTATTCTTCAGCCCATAGTGGAGAATGCGATCAAGCATGGATTTCAGGGGAAATCCGGAAAACTCACTATTCTATTGGAAATCAACTCAAAAGATAGGATGATAATCGTAAAAAACAATGGTCAGGAGCTAACGAATGTTATTGAAAGTCATGGACTGGCCAATGTCAGAAAACGATTGGAACTCTATAACCCCAATGGTGTATCCTTTAGATTGTACCAAGAGGATGGATGGGTCATCAACGAAATACCGATACGATGAAAAAGCTTTCAGTGGCAGTAGTGGACGATGAAGGCCCGGCATTGCGCAGGGTCGTTAAAATGGTTAACGAACATCCCCTGTTGGAATTGATGGGGACTGCCATGACCGCCGGGGATGCCATCCGTATTATTTCCGAAACCAAACCTGACTTGTTGTTGTTGGATATTCAACTTAAGGACGCCACTGCATTTGACGTTCTTGAAAATTTGGGAGAGGATACATTCAAAGGTAAAATCATATTCATAACGGCCTACGACCACTATGCCATAAAAGCATTTGAGCTTAGGGCTTTGGATTATCTGATGAAACCGTTTAAATCCGATCGTTTCCATGAGGCCATTGAAAGAGTGGTGGGCAATGACAAAGCTGAGTTCCATAAGGTGAAGGATGTCATGCAGGGGCTGAAATGGTCTAGCACAGAACTCGTCGTGGTCCCTGAAGGCATAAAAAATTATTTTCTCAACAGAAATTCCATTCAATACATTTATGCAGAAGGGTACTATGCCAATTTTGTCATGGACCGGGATAAAAAACTTTTGCGGATATCTTTAAAGAAGTTGGAAAGCCTGTTGCCCCAAACTTTCATTAGGGTCAATAAATCGGCCATTGTAAACTACCATCGCATCAGTGAATTGGTGAATAATAAAAGCACCATAAAATTGATCATGGAGGATGGCAATGAGTTTCAGGTCTCAGATGCCTTTTCCCACGGATTTAAAAAAATGATGCACGAACTGCTCCATACCTATTAGCAAGTAGGTTTTTAGCGCTATTTTTCTTTTTTCTGAAAGGAAGTCCCTTTTCTGTGGACTAAGAAGAACAAATGGGTTGGTCTTTACACAAGGGAACCAACATTTTTGTAACCTTCAACACAATCAACATGAAAAAAATAGCAGTGGTACTGTTCCTTATGATAGGAACTTTTCTTCAGGCACAGTCTGTGGATTACAACGTTAAAAAAGGGTATGCCGCCAATGGATATGACGTGGTGGCTTATTTTGATGGTAAGGCCAAAGAGGGACTCAAGAAATTCTCTACGGAGTATGATGGTGTAAAATTCAAGTTCCAGAACCAGGAAAATTTGGACAAGTTCAAGGCAATGCCCAATAATTATCTTCCCCAATACGGAGGATATTGTGCCTATGCCGTGGCCGTATCCGGAAAGAAAGTGAATGTTGACCCCAAAACGTTCGAAATCAGGGACAATAAACTATATCTGTTCTATAATTCAGGAAATACGAACACCCTGAAACTTTGGCAGAAGGAATCCCCGGACCAATTAAAAACCAAAGCGGATAAAAACTGGGAAAAAATAAAGAAGCGGTAACTTTTTGGATATAAGGTAGTCTAAATTAGATAGGTAATTTGTTTTTACTGGGTCTAGAATAGTACTTTAGGGTATTGTTTTTTATAGCCCATGGCCCATTTTTCTGCATGATACATTATTTAAAAGTTGCTTTTTCCGGTCTTCTCATCAGTTTTTTGGGCGCTTTGCCCTTGGGAACACTGAATCTGACAGCCTTTGAAATAGCTGCTTCCCAAGGCTTGCTCTCGGCCTTATGGTTTTGTATTGCCGTTGTACTTGTGGAGCTCGTGGTGGTCCGATTGACCTTGTTCGGGAATGAAAAGTTGCAATTGAACGGAAAAGTCATGGATTACCTTCTTCCACTAGGAATTTTATTGCTGATGTATCTCTCCATATCCCATTTTATGGATTCAACAAGGATAGCCGAAGTGGACTCCAAAATTGGGTTATTGCCCAGGTTCAAGTCCACTTTTGTCCTCGGGTTTTTACTCAGTGCCTTGAATCCCTTGCAAATTCCCTTTTGGATGACCTGGAACAAGGTATTGGAAAACAAGGGTATTTTGGAAACCAACAGAAGGGATTATACTTTCTATATATTGGGAATAGGTATCGGTACCTTGATCGGACTGGGTGCTTTTGTACTGGCAGGGAAGTATATTTTCACCAATTACAACGAATACAGCAAGGTGACCAATCTTCTTATGGGATTGCTGTACCTTGGATTTTCTTTCTATCTTATGTACCTATTCATCAAAAAACGATTTAATTATAAAACACAATGAGTATGTTCAAATCTTCTGTGGACACCATTGAGCAGTTCAAGCAAATCCTCCAGCAAATCCCCGAGGAATGCTACTCCAAATTATGCACTGTTCTTTCCAACTCAACCATTGGTCAGCATACCAGACATATTATTGAACTTTATTTATGTCTGCTGAAGGGATATGATCAGGCCGATGTTTCCTATGATCGCAGGGAACGAAATCAACGGATTGAATTAGAGTTGTCCTATGCCCTGACACAGTTGGAATTTATTCAAGCCCACTTGGAACGTCCCAATAAACCCATCAAGGTCACTTATGAATTATGTGGGGCAGAAACCTGTTTGGATTCCAATTATTTTAGGGAGGTTATGTACAATTTGGAACATACCATCCATCATCATGCGCTCATTAAGGTGGGCATACAGCATTTTACCCAAATGGAGCTACCGGAATCGTTCGGTGTGGCTCCTTCCACCATACAACATAGACAGGCATGTGCACAGTAAGCTTCATTTCCAAGAAGGGAAAATATTTTATGACCTCCAACCGGGATGAGCATGTGTCGCGCCCCTTGGCTTTTGAGCCGAGAGAGGAGACGATTGGTTCGGTCAAGGTGTTGTTTCCCAAAGACCCCAAGGCTGGGGGTACCTGGTTTGCCCTCAATGAACTGGGCCATGTGGGCGTTTTGTTGAATGGTGCCTTTGTCCGGCATCAGTCCCAAGGACCCTATGCCAAGAGCAGGGGGTTGATAGTATTGGATGTCATGGCTTCCATGGAACCCGAACTGCAGTTGCAAAAAATGGATTTGCACCAGATAGAACCCTTTACCTTGGTGTTGCTCAATGGAAATCTATTGGAATTTCGCTGGGATGGCAGTCAAAAGTATTTTAGGCCATTGGACACGTCTAAAAACCATATTTGGTCTTCGGCGACCCTGTACAGTGATGAGGTGATTGCCCGAAGGGCCAAAATGTTCGATGATTTTTTAAAGAAGCAAGATCACATTGAAGCCTCCGATGTGGTAGATTTCCATTCCAACAATCATGAGGATTTTGAAAACGGTTTTATCATTGATCGTGAAACCGGACTTAAAACCTTCAGCGTTACCCAAGCTGTGATTAATCAAGAAGGGATGTTACTGCGACATTTTGATCTTATTGAGGGCAAAACCTTTGAAATGCCCTTTTCAACTACATCCATTGTACCTGTAAAATGAGCAGCTTAAAACTGAAATGGCACAAACTTACCCATTGGGAGTACTGGCCACTCTGGGCCATTTACTATCCATTGTTTCCGGTTTGGCTGTATTATTCCATCAAGGCACGTTCCTTTTTCTTTTTCAATGCCGCAAACCCGGCCATGAAGAACGGAGGTATGGCCATGGAATCCAAAATGGAGATCTACAAGATGATTCCCCAACAGTGTATCCCCAAAACCGTGTTCATTGGTGAAAATGAATCTTCCAAATCGGCTTTGGAAAAGATTTTGGCAGCAGATATTGGTTTTCCTTTCATTGCCAAACCAGATATTGGGATGAAGGCCTTTGGGGTGGATAAAATTCACAATAAGGACGAATTTAAAAACTATCTTAAACGTACCCCGTCCCATTTTTTGGTGCAGGAACTCATTCCCTATACCAAGGAAGTGGGCATTTTTTACGTGCGTATCCCGGGAGCTGAAAAGGGTAGGGTCACGGGCATTGTGTCCAAAGAGTTTCTTTCCGTCATTGGAAATGGAACCCATACGATTGAAGAGCTGATTAAAAAAGAATATCGGAGCCATTTGCAGCTAAAGGCGTTGGAGAAGAAGTTCGGTGAGACATTAAAGACAGTACTAAAGGAAGGCGAGGAATTTATTTTGGTGCCCTACGGAAGCCATACGCGGGGCGCAAAATTTGTGGATATTACCCACAAACTGAATGATGGTTTGGAAAGTGTCATTAATGGAATATGCTCCCAGATGAAAGAGTTTCACTATGGTCGGTTGGATGTACTGTACCACTCTTTTGAGGAACTTTGCCAAGGGAAAAACTTTAGTGTGATCGAAATCAATGGGGCAGGGGGAGAGGCCACACACATCTACGATCCCAAGCATTCCCTGTTTTTCGCATGGCGCGAAATCACCAAACATTGGGGCTATATGAACCAAGTGAGTATCCTCAATCACAAAAAAGGACATTCCTATTTAAGCTTCAAGGATGGTAGGGCCATGCTCAAGGCCCATGAGGCTTTGGAGTCAAAGTTAAAGGTGATATCATTATAAGATTTAGGACTTATATGCCTCCAAGGCTTGCCTAAAAAAAGCAGATGTCGTTGCTTCCGTTATATCGGAAGCGGGCAAAACGCCACCCTTGAATCCGTTGTTTTTCCATTTGCCTTGGGAAAGCGGCTTAAAGGCCCACGTCCGCAATTGGGTATTGCCGCGGTAACCACTGATGTAAAAGTAGAAGTCGTTTACCATCTCATCCGGAATGGCCAGACCCAATCCCACAGATTTTCCAGAGCCGTTGTGCAAGTGTGCAAAAGCACCCGTATCAAAATGATGGGGCCATACACGCACTTCAGATTTCAAATTTTCATCCTTCAAGAAAGTGGTAAGTACATTTTGGGCCAAACTTCGCAAGCGAATGAGTTCCTGAACTTCACTACTATCGGAAAGTTCAAATACCTGGTCATTTGCCATGGTATAGGGCAAGCTGTAATGAAGGTCGAACCGATACGGTTTCATAAGACCTGACATTTTTGCCATTTTGGAAATCCATTCCACTACTTCACCATGGGTCTTTCCCTTTAGGGAAAGCGAATGGACGGTGTCGGATTTCCAGTCAAGGGAAAAGGTGCTGTAATTCAATCCCAATTGTATGCCCGATTCATCCAAGGGCCAAGTGAGCAAGCTTTGGTCGGTTATGGAAAAACCTAAATTCGTATGGCTGTCATCCTTCATGTGAGGCAAGAAACTTTTGCCGGCCATGGCAAGATACTGTGCTGCTAAATGGAACTGTTCGATGGTTTTCATGGGTACCCGAGTGTGTTCCCTGAAAATACAAAATTTTGGACGTTTTAGGATGCCTTATCTTCCAAGGCCATTTTTTTGCTTGATGGCCTTCATGATGATGGGGGCATGGATACGGGAATTTTCAATAAACCATTTGTGGGTTTCCATACCACCACAGATCACACCGGCCAAAAACAACCCGGGTACATTGGTCTCCATGGTTTCTGGGTCGTAGGTAGGTAGCCTTTTGCCATCTTCGGAAAGTTGGATACCCAGTTTTTCCAAAAAATCAAAATTGGGCATGTATCCGGTCAGGGCCAGCACAAAATCATTGGCCAAGGTAACTTCGCCTTGGGGGGTGTTTACAACAATTTCACTTTCCGTGATTTCTTTAACCGTGGCGTTATAATAGGCTTTTATGCTGCCTTCCTCAATGCGATTGACGATATCGGGACGGACCCAATATTTTACCCGTTGCCCCACTTCGGGACCACGAATGATCAGGGTAACTTCGGCCCCTTTACGCCAGCATTCCAAGGCGGCATCAATGGCGGAATTGCTGGCTCCCACCACGGCCAATTTTTGACTGGCATAAAAATGGGGATCCTTATAATAGTGGGAAACTTTGGGTAAATCCTCTCCCGGAACATGGATTTTGTTGGGTAGGTCGTAAAAACCAGTGGCCACAATGACATTCTTGGCCTTATAGGTATCCTTGTCTGTTTTTATGTTGAAGGAAGCTGCCTTTTGCTCCGCATCCAATACTTTTTCAAAAAGATGGATATTGAGTTGGTTGGAGGTCACAATTCTTCGGTAGTACTCCAAGGCTTCATTGCGTTTGGGCTTGGCTTCTTTGCTGATGAAAGGGATGTCGTCTATTTCCAGTTTCTCCGATGAGGAAAAAAACTGCATGTTTATTGGATAGTTGAACAGGGAATTTACAATGGGCCCTTTTTCAATGATCACATAGGTGAGTCCTTGCTTTTTGGCCTCAAGCCCACAGGCTATGCCAATGGGACCGCCTCCAATTATGACAACATCAAAATCCTGCATTATGCAATTTTTTCTTTCAATCCCTTGATGGTTTGGGTGGGATTATCACTTTTAAAGACAAAGCTGCCCGCCACCAAAATGTCTGCTCCAGCATCCACCAGTTTTTTGGCATTGGCATCGTTCACACCCCCATCAATCTCGATAAGGGCATTGGATTTTTTTCGTTCAATGAGTGCCTTCAGGTCTTTTACCTTCTGATAGGTATTCTCGATAAAGCTCTGCCCACCAAAACCGGGGTTCACGCTCATCACAATCACAATGTCGATATCTTGGATGATATCCTCCAGTAAACTTACGGGTGTATGCGGATTTAAGGCCACACCAGCTTTCATACCCTCGGATTTTATAGCCTGAAGGGTTCTGTGCAGATGGGGACAAGCCTCGTAGTGTACGGTCAAATGATGTACTCCCAGTTTCGCAAAGGTTTTGATGTAGCGATCGGGGTCAACGATCATCAGGTGTACATCCAAAGGTTTTTGGGCATGTTTGGCCATGGCCTGTACCACGGGCATTCCAAATGAAATATTGGGAACGAACACACCGTCCATGATATCCAAGTGAAACCAATCGGCATCACTTTGGTTCACCATTTCAATATCGCGTTGTAGATTGGCAAAATCCGATGCCAATAGGGAGGGAGCAACTAATTTTTTCTGCATTTGATCGTTAAAAGCTGATACAAAAATAAGCAAATGATCTGGCTTTATGGGATCAAACACTCATTTGCTATAGCCAATAGGTGACCTTGAGTACCATGGACCTGTTTTTGATGCCCAAACCTTCGGTGTCATGGTTCTCGTTGTATATCAGGAATATATCGGACATGGGACTGTAGCGCCACTGCAATCGTGAAAATACACTGAAGTTATTGTCGCGGGAGTTGTACTGGACCACATTGGTGAGGAAAAGCTTGTTGGAGAAACTTATGTTTCCATTGAATCGGGCCAGATGTAGGTTCTTTTCCCCATATCCTTCGGCCAAACGGATGTCGTTGTAGTCATAGGTAAGACCAAAGGTGCCCCAAGGCCTAAACCGTAACGAACCCTGTAGCATGGCCCCTAGGCGGGTGCCATTAAAGAATTGGCCATACCCCACATTGGTGTTCCATACGATGGTTTTTCGAACATCGGAGCTGTACTGCACATCAAATCTGGAAAAGGAATAATTGCCTATGGGAATAGGAGTGAATTCATCCCCGATCAATTCGGTGGGGAAGAGCAAATCCACTTTCTGATATCGACCGATCAAGTTGAGTTTGGCGGTATTCCGATATTCAAAATCGTAGGCAAGATTGTTCTCGAGCTCATTAAAACTGCCATCGGAATTGAGATAGAGATTGTTCCAGGTCCGTAGTCCATGATAGTTTAATTTGCTATTCTCCCCTTCAGGAAAGAAAAGATAGCGCACCCAAGGATTGAACAAGGTATATCCCAACCTTATGGTTTCTTCGGTAAGGGCATTGTAATTTTCCAAACGGGGGTTCACCCCAAGTTCCGTGATATAATTTTTACCCACTACGTTGAGTAACCATCCTGTTCTGAACCGTTTGGTCAGGTAATTTCCGGTAAAACCATAAAAATGGGTGTCCTCCAAGTTTTCTGGGGTCAGGGAAGTATGGTACATGAAGGTGTTGTTGAGCTTACCACTTTCGGAAATATAACTGAACTCCAACCCTGCATTTCTGGAATACTCCATCTCCGAAGTGGCACTGGTGGCCTGCCTGTTGATGAACAATGCCTTGATGGCGGAACGCTGCAATACTTTCTGCTGAAAAGCTGCGACACTGTAGTTCTGTGCCGCAAATTCATCGGTACGTCGGGTCTGCACGTTCATGACCCCAACCCGTAGGTTCTGGGTGATGTTCCCGGTTAGCCTGCCTCCAAAATCAATGGGAATGGCTTCGCCTTCCATGATACCGATTCTTCGGGAAAAGAAGGGTTTAATATCGTATGTGCCAAAATTGGAGAAAATGTCATTGTTCTCCAGAAAGAAATTGCGCTGCTCCGGTAAAAAAATATCAAAGCGTGTAATGTTGGTCACCTGCTGGTCCACATCGGCATTGGAAAAATCAGGGAATAGGGTAAGGTCTAGGTTCAAACTACTGGTCAAGGCCACTTTTACCTCCCCCCCTAAATCGTTGTTCAACTCGGCCTCTTGCTGTTCGCTGTCCTCAAAGTCGCGAATCGAGGAACTCGTAACATAGGGGTTCAAGATAAAGGTTCCCTTGGCCTTTTCAGGACTTTGGTCCCATTCCAAGGTTCCCATATAGTTGATACTTACGCCATTGAAGTTTACCGGGAACTGGGTCCAAGTGGTATAGGCGTTGTTCTGTTTGTCCCCACGTATAAAATTAATGCCCCAATCCCGTTGGTTGGGGTTGTAGCGCAAGGTTTTCAGGGGAATGGCTATTTCTGCCACCCAGTAGTCGGGGTATTGTGTGGTTTTGGAAGACCATTTGTTGTCCCAATTTGGGGACATCCAAGTTTGTCCATCTTCAATGACCAAACTGCCCTCCAGCTCCGACCCTCCGGCGGTAACCCCGAACAGCCATCCGCTTTGTTTGGTGTTTACGGGGTCCAGGACCACTGAAAAATTATCGCTCCCCCAATAATCATCGTCATTGTCGCGTACCAGCGATTGCACAATACGCTTGCCTGTATCATAGCATTTGGCCATGATGTAGACATTTTCATGGTCATACGTCATCCGTACTTCAGTTTGATTCTGGGCCTGTCCCTCGTCATTGGGCCAATGATTGAAGAAATTGGTTGCTAGTTGATGTGGCTCCCACTCTTTTTCCCCAATGGTTCCGTCCAGTACAATAGGCTCTGTGGTTTTTCGGATTTGATACTTGAACAAAGCCCTTGTATTGCCACCCCCATTTTGGGATACGGTTACAAGTGGGACCAATGCTAATAAGGACGCGGCCCAGAATCTTTTCATGAACTGCTCGTTTTTTGATGATGGCTCCAAAGAACAGTATTGGTAACATCAATATCAAGAGATGTTGGGGAATGCCTTGGCATAGTCCGTAAATGTCGTTGAGAGAGCGTTTGATGCCGAAAACGTAATGTAATGGGTCGAAAACAGTATTTTGGGAACCTTGACCCGCGATTTAAGGAATGCTTAACAGCGTTGACCTAGAAAAAGCTTTCTAATCGGATGTATTTTGAAGGATGTCCAAAACGTGCGATCGGTAATTTCTTCCGATGGGGAGTTCCTTTCCATTAATCTCCACCATGATGCTATTGAAGGCAGATACTTTGTCCACGGCAATCATAAAAGAACGGTGTATCCTGATGAAACGTTCCTTGGGCAGTTTTTCGGAAAGATGGCCAATCCTTTGCGAAGTGGTAATCTCATTGTCCAAGGTATGGATGATGACCTTGTCGTTCAGACTCTCCAAATAGGTGATATGGGACAGGTCCAATTTTATGATCTTACGTTGGGCCTTGATGTACAACGGCTCCGGTTCAGTGGAAGAACTTGTTTCAGAAACGGCTTTTGGCGGTTGTTCTGTTGTGGAAATGGACTGCCCGGACAAGTATTTATTGGCCTTGGCTATGGTTTTCATAAACCGGCCCATGGAAATGGGTTTTAGGAGATAATCAATGGCATCCAGTTCAAAAGCTTTGATGGCAAATTCACGATAGGCGGTAGTGAAGACGACCAACGGGACAGGGTTGAGGGATTCCAAAAGCTCTAATCCGTTGATTTTGGGCATTTTAATATCCAAAAAGACCAAGTCAATATTCCCTTTTTGAAGATGGCAAAATGCATCGACCGCGTTGGCGCATACCGCCACTACCTCCAATTGGTCAATCTGCTCGGTGTGTTTCACCAGAACTTTTCGGGCCAGGGGCTCATCATCCACTATAATACACCTGATTTTTCTATCCATAGGTGGTCTGCGAATTAATGTCACTTAGGTCGATTTCCAAACTTACCAAAAAACGGTCAGGTTCTTCTTGAATGTCCAACTGATGTTTCTCCGGAAAGAAGAGCATCAACCGCCTTTTTACATTTTTCAGTCCTATGTTCTTGTCTGTGTCCAGTCCAGTGGTTTCCTGAGTGGAAGATTTACTGTTTTCCACTACAAAGTGGAGCTGCTGGTTCTTCAGTTTTAGATCGATACTAATATAAGAGTCATCAAGAAGGGTGTCGGCCCCATGCTTAAAGGCATTTTCAACAAAGGGAAGCAACAAAAGGGGAGGGATGAACGTCTCGCTGCTATCATTTTCTATCTGGGTGGAAATGGTAAGCTTATCTCCATAGCGCAATTGCTCCAAGGCCACAAGGTTCATCAGTTCTTCCCATTCTTTTTCCACGGTGATGAAGCGGTCATTGCATTCGTACAGCATATAATCCAAGAATTTGGATAGGCCAAGAACAGCATCCGGGGTTTTCGAGGATTTCTCCAAGGAGAGCGAATAAATACTGTTGAGGGTGTTAAAAAGAAAATGGGGATGTATCTGTGCCTTTAGAAATTTGAGCTCAGTTTCCATTTTTTCCTTTTCCAAGGCTTTATTGATTTGTTCCTTTTGATAGAAAAACCGTTGTAATTTGATGGCCATGGCCACAAACACGGGAGTATAAACGGCAATAAGGGAATTCAATACCTTGGGAAGGTACAGGACCGGGGTTTTCCAATGTTCCTCTTCCGGATAGAACCAGTGGTAGAGGTATCTCCAATTCATGTAGCGGTCTATCAGTGCCATACTCAGTGCCAAAATTATGGACAACACAATGTACTGTACCATTTTTTTGGGATACAGGTACTTAGGCATCAAATAGTAGAGGGTAATGTAGGTAGGGATGATTTTCCAAGGCAGTAAAAACAGCAATTGTAGAAACTGGTCCCAATAATTATCCTCATAACTCCCCCACAGAACAGTGTAGAACAAGATGTAGCCCAACCAAAAAAGCACGTGGTAGGTTATTCTGTTCTGACTGCTGAGTATCCTTTCAATCATATTGATATATATTCCCTCCAAGAGTATTTTGGCGGAAAATCCCTTGGAGTAATACCATTTTAAAGATGAAAGTACAAAATAGGAGCCATGTGTATGGCAAACCTCCCGTGGATAACCTCTTTTTGGCGGTAAATACCATTTTTGTTGGAAAAAAGAAAAGGTATATAAATGAAAAAACTCCGGTAATCAGCCGGAGTTTATTCATCAATCAAAAAACGAACAGTCATGATAAACTGTTGTAGGTTTACAAATTACAACTTTCTTGCCAAAAAACAAATTTAAGGTTTGTTTAACTGTAATTTGTTGGTATAATCTTACGTTTTATCCCAAATACGTCTTCAAAATCTTACTTCTGGAGGTGTGTTTCAAGCGTCGGATTGCTTTTTCTTTGATCTGACGAACCCTTTCCCTGGTAAGGTCAAAAGTCTCTCCAATTTCCTCCAAGGTCATGGAGTGCTGTCCGGCCAAACCAAAGTAAAGCCTTATTACATCAGCTTCCCGGGGGGTCAAGGTCTCCAAGGCACGTTCAATCTCAGTGCGTAGGGATTCGTGCAATAATTCCTTGTCAGGGTTAGGGGATTCACCACTACGGAGTACATCGTAAAGGTTGGAATCCTCACCATCGATCAATGGGGCATCCATGGATACGTGACGACCTGAATTTTTAAGGGATTGTTTTACATCTTCCACCGTCATGTCCAATTCTTTGGCAATTTCCTCGGCAGATGGGGTACGCTCATGGGCTTGCTCCAAGAACGCAAAAGTCTTGTTGATCTTATTGATGGATCCAATTTTGTTCAAGGGCAAACGTACAATACGGGATTGCTCCGCCAATGCTTGTAGGATGGACTGACGAATCCACCAAACAGCATAGGAAATAAATTTGAATCCACGGGTTTCATCAAAACGTTGTGCGGCTTTGATCAATCCCAAATTTCCTTCATTGATCAAATCAGGTAGGGTCAATCCTTGGTTTTGATACTGTTTTGCAACAGAAACCACGAATCTAAGGTTGGCTTTGGTCAATTTTTCCAAGGCCACTTGGTCTCCCGCTTTGATGCGTTGTGCCAGTTCCACCTCTTCATCGGCGGTGATCAAATCCACCTTGCCGATTTCCTGCAAATACTTGTCCAACGATGCGGTTTCCCTATTGGTAACCTGCTTTGTAATCTTTAACTGTCTCATCTAAAATTTCTCCTTCAAATTAAATTTGTGAACCGAAGCTCATTAGGTTATACGTAGAAAAAGAAGAAAAGTTACATTTTGATGCGTTTTTTTTGTAAAACATTTCTTAATAATGCAAAAACCCCGGATATTCCGGGGTTTTGTTTTGATAAAAGATTGATATTAATCCCTTCTCGGTTTTCTGTCGCGATCACCACCTCTACGGTCACCACCTCTACGATCACCGCCTCTGCGATCACCACCTCTATCGTTTCGTGGTGGTCTTTCGGTATATCCTTCAGGTTTTGGAAGCAAAGCTTTTCTGGAAACCTTTTCCTTTTTGGTCCTTGGGTCCAGGCCAAAATACTTTACATCAAGCACATCGCCTAGATTTACCACATCGGTTACATTGTCTGTGCGTTCCCATGCCAGTTCGGATACGTGTAGCAATACTTCGTTGCCAGGAGCATCGGTATATTCCACAACCGCACCAAATTCCAACACCTTGATGACTTTGACCTCATAAACGCTGCCTACTTCAGGCTTGAACATGAGCGCATCGATCTTGGCCAATACCATATCGATGCCATCTTGATCGGTACCCAAGATTTCCACAATACCTTCTTCGGTATCTGGATCTTCGTTGATCACGATCGTAGTCTTGGACTTCTTCTGTAGGTCTTGAATAACCTCACCACCTTTACCGATCAATGCTCCAATGAATTCACCAGGAATGATTCTGGTAATGATTTTTGGTGCGTAAGACTTCACCTCAGGTCTTGGCTCTGCAATGGTATCGGTAAGTTTGCCCAAAATGTGCAATCTTCCGTCCTTGGCCTGCATCAAAGCTTTCACCAAGATTTCATAGGAAAGGCCTTTTACCTTGATGTCCATTTGGCAAGCGGTGATACCGTCTTCGGTACCGGTTACCTTAAAGTCCATATCCCCCAAGTGATCTTCATCACCCAAGATATCAGAAAGTACGGCATATTTACCGGACTCGGTATCGGTAATCAATCCCATGGCAATACCAGAAACTGGTTTTTTCAACTGGATACCGGCATCCATAAGGGCCATAGTACCTGAACAAACGGTGGCCATGGAAGAGGAACCGTTGGATTCCAATACCTCGGATACCACACGAACGGTATATGGGCAATCTTCAGGAATCATGCCCTTAAGGGCACGTTGCGCCAAGTTTCCGTGTCCAACCTCTCTACGGGAAGTACCACGAATAGGTCTTGCCTCACCAGTAGAGAAAGGAGGGAAGTTATAGTGCAAATAGAAGGTTTCTTCACCTTCATAAGATGGCATGTCAATTTGGTTGGCCTCTCTGGAGGTTCCCAAAGTAACGGTTGCCAAAGCCTGGGTTTCACCACGGGTAAAGATGGAAGAACCGTGTACACTTGGCAAATAATCCACCTCACACCAGATAGGACGAATGTCTGTAGTCTTACGACCGTCCAAACGAAGTCCTTCTTCCAAGGTTAGGTTACGAACCGCCTCTTTTTCGGCTTTGTGGTAGTATTTGGACACCAATCCGCCAATTTCTTCCAATTCTTCCTCGGAGAAAGTAGCTTTGATTTCTTCCTTGATTTCTTCAAACGCAGCACTACGCTCGTGCTTTGCAGAACCTGCCTTGGCCACAGCATATACTTTGTCATAGGCCAAGTCATAAACCTTCTTCTGAAGATCTTCATCTTCTACTTCAGGTTCGTACTCACGGGTTTCTTTTTTACCGAAAGCTTCGGCCAATCTAACCTGTGCGGCACATTGAACTTTAATGGCTTCGTGGGCAAATTTGATGGCTTCCACCATTTCCTCTTCGGAAATTTCACTCATTTCACCTTCCACCATCATTACGGAATCTTCAGAAGCACCGATCACCATGTCGATATCGGAACTCTTCAATTGCTCCATGGTTGGGTTGATGATCAACTCACCATCGATACGACCTACGCGAACCTCGGAAATTGGACATTCAAAAGGAAGGTCGGACAATTGGATGGCTGCAGAAGCGGCCAATCCTGCCATGGCATCGGGCATTACGTTTTCGTCGTGAGACATCAATTGGATCATCACCTGTGTTTCTGAGTGATAATCTTTGGGGAACAAAGGTCTCAAAACCCTGTCCACCAAACGCATGGTCAATACCTCGCCATCGCTGGGTCTTGCCTCACGCTTGAAGAATCCGCCGGGATAACGTCCGGCAGCGGCAAATTTTTCGCGATAATCCACGGTAAGTGGTAGAAAATCAACATCGCTTTGTTTGTAGTTGGAGACAACGGTACATAGTAACATGCACTTGCCTGATTGGACTACCACAGAACCATGGGCCTGTTTCGCCAATTTTCCGGTTTCAATAGAGATTTCCCTACCGTCACCAAGGTCAATGACCTCTTTAAAAGTTTTTGGAATCATAAGAATTCGTCTTACCCGTCAAAAAAGATACGGGTCGTTAAACATTTGGTCTACCGCCATCCGGGCGGTCGGGTTGTGTTGTTGTTGTGTTTGCCTCTCGGCACTGACCAATGAAAAACTATTTGAAGCTTTTTGTGTTTGCCCAATTCAATGGGACTTTGTGTCGTTGGAGCCCGTCCAACTAAAACAAAGGGGAAGCCAAAGCTTCCCCACCGTTTTTATTTTCTGATACCTAGTTCCTTAATTAGAGAACGGTACTTTTCAATATCTTTTTTCTTTAGGTAATCCAAAAGACTACGTCTTTTACCTACCAACGCCACCAAAGAACGCTCTGTGTTAAAATCTTTGTGGTTCCTTTTAAGGTGTTGTGTCAAGTGGTTGATACGGTGTGTGAACAATGCAATTTGCCCTTCCGTAGAACCGGTGTTGCTCTCAGAGCCGCCGTGTTTCTTGAAAATCTCGGCTTTTACTTCTTTTGTTAAATACATTCCAATATTTATTTAAATGATTTTTATGTATGGATTGACAGTTCCCCTGGCTTTCAGGGGACAAGCAATCAGCGTGCAAAGATAAGTTCTTTTTTTTGAATCTATGAATTTTGGCAACATTTTAAACCTTTTTGGCTTTAGCGGGTCAAAGCACCAAACCATTTAAATTCAATCATTATGAAAAAGAATCGTATTCCAATGCGTTTGAAAAGTTATGCCCCTGCGCTGACCGGTTTGCTAATGTTGTCGGTTGTATCCTGTAGTGAGGATGGATCTACGGGGGAGGAACTCTCCGGGACAGAGGTCATATCGGCAACAGAATTGAAATTCAGTGATGAAACCGAAATGATTTCCGAAGAGGTTACGGCCATTGCCGAAGAAATGTATGCTGCCGATGAGATTTCGACCACTTCCAAAATAGACTATAACTCGGGGTATTTACCAGATTGCACCACTGTAACCATAGAGCTTACCGAGACGACCAAAGAAGTGACCCTTGATTTTGGTGAAGGCTGTGAAATGCCCAATGGAAATACCCTGAGTGGAATTATCTATTTAAGCTATGCTTTGGATATGGAGGCAGCCACAAATACCATTGAACTGAATTTGGAGAATTTTATGTTCAATAGTGTGGCCGTGGAAGGTTCGGCGAGTATTGTTCGGTCCCGTTCCAACGAAAATGGAAACCCGCAAGGGGTGGCCAATGCCAGTTTTTCAACCACTTGGCCAGATGCAACCACGGCATCCTATACGGGGACGCGGACTCGGGAGTGGATCGAGGGGTTTGGAACCGGTTTTTGGGGAGACAATGTATTCTTGATCACAGGGAAAAGAACCTATGTGAGCAGGGCAGGCAATGAGTTTGTCAAGGAGGTGATCACTCCGTTGCGAAGGGAGCTTTCCTGTAGGTTCATTGTAAGTGGTGTCATGGAAATTTCACGTTTGGGCAATACGGTGAGTTTGGATTTTGGGGATGGCAGCTGCGATGCCAAGGGTGTGCTCACATATCCAGATGGAACAGAAGAAGAAATATTTTTACGTCGGTTTAAGAATTAATTTTATAATAATGAAACGCTCTGAAATTGGGGCGTTTCATTATATGTTGGCAAAGTGGGGCTAATCTTCCTCTCCCATATATTCATCCCATTTATCTATTCTTTCATCAAAATTGGTAATTCCTCCCATAGCTCGACAAATATTTTCTATCTCTTTTGCGTAGTTAGCACCATTGGCAAAAAAATCATCTGCAAATGTTCCTATATCAATTTGTAATTGATAAAACATACCGTTTCCTATACTCACCTCTTCAAATTTTGGCTGATAAGATGAAAAATAATTATACCTATTTTGCTCATAAACGGATAGGATTTTTTGTTTGGCTTTATTTAAATCTTGTAATGTTTTGAAATCAGCAATTACAATACAATGAATCTTGTCGCCTTCCACTTGGTTGTACCATTCATCCTCTATACAAAAGGCATAGGTTTCTTGCTCTTCACAATCCCAATTTGGTAATTTTTCAATGTTATCTGCTAATTGGATAGAAATACGCCAAGCTTTTTTCCACATATCTTCCCAATATTCTGTTTCCTCTCCAAGATAGTTGGAACGATAGGGCAATACTTGCCATTTTAAAGGTCTCGAATGAACATCCATATCTTTTAATATTTCTGCATAAAAACTTTCGGGACCGTTGGGAAAATCATCTTGGTGAGTGGGTGTAAGATTGAAAGAAATGATACTCATGGCTGTTTCATTTTTTTCTAGCTTTGGGTGCCATAAATAATAGGATGCACTAACTTCCATAGTAGTGGGAGTTTTAATATTTCAATACTTATAGATTATCCAATCCAATGATAGCTGGACATTATCAGGATTGATGAGGCTGAAGAAAATATTATGCGCAATGCATATAGTAAAAATAAAAAAAATCCCCGAACTCGGGGATTTTTTTATTTTCTTATGGGTTGATTGGTGATCAAGTCTATATATTGATTTACTTTCTTTTTCAAGTCCCTGCGATGGGAGATGAAATCCAAGAACCCATGTTCTTTCAAAAACTCCGAGGTCTGGAAGCCTTCGGGAAGGTCTTTCCCTACCGTGTCCTTTACTACCCGAGGTCCGGCAAAACCTATCAAGGCACCGGGTTCCGCTATGTTAATGTCCCCCAGCATGGCGTAAGAAGCTGTGGTTCCTCCCGTGGTGGGGTCGGTACATAATGATATATAAGGTATTTTGGCTTCGGCCAATTGGGCCAACTTAGCCGAGGTCTTTGCCAATTGCATAAGGGAAAGCGCGGCTTCCATCATACGGGCCCCTCCTGATTTCGAAATCATCAAGAATGGGATTTTCTTCTTTTTGGCCTCATCTATGGCTCGGGAAATCTTTTCTCCTACCACACTACCCATGGATCCTCCAATAAAACCGAAGTCCATACAGGCAATGACAATATCCTTGCCCATGGATTTTCCCACAGCGGTACGAACGGCATCCTTAAGCCCCGTTTTCTGCTGTACGGTCTTTAAACGATCGGAATATTTTTTGGTGTCCACAAACTTCAAAGGGTCCTTGGAGGTCATGTTGGCATCAAGTTCCTTGAACTTGTTGTCATCAAACAGAATCTCAAAGTATTCCTTGCTGCCGATCCTAACATGGTAATCATCCTCGGGACTGACATAGAAGTTTTTGGCGAGGTCTTCGGACTCTACAATTTTTCCAGTAGGGGATTTATACCATAGCCCCTTGGGCGTGTCCTTTTTTTCCTCGGTAGTGGTCTGTATTCCTTTTTCCTTTCTTTTAAACCAAGACGACATGCAATCAAAATTAAGTTAAACGAAAGTCTTATAGGGTGTTTACATTGTTCAAATCCTCAAAGGCTTTTTTCAAACGGTTTGAAAAAGTCTTCTCCCCTTCACGAAGCCATACTCTGGGATCGTAGAATTTTTTGTTGGGCTGGTCATCTCCTTCAGGATTTCCGATTTGTGCTTGAAGATAAGCTGATTTTTCTTGGACATAGTCCCGTACCCCTTCCAAAAATGCATATTGCAAATCGGTGTCAATATTCATTTTAATAACACCATATCCAATGGCTTCCCTGATTTCCTCCAAAGTGGAACCGGAACCTCCGTGGAATACAAAATCGATATGGTTTTCCTCAACACCATATTTTTTGGTGATGTATTCTTGGGAATTCTTCAAGATCTTGGGTGTCAATTTTACGTTCCCCGGCTTGTATACCCCGTGAACATTGCCAAAGGCAGCGGCTATGGTGAACCTGTGGCTTACCTTGGACAATTCTTCATAGGCGTATGCCACTTCTTCGGGCTGGGTGTAGAGTTTGGAATCATCCACATCGCTATTGTCCACACCATCTTCTTCACCTCCGGTAATTCCCAGTTCAATCTCCAAGGTCATCCCCATTTTGCTCATACGCTCCAAATAGGTCTTGCAAATTTCAATGTTCTCTTCAATGGGTTCTTCCGAAAGGTCGATCATGTGGGAGCTGAACAAGGATTTTCCAGTAGCCTTGAAATGTTCCTCACTGGCATCCAAAAGACCATCTACCCAAGGCAATAGTTTTTTGGCGCAGTGGTCTGTGTGAAGAATTACGGTGGCACCGTAGGCTTCGGCCAACTGGTGTACATGCTTGGCTCCGGAAACGGCTCCTAATATGGCAGCTCTCTGGTTTTCGTTGGAAAGTCCTTTTCCTGCATTGAACTGGCCTCCGCCGTTGGAAAATTGTATAATAACGGGAGAGTTTAGTGATGCGGCTGTTTCCAATACGGCATTTATGGTATTGGACCCGATCACGTTCACTGCCGGAAGGGCGTAACCGTTTTCTTTTGCGTGGTTAAAAATTGCTTGTACTTCATCACCGGTTGCAACACCAGGCTTAATATTGTGGGACATAATTTTTGTTGATTACGATTATTAAGTTGAGTCAGGCCACAAAAGTAATAAAATATTTMCTCTAGAAAGGATAATTGATCCCTATGTTGAAAACGGCATTTTTCAGGTTGTATCCACTGAACCAACGGTCTGACCCCTGCCGGGCCGGGTCGTAGGCCTTGAATCCCACATCCAACCTGAACACAAAATAGGTGAAATCATATCGAAGTCCCAGACCTGTACCCAAGGCAATATCGGCCAAGGAGGAGAAGCCGGTAAAGATGGCATCGGGGTTGTCCTCGTTGTCAAATACGTTCCAAATGTTCCCCGCATCGGCAAATAAAGCCCCCTTTACATCCCCGGCAATGGGAAACCGATATTCCAGGTTCAGTGCAAGTTTTAGGTTGGCTTCGTTGAAGTCATTGAGGTTATTGGTCTTTCCAGGGCCCAACTCATAGGCGTTCCAAGCCCGGTTGTCGTTGGAGCCCCCACCAAAGTAGCTTCGTACAAAGGGTATGTTGTCCGAATTTCCATAAGGGACCGCAAGGCCAAAAAAACTCCTGAAGGCAATGACCTTGGAGTCATCCACGTCCCAGTGCCGTATAAAATCAACCTCTGTTTTGAGATATTGGGAAAAGGGAACGCTGAATACCAAAAGTTGATCACGGTCATTTTTGTTGTACGGGACCACATTGGACAGTAGTGAAAGCAAATTCCCGGCTCCTTCCAGTTTTACCCTGAACTGATAAAAATTGTTGTCGTTGATGTCAACCCGGCTATTTTTAAAAAAGGTATAGTTGGAGGCAAAGATGAGGTTGTTCTCCGTCAATCGCTGTCTGCGTTCATTGATTCGGTTGATTTCATTTAAATCATCCGGGTCCAGTATGATGTTGTTGTTCAGTACGGTATCCACAAATTTATTGGCTCCTTCGGGGATGGTTAACTCAAATGGGTCATCCTCATTGTCCACTTGCTTAAAGAAATCTGCAAATTCTGGGTCTTGATCAAAGGCATCGGCTATATTGTCCAGATTTCTATAGGTATTTCGATATACATTGTAGAAATTGTCCGGGTTGGTGTTCCGCACAAATTCCACATTCAACAATTCCACATTGTGCTTTAATTGGGTCGATGGAGACCAATTGTAGGATAGGATGGAATTCAGGGACTGTTTGTCCAACCCTATGTTTCGTTGGAAGTTGGTACCTGCCGATAGCCTACTTTGCGGAAGCATATAATATGGAATGATTTTCTCCGTATTGAACGGGAACCAAATCCTGGGGAAGGTAATGTTCACATCACCACCAAGCTCCGAGGTAAACGGTTCATCGGAGAAGAGGGAGGCGTCGCTCAAAAGGCCTATGGAACCCCTTGCGGAAATGTTCAGGGTTTCTGCCCCGCCAAAAACGTTTCTTGTAATGACCGATGTACTGAATGCGGTACCCACCTGTTGTATGTTGGAGTGGGTCACATCAAAGTCGAGGTTCAATGAAAACTTGGGCCTTGGCGCCAAATACACATTGGAAATCAGTTGGTTTTGGGTGGTGTCTGGAATAAATTCAATGTTCGGATATTTGAATGTGTTCAGGTTGGTGATCTGTCGGTAGGTGCGAATGCGGTCCAGATCCCTGTAAATGCTGTCTTTTTGGAAAAAGATAGCGTCGGTCAATGCTTTGGGGTTATACCTGAGCCTGTCCTTGTAGAAAATGGTATAGTTGTCATATTCCAAGGATTGCAGCGAATCGGTTTCTCCACCGATTACATAATCGGCATAGATATTTATTTTTTTAAGTCGATGGATTCTATACGGGCTGTTGACATCCGTACTGTCCGAGGTACTTCTGAATTTTTTGATGTTCAGTTGCACATCCATCAATTGGTCATCGGCCAATTGGGTGGTGTCACGAAGAATATCGTAACTGATGGAACTCTCCTGAAAATTGTAGACCCCGGAGTTTCGGAACAAAGTGGTCAATCGTTCCCGTTCTTGGTTAAAGTTGGTCAGATCAAATTGATCGCCTTCTTTGACCAAGGTCAGATCCAATGATGCATCGTAAATGGAATCCAGTTCTGGGGAGGTTATGTTTTTTTGGACGGTGTCAATGATAAAGGGCTTTCCCAGATTGAGTTTGTACTCCAACTCGGCCCTTTTTTTTCTTTTTCCTTCGAGAATGCCATAGTTTCCGGAATTGTTGAAATACCCTTTGCTCCTGTAATACGCCTCCAGCCTTTCCACCGATTTTCGGGTAAGTGCGGTGTCAATGACAACGGGAGGTTCCCCAATCCGTTTTAGAAAATCACTGGCTCCTTTTACAATAAAGGATTCCTGAAGACGATTCACCTGTTTTTGGGAAAGGAGATTGTTCAATCTTTTTTCCCTTTTTTCCTTGCGGTGGAGCCAATCTTGAAAAGAAGAATCTGGATTTTCCTTGGCCAAGTTATAGAGGTTGAGGCGCAGGGGGTATCCAAGGACATTACTGTTGGGTTTTTGGGAAATAAGGCCTTTGATTTCACTATCGCTTACCTTTTCCTCATCCACATAAATGGAGTTCTTGGTGAGCAATAATTCATCATCTCCCACCTTTTTAAGGGTATTGCAACCAGCCGCACTCAATATAAGCAACAATAACCCTATTTTTGTCACGTTGCGCATTAGACCTAAAGAACCCCTCATAGACGCCAAAAATACACGATTTAGATGGTTACAAAAAACCAAATTAAACTAGTTGTAAACCTAAAGCAAAAAAAGTACCGAACTCAACACGGTTTGTTTGTTGTGGAAGGGGAAAAGACCGTTTCGGAGCTGTTGAACGCAGGCTTGGAGCCCTTTGGGCTGTTTGTGGATGAGGTTGAAAAAGGAGTGGATTTTAACAATCCGGAATTGGTGTCGAGTACCATATTGAAACAAATGAGTAGCCTGTCCACTCCCAATGGGGTGTTGGGCGTTTTCCATATCCCCGTTCCAAAACCCGTTGATGGAGCAGATTGGGTGGTTGCCTTGGACGCCGTCCGGGATCCAGGCAATTTAGGGACCATTATACGGTTGTGCGACTGGTTTGGGATACCGCATTTGGTCTGTTCCCAAGATACCGTGGATTGTTTTAACCCCAAGGTACTACAGGCCACCATGGGTTCCATAGCCCGGGTCAATGTGGCTTACATGGACTTGGGAGCCTATTTGGAAGAAACGGCATTGCCTGTTTATGGTGCTTTTATGGATGGCGACTCGGTATATCAGCAAAAATTACCCTCCAAAGGAGTTTTGGTAATGGGCAACGAGGCCAATGGAATTTCTGAAGCTGTTAGTGGATTGGTCACATCACGCATTTCCATTCCCCAATATGGAAAAACCACAACCGAAAGTTTGAATGTTGCCACGGCCACGGCCATTCTTCTCAATGAAATCAGAAGATGATTGGATTAGTGGATTCTTGGATTTTTTTGAACTTCACTATCCAACTATCCAACCCTATTCAAAAGTGAAATTGATAAAGATGCCCCGGGTGCGCATGGCATTGATATTTCCGGTCCAAGGACTGTTGGGGTCTTCGTCGGGAACCAATTCATCCGTTAGGGCAAAGACTCCGCGTATGGAGGGCGAAAATTTGAAGTATTCTGTATAAATGTCGATACCGAACCCTAGTTCGTACCCATACACATTTTTTTTCATCCGAAATTCTCCACTACTGTTATCATCCAAACTGTCTTCCTTGCTGCCTAAGTTCATGGAGGTGTACACACCGCCTGTGATAAAAGGTTTCCAGTTACCAATGCGACGGGTACTGGCCTTGATCAATAAGGGAAAACGGATATAGGTGGAGCGGACCTCACGGATGGCGTCGGCTTGTGTGGTAAAACCGGGAAAGCCCAAATTTCTTGAGGTGTACAATAAGCCGGGCTCAAAACGGGCATCCAAAAACTCATTGATGCGCATTTCGCCGATAAGTCCAACATTGAATCCAAAACTTTTCTCTACCAAGATGTCCCGGCCAATATCGTTTTTGTACTCAAATTGAAAATCGTATTGGTTGAAACCGAGGTAGTATCCCCAGTTCAAAAACTTTTTGTCCTCGTTTTGAAGGTTGAGTATGGGGTCTTCCCTAAACTGTGCCGAGGAGGTTGGGCATGCCAGCATAAGCAGGCCAAACAGAAGAAAGATGTTTTTCATCAAACTATTTTGTAGCGACATAAATGGAAGCTGCTCCAAATGTCTGGGGTTTGTTCTCTACTCCTATAAACCCAATTTTGGCCAAAATATTGTTGAAAGCCTCCCCATGTGGAAAAACTGATGCCGATTCGCTGAGGTAGGCATAGGCCGATCGGTCTTTGGAAAAGAGCTTGCCTATAGTTGGTAAAATGTATTTGCAATAGATATTGTACCCTTGTTTAAAAGGAGTTTTTGTTGGCACGGAAGTTTCCAAGATCATTAATGTGCCCCCGGGTTTTAGCACTCGGTGGATTTCTTGTAGGCCTTTTTCCAAATCTTCAAAATTGCGGACACCGAAGCCTACCGTGACCGCATCAAAACTTTGGTCGTCAAAAGGCAGATTTTCACTATCGCCCACGATCATTTCAATGCTGTCTTGGAGGTTTTTTTCCTTGATTTTGGTCTTTCCCACTTCCAACATGCCGGGAGAAATGTCCAATCCGATGATTTTTTCAGCTCCAGTTCCCATCATGGCAATGGCCAAATCACCTGTACCCGTAGCGATGTCCAAGAGGGTTTTGGGTTTTTTGGCCGCCAGAAGCTTTACCATCCGTTTGCGCCATTTTAGGTCTATTCCGAAAGAAATTACACGGTTCAAACCGTCATAATCACCAGAAATAGTGTCGAACATTTGCCGAACCTGCTCCTTTTTTCCCAATTCAGATTCCTTGTAAGGCGTAACTTTTTTTGACATCTCCTTATTTTGCTGGCAAATATACAATTTCACCTTATGGGAGGCGTACAAAAATATTTGTGTAATTTTGCCGGGAAACGGGGAACTTTTTCCGTATTATCTTAAGAATATGTCTTTTAGGCCACGGTCACTATTCTTTGTGTCAAATACAGGGCACAAATTGAATCGATTTAACAACACATCTTATTCCAATCAATGAAAATCATTATTGCAGGTGCTGGTGAGGTAGGGTTCCATTTGGCAAAACTTTTGTCCTATGAAGCGCAGGATATTACGTTGATTGATCCAGATAAGGAGAGCTTGACCTATGCCGATAACCATTTGGATATACGGGTGCTTCGTGGTGATGCCACTTCCGTGCAAGTACTTCGGGATGCTCAAGTGGACGGTTCAGATTTGGTAATTGCGGTTACCTCCTCCGAAACCACCAACATTACCCTTTGTTTTTTAGCAAAGCAGTTGGGGTGCAAAAGGACCATAGCCCGTATTTCCAATACGGAGTTCATGGACAACCGCGAGCTCATTAAGTTCGAGGAACTGGGTATTGATGAGTTGATATCGCCCGAACGATTGGCCGCTATGGAAATCCAGCTGATGCTGAACCAATCGGCGTTCAACGATACCTACGAGTTTGAAGGGGGACTGTTGACCATGTTCGGGGTGATTTTGCCCAGAACGGCCCCGTTTGTGGGGAAAATGGTGAAAGAGGCCGCTAGGATTTTTCCCGAACTTCACTTTATGCCCATCGCCCTACAGCGAATGGGGACACAGTTTACCTTGATTCCCCGTGGGGATACCGTGTTCAAAGAGGGAGACCAAGTGTATTTCATTACCTCGGACAAGGGGGTGGAAGAGCTTTACAAGCTTACCGGGATGCAAAAACAGGACATTAAAAATGTGATGATCCTTGGAGGCAGTAAGGTGGGCTTCAAAACGGCCCGTGACCTGTGCACGAAAAAATTCAATGTAAAACTCATCGAAAAAAATAAGGAAAAGGCCTTTGATATTGCCGATGAACTGCCCCATGCCCTGGTCATCAACGGGGATGGTAGAAATGTGGAACTTTTGGAAGAAGAAAGTTTGGAATCCATGGATGCCTTCATTGCCGTTACGGGGAATTCCGAGACCAATATCATGTCCTGTCTGGTAGCCAAGAACAAGCGCATCAAAAAGACCATTGCCCTAGTGGAGAACATGGATTATTTTCAGTTGTCACATTCCATTGGCGTGGATACGTTGATCAATAAAAAACTGTTGGCGGCCAATAGCATATTCCGCTATATAAGAAAAGGAGAGGTGTTGGCACTGACCCGATTGAACAACCTCAATGCCGAGATATTGGAGTTTGAGGTCAAGGCTTCGTCACTCGTAAACGGGGAGATCATCAAAGAACTGAACTTCCCAAGGGAAGCCAGTATCGGTGGGGTCATTAGAAACGGCGAGGGAATCATTGCTCTTGGGGATTTTAGGATTACGGAAGGAGATCGCGTGGTGGTCTGTTGCCTGCCCAAGGCCATCCCAAGGATAGAAAAGCTGTTCCTATAATGAGGCTCAATACACGAATCATTGTTCACATCATGGGGCTATTGTTGCTTTGCAACGGGTCCTTTATGCTTCTGGCAGCCTTTGCCAGTGGTATTTATAAAGACGGTGCCACCTTGGATATTACCCTTGCGGCCATTGTGACCATGCTCTTCGGGATGATGGCCATGTTCAATACCCGCGGGCACAAAAAGGAAGTAAAACGCAAGGAAGGTTACATTATAGTGACTTTTGGTTGGGTGGTGATGTCCATTTCTGGAATGCTTCCCTATCTCTTTTCTGGGTCTATACCTTCCATTACCGACGCTTTTTTTGAAACAATATCCGGCTATACCACAACAGGGGCGTCCATTTTGGACGATATTGAATCCCTTCCCGAAGGAATTTTGCTTTGGAGGAGTCTGACCCACTGGATCGGAGGGATGGGAATTATTGTGTTGGCCATTGCCATTCTGCCTCTTTTGGGGATAGGGGGGATGCAGTTGTTTGCCGCAGAAGCACCAGGTCCGGCTGGAGATAAATTACATCCTAGGATTACGGACACCGCTAAACGATTATGGTTGATCTATTTTGGATATACCGTTGCGGAAACCGTATTGCTTAAATTGGCGGGAATGACATTTTTTGATGCCATCAACCATGCATTGGCCACCATGTCTACGGGAGGGTTTTCTACCAAAAACGCCAGTTTGGCGTATTGGAACAACGCACCTGTGATCCAGTATATCACCATTGTTTTTATGTTCTTGGCCGGAAGCAATTTTGTACTCAGCTATTTTGCGTTCACAGGACGGGTGCAACGTATTTTAAGGGATGAAGAGTTTAGATACTACTTCGGCTTTGTGGTGATTTTCTCTATTTTGGCCGCATTGGGCATCTACTTTAAGGGTGATGTGCCTGTATCCGATTTTCATCCCATGGTCTGGGGCGAGGCCGAAAGTGCTTTTAGGCATGCCCTGTTCCAGGTCATCGCTGTGATCACTACCACTGGTTTTGTTACGGCAGACTTTACCTCATGGACCCCATTTTTGACCGTTTTCTTTTTTGGGTTGATGTTCTTGGGGGGTTCCGCGGGATCCACGGCTGGTGGGATTAAGGTGATGCGCCATTTGATCATCATCAAAAATGGGGTCTTGGAGTTTAAACGGACCCTGCATCCCAATGCCATTATTCCGGTTCGCTATAATGAAAAGACAGTAACGGAGCATATCGTGTACAATGTCATTGCTTTTTTTGTACTGTACATGCTTTTGTTCATCATCGGTTCCTTGGTATTGGGCTTTTTAGGGTTGGATTTTATTTCGGCCGTAGGTGGGGCTGCCTCATCCTTGGGGAACGTAGGGCCGGCCTTTGGTGACCTTAACCCTGTGAGCAATTACAACAGTTTACCGCCTGCCGGGAAGTGGTGGTGTGGCTTCTTAATGTTGTTGGGCCGTTTGGAGCTTTTCACGGTCTTGATCATCCTCACCCCTTATTTCTGGAAGAAGACATAAAAAAAACCTCTTGAAGTTGATACTGCAAGAGGCTTTTTATGATTCTATTGTTTTTCTGGATTTGCACCCTGAATAAGTTTCAGGGTTTCATCTTAGTCTTTCAGATGAATAAGATGCTGAATCAAGTTCAGCATGACAACAAATTAAACCACAGCCTTGATTCTTGCAATGGCTTCCTTCAATTCTTTTTCTGATGCTGCATACGAGATGCGAATGCAGTTGGGGTTTCCAAAAGCTTCTCCGGTAACCGTGGCCACATTGGCATGCTCCAAAAGGTATAGGGCAAAATCAGAAGCATTGTTGATGGTGGTCCCGTTCAAGGTCTTTCCAAAGAAAGCTGAGATATCTGGAAACACATAAAAGGCCCCTTCAGGAACATTCAAGTTAAACCCTTCAATCTCTCCCAAAAGACCCAATACAAGGTCTCTTCTTTTGTGGAATTCATCAATCATATACTGGATTTTGCTCACGGGAGCTTCCAGAGCGGTGATAACGGCACGCTGAGCAATGGCATTGGCACCACTGGTCACCTGTCCTTGTAGTTTGGTACATCCCTTGGCGATCCATTCGGGAGCACCAATGTATCCAATACGCCATCCGGTCATGGCAAAGGCTTTGGATACACCATTTACCGTTACGGTCCTGTCATACATCCCATCAATACCAGCGATGCTTACATGGCCCCCGGCGAAATTGATGTGTTCGTAGATTTCATCGGAAACCACATAGATGTTTGGATGCTTTTTCAAAACCTCGGCCAATCCTTCCAGTTCGGCTTTGCTGTACACAGAGCCACTGGGGTTGCAGGGTGAGCTGAACCAGATCATGCGGGTTTTTGGGGTAATGGCCGCCTCCAACTGGGCAGGGGTCATTTTAAAATCGGTATCAATATCGGTCTTCACCTCCACGGGAACACCTTCGGCCAATTTTACAATATCACTGTAGCTTACCCAATACGGTGCAGGTAGGATTACCTCGTCGCCAGGGTTCAAAACCACCATGGCGATATTGAAAAGGGACTGTTTGGCTCCTGAGGAGACCACAATTTGGTTGGGACCATATTCCAAGCCGTTGTCGCGCTTAAACTTTAGCGAAATAGCCTTTTTTAATTCAGCATAACCATCCACTGGGGTATAACTGCTGTAATTGTCGTCAATGGCCTGCTTAGCGGCCTCTTTGATAAAATCGGGGATGTTGAAGTCCGGTTCGCCCAAACTCAACCCAATAATATCCTTTCCTTCATTTCGTAACTCCCTGGCTTTTGCAGCCATGGCCAGTGTGGCCGACGTGGACATGTTCTGAATCCTGTCAGATAAGTGGTTGCTCATTGATTTTGCTATTTTACTAGTACTGAAGTGCTGGGTTTTTACCCAATTCCTTCAAATGTTTGAAGTGCGAAATTATAGCTTTTCTGGTAGTTTTATACTCGTTGTAAGGCAAATTAAATTCCCGTGCAGTCTGTTTCACAATTTTGGAAATATTTGTGTAGTGAATGTGACTGATATTGGGGAAGATGTGGTGCTCTACCTGATGGTTCAAGCCGCCTGTAAACCAGTTTATTATGCGATTTTTTGTACCGAAGTTCACCGTGGTGAAGAGTTGGTGTATGGCCCATGTGTTTTTCATGTTCCCGCTCTCATCGGGGAGGGGTGTTTCGGCTTCGTCCACAATGTGTGCCAATTGGAATACCACACTCAAAATTACACCGGCCACATAGTGCATGATAAAGAAGCCCAAAAGTACTTGCCACCACGTAACGCCTCCAAAAATCATGGGGAGTACGATCCAAATGGTCAAGTAAATCAATTTTGTGATGACCAAGGTGCTCCAATTGATTACGGGGTTGGGCAGCTTTCCATAGCTCAATTTACGCTTCATGTAGCGATACATTTGCTGGAAATCTGTGGTCACGGCCCAGTTGAAAGTCAATAATCCATAAAGGAAAATCGAGTAATAGTGTTGGAACTTGTGGTGCTTTTTCCATTCGGCATGTTTGGAAAAGCGAAGAATCCTACCTGCTTCCATATCTTCATCATGCTCATGGATGTTAGTGTAGGTATGGTGCAGTACATTGTGTTGTACTTGCCAGTTGTATACGTTTCCTGCCAAGATGTAAATGCTGCTTCCCATGAGTTTATTGACCCATTTTTTATTGGAATATGCACCATGGTTGCCATCGTGCATCACATTCATGCCCACTCCGGCCATTCCAACACCCATGACAATGGATAGGATGACATAGGCCCAAAAGGGAAGGTTCAACGTTAAAATCAAAAAATAGGGAGTCAAAAATAGGGCGAACATCACTATCGTCTTCAAGTGAAGTTTCCAGTTCCCGGTCTTCTTTATGCCATTCTCATTGAAGTATTCATTTACTCTTTTGTTCAGTGTTCTGAAAAACTGTGCAGAATCCTTTCGTGAAAACCGGATGGTGGTCTTGTCCATAAAAAAAATTTTAGCAAAGGTAACCAAATGGACCGTTAGGGCCCAACACCTTAATGTTAGAACGGTGTTAACCTGTTTAAAAGTATTAGTTTTGCTAAAATTAACAAACTTTAGATGAACATCGAGCTTATCTTCAAATATTTTACAACGCTCACCGATGCGCAGAAAGAGCATTTCCTTGATTTGGAGGCACTGTACCAGGATTGGAACAAAAAAATCAATGTGGTTTCCAGAAAAGATATCGATGAGCTTTACTTGCGCCATGTGCTTCATTCCTTGGGAATAGCAAAAATACAATCGTTCAATGAGGGCTCCCGGATATTGGATGTGGGGACCGGTGGCGGTTTTCCGGGAATTCCGTTGGCCATTCTGTTTCCCGAGGTCCAGTTTACCTTGGTGGATGCCATTGGAAAGAAAGTAAAGGTGGTGCAGGAGGTTGTGGAAGGTCTGGGATTGGACAATGTGACTGCCCATCATACCCGTGTTGAGGATTTGGATGGCCAGTTTGACTTTATTGTGAGTAGGGCAGTGGCCGCCATGCCCACTTTTGTGCATTGGACCAAGGGAAAAATCAAAAAGGACTCTGCCCATGCCCGTAAGAATGGGATCCTCTATTTAAAAGGGGGCGACTTGGAAGAGGAATTGAAAGACTACAAAACCGTCCAAATCTTTGATTTGAGTGAATACTTCGAAGAAGATTTCTTTGAAACAAAAAAAGTGGTCTATTTACCACAAAAGTTTAAAGGGCAGGACTAAATGCTCCACATTCGTTCATAGACCAACCTGCACTTTCTGCAATAGGTCTTTGCGTTTGACCAAATCCGGTCAAACTTATTGGACACGTTTTCTACCCATGTATTGATTCGCTTTCTCATATCGTATGGGATTTATACTACAAAAATACCAAATTACGTTTAGTTTACAATTAATTAACGTTAAATTTACATTTGAAGTGTGTTTATACCTTCCAAAAGCATGTATTTTTAAAACAAACCTTGTTTTATGCAGTTTAAAAACACTGATAATTAGTGATTTAAGAAGAGTCTATTCGTATAGGTATGAGCCGGCTGCTTGACTCATTTTACGATAATCATGCCCAATTTTTGGGACGATCTTAATTTCCCAATTGAACATCGCACCTAATTTTTTGGAATTATTTTGTGACAACTGGTAGAAATATTGCGCTCTCTCCAGACGATGGGAACCTTGTTGGTCTGCTGATTTTGAACGCAACAAAGTACCTCCCGTTTCATTCTCATTGTCCATTTCTCCAATGAAAAGAATCAATTTTTTGCCAAATGATGCTTTTAGGTCATCAACAGTAAGCGAACTATTCTTAAGACCAAATGGTAATGGAGACCCAAAGTCAGGCAACGTATAGAAACCTGAATTGGAAGCCAATATACGGTCTGCTTTTGAAAAGGGGCGGAACAAGGCGAACCTGTGAAGGATTTGCCCGCCAGCCGAATGCCCAAAAATATCATAGGAAGTTTGATTTGATTGAGTTGCTGTAATGGCAAAATCAAAAATTGCATCAAAATCGTTAAAGAGCCATTTTCTTTTTTCAGGATTTATGTGGTATACGAGTTTGTCCTCATCCAAAATAGCTTCATTGGTTCCCTCAACCCATGATACACATTCGGAAATATTTAGATTCTGTATAATGCCACCAAGGTGATAGTCCTCGAACCCGTATTCGCTTTTTGGATACATGGGGGAGAGAACCAGTACATTGTATTTTTCGGAATTTACAATCCAAGCATCCCGGTAGGTATCAGCATTTCTCCCCGCTCCTGGAATCACCAAGATTACTTTTGAATCTGGATTGAAGTTTTTAGGTCTATGATAATACACATTTATTTTACTGGTATCATCCAAGTTTTCTACTTCCATTTGAAAATAACCAGACCCTTCTTGAATGGGGCCTGTGTTCTGTCCCCGAAGGTTTAGAATCGATATGAAAAAGACAAAAGCAAACAAAAATAGTTTTGAATGAATCATGGTGTGCATTGGAGTTTAAAAAGTGAGGTGATTATTCTAAAATTCCGATAGTGATCAACCAAGGTTTTACATAAGAGAGAAGGTCATAACGCTCATTGGTTTGGGTGTTGAGAAAGTTATGGTCTCCGTGCGGAAGGATTACCACTTTAAAGTTGGATTTGTTTAAGCGATGCAATTCTTCAATTGTGGCATCTACAGGAATTACGGGGTCATTGGTTCCTAAAAACCAAAGCGCATCTGTTTCAAGTTGCTTTAGAATGTTTCTGGGGTCAAATCCCTTTTCACCGTCAAAATGCTGAAGTTTTTTATGGGCCTTGGCAATGGTAATCCCGCTTTCATCCCCATCTCCCGTAAGTTGACTGAAATAGTGTTCTTCACCAGCAGAGACGGCAACACCTTCCCCAATGATCATAAAATCAATAGCCTTGCTTTTTGAAGCTGCCAATGGCATGATCCATCCAGCTTGGCTTCCACCCAATAGACCTAGCTTGGCTCTTTGGAGTTCTGGTTTTTCTTTTATCCAGTTTACGCATGCCAACACGTCAGAAGCTAAAAGGTTGAACCATACTTTGCTACGTGCCACAGAGAAAGATTCGTATGTGCCACCAGATTCCCCAACTCCTCTCTTATCGAAAGCCAATACGGTCATTCCCAACTGTGTTCCCAATCCGGTATAGTAGCTTACATCATTGTAGGTCGAAGGAGCAGACCCATGAACAACAATCAAGACTCCATTTATACTGTCCCGGTTTATGGGAGAGTAATAAGCGGCATTAAGCATTATGGAATTGTTGGGTATCTGGACCTCTTCCATAGCATAGCCCTTAAATTGACTTTCTTTTTGAAAGATTAGCTCCATGTTGCAAACTGGGCACAATCCGGGATGGGAATAACTTTCTTTATGGCAATCGGAGGCACACGGAGGGCATCGATATAGCTTCTCTTGACCAATGATATACTGTAAAAAACAAACACCAATGAGGAGAAAAGGAAATAGGCGGTTGAATATCATAACTTTTTAAATAAGGGGCCATTTTCGGAAAGTGAATATCCAATGATTTTGCCATTCCCGTCCCTTTTGAAAAAAACAGGCTCATTTTGGATATTGGAAAAAATATCCTGGTCCTCATGATATATGGGATAGGAGTTCCCATTTATCTCCGCGCTCAGGTTGCCTTCCTTTTTGTTGTAGACCAGCTTTAATTCTGAGTCGTTCTTGTACTGGTAGATGCCTTTAAAATCTTTATAAAAAGATTGGTCTTTCCTATTGGAATAGGGGTTATCGTCCGATAGGATCAATCCATCGCCCAACTTCCAATTGTCGTACTCCATGTAATATGCGGTTCGCTTGGCTGCATTTAGGCCTTGTAGTTTGGCCACTAAATGCAAGGCACCGTCTATTCCGGCAGAAATGCCTGCTGTGGTAATGACCTTTCCGTTATCTACAAAACGAACATTTCTGCGTACATCGATTTGAGGGTGGCTTGTTTCCAAATTGTCAAGAGCACTATGAAAAGTCGTGGCCGTTTTACCATCCAAGATGCCAGCTTCTGCCAAGACAAAAGCCCCGGTACATACTGAAAAATGGTATTGGATGTTATCTTGTTTCTGTATCCAATCAATAACTTTCGGGTTTTGGGAAGCGGCACTGGAGTTTCCTCCGAAAAAAGCTAAAATGTCAGCTTCTGGTGCATTTTCCACACTGTAGTCGGGTATTATCTTTAAGATACCTTGCGATTTTATGGGCTCTTGGGTGGCCGAGACGGTAAAAACACGGTATCCTGCATAGGCAAAGACTTCCATGGGCCCCGCAAAATCTAACACTTCCACACCATCTTGAAGATAAAAGGCAATGGTTTTGGAGTCACTTTTTTTAATGAGCACCATATTACAGTGCGAGCATGCGCCAGGAGCATCATGCACTTCTTGGTCACATGTTGCGCCACAGGGTGGGCAAATGTATTTGGTTTGTGTGGAAAGAGAGGTTTGGGCCATGGCGAAGTAAGAAATTAGAAAACTTGCGAATAGGAAAATTGACCTTTTCATGATAAATGATTTTGGTCAAAATTAGGTTAAAACAAAGGGGGTGTAAAGGACAACTGTCCGCAGTATTGGGACAATCAATCCTTCCAATCGGAAGGGAGGGAGGCGGTGTGCTTTTTTAGAAGAGACCGTAATTGGTTACTGCTTTGCAACCCACAGGATTCTGCAACTGCACTTACTTTTGAGCCAGTTGAAAGGAGTTGGGTGGCCCGTTCCACCCGTAGTTTATCCAAATAGTCACCAATGGTAATGCCCGTAGTTTTTTTAAACAGCCGGGTAAGGTTTCTTGGACTCATGTGTACGGCATCCGCCAAATCCTCTATGGTGCTTTTGATGCTGAGGTTTTTGGCCAGCAGATCTTGAACTTGATGAACCCTTGTATCGATATGGTTCCGATATTGTAGAAAAACACTGAGCTGAGGGTCGTTTTCAGTTCTTCGGAGGTAGATGACTACCTCTTTGGCAATTTTGGCAGTAAATACGGGTCCGAATAGCTCTTCCATCAAAAAAAGAGCTAAATCGATCCCTGAAGAGACCCCGGCACTGGAATACAAGTTCCCATCTTGGACGATCAAGCGGTCTGAAAGTACCTGTGCTTTAGGAAATCTGGATTGAAAGTCTTCCAAATACCTCCAATGGGTAGTGCATTTTTTTCCATCAAAAAGACCGGACATGGCCACCAAATAAGCTCCGGTGCAGACGGAACAAACTCGAACCTTGTTTTTGTACTGCTCCCTTAGCCAATCAAGAAAAACCGCATATGTTGTCTTGAAATCACTTTTGAAGAACAAATGGGATTCCAGCCCTGGAATAAACAGGAGGTCGTCCGGTTTCAGTGTATGGGCATGGAACGGCGTAAGGTTGCCCAAGGATACTCCGGCACTGGAGGTTTGCTCCGAATCGCCTTCAAGGTTCAAATAAAAGGTTTCTACTTCAATGCCATAGTCCTTGGCTTCATAAAAAAGGTGTGCTGGTCCCGTTAAATCCAGCAGTTGAACTTCGGGAGGTACCAGAAAAAATGCTCGATGTTTAGATTTTTGGTGCATGTTTATGCATAAAGATCATTAACATTGGCTTGGGCAATATCAATAAATAATTGGCTCATTTTCTCGCATACCAAGGAGAAAAACTTCTCTCCTTTCTCTTTGGTGGCCATACCAGGATTGCCAACTCCGGTATCTTTACTGATTTTGGACCAAGGCCTTTCGGTCCAGGCCCAACCTTCGGAAAAGGCCTTTATTTTGTTCTTTAGTTCCTCGCCATCTCCCCAATCTTCTTTAGGGAGTACCAATTCAGGGGCCAAATGGAGTATAAGGCTGGTTTCCATTTCATCGGCATGATCACCAGGATGATCAAATATCTCTTTTTTTTCTGCCATTCCCGGCCAATGGGTGGTACACAGGAACATGTTCGGGAACAGTAGGCCCAATTCCCTAATGATGGCCTTCCAGTTGTTGCCGCCGTGGCTGTTTAAAATCATAAACTTACGTATGCCTTGCCTTTCCAAGACGGTGATGACATCCTTTAGGATGGCAAATTGGGTGCTGGGGTTGAGGTTCATGTCCAAATAAATATCGGATTGACCGGTATTTACTCCAAAAGGAATTGTTGGAAGGGCTATTACCTTACAACCTTGTTCCCATGCCAGTCTTGCAGATTCTTCGGCAATGGCAGTGGCCTCAATGGTATCGGTGGAATAGGGTAAGTGGTAGTTGTGGGCTTCGGTGGCGGCCCATGGTAGAACGGCCAAGTCAAAAGATTCATCTTTTAAGTGTTTCCAATTGGTGTCGGCCAATACGTAAGGTCTAGGCATGTTTTAAGGTTTAGTGGATAAAAAAAGACCGCTATTCCAAAAAAAGGAATAGCGGCCATGAAATTATGGATTTATTGAGTTACCCCAAAAAAGGATAGCGATAATCTTCAGGAGTTACAAAGGTCTCTTTTATAAGTCGTGGAGACACCCAGCGCAAAAGGTTTTGCATGGAACCTGCCTTGTCATTGGTTCCAGAGGCCCTAGCTCCTCCAAATGGTTGTTGCCCCACCACAGCTCCTGTGGGCTTATCGTTGATATAGAAGTTTCCGGCACAATTTTGCAGTGCTTTTGTGGCTTCATCAATGGCGTAACGATCTGCTGATAGAACAGCTCCGGTCAATGCATATTCCGATGTGCCATCCACCAATTCCAAGGTTTTGCCCCAATCGGCGTCCTCATAAATATATACCGTCACCACTGGTCCAAAAAGTTCAGTGCACATGGTGGTGTATTTTGGGTCAGTGGTCAAAATGACCGTTGGCTCAATAAAATAACCAACCGATTTATCGTACCCGCCACCGGCAATGATTTCCGCATTGGCATCGGCTTTGGCCTGATCAATGTATTTGGCCAATTTGTCAAAGGAGCCTTCGTGAATCACCGCGGTAATGAAATTGCTCATATCGGCAGGAGAACCAGGTTTGTTGAACGAGGCGATATCTGCCTTGACCAAATCCAAAATTTCATTTGCCGTGGATTTGGGCAAATAGACCCTGGAAGCTGCACTACATTTCTGGCCTTGGAACTCAAAAGCACCCCTTGTAATGGCTGTGGCCACTTGTTGAGGTTTAGCGGTTGGGTGGGCGATGATAAAGTCCTTTCCTCCGGTTTCCCCAACAATCCTTGGATAGGTTTTGTAGTTGTGGATGTTGTTTCCTATCTGCTTCCACAATTCTTTGAACACATGTGTGGAACCTGTAAAGTGTATACCCGTAAAATCAGGACTTGATAGTACGGTGTCCGAAATCATGACCGGATCTCCATAGACCACATTGATGACCCCATCAGGAAGACCTGCCTCCTTGAAGACATCAACAATGACCTTTGCGGAAAAGATTTGACTGTCACTGGGTTTCCAGACCACCACATTGCCCATCATGGCGGCACTTGCAGGCAAATTCCCGGCAATGGCGGTAAAGTTGAATGGGGTTATGGCGTAGACAAAACCTTCAAGCGGTCTGTATTCCACCCGGTTCCAGATACCTTCGGCGGACTCGGGTTGTTCGGAATAGATCTGCGACATGTATTCCACATTGAAACGTAGGAAGTCTACAATTTCACAGGCAGAATCAATTTCGGCTTGAAAAATATTTTTGGATTGGGCCAACATGGTGGCGGCATTCATTTTGGCACGATACGGGCCGGCAATCAATTCCGCAGCTTTTAAAAAGATGGCGGCACGTTGTTCCCAAGTAAGGTCTGCCCAAGCTTTTCGGGCCTCCAAACCATTGGAAATGGCCTGCTCCACATGCTTTTTTTCCGCCAAATGATAATGGCCTACCACATGCTGGTGCTCGTGGGGCGGGGACATAGGCTTGGTGTTGCCAGTTTTTATTTCTTCGCTACCTATATAAAGAGGCACTTCAACCTTTCCGTTATAATAGGCGTCGTACTGCTTTAGTACTTCCTCGCGCTCGGGAGTGCCTGGCGCATAACTTTTTATGGGTTCATTGACCGCGGTCGGAACTTGAAAGAATCCTTTTCCCATGATACTTCTTTTAGGAGATTAAAAATTCCACCAAAGGTAGTAAAAGGAAAATCGATTTTAAAAATGAACGGGCCTAGTTTATGGCAAAAGGTGCGGAGAACTTGAATGTAGGTACCTCTACATCAAACTCTTCGGAAGTGGTGAAGTTTACCATTTGGTAATGGCCGCGCATGGCACCAATGGGTGATGCCAGTAGACAACCAGAACTGTAGGTATGGGATTTGCCGGGTTTGATGACCGGTTTTCTGCCGATCACACCTTCTCCATCTATGGTCTCTATATCTTTTAAGGCATCAAAAATATCCCAATGCCTAGCAGTTAGCTGTACGGTGTCCTTGCTGAGATTCTCTATGGTGATGGTATAACCAAAGGCGTAGTGCATCTTGTAGTTTTTGAAAAAAGTGCCTTCAAAAGTGGTCTGCACCGATACCTTGATTCCTTTAGTGACTTGAGTAAACATACTTCTAATACATAAAAACGCTTCCTGTAAACAGAATAATGACCGCAATAAATGCCAGTATGGTAAATATAGTGTTCAGAAAGAAATATTTGACAATCGTTTTAAACGTTCCCTGCCCGTAAAACCTTTTCATGGCCATGTACAGATATATGCTGAAAACCAAAATAAACAGCACTGCACTTGACATATTGAAAATGGTGTCAATTATCAAGCTTAGGATGAGCAAGATAAATAATAAGGATTGGTTGTGAAAGCTGAAGATAAGATGATCGGTGTAGGTGTATTTTTTTCTGATGTACACCAACCAAATGAAGATCGTGAACAGTGGTAAAAAGAAAAATATGGCAAAGGGCATTCTGGAAATCGAGGCGTTCAGAAAGCTCCCCGGTCTACTGATTACCTTCAATAGGCTATTGGCAGAATTAAAGGCCATTCGGTTGCCTGGGGTTCGTTTAACATTATACTTGGCCTGCGTCTCGTCAAAACTGAACAGGGTGTCTTGCTTGATCATTTTGGAAAAAAAGCCCACCTTTTCCATGAAATTATTGATTCCTGATTTGGCTTCAAGGTCTGCATAGAATTTTGTGGGGTCGGCCAACATTAAGGAGTCCTTGTGTTGGTCTTCCGTATTGGTGGCCTTGGCAAGGGAATCCAGAACGTGCATTCCAGTGACCACCTCTTTGGTGCGCACTTGGGAAGAATCCAATTTTTCCAGAACCTTGGCCGTTTCTTCCTTAAGCTTGGTGCTATCCGTTGTGAAGGTGCCCGACTTAACATTGTAGGATACCGGGGAACTTGAAAGAAGATTGCCATCGAATCTGGAGGCGGCCTTGTCCAAGCTTGAAAATTCATTGTTAAAGGCAAACATCAAAAAATAGATAAAGGCCAGACTCAACAAAAACCGAAAGGGGTTGGTGTAAGAGACCCGTTTACCTTCAATATAGTCCTTGGTGATTCGCCCGGGACGCCATAATAGGGCTGAAAGTGTTTTTAAAAGTCTGGAGTCGTAATTGAAGAGTCCGGAGAAAAATTCATCAAAAAAATCTTTCAGGGTCAACTTTTTGGTGCTGTTGGCCTGAGAGCAATTGGGACAATATTTGTCGCTCATGTCCAACGGATGGCCACAGTTCAAGCATTGCGTGCCCCTAAACTGGAGTTCGTATCTGCCTTTACTGATCAAGCTCTTTTTCTTGGTCATGCCCTAGAGGGATTTGCAGCTAAAGATAGTTAATTGCTGATTGTTCTGGAATTGACGGAACCTATACCTATTATACTATCATATAAATCGCCAAAATCCCTGTAGTAGACCAAAATAAGGTAATTGTTTTCCGTAAAGTGGAAATTGCCGCCAACAAAGTTGGGGTCAATGGTGCCATCGGCACGCTCTACCACATATTTGTAGTTGTAGAACCCCTGCTTTATGGGCAGGGTGAGTTCCATTTTTGCGTTATCGGGATTATAGGTCATCTTATTCTCTTCCTCCAATTGGTAGTTGTTGAACTTTCCGACCACGTACACGTTGTCCAAACCTATTTCATTGGTGTAGGGGAGGCTAAAATGGACCATGGAATACTCTGCTTCGCGTGAAACATCATCACCTTGGAGGGTCCTGACCACAAAATCGCCATTGATGTCCGGGAAATAGGTGTAGGGCCGGTCATTGCGAAATTCGTTGGTGAATAGGATATGGTGGTATAGATCCCTGAACTCTACTTTGGAAATGGCAAAAGTGGGCGACCTAAGATCCTTGGTGTCAAAATTAAGGTATTCGTTGCCACCAAAGAAACTGGTTTCCTTATCATATTTATAGACCAACTCGGTGCCGATGGTGAATTGGGGTTTGATGTTGTACAGGGCCGTGGGCCAAAAATGGTTCTGTAAAATGGCTACTTTGACCTCGTTCTTGGGGTTCACTACTGGAAATCCAGCGGTATTGATGTTGAACTGGACCACTTGCTTTTCATTCAAAAAATTAAAGTCTCGGGAGCGTTTTACGGTTCCGGCCACGCGAACCGCATCCCGATAAACCACAAACCGTCTGGAAAACTGAAGGTCGCCATAGCTGTTGTAGACCTCAAGAACATAGTTTCCGCTGACTTTCAACCGAACATTTTCGTTGGGAATGGTCAACCTATAATTGGAATAGGGTTGTAGGGTGGTGTAGCTGTTCTCGTAATCTATGATGCGCTGGTTGTCCGCTCCGGACAAATATTGCGACTTTAGAAGCTGGGAAGGGGTCCAGTCATAATCGCAATGGATTATTTTATAATAATAATCCTGTTCCTTGGCGGTAAGATCATCAAACTCCAAGGTCATGGTTTCGCCCAATTGGATGACCGGGAACTGGTCTTCCGTAGGTCCCCTAAAAATAATGGTCCTGATGTTTTCCGGGGGATTTACTTCTTCCTGTACCTGTGCAAAAGCACCCGTTATGACTAATAAGAAGAACGTTGATTTGATCAAAGAGCGCATGCTAAGCGTGTTTTGGGGTAAAGGTAAACAAAAAGTGTGCCTTGAAAATTTAGTTCGATGTAATCCCATTTTTATGGGCAATAATTATGAAAACAATCCTTTAAGTACTAAATTTGCGACCGATTTTGATAACAAAAGGTCTACAACAATATGTCTAAAGACATCCGGATTAAGAAAGGGTTGAATATCAACCTTGTCGGGGCAGCAGAGCAGACTACTTCCAAAGCCGTTTTAAGTAACGTATATGCCCTAAACCTAGATGATTTTCATGGTATCACCCCCAAAATGCTTGTGAAGCAGGGCGAAGAGGTAAAGGCGGGAGAGCCGCTCTTTTACAACAAGAACAAAGAAGAAATGCACTTTGTTTCCCCTGTTAGCGGTGAGTTGGTGGAGATAGTCCGTGGCGCTAGGAGAAGAATCTTGACACTAAAGGTTCTTGCCGACAAAACACAACAGTATGTTCAGAACAAGGTTCCAGATTTGGATACGGCCGATGCCGCAACCATCAAGACCTTTTTATTGCAATGTGGAGGCTGGCCCTTCATTAAGCAACGTCCCTTTGACGTGATCGCCGATCCAGATGTGACACCCAAGGCTATTTTCATTTCGGGATATACCTCGGCTCCCTTGGCGGCAGAAGTCAACTATGTGTTGAGGGGCAAGGAGCAGGAGTTGCAGGCGGCCGTCATGGCACTTTCCAAGCTAACACCTGGAAAAATCCATGTGACCATTGGGCAGACTGGAATATCCCCATTTGCAGACCTTGATGGGATAGAACTTCATAGAATATCAGGCCCCCATCCTGCAGGATTGGTGGGTACCCAGATCAATAGCATAGACCCAGTGAACAAGGGTGAGGCAGTATGGACCATATCTCCACAGGACTTGGCCATGTTGGGAGAGCTTGTGTTGACCGGAAAGTTCAACGCGGAGCGTACCGTTGCCTTGGCAGGATCGGTCATTAAGTCCCCGCGGTATTATACCACAAAAATTGGCGCCGAGATATCTACTTTTCTATATGCCAGTGGTGTTAAGGAAGATAGGTTCAGGTTGATCAATGGGGATGTGCTTACAGGAACCCGCACCAATACCGAAGGCTATCTTGGGTTCTATAACAATACCGTAACGGCCATCCCTGAAGGGGATGATTATGAATTATTTGGATGGAACAAGCCGGTATTCAATAAAATTTCAACGACAAGGGCGTTGACCTTCTCATGGTTGCAGCCCAAAAAGAAATACGATCTTAATACCAATACCAATGGCGAGCACAGGGCTTTTGTGGTCACTGGCCAGTACGAAGAGGTGTTCCCATTGGATATTTACCCATTACAGTTGTTAAAAGCTTGTATGGTGAAGGATTTGGATGAAATGGAGCAATTGGGATTGTATGAGGTTGCTCCCGAAGACTTCGCATTGACAGAATTTGTATGTATCTCAAAACAACCACACCAACAGATCATCAGGGAAGGATTGGATTTGTTGCAAAAAGAACTTGGATAATATGGGATTAAAAGAAAAATTACACACGTTCAGGATAAAGAATCAGGACAAAAAATGGTTTCCCGTTTTCAGTGGGTTCCATACCTTTTTGTTCACCCCAAATGAGACTACCCATAATGGTACACACATCAAAGGGGCCGATGATTTAAAGCGTACCATGAATACCGTGGTCATGTCGCTAGTGCCTTGTTTGATCTTTGGAATGTTCAATACAGGATATCAGCATTACTTGGCATTAGGAGAGATTGAGCCCGTGGCCAATGGTTTCTTAAGTGCAGGTTTCTGGACCATGGACAATTTTCTGCTAGGTCTATGGAAAGTGCTTCCGTTGGTGATTGTTTCCTACGGCGTTGGACTTGCTATTGAATTCTTGTTCTGTGTGATCAAGAAACACGAGATAGAGGAAGGTTATTTGGTGACCGGTATGTTGGTGCCATTGATTGTTCCCGTGGATTTGCCACTTTGGATGTTGGCCGTGGCCGTAGCCTTTGGAGTAGTCATTGGAAAAGAAGTTTTTGGTGGAACGGGAATGAATATCTTGAACCCCGCACTCACCATTCGTGCCTTTTTGTTCTTCGCCTATCCTACTTGGATGAGTGGTGATAAGGTATGGGTACATGGTGCCGTGGATACGGCGGGAACCGCGGATGCCATTTCCGGGGAGACCGTATTGGGTTCATTGGCACAAGGTGCTGAACCAAGCTATTCCCTTATGGATATGTTCTACGGATTTATTCCTGGTTCAGTTGGGGAAACGTCCACACTGTTGATTCTCTTGGGAGGGCTGTTCTTGGTCTTCTCCAAAATAGCCTCATGGCGCATCATGTTGAGTGCAGTTCTTGGCGCTTTGTCCATGGGATTGATATTCAACGGTGTTGTGGATGCAGGTTGGATTCCGGAATACAGTAAATTCTACGCCTTGATGAGCTTTGAATACTGGCAACATTTATTGGTGGGAGGTCTGGCCTTTGGTATTGTATTTATGGCTACCGACCCTGTTACCGGTTCACAGACCAATCAAGGGAAATGGATCTACGGGTTTTTGATCGGTTTCCTATCCGTTATGATACGGGTGTTCAACCCAGGATATCCGGAAGGAGTATTCTTGGCCATCTTATTGATGAACGTTTTTGCACCGACCATAGACCATTATGTGGTACGTGGCAACATCAAGAAGAGATTGAAACGATTGAAGACAGCAACCATATATCCCAAAGCATCGGATGAAGTGGATGCATTAAAAACCGAAACAGCGTAATTGTTATGGCAATGAATACGGAAAAGAATAGCTATACGGTAATATTTGCGGTGATCATGGTAGTCATCGTAGGGTCAATACTTGCTTTTTTGGCCACGGGCCTTAAACCGAGGATTGATGAAAATGAACGCTTTGAAAAGCAGCAGAACATTCTCTACGCCATGGGGGTCAACCAGAACGAGGGAGATGGAAGCGTAACCTTTATCCCCACGAACGAAGTGGAGGCAGAGTTTTCAAAGTATATCAAAAAGCAAATGGTGGTACAGGGCAACACTGCCACCGAAAAGGCAGATGCCTATTTGATCGACCTAAAAAATCAAATAGCACAAATCAAGGCTGGTAACAATGCCGAACTGCCACTGCTTGTAGGTGAAAAGGACGGTAAGGAGTTTTACATCATCCCTATGTACGGTAAAGGACTTTGGGATGCCATTTGGGGCTTTATATCCTTGGATGAGAACATGGTGGTACAAGGCGTATACTTTGATCACAAAGGGGAGACGCCAGGTCTGGGGGCCAATATCAAACAGCGCTTCTTTATGGACGACTTCCAAGGGGAATCCATCTTGGATGGCAATCGTTATGCAGGGATTGGAGTGGTAAAAGGAAACAACGACCCCCTTAATGAGGATAAGGAAGACAATGAAGTGGATGCATTGGCAGGGGCTACCATTACAGGTAACGGTGTCACTGCGATGATCAAAGAAAGCTTAAAGCTTTACAAACCGTATTTAGAAACCATTAGAAAGAAATAATATGGCGCTACTATCAAAAAAAGATGCAAATCTGATATTGGATCCGTTGGCGGACAACAACCCCATTACCATTCAGGTATTGGGAATATGTTCCGCATTGGCTATCACGGCTGAACTAAAGGCGTCTGTGGTAATGGCTCTTTCGGTACTTTTTGTATTGGGGGCCGGTAACGTGGTAATTTCCTTGTTGCGTAACGTAATTCCATCAAAAATTAGGATCATTGTGCAATTGGTCGTAGTGGCCACCTTGGTGATCATTGTAGATCAGGTGCTCAAGGCCTTTGCCTATGAACTGAGCAAGACCCTTTCCGTTTTTGTTGGGTTGATCATCACCAACTGTATCATCATGGGTCGTTTTGAGGCCTTTGCCTTGGGTAACGGACCATGGAAGTCATTCTTGGACGGTATAGGAAACGCCCTTGGATATGGTGTTATTTTGGTTATCATCGGATTCTTTAGGGAGCTTTTGGGTTCCGGGACCTTGTTCGGTTTTCCGGTCTTGGGAGACCCTGTGACCAAGACAGGCCTGTACGCCCTTGGATATGAGAACAACGGCTTTATGATCATTCCACCAGCAGCTTTGATTGTAGTTGGAATTGTTATTTGGGTGCAACGTTCCAGAAATAGGACATTAATAGAAGAAGCATAAATAGGAGAGTATGTTAGAGCATTTAGAACTGTTTTTTAAGTCGATCTTCATAGATAACATGGTATTCGCGGTCTTTTTGGGAATGTGTTCCTACTTGGCCGTATCCAAGAAAGTATCCACGGCCGTAGGTTTGGGAGCTGCCGTAATCTTCGTATTGGGGGTTACCGTGCCTTTGAACTGGTTGTTGGATAAATATTTGTTGCAAGACGGTGCTTTGGTCTGGTTAGGCCCTGAGTATGCCGATTATGATCTGGGATTCCTTTCCTTCATTCTGTTCATTGCAACCATCGCCACCATGGTACAGTTGGTTGAGATAGTGGTAGAGAAGTTTTCCCCATCACTCTATAACTCCTTGGGTATCTTTTTGCCGCTGATAGCGGTAAACTGCGCTATTTTGGGAGGGTCTTTGTTTATGCAGACCCGTGAAATCCCCAACTTGGGATTGGCACTCAATTATGGAGTGAGTTCGGGAATTGGATGGTTCTTGGCCATTTTGGCCATCGCCGCCATTCGAGAAAAGATAAGATATTCCAATGTACCCGCACCATTGCGTGGATTGGGAATCACGTTCATCATCACTGGGTTGATGGGAATCGGTTTCCAGAGCTTTGGGGGAATGTTGACCGGTGACAATGAGCCACCAGAACCAACAGAGACCACCACGGCCAAAACCGAAGAGATCAAGGAAAAGAAAGAAATTAAAAAGGAGATCGATGACGAAGAAAGAACCATCTCCTATAACGAAGTCATAAACAAATAAAGATGATATTAGCCGCAAGTACCGGAGGTACTATTCTGATTACCGTAGTAGCATTTCTTGTGTTGTTGTTATTGTTGGTGGCCCTATTGCTGTTCACCAAGGAAAAGTTGTCCCCTTCCGGTCCGGTGACCATCACCATCAATGGTGAAAAGCAAGTGGAAGTGGCTTCGGGAAGTTCCTTGTTGTCCACCTTGGGGAACCAAAAAATATTCTTGCCATCCGCTTGTGGTGGAGGGGGTACCTGCATCCAATGCGAGTGTCACGTACTATCCGGTGGAGGTGAGGCCTTGCCCACCGAAACGCCCCACTTCTCCAAAAAAGAATTGGAGCATGGTGCGCGATTGGCATGTCAGGTGAAGGTGAAACAAGACATGGAAATCACCATTCCGGAAGAGGTATTTGGTATCAAGAAATGGAATGCCAAAGTGGTTCGTAACTACAACGTAGCCTCTTTTATCAAGGAGTTTGTGGTAGAGATTCCAGAGGAGATGAACTACAAGGCCGGAGGGTACATCCAAATTGAGATTCCACCTTGTGAGGTAAAATATGCCGATATTGACATTACTGCCCACCCTGAAGAGCATGAAACCCCGGATAAGTTTCAAAACGAATGGGATAAGTTCAATTTGTGGCCGTTGGTAATGAAAAACCCAGAGACGGTGGAAAGAGCCTATTCTATGGCCTCTTACCCTGCTGAGGGACGTGAGATCATGTTGAACGTTCGTATTGCCACCCCACCATGGGACCGTTCCAAGAATGGATGGATGGATGTGAACCCAGGTGTGGCCTCATCCTATATCTTTAACTTGAAAGAAGGGGACCCTGTGGTCATTTCAGGACCATTTGGGGAGTTCTTCATCAATGAGTCCGATGCCGAAATGCTATATGTGGGTGGTGGAGCCGGTATGGCGCCAATGCGTTCGCATTTGTACCACTTGTTCAAAACATTGAAGACAAACAGAAAGGTGACCTATTGGTACGGAGGTCGTTCCAAAAGAGAGCTGTTCTATTTGGAGCATTTCAAGGAATTGGAACGCAACTTCCCCAACTTCAAATTCTACTTGGCGCTTTCTGAGCCCTTGGAAGAAGATAACTGGAAGGTGAAAAAGGATATCAATGATGAGGAAGGTGATGGTTTCGTAGGATTCATCCACAACTGTGTTATCGATAACTATTTGAACCACCATGATGCCCCAGAGGATATTGAACTGTATTTCTGTGGGCCACCATTGATGAACAAGGCCGTCCAGAAAATGGGTGAGGATTTTGGTATTCCAGATGAGAACATCCGATTCGATGACTTTGGAGGATAAAAAAGTTTATTAGTGTCATCACCTCGAGAGCAGTCGAGAGGTAGTTATAACCAACCGATGCCCTGGCATCGGTTTTTTTGATTTTATGGGAAGAGAACTTTCGGAACAGGAATTGCACAATCTGGCCATGAATATTGTGGGTCGGGAACTTGAGGCCGATGGTTATGAGTTCATGGCCATCAATAGTAAGCTGAAGAAGAATCCGCAGTATGTGTGCCTCAAGGAAAAAATACTACATTTTATTGTGGTTCGAAATGTGGAGTTTCCGCATAATCCAAGAGACTATGATCAGGCATTGATGCAGACCGTGAAAGAACATGCTATAAAGTTTGAGGCCAAGGCTTATTTTGCCGGAGTTGGATTGTCCAATGCCTCGGATCGGAACTTGCCCCTGTACTTGGATGAAGAATATATTGTGGATTATCAAGGATTAATCGAGATAGAATGAAACATACATTGTTTTTAGTGTTCGGGATCATCGTATTTTGTGGATGCGGTTCCGATACATGGGTGAAGAATCAGAATAGGGGCAACGCCTTGGGCACCACCTATTCCATTACTTACATCGCAGAAGGGCATTTGGATTATCAGAAAGAAATTGATTCTGTTTTTCAGGTGTTGAACCAGTCCATGTCAACCTATATTCCCACTTCGGACATTTCAAAAATCAACAGTGGGGACTCCACCATTGTAGTGGATGAAATGTTTCAGGAGGTTTTTGGGATTTCCAGCAGGGTACATGAGGTCTCTAAAGGGTATTTTGACCCCACTATCGGCGTTTTGGCCAATGCATGGGGATTTGGTCCGGGAGAACAGATTCAGCTCGATAGCCTTAAGGTAGATAGTTTGTTGAGCTATGTGGGATGGGACAAAGTACAGTTGAACAGTGATCATACCATCACCAAAAAACATCCGGCCATCCGGTTTGATTTCAATGCGGTGGCCAAGGGATATACCATTGACCGTTTGGGAGCCCTGTTGGATGCCAAGGGGATTCAGGATTATTTGGTGGAAGTTGGGGGCGAAGTGCTTGCCAAGGGCACCAATTTGGTTTCTGGAAAGCAGTGGACCGTGGGTATTGATGATCCCCAAGTGGAAACAGGAAGGTCGCTAAAATTGATCGTGTCTTTGGAGGATAGAGCCATGGCCTCCTCAGGAAATTACCGAAAGTTCAGAATAGACCCTGAAACCGGGGAAAAATACGTCCATACCATCAACCCTAAAACCGGGTATACCAAGAATTCTTCTATTTTGGCCACCAGTGTGGTGGCCCATACCTGTGCTGTTGCCGATGCCTATGCCACGACTTTTATGGCCATGGATTTGGAGGAATCCAAAGAGGTCTTGAAAGCGCATGGGGAATTGGAGGCCTATATTATTTATTTGGATGGTGAAGGAAACACCAAGGAGTTTATGACTTCTGGATTTGGGACTTTGATCAAGAAATGATCATTTTTTCACAAGAGGAATGATCTCACCTTGCGCCAATCGGTATTTTTGAACCGCTTCAGGGGATAGGGTTTGGGTGTAATCCACTTCTTCAACAGTAAAGCCAATGCTTCGTAATTTGTCAAAATAATCCCTGCCATAAATGCGCACGTGGTCGTACTGCCCAAAGATGCGTGCCCGCTCCTTTTTATCGGTAATGGAATCGTCTTCAAAGGTAGTTTCCCTTTTTAGGTCCTGGGGAATCTGAAAAATGCCCCATCCCCCAGGCTTCATGACCCTGTAAAGCTCTTGCATCGCCTTGGTATCGTTGGGAATGTGCTCCAAGACATGGTTGCATAGAATCACATCAAAAGCATTTTCAGGAAAAGGAAGGTTGCAGATATCGGCCTTTACATCGGCCAAGGGAGAGTTCAGGTCGGTTGTGGTGTACTCGATGTTTCCTAACTTTTTGAACCGCTTGTAAAATGCCTGTTCCGGGGCAAAATGTAAGACTTTAAGGGGCTTGCTGAAGAACTCCGTTTCATTTTTGAGGTACAGCCATAAAAGTCGATGCCGTTCCAAGGAAAGGGTAGAGGGAGAAAGTACATTTTCCCTTGGGCTTTCATAGCCATAGGGCAGAAAGGTCCGAAAGCTTTTGCCATCAATAGGGTCAGTAAACCTGTTTCCCTTAAGGGAAAGGGCAATCAAGGGCCTCACCCAATAGCTCAATCTAATGAGTAAGGGTCTAGGGATTAGGTTAAGGATGTATTTGAATAGTTTCGACACGAATTTTCACTAATTCATTTTACAATAGTACTCTTTTGTAGGCCAAACTATCTTCCCCAAAGTTTATGATCAAACCCAATTTCATTTTTGACGCGGCCAAATAATTTAAAGTTTGTTTTACATGGCTACTACTGATTTTTTCTACTGCTTTTAGTTCTAGGATTATTTTGTCGTCTACTATGAAGTCAGCAAAATAGTGATGTTTTAACTTCTTTCCTTTGTAGATGATATCGAATTTAACTTCTTTTTTAAAAGGAACACCGTTGGATTTTAACTCAATTTCCAGAGCGTCACTATAGACTGCCTCACTAAATCCTTTGCCTAGTTCATTATGGATATCCATAATGAACTAGGCAAAGTAGGACTCATTCTTATAAATGATTTGGGACATTTATTTGAGCAATTGGTGAAATTAGTGTCGAGCAAGATAAAGTATTTTATAATACTAATTTCTTGGCCCGGAATTCCTCCTCTTCGTCACTGGAGATTCCCAATGCGTCATAAATATATTGGAATGTGGACAACAGTTCGGGTTTTCCATCAATCAGGGCCACATCGTGCTCAAAATGGGCACTGGGCTTATTGTCAGCGGTCAAGATGGTCCAACCGTCATTCAACTGTTTAATTCTCCGTGTTCCCATATTGATCATGGGCTCAATGGCAACGACCATACCGTTGACAAATTTTTTGCCACGTCCCCGTTTTCCATAATTGGGCATTTGTGGGTCTTCGTGTAGATCCTTGCCCAATCCATGGCCTACCAACTCACGAACCACACCGTAGCCATGGTCTTCACAATATTTTTGAATGGCGTATCCTACATCACCCACTCGGTTACCTTCTTTGAATTCACGAATACCAACATAGAGGGATTCTTTGGTCACCTTAAGTAACTTTTTGGTTTCCTCTGCCACTTCACCTACTTCAAAAGTGTAGGCATGGTCTCCATAAAACCCATTCTTCAGGGCGCCACAATCCACAGAAATAACGTCACCTTCCTTAAGAGATTCATTATTGGGAATACCGTGGACCACTTGGCTGTTAGGGCTCCAATTAAGTGTGTTGGGAAAGTCGTACATCCCCAAAAAGCCAGGTTCTGCACCCTGCTCCCGGATATACTCCTCGGCCATTTTATCCAATTTCAGAGGGTTGGCCCCTGGTTTTATTTCCTTGGCCAACATGCCCAAGGTTCTGGAAACGACCAAGGCGCTTTCGCGCATCAATTCAATTTCCTCTGCTGTCTTTACATGAATCATAGGGCAAAGATAAACTGAATCTATGGATTTTAAGAAATTCTGGGCTAGACCAATGGTTTTTGTGTCATTAACTCGGGTTGTGGAATGCCTATCATCTTTAAGATGGTCGGGGCAATATCACCCAAAACACCATCCTTGATTTGCTTGATCTCGGTATCCACCAGAATCAAGGGAACCGGGTTGGTGGTATGGGCCGTGTTTGGGCTTCCGTCCGGATTGACCATGGTGTCACAGTTGCCGTGGTCGGCAATGACAATGGTGGAGTACCCATTTTCTAGGCCGGCAGTAACCACGGCCTTGGCACATTCATCCACGGTCTCGCAAGCTTTGATGGCGGCGGACATAACCCCGGTATGGCCCACCATATCTGGATTGGCAAAGTTGAGACATACAAAATCGGTCTCACCTTTTTGAAGTTCGGGAATGATGGCATCCCTTATTTCGTATGCACTCATCTCGGGTTGAAGGTCGTAAGTGGCCACTTTTGGGGATGGGCACAGGAGGCGCTGCTCCCCTTCAAATGGTTCTTCCCTTCCTCCATTGAAGAAAAAGGTGACGTGGGGGTATTTTTCCGTTTCCGCAATGCGGATCTGTTTCTTGCCATTTCGGGCGAGTACTTCCCCTAGTGTGTCTTTAATATTTTCTTTGTCATAGACCACCTTGATGCCTTTGAATGAATCATCATAATTGGTCATGGTGACATAATATAGGTCCATTTTATGCATGTTCTGCTCATGGAAATCCTGTTGGCTCAGGGCTTGGGTAAGCTCTCGGCCACGGTCTGTCCTAAAATTGAAGAAGATGATCACATCACCTTCAGCGATTTGGGTCAAAGGCTCACCATTGGCATTGGTCATCACCAAAGGTTTTATGAATTCATCGGTAACCCCTTCATCATAACTTTCCTGCATGGCCTTGCCGATATCCTGTGCTTTTTCACCTTGGGCATTTACCATGACATCATAGGCCAGTTTTACCCGTTCCCAACGTTTATCACGGTCCATGGCATAGTATCGGCCCACCACTGTGGCCAGTTGGGTGTTCTTGTCGGAACAGAATTGATCTAGGTCAATCAAAAAACCTTTCCCACTTTTGGGGTCTACATCCCGGCCATCGGTAAAGGCATGTACAAATGATTTCTCCACACCGCTTTCTTGGGCAGCTTTGATGAGTGCTTTTAGATGGTCGATATGACTGTGCACCCCTCCATTACTGAGCAAGCCCAGAAAGTGAACGGATTTGTTGTTGGATTTTGCATATGAAAAGGCATCCTGAAGCACTTTTTCATCCTTTAGGGTATCTTCTTTGACCGCTTTGTTGATCTTGGCCAAATCTTGATAAACGATTCGTCCTGCGCCCAAGTTCATATGGCCTACCTCACTGTTGCCCATTTGGCCTTCGGGCAGACCTACATTCATACCATCCGTGAGCAAATTGGCATTGGGGTATTGGGAATATAACGAGTCAATGAAAGGAGTGTTGGCCTGTGCAATGGCCGAAACCTTTGGGTCGGGAGACTTGCCCCAACCATCCAAAATCATAAGAATAACCTTTTTCTCCATACTGCAAAATTGTACCCCAAAAATAAAGTGATCTGCTTGGATGCGCTAGTTTTCAGGTAGTTTTCTAGTTAAGGAATTGATAATAATTTCCCTGCTTAAATGTAGACTTGTTAAAATTAAGTTATTTATCTGTTAATGCTGTAACACTTGCCGGTTTCAGGAGTCTACTTTTATATCAGTTTATTAATCATTAATCAAAAACGATTCATCATGAAAAAAACAATCCTATCGCTAGCTGCTGTATGTATGCTGGCCGCAACGGGCGTTTCCGCCAATGAACCTTTTATGGACTCCAGTTTGGATGCCACTATGATCACTGCACAACCTAGCATATTTTGCAAAGCCATTATGCAGGGCGATGTTGATACGGTTAGAAAAATGATTCAATTGGGAGAGGATGTCAACCAAAAATCTTTAGGAATGACTCCAATCCATTTTGCGGCCCGTTACAACCAAACCGAAATTTTACAATTGCTCATTGATAATGGGGCCAATGTAAAAAAACGTTGTGACCGCGGATACTCTGCAAAGAAGTATGCCGAGATGGCCAATGCCAAAGAGGCGCTTGCCATTTTGGAGGATGCTATGAAAAAATAGAAAAGGAGTTTATTCATCCGTAAAAAAAAGCCCATCCAAACGGATGGGCTTTTTTAGCTCATTTACCTATAAGTGTTCCTGTAAAAGAGTATGTGGCTTAAAAATCAAAGCCGGTAAAAGCTCTGTACAAAAATGCATAAAATGCCATGAAAAGCATTATGCCGCAAAAGATGGAGTACCCTTTTAAAAAAAGTACCACAAAGCTTGGTTTGCACTCGTCAAATGCCTCTAAATAGAGGTGTTTAAAATGTAATAGTGTTCCCATGTGTTCTCTCTTTTGGTTTGCACAAACAAGAAAAGAACGCTGGCTCGATTTGGGTTGATTCAAAGGTACATAAATCTGATGAACGTCATTTTATTCTCGATGAACACACAGATTCTATCGACCTGAATATTTTTGAATGGCCTCTTTTATTTTTTCAATGCGGTTTTCGGGGTCTGGATGGGTGCTTTGGAACTCAGGTACTCGGTTGGGACCGGCCGCCGCCTTGAGAATTTCCATCACCTTTATCATTTCATAGGGGTCGTAACCGGATTGTATCATGAACAAGACTCCCAGCTCATCGCTTTCCAACTCATCTCCCCGCCCATTTTTAAGCAAGGTGTTCTGTCCAATCCCACTGACCAAACTTCCCATGTCGCCCCCAACGGAAGCGCCTGTGGCCAAGGTTTGCCAAAAACTGCTTTCGGCGATACGTTCGGCGGAATGCCTTCCAATGACGTGGCCTATCTCATGCCCCAATACACCTGCCAACTGTGCTTCGGTCAACTGTGAAAACAGGGCGTAGGTGATAAAAATCTGTCCGCCGGGCAATGCGAAGGCGTTTATGGTCCTGTCGTCTGCCAATAAATGAAAATGGTATTGGTAGGGGGTGTCCCGGGCAATGCTGCTTTTTACCAATTTGTTGCCCACGGCGTCCACTAGGCTTTGCATACGTTCATCCGGATAAAGCCCGCCATGTTGTTGGGCCATTTCGGGCGCGCTCTGCAGTCCAATGGCGATTTCCTGTTCCGCGGACATGTCTATATTCTGTACCCTTCCCGTATATGGGTTTTCTTCTTGATTGCTACAACGGCGCACAAAGGCAAAGGCCACAATGGCCAGTCCGATCAAGATACGGACCCTCCAACTTCCTCTTCTCATGGTGTTAGTGTTCTAGGGGAATTAAGGTACAAAAAAAGAACTATAAAAGTTTGGGGTTGATGTCCAAAATATTGTCTTGGATATAGGTTCTGATGAACCCTGCCGTAAAATGCTCGCTGCCCAAAAATTCTTCCCTTTGCAAAAGTTTTAAAATATTAAGTCTTCGGTAAGCGGTAAGCATGGGAATGGAAAGTGGCGCGTAGCTGTAGTGCCAAGGCTCATATTTGAATCCCCTTCGTTTGGATTCGTTGGTATAGACCAGATAAAATCCATATTTCTCCGAATTTTCATCCATCCACAGCTTGAATCCCTCAAAAGGTCCGCCGAGGCCAAACTTTTCTGGATCAAGGACATTGTTGGTGATATTGGGGTAGCCATCTATGATGTCAATATCAGTACCCCAATGGTGTCTGCTGGTACCGGGAATGGTGGAATATTCAATGATCTTTTCAATGGCATCGAGGGGTTCCATTCCGTCATCTTCGGTAAAGCGTAGATATTTTCGTTCCCAAATGCCTTCTTGTCGGTAAAAATCCCGAAAGCTGGAGACCATTTTAATATCAAATCCATCGGTAAAGGCCGCCTTCTTCATTTCCAAAAAGGAATCGCAGGCTTCCTTTCTCAGGTTGATGCCCTCGCCATAAAGTTCTACATCTGCCTTGCCCATTAATTCTTCCATGGAATACTCCAAATCGAAAAAATTGGGAAAAATAGGAGGGAGGGTGCAGGCCAAACCTGAAGCTGAAGCTGTTCTGATGAAGGTCCTTCTTTTCATGAAATTGATTTTCGCGACAAGTTAAGAAGTATTTTCCAGTCCTGCGAAATGGGTTTTATCTGTCCAAAAACAGAAAACCGGTATATTGTAATCGGAGGTCGTTCAAGCTTACCAGATAATAGTAGACGCCCTCGGGTAGGCCAATATCCTGGCTCATGATGAGGCTATCGGTATTGGATAGGCCGTAAAATTCGTCCACATAGTTGATTTTTTCATAGACTTTTTGCCCAAAACGGTTAAAGATTTGCAAGCTGTTGTTGGGGGACTCTTCCATCCCTTCAATCACCAAAACGTCATTGACCCCATCACCATTGGGGCTTAAAAAATAGTTTCCCAGTGTGGGATTATTCACTGCAAAAGTATCCGTGGGCAGGGGAATGGTGCCAAAGGTTATGGCTTCATAGTCACTGGGGACAAAAGTGTCGGAGACTATAAAACCATCATTGACGTTGCCACTTGAGGCAGAATTTCCAAGAATGACCCATTGTCTGGCCGCTTTGCTCCATCCCACAACAATAACGGATTCCACGGTTGCATTGGGAATCTGTTCCAATCCACTTCTTGAATTCCAGCTAAGCGTAACCTTTGCGGGGACATCACTTTGTACAATCCAAAACTCCTTGTCGGAAACAGTACCGATATCCCTGACTTTTTCTTCAACATTAAAACTTTGAAGAATCGAGGAGGGGTTGGATGGGTTTTCAAAAAAATAGGCGCAGATGGCCAGTGGACTGTTGGTTTCCGAAGCAAGGGTCAACGGTCTAAGCTGATTTTGATCGCCAACAGGAAATGAGAAAAGACTCCTATTGTTTACAGCGGCAAACCCTGTGACTTTGGAGGCATTGCTTTCCCCGGTAAAAAAACCGGTATCCATAAAGTTGAGATATAGGGTTTGGTCATTTTTAGGCGTCAGTACGTTGCCGTCCACAAAATTGGTGTTGTTTTCTACAAGTATGGGGTTCAACAAAAAGACATTGCTGTTGGTCAGGATTTCCATGTCCCAAAGTACAGGAGGGATGTTTCCGGTTACCTGGATTACTTCATCGCCATAAAAACCTACCAGACCCTGGTTCTGGTCAAAAGAGGAATCATTGATCAAATTGGTGTGTAGTCCCAATCCCATGTGTCTACCTGCATGTACCCTTAGGTTGCCGCTATTGTACAGGGCGGTTTGGGCCTGGGTAAGGCAAGCCATTAGAAAAATAGGTATGTAGTGGAGGGGTCTCAAGACTTAGTCCAGTGTTTTTGTGGATAACAAAGCTTTTATTTTTTCCATATCGGCCTTGAGCGAATCCAGTTCGCTGGAAAGCTTTTGATTATCCGCCTGTAATTGTTCAATCTTTTTTTCTTGTTCTATGGTATGTAAGAACAATTCCTCTATTTTTTCAAGATGGGCCAATGAGGATTCTGTCAAACGGTATTGGCCAGATTCCTTTATTTCATAAGCTGACCGTATGCCGGGCAAATGGTTATTTTCTTTTACAAAAGCTTCTACTTCTTCTAGACTTCTAAATCTATACTCGTTATTAAGGTTGGAAAAACCATTGAAATATTTTTCAAATACAAAGTCGGGGGTTAAGTCAATAAAATCACCAGTAGTTGTGACATCGGTAGTAAATACTGGACTTATTTTACTCCCATCAATAGCAGCTCCGGAATTGATATCGGCATTAGTTATGGTGCCATCAAGAATTTTAGCTGAAGTGATGACCCCATCTGCAATTACCGTAGCGCTGGTGGGTCCAGTGACATCTCCGGCTAAATTGTCCACATTAAAAATTGTTCCTCCTCCTGTTGCAGTGAGACCGATACCAGCAGTATATAATGTATTAGTGTCATCTGGCACATCAATGGTTAAGTTGGGGTAGGTTCCCCCAATGGTGACGTTCCCATTACCCCCATCCGCCAGGCTTACGGTCTGGTCCGGTGCGGTATTGGTGACCTC
>CP051244.1:29875-102300 GCA_017795045.1 Allomuricauda sp. | reverse complement strand
TCATTAGTAATATGATTGTTGATGGCGGTGGTGTTGGCCAAAATATCCGCGCTCTCCTCTAATGGTGAAAGGTCTGTAAAAAAGCTGGTGGTTCCTTCATTTACTGTTAGTCGGTTGTTGGCTGGGTTAAAAGTTACCGCCGTAATATCATCATCCGCTAGATTATCCACATAACTTTTTGTGGCGGCATCCTGCGGGGCTGTTGGATTTTGCAAATTGGTAAGCCTAGCGGCATTCCCCATGCTCACGTCGGTCAAGGGAGTGCCAAACCCACTAAGGGGGATGGACAATTTGTCCAATTTAGCATTGGTAATGGTGCCATTTTGTATTTTATCGTTGGTTATGGTCTCTACGGCAATATGCGAATTGAGAACGGAGAAATTGGTGATGTTGTCACTTCCAATCTTGTTCACCTCATAATTGTAATTGATGCCATCGGGTGTATCCTCTTGGGTAATGACCACTGTACTGTCCTGAGATGTAACATTGTGTAGGGCCAAGGTGCTTACGGTGAAGGAGTTGTCTAGAGTTTCACAGATGTTGATCCATTCCGTGCCATTATAGTAATGAAGGCAATCTTCGTCGGTGTTGTAGACCAAGGCACCGGCCAAAGGAGTAATGCTGTTCATCTCGATATTGCTGACCCTGGTAATGACCAAGGCACGCGTGCTGCTTTCCAATTCCAGTACGGAGGCTGGGTGCAAGGTTTGCGGATTATCGCCAATTTTTACCTGACCGCTAAGGGTGTTGATCATGAGTAGGCCAATGACCAAGTAGAAGATATGCGTTTTCACAGTATTCGTATTTGAGGGTTTCCAAACGGAAACTACAAAACTAAACCTATGATCGGATTATGGGAACATTTCCCGTCAAAATGCGAAGTTCAAGGGTGAACGGGCACCCTATTTGCCTTAAAAGCCGTGATAGAATTAACAAAAGTTTAGAACGGCTTTATTTTTTTATATCGTCTTCAAGGGTTTTCTTTAACTTGGGCTAAATATGTTTTATGAAAAATGCAATTGTCATCCTGTTCTCGCTGCTCCTTTCCGGGCTGTCCATGGCGCAGGATAACCGCCAGATTTTGAGGGGAAAGGTACTTTACAGGAATACCAATGTACCCAATGAGAATGTCATCAATTCCACCACGGGAATGGCCACCATCACCAATGAGGATGGCGAATTTGCCATTTCAGTGCAGGCAGGGGACCAATTGGTCTTCACGGCGATCAATTACCAGTTGGAAGTCATTACGATTACGGGTGAAATTCTACGGAACAATCGCTTGGTGGTGGAAGTGAACGAAAAAGTACGGGAGCTGGATGAGGTGGTCGTGACCCCTGAGGACCAAGAACGTTTCCTGGAAGTGAAAAATGAGGATTTTAAAGAGTATAACTACGAGATAGACCGTAGCACCGAAGTGGAGAATGTCGCAGAATCCCGAAGCGTTCGGGGTATGCGGGACGGACTGAACTTCGTGAATATCTTCAAGGCCCTGTTCAAGGCGCAACAGGCTGAAGGTCAGCAGAGGGAACCGCTCAAGGTCAGTGAGGTGCTTAGGCATGTCTATGATGATGAGTTTTTTGTGGCCGACCTACGGTTGCCTCAGGACAAAATAGATGATTTCTTGTTGTATTGCGATGATAAAATCCCATCGCAGACCCTATTGCGCAAGGAAAACGAATTTCAACTTATCGATTTTTTGGTAACCCAGAGCAAGGCCTATTTGGCCACCATGGATGACGAATGAAAAGATTCCTTTTGGCATTCGGATGTCTTATGGCAATTTCGGTCCAAGCACAAGATGGACCTTCCAAATCCCTTTTGGGCAGGGTCACCAGTCAAGGAGGTGATGTGGCCGGTGTAGTGGTCCAGAACATCAGTTCGGAGCAGGCTGTGATCACCGATATGGATGGGAACTTTTCCATTATAGTGGAACAGAACGATACCTTGGTGTTTTCGGCGGTTCAGTATCAAAGAAAGGTACTTCCCATAACCGAAGTGCTCTACAACACCAGTTTTGTAATGGTTCCCTTGGATGAGTTTGTGAATGAACTGCAGGAAGTAGTGGTAAGACCGTATGACCTTTCTGGCGATCTAAACCAAGATTTGGACAAACTTACCTTGGAGAAAGACGTTAGCGCCGAAGCTTTGGGATTGCCCAATGCACACCAGAAAATACCGACCCAAAGCGAACGGAAATTACAGGAAGCCGGCCGAATGAAGATCGTTGGTCCAGCTATTCCCATTAATCCCTTGATAAATGCCATAACCGGTCGCACCAAGATGTTGAAGGAAAGGGTGAAGTTGGATGGGACCTATGCCCGGACCCAAAGGGTCCAGGATTTTTATGTAGACTCGCTTTTTGTGGTCACGTTAAAGATTCCCATGGAAAAGATTGACGACTTTATGTATTTCTGTGAAGTAGACGAAGCTTTTCAAAAAACCGTAGATTCGCACGATAAACTCAAAATCTGGGATTTTATGGTCCAAAAGAGTAGGATGTATCGGAAGAACAACAATTTGGACTAGGTTTTTGTCCATCCTTTGGCATAAAAATTGACCTAATACTGTAACACACCCCAAAGTTTTGAGTCAAATAGTACATATGATGAAAACGAGAATTGCAAAAAGAACGGCACTACTTTTTACTGCCGTACTTCTTTTGTCCTTTGCGTCGGCACATAAATTCTACGTTAGCGTTACCAATGTGGTGTATTCCGAAAAGGAGGATGCCCTTCAGATCACCAGTCGCATCTTTATTGATGACCTGGACAAATTGTTGGAGGAACGCTACGGTATCAAGGCCAAATTGGCCACTCCCAACGAAGCCAAGGTTTCCGATGAATACATTGAAAAATATTTCAGGGCCAAGTTTGTTTTGGAACTCGATGGAAAGCCAACTCCCTACACGTTTTTGGGCAAACGCTATGACAATGATGTGGTCATCTGCTATTTAGAGGTTGCCCAAGCCAATTTTGAAGGGCTAAAAACACTTTCCGTACAAAATGAAATCCTTACCGATCTTTTCGATGAGCAGCAAAATGTGGTCCATATCAAATGGAAGGGACACAAAAAGAGTTTTGTGCTCATTAAGGAAAATAATAAAGGAATGTTAAACTTATAACGCATTGTTAAGAATTGGTTAAAATACGCTATTTTTCACCGTTTTAAAATCAAATTAAAAATGAACAAAGTCAAGTATTGTGTTGCTTCTTTCTTGTTTCTTTTTGGTGCCGTGACATTATCGGCGCAGGAAGAAGGAGAGGTGAAGCAAGAGCGACAACCCGGTCATTATAACCAAAGTAAATTTAAACAGTTGTACGAGGAGTTTTCCACTCCAAATAGCTATAGGGCTGCATCTGGGGCACCGGGCCCAGATTATTACCAGCAGCAGGCCGACTATGTCATTGATGTGAAATTGGATGACAAAAATGCACGTATCCATGGCGAGGAGACCATTACCTATCACAACAATGCTCCTGAGGATTTAGAATTTCTATGGGTGCAATTGGACCAAAACGTACGGGCCAAGGACTCAAAGTCCCCTCTACGCAACGGTAATGGAGTGAACATTGCCTATACGGCAGGAAACTTTGCCGAAACTTATATCAATGAGCCTTTTGATGGAGGTTTCAACATAGAGTATGTAAAGGACGCCAGTGGAAAGCCATTGTCCTATACCATCAATCAGACCATGATGCGGTTGAACATTCCCCAACCCCTAAAAAGTGGAGAAAAAATATCTTTCTCCATAAAGTGGTGGTACAATGTACCCGATCATACAGTGAACAGGGCGCGTTCCGGATTTGAGTATTTTGAGAAAGACGGTAACCGTGCCTATGTCATAGCGCAGTTTTTTCCAAGAATGGCCGTCTACAGTGATGTGGAAGGCTGGCAGAACCATCAGTTCTGGGGAAGTGGGGAGTTTGCCCTACCCTTTGGAAATTATGAGGTGAGCATTACCGTTCCATCCGACCACGTTTTGGATGCCACGGGTGAATTGCAGAATCGCGATGAGGTGTTCTCTAAAGAAATGATGAAGCGCTACAAAGAAGCCAAAAAGTCATACGATAAGCCCGTGATCATTGTAAACCAGGCTGAGGCCGAAGCCGCTGAGAAAGGCTTTGCCACCGATACCAAGACCTGGAAGTTCAAGGCCACCAATGTCAGGGATTATGCCTTTGCCACATCCCGAAAGTTTATTTGGGATATGCAGGCCGTAAAGATTGGCGGAAAGGATGTTATGGCCGTTTCCTTATATCCCAAGGAGGGAAATCCCCTTTGGGAGGATATGTCCACTAAAGCTGTGGTACAGACCCTAAAGACTTATTCACAACATACGTTTGATTATCCGTATCACAAGGCCATTTCCGTTCACGCCAAGAACCAGGGTATGGAGTATCCCATGATTTGCTGGAACTATGGTCGTCCTAACGAGGATGGTACCTATTCCGATAGGACCAAATTCGGGATGATCAGTGTGATCATCCACGAAGTGGGCCATAACTTTTTCCCAATGATCGTAAATTCAGATGAGCGTCAGTGGGGATGGATGGATGAAGGTCTGGATACTTTTATGCAGTATTTGGCAGAGCAGGAATTTGGAAGGAACAATCCAAGTGTCATTTCCCCCAACGAAAATTACCCATCACGAAGAGGTAATCCAGCCGATATTGTGCCCTATATGAGTGGAGATCAAAGCTTTATTTCCCCCATCATGTCCAATCCGGAGAACGTATACCAATTGGGCCCGAATGCCTATGGTAAACCTGCCACCGCACTGAATATTTTAAGAGAGACCGTAATGGGCAGGGAATTGTTCGATCATGCATTCAAGACCTATGCACAACGTTGGATGTTCAAACACCCTACCCCAGAGGATTTCTTCCGTACCATGGAAGACGCCTCCGCAGTGGATTTGGATTGGTTCTGGAGAAGCTGGTTCTATACCACCGATTATGTTGATATAGGCGTAAAAGGCGTCAAGAAGTACTATGTGAGCAGTGAGCCCACGGCAGAAATGAAAAAGTACATGGCGGACAGGAACATTACCGAAGCCGATTTGCCACCCTTGGTATATTTGGCCGAAGAATCCAGCGAGGACTTCATGCCTGAACTGAAAGGGAAGGCCCCATCAGAAACTTCGCAGAACCTAAAGGAATTTATGATGGACAACATGACCGAAGCCGATAGAGCGAAAGTCAAGGAGCCCAAATATTTCTACGAAATCACCTTTGATAAGCCGGGAGGCATACCCATGCCCCTGATCGTGGAATATACCTATGCCGATGGTACCAAGGAAAATGTTACCTATCCCCCGGAAATTTGGAGAAAAAATGACGCCGAAGTAAAAAGGGTCATTTCCTCACAAAAAGAGTTGGTGGGCATTGTGGTAGATCCCAAGTTGGAAACCGCGGACATTGACACCACCAATAATGCGTGGCCCATGAAGGACGAAAAATCCGATTTTGATAAGTTCAAGGATAACATCAAAGGAAAATAATACAAAACTCTTGAAAGAGCCTCGTGATTTCACGGGGCTTTTTTTATTTTCCCAACAACTTCTGATTATATTTGTTGTATGTATTTTCTATTCATTAGCGGAGGAGAGATTTTTTTCATCCTATTTATAGTGGTGATGGTCTTTGGTGCCGATAAAATCCCTGGAATAGCCAAGGGGCTTGGTAAGGGAATGCGTCAGCTGCGGGATGCTACGGACGACATTAAGCGTGAAATCCAGAAAAGTGCCGAAAGCCAGGGCATCGATACCGATTTTACCAAAGATATTAGGAATGAACTCAACGAGGTCAAGAAAAATGTGGATGAAGTAACGGGCTCCATCAAAAGGGGAACCAAGTAATCCATGTTGGAGCGGCTTCTGGAGTGGGATCGGGACACCTTTATCTATCTCAATGGGCTGGGTATTGAAAAATATGACGGTTTTTGGACCGTTGTCACCAATTTCTGGACTTGGACTCCACTCTTTATCCTTTTTATTTTTTTATTGTTCCGCAAATTTCCGAAACGCGAGGCTTTTTATAAACTATTGACCGTTTTGGGATTGGCCCTTTTTATCACGGCCATTACCCATTGGACCAAGATTTCCGTTGCCCGTTTAAGGCCCAACAACACCGAGGAGATCAACTTGCTTATACGGATTCTTAAAAGCCCGACCGATTATAGTTTTTTCTCTGGGCATGCCTCAAGCTCTTTTTCCCTGACTTTATTGCTGTTTCTGTTTTTGAGAAAAAAGATAAAATGGGCCTATCTGTTTTTCATTTGGCCCATCCTTTTTACCATGAGCCGTATTTATGTCGGCGTGCATTATCCCATTGATATTATTGTGGGGATGTTGGTAGGATTGTTGTCAGGGACACTTTTTTATAGGTTGTACCAAAAATTTATTTCACCCTACACAAGGTAAGCCCATCCCTGATGGGCAACAATACCGTTTCCACTCTGGGATCGTTTTTCAGTTTTTCGTTATAGGCAAGAAGTGATGCCGTGGCCTTGTCGGACGGGTCAAGAGGTTCCACTACTTTTCCTGACCAAAGTACATTGTCCGAAAGGATGACACTGCCCGGTTTGGTCTTTTGGATGACGGCTTCAAAATAGGCGTCATACTCTACCTTATAGGCATCTATAAAGATCAGGTCAAAAGTAAGGTTCAGTTTAGGGATGATGTCGAGCGCATCACCCGTATGTTGTATAATTTGGGAAGCGTAATCACTCCTATCAAAATACCTGCGTTGCATATCGTGCAATTCCTCATTGACTTCAATGGTGTGTAGTTGTCCATCTTTTTGAAGCCCTTCGGCCAAGCATAGCGCTGAATACCCCGTATAGGTTCCAATCTCCAGAATATTTTTTGGCGCAATGATTTTGGACAGTAAACTTAACACCCGTCCTTGAAAATGCCCGGTGATCATGCGGGGGCGGACCACCTTCAAGTGGGTTTCCCGGGATAGCTCCGCCAAAAGGGCCGGTTCGTTCTCGGAACTGTTGATCAGATAATTTTCAAGTGTGGAAGAAAGAAAATGCATGTTTTTATTTTTGCAAAAATAGAGAAAGAACTACATTGAAATACCAGTTTAGCAAAAGGAAACCATGTCAATGAAAAATATACAGATCAGGAATGCCCATTTGGAGGATTTGCCTGTGCTCTTGGGGTTTGAGCAGGAGATCATAAAGGCGGAGCGCCCTTTCGATGTCACCCTGAAGGAAGACCCTATCAGTTATTATGACCTCAAGGCCATGATTTTGGACCAAGAAGCCTCCGTAGTGGTGGCCGAAGTGGATGGAAAAGTAGTGGCTTCGGGTTATGCCATTTCCAAAAGGGCAAGGCACTATTTGAACCATGAGTACTATGCCTATTTAGGGTTTATGTATACCGATGATCAATATCGGGGTATGGGTATCAATGCCAAGATTGTGGAGGCCTTAAAGTCTTGGTCCTTGGAAAGAAAGTTCAAGGAAATTAGGCTTACGGTGTACAATGATAACCTACCAGCCATTAAAGCCTATGAAAAAGTAGGTTTTAAAAAGCACATCATAGAAATGCGTTTGGCATGACCCGTCAAAGTAAAATCGTATTACAAATTGTATTTTTGAAACCAATCAAAAGCATAGTATGACCTTTAAAAACACCTTGGAATTTGCCCAACAATTGGATGCGGAAGATACCCTTTACCGCTATAGGGAAGAGTTTCATTATCCGCAGGTAGATGGGAAAGATGTCATTTATTTTACGGGCAATTCTTTGGGATTGCAGCCCAAGCGTTCACAGAAATATGTGGATGAGGTAATGAAGGATTGGCGGGAACTCGCTGTGGAAGGGCATTTTTATGCCGATAAACCCTGGTGGGACTATCACGAACGGTTGGCCGAAGGCCTTTCCAAAGTAGTGGGAGCAAAGCCCGAAGAAGTTTCGGTCATGAATACCCTTACCGTGAACCTACATTTGTTGATGGTCTCCTTTTACCGTCCCACAGCCCAAAGGTTCAAGATCATTTGTGAGGAAAAGGCCTTTCCGTCCGATCAGTATATGTTGCAAAGTCAGGTCAGGTTTCATGGTTTGGACCCCAACGAGGCCATTGTCGAGATAAAAAAGCGCGATGGGGAACATTCTTGGAGAACCGAGGATATCCTAAAGACGATTGAAGAAGTGGGGGATGAACTTGCACTGGTACTGATGGGCGGGGTCAATTACTATAACGGGCAGGTATTGGACATGAAGGCCATAACACAGGCCGGAAAGTCCGCTGGTGCCTTTGTGGGATGGGACTTGGCACACGGTGTGGGCAATGTGAAACTCCAATTGCACGATTGGGGCGCTGACTTCGCTGCATGGTGCAGCTACAAATATATGAACAGTGGTCCGGGGAATGCTTCCGGTATTTTTGTTAACGAACAGTACCTCGGTCAAAAGGATATTCCGCGTTTTGAGGGGTGGTGGGGCACTAAAAAGGAGACCCGATTTTTAATGGAACCTGAATTCGACCCGATTGCTTCAGCGGATGCATGGCAGTTGAGCAATCCACCTATACTGTCCTTGGCCCCTTATTTGGCTTCCTTGGAGCTTTTTGATGAGGTGGGCATGGACGCCCTGATTGAAAAGCAACGGAACATAGTGGCCTATTTGGAGTTTATCCTTCATGAAATTGATAAGCAGGTGGAAAGTTCCTTTGAAATCATTACACCTAAGGATCGAGGCTGTCAGCTTTCCGTGTTTTTACATGGCGAAGGCAGGTCCTTGTTTGATTATTTGATGAAAAATGGAGTGATTACGGATTGGCGGGAACCCAACGTGATCAGATTGGCACCTGCTCCCTTTTATTGCTCCTTTGCGGACATGTACAATTTTGGCCAGATATTAAAGCAGGGCATCCTGCAAAAGTAGGCTATCATATTTCCTTTTTAGATAATTGGAAGGGGTAGTGCCCTGATATTTTTTAAACTGTCGGGAAAAATAGGAAGGATCATTGAACCCGGATTGGTACATGACCTCGGTGATCAAAGTGTTGTTGGTATTAAAAAATTCCAATGCTTTATTGATTCGGAACTCATTCACAAAGTCGATAAAGGTACGTTGGGTCATTTTTTTAAAGAATCTGCAGAACGAATTTGAGGTAAGGCCCAACTGGGTCGAAATTTCAACTACGGAAATAGTGCCCGAATAGTGCTCGTTCACATATTCAAAGATTTCCTCCAATCTTTTGATGTCATCCTTTTTGAAGTTGTCCAAGGTGAAATTATCAAATAAAGGTTCATAAGAAGTTTCTCGGGACAAGTGGTTCAATATAGAGAGAAGGTTGATCAATTTGCCTTGATGGTCCAAATCCCCGAACCGTTCAAAATCGGGCCAAAGTCTTTTATGGACCTCAGAACCAAAGACCAAGACCTGTTTCGATTTTCGAATTAGGGCATTGATTTTGCCCAACTCGGGAAAAACCTTGAGTTTCTCCTCCAAAAACTCTTTTTTGAATTGGATTACGATCTCTAGGTTATCCGCTTGGTCCCTATTGCCAAAATCGGCATGGGGAATGTTTCCACCCAAAAAAACCAAAACACCGTTGGAATAGGATTTCTTTTGTGGACCAATGCGCAATACCCCAGAGCCATTCTTTATATAGACCATCTCATATTCAGGGTGAACATGCCAACCTGCAGATGCACAATGGTTTTCATTGGCGTAGGACTCAATTTTTAAGGAGGTGTCTACGGCAACATTGATGGATTCCAATAAGGGTTTCATAAAGTAAAATTACCTAAAATTTAAAATAATGAACATATTTGGGAATAAATCATTTTAGTATTTGAATAATATAGGCAAGTCAATTAGAATTAGGATTGTTTAATTTGTAGGTACAATATTCTATGAAATCACTCGCACTTATTTTTTCCAACCCTAGGTATTTTGCCCCGGCCTGGGTTTTTACCAGTCTTAATATTTGGTTTGGTACTTGGGCCATTTATATACCCACTGTTAAGGAAAAACTGGGTATAGACAAAGCTGATTTGGGTATTGCCCTATTTTGCTTGTCCCTTGGGGTTTTTACCATTTTCCCCATGGCCTCCAAGATCATCAACAGATTGGGAGTTGGAAAGGCTACTTGGGTTGGGGTGCTCTGTACAAGCTGTGCGGCCATGTTGCCCTTGATGGCTCCCAGCTACCCAATTCTAATGGGAAGTCTTTTTGTTTTTGGATCCTGTACCGGATTTACGGATATCTCCATGAACACCTTGGTGACCGAAATTGAGAAAGAGGACAAGAAAAATTTCATGTCCGCGGCCCATGGTTTCTTCAGTTTGGGTGGAATTTTGGTGGGCTTGGGAAGTTTTCTTATCCCAGTTATTGGAAACCCGGTACTTCATATGGGGCTTACAGTGGCTTTGGTTTTGATAGTGAATTTAATGTTCTATAAAAACTACATCCATGTTGTTGCTGCTCCTGTGGAAAAGGAGCCCTTCAGCCTAAAGCTGTTCAAACCTTTGCTTTTGCTGGGTATTATAGGCTTTGTTTCCATGGGAAGTGAGGGAGCCATCATTGATTGGAGCGGCCTTTACCTGAAAGAGGTCACTATGGCCCCAGAAGTGCTTATTGGTTCAGGTTTTTTGGCATTTTCCACGGCTATGACCCTCGGGCGTTTTTTGGGAGATGGCATCAGCGCCCGGATTGGATCGGTTAAAATATTGGGTTTGGGAGCATTGGTGGCCATTGGTGGATATGCGCTGGTACTTTCAGGACAGACCATACCCGCTATTGTTGGCTTTGCTTTTAATGGCCTTGGATTTTCGGTAATGGTTCCCGAGCTGTTCAGGATTGGGGGGAATGTAAAGGGGGTGGATTCCGCACAAGGCGTTTCCTTTATTGCAGGAACAGGGTATTCGGGCTTCTTGGTCGGACCCGTAATCTTGGGCTTCTTGGCAGAACAAGCCTCTTTGGTCCTCAGCTTTTATGTGTTATTGGCCTGCGTGCTACTAGTATTGGGGATTACATTCTTTCTACATAAAACCCGAAAATAGACCTTCAATTATTGCACTTTCAATTGGGTGAAATAGAGATGGAAACTACCATCCGCCTTTTTGTGGCTCTTTGAAATTTGCATGCCATTGATTTCGGTATAATCTTCCCAAGTAGTAGTAAGTGAGGGTTCTTCTTGATTGGCTTTTCGGTAGGTCCACTCGCGGATGATATAGTCGTCCTTGAAATAAAAGTCATAGGCGTCTCCAGGAGTATACCCGCCATCATTGGCATATACAATGGTCAGCTTTTGCATGTTTTCCCCACTTATGGGGGCTTTCTCACTTAAGGAATGTCCAAAAGAATAGTTGCCCGCATCCCATACAAGATTAAAGGGTGCCAATAACCAATATTTGTCGTTGATAAACCCTCCGTTGGTTTTTTGGGCAATACTGTCCATGGATTTTCGGTTGTAGGTCAAGGTATCGGCCCCCGATATGGCAGTAACCTCATTTTTCTTGGTTTTCCAGACCCAACTGCGTTCAAAATGGATGCTGTCCCTATCCACATTGAACATAAAATCAATTTGGTTCACCGATTTCCAGTTGGCCAATCCATGCGCGTCGGCAATCAACTCAGGAATGTTTTTTTCAGGAGTGGCTTCAACAGTGTCCGGTGTTTTGGGTTCAGTCTTGCAGCCTATGAAAATGGCCAAAACAAAAATACTGACTAGGGATAGGGTCTTCATGTCTGGTTTTTAATCAAATATACCATGTTTTTAGCTTATCTTGCGCCCCATTTTTTGGTAAAAAACAAATCAACCTGGGTGTGACTTTTCTCAAAAAAACTGTTTCTAATATTTATAAGTAACCCCGACAAGGAATATTTGGAAACGGAAGACCATTATGCCCATCTATCTGATGAGGAATTAGTGAAGCGTATTGTGGCGAGCAACGACCCTTTGTTATTTGAGAGGTTGTACGATCGCTATGCAAAAATGGTATACAACAAATGCTATGGATTTGCCAACTCTGATGATGAGGCAGAAGACTTGACCCAAGATGTTTTTCTACAGCTCTTCATTAAGTTGAAGATGTTTAAGGGTAAATCTAAATTTTCAACATGGTTATATTCCTTCACCTACAACTTTTGTGTCAACTACGTCAACCGGAACAAACAACGGAAGATAAGAGATCAATCCATTCCCGTGGAGGATACAGAATATAAACTTTCCGAAGAAGTCCCGGATGAGAGTCTCTATGAAATGAAGGCGGATAAGCTCAAGAAGGCCTTGGAGCTCATTGCGCCAGAGGATAAGTCAATTATGTTGTTGAAATATCAGGACGGAGCATCTATTAAAGACCTTGTAGGTATTATGGAGATTGGGGAAAGTGCGGTCAAGATGCGGTTGAAGCGAGCAAAGGAAAAACTATTGGAAATCTATAACACCCTACAATAGATGGCAAAGAAAGAAAGGAATCCGTTTAAGCAACTGGAGGCCTCCTTAAGGGAAGCTCCTCCAGGAATGAAGAAAAAGGTGATGAACGACATTGCTGCGGCAAAGTTGATCATGGACATGGCATCCCTCTTTTCCATTAATGTTGGAAGTGCTTTGCGAAAATTGTTCAGAACACTGGGAGAACACTAAGAAGAATACTAAGAAGAACACTATAAAGCTATATGTATGGAAACACTAAGTAATTGGAAGAATGTTACTTTGGACTCACTTTCTTCAATGGGGAAGAATATCGGCGCTGCCCTTCCCAAGATCGTGGGGGCCATTGCCATTCTTATTTTGGGATGGTTGATCATTAAGATCGTACTTTTTATTCTGGGCAAGATCTTGAAATTGGCCAAAATGGACGCCTTAAGTGAGCGTATCAATGAAATGGACCTTTTGGGCAATGGTAAGTTTAAGATCGATATCGTCAAGATTACCCTTGGGTTTGTAAAATGGTTGTTGCTGTTGGTCTTTTTTATTGTGGCTGCCGATATTCTGGATTGGGGAATCATCTCTACCGAAATTGGTAACCTGCTACGTTATTTACCCAGATTGTTCACGGCTTTGGTATTGTTTACCATTGGACTGTATTTGGGCAGTATAGTAAAAAATGCCATTAAAAATCTGTTTGAATCATTCGAGTTTGGGGGAGGTAAAATCATAAGTGGTCTTATGTTCTACGTAATTGTCATTTTTATGTCGATTACCGCCTTGAACCAAGCTGGAGTGGACACCACCATCATTACCAACAACATAACCATTATCTTGGGATCTTTTCTATTGGCCTTTGCCTTGGGCCTTGGTCTGGGCTCCCGGGAAATTGTGGCCGATCTTTTGCGGTCTTTCTATACCCGTAAAAACTATGCCGTTGGCGATAAGATTGTTATTGGGGAGGACAGTGGTGTTATCGAAGCCATAGAGAACAACAGTTTGACCTTGGTGACCAAGGAAGGAAAGTTTGTGATTCCAATCAAAGATGTGGTGTCGCAAAAGGTGGAAATAAAGTCGTAAAACAGCAATTGGGGCAAAGTAGTTTCATTTGAACCGCAACTTCCTTGGAATTTGATTATTTTTGAAACTTTCAAGATATAAAAAATGAGTTCAAAGAAAGGAAAGGTTCAAGAATTGATTCAGGAAAAACTTCTGGAAGAGCGTAAAGTGTTTTTATGGGGCATGGTGGATGATGATTCGGCGAAACATGTCATAGACCGCTTGCTCTATCTGGATTTGCAGAACAACAAGGAAATCCAATTGATCATCAATAGCCCAGGGGGCTATGTGACCTCTGGTTTTGCCATTTATGATACCATCAAACAGATAAAAAGTCCGGTATCCACAGTATGTTCCGGTTTGGCGGCATCCATGGGCTCCATTCTACTTTCAGTAGGGGAAAAGGGAAGAAGGTTCATTCAGCCCCATGCCCGGGTAATGATCCACCAACCCAGTGGAGGTGCCAGAGGGCAAGCTTCCAACATAGAGATCCAAGCCAAGGAAATTATCAAGACCAAGGAGTTGGGTGCCCAAATTTTGGCAGATAACTGTGGCCAGTCGTTCGAAAAAGTGATGAAAGATTTTGATCGCGATTATTGGATGGGTGCCGAAGAATCTGTGGAATACGGTATTGTGGATGGAATCCTAGGGTAGAACATACATACTTAAAAGGAAAAAGTCCTTCGCAAGTTTTTGTGAAGGACTTTTTGCATATATATGGACGCCTAAGCGGAATATTCATTATATATACGGCAAGAGTGGTACCAAAAGTTTTTAAGGAAGTGTTAAAAATGACTTTTGCCTTTTTAGCTTTAAGGTTTTAGGGCATCGACCCAGTAAAGAAATAAGTGTTAAATTCCGTATTTTTGAGGTCTAACCACAATGGGCCCAAAGGGCATTTATGACACAGACCTCTAAAAATATAGCCATCATCGGTTCTGGATTGGTGGGTTCGCTCTTGGCTATTTACCTTCGGAAAAAAGGCCATTCCATAACAGTTTTTGATAGAAGACCGGACATTAGGACCATAGAGTTCTCGGGAAGGTCCATTAATCTGGCCATGAGCAATAGGGGCTGGCGTTCCTTACAGAAAGTGGGATTGGAAGATTCTATCAAGGAAATAGCCATTCCGTTGGACAAGCGGGCCATGCATGTGAACGACAAGCCGGTCTATTTCCAAAAGTATGGGAAAGATGGCGAGGCCATTTGGTCCATTTCCAGAGGTATCCTGAATAAACGTATGATCGATCTGGCCGAAGAGGCTGGTGCAGAATTCCGGTTCAATGAGAAGGTGTGGGACGTAAATCTCCCAGAAGCCAAAATCTATACTGGGGAATCGGAGAAAAGTGAATGGAAAGAATACCAGTATGATCTTATTTTTGGTTGTGATGGGGCCTTTTCCCGCGTGCGCCACAAAATGCAACGTCGCAGTAGGTTTGATTACTCCCAGGATTTTTTGGATGTGGGTTATAAGGAGCTTACCATTCCCGCCAATGCCGACGGGACCCATAAACTGGATAAAAACTCCTTTCACATTTGGCCCAGGGGCAAGTTCATGCTTATTGCCATGCCTAATATTGATGGTAGTTTTACCTGTACCCTCTTTTTACCTTTTGAGGGTGAGGTGTCTTTTGAGAAAATCACCAACCCCGATGAGGCCAAGGCCTTTTTCAAGGAATATTTTCCCAATGTAAAAAAGGAGATTGAAAACCTGTCCCAGGACTTTTTCAAGAATCCTACCAGTGCCATGGTCACCATGAAGTGCTATCCGTGGACCTATTGGAACAAAGTGGCCTTGGTGGGTGATTCTGCCCATGCCATTGTGCCTTTTTATGGACAGGGCATGAATGCAGGATTTGAGGACATCTACGAGCTTAATGAGCTTATGGAAACCCATGGCGATGATTGGGATGCGATTTTCTCTGAATACCAGAAGACCCGAAAACCCAATGCGGATGCCATCGCGGAACTCAGTTACCGCAATTTTGTGGAGATGAGCAGCAAGACTGCAGATCCTAAATTTTTATTGCAGAAAAAGATTGAAAAGTGGTTTGCCTCAAAACATCCTGATAAATGGGTCCCGGTCTATAGCCGGGTAACCTTCTCAGATAAGCCCTATGCTGAGGCTTTGGCCATTGGGGATAGGCAAGAGGCTATCATGAAAGAGGTGATGCAGCTGCCCAATATCGAGGAGAAATGGGATTCCACAGGAGTGGAGGAAATGATTATTGGATTATTGGATAATCAGATTTAGTTATTATTCCGACCGGATGGGAGAAATCTTTTTTTCAACTCAGGATCAGGATATTGCAAAATCGTTTGTGATATTTTGTGTCAATTGGTAGTATAGGTGTTCAAAAGTTTCCTTCTGCTTTTAGGTATTGACACTGATTGCACGTCTTTTCTCGAAGACAGGGCCAGTTCCATGATTTTATGTTTGTTTGGGGTCATTTCGACCGAATGGGAGAAATCTTTATTCAGCTCATGGATATTGCAAAATCGTTGGTGATATTTTGTGTCAATTGGTAGGATAGGTGTTCAAAAGTTTCTTTATGCTTTTGTATTGACACTAATTGCACGAATTTTCTAGAAGATAAGTCCAATTCTATTTTTGTCCGGTGTCATTTCGACCGGATGGGAGAAATCTATTTTTAAAAGATTTCCCAATCACTTGCTCATTCCGAATAACACAAAAAAAGCCACCTAAAAGGTGGCTTATATTTTTATACAGTACTGTTGCTATAGTTTGGCAAAAAGCGCTTGCATTCTTTCTTGTTCCTCTTCGGCCAACAAGGGGTCTACCAAGATTCGTCCGCTGTGCTCATCGGTGATGATTTTCTTGCGGGAAGCGATCTCCACCTGTACCTGTGGTGGAATGGTAAAGAAAGACCCTCCGGAAGCACCACGCTCCACGGGAACCACGGCAAGACCATTCTTAACGTTGTGTCGAATTCTTTTGTAAGCTTGGATCAAGCGGTCCTCGATTTTGTCCTCGTATTCCTCGGATTTCTTCAATAGGGCTTTTTCCTCTTTCTCGGTTTCGGCCAAAATAGCATCCAATTCACCTTTTTTGTGTTTTAGGTGACCTTCGCGTTCGCTTAATTTTTCCTTGGTGTCGGCAACAACTTCCTTCTTCTGTTCAATTTGCGCCTTGAACTCCTTGATATTCTTTTCGGCCAATTGGATTTCCAATTCCTGGAACTCCACTTCCTTGCTCAACGAGTTGAATTCACGGCTATTGCGAACATTTTTCTGTTGCTCGGCATATTTTTTGATCAAGGTTTTGGCTTCCTCGATAAGATTTTTCTTGGCAGTGATCTCAAAGTTGATGGTTTCCACATCGGTCTTGAGCTTGTCCATACGGGTTTTAAGGCCAAGGACCTCGTCTTCCAAGTCCTGTACTTCCAAAGGCAACTCGCCCCTTACATTGCGTATCTCGTCAACCCTGGAATCGATGAGCTGTAAATCGTACAGTGCTCTCAACTTTTCTTCCACGGTGCTTTCTTTTTTGTTCGCCATAAATTATAAATACTTGATGGGATTCGTTATACTCTCCGATAAAGAGACTGCAAAATTAGGAATTTTTTTCGTAAGATAATCAACCAATAAATCTTTTGTAAACTGCTCAGTTTCAAAGTGCCCAATATCTGCGATGACAAGTTGCCCTTCAGCTTCGTAAAATTGATGGTATTTTAGGTCCGAAGTAATTAAAACATCGGCCTTGGCCTTTTTGGCCGCCGTAATGGCAAAGGCACCGCTTCCGCCCAAAACGGCCACTTTTTTCACCTTCTTCCCCAACAGTTGCGAATGCCGCACAACAGAGGCGTTCATGGTCTTTTTTAACTGTTTTAAAAAGGTTTGCTCTTCCATTTCGGTTTTGAGCTCGCCCACCATGCCCATGCCCAAATCTTGATTGACATTCTCCAAAGCCACAATTTCATAGGCCACTTCTTCATAGGGATGTGCCCCGAAAAGAGCTTTTAAAAGGTTGCTTTCCTTTTCAAAGGAATAAATGACATTGATTTGTACTTCTTTTTCCAAATGCAGCTCTCCCACCTCCCCAACACTGGGGCTGGCATTTGTTCCGGCTTTAAAACTACCCACTCCTTCCATGCTGAAACTACAATTGCTGTATTTACCGATTTCTCCGGCTCCAGCTTTAAAAAGGGCCGATTTCACCTTTTCCACATCTTCCAATGGGGCATAAGTAGTCAATTTTCGGATGGAACCGGTTTTGGGGATTAGGATTTCAGGGTCTTGAATCCCCAAAACCTCACAAATCTTGGCATTTACCCCCATAGGGTTGTTGTCCAAGGCCGTATGCATACTGTAAATGGCAATGTTGTGGGCAATGGCCTTCATCACCACCCGTTCCACATAGGTGCGGCCTGTGAGCTTTTTTAAACCACTAAAAATTATGGGGTGGAAACTGACGATGAGGTTGTGTTTTTTTTCAATGGCCTCGTCCACCACATTTTCCAAGGTGTCCAAGGTTACCAAGATACCTTGTACGGTCATGTTGGGGTCGCCCACCAACAATCCAACGTTGTCAAAACCCTCGGCATGGGGCAGAGGGGCCAGTTCTTCCAGTATTTTTGCAATATCCTTTACGGTCATTTCACATTTCTTAAGTAGGCTAAAGATAAAATATTATATTTTCGCCCCATGGTGCAATTGCTGCGCAAAATAGCGTTTCCTTTTTCCTTGATCTATGCCTTGGTGGTGTATGTACGCAATTTTCTGTACAACATTGGGGTGTTTGCTTCCAAGTCGTATCGCACCCCGACCATTTGTGTGGGGAACCTTAGCGTAGGGGGTACAGGAAAAACTCCTATGATAGAATATCTGATCAGGGTATTGGACGGGCATAAAGTGGCAGTTTTGAGTAGGGGGTACAAACGCAAATCCGAAGGATTTTTGTTGGCAGATTCCAACAGTTCTGTATTGGATTTAGGGGATGAGCCTTTCCAAATACATCAGAAATTTCCAGAGGTGTCCGTGGCTGTGGATTCGGACAGAAGAAATGGGATGGTCCAACTGGAATCCCAGGTACAGCCCCAAGTGGTTTTGTTGGATGATGCCTTTCAGCACAGACGTGTAAAGCCCAAATATTCCATTTTGCTCACGGCCCATGGCAATTTGTTTGTGGACGATTGGTATTTGCCTACCGGAAATCTAAGGGATGCTAAACAGGAATACAAGCGAGCTGATATGCTCATTGTCACCAAATGTCCAGATGTGTTGTCCAAGGACGAGCGACGTACCATTTCGAAGAAATTAAAGCCATTGCCCCATCAAAATGTGCTGTTTTCTACATTGACCTATGGTGATCTTGTCAAACAAAGAAATGGGGATGGTTTAGTCCTTGATGTTTTGAAGGGAAAACGGTTGGCATTGGTCACAGGGATAGCATCACCGGAGCCGTTGGTGCAGTACCTTACATCTAAAGGACTGGTTTTTGAACATGTTGAGTTTGGGGATCACCACCACTTTACGGATGATGAAATTAACACGTTCAAGGATTTTGAACTGATTCTGACCACCGAAAAGGATTATGTGCGATTGGAGGGGCGTGTGGAAAACCTATATTATCTGCAAGTCGCCCATAGTTTTGATTCCGAAGACCGTGCCTTGTTGGAAAAAGCGGTCAAAGGGTTGTTCTAGACCAAGCCTTCCATTTTATTTTTGAAGATATTCTCCCCAATTTTTTGATAGAAGACCTCTGGTTTAAAGGGTTTGGTGACCACATCGTTGCAACCGGCCTGATAGAAACTGTCCAAGCTATCGTCCAATGAAATGGCGGTCAAGGCAATGATAGGCGTCCCTTGGTCGAACTTACGGATTTGGCGTGTAGCTTCCTCTCCGCTGATTCCGGGCATATGGATGTCCATTAAAATGGCATCATAGTCATTGGCTTTGGCCAAGTCAATAGCCTCGTTACCATTGTTGGCAATATCGCAGGTAATCTCTTTTTTGGTAAGCATCTTTTTGGTGATGACCTGGTTGATCTTGTTGTCCTCAACGATCAGGATGTGCAGACCTTTAAAATCAAATTCTTCGGGATCAAGTTCAAAGGCAACATTCTCCAAGGCTTTAGAATCGCACTTTAGGTCCATTTCAAAGAAGAAGGAGCTTCCATGGTCGATTTCACTTTCCAAATGGATGGTGCTTCCAAATAGGCCGAGTAGGCTTTTTACGATGGTTAGGCCAAGTCCAGTACCGCCATATTCCCTATTGATTTGGATGGAACCTTGTTCAAAACTGTCAAAAATGTTTTTCTGTTGTTCCTCTGAAATACCAATACCATTGTCACGTACCTCAAAGTACAGACGTACATTATCTTCTTCTTTTTGCAATAGCTTCGCGATGACCTCTACCTTTCCGTTTTTGGTGAATTTGAGGGCATTGCCTACCAAGTTCATAAATACTTGGGACAGTTTTATGGGGTCTCCCAAAAGCTGTTGTGGAATGGCGGAATCATAATCAAGGATAAGCTTGGTCTTGTTCTCATTGGCATTCTGCTGAAGGGATTCCACCACATCGGTAAGCACTTTTTGCAGTTTGAACTCAATGCTCAATGGCTCCAGTTTGTCCGCATCTATTTTGTTGATCTGGAGAATGTCGTTGATGAAGTTCAACAAATACTCACCGGAGAACTTCAATGATTTTAGGTGTTCTTTCTGATGGTCGGCAGGGTTTTCTTCCAGCAAAAGGTGGGTAAGCCCTGTGACTGCGTACAAAGGTGTCCGTAGCTCGTGGGTAACGGTTGAAAGAAAGTTGGTCTTGGCTTCCATAGCGGATACCGCTGCATCCCTGGCCAACTCCAATTCCTTGTTCTTGGTGTAGAGAAGGTCGTTGGTCTTGAGCTTGATTTGATTGTTCCTGAAAAGGGATACGGCAAGCAATGAGATGATGGTCAAAAAGGCCGAGGTGAGGATGGCGGTGATCTCTGAACGGTTTTTGGATTCACTGAGCTCCTCATTCTTTGCGGTAAGCTTGTTGATCTCGTTCATTTGATGCTCAAACCTGATCTTATCAGCAGTTTTTGCATCCAATTTGACCTTTTCAATGGTAAAGACGGAATCCTTTATCTGTTCCAAGGCCTTATTGTACTTCAAAGCTTCATTGTAACGGCCTATGATTTCATAAATCGCTGAGAGTTCTTCATTGGCCATTCGTATTTCTTTGGCAAAGCCATGTTTTTTGGCAAGTTCCAGCGCAGCTTTGGAATGGACGATGCCCTCATCCATATCGTTCAATTTAACACTGATCTTGGCCAATTGTAGATTGGCCCTGGTTGCCAAAAAGGCCCTCTCCTTATCATCCGAATTTACAATAAGGGCGTGAAGGTTCTTTATGGCGTTGTCGTACTTTTCAATATTGGTGAAGATACTGGCCTCCAGAAGCAGAATATTGTTGCTCAGGTTCCTGTTGTTGCTCAGCATCCGTGATTCTTCCAATGATTTTAAGGATTGAAAGTTGTTGCCTTCGTCAAATAAGAGGGCTGCATCCACATAGAGGTGAAACGCCTGCCCATAGGAATAGGAAATGTCTTTTAAGAGGATACTGGCTCTGTCCCAATAGAAAATGGCCGTTTCCCTGTCCCCTTCCTCCAGAAACAAACGGGAATATTGATGGTAGGTGTCCAACAATAATTTGGCATCTTCATTTTCCTCGGCAATTTTGGCGGCTTGATCAAGGGTTTCCAGTGCCTTATCTATTTTGTTTTCATGCCTATAGGTCATGAATTCATCAAAAATAGTCTGTATGGTGGCGGTGGAATTGGTATCATTTTGACCAAAAGATAGTTGGGTGCATGCCAAAATGCACAGTAGAAATGGCAATTTACTGCCTATCCATTTGTGTAGTAAGCTCCTGATCAAACGTAATCTTTCTTTATAAGCAAAGCTATTAAATCAATAATTCTGGAACAATACCCAGTCTCATTGTCATACCATCCGATGATTTTCACCATTTTACCAATAACGGAAGTCATCAAAGAATCAAACGTACAAGAATGGTAACTATTGTTTATATCGATGGAAACAATAGGGTCTTCGGTGTAAAAAAGGATGTTTTTAAGTTCATTTTCGGCATAACTCTTAAAGGTAGCATTAATTTCTTCAATGGAAGTCTCCTTTTTTACATTAAAAGTGATATCGGTCAATGAGCCGTTGGGGACGGGTACCCGTATGCCACATCCGCCAATTACATCGGACAGTTCCGGGAATATTTTGGTCAATGCCTTGGCCGCTCCGGTTGTAGTGGGAATAATGGATTGTGCGGCCGCTCTGGCACGCCTTAAATCGCGATGTGGGGCATCGTGAAGGCTTTGGTCCGAGGTGTAGGAATGTATGGTGGTAATATACGCCTGTTCTATACCACAAAGCTCGTTCACCACCTTGATCATGGGAGCGGCATTGTTGGTGGTACAGGATGCATTGGAAATAATATGGTCTTGGGCCTCAATGTCGCCTTCATTCACCCCAAGGACCACCATTTTAATGGCGTCATCTTCCGGGGGAACGGAAAGAATTACCTTTTTGGCCCCATTTTTCAGGTGAAAGGCCAATTGCTCCTCTTTTTTGAACTTTCCGGTCGCTTCTACCACAACATCCACATTATGGGCTGCCCAGTCAATATCTTGGGGATGGTTGTGGTTCAATACGGTCACTTTTTTACCATTGACCACAAAACCATCTTTTTCCGGAGTGACATCAGCATGGAATCTCCCATGGATGCTATCATATTTTAAAAGATGGGCCAGGGTAGGGGCATTGGCCAGATCGTTGATGGCCACCACCGAAATATGGGGATGGTCCTGTAATAATCTAAATAGGGTTCTGCCAATACGTCCGAAGCCGTTGATGCCAAGGGAAATCTGTTTCATGAAGGGCGATGTAGTAATAGGTTATGGCTAGTGAATGTGCTTATGGGCTTTGTAGGAAGATCGCACAAGAGCACCACTTTCCACATGTCTAAAGCCCATTTCCAAGCCTATTTCCTCATATTTTTTGAATTGCTCGGGCAGAATGAACTGCTTTACGGGCAAGTGTTTTTTAGAAGGCTGCAGGTATTGCCCGATGGTGACCACATCCACATCAGCTTTTCTTAGGTCCTCCATGGTGGCAATGACTTCATCTTCCTCTTCGCCCAATCCCAGCATGATGCCGGATTTGGTTCGGTTGGCCCCATTTTTCTTCAAATACTCCAATACGCCCAAGCTTCGTTCGTATTTGGCCTGTATCCTGACCTCACGGGTAAGCCTTTTTACGGTTTCCATGTTGTGGGAGATGACTTCGGGGGCTACCTCCAAAATCCTGTCCAGATGGGTTTCAATTCCTTGAAAATCAGGAATAAGGGTTTCAAGTGTGGTTTCAGGGTTCATGCGTCGTACCGCCTTTACGGTTTCGGCCCAGATGATGGAACCCATGTCCTTGAGGTCATCCCGGTCCACCGAAGTGAGCACGGCATGTTTAATGTTCATGATCTTGATGGAGCGGGCCACTTTTTCAGGTTCCGCCCAATCCACGGTCTCGGGTCTTCCGGTCTTTACGCCACAAAATCCGCAGGAACGGGTGCAAATATTCCCCAAAATCATAAAAGTAGCGGTGCCTTCTCCCCAGCACTCACCCATATTGGGGCAACTTCCCGAGGTACAGATGGTATGGAGGTCATATTTGTCCACCAAACCCCGTAGCTGGGTATATTTTTTGCCCGTAGGGAGTTTTACCCTAAGCCATTTGGGTTTTCCCTTGGGTGGTAAAACGCTTTCTGCTACACTTGTGCTCATACCTAAAATTTGAACTACAAAGATACGAAACTGGAAAGGAAACTTTAACCGTAGAAAACGCTCACTTTTTTTTGATGATTTCGGCCAAAAGTTTCTTGGCCCGCAGGAGCTTTACCTTGATGTTGTTCACCGGTTCGTTGAGTTCCTTGGCGATGGCGGCATAACTCAACTCGTTAAAATATCTCAGGTTGATTACTTTTTGATAATGGGGCTTCAATTTTTTGATGTCCTGTAACAAGTTTGCCAAATTTTGTTCCGTGATCAGTTGATCTTCCACGGTAGGGGTGTCGTCCAAAACCTTTTTCACCTCATCGCCTTGGGATTCCATTTCATCCAAAAGGCTGCGTTTTCTCTTTCGGATAAGGTCTACATGCAGGTTTTTGGAAATGGTGATGAGCCATGTTTTGAACTCATAAGTCTCATCATAGGTATTTATCTTGTCGAAAGCCCTGGAAAATGTACGGATGGTGATATCTTCGGCGTCATTTTCATTTTTGGTGCGCAGTAATTGAAAACCGTAAACATCGTTCCAGAAGGTGTCCAAAAGTGCACTAAAAGCAATTTGGTTACCTTCCTTTGCTTTTAGGATATTTTCTTTAATGGACTTTTCGGTCTTCTCCAAAAATGTGACTTTGTGTTGACGGGATCAATGTATGATCATTGCGCTGGAACGGAGTCTTTTTTGCATTCTTGTTCATCGGGCATTTTTCCACAAAAACCACAGGCTTCACCTTCTTTGTTCAAAAATGGGTTTTGACTGGCGCAGGTACCTGCGAACTTACCGTCTTTTTTGCCCCAAATTTTTATTGCGATTCCAGCAAAAGCCAGTGCCAAAAGACCAATGGTCAATAATGCTAACTTCATGTTCCAACTTTTTTACAAAGGTACAAAATACGTATATACAAAGCGGAAATTGGGGAATACTTTAAGAAAACCCCCTAATAGTTGATGTTGGCCACAATGTTTTCCACCGATGGGGAGGTATTGCCTCCTTTTGGCTCCACGGTAATGTAGCTTACAGCCTTGTCCGCATAGGGAAGTGCCAATAGTTTGTCCTTCTCGTCAAACTGTTTGATCACTCCCAAGTTTACCAATTCCCCATTCACTTCGGCCCACATTTGGAAGCATTTATTCTCCGGTAGGTTGGGCACATTGCTCACATTGATGTAGGAAAGTTTTTTAACGGGGTTGATATAGGCAATGGCCTTAAGTTCCTTGCCTTCCCTCTTGCCATTAACGGCGTATTTTTTTGTGTCCGGGTTATTAAGAACAATGAACTGGTTTCGCATGTCCTCCAACTGGTTCTTCATATTGTCTTCCAAATACTTGATTTTGTTGGTGACCAAGGTATTTTCTTGTTGAAGACTTTTGTTTTGGTTCCAGAAGAATACGGAAGAGCCCGCAAACAGCATAATGGCGACACTGGCCGCAACAGCATACCTGTAGAATCTTCTGCGTACCATTTTTTCCTTTTTGGCACTGGAAACAATAATTTCTTTGAGCCCTTCAGGTGTTTTTCGGGCATACATTTTGGCGAAAGTCTCCAAATTGTCCTGAAGTTCATTATAGGTTTCCCTTACTTCAGGATACATGGTGATGTACCTTTCAGCCTTTAAGGTCTCTTCTTTTGTGGTATCTCCCAAAAGATACTTTTCCAGTATGTCGGAATCCAGAAATGTTTTTACTTTTTCTTTCATGGCGTAAAATTTAGTAAGGGGAGCAAGGCCAATGCCGTACCGTAAATCTTTCCAAGTTCCCTAAGGCCAATCTTTAATCTTGACTTTATGGTTCCCAAGGGGATATCCAATTCTTCACTTGCTTCCTGTTGCGTCATTCCCTCAAAAAACAAGGCCTCTAAAACAATTCGGTACTTAGGCTCTATCTTTTTAAGGTTATCTTGGATATCCAGATGTTCGGGGCTCATGCCACTCACTCCTAAGTTATATACGTCCGAAACGTCTATTTGGACTTCCTTGTCCGCTTTATTGTTTACACTTCTTAATTTATCAATGGCGGTGTTTCGGGTTATTCGGAACAACCAGGTGAAAAGTTTTGCTTTTGAGGCGTCGTAGGAATCTGCTTTTTTCCAGATTTTAATAAAACTTTCCTGAAGCACATCCTGTGCCAATTCTTCATCTTTTACCACCTTGTAGGCCACACCATAGAGGGTATCCCCGTAATTTTCATACAACAGGGATATGGCCTTATCGTCCCTTTCGGCCAAGAGTGAAACAATATGTCTTTCAATCAGTGTGCTCATCAACGATGGTTTATGGTAAAATTTTTAAGGGGCAAAAATCTAAAATAGGTTTTTCGTCGTATATACTACAGCGCTAAGTTAGAAAAAGCATTTTTGGTTGGCGTTGAAAAGAAAATCAAAAAGGTTTCGGCCTTTACGATATACATAAATTTGGTTAGTTTGGTTTGGTATAACCCCTGTTTTTGATTTATCAATGCAGGGGTTATTTTATGATATTGACCTCAGGCTGGATCTTGATGTTGAATTTTTGAGCCACTTCTTTTTGTATAAGTTGTGACAATTTTAGGATGTCTTCGCCAGTGGCATTTCCATAGTTTACCAAAACAAGGGCTTGCTTTTCATGTACTCCGGCATCCCCAAATCGTTTTCCTTTAAAACCTGCTTGCTCAATAAGCCATCCCGCTGGGATCTTGAACTCTTCTTCATCCACTTCGTAATGTGGGGCCTCTGGATGTTTTTTGATGAACTTTTCAAAGGCCTTTTTTGATATGACCGGATTTTTGAAGAAACTTCCACTGTTTCCCAATGCTGCTGGGTCTGGCAATTTACTTTGCCTTATGGTGATGACCGCATCGGATATGTCCCTGATGGTGGGATAAACAATGCCATTTTTTTTCAATTCAGCCTCAATGGCCCCATATCCCGTGTGCAGGACATGGTTCTTTTTGGTAAGTTTTAGATGTACCGAGGTAATGATGTATTGACCCTTGGCCTCATTCTTAAAAATGGAATCCCGATATCCAAATTTGCAGGCTTCATTATCGAAACTTACAAGTTCTCCGGTTTTTATCTCCATGGCGGTACAGCTTACAAAAACATCCTTGAGTTCTACACCATACGCCCCAATATTTTGAATGGGGGCCGTACCCGTGTTGCCTGGGATCAAGGATAGATTTTCCAATCCACCATAACCTTTTTCCAAGGTCCATTGTACCAATCCGTGCCAGTTTTCACCGGCCATGACCTTTATTTTAACCTCATCTTCGTTTTCTTCAGCAATGGTGATGCCCTTTAGGTTGATATGTATCACAAGCGCATCAATATCCTTGGTAAGCAACATATTGCTTCCTCCGCTAATGATGAACTTTTTGGGATAGGATTTCAACTCCAATACTTTTTGGAGTTGCACTAGGCCGGTAATTTCAACAAAATAGCGGGCCTTGACATCAATACCAAAGGTATTGTAGGCCTTAAGGGATATGTTTTCCTGAATGTTCACCTAATTGTTGTACACTTTAAGCGCTTTGCCCAATATCTGGGCCGCCTTTACAAGTTGGTCTTTTTCCAGCACATAGGCAATCCTTATTTGGTTTTTTCCCAATCCTGGCGTGGCATAGAATCCGCCTGCAGGGGCCACCATGACCGTATTGCCATTCATTTCAAATTTTTCGAGCAGCCATTGGGCAAAATCATCGGCATCGGCAATGGGAAGCTCTACCACGCAATAAAAAGCACCTTGCGGGACGGCTACTTTTACCCCTTCCAGTTTTCGAAGCTCAGCAATCAAGATGTCACGGCGCGATGCGTATTCAACAATGACCTCATCAAAATACGACTGCGGCGTCTCCAAGGCGGCCTCACTGGCTATTTGCGCAAATGTTGGTGGGGAGAGTCGGGCCTGGGCAAATTTAAGGGCGGTCTGGATGACCTCCTTGTTTTTGGATACCAAGCAACCTATCCGGGCTCCGCACATGCTATAGCGTTTGGAAACGGAATCGACCACAATGGCATGGTCTTCCAGACCTTCTTCCTGTAAAATGGAATGGTGCTGTCTACCTTCATAGGCAAATTCGCGATACACCTCATCCGCTATCAGAAACAGGTTGTGTTTTTTTACCAAAGCGGCCAGTTGCTGTATTTCCTCCTTGCTGTACAAATACCCTGTTGGGTTTCCAGGGTTACAGATAAGGATGGCCTTGGTCTTTTCCGATATCAATTTTTCAAAATCAGCGATAGGGGGAAGGGCAAAATTATTTTCCAAGGTGGAAACTATCGGCACCACCTTGACGCCCATGGCCGTGGCAAATCCGTTGTAATTGGCGTAGAAAGGTTCCGGGATGATGATCTCATCGTTGGTATCCATAATACTTCCCATGGCAAAGGAAAGGGCTTCGGAACCTCCAGTAGTCACAATAATGTCCTTGGCGGTGACATGGATGTCCTTTTTGGCATAGTAAGCGGCAATTTTTTCCCGGTAGATTTCGGAACCCTCCGTCATACTATAGGCCAATACCTCCACGGTATGGTTACGCACGGCATCCAAGGCCACTTTCGGGGTCTTGATGTCCGGTTGCCCAATGTTGAGGTGGATCACATGGATCCCTCTTTTCTTGGCGGCCTCGGCATAGGGGACCAATTTACGGATCGGGGAAGCAGGCATAAGCCTTCCTTTTTCAGAGATACTTGGCATGTACTGATATTTTAGGCAAAAATGCTAAAACCCGCACTTGAAAACAACAGATTTGGGCATTATTTACACGGTTATTGGAATGTTAAATACGACTCGTTGTCTTTGATAATTTTGTATATTTCATAAGGATAACCCTTTAGAAGTAAGGAAATTGAAAAAAAGACTATACTTTTTTGTGCTTCTTTTTGTTGTGGCGCCCCTTTTGGTTTCGGCGCAAAAGTTTAAAATGCCCAGACACAAGAAGTTTCAAAAAGTAAAATTCGAACTGATTAATAACCTTATCATCATCCCCGTGCAGATCAATGGATCCGATCTTACCTTTGTTTTGGATTCTGGGGTGAGCAAACCCATTCTTTTCAACCTTTCCGGTCAGGATTCCATTTCCATCAACAATGTTTCCGAAGTGACCATAAGGGGATTGGGAGACGGTGAACCTATGAAGGCACTGAGTTCAATGGGGAATGTGTTCAGTTTGGGGGATGCAGAGAATTATTCGCAGGACCTGTATGTGGTTTTGGATAAGGGTATCAATTTCTCACCTTCGTTAGGCATTCCTGTACATGGTATTTTGGGTTTTGAACTGTTCCGGGATTTTATTGTGGAAATCAATTATGGGGCAAAATATATCAAACTCCATAATCCAGAGCACTATGTGCACAGGCAGGGCAAAAAAGCACAAACCCTTCCGTTGTCCATTATCAAAAGAAAGGCTTATGTGGAAGGCACCGTTCTGATCAAGGATTCCGAGAACATACCAGTTAAATTGCTTGTGGATACGGGAAGTAGCGATGCACTTTGGTTGTTCCATCAACCCGAAAAAGGCTTGGAGATTCCTGAGAAAAATTATGAGGATTATCTGGGAAGAGGGTTAAGCGGTGATATTTTTGGAAAACGGACCAAGGTCAATGGAATCAAAATTGGGGATTTTGAACTCAAGGAGGCCAAAGCAGCTTTTCCATATCGTGAATTCTTTGGGCTTATTGATAATTTGGGAGACAGAAACGGCTCGGTAGGAGGAGAGATATTAAAACGTTTCAATTTTGTTTTTGATTATGCCAATGGGGAGGTGACTATTAAAAAGAACGGAAACTTCCGTGTACCGTTCCAATACAATTTGGCCGGAATTGAACTCCAGCATAATGGATTGCGGTACATTGCGGAAAGTATAGCAGGTGTTGGCGGCGTGGTAAGTTCAGAAAAGAATGCTTCCTTTGGAAATGTACAGATTCTACTGGAAAACAAAACCAAATTGAGTTTAGTGCCCGAAATAGTAGTTTCCGGGATACGGGCGGGAAGCCCTGCTGCTGAGGCCGGACTACGTGAAGGAGATGTGATTTTGGCGGTAAACGGTAGGCGGGTTTATCAGTATAAACTCCAAGAAGTGTTAAAAATGCTCAATGAAAAGGAGGGAAAGCGTGTTCGTGTGCTGATTGAACGTTATAATAAGGACTTACTGTTTTCCTTTGTCCTTAAAAAAGTCTTTGACGACTAAAAACAAAAAACCTCGAAAAAATAACTTCTTCGAGGTTTGTAGTACTTTATTTTCTTTTATCTATTTGGCTCCCTCAGCCTTTACCGTACCTTTTATTTTTAGGATTTTGGTAGGTGTATCCGCATTGGAGGTTACCGTAATGGCCTTTCTAATGGGGCCAACCCTGTTGGTATCGTACTTTACTTGGATTTGACCGGTTTTGCCGGGCAAAATGGGATCTTCAGGTTTTTTGGGGATAGTACATCCACAGCTAGATCGTACATTGCTGATTACCAATGGAACAGATCCGGTATTGGTGAATTCAAACACGCGAATTCCATCACTTCCTTTGGCAATTTCACCATAATCAATGGTTTCACTTTTAAACTCGATTTTTGCTGTTCCTTCTTGGGCATAAATTCCTAATGAAAGAAGACCAACAAACAACAGAAGTACAGTTTTTTTCATTTTTTTTGGTTTTGGGTGGATTTCAAATGTAGCTGATTCAATAGCTGCATCCAAAATTCTTTTGTTATGTAATAACGTTACTTATTTTTGTTTCGTATTTCAAGATTGGCTTTCATTTAGGAATAGCATAAAATTAACATGGTGCTTACCTTGAATTTAAACCGATCCATACCCTTAATTACAAAAACTGTACCGAAAAATGGAGATTCCATCAAAATATGAGCCCAATAGGGTTGAAGCGAACTGGTATGACTACTGGATGAAACACGATTTCTTCAGTTCAAAACCAGATGAAAGAGAGCCCTACACCATTGTTATTCCCCCACCCAATGTTACTGGGGTGTTGCATATGGGGCATATGCTCAACAATACCATACAGGATGTCCTGATCCGAAGGGCAAGACTTTTGGGTAAAAATGCGTGCTGGGTACCCGGTATGGACCATGCCTCCATTGCAACGGAAGCCAAGGTGGTGGCTAAGTTGAAAGAGGAAGGGATTCATAAAGCTGACCTAACCAGGGATGAATTCCTAAAACATGCCTGGGATTGGACCAATGAATATGGAGGGGTCATCCTTCAGCAATTGAAAAAATTGGGCTGTTCCTGTGATTGGGATCGCACCAAGTTTACCATGGATGACGATATGTCAGCCTCAGTAATCAAAGTTTTTGTGGGTCTGTACAATAAAGGGCTCATTTACAGGGGCTATCGTATGGTGAATTGGGATCCAGAGGCCAAGACCACTTTATCCGATGAAGAGGTGATTTATGAAGAGAGACAGGGTAATCTGTATTATTTGGCTTATGCCATTGAAGGTTCCGATGAGAAGGTCACTATTGCTACTACACGACCCGAGACCATTTTAGGGGATACCGCCATCTGTATCAACCCCAATGATGAGAGATATCGCCATTTGAAGGGCAAAAAGGCCATTGTGCCCATCTGTAATCGGGTCATTCCGATCATTGAGGACGAATATGTGGATGTGGAGTTCGGTACCGGGTGCTTAAAAGTGACCCCGGCCCATGATGAGAATGATAAAAACCTTGGGGAAAAGCACAATTTGGAGGTCATAGATATTTTCAACGAAGACGCTTCCTTGAATTCCTTTGGAATGCACTACGAAGGCAAGGACCGTTTTGTGGTTCGGAAGGAAATTTCCAAAGAGTTGGAAGAAAAGGGGTATTTGGTGAAGACCGAGCAGCATACCAACAAAGTGGGAACATCCGAACGGACCAAGGCGGTGATAGAGCCCCGACTTTCCGACCAGTGGTTCCTGAAAATGGAGAAATTGGCAAAACCGGCCCTTGATGGGGTGTTGAAGACAAGGGATGTGAAACTATATCCCCAAAAGTTTGAAAATACCTATCGTCATTGGATGGAAAATATCCGCGATTGGAACATTTCTCGACAATTGTGGTGGGGACAACAGATTCCTGCCTATTATTTTGGAGACGGACAGGACGATTTTGTAGTGGCCGAGACCAAGGAAGAAGCGCTGCAACTGGCCAAATCCAAAAATCCAAACATCCAAGCATCCGATCTACGCCAAGATGCCGATGTTTTGGATACTTGGTTCTCATCATGGCTATGGCCCATTAGCGTTTTTGGGGGTATTTTGGAACCTGAAAATGAGGAGGTAAACTATTATTACCCAACCAGCGACTTGGTCACTGGACCGGACATTTTGTTTTTCTGGGTGGCGCGGATGATCATTGCTGGATATGAATACAGGGATGAGAAACCCTTTGAGAATGTGTATCTGACCGGTTTGGTACGTGACAAGCAACGTAGGAAAATGTCAAAATCCCTCGGGAATTCTCCGGATGCCCTCAAATTGATTGAGGATTTTGGTGCGGATGGGGTTCGTGTTGGACTTTTGTTGAGTTCCGCTGCGGGCAACGATTTGTTGTTTGATGAGGCCCTATGCCAACAAGGCGCCAACTTTGCCAACAAGGTTTGGAATGCCTTCCGATTGGTAAACGGATGGGAAGTGGCCGATTTACCCCAGCCTGAAGCGGCCAAGACAGGGATAGAATGGTATACCACCAAGTTTAACCAGACGTTGGCGGAGATTGAAGATCACTTCTCCAAATACCGTATTTCAGATGCTTTGATGGCTACCTATAAGTTGGTTTGGGACGATTTCTGCTCGTGGTTGCTCGAAATTGTAAAGCCGGCCTATCAACAGCCCATAGACAAGGCAACCTATGATGCCGTTATCCATTTGTTTGAGGAAAATTTGAAACTCTTACACCCCTTCATGCCATTTTTAACCGAGGAAGTGTGGCAGCATACCGCAGAACGTACCCCGGAAGAGGCATTGATGGTATCCAACTGGCCCAAAGCCCAAAAAGTGGATACGAAGTTGATTGCTGATTTTGATTTTGCCGCCGAAGTGATTTCGGGTATACGCACCATCAGAAAGGAAAAGAACATTCCCCAAAAGGAAACTTTGGAGCTTTCTGTCTTGAACAGCGAAGGAGCAGGTACTGGGATGGATGCCATTATTATCAAATTGGCCAATATCTCCCAAATACAGACCGTGGATACCGGTTTGGATGGTGCCTTGAGCTTTCGGGTAAAGAGCAACGAGTACTTTATTCCGATCAGTGGGGCCATTGATGTGGAGGCAGAAATCGAAAAAATCAATGAAGAGTTGAAATACACCCGTGGATTTCTACAATCGGTGCAAAAGAAATTGGGCAACGAACGCTTTGTGAACAATGCCCCCGAACAGGTGGTGGCCATAGAGCGTAAAAAAGCCGCCGATGCCGAGGCCAAGATCGAAACTTTGGAGAAAAGCTTGGCCAGTTTAGGAAACTCCTAGGTAGGGTAGAGACTTTTACTGTTTTCATTCCCATTTTGTCAATCAGTTGGGGATGAGTGTTTTACTTTTTCATATATTTAATACTATGGAATCGTATGCCACTGCCTTGTTGTATGCCATCCCCTTTTTTGTGGGGTTGGTACTTTTTGAGGTCCTTTATGGATATTTCGCCAAAAAGCAGATGCACAATGTCATGGACACCGTGAGCAGTCTTAGCTCCGGACTTACCAATGTGGTAAAGGATTCATTGGGGTTAGGGGTTATCATAATCAGCTATCCATTTTTGTTGGAGCATTTGGCCCTTACGGAAATCAAGACTACGTGGCTGGTTTGGGTAGTGGCCTTTATTGTATTGGATTTTGCGGGGTATTGGAACCATAGGCTGAGCCATCATATCAACTTTTTTTGGAACCAGCATGTCATCCATCATAGTAGTGAGGAGTTCAATCTCGCTTGCGCCTTGCGGCAACCCATTTCCAATTTATTGGGATATTACGCCCTTTTGTTGATTCCTGCTGCTCTTTTGGGTGTTCCCAACGAAGTTATCGCCATTTTGGCTCCTATCCATCTGTTTGCCCAATTTTGGTACCATACCCAGCATGTGGGTAAGATGGTTTGGTTGGAGTATGTTATTGTTACTCCATCCCAGCATAGGGTCCACCACGCCATCAACAAAGAATATATTGACAAAAATCTTGGACAGATTTTTTGTGTTTGGGACCGGATGTTTGGAACGTTCCAAGAGGAAATGGATGATGTGCCACCACAATATGGCGTATTGAAGCCAGCCCATACCTGGAATCCTGTCATCATCAATTTTCAGCATTTATGGCGTTTGATAAAGGATGCATGGCGGACCAAGAGCTATTGGGACAAGCTGAGGATTTGGTTTATGCCCACAGGTTGGCGCCCTTCGGATGTCAAGGAAAAGTACCCTGTGGAGATTATTGAGGATGTATATCATTTTGAAAAATATAGACCCGAGGCTTCCAATGCGTTAAAGGGATATGCCATCTTCCAAATGGCGGCTACCACGACCTTGATGCTTTTTATGTTCTACAACTATTCCGCAATAGGCTTTGATGGATTATTGCTTTTTGGGGCCTTCGTTTTTGTGGGAGTCTACGGCTACACCACCTTGATGGACCGTAAATCCTACGCCATTTGGATCGAGGTAATTCGAAGTGTGTTGGGCTTGGCTCTTATTTATGGTACTCAGGATTGGTTTGGAATAAATGCCTATGCTTCCGTGGGTAGTATTTTGGTGGCCCTGTACTTTGTTGTTACCATTTGTGGGGCGATATACTTTACCTATTTTGAAAAAAGCTATTCTACTCCTTTGGTGTCCTAAAGTTTTTTTACTTCAGATTCCACTAGGGCGATATATTTTTCCATAGCCTCTTTTACAGTGATGTTTTGTGCCTGAAAAAGGGCATTGGCCTTAAAGGCATTGATCAATGGGGTTCTGCTCCCAGGGTTATCAAAATTTTTGTTGGCTACCTTAAAGTAGGCGTACAATTTCAATAATAAGTCGGCAGGTAGAGGTTCTGTGTACCCATTTACATAGGCCACTGCCTCATCAAAACGGGTATGTAGTTCCTCATCAATCATCCTGTTTGCGTATTGAGGCGATACAGGTTCTGGCCCCGACAACTTTTTGCCCAAGCTTTACCGTGATATTGCAGTCCAAAGGCAATAGAAGGTCTACCCGGGAGCCAAACTTGATGAATCCGGCATCCTGTCCTTGGGTTACTTGTTCGCCTTCCTCTGCATAGTTTATGATGCGTCTGGCCATGGCCCCTGCAATTTGTCGATACCCTATTTCACCAAATTTCGGGGTATGCAGCACTACCGTGGTGCGTTCGTTTTCTGTACTGGATTTTGGGTGCCAAGCCACCAAATATTTACCGGGATGGTATTTGGAGTAGGTGATGGTACCGCTGGCAGGGTAACGGGTCACATGCACATTTACTGGTGACATGAAGATGGAGACCTGCCTCCGTTTTTCCTTAAAATATTCGGGTTCGTCAACCTCTTCAATGACCACCACTTTGCCATCTACTGGGGCTAAAATGTCATCAAAATTTGGGGTGACCAACCGTTTGGGGTTTCTAAAAAACTGCAATATGGCAACGAGAAGGACAAGTGCTGCTATCTGTATGGTTAACCGAAGCCACTCCACTTCAACATAAAATTGAGCGGCAAGAATTGCAGCGACCACAATAAAAAAAGTGATGATGATAATTTTTTGTCCCTCTTTATGAAACATAGGAAAAGATATTAAGTACCAAATAAGCAAAAGGGGCTGCAAATACAAGACTGTCCAAACGATCCCAAATACCTCCGTGACCCGGTAAAATGGCCCCACTGTCCTTTACGCCTGCCACACGCTTGAACTTGGACTCCAAAAGGTCTCCCAGACTTCCTGCGAACACGATTACCGTGGCCAGGACCATCCACTGCACAACAGTTAGTTTAGTTTCGTAGAACGACATGATGTATGCTGCCGCCAGTGCAAAAATAAGACCTCCAATAGAACCTTCAATGGTTTTTTTTGGAGAAACTGAAGGAAATAGTTTGGTGCGGCCCAAAGTACGCCCTGTTAAATAGGCAAACGTATCATTGACCCATATCAAAATAAAGATGCCCGTAATGAGAAATTGTGCAAAATCATCTTCCTTGTACGGGATCATGGTAAGAAAGATGCATCCGCCGCCAATGTAGAGCACCGCGATGATAAACTTTTGTAATTCGGTAAATCTCCTGTCTTTTTTGGAGAAGAGGAACATGAGCAGGGCCATATCCACCGTAATGGTCAACAGCATTAAAATAGTGATCAAGGTACTGTCCTGAACCAAATAGATATATGCCCACCACAATGCCAAATAGGCCACGAAAATGTAATATCCCTTTAAACGGACAATTCTCTTGAACTCGGCCAAACAGGCCAGACCAAATGCCATAAAGAGAAAATCAAAAGCGTCCGAACTTAAAAAAACCGCTCCCAACAGAAGCACCACATAGATGATTCCCGTTATGGAACGCCTGAGGATTTCTTTCATGTAATCAATAGTCTTCTAAAAGCAAAAGATAGACATTTTTTGAGGCACTTCCATAGGAAAGAAAATCATCTTTGTTTTCCGGTGTGGGTTGGAAGTGTTTGAGTGTGGTGATGTTGTTTGGGATATTTTTGCCGTATTTTTCCTTGATAATCTTTAGTGCCTCGCTAATGGAATCCACCAATTGGCTTGTAGTACCGAAGACGATTAGATTGGAAGGCAATTCGTCCAACTTTTTTTCCTTGATTTGGTTGGAGCATACCAAGATGGATCCGTTGTGGGCCACCAAATGTTCGCAGGTGGTGAAAAAAATTTCACTTTCCTGACGATTTTCCGTGAATGCTATCTTTTCCGAAGAAAAGCGGGTCTCCAGCCGAGGGTCCAGACTATAAAAAAGATGATTTTGCCAATCGTTTTCGGAGATGATGCTCTTTAAAGCTTCGGATACTTCGGAAAAGTCCTCGCAGTAAATAAATTTGCCCCCGTTTTTCTTGAAGTAGATGGTGAACTTTTCGTCTACGGGAATTTTTAGATCGGGCATATGGTCCCCACGGGTTTCCACAGTTTCCTTTGAAACCTTTTTGCCTCCTCCAAAAAGTTTGCTAAAAACTCCCATTTATTTAGTTCGTATACATTCTACTTCAATAGTTGCCAATTGGTGTTATTTAACAGGCTCTGGTTCTAACTCCTCTTCTTCTTTTTCAAAGGGGCGTCTTCCAAAAATCTTTTCCAAATCGTCCTTAAAGATAACCTCTTTATCCAAAAGTCTTTCTGCCAGTTCGGTAAGCTTGTCCTTATTGTCTTGCAACAATTTGATGGCTCTTTGGTACTGCTCTTCGATCATCTTGGATATTTCCAAGTCAATTTTTTGTGCAGTTTCCTCACTGTACGGTTTGGTGAACCCATATTCGTTCTGGCCAGAGGAATCATAGTAGGTGATATTTCCCAACTTATCGTTAAGACCATATATGGTAACCATGGCCCTAGCTTGTTTGGTCACTTTTTCCAAATCGCTCAAAGCTCCGGTGGATATTTTGTTGAAGATGACCTTTTCAGCGGCCCTACCACCCATGGTGGCACACATTTCATCCAACATCTGCTCGGGACGCACAATAAGTCGTTCTTCAGGTAAATACCATGCGGCGCCAAGGGATTGTCCCCTTGGAACAATGGTTACTTTTACCAAAGGCGCTGCGTGTTCCAACATCCAGCTTACCGTTGCGTGGCCAGCTTCGTGGAAGGCAATGGTCTTTTTCTCTTCTGGGGTAATGATCTTGTTTTTCTTTTCCAATCCGCCCACGATTCGGTCCACGGCATCCAAGAAATCTTGTTTGGTTACCGCTTTTTTCTCTTTTCGGGCAGCGATCAGGGCAGCTTCGTTGCAGACGTTGGCAATATCGGCCCCAGAGAAACCAGGGGTTTGTTTTGCCAAGAAATCCAAATCCAAGGTCTCAGCCGTTTTGATGGGCCTAAGGTGTACCTCAAATATTTCTTTACGCTCATTAAGGTCCGGAAGGTCAACATAGATCTGACGGTCAAAACGTCCGGCACGCATCAAAGCTTTGTCCAATACATCGGCACGGTTGGTCGCGGCCAGTACAATTACGTTGGTATTGGTGCCAAAACCATCCATTTCGGTCAAAAGCTGGTTCAATGTATTTTCACGTTCGTCATTGGAGCCGGTGAAATTGTTCTTTCCACGCGCTCTACCAATGGCATCGATTTCATCAATAAAAATGATGGCCGGGGATTTGTCCTTGGCCTGTTTGAAGAGGTCACGCACCCGTGACGCCCCTACACCCACGAACATTTCCACAAAATCGGAACCGGATAGGGAGAAGAAAGGCACTTTGGCCTCACCTGCGACAGCCTTGGCCAAAAGGGTCTTACCCGTTCCCGGAGGGCCTACCAAGAGGGCTCCTTTCGGAATCTTACCTCCCAGTGAGGTGTATTTGTCAGGATTTTTGAGGAATTCCACAATTTCCTGTACTTCTTCCTTGGCACCTTCCAGTCCGGCCACATCCTTAAAGGAAGTTCGGGTATCTGTTTTTTCGTCGAAAAGCTTTGCTTTGGATTTTCCAATGTTGAAAATCTGTCCGCCTGCACCGCCACTTGCACCACCTGACATTCTGCGCATCAGGTAAATCCATATTCCTATGATCAGTGCAAAGGGGAGTAGAGATAGCAGTAGCTCGCCCAATACGTTGGATTCCGTGTCGAACTCAACAATGGTATCGAGATTGTTTTCTTTTTTGATTTCGGTAATCTCGTTCTGGAAAATTTGCAGGTCACCATAGTCCAATACATATTGGGGCACCAAGCCGGCCGAAGGGAACAGCGGTTTTTCCGCTACACCTTTATGGACGTCTTTTTTCAGGGCCTCTTCCGTGAGGAAAACTTTGGCCTGACGGGTATTGGTAATGATGATGATCTTGGAGATATCACCGTTTCGCAAGTATTCCTGTAATTCGGACGTAGTGGTTTTTTCGGTATTGGAGAAACTGCTTCCGCCAAAAAATTGAAAGCCTATGATCAGTGCAATGACCACACCATAGATCCACCACGAACTAAAACGAGGTTTTTTAGGGGTATTTGAATTGTTTTCGTTTGCCATTTTTTTTAAGAATTGTAGCTGCTCTCCACCATGGTGACCTTGGCATCTCCCCAAAGTCCTTCAATGTCATAGAATTCCCTGATGTGTTTTTGAAATACATGTACCACAACATTTACATAGTCCATCAATACCCATTCTGCGTTTTCAGAACCTTCAACATGCCATGGTTTGTCATGGATGGCTTTGCTGACGGTTTTTTGGATAGAGGAAACAATTGCGTTTACATGCGTGTTGGAAGTACCATTGCAGATGATGAAGTAGTCGCAGACCGTATTTTCGATTTCCCTAAGATCAAGTAGATTTATGTCAACACCTTTAACTTCTTCAATCCCGTGTAAAATCAAGGCAATCAGTTCATCTGCGCTAGTTTTCGTTTTCTGCATTCAAAAATTTTAGTTTTTACAAAGTTATATTTTTTTTGTTTTCTTAGCCTTAGATTTTAACATATCATAAAGGCGTACCACATTGGGAGAACAATCACGGATAATCAAACTTGATGCCACGGACTCCACAAATCAGTATTTAAAGGATTTGTTGCAGACCAAAAATGCTTCGGATTTTACCGTGGTCGTCGCCAAAAAACAGCTCAAAGGAAGAGGGCAAATGGGGGCTACTTGGCAATCTGAAGAAGGTAAAAACCTTACTTTCAGCGCTTTAAAAAAGTTTAATTCTTTTTCGACAGAGCACCAGTTCAATTTGAACATTGCAGTGTCCTTGGCTGTTTGTGATGTTCTGAACACCATGGATCTTCCCAATGTCAGGGTGAAATGGCCCAACGACATTCTGTCAGGTTCATCAAAAATATGTGGCATTTTAATCGAAAATATTCTTAAAGGTCAGGAAATTCAATATTCCATTATCGGGATTGGCCTTAATGTGAACCAAACTTCTTTTGATAATTTGGACAAGGCGGCATCCATGCATACCATTAGTGGCCGCGTTTTTGACTTGGATGAGCTATTACATCTGATTTTGGATAGCATGAAACACCGTTTATTGGATATTGAAGACAAAACCATTGCCGAGCTTCTTCCCGAGTACGAACAGCATTTATTCCGAAAAGACAAACCCTCCACGTTCACCAATAGCAAAGGGGAGAGGTTTATGGGGTTTATCCGGGGTGTTTCGGAAACAGGGAAGCTTGTCCTGGAGTTGGAGGACCATATTTTTAGGGAGTACGACCTAAAAGAAGTATCCCTGCTTTATTGACCTATTTTATCCAAGTTGGAGGATAGGGTCTGCATGAAGTTGGTGATGGGCGATTTGATCATCATGGCCATCATGGCATTGAATTCTCCTTCAAAGTTCAGCGCCACTTCACTTTCATGATCACCCAAAGAAGTAATATCACCTGTCAAGGTAAACGGCAATTTGTCGCTGGCAGCTCCCAAAACCACTTTCTCATGGGGGATTTGCTCCTTCAACCTTAGCGTGATTTCTGGCATGCCCTTTAAGGCAAACTTGAAGGTTTTTTCATCCAAGACCTCAAATTTGTCAATATTACTGGGCATCAAGGTTTCAAAATTTTTGATATCGGAAAGAAAATCAAAAACTTCCTTACCACTTTTGGCCACTTTCTTTTTAGGGACTTCAATGTGCATTTTCTGGCTTATTTCCATTGCTGTGGATCAACCCTCCACTGCAATAAGGTTTTTAATTGTGATTCTTTGATATAATGTGTTTCAGAAGCTTGTTCTATGAGATGATCATAGTCGGAAAGGGTGTGTAGTTCCACATCTTCCTTTTCAAAGTTGTCCGTGGCTACTGGAAAACCATAGGTAAAAATGGCCACCATACCTTTTACGTGGGCACCCTGTTCTTTCAAGGCCTTGACCGCATTCAGGCTACTTTTTCCCGTGCTGATCAAGTCTTCAATGACCACTACATTCTGGCCGTGTTCCAGATATCCCTCGATTTGGTTTTGCCTTCCATGGGATTTGGGTTCCGGTCGGACATAGATGAATGGGAGGCCCAAGGCTTCGGCCACCAAAATGCCAATTCCAATGGCGCCTGTGGCCACACCTGCGATCACATCGGGTTTGCCATAGAGGTTTTCAACTTGTTTGGCCATCTCTTCCCGTACAAAATTCCGTATTTCAGGGTAGGAGAGCATGACCCTGTTGTCGCAATAAATTGGGGATTTCCACCCAGAAGCCCATGTGAACGGATTTTCGGGTTCCAACTTAATTGCATTAATTTGTAACAGCAGTTCAGCTGTTTTTTTTGCGATTCCCTTATCTAAAACCATTGCGCAAATGTATGAAGTTTTTGTAAATGAATCTCCACTGATTTTAACAAACAAGCGTCCGGATAAATCCAATGGAAGCCTTTTTTCCATGGATGGTGATTCTATTTTAAAGGCTATAGAGAAACTGGCCAAAGGGAAGCTGGACAAAGCGTATCTCTATCATCCCGATGGGGACGAGATCTTAAAGATGTTTCGCCATAAAATCCCTGTGGTGGTGGCTGGTGGTGGATTTGTCGTTAACCCAAAAGGCAAGGTGCTCTTTATCTATCGAAATGGAAAATGGGACCTGCCCAAGGGCAAAGTGGATAAAGGGGAATCTGTTGAAAATGCCGCCATTAGGGAGGTTGAGGAAGAGACCGGTGTTTCGGGACTGGCCATTGAACGGTTTCTGCGAACCACCTACCATATTTTTAAGAGAAATGGGGAATATCGTTTGAAGGAAACCCATTGGTTTGTAATGTCCACTTCGTTTACGGGCAAGTTGGTCGCTGAAAAATCGGAGGGCATATCCAAAGTAAAATGGAAAGGCCGAAGAAAGACCAAAAAGGCCTTGAAAAATTCTTACGCCAATATTGAGATCCTGTTTGAAGAGTGGGAATGGGATTAGTCCCGGTCCAATATTTTTGAGGCTTCGCTATTTTTCTCAATACGATAGACCGGGTAGTTCAGATAGGCGTCTTCCAAATATGTAGACTGTTGAAACAGCCAATCCAATTGCGCATACCAATTTTCTGAAAATTCCGTATCCAATGCTTTCTTGGCCATAAAATTCTGTCGTAATACGGAATCCTTCTCCAGCATTTCCTTGGCTACGTCTTCAAAGACATAGGGAGAAAATCCTTCTTTTTGCTGGAGGACCGTATCAAAGAAGTTCCAATTGAAAAAAGAATCCACGCCTTGGGGTTCCAGGGTTTCCAAAATGTACCTGATTCCAGGTTGATGGGTGGGAATGACCACATCACCCGCATTAAAATGGACTATTTTAGTGCAACTGGTCACTTGGGTATTAAAATGGGGATAATGCCCTTCGTAAGGATTTTTACGGGTTTCATACTCCAGGATTTTATACCCGTTGACGGTAAGTGAAGTATCCTTGTCCAGTCTAAAATAACGGATGTTATTGGCTTGCAATCGGTCCATGACCTTCTCCCAGCTTTTCTTGACCACGTAGGCATCAGGCACGGTAATGGTATCCTTTGGGCAGTAGTAATTCCGATATACGGTTTCTTTGGTAAAGGGTTTGGTCCGGTCGTATTTTAAACGGGGAAGTCCGGTTACCTCGCTCAAGAGGCGTTCTGCTTCATATCCTTTGAATTGTAGTACAGAGGTTTGCGTGGTATCTACCTGCCAGGAGAAATAATACTGGGAAAGTCCAAGGTTCTCTTCATGGGTCTGTTTTCGTAGCTCCTTGATGGTGTCGTATTGTTTTTCCACCAGCTGTACAAGACTTTCCATAAGCTGATAGGTGCCTTCCACACGTTGGTCGTAGGGTTTTAGCATATGGGTCTCCACCATAAGTCCAAGGGTGTTCCAAAGCGAGGTGTAGCCTGTGGAGTATCTGGGATGGTCCATAAACTGGCTAAAACCCATTTCCGGCGGAACGTTGAAGACGTTTACATAAGGGGTAATGTCCCATTCTTTGTCCGCCAGGGACTTTTCCAGTCCCGGCATAAATTCTTTATGGAGGTACTGCCCTAAATTTCCACCCAATTTATTGTGCTGTGTGAACAAATGGGTCAGGGTATATTGATAATCCGCTCCGTTGCTCACATGATTGTCCACAAAGACATCAGGTTTTACCCTGTGGAAAATGCTGGCAAAACCTTGGGCGTTTTTGGTATCCATTTTAATGAAATCCCGGTTCAGGTCGTAGTTACGGGCATTGCCCCGAAACCCGTATTCCTTTGGACCGTTTTGATTGGCCCTTGAGGTTGAATTTCGGTTGAGGGCTCCCCCAATGTTGTAAACGGGTATGGTGACCAATACGGTATTCTTTGGACTGGGCAGTGCTTTGGTGGCCAAGTCCCTGTAGAGTAGCATGGTGGCGTCAATTCCATCACTTTCTCCGGGATGAATACCATTATTGATCAGGATAATGGCTTTTTCCTTTCGGACATTCTCCAAGTTAAAATCCCCATCGGGGTTAAAGGTGACCATGTGTAATGGGTAACCACTATCGGTACTGCCTATCGTATGTATGTTGATTTGGGGGAAATCCCGTGCCAATCGCATGTAAAATGCAATGGTTTCTTCGTAAGTGGCAGTTTCCTTGCCTTTTGAAGCTTCAAAAAAAGTTTGGTAAGAAGTGGCCTCATCCTGTTTTTGGTTTTCACAGGACAGACAGGTGATAAGTAGGGCAAAAAAGACAATGTACTTTTGTGCTATGCTAAATTCCTTATTGATCAATACCACTAAAAAACGCTGTTAGTAAACCTAAAAATACGGAATATTATGGTCACGATGCCAAATCTATACTTTCCAGGTCCGAAATCTCTATCTTAAAAATAGGCTTGTTCTTGTAGTTTAGACCATGCGGGCATCTATTTTTGAATTCGGTCCACTTTTGGTAATCCAAGGGGTCTATGGATGAGGTGATCATGTTTATGGTTATGTGCTCCTTGATATCCATTGAAATGAGCTCTTCCAAAAAATCCCATCCATCCATTATGGGCATGTTGATGTCCAAAAAAATCACTTCTGGAATGTCCTCCCCGTTTTCTATCCGTTTTTTAAGGGCATCCACCGCTTCCTTTCCATTTTCAAATATTTGGATATCGTCACAAATACAAACGGGTTTCAGCATCTTTTTGATGCCAAAAACAGTTATGGGATCATCGTCCACAATAAACATGCTGTTAACTTTCTTCATTAAAATACACATTGAATGTTGTACCCTTATCTACTTCACTTTTTGCGGTAATGCTACCACCCATGGCCTCAATTTGGTTTTTGATGATATATAATCCTAGACCTCGGGCATCCTTGTTATTATGAAACGTTTTATATAGTCCAAATATTTTGCCGCCGTACCGTTCCAGATCAATTCCAAGACCATTGTCTGAAACGCTGAACACCACATACTTGTCGTGCTTCTTGGCATTGATAGTGATTACGGGATTTCTTTCAGGGCTCTTGTACTTGACTGCATTGGTCAGTAAATTTACGATGATACTGTCCAAATAGGAGCTGCAGGCAGAAACACAAAGATCTTCGTCAACATGGTTGATGACCTCTACTTGGTTTTTTTCCAAAAGGGCCGATAGGCTTTGCTGTACCTTGACAATGTTGTCATGGAGGTTGAGCGGACTCTTTTCCAGATTTACATTGGTGTTGATGTCGATGACCTCGTTCAGGTTGTCCAAGGTTTCCAAAAGACGGTCCGAAGCTTGTGAAAGCATTTTTAGGATATGCTCTTTTTCCCTTTCATCATCCTCATTGATAAGGAACTCCAATAACATTGAAAAATTCGCGGAATGGGACCTAAGGTTGTGGGAAACGATATGCGCAAAATTGATCAGCTTTTTGTTCTGTACCGAGGTAATATTGATAAGGTTCCTCAGTTGGTCCTCTTTTTTCTTGAGGGCCGTAATGTCCATACTGATGCCAATAAGCCCATTGATCTTGCCTTCATCATCAAAAAGTGGGATTTTGGAGGTTAAAAAATTGGTGTACTCCCCATCTTTTTTTATGCTGATGGTTTCTTTTCCCAAAATAGGTTTTAGGGTTCGGATAACTTGAAGGTCTTCATCCCGTGATGTCTTTGCAACTTCAGGGTCATATAGGTCAAAATCGGATTTCCCTATCATTTCTTCGGGCTTCTTGCCCAGATACTCACATTCTGCCTTGTTGACCAGGATTTTTCTGGAATCCAGGTCCTTTGCAAAAATGTTCAAGGGAATATTATCGATCAGGGTATGGAGCAATTGCTCATTTTCCCGGGTCTTTGTTTCGGCCATTACCTTATCATGGATGTCTTGGAAGGTTCCAAAGACTTTTACGATCTCCCCATCCTTTTTAATGGGTTTGCCTGCGGCCTTTATCCATCGTTCTTCCCCTTTGGCAGTTATTATTTGAAGCTTTTGGTTAAAAGGGGTTCCCTGGGTCATTACCTGATGGAACAACATCGAAATCTTGTTGCGGGAATATCCTTGTTTGTAAAAGGCTATGGCCTCACTCACCTCGGGTTGGTAGGATAAAGGTACTTGATGGATTTTTTTGGTTTCTTCGCTCCAGTACAGTTGTTCGGTTTCAATATGGTATTCCCAATTGCCAACATTCAGTACTTCAGATTGTGCCTGCAGCAATGTGTTCACCCTTTCCAGTTCCAGTTCCTTTTCCACCAATCGGGTGATGTCATCGGTTTGCACTATGGTGCCCATCAAGTTTTCCTTTTCATCAAACCATGGGGAAAAGGTGCTTTCAAACCATTGCCCAGATGCACCTGTGGTTTTGTGGTGTCTTATGGTGTGTGATGTACTGTCCTTTAAAGATGCTTGCAGGTCAATGTTCTCGACCATGTCCGAAAACAATTCAAAGATGTTGATGTCCATGCAGGACTTGGCTTGAATATCAAAAATATCGAGCCAAGAATCCGAGGCATCCATCAATATACCTTTGGCATCCGCAAAGGCGGTTGCCTTGGGCAATTGCTTTAGCAAATAATGTTGGGCAATTCGTTCAACTGCTTTCAATGTACGGGGTCGTTAGGGGAACTTCTCGTAATTAAGAAATTTCTGACCAATTTATAGGTATTGACATTTATCAATAATTATTTGTTGTGAAAAGTTCCGAAACTGTTGTTTTTGGGAAAAAAAATAGGGTTTGAAAGTTTTTTTGTGGGACTTTAATTAGGAAAAACGTTGCGGAATTGTAAGATTTAGTGATAAACTATCATGATTTTACCACTACCGTTTCAGGGACCAATCCGGTGTAATCACCACCGTTTCTAATAACATCCCGTACAATGGAGGAGCTTATGTAGGATTTTCCTGATGAGGTCAATAAAAAGACCGTTTCTATCTCGGAGAGTTTTCTATTGGTATGGGCAATGGCCTTTTCGAATTCAAAATCTGCAGGATTGCGGAGTCCCCTCAATATAAAGTCCGCTCCAATTTTTTTGCAGAAATCCACAGTAAGGCCCTCGTAGGTGAGTACCTTGATCTTGGGCTCGTCCTTAAAGGCCTCCTTGATGAATTGGGTGCGTTCTTCCAAGGAGAACATATACTTCTTTTCGGCATTGATCCCTATGGCAATGATCAATTCATCAAATAGGGTAATGCCCCGTTTGATGATATCGTAATGCCCAAGGGTAAGTGGGTCAAAAGATCCTGGAAAGATAGCGCGCCTCATGATGGGAAAGTTTGCTTAAAAATACAGATTTTCTATCGCAATGCCTCTACAATGGCACTGTCAAATAATTGATCCAATGAAATACCGGCCGTCTTGGCCTGTTGGGGCAAGAGACTTTCCTCTGTGAGTCCGGGAGTGGTGTTTACCTCCAAAAGGTGGGGGACATCCCCAATAAAGATAAACTCGCTACGGGTATAGCCCTTCATTCCCAAAGTTTTATAGATAAATTCGGCCAAAGCCCTGACGTTGGCTTCTTGAATTTCGGATATCCGGGCCGGGGTAATCTCTTTGGATTTCCCTTGGTACTTGGCCTCATAATCAAAAAAATCATTTTCTGAAATGATCTCTGTAATCGGGAGCACGGTAACGGCATTATTGTACGTGATCACTCCCACGGAAACTTCGGTCCCGTCCAAAAAGGACTCAATGATCACCTCGTCATCTTCCTTAAAAGCTGCTGATAAAGCTTTGGTAAGCTCTTCCTTTTGGTACACTTTGGAGACTCCATAACTGCTTCCGGCCCTATTGGCCTTAACAAAACAGGGAAGTCCTACCTTTTCCACGATGGCGTCTTCATCGATTTCCTGTCCATGGTTCACGTAATATGAAGTAGCACAATGCACGCCATAAGGCTTTAAGGTACTCAACAAGTCCCGCTTGTTGAAAGTCAAAGCAGACTGATAGTGGTTACAGGAAGTTTGTGGAATTCCCAATAGCTCAAAATAAGCTTGGAGCAGTCCATCCTCACCAGGTGTGCCATGAATCGCGTTGAAAACACAGTCGAATACAATTTTCCCGCCTTCAGGTTGAATACTGAAATCAGATTTGTCTACAGGAAATTCCTTGTTGGAATCATCCAGATACACCCACTTTTCCTTGGTGATCACAATCCGATAGGAATTGTATCGCTCTCTGTCCAAATACTTATGGACCACGTTACCGCTCTTTATGGATATGGCGTGTTCACTGGAGTAACCGCCCATGATAATGGCAATGTTTTTTTTCATCAGCTTGTCGAATATCGCGATGCCAAAGTAAAGAAAAAAGCACTGGCTTTCCTATATTTGTCCACATAAGCATATCGCATGAAACATTTTTTTGGATTTTTAAAAAGCAAGACCTTTCTCATACAATTGGGCCTAGCGGTCGTGGCCACAGTGCTTTTGGTTTTTTTGGCGTTGCAATGGCTTAAAAGTACCACCAACCATGGCGAGTTTGTGGAGGTGCCCGATTTTTCCAAAATGTCGGTAATGGATATGCGAAAAGCTGTTGAAGAGGCCGGATTGCGATATCAAGTGTTGGACTCCTCCAACTACAATCCGGATTACCCAAGGTTTTCCATCTTGGATCAAGACCCTCCCGCGGGAAACAAGGTCAAATCCAACCGAAAAATATATTTCACCGTGAATCCATCTGGGTACAAAAAGGTGAGTGTGCCGGATATCATCCAAGTCACCCAACGTAACGCCGCCTCCATGTTGAGGGCTGTGGGATTGGATGTGGAACGTGTTACCTACATTGACGAATTGGGTAAAGACATGGTCTACAACATGAAGTTCAAGGGGAAATACGTGAAACCCGGGGACAAGTTGCCCAAGACCTCCAAGGTAGAACTCATCTGTGGCAACGGAACCATTCCCGGTAGTGCGCGTGTACAAGCAGATTCGCAATAGTCATGGACGATTCGGACAACCAAGAACTTTCGCAGGAAGACCTCTTTGAGCATCACAGGTTTGTGGCATCAAAAGGCCAAGACCCTTTGCGTGTGGACAAGTTTTTGATGAATTTCATTGAAAATGCCACCCGAAACAAAATTCAACAAGCCGCCAAGCAAGGTCATATTTGGGTAAATGGTACCATAGTAAAGCAAAATTATAAGGTAAAGGCAGGGGATGAGGTCAAGGTGATGTTTGAGCACCCCCCGTATGAATTCCTCTTGACCCCAGAAGATATTCCTTTGGATATTGTCTATGAAGATGACTCCCTTTTGGTGGTGAACAAGCCGGCCGGCATGGTGGTGCACCCCGGTCATGGTAACTATTCAGGTACCTTGATCAATGCCTTGGTCCATCATTTTGACAATCTCCCCAATAATAGTTCGGAACGTCCCGGACTGGTGCACCGTATTGACAAGGATACCTCTGGGTTATTGGTCATTGCCAAGACCGAGGCGGCCATGACCCATTTGGCCCAACAGTTTTTTGAAAAGTCTAGTGAACGCGAGTATGTAGCCCTGGTATGGGGCAATGTGGAAGAAGATGAGGGAACCGTTGAAGGGCACATTGGTCGAAACCCCAAAAACCGACTACAGATGGTGGTTTTTCCTGAAGGGGATGAAGGCAAGGAGGCCGTGACCCATTACAAGGTGCTGGAACGTTTGGGCTATGTTACCTTGATTGCTTGCAAACTGGAAACGGGCCGTACCCACCAGATACGGGTCCACATGAAATACATTGGCCATACACTCTTCAACGATGAGCGTTATGGAGGAGATAAGATTTTGAAAGGAACCACTTTTACCAAATACAAACAGTTTGTGGAAAACGCCTTCAAGACCCTTCCCAGGCAGGCCCTTCATGCCAAAACCTTGGGGTTTGAGCATCCCAAGACCGGGGAGTTTATGCGTTTTGAATCTGAATTGCCCCAAGACATGGTCAACTGTATAGAAAAATGGCGCGGATATGCCAAGCACCATGAATCATAGGTTACCTCAATCTTAAGATTGATAAACCCCATGGCCGTAAGGCGAAAAAAAGGAAAATCCTCGTTATTTTTACGGAAAATTAATTTCCATGAAAATTGTTATTTCACCGGCCAAGTCGCTTGATTTTGAAACAGCATTGCCCACATCACAATATACACAACCCCAGTTTTTGGAGCAGTCCGAAAAGCTGAACGCCATCCTGAAAAAAAAGAAGCCAAAAGCCTTATCGCAATTGATGTCCATTTCAGATAAGCTTGCCGAGTTGAACTGGGAACGCAATCAACAATTTTCACCTCCGTTTACCCCGGAAAATGCCAGACCGGCCGTATACGCTTTCAATGGAGATGTTTACCAAGGCTTGGATGTCTATACCCTGCCAGGGAAAAAGCTTGACAAATTGCAGGATACCTTGCGGATTTTATCGGGACTCTATGGGGTGTTGAGACCTTTGGATTTGATCCAACCCTACCGGTTGGAGATGGGCACCCAATTGAAAATTGGCCGTAAAAAGAACCTGTACGAGTTTTGGAAAAAAGAGCTTACCGATCATCTGAACGGTGAATTGGAAGATAATGAGCTGTTCATCAATCTGGCCAGTAACGAGTATTTTGGCGCTGTGGATGAAAAGAAACTCAAGGTGCCGGTCATCACCCCAATTTTTAAGGATTGGAAAAACGATAAGCTAAAGGTCATTAGCTTTTTCGCCAAAAAAGCCAGGGGATCCATGGTACGGTATATTATAGACAGCGATGCCAAAACCTTGGAAGACCTCAAAGGTTTTGATCATGATGGCTATACGTTCAGCGCGGAGCATACCCTAAAGGAAAACCAACCCGTATTTGTGAGATAAGGCTTGTAAGGCCTTGAAAAGTTCCTTTTTTTTGGATAGGATACTACCAAGTGTTAAGTTTATGGAGCACATCTCCTAAATTGTGATACGCTTAAATTTAATCCCAAGGTTTGTCATTTATCACGACCTTTGGGAATTCAATCAAATTAAATAGAAAAACACCGAAATTACATGCAGCAGTCCAAACGGTTAGAAGAATTTAAAAAATCGGTTACCAATAAGTTCAATATTTACAACAGCCTCTTTTTGAGCCTACCCTACAAGAATGTGGAAAATGTGGGGATGCTCATTCCACTTTTACTGGATCAATGTGAAAAGGGATTGAAGGCTGGAAAAGATCCCCAAGAAATTTTGGAGGTCTTTTTCACCAATTTTGCTGGAATTGAGGATGAACAGGAGCGATTGGATTTGATGTTCCGCATCATCCAGTATGTAGAGCGCCAAGTGGTATTGTACGATAGTGTTGAGGATTCTGCTTTTCCCGAGCTTCAAAAATACAGCAACTCATTGACCATTAAGGATTATTTTGAGTTGGTCAACCGTACAAAGAATTGGGACAAGGCCTCCAAAAAGCTGTCTACCTTTAGTGCGAGGATTGTACTTACGGCCCACCCAACCCAGTTTTATACGCCTGCCGTTTTGGATATCATTGCAGAATTACGTTCGCTTATAGACAATGATCGCATTTACGATATTGATGTGACCTTGCAGCAATTGGGACTTACTTCTTTGGTAAATGCCAAGAAACCCACTCCCTTGGATGAGGCCAAGAATATCATATACATTTTACGGAATACCTATTACGATGCGGTTGGAGAACTGTACCAATATGTGAAGCGTAATATTAGGGATGCCGAATTTGAGAACTATAACATTATCAAACTGGGCTTTTGGCCCGGTGGTGACCGGGATGGAAACCCTTACGTGACTGCGGATATAACCCGCAAGGTTGCAGATGAGTTGAGGCTCACCCTTATGAAGTGTTATTACAATGAACTAAAGGATTTAAGAAAAAAGCTGACGTTCAAAGGGCTTCAAGAAGACATCAACCAGCTTAGCGAAAAGCTGTACAATGCCATGTTCAATGCTGATGTGCACATTGGCTATGAAGAGATCATACAAAGTCTCTATAGCATCAGGGAAAAATTGGTGGCAGAATATCATGAGCTGTATTTGGACCGCTTGGACCATTTGATTGATAAGGTGCACATCTTCAAGACACATTTTGCCACCTTGGATATCCGTCAGGATCATAGCAAACACAAGTTGGTCATAGAAACCATATTGAAGCAACAAGGTGCTATCAAGGAAAACCTTGAGGAGCTTCGGGAAGAGGAATTGGTACAATGGCTGCTTCACAAGGACTTGCAACTCAACCCCAACGATTACGACGAGGAGATTGTAAAAGATACCATTCTGAACATCCAACAATTAAAGGATATCCAGAAGAAGAATGGGGAAGAAGGATGTAATCGATACATCATCAGTAACTCCGAGGATATTTTTGCTGTTCTGTTCGTGTTCGGTCTATTCCGATGGAGTGGCTGGGATGAAAAAGATATCACTTTTGATATCATCCCTTTATTCGAGACCATGAAAGGGATGGAAGCTTCGGAAGAGGTAATGCAGACCTTGTTCCAGATTCCAAAATATAGGGAACATTTGGAGCGAAGAAATGAGACCCATACCATTATGTTGGGCTTTTCGGACGGCACAAAGGATGGAGGTTACCTCAAGGCCAACTGGTCCATTCTCAAGACCAAGGAAACCCTGAGCAAGGTATGTAAGAAGAATGGGATTAAAGCCATTTTCTTTGATGGTAGGGGTGGACCACCGGCGCGAGGAGGAGGAAAGACCCACAGGTTCTATGCCGCCCAGACCAAGGATGTGGCCAACCATGAGATTCAACTTACCATTCAAGGTCAGACCATAACCAGTACCTATGGTACCAAAGAGCAGTTCAAACACAATTCCGAACAGTTGCTCACCGCTGGTCTGCGCAATAACCTTTTTGGAAAGGAACATACCATTACAGCGGCCCAACGCAAATTGATAGAGGAACTTTCAGAATTGAGTTTCAACAAATACGATGCATTGAAACAGCATGAAAAGTTCATTCCGTATTTGGAGCATCGCAGTACTTTAAAATATTATACCAAGGCCAATATTGGTAGTAGACCGGGCAAGCGGGGGAATAAAAAGCAACTCACCTTATCCGATTTACGTGCCATCTCTTTTGTGGGGTCTTGGAGCCAGTTGAAACAAAATGTCCCTGGCTATTTTGGATTGGGGACGGCCATTCAACAACTGAAACAAGAGGGCAAGCTCAACGAAATCAAAAAATTGTACAAGGAGGTGCCATTTTTTAGGGCGTTGATGCACAACAGTATGATGTCCTTGGCCAAAACCAATTTTGACCTGACCAGCTACATGAAGGAAGATCCAGAGTTTGGTGAGTTCTGGGACATTCTGCACAGTGAATTCCAGTTGTCCCAAAAAATGTTGCTTCAGATTTCTGGGCAGAAAATCTTGATGGAGGACGAGGAAGTTTCCAGGGAATCCGTAAAGATTAGGGAGAAGATTGTATTGCCTTTGTTGGTCATTCAGCAAAATGCGTTGTACCACATCACCCAAAACTCGGAATTCAAGGGGTTGTATGAAAAGATAGTGACGCGATCACTATACGGTAACATTAACGCGAGTAGGAACTCGGCCTAAGGCTTAGCCCCTTTTTTTGGGTTCAAAATATGGAGTATTGAGTTCAAAGCCATTTCTGCATACCCATCCTTATGAGCCCTTCCTGTTTCCAGAGGCCACGAAATTAATTGTGGGCACTTTGCCACCACCGCGTTTCACCACTGGGGAATTAAGACCGGAGGATGTGGATTTCTGTTACGGAAGCTGCAATGGGCAGTTATGGCCCATTTTGGACCGTATTTTCAATTTGGGGCTCAAGTATGAAACCACCGCAGAGGCTGTTGAACAGCGTAAAACCTTTTTGTTGGAACAGAGAATAGGGGTCTGTGATATTGTCCATAGTGCGGAGCGGGAAAAAATAGATGCCTCGGATTTGGGGATGCAGAACGTGGTACTTCGGGATATGCTAGGGTATTTACGACAATACCCCAATATTGAAACCCTTTTGTTTACAGGAGGAAATAGCAAAAATGGCCCCGAATACTTTTTCAGGAGACTATTGAAAGAACACAATTTAAAATTGAAAGTAATATCCAATGAGGTGCCAAGAATCCATGAGTTGGAATTGCCTGTCATTTCAAGTTCATTGTCAGTTCGAGCGCAGTCGAGAACTATTAAGACGGTATCCCTGACAGCTCCTTCTGGGGCGGCTAACCGAGCTGTAGGCAGCTTAGCCCTGTACAAACAACTTAAAAGTAAGAACCCTGAATTCAACACGATTGATTTCAGGGTCATGCAGTATAGGGAGTTTTTTAGTCCATCTTAGTGGTAAGTATCCCATAAAAAGTCTTGATGCCGTACGCCAGTTGTCCAATTTTCAAGTTTTCATTGGGACTGTGCTGGTTGTTGTCCGGGTTTACCATGGGAACAATGAATGCGGGAATCTTCAATTCGTTGATAAAGGGGGCAATGGGGACTGTTCCTCCCGTGGTCCGGATTTGAATGACATCCTTTCCAAAAGTATCCTTTAAAGTATTCACTAAAAACTGGCCATAGGGGTTGTCCAAATCGGTTCGGAAGGCATCGGTGACACTTTCTTCGGTCACTGTGACCACTTTTTCATAGGCCATTCGTTCCGCCTTGGTGGGTATGTGGTCCAAGACCTGATAGCCTTGTTGGGCAATATGGTCTTTCACCAATTTCTTCAGCCGATTACCGTCAGTTTCCACTACCAAACGAAGGTCAAGCTCTGCTGTGGCACTTTCCGGAACAATGGTTCGGGCTTTTTCCCCGATCCAACCCGACCCCATCCCACGGATGTTCAAAGAGGGATATTGCAAGGCCTCTTGGTAAAAGCCACCTACTTGTTCGGCAGATTTGAACTGTAGTTTGTCCGATATCTCCGCATCGCTATCCGGTACACTCTTTAATATGGCCATGGTGGGTTCATCTATGGAGATGCCATCATAATATCCAGAAATGGTCACTTTGCCATGGGCATCTTTCATGCTGGCCAACAATTGGGCCAATTGAAAGCCTGGATTGGGTGCATAATTCCCATAATGACCACTATGTTGTGGCTTTACCGGGCCATAGGTGGTTAGGGTAAGTGTGGTTATGCCGCGACATCCATAGACCACAGTAGGGTCTCCTGAAGCATGTACAGGACCATCGGCAATGACCAAGAAATCGGCCTCCAGCAATTCACGATATTGTTTTACGGCCTTGGGTAGAGGTTTACTGCTTTTTTCTTCCTCACCGTCCAAAATGACCTTGACGTTAAACGGAATTTGTGCCCCTTCTTTTTTAAGCAGGTCGATGGTGTTCAACAACATGACAATGGGCGATTTGTCATCCGAAGTGGAACGCCCAAAAAGTCGCCAGTCATAATTGATGTCATCATTTAACTCGTCAAAAGAAACCGTCTTGAACCCATCCCCATCCGGCGCCTTCAATACAACTTCATACGGATTGGGCTGGTCCCATTTGGAAGGGTCCACGGACTGCCCATCAAAATGCATATAGATGAGCATGGTAGGTTTATCATCTTCAATGGGTAAAGCCGCAAAGAACAAAGGCATGTTTTCGGTTTCCAACACTGCGGTGTTAAAACCACGCTCACTGAATTTTCGCTTTAGCCAAAGCACATTGTCATCAATGTCATCGGCATTTAGGGCGTCATTGGGAATGGAAATGAAATCCCTAAGCTCTGTAATGGCTTGGGCCACTTGACTTTTTATGGCCACTTCATCTTGTGCAAAAACAGAAAAGGAGCATATGGTAAAAAGGAAAAAGATAGCTTTTTTCATAGTAATTCTCGGGTTGTTTTTTGAACACGAAAATTAACGAATTTGATTTACAAAATCACCGATTTGCTCAACTCCATTTTGGGTCAAGTGTTTGATGAAGGCCGAACCAATGATCGCTCCTTTGGTATTTTTGGTGGCTTGATCAAACGTTTCGGAATTACTGATACCGAAGCCCACAATTTGGGGATTGTTCAGTTCCATGGAGGCAATACGATTAAAATATTGGGTCTGTTCGGCCCCAAAACCCGATTTGGCCCCAGTGGTGCTCGCAGAGCTCACCATGTAAATAAATCCGTCCGAAGCCTTGTCAATGGCCCTAACCCGTGCCTCACTGGTTTGGGGGGTGATCAAAAACACATTGATCAATCCATATTTTTTAAAGATAGGTTCGTATTCCTCTTGGTAGACATCCAAGGGCAAATCAGGCAAAATAAGCCCATCAATTCCTATTTCCTGACATTTTTGACAAAAGGCCTCCACCCCGTATTGAAAAACTGGATTGAAATACCCCATGATGATCAAGGGAATGGAAACGGTTTCCCGTATATCCTTGAGTTGCTCAAAGAGCAGTTCGGTATGCATCCCATTTTTTAGGGCGATGGTGGAACTTTCCTGAATGGTAGGTCCATCCGCCAAGGGATCGCTAAAGGGCAATCCAATTTCAATAAGGTCCACCCCGTTCTTCTCTAGATCCTGGATGATTTTTACGGTATCGTTCAACTGGGGATAACCCGCGGTAAAATAGATGGAAAGGATTTTTTTGTCCTCTTGCAGTTTTTGTTTGATTCTGTTCATGTTAAACTTTGTTTTTGTCATTCCGCACCTGATGCGGAATCCATTTTCAATCTAGCATTGGATTCCTGCTTTCGCAGGAATGACATCTATCCTTATAGGTTGAAATAATCAATGTAATTCTGTAGGTCCTTGTCGCCTCGTCCGGATAGGTTCACCACAACAATGTCTTCCTCTTTGAACTTTCTATCCTCAAAAATGGCGAGTGCGTGGGACGATTCTATAGCGGGAATGATACCTTCCAATTCACAAAGTCCCAATCCAGCCTTCATGGCCTCATCATCCGTAATGGAAATAAACTCACCTCTTCCCGAAACATATAGATGGGCATGCAGTGGTCCAACACCTGGGTAGTCCAGTCCGGCGGAAATGGAATACGGTTCCGTGATCTGCCCATCCGCTGTTTGCATCAACAAGGTCTTGCTGCCATGAATGATCCCTACTTTACCAAGTGCTGAGGTGGCGGCACTTTCCCCGGAATGGATGCCTTTCCCGGCGGCCTCAACGGCAATGATGCCTACCTCGGGTTCATCCAAATAATGATAGAAGGCTCCCGCGGCGTTGCTTCCACCTCCCACACAGGCCACTACATAATCTGGATTTTCACGACCTTCCTTTTCCTGAAGTTGGGATTTGACCTCTTCAGAAATCACGGACTGAAAACGAGCCACCATATCTGGGTAGGGGTGGGGTCCCACTACCGAACCAATAATATAATGGGTGTCCACCGGGTTGTTGATCCAATCGCGGATGGCCTCGTTGGTAGCATCCTTAAGGGTCCTACTGCCTGATAGAGCCGGGCGTACTTCGGCTCCCAGCATTTTCATGCGGGCCACATTGGGCGCTTGTCTGGCAATATCGATTTCACCCATATACACCACACATTTGATGCCCATCAGTGCACAGACGGTGGCCGTTGCCACTCCATGCTGACCGGCGCCGGTCTCGGCAATGATTCGGTTTTTGCCCAATTTTTTGGCCATCAAAATCTGGCCAATGGTGTTGTTGACCTTGTGTGCCCCAGTATGGCACAAATCTTCCCGTTTTAGGTAGATTTTGGTGTTGTATTTTTCGGAAAGGCGTTTGGCAAAATAGAGTGGGGTGGGCCGGCCCACATAATCCTTCAACAATTGATGGAATTCTTCCTGAAAGGAAGGCTCCGCCATGATACGGAGGTAGTTTTGCCGGAGTTCCTCGCAATTGGGGTAAAGCATTTCTGGGATATAGGCACCCCCAAATTCACCGTAATAGCCCCTTTCATCAGCGTGATACGTCATTCGTTATCAGTTTTAAGTTGTAAATGGTCGTTGAGTGCTTCTTGGAACGCTTTCAATGACGCTATGTTTTTTAGTCCGGGTTGGGTCTCAAATCTACTGTTGACGTCGATGGCGTAACAGTATGTTGAGGCCGGACTGTTCCTAAATTCTTTCAATTTTTCAACGGATTCCAACCCAATGCCCCCGCTTAAAAAGAAGGGTTTGGTGGATGGATAGTTCTCCAAGACGGACCAGTCAAAGGTGTAACCATTCCCACCGGGCAGTTTGCCTTTGGTGTCGAACAAGAAATAATCGCATACCGCTTCGTACTCTTTCAAAATGGAGAAATCAAAATTGTCCTTGATGGAAAAAACCTTGATGATTTCTATCCCGTCACCCCGAACTTGTTTCGGGGTCTCATCCTTATGTGATGCTGAAACCAGTTCAGCATGACGTAAAGCATCACAATAAGCAACACTTTCCTTGCCATGAAGTTGTACGGCATCCAATTGGTATTGTGCAACTTTTTCCAAAACTTCCTCCAAAGGGGCATCCACGAACACCCCTATTTTTTTGATGGATTTGGGTACATTGGGCATGTTGCCTTCAAAAAAGCGTGCAGAAGGTTCCCAAAAAATGAAGCCCAGATAGTCGGGTTGCAATTGGGCCACCTCCAAGGGATTTTGGTTCATGCCGCAGACCTTTAGTTTCATAGTTTACTTTTTTTGTCATTCCGATATGAGCGAAGTGATTGAGGAATCTCAAATCAGATTTCTCACTTTGATTTCGACTGTGCTCAATCTGACAGTTCGAAATGACCTTATCTATTTAATTCATTTATAAATTCTCTTGCACTCTTTCCAGGGTCATCCGTTTTCATGAAATTCTCCCCGATCAAGAAACCTTGGTAACCATAGGTCCGGAGGTCCTTTATGGCTTCTACCGAACTGATGCCGCTTTCAGAAACCTTTACAAAATCGTTGGGAATCTGCTCCGAAAGGGATTTGCTGGTCTCCAAGCTTACTTCAAAGGTTTTGAGGTTCCGATTGTTTACCCCAAGCATGTCCAAGCTGGGCATGATGGATTTTTGCAGTTCCTCTTCATTGTGTACTTCCAAGAGCACATCCAAGCCCAAACTTTTTGCCATTTCCGAAAAGGTTTTGATCTCTTCACGGTCCAAAATGGCCGCAATCAATAAAATTACATCAGCACCATAAGCCTTTGCTTCCAATATCTGGTATTCGTCAATAATGAACTCCTTGCGAAGCAGGGGCATGTTCACTGCGGCACGGGCCAAGATCAAATCGTCCAAGGAGCCTCCAAAATATTTGCCATCGGTCAAAACCGACATGCCACATACACCGGCCATTTCATACCCCATGGCCACATCCTGTACATTTAAACCTTGGTTGATGACCGATTTGGATGGGGAACGGCGTTTGTGTTCCGCAATGATGCCGGTGGCGCTGTTTCTCAAGGCAGCGGCCAAGGAGACGGAGGTACGCTCCATCAGTACGGATTGCTCCAATTGTGAGGGGGTGATCAACGATTTTTTCAAATCGACCTCTTTGCGTTTATCGGCTACTATTTTATCTAGGATGTTCATAAGTTGTTATTTGTCATTTCGACATGAGCAAAGCGATTGAGAAATCTTTTTTGTAGAGATGTCTCACATTCGTTCGACATGACAGCTAGTTTTTACTCAATTCCTGCAATTTTTTCAAAGCTTCCAATCCCTTACCGCCCAACAGAGCTTCTTTGGCTTTTTCAAAACCTGCCTTTGGGGCGATGTTTTCCACGGTGGCGATGGCCACCCCGGCATTGGCGCAGACCACATTGTTCTGTGCTTCGGTGCCTTTACCATTCAATACATCCAAAAATATCTGTGCCGATGCAGCAATGTCCTCACCTCCGGTGATTTCTGATTGTGAAATTTTTTGCACTCCAAAGTCATTTGGGCTGAGCATGGCCTCTGTATTGTTGGAAATGGTTTTGGTGTCTCCAGTCAAGGAAATTTCGTCATACCCATCCAAGGCATGGAGTACTGTGAACTTTTTATCGGTGTTCTGGTAGAGGTAGCCTGTCTCTTATACACATCTAGATGTGTATAAGAGACAGATCGGTGGCCTAGCAAAGTTCCAAGAGGGCATCCCGGAAGCCTTCCAGTTCCTCAATGGTGATGCTTCGCATCATATACACCGTAAGGACTGTCTCTTATACACATCTAGATGTGTATAAGAGACAGAATATAAACCGTAAGGAATGCCGCAATTTGAGAGGTGTTGTAATCGCCTTTGGCAATGTTCACCAAAATCTGTTTGGCCTCTTCCTTGGGCAGTATCTCGTGATTGATAAGTTTATTTAATGTCTCTTTCATCTTCTTTGCTTGTTATTCCTGCAAAGGCAGGAATCTATTTTTTTGAATCATTTTGGATTCTCACTTTCCTTCGACTGCGCTCAGGATGACAGTGGGAATGACGTGAAATTCTAACTATTGAGCCAATTTTTTAGCATTTTTTTTCCTTCAGGTGTGAGTACAGACTCTGGGTGAAACTGCACGGCGGTCACATCGTACTTTTTATGGCGAAGCGACATGATCTGTCCGTTTTCATCCACCGATGTGGCTTCCAGTTCCTCGGGTAGATTGGGGTCCACTACCCAAGAATGGTACCTTCCCACTTGGAGTTCTTTGGGCAATCCTTTGTAAATTGGGTCGTTTTGGGTCACCGTGATGGTGGTGGCCACTCCATGGTATACCTGATCGAGATTGATCAAGCTGCCACCGAACACTTCACCTATGGCTTGTTGTCCCAGACAAACACCAAAAATTCGCTTGGTAGGGGCATAGGTCTTGATGATTTCCTTGAGCAGTCCGGCTTCATCTGGAATCCCGGGCCCAGGAGACAATACTATAAGGTCAAAGGGTTCCACTTCATCCAAAGTAAGCTGGTCGTTCCGTTTTACAGTAACCTCACAATCTAAATCTTCCAGATAGTGCACCAAGTTATATGTGAAGCTATCGTAGTTGTCTATCATTAAAATCTTTCTTCCCATGATCAGATGGTTTCTGCAATTTCAAGGGCTTTGTTCAATGCGCCCAGTTTGTTATAGGTTTCTTGTAGTTCGTCGTCGGGGTTGGATGCAGCCACCAATCCTGCCCCTGCTTGATAGTGCAGCTCATGGTTTTTGCTCAAAAAGGTGCGGATCATGATGGCATGGTTAAAATTACCCTTGAAATCCATAAAGCCAATGGCACCTCCATAATACGCCCGACTTGTTTTTTCATACTTTTCAATGAGTTGCATGGCCATATGCTTGGGTGCACCGCTCAAGGTTCCCGCAGGGAAGGTATCGGCCACCACTTTCATGGTGGTGATGTCCTGCTTTTTTTCCGCAGTGACCTTCGATACCAAATGGATCACATGAGAGAAATACTGCACCTCCCGATACGTGTCCACATTTACGGTATTTCCGTTGCGGCTAAGATCGTTTCGGGCCAAGTCAACCAGCATTACATGCTCGCTGTTTTCCTTATCATCTTGAGCCAATTGTTTGGCCAGTTCGGCGTCTTTTTCATCGTTTCCAGTACGTTTGTATGTGCCGGCAATGGGGTGGATTTCGGCTTTGCCGTCCTTTACGATCAATTGTGCTTCGGGTGAGCTGCCAAAGATCTTAAAATTGCCATAATCAAAATAGAAGAGGTAAGGGGAGGGGTTGATGGAGCGTAGCGCACGATATACATTGAATTCGTCCCCTTTGAATTTTTGGGTAAACCTTCGGGACAAAACCAATTGGAACACATCGCCGCGTTGACAGTGTTTTTTGGCAAGCTCCACATGGGCTTTGTACTCTTCGTCCTTTAGGTTGGATTTGGGTTCGCCTTCCTTGGTGAAATTGTAGGAGGCGAAGTTCCGAACATTGAAAAGTTGTTCTATCTCATCCACATTGCTTTGGGTATTGTAGCAATGGGCAAAAAGATAGGCTTCGTTCTTAAAGTGGTTTATGGCAATGATGTTCTGATACACGGCGTAGTAGATATCCGGAATGCTGACAGAATCTTCCTTTTTCGAGATCTCCACATCCTCAAAATAGCGGACCGCATCGTAGGCCATATAACCAAATAGGCCATTATTGATAAACTTGAACCCGTTTTGGGTCACCGAAAATTGCTGCCCGAAGTGGTGTATCACCTCAGTGACATCGGTTTCGGGTGTGATCGGGGTAATTTCTTTGGAGCCATCGGGAAATCTTTGGGTTATGGTTTCGTTTTCCACTTTAATGTAAGCAATGGGATTGCAGCAGATATACGAAAAACTGTTGTCGTTGGCATGGTAATCGCTACTTTCCAAAAGGATGCTGTTGGGGAACTTGTCCCTAATTTTTAGGTAGACGCTCACCGGGGTAATGGTGTCTGCCAGGATTTTTTTGTAATGTGTCTCGAGGGTGTAACTCATGTTGATTCTATAAATTAAAAAAGGCCTGTCGTGATGACAAGCCTCTTGTATGGTTATAATGGGGACTTAGCTCACGACTTTCGAAGTAAGTTGATCCACCACCAAGTATTTGCAATTCTGTGATTCATTGCTTCAAATATAAAAAGGAAAATTTAACCAGCAAACAAAGATTTGTTTTAAAATTGGAAATCCCGTCCAAGACAGTCTCAAACGGGATTTCCACACACTAAACAGGAGCTGATTACATCTGTAGATCAACTACCAAATCAAATTCATCATAAATCAATTTGTCCTTGGCGGTTCCAATGATTCCCGATCCGTATTTTACATCGTATTTGGTCCTGTCAATTTTTAAAGTGGCAGTGGCCTTATCTCCGTAAATGGATACATCAAAGGTAACGGGCTTGGTAATGCCCTTAATGGTTAGATCACCGGTAACTTCATAGCTATTTTTTCCCGAGGATTTTACTTTGGTGAACACCAGTTTTGATGTGGGGTTGCTGTCAGTGGCAAAGAAATCTGCAGAGCTCAAGTGCCCGTCCAGTTTGTTTTTATAATCACCTTCGAGGTCAGTGGTATTTATGGAGGTCATATCCACTACAAACTCACCGCCTACCAGTTTGTCGCCGTTGAATTCCAAGGCACCGGATTGCAATTTTACGGTTCCGGTATGGGAACCGGCAACCTTGTATGCTTTCCATGTTACATTGCTTTCTTCGGCCTTAACGGTTTTGGTTTCCTTTTCAATGGGGTTTGCCATTGTGGAAGCACCGATGAATGTGGTCAATACCAAGCTTAAAACTGTCTTTTTCATGATTGTGTTTAATTTTTGTTTTTAACTATTACGATTATATATGGGTGAATAATTCCTCTTTTGATTTTCTGACCTTTGGCAGATTTTGGGTCTGATCTTCTTCGGACCTATAGCCCACGGCCAAAACCACAGCTGCATTAAGGTCCTTATCGGTAAGGCCTAGGATTTTGTTGTACTCTTCGGGTTGAAAACCTTCCATGGGACAGGTGTCTATTTTCAGCTCCGCTGCAGCCTGAAGGGCATTGCCCAGGGCGATGTATACCTGTTTCCCAGCCCAGCTGGCCTTCACATCCGTGGGTAGACCCACTAAGTTGGATTTCATCATCTCGGCATAACCATTGAGACCATCCAAAGGAATGTTCCTTGTATCACTTAGGTTGGTGATGAAATCATCGACCAGTTCCTCACCAAAATCCGTTGCATGGGCAAAAACAATCAGGTGCGAGGCATCCGTGACCTGGGATTGGTTCCAAGAAACAGGCTTCAGTCTCTCCCGAACCTCTGGGTCGGAAATAACGAATACATGGTACGGTTGCAGTCCGTAGGAGGAAGCACTCAAACGGGTGGCTTCCAAAAGACTATTGAGGTCTTGATGCGATATTTTTTTTGATGCATCAAATTTTTTGGTGGCGTAGCGCCAGGTCCTATGTTCTAAAATGTTGCTCATCTGTATTTAAAATTTATCCAAAAGGAGGTTTAATTGTTCCAGTTCTTGTTTTGTGAAATGTTGAACGATATCATGCTCGGCTTCGGCCACTACTTTGTCCATTTTGGAAAGTACCTCCGAACCGCTTTTGGTGATCAGGATTTCAACCTTACGTCGGTTGGACGGGCATACATTGCGATCAACATATCCCTTGGCCAACAACTTGTCCACCAAACGAGTGGTATTGCTCATCTTGGTCACCATGCGCTCATTTAAGGTGGATAGGTTGGCGGGTTTACCTTTCTGTCCCCTTAAAATCCGCAGTACATTAAATTGTTGAAGCGAAACCTCAAAAGGCTTTAAAGCATTTCCCACATGTTCATAGATTTTGTTGTGAATCAGGGTGATGTGAATCAACGTTCGCGTCTCCAACGGCATTTTCTTGGCTGTCTTTATGATTTCCTCAACATTCATGTATAAACAATATTTGTATATACAAATGTATGTTGAATTTTTGTTTCTACCTTTGGTGTCACCGATAAATTTTTGTTAAAACAAAAGGAACGGCAGTGGCAACATGTAATTTTATAGGGTTAAAATGCAGGTAATGAATGGATTAAAGTTTTTAGGGGTGATTCTTTTGGGATTGATGATAGGTTGTGGCAACAAGACGGAACCCAATACATCTGATAATACTTTGGAGACCGAAGCGCATATCGAAGCAAAAACGGGACAGGAAGAACCCGTAAAATTTCCCGTGTATAACTTCGAAGATTTTGAGCCTCTTTTACATCAAAACGATGATAAAACCTATGTAGTGAATTTTTGGGCTACGTGGTGCAAACCCTGTATTGCCGAGATGCCCTATTTTGAGCGTATCCATGCCGAGCAAAAGGATAACAATGTGGAAGTATTGCTCGTGAGTTTGGATATGCCCGGGATGTGGAAATCGCGTTTGGAACCTTTCGTGGAAGAAAAAGGGATGAAATCCAAAGTGGTCATTTTGGATGACCCCAAGCAAAATGAATGGATTCCGAGAGTCTCGGAAGATTGGGGTGGGGGAATACCAGCTACCTTAATATATAATAAGGACAAACGTACCTTTTATGAAAAAGGCTTCACCTATGAGGAATTGAATGAGGAGTTGGAGAAATTTTTAAATTAAATATCATAAAAGCTCATCAACTTTCAGAAGTGTAAGAAGAAGTCAGTCAAAAAAAATATACGCATCTAATCCGGGGTAACGCTCCGGATTTTTATTTTTGCAGTATCTAAACCTATAGTAAAGATGGATTTATCACAAGAAGAGTGGACAGAGCAATTGGAAAATGATGACAAGGCCGTTATTTTGGATGTCAGAACCCCCGAAGAAATTGAGGAAGGGTATATTCCAGATGCCATTAAGATAGATATTTATTTGGGCCAGGAATTTATAGATGAACTGGAGAAATTGGACAAGTCCAAAAACTACTACGTGTACTGTAGATCGGGTAACCGAAGCGGGCAGGCCTGTGCCATTATGAACAGCATTGGCTTTGAGAATACGTACAACCTTGAAGGAGGTTTTATGGACTGGGAAGGCGAAATTGCCGAGTAGAACCCTATGCAACTACCGGAGGTCATAGAGGAACTGGAGAGAAACCGCAAGGTTTTTAGGGAAACTATGGCCCATTTGCCCCATCCACTTATCCATTGGAAACAAAAACCAACGGATTGGTCCTTGTTGGAAATTATCTGCCATTTGGTAGATGAGGAAAAAGAGGATTTTAGGGCTCGCGTGGATCATACCCTACAGCACCCAGATGATCCCCTCGCCTCCATTGACCCGGTAGGATGGGTCACAAAACGGGATTATGGTGGGCAGGATTTCCAGAATAAAGTGGAACAATTTGAAAAGGAGCGGCAAATATCCATTGCATGGTTAAAGACCGCTACCGACCTCAATTGGGAAAATTCCCTGTATCATCCTGAGTTGGGTACCATGTCTGCCCGTTCCTTTTTATATAATTGGTTGGCTCACGATTACCATCATATTCGTCAAATCAATCGCATCAAGTATCAATTTTTAAAGCAAAATTCAGGGGATTCCTTGACATATGCTGGAAATTGGTAGGTATTTTTCTATATTGCTCCTATGAAGGAAGACTTGCTCCATTACATATGGGGGCAAAAAAAGCTTCATGGAAGACAACTTACCTCAACTGCCAACGAAGCCATACGCATTAAGGCCCCGGGAGTCCCAAATCAGTATGCAGGTCCGGATTTTTTCAATGCCAGAGTGGAAATCGGTTCGCAAGCCTGGGTGGGCAATGTGGAAATCCATCTGAAATCGTCGGATTGGTATGCCCATCATCATGAGATCGACCCCAACTACAATAATGTTATTCTACATGTGGTTTGGGAGGATGATATTTCGGTATTCCGAAAGGATGGATCTCAAATCTGCACCTTGGAACTCAAAAAGTATGTATCCGAAGCACTTTTAAACGGGTATCAAGACCTGTTGGAAAACGCAAAACCCAAATTCATCAATTGTGAAAAGGATTTGGGGGGAATCGATGCTTTTTTGGTGGATAATTGGCTTCACCGGCTTTATATTGAGCGGTTGGAGCAGAAATCCAATTTCATTTTTAAACTCCTGCAAGAATCCAACAACGATTGGGAAGGTGTGTTGTTTACCCTATTGGCCAAGAACTTTGGCACCAAGGTCAACGGGGATTATTTTTTGCAACGGGCACAAAAATTGGATTTCTCCGTGGTTAGGAAGACCAGTGATGAGGTGGAGCAATTGGAAAGTTTGTTATTGGGGCACTTTGGACTCTTGGAGGGAATAGACTGTATGGACCAATACTTTATCCGACTCAAAAAGGAATATCAGTATCTGGCCAGAAAATTTGAATTGTCCCCAGTGTTGTCCCGACCGGAATTCTATGGACTGCGACCGCCTAACTTTCCAACGATACGGGTGTCGCAATTGTCCCATTTGTACGCAAAACAACCCAATGTTTTTGCCCATCTCATGGAATTGGAACAGCTGGAAGACTTTTACCGAGCCTTCGATGTAGGTGTTGGACCCTATTGGAAAAACCATTTTACCTTTGGTAAACTATCCAAGGAGAGTCCCAAAAAACTAACCAAAAATTTTATTGACCTGCTGATCGTCAATACCGTTGTACCTTTAAAGTTTTGTTATGCAAAGCATCTTGGGATGGATATCAATGAAAACCTTATTGCCATGGTCTTACAGATTCCTACGGAAAAGAATGCCATCATGGATGGGTTTGGCAACTTGGGGTCCTCTACCAAAAATGCACTGGAAAGTCAGGCCAAAATTCAGCTTTACACCCAGTACTGTTCCAAAAATAAATGCCTTCAATGCGCTTTGGGCGTGCATTTATTGAATAGAAATACATAATTTTAGCCATGGCTTTATTTTACGACACGCTATACTACTTCCAAAAAAGAGGTTTTGAGGTCTGTAGACGGATTGCCGAGCGTTTGGGCATACGCGCCCGGGTGGTTCGCACCACGTTTATCTACCTGACCTTTGTTACCTTGGGATTTGGATTTGCCCTCTACCTATTTATTGCATTTTGGTTGAAGATCAAGGATTTGGTCTACACCAAGAGAACCTCAGTTTTTGATCTGTAACCTATGATACGACTTCTGCGTTCCAAAATAGTATTGGCCCTGTCCTTAATGGTGTTGGTATTGTTGTTTGGAATGATAGGGTATAGGTTCTTGTCCGATTATACCTGGGTGGAAGCACTGTATATGACCATAATCACGGTCACTACGGTTGGTTTCTCCGAAGTAAGGCCCTTGGATGCCGAGGCAAAGATTTTTACCGTATTTTTAATTGTGACCAGTGTCTTCATTTTTGCTTTTGCCATATCGGTGGTCACGGAATATATTTTGGGAAAAAGCTCCTTGGAGCTGTTAAAAAAGAAAAAAGTGAAAAAACAGATAGACAGTCTTTCCAATCATGTGGTGGTCTGCGGCTTTGGTAGAAATGGGATGCAGGCCGCCGAAAAGTTGATGGCCTATAGAAAACCCTTTGTGGTCATAGAACGGGACAAGGAGATCATAGACAAGTATGAAGACGAGATCCTATTTGTGGAAGGCGATGCCAATGAGGACGATATCTTATTGCAGGCAGGTATAGAAAAGGCCCAATATTTGATCACCGCCGTGCCAGATGATGCGGCCAATCTGTTCATTGTGCTGTCGGCCCGCCAGTTGAACCGGTCCCTGTTCATTATAAGCAGGGCGTCCCAAGTGACTTCCTTGAAAAAATTGGAATTTGCAGGGGCGGACAAGGTCATCATGCCCGATAAGATAGGAGGGGACCATATGGCCTCATTGGTGGTCATGCCCGATTTGATTACCTTTTTGGACCAACTCTCCATTGAGGGAGAGCATACAACAAACTTGGAAGAAGTGGGCATCGAAGATTTTACCAACCAAATGGACTGCAATTCAATCCGTGATTTGGATTTAAGGCGAAAAACAGGTTGTACCATTATAGGGTACATAGATCCCAAGGGGGAATATATCATCAACCCGGAGGCCGATCTGGTGCTTCAGCCCAAAAGCAAGGTAATTGTATTGGGGAGGCCAGAGCAAATACGAAAACTCAACCAAATGTTTCAGATAGGATAGTTAAAAGATCATTAAATTTTTCTGCGTAAATTTTTTTTAGGATATTGCCCACTTTACATCAAATCAAATAATCAAAAACTCATTTATGAAGTATAGACTTCTCTCAATTTTAACCTTATTGTTACCTCTATCAACCTTTGCACAGGAAGCTGTAAAAAAAGGTTTGGATGAACGTGTGAACGATGCATTCATGCCTTTTGCGGTTTGGTGGGAAGGATTTGTCCTGACTTCTGTGCCCATAGGGGAATACAACATCCCCATTGTACTTATCTTATTGGTTTTTGGGGCCACGTTCTTTACCCTCTATTTTAAATTTCCCAATATATTGAAGTTTCCATTGGCCATTAATGTGGTTCGTGGTAAATATGAGGAAGTTGAAATGTACGGTCTTGAAAAAGTGGAGCTTCACATGACCGATGACGGCGATATTCCAGACACTATTCGAGATGAAAGTGAGGAAGGAGAGGTGAGCCACTTTCAGGCATTGGCCACTGCCGTTTCGGGAACCGTAGGTTTGGGGAACATTGCCGGTGTTGCCGTAGCGATTGCCCTTGGTGGTCCCGGTGCCACATTTTGGATGATAATCTGTGGTTTGATAGGGATGTCCACCAAATTTGTGGAATGTACCCTAGGCGTAAAATATAGGGATGTGGACAAGAATGGTGTGGTTCATGGCGGGCCTATGTATTACCTGTCAAGGGGTCTGGAAAAAAAGGGACTTAAGAACCTTGGAAAAGTATTGGCAGGAATCTTTGCTGTATTGTGTGTTGGTGCTTCCTTTGGAGGAGGAAATGCATTTCAGTCCAATCAGGCCGCAGTACAGTTGTCCACCATGTTTAACTTACAGGGTGGGGCCGTTGGTGTTGTCATAGGAGTGGTTTTGGCTGTTTTGGTAGGAATTGTAATTATTGGTGGGATCAAGAAAATAGCCAGTGTAACTGAAAAAATAGTTCCGTTCATGGCCGTGATCTACGTGATTGCATCCCTGATAATTATTTTTGCCAATATTAAATATATAGGAGAAGCATTTTCCATGATTTTCGCCGGGGCATTTACCCCTGAAGCTGGTTTGGGTGGTATTTTAGGTGTGATCATTGTTGGGTTCCAAAGAGCGGCGTTCTCCAATGAGGCTGGAGCTGGTTCAGCTTCCATTGCGCACTCCGCAGTGAAAACCAAGTATGCCGCTTCAGAAGGTTTGGTGGCACTTATGGAGCCTTTTATAGATACAGTTGTAATTTGTACCATGACGGCTTTGGTCATCATTTTCTTCAATATGGATGCAGGGGCCTTTGATTATGGCAATGCTGTAGGAAGCACGGTACTGATCAATGATACAGGGTCTTATATAGGAGGGGTTGACCTAACTTCCATGGCCTATGATTCGGTGATACCCGGATTTAGATATGTGCTCACCATAGCCATTGTGCTCTTCGCCTTCTCTACCATGATTTCCTGGTCTTACTATGGGCTACAATCCTGGAAGTATCTCTTTGGAAGAGGAAAAGCAGCCGACATGGCATATAAAGTATTGTTCCTGTTGTTCGTGGTTGTTGGAGCTGCAGCGACCTTGGATGCGGTGATCAAATTCTCAGATGCCATGATTTTGGCATTGGTTTTCCCCAATATGGTGGGGCTATTGATTTTGTTCCCAAGGGTCAAGGAGGAATTAAAACGATACACAAAGGCCATAAACAAGGTCTACTGATACAGTTTCAATTGGAAAAATCAAGATCCCACTTCAGGTTCAACAAACAAGAACGAAGTGGGATCTTTTTTTTATTGCTGATCATCTTCATTTTTCAAGGGATATATTTTTACGTAAAAGCGAAACCCTTTAGCGCAAGTCCAGCGGTGAAGGTCAATACTGCGGAACAAGCCCATTTAGATAGTTTAAAAGGAATGGCCCAATTGGATGTCGGGAAAATCTTTCCGTTTAATCCCAATTACATCACGGATCATAAAGGATATACCCTGGGAATGTCACTGGAAGAGTTGGATCGGCTTTTTGACTACAGGGATAAAAATAAATTTATAAACTCGGCTGAGGAGTTTCAAAAGGTAACCCAGATTTCAGATTCCCTTCTGAACAAAATAGCACCTTACTTTAAGTTTCCAGCTTGGGTCAAGACAGGGCCTATTGCCCAAAAGAAATTCTATCAGAACAATAGTGAAATCAATAAGGTAGAGGACTTGAATGGTGCCACCGCCGAGGAATTGATGCGAATCAATGGTATAGGTCCCACCTTATCCAAAAGAATTGTAAAGTTCAGGGACCGTTTGGGTGGCTTCTTGGTCAACGGGCAACTGCATGATGTGTATGGTCTGGAACCGGAAGTGGTCCAAAGAACGTTGGAACAATTTCAAGTACTTCAACCCCCGACCATCAAGAAAATCAATATAAACCAAGCCGCAGCGGAAGAGTTGGCCCAGTTGGTGTATATTACCCAAAATGTTGCCCGAGAAATTGTGTTGCATAGAAAAAGGAACGGACCGTTTTCTTCCTTGGACGAGTTAGTTGGCGTTGGGGCGTTTCCAACCGATAGGATTGAGAGAATTAAGTTATATTTGACCCTATAAAATTGCACGAATGGTTACGGATACCCTATATACAATGAACTTTGATTATTCAGAGACCCAAAAGATGGTCGCCGAGTCTGCCCGGGAATTTGCCCAGCAGTATATACTTCCCCATGTCATGGAATGGGATGAGGCCCAAACTTTTCCCGTTGAGGTTTTTAAGAAAGCCGGGGAAATGGGATTTATGGGCATTTTGGTGCCCGAAGAGCTTGGAGGTTCTGGATTGGGGTATCATGAGTACATTGCCATTTTGGAAGAGATTTCAAAAGTAGATCCCGCCATAGGGCTATCCGTTGCGGCCCATAACTCACTTTGTACCAATCATATTTTGAGTTTTGGGAATGAAGAACAAAAACAACGTTGGATTCCCAAGTTGGCCACGGCCGAATGGTTAGGTGCCTGGGGACTTACAGAGCACAATACCGGCTCCGATGCGGGAGGAATGAACACTACCGCTGTGCGGGATGGGGATTCTTGGATATTGAACGGAGCAAAAAATTTCATCACCCATGGAAAAAGTGGGGATATCGCTGTGGTGATTGTCCGAACGGGAGAGAAGGGCGATAGTCATGGTATGACCGCTTTTGTGGTGGAAAAAGGAACTCCCGGGTTCACCAGCGGAAAGAAAGAGGATAAATTGGGCATGCGGGCCAGTGAGACCGCTGAATTGATTTTTTCAGACTGTAGGATACCGGATGCCAATCGTTTGGGAGAAGTGGGAGATGGGTTTATCCAATCCATGAAAGTCTTGGATGGTGGCCGAATTTCCATTGGAGCCCTGTCTTTGGGTGTGGCCAAGGGAGCTTATGAGGCAGCCTTGAAGTACTCCAAGGAGCGCACCCAATTTGGAAAGCCCATAAGCGAATTCCAAGGCATATCGTTCAAATTGGCCGATATGGCCACGGAAATTGAGGCTTCGGAACTATTGCTGCATAAAGCCGCGTTCCTGAAAAATGAAGGTCGGCCCATGACCAAACTAGGGGCCATGTGCAAAATGTACGCATCGGAAGTATGTGTAAAGGTCGCGAATGAGGCGGTCCAAATCCATGGTGGTTATGGATATACCAAAGATTTCCCTGTTGAGAAATTTTATCGGGATTCCAAGCTTTGTACCATAGGGGAGGGTACCACTGAAATCCAAAAAGTGGTGATTTCCAGAAATATTCTCAAGTAATTTGTTTGGTAAATAGTATTTAGGTGTATATTTGCACTCCAAAATTCTAAAAGAAAGGAGGTTGTAGCCCATGTTAATTATACCAGTAAAAGAAGGAGAAAACATCGATAGAGCTTTAAAGCGTTTCAAGCGTAAGTTTGATAAGACCGGGACCATGCGTCAGTTGCGAAGCAGACAGCAGTTCACAAAACCTTCAGTAAGGCGTAGAGCCGAGATCCAAAAAGCACAGTACATACAAGGCTTGAGGGATCAGGAGGAAGTATAAGCTCTTGATTAGAACATATACAGTATCCCGTTTCATTTATGAAACGGGATTTTTTGTTTTTATATGGGTCGGGAAACGGATTTGGCTACCTTTGGTGTATGTCGGTTCCTGCTTTCATATCCTACCTTCGGTTGGAAAAAAACTATTCTGAACATACGGTAAAGGCCTATGAACGGGATATTGTTGAGTTTTCCAAATTTTGTGGGGAAGACCATCAAATGGAATCCATTGTTTCCATGAGCTACCCCATCATCAGAAATTGGGTCGTGTCCCTGTCCGATACGGGGCTGTCCAACAGAACCATCAACAGAAAAATATCTTCACTACAGGCCTATTACAAGTTCTTGTTGAAAGTAGGGGAAATAGAAAGTAGTCCATTGGCAAAGCATAGGGCGCTCAAAACCGAAAAGAAGGTGGAAGTGCCCTTTTCGGAACCTGAAATGGAAAGAATCCTATCGGAAATACCTTTCGAGGAAAGTTTTGAGGGGTCTCGGGATAAACTTATCATTGAGTTGTTGTATACCACGGGAATGCGCAGAGCGGAGCTGGTACATCTTAAATTGATGGATATTGATCATTCCAAAGGAACCCTAAGGGTTTTGGGAAAGAGAAACAAAGAGCGTATTCTTCCACTTTTGCCTACAACGGAGGTGCTTGTTCGGGAGTATATGGAGCATCGTTCCCAATTGGATGAAGTCGTGGACGAGGCGTTTGTCTTTTTGACCAAAGGCGGTCTTAAAATTTATGAAACACTTGTTTATCGTATCATAAATAAGTATTTTAGTTTAGTGTCCCCCAAGGTAAAAAAGAGCCCACATATTTTGAGGCATACCTTTGCAACGCACTTGCTGAATAGGGGGGCGGACTTGAATTCAGTCAAGGAATTATTGGGTCACTCCAGTTTGGCATCCACTCAAGTGTATACGCACAACAGCATTGCCGAACTCAAGAAGGTTCACCGGAAGGCCCACCCTAGAAACAAGAAATAGAACTCTTGTATTGTTTAACTTCACTGTCGCTTGACAGTATTAAAACTACATCTTATGAAAGTAAACGCACAATCGGTAAATTTTGTAGCGGATGGTAAACTTTTGGACTTTGTCCAAAAACGGATGGACAAATTGGAATTGTTCTATGACAAGGTCATTGATTCGGATGTTTTCCTAAAAGTTGAGAACACCAGTGCCAAGGAGAATAAGATCGTGGAAATCATGGTATCTGTCCCTGGGGATAAGATGATGGTTAAAAAGCAATGTAAGTCTTTTGAGGAGGCGGTAGATTCGGCCTGTAGTTCCCTGGAAAGACAGTTGGTAAGGCGGAAGGAAAAAT
>CP051244.1:7036-23630 GCA_017795045.1 Allomuricauda sp. | reverse complement strand
AATATAAACTAAGATTAAAATTATTTTAAAATGGCAAAGGAAACTTTTGATCGTTCCAAACCCCACTTAAATATTGGTACCATTGGTCACGTGGATCACGGTAAAACTACCTTGACTGCTGCCATCACTACCGTATTGGCTAACGCGGGATTGTCAGAGCTTAGAAGCTTTGATTCTATTGATAACGCTCCCGAGGAAAAAGAAAGAGGTATTACTATCAACACTTCTCACGTTGAGTACCAAACAGCTAACCGTCACTACGCTCACGTTGACTGTCCTGGTCACGCGGATTACGTAAAGAACATGGTTACCGGTGCTGCCCAGATGGACGGTGCTATTTTGGTTGTTGCTGCTACTGATGGTCCTATGCCACAGACTCGTGAGCACATCCTTTTGGGTCGTCAGGTTGGTATTCCACGTATCGTTGTTTTCTTGAACAAAGTTGACATGGTGGATGATGAGGAGCTTTTGGAGCTTGTTGAAATGGAAGTAAGGGAATTGCTTTCTTTCTACGAGTATGATGGTGACAACGGACCTGTAATCTCTGGTTCTGCACTTGGTGCTTTGAACGGTGAGCAAAAATGGGTTGACACTGTTATGGAGTTGATGGAAGCTGTTGATAGCTGGATCGAACTTCCTGAAAGAGATGTTGATAAGCCTTTCTTGATGCCTATCGAAGATGTATTCACCATTACTGGTCGTGGTACTGTTGCAACTGGTCGTATCGAAACAGGTGTAGCTAACACTGGTGATGCTGTTGATATCATTGGTATGGGTGCTGAGAAATTGTCTTCCACTATCACTGGTGTTGAGATGTTCCGTAAGATTTTGGATAGAGGTGAAGCTGGTGACAACGTAGGTCTTTTGTTGAGGGGTATTGAAAAATCCGACATCAAAAGAGGTATGGTAATCTGTAAGCCAGGTTCTGTTAAGCCACACGCTAAATTCAAAGCTGAGGTTTATATCTTGAAAAAAGAAGAAGGTGGTCGTCACACTCCATTCCACAACAACTACCGTCCTCAGTTCTACGTTCGTACAACTGACGTAACAGGTAACATCAACCTTCCTGATGGAGTTGAAATGGTAATGCCAGGTGATAACTTGACAATCACTGTAGATTTGATTCAGCCAATCGCCTTGAGCGTAGGTCTACGTTTCGCTATCCGTGAGGGTGGTAGAACAGTAGGTGCTGGTCAGGTTACTGAAATTTTAGATTAAACATTTCATAATAATAATGCACTAAAGGGTGTCCCAGGTTCCTGGGATACCTTTCAGTGTAATTATAAACGGGTGTAGCTCAGTTGGTAGAGCACTGGTCTCCAAAACCAGGTGTCGGGAGTTCGAGTCTCTCCTCCCGTGCAAGAAAATACAAGTAGTACTATGTTGACTTACATTAAGGAATCCTTTGAGGAACTAAAGAATAATGTTACCTGGTTGGACAGGGACAAAGCTTCCAATTTAATGGTGGTAGTAGCTGTTTTTTCAATCCTGTTTGCCTTGGCAACATGGGGTGTGGATTCGCTTTTCAGTAAGTTGGTAGGATTGTATTTTGAACAAATAATAGGTTAAGTCGGTATGTCTGAGGTTCTGGAGAAAAAATGGTACGTGGTACGAGCTGTCAGTGGTCAAGAGAATAAAATCAAAGGCTATATTGAGAGCGAGGTAGAGCGTGCCGGTTTCGGAGATTATCTTGAGGAGGTCTTGGTGCCTACCGAGAAAGTCGTGCAGATCAGAAACGGAAAGAAAATCAACAAAGAAAGGGTTTACTTTCCAGGATATATCATGATCAAGGCCAATCTTGGTGGTGAAATGGTGCATATTATCCGTTCCATTACCAATGTAATCGGTTTCTTGGGTGAGGTTAAGGGAGGTGATCCCGTGCCTTTGCGCAAGTCAGAAGTAAACCGTATGCTAGGAAAAGTGGATGAGCTTGCTGTCAATACAGACAATGTGGCCATTCCATTTGTGTTGGGTGAAACGGTCAAGGTTATTGATGGGCCTTTCAATGGATTCAATGGAACTGTTGAAAAAGTCAATGAAGAAAAACGTAAGCTGGAAGTGATGGTGAAGATTTTCGGAAGAAAAACACCTTTGGAGCTCAGCTATATGCAAGTCGAGAAAGTATAGACTCAAGACCGGGAGAAACAAGATAAAAGACGATGAATGTCTTGGCTCTTGGTTCTATAAGTCTTGAATCAGAAAAGTAAGAATTAAATAGAGCTGTTACATATATAAAGCTGTGTTGCTTCCAATTGACACAACTTTAAATTTAATTAGAAACAATGGCAAAAGAAGTAGATAAGGTAGTTAAATTACAAGTTAGGGGAGGTGCTGCGAACCCATCGCCACCGGTTGGACCCGCCTTAGGTGCTGCTGGTGTTAACATCATGGAGTTCTGTAAGCAGTTTAACGCGCGTACACAGGACAAACAAGGTAAGGTTTTACCGGTTGTTATCACCGTTTACAAAGACAAATCTTTCGAGTTTGTTGTAAAAACACCACCTGCGGCAGTTCAATTGATGGAAGCAGCTAAGATTAAAAAAGGATCGGGAGAACCTAACAGGGTAAAGAATGGTTCCGTGACTTGGGATCAAGTTAGGACCATTGCCGAAGACAAAATGGCGGATTTGAACGCATTCACCATCGAGTCTGCAATGAGTATGGTTGCAGGTACCGCAAGATCTATGGGTCTTAAAGTAGCCGGAGCCAAACCTTTTTAAAATCTTAAAGCAGTATTTAAATGGCAAGATTGACTAAAAAGCAAAAAGAAGCCCAGTCCAAAATAGATAGAAACAAACTCTATTCTTTGGAAGAGGGTTCGGCTTTAGTAAAAGAAATAACCAATGTAAAATTTGATGCCTCGGTTGATATTGCAGTTCGTTTGGGTGTAGATCCACGAAAAGCAAATCAAATGGTGCGTGGCGTTGTTACCCTTCCCCACGGAACTGGTAAAGACGTTAAAGTTTTGGCATTGGTGACTCCGGACAAAGAAGCAGAGGCTAAGGAAGCCGGTGCAGATTTTGTTGGGTTGGATGAATATTTGGATAAGATAAAAGGCGGTTGGACCGATGTTGATGTAATCATCACCATGCCAAGCGTAATGGGTAAATTGGGTCCATTGGGTCGTGTTTTAGGACCAAGGGGATTAATGCCCAATCCAAAGACTGGTACCGTAACCATGGATGTGGCTAAAGCTGTATCCGATGTTAAGGCCGGTAAGATAGATTTCAAAGTGGACAAGACAGGAATTGTACACGCCGCAATTGGTAAAGCTTCTTTCTCTGCGGATAAGATCGCAGGAAACGCCAAGGAATTGATTGATACCTTGGTGAAAATGAAGCCTGCCGCTGCAAAAGGGGTGTACATGAAAAGTATCTATTTGTCCAGTACCATGAGTCCAAGTATCCAATTGGATCCCAAAGCAGTTTAATTAACTGGTAGTTCAATATTTTAACTATGACAAGAGAAGAAAAAGCAACAGTAATAGAAGATTTGACTGCACAGTTAGCTGAAAATGCCAATATTTATTTGGCCGATATTTCAGGATTGGATGCCGTTGCCACTTCTAACCTTAGAAGGGCATGTTTTAAGGCCAACATTAAACTTGCAGTGGTTAAGAACACCTTGCTTGCAAAAGCAATGGAAGCTTCTGATAAGGAATTCGGTGAACTTTCCGAAGTGTTGAAAGGCAATACATCAATGATGTTGTCCGAAACTGGAAACGCACCTGCGAAACTTATCAAGGACTTTAGAAAAAAATCAGATAGACCCCTTCTGAAAGGAGCCTTCATTGAAGAAGCCATTTATGTTGGGGATGAAAACCTTGAGGCACTTGTGAACATCAAGTCCAAAGAGGAAGTCATTGGAGATATTATCGGATTGTTGCAATCACCAGCCAAGAATGTTATTTCTGGACTTAAATCTGGTGGCGGTAAATTGGCCGGTATCCTTAAGACATTATCTGAGAAAGAATAATTATATTTTTAAAAATTTTTATTAAACGATAGAAAAATGGCAGATTTAAAAGATTTTGCAGAACAGTTGGTAAACCTTACAGTAAAAGAGGTAAATGAGTTGGCCGACATATTGAAAGAAGAATACGGTATTGAGCCTGCTGCTGCTGCAGTAGCTGTTGCTGGTGGTGCTGCCGCTGGTGGTGGTGAAGATGCTGCTGAGGAAAAAACCGAATTTGATGTAATCCTTAAAGCCGCCGGTGGTTCTAAATTGGCAGTTGTTAAATTGGTGAAAGAATTGACAGGTCTTGGTCTTAAAGAGGCTAAAGATATCGTTGACAGTGCACCTAAAGCTGTTAAGGAAGGAATTTCCAAAGATGAGGCAGAAGGTATCAAAAATTCATTGGAAGAAGCAGGAGCAGAAGTTGAGCTTAAATAACAGCTTATACCATAAAGGTTCGGTTAAGGTCTTTCCATTTTTTTGGTCAGACCTTAGCCTATTTTAATAAGGAGTGTATAAAGCCGTACATCGACCCACATAGTATTCACGTTCAAAATTTGTCCATAGATGTTCACAAACACTATTGAAAGAGTTAATTTCGCATCCGCTAAGAACATACCGGATTACCCGGATTTCTTGGACATTCAGATAAAATCGTTTCAGGATTTCTTCCAATTAGAAACTAAATCTGACGAAAGAGGGAACGAAGGTCTCTACAACACCTTCATGGAGAATTTTCCAATCACCGATACCAGAAACCAGTTTGTACTGGAATTTTTGGATTACTTCATAGATCCACCCAGATATTCCATCCAAGAATGTATTGAGCGTGGACTTACCTATAGCGTTCCTCTTAAGGCACGTCTTAAATTGTACTGTACCGATCCAGAGCACGAAGACTTTGAGACCATTGTACAGGATGTGTACTTGGGTACCATCCCTTACATGACTCCAAGTGGAACCTTTGTGATCAATGGTGCCGAACGTGTTGTTGTTTCCCAGTTGCATAGATCTCCAGGAGTTTTCTTTGGACAGTCTTTCCACGCCAACGGAACAAAATTGTATTCGGCCAGGGTAATCCCATTCAAGGGATCCTGGATTGAATTTGCTACCGACATCAATGCGGTGATGTACGCCTACATTGATCGGAAGAAAAAATTGCCGGTAACCACTCTTTTCCGTGCCATTGGCTTTGAAAGGGACAAGGATATCTTGGAAATCTTTGACCTATCGGAAGAAGTTAAGGTTTCAAAAGCCGGACTTAAAAAAGTATTGGGCCGTAAATTGGCCGCAAGGGTATTGAACACATGGCATGAGGATTTCGTGGACGAGGATACCGGTGAAGTGGTTTCCATTGAACGTAACGAGATCGTTTTGGATCGTGATACCGTTTTGGAAAAAGAGCATATCGATGAAATCATTGATGCCGATGTGAAGACCATTCTACTTCACAAGGAAAACAATGCGCAGTCAGATTACGCCATTATCCACAACACCTTGCAAAAAGACCCTACCAACTCTGAAAAGGAAGCGGTAGAACACATCTATAGACAATTGCGTAATGCCGAGCCGCCAGATGAAGAGACCGCTCGTGGTATTATCGACAAATTGTTCTTCTCCGACCAACGTTACTCTTTGGGTGAGGTAGGTCGTTACAGAATGAACAAGAAATTGGGCTTGGACATTGGTATGGACAAAGAAGTCTTGACCAAGGAAGATATCATTACCATCATCAAGTATTTGATCGAGTTGATCAACTCCAAAGCAGAGATTGATGATATCGATCACTTGTCCAACCGTCGTGTACGTACCGTTGGTGAGCAATTGTCCCAGCAGTTTGGTGTAGGTTTGGCACGTATGGCACGTACCATCCGTGAGCGTATGAACGTTCGTGACAACGAGGTGTTCACCCCAATCGATTTGATCAACGCCAAGACCTTGTCTTCCGTGATCAACTCGTTCTTCGGAACCAACCAGTTGTCCCAGTTCATGGACCAGACCAACCCATTGGCTGAAATTACACACAAAAGAAGATTGTCCGCATTGGGGCCAGGTGGTCTTTCCCGTGAAAGAGCCGGTTTCGAGGTGCGTGACGTTCACTATACCCACTACGGTAGATTGTGTCCCATTGAAACCCCTGAAGGACCAAACATTGGTTTGATCTCCTCACTTTCCGTATTTGCGAAAGTGAATAGCATGGGCTTCTTGGAAACTCCTTACCGTAAAGTTGCCGACGGAAAAGTAGACGTGAAAGATCATATCTACTTGAGTGCAGAGGAAGAAGAAGGAATGAAAATTGCCCAGGCGAACATTCCTTTGAAAGATGACGGCACCATTGATAGGGATAAGGTAATTGCCCGTGAAGAAGGAGATTTCCCAGTAGTAGATCCTGCTGAAATCCAGTACACGGACGTTGCCCCCAACCAGATTGCATCCATCTCCGCTTCCTTGATTCCATTCTTGGAGCATGATGATGCGAACCGTGCGTTGATGGGCTCCAACATGATGCGCCAGGCCGTACCATTGTTGCGTCCTGATTCACCGATTGTGGGTACAGGTCTTGAAAGACAAGTAGCTACCGACTCCAGGGTATTGATCAATGCCGAAGGAAATGGAACCGTGGAGTATGTGGATGCGCAAAAAGTCACTATCAAGTACGATAGAACCGATGAAGAGCGCTTGGTAAGCTTCGAAGAAGACTCCAAGACCTACGAATTGGTGAAATTTAGAAAGACCAACCAAGGGACCAGCATCAACTTGAAGCCGATTGTGAAGAAAGGCGACAAGGTGAAAAAAGGTCAAGTACTTTGTGAAGGATATGCTACCGAAAAAGGTGAATTGGCCTTGGGTAGAAACATGAAAGTAGCCTTCATGCCTTGGAAAGGATATAACTTTGAGGATGCGATCGTAATCTCTGAAAAAGTGGTTCGTGAGGATATCTTTACCTCCATCCACATTGATGAGTACGCTCTTGAGGTTAGGGATACCAAATTGGGTGCAGAGGAATTGACCAACGATATTCCAAACGTATCCGAGGAAGCTACCAAGGACTTGGACGAGTACGGTATGATCCGTATCGGTGCCGAGGTAAAGCCTGGTGACATCCTTATTGGTAAGATTACTCCAAAAGGAGAATCAGACCCAACCCCAGAGGAAAAACTGTTGCGTGCCATCTTTGGTGACAAGGCCGGTGACGTAAAAGATGCTTCCTTGAAAGCCTCACCATCTTTGAGAGGTGTGGTTATCGATAAGAAATTGTTCTCCCGTTCCATCAAGGACAAGCGCAAGCGTTCCGAGGACAAAGAAGCCATCTCAAGATTGGAGATGGATTACGAGGTGAAATTCCAACAACTGAAAGATGTATTGATCGAGAAATTGTTTGGCTTGATCAATGGTAAAACATCACAAGGTGTCATCAACGATTTGGGTGAGGAAGTACTTCCAAAAGGAAAGAAATACACCATTAAAATGTTGAACGCCGTTGATGATTTTGCCCACTTGGTTGGAGGTAGCTGGACAACAGACGAGGATACCAATGCTTTGGTGGCCGATTTGTTGCACAACTACAAAATCAAATTGAACGACATTCAAGGTAACCTAAGAAGGGACAAGTTCACCATCTCCGTAGGGGATGAGCTTCCTGCAGGTATCATGAAGTTGGCCAAGGTCTACATCGCCAAAAAACGTAAGTTGAAGGTAGGTGATAAAATGGCGGGTCGTCACGGTAACAAAGGTATTGTAGCCCGTATCGTTCGTCAGGAAGACATGCCATTCTTGGAAGATGGATCTCCAGTGGACATTGTATTGAACCCATTGGGTGTACCTTCAAGGATGAACATTGGTCAGATCTATGAAACCGTATTGGGTTGGGCCGGATTGAAATTGGGTAAAAAGTTTGCTACCCCAATTTTTGATGGAGCTACCTTAGATGAGATCAATGCCTTTACTGATGAGGCTGGTGTGCCACGTTTCGGACATACACACCTTTATGATGGTGGAACAGGTCAGCGTTTTGACCAGGCCGCTACCGTTGGGGTAATCTATATGTTGAAATTGGGTCACATGGTAGACGACAAGATGCACGCACGTTCCATTGGGCCATACTCGTTGATTACACAGCAACCATTGGGTGGTAAAGCCCAGTTTGGTGGTCAGCGTTTTGGAGAGATGGAAGTATGGGCATTGGAAGCCTATGGCGCTTCATCTACCCTAAGGGAAATCTTGACCGTTAAGTCGGATGACGTTATCGGAAGGGCCAAGACCTATGAATCCATCGTGAAAGGCGAGACCATGCCAGAACCCGGCTTGCCGGAATCTTTCAACGTATTGATGCACGAACTTAAAGGTTTGGGCTTGGATATCAGATTGGAAGAGTAGAACATTATATACATTAACTATATCATCACCATATTGTTATGGCTAGAATAAAAGACAATAACGCACCAAAAAGGTTCAATAAGATTTCCATAGGATTGGCCTCTCCAGAGTCCATTTTGGCCGAATCCCGTGGCGAAGTATTGAAGCCTGAAACCATTAACTATAGAACGCACAAGCCCGAGCGTGATGGATTGTTCTGCGAGCGTATCTTTGGTCCCGTAAAGGATTATGAGTGTGCCTGTGGAAAGTATAAGCGTATCCGTTACCGAGGAATCGTTTGTGATCGTTGTGGTGTTGAAGTAACCGAGAAAAAAGTACGTAGGGACCGTGTAGGGCACATCAACCTAGTGGTTCCCGTAGCACACATCTGGTACTTCCGTTCATTGCCAAATAAAATCGGATACCTTTTGGGATTGCCTTCCAAAAAGTTGGACATGATCATTTACTACGAAAGGTATGTGGTCATCCAACCCGGTATTGCCAAAGGTCCCGAAGGAGAGGAAATCCAAAAAATGGATTTCTTGACCGAAGAGGAATATTTGAACATCTTGGAGTCTATTCCTACTGAGAACCAGTACTTGGAAGATACGGACCCCAACAAGTTCATCGCCAAAATGGGTGCCGAATGTTTGATCGACCTATTGTCCAGAATCGATTTGGAACAATTGTCCTACGAACTTCGTCACAAGGCAAACACCGAAACATCAAAACAACGTAAGACCGAAGCCTTGAAACGTCTTCAAGTGGTTGAGGCCTTGCGTGAATCACAGGACAACAGGGAAAACAATCCTGAGTGGATGATCATGAAGGTCATTCCCGTGATTCCACCAGAATTGCGCCCATTGGTGCCATTGGATGGTGGTCGTTTTGCCACTTCGGATTTGAACGATCTATATCGTAGGGTGATCATCCGTAACAACCGTCTAAAGCGATTGATGGAGATCAAAGCCCCTGAGGTGATCTTGCGAAATGAGAAACGTATGCTTCAAGAAGCTGTGGATTCCCTTTTCGATAACACAAGAAAAGCCTCTGCGGTAAAAACAGAATCGAACAGACCATTGAAATCCCTTTCTGATTCCTTGAAAGGTAAACAAGGTCGTTTCCGTCAGAACCTTTTGGGTAAACGTGTGGATTACTCCGCTCGTTCCGTAATCGTGGTTGGACCGGAATTGAAGTTGTACGAATGTGGTCTACCCAAAGATATGGCAGCCGAGCTGTACAAGCCTTTTGTGATCCGTAAGCTGATAGAAAGAGGTATCGTAAAGACAGTGAAGTCTGCCAAGAAGATCATAGACAAGAAGGAGCCCGTGGTTTGGGATATCCTGGAAAATGTCCTTAAAGGACATCCAGTCCTATTGAACCGGGCCCCCACATTGCACCGATTGGGTATCCAAGCGTTCCAGCCCAAACTTATTGAAGGTAAGGCGATTCGTTTGCACCCCTTGGCGTGTACCGCATTCAACGCGGATTTCGATGGGGATCAGATGGCGGTCCACTTGCCATTGGGCCCAGAGGCCATTTTGGAGGCCCAATTGTTGATGTTGGCTTCCCAAAATATCTTGAACCCTGCGAATGGTTCGCCAATTACGGTACCATCCCAGGATATGGTTTTGGGATTGTACTATATGACCAAGGAAAGAAAGTCTACCAAAGAAGTTCCTGTAAAAGGGGAAGGCTTGACGTTCTATTCCGCTGAAGAGGTTGAGATTGCTTTTAACGAAAAGAAAGTGGATCTTAACGCTGGAATCAAGGTGAGAACCAAAGACTTCAATGAAAATGGAGAATTGGTCAATCAAATTATTGAAACCACTGTAGGTCGTGTATTGTTCAACTCGGAAGTACCGGAACAAGCAGGATTCATCAACCAAGTATTGAACAAGAAGGCCCTAAGGAACATTATTGGGGATATTCTTGCAGTAACTGATGTACCTACAACGGCCGAATTCTTGGATAAGATCAAATCCATGGGATATGATTTCGCTTTCAAGGGAGGTTTGTCCTTCAGTTTGGGAGATATCATCATCCCTGCGGAAAAGCAAGATATGATCAACGAAGCCAATGAGCAGGTTGATGGTATTATGATGAACTATAACATGGGTCTTATCACCAATAATGAGCGATATAACCAGGTTATTGATGTTTGGACTTCTACCAACGCCATGTTGACCGAATTGGCCATGAAACGAATCCGTGAGGACAAACAAGGATTCAACTCGGTATATATGATGTTGGATTCCGGTGCGAGGGGTTCCAAAGAGCAGATTCGTCAGTTGACCGGTATGCGTGGATTGATGGCCAAGCCTAAAAAATCTACCGCTGGCGGTGGAGAGATTATTGAAAACCCGATTCTTTCCAACTTTAAGGAAGGTCTATCGATCTTGGAATACTTTATCTCTACCCACGGTGCGCGTAAAGGTCTTGCGGATACCGCTTTGAAAACTGCGGATGCGGGATACTTGACCCGTCGTTTGGTGGATGTTTCACAAGATGTGATCATCAACATAGAAGATTGTGGTACACTTCGTGGAATTGAAGTGGAAGCATTGAAGAAGAATGAGGAAATCGTGGAGACCCTAGGTGAGCGAATCTTAGGTAGGGTATCTCTTCACGATGTGTACAATCCATTGACAGAGGAATTGGTCCTTAAAGCAGGTCAGGATATTACCGAGGCCGATGTGAAGCGAGTGGAAGCCGCTCCGATCGAGAAAATCGAAGTAAGGTCACCATTGACCTGTGAGGCTCCTCAAGGAATCTGCGCCAAGTGTTACGGTAGAAACCTAGCAACCAATAAAATGGTTCAGCGTGGTGAAGCCGTTGGTGTTGTTGCTGCACAATCCATTGGGGAACCAGGTACTCAGCTGACGCTTCGTACCTTCCACGTGGGTGGTATTGCAGGAAACATTTCCGAGGATAACAAGTTGGAAGCCAAGTTTGATGGTGTTGCGGAAATTGAAGACTTGAGACTTGTTGAAGGTGAAAATGCCGAAGGAAACAAAACGAATATTGTAATTTCCAGAACATCGGAAATCAAGATCATGGATGCCAAGACAGGAATTACCTTGAGCACCAATAACATTCCTTATGGTTCCCAATTGTTCGTGAAGAACGGTGCCAAGATCAGTAAAGGTGAATTGATCTGCCAGTGGGATCCCTATAATGGTGTAATTGTATCAGAATTCACTGGGCAGATTGCCTATGAGAATATTGAGCAAGGGGTAACCTACCAAGTGGAGATTGATGAACAGACCGGTTTCCAGGAAAAGGTAATTTCCGAATCAAGGAACAAGAAATTGATTCCTACCTTGTTGATCAAGGACGGAAAAGGAGAAACCCTACGTTCTTACAACCTACCTGTTGGTTCCCATATTATGGTGGATGATGGCGAGAAGATCAAGGAAGGTAAGATCTTGGTGAAAATCCCACGTAAATCTGCCAAGGCAGGGGATATCACAGGAGGTCTTCCAAGGGTAACCGAGTTGTTCGAAGCACGTAACCCATCCAACCCAGCCGTTGTATCCGAGATTGATGGTGTGGTTTCTTTTGGTAAGATCAAGAGAGGTAACCGCGAAATCATTATCGAATCCAAAACGGGTGAGATCAAGAAGTACTTGGTTAAGCTTTCCAACCAGATCTTGGTTCAGGAAAATGACTATGTACGTGCAGGTATGCCATTGTCCGATGGGTCTATTACCCCAGAAGATATCTTGGCCATCAAAGGACCATCTGCTGTTCAGCAATACTTGGTGAACGAAGTTCAGGAAGTATATCGCTTACAAGGTGTAAAGATCAATGACAAGCACTTTGAGGTGGTGGTACGACAGATGATGCGTAAGGTACAGATCCAGGATTCCGGGGATACTACGTTCTTGGAGAACCAATTGGTACACAAAGATGACTTCATCAATGAAAATGATGAAATCTTTGGCAAGAAAGTGGTCGAGGATGCCGGGGATTCCGAAAGATTGAAACCAGGTCAGATCCTAACGGCTCGTCAGCTAAGGGATGAGAACTCTATTCTAAGAAGAGAGGACAAGACCTTGGTTACGGCAAGAGATGCCGTTGCAGCTACCGCTACACCAATTCTTCAAGGAATCACAAGAGCGTCGTTGCAGACCAAGTCCTTTATCTCTGCCGCATCGTTCCAAGAGACTACCAAAGTATTGAACGAAGCCGCTGTAAGTGGTAAAGTGGATTCTTTGGAAGGATTGAAGGAAAATGTGATTGTAGGTCATAAGATTCCGGCCGGTACCGGTATGAGGGATTACGATAGTATTATTGTAGGCTCCAAGGAGGAATATGATGAAATCATGGCCCGAAAAGAGGAATTTAAATTCTAAATACAAACAAACCCTGACCCTAGCGTCAGGGTTTTCTTTTTCCATTTTTGAAAGACAAACGCATGGCAGAAAAAGAACAGAAACAAAAGCAGATCAATATAGAGTTGGATGAGAAAACCGCTGAAGGGACTTATTCCAACTTGGCCATTATCAATCACTCTGTATCGGAGTTTGTGGTTGATTTTATTAGTATGATGCCGGGAGCACCCAAGGCAAAAGTGAAGAGCAGAATAGTGCTGACTCCCCAACATGCCAAAAAGTTCTTGAAGGCATTGAACGATAATGTGGCCCGTTTTGAACAGGCACACGGCCCTATAAAAGATTATGAGCAGCCCCCAATTCCTTTGAATTTTGGACCTACGGGAGAAGCATAAAAAAAGCCCTGATTTTTAAATCAGGGCTATTTTTATGGGCTATACTATTTCAACCATCCTTTTTGGGTTCCAATTTTGGAAAAGAAGATGAGATAGAGACCAATGATTACCACAATGATGGGCATGGTGTAAGTGGAAGGTCCAAAGGCCTCCACGGCGTTTGAGACAAAAAGCCAATGAATAAACTGTGCCACAGCCATGATCAAGGAAATAATGAAAAGAGGTTTTGCCCATTTTTTTCGAAGTAAAAGCCCAATAGATCCAATTGTCCCGGAAAAAACCGCAAGGGCAAAGGCTGCCGTGGCCCAGGCGGGGATACCTTCAAAAACCTCGCGTTGGGCTTGGTTGATACTTTCTAAAATGGCTTGTTGGTTAAAAGCTTGGTTCAAGTAGTTGAAGACACCCGATAGATTCCATAAAAGGGCGATACTGCTCACTACCCAGAACCAGATAGGTGGTTTTACTGTAGCTGTCATAATGGTTTTTTTATTGGATTGTGGTATACAATGTACTAAAAATTAACACATTATGGATTCTGGTTCTAGTTTTTCACAAGAGTTGTCCAGTTTAGGTGTTGGGATTTATTCAAATTCCGAGGTGAAGTGTAATTTCACCGTAGGATATTTTTGCTGGGTCATTTGGAGTGAAAAAGGAGAATCGGCCAAAAAGACCAGTTGGCCGCGTTTGTCCGTGGCCAAGAATTTTTGTTTTACCCTTTTGAATTCTTCAAACTCTTCATTGTTTTTGTCCTCGGGTTCTACCCAGCAGGCTTTGTGCACAGGGAAATTTTCATAAGTACATTTTGCACCGTACTCATGCTCCAATCGGTATTGGATAACCTCATATTGAAGTGCTCCCACGGTTCCGATTACCTTTCTACCGTTCAGTTCCAAGGTGAACAACTGGGCCACCCCTTCGTCCATAAGCTGGTCTATCCCTTTGTACAACTGCTTGGCCTTCATTGGGTCCGCATTGTTGATATACCTGAAATGTTCAGGGGAAAAACTGGGGATGCCCTTGTAATGTAACTTTTCTCCACTGGTCAAGGTGTCCCCGATCTTAAAATTCCCGGTATCATGAAGACCAACAATGTCCCCGGGATAGGAAATATCAACAATCTCTTTTTTCTCGGCAAAAAAGGCATTGGGACTGGAAAATTTCAATTTTTTATCGTGACGCACATGCAAATAGGGCGTGTTGCGTTCAAATGTTCCCGATACCACTTTAATGAACGCCAACCGATCTCGATGTTTGGGGTCCATATTGGCATGAATTTTAAACACAAATCCGGAAAAATCCTTTTCATTGGCTTTTACTAGACGTTCCTCGGCCATTTTGGCCCTGGGTGGTGGGGCAATATCCACAAAACAATCCAAGAGTTCCCGAACCCCAAAATTGTTCAGGGCAGAACCAAAAAAGACGGGCTGAAGCTCTCCTTTGAGGTAGGCCTCCTTGTCAAAATCCGGATATACACCATGCACAAGCTCCAAATTGTCACGGAGGTTCTCGGCAGATTCGGTACCTATTATTTTTTCCAGTTCAGGACTGTCAAGGTCATCAAAGGCAATGGTTTCCTCGATGTTTTTTTTGCTGTTCCCACTAAAAAGATTGATGTTTTTCTCATAAATATTGTAGATGCCCTTAAAATCATAGCCCATCCCAATTGGGAAACTCAAGGGGGTAACGGACAATCCCAATTTTTGTTCCACTTCATCCAATAGGTCAAAAGCATCTTTTCCCTCACGATCCAATTTGTTGATGAACACGATCATGGGAATATTGCGCATGCGGCAGACCTCAACTAATTTTTCGGTCTGCTCCTCAACCCCTTTGGCAACATCTATAACCACGATCACGCTGTCAACAGCGGTCAAGGTTCTAAAAGTATCCTCAGCAAAATCCTTGTGTCCCGGAGTATCCAAAATGTTGATTTTCTTTCCATTGTATAAAAAAGCCAATACGGAAGTAGCCACGGAGATACCTCTTTGACGCTCAATTTCCATAAAGTCACTGGTGGCGGATTTTTTGATCTTATTGCTTTTAACCGCTCCAGCCTCTTGTATGGCACCACCGAACAGAAGTAATTTTTCTGTTAAGGTAGTTTTACCGGCATCAGGGTGGGAGATAATACCAAATGTTCTGCGGCGTGCTATTTCCTTTTCAAAGTCCATCAACAAAATTTTGCGCAAAAATAGGGTAATTCTAGCTTATGGCATGCATGTAAAGGGAGATAGACATTGTTGATATTTTTGGAAAAAAAGGAAGTGTTGGGCATGCCTCAATAGGAAAAAGTAAAGTAATTTTCGCCCCGCTTTGGTTTTGCCAAGGTTTCGGTATGATTTTGTATTGAAACGGACGTTACGGCACAAGTGGTAAATAATGATGAGGAATAAGCCTTTTATCGAGAAAAATAGGCGGTGAGCGTGAAATGCACTATTTATGTGACCAAATTGTGTTTGTACGTGTCGGAAAGACCAAGACCGAATAGTAAAAAATAAGAAAGCCCCAATTTTCTTACACTTACGAGAACTACGAGCCATGGTGATTAGTTGACCAAAACTTATCATTTATGGAGAACATTACGTTTGTAAAACTTTGGAATACTATAGTTCGCTATATAACGGCCACGGTTTTTTTCTTGGTTGTTGGACTGATTTCCTCCTTTGGGATGACACCCGACCATATATCTGTCTCAGGAGATACAGGCACTATTTCCAATGCCCATATTGCCCTGCCCTCATCATGGAATGGACTTGAATGGTTAAATCCATTTTTTAAAATCTCCGTGGACCCTGATTTTGACGGGGATGGTGTTACCTGTAAACAGGAAGAGGTGGATGGTACAGACCCCAACGACCCCTGTGATTTTGTTTTGGAGCATCAAGATTGCTCGCCCTCAGAAGAATGGAAGAATTCTGATTGTGATGGCGATGGAGTGACCAATCAAAAAGAAAAGGAGGACGGCACCGACCCGTTAAATCCTTGTGACCTTATACTGGAACATCAAAACTGTTCTCCTTCCGATGAATGGAAGAACATGGACTGCGATGGCGATGGGGTCACCAATGAAAAGGAAAAGGAAGACCATACGGACCCCTTTGACCCTTGCGATCTTATATTGGAGCATCAAAACTGTTCTCCTTCCGATAAATGGAAGAACATGGACTGCGATGGTGATGGGGTAACGAATGAAAAAGAGAAAGAGGACGGTACGGACCCATTTGATCCTTGTGATCTTATATTGGAGCACCAAAACTGTTCTCCTTCCGATGAATGGAAGAACATGGACTGCGATGGCGATGGGGTGACGAATGAAAAGGAAAAAGAGGACGGTACAGACCCCTTTGATCCTTGTGATTTTGTTCTGGAACATCAAAATTGTACCCCGTCAGAGGAATGGAAGAACATGGACTGCGATGGAGATGGCGTGACCAACGAGGACGAGAAGGAAGATGGCACCGACCCATTGGATCCCTGTGATTATAACCCAGATCATGTCACCTTGCCACAGAGCGGGGATTATTTGACCGCGGACTGTGATGGTGATGGAGT
>CP051244.1:0-6311 GCA_017795045.1 Allomuricauda sp. | reverse complement strand
GTGACGAACGAAGATGAAGAGGAAGACGGAACGGACCCTAACGATGCCTGTGATTTTGTATTGGATAGCCAGACCGTGGATCCAAGTTCTACATGGAATACTGCTGATTGTGATGGAGATGGGGTGACCAATGAAGATGAGAAAGAAGATGGTACCGACCCATTGGATCCTTGTGATTATAATCCGGAAAGTGTCACATTGGAGCCATCAGCAGAATGGAAAGAACTGGATTGCGATGGAGACGGAAACCCCAACGATAAAGATCCCAATCCTTTAGAAGCTACGGCTGTTGATGATTCTGGATCAACCCCAGCCTTGACGGAGGTGGCCATAAATATTTTGGAGAATGATGATTATCTCCCTAACAATGATGACAATAATGTAGGTGTTACCAATTTGTCAAGAATTGGAGGAACTGCGGCCGGAGTTGTTTCCTTTGACCCAGATACTGGGTTTATGACCTATACCCCTACGGAATTGGAATCCAATTCCACAGTTACGGTAGTGTATCAAGTATGTAACGTAATGCCGGACCCAGATGTTTGTGCTTCGGCTACGGTTACCATTGAAGTGGGTGCCAATACTATTGATGCCGTGGATGACTCTTATATTGGAAGCACTTCTGGGGGAGACATCGCGGACAGTGATGTGCTTTCCAACGATACATTGAACGGAGCCCCTGTGACATTGTCAGAGGTTACTTTAACCTCGGACCCAACGGACGAGCTTACCATCAACCCTGATGGTAGTGTCACCGTTAACCCCGATACAGCCGAGGGAATTTATACCATCACCTATACCATCTGTGAGATTGCCAATGTGGAAAACTGCGATACGGCCACGGTCACAGTGGAGGTAACTGATGGTATGGCCAACGTCATCGATGCCGTGGATGATTCATATACCGGAAATGGGGACATTGCGGACAGTGATGTGCTTTCCAACGATACTTTGAACGGAGAGCCCGCTACCTTGTCGAATGTCATTTTGACCTCAACCCCTACGGACGAGCTTACCATCAATCCCGATGGGAGCGTGACTGTTGCTGCCGGAACGGCCGAGGGTACCTATACTATCACCTATACCATTTGTGAGATTGCCAATGTGGAAAACTGTGATACGGCCACAGTTACTGTGGAAGTAGTAGAAGGCATGGCCAACGTCATCGATGCCGTGGATGATTCATATACCGGAAATGGGGACATTGCGGACAGTGATGTGCTTTCCAACGATAGCTTGAACGGAGAGCCCGCTACCTTGTCGAATGTCATTTTGACCTCGACGCCTACGGACGAGCTTACCATCAATCCCGATGGGAGCGTGACTGTTGCTGCCGGAACGGCCGAGGGTATCTATACTATCACCTATACCATTTGTGAGATTGCCAATGTGGAAAACTGCGATACGGCCACGGTCACTGTGGAGGTCGTGGAGGGCATGGCCAACGTCATCGATGCCGTGGATGATTTTTATACTGAAGGAACAGGAGGTGGTACTATTCCAAATGCCAATGTACTGTTGAATGATAGACTTGATGGGGGGGAAGTTACCTTGTCAAATGTCATTTTGACTTCGGAACCAACAAACTCACTCACGATCAATGATGATGGTACTATCACCGTTGCTTCAGGAATTACAGAAGGGGAGTATACCATAGAATATACCATTTGCGAGATAGACAACCCTGAAAATTGTGACACGGCAACGGTTACGGTAATCATAGAGGCGATAGAAGTAAACCAAATGGTGACCCCCAACGGGGATTTAAAAAATGATTTCCTATTTATCCGAGGGGTGAGCAAGATAAAGTCGAGCACATTGCAGATTTTCAATAGATGGGGCGTGGCCGTTTATGAAGGCAAAAACTATGATAATGTGAGGAATGTCTTTGATGGTCGCTCCAGAGGAAGGTCCTCATTGAGTGTGAACGACTATCTTCCGGCCGGGGTATATTTTTATATCTTTAATTATGAAACCGATAAAGGAAGTTTCACGGACACCGATTACATTTATATAAGCAGGTAACAATAGTGATAGAATGATAAAAAAACATTTTTTAGTTCCGTTTGTTGTATTGGGAATGATGTCCATGGGGCTGTTTGCCCAGCAAGATGCGCAGTATACACAATACATGTTCAATACCTTGAGCGTGAATCCCGCTTATGCAGGATCTAGGGGGCAATTGAGTTTTGCCGGACTATACCGTTCGCAATGGGTAGGTCTGGACGGTGCTCCCGAGACGTTTACCCTTAATCTTCATTCCCCTATCCGAAATAGCAGACTGGGTTATGGTGTTTCCATTGTCAATGACAATATTGGGGATGGCGTGGTACAGGAAACCTATTTGGATGCTGTAATCTCATATACTATTGAAGTGGCCCGTGACGCAAAACTCTCCTTCGGATTAAAGGCGGGCGGGAACATGCTCAGTCTGGATTTCAACGGGCTTAGGAACTTTGATCAAGAAGTGGTCAGCCAGGATAACATCGACAACAAGTTCAACCCCAATTTTGGATTGGGACTCTACTACCATACCGATAAGTTCTATGCCGGGGTATCGGCACCCAATATTTTGGAAAGCGAGTATTTTGACAACGATAATGATGATAACTCGGTGAACTTTTTGTCCGCGGAGCGAATCAATTTCTATTTTATAACAGGCTATGTTTTTGATGTGGGCGCCGATCTGCAGTTTAAACCTGCACTGCTTACCAAAGCCGTTGGGGGTGCCCCTTTGCAGGTAGATTTGTCTGCCAACTTTTTGTATGCCGAAAAATTCAGCTTTGGCGCGGCCTATCGCTTGGATGCGGCAGTAAGTGCGTTGGCAGGATTTCAGGTCACAGATCAGATTATGGTGGGCTTGGCCTATGATAGGGAGGTGACCGAATTGGGAGGAACCCAGTTCAATGATGGTTCGTTTGAGATTTTCTTGAGATTGGAATTGCTCAAATCGTTCCAAAGGACCGTTTCACCAAGATTCTTTTAAATAGGTTAGGATGCTAAAAAGAATACTCATACTTCTCATTGTGGTTTCAGGATGTGTCACAAGCATGATGGCACAAGACAGTATTCCCGATAAACAACAGGCCAAACGAAAGGCCAAGGCAGACCAACGTTATGAAGAATATTCATTTAGTCCGGCCATTGATATTTACAAAAAGGTACTGGACAAGGGATACGTATCCTCAGATTTATTAAAGCGCCTTGGAAATGCCTATTATTTTAATGCCAAGTATGAAGAGGCCGCCAGCATCTATAAAAAATTGGATGAGACCTATCCTGATGAGATGGAGGTGGACTATATCTTCAGATATGCCCAAAGTTTAAAATCCTTGGGAAATTATGACGGAGCCACAAAATTGATGGAAAGGTTCAAGACCTTGACAGCTGTCAATATTGATTTCGATGAGGACTATCTGGCCAAGATTGAGAAGAATTCTGGAAGATATACGGTAAAACCTTTTGAATATAACAGCAAATACTCGGATTTTGCCGCATCGTATTATGAGAAAGGACTCATATTCGCCTCGGATAGGGATACGGGTAACTTGGCCCGATATAGACATACATGGAATTCAAAGGATTTCTTGGATTTGTACAAGGTCAATGCCGATAGCATTTCCAATGATAGAGTGGTAAAGATTGAAGGAGATGTGAATACCCGACTTCATGAATCCACATCGGTAGTGAACAAGGATGGGACCGTTATGTACTTTACCCGAAATAACTTTTTTGATGGGAGAAAGAAAAAAGATGAGGAGGGTATCATCCGTTTAAAGATCTACAGTGCAGAACGGGTCAATGGGATTTGGACGAACATCACCGAGCTTCCGTTCAATAATGATTCCTATTCTGTGGCCCATCCCATGTTGAGCCCAGATGGGAAAAAGCTCTATTTTGTTTCCGACATGCCCGGAAGTTTTGGGCAATCGGATATTTTTATGACAGAAATTATTGGTGATGGTACCTATGGGCCAATCATCAACCTAGGGAAAAACATCAATACCATTGGGCGGGAAACCTTTCCGTTCATAGCAAAGGACGGGGTGTTGTATTTCTCATCGGATGGCCATCAAGGTCTGGGAGGACTGGATGTCTTTGCAACAAAAATTACGTATAACGATTATGATCAACCGGTGGTCAACGTGGGGAGACCCATTAACAGCCCTCTGGACGATTTCTCCTTTATTTTCAATTCAGAAGATAAGACAGGCTATTTTTCCTCCAATAGGGAAGGAGGTATGGGAGAAGACGATATCTATGGATTTGTGGAGAACGAACCTTTGGTTTTGGACTGCATACAAGAGGTATCGGGAACCGTCAGAGATCGTATATCCAATGAAGTGTTGGCAGGTGCCACAGTAAAGGTCATTGATGAGGAAAATAGAGAGATATCATCTACAATAACCGATTCCAAAGGCAATTACATTTTGCAACTGGATTGCTCCAAAGGGAATTTTGTAAGGGCATCCAGGGATGGATATGTACCCGCTGAAGAATACTTTAATAAGTCGGATGGCAAGCCCAGAATTATTGACTTTTATCTGGAACGCGATTTGGTAACTGGTGGATTTGGCGATGATTTGGCCAAACTACTTCAGTTGAGTACCATCTATTTTGATTTGAACAAATACAACATCCGACCCGATGCAGAGATTGAAATCCAGAAAGTGATTGTGGCCATGGAAAAATATCCAAGCCTAAAAATTAAGGTCAATTCGCATACCGATAGCCGTGGAAACGATGCCTATAACCTTTGGTTGTCTCAAAAAAGAGCTGAGTCAACGGTTAAGTATATGATTTCCAAAGGAATATCTGCAGATAGGTTGCAAGGTGAAGGGTTTGGGGAGTCCAGACTTGTGAATGAATGTTTCAATGGAGTTCAATGTTCCAAGGAACAGCACCAACTGAACCGTAGGTCTGAGTTCATCATATTTGAATGATATTGGCTTAACCGCGCATTCCAACTATCAACTTATATAAACTTCCCTTGGTAAACCAAGGGAAGTTTTTTTTTGAAAAAACTACCTTATCCCGGCTTTAGCATTTTCTGATTATGAAGTGAGGTCGGGCCCTGCTTTTTTAGTTTTTAATGCTTTTCTTTTTCTCCTTTCTTCTTTTAAAGAGCATGAAAGACGTTTCTTACAATTTTGTTAACATTTTCAATGCATCTTTTTGAGGGCATGGCAAACCATTGATATTGCTGGTATTATCGATAAACGACCTTTGAAAATAACGGGTAATTTATGCAATCACCTCAAAAAATTAAGACTATACAATTGGATTCATGGTATACACAACAAATATTTTCACCCCCTATTAGTAAAGGTAATTTTGTAGCATGTAATAGAATTCAAGTGTTGGATGGAATCGGAAAACACTGGAAATCGAACAACAAATCATAAAAAAACAATACGATCCTCAACTAATAATAACCCCATGAAAAAGAGCGTATTATTCTTATTCTTGCTGCTTTCTACAGGAATTGCCTTTTCTCAAACAACGATTACTTTACAAGACCAATGCAATTGTGAAGTATTGTCAGGAACCGATGTCTCCAGTCCAGGAGCTCTAGTTCCCAGTGGTGCAGATATAGGTGACATCTATGTGAACACCAACACAGGAACCATTTATTTTTGGGATGGGAACTCGTGGGAGCTCACAGCTACAGATGACCAGCAATTAACGGGCTTTACTTTTAATGATGCAACCAATACGTTGACATTGACACTGGAAGATGGGGGAAGTGTCAATGTTGATTTAAGTAGTTTGAGCGATAGTCTAATAGATACCAATACTACAATTGCCTCTTTTGGGATTGATGGGGCCAATACCAATTTGGTGATTACAGATTCTGATACCAATACCTATGCCGTTGCACTGGCAGATATTGCGGCTTTGATTGATACGGACGACCAGACCCTGTCGGAGGTACTCTCCGAGGGCAACAGCGCGGGCACCTCGATCACCAATGTGACGGACCCCACCAACGCGCAGGACGCCGCAACGAAGAACTATGTGGACACGCAGATCACGGCCAATGCCGCTGACGGTTCGGAGACCATCGTGAACGGAGGTACGGACATCAGCGTGAGCGGGAGCGGTACCACCGGCGACCCTTATATCGTGAACAGCACCTTCACCGAAGTGGATGGAAGCATCACCAACGAGATACAGGATCTGGCCAGCGTGCTCGGAGAGGGCAACAGTGCGGGCACCTCGATCACCAATGTGACGGACCCCACCAACGCGCAGGACGCCGCCACGAAGAACTACGTGGACACGCAGATCACGGCCAACGCCGCTGACGG